>NZ_CDRMUA020000001.1:290000-2757500 GCF_977007025.2 Azospirillum largimobile
CAAACCTAACCAAACTCCGAATACCGCAGAGTGCAGTCCGGCAGACAGACGGTGGGTGCTAAGGTCCATCGTCGAGAGGGAAACAGCCCAGACCGCCAGCTAAGGTCCCCAAATCACGGCTAAGTGGGAAAGGATGTGGGAAGGCCATGACAACCAGGAGGTTGGCTTAGAAGCAGCCATCCTTTAAAGAAAGCGTAATAGCTCACTGGTCTAGTTAAGCCGGCCTGCGCCGAAAATGTATCGGGGCTCAAGCCGTGTACCGAAGCTGCGGATGTGATCTTTGATCACGTGGTAGCGGAGCGTTCCGTAAGCCTGCGAAGGGTGTCCGTGAGGCCGCCTGGAGGTATCGGAAGTGAGAATGCTGACATGAGTAGCGACAAACAGTGTGAGAAACACTGTCGCCGAAAGTCCAAGGGTTCCTGCGCAAGGTTAATCCACGCAGGGTGAGCCGGCCCCTAAGGCGAGGCCGAAAGGCGTAGTCGATGGGAACCACGTTAATAATCGTGGGCCTGGCGGAGGTGACGGATGGGAAAGCGTGTATGTCCTTATCGGATTGGACATGCTGTGGACCCGTTCCAGGAAATAGCCCCGCCGTATAGACCGTACCCCAAACCGACACAGGTGGACTGGTAGAGTATACCCAGGCGCTTGAGAGAATGGTGTTGAAGGAACTCGGCAAATTGCCCTCGTAACTTCGGAAGAAGAGGGCCCCGTTGTGGCGCAAGCCATGGCGGGGGGCACAGACCAGGGGGTAGCGACTGTTTACTAAAAACACAGGGCTCTGCGAAGCCACACAAGGCGACGTATAGGGTCTGACGCCTGCCCGGTGCCGGAAGGTTAAGAGGAGAGGTGCAAGCCTTGAATTGAAGCCCCGGTAAACGGCGGCCGTAACTATAACGGTCCTAAGGTAGCGAAATTCCTTGTCGGGTAAGTTCCGACCTGCACGAATGGCGTAACGACTTCCCCGCTGTCTCCAACACCAACTCAGCGAAATTGAACTCTCCGTGAAGATGCGGAGTTCCCGCGGTCAGACGGAAAGACCCCGTGCACCTTTACTACAGCTTTGCAGTGGTGCTAGGGACTTCATGTGTAGGATAGGTGGGAGGCTTGGAAGCCTGGGCGCCAGCCCGGGTGGAGCCAACCTTGAAATACCACCCTTGAAGTCTCTGGCATCTAACCGTGGCCCGTGATCCGGGTCCGGGACCCTGCATGGCGGGTAGTTTGACTGGGGCGGTCGCCTCCCAAAGTGTAACGGAGGCGCGCGATGGTGGGCTCAGAGCGGTCGGAAATCGCTCGTCGAGTGCAATGGCATAAGCCCGCCTGACTGCAAGACTGACAAGTCGAGCAGAGACGAAAGTCGGCCATAGTGATCCGGTGGCTCCACGTGGACGGGCCATCGCTCAACGGATAAAAGGTACGCCGGGGATAACAGGCTGATGACTCCCAAGAGTCCATATCGACGGAGTCGTTTGGCACCTCGATGTCGGCTCATCACATCCTGGGGCTGGAGCAGGTCCCAAGGGTTCGGCTGTTCGCCGATTAAAGTGGTACGTGAGCTGGGTTTAGAACGTCGTGAGACAGTTCGGTCCCTATCTGCCGTGGGTGTCGGAGTTTTGCGAGGATCTGTCCCTAGTACGAGAGGACCGGGATGGACATACCTCTGGTGCACCGGTTGTCACGCCAGTGGCATGGCCGGGTAGCTAAGTATGGACGGGATAACCGCTGAAAGCATCTAAGCGGGAAACCCACCTCTAAACCAGAGCTCCCTTGAGAGCCGTGACAGACCATCACGTCGATAGGAGGCATGTGGACGGACAGCAATGTCTGAAGCTAAGCCTTACTAATCGCTCGATCGGCTTGATCTCGACACCACAAACCGCGCCATGCGCAGCAGCAAGCCTGCTTGTTGGGCCCTGCTTGACGCAACACCGCCAGTTCGATACATCCTCCCTCACTTGCACTGAACAGCGATACGCTTCGGAAGCGTCGGTCTTGAGCCTTGGTGACCTGGTGGTCATGGCGAGGTGTCAAACACCCGATCCCATCCCGAACTCGGCCGTGAAAAGCCTCCGCGCCAATGGTACTGCGTCTTAAGACGTGGGAGAGTAGGTCGCCGCCAGGTCACTCAGGCTCAAGAGACGTCAAACCAAAGCAAACACGCTGGCATCGTCACGAAATCCATCACCCCATACCGAGACATCCGCGGGGTGGAGCAGCCCGGTAGCTCGTCAGGCTCATAACCTGAAGGCCGCAGGTTCAAATCCTGCCCCCGCAACCAAATCAAGAAAAGCCGCTGAAGCGCATCGCGCTTCAGCGGCTTTTCGTTGTTGGGCGCATCCACCGGATCCGGATGGGACCCGACGGGGGACGTGCAGGTCGAAAACGCGGCGGGGTCAGTCGCGATGACGCAGCGCTTCGACCACGGCCACGAAGGCCGGTGAAGATCGGCCGGCATTTGCGCCGTTGCTTACCGTGCGTGCTGGACCTGGACCGAAATCGGGCCGGGGCGGTCGAAGATCGACACATCGCCGGTCACCGTGCCGAGAATGACGATCCCCGGTTGAGGCACGCGACCGCTTCGATAATAGACCACGAAATGATCCGGCCCCCACAGGCCGAGCGTCCCGCTTGAAAAGTCGCGTTGCCGCGCGGCCTCCGGCAGAGCTGCCGGCAGGTTGCCGGTCTTTTCCTGACGCAGGTGGTCATGCATCTCGATTGTGATCGGCAACATCTGCGCCAGGGAACGGGCGGCGGCGTTGTCGACCAGTTCGGCCGTGACATTTCCCCATTCGGAGGAAATCAGGATGCGGTCTTGCGCCATGGCATTCCCTGTCCATAGAAGTGCGACACCGGCGGCAATCGAAGATAAGCGTCGCATGACGTTCTCCTTGAGCTTTGCGTCCTGCGTCACCTCGCCTACGCGGTGAGGTGCTGGTTGAAGAAGCGGGCCAGCTTGTCGAACGGGATCAGGTCCACGCGGTCGTAGAGATCGACATGGCCGGCTCCCGGCACCCAGACAAGCTCCTTCGGCTCCGCGGCGCGCCGATATGCGTCTTCGCTGAACTCCTTGGAGTGAGCCTGGTCGCCCGCGATGAACAGCATCGGACGGGGAGAGATCGTCTCGATGCCGTTGAACGGGTAGAAGTTCATGAACTTGACGTTGCTGGACAGCGTTGGATGCGTGGTGAGGAGAGGCGATCCGCCCTTGGGCGTGTATTCGCCCCGCGGCGTGCGATAGAAATCGTAGAATTCGCGCTGAATGGGATGAGTGTCCGCCGTCAGCTGATGCACCGTCCCGCTGGTGTATTTGGTCTCTCCGCCGGTGAACTCCACATAGCGCTGCTCGGCCGCCTCCGCAATGATCCGCTTGCGCTGCTCGACCGTCTGGGAATGCTGGAGCGCATCGCGGTTGGCGGCGCCCATGTCATACATGCTGACCGTGGCGATGGCCCTCAGGCGCGGGTCGATCTTGGCCGCGCTGATGACGAAGCTCCCGCTGCCGCAGACCCCGATCGCGCCGATCCGTGTCCTGTCGACGAACGCCCTGGTGCCCAGGAAATCGACCGCGGCGCTGAATGCCTCGGCATAGATATCCGGCGAAACCAGATTGCGAGGCTGGCCGTCGCTCTCGCCCCAGAACGGCAAATCGATGGACATGGTCACGAATCCTTGCTCCGCCATCTTCGTGGCGTACAGGTTCGCGCTCTGCTCCTTCACCGCGCCCATCGGGTGGCCGACGATGATCGCCGGGGTCTTCGCCGTGCGGTCGAGGGTTTTGGGGGTGAAGAGATTCCCGGCGACGGTCATCTGGTATTGGTTCTTGAAGGTGACCTTCTGGAGGCTCACCCTGTCGCTGGTGTAGAAGTTGGCCGCGCCTTTGGACATGTCCTGGGCCATCGCAGCCGGCAGGTCGAGGACCGACATCATGCCGAGCGCGGCAGCACCGGCACCGGTCATCTTCAGGAGCGTGCGCCGGTCGACATCGATGTCGGCGTGCGCGTCCACGGCGCGTTGATCCCCATTTTGCCTGTTCATTGCTGTGGCTCCTCTCACGCCTGGGCTTTCCCACGGGCTTGGTTTCTTCACGGCAAGACTCTAGGCGGTATGGGGCGCGTGCATTAGACGGCGCGTTTTGCTTGCCGTTATGAATTCCGCTCATCAATTCCGGGCATGCAGGGCCGGGGGCATCGGGCCGATTGATGAGTGCAACTCATAACCGCATGCGGTCATCAGCCGCTAATGGCTGACGAGCCCCTCGACTATCTATGCCCCACCGGATGGACCCAACCCTGATGGGCGAGGCCAGCCCCTGGCAGGCGAGGTCCGCCGCTCCGTTGGCGCCCATCCTCCACACGCTCAGGCAATCGCATGCAGGTTCAAGTCACTTCCCAAAGCGGCGCAACCGCGGACCGGCCGGCGGCGTGGGGCGCCGTCTTCGCGATGTCGCTCTGCGTCTTCGTGCTGATCGCGTCCGAATTCATGCCGGTCAGTCTGCTGACGCCGATCGCCACGGACCTGATCCTGACCGAAGGCCAAGCCGGACAGGCCATCTCGGTGTCCGGCATCTTCGCCGTGTTGACCAGTCTGTTCATTGCCTCGGCGACCGGGCGGCTCGACCGCAAGGCGGTGCTGTCGTCCTTGACCGGATTGATGGTGCTGTCGGGGGCCGTCGTCGCCTTCGCACCGGATTATACGACGCTGATGATCGGCCGGGCGCTGCTTGGCGTGGCGATCGGCGGCTTCTGGTCGATGTCCACGGCAACCGTGATGCGGCTGGTGCCGGAGTCCTCGGTGCCGCGGGCTCTTGCCATCCTCAACGGCGGCAACGCGCTCGCGGCCACCATCGCGGCTCCGCTGGGAAGTTTCCTGGGTGCTTTCGTCGGATGGCGCGGCGCATTCTTCTGCGTGGTGCCGCTCGCGGCTATCGCCCTGGCCTGGCAGTTGATGAGCCTGCCGGCGATGCCCGGCGAACGCCGCTCCGGCACCGGGAATGTGTTCCGGCTCCTCGGCCGGCCGAAGGTGGCCTTCGGCATGGCGGCGATCCTGTTCCTGTTCATGGGGCAGTTCGCGCTGTTCACCTATCTGCGGCCGTTCCTGGAAACGGTGACGGGCGTCGATGTCTCCATGCTGTCGCTCATCCTGCTGGTGGTCGGCGTGACCGGTCTCCTCGGCACGATGCTGATCGGACCGGTGCTGATCCGCAGCCTGTACGGCGTCCTCATCGTGATCCCGCTGCTGATGGCCGGCATCGCCGTGGCGCTGATCGCCTTTGGCGGCTGGGTCGCGGGGACAGTGCTGCTGCTGGGCGCGTGGGGACTGATCGGCACGCCGGCGCCGGTCGGCTGGGGGACATGGCTGTCGCGGACCCTGCCGGCGGATGCAGAGGCCGGCGGCGGTCTGATGGTCGCGACCATTCAGTTCGCGATCACGCTGGGCGCGACCATCGGGGGGACGCTGTTCGACCTGAGCGGTTATCAGGCCGCGTTCGGCGTCAGCACCGTCTGTCTCGTGATGGCCGCCCTTCTGGCATTCGGGGCGTCGCGCGCGGCCCGGCTTCAGCCGGCGTGACGGGAACACCTCACACATGACATGTGACTCAAGGAGCACTTCGATGGCCGTCAAAGCCTATGGCACCTATGCCGCCGACAAGCCCCTCGAACCGCTGGAGATCACGCGCCGGGTTCCCGGTCCGCATGATGTTCAGATCGAGATCGCCTTTTGCGGCATCTGCCATTCGGACCTGCATCAGGCGCGCGCGGAATGGGCCGGCACGCAGTGGCCGTGCGTTCCCGGACACGAGATCGTGGGACGCGTGTCGGCGGTCGGCGCACATGTGTCGGGCTTCAGAGCGGGCGATCTCGTCGGCATCGGCTGCATCGTCAACAGTTGCAGGCACTGCCCGGACTGCGAGGACGGGCTGGAGAACTATTGCGACGCCATGGTCGGCACCTACAATTCCCCGACGCCGGATGCGCCCGGCCATACGCTTGGCGGCTATTCGCAGCGCATCGTGGTGCACGAGCGTTATGTGCTGCGGATCAGGCACCCGGAGAGCCAACTCGCCGCGGTTGCGCCGCTGCTGTGCGCGGGCATCACCACCTACTCGCCGCTGAAACACTGGAAGGCCGGTCCGGGGAAGAAGGTGGGCGTGGTAGGCATCGGCGGTCTCGGCCATATGGGCATCAAGCTCGCCCATGCGATGGGCGCGCATGTGGTGGCGTTCACCACCTCGGAATCCAAGCGCGAGGCGGCGCTGGAGCTCGGCGCGAACGAGGTCGTGGTCTCCCGCAATCCCGACGAGATGGCCGCCCATGCCAAGAGCTTCGACTTTATCCTGAACACCGTCGCGGCCCCGCATGACCTCGATGCGTTCCTCGTGCTGTTGAAGCGTGACGGGACGATGGCGCTGGTGGGGGCGCCGGCCACGCCGCACCCTTCGCCCAACGTGTTCAACCTGATCATGAAGCGCCGCGCGCTTGCCGGTTCGATGATCGGCGGTATCGCCGAGACGCAGGAGATGCTCGATTTCTGCGCGGAGCACGGCATTGTCGCCGACATCGAGATGATCCGCGCCGACACGATCAACGAAGCCTATGAGCGGATGCTCAAGGGCGACGTGAAGTACCGGTTCGTGATCGACAACGCCTCCCTGGCCAGCTGATCGCAACGGTCGGGACGAGGGAAAGGGCCGGTCCGTCATGCCGGCCCATCTTGCCGATCCAGGTCTCAGGATTTCGCCGAATGGAGATACCGATGAAACGTCTTGCCGCGACGGTCGCATCCCTCGCTCTGCTCGCCTCCTCGGCAGCCCATGCCCAGCAGGGCGCGGCCGCGTCGGACTCCGGAACCCGCAAGGTCACCCTGACGTCCGAGGATCTTCGGGCGGTCTCGCCGGCGCTGGAGAAGTACGCGCAAGCCGCCGTCGACGGCGATCTGTGGAAACGCCCTGGCCTGTCGCCGCGCGACCGCAGCATCGTCACCGTGGCGGCCCTCATTGCCCGCAACCAGCAGATCGAGATGCCGCGCCACGTCAATCTGGCGCTCGACCACGGCGTCAAGCCGGGCGAACTGTCCGAGATCATCACCCATCTCGCCTTCTACTCCGGATGGGCGAATGCCATGGCGGCGGTGGCGGTCACGAAGGATGTCTTCGCCCAGCGGCGTATCGCGGCCGACCAGCTTCCCCCGGCTTCGCCCGAACCGCTTCCCCTCGACGAAGCCGCCGAGGCACGGCGCGCGGCGGGCGTGGCGCAGAATTTCGGCGCGGTGGCCCCGGGGGTCGTGCAATACACGACGGAGGTGCTGTTCCGCGACCTCTGGCTGCGCCCGGATTTGGCGCCGCGGGACCGCAGCCTGGTCACCGTCAGCGCCCTGATTGCCTCGGGGCAGGTCGCGCAGATCCCCTACCATCTCAACCGGGCGATGGACAACGGCCTGACGCGTGAGCAGGCCTCGGAAGCGCTCACCCATCTTGCCTTCCATGCCGGCTGGCCCAATGCCTTCTCGGCGCTGCCCGTCTTCAAGGAGGTTTTCGAAAAGCGCCCCGGTTGACGGCATCCCCGGGCCGCCCGTCCGCTCCTCATGTGCCCCGGTAGCGCAGCGCGTCGACGAGCAGGGCGAAGGCCGGCGAGGACTGCCGGCGGCTCGGGTAGTAGAGGTGGTATCCGGACCAGAGGGGGCACCAATCCTCCAGCACGCGCTGGAGGCGTCCTTCCTCGAGATGCGGCCTCGCCAGATCCTCAGGCACGTGGGCGAGCCCGAAGCCGGCCACCGCCGCATTGAGGATGTGGAAGATGCTGTTGAAGACGAGTTGGCCGTCCACCCGCACCCGCAGTTCGTGGCCGTCCTTCTCGAATTCCCACGCATAGATCCCCCCGTGCGTGGGAAGCCGCAACGTGACGCAGGTGTGGCCGATCAGGTCTTGCGGCGTCCCCGGCACCGGGTGCCCGGCGAAATAGGAGGGCGCTCCAACCACCGCGAAGCGGATGTCGGGCCCGATCCGCGCCGAGATCATGTCCTTGGCCACCTGTTCGCCGAGGCGCACGCCGGCGTCATACCGCTCGGCAACGATATCGGACAGGCCGTAGTCGTTGATGAGTTCGACCTTGATGTCCGGGTACGCGCGCAGGAAAGGCTGCAGCTTCGGCCAGAGGAGGCCGTCGATCGCGTAATCGGTGGCGGTGATCCGGATGGAACCGGCCGGCGTGTCCCGGAATTCGCTCAGGGCGTCGAGTTCGGCCTCGATCTCGTCGAACCGGGGGCCGATGGTCAGCAACAGGCGCTCGCCGGCGTCCGTCGGGGAGACGCTGCGGGTGGTGCGGGTCAGCAGCCGAATGCCGAGCCGCTCCTCGAGTTGGCGAACGGTGTGGCTGAGTGCCGACTGCGAGACGCCGAGCTTGGCGGCGGCCCTGGTGAAGCTCTGCTCCCGCGCGACGGCCAGGAAGGCGATGAGATCGTTGACGTTTTCGCGCGGCATCGATGAAGCCCTTCCACGGGATCGGGCGAGTTCCGGCACTGTACCGGAAACCCGGTCGTCACGTTATCGCCTTCCCGCACATCATTCATGAGCGGTATCGATAGACCCATGCGCGATCCAGCGGCTAATCGCCGGCGCCTGCACCGACTAGAGTCTCGTTGACAGCAGCCCGGCAGGTGCCGCGACCGGAGGATCGAAACCATGCACATCACGCGCGTTGGCTCGCAGCCGTCCACCAAGGGGCCGGAAGAGTGGTTCACCGGCACGGTCCGCATCGACCCGCTCTTCCAGGCGAACGCCCCTGCACGCGCAATGGCCGCCAGCGTCACGTTCGAGCCCGGCGCCCGAACGGCCTGGCATACCCATCCTCTGGGGCAAACCCTGATCGTCACGGCCGGCGTCGGCCGGGTGCAGCGGGAGGGAGGCCCGGTCGAGGAGATCCGTCCGGGCGACGTGATCTGGTTCCCTCCCGGCGAGAAGCACTGGCACGGCGCGTCGCCCACCACCTCCATGACGCACATCGCCATCCAGGAGCAGCTCGACGGCAAGGCCGTCGACTGGATGGAGAAGGTCACCGACGACCAGTACGGCGGCTAGCCGCGTCCGCAGCCGGCCACCGAAGACCCGCTTCGGAACCACGCAAACCCAGGAAGGATGACCATGAAGCGGCTCGTCGCCGTCACCCTCGCGCTTGCTCTCGCCGGTGCGGCACAGGCCTCCGCCGAGAGCATGGTGATCTCGCCGAACGGCTCGCGACCCTCGGCCAAGGGGCCGGATCAGTATTTCACCGGGTCCGTCGTCGTGGATCCCCTGTATCCGGCCAACGACCAGACATCGTCGTCGGGTGGCCTCGTCACCTTCGAACCGGGAGCACGCTCCGCCTGGCACACCCATCCGGCCGGCCAGATCCTCATCGTCACCACCGGGATCGGCTGGGTGCAGGAGGAAGGCGGTGCGAAGCGGGAGATCGGGCCGGGCGATGTCATCTGGACCCCGCCGGGGGTGAAGCACTGGCACGGGGCCACCGCCGGCAACGGCATGGGCCACATCGCCGTCACCAATATGGCCGGCGGCAAGAATGTCGAGTGGATGGAGAAGGTCACCGACGACCAGTACCTCAGATAGGTGAAGCGGATCGGCATGGGGCCGCCGAGCCGGTTGCATGCCACCGCGACCGAATCGGCGAAGGCCCCTCCCGTCCGAGGGATGCAAACGCGTTGCATGGTTTCAAGTGAAACGATATGGTTGGGCCAACCGATCAATGGCGGCCATATCGGACGATGCTTCGATGGGGGCCGCGCCTGGGGAGAAACGGGATGTCCAAGAACTTCGCCTCGCATGCCGACCTGGAGGAAAAGGCGGTCAGCTTCGACCGGCTGTCCGACAACGCCTATGCCTATACGGCGGAGGGCGATCCCAACACCGGCATCGTCATCGGCGACGATGCGGTGATGGTGATCGACACCCAGGCGACGCCGGTGATGGCGCAGGACGTCATCCGCCGAATCCGCGAGGTCACCGACAAGCCGATCCGCCATGTCGTGCTGTCGCATTACCATGCGGTGCGCGTGCTGGGCGCGTCCGGCTATGCGCCGGAGCAGATCGTCGCCAGCGAGGACACCCGCGACCTGATCGTCGAGCGTGGCGAAGCCGACATGGCGAGCGAGATCGGACGCTTCCCCCGTCTGTTCCGCGCCGTCGAATCGGTCCCCGGCCTCACTTGGCCGACCATCACCTTCCGCGGCAAGATGACGATGTGGCTGGGCTCGCTGGAGGTGCAGTTGCTGCAACTCGGCCGTGGCCACAGCAAGGGCGACACGGTGGTGTGGCTGCCGCAGCAGAAGATCCTGTTCTCCGGCGACCTCGTCGAATACGGCGCGACTCCCTACTGCGGAGACGCCTACTTCACGAATTGGCCGGCGACGCTCGACGCCATCGCCGCGCTGAAGCCGGAGAAGCTGGTGCCCGGCCGCGGCGCCGCCCTGACCACGCCGGAACAGGTGGAGGAGGGGCTGCGCGGCACCCGCGCCTTCACCAGCGAGTTGTTCGAGCTGGTGAAGCAGGGGGTCGCCGCCGGCAAGGACCTGCGGACGATCTACAAGGACACCTACGCCGCGCTGAAGCCGAAGTTCGGCCATTGGGTGATCTTCGACCACTGCATGCCCTTCAACGTCACCCGCGCCTATGACGAGGCGACGCAGTATCCCGACCCCCGCATCTGGACCGCCGAGCGCGACCTGGAGATGTGGCGCCAGCTGGAGGGTTGACGCCACCGGCCCTGTCAGGGGGTCAGGAGCACGCGGACATGGCGCTTGCGGCCCGCCGACAAAACCCCGGTGGCCGTGAGCGCCGCCGTCTCGTCGGTCACCGGTTCGCCGTCCAGCCGGGCGCCGCCCTCGCGGATCAGGCGACGCGCCGCGCCTTTCGAGGCGCACAGGCCGGCTGCAACCAGCGCGTCGACCAGCGGCACGCCGTCGGCCCCCTCACGCTGCAGGGTGATCTCCGGCAGGCCGTCGCCGCCCGGCGCGAAGGGGGAGCCGGCCGCCGCAGCCGCCTTGTCGGCCTCCGCCGCCCCATGGCACAGGCGGGTGGCCTCGGTCGCCAGGACGATCTTCGCCTCGTTGATCTCGGCCCCCTGCAGCCGCTCCAGCCGGGCGATCTCGTCCAGCGGCAGTTCGGTGAACAGGCGCAGGAAGCGGCCGACGTCGGCATCCTCGGTGTTGCGCCAGAACTGCCAGAAATCGAAGGGGCTGCGCGCATCGGCGTTCAGCCACACCGCGCCGCCGGCGGTCTTGCCCATCTTGGTGCCCGACGCGGTGGTCAGCAGCGGCGTGGTCAGGCCGAACAGCTCGCGCCGCTCCACCCGGCGGGCCAGCTCGATGCCGTTGACGATGTTGCCCCATTGGTCGGACCCGCCCATCTGCAGCAGGCAGCCGTGGCGCCGCGACAGCTCCAGGAAATCATAGGCCTGGAGGATCATGTAGTTGAACTCCAGGAAGGTCAGCGGCTGCTCGCGCTCCATCCGCTGGCGCACCGACTCGAAGCTCAGCATGCGGTTGATGGTGAAATGACGGCCCACGTCGCGCAGGAAGGGCACGTAGTCCAGCCCGTCCAGCCAATCGGCATTGTCCACCATCACCGCGTCGGTCGGCCCATCCCCGAAGCTCATGTACTGGCCGAAGACGCGGCGCAGTCCGGCGGCATTGGCGGCGATCTGCGCATCGTCCAGCATCGGCCGCGTTGTGTCGCGGAAGCTGGGGTCGCCGATCTTGGTGGTGCCGCCGCCGATCAGCACGATGGGGCGGTTGCCGGTGCGCTGAAGCCAGCGCAAGGCCATGATCGACAGCAGATGCCCGACATGCAGGCTGGCCGCGGTGGCGTCGAAGCCGACATAGGCGGTCAGCGCGCCGCCCGGCGCCGCGCCGGCAAGGCCCGACAGGTCGTCGGCCGGGTCGCTGCACTGATGGAGGAAGCCGCGCTCGCGCAGGATGCGGAGAAAATCGGCGGCACTGGATTTGGAAGACATGGGAAAAGACATGGGACAGGTCTCTTGCGGATGGACCGTTGCCGTCCGGAGACTGTCTCTATCGGGGAGAGGACCATGGCCGCCGGACTTGCGACGGCATGGTTTCGGGTATGACCGATCGACGCCGCGCTATGTGAGCGGCGGATAATACATAGGAGCGGTGAGGGCGATGCGGTCGGTCATGAAGCCTTCCCTACACCGGTATGCCGGGAAGATCCACCCCCGACAGGTCAATGCTGCCAACCGCTCAGCGCCTGCCGAGCAGCTGGCGGCGGGCGAGCGCGCGGTGAAGCTGCATGCGCTGGGACACGGTGCGGGGGCGGGCGCCGCGGACGCCGGGGGCGAACAGCCCGTCCAGGTTCTGCCCGAACATCTCCCAACTGCGCAGCGGCCCGGTGTCGATGTGCAGGAAATGCGAGCGCGGATACCAGCCGACTCCGCCGCGCTTGAGGTCCAGCGCGCTGCGATGCGCATCGGGCAGGCGCGAGGGGAGGGTGATGTCCAGCGCGCGGCCCAGCAGATGCTGGCTGTGCTCCGCCACGCCCAGGCTGCGCGCGGCCAGCATCGCGTTGGTTTCCGGCGTGCGGAAGGCCGACAGGATGGTTGCCTTGGTCTGCCCGACCGCCTCCATGATGTCCGCGAGGAAATCGAGCGTGCCGACGTCGATCGGCCCCTCCTTGTTGGCGCGATGGTCGCGCAGCAGCTTGGAGAGGTCGGCCATCGCGTCGGGCAGCGGACCGGAGGCGTCGCGGTAGGGCCCCTCGAACGTCTCGCCGGTGTGCTGGTTCCTGAGGCTGAGGCGGCGGGGTGCCGCGGGCGCGGCCAGGGCGCGGTCCGACATCAGGACAAGCGCTCCGCAGCCGATCAGCAGGCTGCGGCGCTTCAAGGAGAGGGGCGAGGAGGACATGAAGGGGGCGGGTCTTTCAGCAGGGCACCGTCACGTCAACAAAATGGAGAGCGATTCGCAATTGCAAAGTGGCGGAGCATGGCCCGGCTGCATGGAAAGCAGGGGGTACCGCCGCTCACAGCAGGCGCTGGGCCTTGAAGCTGGTGTGGCGCCCGCCCTTGCCGATCACCAGATGGTCGTGGACGATCAGGCCGACGGCGTTGGCGGCGCGCACGATCTCCTTGGTCATCTCGATGTCGGCCCGGCTGGGGGTGGGATCGCCGGAGGGGTGGTTGTGGACCAGGATCACCGCACTGGCCGACAGCTCCAGCGCCCGCTTCACCACCTCGCGCGGGTAGACGGGGGTGTGGTCGACGGTGCCGCGCTGCTGCACCTCGTCGGCGATCAGCGTGTTCTTGCGGTCGAGGAACAGCAGGCGGAATTGTTCCGTCGGCTCATGCGCCATGGCGGCGGAGCAATAGTCGATCAGCGCCTGCCAGGAGGCCAGCACCGGCCGGTCGATCACCCGCTGCTGCAGGGCGCGCAGGGCGGCTGCCCCGACGATGCGGACGGCGGCGACGGCGTTGTCGGTGCCGAGCGACACGCCTTCGGCCTTCAGCCCGCGCAGCCGTTCGGGCGGCGCGTTGACCACGCCCCACAGGTCGCCGAAGGTCCGGATCAGCATTTTGGCGAGCGGCTTCACGTCGCGCCGCGGGCTGACGGCGAACAGCACCATCTCCAGCAGCTCGTAATCCTCCAGCGCGTCGGGTCCGCGATCGAGGAAGCGGCGGCGCAGGCGGTTGCGGTGGTCCAGATAATGGGGATCGCCGTCGGCCGGCTCATCGGCCTGCCCATCGTCCAGAACCGGCAACGAAGCGCTAGCCGCGAGCGTGGCATCGGCGCTTGAGGCCAGAATTTCCGGAAACGGCAGGAGACCGGCGGTCAGGCCGGCATCGTCCATTTCCGCTCCGCCCCCCGCGCCTTCGGCTTTCCTGCCGCGTCCAGTCGTTTTGCGTCCTGCCATCGATCAGCGCCATCCCTATGTATGGCACCGACTATAGCGTCTGAATGCGCGAGCGCACAGGGGGTGTGCTCGCGCTTCAGGAGGTCGGAGTCCGGTCCGGCGACGGTTCTCAGACGATCGCGGTGTCCGGGATGGTGCCGGTCAGCACGGCGCGGACATTGTCGGCGATCATGTGGCCGGTGCGGACGCGCGCCTCGTCGGTGGTGGCGCCGATGTGCGGGGTCAGGATCAGGTTCGGCACGCCCTGGAACGGGTTGTCGGCCGGCAGCGGTTCCGTCGCGAAGACGTCCAGCAGGGCGCCGCCGAGATGGCCGCTGGTCAGCGCCGCGGCCAGCGCCGCCTCGTCGACGATGCCGCCGCGGGCGACGTTGACCAGGATGGTGCCGGGCTTCAGCCGGGCGATCACCTCGGCGTTGACCAGATTGTGGGTCTCCGGGGTGTAGGGCAGGTGGAGCGACAGCGCGTCGGCGGTGTCCCAGATGCGGTCGAACGATACCTTCTCCACGCCCATGCGGGCCCAGACCGGATCGTCGGCGGGCACATGCGGGTCGGCGGCGATCACCGTCATGTCCAGCCCCTGGGCGCGGCGGGCGACATGGCGGCCGATGCGGCCGAAGCCGACGATGCCCAGGGTCTTGCCCGACACCTCGCGCCCGATCAGCCGGCCGCGCGGCCATTTGCCGGCGACCACGTCGGGCGTGGCGAAATAAGTTGTGCCGCGCACCAGCATCATCAGGCCGGCGATGGCCAGCTCCGCCACCGACACCTCGTTGGCGCCGGTGGCGGGCAGGACGGCGATGCCGCGCTCCCGGCAGGCCGGCACGTCGATGTTGTCCAGCCCGACGCCCAGCCGGCCGACCGCCTTCAGGTTGGGGAAGGCGTCGAAGAAGGCGCCGCGGATCTCCGTCTCGTTGCGGATGCAGATGGCGCGGGCGGTGCTGCCCATCGCATACAGCTCGTCCAGGCGCTTGTAGAGCGTCTCGTCGTAATGGACGTCGAAGTCGCGGCGCAGGTCATCGACGGCGCTCGGCTGCATGAATTCGGAAATGATGATGTCGGGCATGGCGGAAGGCTCGATCAAGAGGGAGGGTCAGAGCGTGATGCCGGCGGCGTCGAGATAGGGCTTCAGGTTCAGCAGCTCGATGGTCGTCTCGCCGGCTTCCAGCTTGTGGCGGTAGGCCTCTTCCGCGGCCTCGCGGGCGGCGGCCTTTTCCAGCGTGTCGGCGGCCAGCGCCTGGGGCACCACCACCACGCCGTCGTCGTCGGCGACCACGATGTCGCCGGCCGACACCATCACGCCGCCGCAGACGATCGTCGTGTTGATGTCGCCCTTGGCGTCGGTCTTGTTGGTGCCCTTCATGTTGGTGCCGCGGCAGAAGACCGGGAAGCCCATGTCGCGGATGGCGACAGCGTCGCGCACGCAGCCGTCGATGACCAGCCCGCCCAGGCCGCGGGCGATGGCCGACGCGGTCAGCACGTCGCCCCAGGGGCCGGCGTCGGTCATGCCCTTGAAGTCGACGACCAGGATGTCCCCCGGCTTCGCCAGCGCCACCGCGATGTGGATCATCAGGTTGTCGGTCGGCCCGCAGGACACGGTCAGCGCCGGTCCGCACAGCCGCATGCCGGGGAACAGCGGCTTGATCGGGTGGCCCATGGCGCCCTTCTTGCCCATCGCCTCGTGCAGGGTGGCGGGGGACTGGGCGCGCAGCGCCTCCACCGTCGCGGCGGCGGGGCGGACGAAATCCTTGTGAACGGTCATGCCGGGAGCAGCCTTTCGAAAATAAGCGCCGTGCGGCCGGTTTCGCACCGGATAATCCGTATGGCGGGTGAAGCGTGATAGATGAACAAGTATTAGAATATTTACAGGTAGCTGAAAATATCGAAACGGTGGTTGATTGACGAAAAATCGCCTTTACAATGGGGCCGCCGCAAGAAGGCGCCGGATCGGCGTCTCTCGATCGATAAAAAGCAATTGAAAGATGCCGCATCCGCCTGTGCAGCGGTTCTGGGATGGTCCCGGCTGTTCAGCGGATGCGAACCGAAGGAGGCGATGTATGGATACGAACGCGCGTCCCGCCGTGCGGGGTGGATCGACAGGAACGGCCGCCGATCCGGTCGGAACCGGACGGTTCGGTGCCCTTTCGCGCGGCCTGCGGCGACGTGCCGCCCGGCTGGCCGGTGCTGCCGGGATCGCCGCCTCCGCGCTGGCTGCGGCCTTCGGGCTGGCAGGGGCGGGCACGGCCTGGGCGGCCTATCCGGAGAAGCCGATCACCCTGATCGTCGGCTATGCGGCCGGTGGCGGATCCGACTTCATCGTCCGCTCGCTCGCCCCCTTCATAGAGAAGGAACTGGGCGGCAGCACCCGCGTCATCGTGATGAACCGTCCCGGTGCCGGCGGCGAGATCGGCTTCGCCGCCATCGCCGACGCCGCCCCCGACGGCTACACCATCGGGCTGATCAACTCGCCCAACGTCGTGACGATCCCGATCGAACGCCAGGCCCGCTTTTCGCTGGACCGGCTCGACCCGCTCTACAATCTGGTCGACGATCCCGGCTCCTTCGTCGTCCACAAGGACAGCCCCTACCAGACGCTGGCCGATGTCGCCGCCTTCGCCAAGGCCAACCCCAACAGCGTGACGGTCGGCACCACCGGCATCGGCTCCGACGACCATCTGGCCATGCTGATGTTCCAGCGACTGACCCAGACCCGGCTGACCCATGTGCCCTTCCCGGGCAGTGCCGACGCCCACCGTGCGCTTCTGGGCCGGCACATCCAGGTGACCTCGATGAACATCGGCGAATCGGCGCGGGCGCGCGAAGGCGATCCCATCCGCATCCTGGGCGTGATGACCGAGGAGAGGTCGGCCCAGGCCACGGACGTGCCGTCCTTCAAGGACCAAGGGTTCGACGTGAAGATGGCGTCGCTGCGCGGTCTGGCCGCGCCGGTCGGGCTGCCGGCGGACATCCGTGCAAAGCTGGTGGATGCCATCGGCAAGGCCGTCCTGCATCCGGAATTCCAGGAGATCGCCCGCAAGGCCTATCAGCCGCTGCGCCTGCTGCCCCCCGACCAGTATGCGGCGGAGCTGAAGACCCAGGAGGCGACCTTCCGTGCCATGTGGAAGGAAACCCCCTGGCTGAAGTAAGGAACTGAGATTTCCTTGAACGAGTCTCGGCCGTCATTCCCGCGAAGGCGGGCTTGCCGGCCGAGAAACGCAAGCTTTGACGCTGGAATGAAAAAGGGCGCCGGCGATTGGCCGGCGCCCTTTCTTTTCGCGTCAACCTTGCGCAGGTCTTACTTCAGCCAGGGGTTCGTGGCCCACAGCTCGCGCAGTTCCTTGGTCGAGTCGGCCAGTTCGGCGGCATACTTCTCCGGCGGCAGCAGGCGGACCGGCTGGTACAGTTCCTTCGCCTTGGCCTGGAAGCCCGGATCGTTGGCGGCCTTGTCCAGCGCGTCGACCAGCTTGGTGCGGACATCCGGCGGCAGACCCTTCGGAGACGCGATGCCGCGCAGCGAGGACATCAGCGCGGCGAAGCCCTGGTCCTTGAAGGTGGCGATGTCGGGAGCCTGCTCCACCTTCTTCTCGGCCATCACGCCCAGGACGGCGATCGGGTCCTTCTGCTTGTACTGCATCGCCTCGCCGATGTTCACGGCGCTCAGCATGATCTTCTTGTTGGCCAGCGCCGCTTCGTTGGCGGCGGAGCCCTGGAAGGGCACATGGGTGAAGGTCACGCCGGCTTGGCGCTGGAACACCAGCATGGCCAGATGGTCGTCGGAACCGATGCCGGTGGTGCCGACGGTAACGCCGTTCGGGTTGGCCTTGGCGAAGGTCACCACGTCGGCCAGCGTCTTGAACTGCCCTTCGTTGTGGACGGCGAAGGAGCTGGGATCGTCGACCAGATTGTAGAGCGGGTCGAGCCGGTCCAGCGAGTAGCGGGCCTGGCGTTCGATCGGGATGGCGTTGACATTGGGCGAGTTGATGGCGCCGATGGTGTAGCCGTCGGGGGCGGCGTCGGCGATGGCGGCGAAGCCGATCTCGCCGCCGGCACCGGGCTTGTTCACCACCTCGACCCGGGCGCCGTCGCCCAGCTGCTTCTCAAGGAAGGGCGCCAGGGCGCGAATCAGCAGATCGGTGCCGCCGCCGGCGCCGAAGGCCACGATCATCGTGATCGGCTTCTCCGGATAGGCCGCCTTGGCGTTCGTGGCCGACATGAACATCGCACCGGCCGCAGCCGCCAGAGTCAGAGACTTCCAGAACTTCATGATCCCCCCTTTGATGATGCGCTGCACAGGGTGGGCCGGAGTCGGCAAGCCCTGCGCGGAACGGGGCGGAGTCCGGTCCGTTCCGGCACGAATCGGCACCATCCCGGCGGGATCGGCTGTAATCGTGCGCGGCGGCGGTCCAGATGCCGCTGAATATCTGAGGATGTTCCTACATCAGCAAGAACAGGCCTTCAACTCCGCAGCATACGATTTCGCGTCGTCGCGTCAATACACCGCAGAATATTGCGAAGGATTGGTGAATGTGATGCGGGGTGGCAAATAAATACTGTGTATTGGTTCGGGAGTGGGGTGGCTTTTGTTCGGGTTGGCTTGCGCAGGGCAAGTCGAGAATCATATGCTGACAGTCGTCTTACGCTCGCCGCCCATCAGCGCCGTCTAACGCGAAGTTGTATATCTTCCGCGCCATTTACCGGATGGACCGCGCGGTTTCTCTTTATTGGAGAACACAACTTAGTATCGTGTCTCTATGATATGTACCGCGTTTTCCGCCTCCCGCGCCTGTCGTTCCGTCCATGTGGATGCGGCGCGAAAGACGGGCGGCGGCGGCCGGTGTTTCGGGCCATTCCCGGGCGTTGACAGTTGGTGGGCACCGCACTATGGTGCGCGCCTTCAATCGAGCCGCCGAGCGTTCAGGAACAGCATCATGAAAATCGTCAACTCCCTGAAGTCGATGAAGACGCGCCATAAGGCCTGCCGCGTGATCCGCCGCAAGGGCCGCGTCTACGTCATCAACAAGCAGAACCCCCGTTTCAAGGCCCGCCAGGGCTGATCGATCCGCAAGGATCGATCGACTGCGAGGCCGGGCATCGCGCCCAGCCTCTCCGTCTTCGGGTGTTTACGCAAGAGCCGCGCCTTCGGGTGCGGCTCTTGCGTTTTGAGGTCCCGGCTTCCGATTGCCGCATCGTCTTGTATTAGGATCCCGGCGGATGGTACGTGTGGCGGACGAGTTCGCCGCAACGGGAAAAGGACCGCCCGCCATGAAGATGCCGGTGCCGGACAGCGGGGTGATCGCCCGCCGCCGGGAGATCGTGGAGGCGCTGCGCGCCATCGTTCCCGGCGAAGGCGTGATCGTCGACGAAAACGAACTGCGCGCCTATGAATGCGACGGGCTGACCGCCTACCGCCAGCTGCCGATGGTCGCCGTCCTGCCCAGCACGGTGGAACAGGTGTCGCAGGTCCTGAAGGCCTGCAAGGCGATGGGGGTGAAGGTGGTGCCGCGCGGCGCCGGCACCTCGCTGTCCGGCGGCGCCCTGCCGCTGGCCGACGGCGTGCTGCTGGGCATGGGCAAGTTCAAGCGCATCCTCGACATCGACTATGCCAACCGCTGCGTCACCGTGCAGCCGGGGGTGACCAACCTCGGCATCTCCAACGCGGTGGCGCATGAGGGCTTCTATTACGCCCCCGATCCGTCCAGCCAGATCGCCTGCACCATCGGCGGCAACATCGCCGAGAATTCCGGCGGCGTGCACTGCCTGAAATACGGGCTGACCACCAACAATGTGCTGGGGCTGGAGATGGTGCTGATCGACGGCACCATCATCCGGCTGGGCGGCAAGCATCTGGACGCCGGCGGCTACGACCTGATGGGGATCATTACCGGGTCGGAAGGGCTGCTGGGCGTGGTGACCGAGGTCACCGTGCGCATCCTGAAGAAGCCGGCGACCGCCCGCGCGGTGCTGCTCGGTTTTCCCAGCAGCGAGCAGGGCGGCGACTGCGTGGCGGCGATCATCGCCGCCGGCATCATCCCCGGCGGCATGGAGATGATGGACCGCCCCGCCATCCACGCGGCGGAGGCCTTCGTCCATGCCGGCTATCCGCTGGACGTCGAGGCGCTGCTGATCGTCGAACTGGACGGCCCGGCGGCGGAGGTCGACCACCTGATCGACCGGGTCGAGGCGATCGCCCGCGACAAGGGCGCCTGCTATGCCCGCGTGTCGACCAGCGAGGAGGAGCGGCTGGCCTTCTGGGCCGGGCGCAAGGCCGCTTTCCCGGCGGTGGGGCGGATCAGTCCCGATTACTACTGCATGGACGGCACCATCCCGCGCAAGGCGCTGCCGCTGGTGCTGCAGCGGATGCAGGAGATGTCGGACCGCTGCGGCCTGCGCGTCGCCAACGTCTTCCATGCCGGCGACGGCAACCTGCACCCGCTGATCCTCTACGATGCCAACAAGCCGGGCGAGTTGGAGGCGGCGGAGGAGTTCGGCAACGACATCCTGCGCCTGTGCGTCGAGGTCGGCGGCGTGCTGACCGGCGAGCATGGGGTGGGCGTGGAGAAGCGCGACCTGATGACCGACCAGTTCGACGAGGCCGATCTCCAGCAGCAGCAGCGGCTGAAATGCGCCTTCGATCCCGATGGGCTGCTGAATCCCGGCAAGGTCTTTCCCACGCTGCACCGCTGTGCCGAGCTTGGCCGGCTGCATGTCCACCAAGGGGAACTGCGCTTCCCCGACATCCCGCGCTTCTGAAGGGCCGCCGCTCGCCATGACCATCACCACATTGAAGCCGGAGACCGCCGCGCAGGTGACCGACGCGGTGCGCTGGGCGCTGTCGGCCGGCGAACCGCTGGAGATCCTGGGCAGCGGCAGCCGCCGCGGGCTGGGCCGCCCGGTGCAGGCCGGCCACGCGCTCGACCTGTCGGGCCTGTCGGGCGTCATCGCCTACGAGCCGGAGGAGCTGGTGCTGACCGCGCTGGCCGGCACGCCGATGGACACGATCCGCAGCATGCTGGCCGAGCGCGGGCAGCATCTGGCCTTCGAGCCTCCCGAAGGCGGGACACTCGGCGGCTTGGTCGCCAGCGGGTTGGCCGGGCCGCGGCGCATCTCCGCCGGTTCCGCCCGCGACCACACGCTGGGAATCGCCGGGGTCAGCGGTCGGGCGGAGGCCTACAAGGGCGGCGGCAAGGTGGTGAAGAACGTCACGGGCTATGATGTGCCCAAACTGATGGCAGGCTCCTTCGGCACGCTGACCGCGCTGACCGAGGTCACGGTGAAGGTGCTGCCGGCGCCGGAGGATACCGCGACGCTGCTGCTGTTCGGGCTGGACGACGCGGCTGCGGTGGCGATGCTCGACCGGGCGTTGCGCAGTCCCTACGAGGTGTCGGGCGCCGCCCATCTGCCGGCGGCGACCGCGGCGCGGTCGGGGGTGGCCGACGTGGCGGGAGCGGGCGGTGCGGTGACACTGGTGCGTCTGGAGGGCTTCGGCCCCTCGGTCGCCGCGCGCGTGACCATGCTGCGCGAGGAACTGCGGGCCGACGCGGTGCTGGGCCGCGACCTGTCGCTGGCGCTCTGGCGCGAGGTGCGGGATGGGGGATGGTTGAGTGCGGCTACGGACCCCCACCCTAACCCTCCCCCGCTGGGCGGGGGAGGGGACTACCGCCACCCTTCCGCATCAGCACCTGCCTCCCTCCCCCGCCCAGCGGGGGAGGGTCGGGGTGGGGGCGCGGGTGGCGACACTCACCTCTGGAAACTCTCCGTCCCCCCCTCCGCCGGCCCCACCGCCGTCGAGACCATCAGCCGCAAGCTCGACGTCGAGGTCGTCTACGACTGGGGCGGCGGGCTGGTCTGGCTGGCGGCGCCGCCCGACTCGGGCGCAACCATCCGCGCGGCTCTCGCCGCCGGTGGCCACGCGACGCTGCTGCGGGCGCCGGAGGCGGTGCGCGCGGCGACGGACGTGTTCCAGCCCTTGCCCGAGCCGCTGATGGCGCTCAGCCGCCGGGTCAAGGAAAGCTTCGACCCCAAGGGCATCCTCAACCCCGGCCGCATGTATGCGGGGCTGTAACGGGAAGGCCGATCTCGATGCAAACGAACTTCTCGCTGGCCCAGCTGGCCGATGCCGCGATCCGCGACTCGGAACAGATCCTGCGCAAATGCGTGCATTGCGGCTTCTGCACCGCGACCTGTCCGACCTACACCATCCTGGGTGACGAGCTGGACAGCCCGCGCGGCCGCATCTACCAGATCAAGGACATGCTGGAGAAGGGCGGTCCGCCGCCCGACACCACGGTCAAGCACATCGACCGCTGCCTGTCCTGCCTGTCCTGCATGACGACCTGCCCGTCGGGCGTCCATTACATGCATCTGGTCGATCACGCCCGTGCCCATATCGAGGCGACGCACACCCGTCCACCGGCCGACCGGGCGATGCGCGACCTGATCGCGCGGGTTCTGCCCAACCCGCGGCTGTTCCGGCTGGCCCTGCTGGGAGCGTCTGTGGGGCGGCCCTTCCGCGCCATGCTGCCCAAGCGGCTGTCGGCCATGCTGGCGCTGACCCCGTCCAGCGTCCCGGCGCCGAGCTACAGCGACCGGCCCGGCGTGCATCCGGCCGAGGGGCCGCGGAAGAAGCGCGTGGCCCTGCTGATCGGCTGCGCCCAGCAGGTGCTGGCCCCGCAGATCAACGAGGCGACCATCCGCCTGCTGACCCGCCATGGAGTCGAGGTCGTGGTGTCCAAGGGCGCAGATTGCTGCGGCGCCCTGACGCACCACATGGGCAAGGAGGACCTCGCCCACGCCGCCGCGAAGAAGACCATCGACGCCTGGACCGGGGAGATCGAGGGCGAGGGGCTGGACGCCATCGTCATCAACGCGTCGGGCTGCGGCACCAGCGTGAAGGATTACGGCCACATGTTCCGCGAGGACTCCGCCTATGCCGTCAAGGCGGCGCGGGTGGCGGATCTCGCCAAGGACGTGACCGAGCTGATGGACGAGATCGGGCTAGCCCGACCGGTGGTGGAGACGGGGCAGGCGGTCGCCTACCACTCCGCCTGCTCCATGCAGCACGGCCAGCGCATCAAGGAGCCGCCGCGCGCCCTGCTGCGCGCCGCCGGATTCCTGGTGAAGGAGATCCCCGACGCCCATCTCTGCTGCGGATCGGCCGGCACCTACAACATGCTGCAGCCGGAACTGGCGGGGGAACTGCGCGACCGCAAGGTCGCGGCCATCGAAAGCACGGCTCCCCAGGCGGTGGCGGCCGGCAACCTCGGCTGCATCACCCAGATCGCGTCGGGCACCGGCCTGCCGGTGGTCCACACGGTGGAACTGCTGGACTGGGCGACCGGCGGCCCGATGCCGGAGGCGCTGGCCGGCAAGGCGGCTTTCCGGCAGGGCGGCGCGCGGGCGGCATAAGCGGCGGGGCAGGGACGGCGGCGCGTGCCGGCATGGGCGGAGCCGGGGGTTTCTTACCCCCACAATTCTGTGTTTATCTGCGTTCATCTGTGTCAGAAGATCCGCCCGCTTCACCGCCTTCCGTCCCAGCCCCATTCCGTTCAGGTCATCGCCTTGTCCTTGCCACCGTCCTCCTCGCCACCCACGGAAAACATCGGCATGAGCGCCGGCTATGGAATCACCCATCGCCTGTCGGCCTGGGGCGTTCACATCTTCACGGCCAGCGGCGCCGTGCTGGGGCTGCTCGGCCTGCTGGCGGCGGCGGCGGGCGATGCGAAGCTGTGCCTGATGTGGCTGGGCATCGCGCTGGTCGTCGACGGCGTGGACGGCACGCTGGCCCGCCGCGTCTCGGTCAAGCAGGTGCTGCCGGGCATCGACGGGTCGGCGCTGGACCTCGTCATCGACTACCTGACCTATGTCGTGGTGCCGGCGGTGTTCATGCACCGCTTCGGCCTGCTGCCGGAGGGGCTGGTCAGCATTGCTCTCGCCGCCTGGATCCTGCTGACGGCGCTCTATTGCTTCGCCAATGTCGGGATGAAGAGCGGCGACAATTATTTCGTTGGCTTCCCGGCGATCTGGAACGTCGTCGCCCTCTACCTCTGGCTGCTCGACCTCAATCCCTGGTTCAATGCGGCGGTGGTGGTGGCGCTGGGGCTGCTGACCTTCACCACGGTCAAGTTCCTCCACCCCTTCCGGGTCAAGGCGCTGATGCCGCTGAACATCGCGGTGACCACGGTGTGGCTGCTCTGCTGCATCGCGCTGGTGGTGCTGGAGCCGGCGCGTCCGGGCTGGCTGTTCGGCCTGTGGCTGGCGACATCGATCTATTACGCCGCCGTCTGCGCCTGGCGGAGCCTGCGCGGCCCCTGATCCCCGGAATTCCACGGTTGGGGAACAGCTCTGCGTGACGGGCGTTGCCTGGACGGCAAGTCCAACGGCAACCCGGCGCAGCAGAGAGGATCCCGCCTTGGCCACGGCTCATCCGATCCGGATCGGCACCGCCGGCTGGAGCATTCCCAAGCTGTCCGCCCCGGCATTCCCAGCCGACGGCACGCATCTGGAGCGCACCGCCCGCGTCATGGCGATGACCGAGGTGAACAGCAGCTTCTACCGTCCGCACAAGCCGGAAACCTGGGCGCGCTGGGCCGCCTCCACCCCATTCGGTTTCCGGTTCGCGGTGAAGCTGCCCAAGGCGATCAGCCACGAGGCCCGGCTGGTGGGCGCCGACGCCGCGCTGGAGCGCTTCCTGGCGGAGGCCGGGATGCTGGGCGACCGCTTCGGCCCGCTGCTGGTCCAGCTGCCGCCCAGCCTGCGCTTCGACCGTGCGGTCGCGGAGGATTTCTTTGCGCTGCTGCGTGCCCGCTTCGACGGCGACGTGGTGTGCGAGCCGCGCCATGCCTCCTGGTTCACCGATGAAGCTCAGTCCCTGCTGATCGCCCACCGCGTCGCCCGCGTCGCCGCCGATCCCGCCCCGGTTCCGGGGGCCGGAGAGCCGGGCGGCTGGGACGGGGTGCGCTATTGGCGGCTGCACGGGTCGCCGGTCATCTATCGCTCCGCCTACGGGCCGGAGGTGCTGGACGCGCTGGCCGAGCGGCTCCGGCAAGAGGCGGCGCTGCGGCCGGTCTGGTGCGTCTTCGACAACACCGCCGATTTCCATGCCGTGGACGACGCCTTGGCGACGATGGAGCGGCTGCGGGTCCGGTCATAGGCGCAATTCTCTATCGGACGACCCCCCAGCACGACCGAGACAGTGCATTGTTGCAAGGCTATCCTGCCGCGAAATGTCCCCGATAGGAGGGGCAACGGCGTGCAGGTGGTGTGGTTATGGAGTTCGTCGTCCTACTGCTGATCTTCGGCTTCCTCACCCACCGGCTGGACCGGCGGCTGAAGGCGCAGGAGGCGGAAATCGCCACGTTGCGCGGCCGGTTGGACAAGGCATTGGCAGGCGCCGCCCCTCTGCAGGCATCCCCCTCCGCCGAGGCGGAGGCCGCGGCGATGGAGGAACCACCGCCGGAGCAGCTTCCCGAACCGGTCCTTGCCGCCGAAGCGGCTCCCGTGCCCGAAGAGGCCGTGCAGCCTGCGGCGCCGGAACCCGCCGCAACATCCGCCGCACCGGCGCGGGCGGGCTGGCGCGAGCTGGAGGAATCGCTGGCCTCGCGTTGGCTGATCTGGCTCGGCGGCGGCACCATGGCGCTGGCGGCGGCCTTCTTCATCAAGCTTTCGGTGGAGCATGGCTGGCTCGGGCCCGGCGTGCGGGTGGCGCTGGGGCTGCTCGCCGGTTTCGGGCTGATGGTGGGCGGCGAATGGCTGCGCCGCCGGCCGGCCCAGCGCGCCGTCGCGGCGCTCCGGCCCGATTACGTGCCGCCGGCCCTGACCGCCGCCGGCCTGTTCACCGCCTTCGCCAGCGTCTATGGCGGCTTCGCCCTGTTCGACCTGTTCGCCCCGCTGGTCGCCTTCGCGCTGCTGGCGGCGCTGTCGATCGTCGGCATCGGGCTGTCGCTGCTGCAAGGGCCGTTCATCGCCGCATTGGGGCTGCTGGCCGGCTATGTCACGCCGCTTCTGATACCGTCCGACAACCCGGACGCCTGGGGCCTGTTCGCCTATCTGCTGGCGTTGAACGGGGCCGGCATGGCGGTGGTGCTGTATCGCCGCTGGCGCTGGCTCGGCTGGGGGGCGCTGGCCGGTGCGGCGCTCTGGCCGCTGGTGTGGATGATCGACCCGTGGCGCAGCGGCGACGCGCTGCCGACCGGCCTCTATCTGCTGCTGACCTCCGCCTTGTTCCTGGTTCCGGCCGTGCTGGGCGTGGTTGCGGGTACCGCGGAGGACCGGCTGGCGGAGCCGGCGCCCGCCACAGGCTGGCGCAGGGCGCTGCCCGACTGGATCCGGCGCAAGCAGCGCCATCCCGCCGACCGGCTGGCGATGATGGCGATGCGGGTGTTCGGCCTGCTGGTCGCCGCCGTCACCTGGAGCGACGGGCATGACGCGGTGTCGCTGACCGTGCTGACCCTGTTCGCGCTTCTCGCCATGGCCGCCGGCCGGCGGACCGAGCGGATCGCCGGCGTCGCCTGGATCGCGGCGCTGACCGTGCTGCTGTCGCTGGCGCCCTGGAGCCTGCCCTATGTCCCGTCCAGCCCACCGCCGCTGACTGCGGAGGGACAGCCGCTGATCGTCGCCGATCCGGCCGGCTACCCGGCTGAGGTGGCGCGCTTCCTGTGGGTGGCGGGCGGCTTCGCGGCGCTGTTCGGCATCGGCGGTTTCGCCGCCCTGTGGGGCGCGCGGCGGGCGGCGCTGTGGGCATCCCTGTCGGCCCTGGTGCCGCTCGCCCTGCTGACGCTGGCCTACGCCCAGGTGACGCCGTCGGAGACCGCCATCGGCTGGCCGGCCGCGGCGCTGGTGCTGGCCGCCCTGCTGGTCGCCGGCACCACGCCGCTGGCCCGCCATCGCCACCGGCCGGGCGCCGCGCTGGGCCTTGCCGCCTTCGCCGCCGGGGCGAGCGGCGCCATCGCGCTCGGCGCCACCATGACCCTGCAGGAGGCGTGGCTGACCGTGGCGCTGGCGATGCAGGTGCCGGTGCTGGCATGGCTGGAGCGGCGGATGACCCTGCGCGAGCTGCGCGGGGTCGCCCTGCTGGTGGCGGTCGCCGTTCTGGTCCGGCTGGCGATCAACCCCTATGTGCTGGATTACGAAGGCTATGCCTGGATCGCCTACGGCTATGGCCTGCCGGCGCTGGGCTTCCTGGTGGCGGCGCGCCTGATGCGGACGGCGCCGGATGGCCAGGGAAACATTGGAAGCGGTGACGATCTGGTGGTGATGGTGCTGGAGGCCGGCGCCCTGATCTTCACCACCCTGATGCTGTCGCTTGGCATCCATCGCTGGATGGCCGGCAGCCTGGAGGCGGAGCCGTCCGGCCTGACGGAGGTGGCGCTGCACACCCTGTCCTGGCTGGGGCTTGCCCTGCTGCTGGCCGCCGACCGGCGGTGGAGCGCGCGGCCGGTGGCGGTGTGGGGCCGGCGCCTGCTGGTCCTGCTGGCCGCCGCGACCGCCTTCTTCCTGCATCTGCTGGCGCTGAACCCGCTGTGGAACTTCGAATGGGTCGGCAACTGGCCGGTGGTCAACCGGCTGCTGCTGGCCTATGGCGCGCCGGCCGTCCTGCTTCTGCTCTATCTGTGGTACGACCCGCCGCCGTCGCGCAGCCTGCGGAGCGCCGCACCGGTCCTGCCGATGCTGCTGATCGCCACCAACCTCGCGCTGGAGATCCGCCGCGCCTTTCAGGGGCCGGTGCTGAACGGCTACGAGATGTCGGACGCCGAGTGGTACAGCTATTCGGTTGGCTTCCTGCTGTTCGCGGTGGCGATGCTGGTGGCGGGGATCCGCTTCGGCTGGGGCTGGATGCGCCATGCCGGTCTGGTGCTGGTGCTGGCGGTGGTCGCCAAGGTGTTCCTCAGCGACATGTCGGACCTGGAGGGGATGTACCGCGTCGCCTCCTTCCTCGGCCTCGGCATCTCGCTGGTCGGCATCGGCTGGCTCTACCAGCGGCTTCTGCGCCCGCCCGCCGCCGGCACGCCGCCCGAGCCGAAGCCGGAGCCGCCGCATTCTCCCGCGGATGATCTTCCCGCGGACAATCTGTTGGACCAACGGACTCATTGACAGACCGCGCGGGGAACGCTCCCATACGGTGAAGGATGGGCCGGGACGAAACCCGGCCCCCGCCACCGGAGGAGCAGCGCCAGATGGACCGCGACACGCACGGCAACGCCTATCCCATCCTTCCCGACGGCGAGGAGGGTTTCACCGTCGAGGCGGCGCGGATGAAGTTCGGCCCCGGCATGATGGCCGAGTTGGGCGGCGATGCGGTCTCGCTTGGCATGACGCGGGTGGCGCTGTTCACCGACCCGCGCGTTGCGGCGACGGCACCCTTCGCCATGGCGCTCGACTCGCTGAAACGGGCGGGCATGGACCCGGTGGTCTATGACCGCTGCCGGGTGGAGCCGACCAGCGCGTCCTTCCTCGACGCCGCCGATTTCGCGCGGGACGGCGGATTCGACGGCTATGTCTCCATCGGCGGCGGCTCGGTGATCGACACCGCCAAGGCGGCGAATCTCTACGCGACGTATCCGGCCGACTTCCTCGCCTACGTCAACAAGCCGCTGGGGGAGGGCATCCCGGTCCCCAGCCCGGTCAAGCCGCACATCGCCTGCCCGACCACCTGCGGCACCGGCAGCGAGACCACCGGCGTCGCCATCTTCGACCATGTGGAAAAGCAGGTGAAGACCGGCATCTCCTCGCGCTTCCTGCGGCCGAGCCTTGCCGTCGTCGATCCGCGCACCATCGACAGCCTGCCGCCCGGCGCAATCGCCGCCACCGGTTTCGACGTGCTGACCCACGCCATCGAGAGCCACACCGCGCGTCCCTTCCGCTCCCGCCCGCGCCCTGAGTCGCCGACGGCCCGCCCGCCCTACCAGGGCGCCAATCCCTGGTCGGACATCGGCAGCCTGCAGGCAATCCGGCTTGGCGGACAATGGCTGGAACGGGCGGTCAACGACCCCGACTGTGCGGAAGCGCGCGACGCGCTGATGTTCGCGGCGACGCTGGCCGGTCTGGCCTTCGGCAATGCCGGCGTCCACATCCCGCACGCCATGTCCTATTCGGTGGCCGGGATGAACCACAGCTTCACCGCCACCGGCTACGAGACGGTGGACCCGATGGTGCCGCACGGCATCTCGGTGGTGCTGAACGCCCCCGCCGCCTTCCGCTTCACCGGCCCTGCCGCCCCCGAAGCCCATCTCCGCGCCGCCGAGGCGCTTGGGGCGGACACCCGTGGCGCCTCCCCGGAGGATGGCGGCGAGCTGCTGGCGACCCGGCTGATTTCGATGATGCGGGCGACCGGCCTGCCGAACGGCCTGTCGGCATTGGGCTACGGCGAGGCCGACATTCCGGGTCTGGTCAAGGGAGCCGCCGCCCAGCAACGCCTGCTGACCATCGCCCCGCGCCCGGTGTCGGAGGATGACCTGCGCGGGCTGTACGCAGATGCGATGCGTTACTGGTGAGGGGATGGATAAAGGCCTCTCCCGCCCCGGGAGAGGGAGGGGACCCGCCGCGAAGCGATGGGGAGGGGTGTATCAATACGATTTTGGTACGAGAAGAATGAGTCCAGCTATTATTGCACCTATTCCAGCATAGAAAGCCAAGCTCGCGAATTGGTTTGTCGAGTGCATACCTATAAACCAAAGTTGAGCGCAGTCTCCTGTGCCAGCTTTTAACAAGCAGGTTAGCCCAATATCTTTTGTATTGCGACCAATGAAGCCTCCAAGCTCGTTTATCCACCACAAGTATGTGGCATAAGACACAGTGGCGCCCCCAATCATTAATACAATAGGCATCTGTGCATCCTTAAATATGGACTATAACCAGAAGTTGATATTTCATCGTTTTATGTTGATCAAGGATGCGCTGATGGTCAAGCTTAGGAAGCTGGGTAGAATCAAATCATTTAAGGGCGCTAAAGAAGCTGGCGTCAAAAGGTGCCTATTGGATCACCCGTCACCCTTCCCACCGCTTCGTGGCGGGTCCCTTCCCTCTCCCGGAGCGGGAGAGGACATCAGGTGTTTTTCCCGCTGACCATTGCCCCGGACATCTGCTCGTTATAGGAATAACAGCCTATAACCGAGCGGAGTCCCCATGCCCCCGTCAACCGGCTTCCCACCCTGTCCACCGCTCCCCTCCGCCGCAGCACGAGCGGCGTGGAACAGTTGAACATCCCCCGGAAAACCGTTTCACGGTGTTTCAAACGTTCCATCCACCCTCACACCCGGCCCCCCTCCCCACAGGAAAGAGGGGCGCAGGCGCAACCGTCAGAACTGTTCCTCGCTCAGCGCCATCACCGTGTTGCGGGCGCTGGCGATGGTCGGCAGCAGGGCGGGGGCGGTCGCCAGAACTTGCTCGGCGTAGAAGCGCGCGACGATCAGCTTGGTTTCCAGGAAGGACGCGTTGGCGCCGGGCTGGCGCATTCCCTCCATCGCCTTCATCGCCGAGCGGGCGAGCATCCAGCCGCCGGAAACCGTGCCCCACAGCTTCAGATACGCCACCGCACCGGCCGCGGCCCCTTGCAGGTCGCCTTCCGCCTGGGTCGCGACCATCCAGTCGATGGCCTTGTCCAGCGCGTCCAGCCCGGCCGACAGTTCGGTGCGGATCACCGCCAGATCGTCGCCGGGGGCGGAGCCCAACTCCTCCACCGTCGCCCGCATGTCGGCGACGAAGGCTCTCGCCGCCGCGCCCTTGTCGCGGCCGGTCTTGCGGAAGGTCAGGTCGTTGCCGTGGATGCCGTTGGTGCCCTCGTAGATCGGGGTGATGCGGGCGTCGCGGTAATGCTGGGCCGCACCCGTCTCCTCGATGAAGCCCATGCCGCCATGGATCTGCACGCCGGTGGACGCCACCTCGCAGCCGATGTCGGTCGACCACGCCTTGACGATCGGCGTCAGCACGTCAACCCGCGCGGTAGCGGCAGCGCGCACCGCCGGATCCTCGTGGTGGCGGGAGATGTCCAACTGCGTGCCGGCATAGAGCGCCAGCGCCCGCGCGGCCTCGGTCTTGGCGCGCATGTCCAGCAGCATGCGGCGCACGTCCGGATGCTTGATGATGGCGACGCCGGAGCCCTTGGGATCGGCCAGATCCTTGCTCTGCACGCGGCTCCGGGCGTAGTCGCGGGCCTGCTGGTAGGCGCGCTCGGCGATCGCCACGCCCTGGATGCCGACACCGAGCCGGGCGTTGTTCATCATCGTGAACATGTATTCGATGCCGCGGTTCTCCTCGCCGACGAGGTAGCCGATGGCCCCGCCGTCGTCGCCATAAGCCATGACAGCGGTCGGGCTGGCCATGATGCCCAGCTTGTGCTCCAGGCTGGCGCAGCGCAGGTCGTTGCGCTGGCCGGGCGTGCCGTCCGGGTTGGGCAGGAACTTCGGCACGATGAACAGGCTGATGCCCTTGATGCCGGCCGGGGCATCGGGCAGGCGGGCCAGCACCAGATGGACGATGTTCTCCGTCAGGTCATGCTCGCCATAGGTGATGAAGATCTTCTGGCCGGTGATGCGATAGCTGCCGTCGTCCGCCCGCACCGCCCTGGTCCGCACCGCGGCAAGGTCGCTGCCCGCCTGCGGTTCGGTCAGGTTCATCGTCCCGGTCCATTCGCCGGAGATCATCCGCGACAGGTAGACCGCCTTCTGCTCGTCGCTCGCATGCTCGGTCAGCAGGTCCACCGCGCCCTGGGTCAGCAGCGGGCACAGGCCGAAGGAGAGGTTGGCGGCCTGCCACATCTCGTTCACCGCGAAGGCGACGGTCCAGGGCAGGCCCTGACCGCCATACTCCGGCTCGAAGGGCAGGCTGTTCCAGCCGGCCTCGGTGAACTGGCCGTAGGCCTCCTTCCAGCCAGTGGCGGTGCGGACGACGCCGTTCTCCAGCTTCGCGCCTTCCTTGTCGCCCACCCGGTTCAGCGGGGCGAGCACGCCGGAGGCGAATTTGCCGGCCTCCTCCAGGATGGCGTCGACCAGATCGGGGGCGGCGCTGTCGCAATGGGGCAGGGCGGCGATGGCGTCGAGGCCCACCACCTCGTTCAGGACGAAGCGCAGATCGTCGACCGGAGCGGTGTAGGTCATGGCGGGGCAATTCTCCCAGGGCGGATTTATAGGGGGCGGATTGTTTTGTTTACCTATACGTTAACATACAGCATCGAATGGCACTTGGCGAGAGGGCGGGATGCCGCGTCGATGAAGGCTAGGCCGGCCACGGGGCGGCATCAAGTCCCCACCCGGCTGGCACGGTGTCTGCATAGGAGTGTCCGCCTCCCACCGAGGCCTTCACACGGGGATCGACCCATGACCTACGCTTCCGCACTCGGCAATCCCAGCGACACCGCCGCCCAGCAGGCCCGCGCATCCCGCGGCCCGGCAAATGTGGAGGCCGCCGTTCGCAATGCCAGCGCCAGGACGGGGGTCGATTTTTCCTACCTCATGGAAAAAGCTGCCGTGGAGAGCGGGTACCGCACGGACATTAAGTCCTCCTCCTCCTCGGCGACGGGGCTCTACCAGTTCATCGACAGCACTTGGCTGCAGACGATGAAGGAGCATGGCGCCGACCATGGATATGGCAAATACGCCAATGCCATTCAGACCCGCGGCGACGGCCGTCCCTATGTCGCCGATCCGGAGATGAAGAAGGAGATCCTGGAGCTGCGCAAGGATCCGACCGCCTCGGCCCTGATGGCGGCGGAATACACCCGCGGCAACAAGGAGTATCTGGAGGAGACGGTGGACGGCAAGATCGGCTCGACCGAGCTGTACATGGCGCATTTCCTGGGGGCCGGCGGCGCGTCGAAGTTCCTGAACGCGATGCAGGAGAATCCCGGCCGCACCGCCCGCGACGTCTTCCCCGACGCGGCGGCGGCCAACAAGAACGTCTTCTACGACAAAGCCACCGGCAAGGCGAAGTCGCTGAAGGAAATCTACGACCGCTTCGCCGCCAAATTCTCGGAGAACCCGCTGTCCAACTTCGCCCCGGCCCAGGTCGTCAACGACACCGTGCGCAAGCAGGACATGCCGGACGGCTTCACCACCCAGGTGCCGATGGCCCCCGCCAAGTCGTTGAACGGCACGCCGCTGTCGATCTATCAGGTGCTGGCGCTGAACGCGCTGGAGACGCCGGACGAGGTCGACAGCATCAGCGGCCGCCCGGCCCGCCTGCGTGACAAGGAGAACCGCCGCATGCGCGAGGAGCCGGTGCGGACCGACCAGACCGCGGACAACGGCGTCGCCATGGGCTTCGGGCTGGGGCTGGGACGGATCGTCGGGTCCGAATCGTCGACGCCCGTGGCCTCCGCAACCGCGGGCGCCGCCGGCAAGGATGCCGTGACCAAGGCTGCTTGAGCGGGGCCGCAGCAAGCGGAGCGGGGCAAAATGCCCTACGCTGGCGCTTTGACTTGAGGGACGGATGGGTGCAAGGTCGCGCCGTTTTTTGGCGCTCACCCCTCAGGACCGATCATGAGCAACCAGCAGCCCGCCGTCACCTTCGAGGAAATCCGCGCGCTCGTGCGCAACCTGCCCGGCCCCGACCTGGAGGCCGGCACCGCGGCCCTCCAGCGCGAACGGCAGCTGACCAAGCCGGCGGGCTCGCTCGGCCGGCTGGAGGAGATCGCGCAGTGGATGGCGACCTGGCAGGGCCAGCACCCGGCCGAGGTTCGCCGACCGCGCGTCGCCGTCTTCGCCGGCAACCATGGCGTGGCCGCCCGCGGCGTCTCGGCCTTCCCGGCCGAGGTGACGGTGCAGATGGTCGCCAACTTCCAGAATGGCGGCGCCGCGGTCAACCAACTCTGCGAGGTGGCCGACGCCGACCTCCGCGTCTACGAACTGGACCTTGAGAACCCGACTGCCGACTTCACCCAGGGCCCGGCCATGGGTGAGGAGGAATGCTGCCGCACCATGGCCTACGGCATGATGGCGGTGGAGATGGGCGTCCAGCTGCTGGCGCTGGGCGAGATGGGCATCGCCAACTCGACCTCGGCGGCGGCGATGTGCCTCGCCATGTTCGGCGGCGAGGCGGCCGACTGGACCGGCCGTGGCACCGGCATCGACGACGCCGGCCTTGCCCGCAAGATCGCCGCGGTGGAGGCCGGCGTCGCCGCCAACCCGCAGGCCAAGGACGACCCGTTCGAGGCGCTGCGCTGCCTGGGCGGCTACGAGTTCGCCGCCATCGCCGGCGCCATCCTGGCCGCCCGCGTCGCCCGCGTGCCGGTGCTGCTCGACGGCTTCGCCTGCACCGCCGCCGCCGCCGTGCTCTACAAGGCCGACCGCCGCGCGCTCGACCACTGCATGGTTTCCCACCGCTCGGTCGAGCCGGGCCACACCCGTCTGATGCAGGCCATCGGCAAGGAGGCGCTGCTCGATCTCGGCATGCGCCTGGGCGAGGGCTCCGGTGCGGCGCTGGCGATCAACATCGTGAGGTCCGCCGTCGCCTGCCACGCCGGCATGGCGACCTTCGCCGACGCGGGCGTCAGCACGCAGGGGTGATGGGGGGAGTTAGACCCCCACCTAACCTCCCCCGCTGGGCGGGGGAGGGACTGCCGCTGCTTTTCCGATCAAGCACTTGTCCCCTCCCCCGCCCAGCGGGGGAGGGTTAGGGTGGGGGCAAAACCGATGCCGAACTCCCTCACAGCATCCCGTCCGCCAGATCGCTGATCGCCGCCGACAGGAACAAATCCAGCATCACCAGTGCCGCCGCGGCCAGCCCGGACAGTGACAGGGCAGTGCGCAGCACGAACCACTGGTAGGTCAGCATCGCCATCATCACGCCGAAGACCAGCGCTTCGGACATGCCGGACGGCAGCAGGCCGCTGGCCGACAGGACGATGGCCGGCAGGTAGATCGCCATCTGAACCACGGCCGACCAGTTGTAGGCTGTCAACGCGCCGGGATAGAGCTGCTCCTTGCCCATCAGCGCCGAAATGCGGAACAGGGCGAGCGGGAAGGCGGTCCAGCTGACGACATAGGCGATGCCCTCCACCGTCACCAGTTGCAGCACCGGCGTGCCGTCAATCTGATCCCACAGCCGGATCGCCAGCAGCAGCGCATAGGCGGGCAGCACCACCAGCGCCGCATAGAAGGAGTTCAGCGCCCCCTCGGGCGTGCGGTCGAAGAACTCCATCCCCGTCCGGTCGAAGCGGGCCAGCCGCCAGGCGCCGGTCAGCGCGGACAGGATGGCGGGGGTGGTCAGCGGCATCATGATGTCCCGGTTGGAAGACTCACCCGGCAAGGCGCGTGAACACGCCCTTCAGGATGGCCTCGTAGATGTCCGTCAGCCGGCGGAGATCCTCCACCGGACAATATTCGTCGACCTTGTGCATGGTCTGGCCGACCAGCCCGAACTCCACCACCGGGCAGACATTCTTGATGAAGCGCGCGTCCGACGTGCCGCCGGTGGTCGAGTATTCCGGACGGCGTCCGGTCACGCTCTCCACCGCCTCGGCCACCAGTTCGGTCAGCGGACCGGGCGGGGTGACGAAGCTGTCGCCGGAGCAGTAGAGCTCCAGCTCATAGGCACCGCCGATGGCATCGAAGGTGCGGCGCAGCCACGCCTCGATCCCGGCCGGGGTATGGGCATCGTTGAAGCGGATGTTGAAGGTCGCCTTGCCCTGGGCCGGGATGACGTTGGTCGCCGCGTTGTCGACGTCGATGGTGGTCAGCGCCAGGGTGGAGGGCTGGAAATGCGCCGTCCCCTCGTCCATCGGGTGTTCGGTGATGGCGGCCAGCATGCGGACCAGCCGCGGCAGCGGATTGTCGGCCAGATGCGGGTAGGCGACGTGCCCCTGCGCGCCGAACACGGTCAGGAAGCCGGTCAGGCTGCCGCGCCGGCCGATCTTGATCATGTCGCCCAGCGCCTTGGGGTTGGTCGGCTCCCCCACCACGCAGGCGTTGATGCGCTCGCCGCGCTCGGCCATCCAGTCCAGAACCTTACGGGTGCCGTTGATCGCCACCCCTTCCTCGTCGCCGGTGATCAGCAGGCTGATGGAGCCGGCGGGCGGGCCGTCATGCAGCCGGCGGGACACGGCGGCGACGAAGGCAGCGATGGCGCCCTTCATGTCGACCGCACCACGGCCGAACAGGCGTCCGCCCATCACCTCGCCGGCGAAGGGATCGACCGTCCAGCCCTTGTCCCCCGGCGGGACCACGTCGGTATGGCCGGCGAAGCAGAAATTGGGGCCTTCGGTGCCGAGCCGGGCATAGAGATTCTCCACCGGCTCCGTCCCCTCCTGCTGGAAGCGCAGGCGGTGGCAGGTGAAGCCCATCGGCGCCAGCGCCGCCTCCAGAACGCCCAGCGCGCCGTCGTCGCGCGGCGTGACGCTGGGGCAGCGGATCAGATCCTGGGCGAGGGCGACGGGGTCGATGGTCATGGGGTGTCCGGTTGGTCTTCGTCGGTCAGGGGGCCGCGTCGATCTGGCGGGCGACCCATTGGCTCAGGCTGATGCCTTCGGCGGCGGCGCGCAAGGCGGCCTTCCGGTGCAATTCCGGCGTGGCGCGCACCAGCATCTTGCCGCTGAAGGGCTTGTCCGGCGTGCGGCCCTTTTCGGCGCAGATCGCCAGATATTCGTCGATGCTGCCGCGGAAGCTGTCCCAAAGGTCCTGCGCGCTGCCGCCTTCGAAATGGATGACGTCGGACAGGCCGGCAACCGTGCCGGAGAAGGTCCCATCCTCCGGGTCGAAGTCGATGGGACCGGACACATAGCCCTTGTATTCCATCGTCATGGCGTGATCCCCGCGTTGACCAGCAGCTTTCGCATCGCGTCCACCGCTCCCTTCTTCGCCTCCGGCCGGGGATGGGGACGGTGGAAGACCGCGCCGCGGTCGCGGACCTCGATCCAGACCCGGCTGCCGGCGCGCTCCTCGACGACGCCATCCAATGCGATCACCAGCGCTTCGATGTCCGCCCAGCGGATCGAAGCGGATGTCGGTCGCGCGAAAATGGCGGCCAGCGTCGCGCGATGGGCGTTGTTCATGCGGCGATGGTAAGGCGGGAGGGAGCAAAATGGCAAGGGCGATAGCGGCTTGCGCTATCGCCCCTTCGTCTTCTGCCGCCCGATCAATCCCGCAGCAGGTCGTTGATGGCCGTCTTCGACCGGGTCTTCTCGTCGACGCGCTTGATGATGACGCAGCAGTACAGGCTCGGGCCGGGCGTACCGTCCGGCAGCGGCTTGCCGGGCAGCGAGCCGGGGACGACTACCGAATAGGCCGGGACGCGGCCCATGAAGACCTCGCCGGTGTGCCGGTCGATGATCTTGGTCGAGGCGCCGATGTAGCAGCCCATGGAGATGACCGCGCCTTCCTCGACGATCACGCCCTCGACGATCTCCGAACGCGCACCGATGAAGCAGTTGTCCTCGATGATGACCGGGTCGGCCTGCAGCGGCTCCAGCACGCCGCCGATGCCGACGCCGCCCGACAGGTGGACGTTCTTGCCGATCTGGGCGCAGGAGCCGACGGTGACCCAGGTGTCGACCATGGTGCCGCTGTCGACATAGGCGCCGACATTGACGAAGCTGGGCATCAGGATGACGCCGGGGGCGACATAGGACGACTTGCGGGCGATGGCGCCGGGCAGGGCGCGGAAGCCGGCGTTCTGGAACTGGCCTTCGCTCCAGTTCTCGAACTTCGGCGGCACCTTGTCGTACCAGGAAGAACCGCCGGGGCCGCCGGGGATCATCTCGTTGGCGTTCAGGCGGAAGGACAGCAGCACCGCCTTCTTCAGCCACTGGTTGACCTTCCAGCCGTCAGCGGTCTTCTCCGCGACGCGCAGGTCGCCGGCATCCAGCGCGTCCAGCGCCGCGTTCACGGCGTCGCGGACGGAACCGGTGGTGGCGGTGGTGAGATCGGCCCGGTTTTCCCAGGCGGCGTCGATGGTGGCCTGCAGGCTGGCGTGGCTCATGGCGCGGTCGTTCTGCTGTCGATTGTCCAAGGGACGGCACCATGGAGCCGCATCGCGCCCGCTGTCAACCATACCCGCGGCCGACAATAGCCTGTTTGCGACAGAGCCCTTAGGGGCCCGCCACCGCGGCCAGCCAAGACGGCAGGTCGTCCACGGTGTGGTCGATGTGGACCCCGGCGCCGACTCCGGCCTTCTCGTACTCCTGCTCGCCGCGGACCCAGACCGTGGTCATGCCCAGCGCATGGGCGGGGGCGAGGTTGCGGGCGATGTCCTCCACCATGCAGGCGTCGGCGGGGTTGACGCCGTGGCGCTCCACCAGTGTGGCATAGGGGCGGGGGTCGGGCTTCGGCACATAGCCGGCCGCGGTGATGTCGAACACCGCCTCGAACCTGTCGATGATGCCGAGCCGGCCGGCGACGTTCTCCGCATGGCGGACCGAGCCGTTGGTGTAGATGATCTTGCGGCCGGGAAGGCGGTCGAGCGCGTCCGCGAGCTGGGCGGAGGGCTGGACACCGGTGACGTCGATGTCGTGGACATAATCCATGTAGGCCACCGGATCGACGTCATGCTCGCTCATCAGGCCGCGCAACGTGGTGCCGTAGTCGCGGAAGAACTGCTTCTGCCGCACCCTGGCCTCGTCCATGCCGATGTTGAAATGCGTGGCGATGAACTCGTTGATGCGGAGGTCGACCTGGGCGAACAGGTTGCAGGACGCCGGGTAGAGCGTGTTGTCGAGATCGAAGATCCACACCGCGCGGTCCCGCAACGCGGAGGGGAGCTTGGTGATGGGGGCGGGCGCCGGTGCGGCGGGAGAGGTCGGGGCGGTCATTCCCGAAGAATGGGGCCGACGCCGGCCGGCCGCAAGCCGCTTCACAAGGTCGCAGCCGCCACCTGTCCTATTTGCGGGCCAAGGCAATGCGGAGTCCTCCGCCTCGTTGGTTGATTGAAGATTAACCCCTAAAGGGGTAGCATGAACCGGACTCTGCAACGGTTTGCAGCCTAAGGTTTTTCGCCCCGCCCGCTTCGTGGATTGCCCATCTGGGATCGCCGTGGACCTCCTCCTGACCACCGGTACCTCCGCCGCCCCTTCCGCCGCCACCGGCGGCCAGACCGGCCCCGTGACGCTGGTCGCGCTGTATCCCGGCCCGGCCCTGCGGCTCGATTCTGCCCTGGCCGTCGCCGAAGCCAATGCGGAGGCGGAGGACATGATGGACAGCGATCCGCGCTGGCTGCCCGATCTCCGCGGCTGGCTCTCGGCGTCCAGCGTGGCGCCGGGCCTGCGGTCGGTGCCGGTGGAGTCGCTGCGCGGGATCATGATCGTCGAATGGGCCGGCGTGCCGCTGCCGGACGGCGGCTTCCTCCTGCTGGGACGCGACGACACGCTGGAACGGCAGCTTCGCCACACGCTGACCGAGTCGCGCCGCCGCTACAAGGATCTGGTGGAGGTCTCCTCCGACTTCGCATGGGAGACGGGACCCGACGGCACCTTCGTCTTCGTCAGCCACAAGGGCGCCCTGGGATATCCGGCTGACGCGCTGATCGGCCGCGATCCGCGCAGCCTCGCGCTGGAGGAGACGGAAGACCTGCCGATGCCCTTCGACTGCCGCCGCCCGGTCGACCAGACCGAGCTTTGGCTGAAGGGCGCCGACGGCACGCCGGCCTGCATCGTCGCCTCCGCCCTGCCGCTGTTCGGGCCGCAGGGCGACTGGATCGGCGCCCGCGGCGTCTGCCGCGACGTGACGGAACAGGTGCTGCGCTCCAACGAGTTGGCGCGCATCCGGAACCGCGAAAGGCTGCTGGGCCACATCGTCCACACCCTGCGCGACCGTCTGGACGCCGCGGAGGCGCTGGCCGTGGCCGCGACCGAGACGGCGCGGGCGCTCAGCGCCGACGGCTGCCGGATCTACCGGGCGGAAGAGGGGAGCGGGGAGGGCGGCCGCGTCGCCCTGTCGCTGGTGGCGGAATTCGGGGCCGAACTGCCGGAGGTCGGCACTGCATTGCTCGACCGCATCGCCAACGGCAAGGGGTTGGTGGCCGACCGGCTGGGCGACATCCAGCTGATCGGCGAGCGGACGGAATACCGGCAGGCGGTGAACGGCGCGCTGCTGGTCTGGCGCGCCGGCGATTCCGAACCGTGGGACGACGACGACCGGCAGCTGATGTCCGGCGTGGCCGACCATATCGGCATCGCGCATGCCCATCTCGCCTATCAGGAGCGGCTGCGGCGCCTGTCGGAGCGCGACGGGCTGACCGGCCTGTTCAACCGCCGCACCTTCTTCGAACGGCTGGAGGAGTCGATCTCGCGGCCGGACAGCGGCCCGTCGGCCCTGCTCTATGTCGACCTCGACAACTTCAAGGCGGTCAACGATCTTCACGGCCACCAGCAGGGCGACACGGTGCTGAAGGCCATCGGCACGCTGCTGACCACCGGGGTGCGTCCGGGCGACCTGCCGGGCCGGCTGGGCGGCGACGAGTTCGTCCTGTGGCTGGGCCGCACCGACGAGGCGAAGGCCCGCATCGTCGCCGAACGGCTGCTTAAGGGCATGCGCGAGCTTGCCCACCTGTCGGCCAGCCATGAGAAGCCGCTGGGCCTGTCGATCGGCATCGCCGTCCACGCCCCCGGCCGCGGCGAGACGGTGCGGGAGTTGACCGACCGTGCCGACGCCGCCATGTACGACGCCAAGAAGAGCGGCAAGGGCCATTACGCCCTGGCCCCGGCCTATCAGGCGTCCGCTTCCGTAGAGTCATCTTCCGACGTTTCCGCCGCGGAGCCCGCATCGTGACCCCGCCTGCCACCCAGCGACCCGAAACGCTCGATCCCGCCGATTACGAATCCGCAAAGCGGATGGTGCAGAGCGAGGATCCGGCGGTCCGCCGGAAGGTCGCCGAGCATCCCAAGACCCGCCCGGAGCTGTTGTATTTCCTTGCCGCCGACGCCGCGGCGGAGGTGCGCCGGGCCATCGCGACCAATGCCGGGACCCCGCGTCAGGCCGATTTGCTGCTGGCCAAGGACCGCGAGGTCATGGTGCGTCAGGCGGTGGCGCGGAAGATCGCCCGCCTGTTGCCCGAACTGTCGGCCGATCAGGCGATCCAGATCGAGCGGCTGACCGTGGAATGCCTGGAGACACTGGCCCGCGATCAGGCGACGGAGGTGCGCGGCATCCTGGCCGAAGCGCTGAAGGATCTGCCCAACGCCCCGCACGGCGTGATCAACCGGCTGGCCCGCGACGTGGAGCTGTCGGTCTGCGGCCCGGTCCTGCAGCATTCGCCGATCCTCACCGAAGAGGATCTGACCGACATCATCATGAAGGGGCCGGTGCGGGGCGCGATGACCGCCATCGCCAGCCGGCAGAACGTGACGGCGTCGGTCGCCGACGCCATCGCGCGGTCGGACGACGAGGCGGCGGTGACGGCGCTGCTCGGCAACCCGTCGGCCCAGATCCGCGAGGAGACGCTCGACCGCATCCTCGATCAGGCGCCGCAGCACGAGCCCTGGCATTCGCCGCTGGTCCGCCGTCCGCGCCTTCCGGCGCGCGCGGTGGCGCGTCTGGCCAGCTTCGTCGCCGACAATCTGCTGAAGGTTCTCCAGGACCGCGACGACCTCGACCCTGCCGCGGCGCGCGGTCTGGTGGAGGCGGTGCGCCAGCGGGTGGGGCAGGCGGCTGGCGCCGGGCCCGGCCTGCCGCTCGGCCCGGTCGATTTCGGCGAGGAGGCGGTCGGCGGTGCTGCCGCCGCGGGGCCGGAAAAGCCGGTGGAACGCCCCAGCGACAAGGCGGCACGCCTGAACAAGGAAGGCAAGCTGACCGAGAAGCTGATCGAAGGATCGATGGTGGAGGGCGACCGCGGCTTCGTCATGGCGGCGCTGGCGGAGCTGTCGCAGATCGAGTTGGCGGTGGTTGACCGCATCGTCGCCACCCATGCGCCGCGCGCCGTCACCGCCCTGGTGTGGCGTGCCGGCCTCACCATGCGTTTCGCCCGGCAGGTCCAGTTGCGGCTCGCCCAAATTCCGCCGAAAACGGCGCTTAATGCTCGCGACGGCACGCACTATCCGATGACCGATGAAGAGATGCGCTGGCAGCTCGAATTCTTCGGCGTCGAGGCGAAGGCGTGACGTTCCGTTCCCTTTCCGGTTCTTCCTGGCATGCGTGTCGCTTTCCTCGCCTTTTTCGTCATCCTGATTGCCGCCGCCACCAGCTTCGCCGCCCCGCCGCGCGAAACGCCGGAGGAGCGGGCAGTCGCCGCCACCTTTGATGCCGCCCGAACGGCGCTGACCGAACAGCGGGGATCGGCGGTGATTCCGCTGCTCACCCGCAATTCGGTCAAGACGCTGGAGTCGGTGCGCGACGCCGCCCGCCAGCCCGGCGAGGCGCCGCTGCAGCGGCTGGAGCCGGCGGAGCGTTTTGCCGCCATGGGGCTGCGCCGCTATCTCGGCCCGTCGGAACTGCGCCGCATGTCGGTCGGCGACATCGCCAACCATGCGCTGAAGGCCGGTTGGCTCGGACCCAACGTCATCTCCCGCAGTTCGCTGGGGCCGGTGCGGGTGAAGGGCGACCGCGCCTCGGGCTTGCTGATGGTCGACAACCGGCCGGCGCTGGTCCCCGCCGACTTCGTACGTGAAGGCGGGGCGTGGCGCATCGACCTCGCCAGCGTCTTTACCTTCGGCAGCCAGATGCTGAAGGGCTTCGCCGCCATGTCCGGCAAGGACGAGACCGCCTACATCGACGATCTGCTGAACAGGCTGCCGGCCAAGCCCGGGGCCACGACGCTCCGCTGAGGCGGAAAAGGAACTACCCCGTCCCGCCGCGTCCATCCGCGCGATTGCGGGATTCCCAGTCGTTGCGTAGACTCGCGCCCGCTTCCACCATGTGTTGGCGCTGACGATGACCGCACCGGCGATGACCGCCCCGGAAGACTCCAGTCCTTCAGCCGCCTCCGGGCGCACCGTGCCCTGCGGCGCCCGTTTCTATGCCGCCGTGCTGGAACTGGCGGCCATGCGCGGCGTCGGGGTGCCAGCCCTTGCCTCCGCCGCCCTGCTGCTGGCTCCGGAGGGCGGCGTCGATCCCGGCCCGCACGATGCCGGCGGGCAGGCGGTGCTGGAGGTGGGGAGCGCCATCCCGTGCGATGCCGCGTCCGACGCCGCGATCCGCAAGGCGCTGGCTGCGGCGCTGGCGCTGGCCGATCCCGGCGCCCGCATCCTTCCGGGCGAGGATGTCCGCCGGCTGGAAGCTGCGGTCGAGACGCTGGGATATCGCAACAAGACGCTCGCCCATGCGCTGCAGCGCCTGTCCTTCCAGCCGCTGGACGGCCGCATCACCGAGGTGCGCGACGCGGCCCAACTGTTCGGCTTCGTCAATGAATGGTGTTTCGACGAGGATCAGGTGCGGCGGCGTTTCCGCGAACTGGCGCCGGTCTACCACCCGGATACCGGGATCGTCGCCTGCCGCGAGCGGATGGGCCAGTTGATCGACGCCCGCAACCTGCTGGTCCACCATGTCCGCAGCGTCTACGGTTCCGGCGACTGGATGGCGAAGCGCGGCGGGCCTTCGGCGTGACCTGACCTCAGCCCGCCAGCCCGATCGCCTCCTCGACGATTGCCTGGTCCAGCGTGGCGCCGTCCAAGACCGCGCCGGTCAGATCGGCGCCGGTCAGGTCGGCTTCGCTCAGATCGGCCCCGGTCAGGTCGGCACCCGCCAGATTGGCCCCGGCCAGGTTGGCCTTGCGCAGGTCGGCGTTGCAGAGCAGCGCCATGCCCAGCCGGGCGCGCTGCAGGTTGGCGCGCCAGATGTGGCCGCTCATGGTCTGGATATGGACGGGGCCGAGCTGGACGCCGGTCAGGTTGGCGCCGGTCAGGGTGGCCCGCTCGAAATTCACGCCGCGCAGATCGGCGTTCGACAGGTCGGCCTTGCGCATGTCGGCCAGCGACAGATCGGCTATCGCCATCGCCGCACCGGTCAGCGTGGCGCCGCGCAGCGCGATGCATTGCAGGATGGCCGCGGACAGGTTGATGCCGTCCAGCTTCCGCCCCGACAGGTCGAGCGCCGACAGGTCGGCGCGCTTGCCGGCCTTGCCGCCGCTGTCGATCCAGGACAGATGCTCCACCAGTATGTCGCGCAGGTCGTCGTCCGGATTTTCCAGCGTCTTCGCCAGAACCGCCGCCTGGATGTTGGGGGAGCGCAGCTGGGCCGCGTCCAGGATGGCACCGATCAGGGTGGCGCCGCTGAAATTGGTGCGATTGATGGCGCAGCCCGTCATCACCGCTCCCGACAGCCGGGCACCCGACAGGTTCGCCTCCGTCAGGTCGGCGTCGGTCAGGTCGCAACCGGTCAGGTTGGAGCCGGTCAGGTTGGCGCGCATGAACTTCGTGCCGCGCAGGATGGCGTCGGTCAGGTCGGTCTGCATGACGAAGGCGTTGGCGATCTTCGCCCGCGAGAGGTCGGCGCCGCGGATGGTCGCCGCCGTCAGCTCCGACGTCAGGACGCTGTCCTCATACTGGTGGGAGAACATCTCGCCGCTGGAATCGTAGTGCAGCAGGGTACCGTCCCGCAGGTCGACCTCGACCAATGTGGCTTCGCTCAGAACCGCGCCGCGCAGGCAGGCGCCGCGCAGGTCGGCCCGGCGCAGGTCGGCCTTCTCCAGGTTGGCCAGCCGCAGGTCGGCGGCATAGAGGTTGGCGTTGGCAAGGTTGGCGCCGGTCAGCCGCGCGCTGAACAGCTTGGCGCCCGACAGGTCGGCGTCCGACAGGTCGATGCCCGAAAGGTCGAGATGCGACAGGTCGCGCATCTTCAGATTGGCGCGCACGCCGCCCGGCTGGCTCTTGCGGAAAGCCTGGTGCCGCAACAGGATCGCGTTGAGCTGGCTCTGGGTCAGCTTGGTTCGCGGGCCGTTGGAACCAAAGCCCTGGGCGGACGACATCGCCGGAATACCTTCTCTATTTGGTTGCTCATAATCCGAAAGAGTCGCCAAAAATTCGTTAAGGTGCGAAGATTTGTGACAAGTGTCGGACGGATAACCACCCGGCGGCAAGGGCGACCTTCGGCCGAAGGCACAGAGGTCCTTCTGGTGGTTGACTCTCCAACCCGGCTTCTCTATGGTCCGCCGACCTGTCTTCCGCCAAGTCGATAGACCGGGTACCCCGGCCCAATGCCGGGTATCTCCGCCAGTCCGCGAATTTCGCGCACTGGCGCTTTCGTGCTTGTGCGGCTGGCGGCTCTGACGCTGGACCCGGAACTGGGGAACGAGTATCGCATGTTCGAAGGCCTGACCGGACGCCTGGGCGACATCTTCGACAAGCTGCGCCGCCGTGGCGCGCTGACCGAGGAGGACGTCTCCGCAGCACTGCGCGAAGTTCGCGTGGCGTTGCTGGAGGCTGACGTCGCGCTGCCCGTCGTCAAGCAGTTCGTCACCCAGGTGAAGGAACGCGCCGTCGGGCAGGAGGTGCTGAAGTCGGTCACCCCCGGCCAGCAGGTCATCAAGATCGTCCACGACAATCTCGTGGAGATGCTGGGTGAAGGTGCCGACATCAACCTGAACGCCGCCGCCCCGGTGCCGATCCTGATGGTCGGCCTGCAGGGTTCGGGCAAGACAACCAGCACCGCCAAGATCGCGCTCCGCCTGAAGACGAAGGAGCGCAAGAAGGTCCTGATGGCCTCGCTGGACGTCCGCCGTCCGGCCGCCCAGGAGCAGTTGAAGGTTCTCGGCGAGCAGACCGGCGTCGCCACGCTGCCGATCGTTCCGGGCCAGGACCCGGTCGCCATCGCCAAGCGCGCCATCGAGACCGGCCGTCTCGAAGGCTACGACGTCGTCATGCTCGACACCGCCGGCCGCCTCGCCATCGACGAGGAGCTGATGGCGGAGGTCGCGGCCGTCCGCGACGCGACCAAGCCGGCGGAAACGCTGCTGGTCGCCGACGCGATGACCGGCCAGGACGCCGTCACCGTCGCCACCAATTTCAACGACAAGGTCGGAATCACCGGCATCGTGCTGACCCGCATCGACGGCGACGCGCGCGGCGGTGCGGCCCTGTCGATGCGCCAGATCACCGGCAAGCCGATCAAGCTGCTGGGCGTCGGCGAAAAGATCGACGCGCTGGAGCCCTTCCACCCCGACCGCATCGCCGGCCGAATCCTCGGCATGGGCGACGTGGTGTCGCTGGTGGAGAAGGCCGTCGAGACCATCGACAAGGACGAGGCCGAAAAGCTCGCCCGCAAGATGGAGAAGGGCCAGGGCTTCGACCTCGACGACATGGCGATGCAGCTGAAGCAGCTCCGCAAGATGGGCGGCATGTCCGGCCTGATGGGGATGCTGCCGGGCATCGGCAAGATCAAGGACCAGCTGAAGGACGCCAACGTCGACGACGGGATGATCAAGCGCCAGGAGGCGATCATCTCCTCGATGACCAAGGCGGAACGCAAGAACCCCGACATCATCAAGGCTTCGCGTCGCAAGCGCATCGCCGCCGGTTCCGGCACCTCGGTGCAGGAGGTCAACAAGCTGCTGAAGCAGTTCGAGACCATGCGCGGAATGATGAAGCAGGTGCAGAAGCTTGGGAAGAAGGGGATGCTGCGCGGCGGCCTGGGCAATTTGCTGCCGAAGGGACTCGGCGGCTTTGGCGGGAAGGGGCCTTTCGGCTGACCTGACCGCCTTTCGAAATCACCTGATACCTGTTTGACTTGAGAAGAGAAAGTTTCGACCAATGGCTCTGAAGATTCGTCTGGCTCGCGGTGGTGCGAAGAAGCGTCCGTTCTACTCGATCGTCATCGCGGACGCCCGCAGCCCGCGTGACGGCCGCTTCATCGAGAAGATCGGCACCTACAACCCGATGCTGCCGCGCGAGCACGAGCAGCGCATCATCCTGAACGCCGAGCGCGCCAAGCATTGGCTGTCGGTCGGCGCCCAGCCGACGGACCGCGTCGTTCTGTTCCTGGCCAATGCCGGCCTGGTCGAGAAGCCCGCCGTCCGCGAGACCCCGAAGAAGTCGGCTCCGAAGGCCAAGGCGCAGGAGCGTCTGAAGGCCGAGGCCGCCGCCGCCGCGGCTGCCGCCGAGGGCTGACAAGGGTGAGGGTGGGCCTGATGGCCCGCAGGGTTGAGGTCGTGACGACGTGCCGGGTGCTCCTACGATGACCGCCAAGATCTGTGTCGGCCAGTTCGCGGGATCGCACGGCGTGCGGGGGCTGGTGAAGCTGCGCAGCTTCACCGCCGAACCCGCCGACATCATGGCCTATGGCCCGCTGTCGGACGAAGCCGGCGCCCGCCGCTTCACGGTGACGCTCCAAGGCATGGTCAAGGACAACTTCCTGGCCAAGGTCGACGGGGTGACGAGCCGGGAACAGGCGCAGGCGCTGGCCGGTGTGCGGCTCTACGTGGACCGCGGCGCCCTGCCGTCGACGGAGGACGAGGACGAGTTCTACCACGCCGACCTGATCGGCCTGCGTGCGGAACTCGCGGACGGGAGCCTCTACGGCACGGTGAAGGCGATCTACGACTTCGGCGCGGGCGACGTGCTCGAAGTCCGGACCGCCGGCGGGCCGCTGGAGATGCTTCCCTTCTCCAAGGCCTGCGTGCCGGTGGTGGATGTCCGGGGCGGCCGCATCGTCGTCGATCTTCCGGCCGTGATCGAAGCCCGCGAGGGTTCCGATGACGAGGCGGAGGAGGACGAGGGGGAAGAAGGCGGAGACCAGCGCGGGGAGGAGGGGCCGTGAATCACGGCGCCGACGGTCCGCGGGTCTGGACGGCCAAGGTTCTGACGCTGTTCCCGGAAATGTTTCCGGGGCCGCTCGGCCACTCACTGGCCGGCAAGGCGTTGGAAAATGGAGTCTGGGCGCTGGAATCGGTGGACATTCGCTCGTTCGCGCGCGATAAACACCGCTCCGTCGACGACACCCCCTTCGGCGGAGGGGCCGGCATGGTCATGCGGCCCGACGTGCTGGACGCGGCTTTGACCGCGACGGCGGGACCTGTGGGGGCACCGGGACGCGGCCGGGCGATCTATCTGTCGCCTCGCGGACGGGTGCTGAACCAGGAACTGGTCAAGGAGTTGGCCGCCACCACGGTGGTGACGCTGCTCTGCGGCCGGTACGAAGGGGTGGACCAGCGGGTCCTCGATGCGCACGGCCTCGAAGAGGTCAGCCTCGGGGATTTCGTGCTGTCCGGCGGGGAACTCGCCGCTCTGAGCCTGATGGATGCCGTGGTGCGCTTGCTCCCCGGCGTCATGGGCAACGTGGAGACGGCGGGGGAAGAGAGTTTCGAACGGGGGTTGCTCGAATACCCCCACTACACCCGGCCGGCGGTCTGGACCGACGGGCAGGGTGTGGAGCGCGCGGTGCCGGAGGTTCTGCTCTCTGGTCACCACGGAAAGGTCAAGGCCTGGCGGCTGGCCGAGGCGGAGAAGATCACGGAGGCCCGACGGCCGGACCTGTGGTCGCTCTACCAGGCGAGCCGCCCGGCAGTAACTGTTACGAACAAGGGTCGACGGCAGGCTCGCCGGCGCGACCCGAAACCGGAGTGACGGTCCGCCGCGAGGCGCGCCGATAGAAAAGGGGTAGTGCTATGAACCTGTTGCAGCAGCTCGAGCAGGAGCAGATCGAGAAGGCCCTCGGCGGCAAGACGATCCCGGAGTTCTCCTCGGGCGATACCGTCCGCGTGAACGTGAAGGTCGTCGAAGGCACGCGCGAGCGCGTCCAGGCCTATGAAGGCGTCGTCATCGCCCGCAAGAATGCCGGCGTGAACAGCTCCTTCACCGTTCGCAAGATCAGCTATGGCGAGGGCGTGGAGCGCGTGTTCCCGCTGTACTCCCCGCGCATCGACTCGATCGAGCTGGTCCGCAAGGGCGCCGTCCGTCGCGCCAAGCTGTACTATCTGCGCGATCTGCGCGGCAAGGCCGCCCGCATCGCCGAGCGCACCACCGGCCGCGGCATGGTCAACGGCCGCCGGGCTGCCGAGTAAGGCGCCAACCGGTTCGTTCCAGGTTCATAGGTTCGGCGCCCGGCCCTGCGGCTGGGCGCCTTCGTCCCGTCACCATCAGCAAAGCTTAAGGAGTAGGCGCCATGAAGCGCACGTTCCAGCCCTCCAAAATCGTGCGTAAGCGTCGCCACGGCTTCCGCCACCGTATGTCGACCGTCGGCGGCCGCAAGGTCATCGCCCGTCGCCGCGCCCGCGGCCGCAAGGTTCTGAGCGCCTGATCCCCGCGATGGCGGCGCCGGACCTCAAGGTCGGGCGCCTGATGCGGCGGCCGGAATTTCTGGCCGTGGCCGGGACGCGGCGCAAGCACGTGGCTCCCGGCCTGATCCTCCAGGTGCGCCGGCACGACGACAAGCAGCGGCCCGCCGATGGCGGTCCGCCGATCCGTCTCGGACTGACGGCGAGCCGCAAGGTCGGCAACGCGGTGGTGCGCAATCGCGCCCGCCGCCGTTTGCGTGAGGCCGCGCGGCAGATACTGCCCATCCATGCCGCACCGGGCCATGACTTCGTCCTGGTCGCGCGCGGCGACACGGCCGAGCGGCCGTGGACCGATCTGCTCGGCGACCTGACGGCCGGGCTGAAACGCCTTGGCCTGTGGCGCGAGGCGGAAGGGTAGGGGGCCCGCGACGTCATGTTTCGCATCGCCGGCCTCAGCCCACTCGCGCATCTTCTCCGCGCGCTCGTCTATCTCTATCGCTGGACCTTGTCGCCCTTCGTGGGCTGGCATTGCCGTTTCCAGCCGACCTGCTCCTGCTACGCCATCGAATCGCTGGAAAAGCACGGCGCCATCCGGGGGGGATGGCTGACGGTGCGCCGGCTTGGGCGTTGCCATCCCTGGGGCGGGTCCGGCTGGGATCCCGTGCCCGATCCCCTGCCGCCGGGGGCGTCGCCGCCCCATCGCTGCGGCTTGCCGGAAAAAGGGCATGCGGCGGTTGCCCAGCCCGGCGAAAACCCGTAACAAGGCCGCGCACACGCCGACCTTCTTCAAAGGCCCCACGGCAACCGGGACGCCATGACCGACCAACGCAACCTCATCATCGCGATTGCCCTGTCGATCGCCATCCTTCTGGGCTTCCAGTATTTCTACGAAAAGCCGCGGGTGGAGCAGCAGAAGCAACTCGCCGCCCAGCAGGCCGCCCAGACGGAGCAGTCAGTGCCGGTGCCGGCCCCCGGCGTGCCCGCCCAGCAGCCCCCCGCAACGGCTGAGGTCGCGAAGGAGCGCCCCGTCCTGCTCGCCGAGCAGCTGGCGGCCGGCACCCGCGTGAAGATCGACACGCCGGCCCTGCACGGCTCCGTCAACCTCGTCGGCGGCCGCATCGACGACCTGACGCTGGCCCAGTACCACGAGACCCCGGACCCCAAGAGCCCGGAGATCGTGCTGCTGGCCCCGGCCGGCACGCCCGCCGCTTATTACGCCGAGTTCGGCTGGGTCCCGCAGGGCGCCGGCATCGCCGCCCCGACCGCGACGACCCGCTGGACCGCCGACGGCACCGCGCTGACCCCCGAAAAGCCGCTGACCCTGACCTGGGACAACGGCCAGGGCCTGGTGTTCGAGCGCAAGATCGCCGTCGATCCGGACTTCATGTTCACGGTGACGCAGACGGTCCGCAACACCGGCGCAAACCCGGTCACCCTGCTGCCCTATAGCCTGGTGTCGCGCACCGGCACGCCGCAGACCTCGGGCTACTACATCCTGCATGAAGGCCCGCTGGGCGTCTTCAACGGCACGCTGACCGAGCGGTCCTACGACGACCTGCGCAAGAAGGGCACCGAGCCGATCGAGACCACCGGCGGCTGGCTCGGCATCACCGACAAGTATTGGCTGGTGTCGGTGATCCCGGACCCGGCGCAGAAGGTCACCGCGCGTTTCGTCCACAGCACCGTCGCCAATGCCGACCGCTATCAGGCCGACTTCATGGGCGATGCGGTCACCGTGGCGCCCGGCGCCTCGGCCGAGACCACCGGCCGACTGTTCGCCGGCGCCAAGCAGGTGAAGCTGCTGGACGCCTATTCCGAAAAGCTGAACATCAAGAACTTCGATCTGGCGATCGACTTCGGTTGGTTCTACTTCCTGACCAAGCCCTTCTTCTACGCGCTCGACTTCTTCGGGCAGGTGCTGGGCAACTTCGGCCTCGCCATCCTGCTGCTGACCGTCTGCGTCAAGGCCGTCTTCTTCCCGCTCGCCAACAAGTCCTATCAGGCGATGAGCAAGATGAAGGCCCTGCAGCCGAAGATGCAGGAGCTCCGCGAGAAGTTCAGCGACGATCAGGCGCGCATGAACCAGGAATTGATGGCCATGTACAAGCGCGAGAAGGTCTCGCCTGTGTCGGGCTGTCTGCCGATTCTGATCCAGATCCCGGTGTTCTTCGCGCTCTACAAGGTCCTGTTCGTGACCATCGAGATGCGGCACGCGCCCTTCTTCGGCTGGATCCACGACCTGTCCTCGCCCGATCCGACCACCATCTTCAACCTGTTCGGCGTGATCCCCTGGGATCCCCCCGCCATGCTGCATCTCGGTGCCTGGCCGCTGATCATGGGCGTCACTATGTGGCTGCAGCAGAAGATGAACCCGGCCCCGCCGGACCCGATCCAGCAGAAGGTGTTCCAGTTCCTGCCCATCGTCTTCACCTTCATGCTCGCCGGCTTCCCGGCCGGTCTGGTGATCTACTGGGCCTGGAACAACCTGCTGTCGGTCGCCCAGCAGTGGACCATCATGCGCCGCATGGGCGTGAAGGTCTGATCCTCGGGTCTGCCGCCTGATATGACCGCCGGTAAACCTTCCTCTTGACGGAAGTTTGCCGGCGGTTATTTTTTTTTGATGTACGACCTCACCATCAAGAAGCAGGCGGCCAAGGCCATCGCTCGGCAGCAGCCCGCCGTCCGTGCCCAGATGGCGGTCGACCTGGAAGCTCTGGCGGCCAACCCGGACGACCCCGAGCTTGATGTGGAAGCGATCGTCGGGACCCCTTATCTCCGTCTGAAGTTCCGCAATCCTGCTCGGGCGTTCCGGGCGATCTTCATCAGGGACGAAGAGGTGAGGATCATCGATGTCCGCGCGGTCCAACCCCGTGGGCAAGCTTACGACGTCAGGAGGCTGCAACGATGAGCGTGCAGTATATCGCCGGCAAGGACGGCAAGGCCGAATATGCGGTCGTTCCCATTGCCGAGTTCGAGGCCTTGCGGGCCCGCGCGATGGACCATGACGACATCCGCGCCGCGTTGGATTCCGAGGACGACGAGGATCTTCCCTGGGCCGTGGCACGCCGGCTGATCGACGGCGAGAATCCGGTGCGGGTCTGGCGGGAGCATCGCGGCCTGTCACAGGTCGAGCTTGCCGCCGCCGCCGGGCTGACGCCAAGCTATGTCTCTCAGATCGAGTCGGGGCGCAAGAGCCCGACCGTCGAGGTCTACCGGGCGCTGGGAACGGCGTTGGGGCTTATGATCGACGACCTGATTCCGCAACCGAAAGCAGATACATGACCACCCCCGACACGCCGACCCCCAACACCCCCAGCATCGTTTCCGGCTTTGACGAGGCCGCGCTGGAGGCCGGGCGGCTGCTGTTCGCCAAGGAGTGCGACTTCGTCTGGGGCGCCAACGCGCTGAACCAGTTGCCGGAGGCCGATCTGCCGGAGGTTGCCTTTGCCGGGCGGTCGAATGTCGGCAAGTCGAGCCTGGTGAACGCGCTGACCGGGCGCAAGACGCTGGCCCGCACCTCCAACACGCCGGGGCGCACGCAGCAGCTCAACTTCTTCAACCTCGGCAACCGGCTGAAGCTGGTGGACATGCCCGGCTACGGCTATGCCAAGGAATCGAAGGAGAAGGTGGAGGCGTGGAACGACATGGTCCGCCGCTTCCTGCGCGGACGGGTGACGTTGCGCCGGGCGCTGGTGCTGATCGATTCGCGCCATGGGCTGAAGCCCAACGACCACGAGATCATGGAGATGCTGGACCGCACGGCGGTGCCCTATGTCGTCGTGCTGACCAAGGCGGACAAGGTGAAGCCGACGGAGTTGGACAAGATCCGCCGCGACACCCAGGCGGGGCTGAAGAAGCACCCCGCCGCCTTCCCCGACATCCACGTCACCAGTTCCGAAAAGGGCACCGGCATCGCCGAACTGCGCGCCAGCCTCGCCGCGCTTGCCCTGGCCGTGGACTGAGGAGCGGCGGCGATGGGTGGCTTTTCCCCCGCGCTGCTCTTCCTGATGCAGGCCCTGCTGCTGATCGCGGGGCCGTTTCTGCTGTGGCGGCTCGGCGGCGGGCGCCACGTCGCGCCGATGGTGGTGATCCAGATCCTGTTCGGCGTGGCGCTGGGGCCGTCGCTGCTCGGCAGGCTGGTGCCGGACCTGTGGGGCGTGCTGTTCGCGCCGGCCGCCCTGGCGCCGCTGTCGGGCCTCGCGCTGATGGCCGTCGTCTTTTTCGCCTTCCTGACCGGGCTGCACCTCGACCCTGCCGATTTCCGCGGACGGGGCGGCGCCTTCGCCACGGTGGCGCTGTCCAGCATGATCGTGCCGACGCTGATGGGCGGAGCGTTGGGCTGGTGGCTGGCCGGCGCCTTTCCCGGCATGACTGGACCGCACGCCACGCCGGGCCTGTTCGCCGCCGGCTTCGGCATCTGCGTCGGCGTCACCGCCCTGCCGGTGCTGGGTGCCATCCTGCGCGAGATGGATTTGCTGGGCGATCGGGTCGGGCGGTTGGCGCTGGGCTATGCGGCGGTGAACGATGCGCTGCTGTGGCTGCTGATCACCGCCGTGCTGGCCTGGGCCTCGGCGGATGGTACGGCGGGTGGCGCGTCAAATGGTGGCGGCGGCTGGGCGGTCGCCTGGGTGGGAATGCTGGGCTTCGCCTATGTCGGAGTGACCGTCCTGGTCGTGCGTCCGCTGCTGGACCGCCTGCTGGAGCGGGTGGCGCCCGATGGGCGGATGGGGGACACCGCGGTGGTGGTGACCTGCGCGGCACTGCTGTCCTCGGCCGCGGTGACCGAACTGATCGGGCTGCATTACATCCTGGGCGCCTTCGTCGCCGGAACCGCCATGCCGCGCCGCTATGCCGCCGCGATCCTCGATAGGCTGGAGCATTTCTCGACGCTGATCCTGCTGCCCTTCTTCTTCACGCTGACCGGGCTGAAGGTGAACCTGACGCTGGACGATCCGGCGCAGTGGACGGTCTTCGCGCTTGCCACCCTGGCGACGCTCGTCGGCAAGATGGCCGGCACGACCTTGCCCGCGCGCCTGACCGGGGAGAGTTGGCCGGACGCGCTGCGGTTGGGCACGCTGATGCCCTGCAAGGGGCTGATGGAGGTGATCGTGCTGACCGTCCTGCTGGAGGCGGGGGTGCTGTCCGGCGCCTGTTTCTCGGCCATGGTGCTGATGGCGGTGGCGGTGACCGCGCTGACCCAGCCGATGACCCGGCTGGCCGGCTGGTGGCGCCCGGCCGGGGCGGCATCGGCCGCAGCCGCAGGCGGCCGGCACGGGGGTATGTGACCGTTAAATTGACCCCTAGGCAACCGGCCGGCCTTTCCGTTAAAGAAGCCCAACCGTCCACCCCGACAAAGGGCATCCTCCCGTGCAGACTCCCACCCGTGACGAGTGGCTCGCCAAGGCCCGTACCCTGTCCGAAGCGCTGCCCTACATGCGCCGCTATGCCGGGAGCACCTTCGTCATCAAGTACGGCGGCCACGCCATGGGCGACGCCAGCCTGGCGGAGCTGTTCGCGCGCGACATCGTCCTGCTGAAGCAGGTCGGCATCAACCCGGTGGTCGTCCACGGCGGCGGCCCGCAGATCGGCCAGATGCTGGAGCGTCTGAAGATCAAGTCCAGCTTCATCGACGGCCTGCGCGTCACCGACAAGGAGACGGTCGAGGTGGTCGAGATGGTGCTGGCCGGCTCCATCAACAAGCAGATCGTCGCCGCCATCAACGGCGCCGGCGGCCGTGCCGTCGGCCTGTCGGGCAAGGACAGCAACCTGATCACCGCCCGCCGTCTGGAGCGCGTGCAGCGCGACCCCGACAGCAACATCGAACGGGTGCTGGACCTCGGTTTCGTCGGCGAACCGTACAAGGTCAACCCGCAGATCCTGCACGCGCTCGCCCAGTCGGACATCATCCCGGTGATCGCGCCGGTCGGCTTCGACGTGAATGGCGACACCTACAACATCAACGCCGACACGGCGGCCGGTGCGGTCGCAGCGGCGGTGAAGGCGGCGCGCTTCTTCCTGCTGACGGACGTCGCCGGCGTCCTCGACAAGGAAAAGAAGCTGATCGAGAAGATGTCGCTGGAGGATGCTCACAAGGCCATCGCCGACGGCACCGCGTCCGGCGGCATGATCCCGAAGATCGAAACCTGCATCGGTGCCGTGGAGCAGGGCGTCGATGCCGCTGTTATCCTAGATGGCCGCGTGCCGCATGCGCTGCTGCTGGAGATCTTCACCGAAGGCGGCGCCGGCACCCTGATCGGCAAGGCCTGACGCTGCAATAGGGGGGCCGATGACCGACCTGCGCAAGGACCTGCTCCGCCAGATGAAGGCCATCCGCGACCGGATGGACCCGAAGCTGGTGGAGCGCGCCAAGTTGGCGGCGTTGGGCAAGGTCCCCTACGACAGCGACGCCGCCAAGGAGGCGGTCGGCCATTTCCTGGATGCCAAGCGGGATGGCGGTGCCTTCCGCCGCAAGCTGGAACAGGCGCTGAAGGCGGAGGGGGAGACGCTGGACCTCGACACCGAGGCGAAGTCGCCCCCGCCGGTTAAACCGCCCGAGAAGCCAAGACGCGGCGGCCGGATGACGTAAGCGCTCCCCCGCCGCCTCGAACCACGCAAGGAGCACAGCCTTGCTGCATGTCTTCGTCAACGACGGCGGTCTGCTGCGCTGGGCCAGGGAGGCTGCGGACGACGTTGGGCCGCTGCCCGACGCCACCGTCTGGCTGGATCTGATCAACCCGACCGCCGACGACTTGGCGCGGGCGGAGGCGCTGATCGGCACCAGCCTGCCCACCCGCGAGCAGATGGCGGAGATCGAGGAGTCGAGCCGCCTGCGCGTGGCAGGTGGTGCCCTGACCATGACCGTCACCGCCCTGGTCTGGGCCGACACCGACGAGCCGCGCATCGCCACCGTCAGCTTCGTGCTGGCCGGGCGCCGGCTGGTCACCATCCACGACATCGATCCGCAGGCCCTGCTGGCCTTCCGCCGCCGTGCCACCCATGGGCAGGTGTCCGCCTCCCGTGGCGAACTGGTTCTGGCGGCGCTGGTGGACGGGATGGTCGACCGTACCTCTGCCGTGCTGCGGCGGACCGGGGTGGAGTTGGACGTACTGAACCGCCGCTTCTTCCGTGGCCGCAAGCTGCGCTCCCGCGGCGAGACGCTGGACGATGCCCAGACGCTGAAGCGCATCGGCCATGCCGGCCACCTGATCGGCAAGGCGCGCATCAGCCTGGCCAGCCTGTCGCGCATGACCGATTTCCTGGCGCGCGGCGACGGCTGGAACCCTGGCAAGGCGACGAGGCGCTGGGCCAAGACGACGCTGCAGGATTTGCGCGGGCTCGACCAGTATGCCCGTTTCCTGGCCGGCAAGGTCGCGTTGGCGCTGGACACGGCGCTGGGCCAGATCAATGTGGAGCAGAACGAGATCGTCAAGATCGTCTCGGTCCTGACCGTCCTTCTGTTCCCGCCGACCCTGGTCGCCAGCATCGGCGGCATGAATTTCGAAGAGATGCCGGGGACCGACTCGCTGTTCGGCTATCCAAGCGCCCTGGGGCTGCTGCTGCTGTCGGCACTGCTGCCGATGATCTATGTCCGTCTGAAACGCTGGATGTGACGCGGTATCCATACAGTGTGGCTTGCGGATCGTCCGCGGTTCTTTCCTTTTGACAGGGGCCGCCCGTCCCGGCAGGATGGGCGCATTCCAGGGGGGTCCCGACAGGGGGCTGAGATACCAACGGCCGGACGGCGCCAAGCGTCTCCGGCAGCGTGGTGACCCTTCGAACCTGATCCGGGTCATACCGGCGAAGGGAGGGACCTCGTGACGGGCCGAAAACAGGCCCCGTCCGGCCGTAGCAACGCCCGCAGTGGGGAATGCCCATAGTGATGGGCGCCCGAATTGGGGAACGGCCCGCACGAAGACACCGAACCTCCGTCCGCAGTCCCGGGTTTGTCCGCCTAACTCCGACGGAGAAACCCAATGCCAAAGGACTTCAACGAAACCGCCATCCGCATTTCGACCGGCCCGTTGCCGTCGTCGCGGAAAGTTTATGTGCCGGGTACGCGCTTTCCCGACCTGCGGGTTGCACTGCGCGAAATCGCGTTGTCGGGCGGCGAGCCGCCGCTGACCGTCTATGACGCTTCCGGACCCTACACCGACGAAGCCGTGGCGATCGATGTGCGGGCAGGGCTGGCCAAGCATCGCCGCGACTGGATCCTGGCCCGTGGCGATGTGGAGACCACCGACAGCGGCGTGCTGCGCGCCAAGGGCGGCGGGGCCGTCACGCAGATGGCCTATGCCCGCGCCGGCATCGTCACCGCGGAGATGGAATACATCGCCGTCCGCGAGAATCTCGGCCGCGCTGCGGCGCTGGAAGCAGCCCTCGACGGTGAGGATTTCGGGGCCGAGATTCCCGACTTCATCACCCCGAAATTCGTCCGCGACGAGGTGGCGCGCGGGCGGGCGATCATCCCCTCCAACGTCAATCACCCCGAGTCGGAGCCGATGATCATCGGCCGGAACTTCCTGACCAAGATCAACGCCAACATCGGCAACTCCGCCGTGACCTCCTCGATCGAGGAGGAGGTGGAGAAGATGGTCTGGTCGATCCGCTGGGGGGCCGACACCGTGATGGATCTCTCCACCGGCGCCGACATCCACCAGACCCGCGAATGGATCCTGCGCAACTCCCCGGTTCCCATCGGCACGGTGCCGATCTATCAGGCGCTGGAGAAGGTGAAGGGCAGGGCCGAGGACCTGACCTGGGAGCTGTTCCGCGACACGCTGATCGAGCAGGCGGAGCAGGGCGTTGATTACTTCACCATCCATGCCGGCCTGCGGCTGGCCCATATCCCCCTGACCGCCAAGCGGGTGACCGGCATCGTTTCGCGCGGCGGCTCGATCATCGCCAAATGGTGCCTGGCGCATCACCGCGAGAGCTTCCTCTACGACCATTTCGCCGACATCGTCGAGATCTGCCGCACATATGACGTGGCCCTCTCGATGGGCGACGGGTTGCGGCCGGGCAGCCAGGCCGACGCCAACGATGCCGCCCAGTTCGCCGAGTTGGAGACCCTGGGTGAGCTGACCAAGATCGCCTGGGCGCGTGACGTGCAGGTGATGATCGAAGGGCCGGGCCATGTGCCCATGCACAAGATCAAGCACAATGTCGAAAAGCAGCTGGCTCTGTGCGGCGAGGCGCCCTTCTACACGCTGGGGCCCCTGGTGACCGACATCGCGCCGGGCTACGACCACATCACCAGCGCCATCGGTGCGGCGATGATCGGCTGGTTCGGGACGGCGATGCTCTGCTACGTCACGCCGAAGGAGCATCTGGGTCTGCCCGACCGCGACGACGTGAAGGCCGGCGTCATCGCCTACAAGATCGCCGCCCATGCCGCGGATCTCGCCAAGGGTCATCCCGCGGCCCGGCTGCGCGACGACGCCATGTCGCGTGCCCGCTTCTCCTTCCGCTGGCGCGACCAGTTCGCCCTGTCGCTCGATCCTGAGACGGCGATGGCCTACCACGACGAGACCCTGCCGGCGGAGGGAGCGAAGACCGCGCATTTCTGTTCGATGTGCGGGCCGAAATTCTGTTCGATGAAGATCACGCAGGAAATCCGCGACGCCGCGGAGTCCGGCATGGCCGAGATGTCGCAGAAGTTCCGCGAGTCGGGCGGGGAAATTTACCAGCCGGCGGGGTGAGTGAGTTCGAGAAGTTAGACCCCCACCTTGATCCTCCCCCGCTGGGCGGGGGAGGAAATTGGACCTTTGTTGGCGTGCAGCGGAAGTCCCTCCCCCGCCCAGCGGGGGAGGTTAGGTGGGGGTCTAACGCCCCCTCACCCCGCGTACCTGATCTCCAGCACCTCCACCTGCTCCATCCCCGCCGGCGTGCGGACGTCCACAATGTCGCCTTCCCGCGCCTTCAACAGCGCGCGGGCGATGGGGGAAATCCAGCTGACATGGCCGCGGTCGGGATCGACCTCGTCGGCGCCGACGATGGTGATGGTGTTCTCGGATCCGTCCTCGCGGGCATAGGTGACGGTGGCGCCGAAGAAGACCTGTTCCCGGTTCTTCTGGTCCTGCGGATTGACCACCACCGCCGACTCCAGCCGCTTGTTCAGGAAGCGGATGCGACGGTCGATCTCGCGCAGGCGTTTCTTGCCATAGAGATAATCGCCGTTCTCCGACCGGTCGCCGTTGCCGGCGGCCCAGGACACCACCTCCACCACCTTCGGCCGCTCCACCCGCAGAAGGTGGCGCAGTTCCTCCTGCATGCGCTGGAAGCCGGGCGGGGTCATGTAGTTCTTGAAGCCCTGCGGTAGCGGTGCCGGATCTTCGAGATCGTCGTCGTCAGGCGTGTCGTTCTCGCGGGTGAAGGCCTTGCTCATGGTCCGACCTGTCCTGTGGCAGGGAGATAACGTCCGGGAAAAGGAAAAGGCGCCTCGCGGCGCCTTTTCCCGTTCCAGAGGGCCCGAAGGGCCGTTCGGCTTACCGCTTCCACCAGCCGCGACGCGGCTTCGCGGAGGCATCACCGTTGTCGCCGGCCGCAGCAGGAGCCGCAGCAGGTTCCGAAGCGGCTGCCGGAGCCGGCTCGGGCGCTGCCGGGGCGGCGGCGGGAGCGGCTTCGGCCGGAGCCTCGGCAGCGGCCTTGCGCTTGCGCGACCCCTTCTTGGCCGGAGCCGTGTCGGTCGCGACCTCAGCCGGGGCTTCCGCGGCGGCGGCCTTGCGCTTGCGGCCCTTGGCCGGCACTTCGGCGACGGCAGGTGCGGCGGCGGGAGCGGCCTCGACCGGAGCCTCGGCAGCGGCCTTGCGCTTGCGCGACGCCTTCTTGGCCGGAGCCTGCTCCGTCACCGGCTCGGCCGCAGCTTGCGCCGGGGCTTCCACCGGAGCGGCGGCCTTGCGCTTGCGGCCCTTTGCCGGCGCTTCGGCGACCGCCGGGGCGGCCTCGACCGGGGCTTCGGCAGCGGCCTTGCGCTTGCGCGACGCCTTCTTGGCCGGAGCCTTCTCGGCGGCGGCTTCGGCCGGGGCCGGAGCGGTCACCGGCGGCTCGGTCGCAGGCACCGGAACCGGAGCCTCTTCCGTGACGGGTGCCGGAGCGCTCTCGCCGGCCAGGATCCAGTCGAGGTCGGACGCCTCGACCGGAGCCTGAACAGGAGCGGCTTCGGCCGGAGCGGCAGGAGACTGGTCGGCAGCGGTCTCCTCGCCGCCCTCCAGCCCTTCCGCACCCTCGCGGCGCGACCGGCGGCGACCACCGCGCTTGCCGCGGCGACGCTTCTTACGGCCTTCGCCGTTGCGATCGCCGGCATCGGCGCCGGTCTCCTCGTCGCCTTCGCCTTCGCCCTCGCCCTCGTCCTCATCCGAGTCGTCGTCTTCGGCCGGCTCGGAGATGGCAGCGCCGGGGATGGCCTCGGCGGCAACCGGCAGGCCGGTCTCGGCAGCCTCGTCGCCCGTCTCGTCGGATTCCTCGGCGTCCTCGCCCGCACCGGCGGTCTCGCCTTCGACGCGGCCTTCCTCGCGGTCACGGCCACGGCCACGGCGGCGACGGCGGCGGCGGCGGCGATCCTCGCCATTGCCATCGCCATTGGCGCCGTTGGTCTCGACGCGCTCGTCGGTCTCCTCGGCCTGGGCGGTCTCGACGTCGGCCTCCTCCTCGACCGGCTCGACGACCGGTTCGGCGGCGAGCGCACGATCGGTCTCGGCCATGACGCGGTCGGCGCTGACCAGCGGGCCGTCCTCGTCGGGCAGGCGGGCCTTGTTGCGCTCCAGACGGTGGTCCGGGGCGATCAGGCCGTCGTCGGCCTGGACCATGACGTGGAAGCTGTGACGCTCCTCGATCTTGGCCAGCTCACCGCGCTTCTGGTTGAGGATGTAGAGCGCGATGGAGGTCGGGACGTAGATGGTGATCTCCGACGACCGCTTGCGGATGCCCTCTTCCTCGATGGCGCGCAGGACGTGCAGCGAGGCGGATTCGACCGAGCGGACGACGCCGGTGCCCGAGCAGTGCGGGCAGCGCTCGAAGTTGGTCTCCAGCAGCGACGGGCGCAGACGCTGGCGCGACAGCTCCAGGAGGCCGAAGGCGGAGATGCGGCCGAGCTGGATGCGTGCCCGGTCGTTCTTCATCGCCTCCTTCATGCGGCGCTCGACGGCGGCGTTGTTCCGCGGCTCCTCCATGTCGATGAAGTCGATGACGATCAGGCCGGCCAGATCGCGCAGACGCAGCTGGCGCGCCACCTCGTCGGCGGCCTCCAGGTTGGTCTTGTAGGCGGTTTCCTCGATGTTGCGCTCGCGGGTCGACTTGCCGGAGTTGACGTCGATGGAGACCAGCGCCTCGGTCGGGTTGATGACGATGTAGCCGCCGGAACGCAGCTGCACCACCGGGCTGTGGATGGCGTCGATCTGGGTTTCCACCTGATAACGGTGGAACAGCGGGATCTGGCTGTCGCGGTACAGCTGGACGCGCTGGGAATGGCCCGGCATCAGCATGTCCATGAACTCGCGCGCCGTGCGGAAGCCGGCCTCGCCCTCGACCCAGATCTCGTCGATGTCGTTGGAGTACAGATCGCGGATCGACCGCTTGATCAGGTTCGCCTCTTCATAGATGAGGCAGGGCGCCGACGACTTCAGCGTCTGTTCGCGGATGTCGTCCCACAGGCGCAGGAGATATTCCAGGTCGCGCTTGATCTCGGGCTTGGAACGCTCCAGCCCGGCGGTGCGCAGGATGACCGCCATGCCGTCGGGAATGTCGAGATCCGACAGGATTTCCTTCAGGCGCTTGCGGTCGGCCGGGTTGGTGATCTTGCGGGAAATCCCGCCACCGCGCCCGGTGTTGGGCATCAGCACGCAGTAGCGGCCGGGCAGCGACAGGTAAGTGGTCAGGGCGGCACCCTTGTTGCCGCGCTCCTCCTTCGTCACCTGCACCAGCAGGACCTGCCGGCGCTTCACCACTTCCTGAATCTTGTAGGAGCGCAACGGGCGCGAGCGGCGGCGCTGGGTCTCGACCTCTTCATCCTCGTCGCCGCCGACCATGTCGGGGGCGTCGGCGGACTGGGCTGCATCCTGGGCGGAGGCCTCGGATGGGGCGGCCTGCCCCTCGGAACCGGTCTCGTCGGCGCCGTTCTCGTCCTCGCCGTCCTCGTCGCCGGCATCCTCGTCGGACGCCTCCGGCGCGATGGGGGAGGGCATCGGCGACCATTCCTCGACCACCTGCTCGGGGCGGATCGGCTCGCCCATCACGGCGCCGTCGGCGGCGGCCTCGGCCCGGGCTTCCGCCTGCTCCTCCAGCCGGCGCTCTTCGGCCAGCAGGGCTTCGCGGTCGGCGACGGGGATGCGGTAATAGTCGGGATGGATTTCGGAGAAGGCGAGGAAGCCGTGGCGGTTGCCGCCATATTCCACGAAGGCCGCCTGGAGCGAAGGCTCGACCCGCGTCACTTTCGCGAGGTAGATGTTGCCCTTCAGCTGCTTGCGGCTGGCGATCTCGAAGTCGAGTTCTTCCAGCCGGTTACCATTGACCACGGCGACCCGGGTTTCTTCCGGGTGCGTGGCGTCCACCAGCATGCGCTTGGCCATATACGGTCCTCAACGGCGCGACCCAGGGAACCCGCGCGACCGGTCGGGCCGCCTGGACGCAGCGTCTGTTGTGGGCGAAGCATACGGCACGACGGACCGGAACCGCCGAACGGCGCTGACGAGAGCAGCCAGGACGGCCCGGTCGACACGCGCCGGGCTGCCGCCTTGCGGCCACAGCCAGCTTCGAGGTTTCGTCCTCTCACCGCCAATCCGAACGCGCCACCCCGCGACGTCCCTCCGGCGCGGATGGCCGGACAGGCGGTGTCGGAGGCGACGCCGCAGCCCCTGGGACGGCCCCGTAACCGGCGATCGGCTGACCTCCGGATCGATGGAATCGAGTTCCGGGGATCAGCGAATCGGCGCTCACCTTGGGAGTCCGACCCGAATCTGGCGAATTGCGGTCTGTCGCAAAGATACCATAGACAAGCGATCCCTCTTGCACAACGCGGAAATGCGCCGATTCGGCGAACAAGTTCGTCCCGGGGAAGCGTAAGCGCGACTTTCCCCCGGAACCGCGAGTCGGGCTGCTGCCGGGATGGCCGCGGCGGCCGGGCTGCGGGGCACTGTTGCAGGAACGGCACCCCGGCCCGGAATTGAAGCCGGCTGTGACGTTCCGCGTTGAAGGCGTTGAATTGGCTAGGCTATAGCTGATCGTCCGCCCGCCGTCCGCCACCGGGGAGACACGATGCAACGGCCGCCCAGCCTGCCGACCGCCGCCATGCCCGACCGCCTGCCGGCCGTCGCCCATCCCAAGTGCGGGGCCGGGCGCGGGGCGGTGATGCGGGGGTTTGCGCGTGCGCTGGGCGCGGTGCTGCCGGTCCTGCTGGCGCTGGTGCTTCTTGCCGGCCTTCCCGCCGCCCAGACCGCCGCCGCCCAGACCACGGCGGCGCTGCCGTCCCCGCCGCCGCGCACCGCGGTGGTCGATGCCCGGCTGGGCATCCATCCCGACAAGACCCGGTTCGTGCTGGAGGTGAGCGACCCTGTCTCCTTCAGCGTGTCGCTGGCCGCCGACCCCTACCGCATCATCGTCGACCTGCCCGATCTGGTCTGGCCCGGCGGATCGCTGCCGGTGGAGGGCAAGGGGGTGGTCGCGCGCTATTACCACGCGGCGGGCGGCTCCCGCGGCACGCGCCTGACCTTCGAGACCGTCGGCCCGGCCAAGCTGCGGGAAGGCTACATGATCCCGCCGCGCGACGGCCGCCAGCCGCGCCTCGTCCTCGACCTGGAAAAGACCACGGTGGCGGAGTTCCGGGAACTCGCGGCGGCGTCTGGTGCCAAAACGGGCGCCGGCACGGCGTCCGGCAAGGGTCAGCTGACTATGGGTGCGGTCGTGGCGTCGGCGATGACCGTCCCGATGCCTGTTCCTGCTCCGGCGCCATCTCCTCAGGACGATCCGCCCGCCAGCGGGATCGTCTCCACCCCGCCGCCTTTCGCGCCGCTGCCGCCGATTCCACCGGCGCAGCTGATTCCGGCCGCGTTGCCGTCCGCCCCGCCGCTGCCGGACAGCAAGCCGTCCACCGTGGCGGAAAAGCCGCTGATCGTGCTCGACCCCGGCCATGGCGGCCAGGATCCCGGCGCCGTCGGCGTCGGCGGCATCTATGAGAAGGACATCACGCTCGCCGCCGCCCGGGAGGTGAAGCGCCAGTTGGAGGCGACCGGCCGCTACCGTGTCAGGCTGACCCGCGACGCCGACGTGTTCATCCGCCTGCGCGACCGCGTCGCCGTCGGGCGCGAGGCCGGGGCCGACCTGTTCATCTCGCTGCATGCCGACAGCATCAGCAGCGGCGACATGCGGGGCCTGTCGATCTACACCCTGTCGGACAAGGCGTCGGACCGCGAGGCGGAGATGCTGGCCGCCAAGGAGAACCGGGCCGACGCCCTGGTCGGGCTCGACCTGTCGGGCGAGAACCAGCTGGTCGCCAACATCCTGATCGACCTGGCCCAACGCGATACGAAGAACCATTCCAAGCGTTTCGCGACGCTGGCCCTGCAGAGTCTGGGGCGCGAGGTGCCGCTGATCCCCAGCAAGCCGCACCGGCAGGCCGGCTTCGCCGTGCTGACGGCGCCCGACGTGCCGTCGGTGCTGGTCGAGATGGGCTATCTGTCGAACCGCAAGGATGCCGGGCTGCTGTCCTCCGCGGCGCACCGCGAACGGCTGGGCCGCGGGCTGGCCCGCACCATCGACGCCTATTTCCGCTGGCTGCACGGCGCCCAGCGGAGCTGAGCTTGCGGGGCTCGGGCTTGGCCGGGCGGCTTACCCCCTCCGCGCGGGCGCTTTTTCGAGGGCGCCCTCTGCGCGTCACATTTTCCTGACATGACGGGAACGGGGGCGGCACTTCGCATCGCGGCGGTGTAGGATGCGCCGCCCAGTCAGACGCGCCTTGCGCTCCGCATCCCGGAAACGGGACGGTGCCGGCCGCGCCGTTCGTCGTTTCTTGCAGGATCGGTCATGCGCCTTCTTCTGTCCTTGCTGATGGCCTTCGTGATGCTGGCTCTTGCCGGTGCCGGGGGGCTGGTCTTCCTGTTGGACCACTACGACCAGGACCTGCCCGACTACACCAAGCTGGCCAACTACGAGCCGCCGGTGACCACGCGCATCTATGCGGGCGACGGGCGGCTGATGGCGGAATTCGCGTCGGAACGCCGCATCTTCGTGCCGATCGACGCCATGCCGCGCCAGGTCATCAACGCCTTCATGGCGGCCGAGGACAAGAATTTCTACGCCCACCAGGGCGTCGATCCGCTCGGCATCCTGCGCGCGATCCTGACCAACATCGAGAATTTCGGCCGCGACCGCCGCCCGGTCGGCGCCAGCACGATCACGCAGCAGGTCGCCAAGAACATGCTGCTGACCAACGAGGTGTCCTTCGCCCGCAAGATCAAGGAGGCGATCCTGGCGGTCCGCATCGAGCGGGCCTTCACCAAGGACCGCATCATGGAGCTGTACCTCAACGAGATCTTCCTGGGGAACCGCTCCTACGGCGTGGCGGCGGCGGCGCTGAACTATTTCAACAAGGCGCTGGACGAGCTGAGCATCGAGGAGGTCGCCTTCCTGGCGGCCTTGCCGAAGGCGCCCTCCAACTACAATCCCGACCGCCAGCACGATGCCGCCGTCGCCCGCCGCAATTGGGTGATCGGCCGCATGTCGGAGGACGGCTACGTCACGCCGGACGAGGCGAAGGCTGCCCAGTCCCGGCCGCTGCTGACCCGCAAGCGCGACGAGCAGGAGGTGGTGACCGCCGAGTATTTCGCCGAGGAGATCCGGCGCGAACTGGTGAAGCTCTATGGCGAGCAGGCGCTGTATGAGGGCGGCCTGTCGGTGCGCGCTTCGATGAACCCGCAGCTGCAGGCGGCGGCGACCAAGTCATTGCGTGACGGGCTGGTCGCCTACGACCGCCGCCACGGCTGGCGCGGGCCGGTGGCGAAGATGGAGAATTTCGACAACTGGCCGAAGAAGCTGGCCGCCATGCCGCCGCCCGCCGGCTCTGACGGCTGGAAGCTCGCCGTCGTGCTGAAGGACGACCAGGCGGACGGGCTGGACATCGGTGTGGCCGACGGCAGCCGCGGCCGCATCCCGCTGTCGGAACTGCGCTGGGCCCGCGCGGCCAAGGAGGGCGAGGCGGTGGGGCCGGCGATCCGCAAGCCGTCGGACGTCGCCAAGCTGGGCGATATCCTGCTGGTGGAGGCGATCAGCGGCCCGGCGGCGAGGGAAGAGGACGAGAAGCCGGCCAAGAAGGGCGCCCAGTCGGCGGCGAAGGAACTGCCGCCGGGCAGCTACGGCCTGCGCCAGATCCCGCAGGTGCAGGGCGGCCTCGTGGCGCTCGATCCCCACACCGGACGCGTGCTGGCCATGGTCGGCGGCTTCTCTCCCGCCATGAGCGTGTTCAACCGCGCCACCCAGGCGCTGCGCCAGCCCGGCTCCTCCTTCAAGCCCTTCGTCTATCTGACGGCGCTGAACCAGGGCTTCACCCCGTCGTCGCTGGTGATGGATGCACCCTTCGCTTTCGATCCGGGCGGCGGGCAGCCGGTCTGGCGGCCGGAGAACTACAGCCACGAGTTCTACGGCCCGACACCGCTGCGCGTGGGCATCGAAAAGTCGCGCAACGTCATGACCGTCCGCCTCGCCCAGCAGATCGGCATGGACAAGGTCAAGGCGCTGGTCGAGAAGTTCGGCATCGTCGACAACCTGCAGCCCTACCTGCCGATGTCGCTGGGTGCCGGCGAAACCACGGTCCTGCGGCTCGCCACTGCCTACGCCATGCTGGACAATGGCGGCAAGCGGGTGGTGCCGACCTTCATCGACCGCGTTCAGGACCGTAACGGCAAGACCGTCTTCCGTCACGACAACCGCGCCTGCGAGGGCTGCACCAACGTCCCCTGGAAGGACGGCATGACCGTTCCCGCGGTGCCCGACACCCGCGAGCAGGTGAACGACCCGCGCACCACCTACCAGATCGTCTCGATCCTGGAAGGCGTGGTCCAGCGCGGCACGGCCGCGTCGCTGAAGTCGCTGGGCAAGCCGCTGGCCGGCAAGACCGGCACCACCAACGACAGCCACGATGCGTGGTTCGTGGGCTTTTCGCCCGATCTGGTGGTCGGCACCTATATCGGCTTCGACCAGCCGCGCTCGCTGGGCAGCCACGAAACCGGCGGCTCGGCGGCCGTTCCGGTGTTCAAGGACGTCATGCAGGTGGCGTTGAAGGACAAGCCGGCGACGCCCTTCCGCGTGCCGCCCGGCCTGCGCCTCGTCCGCGTGAACCCGGCCAACGGCCAGCTGGCCCAGCCCGGCGACAACCGCTCCATCTGGGAGGCCTTCCTGCCCGGCACCGAACCCAACCCGGACCAGCCGCAGATGGTGTTGGACGGCTCCGTCCAGGGGGCCGGCGCGATGATGGGCGACCCGAACGCCATGGGCTTCGGCGCCGCCCAGCCGGGCGTCCCGGCACCGCCGGCCGCGGCGACGCTGGGCACCGGCGGGCTTTACTGAGCGAAGAGGGGAGGGGGCGTCCTGGCGGACGCCCCCTTCGTCAATGGGTGGAGGCCGCTCCCGCCACCGTTCCCGCCATAGTCCCAGCCACAGTCCCCGCCACCGTTCCCGCCGCCGTCAGCGCGGCGATGGCGTCCACCGGGCAACTGCCGAGCGGGCGCAATTCCGGTTCCAGTGCCGCGAACATGGCGCGCACGCCGTCCTCGTTGACATGCAGGGCGTCCATGAACAGCTCGTCCTTGTCCACCGCCCGGCGGGCATCGATCACGGTCACGCCGGATGGCAGGCGGCTCTTCATCTCGGCGAAGAAGGCGTCGAAATTCTTCAGCTTGCCGGCATAGGTCGGGAAATAGGGGGTGATGACCACCGCCACCCGGGTGCCTTGCGACTGGGCGCTGCGGATGATGCGGTCCATCGCCTGCCAGTTGGCGTCGGCGGCGGTCATCATCTCTTCCGGTGCAGCGGCGAGCTGGGCCTTCATCGGTTCGGGGATGGCGCCGACCAGCGTGCGGTCGGCGGCGGGCTTCAGCAGGCCGGCGATCAGCCGCATGGTCTGGTTGTTGTTGAAGGTCATCAGGTTGAAGGCGTGGTTGGCCATCCACAGTTCCTGGTTTTCCTGCCGGACGAAGGCGTCGATGCGCGGCGAGTAGTAGGCCAGCAGCGGCAGGTCGGCGAGGTCGTGCGGGTTGTCGACCAGACCGGTTGGCTCCAGGATCAGCAGGCGCGGGGCGCCGTGCCGCTCGACGTAATCCTCCCACAGCAGGGCCGACAGCACGGTCGGCGCCCCGCCCATGCCCAGGTTCAGCGCCCGGCCGCAGGTCATGTCCTGCAGGGTGGAGACCGGGAAGTGGTTGTCCGCCCGCGAGTTGCCCAGCACCAGCACGTCCGCCGGCCCGCGGGTGGAGCGGGAGGCCTGACCGGGGGCGGAGGCGAGGGCCGCCTTGACCATCAGGGCGCCCGGCGTCTCGTCCGTGCGTCCGGCCGGTTGCCCGTCGGGCTTGGCGGCCGGCACGTCTTCCGGCTCGACCGGACGGTAGATCGCCATGAAGCGGTCGCTGGAGCGCAGAAGCAGGTCGCCCAGCGCCGAAGCCAGGACCCGGTCCATCGCCGTGACGGTGGCGAGGATCAACGCGATGCAAGCCAGAAGGCGGTACATGGGGGGATCTCCGTCCGGTCTTTAGAACTGGAAGTAAATGAAGGCATGGTTGGCGAAGCTGCCGAACAGCAGCATCACCAGGATCAGGGCGGAGCAGGCCATCGACCGCGCCACCACATTGGTCCCGGCATAGCGGCGACCCGCGCCGCGTTCGATCAGCGCATCGACCATCAGCACGATCAGGCCGGCAACGGCGACGCGCAGCAGCGAGCTGGCCTGGAGGTTGCCTTGCTGCAGCCCGAAATCGCCGTGGGTGATGATGCCCAGGATGGTCCAGACCGTCTGCAGGCTGTCGGCGCGGAAGGGCAGCCAGGTCAGGGTCACCACGATGAAGACGAGCCCGATCATCACCAACCGCCCGGCGGCCAGCATCGGGCCGCTGAGGCGCACCGGGCTGACGGCGGCCAGCCGGCGCACGCCGTCCTCCACCAGCATCAGCCCGCCATGCAGAGCTCCCCACAGGACGAAGGTCCAGTTGGCGCCATGCCACAGGCCGGAGATCAGCATGGTGATGACGACGTTGCGGATGCGCAGCCAGCGCGTCCGGCTGCCGCCCATCGGCACATAGACGTAGTCGCGGAACCAGGTGGACAGCGAGATGTGCCAGCGCCGCCAGAAATCGCGCATGCCGGTGGCGAAATAGGGCCGGGCGAAGTTCTGGCACATGGTGTAGCCGAAGATCTGCGCCAGCCCGATGGCGATTAGCGAGTAGCCGGCGAAGTCGCCGTAGATCTGCAGCGAGAAACAGACCAGCCCGATCACATGCTGGAGCGCATTGAAGAACTCCGGCTGGTGGAATCGGGCGTCGACGACCACGGCGGCGTTGTCGGCCAGCCCGATCTTCAGGAAATAGCCCCAGATCACCTTCTCCAGGCCGGCGAAGCGCTCCTCGAACGGGATGTCGCGCGGGCGCTGCTGGATTTGCGGCAGCAGGTCGCGCGCCCGGACGATCGGGCCGGCCACCAGCTGCGGGAAGAAGGCGACGAAGGTGGCATAGCGCGTCAGCGACCGTTCCGGCTGCTTCACCTCGCCGGTGTAGAGGTCGATGCCGTAGCTGAGATTCTGGAAGGTGTAGAAGGAAATGCCGACCGGAAGCAGGATATCGAGCGTCCGCCGTCCAACGTCGATGCCCAGTGATGCGAGCGCGATCGCCGCGCTGTCGGCGAAGAAGTTGTAGTATTTGAAGAAGAACAGCATGCCCAGGTTGGCGCCCAGGCTGATGAACAGGTACAGCTTCTTGGTCTGGCGGTCGGGCGAGTCGGCGATCTTCAGACCGCAGTAGAAGTCGATGAAGGTGCTGAGCGCCAGCAGCGCGCAGAACCGGTAATCCCAATAGCCGTAGAAGATGTAACTGGCCACCAGCAGGAAGGGCGTGAAGGCGCGCGTGCGCGCCAGCGCCATGAAACCGGCGCTGAACACGGTGATGAACAGCAGGAAGTTCAAGCTGGTGAAGCTCATCGTGCCCCCGGCAGAGATGCTCGCGCGTCTGCGCAACCGCGCAAGAAAGGCGAAGTTCGGAGCCGAAGATAACCACGATTTCGGGGATTTCCCGCCGCCGCGGTAGGGTTGTGCCCCCGGATATGGGACGTACTCTGAAATGAGCCGGGCGGATGATTCCAAACGGCTAGGACCGCCAAGCCGGGACTGGGCCATACACGAAAGTGGCAAGCCCTCGCCGATGGCGGAGCCCGGTTGGGACTATGCCCGCCTGCTTCGCGGTCATTAAGGGGGTGCAAGCCGGGGAGCGAGCCGCTACATATGCAGCCGACAAACCCTTCAACTCTGGCTGACGAGGAGGCACCGCCATGCGGGCCGAGATCGAAGCGGCCGCCGGCGAGATCAGAGAATCGCTGGCGCTGCTGAGGAGGCATCTTTGACTGGGACAATGCACTGCGGCGTCTCGACGAACTGAACAACCTCGCCGAGGACCCCAAGCTTTGGGACGATCCCTCGCGGGCCCAGACCATCATGCGCGAGCGCACCCAGCTGGATGCCTCGGTTTCCGGCTACCGGTCGCTTGAGCGCGACCTGTCCGACAGCCTGGAACTGATCGAGATGGGCGAGGCGGAGGGGGACGCCACCGTCGTCGCCGATGCGGAGGCACAGCTCTACGGCCTGCGCGACCGCGCCAACAAGCTGCAGATCGAAAGCCTGCTGTCGGGCGAGGCCGATGCCAACGACTGCTTCGTCGAGGTGAATGCCGGCGCCGGCGGCACGGAGGCCCAGGACTGGGCGCTGATGCTGATGCGCATGTACACCCGCTGGGCGGAGCAGCACGGCTACAAGGCCGAATGGCTGGACGAGACGCCGGGTGAAGAGGCCGGGATCAAGTCCGCCACCGTGCAGATCAAGGGTCACAACGCCTATGGCTGGCTGAAGACCGAGGCCGGCGTGCACCGTCTGGTGCGCATTAGCCCGTTCGACAGCCAGGCGCGGCGCCAGACCAGCTTCGCCGCCGTTTCGGTGTCTCCGGTGATCGACGACAAGATCGACATCGAGATCAACGAGAAGGACTGCCGCATCGACACCTACCGCGCATCGGGCGCCGGCGGCCAGCACATCAACAAGACCGACTCGGCGGTGCGCATCACGCACATCCCGACGAACATCGTGGTGAGCTGCCAGCAGGAACGGTCGCAGCATAAGAACCGCGCCAAGGCGTGGGACATGCTGCGTGCCCGCCTGTACGAGCGGGAGTTGAAGATCCGCGAAGATGCGGCGGCCGCGCTGGAAGCCACCAAGACCGACATCGGCTGGGGCCACCAGATCCGCTCCTATGTCCTGCATCCCTACCAGATGGTGAAGGATCTGCGGACGGACGTGGAGACTTCGCAGAGCCAGGCGGTGCTGGACGGTGCGCTCGATCCCTTCCTGGAGGCTGCGCTCGCCTCCCGGATCAAGGGGCAGAGCGACGACGCGCACGCCGCAGGCGGCTGACCGGTCGGAAGGTAGAAAAGGGCGGTCGCTTGCGGCCGCCCTTTTCGATTCGGCGCCTTTTCGGAATTGCCGGTCCGGAATGGAAGGCTAGGCTCGGCTGTTTCAACAGGCAGCCACTCCAACGATCAGGAGCACCCGATCCATGAACAGACGTCTTCTCCCGGCGCTCGGCAGCGCCATGTTGTGCGGCACCCTGCTGCTGGCGACCCCGGCCTTTGCCGCCTGCGAAACGGACAATCTGCCGGACGAGATGCGTGTGGCCTTCATTTCCGGCGCGCAGGAGGCGCTGAACGAGCACGGTTTCAACGCCGGAACGGTGGACGGCAAGATGGGATCGCGCACCCGCTCCGCAATTCGCGCCTATCAGCGTGCGGCGAAGCTGCCGGTGGACGGCTGCGCCACCCAGGGGCTGCTCGATCACCTGAACTTCAGCCAGCCGAAGATCTACGGCCCGAACAAGCCTCGCTGACTTCAGGCCAGCATGTCGAGCAGCCGCCGGCTGTTCTCCTGCGTCGCCTGCAAAACCTTCGCGTTCGCGGCGAAATCCACCTGGGCGGAGGTCAGGTCGAGGACCACCGCCGGGGCAAGGTTGCCCGCTGCGATCTCCGCCGACGCCGCTTCGGTGCGGGCCTGAGCATCCTGCAGGCCGTCGAGCGCGCTGGCCTGCGGCCGGTAGGGCGTGGCGGAGGTGGCCGATCCGATATCCATGGCAGGCTGTCCTGCTGGTTGAGCGGGCAGGATAGGGCGGCGGGGGTTTAGGGTTGGTGAATGGGCTAAAGGCATTGCAAAGTTAGACCCCCACCTATCCTCCCCCGCTGAGCGGGGGAGGGATCGGAGCTTTGTCGGCGTTCAGCGGCAGTCCCTCCCCCGCCCAGCGGGGGAGGATAGGTGGGGGCAATACTCCCACACCGAAACAACCTCACCCCTCCGCCAGCCAGTCCGCCAGCCGCCCGAGGAACGCAGCCGCCTCCGCCGGATCATGCAGGCTCCAGGTTGCCGCCGTCTCCGCTGGGCTTTCCATCACCCGGATGCCGATTCCACGCCCTGACAGCGCGCGGAAGGCGTCCTCGTCGGTCTCGTCGTCGCCGAGATAGATCGGTACTGTGCCGTCCCCCTCCAACCCCAGCGTCTCCAGCAGGGCAAGGACGGCGCGGCCCTTGTCCCAGGGAAGGTTGGGGCGAAGCTCGAACAGCTCCTTGCCGCCGGTCACGCGCAGCCGCCCATGCTCCTGTGCCACCGCGCGGACGGTGTCCGCCACCACGGGCTTTTCGGGCGGAGCGACCTGACGGGTGTGGATGGCGATGGCGAAGCGCTTGCGCTCCACAAGCGCACCGGCGATCCCGCCCAGACGGTCGTGCAGACTCCGTTCGGCGGCGTCGAGGTCGGGGACATACTCGACGCCGACCTGCCGGCGCAGGTCCGGTCCGCGCAGGTCGAAACCATGGCTGCCCGCATAGACCAGATCGTCCAGCGCCACCATCGCCGCCAGATCGTCCAGGTCGCGGCCGCTGACGAAGGCGACCGGGCACAGGGCCGACAGCCGCCGCACCACCGCACGCGCCTCTTCCGGCATCACCGCCAGTTCCGGCCGTGGCGCGATGGCGGCGAGCGTGCCGTCGTAGTCGAGGAACAGGGCAGGGGTGCGGTCGCCGACCGCCGCGGTGAAGGCGTCGAATTCCGAGAACGCGGAAGGTGGGAAGTGGGTCAAGGGACAAACCTCGCGCCGCTGCCTGAGGGATGCGGCGGCTGACCGGGGGCCGGCGCGCCACTGCTGTGGTAACGGCCAGAAACGATGGGTGGCTTGTGCTCCGGCAAAAGGACCGGCTGAATGTGGCCGATCTGCAACAGGCCCCTCTAAAAGCTTCGGCCCCACGCAGGGGCCGGCTTTGGGGGTTGCGGTGCCCCCGGGTTCTGATAGTGTTGCAGTGCAGCAAGCGATTGCTGCTTCGCCCTTCTTGGGCGTTTCCTCCCTAAACTCAAGGCCGCTGTACTCAGCGGCCTTTTTCTTGCCAGAAAGCCCCCTGGTAAGGCAACCCCTGACAAAAGTCATAGCGCTGCGATTTTCTTGGGAAATCGACCGGCGAATGGTGGGGCTCATGGGCGCTTTTGACGCTTGGGGTGAACCCCTGCATCCCGCCGCGCCATGGTGCAGGACATCGCTGGGCGTCAGAAAATCATTTGAATACAATGCATTGCAGAATGTGGCATCCGTGCATGCGATGATGCAGGCGCCGGCGTCCGATGGCGCGCAGGGTTGGGAGAGGGGCCGAAGCGGCACCGTGGGACGTTGCCGAGGCTGAGAATTTTCACCGCTTTTTTCTGTCGGCTGCCGTCTTTGCTGCGGTACGGGGGGTGAAAAACCGCCGCAGGCGTACGGAAGCACTGCACCCGCGTCGCGAACTGTCGTATAGAATCCGACGACACGCCCATCCGCCGCAATCCACAGGAGCCGTTCCCATGGACATCGCCATCATGGTCCTCGCCGTCGCCTTCTTCTTCTGGCAGACCATCTCCGACTGAGTCGGCTTCGACGCGACCGGCTGAGCCGCTCGGCAGGCGAACAGTCGCCAATCGAAACGTCAGCAGTCGAAAAGTCAGCAAGCGAAAAAGGGCGGTCCCGGCGGGCCGCCTTTTTTCGTGTGTCAGAAAACAGCCCGAACCCGGCCGCCGTCTCAGTCGGCGGCGATGGGCGGCTCCAGCCGGGAATGGGCAGAGGCGATCAGTTGCAGCGTCTCCATGATCGAGCCGATGGCCTCATGCAGATCGGCCTGCTCGTCTCCGGGCAGCGTGGCAAGCACCGCCTCCAACTCCACCGCTGCGTCCTGCAGGCTGGCGCAGGCATGTTCCAGGTGGCGGCTGGTGCCCTGGCCAACGCCGGGATCATTTGCAAAATGCAAACGTGCCGCCGGTTTTCCGGCCCGCGTCGCGTTCCGGTTTGCAAAATGCAAATGGACGCCGTTCCCCGTGGCCCGCGTCCCCAATTTCTTCCGCATCATGGGCGTATCCCCGTTCGGTCTGAACGGAGAATGCGCAAGTCCCGTGCCACTGCGTGACCGCTGGTTGCGGCCGATCTCGCAAAAATGGCCCCGTAAAATGGTCAGACTTATTCCGGCCACAGGCGGGCAGCGCCGCGCATGCCGCTTTCCCCGCCATGACGGGCTACGGACATCCGGGTCCTCGGCGCGGCCGCCAATGCCCAGGTTCCCCAGCGCCGCGTCACCGATTCGCACAGGCCGGGCAAGGCGGACAGGCCGCCGCCGACCACCACCATGTCGGGGTCCAGCAGGTTCAGAACCGGGGCCAGCGCGCGGGCCAGCGCATCGGCATGGCGTGTCAGCGTCGCGGCTGCGGCCGGATCACCTGCCAGGGCGCGGGCGGCGATCTCCTGCGGGTCAGCCGCATTGCCGGTGCCGTCTCCCCCGGTGAGATGCCGGTGCAGGCGTGACAGCCCGGCTCCGCACAGCACGGTCTCCAGGCATCCGGTCTTGCCGCAGCCGCAGGGCACCGGCGGACCGTCGGCTTCCTCGCGCCAGGGCAGGGGGGCATGGCCCCATTCGCCGGCCAGCCCGTTGGCCCCCGGCAGGATGCGTCCGTCCACCACGATGCCGCCGCCGACGCCGGTGCCCAGGATGACCCCGAACACCACCACCGATCCGACCGCGGCGCCGTCCGTCGCCTCCGACAGGGTGAAGCAGTTGGCGTCGTTGGCGATCCGCACCGGGCGGTCGATCCGCCGCGCCACGTCTTCGGCGAAGGGACGGCCGGCGAGCCAGGGCAGGTTCACCGCGCGCACCATGCCGGCGGCGGGATCGACGATGCCGGGCAGGCTGATGCCGACGCCGCCGGTGCCGAACGGGTCGAGGGCGGCCACAGTCTCCGCCAGGGCGTCCAGCGTGGCGTCGTAATCGCGGGGGGTGGGGCGGCGGTGGCGGGCCAGTTCCGCGCCGTCCGCGCCAAGCGCCACGGCCGCGATCTTGGTGCCGCCCAAATCGATTCCGACTCGCATGCCTGTCGCCGTCCAGATGGAGATTCAATCGAGGATTTCGGGGGCAACCCTATACCGCTCCCCCGTCCGGCGGACCAGCGGCGCGTTCGTGCCGGAAGGGTCAGTCCACCCACCCCGGAAGAGAGGGGGCTACCGCCCTTTGCTCTGTCGGGGCTTGGGGGGCGCATCACTAGAGTCACACAAGCGCTTCCTTCACTGATCGGCGTCTTGAGATGTCCATGGACCGTTCTGCCCCGAAACACACTTCGCGCGCCCGGCGCGCCGCTCCGGGCCACCACGATCCCGTTCACGATTCCGCCGGTGCCGCGGCATCGGCTGCCGAAATCCGTGATGGACTGGTATTGGCCTTCCTGGCCCGCAAGAGGCTTCTGGTGCTGGTCGGCGATGCCGGGTCGGGCCGTCCCGCCCTGTTCCGGCAGCTGGTGGAGCATGTGGAGGCCGATGGCGCCATGGCGCTGCCGGTCACGGCCTCGGTCGGTGCCGAAGTGGAGGATCTGGTCGCTGCCGCCGGTGCCGGGGCGCTGCCCGATCTGGCGCCGGGCGAGGATGGCGAGGGCGATTTCGACGCGCTGATCGCCGCATTGGAGGACCGGCTGGAACTGGCCGGGTCCGGCTTGCTGGCGGTCGACAACGCCACCGTGCTCGCCCCGCCGGTGCTGGCCGATCTGGTCGACCTGACGCGGGCCGAGACGCCGGCCGGTCGCTTCCTTCAGGTTCTTCTCTGCGGCACGCCGGAGTTGGAAGGGACGTTGGCGCGCGCCGGGCTGGCCGATGAGCTGCGCGACATGGGCGTGATCTACCGGATGGCGCCGGGCGGCGGTTTTCCCGACGAGTTGCCGTCGATGTCCGCCGTGCAGACTGCGCCGCGTCCGGCGCCGATGTTGGCGGTTCCGCCCCAGGTGCAGGAGGCCGATCCGGCCTGGGTGGATCGTCGCGGTCCGCAGCAGGCCCCGCAGCAGGCCCCAGCCCAGCCCGCCGCCACGCCGGCCAACGACTGGCCGAGGGACGGCTGGGCGGGAGACGGCTGGGCGGGAGACGGCAAATCGGGAGAGCATGACTGGAGCGACCGCGGTCCCGACGCAATGGCCGCAAGGGGAATGCAGGCCGGTGCCATGCCGGCGGACGCCATGCCCATCGGAGCCATGCGGGCGCCGCGCCGGACCGGGCTTTATGCCGGTGCGGCACTGACCACGCTGGTGCTGCTGGGTGCCGCCGGTGCGGCCATCGCCACCGCCGTGCCCGGCGCCTCCCCCGACCGCGCTCTGGCGCTGATCGAAGAGGGATGGGGCCGGGCGCGCGATGCGGTGGACCGTACGGTGCAGGGGCTGATCGGCAACGATGTTCCGTCCGCCGGCGGTCGGCATGCCGCGGCCGATCTGCCGCCGGTTGCACCCTCCGCGCCACCGCCAGCCGCCCAGCCGCCCGTGGCGCTCGGCGTCCAGCCCGGGCAAAGCAATGCGGCGCTCCCGGCCGCGCCGCCGCCGGCCGGCACACTGACCGTGACGAAGCAGGCCACAGCCCAGCCTTCGCCCCCCGCTCCCGCTCAAACCGCTCCGGTGCAGACGGCAGCCTTGCCGCCGGCCCAATCCCAGGCGCCGGCCGCCGCACCCGTCGCTGCTGCCCCGGCAGCGCCGGCGGCAGGCAATGCGGAAGCGGCGCCGGGTGCCGCCTCGCTGCCGCCGCTGGAGGAGCCTTCGGCCACGCCGATTCCACAGGTGCCGCAGTCGGCCGTCCCCGATGCGGAGATTGCGCAGCGCGTGCGCATGATGGTCGATCAGGCCCGCCGCCAGATCGCCGGCAAGCGCCTGACCACGCCGCCCGGCGACAACGCCTATGAGACGGTGCAGCGCATCCGCCAGATCGCGCCGGCGGCGCCGGAGGCGACCGAACTGCTGGCCACCATGGAGGACACCTATCGCCGCTGGGCGATGCTGGCCGAACGTGACGGCGACTGGTCGGAAACCAAGCGCTTCTATGAGCGGGCGCAGATGCTCTCGCCCAACAGCCCGGACCTCGCGGAACGGATCCGCGCGGCGAGCGAGCAGCGCGCCTATACCGGTCCGGCCATGGGCGGTTCCGGAACGGCGGGTGGAAGCACGGCCGTGCCGGTGAGGGCGACACCGGGCCTGCAGGATCGCGAATCGGTGCTGGCCCTGCTGCGCAATCCGGCGGAGCTGTCGCGCACGCTGCAGGGCGGCGCCAGCCCCGACAGCCGGCTCGACAGCGGCAAGACCCTGCTGATGGTCGCGGCCGAACAGGGACTGACCGACGCGGTGCGCGTTCTGCTGGACCGGCGCGCCCGCAGCGACCTGCGCACCTCCGATGGGGCCACGGCCGTGATGTATGCCGCCTGGGGCGGCCATGACGCGGTCGTCCGGGCGCTGGCCGACGGCGGGGCGGACCTCGACACCACCAACAGCGACGGCAAGACGGCGCTGATGGCCGCCGCCGCCCGTGGCCACCAGGAGGTGGCGCGCACGCTGATCCAGCGCGGGGTGATGGTGGACCGCACCACCGCCTATGGCTGGTCGGCGCTGATGTATGCCGCCAACAACGGGCACGAGGCGGTGGCCAAGCTGCTGCTCGACCACGGCGCCAACCCGTACCGCATGGATGCCAACGGCAACTCCGCCCTGACCCTGGGCGCGCTGCAGGGGCATGTCCAGGTGGTAGAGGCTCTCAAGCCGCGCTGATCAGCCGCGTTCGGACAAGACGGTCACTGGTCGAGGCGGACGGAGCCGCGCCACATCCCGGCGCTCTGTCCGCCGTTGGCATAGTGGAACACGCCGGGCCCATCCGGCTGGCCGTTGCTGAAACGCCCGGCGAAGCGGCTGCCGTCGGTGAAGGTCATCACGCCATAGCCGGACATCAGGTCGCCGGACCATTCGCCCTCATAGGTTTGTCCGTTGGCGAAGTGATAGACGCCGGCGCCCTGGCGGATCGGCCGCCCCAGGCCCGAGCCCGATGACGGCTGCACCCAGGTGCCTTCATAACGGTCGCCAGCCGAGAAACCATAGCTCCAATAGCGGCTGTCCGGCCGGCTGCGCGCCCGCTCCGCCGCGGTGCGGGCATCGCCCAGCGCGCGCATCGCCTGCTGCTGCGCCGCAACGGCCGGGCCGTCGGGCTCCGTGGATGCGGTGCCCGGCGGTGGCGTGGGGAAGCTGCGCGGCTCTTCCGTCTGGATCGGATCGGAACTGCCGGTGGCCGGCGGCTCGGCGGCCGGATCGCCGAAGGAGGGGCCGGCCTCCACGGTCCCGCGGGAACGGGCGGCCAGCGGCGACGGGTCGGCCCAGCGGGCGGCGAGGGTCCCGGCGGTGACGTAGCCGTTCCGCCCGGCCGAATCCCGCACGCGCAGCCAGCTTCCTTCCGGCACCGCCTCCAGCACCGTCACCACGGTGCCGGCCGGCAGCTGCGCAATGCCGCGGGCACCCACCGCCGGACGGTCGAACAGCACGCCGGACTTGGCCACCTCATACTCGCCCGGCGGCAGGCTGGGGGTGGTCACCGCCGGCGGCGGCTCCTTTGGCGGCGGCTCTTTCTTCGCCTGGGTGGGCTGGTCCTGGGGCGGCACGTCGGGCGATGGGGCGGCCGGCGGTTTCGGCGCTGCGGCGACGGCCGGCACCAGGACCAGCGTGGTGCCCAGCCGGTCCTGCAGCCAGGGCAGCTGGCGCCCTTCGCTCCGTTCGGCGACGGAGCGCGCCACCTCGGCCAGCGAATCGCGGAAGGTGACGCCGGGCTTGGTCATCTCGCGCGCCAGTGCGGCGGTGAAGGGAGCCGGCCCCTTCGCCGATTGCGGCGGCACCGGCGGCACTCCGGGACGGTGGGCATAGACGACGAACAGGCCGTCCGCTTCCATCGGCGTTCCCAGCGCGCCGCCGCCGACCCGCTGGGCCAGCGCGTCGGCCGTGCCCGGATCGATCACCACCACCGCCTTGCGCCCGCTGTCCCGCAGGTCGCCCAGCACCGTGTCGAGGTCCAGCGCCGTGCGCGGCAAATCCTCCGCCCCCGAGGGTACGGCGTCCGCGGGCAGCAGATACTCCCGTTCCCCGAGCCCGACGGCGAGGCCGGTGTAGTAGACGAAGCCCAGGTCGGCGCCGGACAATGCCTCGCGGAATCGCTCCAGCGCCGACTCCATCGCCACCCGCCCGACATTGTCGGCCCGGGTCACCGCAAAGCCGGCCTTGCGCAGTGCGGACACCATCGCCCCCGCATTGGCGGCGGCCTGTTCCGACCGGCTGTCGAGCCCGCTGTAGCGTCCGTTGTCGATGACCAGCGCCACCCGTTTTCCGCTGTCGGCCGCGGCCGCGCCAAAGGGCAGGGCAGCCAGCAGCGCCGCGGTGAGAACGGTCCCCGCAAGGGTCCGTCTCCATGGCCGGGTGGTGGGGAATGCGGCGCTACGCGGCCGGGCAATCATGGTCAAGGCGTTCCGTCCTCCGTCTTCGCGGCGGCCTCCCGCAAGGCGCGACCATTCGTGCCGCCGCCCGCCGGGCTGCGTACCGCCGCCGGGAGCATAGCCTTTTCCGCTGCTCCGGGGCCCCGCTCTTTCGGGTCGTGAAGCGGTGGCGGCATTACCCCGCGCGGACAAGGGGCCTGCGCCTCGGCAGCGTTGCGGGTCCCGGCCCAACTCGCCGAACAAGCTCGCCGAAGGCGCGAGGTATCGCTTTCCCTTCGCGGCGAAGCCGCTTATATGACGCTCCTTCGCAGACAACGAGGTTCGCCATGCCGCCCGCAAAGCCGTCCGCCGTCCGGATGTCCGACACCGAAATCGCCCGCGTGCAGATGTACCTGCGCAAGACGCTGGGCAATCAGAAGATCGTGATCGAGCCGCCGGCCAAGGCCGGCCAGTCGGCCGAGGTGACGGTGGATGGCGAGTTCTTCGGCACGCTGAACCGTGACGAGGATGAGGGCGAGGTCTCCTACGCCCTGAACGTCGTCATCCTGGAAGAGGATCTGCCGGAGCCTCCGGCCATCCCGCGCCGCTGATCGCTGGCCTCTTCCCCGACCTTCTCCTGACGCCCTAGCGGCTGTGAGCGCGAAGCTCCGCCGCCAGGGCGGCCAGCAGGGTCTGCCCGCCCGACAAGGTCAGCCCGCGCACCAGCACGATCGCCTTGTGCCCGCCGCGCCGATGCATGACCAGCCGCACGTTGCGGCTGCCCGCGGCCTTCAGCTCCGCCTTCACCGCGTCGTTGGGCGCCACGTCGCCGGCGACCAGCTTCAATTCCGCCTTGTGTCCGTAATCGTGGGCCGGATCGATCCAGGCGACGAACAGCGGCTTGCCGCCGACCATCGGGTAGAGCGCCAGATCCCGGATCGTCTCGTGCGGATGAATGCGGGCGCCGTCCACCGTCAATCCGCGCGCCGTCACGCCCAGCCGCACGGCCCGGCGCTGTACCGTCTCCGTCAGCGTCACCACCCACAACAGCAGTACCGGAACCGCACAGAACACGGCCAGCCACTGCAGCATGTCGGACAACTGTTCCGGCGCCAGCCCGGCCCCGGCGACGAAGCCCGTCGCCAGCAGCCCGGCGATCAGCAGATAGCGGGTGCGGATCACCGGCGTCAGCACCGGCCTCGCCACGAAGACGGCGCCGGCCGCACCGTCTTCGCGGGTGATCTCCAGACTGGGCGGTGGCTTGGCGGCTGGCATTTCGGCGGGATCGGAGCAGGGGCGGGGGCGTGATCCTGTTCCGGCCGCGTGTTGGCCGTCCAGTTCTTTCGCGTGTTGCCCGAATCGGCCGTATACCCGCGTTGCGTGCCAAGGGCGGGGTTGCCGCTCGCCGCCTTGAAAATGGCGGGAGCCATGGTACTCTCGGGGGCAGGAGGTGACGCGAGCCGCTTTCCTGAATGACGGGACCGGTTTCCCGGCCCCGCCACGTCTGGCCTTACCGATCCTGGTCCGTGTTGAAGCCCGCTTCGAACTCGAACTTCAGCTTGAACCAGAAGCGGCTAAGCCACTTCAGGAATTTTCTCACTCGCGTCACCTCCTCTCGGTTGCCGGCCGCGCATGACGCGCGTCCGGTGGCGCGAGATTACAAGGCATGCATCCGCATGCCAATTGCGGATCCTTGGTGAAATTGCCGCTAGGTTGTTTCTGGGCGTTGCTGCCCCAGTTGCGCTCGGCTCTACGCCCCTGGTGCTGCAACCGGGGCGGTGGTAGCGTTCACGCAGGCGTTTTTCAGACCGACCCGCTCAGCCTGACCTGCCGCGCCTGGCCTGCTGCGAAGGACCGTCGCCCGTGACCTTCCCAAATCCGCTCGATGTCCGGGAGACGACCGCTCTCCGGCAAGGCTCGGCACAGTCCGTCCCGCCTGTGGTGGTGGAGGCGCGCAAACTTTCGCTGGTCTACCCCACCGCGGACAAGCCGGTCACGGCATTGAGCGAGGTCGACCTGACCATCGCCCGGGGTGATTTCGTCTCATTGATCGGTCCCAGCGGCTGCGGCAAGACCACGCTGTTGCGCGTGATCGCCGATCTGGAGCGGCCGACCTCCGGCCATATCGCCATCGAAGGCATGACGCCGGAGCAGGCGCGGCTGAAGCGGCTCTACGGCTATGTCTTCCAGGCCCCGGCGCTGTACCCGTGGCGCACGGTGGAGCGCAACGTGATGCTGCCGCTGGAAATCATGGGACTGTCCAAGGCCGACCGGCAGCAGCGCGCCCGTGAACAGTTGGAGCGCGTCGGCTTGATCGGCTTCGAGCGCAAGTTCCCCTGGCAGCTGTCCGGCGGCATGCAGCAGCGCGTCTCCATCGCCCGCGCTCTGGCCCTGCAGCCCGACCTGCTGCTGATGGACGAGCCGTTCGGCGCGCTGGACGAGATCACGCGGGACCATCTGAACCTGCACCTGACCCAGCTGTGGCGGGCGACCGGCAAGACCTGCGTCTTCGTCACCCATTCGATCGCCGAGGCCGTGTTCCTCTCCACCCGCATCGTGGTGATGAGTCCGCGGCCGGGGCGCATCCTGGACGTCATCGATTGCAACTCCCTGCCGCGCGAGCGCACGCTGGACATCCGCGAATCGCCGGAATTCGCCGCCATCGCCCACCGCGTCCGCGAGGGGCTGAAGGAAGGGCACAGCTACGATGATTAGCCGCGCGTTTCCCGTGACGGTGATGACGCTGCTCCTGCTGGCGGCGTGGTACATCGGGGCGGCGTGGCTGAATTGGCCGCAGGCGGTGGAGACGCTGGCCCGCGCCGGCAAGCCCACCGGCTTCGGCCCCGCCGATTTCAAAGACGTGCTGGCCCAGGCTTATGCAATGAAGCGCCCGATCCTGCCCACCCCCGGTCAGGTGGTGGCGGAGTTGTGGAACTCCCTGACCGGCTACGCGCCGACCAGCCCACGCAACCTGCTGTTCCATACCTGGGTCACGGCGGAAGCAGCGCTGACCGGGCTGGCGATGGGGCTGGTGCTGGGCATCCTGCTGGCCGCCGGCATCGTCTATACCCGCACGCTGGAGGCCAGCCTTCTGCCCTGGGTGATCGCCTCGCAGACCATCCCGATCCTCGCCATCGCGCCGATGATCGTCGTCATCCTCGGCAACATCGGGCTGACCGGGCTGCTGCCGAAGGCGGTGATCTGCATGTATCTGTGCTTCTTCCCGATCACGGTGGGCATGGTGAAGGGGCTGCGCTCCGCCGACCCACTTTGGCTCGACCTGATGCGGACCTATTCGGCCAGCGGGATGCGCGCCTTCTGGTCGTTGCGGCTGCCGGCTTCCATGCCGTTCCTGTTCGCCAGCCTCAAGGTGTCGGTCGCCATCAGCGTGGTCGGCGCCATCGTTGGAGAGTTGCCCACCGGCGGACAGGCCGGATTGGGGGCACGGCTGCTGTCGGGATCCTATTACGGCCAGACCGTGCAAATCTGGGCGGCGCTGATCATGGCCTCGCTGCTGTCGGTGGCGCTGATCGCCGTCGTGCGCGGGCTGGAGCTGGTCCTGCTGGGCCGGGCGGGTGCGCGATGAGCGGTCTTGCGGCGAATCCCTACCGCACCAGCCTGCGCACGGCTGCGGACTGGGGGCTGGTCGCCATAGCCGTAGTGACACTGGCCGCATTGGCACTGCCGGTGGGCGCGCTGGGCGGTTCTTCTGTCGGCTGGTTCGGCGGGATGACGGGCGGGACGCTGGCGCCCTTGTTCCTGATCGGGGTGGTGCTGGCGGTCGTCGCCGGCCGGTCCGCGCCGAAACGGGTCTGGGGCGCCTGGGTGGAGTTGGCCGGCGTGGCGCTGGCGTGGCTGCTGCCGCTGCATCTACTGAACGAGGGGATGGACCTGTCTGCCGGCTGGGGGCTGTGGCTGTTCCTGATCGCGGCGACGCTGTTGCAGTGGCGGGTGATGGGGGTGCTGGCCGGGGTGCCGGGCTGGACACGTTCGGTGGTCGTGCCCGGCCTGTTCGGGCTCGGCCTGCTGGTGGGTTGGGAGGTGCTGGTCCGCGGCTTCCAGGTGCCGGCGATCCTGCTGCCGCCGCCAAGCCGCATCGCCGCGGCGCTGGCCGTCCATGCGCCGGTGCTGTGGGACGATTTCCGCCAGACTGTGCTGACCTCCGTCCTGCGCGGCTATGTCATGGGTTGCGGTGCCGGCTTCCTGGTGGCAATCCTTGCCGACCGGGTGCCATTTCTTGCCCGTGGGCTTCTGCCGCTCGGCAATCTCGCCAGTGCCATTCCGGTGGTCGGCATCGCGCCGATCATGGTCATGTGGTTCGGGTTCGACTGGCAGTCGAAGGCGGCGGTCATCGTCGTCATGACCTTCTTCCCGATGCTGATCAACACGCTGGCGGGGCTCGGCAACTCCGAACGCATCCAGCTCGACCTGATGCGCAGCTACGCCGCCGGCTATGGCCGTACGCTGATCAAGCTGCGTCTGCCGAACGCGCTTCCATTCCTGTTCAACGGCTTGAAGATCAATTCCACCCTGGCGCTGATCGGCGCCATCGTGGCGGAGTTCTTCGGCACGCCGGTGGTCGGCATGGGGTTTCGCATCTCCACCGAGGTGGCGCGGATGAACCTGGACATCGTGTGGGCCACCATCGCGGTGGCGGCGCTGACCGGTTCCGGCCTCTATGGCGGCTTGGCGTTGCTGGAGCGGGCGACGACAGCTTGGCATCCATCGATGCGGGGGCGCTGAGCGCGCCTCGCGCGACCGCGCTGGCACGGCCATTGCTTAATTCCTGCCATTCCGTCCGGCAGGGGAGGTGGGCGTGGCCGACATCGTCGTTCTCAAGCATGTCCGCCTGACGCGGGCGCTTCTGGCCATCGAAATGGCTGCGGCGTCGCTGGACGGCGAGCTTGCCGCCTTGCATGCCGCCGGTCAGGCGGGTTTGCTGGGCAACCATGCCGAGGAAGCCACGCTTCTGCGCACCTATGTCCGCACCTTGCGCGTCCTGTTGCAGGCGATGACCCCCGACGAATTGGACGAAGCGGGCCTGAGCGAGCGCCATGGTCTGGCGGAGGCCGCAGTCGGTCGCTGTGCCACCGCCTTGCGGGCGCTGGAGCGTCCGGCTGGCGGCGGTCCGGTGATCGGCATCGCCTGACCACCCGCTGTCGCGAAGCCGACAGCACCTTGACGCCTTCCGGCCACTGCCATACTGCCGTATGGCTGGAATGCGGGATGCCTTTCCCCTCTCCGCCGCCGGAACGCCGCGCTATAGTGGCAGGCCCAACGAACAGTCGGACCCCACCGACAAAGGTGCAGGCATAAAAGGGCGCGATGAGGCTTCTCGTTTCCGATCTGACCCACCGCTATGACGATCTGACCGTCCTTGACGGCATCGACCTGACGCTGGCGGAGGGTGAAATCCTGGCCGTGATCGGCCCCAGCGGCTGCGGGAAATCGACGCTGCTTGGCATTGCCGGCGGTATCGTCGCCCCCACCTCCGGCAGCATCCGGGTGGAGGGGGAGGTGCCGGACGGCTGCCTGAACCCGATCACCTTCATCTTCCAGGACTTCGCCCTGCTGCCCTGGCGCACGGTGGAGGACAACATCGCCCTGGTGCTGGAGCATCACCCGCTCTCCACCGCCGAGCGGCGCGAGCGCATCGACAGCGGCCTGCGCCGCATGGGGCTGTCGGAGTTCCGCAAGGCCCTGCCCAAGCAGCTGTCCGGCGGCATGCGCCAGCGGGTCGGCATCGCCCGCGCGCTGGCCGTGCGTCCGGCGATGCTGCTGCTGGACGAGCCGCTGTCGGCGCTGGACGCCCAGACGCGCGAGCTTCTGATGGATGATTTCCTGGAATTGTGGCGGCGGGAGAAGACCACCGCCCTCTATGTTACCCACAATTTGGACGAGGCGCTGCGGCTGGCCGACCGTGTCTGCGTGCTGAGCCGCCGCCCCGGCCGCATCCGCGAACTGGTCACCATCGAGGAGCCGCGGGAGCGCCGGCAGGAACCGTCGGCCCAGGCCCATCTGGCCGAAGTGCGCGACCGCCTGTGGCACCTGATGAAGGCCGAAGCCCAGATGGCCGACCGGGAGATCGCCCGTGCCTGACAGCCTGAACCCGACCGCAGTTTCGACGGCCCCATCCCTGGGCCAGCCCGTCCGCTTCCGCGGTGGCGGTTTTACCGTAAAACGCCATCCCTGGGCGGCGCTGGCCGCCTTCGCCCTGCTGATCGCGATTTGGGAGGGGGCGAGCCGCCTCGGCCTCGCCAGCCCGCTGTTCCTGCCGCCGCCGAGCGCGGTAGGACGCGCGCTGGCCGGCATGGTGACCGACGGCTCGCTGTGGCTGAACCTGAAGGCGTCGCTGGCGCGCATCGCCGTCGGCTGGGTGCTGGGCACGGCGGGCGGCATGCTGGTCGGCTTCGCCATGGGCATCTTCTCCACCGCCCGCGCGGTGGGCGTGCCGCTGGTGTCGGCCTTCTTCCCGATCCCCAAGATCGCGCTTCTGCCGCTGTTCATCCTGTGGTTCGGCATCGGCGAGCCGTCGAAATTCGCCACCATCGGCTTCGGCGTCTTCTTCCCCACCGTCATCGCCACCTACAGCGCCATCGATTCCGTGCCGCGCAACCTGATCCGCATGGCACAGAGCTTCGGCCTGCCCTGGCGCTCCATTCTGCGCTCCATCGTTCTGCCGGGTGCCTTGCCGGGCATCCTGGCCGGCTTCCGCATCACCGCGTCCATCGCGCTGATCCTGGTGGTGGCGGCGGAGATGATCGGGGCGGAATACGGCATCGGCGCCTTCGTGCTGATGGCCGGCAACCTGATGCAGACCGACACGCTGCTGGCCGGCGTGCTGGTGCTGTCTCTGCTGGGGCTCGCTATCGGCACCGTGCTGTCGCAGCTTGAACGGCGCCTGCTGAACTGGCGTTGACCGGCTTTTTCCCAAGAAACCTGAACATCCATCGGGAGGATTTCCGTCCATGACCGCCGCCATGACCGTGGCCCGCCTCACCCGGCGCGCCGTGATCGCCACTGCCGGCGCGGCTTTCGCCGCCGGCACCCTGATGTCCGCCGCGCTGGCGCAACCGCTGGAGAAGGCGACGGTCGGCGTGCTGGCGCTGTCCTCCTCCGGCCCGATCTTCATTGCCAAGGCGAAGGGCTATTTCGAGAAGGAAGGGTTGGACGTCGAACTGAAGATGTTCACCTCGGCCCAGCAGGTGCCGGTCGCGGTGACCTCGGGCGATGCAGATTTCGGCGTGACCGGCCTGACCGCCGGCTTCTACAACCTCGCCTCCAAGGGCGCCGTCACCATCATCGCGGCGCAGAGCCGCGACGAGCCGGGCTTCCCCCTCAGCGCCTATGTGGCGACCAACGCCGCCCATGACGCCGGGCTGAAGGCGCCGGCCGACCTGAAGGGCAAGCGCATCGCCATCACCACCGTCGGCTCGACCTTCCACTACATGATCGGACTGCTGGCGCAGAAGCACGGCTTCACGGTCAAGGACGTGACGATGGTACCGCTGCAGGACGTGCCGAAGATGGTCGCCGCCTTCAAGGGCGGGCAGGTCGATGCCGTCATCGCGCCGTCCACCGTGTCGCGGCAGCTGGTGGCCGACGGCGCCGGCAAGATCCTGGGCTGGGTCGGCGACGAGACGCCCTGGCAGCTGGGCGCCCTGTTCACGTCGCCGAAGACGATGAAGGACCGTCGTCCGCTGGTGGAGAAGTTCATGCGCGCCTACAAGACGGCGCTGGCCGAATACCACGCCGCCTTCAATGGCAAGGACGCCTCTGGCGCTCTGGTGAAGGGCCCCGGCTATGACGAGTTGCTGACCATCATCGCCGACGCCACCAAGCAGAAGCCGGACATCGTCGCCGCCGGCCTGCCCTATGTCGACCCGCAGGCCCGCCTGCTGGTGGACGACATCGTCAACCAGGTGAAGTTCTGGCAGTCGGAGGGGCAGGTCGACAAGGCGCTGGACCCGAAGTCGGTAATGGATCTCAGCGTCGCCGGGCAGTGACATTCCCTCTCCCGGGGCGGGAGAGGGCTTTAAACAGCCAGATACGCCGCCCTCACCCCAGCATCGGCCATCAACTCCGTCATCGTGCCGGTCCAGCGCAGGCGGCCGGTTTCGATGACGCAGGCGCGGTCGGCGACGGCGGAGGCGAAGGACAGGCTCTGTTCGGACAGCAGGACCGACAGCCCCTCCGCCTTCAGGCGCCGCACCGCCTCGGCCATCTGCTTGACGATCAGCGGCGCCAACCCCTCCGACGGTTCGTCGAGCAGAAGCAGCGACGGGTTGCCCATCAGCGTGCGGGCGAGCGTCAGCATCTGCTGTTCGCCGCCGCTCATCCGGGTGCCGCGGCGGCCGCGCATCTCCGCGAGGTTAGGGAACAGCTCGAATAGCTTTTCCGGCGTCCAGGCGGGAACACCGGGGCGGGGCGGCTGGCGGCCGACCTCCAGGTTTTCCTCCACCGTCAGGTCGGCGAAGATGCGGCGGTCCTCCGGCACATAGCCGACGCCGAGACGGGCGATGCGGTGGGCGGGCAGGGCGGACAGGTCGCGTCCGTCGAAGCGCAGGCTCGCGGCGCGCCGCTCCACCAACCCCATGATCGCCTTCAGCGTGGTGGTCTTTCCGGCACCGTTGCGGCCCATCAGCGCCACCACCTCCCCACGGCCGACCGTCAGGGCGATGCCGTCGAGGATATGGGCGCGGCCGTACCAGGCCTGGAGGCCGTCCACCGTCAGCAGGGGTTCGCTCACGCCTCGCCTCCCAGATAGACGGATTGAACCCGCGGGTCGGCGCGCACCTGATCGGGCGAGCCTTCCGCGATCAGCCGGCCGCGGTCGAGCACCAGCACGCGGGTGGCGTGGCCGAAGACGACGTCCATGTCATGTTCGGTGAACAGCACGGCGAGCCCGCGCTCGCGCACCAACTCCGCCGTCAGCGCCATCAGGGCGAGCCGTTCGGCCGGGGCCATGCCGGCGGTCGGCTCGTCCATCAGCAGGACGGTCGGCTCGCTCGCCAGCGCCATCGCCAGCTCGACCCGCTTGACGTCGCCATAGGCCAGCACGCCGCAGGGGCGGTCGGCTTGGGCGGCCATGCCCACGCGGTCCAGCAGGGCCAGCGCCGGCTCGCGGAACTGGGCGGTGGCCGGACGCCACAGGCCGAACAGCCGGCGGGCGCGCGACAGCAGCACCATCTGCACATTCTCCGCCACCGTCATCGAGGCGAATGTCGCGGTGATCTGGAAGGTGCGCCCGACGCCCAGCGCCCAGATGCGCCGCGGCGGCAGCCCAACCAGCTCCGTCCCGTCCAGCTTGACCGAGCCCGAGTCGGGCCGCAACTGGCCGTTCAGCAGGTTGAAGCAGGTGCTCTTGCCGGCCCCGTTCGGGCCGATCAGCGCCAGCAGGTCGCCGGAGCGCAGGGTGAAGGACACGCCGCCCACCGCCTGCACCCCGCCGAAGGAGCGCTGCAGGTCGCGCACCACCAGCTCGCTCATGCCCGCCTCCGCCCAAATTTCGAACGCAGGCCGGACAGGAAGCCGACGATCCCCTTGGGGAAGACCAGCACCAGCGCGACGATGATCAGGCCCAGCGCCAGCCGCCACCAGTCGGTCATGCTCATCACCTGGGCCTCCAGCAGGTGGAAGGCCACCGCGCCGGCCAGCGGCCCGGCGACGGTCTGGATTCCGCCCATCAGCACCATCACCAGCGCGTCGACCGATTGCGGCACCGCCAGCAAGGTGGGAAAGACGCTGCCCTTGGCGAAGGCATAGAGCCCGCCGGCCAGACCTGCCGCCGTGCCGGCCAGAACGAAGGCCATCCATTGGAAGCGGCGCACGTCGATGCCCACCGATTCGGCGCGCAGGCCCGAGTCGCGCCCGGCCCGCAACGCATAGCCGAAGGGGGCGAAGGCCGCCCGGCGCAGCAGCCACAGCGCCCCGCCGCACAATGCCAGAGTCAGCCAGTAATAGGCCGCCTTGCCCGCCGCCCAGGCCGACGGCCAGACGCCGAGGATGCCGTTGTCGCCGCCGGTCACCGCATACCATTGGAAGGCGATCGACCAGACGATCTGGGCGAAGGCCAGCGTCAGCATGGCGAAATACAGCCCCGACCGCCGGACGCAAAACCAGCCCGCCACCAGCGCCCCCAGCCCGGCCAGCACCGGCGCGCCGGCCAGCGCCAGCGGCATCGGCGCGCCCAGATGCTTGACCAGCAGGGCCGATCCATAGGCGCCCAGTCCGAACCATGCCGCATGGCCGAAGGATACCAGTCCGCCCAGCCCGATCAGCAGATGCAGGCTGGCGGCGAACAGGGCGAGGATCACCACCTCGGTCAGCAGGATCAGCGCGTAATCGCCGGCGACCAGCGGTGCCGCGGCCATGACCGCCAGCAGGGCCAGTGCCCAAACGCCGGCATGGCGACCGGCCGACAGCGGAACGGTGACGGCGGCGGGTGCGGTCGGTGGCGTTTCCTCCGCCCGGCCGAGCAGGCCATGCGGGCGCAGCACCAGAACCACCGCCATGAACAGGAAGACCAGCACCAGCGTGATCTGCGGGAAGACCAGGATGCCGAAGGCCTGCAACTGTCCGATCAGCAGCGAGGCGAGGAAGGCGCCGGTCAGGCTGCCCATGCCGCCGACCACCACGACGACGAAGGCCTCGACCACGATCGCCATGTCCATATGCAGGGTCACCGCCTCGCGCGGGACCTGCAGCGCGCCGCCCAGCCCGGCCAGCGCGCAGCCGAGGAACAGCACGCCCGTGAACAGCCGCGCCGGATCGACGCCCAAGGCACTGGTCATCTCGCGGTCCTGCGTCGCCGCGCGCACCAGCGTGCCCCAGCGGGTGCGGTTGAACAGCAGCCACAACAGCCCCAGCACCAGCGGCCCGAGACCGATCAGCACGAGGTCGTAGAGTGGGAAGGGCTGATCCAGGATGTCGACGGAGCCCCTCAGCCCCGGCGCGCGGCGGCCCAGCAGATCCTCCGGCCCCCAGGCCCAGGCGGTCAGGTCCTGCACCACCAGCACGACGCCGAAGGTGCCCAGCAGCTGGAACAGCTCCGGCGAGCGGTAGAGCCGGCGCAGCAGGCCGATTTCCATTGCGGCGCCCAGCACGCCCATCATCAGCGCCGCAACGGCGACCGAGCCCCAGAAGCCGGCCGGCGTGCCGCCGAACCGCTCGATCAGCGACCAGCCGGAATAGGCGCCGACCATGTAGAAGGAGCCGTGCGCGAAATTCACGATCCGCGTCACGCCGAACACGATGGTCAGCCCCGACGACACCAGGAACAGCGTCGCCGCGGTCGCGAGCCCGCTGAGGGCCTGGACGAGGAGGAAGGACATGTATTCGTCGTTTCGGTGCGGACTCTTGCCCCCTCCCCAACCCTCCCCCTCTTCGAGGGAGAGGGAGTCAGTTGCAGAGCGGCGGCAGTTCCCTCTCCCACCGAAGGTGGGGGAGGGTTAGGGAGGGGGCAATCGAAGAAGGAGGGAGCACTCGAAGCCCGGCGCCTTACTCCGCCGGCCGCATCTTGCGCACGGCCTCGTCCGGCGGCAGGTAGTTGGCGCCGTCGGCGTAACGCCAGTCCTTCATGGTGCCGCGGCCGTCCTTGACGGTGGTGGTGCCGACATAGGCGCCCATGGTCGCCTGATGGTCGGACGCGCGGAAGGTCACCGGGCCGAAGGGGCTGTCGATGGTCAGGCCGGCCAGCGCATCGACGATCGGTTCCGCGTTGGCGGACTTGGCCTTGGTGATCGCGGCGGCGATCGCCTTCATGGTGGTGTAGCCGACGACGGAACCCTGCTTGGGCGAGTCCTTGAACCGCGCGGTGTAGGCGGCGACGAAGGCCTTGTGGGCGGGGGTGTCGATCTGGTCCCAGGGATAGCCGGTGACGATCCAGCCTTCCGGCGCCTCGTCCTTCATCGGCTCCAGATATTCCGGCTCGCCGGTCAGTAGGCTGACGACCTTGCGGTTGCGGAACAGGCCGCGGCCCTCGCCCTCGCGCACCAGCTTGGCGAGATCGGCGCCGAAGGTGACGTTGAAGATCGCCTCCGGGTTGGCGGCGGCCAGCGCCTGCACGGTCGGGCCGGCCTCCAGCTTGCCCTGGGCCGGCCACTGCTCCGCCACGAACTCCACGTCCGGGCGCTTCTCCTTCAGCAGCTGCTTGAACCACGCCACCGCCGACTGGCCGTATTCGTAGTTGGGGGCGACGGTGGCCCAGCGCCTGGCCGGCAGCTTCGCTGCCTCCTCCACCAGCATCGCCGCCTGCATGTAGGTGCTGGGGCGCAGGCGGAAGGTGTAGCGGTTGCCCTTCGACCAGGTGATGGCGTCGGTCAGCGGTTCCGCTGCGACGAAGGGCATCTTGTTGCGCGCGGCAAAATCGGCCACGGCCAGCCCGATGTGGGAGAAATAGGTGCCGGCCAGCACGTCCACTGCCTCGTTCGTCACCAGCTCCTGCGCGACGCGGACCGCGTCGTCGGGCTTGCCGGCGTCGTCGCGGGAGACGACCTGCAATTCACAGCAGCCGATCACGCCGCCCTGGGCGTTGATCTCCTCCAGCGCCAGCTGCCAGCCCTGGCGGTAGGGAATGGTGAAGGCGGGCAGGCCGGTATAGCTGTTGATCTCGCCCACCCGCACCGGCGCGCCGGAGAACGTCACCGGCCCTTTCGCCGACTGCGCCGCGGCGGGAGCGGCCGTCAGGCCGATGCCGGCCAGCGTGGAGGCGATGGTTGCGAAGGACACGGCGGCGAACAGAGCGGCCGGGAGAAGGGGCTTCGCCAGCGGCGAGGCGGTCGGGCGGCGGTGCTTCATCCTGCGGGAACCCCGGTTCGTGAGAGACCAGCGGCGTGTCCGGGTCGCGGTGCGACGCAACACACCGCGTTCATAGCAAACCCCGCGCAAAAGTCACCGACTGATCGGGTGTTTTCCCGCGTCCACGCCCGATTCGCAGTCCGGCGGATGCCGCCCGCGTCACATCAGCCGGACCAGCAGCGCCATGAATTGCACTCTTTCCTCCTCGGACAGAGGTTCCAGCGTGCGTTCGTGGGCGGCGGCGGCATTCGCCATCAGGTCGATGACCAACGCCTGCCCGATCCGCGTCAGGCTGACGCTGGTGCGGCGGCGGTCCTGCGGGTCGGGGTGGCGTTCGACCAGGTTGCGCTCCACCAGCCGCAGGATCACGCCCTGGGTGGTCGCCGGATCCATGTAGGTCAGCCGGCCGAGCTGGTTCTGCGACAGCGCACCCTCGGCATACAGGGTGGCCAGCGCCGCCCATTGCGTGGGCGTCAGCAGCGAATCGCCGATCAGATCGATGAAGATGGCCGAGGCGCGTTGGTGCGCACGCCGGAGGCGGTGGTGAACCTGGCCGGCCAACTGGTAGTCGTCGGGAGGCAGTCGTCCGAAGTCGTCCATGGCAACGGGCCCGTGGTTCGCGCCCGCCTTCGGTCCGGGGCGAAGGCTGGGGCGGGCACGGACCGCCGCTCCCGGCTGCGTGGGCAGGGATGGCGCGGCGTTTGCCGCCTGTCGCCATCCGATGCGTCCATTATGCGTTCCTCATGGAAAGCGTAGGGAAGACAATGACCGCAGAGCAACCTTCGCGGATGCGTCATAGAGCCACAGCAATGCATCCGTCATGATGCGAGCAACAAAAGAAGGCCCAAGAGTCCGAAAGGAAGCCATGCGTCGATGACGCGGCAAGTTCCGGCGGTTGCGATGCCGGAACAGATCGTTTGCCGAGGCTGCCCGTGCCCGCGGCCTATCCTTGTCAGGCGCTCGACTGTTCCGAGGCTTCTCTTTCTCAGGGGCTCCGCTTGGGCGGATAGGTGTCGGGCGGGGCGGTCTTCTCGTCGGGGCTTTCCGCGCCCTCGCCCGTCGGGGGCGTTACGCCGCCCGGCGTGTAGGGCGGGGTGGTGGCGTCGGGCGGGCGCTTGGTGGAACGTGGCGGGGGCGGGGTGTCGAGTCGGCGTGTCATGAGGCACCTTTCCTGATCAGGATTCGCCATGAACAACCCGATGCCGGCCGGCCGGTTCCAAACAGGTGCCCCCCGGTATGACCAGTCCAGCCGAAGCCGGCTATGACCTTCATCTTAGGACCATTTGAAAAACGCGGTGGAATCAAGCGGGTCACTGCCGAGGCTGTTCTCGGCCGACTGCGAGCTTTTGTTGCGGCCACACCACAGGACGATGCAAAAGCGGTGTGGCGCGGGCTTCACTGTTGCATGGCAAGCACGCCTTGTTGTGTCTTTGCCGAGGATGTGTCCGCATCCGGTCCCGACAAAGGACGGCGGCCGGGCACTCCCACGAAGGAGCCGGAATCCCGGCCCAGTGAGCCGACCGAACCCAGCCAAGCGCGGTGACTCCATGAAGACCAGCACCCTTTCCCTTCTCGCCCTCGCTCTCGCGTCGACCGGGCTGACGTCGCTTCCCGCCGCCGCCCAGGATGACCTGCAGCGTGGCGAAACCGTGCTGGAGCGTCGCCGGCCGGAGGTCGAGCAGCTCGGCCTGCGCGCGGGCTCCTTCCTGTTCCTGCCGCGGGTGGAAGCGGGCGCCACCTACGACACGAACGTCTACGCCACCCGCGACAACCACCAGGACGACATCATCTGGACCGTCCGTCCGCGGGTCGACATCAAGTCCGACTTCGCCGCCCACGCGCTGAACTTCTCGGCCTCCGCCGATGCCGGCCGGTACCGCGAAAATTCCAGCGAGAACTATACCGACTATGCCCTGCAGGCGGCTGGCCGGTTCGACGTGAACAAGGGCGGTGCGCTGGACGGCCAGTTGTTCCATCGCCGCAACCACGAAGGCCGCGGCGACATCAACAGCCTGTCGGGCTATACGGAGCCGGTGGTCTACCGCACCAGCGGCGGCGAGGCCGGCTACACCCAGCGCTTCAACCGCCTGCGCGCCCGCCTGTCCGGCTCCGCCCAGTACAGCGAGTATGACGACGTCGGCGTGATCGGCGGCGGCATCGCGCGCCAGGAAGACCGCGACCGCTGGGAATACGGCACGGTCGGCCGCGTCGGCTACGAGTTCATCGAGGGCTACGAGGCCTTCGTCCAGGGCACCTATTCCTGGACCCGTCACAAGAACGACCGCGACGCTTTCGGCCTCGACCGCGACTCGGACGGCTACGAGGTGGTCGGCGGTCTCGCCACCGACTTGACCGGCCTGATCACCGGCGAGGTCTTCGCCGGCTATCTGGTCCGCAACTACAAGGATTCGCGGCTGGAGGACTTCAGCGGCCTGTCCTTCGGCGGGCGCCTGAACTGGGCGGTCACGCAGCTGACCGCCGTCAGCGCCACCGCCAGCCGCCAGGTCCGCGAGACCACGGCCAGCCCGGGCTTCGGCACCGCGTCCAGCTACACCCGCACCGTCCTCGCCTTGGGCGTGGACCACGAACTGCTGCGCACCCTGGTGCTGAACGGCCGCCTGCAGTACCGCCAGGACGATTTCAACGGCAACGACCGCAACGACAAGGTCTATACGGCCGGCGTCGGCGGCACCTACCAGATGAACCGCTACCTGTTCATGACCGGCGGCTACACCTATGAAAAGCGCAGCTCCAACGTGAGCGCCGCCGAATACAGCGACAACCTGATCTACCTGCGTCTCGGCGCGCAGATGTAATCCAGCGGTTCTAGGCCCGCCGACCGGCGAAGTCTGGCCGAAGGGCTTAAAGGTTCCGCTGAACAGTACAGGGCGTCCGTCCTATGACGGGCGCCCTTTTCTTATGCCTGTTTTTGTTATCGTGGGCGATGTACTGGAGAGATCCGAACGCGGTAATTCCTCTCCACTTTTTCCCAAGCGCTTGCGAGTTGCTAGTCTCCACCCGAATTCAGGTGCGTGACCAAGGGGCGCCACCGCAAGGCGGCCGGCGAATGGGACGGGTTCTCGGAACCGTACCATCGTGCCGGACCGGGCGCTGCGGCAGGCACCCACCAGCCAGGGAAAGGGTTTAGGGATGAATCGACGTCATGTGATCCGTGCGCTGGGCCAGGGGATCGGATTGACTGCGCTCGCCGTCGCCATGGTCGGCTGCGCCGGCAACGACGCGCCGTTGGAAACCGCCAGTGTCGGCCAGATTAGCGAATACCGTCTGGGTGCCGGCGACGCGCTGCGCGTCATCGTCTTCGGCGAGGAGCAACTGTCCGGCGAGTTCCGCGTCGACGGCACCGGCAAGGTCGCCATGCCGCTGATCGGCGAGGTCTCGGCCAAGGACCGCAGCACCCGCGATCTGGAGAAGGAGATCTCCACCCGTCTGTCCGCCGGCTACGTGAAGGACCCGAAGGTCAGCGTCGAGGTGCTGAACCACCGTCCCTTCTTCATCCTGGGCGAAGTGCGCAATCCCGGCCAGTACCAGTATGTCAACGGCATGACCGCCCTGTCGGCGGTGGCGATGGCCGGCGGCTACACCTATCGCGCCAAGGAGGATTACGTCCTGATCACCCGCGGCGCCGATCCCAAGAAGGAAATCCGCCGGGCGCCGATCACCACCTCGGTGATGCCGGACGACGTGGTCCGCGTGCCGGAGCGCTATTTCTGAGCCCAGGATTTCAGCCTGGGAAATTCGAGCCCAGGCATCGCCAGGGCGACCAACGGAAAGCCCGGCCGGGAGGATGTCCCGGCCGGGCTTTCTGCTGTCCGGCGATAGCCGGCGGTGGCGATCAGGTGTCCAGCGTATCGCCGCCCTTCTTCTGTCCCGACGGCATGCGTTGGTTCGGGGGAACCACCGGATCGCGCGAGATGCCGTGCGGCGGGGTGGTGCCGGCGGCCTCGTCGTCGGTGCCGAGCGGTGCGGCGGCGGGGTCGGTGGCCGGGACCTTGTCACCGGTCAACCCGCGGTCGATGTCCGCGCGCATCCGGTTGGCCTCCGCGCTGGGCGTGGTGGGCGTGTCACGGCCCGACTCGGGACGCTGGGGCTTGGTCATGGTCGGCCTTTCGCACAAGCTGTGAGGGGCGTTCTGTCGCCTCCTCCAACCGCCGCCGCCTGCCGAGGGTTCCCCGGTGCGACGATCTGCGACCCTGCGGCCAATTTCAGGGGAGTTCCCGATGAAGGACGCGGGCTGGCGTCCTGTTCGCTCTTGCAACCCCTACCACGGCCGCCGCTCCGCTCGGCTTCCGATGGCGTCGTCGCTGCGGGGAGGAGAAGGGTGAAAGAGCCCGCGCGGTGGTGCCGGATACAGGAATCGAACCCGTGACCTTCTGATTACAAATCAGCTGCTCTACCAGCTGAGCTAATCCGGCGCACCCGACGCTTGCGGGACGCACACCTTAGCGTCCCTTTTCCGCGTAAACAAGCACTTGCCCGTGTTCGCGCGCGATGACACTCACTCGCGCAGGCGGGCCACCTCGTAGAGGGCGACGGCGGCGGCGTTGGATACGTTCAGGCTGCCGACCGGACCGCCCGTGGGCAGACGGGCGATGGTGTCGCAGCGATCCATGGTCAGGCGACGCAGGCCGCTGCCCTCCGCCCCCATCACCAGCACCGTCTTGCCGGTCAGATTCAACTTCGCCAGAGTCGATGCGCCCGACTCGGCGAGACCCACCGCCCAGAAGCCGTTCTGCTGCAGATCGGTCAGTGCGCGGGCCAGGTTGGTGACGCGGACCAGCGGCACCGCCTCCAGGGCGCCCGACGCGCTCTTCGCCAGCACGCCGGTGGTCTCCGGCGCGTGACGTTCGGTCACCACCACCGCGCGGGCTCCGAAGGCGGCGGCGGAGCGCAGGATGGCGCCGACATTGTGCGGGTCGGTCACCTGATCGAGCGCGACGATCACCGCCGACGGCTCATCCGCCAATTCGTTGCAGAGATCCTCGATCCCAAGCTCCGGCAGGGGGGAGGTGTCGATCACCATCCCCTGGTGAACGGCGCCGGCCGGCAGCATGCGGTCCAGTTCCGTCCGGTCGACGATCGACGCCTCGGGCCGCTGCAGTCCCTGGGCGCGCGCGGCGGCGACGGCGGGCTCCAGCGCCGCCCGGCCGGATTCGGTGGCCAGCAGCCGGTGGATGCGCCGCTCGGGGTTGGTCCAAGCCGCGGCGACCGGATGCAAGCCATAGAGAAGGACCCCGCGCGCGGACGGCGGGCGGTTGCCTTTCGACCCGCCGCGACGGCTGCGCGCACCCTCGTCCGCTTGCTCCTGCCGCGGAGCGGTCGCCCGCGGGGTACCCGCGGCGTGGACGGAATGCTTGTCGGACTGGCGGCCGGAACCCGGATGTTTTGAGCGCGTCATGGTACCCACGAAGGAGGGGAGGGGGCCGCCGGAAACAGCGGCCGAATTTTTTCTGGTGTGAACCGCTTAACCCGTGTTGACAAGGTCTGAAAAATTCGCATATTGCCGAACTCCGCGGCGGGCACTGCCAGGCTGCGGATTGGAAGGGTGGCCGAGTGGTTAAAGGCAGCAGACTGTAAATCTGCCCGCGTACGCGTACGCTGGTTCGAATCCAGCCCCTTCCACCACTACTTTCCACGGCTTGTCCGTGATCGCGTTTGCCCCGGACGGTCGCGCCGGCGGGATGCTTAGGCGGGTGTAGCTCAATGGTAGAGCAGAAGCCTTCCAAGCTTACGACGGGGGTTCGATTCCCCTCACCCGCTCCAATCCCGCGTGCGCCACGGAAAACCGATCTCGGCCGGGCCATTGTGTGCGTCCGGAACGTCGGGAACGAAAGACCAAAGCGATGGCGAAGGCAAAGTTTGAGCGGAACAAGCCGCACTGCAACGTTGGCACGATCGGCCACGTCGACCACGGCAAGACGTCGCTGACGGCGGCGATCACGAAGGTGCTGGCGGAGTCCGGCGGCGCCACCTTCACCGCTTACGACCAGATCGACAAGGCGCCGGAAGAGAAGGCGCGCGGCATCACGATCTCGACCGCCCACGTCGAGTACGAGACGACCAACCGCCACTACGCGCACGTCGACTGCCCGGGCCACGCCGACTACGTGAAGAACATGATCACGGGCGCTGCCCAGATGGACGGCGCGATCCTGGTCGTGTCGGCCGCCGACGGCCCGATGCCGCAGACCCGCGAGCACATCCTGCTGGCGCGCCAGGTCGGCGTTCCGGCGCTGGTGGTGTTCATGAACAAGGTCGACATGGTCGACGATCCGGAGCTGCTGGAGCTGGTCGAGCTGGAAGTTCGCGAGCTGCTGTCCTCCTACCAGTTCCCGGGCGACGACATTCCGATCACCAAGGGCTCGGCTCTGTGCGCCCTGGAAGACCGTCAGCCGGAGATCGGCCGCGACGCCGTGCTGGCGCTGATGAAGACGGTCGACGAGTACATCCCGCAGCCGGAGCGTCCGAAGGACCGTCCGTTCCTGATGCCGATCGAAGACGTGTTCTCGATCTCGGGCCGCGGCACCGTGGTGACCGGCCGTGTCGAGCGCGGCATCGTGAAGGTTGGTGACGAAGTCGAGATCGTCGGCCTGAAGGCCACGGTGAAGACGACGGTCACCGGCGTCGAGATGTTCCGCAAGCTGCTCGACTCGGGTGAGGCCGGCGACAACATCGGCGCGCTGCTGCGCGGCACCAAGCGCGAGGACGTCGAGCGCGGCCAGGTTCTGGCCAAGCCGGGTTCGATCACCCCGCACACCAAGTTCAAGGCCGAAGCCTACATCCTGACGAAGGAAGAGGGCGGCCGCCACACTCCGTTCTTCACCAACTACCGTCCGCAGTTCTACTTCCGTACGACGGACGTGACGGGCATGGTCTCGCTGCCGGAAGGCGTCGAGATGGTGATGCCGGGTGACAACGTCGCCATGGAAGTGGCTCTGATCGCCCCGATCGCCATGGACGAAGGCCTGCGCTTCGCCATCCGCGAAGGCGGCCGTACCGTCGGCGCCGGCGTCGTTGCCAAGATCGTCGAGTGATGCTATAAGCCTGCCTCCCCCGTCGGGCTCCGGCTCGGCGGGGGAGTTTTATCTGCGTAACGAGTACGGTCGGGCTTCCGCAAAGCCGTTCTAAAAAGTTATTCCGAAAGTCAGGTCGAAAGGCCTTGACACCGCCGCCGAAAGAATGCTTTAAGCGGCGTCCCACGCCGAAGGGTGTGGCCGGACGGAGATAGGAGTGTAGCTCAATTGGTAGAGCACCGGTCTCCAAAACCGGGGGTTGGGGGTTCGAGCCCCTCCACTCCTGCCATCCCGTCCCAATAACGGCCGTCTCAACGACGGTTAGGGTAAAAGCGGCGCCCTTCACAGTCGCTTCGGAGCTCGCACGGTTCGCACGATGGCTAAAGTCAATCCCGCAGAATTCGCGCGCGAGGTCCGCCGCGAGGTAGCCAGGGTCACCTGGCCGACCCGCAAGGAAACCGGCATCACGACCGCCATGGTCTTCGTCATGGTCGTGCTGGCCGCCCTGTTCTTCCTCGTCGTCGATCAGGTGCTGGCGGTTGCCGTTCGCTTGATCCTTGGGCTGGGAGGCTAAGACATGGCTGCGCGCTGGTACGTCGTTCACGTCTATTCGGGTTTCGAAAAGAAGGTCGCCCAGGCCATCCGCGAAAAGGCGGCTCAGAAGGGTCTGGAAGACAAGTTCGAGGAAATCCTGGTCCCGACCGAAGAAGTGGTCGAAGTACGCCGGGGTTCCAAGATCAACACGGAGCGCAAGTTCTTCCCCGGCTACGTCCTCGTCAAGATGGACCTGACCGACGAATCCTGGTCGCTGGTGAAGAACACGCCGAAGGTTACGGACTTCCTGGGTGGCGGCGGCAAGCCGCAGCCGATTTCCCAGCGCGAGGCCGAGCGGATCATCCATCAGGTGCAGGAAGGCTTTGAGCGCCCCAAGCCCTCGATCACCTTCGAGGTGGGCGAGCAGGTTCGAGTGAGCGACGGCCCCTTCACCTCGTTCAATGGCGTCGTCGAGGAAGTCGACGAAGAGAAGTCCCGCCTCAAGGTGGCGGTTTCGATCTTCGGCCGCTCCACGCCGGTCGAGTTGGAATACACGCAGGTCGAAAAGATCTGAGCGCAAGGTTCCAAAGTGTTTCGTGTCGGAGCTGCCGGTGCTTGCATCGGTGGCTCCATTCTGTTGCGGGAGGCTCGCCATGGCCGAACCGCAAAACCCCGCGACGCAGCGCCGGGCCAGCCGGTCGAGAGCGTGACGCGTCGTCCCAGGAGGTTGTGAGATGGCGAAGAAAATCGTCGGTTACATCAAGCTGCAGGTCCCGGCCGGCAAGGCCAACCCGTCGCCGCCCATCGGCCCGGCGCTGGGTCAGCGCGGCCTGAACATCATGGAATTCTGCAAGGCGTTCAACGCCAAGACGGCGGACCTGGAAGTCGGCATGCCGATTCCGGTGGTCATCACCGCCTATGGCGACCGCACCTTCACCTTCGTGACCAAGACCCCGCCGGTCAGCTACTTCCTCAAGAAGGCTTCGGGCAAGGACAAGGGTTCGACGACCCCCGGCAAGGGCGGTTTCGTCGGCCAGGTCACGACCTCGCAGATCCGCGAGATCGCCCAGAAGAAGATGGTCGACCTGAACGCGCACGACGTCGACGCCGCCGCGACGATGATCGCCGGTTCCGCCCGCTCGATGGGCCTCGAAGTGGTGGAGGGCTGATCCTATGGCGAAGCTGGGCAAGCGTCTGACCGACGCCTACAAGAACGTCGACCGCGACTCCTTCTACTCGCTGGAACAGGCCGTCACCCTGGTCAAGGGCGCCGCGAAGGCCAAGTTCGACGAGACCATCGAGATCGCGATGAACCTCGGCATCGATCCGCGCCACGCCGACCAGATGGTCCGCGGCGTCGTGAACCTGCCGAACGGCACCGGCAAGACCGTCCGCGTGGCGGTGTTCGCCCGTGGCGCCAAGGTCGATGAGGCTCTGGCCGCCGGCGCCGACGTGGTCGGCGGCGACGACCTCGCCGAACAGATCCTGGCCGGCAACATCAACTTCGACCGCTGCATCGCCTCGCCCGACATGATGGGCGTGGTCGGCAAGCTCGGTAAGGTTCTCGGCCCGCGCGGCCTGATGCCGAACCCGAAGCTGGGCACCGTGACCCCCGACGTGGCCGGCGCCGTCAAGGCCGCCAAGGCCGGCGCGGTGGAGTTCCGTGCGGAGAAGACCGGTATCGTTCACGCCGGCGTCGGCAAGGTCAGCTTCTCGGAAGAGGCGCTGGTCCAGAACATCCGCGCCTTCATCGATGCCATCAGCCGTGCCAAGCCGACCGGCGCCAAGGGCCAGTACCTGTTGAAGGTCTCGCTCTCGTCGACGATGGGCCCGGGCCTGAAGCTCGACCTCGCCAGCGTGTCGGCTCCCGCCGCCTGACGACCCGTTTCGCCGCCGCTGTCCCAGGGCAGCGGCGGTGACCGGGTGGACTGCCCGAGGGGGAAACCCCAACGGCGCCCACCCACCCCTGTCCGAGACCGCTGGTGTCCGAACCCGACCGCAAGGGAAGGGGAGGGCTTAAAATCCACCCGCGCAGACAGGAGTTGAACCCGTTTACCCCTCCGGCCCCGGCGCATGCGTGCGGTTGGTCCGGTTCAGGAACGGCTTGAACTTCTGGGACAGGTTCGCCGGACCTCCGGCCCTTCGGGGACGGGGGTTCATGTAAACCTCTGTGCAAGGAGGCGATCCGTGGATCGTACACAAAAAGAAGCGACGATCGCGGCTCTGCAATCGAAGCTCCAGGACACGGGCCTGGTGGTGGTCACCCACCATCTGGGCCTGACGGTGAAGGAAGTCACCGACCTGCGTGCGAAGGTTCGGGCTGCTGGCGCCAGCTTCAAAGTGACGAAGAACCGGCTCGCCCGTCGTTCCCTTCAGGGGACGCAGTTCGAAGGTCTGGACGGTCTCTTCAAGGGACCGACGGCGATCGCCTACTCGAAGGATCCCGTTGCGGCTGCCAAGGTGGTGGCCGACTACGCGAAGACCAACGAGAAGCTCAAGATCGTCGGCGCCAGCCTCGGCACCCAGATTCTGGACGCGGAGGGGGTCAAGGCCCTCGCCTCGCTCCCGTCGCTGGACGAACTGCGTGGCCGTCTCGTGGGCATGATCCAGACCCCGGCGACCCGTATCGCCGGTGTTCTCCAGGCTCCGGGTGGCCAGGTCGCCCGCGTGCTTGCTGCCTACGCGAAGAAGGACGACGAGGCGGCTGCCTAACCAGGCCTAGTCACTCGTTTTTCACATCCCCAGAACTCAAGTCGTTTGGAGTAGTAACATGGCTGATCTGCAGAAGCTCGTCGACGATCTGTCGGCCCTGACCGTCCTGGAAGCCGCCGAGCTGTCGAAGCTCCTCGAAGAGAAGTGGGGCGTCTCCGCCGCCGCTCCGGTGGCCGTCGCCGCCGCCGGCCCGGCCGCTGCCGCTGCCGCTCCGGCCGAAGAGCAGACCGAGTTCACGGTGATCCTCGCCGATGCCGGCGACAAGAAGATCAACGTGATTAAGGAAGTCCGTGCGATCACCGGCCTGGGCCTGAAGGAAGCCAAGGACCTGGTCGAGGGCGCTCCGAAGCCGGTCAAGGAAGGCGCCACGAAGGACGAGGCCGCCAAGATCAAGAAGCAGCTTGAAGAGGCCGGCGCCAAGGTCGATATTAAGTAAGACCTTGTTGCGTTACGGATCATACAGTTCCACGCCGGACGGCGGCCGGTCCCCCAGGGGACCTGCCGCCGCACGGCGTTTTCTGCCTTCCGCCGGACCGGGCTCGCCCGGCCCGGCTCTTTCCGTCCCCATCATGGGGATGGCCCGCGCGGGCGCCCTTGGGACCGGTCGACACCAGTCGGCTTGATCCCGCGGTCGGTTGAACGGTCGGTATAACGCGCATCACGTACAGACGTTTGGGGACATCCATGGCCAAATCCTTTACGGGTCGTAAACGTGTTCGGAAGAGCTTCGGGCGCATCCCGGAAGTCACCCAGATGCCCAACCTCATCGAGGTGCAGCGCAGCTCCTACGATCACTTCCTGCAAATGGACGTCGCCCCGGAAAAGCGGGCGAACCTGGGCCTGCAGGAAGTCTTCAAGTCGGTCTTCCCGATCAAGGACTTCTCCGACCGCGCGGTGCTGGATTTCGTCAAGTACGAGCTTGAGCAGCCGAAGTACGACGTCGAGGAGTGCCAGCAGCGCGGCATGACCTTCGCCGCCCCGCTGAAGGTCACCCTGCGCCTGTCCGTGTTCGACGTCGAGGAAGATACCGGCCTCCGGTCCATTCGCGACATCAAGGAGCAGGACGTCTACATGGGCGACATGCCCCTGATGACGGCCAACGGCACCTTCATCATCAACGGCACCGAGCGCGTCATCGTTTCCCAGATGCACCGCAGCCCGGGTGTCTTCTTCGACCATGACAAGGGCAAGACCCACGCGTCGGGCAAGTATCTGTTCGCCGCGCGCGTCATCCCCTACCGCGGTTCTTGGCTCGACTTCGAGTTCGACGCCAAGGATCTCGTCTATGTGCGCATCGACCGCCGCCGCAAGCTGCCGGCCACCACGCTGCTGTTCGCTCTGGACGGCGCGGAGACCGAGGCTCTGCGCACCGAGCGCAAGGCGAACCGCAAGGACCTGCTGCCCTACGAGGCGCAGGGCATGTCGAAGGAAGAGATCCTCAACTACTTCTACGACACCATCACCTACAGCCGCTCCGCCGGCGGTTGGAAGACCCCGTTCAGCGCCGAGCGCATGAAGGGCGTCAAGCTGGCGTCGGACCTGGTCGATGCCGCCACCGGCGCCATCGTCGCCGAGGCCGGCACCAAGATGACCCCGCGCGTCATCAAGAAGCTGGTCGAGGCCGGCCTGACCGAGCAGCAGGTCTCCACCGAGGAGCTGACCGGCCGCTATCTCGCCGTCGACATCATCAACGAGCGCACGGGCGAAGTCCTGTTCGAAGCCGGTGACGAGCTGTCGGCGAGCGACCTGGAGAAGCTGGAGAAGACCGGCGTCGACGAGCTGCCGGTGCTGGCGATCGACCACCTGAACGTCGGCGCCTACATCCGCAACACGATGAATGCGGACCGCAACGCCAGCCGCGAAGATGCGCTGATCGACATCTACCGCGTCATGCGTCCCGGCGAGCCGCCGACCCTCGAATCGGCCGAGGCGCTGTTCTCGGGCCTGTTCTTCGACAGCGAGCGCTACGACCTGTCGGCCGTCGGCCGCGTCAAGATGAACGCGCGCCTGAACTTCCAGACCGACGACCAGATGCGCGTTCTCCGCAAGGAGGACATCCTGGAGATCCTGAAGGTTCTGGTGAACCTGAAGGACGGCCGCGGCGAAATCGACGACATCGACCATCTCGGCAACCGTCGCGTCCGCTCTGTCGGCGAGCTGATGGAGAACCAGTACCGCGTCGGTCTGCTGCGCATGGAACGTGCGATCCGCGAGCGCATGAGCTCGGTCGAGATCGACACGGTGATGCCGCACGACCTGATCAACGCCAAGCCGGCCGCCGCCGCCGTGCGCGAGTTCTTCGGCTCGTCGCAGCTGTCGCAGTTCATGGACCAGACCAACCCGCTGTCCGAGATCACGCACAAGCGTCGCCTCTCGGCTCTCGGCCCGGGCGGTCTGACCCGCGAGCGCGCCGGCTTCGAGGTGCGCGACGTGCACCCGACGCACTACGGCCGCATCTGCCCGATTGAGACGCCGGAAGGTCCGAACATCGGCCTGATCAACTCGCTGGCGACCTACGCCCGCGTGAACCAGTACGGCTTCATCGAGAGCCCCTACCGCAAGGTCATCGACGGCAAGGTCACCAACGAGGTGGTCTACCTGTCGGCGATGGAGGAGGGCCGCTACGTCGTCGCCCAAGCGAACGCCGAGCTGAACCCCGACAACAGCTTCGCCGCCGATCTGGTGTCCTGCCGCCAGGGCGGTGAATACCTGATGTTCCGGCCGGAAGCGATCGACCTGATCGACGTGTCGCCGAAGCAGCTGGTGTCCGTCGCCGCGGCGCTGATCCCGTTCCTGGAGAACGACGACGCCAACCGCGCGCTGATGGGCTCCAACATGCAGCGTCAGGCGGTGCCGCTGGTGAAGGCGGACGCGCCGCTGGTCGGCACGGGCATGGAGGCGACCGTCGCCCGCGACAGCGGCGTGACCATCGTCGCCAAGCGTTCGGGCATCGTCGACCAGGTCGACGCCACCCGCATCGTCGTCCGTGCCACCGATAGCTCGGACAGCACGGCGCCGGGTGTCGACATCTACAACCTGCTGAAGTTCCAGCGTTCCAACCAGAACACCTGCATCACCCAGCGTCCGCTGGTGAAGGTGGGCGACCGGGTGAACGCCGGCGACATCGTGGCCGACGGCCCGTCGACCGATCTCGGCGAGCTGGCGCTCGGCCGGAATGTGCTCGTCGCGTTCATGCCGTGGAACGGCTACAACTTCGAGGACTCGATCCTCATCAACGAGCGCATCGTCAAGGACGACGTCTTCACCTCGATCCATATCGAGGAGTTCGAGGTCATGGCCCGCGACACCAAGCTGGGCCAGGAGGAAATCACCCGCGACATTCCGAACGTGGGTGAGGAAGCTCTGAAGAACCTCGACGAGGCCGGCATCGTCTACATCGGCGCCGAGGTCCGTCCGGGCGACATCCTGGTCGGCAAGGTGACGCCGAAGGGCGAAAGCCCGATGACGCCGGAAGAGAAGCTGCTGCGCGCCATCTTCGGCGAGAAGGCTTCCGATGTCCGCGACACCTCGCTGCGCCTGCCGCCGGGTGTGGTCGGCACCATCGTCGAGGTCCGCGTGTTCAGCCGCCGCGGCGTCGACAAGGACGAGCGCGCCCTGGCGATCGAACGTGCCGAGATCGAGAAGCTGGCCAAGGACCGCGACGACGAGCGCGGCATCCTGGAGCGCAGCTTCTACACCCGCCTGAAGGAAGTGCTGATCGGCCAGACCGCGCAGTCCGGTCCGAAGGGCATGAAGGGTGGCACCGTCCTGACCGACGAGGTGCTGGCCGGCCTGTCGAAGGGCCTGTGGCGCCAGATCGCCATCGCCGACGAGCAGGTGATGGAGACCGTCGAAAACCTGGCCAAGGTGTTCGACGACTCGATCAAGGCCCTGCAGGACCGCTTCGAGAACAAGGTCGACAAGCTGCAGCGCGGTGACGAGCTGCCGCCGGGCGTCATGAAGATGGTCAAGGTCTTCGTCGCGGTGAAGCGCAAGCTGCAGCCGGGCGACAAGATGGCCGGCCGTCACGGCAACAAGGGTGTCGTCTCGCGCATCATCCCGCAGGAGGACATGCCCTACCTGGAAGACGGCACGCCCGTCGATCTGGTGCTGAACCCGCTGGGCGTGCCGTCGCGCATGAACGTCGGTCAGATCCTGGAAACCCACCTCGGGTGGGCGGCCTCGGGTCTCGGCAAGCAGATCGGCCGTGCGGTCGACCAGTACCGTCTGGCGATCCGCCAGAAGGCGGAAGGCGCTCCCCAGTTGGAGGCCCTGCGCAGCACGCTGAAGTCGGCGTACGGCGAGGTGACCTACAACGAGGACATCGCCGACATGACCGACGGCGAGCTGCTGGAACTGGGCGGCAACCTGCGCAAGGGCGTGCCCTTCGCGACGCCGGTCTTCGACGGCGCCCGCGAGGAGGACATCTGCGTCCATCTGGAGCGTGCCGGTTTCGACCGGTCGGGCCAGTCGACGCTGGTGGACGGCCGCACCGGCGAGACCTTCGATCGCAAGGTCACCGTCGGCTACATCTACATGCTGAAGCTGCACCACCTGGTGGACGACAAGATCCACGCCCGGTCGATCGGTCCCTACTCGCTGGTCACGCAGCAGCCGCTGGGCGGCAAGGCCCAGTTCGGCGGTCAGCGCTTCGGTGAGATGGAGGTCTGGGCGCTCGAAGCCTACGGCGCCGCCTACACGCTGCAGGAAATGCTGACGGTGAAGTCGGACGACGTGTCCGGCCGCACCAAGGTCTACGAGGCCATCGTCCGCGGCGACGACAACTTCGAGGCCGGCATTCCGGAGTCGTTCAACGTGCTGGTCAAGGAGCTGCGCTCGCTCGGCCTGAACGTCGAACTGAACCAGCGGTCCTACTGAGCCGATTTGACGTGACCAAACCCCGGAACGGTGCGTTCGCGCCGTTCCGGGGTCATGCACTGCCCTTAACCGACAACGCGGCGATGCCAGCGGGAGACGGTCATGAATGAGTTGATGAACATTTTCGGCCAGGTCCAGGGGCCGCAGAGCTTCGATCAGATCCGCATCCAGATCGCGAGCCCAGAGCGGATCCGGTCCTGGTCCTACGGCGAGATCAAGAAGCCGGAAACCATCAACTACCGCACCTTCAAGCCGGAGCGCGACGGCCTGTTCTGCGCCCGCATCTTCGGCCCGATCAAGGATTACGAGTGCTTGTGCGGCAAGTACAAGCGCATGAAGTATCGCGGCATCATCTGCGAGAAGTGCGGCGTCGAGGTCACGCTGTCGAAGGTCCGGCGCGAGCGCATGGGCCACATCGAGCTGGCTTCCCCCGTCGCGCATATCTGGTTCCTGAAGTCGCTGCCGAGCCGCATCGGTCTGCTGCTCGACATGACGCTCAAGGATCTGGAGCGCATCCTCTATTTCGAAAACTACGTCGTCATCGAGCCGGGCCTCACCCCGCTGAAGCTGCATTCGCTGCTGAACGAGGAAGAGTACCTGAACGCCCAGGACGAGTACGGCGAGGATGCCTTCACCGCGTCGATCGGTGCCGAAGCGCTGCGCATCATGCTGTCCGCGCTCGACCTCGACGAGGAGAAGAAGCGCTGCCGTGAGGATCTGCGCGACACCAACTCCGAAGCCAAGCGCAAGAAGCTGGTCAAGCGCCTGAAGCTGATCGACGCCTTCCTGGCTTCGCAGTCGCGTCCGGAGTGGATGATCCTGGAAGTCATTCCGGTGATCCCGCCCGAACTGCGTCCGCTGGTCCCGCTGGATGGCGGCCGCTTCGCCACGTCCGATCTGAACGACCTGTACCGCCGCGTCATCAACCGCAACAACCGTCTGAAGCGGCTGATCGAGCTGAAGGCGCCGGACATCATCGTCCGCAACGAGAAGCGCATGCTGCAGGAGGCCGTCGACGCTCTGTTCGACAACGGCCGCCGTGGCCGCGTCATCACCGGCGCCAACAAGCGTCCGCTGAAGTCGCTGTCCGACATGCTGAAGGGCAAGCAGGGCCGCTTCCGTCAGAACCTGCTCGGCAAGCGCGTCGACTACTCGGGCCGTTCGGTCATCGTCGTCGGTCCGGAACTGAAGCTGCACCAGTGCGGCCTGCCGAAGAAGATGGCGCTGGAGCTGTTCAAGCCCTTCATCTACGCCAAGCTGGAGCTGTACGGTCTGGCCTCCACCATCAAGGCCGCCAAGCGGATGGTGGAAAAGGAACGTCCCGAGGTGTGGGACATCCTTGAAGAGGTCATCCGCGAGCATCCGGTGATGCTGAACCGTGCGCCGACGCTGCACCGTCTCGGCATCCAGGCGTTCGAGCCGACGCTGATCGAAGGCAAGGCGATCCAGCTGCACCCGCTGGTCTGCACGGCCTTCAACGCCGACTTCGACGGCGACCAGATGGCCGTGCACGTCCCGCTGAGCCTCGAGGCCCAGCTGGAAGCGCGCGTCCTGATGATGTCGACCAACAACATCCTGTCGCCCGCCAACGGCAAGCCGATCATCGTGCCGTCGCAGGACATCGTCCTCGGCATCTACTACATCTCCATGGACCGCCCGAGCGAGAAGGGCGAGGGCATGGTGTTCGCCAACGTCTCGGAGATCGAGCAGGCACTGAACGCCAAGGTCCTGTCGATCCATGCGAAGATCAAGGCGCGCTACGTCGGTGTGGACGACGAAGGCAACGAGCTGATCAGCATCGTCGAGACGACGCCGGGCCGCATGCTGCTGTCGGAGCTGCTGCCGCGTCACCCCAAGGTGCCGTTCTCGCTGATCAACCGCGTCCTCACCAAGAAGGACGTCGGCAACGTCATCGACGCCGTCTACCGCCACTGCGGTCAGAAGGAGACGGTGATCTTCGCCGATCGCCTGATGAAGCTTGGCTTCGGCCACGCCTGCCGCGCCGGCATTTCCTTCGGCAAGGACGACATGGTCATCCCCGCCGCCAAGGAGAAGCTGGTCAACGAGTCGAAGGAGCGGGTGAAGGAGTTCGAGCAGCAGTATCTCGACGGTCTCATCACCCAGGGCGAGAAGTACAACAAGGTCGTCGACGTCTGGTCGGAATGCACCGAAAAGGTCGCCTCCGAGATGATGAAGGCGATCTCGACCACCGAAGCCGGCAAGCCGGTCAACTCGGTGTACATGATGGCCCACTCCGGCGCGCGTGGTTCCGCCGCGCAGATCCGTCAGCTGGCCGGCATGCGCGGCCTGATGGCCAAGCCGTCGGGCGAGATCATCGAGACGCCGATCATCTCGAACTTCAAGGAAGGCCTGACCGTGCTGGAGTACTTCAACTCCACCCACGGCGCCCGCAAGGGTCTGGCCGACACCGCCTTGAAGACGGCGAACTCCGGTTACCTGACCCGTCGTCTGGTCGACGTGGCGCAGGACGCCATCATCGTCGAGCATGATTGCGGCACCGAGCGCGGCATCACCGTCAAGGCGGTGATCGACGGCGGCGAAGTGATCAGCCCGCTGGGCGATCGCATACTCGGCCGCACCGTGGTCGGCGACGTGATCGACCCGCTGAACGGCGAGCTGCTCGTCGAGGACGGCGGGCTGATCGACGAGCCGACGGTCGACCGCATCGAGCGCTCGGGCATCGACTCGGTCAAGATCCGCTCGGTCCTGACCTGCGAGACTCGCGACGGCGTCTGCGCCAAGTGCTACGGCCGTGATCTGGCCCGCGGCACGCTGGTCAACACCGGCGAGGCGGTCGGCGTCATCGCGGCGCAGTCGATCGGCGAGCCGGGCACCCAGCTGACGATGCGTACCTTCCACATCGGTGGTGCGGCGCAGCGCGGTGCGGAGCAGAGCCAGATCGAGGCGGCGTTCGACGCGACCGTGCGGATCAACAACCGCAACGTCGTCATGAACTCCTCCGGCATCCCGGTGGTCATGGGCCGCAGCACCGAAGTCATCCTGCTCGATGACCAGGGCCGCGAACGGGCGCGTCACCGCGTGCCGTATGGTGCCAAGCTGCTGGCGGACGAGGGCGTGAAGGTCGAGCGCGGCGCCAAGCTGGCCGAGTGGGACCCCTACACCCTGCCGATCATCACGGAGCGTGCCGGTACCGCCCGCTACATCGACCTCGTGGAGGGTATCTCCATGCGCGAGGTGATGGACGAGGCGACGGGCATCAGCTCCAAGGTGGTCGTCGACTGGCGCCAGCAGCCGCGTGGTGCCGATCTGAAGCCGCGCATCGCGCTGGTGGACGACCGCGGCGAGCTGATCACCCTGCCGAACGGCCTGGAAGCCCGCTACTTCATGTCGGTGGACGCTATCCTGTCGGTGGAGAACGGTGCCGAGGTCCGGGCCGGCGACGTGCTGGCGCGTATCCCGCGCGAGTCGTCCAAGACCCGCGACATCACCGGCGGTCTGCCGCGCGTGGCCGAACTGTTCGAGGCGCGTCGTCCGAAGGACTTCGCCATCATCTCGGAAATGAGCGGCCGCGTCGAATTCGGTAAGGATTACAAGACCAAGCGCCGCATCGTCGTCCGCAATGACGAGAGCGGTGACGAGAAGGAGTATCTGATCCCGAAGGGCAAGCACATCTCCGTGCAGGAAGGCGATTACGTCGAGCGCGGCGATCTGCTGATGGACGGCAACCCGGTGCCGCACGACATCCTGGCGGTGATGGGCGTGGAGGCCTTGGCCGACTACCTGATCAACGAAATCCAGGACGTCTATCGACTGCAGGGCGTGAAGATCAACGACAAGCACATCGAGGTGATCGTTCGCCAGATGCTGCAGAAGGTCGAGATCACCGACGCCGGCGAGACCACCTTCCTGGTGGGCGAGCAGGTCGACCGTCAGGAGTTCGACGAGGAGAACGAGAAGACGGTCGCCGAGGGCCTTCAGCCGGCCCACGGCCATCCGGTTCTCCAGGGCATCACCAAGGCCAGCCTGCAGACGCGGTCCTTCATCTCGGCCGCGTCGTTCCAGGAAACCACCCGCGTCCTCACGGAAGCGGCCGTCGGCGGCAAGGTCGACAACCTGGAAGGCCTGAAGGAGAACGTCATCGTCGGCCGTCTGATCCCGGCCGGCACGGGCTCCGTGGTGAACCGCCTGAAGCTGATCGCCGCCGAGCGTGATCGTGAAGCGGCCCTGGAAGCCGGCGCTCCGGAGGAAACTCCGGCCCTGCCGACCCCGGGCGAGGAAAGCTCCGCGGCCTGATCCGACGGGGCTGGTGAGTAGGGGAGGGGGCGCGTTCCGCAAGGGACGCGCCCTTTTTCATTGGGCAGCACGGGGGGCATCGGTACGGCTCCAATCGGGAAATACCGTCCTTGACTCTCTCCATGCCTTTCCCTAAAGTCCGCGAACTTCAAAGGACGCCGGGGCTCTCCGTGCGTCCGCTTGAATCCACCGATCCCGCCGATCGGAGTCCTCCGGTCGGCTTTCGCTCATTCAGCCCGCTCGGAACGGCAACGTTTCGCAGGCGGGCTTTTGCTTCGTCCGGCTCGTCCGGCCGAGTGATCTTGAAGGGATGAAGGGCAGATATGCCGACGATCAACCAGTTGATCCGTAAGCCGCGCGAGCCGTTGGCCGCGCGCAACAAGGTTCCCGCGATGGAGGCCTGCCCGCAGAAGCGTGGCGTCTGCACTCGCGTTTACACCACCACCCCGAAGAAGCCGAACTCGGCGCTCCGTAAGGTCGCCCGCGTTCGTCTGACGAACGGCTTCGAGGTGACGAGCTACATCCCTGGTGAGGGCCACAACCTCCAGGAACACTCGGTGGTCATGATCCGCGGCGGTCGTGTGAAGGATCTTCCCGGCGTTCGCTACCACATCATTCGCGGCACGCTGGATACCCAGGGCGTCAAGGATCGTAAGCAGCGCCGTTCGAAGTACGGCGCGAAGCGTCCGAAGTAAGGAGAACTCACGATGTCCCGTCGTCATCGCGCCGAGAAGCGTGAAGTCCTGCCGGACGCCAAGTACGGCGACCGCGTCCTGACGAAGTTCATGAACTGCCTGATGCTGGACGGCAAGAAGTCGGCCGCCGAAGGCATCGTCTACGGTGCGCTGGGCCGTATCGAGGTCAAGACCAAGAACGACCCCGTTCAGGTCTTCCACGATGCCCTCGCCAACGTGAAGCCGCACCTGGAAGTGCGCAGCCGCCGCGTCGGTGGTGCGACCTATCAGGTTCCGGTCGAGGTCCGCTCGGACCGCGCCCAGGCTCTCGCCATCCGTTGGCTGATCAGCGCCGCCCGCGCTCGCTCGGAAAACACCATGACCGAGCGTCTGTCGGGTGAGCTGCTCGATGCTGCCAGCCAGCGCGGCACCGCCGTGAAGAAGCGCGAAGATACGCACCGGATGGCGGAAGCCAACAAGGCGTTCTCGCACTACCGCTGGTAAGGTTCACGCCTGTCCTGGTGATTTTGCATGCCCCGTTCGCACGCCCTCGACCGTTACCGCAACATCGGCATCATGGCTCACATCGATGCCGGCAAGACGACGACGACCGAGCGCATCCTGTTCTATACCGGCAAGTCCTATCGCATGGGCGAGGTCAATGACGGCACCGCCGTCATGGACTGGATGGAACAGGAGCAGGAACGGGGCATCACCATCACCTCGGCGGCAACGACCTGTTTCTGGCGCGACCACCGCATCAACATCATCGACACGCCCGGCCACGTGGATTTCACCATCGAGGTCGAGCGGTCCTTGCGTGTCCTGGATGGCGCCGTTGCCATCTTCGACGCGGTTGCGGGGGTCGAGCCCCAGACGGAAACCGTGTGGCGGCAGGCCGACAAGTACGGCGTGCCGCGCATGGCATTCGTCAACAAGATGGACCGCGTCGGCGCGGATTTCGACCGCTGTGTCGTGATGATGGCTGACCGGCTTGGCGTAAAGCCGCTGGTCCTGCAGTTGCCCATCGGTGTCGAAGCGACCTTTTCCGGCATCGTCGATCTGGTCGCCATGCGCGCCACGATCTGGAAGGCCGAGACGCTCGGCGCCGAGTTCGAACACACCGACATTCCCGAGGATCTTGCCGAAGCTGCCGCAAGCGCCCGTCAGGCGCTGCTGGAGGCCGTGCTCGACCTCGACGAGGCGGCAATGGCCGCCTATCTGGAGCGGGGCGAGGAGCCTGCGCCCGACGCCCTGCGCGCGCTGATCCGCAAGGGCACGATCTCCAATGCGGTTGTCCCTGTGCTCTGCGGCTCCGCCTTCCGCAACAAGGGCATCCAGCCGATGCTGGACGCAGTGGTCGATTACCTGCCCGCACCGAACGACATCGGAGCGGTCAAGGGTCATGCCATCAATGGCGACCGCAATGAAGAGCGCGCGGCCAACGACAGCGCCCCCTTCTCCGGTCTGGCCTTCAAGGTGATGAACGACCCCTATGTCGGGACGCTCACCTTCTGCCGCATCTATTCCGGCACTGCGTCCGTCGGCGATTGGATGCTCAACCCGGTCAAGGGTGAGCGCGAGAAGATCGGCCGCATGCTGCTGATGCACGCCAACAGCCGCGAGGACATCGAGCGCGCCCACACCGGCGACATCGTGGCTTTCGCCGGCCTGGAGCACACCGCGACCGGCGACACGCTGTGCGATCCTGCCAAGCCCATCGTGCTGGAACGGCTGGACGTCCCCGAGCCCGTGATCGAAATCGTGGTCGAGCCGCGGACCGAGGCGGACCAGGAGAAGATGGCGGCGGCGCTGAACCGGCTGGGCCATGAAGACCCGTCGATGCGCGTGTCCATCGACCGCGAGAGCGGGCAGACCGTCATCCGCGGCATGGGCGAACTGCACCTCGACATCGTCGTCGACCGGATGAAGCGCGAGTTCCGCGTCGACGCCTCCGTCGGCGCACCGAAGGTGGCCTATCGTGAGACGGTGCTGCGCACGGCGGAGGTGGATCACACCCACGCCCGCCAGACTGGAGATCGTGCGCAGTTCGCGCGGGTGACGCTCAAGGTGGAATCCCTGGACCGCGGCGCCGGTTTTGTCTTCGAGAACCGCGCAGCCGCCCTGTCGCGCGACTACGTCGCCGGCGTTCAGCGGGGGCTGGAAGCCGCCAAGGGCAGCGGCGTCGTCGCCGGGTACCCGGTCGTCGACGTGAAGGTGACGCTGGTCGGCGGCGAGGCCCACGACGTCGATTCCTCGCCGCTTGCCTTCGAACTGGCGGCGCGGACCGCCTTCCGCGAGGCCATGACAAAAGCCGCTCCGGCGCTGTTGGAACCGCTGATGCGGCTCGAAATCATCACGCCGGACGACTATATGGGCGACGTCATCGGCGACCTGAACGGTCGCCGTGGACAGATCACCGGCATGGACCAGCGCGGCAACGCGCGAATCGTCACGGGACTGGTTCCCTTGGCGGCCATGTTCGGCTATGTGAATTCCCTGCGCTCCATGAGTCAGGGCCGCGCGCAGTACAGCATGCAGTTCGACCATTATGAGCCGGTGCCACAGGCCATCGCGGACGGCGTCCGCGCCAAGGTGGCCTGAAGACCGCTGGAACGATTGAGAAACGGAGAGACCAACCCATGGCCAAGGCAAAGTTCGAGCGGAACAAGCCGCACTGCAACGTTGGCACGATCGGCCACGTCGACCACGGCAAGACGTCGCTGACGGCGGCGATCACGAAGGTGCTGGCGGAGTCCGGCGGCGCCACCTTCACCGCTTACGACCAGATCGACAAGGCGCCGGAAGAGAAGGCGCGCGGCATCACGATCTCGACCGCCCACGTCGAGTACGAGACGACCAACCGCCACTACGCGCACGTCGACTGCCCGGGCCACGCCGACTACGTGAAGAACATGATCACGGGCGCTGCCCAGATGGACGGCGCGATCCTGGTCGTGTCGGCCGCCGACGGCCCGATGCCGCAGACCCGCGAGCACATCCTGCTGGCGCGCCAGGTCGGCGTTCCGGCGCTGGTGGTGTTCATGAACAAGGTCGACATGGTCGACGATCCGGAGCTGCTGGAGCTGGTCGAGCTGGAAGTTCGCGAGCTGCTGTCCTCCTACCAGTTCCCGGGCGACGACATTCCGATCACCAAGGGCTCGGCTCTGTGCGCCCTGGAAGACCGTCAGCCGGAGATCGGCCGCGACGCCGTGCTGGCGCTGATGAAGACGGTCGACGAGTACATCCCGCAGCCGGAGCGTCCGAAGGACCGTCCGTTCCTGATGCCGATCGAAGACGTGTTCTCGATCTCGGGCCGCGGCACCGTGGTGACCGGCCGTGTCGAGCGCGGCATCGTGAAGGTTGGTGACGAAGTCGAGATCGTCGGCCTGAAGGCCACGGTGAAGACGACGGTCACCGGCGTCGAGATGTTCCGCAAGCTGCTCGACTCGGGTGAGGCCGGCGACAACATCGGCGCGCTGCTGCGCGGCACCAAGCGCGAGGACGTCGAGCGCGGCCAGGTTCTGGCCAAGCCGGGTTCGATCACCCCGCACACCAAGTTCAAGGCCGAAGCCTACATCCTGACGAAGGAAGAGGGCGGCCGCCACACTCCGTTCTTCACCAACTACCGTCCGCAGTTCTACTTCCGTACGACGGACGTGACGGGCATGGTCTCGCTGCCGGAAGGCGTCGAGATGGTGATGCCGGGTGACAACGTCGCCATGGAAGTGGCTCTGATCGCCCCGATCGCCATGGACGAAGGCCTGCGCTTCGCCATCCGCGAAGGCGGCCGTACCGTCGGCGCCGGCGTCGTTGCCAAGATCGTCGAGTGATGACCGTCCGGCAGCCGCCGCAAGGTGGTCGCCGAAGCGGGCAGGATAGGGCGGCGGGAGCGATCCCGCCGCCGGTTGCAAGAGACGGGTCGTCTTCCCCCGCGAAAGCAGGCAGGGCGACCCGCCCGGTTCTAGCCATCGGGCGTCGGTGTTCGGAACCGTCCGCCTGTCGATCCAGCTTCCTCCGATCCGGGGGAGATTCAGGATTGACACGCGGGCGCTGAACGCCTAGAGATTACGCCCTCTGGATTTTGGGTTGGTGGTAGGCAGCTTCGGCCTAGACGCAGCCCGAGACGAACGGCACGGCGCGCCTCCACGGGGGCGCGCCGTCTGCTGAACGGAACATCCCCTTCGCGCATCCGCCGCGGGGGATGTTCTTTTTCGTATCGGCCCGTCGCATCGGTCACAGTGTCGCCCGTCGGCCCCGCTTGGGAGGTTCGGCGCGCGGCCTTGCGCTGTCGGCGAAGCCCCAAAGCAGCTCGTGGAGTTCCGGTGACGCGTCCGCGTCATCGCTAGAAGGTGCAAGGGACGTTTGGACATGGACAGCCAGAACATCCGCATCCGTCTGAAGGCGTTCGATCATCGCGTGCTCGACCAGTCGACCAGCGAGATCGTCAACACCGCCAAGCGGACCGGCGCGCGCGTGCGGGGCCCGATCCCCCTGCCGACGCACATCGAAAAGTTCACCGTGAACCGCTCGCCGCACATCGACAAGAAGTCGCGTGAGCAGTTCGAGATCCGCACCCACAAGCGCCTGCTCGACATCGTCGATCCGACGCCGCAGACCGTGGATGCGCTGATGAAGCTCGACCTCGCCGCCGGCGTCGACGTCGAGATCAAGCTCTGATTTTGGTTGGTAAGGGACCTCTCCACTCACGGACGTCCCTGGTCAGGAGATAAAGAACAATGCGATCCGGTTTGATCGCGCAGAAGGTCGGCATGACCCGCGTCTTCACGGACGACGGCCAGCATGTTCCGGTCACTGTGCTGAAAGTCGACAGCTGCCAGGTCGTCGCCGTTCGCACCGAGGAAAAGGATGGCTACACCGCCGTCCAGCTCGGCGCGGGCGCCATCAAGGTCAAGAACGTCAACAAGCCTGAGCGTGGGCATTTCGCCAAGGCGCGTGTGGAACCGAAGCGCAAGCTGGTCGAGTTCCGCGTCGATGCCGATGCCCTGATCGAGGTTGGCGCCGAGCTCTCGGCCGCCCACTTCGTCGCCGGCCAGTACGTCGACGTCACCGGCACCTCCATCGGCAAGGGCTTTGCCGGTGCGATGAAGCGCTGGAACTTCGGTGGTCTGCGCGCCACGCACGGCGTGTCGGTGTCGCACCGTTCGCACGGTTCGACGGGTAACCGTCAGGACCCCGGTAAGGTCTTCAAGAACAAGAAGATGGCCGGTCATCTCGGTGACGAGCGGGTTACGGTCCTGAACCTTCAGGTCGTCGCCGTCGACGAAGCTCGTGGTCTGATCATGCTCAAGGGTGCCGTCCCCGGCGCCGAGGGCGGTTGGCTGCGCATCCGTGACGCCGTCAAGAAGAAGGCTCCGGAAGGCCTGCCCTTCCCGGCCGGCATCAAGTCTGCTCCGGCGGCGGAAGCCCCGGCCGAGACGCAGGAGTGAGCGCCATGAAGGCCACGATCAAGAACCTGAACAACGAAGCCGTCGGCGAGATCGAGCTGTCGGATGCCGTGTTCGGCCTGCCGACCCGCACCGACCTGCTGGCCCGCATGGTGAACTGGCAGCTGGCCAAGCGCCGCTCCGGTAACCACAAGACCAAGGGCATCAGCGAGATCAGCGGCACGACCAAGAAGCCCTACTCGCAGAAGGGCACCGGTCGCGCTCGCCAGGGCTCCATCCGTTCGCCGCAGTTCCGCGGCGGTGCGACCATCTTCGGGCCGGTGGTGCGTTCGCACGCCCACGACCTGACGAAGAAGGTCCGCAAGCTGGCGCTCAAGACTGCCCTGTCGGCCAAGGCCGCCGAGGGCAAGCTGATCGTTCTCGAGGCTGCCGCTGCCGAGACTCACAAGACCAAGGAACTGGCCGCCCGTCTGGCCACCCTCGGCCTTACGTCCGCGCTGATCATCGATGGCTCGAACCTGGACGAGAACTTCGCCAAGGCTTCGCGCAACATCCCGCTGATCGACGTGCTGCCGGAGCAGGGCGCCAACGTCTACGACATTCTCCGCCGCGACACGCTGGTCCTGACCCGCAACGCGGTCGAGCAACTGGAGGCTCGCCTGAAATGAGCAAGCAGTCGAAACCTGCGGTGAGCCAGGAGCGGATGTACGACCTGATCCTCGCTCCCGTCATCACCGAGAAGTCGACGTTGGTGTCGGAGCACAACCAGGTCACGTTCCGCGTGCCGCTCACGGCCTCCAAGCCGGAGATCAAGGCCGCCGTTGAAGGTCTCTTCAACGTCAAGGTGACCGCGGTCAACACCCTGGTTTCCAAGGGCAAGACCAAGCGGTTCCGCGGCACCATCGGCCGTCGCTCGGACTTCAAGAAGGCCGTCGTCACCCTCGCCGAGGGTAACAAGATCGACGTGACCACGGGCATCTGAGCGGGAGTGTGATCCGATGGCTCTGAAGCAATACCGCCCGATTACGCCGTCGCTCCGCCAGCTGGTCATCGTTGACCGCTCGGAGCTGTGGAAGGGCAAGCCGGTCAAGACCCTCACCGAGGGCCTGACCAAGTCTGGTGGCCGCAACAACACCGGCCGCATCACTGCGCGCCGTATGGGTGGCGGTCATAAGCGTACCTATCGTCTGGTGGACTTCAAGCGTCGCAAGTTCGACGTTCCGGCCACCGTCGAGCGGCTCGAGTATGATCCGAACCGCACGGCCTTCATCGCGCTGATCAAGTACCAGGATGGGACCCTGTCCTACATCCTGGCGCCGCAGCGCCTGAAGGTCGGCGACACGGTGATCTCGGGCGAGCGCGTCGACGTGAAGCCCGGCAACGCCATGCCGCTGAAGAACATCCCCGTCGGTTCGATCGTGCACAACGTCGAGCTGAAGGCCGGCAAGGGTGGTCAGGTGGCTCGTTCCGCCGGTACCTACCTGCAGCTGGTCGGCCGCGACGGCGGCTACGCCCAGCTGAAGCTGCCGTCCGGCGAGCTGCGCATGGTTCGCGGCGAGTGCATGGCCACCCTTGGTGCCGTGTCCAACCCGGACCAGATGAACACCAACCTGGGCAAGGCCGGTCGCAACCGCTGGCTGGGCAAGCGTCCGTCGGTCCGTGGCGTCGCCATGAACCCGATCGACCACCCGCACGGTGGTGGTGAGGGTCGTACCTCGGGCGGCCGTCATCCGGTCACGCCGTGGGGCAAGCCGACCAAGGGCAAGAAGACTCGTCACAACAAGAAGACGGATGGCCTGATCCTGCGCCGCCGTCATTCGAAGTAAGGAGGTCGAACGATGGCACGCTCCGTTTGGAAGGGCCCGTTCGTCGACGGCTATCTGCTGAAGAAGGCGGACAAGAGCCGGGCTTCGGGCCGCAACGAGATCATCAAGATCTGGTCGCGTCGTTCGACCATCCTGCCGCAGTTCGTCGGTCTGACGTTCGGCGTCTACAACGGCCACAAGTTCCTGCCGGTTCTGGTTACCGAGCACATGATCGGTCACAAGTTCGGCGAGTTCGCTCCGACGCGGACCTTCTATGGCCACGCGGCGGACAAGAAGGCGAAGAGGAAGTAAGCCATGGGCAAGTCTGCCAATCCCAGCCGGATCGCGGAGAACGAGGCTCTGGCCCGCAATCCGATGATCCGCACCAGCCCGCGGAAGCTCAACCTCGTCGCCCAGCTGATCCGGAACATGGATGCCAGCCGCGCCGTGGCCGAGCTGACCTTCTCCAAGCGCCGCATCGCCGGCGAGGTGAAGAAGGTCCTGCAGGCCGCGATCGCGAACGCCGAGAACAACCACCAGCTCGACGTCGACCGTCTGTACGTGTCGTCGGCGACGGTCGGTCGCGCTCTGGTGATGAAGCGCTTCCACGCCCGTGCCCGCGGTCGCGGCGCCCGGGTCGAGAAGCTGTTCAGCAACCTGACGATCATCGTTCGCGAGCGTGACGCCGCCGTTGCCGAGGGGGCCGAGTAATGGGTCAGAAAATCAATCCGATCGGGCTGCGCCTCGGCATCAACCGGACCTGGGACAGCCGTTGGTTCGCCAAGCGCGACTACGCCAACCTGCTGCACCAGGACCTGAAGCTGCGTGGCTATCTGCAGGGTCGCCTGCAGCAGGCCGGTTGCTCGCGCGTCGTCATCGAACGTCCGGCCAAGAAGGCCCGCATCACCATCCACTCGGCTCGTCCGGGCGTGGTGATCGGCAAGAAGGGCGCGGACATCGAGAAGCTGCGTCAAGAGCTGTCGAAGATGACCGGCAGCGAGGTGAGCCTGAACATCGTCGAGATCCGCAAGCCGGAGATCGACGCTCGCCTCATCGCCGAGAACATCGCCAGCCAGCTCGAGCGCCGTGTGGCATTTCGTCGCGCCATGAAGCGCGCCGTGCAGTCCGCCATGCGTCTGGGCGCCCAGGGCATCCGGATCAACTGCTCGGGTCGTCTCGGCGGTGCGGAAATCGCCCGCATGGAGTGGTACCGCGAGGGCCGCGTTCCGCTGCACACCCTGCGCGCCGACATCGACTACGGTGTGGGTACCGCCAAGACCACCTACGGCACCTGCGGTGTCAAGGTGTGGGTGTTCAAGGGCGAGGTCATGGCTCACGACCCGATGGCGCAGGACAAGCGCATGGGTTCCGAGCCGGTGTCGACCGACGGCGAGCCGCGCCGCGATCGTCACGATCGCCGCGACCGTCGCGAGCGCTCCGAGCGCTCCGAACGCGAGTAAAGGGGCCGAGCGATGCTTTCTCCCAAGCGCACGAAATTCCGTAAGGCCCACAAGGGCCGCATCCACGGCAACGCCAAGGGCGGCACCGCCCTGAATTTCGGCTCCTACGGCCTGAAGGCCCTGGAGCCGGAGCGCATCACCGCCCGTCAGATCGAAGCGGCCCGCCGCGCGATCACCCGTGCGATGAAGCGTCAGGGCCGCGTCTGGATCCGCATTTTCCCGGACCTCCCCGTCTCCACCAAGCCCGCCGAAGTCCGCATGGGTTCCGGTAAGGGTTCGCCGGAGTACTGGGCGGCTCGCGTGAAGCCGGGCCGCATCCTGTTTGAACTGGACGGCGTGCCGGCAGATGTGGCAAAAACCGCCTTCGCTCTGGCGGCCGCGAAGCTGCCGATCAAGGTGAAGCTGGTGACCCGCCTGGGCGGTGTCGAGGAGACCGCGGCATGAAGGCCGTAGACATTCGTACGAAGAGCGCGGATGAGCTGAACGATCAGCTCCTCCAGCTCAAGAAGGAACAGTTCAACCTGCGTTTCCAGAAGGCCTCCGGCCAGCTGGAGAACACCGCGCGGGTGAACACGGTGCGCCGCGACATCGCCCGCATCAAGACCATCCTCGGCGAGCGTGCCCGCTCCGCCGACGCCGGCAAGTAAGGGGGATCATCCATGCCTCGCCGCGTTCTGCAGGGCACGGTGGTCAGCGACAAGTGCGACAAGACCGTTACGGTTCTTGTCGAGCGTCGTGTCATGCACCCCGTGTACAAGAAGTTCATTCGTCAGTCGAAGAAGTACGCCGCCCACGACGAGGGCAACCAGTTCAAGGTCGGCGATACCGTTTCGATCATCGAATGCCGCCCGATCTCGAAGTCCAAGCGTTGGACGGTCGTGACGGAATCCGCCGCCGACAGCGGCGCCGCGTGATAACGAAAGGTCGTAAACAATGATCCAGATGCAAACCAACCTGGAAGTCGCCGATAACAGCGGGGCGCGCCGGGTGCAGTGCATCAAGGTGCTTGGCGGGTCCAAGCGGAAGGTCGCGACCGTGGGCGACGTCATCGTCGTCTCGGTCAAGGAGGCCATTCCGAAGGGCCGCGTCAAGAAGGGCGACGTGCATCGCGCCGTCATCGTCCGCACCGCGAAGGAACTGCGTCGGGAGGACGGGTCGGCGATCCGTTTCGACCGGAACGCCGCCGTGCTGATCAACAAGCAGGGCGAGCCGATCGGCACCCGTATTTTCGGGCCGGTCACTCGTGAGCTTCGCGGCAAGAAGTTCATGAAGATCATCTCGCTGGCGCCGGAGGTGCTGTAATGGCCGCCAAGATCAAGACCAAGGACAAGGTCGTTGTCCTGACCGGCCGTGACAAGGGCAAGACCGGCGAGGTGTTGAAGGTTTTCCCGAAGGAGAACCGTGCCGTTGTGCAGGGCGTGAACGTGGTGAAGAAGCACCAGCGTGCCAGCGCCCGCTCGCAGGGTGGCATCATCGAGATGGAGGCGCCGATCAACGTCTCCAACCTCGCTCACGTCGACCCCAAGGATGGCAAGCCGACCCGCGTCGGTTTCAAGATCCTTGAGGATGGCCGCAAGGTGCGTGTCGCCAAGCGGTCCGGCGAAGTCATTGACCTGTGAGGGCCCGGGCATGACCGCACGTCTGAAAGAAGTTTACGACTCCAAGATCCGCGCCGCTCTGAAGTCGGAATTCGGCTACAAGAACGACCTGGAAGTTCCGCGGATCGAGAAGATCGTGGTCAACATGGGTGTCGGCGAGGCTGTCGCCGACTCCAAGAAGATCCAGCTCGCCGTGGCCGAGATGGCCGCCATCACCGGTCAGAAGCCGGTGGTGACCAAGTCGCGCAAGTCGATCGCTCAGTTCAAGCTGCGCGAAGGCATGGCGATCGGCTGCAAGGTCACGCTCCGTCGCGACCGCATGTACGAGTTCCTGGATCGCCTGGTGACGATTGCGTTGCCGCGCGTCCGTGACTTCCGCGGTATCCCGGGTGACAGCTTTGACGGCCGTGGCAACTACGCCATGGGCGTCAAGGAACAGATCATTTTCCCGGAGATCGATTACGACAAGATCGATCAGATCCGCGGCATGGACATCATCATCGTCACTACGGCGAAGACCGACCAGGAAGCCAAGGCTCTCCTGAAGGGCTTCGACATGCCGTTCGTGAGCTGAGGCTGGAGCACGACCATGGCTAAGACCAGTGCCATCGAAAAGAACAAGCGTCGCGCCAAGCTGGCCAAGCAGTACGCGAACAAGCGTGCGCGCCTGAAGGCAATCGCGAACGACAAGACCCTCCCGCCGGAAGAGCAATTCGCTGCCCGCCTCAAGCTGGCCGAACTGCCGCGCAACTCCTCGAAGGTGCGCGTCCGGAACCGCTGCGAAATGACCGGGCGTCCGCGCGCGTTCTATCGCAAGTTCAAGCTGTCCCGCGTCACGCTCCGCGAACTGGCCTCGACCGGCCAGATTCCGGGCATGACGAAGTCGAGCTGGTAAGGAGGGTCCGAGAATGTCTTTGAGCGATCCGCTCGGCGATATGCTGACCCGCATCCGCAACGGTCAGCACGCCCGCATGTCCGTTGTGGTTTCCCCGGCGTCGAAGCTGCGCGTCAACGTCCTGGAAGTTCTGAAGCGTGAAGGCTTCATCCGCGGCTGGTCCGAGGAAGAACTGCGTCCGGGCGTCAAGAACCTGAAGATCGAGCTGAAGTACCACGAAGGCGAGCCTGTCATTAAGCAGATCGCCCGTGTGTCGAAGCCCGGCCGTCGCGTCTACTCGAAGATCGCCGACCTGCCCCGTGTCTACAACGGGCTCGGTCTGTCGATCCTTTCGACCCCGCGTGGCGTGATGTCGGACAATGAGGCCCGCGCCGCCAACGTCGGCGGTGAAGTCCTCTGCCGCGTGTTCTAAGGGGGATTGGCAGATGTCGCGCATTGGCAAGCATCCCGTGCCGGTCCCGGCTGGCGTCGACGTGAAGGTCGACGGTCAGCAGGTGACGGCCAAGGGCAAGCTGGGGCAACTCAGCCTGACCCTGATCGACGACATCACCGCCTCGCTGGAAGACGGCAAGGTGGTGGTGAAGCCGGCAAACGACAGCAAGCGCGCCCGCGTCATGTGGGCGACCTCGCGCACCCTGATCAACAACATGGTCACCGGTGTCAGCCAGGGCTACACGATCAACCTCGAGATCAATGGCGTCGGTTACCGCGCGGCCGTGCAGGGCAAGGAGCTGGTCATGCAGCTCGGCTTCTCGCACGACGTGAAGTACCCGATCCCGGAAGGCATCACGATCAAGTGCGACAAGCCGACGGCCATCTCGGTCAGCGGCTACGACAAGCACAAGGTCGGCCAGGTGGCTGCCGAGATCCGCGGCTGGAAGAAGCCGGAGCCCTACAAGGGCAAGGGCATCAAGTACGATACCGAAACCGTCCTGCGCAAGGAAGGTAAGAAGAAGTAACCGCCATGCTGAAGCCAAAGCAACTCCACGAGCGCCGCAAGCAGCGCGTGCGCGCGCAGATTGCCAAGAAGGCCGGCGGGCGCGTTCGCCTCTCGGTCTTCCGGTCGAATCTGCACATCTACGCCCAGATCATCGACGACGAAAACGGCAAGACGCTCGCGTCTGCCTCGTCGTTGGAGAAGGAGCTGCGCGAGCAGCTCAAGCACGGCGGCAACGTCGATGCTGCCAAGCGCATCGGCGAGCTGATCGCCGAGCGCGCCAAGGCCGCTGGGATTACCGAGGTCGTCTTCGATCGCGGTGGGTATATTTACCATGGCCGGGTCAAGGCCCTGGCCGACGCCGCCCGCGAGGGCGGGCTGTCGTTCTAAGGAGGCCCGGATATGGCACGTGAACGTGGGGAGCGGGATAACCGCGACCGGCAGCCGCGCGAGCGGGAAGAAAGCGAGCTGATCGAAAAGCTCGTCGGTATCAACCGCGTCGCCAAGGTGGTCAAGGGTGGTCGTCGCTTCGGCTTCGCCGCTCTGGTCGTCGTTGGCGACGGCAAGGGCCGCGTCGGCGTCGGCTCGGGCAAGGCCCGTGAAGTGCCGGAAGCGATCCGCAAGGCGACCGATCAGGCCAAGCGCGGCATGATCCGTGTTCCGCTGCGCGAGGGCCGTACGCTGCATCACGACACCAACGGTCACTTCGGTGCCGGCAAGGTCGTGCTGCGGGCGGCTCCGGCCGGTACCGGCATCATCGCCGGTGGTCCGATGCGCGCGATCTTCGAGGCTCTCGGCGTCGCTGACGTCGTGACCAAGTCGATCGGCACGTCGAACCCGCACAACATGATCAAGGCGACCTTCGACGCCCTGACCCAGGTCACCAGCCCGCGTTCCGTCGCGGCGCGTCGCGGTCGTCGCGTGAGCGACATCCTCGGCCGTCGCGAGGCCGGCGCCGGACAGGAGGCCTGATCATGGCGGAGAAGAAGACCGTCGTCGTGACCCAGATCGGCAGCCCGATCGGCCGCAAGCACGACCAGCGCGAGACGCTGGTCGGTCTGGGTCTCAACAAGCTGCACCGGACCCGCGAGCTGGAGGACACTCCGGCCGTGCGGGGCATGATCGCCAAGGTCGCGCACCTGGTCCGCGTCGAGAACGAGGGCTGAGATCATGACCAAGCTTAACGACCTGCGTGACAACGCCGGTGCCCGCAAGGCGCGCATGCGCGTCGGCCGCGGTATCGGTTCCGGCAAGGGCAAGACCGCTGGCCGCGGCGTGAAGGGTCAGACCTCGCGCACCGGCGTGGCGATCAACGGCTTCGAAGGCGGGCAGATGCCTCTGCACCGCCGCCTGCCGAAGCGCGGTTTCCGGAACATCTTCGCCAAGGAATATTCGGTGGTTAACCTGGGCATGGTCCAGAAGGCCATCGACCTGGGCAAGCTGAATGCTTCCGAGACCATCGATGCCGCGGCGCTCAACGCTGCCGGCGTCACCGGCAAGGTGAAGAAGGACGGTGTCCGTCTGCTGGGCAAGGGCGAGCTGACCACGAAGGTTTCCTTCACGGTCGCCGGCGCGTCCAAGTCGGCGATCGAGGCCGTCGAAAAGGTGGGTGGCAGCGTCACGCTGACCGCGCCCGCCGCCGAAGCCGCCGAGTAAGGTTCCGCGTGAAGCCCGTGCTTGCGCACGGGCTTTCGTGGCACTACAAAAAGCGAAGTCGCGAGGGGCGGCCTGCGTCATGCAGTGCCGCCCCGTTCGCGCTTACGGGACAGGGATTGGACCATGGCATCAGCGGCCGAGCAGCTTGCCGCCAACATCAATTTCGGGGCTTTCTCCAAGGCGACCGAGCTGAAAAAGCGGATTTGGTTCACCTTGGCGGCCCTGATCGTCTACCGGCTGGGCACCTATATCCCGCTGCCGGGCATTGACCCGACGATTCTCAGCGACGTCTTCAAGCAGCAGGGCGGCGGCATCCTCGGCATGTTCGACATGCTGGCCGGCGGCGCGCTCAGCCGCATGACCATCTTCGCGCTCAACATCATGCCGTACATCTCGGCGTCCATCATCGTGCAGTTGCTGACCGCCGTGTCGCCGCAGATGGAGGCCATGAAGAAGGAAGGCGAGGCCGGGCGCAAGAAGCTGAACCAGTACACCCGATTCGGCACGGTGGCGCTCGCCACGGTGCAGGCCTATGGCCTCGCGGTCGGCCTTGAGGCGATGCGCAGCTCCAGCGGGGCGGCGGTCATCGATCCGGGTCTGTTCTTCCGCATCGCCACGGTCATCACGCTGGTCGGCGGCACCATGTTCCTGATGTGGCTGGGCGAGCAGATCACCGCCCGTGGCATCGGCAACGGCATCTCGCTGATCATCTTCGCCGGCATCGTCGCGGAGTTGCCGCGCGCGCTGGTCAATACGCTGGAACTCGGCCGCCAGGGTGCCTTGTCCACCCTGTTCATCATCCTGATGCTGGTCATGTCGGTCGGCGTGGTGTTCTTCATCGTCTTCATGGAGCGCGCCCAGCGCCGCCTGCTGGTGCAGTACCCCAAGCGCCAGGTCGGCAACCGGGTGTTCGGCGGCGAAGCGTCGCACCTGCCGCTGAAGATGAACACGGCCGGCGTCATCCCGCCGATCTTCGCGTCGTCGCTGCTGTTGCTGCCGCTGACCGCGGTGGGTTTCGCCGGCGGCGAGGGGCCCGAGTGGCTGCAGGCGGTGTCGCGCTATCTGGCGCATGGCACGCCGCTGTACATGCTGCTCTACGCCTCGCTGATCGTGTTCTTCTGCTTCTTCTACACGGCCATCGTCTTCAATCCGGCGGAGACGGCCGAGAATCTGCGGAAGTATGGCGGCTTCATCCCCGGCATTCGTCCCGGCAAGAACACCGCCGATCACATCGACTACGTGCTGTCCCGGCTGACGGTCATCGGCTCCGCCTACCTTGTGGCGGTTTGTCTCCTCCCTGAAATCCTGATATCCCAGCACTCGGTTCCGTTTTATTTTGGCGGCACCAGCCTGCTGATCGTGGTCACCGTCACGATGGACACGGTTGCGCAGATTCATTCCCACATGCTGGCTCACCAGTATGAGGGATTGATCAAGAAATCGAAGCTTCGGGGGAGAAAGTAATGAACCTCATACTGCTCGGTCCGCCGGGCGCCGGGAAGGGGACCCAGGCGCGCCGTCTGGAAGACACGCGTGGCTTGGTGCAGTTGTCCACGGGCGACATGCTCCGCGCCATGGTGGCGGAAGGTGGGCCGCTCGGGCAGCAGGCGAAGGAGATCATGGCCGCCGGCAAGCTGATGCCGGACGAGCTGATGGTCAGCATGATCGCCGAACGCATTTCCAAGCCCGACGTCAAGAACGGCTTCATTCTCGACGGCTTCCCGCGCACCGTGGCCCAGGCCGAGGCGCTGGACAAGATGCTGGAGGAGAAGGGCCTGAAGCTCGATCATGTGATCGAGATGCGGGTCGTCGACGATGTCCTGGTGGAGCGCATCACCGGCCGCTACACCTGCGCCAAGTGCGGCAAGGGCTATCACGACAGCTTCGAGAAGCCGAAGGTCGAGGGCGTCTGCGATGCCTGCGGCGGCACCGAATTCAAGCGGCGCGCCGACGACAATGCGGAGACGGTGACGACCCGTCTTGCCCAGTACCACCAGCAGACCGCGCCGATCCTGCCCTACTACCAGGGATGCGGCGTGTTGAAGGCGGTGGACGGCATGGCCGACATCGATGAGGTGACGAAAGAGATCGAGGCGATCCTCGCAAGCTGAGGGTCGCGTCTGGTCGAACGACGAAGGCCGCAGTCTCCGGTGGGAGGCTGCGGCCTTCGTCGTTCTTTGGTACTGGGCGGCCTTTGGTACCGGTCGGCGGGGCGGCGTCGTCAGGCGGCGGGAGTGCCGGGGGAGGGCGGGGCATCGCCCTGTGTCGCCGCCGGGGTCGCCGGCTCCTCGGTCATGGTGCGGTAGCGGGCCAGGATCCAGCCGAGATGGGCGGTGACGGCATTGGCCGCGGCATCGGGGTCGCGGCGGGCGATGGCCTGGTGGATGGCGCGGTGATGCTCGATCATCAGCGCCTCGTGGTTCTCCATGAAGGGCTCGGTGTGCTTCATCTCGACCATGTTGCCGAGGATGTCGCGGATGGTGGAGAGCAGGTGCAGATAGACCGGGCTGCCGGACGCCTGGGCGACGGCGACGTGGAAGTCCATATCGTCGGCGGCGCGGCCGCCATCCCGGTTGGTCTCGCTCATCGCCTGCAGGATGCGGCCGATCGTGTCGATCTGTTCCTGGGTCGCCCGTTCGGCGGCGCGGCGGGCTGCCCAGCTTTCCAGCGCCATGCGGATTTCGACGAGGTCGCACAGGTTCTGGTGGGTGCTGCGCACCATGGTGGTCAATGCGCCGTCCATCACCCCGGCCGATGACACCACGCGGGTGCCGCCGCCCTGGACGGCGGTCAGGAATCCCTGTGTCTTCAGCTTCTGCAGGGCCGCCCGGACCGAGACGCGGCTGACATGCAGCTGTTCGGCGAGCTGGCGTTCGCCCGGCAGACGCTCCCCCGGCACCAGCTCGCCGCGCGCGATGCGGTCGAGAAGCTGTTGAGCCACCCACTCCGAAATGCGCTGCGAGGAGGAGGGGACGTGAGCGCTGTCGTCGGTGCCGGGCACGGGTGGTTTCCCTTCGGTCGGAAAGCGGTTCATTGGCAGTTGGTAATACCGGTAGCGGTCCGGGCGGGCCGGGTCAATGGTCGACAGGCCGCCTGCGGCGCCTTGCCCGCGGGATGAAAAGACATGGCTGGCCGGTTCTCCGACCGGATAGCCCTGCCTGATGTCAGCGGCTGCCGCGCCGGGCCATCAGGATGCCCATCAGGATCACGGCGGCACCCACCGCCTGCAGCGTTCCCAGCGGTTCGTTCAGCAGGATCCAGGCGAGGATCGCGGCGGCGGCCGGCTGCAGCAGCAGGCTGACGGACGAGAAGGAGGCCGGGAGATGGGCCAGCGCGTAGGCGATAAGGCTCTGCCCGCCGGCATGGCTGAACAGCGCCAGCCCGGCCAGCACCAGCCATCCGGCGGCGGTCGCCGGCAGCATCGCCTCGCCGTCATAGAGGCCCAGCGGGAGCAGCACGGCCGCGGTGATGACGCCGCTCCAGGTCATGATGGTGGCGGTGGAGAACTCGGCGCGCAGATGCCCGACCGATAGGATGTAGCCGGCGTAGAAGACGGCGGTCAGCAGACCCAGCGCGTCGCCGAACAGATGATCGGCGCTCAGCTGGAAGCTCTGCCCCATCAGCACGACCGCTCCGCCAAGCGCCAGCAACATGCCCAGAACGAAGCGTCCGGTGATGCGCTCCTTGAACAGGAACCAGGCGGCCGGCGCGACGAAAAGCGGCGCGAAGTTGGCCAGCAGCGTGGCGTTGGCGACGGAGGTGTAGCGGATGGAGGTGTGCCAGACCGCAAGGTCGCCGGCAAAGCAGAGGCCGGCCAGGGACAGTCGGCCGTAATCGGCGAGCGATGAGGGGCGCCGGCTGGCTCGGCCGGTAGGCTGTCGCGACTCGCCGACCATCCACAGCGCCAGCACCGGGGTTGCCAGCGCCATGCGCCAGAAGCCGGTGGCGACCGGCCCGACATCCGACAGGCGGACGAAGATGGGGGCGAAGGCGATGCCGAGGGCACCCAGCAGAAGGGCGATCAGGGCGACGCGTTGCGTCCGGGATGCATGGTCGAGCGGGATGGCACTGGCGTCTGGCATGGGATCGCTTATATCCGCCGATGATTGGGCGGGCCAGCAGGACGCGCGTCATGGCTGCCGTGCGCGTCCCGGTTTCCCCTTTACGGTGTTGGGCTGGTGTATGGACCTGTTGTGGTGGCCCGATGCGTCAGCGCGGGCGGATGCGGCGCAGCGACACCGACTCGTCGTCTTCCGATCCGAAATCGTCATAGTGGATCGGGCAGCGGCCGTCCTTGCGCGGCTTGTCCTTCACCGTCGCGGGATACCACTCGCCCTTCCATTCCACCTCCACCCGCATGCCGGGCTGGCACAGCGAGGCGCCGGCCGGGTAGCCGCCGGTGTTGGCGGAAGCCGCCGGGGATTGGATCGGAGACTGGGCGGCGCCCGGCGGCATCGGGCTCAGCCTCGGCGCGGCCGCGGGAACCGGCGCGGGCTTCTCCTGGTCGCAGAAGGCGGTGCAGACCGTCCGGGCGATCACCTGACCGCCGCAGCTGCCGCCGAAACAGTCGCGATAGTCCGCCTCGCACCGCGCCTCGCAGCTGCTGTTGCCGCAGGAGTAGGAGCGGTCGAAGTCGCTGACCGACTTCTTGATCGGCTTCTTTTCCGCCTGCTGCCGGTTGACATAGGCCTGGTATTCATAGAGTGCGCGCGACCGTGCCTCGTTCACGCAGGCCTGCTGGTTCAGTCCGCAGTTCTGGCGGCAGAAATTGCGGTTCTGCTGGCACTGGTTGACGCACAGCCGCCCCTCCGCCGAACTGGGCGGGATCAGGCTGTACTGGGTCTCATAGACGGGACCGCAGGCGCTGAGCAGCGCCATCACGGCAAGGCAGAGGGAGAGCAGGCGAAGCATGCGGGATGTCTTCCGGGTGGGTTCGCGCGGAAAGGGAAGGGCAGCGTAACAGCTTGCCGATCGGGCTACCACCATCGGCCGCGCTTCCGCCCGGCGTGGCGGTTGCGTTAGTGTGGCGTATGGTTGCCTCGACCCCGCAAGACTCCCCGCACTCAGCCGGCCAATCCCATGACGGGCCGCCCGAACACCGGCAGCCGGTCACCGCGCCTGCGCCCGCCCCGCGACTCGCTGCACCGCTGCTGGGTCCCGATGATCCGCCACCGGCGACCACGCTGAATCCGGATGCGGGCGAGCCGCTGCTGCTGGTTTGCGATCATGCATCCCGTGCGATCCCCAGGGCGCTGGGCGACCTCGGCCTGCCGGAGGAGCAGCTCTGCCGCCACATCGCCTACGACATCGGCGCGGCGGAGGTGACGCGGCGGCTGGCCGCGAGGTTCGGCGCCACGGCGGTGCTGTCGGGCTTTTCCCGGCTGGTGATCGATCCGAACCGGGCGCTGGAGGATCCGACCGCGATCCCGGTGGTCAGCGACGACGTGGTGATCCCCGGCAACCGCGCGCTGGACGCCGACGAGCAGGCCCGGCGGGTCGAGGCGCTGTTCCACCCCTACCATGCGGCGGTGGCCGCGGCGCTGTCGGCCATCCGCGGGCGCGGGCAGGTGCCGGTGGTGGTGTCGGTCCACAGCTTCACCCCCGCCATGCGCGGGGTGGCGCGGCCCTGGCACATCGGCGTGCTGTGGGACAACGACCCGCGCCTGCCGGTTCCGCTGATCGAGGCGCTGACGGCCGATGGACGCTGGTGCGTCGGCGACAACCAGCCCTATTCCGGCCGCGGCACCCTGGGCGGCACGGTGGAGACCCACGCGACGCCCGCCGGCTATCCCAACGTCCTGCTGGAGGTGCGGCAGGATCTGATCGCGACGCCGGAGGGGGCCGATCTGTGGGCGCAGGTGATCGGCGACGCGCTGGAGCCGCTGCTGTCCCTGCCGTCGCTGGCCACCATCCACCATTATCCGCGGGCCTGAACACGAGATGGAAGCCGCCGTGACCGAACCGTCCTTCACCATGGGCCTGGAAGAAGAATATCTGCTGGTGGACCGCGGAACGCGCGACATCGTGCAGAGCCCGCCGGACGAGATGCTGGAGGCCTGTCAGGAACAGGCGCCGGGCCGCATCCATCCGGAATTCCTGCGCTGCCAGATCGAGGTCGGCACGCCGGTCTGCAAGACGCTGGCCGAGGCGCGGGCCGAACTGGCGGCCTTGCGCGCCACGGTGGCCGGGGTCGCCGACCGCTATGGGCTGGCGCCGATCGCCGCCTCCACCCATCCCTTCGCCGCGTGGGAGCCGCAGAAGCACACCAACCGCGACCGCTACAACATGCTGGCGCGGGATCTGGGTGCGCCGGCCCGGCGGCTGATGATCTGCGGCATGCATGTCCATATCGGGATCGAGGACGACGACCTGCGCATCGACCTGATGAACCAGGTCCGCTACTTCCTGCCGCATCTGCTGGCGCTGTCGACCTCCTCGCCCTTCTGGCGCGGGCGCGACATGGAGCGCCGCTCCTACCGGCTCAGCGTGTGGCACGAGCTGCCGCGCACCGGCATGCCCGACGGTTTCCAGAGCTACGGCGAGTATCAGAGCCACGTCGCGGTCCTGGTGAATGCCGGCGTGATCGAGGATGCCAGCAAGCTGTGGTGGGACATCCGGCCGTCCTCGCGCTTCCCCACGCTGGAGATGCGGATCACCGACATCTGCACCCGGCTGGACGATGCGGTCACGGTGGCGGCGCTCTACCGCTGCCTGCTGCGCATGCTGTGGCGGCTGAAGCTGCGCAACGTCACCTGGCGGCCCTACAAGAACCTGCTGATCGAGGAGAACCGCTGGCGGGCCCAGCGCTATGGCCTGGACAGCGGTCTGGTCGATTTCGGCCAGGGCCGCATCGTTCCCTATGCCGACCTGCTGGACGAGATCATCGAGCTGACCCGCGAGGATGCCGAACATTTCGGCTGCACCGCCGAGGTCGAGCGGGCGCGCGAGATCGTCAAGCGCGGCACCAGCGCCCATCGCCAGATCGCGATCTTCCAGGCGGCGCTCGCCGACGGCGCCGGCGAGGACGAGGCGCTGCGCCGGGTGGTGGACTGGCTGGTGGAGGAGACGATGGTGGGGGTGGCGGCCGACGGGCAGGCCGCTTGAATCCTTCCCCACGCGTTGCCCCTCCCAACCACCTTGACGCGCGCGTCATGTCTCCATACGCTTCCGCACCGTCGATGCCGCTGGAATGCGGGTTGAACAGGGCTGGCAAATAATAAGCTGACAAGCAGAGAGGGCCGCTCAACCGTTGGCGGCCCTCTTTCCAATCCAAGGGGAGGGAGGAGCATGGCCGGCGCCAAGTTCCTGAAGTTCGATACGCAGAGTCTTCATGCAGGGCAGCGGCCCGATCCGGCGACCGGGGCGCGGGCGGTTCCGATCCACCTGACTTCCTCCTACGTCTTCAGCGACGTCGATCAGGCGGCGGCCCTGTTCAACCTGGAACGGCCGGGCCACATCTATTCGCGCATCTCCAACCCCACCGTCGCGGTGCTGGAAGAGCGCTTGGCGACGCTGGAAGGCGGGGTGGGCGCCGTCTGCACCGCCAGCGGGCAGGCCGCCATGACCCTGGCGATCATGACGCTGATGGGGGCGGGCGGGCACATCGTCGCCTCCTCCTCCATCTATGGCGGCAGCCGCAACCTGCTGGCCTACACGCTGCCGCGATTCGGCATCACCACCACCTTCGTCCATCCGCGCGACCTCGACGGCATCCGCGCGGCGATCCGTCCGGAAACCCGGCTGGTCTTCGGCGAGGTGCTGGGCAATCCGGGGCTGGAGGTGCTGGACGTTCCGAAGGTCGCGGCCATCGCGCACGAGGCCGGCATCCCGCTGATGATCGATTCGACCTTCACCACCCCCTATCTCTGCCGTCCGTTCGAGCATGGCGCCGACATCGTCATGCATTCCTGCACCAAGTGGCTGAGCGGGCACGGCACCGCCATCGGTGGCGTGGTGATCGACGGCGGCCGGTTCGACTGGGAGGCTTCGGGCAAGTTCCCGACCCTGACCGAGCCCTATGCCGGCTATCACGGCATTGATTTCGCCGAGGAATACGGCCCGGCGGCCTTCATTGCCCGCGCCCGTGCCGAGGGACTGCGCGATTTCGGCGCCTGCATGAGCCCGATGAACGCCTTCCAGATCCTGCAGGGCGTGGAAACGCTGCCTCTGCGGATGAAGTGCCACATCCACAACGCCCGCAAGGTCGTCTGCTTCCTGGAAGGGGAGCTGAATGCCGCGAAGGGCGCCGTCGCCTGGGTCTCCTATCCGGAGCTGGTGGACCATCCCGACCATGCGCTTGCATCCCGGCTGCTGCCGCATGGTGCCGGATCCATCATCTCCTTCGGCATCCGCGGCAGCGGGGAGGGCGGCAGCCGCGAGGCCGGGCGCCGATTCATCGAGTCGCTGACGCTGTTCTCGCACCTCGCCAATGTCGGCGACGCCAAGTCGCTGGTCATCCATCCCGCCAGCACCACCCACGCCCAGTTGGATGCGGAGGCGCTCGCCGCCGCCGGGGTGGGGGAGGACATGATCCGCCTGTCCATCGGGCTGGAGGATTGTGAAGACCTGATCGACGACCTGAAGCAGGCGCTGCGCGCCGCCATCAAGGGCTGAGGGCCGCGCCATGCAGTTGACCGTCAACGGAACCCCCGTCTTCGTCCACACCGGCGGCCGGGAGATCGATCCCGCCCGTCCCGCAATCGTGCTGATCCACGGCGCCGGCATGGACCACAGCGTGTGGAGCCTGCAAAGCCGCTATCTCGCCCACCATGGCCGTTCGGTGCTGGCGGTCGATCTGCCGGGCCATGGCCGCTCCGGCGGGGAACCGCTGGGCAGCATCGCCGCCATCGCAGACTGGGTGATCGCCCTGCTGGATGCCGCCGGGCTGGAGCGGGCGGCGCTGATCGGCCATTCCATGGGGGCGCTGGTGGCGCTCGACGCAGCCGCCCGCCACGGCGGACGGGTGGAGGCGGTTGCGCTGCTGGGCGTGGCGGAACGCATGCCGGTGCATCCGGACCTGCTGGCCGCCGCCCATGCCGGCGAACAATCCGCCATCGAGATGGTGATCGGCTGGGGCCATGGGCCGCGCGGCCATGGCGGCGCCCAGGGCGGCAGCTGCCCGACGCCGGGCCTCGCGCTGATCCCCGGCGGTCGCCGGCTGATGGCGTCGGTCCGGCCGGGGATGTTGGGGGTCGATCTCGCGGCCTGCAACGAATACGGGCAGGGGGCGGATGCTGCGGCGTCGGTCGCCTGTCCCGCCCTGTTCCTGTTGGGAGCGCTGGACAAGATGACTCCGGCCAAAGCAGGGCGCACGCTGGCCGCGCGCGTGAAGTCTTCGCAGGTCGTCGTCCTGCCCCAGACCGGGCATATGGTGATGACCGAAGCGCCGGACGCCGTGTTGGACGCGCTGACCTCTTTCCTGTCCTTGCGGCGGGGGTGATGGTTTCAGCGGCGAAACCATCAGGGTCGAACCCGATTTTTTCTGACATCACACGTTAATGGTCGACTGCCTACTCTGACCGGCAGGATCGGATTGCCGTCCCGAAGCGTAAGGGGCGGCAATCCGGCCCAACCTATCATTGCCGGTTCGGAGGTGCCATCTTGCAGGCAGGCGAACGGTCGGTTGACGCCCCGTGCCGCATATCGGACGGGGCGGTCGCGGTGCTGTCGATGGACGGACGCGTTCTCCAGATCGGCCAAGCGGCGGCCGACGTGCTGGGTCATCCTCCCCAGGCGCTTGCCGGCGCCGCTCTGGACCTGCACATCCACCCCGAGGATCTGTGGGAGGCGCAGCAGCGGCTTCGGATCCGGGCCGCCGCCCCGGCAGGCAGCAGCGGCCGCTCGATCCTCCGCTTCCGCCATGCCGATGGCGGCTGGCACTGGCTGGAGGTGACCGTTCGCAACGAACTGGCTGATCCGGAAATCGGTGGGCTGGTCCTGACCGTCCGTGATGTCAGCGACGCCATCGCCCTGTCGGAGCGGCTGCGCGCCAGCGAGGCGCGCTATCGCACTCTGGCTGAATCGGTGCCGGTCGGCATCCTTCAGGCCGACGCGGCCGGTCAGGTGCTGTTCGCCAATGCCCGCCTTTCCGCCATCACCGGGTTGGAGTCCGACCGGCTGCTCGGCGACGGCTGGCTTGGCGCCGTCCATCCCGACGACCGGGCGCGGGTTTCCGCGGAGTGGCGGAGCGAACCGGGCCGGGAGCCGCAGCCGACCGATTTCCGCTTCCACGATCCGCAGGGGGAGGGCTCCGACCGCAGGGTGCTGTGCCAGCGCATCCCGATGGAGGATGGCGGCACCATCGCCACCATCACCGATGTCAGCGAATACCTGCACACCGCCAACGCCCTGCGCCTGTCGGAGGCGCGCAACGAGGCCATCCTCGACACGGTCGCCGAAGCCATCCTCACCGTCGACGAGGCCGGCATCCTGCTCGGCTTCAACCGCGCGGCGGAGGCGATGTTCGGTGTTCCGGCCGGGGACCTCCTTTGGCGTCCGCTCGACCGGCTTATCCCGCTGGCCCATCTGAGGGAGGAGGGCGGCGTCCGGCTGGAATTCGCGCCGAGACAGACAACGGCCCTGGTCGGCCGCGACCGTGTTGCCGAGGCGGAGCGCGCCGACGGAACGCGGTTTCCGGTGGAACTGTCGGTCAGCGCCAGCGAAGTGGAGGGACGGCGGATCTATACCGCCATCCTGCGCGACGTGACCGAACGGCGCCGGGCGGAAGCCGAGCTGCTGGCCGCCAAGGAGGCGGCCGAGGCGGCCGACCGCGCCAAATCGACCTTCATCGCCACCATGAATCATGAGCTGCGCACCCCGCTGAATGCGGTGATCGGCTTCTCCCAACTGCTGGAAGCGCGGACGGACGCCCAGCTGGAGGGTGGCTGGGGACAACATCGCGATTGCGTCGTCGCCATCAAACAGGCCGGCGAACAGCTGCTGTCCATCATCGACGACATTCTCGACATGGCGCGGGTCGAGGCCGGCGGGCTGTCGCTGGCTGATGAGCCGGTCGACCTGTCGGCGCTCGCCGCCCAACTGGTTGCCGACCTGGAGTTTCAGGCCGCCCGCCAGGGCGTGACGGTGGAGGTGGCTGCCGACGGCGATCTGCCGCCGATACGGGGCGATCGGCGTCGTCTGCGCCAGGCGCTGGGCAACCTGCTGTCCAACGCGATCAAGTTCAGCCACCCGCAAGGCAAGGTCACCCTGACCATGGCGCCTGCCGCGGATGGATGGGTGGAGCTGGCGGTGCGCGACCATGGCATCGGCATGCAGGCGGAGGACATCGCGACCGCCCTGACCCCCTTCGCTCAGGTCGACCAGACCGCCACCCGCCGGTACGAGGGGATGGGTCTCGGCCTGCCGCTCGCCTTGCGTCTGGTGGAGGCGCATGGCGGCACCTTGACGCTGGACAGCGCACCCGGTCGGGGCTGCACCGCAACCGTCCGCCTGCCGCCTTCGCGCGTCATGACCATCGAGGAAATGCTGGCGATCATGATGTGATCGCCGTGACACCCGGTCTGGCCCGATGCGCCGGGATGTGCCAAAAGCTGTCGCCATCCTTGCCCGCGATGGCGGGCGGCTTTGCAGAGGTGGATGTGCGATGGCGGGTCCGGACAAGACGATGGGTGTGCCGAAGGACGCCGTGGTGCTGGTCAGCGGCGGACTCGATTCGACCACGGTGCTCGCCATTGCCAAGGCCGAGGGCTATCGCGTCAATGCCCTCAGCTTCCGCTACGGACAGCGCCATTCGGTGGAGCTGGAGGCGGCACGGCGCGTGGTCGCGGCGATGGGGGTGGAGCGGCATGTGATCGCCGACATCGATCTGCGCGCCTTCGGCGGCTCCGCCCTGACCGACAGCATCGACGTGCCCAAGCACGGCAGCGCCGCAGACCTGGAGGCCGATCTGGGGCAGGGCATTCCCGTCACCTATGTGCCGGCGCGCAACACCGTCTTCCTGTCCTTCGCGCTGGCCTGGGCGGAAACGCTGGGAGCGTCCGACCTGTTCATCGGCGTCAACGCGCTGGATTATTCCGGCTATCCCGACTGCCGCCCGGAATACATCGCGGCCTTCGAAACCCTGGCCAACCTCGCGACCAAGGCCGGGGTGGAGGGGACGAGCCGCTTCAAGATCCATGCGCCGCTGATGACGCTGGACAAGGCCGCGATCGTCCGCCGCGGGTTGGAGCTTGGGGTGGACTACAGCCTCACCCACTCCTGCTACGATCCGACGCCGGAGGGGCTGTCCTGCGGTGCCTGCGACAGCTGTCTGTTGCGGCTGAAGGGCTTTGCCGAAGCCGGATTGAGCGACCCAATCCGTTACGGCACCGGAACGGCATCGTAACGGATAAGGTCGTTTCGCAAGCGGCCGTTATTCCTTAGGCATTACTTCCAAGGCATTTCGGTCCACAAGCTGCGGAACTCGCCGTCCAACTGCTTCAGCTCGGCGGCGAAGGCCTCTGGGCCGACGATGCGGAGCGGCTGGAAGGTCTCGCGTGCCTTGGCCTGGAACTCCGGGTCCATCGCCGCCTTGGTGATCGCCTCGATCAGGGTGCGGCGGATGTCCGGCGGCAGACCCTTCGGGGCACCGATGCCGCGCATGGACACCATGTCGATGGCATAGCCCTGTTCGCAGAAGGTCGGCAGGTCCGGCGCCATGTCCCAACGCGCCCGGCTCATCACACCCAGCATGCGCACGGGATCGCCGCCGGCGAGCCCGCGCAGCCCCTCGCCCAGATTCTGGTCGCAGATCCTGGTGTGGGAGCCCAGCATCGCGCGGTAGTTCTCGGCGCTGCCGGCGAACGGCACATGGGTCAGCTTCACCCCGGCCTGCCGTTCCAGCAACAGCATGGCGAGATGGTCGTCGGAGCCGATGCCGGTGGAGCCGACGGTGAGTGCGCCCGGATTCCCCTTCGCGAATTCCACCACGTCGGCGACCGACCGGAGCGGACTGTCGGCACGGACGGTCATCACGCCCGGATCGTCGACGATGTTCACCAGCGGGTCCAGCCGGTCCAGCCCATAGCGCGCCTGCCGTTCGATCGGGATGGTGATCAGGTTGGGCGTGTTGATGAAGCCAATCGTGTAACCGTCCGGCGCCGCATCGGCGATGGCGGCGAAGCCGATCTCGCCGCCGGCCCCCGGCCGGTTCAGGACGACGATGCGCCCGCCGCCCAGATAGCGCTCGATATAGGGCGCCGGCATCCGCGCCGTGACGTCGGTGGAGCCGCCGGCGCCATAGGCGACGACCATGGTGATCGGCTTCTCCGGATAGGCGGCCTGCACCGCGGCGGGGGAGCCCGCGAGCAACAGCATCAGGATCGCAAGCGCCGCAACCGGGAAAGACGCGGCACGGCAGCCGGCCATGCGCAGGAGGAAAGTCGCTGCTGTCATCGTTCGTCGTCCGATCCTTCGGGCTCCGCTCCCGGATGCGCCGGAGGTGCCCGTTCATCATGCGTGTATGAAGAAAGTCAGAATGTACCATAACGGGTAATATGTCGCAAATCCGGCGCAAAATGCCTTGAACTTTCCTGCAATATTCCCTCCATAACCGTGAAGGCCGACGAGAACGCGCTCGACGGAGAGATTGTCGCCGGTAATAATACAACCGGCGGAGATAGCGCCGGCGGCCGACTCGGCGGTTTTGGGCGATATCCTGAGGGGCGCAGGCTGCATTGCCCGATGAAGCGGGTGTGGCGCCCGGGCCTTCCGCCATCGCATGGCTGAGGGCGCAGGCTGCATTGCCCGATGAAGCGGGTGTGGCGCCCGGGCCTTCCGCCATCGCATGGCTGAGAGAGCGGACACATCCATCCAATGACACATACCCTGAGATCGCCCCGATCGGCCGCATCCCGGCTGAGATCGCCCCAGGATCTCGCGGCCGGACTGCTGCTCAGCGCCCTCGCCCTCGGCGGGCTCTGGCTGGCGCGCGGCTGGGAGGCGGGATCGCTGGCCATGATGCAGGCCGGGTTCTTCCCGCGGCTCGTCTGCTATCTCCTGCTGGCGGCGGGGCTGGCGACCCTCGTGCGCGGACTGACGGCGGAAGGACCGGCGACCCTGGCCTGGGCGTGGAGGCCGTCGGTCGCCATCACCGTCGCCGTGATCGCCTTCGCGGCTCTGCTCGACAGGCTGGGTCTGGTGCTCGCCATCCTGGCGCTGATCGGCATCGGCGGATTGGCCGGGCGGCCGCTGCGCCCCGGCCCCTTCACGGCCCTGTGGGCCACGCTGGCCACCAGCTGCATCGCCATCTTTTCCTGGGGACTGGGCCTGCCGCTCCAGATCTGGCCATGATGGACGTCCTCGCCAATCTCTGGCTCGGGCTGGGTGTGTCGGTCGAGCCGATGAACCTGGTCTATTGCTTCCTCGGCGCCCTGATCGGCACGCTGATCGGCGTGCTGCCCGGACTGGGGCCGACGGCGACGGTGGCCCTGCTGTTGCCGATCACCTTCTACCTGCCGCCGGTGGGGGCGCTGATCATGCTGGCCGGCATCTTCTATGGCGCCCAGTATGGCGGATCGACCACGGCCATCCTGGTGAAGCTGCCCGGCGAATCCTCCTCCGTCATGACCTGCCTGGACGGCAACGCCATGGCGCGGCAGGGTCGCGGCGGCGTCGCGCTGGCGACCGCGGCGCTGTCGTCGCTGTTCGCGGGCTGCGTCACCACCCTGGTCATCGCGCTGGCCGGTCCGCCGCTGGCCGGGATGGCTCTGGCCTTCGGTCCTTCGGAATATGTGGCGCTGATGCTGGTCGGCCTGATCGGCGCGGTTACCCTGGCCCATGGGTCGGTGGTGAAGGCGGTGGCGATGATCCTGGTCGGGCTGCTGCTGTCGATGGTCGGGACCGACGTCAATTCCGGCCAGATGCGCTTCACCTTCGACATTCCGCAACTCTATGACGGACTGGACTTCGTGCCGCTGGCGATGGGGCTGTTCGGCCTTGCCGACATCATCATCAACCTGGAGGAGACGGAAGGGCGCGGTATAGATCCGTCACCGGTCCACCGGCTGTGGCCGTCGCTGCGGGACTTAAAGGATGCCTGGCCGGCGGCGGTGCGCGGCACGGCGCTGGGCGCCTTGCTGGGAATCCTGCCGGGTGGCGGGGCGACGCTCAGCGCCTTTTCCTCCTACGCGCTGGAAAAGAAGGTGGCGCGCGATCCCTCCGCCTTCGGCAAGGGGGCCATCCAGGGAGTCGCCGGGCCGGAGGCCGCGAACAATGCCGGTGCCCAGGCCAGCTTCATCCCGATGCTGAGCCTCGGCATCCCGTCCAACGCGGTGATGGCGCTGATGGTCGGCGCCATGATGATCCACGGCATCACGCCGGGACCGCAGATCATGACCAAGCAGCCGGACCTGTTCTGGGGCATGATCGCCAGCATGCTGGTCGGCAACGTCATGCTGGTGGTGCTGAACCTGCCGCTGATCGGGCTCTGGGTGCGGCTTCTGCGCGTGCCCTATGCCTATCTGTTCCCGGCCATCCTGGTATTCTGCTGCATCGGCACCTACAGCCTGAAGAACGACGTGTTCGACGTGCTGCTGATGGCCGGCTTCGGCGTGTTCGGCTATGTGCTGAAGAAGCTGGAGTGCGATCCGGCGCCGCTGCTGCTCGGCTTCGTCCTCGGCCCCCTGCTGGAGGAGAACCTCAGCCGCGCCATGCTGTTGTCCCAGGGCGACCTGACCGTCTTCGTCACCCGCCCGATCAGCGCCGGCCTGATGGCGGTGGCCGTCGGATTGCTGGCCCTCATCCTGCTGCCGGCCTTCCGCCGCCAGCGCGAGGTGGCCTTCAAGGAATAGGGCTGGCCTTACCCGCAACCGAGTCCCTAGGCGTCATGCCATGGGATTCGGTTCTTGCCGAACAAGATAAAATTTTATATAAATGCGCTTATACTTGTTGGGGATGATGGGAGCGCATCATGGCCGCCAATGCCTGGTTCGGACGTCGGCTGACCGGTGGCGCCATGCGCGCGGTGATCCGCGAGCATCGCCGGGCCAATGCCCGTAAACGCGCGCTGACCCGTGACGTCGCCCGCCTGATGCTGGTCGCCTCCGTCCTCGTGCTCGGCGTGCTGGCGGTGGAGATCGGGCGCAAGGCTGTCACCATCATCAGCCACGGCGCCGCCCAGAACTCGGTCGAACTCACTGGTTGAACGGGGCGGCTGAGTGGGCCAGTTGAGCGGCCGTTCAGGGCAGGACCACCACATAGCGCTTGGTCGTGGCCGCAACCACGGTCCAGCTGCCTTGGAATCCCGGCTCGATGACGAAACGGTCTCCAGCCTTCAGGGTCCAGGACCGGCCATCGTCATGGGCGACGACGCTTTCGCCCTCCAGGATCTCGCAATATTCCCACTCGTCATAGACGATGCGCCAGGAACCCGGAGTCGACCGCCAGCATCCGGCGAACCGCTTGCCGTCCGCCGACTCGTAACCGTTCCAAGTCGTGAAGACGGGTGCGCCGGACAGCACGCGGTCTGCGGCCGGGCCGCCGGTTTCGGGGGTGATGCCGTCCAGGTCGGGCAGGGGAAGCAAGGTCATCGATAGGGCTCCTCACCAGGCCGCCAACAGTGCCGGCAGTTCGCGGACCGAGTCGAGGCGGCGGTAATGGTCGTCGGGCACCTCGGCCTCTTCATGGGCCCAGGTGATGGCGTAGGGGATGTGGACGGCATGGGCGCCGGTCGCCAACACCGGCAGGATATCCGAGCGCACCGAGTTGCCGACCATCAGGAAGCGCGCCGGGTCGATGCCGTGGCGGTCCATCACCCGCCGGTAGGTCGCCGGGTCCTTCTCGCTGACGATCTCCACCGCATGGAACAGCTCGGACAGGCCGGAGCGGGCGATCTTGCTTTCCTGGTCGAACAGGTCGCCCTTGGTGATCAGGACCAGCCGATGGCGGGACGCCAGCGCCTCCACCACCTCCGCCACGCCGGGCAGCAGTTCCACCGGATGGTCCAGCATCGCCTTGCCGAAGTCGATCAGGCTCTGCAGGTCGCGGGCGGCGACGTTGCCGTCGGTGACCGCGATCGCCGTCTCGATCATCGACAGGACGAAGCCCTTGATGCCGTAGCCATAGACCCGGAGGTTGGCCCGTTCCGCCTCCAGCAGGCGGCGGTCGAGGTCGGTCGGGTCGGCGGCATGGGCCAGCAGGGCGCGGAAACGGTCCTGCGTCATCGAGAAGAGCGATTCGTTGTGCCACAGCGTGTCGTCGCCATCGAACCCGATGGTGTCGAAGGTCTGGCTGCCGGGGGTATGGATGCCGCTCATGGTACTGTCCGCAGGTTCGCTCTATTGATCCGTAAGTAAAACAATACATGGACCAAGTCAGGCTGCCTTGTCCAGGGCAGGAAGGTGCGGGGGTCCATTATTGTCCGTCCACCAAACCGTAAGTATCCGGAATGACGATTTTGCCACAGATCGGTGACATTCCATGGCGAGTTCTTCGCTGCCTGCAAAGCGGGCATGTTGCCGCCGGGGGTGGCAACATGGCTGAAAGGAGCGTAATTATATTTCCACACAAGGAGGACGTGATCGCCGACCGGCGGACCCTCCATAACAAGACATCTCAGGAATCTCCATCATGGCAACCCTTCTGCATTCGGCCGAGACCGGCCACGCCACCACCACCTTCGGTCATATCGTCGAGGTCGCCTCGAACCTGCTGGGCCTGTGGCGCCAGCGCGTCGTGACCCGCCGCGAACTGGGCTATCTGGACGACCGTATGCTCCAGGACATCGGCTTCAGCCGCCTGGATGCCGAGCGCGAGATGTCGAAGCCGTTCTGGCGCGAATGAGCGCCTGCACGCCGGCCGGCGAACGCACCGGAAAAGGCCGCTTCCGTTGATCGGAAGCGGCCTTTTTCTTTGTCGGATGCCCTGGCTGCCCAGAAGATGGGCTGCTCAAAAAATAGTCGACCCGAAAAGAAAAGCCCGCCGCCGGATCGATCCGGCAGGCGGGCTTTTTCTTGGAACAACTTCGGGAAGGGCAGGGCGCCGCCCCGCCCCCTCCTCAGATGCAGTAGTGCTGCAGCGGCGCGAAGCCGTTGAAGCAGACGGCCGAGTAGGTCGTGGTGTAGGCGCCGGTGGCATGGATGCGCACGCGGTCGCCGGCCTTCAGACCCATCGGCATCTTGTAGTCGGCACGCTCGTACAGCACGTCGGCGCTGTCGCAGGTCGGGCCGGCCAGGATCACCGCCTCGCGGTCGTCTTCCGGCTCATCGCCCAGCACCTCGATCGGGTACTGGATCGCCTCGTCCATCGTCTCGGCCAGACCGCCGAACTTGCCGATGTCCAGATAGACCCAGCGCTTGGTATCCTCGGCCGACTTGCGCGACACCAGGACCACTTCGCTCTCGATGATGCCGGCGCTGCCGACCATGCCGCGGCCGGGCTCCACGATGGTTTCCGGCAGATGGTTGCCGAAGTGATTGCGCAGCGAGTCGAAGATCGCCTGACCGTAGGCGGTGCATTCCGGCACGTCGGTGCGGTAGCGGGTGGGGAAGCCGCCGCCCAGGTTGATCATGCCGAGGTCGACGCCCAGCACCTCAAGCTCGCGGAACAGCTGCGCCACCTGGAAGATGGCGTGGTCCCACTGCATCAGGTCCTTCTGCTGCGAACCGACATGGAAGGACACGCCATAGGGCTGCACGTCCATGTCGCGGGCCTTCAGCAGCAGCTCGCGCGCCATCGTCAGGTCGCAGCCGAACTTGCGCGACAGCGGCCATTCGGCGCCCTCGCCCGAGGTCAGGATGCGGCAGAAGACGCGGGCGCCGGGGGCGGCGCGCTCGATCTTCTCCAGTTCCGGCTCGCTGTCGAAGGCGAACAGGCGGACACCCAGCTCATAGGCGCGGCGGATGTCGCCTTCCTTCTTGATGGTGTTGCCGAAGGAGATGCGCTCCGGGGTGGCGCCGGCGGCCAGCGCCATCTGGATTTCCGGGACCGAGGCGCAGTCGAAGGCGGAGCCTAGACGGGCCAGCAGGCTGAGGATTTCCGCGGCCGGGTTCGCCTTCACCGCATAGAAGATGCGGGCGTCGGGCAGGGCGTCGTGCAGATCGTTGTAGTTCTGCTCGACCACGTCCAGGTCGATGACGAGGCAAGGGGTCTGCGGGCGCTGCTCTTCGAAAAAGCGCGCAATCTTCTGGGTCATCTCAGTCTCCTGGGACGCAAGATGATGGAACGGAAAGGGTGAAGTCGGGGGGAGGGAGCGGCCGGGCGGGCCGATCAGCAACTCAAAAAGCTGATCAGGCGCTCAGGCCGCCAATACTGGATTGCCCCGTACAGAACCCTGTTCTGTCCGTATGGTCCAGGAGCGGCAGATTTCGGAGACGGGTGAGCACGCGCCCACCCACAACAACATCAACCATCGTAACCTCCAAGTCGCCGCCTTGTTTAAGGGACGGTCGGGGATCACGCGTTACGTCGTTGCATAACCACATCTCGGAGACGCCGAGGGGCGGGCCAGCGGCACGTGCGCTTGCGAGTTCGCGTTACATAGATCCAACGCGATCGATTGCAAAGTGAAAAATGCCGCGTGCCCCAAAAAAGTGGCAGACCGTTTGAGGGGTCAAAAAACCGGAGTGATTTCATGGGCTTGACTACGGTTCTGACGGTGGAGGAGATCGGGTTGCGGCTGCTGGCTGCAGCCTTTTGCGGGGCGCTGCTTGGACTTGACCGGGAAATGCGCGGCAAGGCGGCCGGGTTGCGCACGCATACGCTGATATCCATCAGCTGCGCCCTGACGACTCTGGTGGCGCTGGAGTTCTATGTCGGGCTGCATGCCAGCGGCGACGAGCGGCCGAGCGACCCGGTGCGCGTCATCCAGGGCGTGGCCCAGGCGGTCGGCTTCATCAGCGCCGGCGTCATGTTCCGCTCCGGCGACAGCGTGCGCGGGGCGACCACCGCGGCGGTGATCTGGGTGGCGGGCGGGCTGGGCATCGCCTGCGGTGCCGGCTACTACCTGCTGGCGGGGATGGCGCTGGCCCTGTCCCTGATGGTGACGATCCTGTTCACCATCCTGATGGACCGCTTCCCGGAGTTCGGCAGGGAGGATGACGAGGGCCGCAGGGCCGACGACGACCGCAAGGCGCGGGAGCGCCGCCGCGCCACCCGTCCGCCGGGCCGGGTCAGGCGGATCGCCCGCCCTGCGTCGCGGGGATGACCAGCAGCCGGTGCGCCAGCAGCGCGCCCAGCCCCACCAGCCCGATGGCTCCCATCATCGGCAGGGCGCTGCCGTCGTTCATATGGCCGACGAGGATACCGACGGCGGCGGCGATGGTCATCTGCGCGAAGCCCAGCAGGGAGGAGGCGAGCCCGGCCATGGTGGCGTAGGGGCCGACCGCGTTCGCGGTGGCGTTCGGCAGGGTCAGCCCGGTGCCCAGGATGAACAGGAAGACCGGCACGACGATGGCCAGCAGGTGCAGGACCCCGGCCAGCGCCAGCAGACCGCCCACGACCCCGCCGCCCAGCGACAGGAGCGTTCCGATGCGGATCATGCGGGCGCCGCCCAGCCGCGGCGTCAGCCGACCGGCCAGGAAGGTGCCCAGCATATAGCCCAGCACCACCGCGCCGAAGCTGGCGCCATACTGCGCCGGGGTCAGGTGCAGCCGGTCGATCAGCACGAAGGACGAGCCGGAGATGAAGGAGAAAATGCCGCTGTAGGAGAAGGCGACCACCAGCACATAGCCGACGAAGCCGCGGTTGCGCAGCAGAAGCAGATAGTTGGCGGCGAGACGGCTGGGCCTCAGCGCCTCCTCGTCGCGGTGGGCGTTGGTCTCGCCCAGCATCGACCACACCGCCGCCAGGATGCCGCAAGCGAAGACGGTCAGCAGAACGAAGTTCGCGCGCCAGCCGAACCACTCCGTCAGCACGCCTCCCAGCATCGGCCCCACCGCCGGGGCCAGCGCCATCGCCATCGACATGTAGGCCAGCACCGTCGCCGCCCGGTCGCGGCCGAAGACGTCGCGCACCACCGCCCTTGCCACCACCGGCCCGCAGCAGGCCCCCAGCGCCTGGAAGAAGCGGGCGGCGATCAGCCCCTCGATGCTGGTGGTCATGGCGCAGACCGCGCTGGCCGCCAGATAGATCGCCACCCCGACCAGCAGGGTGGGGCGCCGGCCGAACCGGTCGGACATCGGGCCATAGACCAACTGCGACACCGCGAAGCCGATCAGGAAGATCGACAGCGTCATCTGCACCGTGACGACATCGGTGTCGAACACCCGGACCAGCGTCGGCAGCGACGGCAGGTAGAGGTCGGTGGACAGCGGGCCGAAGGCGACCAGGGCGGTCAACAGGACACGGATCGGCAGGGAATCTGGACGGGGCATGGTATGGCGAGCACTGCGGCGGGGGAAGCGAGGGCGGGGCCGCACTGTATCAGACGAAACCATCTCCGCCAGTGTCGATGACGGCCCGGCGGAGCCGCCACCTCACTTCGCCGGCAGCACCATGCGGATGCAGCGCGACAGCACCGTGTTGCCGGTCATCTCGCGGTAGTTCTGGATGACGACCGGCTCGGCCGCCTTGCATTGCTCCATGCTGGCGAATTCCAGCGTGGTCGGGCCGCCCTGGTTCAGGATGAACAGCAGCATCAGAACCCGTTCCATGGCGTGCCCCTCCCGTCAGCCGCCGGCCAGAACCGCGCGGGCGGCGGCGGCATCCTGAACGATCTGGTCCTTCAGCGCGTCGAAGCTGGGGAACTTCATCTCCGGCCGCAGGAAATCGATCATCTGCACCCGCAGATGCAGGTCGTACAGGTCCAGGTCGACATCGAACAGGTGGGCTTCCAGCCGGGCAACCGTGCCGTCCACGGTGGGGCGGGCGCCGAGATTGGCGACGCCGGGCAGCCAGACGGTCTCGCCGCCGCGGTCGATGCCGGCGCGCACCGCATAGACGCCGAAGGCCGGGCGCAGATACTCGCCCAGTTCGATGTTGGCGGTGGGGAAGCCGATGGTGCGGCCGCGCTGGTCGCCGTGGACGACGCGTCCCTCGATCTCCCAGGGATGGCCCAGCACATGGGTGGCCTCGCGCGGCCGGCCGGCGACCAGCGCGTCGCGCACGCGGGTGGAGGAATAGACCCCGCCCTCCGTGTCGGACACCGGACCGACCTCGGTCACGCCGAAGCCCTGGGCGCGGCCGGCGCGCAGCAGGAAGGCCGGGTCGCCCGACCGCTTGTGCCCGAACAGGAAATCATAGCCGCAGACGACATGCCGGACGCCCAGCCCGCCGATCAGGATTTCGTCGACGAAGGCCTGCGCGGTCTTGTGGCGGAAGCCGTCGTCGAAATGGCAGACGATCAGCTGGTCGACTCCCAGCGCCTCGATATGCCGGGTCTTGACGCGGAAAGGCGTCAGGCGGAAGGGCGGGTCGTCGGGACGGAAGACGCTGCGCGGGTGCGGTTCGAAAGTGACCACGGCCGACGGCGCGCCCATCTCCGCCGCAAGGCGCTGTGCGGTGCCGATGACCGTCTGATGTCCGCGGTGCACGCCGTCGAAATTGCCGAGCGCCACGACGGCGCCCCGCTCTTCGGCCGGCAGGTCGGCGGTGTGTCTGTACAGTCGCATGCGCGCCCCGGTGCTGTGGGCGGACCCCGGCGGGTCCGCTTGCTCGGGCGTCTATATAGACCGACGCCGGCGCGGGGTAAACGCGCCGGCGGTGTCCTGGCGCCCGAAGGCAGCGCTCAGGCGTCGAAAAATCAGCCGCGGGATGGGACCATCAGCAACGCTTCGCCTTCCACGACCACGGTCTCGCCGACGGTGCAGACGGTCTTGATGACGCAGCGGCGCTTTTCCGGGATTAGTTCGGTGATGGTGGCGCGGGCGGTGACGGTGTCGCCGGCGCGGACCGGCGCCTTGAACTTCAGCGTCTGGCTCATGTAGATGCAGCCCGGCCCCGGCAGCTTGGTGCCCAGCACGGCCGAGATGAAGCCGACCGTCAGCATGCCGTGGGCGATGCGGCCCTGGAACATGGTGGTGGCGGCGTATTCCTGGTTGATGTGGACCGGGTTGGTGTCGCCGGAAATGCCTGCGAACAGGACGATGTCGGCTTCCGTCACCGTCTTGGCGAAGCTTGCCGTCATGCCGACGGACAGGTCTTCGATGCAGTAGCCTTCGGTATCCTTGCGGACCTGACGCACGTCGTCCATCGCAGCAATTCCTCTTTCTCTCGGTGCCTGTTCCGGCGTCTGACGCACTGGCGCCGCGCCGTTCGCTGCAATGCGTCATGTGCGCCGCAGCGATGGGAATGGCACCACGTCTCCTCCAAAAATGCAAAAAAATCTCTAACGTTCCGCACAAGACCGTGGCCAAAACGGCTGCTTTCCGCGGCAGGCTTCCCAGTAATGGAAGGGTGCCTTGTGCAGCCGGATTACTTCGCAATGAAGGCAGAGCGGCAGAAGCGGCGTTCAATCAACAACTTAACGAAAAATCCCACCGCCTATGGCGCTTGGCCGCCAGCGTTGGCGCGACTGTGGGGCACCACCCCGCGCCGCAGTGGCAAAGTCCGTTTCATTTCAACCGATTGACTGTTTAATGACTGTTGGTTCGGCAGCGCAATAAAAGTCAGGGGATCGGCGCGGCGAATCGGGAAATGTCTTCGCCGCGCCGCAGCATTACTTGCCCGATCCGGAGTGCGACACTGTGTCGCTGCCGGTGCCGCCACTATTGCCGCTGTTTCCCTGACTGCGGGTCTCGCGGTCCGCCACCTGCCGGTCGGGGGTGAGTTGGTCTACCTTCTCCTCCACCTTGTCGCGGGCGGTGTCGGTCGGCTGCTCCGACGGCTTGACCTCCACCGTCACCGGGGCGGTCCCGTCCTCGATCATGTCCAGCTTCTTGGCGGCGGAGCGCGACAGGTCGATCACCCGGCCGTCGACATACGGGCCGCGGTCGTTGACGATGACGTCGACGCTCTTGCCGTTCTCCTCGTTCGTGACCGTGGCCTTGGAGCCGAGCGGCAGCGTGCGCGACGCCGCGGTCGACTTGTTCTGGTTCATCGGCTCGCCGCTGGCCGTGGTGCGGCCGTGGAACTTGTGGCTGTAGAAGGACGCTTCCCCCTTGTGGACGAGGACTTCCTCGCCATCCTCATGCTCGACATGCACGGGCGGAACCTTGGCCTTCTCGTTCGCCAGAACCGGGACCGCGGTCCCGCTCAGGGTCGTGGCGGCAAGCGCCAGGACGATGTTTCGCATTGTCTTCATCGGTACACCTCCAACCGCGCACCAACGCCCTGCAAGGAAAAGAGTTCCATCGCAGACCATAAGCAAGACATCGCTACTATTTCCGGTTTCGAATATCTTGACGAATTCGGAGTGGGTGGTCCGCATGGGCGCTCTTCCGGTTCTCATCACAACGCTCGGGGGAGAAAGCATGGCCGACGATTCCGCTTGGACTGTACCCGGAGGAATGCCGGACCTGAGCCATGTGGAGATGCGGTCTGTCGCGATGGGTGATGGAGTGCGGTTGCGGGTCGCCGTCTGGCCGAAGCCGGAGCGGGTCCGCGGCACTGCGCTGGTGCTGACCGGCCGCGCCGAGTTCATCGAGAAATATGCGGAGACCGCGAGCGCATTGACGGCCCGCGGCTTTCGCGTGGTGGCGGTCGACTGGCGCAACCAGGGCCTGTCGGACCGGCCGCTGGGCAACCGGCAAATCCACCACCTGACGGATTTCGCGCTGCTGGTCGACGACCTCGACTGCGTTTACCGGCAGGTGGCGGCGCCCGTCGCCGCGGAGACCGGCGGGCCGCTGATCCTGCTGGCGCATTCCATGGGCGGCCTCGTGGCGACGCTGGCGCTGGCCCGCCATGCCGGCGACGATCCCGGCCGCTATGCCGCCGTGCTGCTGGCGGCGCCGATGTACGCCATCCATACCGGACCGCTGCCGCGCCGGCTGGCTCGGGCGCTGGCCTCCCTGGGTCTCGCCTGCGGATGCGGCGCCCGCTATGCGCTGTGGCAGGGCGACTACGACCCGGCGGAGGGCATCTTCCGGCCGGACAACAAGATCACCACCGATCCCCGGCGCTACGCCGCCTTCCACACCCCCTATGCCGAGCGGCCGGAACTGCGCGTCGGCGGCGTCAGCTTCGCCTGGGTGGCGGCGGCGCTGGATGCGGAGGATGCGCTGCGCCATGGCGGTCTGCCGCTGGAGCGGGTGCGCACGCCGGTCCTGCTGCTGAGCGCGCCCGACGACCGGGTGGTCCGGGCGGAGCTTCACCGCATGGTGGCCGCCCGGCTCGGCAACGCCCATCTTGTCGAGTATCCCGGGGCGAAGCACGAGCTGCTGATGGAATGCGACGCCATCCGCGACCGGGTGTGGGCGGACATCGACGACTTCCTCGACAGGACCCTCGATCTGGCGACCGGCCACAAGACACTTGCGCAGTCCGGCGGCTCTGTCGTCGGATAGGCGCCTTCAGGACCAGAGGTGCCCCTCAGCATGACCGATTTCTGGACGGCGTCCGGCTTCCACCTGTTGACCCGCGACGCCGACAACCATCTGGCGGTGACGCCCGATTTCCTGCGCGCCTATCTGCTCCGGCCCGAGATGCGCCCGCCGGAGGAGGCCTGCGACGCCGAGCGCACGCTGCATGCCGCCTTGCTGGACGATCCGGCGCGGACGGTACCCGCTCCGCTGCTCGACGCCATCGCCGATCCGGATGCGCGGGAAAACTTCCAGGTCTGGCTGGCCTTCCGCGACCGGCTGCTGGCCGCCGGGACGCTGGAGGGCTGCTACATCCGCCTGTTCCGCGAGGGCGCCCGCGGCGTGCCGGGCCTGTTCATCGACCAGCTGGTGCATGCCATCCTGCGCGGCATCCTGGACGAGACCCCGTCGGGCCTGCGCGCCCGTGCCGGCGAGCTGTTCTTCCGCGAGCAGACGGTGTCGGTCGACGACGGCCGCGTCCGCGTCGCCGATGCCGAGACGGTGGAGACCATGGCGGCGTCCGGCGGCTTCGGCTCGCTGGGCCGACTGGTGGTGGAGGCCGGAACCGCTCCCCGCAGCGTCGATCTGGACATCCTGGACGAGACCAACCACCCGCTCTATTGGGGCCGCGACGCCCGGCACGACACCGTGCTGGACATCACCTTCGCTGCCGCCGGTCTGGACGCGCTGGCCCGTGTGCTGGAGGCCTGGGTTGGGCATTTCCTCGGCGTGACGGTCAGCATCCAGCCGGTGCAGAACATCCGCGACGACCGCTGGGTATGGCATGTCGGGCTCGACAGCGCCGCCACGGCGATCCTCAACGACCTCTACAACGGGGTGGAGGTGGGGGAGGACAGGCTGGCCCGCATCCTCGCCCTGTTCCGCCTGGACTTCGCCGACCCCGCCGCCATGCGCCCCGACCTCGCCGGCCGGCCGGTCTATCTGGGGTTGGCGATGACGGAAGGGCGGCGGCTGAAGCTGAAGCCGCAGAATTTGCTGGTGAACCTGCCGCTGGCCTCGGTGGCGTGAGGGGCGAAGTTAGACCCCCACCTATCCTCCCCCACTGGGTGGGGGAGGGACTGCCGCCACTCGCCCGCATAAGCACTTACTCCCTCCCCCGCCCAGCTCTCGCACAAAGCTTGGCTTTGTGCTGACGCGGCAGGCGGACCATAGGTCCGCTGAGAGCGGGGGAGGGTTGGGGTGGGGGCATTCGAAGCCGACGCCCCACCGTCACTCACCCCCCCAGCAAAGCCCCCACCGGCTTCAGCGGCTCGTGCGCGTCGAACAGGATCTTCAGGATCGCCAGGATCGGCACGGCCAGCAGCGCGCCGGGTATGCCCCACAGCCAGCCCCAGAACAGGATCGACACGAACACCGCGATGGGGTTCAGCGACAGCCGCCGGCCGACGATCATCGGGGTCAGGAAGTTGCCCTCGATCGTGGTCAGCGCCACGAAGGACAGGGGCGGCAGCAGGATGGTGCCGAGCCCGTCGAAGGTCAGGACCGACACCAGGAACAGGACGCCGGTCATCACCGCCGGGCCGATGAAGGGGATGTAGTTGGCCACCGCCACCAGCACCCCCCACAGGGCCGGGTTGGGCAGCCCCCACATCCACATGACCAGACCGGTGGCGACGCCCAGCACCACGTTGATCAGGGTGATGGTCAGCAGATAGGCGGCGATGTTCTGCTGCAGCGTCGCCGCGACCATGGCGTAATGCACGCGGTCGTCGACGTTGCGCATGGTGCCGATCAGCGCCTCCAGCGAATGGCGGCCTCTCGCCAGGAAGAAATACAGCAGGACCTGCAGGATCACGACATTGACGATCACCGCTTCGACCTGGCTGATCGCCTGTTCCATCAGCGACGGACCGCGCAGCACCACCTCGCGCACCGGACCACCTTCGTTGCCGGACTCCTTGGCGATCTCCTCGATCTGGCGCGAGGCCTCGCGGGCCCGTTCGATGCCGGCACGGATGTCGCCCAGCTTGAACTCCAGCTCGTGCAGGACGCGCGGCATGCGGTTCACCCATTCCGCCGCCGGAGCCGACAGGGTGTAGATCGCCAGCAGCACGCTGCCGAACAGCATGATCACCATGATGGCGGCGCCGATTCCTTCCGGAATGCCGACCCGGTAGAGTGCGCGGACCAGCGGCCGCAGCAGGAAGCTGAGGATCAGCGCCAGCATGATCGGCAGCAGGACTTCGCGTCCGAAATACAGCGCGAACAGCACGGCGATCACGAACAGGCCGACGGCGGCGATGGTCAGCGGATCGCGGCGGTGGCCGGGCGGGGGCAGGGGCTCGGTCACCGGCTCCGGCGTGCCGGGAAGCGGGGCCTCGGGCGCGGGGGGAAATGCGGGGGAAGCCGAGGCGAGCGGGCTGCGGTCTGTCATCGCGGTGGCCGGACCTCCGAAGGACGGCGCTTGACGGTGGCGCCGGACCCTCCGATCTAGGGGAGTGTTTTTCCGGGCCGCGCATCCTGCGGTCCCGCCCGTCCTTGCCGGAGACCCAGTCGCGATGCGCAGCCCGTTTCCCCTGATGAACGTTTCCGCCGGCCTTTTGGTTCTGGGCCTGCTGACAGCCGGGCTCCCGCTCCGTTCCGCGGCGGCGGACGAGGTGGTCGGCCGCTTCTCCAATGACTGGACCGGCAACGGGCTTCAGGTGCAGGCGATCGAGGATCCCGGTGTGAAGGGCGTCACCTGCCATCTGGTCGATTTCGACCGCAGCCTGATCGACCGGCTGAGCAAGGGCAACTGGTTCGAAGACCCGTCCAACGCCTCCATCGCCTGCCGCCAGACCGGGCCGGTCACCGTCGGCGACATCGAGCTGTCGCAGAAGGGGGAGGAGGTCTTCTCCGAACGGAAGAGCCTGATTTTCAAGTCGATCGCCATCCGTCGCATCTACGACCGGCCGAACGACACGCTGGTTTATGTGGTGTACAGCCGGCAGGTGAAGGACGCATCCGCCAAGATGTCGATCTCGACCGTGCCCCTGTTCAGCGCCAACGCCACCTGGACGAAGGGCAAGCCGCCGGCGAAGTGAGCGGGCCGGCCAGACCTCGAAAGTCCGGCTTCATCCCACGATCCGGCCCAGACGCACCGCCGTCTGGCCGGACTTCACCCGGCGGGCGGGCATGATCAGGACGCAGTCGTCATAGGGGGTCAGGATGGCGCGGCCGTCGTCCCAGCCGATGACGGTTCCGGCGCGGCCGATCACCTCCATGCCGACGAAGGGGGCGGTGAAGCGGAAGCGCTCGCTGGCGGCGGTGACGGCGTCGGTGACCTCGACCACCCGCTGCGGATCGGTGCGCGGGCGCAGGCGCGGGCCGTTTGCCGCCCGGCCGATCATGTCTGGATCGATCATCTCCAGGCCGAGCAGCAGGCGCAGGCAGCTTTCCAGCGCGACCGTCGCGGTCTCGGTCCGCCAATGCTGGCCGCATTCGACCAGGATCGCGGTGCGCGACCCCTCCGCCTCGGCGAAGCTGCCGTAATCAATCAGCCGCTTTCCCCCGGCATGCCCGCCGTCCGCCACCACCCAGGCCGGATAGCCGAGGCCGAGCGCCAGGTCGCGCCCGCGCGTGGTCCGGCCGCACAGGGTCAGCGGCGCCGTGTCGGCGGTCATGGAATGGAGGTCGAGCAGCAGGTCCGCCGATTCGTAGACCGGGCGCAGCACGCGGGCGCGCCGCAGCTCCACGCTGTCGCGCCGGCCGTCGAGATGGTCGGGCGACCACAACCGGTTGAAGTCCTCGTCCAGATAGCGCGAGGCGTAGGGGTTCTGGCGGTCGAAGGTGGCGTAGGCCGCGGTGTTGGCGAAAACGAAGGTCAGCCGTCCGCGCCGTGGCCGCAGCCCCATCCGCAGCAGCGCATCCAGCGCGATGGCGCCGCCCAGCTCGTTGCCGTGGACGAGCGCGTTCAGCACCACATGCGGCCCGGGCTCCTCCGCCGACAGGCTGGTGACATGGTCGATGCCGGTGTTGCCGCGCCGGTAGGGCGCGATGTCCGGCGGCGAGAGTTCGACGGGAGCGAAGAGGGGGTCGGTCAAGCGGCAGGCTCGCCAGCGGTGGGGCGCTCCGCTCAGTATGGCGAACCATGCGACTCCGCGCCAGTCCGGGGCGGGCCGGCGGCGTGGTTTTTTCGGCTGATGCGGGCGGCGCAATGTTGCGGCGGCATGGCAGGATCGTGACAGATTGCCGTCGACTGTGGCTTGACGCTTGGGTTATAGGATCCGCCGGATCCGTTTCATCGGATTCTCCGGATCAATGAAATCGGCGGTCGAGCTTGCGGTTATCACTGTGCTGGCGTCTGGTCGGGGCGGGTCGATGAGCTTCGTGATCGATGACGTTCTTGTCCGCAACGACCCGGTGGGCCATCGCCTGCCGGTCCTGTTCGATTCGCCGCACAGCGGCAGCGTCTATCCCGCCGATTTCCGGGTGGTCTGCCCGCATCCCCTGCTGCGCCAGGGCGAGGACACCCATGTGGAGGAGCTGTTCGCGGCGGCTCCCGACCATGGCGCCACCCTGCTGTGCGCCTTGTTCCCCCGCACCTGCATCGACGTGAACCGCGCGGTGGACGACATCGACCCGGCGCTGATCGACGGCGACTGGCCGGTGCCGCTCCGCCCGACCCTGCGCAGCACGCTGGGCATGGGGCTGATCCGCAGCATGCTGCGGCCGGGTGTGCCGCTCTATGACGGGAAGCTGCCGGCCGCGGCGGTGGCCGACCGCATCGACCGCTATTACCGTCCCTACCACGCGCAGATGCGGCTGGCGCTGGACGGGCTGGCGGAGCGGTTCGGCACGGTCTGGCACGTCAACTGCCATTCCATGCCGTCGTCGCTGCGTCCGGACGGGCGCGACCCGCTGGCAGCGGATTTCGTGATCGGCGACCGCGACGGCACCACCAGCGAGGCGGGATTCGTCCATCTGGTGGCGCAGACCCTGCGCGGCTTCGGCTACCGCGTGGCGATCAACGATCCGTACAAGGGCGTGGAACTGCTGGCGCGTTACGGCGATCCGTCACGCGGCCGCCATTCGATCCAGCTGGAGATCAACCGGCGCCTCTACATGAACGAGGAGACGCTGGAGCGCCATGACGGCTTTACCCGGCTGAAGGGCGACATCGACCTGCTGATCGGCCGGATCGCCGACTATGCCGGCCAGCGCATCCTGCGCCGCGCAGCGGAATAGGCCGCCCGCCGCCCCTGGTCGGGCGGCGGGTCCGCAGGACGGGACGGCCCCTCCGATCAGGCTTGCGTCACCTGCTGGCGCGCGACGTCCAGGAACTGGGCCATCTGCTTTTCCACCCGGTGGTCGGAGATGTCGACTCCACGGGCGTGCAGGTCGGCGCACAGCTTGTCCCGGATGTCGTGCGGTCCGAGCGTGGCGATGTCGGTGTCCACGATCTCGCGGGCGTAGGCTTCCGCCTCCGCCCCGGTCAGCCCCATCAGGTCGGCAGCCCATTCGCCGGCCAGCCGGTCGCGCCGTGCGCGGATGCGGAAGAGCAGATCCTCGTCGTGTTGGAACTTGGTCTCGAAGGCCTTTTCGCGGTCGTCGAAGGTCGTCATGATGACCTGCGCTCCTTTATTGGTTTCACTCCCATTTACGAGGATTATATAGCCGGGAAACGGTCGCCGTCACCGTTCCGCCGCGTCGCAGCCCCGGATATTCTGCAGAGTTTCCTACAGGCGGCGGGATACCCCCGGCCCCCCACGACAAGACGCAACAGCAGACAGGGCAAGGCATGTGCAGCGTGATTCTCCTGCGGCGACCCGACGCAACCTGGCCGCTGGTCGTCGCCGGGAACCGTGACGAGATGGCGGGGCGGCCCTGGCTGCCGCCGGCCCGCCATTGGCCCGACCGGCCCAACGTGGTCGCCGGGCTGGACGAACTGGCCGGCGGCTCCTGGATGGGGCTGAACGACGAAGGCGTGGTGGCGGTCATCCTGAACCGCTTCGGCACGCTGGGGCCGGAGGCCGGCAAGCGGTCGCGCGGCGAACTGGTGCTGGATGCGCTCGACCATGCCGACGCGGCCGATGCGGCGCGCAGCTTCGCCCATCTCGACATCCGCGCCTACCGTCCGTTCAACCTGGTGATCGCCGACAACCGCGACGCCTTCCTGGTGGTCCACCGCGGCGCCAACCCGCGCCACCGGCCGGAGGTGTCGTCGATCCCCGCCGGCGTCCACATGCTGACCGCCTTCGAACTGGACGATCCGCAGGACCCGCGCACCGCCTTCTATCGTCCGCTGTTCGAGCATGCCACGCCGCCGGCCATCGACGCCCCCGATGCGGAGTCCTTCGCCTGGGGAGGCTGGCCCGAGCTTATGGGCAGCCGCATCTGGGAGGGCACGCCGGACGAGCGCGGCGCCATGGATTTCCAGCTGCCCAGCGGCTTCGGCACCTCGTCCAGTTCGCTGCTGGCGGTGCCGCGGGTGGAGCGGCCGGACCTGAATCCCATCTGGCACTTCGCCCCCGGCCGTCCGCATGCCGTGCCCTATGCGCCGGTGGAGCTGTAAAGCGGCAGCCGCACAATCCTGTCCTCCGGCCCCCGTCGTTGTGTTCGTGCACCCGGCTTGCTATATCACTGGGGCACATTCCTGGGCCGGCAAGCTCGCTTGACCGGTCCTTACGTATTTGGACGAACACGCGATGACACGACGCCGGCGCATCTACGAAGGCAAGGCCAAGGTACTCTTCGAAGGGCCGGAGCCGGGCACCCTGGTGCAGTACTTCAAGGACGACGCCACCGCCTTCAACAACCAGAAGAAGGGCGTCATCACCGGCAAGGGGGTGCTGAACAACCGCATCTCCGAATATCTGATGAGCCGGCTGTCCGAGATCGGCGTGCCCACGCATTTCATGCGCCGCCTGAACATGCGCGAGCAGCTGGTGCGCGAGGTGGAGATCATCCCGATCGAGGTCGTCGTTCGCAACGTCGCCGCCGGCAGCCTGTCGCGCCGCTTCGGCATTCCCGAAGGCACGCCGCTGCCGCGCTCCATCATCGAATATTACTACAAGTCGGACGAGCTGAGCGACCCGATGGTCTCGGAAGAGCACATCACCGCCTTCGGCTGGGCGGCGCCGCAGGATCTCGACGACATGGTCGCGCTGTCCTTGCGCGTGAACGACTATCTGTCCGGCCTCTTCCTCGGCATCGGGCTCAAGCTGGTGGACTTCAAGCTGGAGTTCGGCCGCCTGTGGGAGAACGAGGAGATGCGGATCGTCCTGGCGGACGAGATCAGCCCCGACAACTGCCGCCTGTGGGACGTCAAGACCAACGAGAAGCTGGACAAGGACCGGTTCCGCCAGGATCTGGGCCGTGTCGAGGAAGCCTATCAGGAGGTCGCGCGGCGCCTCGGCATCCTGCCGGAAGGCGGGCCGAGCGACGTCAAGGGCCCCAAGACCATTCAGTAGTCAGCAACCACCCCTCCACCAACACCGTAAAGCGAGCGGACATCCGATGAAGGCCAAGGTTCACGTCACCCTCAAGCGCGGCGTTCTCGACCCCCAGGGCAAGGCCATTGCGCACGCGCTGCACACGCTGGGCTTCGACGGCGTCGAGGACGTCCGCGCCGGCAAGGTGATCGAGCTGCAGCTCAAGAGCACCGACGAGGCAACCGCCCGCAAAGAGGTCGAGGCGATGTGCAGCAAGCTGCTCGCCAACACCGTGATCGAGGACTACGCCATCGAGCTGGTGGCCTGAGCCACGGCTTGCGGGATGTGGAGTGCGGCCGATGAGCGTCGAGCATGAACGCTGAGCATCTGGCCGCGCTCGACCCCATTTTCGCCGAATGCGTGCGCGTCGGCGGCCCGGTGATCCGTGATTTCACCCGGCCGACCGGCTTCGTCGGCCTGCTGCGCATGGTGATGGAGCAGCAGCTCTCCACCAAGGTGGCGCTGGCGCTGTGGGCCAAGCTGCAGGACCGGCTGGGCGGCGCCGTCACGCCCGACGCCATCCTGGCGCTGGACGACGAGACGTTGCGCGCCTGCGGTTTTTCCCGCCAGAAGATCGGCTATGCCCGCGGCCTCGCCGAGGCGGTGGCGAGCGGACGGCTCGATTTCGACATCATCCATGACCTGCCGGACGAGGAGGCGATTGCCCAACTCGTCGCGCTGAAGGGTATCGGCCGCTGGAGCGCCGAGGTCTATCTGATGACCACGCTCGACCGGCCGGACATCTGGCCGATCGGCGACCTGGCGATCCAGCTGGGCGTCCAGCGCCTGAAGGGCTGGGCGGACAAGCCGACGGCGAAGCAGTTGAGCGAGGTGGCGGAGCCCTGGCGGCCCTACCGCTCGCTGGCGGCGCGGCTGGTCTGGCACCATTACGTGGCGTTGCAGGAGCAGGCGAGGGCGGCGAGGGTTGGGCGCCGGTTGCCCCCTCCCTAACCCTCCCCCGCTTCGCGGGAGAGGGAACTGCCGCTGCACTCCTGCAAAGCTCCTGCCCCCTCCACCGCGCTAGCGGGGGAGGGATGGGGAGGGGGCATCGTCAGCCAACCCCTCACCCCACCAGCACCGGCAACCGCCACCCCGCCAGCGCGATCTCCACCGGCAGCCGCGCCAGCACGTCGCCATCTCCCTGCACCGCGTCGGCGAACAGCCCGTCCCCTGCCGGCCCTTCGATGCGCACGCGCTTCGGCGTCACCACGCGATACTCCGGGAAGCGTGTCAGCCGTCCGGCGGTGACGCCCCAGACATAGCGCAACGCGTTCAGCCGCCCGCCGCGTGGGAACAGGCAGACATGCAGTTCCGGCTCCGTCAACCGCGCATCGGGCGCGCAGATGAAGCGGCCGCCGTAGAAATGCCCCTTGGCGACGATGACCGACGCCACCTCCTGCGGTTCGCCGTCATCCAGCGTCACCCGATAGCGGTGATCCGGCCGGGTCGCCAGCTGCACCAGCGTCTCCGCCACATAGGCGCCCTTGCCGATCAGCCGCTTCACCCGCGGGTCGACCCGCTCCACCACCCGCGCGTCCAGCCCGACCCCGGCCATCAGCGAGAACACCCGCCCGTTCGCCAGCGCCGGCCAGATCATCGTCCGCCGCCCGCCGGCGATCGCCGCGGCGATGCGCTCCGCATCCATGCCCAGGCCCAGCTCGGCGGCCAGCACGTTGGCGGTGCCCATCGGCACGATGCCGAGCGGCAGTGGCCGGGGTCCCGCGGCGTGGATCGCCAGCCCGTTGATGACCTCGTTGATGGTGCCGTCTCCGCCGGCCGCCACCACCGCATCGACGCTGTCTGGATCGGCCTCGCGGGCGAAGGCCTCGGCATCGCCGCGCTTGCCCGTCGGCTTGACGGCGACGCTCACCCCGCGTGCCTCCAGCCGGGAGACCACCGCGCGCAGCCGCCGCGCCCGCCGTCCACCGGCAGTCGGGTTGTGGATCACCAGCAGCCGCCGCACAGCGAGCGCCGCATCGTCTCCGCCGCCCGCGCCAACCGCCGGGCTCTCGTCCATCAGCACCGTGTCGCGCACCGATTCGCTCTCCCTGAACGGCGCACGGGGCGCCTTCTGTTGCAGAACCATGAAGGGCAGGCGGCGGTTCCATTGCAGTAAAACTGCCGATCCGTGACGAAAGCCCAAATCACTGTGACGAATAGGTGCAGGCGTTCCAAATCGTTGTCAAGGTGTGGTGCTTTCCTTTATACGGCAGTTGTCTTGATGGCCACCGGCCATGGCGACGACGGAGCGGATGATGGACGCCGTCCCAGCGGTCAAGCGCTACCGCAGCATTTGGATATCCGACGTTCATCTTGGAACGCGCGGCTGTCAGGCGGAGCTGCTTCTCGATTTCCTGAAGCACACCGAATCGGATCACCTGTTCCTGGTCGGCGACATCGTCGACGGCTGGCGGCTGAAGAAAAGCTGGTACTGGCCCCAGGCGCACAATGACGTGGTGCAGAAGATCATGCGCCGCGCCCGCAAGGGGGTGGAGGTCTATTACATCCCCGGCAACCATGACGAGGCGGCGCGCGACTATGTCGGCCTTCAGTTCGGCGGCGTGCATGTGGTCGATGAATGGGTCCACACCACCGCCGACGGCCGGCGCCTGCTGATCACCCATGGCGACAAGTTCGACGCGGTGGTGCGCTATGCCAAGTGGCTCGCCCTGCTGGGCGACCACGCCTACGTCACGCTGCTGCACGTCAACACCCTGTTCAACTGGGTGCGGCGGCGGCTGGGCTTCAACTATTGGTCGCTATCGGCCTACCTGAAGCACAAGGCCAAGACCGCGGTCGAGTTCATCGGCAAGTACGAACAGGCGCTGGGCGACGAAGCCCGCCGCCGCAAGGTCGACGGCGTCGTCTGCGGCCACATCCACACCGCCGAGATGCGCGATATCGAAGGAATCCTCTATTGCAACGACGGCGATTGGGTCGAGTCCTGTACCGCCTTGGTCGAGCACGACAGCGGCGCGCTGGAGATCATCCACTGGACGGAGGTCATGGCGCAGCGAATGCCAACCCCTGGTCCCAGTGTGGGCAAGGTGACGGCGAAGGAACGGGAAGCGGCGTGAACATCCTGATCGTCAGCGACGCCTGGCACCCGCAGGTGAACGGCGTCGTGCGCACCATCGGCACCGTCCGCGACGAGTTGGAGGCGATGGGACACAGCGTCGAGGTGATCGGTCCCGACCGCTTCCGCACCCTGCCGATGCCGACCTACCCGGAGATCCGGCTGGCGCTGGGGGCGAAGCGGCGATTGTGGGCGATGATCGACGGCATGCGGCCCGACTGCATCCACATCGCCACCGAAGGGCCGCTGGGCTTTGCCGCCCGATCCTATTGCCTGAAGCATGGCAAGCCCTTCACCACCGCCTACCACACGCGCTTTCCCGAATATGTCCGCGACCGCGCGCCGATCCCGCTGGCGCTGTCCTATGCGGTGGTCCGCCGCTTCCACAAGCCGTCCTCGGCGGTGATGGTGGCGACCCAGACCATCGAGGACGCGCTGACGCACCGTGGTTTCGTCAACATCCGCCGCTGGACCCGCGGCGTCGATACCGAACTGTTCCGGCCCCGCGCCAAGGGCTTCCTCGATCTGCCGCGGCCGGTGTCGATGTATGTCGGCCGCGTCGCGGTGGAAAAGAACCTGGAGGATTTCCTGCGCCTCGACCTGCCCGGCACCAAGGTGGTGGTCGGCGACGGCCCGGCGCGGGAAGAGCTGCAGCGCAAATACCCCGGCGTTCATTGGGTCGGCGCCAAGCATGGCGAGGATCTGGCGAAGCACTACGCCGCCGCCGACGTCTTCGTCTTCCCGTCGCGCACCGACACCTTCGGGCTGGTCCTGCTGGAGGCGCTGGCATCCGGCGTGCCGGTGGCCGCCTACCCGGTGCCGGGACCGCTGGACGTGGTCGACGGCTCCGGCGCCGGCTGCCTGGACGTGGATCTGAAGCGGGCGGTGGAAGGCGCGCTGGCGATCCCGGCGCAGATCTGCCGGGACTATGCGCTGGGCTATTCCTGGCGCCGCTCGGCCGAACAGTTCCTGTCCAACCTGCGGCCGTTCACGTAGAGGCGTCAGATCAGCGGGGGCGGCGCTTCACGGTGCCGCCCCCCGCCGTTTGTCTTGAGGCGCTGGCGCAGCAGCAGACGCGTCCGCGTCCGCGCGTCGTCCACCATGGGCACGATGGCCAGCAGCACCAGGAATGCGGCCAGCGGTACCGTCGTGACATAGCCCACATGTTTGAACCCGGCGGCCCCCGCCACCCCGCCCAGGCAGAAGGCGCCGAGCAGACCCACCAGCAGGCCCAGCCGCGGCCAGTTGGTGCGCACCGGCTGGTAGCGCGCCGACTCTGTGCCGAGGTTGATGTAGACCAGCTTGCCCAGTTCGATGCCGATGTCGGTGACGATGCCGGTCATGTGGGTGGTGCGGATCTCCGCATTGGAGATCTTGGTGACGATGGCGTTCTGCAGTCCCATGATGAAGCACAGCAGCAGAACCGTCACCGGGACGAACAGCGCCCGATGCTCGTCCAGGCTGTGGCCCAGCAGCCCGAAGCCCAGCAGCAGCAGCGCCTCCCAGAACAGCGGGTAGGCATAGACGCTGTGCATCCGGTTGTGCCGCCCCCAGTTGATCAGGATGGTGGAATAGGCCGCCCCCGACACGAAGGCCGCCACCGACGCCATCCCCGCCGCAACCGCCACGAGGTTTCCCAGCACCAGATTGTCGGCGATGGACGAGACGATGCCGGTCATGTGCGAGGTGTATTGCAGCACCGCCAGCAACCCGCCCGCATTGATCGCCCCGGCGACGAAGGCCAGCGACACGCCGAGATGGACGTTGGCCCGTCTGGTTCGCTTGCTCTCCGAGATCGCACGGAGATATGAGACCGGCATGCATCACCGCGAGGCGGGGGATTTGCATCAGGATAGCCGAGGGACGGGGTAGGGGACAATGCGACGGGATGGACTTTCCCGTCTTGCGAAACCTTCCCTTGGCGATGGTCCCGCGCCATGGTTCCATTCGGCTCTCCCACATTGGCGTGAGGTTTGCGCTCATGAGCCCCGAATTCCTCATCACCTCCCTGATCGTCGTCGCCTCGCCCGGCACCGGGGTGCTGCTCACGCTCGCGGCGGGGTTGTCGCAGGGCGCGCGGGCCAGTGCGATCACGGCGTTCGGCTGCACGCTGGGGATCGTGCCGCACATGGCTGCCGCCGTGCTCGGGCTGGCTGCGCTGCTGCACACCAGCGCCGTGGCGTTCCACGGGCTGAAGATCCTGGGCGTGCTCTATCTGCTCTACATGGCCTGGGCGACGCTGAAGGAGCAGGGGGCGCTCAGCGTCCAGGCGGAGACCGTGCGGCACCCGGCCGGGCGGATGATCCTGCGGGCGGTGCTGGTCAATGTGCTGAATCCGAAGCTGTCGATCTTCTTCCTGGCCTTCCTGCCGCAATTCGTCAGCGACGCCGATCCGCAGCCGGTCGCCCGCATGCTGGAACTCAGCGGCGTCTTCATGGCGCTGACCTTCGCGGTCTTCGTCGTCTACGGCCTGTTCGCCGCCGCGGTGCGCGATCAGGTGGTCTCCCGCCCGCGGGTGTTGGCCTGGATGCGCCGCAGCTTCGCCGCCGCCTTCGCCGCGCTGGGGGCCAAGCTGGCGCTGGCGGAGCGGTGAGCGCGAGCTTCCGGGCGCTTCTGGAACATTCATCGCGGACGTGTTCCACCATGTTCCGAAGTCACCGGCTGAGACCGGCAGCCCGCCGGTATTCTTCCTTGGCGGGCAACCGGATGGAAACATCCCTTGCCGGTTGAGATCGCTTTACAGGGTCGGGCGCTCATGCTAGCCCACATGGCGAGAAACACTCTCGGAATCCACAACCGAGGACCTTGCTATGGCCCGCCGTTCGACCGTCGCCTCCACCCGTCCGGACCGTGCTCCGGGCCGGCAGTCCGCATCGCGGGGCCTGCTCGCCGTCCTGCCATTGGTGGCCGCGGTTTCCGGCTGCGCCTCCTTCGAGGGCTATCCGGAGCGTCTGCCGGCCGAGCCGGTGGTGGTGGAGCAGGGGAGTGCCGCCGCGATTCTCGGCTGTGCCGACGAGACCTGCCGCAACACCAGGGTCGCGGCACGCATGTACGCCATCGACACCAACTTCTCGGAGTTCGAGCAGAAGCTGTTCCAGCAGATGCGCGAGGCGGGCTTCTCCACCGACGTGCTGACGCTGGGCGTCACCTCGGCCGGTGCGGCCAGCGGCGGTGCGGCAGCCAGCGTGCTGTCGGCGATCGGCGCCGGGATCACCGGCAGCCGCGCCGCGTTCGAGAAGGAGGTGCTGGGCGACAAGGCGCTGCCGGCCATTCACTCCTCCATGCGCGCCAACCGCGCCCATGTGCGCGCCCGCATCCTGACCGGTCTGTCGAAGCCGCTGAAGGACTATCCGCCCGGCATCGCGCTGACCGACCTTGAGGATTATTATTCCAGCGGAACGGTGCTGAGCGCCCTGATCGGCATCACCCAGCGCGCCGCCACCGCCGCGCACGAGGCCGAACAGCAACTCGTCAGCATCTCCGGCTTCGCCTCCACCGATGCCGCCAATTTTCTCTACGGCTATGCCGTCGCCGATGGGCTGTCGGATGCGGAGAAGCGCGACCGGTTGAACCGCATCGCCGCCCAGTACAAGGCGCAGGGGGTCGACACCCGCGGCATTGCCGCCATCAGCCTGATCCGCAACCCGGCACTCGCCGGCCAGACCGCCGCGGTGGCCCGCGGCTTCGGCTGGAAGGGCTGAGGCTTCACGCACGAAAAGCCATTGTTTCAACACTGGATGGAGGGACCGACATGGTTGTGAATTCCGACCTGAGCGAAGAGCAGGCCGATCAGATCATCGAAACGACGATGCTCGAATATCCCGCCGCCGTGACTGCGAAGACGAAGCAGAAGAACGGGCTTTGGACGGTCGTCTACAGGGTCGACGGACAAGCGGACATTGTCGTTGCCGACAATCCCACGGAGCAGGACTCCGACGGACTGCAGGAAGCCTGACCGTCCGGCTTGGGCCGGGCCGATGGCGCGCGGCTGCCCGTCGCACCGGCCCCTGTTACGGAATGCGTGCCGCGTGCTAAGGTGCCGCCGGGCGCGCTGCCGGTGTTCCGTATCAGGGGGACCGGCAACGCGCCCGTTGTCGTCCGTCTCCTGTTCCGGGCCTTGATGCTGCAATCCCTTTACCGTGGCCTGACGACCGTCGCCGGGCCGGCGGTGCGCCTCTATCTCGACCGCCGCCGCGCCGCGGGCAAGGAAGACCCCGTGCGTCAGGCGGAGCGGTTCGGCACGCCCTCGCGCCCGCGGCCGGCCGGACCGCTGCTGTGGATCCATGCGGCCAGCGTCGGCGAGGCGAATTCGGTCCTGGTCCTGATCGGCCGGCTTCTGGACGACGCGCCCGACCTGACCGTGCTGATGACCACCGGCACCGTCACCTCGGCCGAACTCATGGGACGGCGGCTGCCGGAGCGGGCGATCCATCAATATGTGCCGGTCGATCTGCCGAGTGCCGTCGACCGTTTCCTCGACCACTGGCGCCCCGACGCGGTGCTGTGGACGGAATCGGAGATCTGGCCGAACCTGCTGGCCGGCATCCGTGCCCGCTCCATTCCCGCCGCCCTGGTCAACGCCCGCATGTCGGAGCGCAGCTTCGCCCGCTGGCGCAATGCGCCGGGCTTCGTCGGCGGCCTGTTGTCGACCTTCCAGATCACGCTGGCCCAGACCGAAGGCGATGCGGAGCGGCTGCGCCGGCTGGGCGCCGCGGGAGTCGCCAGCGTCGGCAACCTGAAATTCTCCGCCGAGCCGCCGCCCGCCGCCGCCGATGCGATGGAGCCGTTGCGCGCCGCACTGGACGGCCGGCCGGTCTGGCTGCTCGCCAGTTCCCATTCGGGGGAGGAGGAGATCGCGGCGACCGTCCATGCGGCGCTGGCTCCCGCTCTGCCCGGCCTGCTGACCATCATCGTCCCCCGCCATGCCCATCGCGGCGAGGCCGTTGCCGAGCTGATGCGGGCGAGCGGACTGCCGGTGCTGCGGCGGACGGATCGCCACCTGCTGCCGGGGCCGGAGCATGCCGTCTATGTCGCCGACACGATGGGCGAGCTGGGACTGTTCTACCGCGCGGCGCCGGTGGTGTGCATGGGCGGCTCCTTCATCCCCCATGGCGGACAGAACCCGGTGGAGCCGGCGCAGCTGGGATGCGCGGTGCTCTACGGCCCGCACATGTTCAATTTCGGCGAGATCACCCACATGCTGGAGGCTGCCGGCGGCGCGCTGCCGGTCGCGGACGGCGACGCGCTGGCCCGCGAGATCCGGCGGCTGCTGACCGACGAGCGAGCGCGCGACCGCATCGTCGCGGGCGCCGCGCGGGTGACGGCGGACAACCGGCGGATCATCGACCGCGCGCTTGCGGCGCTGTCCCCGGTGCTGGGCACCGCCGGCATCCCGACCGCCGCCTGAGGGATGAGGGTGAGGGGATGACCGGCCCGTGAAGACCCCCGAATTCTGGTACAGGCCGCCCGGCTTGGCATCCTCGCTGCTGGCGCCGCTGGGCGCCCTCTATGGGCTGGCCGGACGGCGGCGCATCGCCGGCACCGTTCCGCAACGGGTCATGGCGCCGGTGGTCTGCGTCGGCAATCTGGTGGCGGGCGGGGCCGGGAAGACGCCGGTCGGGCTGGCGCTGATCGCCGCACTTCATGCCCGCGGCATTCCCGCTCATGCGCTGACCCGCGGCCATGGCGGACGGGAGGCCGGGCCTCTGCAGGTCGATCCCGTCCGCCACACCGCGGCCGATGTCGGCGACGAGGCTCTGCTGCTGGCCGGCGCCGCACCCTGCTGGGTGGCGCGCGACCGGGTGGCGGGGGCGCAGCGCGCGGTCGCCGCCGGGGCAGGGGCCATCGTCATGGATGACGGGTTCCAGAACCCGTCTCTGCACAAGGATTTGGCGCTGATCGTCGCCGACGGCGCGGTCGGCTTCGGCAATGGGCGGCTGGTGCCGGCGGGGCCGTTGCGCGAACGGGTGGCCGACGGCCTCGCCCGCGCCGACGCCCTGGTGATCCTGGGGGAGGACCGCCAAGGCCTCGCGGCGCTGGCCGGCCGGCGTCCGGTGCTGAAGGCATGGCTGGAGCCCGATCCCGGTGCCGCCGCCCGGCTCGCCGGCCGGGACGTCCTGGCCTTCGCCGGCATCGGCCGGCCCGAGAAGTTCTTCGCCACGCTGGAGGCGCTCGGAGCCCGCGTGGTGGAGCGGGTGGCCTTCGCCGACCACCATCCCTACCGCCCCGCCGAGGTCGCGGCCCTGATCGACCGCGCCGCAGCGGCGGGTGCCTTGCCCGTCACCACCGCCAAGGACGCCGTACGCCTGCCGCCGGAGCTTCGGGGCAGGGTGGACGTGCTGCCCGTCTCCGTCCGCTGGGAGGATGAGGGGGCGCTCGCCGCGCTGCTGTTCCCTGTGCTGTTGAAAGGAAGCCCCGATGGCCAAGCCGCGTAGCCCGCTGCAGCAATGGCTGACGCGCCATGTCGGCTACAAGCTGGAGGCGGCGCTCGTCTATGGCGTCTGCGGCCTGTTCCGGGCCCTGCCGCTCGACCGCGCGTCGGCGCTCGGCGGCTGGATCGGACGGACGGTCGGGCCGTTGCTGCCCAACAATGCCCGTGCCCGCCGGAACCTGACCCGCGCCTTCCCCGAGAAGAGCAAGGCGGAAATCGACGCCATCCTGAGCGGGATGTGGGACAATCTGGGCCGCACCATCGCCGAGTATCCGCATCTGGAACAGATCGGCCGCGAGCGGGTGGAACTGGTCGGCGTCGAGCATGTCGACGCGCTGCGCGAGGACGGCAAGGCCGGCATCCTGGTCTCCGGCCATCTGGCGAACTGGGAGGTGCAGTCGGTCGTTGCCCGGCTGCTCGGGCTGGAGGTGGGCGTGGTCTATCGTGCGCCCAACAACCCGATCGTCGGCGAGCTGCTGGTGAAGTTGCGCGGGGCGGCGACCGGCATGCAGATCCCCAAGGGGCCGGACGGTGCCAGGATCCTGCTGCGTCACCTGACCAAGGGCGGCCATGTCGGCATGCTGATCGACCAGAAGATGAACGACGGCATTCCCGTCCCCTTCTTCGGCCGTGACGCCATGACCGCGCCGGCCGCCGCCGTCCTCGGCATGAAGATGAAGCTGCCGCTATGCCCGGCGCGGACCGAACGGCTGGAGGGCGCGCGGTTCCGCGTCACCGTCCTGCCGCCGGAGGAATACCCGACCAGCGGCGACCGCAATGCGGATGCGCGAATTCTGATGGAACGTTTGAACCGTCTGTTGGAGGATTGGATCCGCGACAGGCCGGCGCAATGGCTGTGGATCCACCGCCGCTGGCCGGATTGACCGCTCCCCTACCGCCCGAAGGCCCGCCGCCATGACCCTGCCGCTCGACCCCCATCTGCTGCAACTCTACATGATCGCCGTCTGTGTCCTGGTCCTGGCGCCGGGACCGGATTCGCTGCTGGTGCTGACCCGCAGCATCGCCGACGGCAGGCAGGCGGGGGTGGTGGCGACGCTGGGCATCTGCGTCGGCAACATGGTGCATGCGCTGCTGGCCGCCGCCGGCATCTCCGCCCTGATCGCGGCCTCGACCACGCTCTTCGACCTGCTGCGCTATGCCGGCGGCGCCTATCTGGCGTGGATCGGCCTGCGGTCGCTGTGGAGCGTCTGGGCGAGCCGGGGCGCCGAACCCGCGCCGTCCATCGAGGCGCCCGCCTCGGCCCGCGCCGGCCGGGTGTTCGTCCAGGCGCTGCTGACGAACCTGCTGAACCCGAAGGTGATCCTGTTCCAGCTGGCCTTCGTTCCGCAATTCATCGCCCCCGCCCTGGGCCATGTGGCGCTGCAGACCTTCATCCTCGGCAGCATCATCTCGGTGCTGGGCGGCATCTATCTGGCCGGTGTCGCCGCGCTCAGCGCCGGCGCCGCCCGCCGCGTGCTGTCCAGCCCGCGGGTGCGCACGGCGCTGGACGGCATCGCCGGGGTGCTGTTCCTGGGCTTCGCGGTGCGGCTGCTGCTGACGGACCGGAAGTTCGCGTAAGGTGTCGGCTTCGGCGGCCCCCTCCCTAACCCTCCCCCGCTTCGCGGGAGAGGGGACTGCCACTGAACTTCCGCAAAGCTTCTACCCCCTCCACCGCGAAGCGGGGGAGGGATGGGGAGGGGGCAATCGCACCCCCACCCTCACCACAGATCGTCCTCGTCCTCCGCCCCCGTATCGACATCGAAGGTCGCCGCTTGCCGGACGACGGGGTGGCTGTCCTTCCATTCCTCGAAATCCGACACCACCGCCGGCCGGATGCCCAGCGCCAGAACCGGGCAGCCGCCGCCGCGGCCGGCGTCCAGCCGGTAGAGCAGCTTCTTCATCCAGGTGGTGCTGGCACCGTACTTGTTTTGGAAATTCTTCATCTCCACCCGCCGCGCCACCTCGGTGAACAGCGGGATCAGCTCGGCGCTGCGGGTCAGCAGGACGCCGGCATTGATGATGCCGCATTCGTAGAAGGTGCGGGCGGCGTAGAGGTCTCGGTCGAAGGTCTGGTCCTTGCTGTTCCATTCCAGGTCGAAGGACACGCGCTCCTTCACGAAGTCGATCTTGTGGCCGTCGATGAAGCCGTTGACCTTGTACAGCTCCTCGCGCTGGCGCTGCTCGGTCACGGTCTGGCCGCGGTTCTTGCCGGCGATGCGGCGCTTTTCCTCATGCGTCACGATCATCTTGGTGATGAACAGGTCGCCGCGGATGCGCGTCTCGTTCCAGCCCAGCGGGTTCAGCATCCGCTCCATCGTCTTGGCGATCTGCGACTTGTTGCCGCCGGATGCCACGATGTCCTCGGTGCGGATGCGGAACTCCATCAACCGCTCGGTGATCTCGCGGAACTCGGGCGTGCAGGCATAGGCCAGGATGCGGGCCGCGTTGCGGTAGCTGTGCACCTCGTACAGGTCGAGGAAGCCCGGCGGGAACAGGTCGCCCAGGTCGGGATCCCGCGCCTCGATCAGCGGGGCCTTGTCGTGGATGCAGGCAAGCAGGTTCATGACGGCACATGCGCGATGGAAAACGGCGCCACCATGGCGGCTGCCGCCCGGCAAATCCACCATTTCCACCTGATGGTTGCCGCCTCATGGCGTCGATCGGGGGCCGAACTGGCGGCCTTTCCCGCACCTATGCTAAGGTCGCCCGCGCGCCGGGGTGGAAAACGCGCGGCAAGTTCGCCGGGGGACCGTGATGAGCGACGAATTCCTGTTCGCGGAGGAGGAACCCGCCGTCGAAGTGGCGGCCGAGGCTGCCGAACCGGTCGAACCCTGGCTGATCCTGATCGTCGACGACGACCCCGCCATCCACGCCACCACCAAGATGGTGCTGCGCGGCTTCACCTTCGAAGGACGGCCGGCGCAGTTCCTGTCGGCCGCCACCGCGGCGGAAGCCCGCGGGGTGCTGCGCGACAACCCGGCCATCGCGGTGATCCTGCTCGACGTCGTGATGGAGTCGGACGATGCCGGCCTGCGGCTGGTCCGCTACATCCGCAGCGAGTTGAGCAACCGGCGGGTCCGCATCATCCTGCGCACCGGCCAGCCGGGGCAGGCGCCGGAACGCGACGTCATCCTCAGCTACGACATCAACGACTACAAATCGAAGACGGAGCTGACGGCGCAGAAGCTGTTCACCTCCGTCGTCGCGGCTTTGCGCGGCTATCAGGACATCACAGCGATCGAAGACCATCGCGAAGGGCTGGAGCGCATCCTCGACGCGTCCTCCACGCTGCTGGGCAAGCGGACGATGGCGGAGTTCGTGCGCCATGCCGTGGCGCAGATCGTCGGCGTCTGTCCGCCCGCCAATGGAATGACTTTGGGGGGGGTGGCGCTGGTCAGCCGCCTGTCCGACGGACCGCGGCCGGCGGAACCGCTGGTGCTGGGCGGTGCCGGCCGCCATGTCGGGATGGAAGGAACGCCGCTGTTCCTGGCCCTGCCGGACGAGGCGGTGCAGGCAGTGACGGCGGCGCTGGCCGACGGGCGCAACCGGTTCGAGCGCGGGCACAGCGTCCTGGTCTTCCGCTCCGCCACCCGGCGGCACGACACGGCGGTCTATCTCGGCCATGGCCGCGCGCTGACGGCGGACGAACGGCGGCTTCTGGAGGTGTTCTGCGCCAAGGTCGCCATCGGCTTCGACAACGTCCACCTCTACGAGGAACTGACCGAGCTGAACCGCAGCCTGGAAGGCCAGGTGGCGGAACGCACGCGCGACCTCGTGGCCGCGCGCGAGGCGGCGGAGGCGGCACGGTCGGAGGCGGAGGCGGCCAACCAGGCGAAGTCGCTGTTCCTGGCGACCATGAGCCATGAGATCCGCACGCCGATGAACGGCATCCAGGGCATGCTGGAACTGCTGGAACACACCAGCCTGACAGGCGACCAGCGCGAACTGGTCACCGTGGTGCGGGAATCGGCCGGCGCCCTGCTGACCATCATCAACGACATCCTGGACTTCTCGAAGATCGAGGCCGGGCGGCTGGACCTGGAACGGGTGCCGGTGGCGCTGGCCGGCGTGGTGGAGGGGGTGGCCGACACGCTGGCCCCCGGCGCGCGGGCCAAGGGCCTGTCGCTGGTCACCTATGTCGATCCCGACCTGCCGGCCGCGGTGCTGGGCGATCCGGTGCGCATCCGGCAGGTGCTGTTCAACATCGCCGGCAATGCGGTGAAGTTCACCCAGTCCGGCTCGGTCACGGTGCGGGTGGAACTGGCACATTTCGACGGCGACCGGGTCATCATCCGGGTGGCGGTGACCGACACCGGCATCGGCATCTCGGCGGAGAATCAGGTCCGCCTGTTCCGTCCCTTCACCCAGGCGGAGGTGTCGACCACCCGCCGGTTCGGCGGCACCGGTCTCGGGCTGTCGATCTGCCGGCGCCTGGCCGAGCTGATGGGCGGCGACATCGGCGTCACCAGCGAACTGAATGTCGGCTCCACCTTCTGGTTCACCTTCGCCGCCGATCTGGTCCCGGCGGAGGATGACGCCTGCCTTCAGCGGGCGCCGCTGCAGGGTGTGACGGTGCTGCTGTTGGCCGCGGATGCGAAGGAGCGCGGCTTCCTTGCCCGCTACCTGAACGCCGACGGCGCCCAGGTGGTGGAGGCCGCCGATGCCGACGCGGCATTGCACACCCTTCTGCCCACCGCCGCCTGCGACGTGCTGGTCTCCACCTTGGGCACCGACAGCGCGGCGCTGGACAGCGACCCGCGTGGCCGGGTGCGCGGCCGCGTCCTGATCGGCGGCGATGCGCTGACCGCCGGCGATACCGCTGCGCTCGGCTCCTCGGGGGGTGGGGCCGGCGCCGGAACCGTCGTCCTCGGCCGGCCGGTGCGGCGGACCAGCCTGATCCGCGCCGTCCTGGCTGCCGCCGGACGCATGCCGGCAGGGGAGGGCGGACGGGCCGATCTGCAGCCGGAGCCGGAGGAGCCGGCCGCTCCCGCCGCCGGCCGGCGGCGGCTGCCCACGGTGGAGGAGGCGCGGGCGCGGTGCCGACTGATCCTGGTGGCGGAGGATCATCCGACCAACCGGCAGGTGATCCAGCGCCAGCTCGCCTTGCTGGGCCATGTCATGGAAACCGCGGAGGACGGCGCACAGGCGTTGGCCCTGTGGCGGGCCGGCGGCCATGGCCTGCTGCTGACCGACTGCCAGATGCCGGAGTTGGACGGCATGGAACTGGCCCGCAGCATCCGGGCGGCGGAAGCGGCCGGGGGAGGTCCCCGCCTGCCCATCGTCGCCATCACCGCCAATGCGACGGAGAACGAGGCCCAGCTTTGCCTGCAGGCCGGCATGGACGAAACGCTGGCCAAGCCGGTCAGCCTCGCCGATCTGCGCCGCGTGCTCGACCGTTTCCTGCCGCCGGACGGTTACGCGGAAGGCTGGGCGGAGGAGGAGCCCGACGAGCAAGCCGCCCCGTCGCCGGAGTCCGTCGAGGCTCCGCCGGCGCTGCCGCAGGCGGCCGGCCTGCCGCCGCTCGACATGGATGCGCTGACCGCGCTGTTCGACGGTGACGCCGACTTCGTCCGCCATCTGCTGGGCGAGTTCGTCACCTCCAACCGCACCTCCCACCGTTGGCTCATCGATGCGCTGGCGGGCGAGATCTGGGACGAGGTGCGGCAGGCCGCCCACAAGCTGGCGGGGTCTTCGCGCACCGTCGGCGCCCGCGATCTCGCCGCCGCCGCAGACGCGGTGGAAATGGCAGTGATCGACCGCCGGTTGGACGGCATCGCCGCCATGGTCGCCCGCGTCGGCGTCGAACTGGACCGCGTCGTCGGCCATATCGAGGCGGTCTGATCCTCGCCCCGCGCGGGCTGTAACGAACCCGACATGGCAGCCCCCTTGTCGCCTTTGCGACAAGGTCGCGGTGCGTCCTACCTTCGGAGAATCCTGAACATTTCCCTTGGCTTGACCGGCCTTCCGCCGGCTGGCACGCCGCTTGCTGTCCTGGGTGTATCCCGGCCCGGTGCCGGCCCCAAACCCACATGCGCGTCACAGCGAGAGCGGAAGCCAAGGAGAACGGGATGCACATCGTCGTCTGTATCAAGCAGGTGCCCGACAGCGCCCAGATCCGCATCCATCCCGTCACCAACACCATCATGCGGCAGGGCGTGCCCGCCATCATCAACCCGTTCGACCTGTTCTCGCTGGAAGAAGCGCTGCGGCTGAAGGACAAGGTGGGCGCCCGCGTCACCGTGCTGACCATGGGGCCGCCGATGGCGGAGACCTCGCTGCGCAAGGCGCTGTCGCTGGGGGCCGACGACGCGGTGCTGCTGACCGACCGCAAGTTCGCCGGGTCCGACACGCTGGCGACCTCATACGCCCTGACCTCCGCGATCCAGAAGCTGGCGGAGGAGGAGCCGGTCGACATCGTCTTCTGCGGCAAGCAGACGGTCGACGGCGACACCGCCCAGGTCGGCCCCGGCATCGCCACCCGCCTCGGCTTCGAGCAGCTGACCTACATCACGAAGATCGAAGATCTGGACATCGCGTCCAAGGAGATCGTGGTTCAGCGCCGCTCCGAAGGCGGCGTCCAGGTGCTGAAGACGAAGCTGCCCTGCATGATCACCATGCTGGAGGGCACCAATACCATCCGCTTCGGCAAGATGGACGATCTGTTCCGTGCCGCCCGCTACGACCTGAAGACCTGGAGCCGCGACTTCACCGGCGCCGAAGAGGCCCGCGTCGGGCTGAAGGGCTCGCCGACCGTGGTGTCGAAGGTCTTCGTGCCGAAGCCGCGCGCCGAGAAGGCGAAGATGATCGTCGCCGACGCCGACACCCCCGATGCGCAGGCCGCCGCCGCCATCGACGCCATCTTCGGCGCCCAGCCGAAGCTGGCCGACGATTTGCTCGCCCGCGCCGCGGCCGGGCTTTGACGATCCACCCGCGGGAGACCCGACGATGAGCGAACCGAGCAAGCCCCAGGGCCGCAAGTTCCAGCTTCCCGAACACCTGAAGGTTTACAAGAACGTCTGGGTGATCGTGGAGCAGGAGCGCGGCATCGTCCACTCCGTGTCGCTGGAACTGCTGGGCGAAGCCCGCAAGCTGGCCGACAAGCTGGGGGTGGAGGTGGGAGCGGTGGTTCTGGGCGCCGAAAGCCCCGACCTGAACCGCATCTGCGGCGACGCCATCAGCTATGGCGCCGACATCGTCTACAAGGTGACGGACCCGGCGCTGGCCGACTACCGCACCGATCCCTATTGCCGCGTCATGACCGAGGTGGTGAACACCCACAAGCCCGAGATCGTGCTGCTGGGTGCCACCACGCTGGGCCGCGATCTGGCCGGCGCCATCGCCACCACGCTGGCGACCGGCCTGACCGCCGACTGCACCGAACTGGACATCTACGCCGACAACCGCTCGCTGGCCGCCACCCGGCCGACCTTCGGCGGCACGCTGCTCTGCACCATCCAGACGCTGGCCTACCGGCCGCAGATGGCGACGGTGCGCCCGCGCGTGATGGCGATGCCGGAACGCGACGACGCGCGCACCGGCCGCGTCGTCGAAATCCGACCCGATCTGCGGGAAGAGGACATCGTCACCAAGGTCCTGAACTTCATCGCCGACCGCGAGCAGAACGAGGCGCAGCTGGCCTTCGCCGACATCATCGTGTCGGCCGGCAAGGGGCTGGGCAAGGTCGAGAACATGAAACTGGTCTTCGACCTCGCCCGGGTGCTGGGCGGCGAGGTCGGCGTGACCCGCCCGCTGGTCCAGGCCGGCTGGGCCACGAATGACCGTCAGGTCGGGCAGACCGGCAAGACGGTGCGGCCCAAGCTCTACATCGCCGCCGGTATCTCCGGCGCCATCCAGCATCGGGTCGGCATGGAGAAGTCGGACCTGATCCTGGCGATCAACACCGATCCCAACGCGACGATCTTCGACTTCGCCCATCTCGGGCTGGTCGGCGACGCGCTGACGATCCTGCCGGCGCTGACCGACGCCTTCGGTCGTCGCCTCTCCGTCAACCGCATGGCCGGCTGACCGCCGGACGAGAAAGGAGCCTGTCGACATGGTCGAAAAGTTCGACGCCATCGTCATCGGTGCCGGCCCGTCCGGCAACGCCGCGACATACACGCTGGCCAAGCAGGGGCTGAAGGTGCTCCAGCTTGAGCGCGGCGAATATCCCGGCGCCAAGAACGTCCAGGGCGGCATCATGTACGCCCACGAGTTGGAGAAGATCATCCCGGATTTCCGGGACGATTGCCCGACCGAACGCCACATCATCGAACAGCGCGTCTGGCTGCTGGGCGACGACAGCTATGTCGGCACCAACTACCGGTCGGAGTCCTTCAACAGCGACAAGCCGAACCGCTACACCATCATCCGCGCCAACATCGACAAATGGTGGGGCGAGCAGATCCGCAAGGTCGGCGGCCTGCAGATCTGCGAGACCACGGTGACGGAGCTGATCCGCGACCCGTCCGGCAAGGTGATCGGTGTGCGCACCGACCGCGAGGGCGGGGAGATCCATGCCGACGTCGTCATCATGGCCGACGGCGTCAACGCCCTGCTCGCCAAGCGCGCCGGCCTTCAGGCCGAAGCGGCGCCGGAGAATGTGGCTCTGGCGGTGAAGGAAATTCTCTTCATCGATCCGGAGCTGATCCAGCAGCGCTTCGGCATCAAGGAGGATGAAGGCGTCGTCATCGAGATCATGGGCAAGGTGACCAAGGGGATGGTCGGCACCGCCTTCCTCTACACCAACAAGGAATCGCTGACGATCGGCATCGGCTGCCTGATCTCCGACTTCAAGAACGGCGATTGCCCTCCCTATAAAATGCTGGAGGATCTGAAGAACCACCCCGTCATCAAGCCGCTGATCGAAGGGGCGGAGATGAAGGAATATGCCGCCCACATGATCCCGGAGGGCGGCTACAAGGCGGTTCCGCAGCTCTACGGCGACGGCTGGATGGTGGTCGGCGATGCGGCACACTTCAACAACGCCGCCCACCGCGAGGGCTCCAACCTCGCCATGGCGTCAGGCCGGATGGCGGCGGAGACGGTGATCGAGCTGAAGGCAGCCGGCAAGGGCTACAGCGCGTCGAACCTGGCTGCCTACAAGAAGAAGCTGGACGACAGCTTCATCATGAAGGACTTGAAGAAATATCGCGAGCTGCCCGGCATCATGCACGGCAACAAGCAGTTCTTCGGCGCCTATCCCGACGAAATCACCTCCGCGGTCCACAACTGGTTCACCGTGGACAGCGTCGACAAGAAGACCAAGGAAAAGCAGATCATGAAGTCCTTCATCAAGCGCCGCTCGGTGATGGGGCTGGTCGGTGACGCAATCAAGCTGGTGAGGGCCGTGCGATGAGCATCATGGTGAAGGTCGAAGAGAAGCTCTATCAGAACCGCTACATCGTCGACGAGAGCCGGCCGCACATCCAGATCAAGAGCCTGGAGGCCTGCCAGAGCTGCGAGAAACAGGCCTGTACCTTCTGTTGCCCGGCCGCCTGCTACAGCAAGAACGAGACCGGCGGCGTGACGCTGGTGACCGACGGCTGCCTGGAATGCGGCACCTGCCGCGTCGTCTGCCAGGACAAGGGCAACATCGCCTGGGACTATCCGCGCGGCGGTTACGGCATCAGCTACAAGTTCGGCTGATCGGTTCGCGTCTGTTGTCTTGCCCCGGAACTGGATGGCCTCCGCGCGGCGACGCGCGGGGGCCGATTTGTCTTGAGCAAGGGGTAATCAGCTACTCCGCAACACCCCCGCCGCATGGTCCAGCGCCCGCTGCAGTTCCGCCGGGAAATAGGGTTTGCGGACGAAGCCGAAGGGCTCGCAGTCGGCGGCGCGGTGCCGGGTCTCGGCATCGGCGAAGGCGGAGGTGAAGATGCAGCGGATGCCGGTGCGGGCACGGATGGCCGCGGCGGCGTCGATCCCGTCGCGCGGGCCGAGCAGGCGGATGTCCATCATCACGATGTCTGGGCGCAGCCGCTCGGCCGCCCCGATCGCGGCGTCGGCATTGTCCTCGATGCCGATGACGGCGAAGCCCAGCATGCCCAGGACCTCTTCCAAAGCCATGGCGGCGAGACTTTCGTCCTCGACGATGAGGATGCGCAGGGGATGGTCGGAGGCAGGCGTAATGTCTGTCATCGTACTCGCGCGGGTGCTGTCACAAGAATTCTACAGGAGCCACGCAGTAGGCGAACCCAAAAAGCGCAGGATTATGACCAATGGTGCGGTCTGCGCCTGATGCATGGCGCTACGGGCAGGCATGGCAGCAGGTCGGCGCAGGTGCGTGAGGAGAGATCGCACGCCCTTGTTTTTCACCCCGTCGGCGTACCATCTCTGTCCCATGGCTGTTTTCAGGACCGAACATCGCGGACCTGCGCGCGTCCCTTGCGGACCATTGGCGGGGCCGCGCCCTATTCCATGAGGAGGACGGCGATGGACCTGCGTGTCTGTTTCGAAAATATGGAGAACGTCAACGTCAACGACGCGGCGATGATGAAGCACTACGCCAAGAGCTATCTGGCGGATTTCGAACCCGAATGGGCCGGATTCATCATGCTGCCCCACGACGAGACCATGCGTGCGACGATGGAGCCTGCCTGGCAGGTTCTGATCCGCGACGCTACGCCGCGGACGGAGCAGGAACTGCTGCGTTACATCGACGAGAACCCGATGGCCGCCTACCACGTCCACGTCTACCGGCGCGACGACGGCCCCAACGAGAGCAAGATCCACTGACGGCAAAGGGGGCGCGGCCGGCGCCCCCCTCCCGTCGATGTCATGGGTGCCGGCGGCTCAGCCGACCGGCGACCCCAGCAGGCTGTCCAGCGGGACGAAGCGGTCTGCCATCTTGCGCGCTTCCTCCTTGTGGACCTTGAAGGTCTTCTCCGCGATGGCGTTGGACACCATGAAATCCTGGTAGGCGCGTTCCAGATGAAAGCGGTAGCGCGCCGACATGCCTTCGTCGTCCAGCCCCTCCATCCCATGGTCCGCCGACAGGTAGTCGTGAAAGCGCTGCAGGATGTGCAGGCGGTTCACATTGACCACGCGCTGGTCATAGGTGACGTGGAAGAAGCGCAGGAAGTCTTCCGCGGTTTCTAGATCGTCGAGGTCGTCGGTGAAATCGCTCATCGTCGAAGGCTCCTCACGCGTGCTGCTGGGTGGAAGGGGAGGGGCTGCACCCCTCCTGGTCGCAGATGTTGCCACAAGAGCTGCAGGCCACACCGTCCAAACGTATATCGCTCAACCGAAATTCCGAAAGACGGACGTTTTTAGCAGAAAACTGTGACGTTTCGGTTGCGGTGTGGGCTTCCAGCCGGGCTTCGATGCGGTTGATGTGGTCGATCAGGCAGGCGATGGCCTTACCGACCGGGTCAGGCATGAGATGATGTTCCAGATCGATGCCGTGATTGGAAAGATGGCGATGCGCTTCCGGCCGCACCACCCGGCCGGGGATGCCGACCACGGTCATTCCCGGCGGTACCGGCTTGGTCACCACCGAGTTGGCGCCGACCCGCGCGTTGGTGCCGACGGTGATCGGCCCCAGGACCTTGGCGCCGGCACCGACCAGCACGCCGTCCGCCAGCGTCGGGTGCCGCTTGCCCTTGGTCCAGGAGGTGCCGCCCAGCGTCACCCCGTGATAGAGCGTCACGTCGTCGCCGATCTCCGCGGTCTCGCCGATCACCACGCCGGCACCATGGTCGATGAAGAAACGGCGGCCGATGCCGGCACCGGGATGGATGTCGATGTTGGTCACCGCGCGCGCCACATAGGACAGGAAGCGCGCCGGCCAGCGCAGCCCCCGCCGCCAGGCCGCATTGGCGAAGCGGTGGATCACCAGCGCATGGATGCCGGGATAGCAGGTCAGCACGTCGAAGACATTGCGCGCCGCAGGATCGCGGTCGAACACGCAGGCGACGTCCTCGCGCAGCAGGGCCAGAATGCCCGGGGAGCTTTTGGGCCGGGTCATGTCGCCGCCTCCAGGAAGGCGTGCAGTTCCTCGGGCGTGGGCGGCCGTTTGGCGCAGGTGGCCAGCGCGCGGACGCGCGGCAGCACCGCCTGCGCGGTGGCGTCGTCGCAGGCGATGCCGAGCCGCTCGTAGGCCAGCTTCACCGCCGCGGTGCCGGAGTGCTTGCCCAGCACGATGCGGTGTTCGCGCCCGACCTCGGCCGGGTCGAAATTCTGGTAGGTGGCGCGGTCGCGCAGCAGCCCGTCGACATGGATGCCGGCCTCGTGGGTGAAGACGGCGGCGCCGACGATCGACTTGTTGACCGCCACCGGCCGGTTGGAGGCTCGCTCCACCAGATCGCTGATGGCGCTGAGCGACCGCGTCTCCACGCCGGTGTCGATGTGGTAGAGGTGCTTCAGCGAGACCACCACCTCCTCCAGGGGGGCATTGCCGGCGCGCTCGCCCAGCCCGTTCACCGTGGTGTTGACGTGAGTGGCGCCGCCCAGCACCGCGGCCAGCGAATTGGCGTTGGCGAGGCCCAGGTCGTCATGGGCGTGGATCTCGATCTCCAGGTCGGTCGCCCGGCGCAGCCGTTCGATGCAGGCGCGCGTCTGGAAGGGGTCGAGCACGCCGAGAGTGTCGGCGAATCGGAAGCGCCGCGCGCCCGCTCCTTGCGCCACCGTGGCGGCGGCGATCAGGAAATCCATGTCGGCGCGGGAGGAATCCTCGCCGCCGACGCTGACCTCCAGCCCATGGTCGCGTGCCTGTTTCACCCGGCGCTCGATCTCCGCCAGCGCCCAGGCTCGGCTGCGCTTCAGCTTCTTCGTGATTTGGATGTCCGACACCGGCATCGAGAGGTTGACGAAGCCGACATTGCAGGACAGCGCCGCCTTCAGGTCGGCGTCGTGCATGCGGCACCACACCATCAGCCGGCCCTTCAGCCCCAGTGCGGCCACGGCGCGGATGCCCTCGCGCTCCTCCTCGCCCATGGCTGGGATGCCGATCTCCTGCTCCGGTACGCCGGCGGCGTCGAGCGCGCGGGCGATGGCGATCTTCTCGTCCAGCGTGAAGGCGACGCCCGCCGTCTGCTCGCCGTCGCGCAGCGTCGTGTCGTTGATGGTGGCGAAGGTGGTGGGCATGGGGGCACCTCGCATCGTCGTCGCCGATTGCCCCCACCCCGACCCTCCCCCGCTGGGCGGGGGAGGGGGTAGGAGCTTTGCGGAGGCTGTTGCAAAGGAGCGGCGGAGTTCCCTCCCCCGCCCAGCGGGGGAGGGTTAGGGTGGGGGCAAGCACAGCCCCCAAGGAAGTGTCGCAGGCCGGGCCGGGGACCCGCCCCGACGGGGTGTCGTCGGGCGGGGTGCCGGGACGGGCCATCGACCCGGCCTGCGATTCCGGTGTTACGAATAAACGGGTGCAAACTCCTTCGCCTTGCCCGCGTCCTGTTGCCAGTAGGGCGACAGGCTGCGCAGCTTAGCGATGATGCCCGGCACCACGGCGATGACCCGGTCGATCTCCTCCTCCGTCGTTTCGCGCGACAGGGAGAAGCGGGTGGCGCCATGGGCGGCGGTGTAGGGCACGCCCATGGCGCGCATGACGTGGCTGGGCTCCAGCGAACCCGAGGTGCAGGCGGAGCCGGAGGACGCCGCGATACCGGCCTCGTTCAGCAGCAGGAGGATCGCCTCGCCCTCGATATACTCGAAGGCGATGTTGCAGGTGTTGGGCAGGCGGTTGTCGGGGTTGCCGGTGACGAAGCAGCTCGGTACCGCCGCCAGGATCGCCTGTTCCAACTTGTCGCGCAGCGCCTTCACCCGCGTGTTCTCGTCGCCCATATGGACCAGCGCCAATTGGGCGGCGGCGCCCAGCCCGACGATTCCGGGCGCGTTCTCGGTGCCGGCGCGGCGCGAGCGCTCCTGATGGCCGCCGCGCAGCATCGGGCGGTAGCGCAGGCCGCGCTTGACGTAGAGCGCGCCGATGCCCTTGGGAGCGTGCAGCTTGTGGCCGGACAGCGACAGCATGTCGATGGCGCTGTCCGCCAGCTTCACCGGGATCTTGCCGACCGACTGCACCGCGTCGGTGTGGAAGAGGGCGCCGACCTCCTTCGCCATGCGCGCCAGTTCCTCCACCGGGAAGATCGTCCCGGTTTCGTTGTTGGCCCACATGATGGAGACGATGGCGACCCGGTCGGACAATGCTGCGCGGTAGGCCTCCATGTCGAGGTTGCCCTTGGCGTCCACGGGGATGCGGTGGACCGTGTAGCCGCGCTTCTTCTCCAGATACTCGCAGAGCGCCAGCACGCCGGGGTGTTCGACCACGCTGGTGACGATCTCGCGCTTCTTCGGATAGGCCTCCAGCGCCGACAGGATGGCGGTGTTGTCGCTTTCCGTGCCCCCGGAGGTGAAGACGATCTCGCTGTCATGGGCGGCGCCCAGCAGGGCCTGGACCTGCTTGCGCGCCCATTCGATCTTGCCGCCCACCGCGGCGCCGAAGCCGTGCATGGAGGAGGCGTTGCCGAAATGCTCGGTGAAGAGCGGCAGCATCTCCTGCAGCACTTCCGGATCGACGCGGGTGGTGGCGTTGTTGTCGAGATAGATGCCCTGGCTCATGGCGTCACGCTCCCCCTTAGTTCGCATGGGCTGGCATGAGGGACGCGGGCTTGACCCGCACGAACTCGCCGAGCTTCTCGACCAGCTTCATCTGCACGCCCATCATCGTGCCGGCCGACTGCGAACAGCCGGAGCAGGCGCCGGAGAGCCGCACATAGATGTCCTTGCCGTCGATATCGACCAGCTCAACGTCGCCGCCGTCGCGCTGGATCTGCGGGCGAATCTCCTCGATGGCGCCCATGATGACCTGCATGCGCTGGACGTTCGTCAGCTTGGGCGCCGTGGCCGGTTCGGCCTTCGGCTCCAGCGGCTTGATGGCGTCGAGCCCGACCGTGCCGGGGGCATGCTTCTTGGCGGGCTTCAACGCGCCGGTCTTCGCCAGCACCTCCTCCAGCACCTCCTCGATCTTCTCGTGGCAGGTCTGGCAGGAGCCGCCGGCCTTGGTGTAGTGGGTGACTTCCTCCAGTGTGGTCAGGCCGTTGACGGTCACCGCGCGCTCGATCATCGCGGCGTCGATGCCGAAGCATTTGCAGACCAGCTCGCCTTCCTCATGGTCGTCTTCCCACGCCTCGCCCTTGTAGTTGGCGATGGCGGCGCGCAGCGCCTCCGCACCCATGACGGAGCAGTGCATCTTCTCCGGCGGCAGGCCGCCGAGATACTCGGCGATGTCGCGGTTGGTCAGGGTCAGCGCCTCGTCCACCGTCTTGCCGATGATCATCTCGGTCAGCGCGGAGCTTGAGGCGATGGCCGAGCCGCAGCCGAAGGTCTGGAACTTCGCGTCCTGGATGATCTGGGTGTCGGGATCGACCTTCAGCATCAGACGCAGCGCGTCGCCGCAGGTGATGGAGCCGACCTCGCCGACCGCATTGGCGCTGTCCAGGACACCGGAGTTCTTCGGATTGAAGAAGTGTTCCTTGACCTTGTCGGTGTAGTTCCACATGTCGCTGCTGCCTTTCCGTGGGTGCGCGCCTTGGGGAAGATCCGTCCGGAGGCGAATTCAGTGAGTCGAGTAGGGGGCCGACGACCCGCAGCTGGACGAGGAGGTCGAGCAGGAGCCGCCACCGTCACTGCCGGCCGAGAAGGACTTGCCGCAGCCGCAGCTGCTGGTCGCGTTCGGATTGTCGAACTTGAAGCCGGAGCCCTCGATGCCCTCGACGAAATCGACCACCACGCCGCTCAGGAAGGGCTGGCTGTTGGCGTCGACGAAGATGGTGACCGGGCCGAAGCTGAGCACCGCGTCGTCATCGCCGGCCGAGGCCTCCAGCCCCATCTGGTATTTAAGGCCGGCGCAGCCGCCGTCGGTCACCGCGATCCGCAAGCCGGCGGCCGCACCGCCCGACTTCGCCAGGACCCGTTCCAGGGTGGAAACCGCCGCATCCGTCAGAGTCACCATGTCCCGCCTCCTCAAGCCGCGTTGCCGGAGATGCCGGCCGATCTGACGAGGAATAGAGCAAGGGGTGTGCCAAACAGGCAAGACGTTGATTTTCAACGATTGTCAGGTCGGGCCGGCGTGGCGAAAGTCTGACAAAGTTCCGCACACGAACCATTTTGTCGGGTTTGGCGCGTGTCGTCTTTGCGACAGCCGCGACACTTCGCCGCACAAAAATATTGTGGTCTTTCGCCGTGCCCGCGCGCGTACCATGGGGCGTCGTCGGTGCGTCGGATGATTGATTGCGTCAGCAGGAATTAGTGGCGAGGAAAGCGATGAGCGACGAACCGATCGAACTCAGGATGTCGAACGGCCGCATGGCGTTCGGCGACGTGCCGGAACAGATCGACGAACTGTTGCAGGAGGCGGTGAAGGCCCGCGACGTGCCGGACACCTGCGAGGCGCTGCTGTGGGAGGCTCATCGCAAGGGGCCTCGGGTGCTGCCGGTCTTCTATGCGCTCTACAAATTCTACTTCAACCGCAAGAAGCTGACGGACGCGGAGCGGGTGGCCCGCATCGGGCTGGATGCCGCGGCGCTCCAGGGCGGTTTTCCGGCGGACTGGTCGCAGTTGACGGCTGATTCCACCGACTGGACGGCGGCCGGGCCGGCGCGCTTCTTCCTGTTCACCATGAAGGCGCTCGCTTTCATCGAACTGCGCCGCCACAACCGCGACAAGGCGCTGGCGATCCTTGCCAAGATGGCGGAAATCGACCCGGCCGATCAGGTCGGTTACGGCACCATCGCCGCCTTGGCCCGCGGACTGGACGGAGAGGGCGGGGCGGCGTAGAGGCCGGCTCCACAAAAAAAGTCCCCCGGCCCAGGGGGGAGCCGGGCCGGGGGCAGCGGGGATTTGCGTCTCACGACGCTCTCACGACGCGCTCTCACGTCGAGAGCAATTGCGGCCCCGCCGGGGCAGGGAGGCCGCAATCCGGTCAGGCGGCGACGGATTCCAGGGCCGGATAGTCGGTGTAGCCCTTGGCGTCGCCGCCGTAATAGGTGGTGCGATCCGGTTCGGCCAGCGATGCGCCGACACGGAAGCGCACGGGCAGGTCCGGGTTGGAGATGAAGGACTCGCCGAAGCTGACCGCGTCGGCCTCACCCTTGGCGAGTGCGGCGTCGGCATCGTCGCGGCTGTATCCGCCATTCAGGATGAACGGACCCTTGAAGGCGGCGCGCAGGGCGGACGCCACATGCGGCGCACCGTCCGGCGGAGCCATGTGGTGGCCGGGCCGCCCCTCGATCACGTGCAGATAGGCGAGATTGAAGGGGTTCAGCGCCTTGGTGATCGCCAGGAAATGCGGCAGCGGGTCGCTGTCCTTCATGTCGTTGAACACGCCGGTCGGCGACAGGCGGACGCCGATGCGGTCGGCACCGACGGCATGGGCCGTGGCCTCCAGGATCTCCAGCAGGAAGCGGCAGCGGTTTTCCACCGTCCCGCCATACTGGTCGTTGCGGGTGTTGGTGCTGTCGCGCAGGAACTGGTCGATCAGATAGCCGTTGGCCGCGTGGATCTCGACGCCGTCCAGGCCGGCATCGAACACCGCGCGCTTGGCGGCATCGGCGAAATGGCGGACCAGACCGGGGATCTCGGACGTGTCCAGGGCGCGCGGCACCGGGAAGGGTTCCATGCCGGCGCCGGTGTAGAGCTGGCCCTTTGCCGCGATGGCCGACGGGGCGACCGGGGCGGCGCCGTTCGGCTGGAAGCGCGGGTGGGAGATGCGCCCGACATGCCAGAGCTGGGTGACGATCCGTCCGCCGGCATCGTGCACGGCGTCGGCCACCGCGCGCCAGGCCAGGGTCTGGGCATCGGTGTGGATGCCCGGCGTGTTGGGATACCCCTGGGCGGTGTCGCAGACCTGCGTCGCCTCGGTGATGATCAGGCCTGCCGAGGCGCGCTGCGCGTAATACTCGGCGGTCAGCGCGGTCGGGCAGTTGCCTTCGCCGGCGCGGCTGCGGGTCATCGGCGCCATGACGACGCGGTTCGGCAGCTCGATCGCGCCGAGGCGCAGCGGGGCGAACAGATCCGGGGTGGCGGTGCTGTGCAGATCGGTGCTGTGCGGCATGGCGGGACTACCCCCTGTTGGGCGAATTGGCTTGTATGTATGTGAGTACATACTTGAACCGGAGCCTGCCGCTTGTCAAGTATGTATCCACATACTTATTATCCAGCCGACGGCACCACGGGAGAGGGACGGGTTTTGGACGCAAGCAAGGACGCGGACGGCTGTTGCCCGGGCAGCGGCACCACTGACGGGGCCTGCGAGGGCGGGGTGCGCAAGCGCGACCGTGCCGCGACGGAAGGCGCGCTGCTCGACGCCGCCAAGCTGGTGTTCGCCGAACGCGGCTTCGACGCGGCGACGACGCGCGAGATCTCCGGGCGGGCCGGGGTCAACGAACAGCTGATCCAGCGCTATTTCTCAGGCAAGAGCGGGCTGCTGCTGGCGGTGGTGGAACGCTATTGGCGCGAGGAATCGGGCGGCTGCCACCTGCCGCCGCCGGACGAGGATCTGGAGACCGACCTTGCCCGCTTCCTGCACGCGCAACTGAAGCACAGCTGGGAATGCCGCGACTTCACCCGCGTGGTTCTGGCCCGCGCCCTGGTCGATCAAGCGGTTGCGGACGAAATGGCCCGCACCCTCTCGCAAAGCCGCATTCCCTGTCTGCTGAAGCGGTTGGAGGGGTTCCGCGACCGCGGCGCCATCGCCGCCGACGCCGACCTCGCCAATGTGGCGGCCGGCATCGCGACGCTCAGCTTCGGGCTGGGTTTTCTCGATCAGGTGGTGTTCGGCCGCGACGACGCCGGCATCTGCGCCATGGTCGGCACGCTGGCCCACACCATCGCCCACGGCCTGACGCCGCGGTAAAGACTACTCCGCGGCAGTTGCGGTCCGGGCGGCGGTGCGGTGGCTGTGCACCGCGTCCGCGGTGAAGACGGCCAGCGCCACCCAGATGCAGGCGAAGGTGATGGCGTGGCTGCGGGTGAAGGCCTCGCCATAGACCAGCACGCCCAGCAGAAGCTGTCCGGTCGGCCCGACATATTGCAGCAGACCGAGCGTGGTCATGGTGAGCCGGGTCGCACCGATCATGAACAGCACCAGCGGCACCGCCGTCATCGGCCCGGCCAGCACCAGCAGGGTGCTCTCGCCCCATTCATGGCCGAAGGCCCCGCTGCCGCCCAGCCACAGCAGATAGCCGAGGGCGGCCGGCAGCAGCAGCGCGGTTTCCACCAGCAGACCGACCACCGGATCGACCGCCGCCTTCTTGCGCACCAGCGCATAGAAACCGAAGGACAGCGCCAGCGACAGGGCGACCCAGGGCACGGCGCCATAGCTGACGACGAGGCTGCCGACGCCGGCCGCGGCGATGGCGACCGCCAGCATCCGCCCGCGGCTGAGCTTTTCGTTCAGGAACAGCACGCCCAGCAGCACATTGACCAGCGGGTTGATGAAGTATCCCAGGCTGGCCTCGACCAGCCGGCTGTTGACCACCGCCCAGATGAAAACGGTCCAGTTGGTGGTGACCAGCAGCGTGGTGACCAGGAAAACGCCCAGCCGGCGCCAGCTTCCCACCGCTGCCACGATCGCCGCGGGCCCACGGGTGGCCAGCACGCCGATGCCGACCAGCACCACCGTCCAGACCACGCGGTGCGCCACGATCTCCACCGCGCCGACATCGCCCAGCGATTTGAAGAAGACCGGGTTGACCAGCCCCCAGATCAGGTAGGAGGCCAGCGCCGCGACGAACGCCGCGGTTGTGGAGGTCGGGGCCTTGGCGGGCGGCGGGGTCTGAACCATACCGTCCGTTTAGCACATTGTTTGTGCAATCCGGCAGCGGGCGGACGAACATGGCCGGGCTGCGCGACCGGCATCACTCCCGCCCCGCGCCCTGTTCACTCAACAAAAAACCCCGCCGAAGCGGGGCTTTTCGTTCCGGTTCCTGGAAGACACCGGCCGTGTCAGGCGGCGGCGCCGGTGGCGACGCCCTTGTCGGCCAGCAGGGTCTGCAGCTCGCCCGACTCGTACATCTCGCGGACGATGTCGCAGCCGCCGACCAGCTCGCCCTTGACGTAGAGCTGCGGGAAGGTCGGCCAGTTCGAGTATTCCTTCAGACCCTGGCGCAGGCCCGGATCCTCCAGGATGTTGACGCCCTTGAACTTGACGCCGGTGTGGCTCAGCACCTGGACGACGGCGGCGGAGAAGCCGCACTGCGGGAACACCGGGGTCCCCTTCATGTACAGCACGACATCGTTGCCTTCGATGTCCTGCTTGATGCGCTCGACGACGTTCTGATCGACCATGACTCGATAACCCTTCCGATTTGGTCCGGCCGTGCCGGGACCATGTCCGTTGCGACTTGTATTCAGGCGCCTTCCGGCATCCGTCCTCAGGCGCCCTCGGGCACCGCGGTGGTCAGCGCCAGGGCGTGCAGTTCGCCGCCCATCTTGCCCTGCAGGGACGCGTAGACCATCTGGTGCTGCTGCACCCGGCTCTTGCCCTTGAAGGCGGCGGAGGTGACGAGCGCGGCATAGTGGTCGCCGTCGCCCCGCAGATCCGCGATCTCGACGACCGCGTCCGGGATGCCCTCCTTGATGAGCTTTTCGATCGTGGCGGCTTCCATCGCCATGGGTCCAGTCCTCGCTCTGTTCAGGATTGCCCCGCCCGGGCACATACTGGGTAGATAGAGTAGGTGCGGCCGGGCCGTTTGTCATCCACCGGCAAATATTTGCCGGAATGCGGAAGACGCCATGACGGCCCGCGCCATCAGAAGGTCACTCGCCGAAAACGCGCTTGAACACGGTGTCGACATGCTTGGTGTGGTAGGTCATGTCGAACATCGGCTCCAGCTTGTCCCGGCCGATGTGCTTGGCGATGTCGGGGTCGGCCGACAGCATGTCCAGGTAGTTGCCGCCCTTCTCCCACACCTGCATGGCGTTGCGCTGCACCGCCTTGTAGCTGTCCTCGCGGCTCATGCCGGCCTGGGTCAGCGCCAGCAGAACGCGCTGCGAGAAGACCAGACCGCCCAGATCGTCCAGGTTCTTCTGCATCCGCTCCGGATAGACCACCAGCTTTTCCATCATGCTGGTCAGGCGCACCAGGGCGAAGTCGAGCGTGACGGTAGCGTCGGGGCCGATCATGCGCTCGACCGAGCTGTGGGAGATGTCGCGCTCGTGCCACAGCGCGACGTTCTCCAGCGCCGGCACCACGGCGGAGCGCACGATGCGGGCCAGGCCGGTCAGGTTCTCCGACAGGACCGGGTTGCGCTTGTGCGGCATCGCCGACGAGCCCTTCTGGCCGGGGTGGAAATACTCCTCCGCCTCGCGCACTTCGGTGCGCTGCAGGTGGCGGATTTCCGTCGCCAGATTCTCGATGCTCGAGGCGATCACGCCCAGCACGGAGAAGTAGAAGGCATGGCGGTCGCGCGGGATGACCTGGGTCGACACCGGCTCGACCGACAGGCCCAGCTTGGCGGCGACATGTTCTTCAACCCGCGGGTCGATGTTGGCGAAGGTGCCGACGGCGCCGGAGATGGCGCAGGTGGCGATGTCCTGGCGCGCCTGGATCAGACGCTCGCGCCCGCGGGCGAAGGCGGCGTAATGGCCGGCCAGCTTCAGGCCGAAGGTCGTCGGCTCGGCATGGATGCCGTGGCTGCGGCCGATGGTGACGGTGTCCTTGTGCTCGTATGCCCGGCGCTTCAGCGCGGCCAGCAGGGCGTCCATGTCGGCCAGCAGCAGGTCGGCAGCCTGGGTCAGCTGGACGGCGAGGCAGGTGTCCAGCACATCCGACGAGGTCATGCCCTGGTGGACGAAGCGGGCCTCCGGACCGACATACTCGGCGAGGTTGGTCAGGAAGGCGATGACGTCGTGCCGGGTCTCGCGCTCGATCTCGTCGATGCGGTCGATCTCCCACTTGCCGCGCTCCCACACCGCCTTGGCGGCCTCCTTCGGGATCACGCCCAGCTCGGCCTGCGCGTCGCAGGCGTGCGCCTCGATCTCGAACCAGATGCGGAAGCGGTTTTCCGGCTCCCAGATGCGGGCCATTTCGGGGCGGGTATAGCGGGGGATCATCGGCACTCTCCGGAGGATGCGGGCGCTGGATTGAGGGTGGCTTGCGGGTCTCATAGCACGCGCGCGCGACCATAGCGGTGCCGGGGTGCGTTTTAAAGCCTCGCGATGCTCCGGTTTGCCCGTCCGGACCGGGCTGTTCGCGGCCGCATTAATCTTCGTGGTCGAATCGTTGCCCGCCGAAGGGAATCCGCGCCTAATGCTCGACAGGCGGAGTTTCCGCGATTTCCCTGTGCACTTGCGGTCGCGTCGTGGACCGGCCATCACGGAGCGAGGAAAACAGTCAAAGAGTCGCGCCCTGGTGGTTTTGATTCGCTTGCAGTTGAATCCTTGCGAGCATTAAGCAACACTTGCACAGCGCATCGGGGCCGGCCGCCTGCCGGTTTCCGCGAGTTTCATCAGATCAGGCCATCCGAAGGGAGCCCTTCTTGTCCGACCCCGTCGCCGAGCTGGTCCGTGCGCCGTCGCGCTCGTCAGACGAGGCCCGGCTCTACCGCCTGCAGTTCCTGGCGTCGATGGCGCTGGTGTCGGCGCTCGTCCTCGGGCTCGGCTTCTATTTCGTCTGGCAGCATTGGGCCGACCTTGAGCACGACCTGCAGCAGAGCGAGGCGCGCTATGTCCAGGAGCAGCATCAGGCCCTGGTGCAGGAGGTCGAGAACGCGCAGTCGTACCTGGCCTACATGCGGTCGCGCGTCGAACCGCTTCTGAAGGAGCATCTGCGCGCCCAGGTGGACGAGGCCTATGCCATCGCCCGCAGCGTCCATGACCGGGAAAAGGACATCCTGCCCGAAGCGGCGGTGAAGGAATCCATCAAGGAGACGTTGCGGCCGCTCCGCTTCTCCGGCGGGCGCGGCTACTATTTCGTCCACGGTCTGAACGGCGAGGCTGTGCTGATGCCGGTCGATCCGTCGCGGGAAGGGACATCGCCCTTCGCGGCCCCCGACCCCCAGGGTGCCGCGGTGGTGCGCGAGCTGATGCGGGCGGTCCAGGACCCCAGCCTGCGCGGCTTCGCCCGCTACCGCTGGCGCATGCCCGACGACCCGGCGCAGATGGTGGACAAGCTGGCCTTCGTCCGCCGGTTCGAACCCTTCGACTGGCTGATCGGCGCCGGCGATTCCCTGGGCGCGGTGGAGGCGCAGCTCCAGCGCGAATCGCTGGAACGGCTGCGTGCCTTCCGCTTCGGGGAGACCGGCTATATCGGCGTGCTGCGCCAGGACGGGCAGGTCCTGCTGTCGCCCACCGCGCCCGCGTCGGAAGGGATGAACGCGCGCGACCTGCCGTGGAAGACCGAACGCGACCTCGTCACCCGCCTGCTGGAGCAGGGGCGCCAGGGCGGCGGGGAGGTGCGCTACGACTGGATCCATCCGGTCACCGCGCGGCCGACGCCGAAGATGGCCTATGTCTCCGCCCCCACCGTGTGGGGCTGGATCCTGGTTGCCGGCTTCTACATCGACGACGTCGGCAAGGAGATGGAGGCCCGCCGGGCGGAAATCAGCCGCGGCGTCAACCTGCGCGTCTGGACCACGGTCGGGGTGCTGGGCGTGGCGCTGGCCGCGTCCGTCGGCGTGTCCTGGCTGGTCACCGGCTGGATCCGGCGCATCGTCGGCAGCTACCAGCTGCGCGTCCGGCACAGCGACAGCATGCTGCGCGAACGGGCGCGGCAGCTCTACCTCGCCAACTTCTTCGTCGACCATGTGTCGGAGATCGTCGTACTGGCCGATGCGAACCTGAACATCGCCTACATCAACCCCTTCGGCTGCAAGGCGCTGGGCGGGACGCTTGAGGATCTGGTGATGGGGCAGGCCGACCTGCTGAAGCGCTTCGCCGCGGAGGGCGAGGACGCGGCCAGCCATTACGAGACCGTGTACCACACCCCGGACGGCCGCACGCTGGAGCTGGAGGTCACGGCCAGCCGCATCTCCTACGAGGGTGAGGTCTACTACTCCGCCATCGCCCGCGACATCAGCGAGCGCAAGCGGGCGGAATGGCAGCTGCGGCTGTCGGCCAAGGTGTTCGACAACGCGGCCGAGGGCATGTTCGTCGCCACCGAGAACCAGAAGATCGTCGCTGCCAACGACGCCTTCGCCCGCATCACCGGCTATGACCGGGAGGAGGTGCTGGGCCGCGGTCCGGAATTCCTGCGCTCCGACCGCAATCCGCCGGGCTTCTATGAGGATCTCTGGGCGCAGCTGCGCGATAACGGCCATTGGGCCGGCGAAATCTGGAGCACCCGCAAGAACGGCGAGGTGTTTCCGGAATGGCTCAGCATCAAGGTGGTGCGGAACGAGGATGGCGCGGTCGCCAACTACATCGCCGCCTTCACCGACATCACCGAGACCCGCGCGCAGGAGGAACGCATCCGCCATCTGGCGCAGTTCGATTTCCTGACCGACCTGCCCAACCGTTTCCTGCTGCGCGACCGGCTGGACCGCGCCATGCTGGCCGCCGGTCGCCACGGCACCAAGGTGGGGTTGCTGTTCGTCGATCTCGACCGCTTCAAGACCATCAACGACAGCCTGGGCCATCAGGTCGGCGACGGGCTGCTGCGCGAGGTGGCGGAGCGGCTGCTCGGCACCGTGCGGGCCAGCGACACGGTCAGCCGCCAGGGCGGCGACGAGTTCATCATCCTCATCAGCGACATGGACAGCCCCGACGCGGCCGGCATCGTGGCGCGCAAGGTGCTGCACGCCCTGTCCGAGCCCTATCTGATCGACGGGCACGAGCTGCAGGTCACGCCCTCCATCGGCATCGCCGTCTACCCGGACGACGGCACCGGCATCGACGCGCTGCTGAAGAGCGCCGACATGGCGATGTACGCCGCCAAGGAGGCCGGGCGCGCCACTTACCAGTTCTTCACGCCCGAACTGAACCGCCGCGCCTCGGACCGGATGTGGACGGAGAACAACCTGCGCCGCGCCCTGGCCAACAACGAACTTGAGCTGCATTTCCAGCCGCAGTTCTCGCTGGACGGCCGCCGGCTGATCGGGGCGGAGGCGCTGGTGCGCTGGCGCCAGCCCGACGGCACGCTGATCATGCCCGGCCAGTTCATTCCGGTGGCCGAGGATACCGGCCTGATCCTGCCGCTGGGCGACTGGGTGCTGGGGGAGGCCTGCCGCCGCACGGCGGAACTGCTGCGCCACCAGAACCTGCTGATCGCCATCAACCTGTCGGCCGTGCAGGTGCGCCGCCCCGGACTGGCGGAGCGGGTGGCCGGCTGGCTGTCGGCCTACGGCATCCCGCCCTCGGCGCTGGAACTGGAGGTCACGGAAAGCGTCCTGATGGACGATTCCGACGTGGTGTCGGAAACCTTCTCGCAGCTGCGCGAGATGGGGGTGCCGCTCGCCATCGACGATTTCGGCACCGGCTATTCCTCGCTGGCCTATCTGAAACGCTTCCGTGTCGACAAGCTGAAGATCGATCGCAGCTTCGTCAGCGGCCTGCGCGCCGGCAACCCGGACAGCGGCGCCATCGCCGAGGCGATCATCGGCATGGCGCGCAGCTTGCGCATGCAGACGCTGGCCGAGGGGGTGGAGACGGAGGAGCAGTATCACTGCCTCGCCACCATGGGCTGCGACCAGTGCCAGGGCTATCTGCTGGGCCGCCCCATGCCCTACGATGACTTCCTGGCCTTCGTCCGGCGCGACGCCGACACGGCACAGGCGCGGTTGGCGGAAGTGGTGGAGTAGAGACCGGACTGCGCCCCGGCCGCCTCCGCGTCACCCGTACCGCAGCAGCCGCGTGCCGTTGGCCTTCAGCCAGGCCCGAGGCAGTTCGACATTCTGGCCGGCGGTCAGGCTGGCGCACAGCGCCCAGAAGCGCGGGGAATGGTTCATCTCGCGCAGATGCGCCACCTCGTGCCCGACGACATAGTCCAGCACCGGTTCCGGCGTCAGGATCAGCCGCCAGGAGAAGGACAGCCGGCCGGTGGACGAACAGCTGCCCCAGCGGCTCTTGGTGTCGCGGATGGTGACGGCGGCGATGCGGGCGCCGATGGACGCGGCCTTGACGCGGGCGCGGGTCGACAGCTCGCGCTTCGCCTCGGCGGTCAGGAAATCGCGGACGCGGCGGGCCACATGCTCCGGCTGGCCGCCGACCAGCAGGGCGCCCTCCTCGATCCGGGTCGGTCCGCGCAGGGCAGGGTCGTGGCGGATGACATGCTCGACGCCCAGGTAAGGCACGCTGGCGCCGTCGGCGAAGGGCAGGGACGGCGGCATCGCCGCCAGACGTGCCCGCAGCCAGCCGTCATGCCGGCCGACGAACTGGCGGGCGTCGGTCTCCGACACGCCGACCGGAACGACAACCTGCACCAGCCCGCGCCCGGCATCGACGCGCAGGGTCATGCGGGTGGCGCGCGCGCTCTCCCGCAACTCCAGCGGAATCGGCAGGCCTGAAATCTCCAGCGCCCGCGGCGGCTGGGGCGGCCGGGCGGCGGATCGCTTGCGTTTGCGCAAGAGGGCGGGGAGGGAAGGGCGGCGCTGCACCATGCCGTCTTATAGCGCGGCTTCGGGCGCACGCGAAAGCGTCCTGCCACCTTGGCGGTAAAGGAGTTGCGGCGCAGCCTCGGCTTAAAGCATTAGGGCCTTCGAACGAACCATAGGCTATGGGATCGACTGAGGTCACATTTGACACGATCGATCGGAGCACAAGATAAAGCAGAGGTAACGCGGCGGTCCCGGGATCCCCGTTTTTCCGGACTTGAAAGCGCCTTTTCTCTATCGTCAGTCTTCCCCGCAGTTTTGCCGAGTACATGCCGATGCCACTCATCCAAGGACAGACGCCGACCCGCGCGGACTGGTTCGACGCGCTGATGTCGGCCAACGACGCCCCCCATGCGTTGCTTGGCGAAGACGGGCGCGTGCTGGTGGCGAACCGTGCCTTCGCCGAGGCCCTTGGCCTCGCCCGGGATGCGGTGGAAGGGCGAACCCTGGCGGAGGGCGGGTTGGCGGCAGGGGCGGCCGACGCGATCGACGTGCTGCGGCGCCAAGTGCTGGCGACCGGCACGGCGGCGAGCGGTGCCGGACCGTTTCCCGGCCTCGGGGGGGCCGTGGCGCTGAGCCCGGTGCGGGATGCCGGCGGCGGCGTCCGCGCGGTGGCGCTGATCGCCGACGCCGGTGCGGCCGCCCTTGCGGAGGCGCGGGCTGATGCCGCCCAGGCGCGTGCCGACGCGGAGCGCGCCCGCACCGCCAAGGGCAAGTTCCTGTCGGCGGCGAGCCACGATCTGCGCCAGCCCTTCCAGGCGATGCACCTGTTCCATCATCTGCTGATCGGCCGGCTGACCGATCCGGCCTCCATCGAACTGGCGAACAAGCTGGAGCAGGCGATCGTCGGCGGCGAGACCCTGCTGCGCGCCCTTCTGGAGGTGTCGGCGCTGGAGGCCGGGCTGGTCACCGCCAAGCCGCAGACCTTCCCGGTCGACGAACTGCTCGCCAAGATGCTGGAGGAGTTCGGGCCGGAAGCGGAGGCCAAGGGGCTGCGCTTCAACGTCCGTCCGCTCGATGCCCAGGTCACCAGCGATCCCGTCCTGATGGAACGGCTGCTGCGGCCGATCTTGGCGAACGCCCTGCGCTACACGCTGAAGGGCGGCATCCTGCTGGCGGCGCGGCGGCGTGGCGACACCCTGCGCATCGAGGTGTGGGACACCGGCGTCGGCATCGACCCGGCCAACCATGCCGTGATCTTCGAGGACTTCCACCAGCTCGGCAACCCCGGCCGCGACCGCAAGCAGGGGCTGGGGCTGGGGCTGGCCATCGTGCGGCGGCTGGCGCAGGTGCTGGGGCATCCGGTCACGGTGCGCTCCAAGCTCGGTAAGGGCTCGGTCTTCGCGGTGGAGGTGCCGCTGTCCGGTTCCGACGGCGATCGGTCGGGCGACGAGTCCGCCGACAGCGAACCGGAACCGGCAGTCGGGACGTCAGCGTCCGCCGTCCCGGCAATGGCCGGCACGGTGCTGGTGATCGAGGATGACGCCATGCAGCTGGAAGGGATCGGCATGCTGCTGCGCGGCTGGGGCTATGCCGTCATCCCGGCCCGCGGCATCGTCGAGGCCTGCGCCGAGTTGGACAGTGCCGCCGCCGCCCCGGACCTCGTGTTGTCCGACCTGCGCCTGTCGGGGCCGGAGACCGGCATCGACGCCATCCAGGCTGTGCGCGCCCGTTGCGGCCGGCGCGTGCCGGGCGTGATCGTGACCGGCGATACCGACCCCGACCGGCTGCGCAGCGTCGACCGCAGCGGCCTCCCCCTGGTCCACAAGCCCTGCGATCCCCGGGCGCTGCGCCGCCTGCTCAGCCGCAGCCTGAAGGCGGGGGCCGGACCCGCTGCAAATGGCGGGGGCCGGCCGGACCTCGCCTGTTCGCGCTAGCCTTTCCGCGCCTGCGCATTTTCGCTCTGCAACATCCCGGCTGGCCTGATTCCCGCGTCACAAAACCGTAATACGGCGTCTTGACAGACCCAGCCGTGCATGGGCAGTGTGACGCTTAGAGCAACCAAACAATTTCGAAAGCGATCATCGGGTTATCGGTTCTTTTCGCAAGCGCAAACACATTGCCGTATGCGTCTGCCACCAAAACTTCACGAAAGCGTCGCGGGACGGCAACCCAATGCCCTCATGACAACCGCGCACCATACCGGGACAGGGAGACCCACCGCATGTTGAGCCGCCGCAAGCTTGCCCTCCTGACGGGCGCCGCCACCACCACCGCGCTGCTGTTCGCCGCCCTTCCGGGGTCCGCGCTGGCGCAATCCAAGACGGTGATCGATTTCTGGCACGGCCTGCCGCAGCCGTTGGGCGGCCAGTTGGAGCAGGTCGTCAAGGACTTCAACGACAGCCAGCAGGCGGTCCAGGTCAACGCCTCCTACAAGGGCGCTTATCCCGAGACGATGCAGGCCGCCATCGCCGCCTTCCGTGCCGGCAACGCGCCGCACGTCGTCCAGATGTTCGAGGTCGGAACGGCAACGATGATGGCCGCCGGCCCGGCGATCAAGCCGGTCTACCAGCTGATGCAGGAAACGGGGGCAGCCTTCGACGCCGACGCCTACATCCCGGCGGTGAAGGGCTATTACTCGTCCAAGGACGGCAAGATGATGGCGCTGCCGTTCAACAGCTCCAGCACCATCATGTTCTACAACAAGGACGCCTTCCAGAAGGCCGGCCTTGACCCGAACAAGCCGCCGGCGACCTGGCCGGAGATGATCGAGGCGACGAAGAAGCTGAAGGCGTCGGGCTCCACCTGCCCGATGACCACCTCCTGGCCGGTGTGGGCGCAGTTCGAACAGCTGGGCGCCATCCACAACACTCCCTTCGCCAGCCAGGCCAACGGCTTCGGCGGCCTGAACGCCGAGCTGAAGATCGATGCCCCGCTCTTCGTCAAGCATGTGCAGACGCTGATCGACATGCAGAAGGAGGGGCTGTTCAAGTATGGCGGCCGCGACAACAAGCCGGACGCCCTGTTCCCGTCGGGCGAATGCGCGATGATCCACGGCTCGTCCGGCCTGCGCAGCCGCACCACCAAGGAGGCGACCTTCGCCTGGGGCGCCGCCCCGCTGCCCTACTGGCCGGAGTTCGCCAAGGAAGGTCCGAAGAACAGCATCATCGGCGGCGCCGCCTTCTGGGTCATGACCTCGCCCAAGCGCACGCCGGCCGAATACAAGGCCGTGTCGCAGTTCTTCAGCTATCTCGCCAAGCCCGAGGTGGATGCCAAGTGGCACATGGACACCGGTTATGTCCCGGTGACGATGAAGGGCTTCGAGTTGGCCAAGGCCCAGGGCTATTACGACAAGAACCCCGGCGCCGACGTGCCGGCCGCCCAGCTGACCCGCACGCCGACCACCGAGAACAGCATGGGCCTGCGGCTGGGCAACCTGCCGGAAATCCGCAACATCGTCCAGGAAGAGCTGGAGAAGGCCTTCCAGGGCCAGCAGGACGCCAAGCAGGCGCTGGACTCCGCGGTGAAGCGCGGCAACGCCGTGCTGCGCAACTTCGAGCGCGCCAACAAGGGCTGAGTGGCTGAGCGACCCTAGGATCCCCTCTCCCCCCGCTCTCGCGCAAACCAAGTTTGCGCTGACGCGACAGGCGGACCTCCGGTCCGCCGAAAGCGGGGAGAGGGTTAGGGTGAGGGGGATGCGTGGCGTGGCTTTTTTCGACAAGCAACGTCGTAGCTCCTCGCCCAATCCACCCCATGCCTCCCCCTCACCCCGGCCCTCTCCCCGGGGGGGAGAGGGGGGTATGGGGGCCCCAAATGCGCGCCATCTAACCGACGAAAGACCATCCTTTGCAGCGTCGCGTGACATTCGACAGCCGGCTGCTGCCCTACCTGCTGCTTGCGCCGCAGGTGGCGGTGACGCTGGTGTTCTTCATCTGGCCGGCGGCCCAGGCCGTCTGGCAGTCGGTGCATCTGCAGGACGCCTTCGGCATCCGCAGCGAGTTCGTCTGGTTCGAGAATTTCGAACATGTGCTGACCGATCCGAATTACATCGACACGCTGAAGGTCACCGTGATCTTCAGCGTCGCGGTCACCGTGCTGTCGATGGGCACGGCGCTGCTGCTGGCGGTGCTGGCCGATTCCAAGATCAAGGGCGCGCGGGCCTACAAGACGCTGCTGATCTGGCCCTACGCCCTGGCGCCGGCCGTCGCGGCGGTGTTGTGGATGTTCATCTTCAATCCCGACATCGGGTCCTTCGGCCGGGCGCTGAGGGCGCTGGGGTACGACTGGGACTACCGGCTGAACGGCGGGCAGGCGCTGTGGATGGTCATCATGGCCGCCAGCTGGAAGCAGGTGGCCTACAATTTCATCTTCTTCCTGGCCGGCCTGCAGGCCATCCCGCGCTCGGTGATGGAGGCCGCCAGCATCGACGGCGCCGGTCCGGTCCGGCGGTTCTGGACCATCACCTTCCCGCTGCTGTCGCCGACCACCTTCTTCCTGCTGGTGGTCGACATGGTCTACGCCTTCTTCGAGACCTTCGGCACCATCCATGCCCTGACCCAGGGTGGGCCGGGCAAGGCGACGGAGACGCTGATCTTCCGCGTCTATCACGACGGCGTGGTCAACAACGACCTCGGCGGGTCGTCGGCCCAGTCGGTGATCCTGATGGTGATCGTCATCGCTCTGACCGCGGTGCAGTTCCGCTTCATCGAGCGCAAGGTCCATTACGCATGAAGCAGACCCGTTTCATCGATGTCGTGCCGCACATCGTCCTGATCGTCGGCGTCCTCATCTTCGCCTATCCGATCTACGTGACGCTGATCGGCTCCACCTGGGATTCCGGCACCATCGGCCGTGGCGGTCTGCCGCTGTGGCCGGGCGGGGAGGGGGCGGCCAACTATGCCCAGGCCTGGGCGGGCGAGGCGGGGGCGCGCGCCAAATACACGCCCGTGCGCACCATGATGCTGAACAGCCTGGTCATGGCCCTGGCCATCGCGTTGGGGAAGATCGCCATCTCGATCCTGTCGGCCTATGCGGTGGCCTTCTTCCGCTTCCCGCTGCGCATGGCCTTCTTCTGGCTGATCTTCATCACGCTGATGCTGCCGGTCGAGGTGCGGATCATCCCAACCTACAAGGTCGTCGCCGACCTCGACCTGATCAACACCTATGCCGGGCTGGCCATCCCGCTGATCGCGTCGGCCACCGCGACGCTGCTGTTCCGCCAGTTCTTCCTGACCATTCCGGACGAACTGCTGGAGGCCGCCAAGATCGACGGCGCCGGGCCTGTGCGCTTTTTCATCGACGTGGTCCTGCCGCTGTCGCGCACCAACATCGCCGCGCTCTTCGTCATCCTCTTCATCTATGGCTGGAACCAGTATCTCTGGCCGCTCCTGGTCACCAGCAGCGGCGACATGGAAACCATCGTGACCGGCATCACCAAGATGATCGGCACCGGCGAATCGGCCAACGACTGGAACCTCATCATGGCGACCACGGTGCTGGCGATGCTGCCGCCGGTGGCGGTGGTGGTGCTGATGCAGCGCTGGTTCGTAAAGGGCCTGGTGGACAGCGAAAAGTAAGACGCGGACGAAGGAAAGAAGAACAATGGCAACCGTTGAAATCCGCGACGTCCGCAAATCCTACGGGCCGGTCGAAGCGATCAAGGGCATCGACGTCGCGATCCGGGATGGCGAGTTCCTCGTCCTGCTTGGTCCGTCCGGCTGCGGCAAGTCCACCCTGCTGCGCATGGTCGCCGGGCTGGAGGGCATCACCGGCGGCGAGATCGCCATCGGCGGGCGCGTGGTCAACAATCTGGAGCCCAAGGACCGCGACATCGCGATGGTGTTCCAGAACTACGCGCTCTACCCGCACATGACGGTCTTCGACAACATGGCCTACGGCCTGAAGATCCGCGGGATTCCGAAGGCGGAGATCCGCACCCGCGTCGACAAGGCGGCGGAGATCCTGGAACTCGGCCGCTTCCTCGACCGCCGGCCGAGCCAGCTGTCGGGCGGCCAGCGCCAGCGTGTCGCCATGGGCCGCGCCATCGTGCGCGAGCCAGCCGCCTTCCTGTTCGACGAGCCGCTGTCCAATCTGGACGCCAAGCTGCGCACCCAGATGCGGGTGGAGATCAAGCGGCTGCAGGACCGGCTGCGCATCACCAGCCTCTACGTCACCCACGATCAGGTGGAGGCGATGACGCTGGCCGACCGCATTCTGGTGATGAACCATGGCGTCGCCGAGCAGATCGGCACGCCGCTGGAGGTCTATCAGCGTCCGGCGAGCCTGTTCGTCGCCGGCTTCATCGGCTCGCCGCCGATGAACGTTCTGGACGGCCGCATCGACGACCGTGGCGAGGCGGTGCTGCTGCCCGGCGGCCAGCGCCTCCCCCTGCCGCAGCCGCGCCCGACCGATGCCGGCCGGCCGATCAAGCTGGGCATCCGTCCGGAACATCTGGCCGCCGCGACGGAAGGTTTCTCCGTCGTGGTGGAACTGGTCGAGGCGCTCGGGGCCGACACGGTGGTCTATGGGCGCCTGCCGGACGGCGAGGCGCTGCTGGTCCGCATGGCCGGCCTGCCGAGCTGTCATACCGGCGACCGCCTGACCGTCGCCCCGCAGGCCGACGCCCTGCACCTGTTCGACGCGGTGACGGGGCGCAGGGTGGAGTGACGCTACCCCTCAGAAGTCCGAACAGCGCCCCTTGAACTCCCAGTCGCCGTAGCGGGTCGGCTCCGGCCCCTTCGGGCCGCCGATCTCGCCCGGCTTCTGTTCGGGACCCTTGGTCTCCGTGGCATCCGGAGCGGTCTGGTCGGCTACCGCCTCGGCGGCATCCTGTTGCGGCTTGGTGGGTTCGGTCATCATATCCATCGCGATACTGCGGGCATTCCGGCGGGCATCTTGAACGCGGGCTCGGATCAGGCCCATATCGGGGGCATGGCTTGGAGCGGGGCGGGTTACCCCGCTTCGGCCCATCCTGAACCGATATGGCGATCATGACCAGCTATCTGAAGACCACCATTCTCCTTGCCGGCCTGACGGCGATCTTCATGGCGGTCGGCTTCCTGCTGGGCGGCAAGACCGGCCTGATCATCGCCTTCGTCGTCGCGCTGGGCATGAACCTGTTCAGCTACTGGAATTCCGGCGACATGGTGCTGTCGATGTACGGCGCCCGCGAGGTCGACGCCTATTCGGCGCCGGAGTTCCACGGCATCGTCGCCCGGCTGGCGGAACGTGCCGGCCTGCCGATGCCGCGCGTCTACATCATCCAGAACGACCAGCCCAACGCCTTCGCCACCGGCCGCGATCCGGAGCATGCGGCGGTCGCCGCCACCACCGGCCTGCTGCAGCGCCTGACGCCGGAGGAGATCGCCGGCGTGATGGCGCATGAACTGGCCCATGTGAAGAACCGCGACACCCTGATCATGACGATCACCGCGACCATCGCCGGTGCGGTGTCGATGCTCGGCAACTTCGGCCTGTTCTTCGGCGCCTCCAGCAGCGACGAGCGGGGCGGCAACCCGCTGGGCATGGTGGGGGCGGTGCTGGCCGCCATCCTCGCCCCCATCGCCGCGACGCTGGTGCAGATGGCGATCAGCCGTACCCGCGAGTTCGAGGCCGACCGCATCGGCGCGGAAATCTGCGGCCGTCCCAACTGGCTGGCCGACGCGCTGACCAACATCCACAACAGCGCCAACCACATCCCCAATCATCAGGCGGAGGCGCATCCGGCGACCGCCCACCTGTTCATCGCCAACCCCCTCAGCGGCGCCAGCATGGCCAGCCTGTTCTCCACCCACCCCGACATGGGCGAACGGGTGGCGCGGCTGCGCGCGATGGCGGCCCAGACCGGCAGCTTCGGCAGCGGTTTTGGGGGTGGGTTCGGGGGTGGCTTTACCCCGCCGCGCGACGGCCGCTCGCCCTGGGGCGCACCGCCGCAGGGCAGCCAGGGCGGCTTCATGCCGCAGAACCGCCGCGGCCCCTGGGGCTGATCTCCGAAGCGGGCGCTGTTAAGGATTGCGCGCCGGACGGGTGGACGACTACCCTTCCGGCCAGCGCTCAACCAAGACGGCCGCCAGGGGAAGCTTGCATGTCCGAAGTCGCGAAATACCGCCTCGTCACCCGTTCCGATTTCGATGGGCTGGTCTGCGCCGTCCTGCTGAAGGATCTGGGCATCCTCGACGAGATCAAGTTCGTCCACCCCAAGGACATGCAGGACGGCAAGATCGAGATCACCGGCCGCGACATCACCACCAACCTGCCCTATGTCGAAGGCGCCCATCTGGTGTTCGACCATCACCTGTCGGAGACCATGCGCGTCGGCGAAAAGGCGAACCACATCATCGATCCCAAGGCGCCGTCCGCCGCCCGCGTCGTCTATGATTATTACGGCGGGAAGGAACGCTTCCCCACCATCTCCGACGAGATGATGCTGGCCGTCGATCAGGCCGATTCGGCCCAGTACCAGCGCGAGGACATCCTCAACCCCACCGGCTGGACCCTGCTGAACTTCATCATGGACGCGCGCACCGGCCTTGGCCGCTTCCGCGAGTTCCGGGTGTCGAACTACCAGCTGATGATGGACCTGATCGATTACTGCCGCAGCCACAGCATCGAGCAGATCCTGGAACTGCCCGACGTGAAGGAGCGGGTGGAGCTCTACACCCAGCATGCCGAGCTGTTCGTCGACCAGCTGAAGCGCTGCGCCACGGTGCGCGGCAACGTCGTCGTGCTCGACCTTCGTCGGGAGGAGACGATCTATGCCGGCAACCGTTTCATGATCTACGCGCTGTATCCCGACACCAACGTGTCGATCCATGTGCTGTGGGGCCTTAAGCAGCAGAACACGGTGCTGGCCTGCGGCAAGTCGATCCTGGACCGCAGTTCCAAGACGGACATCGGCCCGCTGATGCTGCAATATGGCGGCGGCGGCCATCAGGCGGCCGGCACCTGCCAAGTCGACAACGACCGGGCCGAAGAGGTGCTGGAGGCCATCGTCGCCCGCATGCGGGCGGACGGCTGACTTCAACCGAGCGGATCTTTAGCGATTGAGCGCCTTTCCTCCCTTCCCCGACGGCACCCTGTTCGACGCCGGCTGGCTGTCCGCCCTGTCCGACGAGGTGCCGCGGGCCGAGGCGCTCGACCGCGCCCGCCCGGTGGTCGCCGATGCCATCGCCCGCACCGACGCGGCCGGGGCGGCGGCGCTGGCCCGCATCGACGCCCTGGTGGCGGGGGCGGCGCTCGACGCCATCCCGGCCCTGCTGGCGGCCGAGACCGATGAGTTGCCGGAAGCCGCCGCGACGGCCGAACGCTCCATCCACGATTTGATGAGCCGCGTCGCCTACAAGCGGCGGGAGCTGATGCCGCTGTTCCCGGATTTGATCGAGCGGGTTTCCGCCGTCCATGCCGCGGCGGTGCAGGCCTGCGGCACGGCGCGTTGGCGGCTGATGGCGGCGCGCGCGCGGATGCAGCCGGGGCGGCCGTCCAGTCCGATCCAGGGTTCCGGCACCCGCTATGTCAAGAGCGACCGCTTCGACGCCCGTGCCGCCGAAAGCCTGCCCGCCATCGACCGCACCCGCGCCGACCGCATCCTGAAGCGGCTGGGCGAGGCCCCGGTGCCGGACGAGTTGGAGTTGCGCCCGCTGGACGGGGGCGATGACCTGTGGACCATCAAGGCCGGCGGGATCAGCCGCTTCATCCTGCGGGTCGAGCGCGACCGGCGGGGGCCGTTCTACATGGTGGAGGATGTCGGGCCGCAGCCGGCATGAACAGGGGCGGCCTGAGGGCTCACGACGCTTGCCGCAACCGCACCTGTTCCCGATAGAAGATGTAGACGCCGCTGGCGACGATCACGGTGGTGCCGGCGATGGTCGACAGGCGCAGATCCTCGCCGAACAGCATCAGCGCATAGACCGCCGCCCAGACCAGCGTCGTGTAGCCGAAGGGCGCCACGGTCGCGGCGGGGGCGGCGCTGTAGGCACGGATCAGGCAGAAATGGCTGATACCTCCCAGCGTCCCCAGCAGGATCATCAAGGCCGCCCCGGTCAGGTCCGGCGTCACCCAGTTGAAGGGCAGGGCCGCCGTACAGACCAACGTACCGGCCATGCCGGTGTAGAAGATGGTTGTTGTCGGTGAATCCACGCCCTTCAGCTTGCGCGTGGCGATCTGATACAGCGCATTGCAGAAGGCTGCACCCAGCGGCAGCGCCAGGGCCCATTGGAAGGTTCCCCCCACCGGCCCGACGATGATCAGCGCGCCGGCCATTCCGGCCAGAACACCGACCCAGCGCCGCCAGCCGACCTTCTCGCCCAGCAGCGGGACGGATAGCGCCGTCACCAGAACCGGAACGGCGGCGGCAATCGCCTGCACCTCGGCGAAGGAGATGCTGCGCAACGCCAGGACGGCAAGCAGGGTGGTCGCCAACAGCAGGCAGGAGCGGACGAGTTGCAGGGGCAGCCGGCGCGACACCATCAGATGCGGGCTGCGCCACGCGACGATGATGCCGACCAGCAGCATATGGACGGCGAAGCGCGCCCAGGCGACTTCCATCACCGGGTAGCTTTGGGCAAGGACGCGTGTGGTGGCGTCCTGGGTGACGAACAGCAGCGTGGTCAGGATCATCCAGAAGATGCCCGCGCGGCCCGAGCGCCGTTCGGCCAAGGATCGTTCGGCCAAGGATCGCTCCGCCAGCGCGGCGTCACCGGCAGCGGCAGGCGTGCCCGCAGCCGTACTCGTCTCCCCCATACCCATGGCCCCGCTTTTCCAAGGTTGCCATACTAGTATATGGACGACGCGAGGTTGCTGACCTGCCAAGGGCGTGACATTGCCGTGCCCTGTGCGCAGGGCTGCCTGGATCGGTTAGATCCCCGCCACGCCCCACAGCAGCAGCGCCACCAGCCCGACCAGCAGCAATGCTGCGACGGCGGATAGAGCGAGCGCTCGCCCGATGTCGGCGGGGGAGACGCGGGCGCGGCCGTCGCCGATCCAGCTTTCGGTGATGACGACGCCGCCGTCGCGGTGCGGGCCGCCCAGTGCGAGGCCCAGCGCGCCCGCCATCGCCGCTATGGGCCATCCCATGTTCAGCGACGGGTGCTTGCGCGCGTCGCTTCGCAGCGTGCGGAAAGCGCCGCCGGCCTTGGCGGTGCCGATGAAGGGGGCGGCGAGCGCCAGCAGCAGGCCCGCCAGCCGGGCGGGCAGGGCGTTCAGCGCGTCGTCCAGGGTCGCCGCGGTCGATCCGAAGCGGCCATGGCGGACACCGGGGCTGCCGAGTGCGGCGTCGGCGCCGTCCATCGCGGTCCAGACGAACAGGCCCGGCACGCCCAGCAGGGCATAGCCGAAGACCGGCGCAACCAGCTTGCGGTCGAAGGCGCGGGCCGCGGCCTCCACCGCCGCGCGGGCGATGCCGTGCTCGTCCAGGCCATAGACATGGCGGCGGGTCAGCGACTGGATCGCCTCCTGGCCGGGGACCACCCCGCCGCTCTCCAGCGCGCGGCGCACCGCCCGCACGCGGGTCCAGGCCGCCCGCCCGCGCAGGCCGCAGAGCAGGGCCAGCAGTTCCAGCATCCAGCCGCGGCCGATGGAGCCGACCCATTCGACCGCCAGCCCCGCCGTCACGGCGATCAGCAGCAGCGCCAGCACCACCAGCGTCCCGCGGAACAGCTGCGCCGAGGCGCCGCGCTCCGCCCGGTTCAGCCGGGCGTCGGCGGCGTTGCAGAAGCGCCGCGCAAGCCCCGCCGGGTCGGGCAGGATACGGTCCAGCCAGTCGCCGAACAGCGCGTCGATCCCCAGGGCCAACAGCACAAGCAGCAGCGGGCCGGGACCGCCGAAGGCCGAACCGAACATGGCGTCTCCGCGACTAGATAGCGTGCATCAACGGGCGCCGGTCAGCGGGCGCCCGCTTGGCGCAGCAGGGTGCCGACGCGCGCGTTGCGGCTTTCCTGCGCCCAGTTCAGGGCGGTGCGGCCGGTGAAGTCGGAGCGGTCGACCTTGGCCCCGGCCTTCAGCAGCCGGTCCACCACGTCGGCACGGCCGGCGCGGGCGGCGACCATCAGCGGGGTCATGCCCTCGCGGTTCTCCATGTCGACCTTGGCGCCCTTCTTCAGCAGCAGGTCGATCAGCTCCGGGTTGCCGTTCTCGGCGGCGGCCAGCAGCGGGGTGTTGCCGGCCTTGTCGGCGCGGTTGACGTTGGCGCCGCTGTCCAGCAGCAGGCCGGCCATCGCCGGGCTGGCCCGGTCCACTGCCGCCAACAGGGCGGTCTTGCCGTGGATGTCGGCCTGGTTGGGGTTCTCGCCCCGCAACAGGGCGCCCTTCACCTTGGCGACATCGCCATCGTTGACCGCCTGCATCAGCCCGGTGTCCTGGAACAGGCTGATCTGGGCGAGGACCGGGGCGGCGGAGCCGGCGGACAGGCCGGCGGCGAGGAGGGTGGCGAGCAGGAGCCGCTTCATGGCGGGTGTCCTTCCTTGACAGCAGAGGTGCCGGATACTAGCCAAAAGACGGGCGCCTTTGCCAGATCGGCCTTGCCTGTTCCGTGTGCGCGCCGCATCGACATGAGGACCGCCATGCTCCGCACCACGCTCCGAAACCCGCTTGCCCGCCACATCGCGCTGTTCCTGCTGGTGAAGGCCGTGCTGATCGGGCTCGGCCTCTGGTGGTTCCTGGGCGCCATGCCGGAGCCGCGCGGCGTCGTGCCTCCGCCCGCCGCGGCGGCTCGCTCCTGATCGAACGCCTCATCGGAAGCCCCAGCCAAAGTCCCGGCAAAAGCATGGGCGGAACCTTGGCTCCGCTTTGCGGTTGGATCCGGATTGTACGGACTTCCTGCGAAGCGAAGGGGTGGAGGCATGATCGAGAGCCGCGACCAGAACCCGACCACAATCGATTCCAGTGCCTGGACGGGAGACACCGGAGGGACGACGGACGCCACGGTGCGCGAAGCGGTGGCGATCTTCGACAGCCGCGAGTCCCTGCAGAACGCCATCGACGACCTGTCGCTGGCCGGTTTCCAGCGCCATGAACTGAGCCTGCTGGCCAACGACGAGACGATCCGCGAGCGGCTGGGCAGCGTGCCCGGCGATGTCGGCAGCCTCGCCCACAATCCCGACGCCCCGCGGCAGGCCTACATCTCGCCGGAGGACATCGGCAGCGGCCAGGGTGCCGCCGTCGGCTTCCCCGCCTATGTCGGCGCCATCATCGCCACCGGCGCCATCCTGGCCACCGGCGGGACGGCGCTCGCCGCCGCCGCTGCGGCTGCGGCTGCCGGGGTTGGCAGCGGGGCCGCCGGCTCCTTCCTGTCGCAATGGATCACCGACAAGCGCAACGAGCCGATGCTGCAGCATCTCAATAAGGGCGGCATCCTGCTGTGGGTCAATGTCGGCGACGCCGCCCGCGAACGCATCGCGCTCGAGGTGCTGAACCGCCACGCCACCCAGCCGGCCGAAGTCCACGACGTGCGGCAGACCGGGTCGACGTAAGCATGGGAGTCCTCACCCCCGCCGGCCCCGGCGGACCAGGGCCTCGGGGGTGAAGTCTTCCGGCTTGAGCGGCGCGTCGAACTGCGGCGGCGGCAGGCCGTTGTCCACGCCGCGGGCGACATAGCGGTCTGTGGTCAGGTCGAAGGCGAACTCCACCGTCGGGACCAGGACCGGCACCTGCCAGTGCGGGATCGGATGCGCTTCGGCGTAGCGCAGGAGTTCGCCCTTGCCGTTGTAATGCTCCGACGCCAGGACCTGCCAGCTGTCCTCGTCGAGGTAATAGGTGCGGTCGGGCAGGGCGTGCTGGAAGTTCGGCTTCAGCCGGGCGTCCACCACCCAGACCCGGTGCATCTCATAGCGCAGGAACTGCGGGTTGGGGTGGCCCGGCCACAGGATGTCCCGCACCGTCAGGCCGGGGTTGGTCAGCCGGTGGGCGTTGTAGGGCATGTACATCTCGCGCCGCGTGACCAGCGTGAAGTCGAAGCGGTCGAGCGCGCCGCTGAACATGTCCAGCATGTCGGCGGTGCAGATGCCGCCCGTCACCGGGTCCGGCGTGTCATAGGCGAAGTCGGGCGCCGGCACCACCCGGCCGCGTTCGCCCTCCCGCGCCCAGGCGCGGGTCCGCGCGGCGATTGGGTCGAGCGTCGACTGGAGCACCAGACTGCTGCCGGCCTGTTCCCGCGGTTCCACAATCGTGCGGCGGTAGAGCAGCGGCGGTGCCGCCGTGTCCCCGGCAGCGTAAGGAGAGAGGAAATCCTCGCGCAGCCGTGTCTGCGACCGCGACCCGTCGCCGGATTGGACGATGGTCATGCTGGTGCGCGACACCCGCTCGCCACGCCAGCGCAGCTTGTGGTTCCACATCGCCTGCAGCCCGTTGGCGGGGATGGGGAAGGGCACGCCGACCGCGGCATCGCGCAGGACCAGTCCGTTCGCCCCCAGCGTCGCCCGGTCGGCGTTCGCCATCGATGCGTCATAGATGCGTTGCGGGGCGGCGGCGCTGCGCCGGCAGGGGAACAGCGCCAGTTCGAAGCTTTCCGGATATTTTTCCAACAGCGCCTGTTGCCCGGCGGTCAGCCGGACCTTGTAGCGCTCCACATCGGCGGCGCCGACGGTGAACCAGCGGACATCCTCGATGTAGGGATCGGGGGAGGGGCGGCCGGGCACATAGCCGCGCGGCGCTTGGTTCAGCCCTCCGGTCCAGGCGGGGATAGCTCGCGTGCGGTTGCCGGCGCGCACCGCCCCGAAGGGCGTCAGCTCCTCGCCCAGCCGGGGCACGCCGACCTCTGTCGGGGTATTCTGGGGCGGGGTATTCTGGGGCGGGGCATTCTGGGCCCGCAACGGCGATACCGTCGTCGCCACGGTGGCGCCCAGCAGAAAGCCCAGCGCCTCCCGCCGGCTGGGGTGGCGGATCGTCGGATCGTTCATCGTGCCGGACTTTCCGCTTCGGCCAACTCCTTGCCGATGGCCTCGCAAGTCGCCGCGAAGCTGCCGCTCAGCCGGTCGGCCGCCTCCGCAAGCTGGGAAAGCGGCGCACCCTCGGCAGCGGCCTGCTCCAGCACACGGGCCGCCTCCGCCAGAGGCTTGGCACCGGCGTTGCGCGAGGAGCCTTTCAGATTGTGGGCGCAGGCCCGCATCCAGTCGCGGTCGCCGTTGCCCAGCGCCGTAACCAGATCGGCGACGATCCCGCGGCCGATGGTGACGAAATCGTCCAGCAGTTCCGCCAGCATCGCCGCATCACCCCCGCACAGCGCCCGCAGGCTGCCGAGTTCGATCAGCGCTTCAACGTCGGCCGGCGGGACAGGCAGTGGGACAGGCGGCGGGGCGGATGGCGGTGGAGCGCTCTCCGCCGCGGTCTCCGCCGCATCGGACGAAACCGACGCCGGCGGCATCCAGCGGGCGAGGGCGACGGCCAGTTGCGACAGCTCCAGCGGCTTGCTCAGCACATCGTCCATGCCGGCGGCGCGGTAGTTCTCGATGTCGGCGGGGGCGGCGTTGGCGGTGATCGCGACGATCGGCAGACGGCTGCCAAAATCCGGTTCGCCGATACCCGCCTCGGCGGCGCGGATGCGGCGGGTCAGCTCGAAGCCGTCGATCTCCGGCATCTGGACGTCGGTCAACAGCAGGGCGTAGCGGCACCGGCCCTGGCGCATGGCGTCCAGTGCAGCCAGCGCCTCCGCCCCGCCCGGAGCCATCTCCGCGGCATAGCCCAATGCCTGCAGCTGCATCAGCAGAACCTTGCGGTTCACCGGATTGTCTTCCGCCACCAGGATCAGGCGCCCTTGGGCCATCGCCTCTTCCACGCTGGGCGCGGCGGGCGCGGAAGGTTTCGTGGCGGCGGCGGTACGGCCGGCGGCGGGCGTGGAGGAGGCGCCGTCGGGGGCGGCGTCATGGGGACAGGCATGGGCGGCGGGCGGGGGAACCAGCCGCCCGGCGGCGACCGCCACTGCGCGCAGCAGCACCAGCCGGCGTATCGGGCGGCTCAGCACCACGGTGCCGGGCTCCGCGCCCCGCGTGCCGGGACGGGAGGTGGCGGACGCCTCTCCCCCCGTCTCGTGGCAGAGCAGGACCACCGGCGGCCGGGGCTCGCCGCTGCGGCGGCCGAACTCGTCGGGCGCGCAGGCCGCGGCGGGAACATGCAGCGCCTCGTCGATGGTGACGACGCCGACGGCGCATCCGGCCTCCCGCGCGACGCGGGCCTGGGTCGCCAGTTCGGGCGGGGAGGCGGCGGGCAGCACGCGGGCGCCGGCCTGTTCCAGATAGCGGGCGAGGAACCCGCGCTCGGTATCGTCGGGCACGCCCAGCAGCACCGTCAGGCCGTCCAGCCCGATGGTGTCGCTGCCGTCCTCCGCCGGGGCGGGGGCCGCCGCGCGGGCCATCGGCAGGCGCAGCCAGAAGGTGGAGCCGGCGCCGGGTTCGCTTTCCACCCCGATCTCGCCGCCCATCAGCGCGGCCAGCCGCCGGCTGATCGACAATCCAAGCCCGGTGCCGCCGAATCGCCGGGTGGTCGAACTTTCCGCCTGGGTGAAGGGCTGGAACAGGCGCTGGCAGGTGGATTCGGCGATGCCGATCCCGGTGTCGCAGACCGCGATGCGCAGCAGCGGCTCCGCGCCGCCATCGTCATTGTCAACCGCGGCTGCGGGCTCAAGTTCGGCACGCAGGACGACGCGGCCGGCCTCGGTGAACTTGATGGCGTTGCCGGCAAGATTGAACAGGATCTGGCGCAGCCGCACCGGATCGCCCAGCAGGGCCGGCGGAATCGCAGGGTCCACATAGGTCAGCAGCGCCAGCCCCTTCGCCCCGGCGGCGGGCGCCAGCGTTTCCGCCACCCCTTCGACCAATGCCGGGACCGACAGCGGCACCCGCTCCAGATCCATCTTCCCGGCTTCGATCTTCGAGAAATCCAGGATGTCGTCGATGATCCGCAACAGCGCACTGGCCGATTCGCGCATGGTGGCGACGGTATCGCGCTGATGCTCGTCCAGTTCGGTCCGTTCCAGCAGGCCGAGCATGCCCAGCACCCCGTTCATCGGCGTGCGGATCTCGTGGCTCATCGTGGCGAGGAAGGCCGATTTGGCCTTGGTCGCCTCCTCCGCCTGCTCGCGGCTTTCGCGCAGTTCGCGCGTGCGTTCAGCCACGCGGGTCTCGATCGACTGGATCTGGTCGAAGGCGCGCAACGCCGCGATCACGGCGGTGAACAGGCTTTCCGCCGACAGGTCGGCCTTCGGCTTGTAGTCGTTGATGTCGTAATCGACGATCACGTCGCGCTGCGGCGCCTGCCCCGGTTGGCCGGTGCGCAGGATGATGCGGACATCGCGGTTTCCCAGATCGTCCCTGATCCAGCGGACCAGCTTCAGGCCGGAGTCATCCTCCTCCATCACGACGTCCAGCAGGATCACGGCGATGTCGCGGCGGTGTTCCAGCACTGCGCGGGCGTCCGCCGCGGTGAAGCAGCTGACGAGTTCCAGCCGCCGCCGCTGGAAGACGACATCGGCCAGCAGCAGGCCGGTCATGGAATGGACGTCCGATTCGTCGTCCACCACCAGGATGGTCCAGGGCGGGGCGGCCGGGTCGTGCGCGGGCGCGCGCTGGACCGCCGTGGCGCCGGAGCGATCCGCAAGGCCCTCCGCCTCCTCGTCGGCGAACAGGATCTCGTCGTCGTCAAAGGCGGCGCCGGTGCTCATGCGGGGTCGGTCTCCAGCGGGACGGGCGTCGGAAGGTGGGACGGCTGTGGTTGCGGCTGCGACTGGGGGTGCGGGGCCGCCTGCGGATTGGCGGCGGTCCGCGGAATGCGCAGGGTGAAGGTAGTTCCATCGCCGGCAACGCTGTCAACCGAGATCCGCCCGCCCAGCGACTGGGTGACCAGGTTGAAGACGATGTGCAGCCCCAGCCCGCTGCCGCCCGACCCGCGCCGGGTCGTGAAGAAAGGCTCGAACACTTTGGGCAGGTTTTCCGCCGGGATGCCGACGCCGTCGTCGGCGAAGCGGATCTCCACCTCGTCGTCCGGCATCTCGTCCACGTCGATCACCATGTGCCCCTTGCAGTCGGACGGGAAGGCGTGGGTCAGCGCATTCATCACCAGGTTGGTCACCACCTGGCTGAGCGCGCCGGGGAAGCTGTCCATCTGGATGCCGGGCGAGCAGGCGATGGCGACGCGGTGGCGGCTCTTGCGCAGGGTGGGGCCGAGCGAGGTCACGACCTCCTCCAGATAGGCCAGCAGGTCGAAGCGGCGCCGCTCCTCGCTGGTCTGGTCGACGGCGACCCGCTTGAAGCTCTGGATCAGTTCGGCGGCGCGGGTCAGGTTCTGTTCGATCAGGCGGGAGGATTCGCCGGCTGTGGCGACATAGGCGGCGAGGTCGGACTTCTTCATCGTCCCGCGCTCGAACGCTTCGGCCAGGGTGCCGGTCCGTCCCGACAGATGGGTGGCGCAGCCGAAGGCGATCCCGATGGGCGTGTTGATCTCGTGCGCCACGCCGGCGACCAGCAGGGCGAGCGAGGCCATCTTCTCCGCCTGGACGAGATTGGCCTGGGTCTCCTTCAGGTCGGCATAGGCCCTCTCCAGTTCCTGCATCGCGTTGAAGATTTCCTCGGCCGACCGCGCCTCCACCGTCACGTCGGTCAGGGTGCGGACGAAGCCGCCCTCCGGCAGCGGGTTGGTGCGCACCTCCACGATCCGGCCGTCGGGGCGGCGGCGCTTAAAGGTGAAGGGCTGGTCGATGGTGCCGGCCGGCTCGTCGGGTTGGCCGCCGGGGCCGCCGTCCAACCCGCCGTGGGGGCTGCCATCCGGGCCGCCGATCCCGTAACTCAGATACAGGTCGGGATCGTCGCCCATCTCGCCGAACTCGCCCTGGCGGCGCTGGAGGGCGACCACGTCGGCGAAGCGCGGGGTGCCGGTCAGCATGTCCGGCGGGATGTTCAACAGTTCCGCCGCGCGGCTGTTCGCCATCACCACGCGGCCGCCGCCGTCGACCTTGATGATGCCCTGGTCGGTGTTGTCCAGCGTGACCTGCAGCACGTTGCGCTCGTGCGCAAGGTCCAGTTCCGCCCGCACCCGTTCGGTGACGTCCGACATGGTGCCGGTCAGCCGCCGGGCGCGGCCGTCGGGGTCGCGCTGTGCGGTGGCGCGATCCTCGATCCAGGCCCAGCGGCCATCGCGCCGGCGCATGCGGTAGACCGCGGTGTAGGCCATGGCCCGGTCGCGCAGCCGCCGCCGCGACTCGGCCATCACCCGTTCCGCTTCGTCCGGATGCAGCAGCGACGCCCAGGTCTCCGTCGTCATGGTCAGATCGTTCGGCCCGTAGCCGAGCAGGGCGGGGAACTCCTTCGACCACCAATACTGCCCGGTCCGCAGGTCGTAGTCCCAGACGGAGGAGCGGGTGGCGGTGATGGCCAGCGCCAGCCGCTGCTCGCTCTTGCGCAGGGCGGCTTCCTCCTGCCCCAGCCGAGCGAGCATGGCGTTGTGGGCCTGGATCACCCGGCCGAGCTCGTCGGAGGCGCGCCAATCCACCGGCTGAAGCCCGCCGCCGCGTTCCGATTCCAGGATGGAGGCGATCAGCCGCCGCAACGGCCGTCCCACCGTCAGCCGAAGCGCCGCCAGAGCCGCCGCGATGGTGCCGGCCAGCATCAGCAGAAGGAGGACGGCGGTGTTCACCACCTCCTGCCGCAACTGTTCACGCGCGACCTTGTGGTCGTAGTGCAGGGTGATGGTGCCGACCTGGAGGTTCTGCACCCGGATGGCGCGCCGTTCGATGTTGGCGTCGCCGCTCAAGGGGCAGCTCGGCCCCGGCCAGGCGAACAGCCCGTCGGCCAGATCGTCCGTCACCTCGACGCAGACCAGCTCGCGGTTGGCGCCGATGGCCTGGATCACGTTGCGGATCGCCTGGACGTCGAAGGTCCACAGGTTGTTGGACAACGCCGCGGCATTGATGTCGGCGATGGTCGCCACCTTGTCCCGCAGGGCCGCCTGCAGATCCTGGTAGCGGTCGTAGAAGAACAGGGCGGAAAACAGCGAGACGGTGACCACCAGGCTTGGGACCAGGATCAGCAGGAATTTTGCCGATACCGCCGGCACGCGCCGCCACGCCTCAGCGATCCTGGTCATGCACTGCCGTTCCGGACGTTCGTTGGTGCGGCACGCGGCGCGCGTGCGCCCGTCAACATGTTCTACCCCGTTGCGGACGGCGCGTCCATGGGGGTGAACCCGGGGGTGTCGCGCAGGGGAAAAGTGTCGCGCCAGGGTGAAAGGCACAATCCGTGCGGTATCCGCGCTTGAGACATACACCGGGGTTGCACTACTGTGCATAGGCGGATGTCCGGTGTTTCGCGCGCATTCGTATGAGGGCCGTCCGGACTGCACGCGCGTGGTCGGCCGGCGACCGATGGGTGAGGGGAAGTATGGAATTCAAGACGATCAGAGCCGATGCGGAGTCCGAGATCTGGCTGTCCGGGCGGATGGAGTTCACCGACCACGACCGTCTGGTCGATATCGTGACCCAGCTGCAGGACCTGGGGGGCAGCCGGGTCGTGCTCGACCTGTCGGCGCTTGAGTTCATCGACTCCGCCGGTCTCGGCATGCTGCTGATCCTGCAGGAAGAGGCGGAGACCCGGAACACGAAGCTGATCGTCCGCGGGGCGGCCGGCGACGTGAGGCGGTCGATCGAGCTCGCCCGCCTGTCCGAGATCATCACCTTCGAATATTGAACATCCGGCAGCCGGCCTTCCGCCGCCGGCAGCACCGGTCCCTTTCACTGGGGAGATTGCCGCCATGGATGCCGCCCTTCCCGACAGCCCGGCCGAACCGGCGCTCCGTGCGTTCAGCGTGCTGCGCGACCGTGTGCCGGCGGACATGGCCGCCCGGATCTTCTCCCGCTTCGACGGCACCGGGGTCGGGACGGCCTGCCTGCCGGATGCTGCGGAGGGCGTCTGTCCGGCGGTGGAGGCACAGTTGCTCGAGCGCGCGGACCGTGACCGGCTGCGCGCCGCCTTCGACCGCAGCCCTTTCCTGACGGTCGAGTTGGGGGAGGGAACCGACGAATGCGCGGCGCTCCTGGACGACTGGTCGGGCGCGCCGGCGGCGGAGCATCCGCGCCTGCCCGGATTCTACCTGTCGCTGACCACCGGCAGCGCCTATGGCCTGCAATGTCCGGTCCTGATCTGCGACGAACTGGTCCGGCGCGGGGCGCTGGACCCGCAGCGCCGGTCCAACGTGGAGCTTTGCCTGCACGAGGCGGTCGCCAACGCCATCGTCCACGGCAACCTCGGCCTGTCCAGCGCGGTCAAGGGTGAGCCCGGCGGCTATCGCCGCTTCGGCGAGATGATGCGCGACCGGCTGGGCGACCCTGCCGTGGTGCGGCGGCGGCTGGACATCTTCTGCCGCTGGAACGAGCGCAGCATCGCCATCGCCGTGGTGGACCAGGGCGGCGGCTTCGACGTCGCGCTCGCGCCGGCAACCACCGGCAACAAGGCGCGGTCGGGCCGGGGCTTCGTCTTCATGCGCACGCTGGCCTCCCGCGTGACGGTGACCGACGGCGGGCGCTGCACCGTTCTGCAGTTCGACCGCTGACGGAGCCTTCATGCCGGTTCCCGCCCTGTCGCTGTCGGACTGCCGTGTCCTGATCGTCGACGACAACGAGTTCAACCGCAAATCGCTGGCCCTGGTGATCCGCCGCGCCGGCATCACCGACATCGCCTTCGCCGAGAACGGCCGGGAAGGGCTGGCGGCCGTCGACCGCTTCCGTCCCGACCTCGTCCTGCTCGACGTCGACATGCCGGTGATGAACGGCTGGGAGATGTGCGAGGCGTTGCGCCGCAACGCGACGCATGAGGAGCTGCCGGTCCTGTTCCAGACCGCGCTGGACAGCGACGAGGAGCAGGTGCGCTGTTTCGAGGCCGGCGGCAGCGATTTCATCTCCAAGCCGATCAAACCCGGTGAATGCGTCGCCCGTGTCCGCCATCAGCTGGAAAAGCGCAAGCTGTTCAGCGATCTCGCCGCCTTCCGCGAGCGGGTCCAGCGCGAGCTTTCGCATGCCCGCGCCATGCAGACCTCGCTTCTGCCGGAAAGCCGCCGGCTGGCGGAGGTGGCCGATCGCTACGGCCTGACGTTGGACGCCCATTTCGAGACATCGTCGGAGTTGGGCGGCGATTTCTGGGGGCTCTACCCGCTGGGCGACCGCCGGCTCGGGCTTCTGATGGTCGACTTCGCCGGGCATGGCATCACCGCGGCGATCAACACCTTCCGCCTGCACACGCTGATCGACCGTTTTCCCATGCATCATGTGGCGCCGTCGCAATGGCTGGTGCAACTGAACGCCGCGTTGAAGGACGTGCTGCCGACGGGACAGTTCGCCACCGCTTTCTTCGGCATCCTCGACCTTGCCACCGACACGCTGACCTTCGCCGCGGCGGGGTCGCCCAACCCGGTGCTGGGCACGCCGGCCGGCACGAAGGGCGATGGTCCGGACATCCGGCTGCTCGATTCGGCCGGTCTGGTGCTGGGGGCCTCGCGGCGGGCACAGTATGTCGACCACAGCTTTCGCCTGCCGCGCGGCGGCTTCCTGTTCCTCTACAGCGACGCGCTGATCGAATGCGGCGGCGACGAACTCGGCCCGCTGGGGCAGGACGCCGTGCCCGACTTCGTCCGCGACGCGCTGGCCAAGGATCGCGTGCACCCGCTCGGCCCGATGATGGACAGCTTCTACGCCCGCACCCGCCTGCCCCTGCGCGACGACCTGACCGCCGTCTGGGTCGCAAGGCGGGCGTAAAGGGACGGGGAGTAAGGGGTCAGGGCGCGAACTGCTCCTTCAGGATGCGTTCCTCGAAATTCAGTTCCGGGTCGAACAGCAGGGTCAGGCCGACCTCGCGGCATTCCTGAACCTCCACCTGCAGAACCTCGCGCACTTCGGTGAAGTCGGCGACGGCGCTGACCGGGCGCTTGATCTCCTCCAGCACGTCGAAGGTGATCCGGGCGGCGTGGGGCAGAAGGGCGCCACGCCAGCGCCGCGGGCGGAAGGCGCTGATCGGGGTCAGGGCCAGGACGCCGGCGTTCAGCGGCACGATGGGGCCATGGGCCGACAGGTTGTAGGCGGTGCTGCCGGCCGGCGTCGCCACCAGGGCGCCGTCGCAGATCAGCTCCGGCAGACGGATCACCCCGTCGATCGTAATGCGCAGCTTGGCCGCCTGCCGCGTCTCGCGCAGGAGCGACACTTCGTTGATGCCCAGCGCCTCCACCCGTTCGCCATTCACCCGGGTGGCGATCATGCGCAGCGGGTGCAGGCGGACATGCTGCGATGCCACGATGCGCTCCGCCAAATCCTCCTCGCGGTAGGCGTTCAGCAGGAAGCCGACCGATCCGCGGTTCATGCCATAGACCGGTGTCGGCTGCTCGCGATCACGGGTGAGCGCCCGGTGCAGCGTTTCCAGCAGGAAGCCATCGCCGCCCAGCGCCACGATCACGTCGGCCTCGTCCGGGGTGGCGTTGCCGTAGCGGTGGACCAGCCGGGTGCGGGCGGCGCGCGCCTCGTCCGTGTCGGCGCAGGCGAAGGCGATGCGCAACGCGTCGGGCGCTGGCAGCAAGGGGGCCTGCGCATCTGCGGACTGCTGGGCGGCTGACTGCATGGCGGCGGACTGCATGGCGGCGGGATCGGTCATGGTGCCGACCATAGCGCAGTCCGGCGTTCGCGCAAAAGTATCGCGCGGTGACGAGACGATGCAAAAGAGCGCATCCGCCGGGTGGACAACAGAAAAGGGGGGCCGCGGACGGCCCCCCTTTTCACGATATGGAACGGAGCAGCCGAGTTATTCGACCATCTCCGACACCATTTCCTCGTCGTCGTCGCCCGAGGTGCGCTTCGGCCGGTTGCCCTCGGCATAGTCGAAGGCCGGCTTGTCGTCCTTGACGGTGACCTTGACCAGGCCGCCCTTGCTGAGCTTGCCGAACAGCAGCTCTTCCGCCAGCGGCTTCTTGATGTACTCCTGGATCACGCGGCCAAGCGGACGGGCGCCGTAGAGCGGGTCGTAGCCCTTCTTGCCCAGCCACTCGCGCGCCTCTTCGTTCAGCTCGATGGACACGCCGCGGTCTTCCAGCTGCGCTTCCATCTGCATGATGAACTTGTCGACGACGCGGTTGATGACCTCCTGCGTCAGCGGCGCGAACGGGATGATCGCGTCGAGACGGTTGCGGAACTCCGGCGTGAACATCTTCTCGACCGCTTCGATGTCCTCGCCGACCCGGCGGTCACGCTCGAAGCCGATGGCGGGCTTGGCCATGTCGGCGGCCCCGGCGTTCGAGGTCATGATCAGGATGACGTTGCGGAAATCGACGATCTTGCCGTTGTGGTCGGTCAGCTTGCCGTGGTCCATGATCTGCAACAGGATGTTGAACAGATCCGGGTGGGCCTTCTCGATTTCGTCCAGCAGCAGGACGCAGTGCGGGTGCTGGTCGATGGCGTCGGTCAGCATGCCGCCCTGGTCGAAGCCGACATAGCCCGGAGGTGCGCCGATCAGGCGCGACACCGTGTGCCGCTCCATATACTCCGACATGTCGAAGCGGGTCAGCTCGATGCCGAGAGTCATGGCGAGCTGGCGGGCCACCTCGGTCTTGCCGACGCCGGTCGGGCCGGTGAACAGGTAGTTGCCGATGGGCTTCTCCGGCTCGCGCAGGCCGGCCCTCGCCAGCTTGATGGCGGAGACCAGCGCGTCGATCGCCTTGTTCTGGCCGAAGACCATGGTCTTCAGGTCGCGCTCCAGGTTCAGGAGCGTTTCCTTGTCGTCGCGGCTGACCGACTTCGGCGGGATGCGGGCGATCTTGGCGACCACCGCCTCCACGTCCTTCACGCCGATCTTCTTGCGGCGCTTGTTCTCCGGCAGCAGCATCTGCGCGGCACCGACCTCGTCGATGATGTCGATGGCCTTGTCGGGCAGCTTGCGGTCGCCGATGTACTTGGCCGACAGCTCCACCGCGACGCGGATGGCGTCGTTGGTGTAGGTGACCTTGTGGTGCTTCTCGTAGTAGGGCTTCAGGCCTTGCAGGATCTTGATCGCATCCTCGACCGACGGCTCGTTGACGTCGATCTTTTGGAAGCGGCGGACCAGCGCCCGATCCTTCTCGAAGTAGCTGCGGTATTCCTTGTAGGTGGTCGACCCGATGCAGCGCAGCGAACCGGAGGCCAGCGCCGGCTTCAGCAGGTTCGAGGCATCCATCGCACCGCCCGAGGTGGCGCCGGCGCCGATCACCGTGTGAATCTCGTCGATGAAGAGGATGGCCCCCTCCGTCGCCTCGAGTTCCGACACGACGGCCTTCAGCCGCTCCTCGAAATCGCCGCGGTAGCGCGTGCCGGCCAGCAGCGAGCCCATGTCGAGCGCGAAGATGGTGGCGTTGCGCAGCACCTCCGGCACTTCCTGCTGGACGATGCGGCGGGCCAGGCCCTCGGCGATGGCGGTCTTGCCGACACCGGGGTCGCCGACATACAGCGGATTGTTCTTCGACCGCCGGCACAGGATCTGGATGGTCCGTTCGACCTCCTGCTCCCGGCCGATCAGCGGATCGATCTTCCCGCCGGACGCCTTCTTGTTCAGGTTGACACAGTAAGCCTCGAGCGCTTCGCTGCCTTTTTTCACGACCTTCTCCGCCGCCGCCTCGTCGTCAGCGCCCGAGACCCGCTTGGTTTCCGAGCGGCCCGGAGCCTTCGCGATTCCGTGAGAGATGTAGTTGACCGCGTCGAACCGGGTCATCTCCTGCTCCTGCAGGAAATAAACCGCGTGGCTCTCGCGTTCAGAGAACAAGGCGACGAGGACATTTGCTCCCGTCACCTCCTCACGTCCCGACGACTGGACGTGGATGGCCGCACGCTGCAGAACCCGTTGGAAACCAGCCGTCGGCTTGGCGTCATCGGGCCTGTTCGTGATAAGGTTCGCAAGTTCGTTGTCGAGGTAATCCGACAGTTCCGCGCGCAGTCGGTCGAGGTCGATCCCGCAAGCGCGCAAGACGGCGGTAGCATCGGAGTCTTCGGTCAACGCGAGAAGCAGATGTTCGAGCGTCGCGTATTCATGCCTGCGCTCGTTCGCGTGGGCCAGGGCTCGGTGCAGCGTCTGTTCCAGGTTACGCGACAGCATGTGTGGGTCTAATCCTTTTCTAACGTGCATTGCAGCGGGTGCTGGTGCTGGCGTGCAAAGTCCATCACCTGCGTGACTTTCGTCTCCGCCACCTCGTAGGTGAACACGCCGCACAACCCCACACCCCGCCGGTGCACATGCAGCATGATCTGTGTCGCTTCCTCCCGCGATTTGCTGAAGAAGCGTTCGAGAACGAGAACGACGAACTCCATGGGAGTGTAATCGTCGTTCAACATCAAGACCTTATACATCGACGGCTTTTTGGTCTTTGGCTTGGCCTTTACGACCACGCCGCTGTTCGTGCCGTCGTTGCCCTGCTTGTCAGAGTCGGCCATGGTCCCAGTCGAATGTCATCGCGATGCACTGTCTATGTGAATGATATGGGCATTTCGGTCGCGGTGGGAAGGGGCCGTTTTCAGTCACCCTCCATTTGGCAGACCCTCCTTTGGTCCGCCGGACCTCCCGCTACCCCGTAATAGGAGACATCGCTTTCGATCAGGCCGCAATCGGCGGAAAACCCTAGCCCTTTCCCGCGGCACCGCGGGGATTCGGTGGACAGCGAACGCAAAATGGCCCGGCATCCCTGTCCGGGATGCCGGGCCGCCGCGATGCGGGCCATCAGCTGGGAATGGTCGGCAGGCCGGTCAAGGCCCGGCCGGTTCCGCCGGTCAGGCAGCCTTCTTCGACAGGACCTCGACCGTGGCGTTGACGCGGGCGCTCAGCGGGGCCAGCGCCTCGCTGGCGATCTTGACGGTCAGCTCCTGCAGCTTGGTGCTTTCCGACACCAGCGCGTCGATGCTGGCCTTGGCGTAGGCGTTCTGCAGCTCGACCAGTTCCTGGATCGTCTTCACCGCCAGCAGGGCCTTGGCGTTCGACACGCTCTTCTCCAGCGAGGACTGGGTGAAGGCGGCGACCTGCTTGCCGGCCTCTTCCGCGCCCTTGGCGACGACGGTGCCGGACTTCACGAAGGCGTCGACGTTCTGCTTGGTCAGCACGGTCAGCTCGTCATAGCCCTTCAGCACCTGGGCGGAGGCCTTTTCGACCTGCTCCTGCTGGGCCTTCACGAGGCCTTCCAGGTTCTGCTTGGCGGTGGTGATGGCATCTTCGACGGATTTGGTGACGGCGGTGATCTGGTCGGACATGGCTATGCTCCTCGCGCTCTCTCAGGGGTCAACCGCGCGGCCCCGACGATGCGGCGACCGGGTGCGGAGTGGGTTGAAACCCTCGGACCCCGTTTGGGCGGGCGCCCGAGATATGCTGCAGTGCAACATAAGCAGAATGTATGGGAGGCCGGCCCCGGAGTCAACGGCTTATTGTGCACTGCACAAAAATCATGGCGTGCAAGCCAGCCCCCTCAGACGCAAACGGCCCGGCAACCGCGTGGAGGTTGCCGGGCCGTTTGCGAAGCCGGGGTCCATTGCTGAACCCCGGCCGTCAGGATCTATCGGATCGGATCGATCAGGCGGCGATCGGCTTGGAGAAGGTCTCCACCGTCGCGGTGACGCGGGCGTTCAGCGGGGCCAGCGCCTCGTTGGTGACCTTGGTGGTCAGCTCCTGCAGGCGGCTGGTCTCGGCCAGCATCGCGTCGAAGCTCGACTTCAGGAAATCGTTCTGCAGCTCGACGACTTCCTGCAGGGTCTTGGCGGCCAGCAGGGCCTTGCCGGTGGTGATCGACTTGTCCAGCGCCGACTGGCCGTAGGCGACGACCTCGCGGCCCAGATCCTCGGCGCCCTTGGCGGCGATGGTGCTGCTGGCGATCAGGGCCTCGACATTGGCCTTGCCGGTGGCCTGCAGGTCCTCGTAGCTCTTCAGCATCTGGGCGGCGGTCTTCTCGAACTGCTCCTTGGCGGCGGTCGCGGTCTGCTCGAACTGCTTGACCGTCTGCTCCTGGCCGGCCTTCACCAGACCTTCATACTGCTCCTTCGCCTGGGCGGCGACGTTCTCGAGCGACTTCGGCGTGAACTGGTTCATGACGCGCGTTCCTTCCTGGCTGATGCCGACGTTTGGACGATGGGCCCGGCCGCCGCGAAGCGGGGCACAAGCCTGCCGGCAGCGGTTTGCGTTGCGTTTATACGTTGTGCATCCGGTCCAGCCGGTCCCCGAAGCCGCAATCCGGCCTCAGGAATGCTGCACTGCAATATGAGGATTTTATGGGCTAGGCAGGGGGCGCTGTCAACAGTCCGTTCGGCAAGTATCCGGCCTATACTTTTGCGCCGCACCACACCCCGATCGCGTGAATTTCCGGCGAGCACGGCATCGCGGACGTTGCCGGCGGGTGCTGTGGTCGCGGAACCGGCGGCAACTCCTTAATGAAGCAACTCCTTAACGAAGGATTTACCGGCGGTGGGACAAGTGTAGCGTGGCCGTGGGCGTGAATCGCCTCGGCCAATGGTCAGGTGCGGCGCTTGGACGCGGCGCCCCCGGCCGCCCGCTCTCCTGGCCGCATCTTCGGGACCCCTTCGATCATGACCTATTGCCTTGGCATCAAGACACGCGACGGCCTGATCGGTCTGTCGGACGGCCGCATCACCAGCGGGTCGCAGCTTTCCTCGGCCCGCAAGGTGACGATGATGGGCAGCGGCGGCGACCGCTTCTTCATCATGAATTCCGGCCTGCGCAGCGTGCGCGACAAGACGCTGGCCTATCTCCGCCGCGACATGCAGAAGCGCCGGGGCGAGGCATACTCGACCATGCTGGACGCAGTATCGGCCTTCACCGCCTGCCTGCGGCAAGTCGCCGCGGAGGATAAGGAGTCGCTGGAGGCGTCGAAGCTGCACTTCAACCTGCATGCCATCATCGGCGGCCAGCTGGCCGAGGACCGGGAGCCCTACATGTTCCTGGTCTATCCGGAAGGCAACTGGATCGAGGTGGACGAGCGCACGCCCTACCTGTCGATCGGCGCCACCGCCTACGGCAAGCCGATCCTGGACCGGGCACTGACCTACGGCACCGACATGCAGACGGCGCTGAAGCTTGCCTACCTGTCCTTCGACAGCACCCGCTTTTCCAGCAACGACGTCGGCTTTCCCATCGACATGGTGTCCTACCATGCGGAATCGCGCAGCTGGCGCCAGTCGAACTACGATTATGACGACCTCAGCGAACAGCGCCAGTGGTGGAACCGCAACCTGACGGAGCTGGCCCGCCGCATGCCGGACGGCCCGTGGGTCGAGACCCTGGTGCCCGACAACCTGCGCCCGCGCCTGATCACCGAACAACCGGCCGAGGAGCCGGCCTGAGCGGTTCAGTCCTCCGGAAGGGCGCCGAGCATCAGCGCCCCGAAGGGTGCGGTCGGGCCGACCAGCCCATAGTGGCCCTGCCCGTTGCGGCCGACCTGGACCTCGAAGAACACGCCGCCGTCCGCCAATTGGCCGGAGGAGGGCAGGGTGCGCGGCGCGTCCTCCGGCTCCGGCAGGCCGGGATAGGCGACGCCGGTCGGGTCGATGCTGCGCAGAAGCTCCGGGAACCGGGCGTCGGTGAAGCGGCTGGACGGGTAGGGATAGGCGGTGAAGAACCACTGCCCGGAACGGCAACCGTTGATCAGCCAATAAAAGCCGTTCGACGGAAGCCTCAGACCGTGAGGCGGCGGGTCGAACGCACCGTCCTCGCGCAGGCGGCCGATGAAGCTGTCATACTGCGCGGCGCTCAGTTGCAGCGTCGCCTTGCGGCCGCGGGCGGCGGAGAAGGGATCGGCCGGCGTGATGCGGGCGAGGTCGGTCGCCTCGATCACATGCGCCTCCACCGCGGCACCGCCGCGCTCGGGATCGCCGACGACGTCGTATGTCCGCACATGACGGTTGTAATCGGCGTTGAAGATCAGGCGGAAGCGGTCGGTCCCGTCCTTGCCGCAGCGCGTCCTCAGGTCGTCGCCGTTGAGATAGCTGAACCAGGTCAGCTTGCGCGCCACCGGATTGTCGGTCGGCCCGGCGGAGCTGCAGCCGGCGAGCACCAGCAGGGATGCCGCCACGGATGCCGCCAGGCGGGCCGCGGTTGCACGGCGGGAGAGGCCGCGGCGAAGGCCCCCGGGGGAAAAGGCGTCGGCCGGAACGGTTGTTCCCGGTACGCTTGTGTCCGGGACGCTTCTTTGATGACCACGGCTCATTGTCGCTTGCCTCGCGTCAGCGGCCCCTGGTAGGTGGAGGGCGCAGGTCGCGACGGCAAGCCCGATCGCCGGGCCCCGGCCGATCGGAGGGCGCCGGTAATCCGTCTGCCCCCATGCCGTAACCCCTCCGCTTGCGTGCCGTCCTCCGCAGTCTTCCCCGCCATCCTCCGTCAGCCAGGACCTGCCATTTTGGTCACAGACACTGCCAAAAGCCAAAGCAAGAAATTAACGAATTCCTGCTAGACACTGATTTCGCACGAATTTACCATTGAACCAAGCACCAAAATCTAGCGGTTGGCGGGGCCATCATGAGTGTAACGCGCAACACCGTTCGTAACGGATTGTTTCCGTTCGCCTTTCGCGGAACGGACACGGCCGGCGGGCGGAGTTCGGCGGGTGTGGGACGCCATTTCCTCGCGGCGGCCGCGCTGCTGGGCATGGTGGCCGTCGGGTCGGGCCTTTCGGCGGCCGAAGCGCTGGCGGCGAAGGCTGCGGCCATCGTGGTCGATGCCCGGACCGGGCAGGTGCTGATCGACCAGGACGCCGACGCCATCGTCCATCCGGCGTCGCTGACCAAGATGATGACGCTGTACCTCGCCTTCGACGCGCTGGAGGACGGCCGCCTGTCCCTCGACCAGCAGTTGCCGGTTTCCTCCTTCGCGGAGAGCATGTCGCCGACCAAGCTCGGCCTGCGTGCCGGCCAGACGCTGAAGGTCGAAACCGCGATCCTCGGTCTCGTCACCAAGTCGGCCAACGACGCAGCCGTCGTCCTGGCGGAGGCGCTGGGCGGCACCGAATCCCGCTTTGCCGAGATGATGACGCGCAAGGCGCGCGAACTGGGCATGCGCCGCACCGTCTACCGCAACGCGTCGGGCCTGCCGAACATGGAGCAGGTGACGACCGCCCGCGACTATGCCGCGCTGTCCCGCGCCCTGATGCGCGACCACGCCAAATACTATCCCTATTTCAGCCGCCGCAATTTCGTCTATGGCGGCCGCACGCTGGCCAACCACAACCACCTGATGTCCCGCTACGAGGGCATGGACGGCATCAAGACCGGCTACACCGTGGCCTCCGGCTTCAACCTCGCCGCATCGGCGGTGCGGGACGGGCGCCGTCTGGTCGGCGTGGTGATGGGCGGCAAGTCCGCCGGGTCGCGCGACAACAAGATGGCGGCGCTGCTCGACCAGGCCTTCGGCCGGCCCAGCCATGGCCACGACGACGGGCCGGTGATGGCAAGCCTCGACACCACGCGCTCCGACGCCTCCGAAGCCGAGGGGGATGACGACGACGAGCCGGTGGTGAAGGCCAAGCCGGTGCGCGCCGCCGTGCAGATGGCCGCGGTTCCCGCCGCTCCGGCGCGGGAGAGCAAGGCCACCCGAGAGGCCGGTTCGCATTGGGGTGTCCAGGTCGGCGCCTTCTCCAGCCGTGCGGCCGGCAACAAGGCGGTCAGCCAGGCGGTCAAGCAGGCTCCCTTCATCCTGCGCGCGGCCAAGGCCAGCGTGGTGGAGGCGAAGGCCGGCAAGGACACCGTCTATCGCGCCCGCCTGACCGGTCTTGACGAGAAGGATGCGCGCAAGGCCTGCGCGGTCCTCACGAAGCACGGCCACCATTGCGTTGCCGTGTCGCCCGGCGAGCGCGGCTGACCGGCGCCCATCGCGGAACGGGGCGGGGGGATCACCCCCGCGCCGCCACCACGGCCCAACGATCCAGAAACGCCAGCGCCGGCGCCATTGCGCCGGTCAGATCGGCCATCCGCCGCTGCAGGTCGGCAGCGCTGCCGTCCTCCAACGCCGCCTCCAGTGCGCGGGCGGCGCGACGCAGGGCGAGGCAGCCATACTGGCCCGACACGCCGGCGATCTTGTGCGCCATCGCCCCGGCAGTCATCCGATCCCCGTTCCGCAATGCTTCGCCGAGCGTTTGATCGTGCTGGCGCAGCACGGCCGCCGTCTTGCCGATCAACTCGGCGGTGCGGTCGGGCGGCAGCATGTCCCGCATCGTCGCAATGGCGCTTTCGTCGAAATCAGGCTCGTCCACCGGCGGGACCGCTTGCGGCGAGCCGGCCATTGCGGCGGCCAGGGCGTCCAGCTTCAGGGGTTTCGCCAGGATGCCGTCGGCACCGCAGCCGGCGCAGCGGTCGCGGCCATCGGCGGTGATGCTGGCCGTCAGCATCAGGATCCGCGGGGTGCCGCCGGCCGGCCGGTTGCGGATGGCGCGCACGGCCTCGTCGCCGGGCAGGCCGGGCAACCCCAAATCCATCAGGATCAGGTCGAAGGCGATCTGCGCGGCGGCCGCGACGGCGGCCGGGCCATCCTCCACCGCCACGACCCGATGGCCGGCACGTTCCAGCAGGGCGCGGGCGGCAAGGCGGGTGACCGTCTCGTCTTCCGCCAGCAGGATGTGCAAGGGGGGCATGCCGGTCCGCTCTTCCCGGTTGATGACAGGACCGCAGTCTAGCCGCTTCGCAGGCGGTGCGCACCCACACCATGAGACAGTGTCGTAAGGGGGCGGCGTCACACGGTCGGAGAGGCCTGGGTGAACATCGGATCCTCGATCCGGTGCAGGCGCCCGGCGCCGGTCATCGCCGCGCGCAGCAGCAGGGTCTTGCGGCGGGCGGCGGCCAGCTTGCTGACCGGCGCCTCGCGCAGGATCTCGGCGCCGTAAGCGTCGGCCACCATCAGCCCGCAATCCTCCGGGATCAGTTCGGTCGGGAACCCGTCGTCGACGGCGAAATAGAAGGCATCGCACCATTCGCGATACTCCTGCCATTTCTGGTCGGACCGGAAGTCGGGAACGCCGCTCTTCACCTCGACGATCAGGATGCAGCCGGACTCGTCGATGGCCAGCACGTCGGCCCGCCGTCCGCTCGCCAGCCGGAATTCGGTCAGGGTGGCATAGCCGCGCATCGCCAGCGCCCGCCGCACGCCGCGGAAGATCGGCACCGCTCCGCCGGCGGACAGGGCAGTTTCACCATCGGAAGCCGGAACGGCAAGGTCGTCGCTCATTGGCGCTGCGCCACCACTGGAAAATAGAACGGTTCGGGAACGATGGGAGCACAATGCCGCGTCCGCCCCTCGGCGCCAAGGGGCAAAAAGAGTATGACGGGCTGTGCCCGGTCCGAACCCGACTCGGTCCGGGCAACTCGGTTTGGCCCCCTCAGCCCGGAATGACGACCGGGGGCAGGGGAGCCGGCCTGCAACGGTCGCGCGGCAGGCTGCGGTCGGCGGGGAACACCAGAACGGCGGCGGTGCCGACTCCCGGCTCGCTGGTCAGCTCCAGCCGGCCGCCATGCATTTCAGCCAGCCGCTTGACGATCGGCAGGCCCAGCCCGGTCCCGCGGGAATTGCGGGCGATGGTGGAATCCTGCAGCTCGAACGGGTGGAGGATGCGGGGAAGCTCGGCGGTCGGGATGCCGACGCCGGTGTCGGCCACCATCATTCCGATCCCGCCGTCGGGCATCAGTTGTGCCGTCAGCACCACCTCGCCGCCCGGTCGGGTGTGGGTGACGGCGTTCGACAGCAGATTGGTCAGCATCTGGGTCAGCGCCTGGGCGTCGCCCTGCAGAAGCGGAAGGTCGGCCGGCACGTCGCGGCGCAGGCGGACCTCGCCCTCTGCCGCGACCTCCTGCAGGGCTGCGGCGACCTTGAGCGACAGGGCGTCCAGATCCACCCCCTCCTCGGCCATCGGCATGGTGCCGTCCAGGCGCGACAACTCCAGGATATCGTCGATCAGGGCCAGCAGATGGCTTCCGGCATCGCGGATATCGCCGGCATAGCTGCGGTAGCGCGGGTTGCCCAGCGGCCCGAACGGCTCCGACAGCAGCATCTCGGAAAAGCCCAGGACGGCGTTCAGGGGCGTCCGCAACTCGTGGCTCATCTGCGCCAGGAAGGCGCTCTTGGCGCGATTGGCGCTTTCCGCCTCGCTGCGGGCGGCGCGCGCCTCCGCTTCGCGGACGCGCATCCGTTCCTCGTTCAGCTTCAGCGTGGTGACGTCGGTGTAATGGACCAGCACGCCGCCGGGCACCGCATGTTCACGGCTGAGCAGCCAGCGCCCGTCAGGCAGCGGCACGACCACCGGCGGCTCCAGCCGGCGATGCCGCTCCAGCCGCACCCTCAGCCATGTCGCGCGCTCCTCCTCCGTGGTCAGGCGGGGATCGGACAGGGCGAAGCTGCGGGCCAGCTCCTCGAAGGGCACGCCGGGGACCAGCCGGTCGGCCAGCGCGGGCAGGTCGCTCTTCAACCGGCTGTTGGCGTGGACGAGGCGGTCGTCATGGTCGAACAGGGCGAAGCTCTCGGCGCTGTGCTCCAGCGCGGCGGTCAGGCTTTCCGCAAGCGCTTCGGCCACGGAGGGCGCCTCCGGGCCCAGGTCGGTCAGGATCGCGCTGAGGCCGCCGGGCGCCGGGGCAGCCACCACCCGCCAGCGCACGGGAATGCCGCCGCGCCGCGCTGCGACCGTCCGCTCCACCGGTTCATGCAGGGCGTCCGCCAGCAGCGCGAACAGTCCGGGGCAGGCGGCGTCGGTCGCACCGCCGCGCAGCCGGCGACCGGCCAGAGGGGCGGCGCCCAGCAGCCGTTCCGCTGCCGCGTTGGCCGACCGCCATTCGAGGTCCGTCAGCGCGCCGGTGCAGTCGCGGTGGGCCTTGAGAAGGGCGACCGCGACCGGCAGCCGCATCATTGCCGACAGGAAAAGATCATCGGGCAGGACTTTCCCGGCCGTCGCCCGGCCGCTTTCCCCGTCGTCACAAGTCTGCGCGTCGCATTCCATCCAACCATCATTGCGGCCCATTCCTAAAAAACGCTGAAGGCCAAGCCTGGAATGGCGACGATTATTTGTCGAATTGTAACAGAAAGCCTCCTTTGCAGGTGGAGTCCATGGGATTTACCGAAAAAGCAACAAAAGGTATGATTGCGCGGTGCGTCATGATCTTCGCGTAAGCTCTGCCCAATGGCGGGCTTTGCAGCGGGCGATGGTTTCCATACTCTGGTAACTCCACAGCGTGATCGATGCCGGGGCGTTATGGTTTGGATGCAGGTGTGGCCATGAACGGCAGCCAAGACGATGCCGACTGCTCGGCGCCGCCGATTCTGGTGTTCGGCCTAGACGGGCGGCTGGCCGACTGGTCTCCGGCGGCCGAAGCCTTGCCGGGTCTGGACGGCCGCCTTGCGGCCGGGATGCCGTCCGCCGACCTGGAGGAGCGGGCCGGGCCGGCGCGCATCGTTGTCCCGCTGGCCGGTGGCGGGGCGGTGTGGCGGCTCGCCGACCTCACATCCTCCACCACCCACCCCGTCTCTGCTTCCGCATCCGTGGACATTCCCGCCCCGGTCCCGGCCGTACCGCCGATGCGCGATCCGGCGGGGCGCCTGTTCGCTGCGGCGAGCCACGACCTGCGCCAGCCCCTGGCGGCACTGTCCCTGCTGATCGGCACGCTGGACGGCCGGTTGAAGGAGGGCCGCACGGGCGCGGCGGAGCGGTCGGGGCGCGACCTGCTGCACTCGATGGCCCAGGCGGTGGAGTCCATGCGCAGCATGGTGGATGGTCATTTCGATTTGGTCCGCCTGGAAAGCGGTCTGGTCGAGCCGGACGTCCGTACCCACGCCGTCAACGGGGTCCTGATGCGGCTGGCGCTGGACGTGGCGCCGCGCTTCGCCGACCGCGGGGTGCGCTTCAGCGTGATGCCCTGTTCGGCGATGGTGCGGACCGACTCCGCGCTGCTGGAGCGCCTGCTGCATGGGCTGGTCGCCAATGCCCTGCGCGTTACGGTGCATGGCCGGGTTCTGGTCGGTTGCCGCACCCGCGGCGACTGCCTGCGGATCGAGGTGTGGGACAGTGGACGCGGTCTGTCCCCGCAGCGGTTGGAGGCGCTGAGGGCGGAACTGGCGCGTCCGGCCGGGGAGGGCTCCGGCACTCTGGGGCTGGACCTGACGCTGGTCCGCGGCTTGGCACGCAAACTCGGCTTCGGACTGGAGGTGTGTTCGGCGGAAGGGCGGGGCACCGTCTTCGCGGTGATCGTTCCCCGCTCCGTCGAGGCGGCGGAAAGTGGCGACAGGGAGGAGCCGCCTGCCGCAGCCGCGCCGGACAGCGGTGCGGCCGACATCAGCCGGACCCGCATCCTGGTGATCGAGGACGATCCGATGGTGCTGGCGGCACTGGAAGCGCTGCTGAGCCAATGGGGGTGCAGCGTGGTGGGTGCGGAATCCTATGACGCCGCCGTCGAACGGATCGGCCCGACGCCTGACCGATTCGACCTCATCATTTCCGACCTGCGGCTGAAGGGAGCTGCAAATGGCATCGTCGCCATCCGTCAGATCGCCAAGCTGTTCGACCGTCCGGTGCCCGGCATGATCCTGACCGGCGATACCGATCCCAAGCGTCTGCGCGAGGCGCGCCTGTCCGGCTATCCGCTGCTCCACAAGCCGGTGGCACCGCTCGCCTTGCGTGCGGCGGTCATCCGCCTCCTTGGGCGCGATCCGCTTTGATAATATTGACTCTAAATCTGCGGTGATTCGGCAGGGCATGTGAAGGGTAGAGGAAGGGGGTGTTAATCGTTTCTGAAGCGCAATGACTTTTCTGAAACAGAGGCCGCAAGAATGCGGCAAAATGCGACAGAGATCTCTCGGCGATCCCTTCTTTCGATGCTTTCCGATCCCCCGATGGTTAGAGCCGCATCCCTCTTTCGTTTGATTGGGATCTTTCACATACCCATTTATGTCTTTCCCTCGCTATGATCGGGTATGGGCGGGACGGAGGGCTATCGGATGAACCGGCGATATCGGGGAGACGGACGGGCGGGCACGGCAGTTCCAGCCATCGTCTTTGCCGGCCTGTTCCTATCCCTCAGTGCTTTCCTTCTGATCCGTGCCGCGACCAGCGATGCCGAACATGCCCTGGCCGACCGCCAGGCGATCCAACTCCATGATGAACTCAAGACCCGCTTCGACCATCAGAGCGTCCTTCTGCGGGCGCTGAGCGGCCCCATGGCCGGACCGGAGCCGGTGACGGAGGCGAGCTTCTCCTCGGCGGCCGAACCCCTGATTCCGCTCTATCCCAATCTCCGTGCCGTCGTCTGGTCACGGCGGATGGCCGAACGCGACCTGCCGCTGCTGGAGCGGGCGATGCGGTCGGCCGGCCACACGTCCTTCGCCGTCCGCTATGCCGCCGAGGACGCGGAGCTGGAACCCGGCGCCGACCGGTTCGTGAATGTGCTTGCCGAACCCAAATCGGCGGCCAGCCTGATCGGTCTGGATATGGCCAGCCTGCCCGGGCAGCGCGACGTGCTGGTCCGATCCTGTGCCGCCAATCGCGTGGTCGCGGCCGAAGGAGAGCCGCTGCGGGCGGAATTCGGCCCGGATTCCGCGCTGATCTACCTGCCGGTCTATTCGCGCGACGTCGATGCCGGGGAGGAGCGGTTCGCCGCACGAACGGTCTGCGATGTCCTGACCGGCTTCCTGTGGACCAGCTTCGACGTCGACCAGTTGCTGCGCGATGCGGTTCTGCGGGTGGGGCTGACCGTTGGCGACGCCTATCTGCTGGACCCGAAGGCGGGAACACCGCGGCTGCTTGCCGCCGAAGGGGCGTTGAGCCGTCCCGGCGAGCTTCCGCATCCTCCGATCCGGCCGTTGACGGTGGAGCAGCTGAACGGGGAGGCGGCAACGCGGGCCATCGTCCGCGACATCGCCTATGGCGGTCGGGTGTGGCGGCTGTATGTGGTGCCGGCGGCCGTGCGGCTGTTCAGCGCCGACGACCGGCTGGCCTGGACCATGCTGATCGGCGGGCTCCTTCTGACCGCCGGTGCCGTGGCCTATGTACTGCGCGAGGCGCGGACGAAGCGCCTGCTGCGCACCGAGGCGCGCGCCCGCGCCGCCATGGCCCGCGCTTTGCGTGAAAGCGAGGAGCGGTTCCGGATGGCCCTGCGCCATTCCAAGGTGACGCTGTTCACCCAGGACCTCGACCTGCGGCATCTGTGGGTCTATTGCCCGCAGCCGGACTTCCGTCCGGAACGCATGATCGGCCGTACCGACGCCGAGCTGTTCCCGCAGGACGCCGACCGGCTGATTTCGGTGAAGCGGTCGGTGATGGAGCGCGGAATCGGCGCCCGCTGCGAGGTGGAGATGACCTATAACGGCATCCGCCGCGCGCTGGACCTGTCGGTGGAGCCGATGCGCGACGACACCGGGGCGGTCTGCGGCATCATTTGTGCCGCGGTCGACATGACGGAGTCGGTCGAAATCCGCGAGGCCCTTGCCCGCGCCCATGCCGAGGCGGAGCGCGCCAACCAGGCCAAGAGCCGTTTCCTGGCCGCAGCCAGCCATGACCTGCGCCAGCCCTTCCAGGCGATGAGCCTGTTTCATCACATCCTGTTGAGCAAGCTGGACGATCCCCAGCAGGTGGAGGTGGCGAACAAGCTGGGCGAGGCGCTGAGCGCCGGCAACACGCTGCTGTCCACCCTCCTCGATACCTCCGCGCTGGAGGTCGGCAACGTGAAGCCGCGGGTCGTCGATTTCGACGTGCAGGACATCCTTGGACGGCTGTCGATCGAGATCGGCGATCAGGCCATCGACCGCGGACTGGAGTTGCGGGTGGTGCCCTGTTCGGTGCGCGTGCGCAGCGACCCGATCCTGCTGGAGCGGATGGTGCGCAACCTGCTGGTCAATGCCCTGCGCTACACCACCGAAGGGCGGATCCTGCTGGGCTGCCGCCGCCGCTGCGAGGGCGAAGGCGGCGACCGCCTGTCCATCGAGGTTTGGGACACCGGTCCCGGCATCGCCGAAGCCGAGATGACGGCGATCTTCGAGGATTTCTACCGCTGCGGCACCGACCAGCGCGACAGCGGGCGCGGCCTGGGCCTGGGGCTGTCGATCGTCCGCCGCATGGCCCAGATGCTGGACCATCCCGTCGCCGTGCGGTCGCGGGTGGGGCACGGCACCGTCTTTACCGTCAGCGTCCCGCGCCTCGTGCAGCATTGCCCCTGCGCGGCTGCCGCGGAGTGAACGGACGGCCAGGCACCCGCAGTCCGGTCCTTGCCGCCACGTCGGCCATGCCGCAACGCGCAATGGGAGCAGTTTTCCCCACGGGTCCGCTTTTCTCGTCCGCGGACGCGCAAGTTTCGGTTATGCTGCGGTCGCTCACCGCTCCGAAACGAACTCAGTAACCCAGCTGCAACAATAGCTTGGTAACTTTATTGATGTAGGTCATTGGGTCCCCTGCCCATGGGGGCTATTTCTTTCGCACAAGCACACTCCTTGGAAAATCCTTGGGGAGTGAAGGTTCCGCTTCGGCGGGACCCAACAAGACGGGTTCCGGCCCGCCGCCGTCGGCCTGCCCCAGCGGGCGCCGCGGCACGGGAACCGGGATTGGGAGGATACGGCCTGCCGCGGCGACGGGTGCCCCATCCCAGGGGCATCCGTCCCGGTCTCCGGCATACGGGTTCGCCTGCGGACGGGCTTTCGTCCGTCCGGCGACCCGTTGGTCGGGCGCCGCGATCCTTTTGAGGAGCTTTGAGATGGACACCGTCACCGCCGCCTTCTCCGCCGTTCCGGCGGGCCGCAGCGGCATCGTTCCGACCGGCAAGAACGGCAGCCCCATGATCGAAAACGTCACGTTCGAGGAAATCCGCATCGGCCAGCAGGCCAGCCTGTCGCGCCGGCTGACCATGTCCGACATCGAGCTGTTCGCGACGGTGTCCGGCGACCTCAACCCGTCCCATGTGGACGAGAACTACACCGCCGACCACAAGGTGGTCGGGCACGGCATGTGGTCCGGTTCGCTGATCTCCGCGGTTCTCGGCACGCTGCTGCCCGGCCCGGGCACCGTCTATGTCGGCCAGGATCTGCGCTTCGAGCGTCCGGTCCTGCTGGGCGACATCGTCACCGTGACGGTCACCGCCAAGTCCAAGGATGCGGAGCGCAAGACGGTCGTCTTCGACTGCCTCGCCGCCAACCAGGACGGCAAGACGGTCGCGACCGGCGTTGCCGAGGTGATCGCCCCGACGGAAAAGTTCTGCCGCGCCGCGGCGGAACTGCCGCAGGTGCAGGTGATCCGTCATGACGGCCACGAACTGATGCTGAAGAAGTGCGAGTCGCTGCCGCCGGTGCCGACCGCCGTCGTCCATCCCTGCGACGAAAGCTCGCTGCGCGGCGCCGTCGAGGCCGCCGAGGCCAACCTGATCGATCCGGTGCTGGTCGGTCCGGAGTCCAAGATCCGCTCCGTCGCCGACGCCTGCGGTCTCGACATCTCCCGCTACCGCATCGTCGACGTCGCCCACAGCCATGCCTCCGCCGAGACCGGCGTGCGGCTGGCCCGCACCGGCGAGTGCGAGGCGGTGATGAAGGGCAGCCTGCACACCGACGAGCTGATGGGCGAGGTGGTGAGGAAGGAGACCGGCCTGCGCACCGGCCGCCGCCTGAGCCACGTCTTCGTGATGAACGTCCCGACCTACCCGCGTCCGCTGCTGATCACCGATGCGGCGATCAACATCTACCCGACGCTGGAAGACAAGGTCAGCATCGTCCAGAACGCCATCGACCTCGCCAAGGTGCTGGGGACCGAGGTTCCGCGCGTCGCCATCCTGTCGGCGGTCGAGACCATCAACACCAAGATCGCCTCGACGCTGGAAGCCGCTGCCCTGTGCAAGATGGCCGACCGCGGCCAGATCACCGGCGGCATCCTGGACGGCCCGCTGGCCTTCGACAACGCCATCAGCCGCGAGGCCGCCATCACCAAGGGCATCAAGTCCGAGGTGGCCGGGCAGGCCGACATCCTGCTCGTCCCCGACCTGGAGGCCGGCAACATGCTGGCCAAGCAGCTGTCCTTCCTGGCCCATGCCGATGCCGCCGGCATCGTTCTGGGTGCCCGCGTGCCGATCATCCTGACCAGCCGCGCCGACAATGTGCGCACCCGTCTGGCATCCTGCGCCGTGGCCGTCCTGTCGGCCGCCGCCCGCCGCCGCGGTGCCGCCGCCGCGGCCGAGTGAGGAGGGCAGGGGCCATGTCCAACGCGACGTCCAACGCGATCCTCGTCATCAATGCCGGCTCCTCCAGCCTGAAGTTCTCGGTGTTCCGGGATCATGGCGACGGGGATCCGGTGGTCACCATCAACGGCCAGATCTCGGGCATCGGCACCCAGCCGGTGTTCGAGGCCAAGGACGCCCAGCGTCGTCCGCTCGCCGACAAGAGCTGGGGAGCCGGTGAGGCCAGCGACCGCACGGCGCTGCTGTCCTACCTGCTCGGCTGGATCGAGGAACGGCTGGAAGGGGCGACGCTGATCGCCGCCGGCCACCGTGTGGTGCATGGCGGCGTCCGCCATGCCGCCCCGGTGCTGCTGACCCCGGCCCTGCTGGACGAGTTGGACGGTCTGGTGCCGCTCGCCCCGCTTCACCAGCCGCACAACCTCGCCGCCATCCGCGCGCTGGCCGAGGCGCATCCGGAGCTGCCGCAGGTCGCCTGCTTCGACACCGCCTTCCACCGCAACCAGCCCTGGCAGGCGCAGACCTTCGCCATCCCGCGGGAACTGACGGAGGAGGGTGTGCGCCGCTACGGCTTCCACGGCCTGTCCTACGAGTACATCGCCCGCCGCCTGCCGGAAATCGCGCCGGAACTGGGCGACTTGCGGGTGGTGGTCGCCCATCTCGGCAGCGGTGCCAGCATGTGCGCCATCCATGGCGGGTGCAGCGTCGACAGCACCATGGGCTTCACTGCGCTCGACGGCCTGCCGATGGGCACCCGTTGCGGCACCATCGACCCCGGCGTGCTGATCTACCTGATGCGCAAGGGCATGGACGCCGGTGGCATCGAGAAGATGCTGTACAACAAGTCCGGCCTGCTCGGCGTCTCCGGCATCTCCAACGACATGCGCGCCCTGCTCGACAGCAGCGACCCGCATGCGCAGGAGGCGGTGGAACTGTTCTGCTTCCGCATCGCCAAGGAGACCGGCGCGCTGGCTGCGTCGATGGGCGGGGTGGATGCGGTGGTGTTCACCGCCGGCATCGGCGAACGCTCCGCCCCGGTGCGGGCGCGGGTCGGCGACAAGCTGGCCTGGATGGGCGTGGAGATCGACGCGGCGGCCAACGAAGCCAACGCGGCGAAGATCTCCACCCCCGGCAGCCGCCTGCCGGTCTATGTCATCCCGACCGACGAGGAACGGATGATCGCGCTGCACACGCGCAAGGTGCTGACGGGGCGGTGAGATGTTTGGGGAGGGGGTCGGCTGACGATGCCCCCACCTAACCTCCCCCGCTGGGCGGGGGAGGGACTGCCGCAGCTTTTCCGCTTAAGCACTTGTCCCCTCCCCCGCCCAGCGGGGGAGGGTCAGGGTGGGGGGCCTTCGAAGCCAACACGCCCCCACATCCCCCTGGAGCCCACCCCCCATTCGGTGCTAGCACGCCCCCAGACACCCAGCATTGTCCGGGGAACCCGTGGTCCGCCCCTATCTGCCGTTGAACGCCCTGCGCGCCTTCGAGGCGTCGGCGCGGCATCTCAGCTTCACCCGCGCCGCCATCGAGCTGTGCGTCACCCAGGCCGCCGTCAGCCATCAGGTCAAGCTGCTGGAGGAGCGGCTGGGCGCCAGCCTGTTCCACCGCCTGCCGCGCGGCCTCGCCCTGACCGACGAGGGCCGGGCGCTGCTGCCGACTCTGGAGGAGGCGTTCGACCGCATCGGCGAGCTGCTCGACCAGTTCGAGGGCGGACGGTTCCGCGAGGTGCTGACGGTCGGCGCCGTCGGCACCTTTGCCGTCGGCTGGCTGCTGCCGCGATTGACGCGCTTCCGCGAGGCACATCCCTTCGTCGATTTGCGCCTGTCCACCAACAACAACCGCGTCGACATCGCGGCTGAGGGGCTGGACTACGCCATCCGCTTCGGCGACGGCGCTTGGCATGGCACCGACGCCGTCCGCCTGTTCGACGCGCCGCTGTCTGTGCTGTGCGCGCCGGAGATCGCCCGCCGCCTGCGCGAACCGGCCGATGTCGGCCGCGAGACCCTGCTGCGTTCCTACCGGGCCGACGAATGGCCGGGCTGGTTCGCCGCCGCCGGGGTGGAGCCCTCGGCCATGCCGCCGGTCAAGGGGCCGGTGTTCGACTCCTCCTCCCTGATGGTGGAGGTTGCGATCCAGGGCGCCGGGGTGGCGCTGGCTCCGGTATCGATGTTCCGCCGGCCGCTGGCGCTTGGCTTGATCGAGCAGCCCTTCGCCGTCACCGTATGCAAGGGCGCCTACTGGCTGACCGCGCTGAAATCACGGCCAGAGACGCCGACCATGCGCGCCTTCCGCGACTGGCTGTTCGCCATGGTCGCGGAAGACGGCACAGACTGAGCGATTAGGACAGGGTGACGCGACGCGGCGCCTGCTGCCGCTCTTCCCGGCGCTGCCAGAAGCGCAGGCGCATCCGCGGCGCCACGAACCAGGCGATGGGGGCCGCAAGCACGATGCTGAGGATCACCACGGTCGGCATCAGCGTCATCGCCTGCTCGGAAAAGCTGGGCACCGCCAGGACCAGGACGGTGCCGATGCCGAAGACAACACCCTGGATCATGCCGTAGATCAGGATGGCGAGGCGTAAACGGGTGGACATGGTGCTGCTCCGCTGAAGTGGATTGGTGCAAAGACCGCTTCCCACTTCAACCAAGACGCAGCCGCAATGTTCCGAACGCCATCGGGAGAGGACCGACTCGCCCGATAGCGTTCGTATACATACAATTACTTGGCGTAAGCCGGGCCGTTGCCTACCGGTGCGCCCGCCACCATGCCATCAGCCCGGTGGTGGAGCTGTCATGCGCACCCTCGGCAGGGCCGCTCTCCATCTCCGGCAGGATGGTGTTGGCCAGCTGCTTGCCCAGTTCGACGCCCCACTGGTCGAAGCTGTTGATGTCCCAGACGATGCCCTGGACGAAGACCTTGTGCTCGTACAGCGCGATCAGGGCGCCCAGCGTCGCCGGGGTCAGGCTCTGGATCATGATGGTGTTGGACGGGCGGTTGCCGGGGAAGACGCGGTGGGGGACCAGCGCCTCAACCTCATCCGCCGGCTTGCCGGCCTTGGTCATCTCCGCCCGCACCTCGTCGGCGGTCTTGCCGCGCATCAGCGCCTCGGCCTGGGCGAAGACGTTGGACAGCAGGATGCGGTGATGGGCGCCGGCCTCGGCCCCGATCGGGTTATGGGTGGTCGCCGCCGCAATAAAGTCGCAGGGGATCAGCGAGGTGCCCTGGTGGATCAGCTGGTAGAAGGCGTGCTGGCCGTTGGTGCCGGGCTCGCCGAACAGCACCGGGCCGGTCTGGTAGTCCACCGGCTCGCCGCCGCGGGTCACCGACTTGCCGTTGCTCTCCATGTCCAGCTGCTGGAGATAGGCGGGGAAGCGGTGCAGATACTGGTCGTAGGGCAGCACCGCGTAGGACGAGGCGTCCCAGAAATTGCGGTACCAGACGCCCAGCAGGCCCATCAGCACCGGCATGTTGCGCTCCAGCGGCGCGGTGCGGAAATGCTCGTCCATCGCATGGGCGCCGGCCAGCATCTCGGCGAAGCGCTCCGGCCCGATGCCGATCATGATCGGCAGGCCGATGGCCGACCACAGCGAGTAGCGGCCGCCGACCCAATCCCAGAAGCCGAACATGTTGGCCGGGTCGATGCCGAACTTGCGCACCTCCGTCTCGTTGGTGGAGACGGCGACGAAATGCCTGGCGACATGCGCCTCGTCCTTTGCGGTCTCCAGGAACCAGCGGCGGGCGGAATGGGCGTTGGTCAGCGTCTCCTGCGTCATGAAGGTCTTGGACGCGATGACGAACAGCGTCGTCTCCGGATCCAGCCACTTCAGCTGTTCGGCCAGATGGGTGCCGTCGACGTTGGAGACGAAATGCAGCGCGACATGGGCATGGGCGAAGGGCTTCAGCGCTTCCGTCGCCATCACTGGCCCGAGGTCGGAGCCGCCGATGCCGATGTTCACCACGTCGGTGATCGGCTGGCCGGTGTAGCCGCGCCATTCGCCGTCGCGGACGGAGGCGGCGAAGGCGTCCATCCGCTCCAGCACGGCGCGGACGGCGGGCATCACGTCGCGGCCATCCACCGTCACCGGGCGGTCGGAGCGGTTGCGCAGCGCGGTGTGCAGCACGGCGCGCTTTTCGGTCAGGTTGATCGGCTCGCCGCCGAACATGCGGGCGCGGGCACCCTCGACATCCTGCTGGCGGGCGAGGTCGAGCAGCAGGCCGACCGTGTCCCGGGTGATGCGGTTCTTCGAATAATCGAGGAACAGCCCCGCGGCCTCCATCGAGAAGGCTTTGAACCGGCCGGGATCGGCGGCGAACAGGTCACGCATGTGCGTGCCGGCCATGTCCTGGCGGTGCCGGGCGAGAGCGGCCCAAGCCGGCGTATGGGAGGGGGAACGGGTCAGCGCGGTCATGATGCTTTGGACTCCTTGACGTCAGCGGTCCTTTGACGCGGCCCATCTGCGGGGCGTGGGGAGCCTAGCACCGACAATCGGCAACGGCCACGGGCCAAAACGCGGCAGTCGGCGCAGCTTAACGGCCTATGCGTGCCGGCCAGGGGTGCAACCGAGATGGGGCGTTGGGTGTTGTGGATCGGAGGATCCGCAACAGGAGGACGCCATGTCGGACAAACCCGTTACCCCGCCATTGGAAGAGCGCGAGGAGCAACGCGACCGCGACGATGCCGCGCGGCCGGATCAGGTCGGGATCATCCCGGGCAAGGTGCCCGGCAGCCCGGTCGACCCGAGCGATCCGCGGTTTCCGGGGAGCCAGCCGGATTTGGCGTGAGGGGAGGGGCTTCGGAGCGGGTTTGCCCCCTCCCTAACCCTCCCCCGCTTCGCGGGAGAGGGGACTGCCGCCGCTTCGCGATTGAAACCATGCCGCCAAGAGTCCTGCCCCCTCTCCCGCAACGCGGGGGAGGGATGGGGAGGGGGCACCCGGAGCTGTAACGCCCCTCAACTCCCCCCGTCGACCGTCCGCGTCGGCGTCACGCCTTCCGGCTTGCCGACCAGCACGGTCAGCAGCTTGGCCGGGTCGAGCAGGCGCTGGGCGACGCGCTTGATGTCGGCCTGGGTCACGCCGTTGATGTAGCGGTCGCGCTGGTTCAGATAATCGATGCCCAGTTTGTCCCGCTTCACCTGCAGCAGGACGCGGGCGATGGCCTGGGTCGAGCCAAGCTGCAGCGGGAAGGAGCCGGTCAAATAGGTCTTGGCGTCGGCCATTTCCTGGTCGGTCAGGCCGTCCTTCGCCATGCGCGCCCATTCCTGGCGGATGATGTCCAGCGCCTGTCCGGCCTTGGCGTTGACGGTGGAGCCGCCGGCCATCACCACGGCGGCATGATCCATCGGGATCAGGTAGCTGTAGACGCCGTAGCTCAGCCCGCGCTTCTCCCGGACCTCCTCCATCAGGCGGGAGCCGAAACCGCCGCCGCCCAGCACATAGTTCATCACCGTGGCGGCGTACCAGTCGGGATCGTCGCGCTTCACGCCCGGCTGGCCCATCAGCATGACGGTCTGCGCCGTCGGGCGCGGCAGCAGGATGGTCTGGCCCAGCCCGGACATCGTCACGTCGGTGATCGCCGGCGCCTCGGTCTTGGCCGGCAGCGTGCCGAACACCCGGTCCAGAGCCTTGCCGAGGTCCTCCGGCGAGATGTCGCCGGCGGCGGCCACCACCAGCCGGTCGCGGCCGAACTGGCCCTTCACGAAGGCGCGCAAATCGTCCGGCGTGACGGTGGGCAGCGTTTCCAGCGTGCCGCGCACCTCGCCGCCATAGGGATGATCGGGAAAGGCGGTGGCGTAGAACTGACGGCGCGCGACATAGTTGGGGTCGGCGAGATCCCGCCGCAGGCTGGCCATGATCGAGGCCCGCATGCGGTCCAGCGCTTCGGGCGCGAAATGCGGCTCGGTCAGGGCAAGCCGGGTCAGGTCCAGCGCCTCGTCGCGATGCTCGGTCAGGGTGCGCAGCGAGCCGCTGAACCCGTCGCGCCCTGCATCGAAGCCCAGCGCGATGGCCTTGTCCTGCAGCCGCGCTTGGAAGGCCTGTGAGTCGTAGGGACCGGCCCCTTCGTCGAGCATGGTGGAGGCGAGGTTCGCCAGCCCCTCCTTGCCCTTCGGATCGGTGCCGCCGGCCCCTTCGAAGGCCCATTCGATCGCCAGAACCGGAACCTTGTGGTCTTCGACCAGCCACGCCTCGATCCCGCCGGGGCTGACCACGCGCTTGATGTCCATGGCTTGGGCAGGGGAGAGGAGGGCGATGACGGTGAGCAGGAACGCGGCGACGCCCGTCCGCATGGAGAAGTGACGCACGCTCATCCTCAACTGTCCTTTCCGGTCGGGGGCAGCAGCAGGCCGGTGACGTGGTTGGTCTGGCTCAGCACGGCGCGGGCGGCGGCGTTGACCTGATCGGCGGTGACGGCGTCGATGCGCACCGGCCAGCTTTCCACATCGTCCAGGCTCTGGCCGGTCGCCAGCGCGGCGCCAAGCGTCTGGGCCGGGCCGGTCAGACTGTCGCGGGCATAGGCCGCCGCGGCCAGCATGCGCTTGCGGGCGGTTGCGACCTCTTCCTCCGTCACGCCGGATTTCAGCAGCTTGTCGATTTCCGCCCACAGAGACGATTCGAGCTTGTCCATCGGCACGCCCGCCGCCGGGCTGGCGCCGACGCCGAGCGTGGCCATGTCCCAGGCGGTGGGGCCATAGCCGAGCCAGGCGGAGGTCGCGACCTTCTGGTCCACCACGAGGCTGCGATAGAGGCGGGACGTGGTGCCGCCGCTCATGATCTCGGCCAGCACCTGCAGCGCATAGGCATGGCCGTTCGGATCGAGGCGGTAGGAGGGCGCGATCCAACTGCGGCGCACCGACGGCTGCCGCACCTCCTCGTCGCGCAGAACGACCTGCCTTGCGGCAGTCATCGGCGGCTCGCTCACCCGCTTGCGCTCCGGCACCGGGCGGGCGGGGATGGCGCCGTAATAGCGCTCGGCCAGCGGCTTCAGCTCCGCCGCGGTGACGTCGCCGGACACCACCAGGATGGCGTTGTTGGGCGTGTACCAGGTCTTGTAGAAGCTCTCCGCCATTTCCCGCGTCAGCCCGGCCATCTCCTGCGGCCAGCCGATCACCGGGGTGCCGTAGGGGTGATGGACGAACATGGTGGCGTTGATCTGCTCGCCGATGCGGTCGGCCGGCTCGTTCTCGACGCGCTGGCGCCGCTCTTCGATGATGACGTCGCGTTCGGGATAGACCACTGCGTCGGTCAGCTTCAGGTTGGCCATGCGGTCGGCCTCCATCCGCATCACCATCTCCAGCCGGTCGCGGGCGACGTTCTGGTAATAGGCGGTGTAGTCGTAGCTGGTGAAGGCGTTGTCGCGCCCGCCGTTCTTGGCGACGATGCGGCTGAACTCGCCGGGCGGGATCACCTCCGTCCCCTTGAACATCAGGTGTTCCAGAAAATGGGCGATGCCGGACTGGCCGCGCTCCTCGTCGGCGGCCCCCACCTTGTACCAGACCATGTGGGTCACGACCGGAACGCGGTGGTTGGGGACGATCACCACCTGCATGCCGTTCGACAGGGTGAAGCTCTCAGGGAAGAACACCCCCTTTTCCGCCGCATGGGCGGGCGGTGCGGCGATCGGCACCGGCATCAGGGGGGCGGCGACGGTCATCGTCAGGGCCAGGAATCCGGCCGCGGCGAGGCGGCGGGCTGGAAGGTAGGCGAGCATGAGGGCTCCCGGAGCAGGAGGTCCGAATCGAAAGGGGCGTCCTTCGCTGGGAAGGACGCCCCCGGAAACTGGTGTGATGTGGCGCCCGCGACAAGGTTCGAACCGTCCGGGGGCGATCACCTCTGCTTAGAACAGGCCTTCCAGCGGCGCCTTGCGCTTGCGTTCGATCACCGGCGTGGCGGTGCCGTCCACAGACTTGCCCTGGGCCTGGGCCTCGCGCAGGCGCTGCTGCTCCTTGGCGGGGTCGACCAGCGAGTAGGGCTGCTCCTGCTTCTGCCAGAACAGCAGCGAATCGATCCAGCTCTTGTCGGCGATGATCAGCTGGGTGGTTTCCTGATCGACCTTGGTGCGGATGTTGGGGTCGATGCCGTCGCGCGCCGCGGCCTGGGCGACCAGCGACTTCTCGCCCGCGGTGGAGCCGGCCGCCGCCCTGGCGTTGCCGCGCGACGAACCGCCGAACACGGCGCCGGCCGCCATCTGGGTCGGCGTGCTGTCCTGCGGACGGGCGGCGCCGGGGCGCGGCCGCGGCAGGTCCTGCAGGCTGGGCGGCAGGGTCAGCGGAGCGCGGGAAACGACGGCAAACTCGTCGGGGCTCTGGCGGTCGAGACCGATGGAGCGGCGAACATCCGAGCAGCCGGCGAGCGTCAACGCCGCAAGCGCCAGCCCAAGCAGAGGAAGCCGGGTCCGGGAGAGGGAGAGGGCGGAGGAGATGCTGGTCACGTTCGGAGGATCCCGTCGTCTGTCACGTCGTAGCGACCCGGCCAGGAGGTCGAGGCCGCATGGTCAGCGCTCGCCGGCGGTTATAACGCCACCGGCGACGGAACTCTTACGACTTTTCGCGGTCCGCGAACAGTCCGTCGATCAGCAGCAGGACCACACCGACGCTGATTCCGCTGTCGGCAACGTTGAAGGCCCAGAAATGCCAGCCGCCGAAATGGAAATCCAGGAAGTCGACCACCGCGCCGTGCAGCAGCCGGTCGGCGACGTTGCCCACCGCGCCGCCGATGATGAAGCCCAGCGCCAGCGCCGCCAGCCGGCTTTCGGCCTGCCGCATCCAGATGACGAGGCAGACGGCGATCACCGCGGCGATGGCGCTCAGGATATAGGGCATCAGCGCCCCGCCGCTGGCGAAGGTGCCGAAGCTGACGCCGTAGTTCCACACCAGCACGAGGTTGAAGAAGGACGTCACCTCGATGACATGCGGGATCGGCTGCATGACCCGTTCGAGGATCCACCATTTGCTGCCCTGGTCGAGCACGACCACCACCGCGGCGACGATCAGCCCGAACAGCCAGTAGGAACGGGATTGGTTGGCGACGAAGCTGTTCATGCGGCCACACATCCTCCCTCTCCCCCCCGGGGAGAAGGTCGGGGTGAGGGGGATGCGCGGCGACGGGCATCCGGCAGGCGGATCCCCCTCACCCTAACCCTCTCCCCGGGGGGGAGAGGGGATAGGACCGCGATTGTCGTGTCCGGCTTCATGCCACCGCGTCGGAGCAGCGGACGCAGAGAGTCGGATGGTCGTGGACCGTGCCGACTTCCTCCAGGACCTTCCAGCAGCGCTCGCACTTCTCGCCTTCGGCGAGCGCCGGGGCGACGGCGATGCCGGGAACGTCGGGCAGGGTGAAGGCCCCGTCCGGCGCCGCCGCGTCCGTCACCTCGATGGCCGAGGTGATGCAGACGTCCTGGAAGTCCACGTCGGCCAGCAGGGCCTTGGTGGCGGCGTCGACATGGACGGTCGGATCGGCCTGCAGCGACGAGCCGATGGTCTTGTTGGCGCGTTCCAGCTCCAGCGCGCCGGTGACGACGCGGCGGACGTTGCGCACCGACTCCCACTTGGCGGCGAGAGCGTCGTTGCGCCACTCGGCCGGCACCTCCGGGAAGCCGCGCAGATGCACGCTCTCGTCGGTCCAGCCCTGGCCGCTGGTCAGGCCTTCCGGCCGGGCCAGCCACGCCTCTTCCGCGGTGAAGCAGAGGATCGGGGCGAGCCAGGCGGTCAGGGTGGAGAACAGATGCTCCATCACCGTCCGCACCGACCGGCGGCGCACCGAGTCGACCGCGTCGCAATAGAGGCTGTCCTTGCGGACGTCGAAGTAGAAGGCCGACAGCTCCACCGCGCAGAAGTTGTGCAGGGCCACGAACAGGGCGTGGAAGTCGTAGGCCTCGACCTTCTCACGGACCAGCGTGTCCAACTCCGACAAGCGGTGCAGGACCCAGCGCTCCAGTTCCGGCATCTCGGCGGCGTCGATCCGCTCGGCCGGGGTATAGTCGGCCAGCGCGCCCAGCAGGTAGCGCAACGTGTTGCGCAGGCGGCGGTACAGGTCGGCCTGGGTCTTGATGATCTCCTTGCCGATGCGGAGATCCTCCGAATAGTCGGAGTTGATGATCCACAGGCGCAGGATGTCGGCGCCATACTGGTCGCAGACCTCCTGCGGGGCCACCACGTTGCCCAGTGACTTGGACATCTTGCGGCCCTGCTCGTCCAGGACGAAGCCGTGGGTCAGCACCGCGTTGTAGGGCGCCCGGCCGCGCGTGCCGCAGCTTTCCAGCAGCGACGAATGGAACCAGCCGCGATGCTGGTCGGAGCCTTCCAGGTAGAGGTCGGCCGGCCAGGCAAGTTCCTCCAGCCGCTGCTCCAGCACGAAGGCGTGAGAGGAGCCCGACTCGAACCAGACGTCGACGATGTCCCGGACCTGCTCGAACTCCTCGGCGGCATAGCCGTTGCCGAGGAAATCCTGCGGATCGCGGGCGAACCAGGCGTCGGCGCCCTCCTGCTGGAAGATGTCGGCGATGCGGGCGAACACCGCCTCGTCGCGCAGGATCTCGCCGGTCGCCTTGCGCACGAACAGGGCGATCGGCACGCCCCAGGCACGCTGGCGGCTGATGCACCAGTCCGGACGGCTCTCGATCATCGAGCGGATGCGGTTCTCGCCCTGGGTCGGGATCCAGCGGGTGTCGGAGATCGCCTGCAGCGCCACCTTGCGCAGGTCGTTCGTCTCCATCGAGATGAACCACTGCGGCGTGGTGCGGAAGATCAGCGGCGCCTTGGAGCGCCAGCTGTGCGGATAGCTGTGCTTGATGCGGTTGCTGGCCAGCAGCGAGCCGGCTTCATCGAACGCTTCCAGCACCGCCTTGTTGGCCGGGCCGGGCTTGCCCTGGTCGGTGTAGACCGCCAGACCGGCGAACAGCGGCACATGGGCGTAATAGCGCCCATCCTCGCCCACCGTCTGCGGCACCTCGATGCCGTTGGCCTGACCCAGGCGGAAGTCGTCCTCGCCATGGCCGGGGGCGATGTGGACGAAGCCCGAACCGGCGTCGGTCGTCACGAAGTCGCCGGCCAGCAGCGGCACCTTGAAGTCGTAGCCCTTGCCGTTCAGCGGGTGGCGGCAATAGGTGCCGGCAAGGCGCGAGCCGGGGAAGCGGTGCAACTGCTTCCACTCGGTGACGCCGGCCTCCTTCAGCACGCCCTCGGCCACGCCGGTGGCGAGCACCAGACGCTCGCCGACCACGGCCTTGCTGCCTTCGGCGACGGCGGTCACCTTGAAGGTCGCGTATTCGATCTCGTCGCCATAGGCGATGGCGCGGTTGGCCGGCAGGGTCCAGGGGGTGGTCGTCCAGATGACGATGCTGGCCTCGTCCACCTCCGGCGCCGACGACCCCCAGACGGGGAAGCGGGCGAAGACGGTGGTGGAGGTGTGGTCGTGGTATTCCACCTCGGCATCGGCCAGCGCGGTCTTCTCCACCACCGACCACATGACCGGCTTGGAGCCCTTGTACAGGCCGCCGTTCAGCGCGAACTTGTGGATTTCGCGGACGATCTGCGCCTCGGCCGGGAAGGTCATGGTGGCATAGGGGTGCTTCCAGTCGCCCTCCACGCCCAGCCGGCGGAACTCGGCGGCCTGGATGCCGACCCATTCCTCGGCGAACTGGCGGCATTCGGCGCGGAACTGGATGAGCGGCACGTCATCCTTGTTCTTGCCGGCCTTGCGGTACTTCTCCTCGATCTTCCACTCGATGGGCAGGCCGTGGCAGTCCCAGCCGGGGACATAGTCGGCGTCGAAGCCCTGCATCTGGCGGAAGCGGACGATCACGTCCTTCAGGATCTTGTTGACGGCATGGCCGATGTGGATGTTGCCGTTGGCATAGGGCGGGCCGTCGTGCAGCACGAACTTCTTGCGGCCCTTGGCGCCGGCGCGCAGCTTGCCGAACAGGTCCATCTCGGCCCAGCGCTTCAGCAGCTCGGGCTCCTTGGTCGGCAGGCCGCCACGCATGGGGAAATCGGTGCGGGGCAGGAAGACGGTCGATTTGTAATCGCGGGTCATATCGGATCCCTGGGGGAAAGCATCACCGTCGGGCGGCGGCCGGCAGGACTGGCCGTGGCGCCACCCGGAACACAGCAGGTCTCTATCCCGGCCCTCCTCAGAGAGCCGGGCCGGTAATTCGCGCGCGATGCGCCGGAGCGCACATCATCGGGATCCGCAGTGAGACGTCCATGGCGCGGGATATTAGCGGCGTGTGCGGTGCGGTCAAGGACGGCTCACGCCGGCCCGCGGCACGGCAGGGTCCGAAAAATCCGCTGGTCACCGGAGGGCGGCAATTCTACGGTGTTGCCGCCGGAGCATCCGGGGCAGGGATGGTTCCCGGCGGACGGAGCTGGCAGGCAGCACGCGCAAGGGCATCGGCGGGCATGATCGATCCACGGACAAGCGACTTCCTGGCCGAATATCTTGCCTCCGCCGACAAGGACCCGGCGGTTCTCGACCGCTTCCTCCTGCATGGGCCGGAGCGCGGCGGACGCGGCGCCCGGCCGCGGCTGAAGATCGCCTTCTTCGATTTCTGGCCGGAGTTCAATCCGTCCGCGAACTTCTTCGTGGACATCCTGTCGAGCCGCTTCGACGTGTCGGTCGTCGACAACGACTGCGACCTCGCCATCGTGTCGGTGTTCGGCACCCGCCATCGCGAGGCGCGGACCGCCCGCGGGCTGTTCTTCACCGGCGAGAATGTTCGGCCCCCGCTCGACGGCGTCGATATGTCGGTGTCGTTCGACCGCATCGACGATCCCCGGCATTACCGCCTGCCGCTCTACGTCATGCATGCCTGGGACCATATGCGGGAGGGGGCGACGCCGCATTTCTGCCATCCGGTCCTGCCGCCGGTGCCGCCGACGCGGGAAGAGGCGGCCCAGCGGAAGTTCTGCGCCTTCCTCTACAAGAATCCCAACTGCGTCCGCCGCAACGACTTCTTCCGGATGCTCTGCGCGCGGCGCCATGTGGAGTCGGTGGGCTGGCTGCTGAACAACACCGGCAGCGTGGTGAAGATGGGCTGGCTGCCGAAAATCCGGGTCTTCTCCCGCTACCGCTTCGCCTTCGCCTTCGAGAATGCGTCATATCCCGGCTATCTGACGGAGAAGATCCTCGACGCTTTCCAGGCCGGCGTCGTGCCGCTCTATTGGGGGGACCCCGGCGTGCTGCGCGATGTCGCCGCCGGCAGCTTCATCGACGTGTCGCGCTATTCCTCCGACGAGGAGGCGATCGACGCCATCCTGGCGGTCGACGACGATTACGACACCTATCGCCGCTACCGCAGCACGCCGCCCTTCCTCGGTACGGAGGATTTCTACTTCGATGCCTTCCGCCTGGCCGAATGGATCGAAAGCCGCCTGTGAGCGGCGCCAATTGAATAAGCCGAAGTGACAAAGCCGCCTTGCAGCGGCGGGGGAGCGGGCGATGAAGCGGGTGCTGCTGAATTATGCCGACGGGGCCTTCACGACGGCGCAGAAATACAACGCCAGGACCGGGCTGGAGTTCGGTGGCTTCGACGAGGTGGCCATGATGGGGCGGCACCATATCGATGCCGCCTTCGCCGCCCGCAACCGGCATATCCTGGAGCAGCCGCGCGGGGCCGGCTATTGGCTGTGGAAGCCCTATTTCATCGACCTGATGCTGCGCAAGAATCTGCAGGACGGGGACATCCTGTTCTACAGCGACAGCGGCGCCCATTTCGTCCACAGCGTCGACCCGGTGATCGAACTCTGCCGCCGGCGGCGCGACCTGCCGGTCCTGCTGTTCACGCTGGAGGACCATCACAGCAATCGCGTCTGGACCAAGCGCGACTGCTTCCATTTCATGGGGCAGGACCAGCCGGCCTTTACCGACGCGCCGCAGATCCTCGCCAGCTTCATCGTTTGTGAGCGCGGGCCGGAAAGCATGGACTTCGTTTCGCAATGGCTGCGCTATGCCCAGGATGCCCGGCTGATCACCGATGCCCCCAACGAATGCGGCCTGCCGAACTATCCGGAGTTCCGCGACCATCGCCACGACCAAAGCATCCTCAGCCTGATCGGCCGCCGCCACGGCGTGACCGCCATTCCCGACATCTCGCAATGGGGGGACGGCCGCCGTCCCGCCGAGATTCCCCGCATCCTGGAACACACGCGCTGGCGCGACTGAGGTCGGCTATGGCAGACAAATGCCGGACCCGTCCCCGTCAACCGCCAGTACCGATCGGCAGCGCATGACCAGCTTCACCCGCGCCGTGGCGGCGGAAAACAGCGGCAACCTGGAGGAGGCGAGGGCCCGCTACCTCGAAGCGCTGGAGGCCGAGCCGCAGAATCCGGCTGCCCTGCACCGGCTGGGCGTGGTGGAGTTGAGGCTGGGCCGCCCGCGCGAGGCGGTGATCCTGTTCCAGAAGTCGCTGGCCATCGCGAAGGATCCGGAGGTCTATCTCGATTTCGGCGCGGCCATGGCCGGCATGGCGCGCTGGGATGCGGCGGCGGCGGTCTATGCGGCGGCGCTGCGGGTCTCCCCTGCGTCGGTCGATGCGCATTACGGTCTGGCGCTGGCCCTGCACCGGCAGGGACGCCCGCAGGATGCCGAGCCCCATTACCGCAAGGTGCTGGCGACCCACTCCCATCTGGGGGAGGTCCACAACAACCTCGGCGTCGCCCTGCAGGACCTGGGTCGCTTCGCAGAGGCCGCCGCCGCCCATCGGGAGGCGGCGCGGCTCGCCCCCGCCGATGCTGCGTCCTGGTCGAAGCTGGGCGTGGCGCTCCACCGCATGGGCCGGGGGGCAGACGCGGAGGCCGCCTTCCGCAAGGCGGTCGGTTTCGCGCCCCTGGATGCGGACAACTGGCACAACCTGACCGGTACGCTCGATGCCGCCGGCCGTCCGGCCGAAGCGCTCGGCGCCGGCCGTCTTGCGGTGGCGCTCGATCCGGCGAGCGCGCGGAACTGGCTGGCGCTCGGCAACGCCGCCCATACGGCGGAACGGCGGGAGGAGGCAAGGCGCGCGGCGTCGGCCGCGGTCCGGCTGGAGCCGTCCGACCCGGCGGCGCGCAACAATCTCGCCAATGCCCTGCGGGAACTCGGCCGCCCGCAGGACGCAGTGGTCCAATACCGCGCGGCGCTGGACCTGCAGCCCGACTTTCCGGTGGCGGAGATCAATCTGGCCCTGCTCCTGTCGAGCCTGCACGATGCGGACGGCGCGCTGGCGGTCCTCAAGGCCCTGCTGATCCGGCAGCCGGCGAACGGCGAGGCTTGGCGGCGGCTGGGCGGCGTGCTGGCGGAGGCCGTCCGCCCCGATGCCGCCGTCGCCGTCCTGCGCAATGCCGTCGCCCTCGACCCCGGCGGATCCGATGCCCATGCCGATCTGGCGATGGCCGCCGCCATGGCCGGCTGGAGCGCGGTGTCGGTGGACGCCTGCCGGCGGGTGCTGCGGCTGGTTCCGGACCATGCCGCGGCCTTGGGTCAGCTCGTCCGTCAGCAGAGGCTTCTGTGCGACTGGCGCGATCTGGACCGGCTGGAGGCGCAACTCCTCCGGCGGGTCCGCGAGGGGGCGGAAGGCGTGTCCCCCTTCGATGTCCTGTCCTGCGCCTCGACCCTGGCCGACCAGCAGTCGGCTGCGGCCCGCTGGGCGGCGGCCAAAGCCCGCGGCGCTGTTCCGGTGGTCTGGCCCGCCGCGGTCGCGCGCGACGGGCGCCTGCGCATCGGCTACCTGTCGGCGGATTTCCGCGAGCATGCGATGGGCCACCTGATGGTCGACGCCCTGGAGACGCATGATCGCTCCCGCTTCGCCGTCACCGCCTATTCGACCGGCATCGACGACGGCAGCGCGCTGCGCCGGCGGTTCGAGCAGGGGATCGAACGCTTCGTCGACCTGCGCCGCCACACCGATGCCGATGCGGCGCTGGCCATCGCGGCGGACGGCATCGACATCCTGGTCGATCTGACCGGCTTCACCACCTTCTCGCGCACCTCGATCCTGGCGGCCCGTCCGGCCCCGGTGCAGGTCAACTGGCTGGGCTATCCGGGAACGCTGGGGGCGGAGTATGTCGACTACATCGTCGCCGACCCCACGGTGATCGCGCCGGGCGAGGAGGGCTTCTTCACCGAGCGGGTGGTGCGGCTACCCGATTGCTACCAGCCCAACGACCGCCGGCGCGCCATCGCCGAGGCCACGCCGACCCGTGCGGACTGCGGGCTGCCGGCCGACGGCTTCGTCTTCTGCTGCTTCAACAGCGCCTACAAGCTGACGCCCGCCCTGTTCGACGGCTGGGCGCGCATCCTGGCGGCGGTGCCCGGCAGCGTGCTGTGGCTTTATGCCGGGGACCCCCGGGTGGTGGCGAACCTGCGCCGCGAAGGCGAAGCCCGCGGTGTGGAACCCCATCGGCTCGTCTTCGCCAAGCCCTTGCCCCATGCCGAGCATCTGGCGCGGCACCGGCTGGCCGACCTGTTCCTCGATACGCTTCCCTACAATGCGCACACCACGGCCAGCGACGCCCTGTGGGCGGGGTTGCCGGTGCTGACACGGCGCGGGACCACCTTCGCCGGGCGCGTGGCGGCCAGCCTGCTGCGGGCGGCCGGTCTGCCCGAACTGGTCGTCGACGGGCAGGAGGCCTATGAGACGGCTGCGGTGGCGCTCGCCCGCGCGCCCGAACGGCTCCATGACCTGCGGCAGCGGCTGGCGCGCAACCGGCCGGTCTGCGCGCTGTTCGACACGCCGCGCTTCACCCGGCATCTGGAGGCGGCCTACCGGGCGATGTGGGAAAATCACCGGGCCGGTGGAACGCCGCGGCCGATAGCGATCTCGGCCGGCGACACCGGCGGCGCAGCATCCGCCATACAGGGAGAAGGGGAAGTCCCATGACGACCGGCGACAGCGCGGGAAAGCGGCTCCACATCGTCGTCCCCTACCGGGATCGCGAAAGCCATCTCCGGCAGTTCGTGCCGTGGGTGAGCGCCTATTTCGACCGGCTGGTCCCGCGGATCGATTATCGGGTGACCATCGTGGAGCAGGAGGCCGGGCTTCCCTTCAACCGGGGCGCCCTGAAGAATGCCGGGTTCCTGCTGGGCGAGGAGCGGACCGACTACACCTGCCTGCACGACGTCGATTACCTGCCGGTCGATGCCGATTATTCCTGGGCCGACTGCCCCACCCCCATCCTGTGGTACGGGGCGGAACAGCGGCCGGTCGCGCCGGGACGGTCGGACCGCACGGTGACGACCAACCTGGAAAGCACGATGGGCGGCGCGCTGCTGATGCCGAACGCGGTCATGCGGCAGGTGGACGGCTATTCCAATGCCTTCTGGGGCTGGGGCTACGAGGATTTCGACTTTTCGCTGCGGATCCGGGCGCGCCGAATCCCCACCGGCCAGCGCAAGGGGCGCTTCCAGCCGCTTGACCACGACAATGACGGCTTCACGCCGGACGCGGCGCCGTCCCCCATCTCCCTGGTCAACCGCCGCGTCTTTCAGGAGCTTTGGTCCACCGGCAAGATCCCGGCCGGCGACGGGCTGTCCACGCTGTCCTTCGACGTGCTGGACCGCCGCCCTTGCGACGGCGCCGTCGCGCAGGCGCAAGGACGCTGGGAAATCGTCCGCGTCCGGTTCAATCATGTCCCCAGGCCCGATCAGGCAGCGGCGGCCGCCGCGCAGGGAGCCTCATGAGACGGCTTGTCATTTTGCCGATGGCGGAATTTAAGATCGCTTCCCGGCAGGCTCGTCGCGCTTGCGGCAAGGAGATCGGTCAATTGGAAACGAGACAAACATGAACGATGCGCCGGTGAACACCTTGCTGCAGAGTTTCCTGAAGGGCGGCGCCACGCTGCTGGCAGCCGGACAGGGGGCGGCGGCTTGGTCCGCGGAATTGCGGTCCGAAGATCATGCCGTAATCGCCGAGGATGCGCCCGGCTCGATCGACGGCTGGTGTGCCCGGTTGGGCCTCCGGCATGTCGACTGGCTGGTGCTGCATCGCAACGGCGGCGCGCTGGCTGCGCTGGAGGGCGCCGCGGAGATGCTGCGCCTTCGCCGCATCGATTTCGTCCAGTTCGACGGGACCGAGGCCGGCGGCGACCTGTCGGCGCTGTATGATCTGCTGCAGGGCAGCCGCTATGCGATGTTCCGGTTCGATGGCCGGACTTTGCAGCACTGCCAGCAACCACCGGCGGACGGCGCGGCTTGCACCCATCTGGCGATGGCTCCGCGCCATTGGCAGCGGCTGTTCACCCGCGACAGGTCAATGCTCCACTATTCGGAGTTGTTTCCGCGCTATGGCATCGTCCCGCGCGGGATCGTCCATATCGGCGCACATGAGGGCGAGGAATATCCCCAGTATGTCGAAGCCGGCTGCCGCCGGGTCCTGTTCGTGGAGGCCGATCCGGACACCTATGCCCGCCTTGCCCCGCGCTTTGCCGCAAATCCGGATGTTACCTGTATCAACCGTGCGGTGTCGGACCGGGCCGGACGGCTTCCCTTTTCGCGGATGAGCGGCAGCCAATCCAGTTCTCTGCTGCCCCCGAAGGAACATCTGGACGTCTATCCCGGTATCACGCTGACCGGCACCATCGAGGTCGATGCAGCCCCGTTGCCCGACCTTCTGGCGGAATTCGGCATCGATGCCGGCGACTACAATGTGCTGGCCATCGACACACAAGGTGCGGAGCGGATGATCCTGGCCGGCTGCGGTCCGCTGCTGGGGCGCTTCGACGCCGTGTCGGTCGAGGTGAATTACGCGGAACTTTACGAGGGCTGCGGACGGATCGCCGACATCGACGACCTGCTGTTCCCGCACGGCTACCAGCGGGTGGAGGAGGTCAGCCCCTTTCATCACAGTTGGGGCGACGCCTTTTACGTTCGCCGCGGCTGACGGAACAGTCTCGGGGGCGGCGCGGTGGCCGCCCCCGGCAACGATCACATGCTCGACTTGCCGCCGTGGGCCGACGACCAGCCGACCGGGTCGTTCAGGAACTTCTCGACCTCCGACAGGGTGTTCTCGTCGAAATAGCGGTTGTCGCGGGCGACCTTCAGCACGTCCCACCAGGTGCACAGCGCGTGCAGACGCACGCCGATGGCATCCATGTTGACCTTCGACTGCGGGAAGATGCCGTAGTGGAAGATCACGAAGGTATCGGTCACCTGGGCGCCGCCGTTGCGCAATGCGGTGACGAAGTTCTCCTTGCTCTTGCCGTCGGTCGCCAGATCCTCGACCAGCAGGACGCGCTGCCCCTCGGTCAGCAGGCCTTCGATCTGGGCGTTGCGGCCGAAGCCCTTGGGCTTCTTGCGCACATACTGCATCGGCAGTTCCAGACGGTCGGCGATCCAGGCGGCGAAGGGAATGCCGGCGGTTTCGCCGCCGGCCACCGCGTCGATGGCCTCATAGCCGATCTCGCGCTCGATCGTGGCGACCGCGAAGTCCATCAGCGCCTTGCGGGCGCGTGGGAAGGACACGATGCGGCGGCAATCGGTGTAGACCGGGCTGGCCCAGCCCGAGGTGAAGATGAAGGGCGTCTCGGCGTTGAAATGCAGCGCCTTGATCTCCAGCAGGATCTTGGCCGCGGTGGCGGCGATGGTGGCCTGATCGGGCAGGGTCGACATGACGGAAGGCTCCGGAAAACGGGATGGCTCGCGCGGTGCCCCCTGTGTAGCGGCGTGATCGCGGAATCGCAACGGCGGGGGGAGTTGCGGACCTGCCGGACGAGGGATTCTGACCGGGGATTCAGGCCGGGGATTCAGACCGGGATGTCGCCGAACACCCGGCCCGCCGGGTCCGCCGGAGTGCCGGCGGCGGCGCTGCCCTTCAGCCAGCGTGCGAACTGGCGGTCGGCCGTGTTGATGTGCAGCATCAGCCATTGCGGCAGGAATTCCGCCACGCTGTTGCGAACCTCCTCGTCCGCCACCTCGCCGGAAGCGAAGGCATGGACGCGGTCCCAGGCGAGCTGGTGCTGGGCGGGGTGGTCGTCGAGGAAGGGATAGCCCGCCTCCTCCATCACCTGCTGTTCGTCGGCGAAATGCGATTCGGTGTAGGCGACGGCGGCGGCGAGGGTCCTGCGCATCTCCTCGGCCGGATGGCCTTCGGTGACGGCACGCTCGAATGCCTGGACCAGGGCGATCCACTCGCGATGCTGCTCGTCGATCGATGCGATGCCCAGGACCAGGTCGTCGCTCCACACGAGGCGGCCGTAATCGACGGTGCCGGCGCTCTCGCTGTCGCTCATGTCGGCACTCTCGCTGTCGCTCATGGAGTTGTCGATCATGACGGGACCCGTGCTGGTCGGAGGTGCATCCGGCGGATGGCGCGCGCAGGACGTGCGGCGGCCGGAAACTCCTAGATTTCCCGGCCGCCGGCCGCAAGCATCGGCGATGCTACCTATTGCCGCGTCCCTGCTTCATGCCCGCGGTTCGTCTGACTGAACTCAGACGGCGCCGCGGACGCTGCCCAGGAAGCGGTCCACCTGACTGCGCAGCAACTCCGCCTGCTTCGACAGCTCGCCGGAGGAGGAAAGCAGGCGCGAGGCCCCGCTTCCGGTCTCCGACGCCGCCTGCAGGACGCCGCCGATGGACGAGGACACCTCGTTGGTGCCGGCCGCCGCCTGCTGGACGTTGCGGGCGATCTCCATGGTTGCGGCGTTCTGGCCGTCGACCGCCTGGGCGATGGTGCCGACGATGTCGTTCACCTCGCCGATCGTCGCGGCGATGCTCTGGATCGCCTGCACGGCGTCGGCGGTCGCCGTCTGGATTTCCTGGATCTGCTGCGAGATGTCGCCGGTCGCCTTGGCGGTCTGGTTGGCGAGGCTCTTCACTTCGCTCGCCACCACGGCAAAGCCCTTGCCCGCTTCACCGGCGCGGGCGGCCTCGATGGTGGCGTTCAGCGCCAGCAGGTTGGTTTGTCCGGCGATGGAACTGATCAGGTTCACCACGTCGCCGATCTGGTTCGCCTTGGCGGACAGGCCGTCGACGATGCGGTTGGTGCCGTCCGCCTGGTCGGCCGCGTGCCTGGCCTTGCGGCTGCTCTCGCCGATCCGCCGTCCGATCTCGGCAATGGAGGCCGCCAGTTCCTCTGCGGCGGCGGCGACGGTCTGGACATTGACCGATGCCTGTTCGGACGCGGCGGCGACGGTGGTCGCCTGGGTCTCGGTATGGTCGGCGGTGGTCGCCAGCGACCGCGCCAGCGTCCGCACCTCGGTCGAGGAGGTGGAAACGCTGTCGACCACGCCCTTCACCTCGCTCTCGAACCGATCGGCCAGCGCCGCCATCTCGGCCCGCTTGCGCTCCTCGGCGGCGTGCTCGGCCTCGGCCTGGCGGCGGCGGAAGGCGTCGGCCTCCACCGCATTGGCCTTGAACACCTCGACGGCACCGGTGATCAGTCCGATCTCGTCCCGGGACTCGGAGGTCGGCACGGCCACGGTCAGGTCGCCCTTCGCCAGAGTCAGCATCGCGTCGGTCAGCCGGCGCAGCGGACGCAGGGCCGCCACCGTCCACAGCCCGAAGCCGGCGGCCAGCAGCAGGGCGGCGCCGCAGAGAGACAGCATCAGCGTCTGGAAGCCGCTGGCGACCTCGCGCGTGCGGGCGGCGATCTGCTGGTTCTTGTGTTCCTGCAGGTCGATGAAGGCGTTGATGCGCTTCAGCCATTCGTTGAAGGCCGGGCGGGCGTCCTGCATCAGCGCCTTCTGCGCGCCGGCCATGTCGTTGGCCTTGCGGGCGGCGACGACAGCCTTGAGCGCCGGCAGGGTCTTCGCCTCGATTTCCTTGATGCCGGCAAGCAGGGACCGCTCTTCCGGCTCGATGTCGGCCATGCTCGCGAACATGGCGTCGAGAGGCTTGGCGGATTGCTCGTAGAAGGCGGCAAGCCGGTCGATGTCGGCGAGCGCTGCGGACAGGGTCGTCGGTTCGGTGGCCAGCACCACGTCGCGCAACGCGATGGCGCGGTCATGCACGCTGCCGCGGAAGTTGATGGCGTAGCGCTGCTTGACGCTGTTCACCTCGTTGATCCGGGTGAGGTCGGAGTCGATCTTCCGCACCTCGCGGATGCCGATGACGGTCAGGCTCATCAGGAGAAGAAGCACCACGCCGAAGCCGAGGAACAGCCGCGTGCGGATGGTGGCGTGCCGGGAAAGGAACATGGCGGCGCATCCCGTCGAATATGGCCCGATGGGCAAGGAGCTTACCCTACCCCGAAAGAGATTACACTTTCGGTAGGCAGGAGATGTGGCGCGGAGCGCGCTTGGCAAGCCTGCGGCCGACATATTGCCGGCAGGGGGCGGGTTGCGGATCGGTGCGGGGGCCGCAATATGCGGCGGGCCAGCAACCGTTCGGGAGTTTCCGTCTTGGATCCGTCGATGCCGCCCTCATCCTCGCCCGCCCGGTCGCCGCGACGGCTCCGTTCCCCATCCGCCGGTCTGGTTCTGGCGCTGCTGCCCGCCCTTCTGGCGCCGCTCGCTCCCGCTTCCGCCCCCGCTTCCGCCCCCGCTCAGGACAAGGCGCAGGACAGGACGGAAGCGGCGGATGCCGCCAAGCCGGGTGATCGGGTGGAGGACCGCAAGCCTGCGGATCACAAGCCCGAGGACCGCAAGCCGGACGATCTCCAAGGCTTCGATCCGCAGCGCAGCGTGACCCGGCACAGCCTGCCGCTCCCGGGAGGGGCGCTGGCCTACAGCGCGACGGCGGAGTTCCTGCCGCTGCGCGACGGCGCCAGGGAGGAACTGGCTGCCCGCATCTTCACGGTGTCCTACACCGCCGATCCGAAAAGCCCGGCCGATGGGCCGCGGCCGGTCACCTTCGTGTTCAACGGCGGGCCGGGCGCCGCGTCGGCCTACATGCACCTGGGCGCGGCGGGACCCAAGGTGGTCGCCTTCGGGCCCGACGGCACCCTGCCGCCGCCGCCCGCCGCGCTCGTCGACAATCCCGACAGCTGGCTGGCCTTCACCGATCTGGTCTTCGTCGATCCGGTCGGGACGGGCTTCAGCCGGGCCGTGAAGCCCGACGAGACGGAGAAGCGCTTCTGGTCGGTGGATGGCGATGCGCGGGCGATGGCCGAGATCGTCCGGCTGTGGCTGACCCGGCAGGGACGCTGGTCGTCCCCCACCTTCCTGGCCGGGGAGAGCTATGGCGGTTTCCGCATCGCCAAGATGGCCGACGAACTGATCGATCAGGTCGGGCTTGCGGTGAACGGGCTGATCCTGGTCTCGCCCGTCGTCGATTTCGCCGCCATCGACGAGGACGGCATCCTCGGCCCGGCCTGGAAACTGCCGTCCATGGCCGCCGCAGCCGCCGCGCTGGGGCGCAGGCCGGGTACGCCGGAGCAGGCGGCCGAAGCGGCGGAGCGTTTCGCGCTCGGTCCCTATCTCGCCGGGCTGGCAGGGCTGGACTATGGCCGGCTCGATGCGGGGCAGGACGTCTTCGCCGAGGTGGCGCGCATCACCGGCCTGCCGGTGGAGATCGTGCGGCGCCAGCGCGGGCGCGTGCCGATGGGCATCTTCACGCGTGAGCTTCTGCGCGACCAGGGGCGCATCCTCAGCATCTATGACGGCACCTTCACTGCGGCCGATCCCGATCCGGGAGCGGCCCGCATTCCGTTCGATCCCTTCCTGAAGGGGACGGTGCCGACCTACACGACGGCATTCGCCGCCTACGCCCATGACGCTCTGGGGGTGCGGACCGACGCGCCCTACCGGCTGCTGAGCGACCGGGTCAACCGGAACTGGGAATGGCCGCGGATGTCGGTGCCGAGCGCCGTCGACGCGCTGCAGACGGCGCTGACCCTGCAGCCGGCGCTGCGGGTGCTGATCGTCCATGGCCGTACCGACCTGATCACCCCCTACATGGCCTCGCGCTGGGTGGCGTCCAGGCTGGAGTTGCCGGCGGGCGAGCGCGACCGGGTGGCGGTGACGGTGCATCCGGGCGGGCACATGATGTACACGCGCGCGGAGGGCCGCGCCGCGCTTGCCGCCGATGCGCGCGCCCTGGTCGGGGAGGCCCTGCGCAGGCGCTGACGAGGCGTTTTGGAATGGCCGGAGAGGAGGAATCGAAAAGGGGCGCCCCGGCGGGAGCGCCCCTTTTCGTGTGTCAGTCCCTGGTCCGGCTTAGAACAGGCGCAGGATCGACTGCTGCGACTGGTTGGCCAGCGAGAGGGCGATGGTGCCGAGCTGCTGACGGGTCTGCAGCATCAGCAGGCTGGCGCCTTCCTCGTTCTGGTCGGCCAGCGTCAGCTTGCTGGCGCCTTCCGTCAGCACGTCGCTGAACTCCTTGGTGAAGCTCTCGCGGGTCGTGATGATGTTCAGGTTGGTCGACAGCGACTGCGACGCGGAGCGGATCGTCGCCTTGGCGTTGTCCAGGCCGGCAACCGCCTTGTCGATGTCGGCGCGGTCCATCCAGTCGTTCTGCGCGCCATCCATCCGCAGACCCTGGCCGCTGGTCGACAGGTTCACCGCGTTCACGGTGATCGAGTTGGTGTTGCGCTCGTTCAGCTGGACCGTGATGTCGTTCGACGTGGTGGCATCGGAGATCTGCTTGGTGACGATGTTGGCCGAGCAGTTGGCCGACGCCGCCTGCTGGATGGTCGTGGCATCGATGCCCAGCCGCACCGTGCCGGTGTCGAAGGTGAAGGACTGCTCGCCGCCGCTCAGCTTGCCGTCGCCGCGGTCGCTCATGCCATCGCGGGTGACCTGGGCGCCGTTGGAGTTGGTCACCTGGATCTGCAGGTCGACCTTCTTCTCGATGGTCGAGATGCCGTTGCCCTGGTTGTTCGACGCTTCCAGCAGCTTGCGGTCGACGGTGAAGGTCACCACCGTGCCCGACGCGAAGCTTTCCGAGATCTTCTTGGTCAGCGCGTTGGTCGTGCTGGCGGTCACGGTGAAGTCGCGGACCTCGCCGGCCGTGGCCGCACCGGTCAGGACGATCGTGCCGCTGGTGCCCACGCTGGCGGTGGCAACGTCCTTGCCCTGCAGGCGTCCGCCGGAGATCGCGCTGCTGATCGAAGCCGCCAGCTGGTTCGCGACGTTCGTGCTCGCGGTCTGGCCCATGGCGACGTCGCCGGCGGTCGCGGTGTAGCTGAAGGTCTGGCCTTCGACCGTGATGCTGAAGATGTCGCCTTCTTCGACGGTGCCCTTGACGTTCACACCCGATGTCTGCGGGTTGCCAGCCGTGGCGGGCGTCGCCAGGTTGGTCGTCATCGTCTGCGTGTTGTCGAAGTAGGAGATCGTGCGGCTTTCGTTGCCGTCCGACACGATGAAGTCGCGGGTGCGGCCGTTGGCGCCGCGGACTTCGATCTGGACGTCGGAGAAGCTGCCCAGCGTGCTGGACATCGTGCCCGACAGCTTCAGGCCGGTCAGGCCATGGGCGTTCTCGGCCTTGGAGATGTCGGCGGTCTTGCCCTCCACCGAGCCGTCGCCCTTGATGCGGATCGAATAGGTGTCGGGGGCGATGACGTTGGTGACGCGGGCGTTGTCGACGCCGGTGATGGTGTTGACGGCGGCACGGGACTCGCTGGTGCTGTCCATGCTCATGCCGTTGCCGTTGATCAGGTTCTTGCCCTGGTAACCGCTGTCGGCGGCCAGCTTGTCGATCTGGTCCTTCAGCGTGTTGAACTGGGCGGCCAGCGACTTGCGGGTGGCCACGGAGGCGGCGTCGGTGCCCAGCGCGGCGTAGGCGGCGGTGGTCAGGCCCTTGGCCTGGTCGACCAGCGAGTCGATCGAGGTCAGGCCCTTGTCGGCGGCCTGGATGGTGCTGATCGACTGGCCCATCGCGTCCTTCAGCGACGACAGGTCGCCGGCACGCTGGTTCAGGCCCTTGGCGGCGAAGAAGGAGGTGGGACCATCCAGAGCCGAGTTGATCTTGTTGCCCGTCGACAGGATGTTCTGCTTCTTGTCGATACCGGCCTGCGTGCTCTGGAGCTGCAGCAGGTTGGTGCGCATCGAGGCGGTCAGGGTCACATTACCGGCCATGGTCCTAGTCTCCTTCTGAGGCTGTCCTCGCCCTTGGTCATTTGACCGGCGAGGCAACGTGCGTTTTCCTGACACCACTATTTCAAGCGCCGTGCCAACTGCAGTGGTGTGCCATAAGTCACTGATTTCCCTATGGAATAAAAATAGGTCGGCAAAAAGGGCAGGGTTGGGGCGAGCCCGGCCGGCGGCAGGCCCGAAAAAGATTCCCGGAATCTTTTGCCGGTGACGGACGGTTCTGCCGATGTGGGCGGCGGTAAGAATCTTCCCACTGCCTTGCCGGCGCGGCTATGGTCTGGCTCCAAACCGCGTCCCAAACATCGAACGCATGGCCCCGACGCGGGCCACAGCAGGGAAGGGAGAAGCATCATGACCGGTCGGATCGACGCGCGCCTGGCGGAACTGGGCATCGAACTGCCGCAGGCCGCGGCCCCGGTGGCGGCCTATGTGCCCTACACCCGTTCGGGCAACACCCTATACATCTCGGGCCAGGTCACGGTCTGGAACGGCGAGCGCAAGTTCGTCGGCAAGGTCGGCCAGGACTTCACGGTGGAGCAGGGCAAGGAAGCGGCGCGCCTGTGCGCGCTGAACATCCTGGCCCAGGCCAAGGCCGCGCTGGGCGGCGACCTGGACCGCGTCACCCGCGTGCTGCGGCTGGGCGGCTTCGTCAACTCCGGCCCGGACTTCCACGATCATCCGCTGGTGATCAACGGCGCGTCGGAGCTGATGCGCGACGTCTTCGGCGAGCCGGGGCAGCATGCCCGCGCCGCGGTCGGCGCCCCGTCGCTGCCCGGCAACGTCGCGGTCGAGGTCGACGCCATCCTGGAAGTGGCCTGACCCGCGTCCCGGCGGTGCGGGCGCCTTGCCGCAAAGCGGCATGAGGCTTACCTCCTTGCCATGGTTCAAGGAGACGCATGCATGCCCGACGGCAACGATGCCATCACCGTCAAGGTTCTGACCGGGATCGGCGAGGCGGACCAGCAGGGCTGGGACGCCTGCGCCGGTCCCGGCAACCCGTTCCTGTCCCACGCCTTCCTCCTGGCTCTGGAGGAATCGGGATCGGCGGCCGGGAAGTCCGGCTGGCAGCCCAGCCATCTCGCCGCCTATGACGGCTCCGGCCGGATGGTGGGCGCGGTGCCCGCCTATCTGAAAAGCCATTCCTACGGCGAATATGTCTTCGACCATGCCTGGGCCAACGCCTATGAGCGGGCGGGCGGCAGCTATTACCCCAAGCTGCAGGTGGCGGTGCCCTTCACGCCGGTGCCGGGGCCGCGCCTGCTGGTGGCGCCGGGACCTCAGGCGGATGCCGTCGCCGACGCGTTGATTTCGGCGCTGGAGCAGGTGGCGGAACGCTACGGCGTCTCCTCCGCCCATGTCACCTTCCCGGAGCGCGCGGACTGGGACCGGCTGGGCAGGGCCGGCTGGCTTCAGCGGACCGGCGTGCAGTACCACTGGCACAACCGCGGCTATGGCAGCTTCGACGAATTCCTGGAGGCGCTGAACTCCCGCAAGCGCAAGGCGATCCGCAAGGAGAGGCGCGAGGTCGCCGACAGCAGCGTCCGCCTGCACACCCTGACCGGCGACGAGCTGAAGCCGGAGCATTGGGACGCCTTCCACCGCTTTTATATGGACACCACCGACCGCAAATGGGGTGGTGGCTATCTCAACCGCCGTTTCTTCCAGCTGCTGGGCGAGACGATGGCCGACCGGGTGGTTCTGGTGATGTGCGAGGATGGCGGGGAGTGGGTGGCGGGGGCGCTGAACCTGCTGGGAGACGTTGCGCTGTACGGCCGCAATTGGGGCTCGGACGGCCGCTACCGCTTCCTGCACTTCGAGGCGTGCTACTACCGCGCGCTGGATTTCGCCATCGAACGCGGGCTGGCGCGGGTCGAAGCGGGTGCGCAGGGCGAACACAAGATCCAGCGCGGCTATTTGCCGGTGCCGACCTACAGCGCCCATTGGATCGCCGACCCCGGCTTCCGCCGCGCCGTGGACCGCTATCTGGCACAGGAGCGCCCGGCGGTGGAGGCGGAGATCGAGGCGCTGGGCGACGAGCTGTCGCCCTACCGGCGGGAGGGCTGAGCGCTACACCCAGCCGGCCAGCACCGCTGCGGCATCGCTCTCCCGCAAGGGGGCGCGTTCCGGCGGCGGGGCGCCGTCGACGCGCAGGCCCATCAGCGTTTCCACCAGCGGTTCCGGCCCCTCCGTGACGCGGACCTGCCCACGCGCGGCGACATGCGGGTGGGCGGGCACCTCCGCCAGTTCGGGCAACGCCTCGAAACAGCAGTCGACAGGATCGAGCAGGGCCTTCCACTCCGCCAGCGTCCTCGTCGCGAACAGGGCCTCCAGCTCCGCCGTCAGGGCGGTCTGGGGCAGCGGGTCGTCCTGGCGGGCGATCCAGTCGGGGCGGCCGACCGCCTCGCAGAAGCCTTGCCAAAACTTGGCCTCCAGCGCCGACAGGGTGGCGAAGCGTCCGTCGGCGGTGCGATAGATGCGGTAGCAGGCGGCGCCGCCCGACAGCAGCGCCTCGGCGCGCTTCGGCATGGTGCCGCGCGCCGCCGCGGTCAGGCTCATGCCCTGCCAGCCCAGCACCGATTCCATGATCGACAGGTCGAGGAAGCAGCCCTGTCCCGATCGCTCCCGCCCGAACAGCGCGCCGGCCACCGCCAGCGCCGTCTGCTGGGCCGAGGCGAAATCGGCCACCGGCAGATAGCTGATGACCGGCCGGTCCGGCAGCCCGGAGGCATCGAGCCCGCCGCCGACCGCCATGTAGTTCAGGTCGTGCCCGGCCCGCGTGGCGTAGGGGCCGTCATAGCCCCAGCCCGACAGGCTGGCATGCACAAGCCGCGGATTGATCTGCCGCAGCCGCTCTCGCCCCAGCCCCAGCTTGTCCATCACGCCCGGCCGATAGCTCTCGATCAGTGCATCGGCCTTCGCCAGCAGGTCTTCGAGCGCCTTGCGCCCCTCCGCCAACTTCAGGTCGAGGCGGATGACGGTCTTGCCGGCGTTCAGCAGCTTGTAGGCGGCGGTGGTGCCGTCGCTGTCCGTGGGACCCAGCCGGCGCAGCGGATCACCCGCCGGCGGCTCCACCTTCACCACCGTGGCGCCCAGATCGCCCAGCAGCTGGGCCGCATGCGGCCCCGGCAGATACTGGCCGAGGTCGATGACGCGCAGTCCGGTCAGGAAGGGCAGGGGCATGGCGGTGCTCGCTCTTGGTTGGTGGTAGGGTGTCGGCTGGCGATTGCCCCCACCTAACCTCCCCCGCTGGGCGGGGGAGGGACTGCCGCCGTACGCCGACAAAGTTCCGATCCCTCCCCCGCTCAGCGGGGAAGGATAGGTGGGGGCCTAACTTCCGCCTCTAGAGTAACTCACCCCCCCGTAACGCTCATATGCCGCCCGACGGCCGGACCCTGGTGGCGGCGGTCGATGATGAAGTCGTGGCCCTTGGGCTTGCGGGTGATGGCCTCGCGCACCGCGTCGATCAGCGGGCCGTCTTCGTCGCTGACGCGCAGCGGCGTGCGCAGGTCGGCGGCGTCCTCCTGGCCCAGGCACATGTACAGCGTGCCGGTGCAGGTCAGCCGCACGCGGTTGCAGCTTTCGCAGAAGTTATGGGTCAGCGGCGTGATGAAGCCGACACGCTGCCCGGTCTCCTCCACCCGCACATAGCGGGCGGGGCCGCCGGTGCGGTGATCGCTCTCGGTCAGCGTCCAGCGCTTCTGCAGTTCCGCCTTCAGCATGGTCAGCGGCCAATACTGGTCCATGCGGGCGCCCTCGCCGATGTCGCCCATCGGCATGACCTCGATGAAGGTCAGGTCGAAGCCCTGCTCGCCGCACCAGGCGACCATGCGGTGGACCTCGTCGTCGTTCACGCCCTTCAGCGCCACCGTGTTGATCTTGATCTTCAGCCCGGCGTCCTTGGCCGCCTGGATGCCGCCCAGGATCTTGTCCAGCTTGCCCCAGCGGGTGATGGCCTGGAACTTGTGCGGGTCGAGCGTGTCCAGCGACACGTTGATGCGACGCACGCCGGCCTCGTACAGCCCGGCGGCATGCTTGAACAGCATGGTGCCGTTGGTGGTCAGCGTCAGCTCGTCGAGGTCGCCCGACTCGATGTGGCGGCCGAGCGAGCGGATCAGCCGCATCACGTCGCGCCGGACCAGCGGCTCGCCGCCGGTCAGCCGCAGCTTGCGCGTGCCCAGCTTCACGAAGGCGCTGCACAGCCGGTCCAGCTCCTCCAGCGTCAGCACCTCCGCCTTGGGCAGGAAGCTCATGTCCTCCGCCATGCAATAGACGCAGCGAAGGTCGCAGCGGTCGGTCACCGACACGCGCAGATACTCCACCTTCCGGCCGAACGGGTCGATCAGCGGAGCGGTGGCGGCTGACGGCAAGGCTTCGGACACTGGCTCTATCATCGGTGGACTCCACGGGCGGCCGCTGGCGGGCCGCCACAGTATATGTTCGCTACACATACGATGTGCAACGATCGCGGGAGCGTATTCCACATCACGGTATGCCGACTTTGACGGTGATCAAGAGTTCGCGGCGTCACATCAGCTTTTGTCGCACTGCCGCCAGTTGTGCTTCCCTCTGCGCCTCTTCGCGTTCGCGCAGGTCGTCGTCGGTGGTGCGGGGCACCGGCGGCCGGCCCAGGGCGAAGGGCTCGTCGCTGCGCTCGAACTGGTCGCGGACGCGGCAGTCCTCGCACATGCGGATGCGGTTGGCGGCCTCCGGAGTCGCGAACATCGAGTGCTTGCCCGCCAGCGTCGCCACGATCTTCTCGATCGCCGACTTGGCAGCGAAAGGCTTGCCGCAGGACACGCAGCAGAAGGGCTCCTCCTCCTTGATCACCGTCGCGCCGCGCGCCTGATCGCGGAAATCGATCTCCGGCACCAGGGAGATGACCTTCTCCGGGCAGGTGGTCTTGCACAGGCCGCACTGCACGCAGGCGTCCTGGGCGAAGGACAGCGTCGGCTTGTCGGGATTGTCGAGCAGCGCCCCGGTGGGGCAGGCGCCGACGCAGGACAGGCAGAGCGTGCAGCCCTCGACATTCACCGACACCCGGCCGAAGGGGGCGCCCGGCGGCAGCGGCAGCACCTCCACCGGAGCGGGGGCCACCTTGTGCAGGTGGCGCAGCGCCAGCATCGTCACCGTGCGCTTCGGCCCCATCGGCAGGAACATGCCGGCCTCGACCGGGTCCACCGGCAGGGCCCACAGCTCGTCCGCCACCGCGTCGGGGTCGGCGGCGTCGATCACCGCCACCCGGCCGGAGCCGTAGCCGAGACCGCTGAAGGCGGCCTCCGCCAGCCCGACCTGCGAGGCCAGCCCGGCGGTCTCCCCCTCGTTCTCCGGCCCGGTCAGGACGCGGACATGGGTGCAGCCATAGGAGAGGGCCAGGGCGAACAGGTCGATGCCGACCTGCGTCACCTCGTGCAGGGCGAAGGGCAGCACGCGGGCCGGCAGGCCGCGGCCGTGCCGGGACATCATGCCGACCAGTTCGTCGCCATGGCGCGGGTCGTGGATCAGCAGGGCGGGGGCGACGCCACCGGCCTTCCGGTAGGTGGTCAGCAGCGTGCGCAGCCGCTCATACACGGTGGTGGCGGGCGGCAGGGCGTAGGTGGCCGCCCCGGTCGGGCAGACCGCGGCGCAGGACCCGCAGCCCGCGCAGACATGCGGGTCGATCGCCACATGGTCGCCGTTGGGCGTGACCGCGCCGGTCGGGCAGACGTCCAGGCAGCGGGTGCAGCCGGTCTTGCGGCTGCGCGAATGGGCGCAGAGATCGGCCTTGAAGTCGACGAAGCGCGGCTTCTCGAACTCGCCGACCAGATCGGCGATCTCCAGCAGCGCGTTGGCCACCTGGACCGGGCTTTCGGGATCGGGGCGGATGTAGCCGTCGCGGCGCTTGTGGTCGGGGAACAGCGGCGTGCCGCCGGTGAGGTCGAGGATCAGGTCGCAGCGGGCCGACGCCCCCTGCCGCACCGGCTCGAACCCCAGCGTCCCGCGCGAGGAGGGCAATGCCGGGGCATAGTCGTCCACCACGATCTCGAAGGCGCCGACCCAGCCGCGCCCGCTGCGGATGCGGCCGCGGAAGACCGCGACGTCCATCACCTGCGGCGGCGCGATGTCCTTGGGGTTGGCCAGCAGGACGGTGACGTCCAGGTGCTTCGCCAACTGCCGCCCGGCCTCGATGGCGCGCTCGTCGGTGCCGTAGACCAGGCAGGTGCCCTGAGAGGTCAGGGTCAGGGCGCCGGTGGGCGGGATCGGCAAGGCGGCCTCGGCCAGCAGCGCCGCGATCTTCGGCAGGGCCTCCGCGCCCTCGTCAGACCACCCGGCGCGCTCGCGGATGTTGGTGAAGGTCAGGGCGGTGTCCGGCGCCACCTCCGCCGCGATCTCGCTGAACAGCGGTGCTTCCTGCGTGCAGGCGACCAGCAGCGGCTGGCCGTTGGCGACCGCCTTCTCGAAGCGGTCGAGTTGCGCCCGGCACAGCTGGGTATGCACGGTGACGGCGCTGCCGTCGCCGCATGCCTTGCCCAGCGCCGCCCCGTCCAGCGCGATGCTGTGCGCGCAGTCGCAGACGAGCACCGTCCGATCGCCGATCTTCATCGTCCCAAAAACTCCTGTCGCTTGGGGCTGACGCCCCTGGCCTGCCGACACTCATATGGGGGAATGCGGCGCGATGGGAACGGGAATCTTATCGGGATCGGGTTGTCACTGATTGCCGCGATGACAAGCTTTGCTATACTTGGCTATCCGGAGGCGGACGATGAACGTATCCCTTACCCCCGAACTGGAACGGCGGATCGAAGAGCGCGTGGCAAGCGGGCTGTACGGTTCGGCCAGCGAGGTGATGCGTGAGGCGCTGCGCCTGTATTTCCGCATCGACGAAGCCAATGGGCGTGCGTTGGAGCGGCTGAACCGGGACATCGGCGACGCCATCGGCCAGTTGGACCGTGGAGAGGGGATAGCCCCGGAGGATGCCCGGCGCCTGTCAAAGGAGCGCATCGCCGCGCGCCGGCAGGCAAAGGGTGGTTCGGACCAGCGGTGAGCGGCCTTTACACCCTGGCGCCATTGGCGCTCGACGATCTCGACGCGATCCATGTCTTCATCGAGGATGCCGAGGGCGCCGATGCGGCCGACCGGCTTCTCGACTCACTCTACGACTCCTTCGAACGGATCGCCGCCAGCCCCGGCCTGGGTCATCGCCGCCCCGATCTGACCGGCTACGATGTCTTCTTCTGGACGGCTTTGCGGTGGTACGCGGTGATCTACCGAAAAGCGTCGGCGGTCGAGATCGTTCGGGTCATCCCTTGGCGCCGCATGGAACCCGTCCTGCTGACACCCGCCGGCGGCCTGTGGATGTGACCGCCGGCTTTGGTGAGGTCCTTACGCCCCCGGCTCGTTGGCGTTGGGGAAGAACAGCTGTTCTCCGTTGATGGTGTAGTCGGCGATGGCCTTCTGGCCCTCGGCCGAGACCAGCCAGTCGACGAAGGCCTGCCCGTCGGCCGCCTTGACGTGGGCGAACTTGGCCGGGTTGACCAGCATCGCGCCATACTGGTTGAACAGGCGCTTGTCGCCCTCCACCAGCACCGTCAGCGGGCCGCGGTTCTTGAAGTTCAGCCAGGTGCCGCGGTCGGTCAGCGTATAGCCGTTCATCGCGGCGGCGGTGTTCAGCGTCGGGCCCATGCCCTGGCCGATGGAGCGGTACCAGCTCTCCTTGGGCTCCGCCTTGGCCGGGTCGAGGCTGGCGGTCTTCCACAGCGCGAGTTCGGCCTTGTGCGTGCCGCTGTCGTCGCCGCGCGACACGAAGGGGGCCTTGGCGGTGGCGATCTTCGACAGGGCGGCGGCGACGTCCCTGCCGCCCTTGATGCCGGCCGGGTCGGCGGACGGGCCGACGATGACGAAGTCGTTGTACATCACCGGCTTGCGCTGGGTGGAGAAGCCTTCGGCGACGAACTTCTCCTCCGACGGCTTGTGGTGGACGAACAGCACGTCGGCGTCACCGCGCCTGGCGAGGTCGATGGCCTGTCCCGTGCCCTTGGCGACGACCCGCACCTCGATGCCCGTCTTGGCGGTGAATTTCGGCAGGATGGAGCCGAACAGGCCGGAATCCTCGGTCGAGGTGGTGGAGGCCACCGTGATGAAACGGTCGGCGGCGGATGCGGCCGACGGGACGGCGACCTGGATCAGGCCGGTCAGAGCCGCGGCGGCGGCAACCCCCAGCACGAACGAACGGCGCAGCATCACTTCACTCCTCCCACAGGCGTTGTTGCTTGAAAGGCATAGCGCATGCCGGTCGCACTTGCAAAGGCTTGCCAAGCTTCCGTCAGTTTTGCCGCATGCCGGAAAAAGCGGCTTCGACCGGCTCAGGCGCGCTCGCCGGTCTCCTTCAGCAGGGATGCGGTGAGGTTGACGGCCAGCGACAGCGTCATCAGGACGAGACCGAGCGCCAACGCCATCGGCAGGTCGCCCTTGCTGGTCTCCAGCGCGATGGCGGTGGTCATGACGCGGGTGACATGCTCGATGTTGCCGCCGACGATCATCACCGCCCCGACCTCCGCCGACGCTCGCCCGAACCCGGCCAGCACGGTGGTGACGAGGCTCCAGCGCGCTTCCGCCAGCAGGGTCGCCAGCCGCCGGAACGGCCCGGCGCCGGTGACGCGCAGCAGATCGTCATACTCGACCAGAAGATCCTCCACCGTCTGGCGGGAGAGGGAGGCGACGATCGGCACGATCATCACCGTCTGGGCCACGATCATCGCGGTCGGCGTGAACAGCAGCCCCAGCACCCCGAACGGGCCGGAGCGCGACAGCAGCAGATAAACCACCAGCCCGACCACCACCGGCGGAAGCCCCATCAGCGTGTTCAGCACGATGGCGACCACACGCCGCCCCGGAAATCTCAATGCGGCGACGGCGGCACCCAGCGGCAGGCCGATCAACGTGGCGGCGGCGACGGCGGTCAGGCTGACCCGCAGCGACAGCCCGACGATCTGTACCAACCCGTCGTCAAGCGTGGCGATCATGGATACGGCCAGCGCCATGGCCTGGGAAAAGTCGTGCATGGTGTCCAGATCAAAAATGAAATTGCTTGGGCCGGGGACTTGTCCGAAGACCGGCGCTCGCCCACACTCGCGCGCATGAGCCCTATCATGAGTCTTAAGACCTTCACCATAGCGCCCGACCCGGCGGACCCCAAGCTGACGGAGCGCGTCCGCGGCCTGGACCAGGACGGCCGCGAGATCGAGACTGCCGTGACGGTGGAACGGCCGCTGACCCTGTACCTGAACGGGCAGGAGATCGTCACCATGATGACGATCGGCGACTATCCCGACTGTCTTGCCGTCGGCTATCTGCTGAACCAGAACATGCTGCGGCGCGACGACCGGATCACCGGCATCGACGTGGACGAGGAAACCGACACCGTCGTCGTCCGAACCGAGCGCGCGACCGATTACGAAGCGAAGCTGAAGAAGAAGACGCTGACCTCCGGCTGCGCCCAGGGCACCGCCTTCGGCGACGTGATGGAGACCTTCGAATCCGTCAGCCTGCCGACCGATCTGCGGCTCCGCACCTCGTGGATCTACGCGCTGTCCAAGCAGATCAACCTGCAGCCCAGCCTGTATCTGGAGGCCGGGGCCATCCATGGCTGCGTGCTGTGCCAGGAGGACCGGCCGCTGATCTATATGGAGGATGTCGGCCGCCACAACGCGGTGGACAAGGTCGCCGGCTACATGCACCTGAACGGCATTCCGGCCGGGGACAAGATTTTCTACACCACCGGGCGACTGACCTCCGAGATGGTGATCAAGACGGTGCAGATGGGCATTCCGATCCTGATCTCGCGCTCCGGCTTCACCGCCTGGGGCGTGCAGCTGGCGCGGCAGGCAAACCTGACGCTGGTCGGCCGGGCCAAGGGCAAGCGCTTCATCGCGCTGGCCGGCACCGACCGGCTGGTCTTCGACACCGATGCCGCCGGGGCCGACGACGAGGACCGCCGGCATGGACGCAAGGGAAGTCGCGATGACGACTGAGACACAGCATCGGGATATTGGCCACCGGGATATTGGCGGCGTCCTGCTGGCGGGCGGCCTGTCGCGCCGGATGGGCGGCGGCGACAAGTGCCTGCGCCCGCTCGGCGGGCAAACCATCCTGGAGCGGATCGTCGCCACCGTCCGCCCGCAGGTGGGGCCGCTGGTGCTGAACGCCAACGGCGACCCGGCCCGCTTCGCCCATCTCCATCTGCCGATCGCCGCGGATGTGGTGGAGGGCTATGCCGGCCCGCTCGCCGGCGTGCTGACCGGCATGGAGTGGATGCGCGGCACCGCCCCCGGCGTCGCCTGGGTCGCCAGCTTCGCCACCGACGCGCCCTTCATCCCGCGCGACCTCGTCACCCGCATGGTGGCGGCGCTGGAGCGGGAGGGCGCCGACCTCGCCTGCGCCCGCTCGGGCGGGCAGGAGCATCCCGTCTTCGGGCTTTGGGCGATCCGTCTGGCCGGCGACCTGCGCCGGGCGATGGTGGAGGAGGGCATCCGCAAGGTCGATGCCTGGACCGCCCGCTATCGGCTGGCCGTCGCCGATTTCGATTTCGAGCCGGCCAATTCTGTGGATCCCTTCTTCAACACCAACCGGCCGGACGATCTGGCCGAGGCGGAACGCCTGCTGGCTTCGGGACGCGTGTGATGACGGAATCTCTTGGCCCCCAATCGCTGGAGCGCATCGAGACCATGCCGCTGGGCATCGTGGTGGAGCGGCGCCGCGGCGTCACCGCCTGGGCCGACTGGAGCTGGCGCCCGGTGTCGGTCATCCCCGGCGCCGGCCCGGTCGATCCGCCCGGCCGCGTACTGATGGAAGGCGAGGGCTGGAACCACAGCCATGCCGCTACCCTGACGCTGGAACTGTTCCGTACAGACACGGAGGGCTACCGCCTGAACCTGTCGCAGGACCCGCCGCGCCTGTGGGTGGTGATGCGCCCCGGTCCGGACGGAGAGGAACTGGTGCCCTTCACCGTCACCGCATCGGCCCATGAAGGGGAGGGCTATCAGGTCGGCAGCGACGTGGTGGAAACCGTACCGATGCCGGATGAGGTGATCTCGCTGGTCCGTGATTTCGTCGAGCAGCACCATGTCGACGTCCCCTTCCACAAGCGCGAACGCAAGCGCCATTTCGAGAAGGATGAGCGGCGGCAATGAGCGGCGAAGCCTTCCTGTCGCGCTGGTCGCGCCTGAAACGCACCGCGGTCAAGCCGGAGCCGGAAGCCGTCGACGTTGCGCCTTCCGTCGAGGAGAGCGCTGCGCTTCCGGTCGCAGTTGCCGACGAGGTGCCGGCTGATCCCGCGGAGCCGGACGCTCCGGCAACGGCTGACGGCGAAACCGACGACCCTCTGAAGGACCTGCCGCCGATCGAGGAACTGACCGGCGAATCCGACTTCACCCCCTTCCTGCGCGCCGAAGTACCGGAGGACCTGCACCGGCAGGCCCTGCGCAAGCTGTGGACCTCCGACCCGATCTACGCCAACGACGACGGGCTGAAGGACTACGCCGACGATTACGCCAGCCTGTTCACCGGCAACGTCCCGGTGAAGACCCTCTACCGCGTCGGCGAGGGGTTCCTGAACATGCTGGACGAGGCGGCGGAAGGGGTGGCGGAGGGAGCGGAGCCTTCTCCCGTCCCTGCTGCCGATGCCGAACTTGCAGAGGCAAGCGATACCCCCTCTCCCCAGCCACCGATCCCCTCTCCCCCCCGGGGAGAGGGTTAGGGTGAGGGGGACGCGTTGCGGAACCTCATCAGTCCGCGCGCAGTCCCCATCGTCCCAACATCCTTCCCATGCATCCCCCTCACCCCGACCCTCTCCCCAGGGGGGAGAGGGAGTGTTCTCCCCCCTCGCAATTGTCCCCTTAAATTGCGACCAATCGTCGCGCCAGATTGGACTCCTTCGAAACTCAGGGGCGCTCTGTTAGCGCGAGCATAGCGCAGCGACAAAGATTCATTTGTCTCCCCTTCCGGACGCGTCCTTAGTTGACAAAAGGATAGGTTCAGTCCTTCTATTATCTGCCTGCGCAATGCTAAGCCACTGTAAGGCAACGGCTTTTCGCAGGTGCATCAAAAGGGGTTTTGGACGGGGCCAACGGACGGCGCGCGGTGTGACCGCGACGCCGGCATCTCCGTCTGTGTGTCCGGGAGGAGTTTGCGGCACGTGTCGAGGGCCGTCGATCATACCATTTCCCCCGCGGTCGCGGAGGAGGAACTGCTGCGTGCGCAGGTCTACGCCCTGCTAGCGCGCCTGCTGTCGCGCGCGCCCGACGCGGACTTCCTGGCCGCGCTGGCCGGCGTGGCGGGGGAGGGCGGCGAGTTCGGCGCGGCTCTCGACCAGCTGGCCGAAGCGGCGCGCGGCAGCGACCCCGCCGCGGTGGAGGAGGAGTTCACCACCCTCTTCATCGGTGTCGGCGGCAGCGAGCGCACCCCCTACGGCTCCTACTACCTGACCGGATTCCTGAACGAGAAGCCGCTGGCGGAACTGCGCGTCGACATGGCGCGGCTGGGCATCGCCCGCGCCGACGGCGTGAAGGAGCCGGAGGACCACATCGCAGCGCTGTGCGAGATGATGGCCGGCCTGATCGGCGGCGAGTTCGCCCCCGAGGACGGCGGCACGGTCGGTCTCGAGGCGCAGCGGGCGTTTTTCGACCGCCATGTTGGCTCCTGGGCCGGGCGGTTCTTTGCGGATTTGGAGACCTCGCCGTCGGCCCGCTTCTATCGGGCGGTCGGTGCGGTCGGACGAAGTTTTCTGGCGGTCGAGGCGCGCGCCTTCGACCTTGCGGCGTAAAGGTGAGGAGCGAAGCCATGACGCGGAACGCGGTCAAAGCCAAAGAAGAAGCTGCCAAGCAGCACCAGGACACGCAGAACACGGACAAGACGCTCGCCCGGCGCGACCTGTTTCGCGTCGCCGGCCTGGGCGTCGGTGCGCTGGGCGCCGTCGCCGCGGGGGTGACCGCCACCGGCGGGACCGCCGAAGCCGCTCCGGCGGAGACGACGACCTCCACCGGCTACCGCGAGACCGACCATGTCCGTCGGGTCTACGAACTGAGCCGCTTCTAAGAGGAACGCCCCGATGCTCATCAAGAAAAGCTCGGCCACCTCGGGCGGCCGTCACCTTGCCCGCACCCTGTCGCAGACGCTGGCCTCCGCCACCGGCGTCACGGTCGACCGTCGCGCCTTCCTGCGCACCTCCGGCATCGCCGCCGGCGGCGCCGCGCTCGCCTCCGCGATGCCGTTCGGCATGGTGAAGAAGGCCGACGCCGCCACCGCGGCCGCCGTCGCCGGCGCGCCCGTCAAGCAGGTCAAGTCGATCTGCACCCACTGCTCGGTCGGCTGCACCGTGGTGGCCGAGGTGCAGAACGGCGTCTGGATCGGGCAGGAGCCCGGCTTCGACAGCCCGATCAACCTGGGCTCGCACTGCGCCAAGGGCGCCTCGGTGCGCGAGCACGCCCACGGCGACCGCCGCCTGCGCTATCCGATGAAGATGGTCGACGGCAAGTGGACCCGGATCAGCTGGGACCAGGCGATCGAGGAGGTCGGCTCCAAGCTGCTGTCGATCCGCGAGCAGTCGGGCCCGGATTCGGTGTTCTGGCTCGGCTCCGCCAAGCACAGCAACGAGCAGGCCTATCTGTTCCGCAAGTTCGCGGCCTTCTGGGGCACCAACAACGTCGACCATCAGGCGCGCATCTGCCACTCCACCACCGTGGCCGGCGTGGCGAACGTCTGGGGCTATGGCGCCATGACGAACAGCTACAACGACATCCAGAAGTCGCGCGCGCTGTTCTTCATCGGCTCCAACGCCGCCGAGGCGCACCCCGTCGCCATGATGCATGTGCTGAAGGCGAAGGAGCAGAACAACGCGCCGCTGATCGTCGCCGATCCGCGCTTCACCCGCACCGCCGCCAAGGCCGACGAGTACATCCGCTTCCGTCCGGGCACCGACGTGGCGCTGGTCTGGGGCATCCTCTGGCACGTTCTGCAGAATGGCTGGGAGGACAAGGACTACATCGCCAAGCGCGTCTACGGCTTCGACGACATCCGCGCCGAAGTCGCCAAGTGGACGCCGGAAGAGGTGGAGCGCGTCACCGGCGTTCCGGGTTCGCAGCTGAAGCGCGTTGCCCGCACACTGGCCTCCAACCGTCCGGGCACCCTGGTCTGGTGCATGGGCGGCACCCAGCACCACATCGGCAACAACAACACCCGCGCCTATTGCGTGCTGCAGCTGGCGCTGGGCAATGTCGGCATGGCCGGCGGCGGCACCAACATCTTCCGCGGCCATGACAACGTGCAGGGTGCGACCGACTTCGGCGTCACCTCCGACAGCCTGCCCGGCTATTATGGCCTGGCCGAGGGCGCGTGGCGCCACTGGGCGCGTGTCTGGGAGGTGCCGTACGACGACGTGCTGGCCCGCTTCAAGGACAAGAAGCTGATGGAGGCCACCGGCATTCCGGTGTCCCGTTGGTTCGACGGCGTCCTGGAAGCCAAGGAGAACCTGGACCAGCCGAACCCGGTCAAGGGCATGGTCTTCTGGGGCCACGCGCCGAACAGCCAGGTCCGTCTGCCCGACATGAAGAAGGCGATGGAGAAGCTGGAGCTGCTGGTCGTCGTCGATCCGTTCCCGACGATGACCGCCGTGCTGCCGGACCGCAAGGACAACTTCTACCTGCTGCCGGCCGCCACCCAGTTCGAGACGGTCGGGTCGCGCACCGCGTCCAACCGCTCCGTCCAGTGGTCCGACAAGATCATGGAGCCGCTCTTCGAATCGAAGGTCGACCATGAGATCATGTACCTGTTCGCGAAGAAGTTCGGCTTTGCCGAGCCGCTGTTCAAGAACATCAAGGTCGAGGGCAATGTCCCGGTGATCGAGGACATCACCCGCGAGTGGAACCGCGGCATGTGGTCCGTCGGCTACACCGGCCAGTCGCCGGAGCGTCTGAAGCTGCACATGCAGCATCAGGCCACCTTCGACAAGACGACCCTGCGCGCCGTCGGCGGCCCGTGCGACGGCGATTACTTCGGCCTGCCGTGGCCCTGCTGGGGCACGCCGGAGATGAAGCATCCCGGATCGGCCAACCTGTACGACACCTCGCTGCCGGTGGCCGAGGGCGGCGGCGCCTTCCGCGCCCGCTTCGGCGTGGAGCGCAACGGCGTGACGCTGCTGGCCGAGGGCTCCTATCCGGAAGGATCGGAGATCAAGGACGGCTATCCGGAAGTCACCATGGCGATGCTCCAGAAGCTGGGCTTCGACAAGGACCTGACGGAACAGGAACTGGCGGTCATCCAGAAGATCGGCGGCGACAAGATCGGCGCCGTGTCCTGGACCACCGACCTGTCGGGCGGCATCCAGCGCGTGGCGATCAAGCACGGCCTGAACCCGCCGGGCAACGCCAAGGCGCGCTGCGTCGCCTGGAACTTCCCGGACCCGGTTCCGATCCACCGCGAGCCGCTCTACACCCCGCGCCGCGATCTGGTCGCCAGCTACCCGACCTATGCGGACACCAAGTCCTGGCGCGTGCCGACGCTGTACAAGTCCATCCAGGACCGCGACGTGTCGAAGGAGTATCCGATCATCCTCACCTCCGGCCGTCTGGTCGAGTATGAGGGCGGCGGCGACGAGACGCGCTCCAACCCCTGGCTGGCCGAACTGCAGCAGGACATGTTCGTCGAGATCAACCCGTTCGACGCCAACAACGCCGGCATCAAGGACGGCCAGATGGTGTGGGTTGAAGGCCCGGAGAAGGGCAAGGTGAAGGTCAAGGCCATGGTGACCGAGCGTGTCGGCCGCGGCGTCGCCTTCATGCCCTTCCATTTCGGCGGCGTGTACCAGGGGCAGGATCTGCGCTCCAAGTACCCGGCCGGGGCCGACCCGATCGTCCTGGGCGAGGCCGCCAACACGGCGACCACCTACGGCTACGATTCGGTGACCCAGATGCAGGAAACCAAGACCACCCTTTGCCGCATCCAGGCGGCCTGACGCGCGGGAGTTTGAACCATGGCCCGGATGAAATTCCTGTGCGACGCCGAGCGCTGCATCGAGTGCAACGCCTGCGTCACCGCCTGCAAGAACGAGAACGAGGTCCCCTGGGGCATCAACCGCCGCCGCGTCGTGACCATCAACGACGGCAAGCCGGGGGAGCGGACGATCTCGGTCGCCTGCATGCATTGCTCCGACGCGCCCTGCATGGCGGTCTGCCCGGTCGACTGCTTCTACCAGACCGCCGAAGGCGTGGTCCTGCACAACAAGGACCTGTGCATCGGCTGCGGCTACTGCTTCTACGCCTGCCCGTTCGGCGCGCCGCAGTATCCGCAGGCCGGCAACTTCGGCACCCGCGGCAAGATGGACAAGTGCACCTTCTGCTCGGGCGGTCCGGAGGCCGACAATTCGGAGGCCGAGTTCAAGAAGTACGGCCGCAACCGTCTGGCCGAAGGCAAGCTGCCGCTCTGCGCCGAGATGTGCTCGACCAAGGCGCTGCTGGCCGGTGACGCCGACAAGGTGTCGGACATCTACCGCGAGCGCGTGACTGCCCGCGGCTTCGGGTCCGGCGCCTGGGGCTGGGGCACCGCCTACCAGACCAAGTCCGGTCAGGAACGCGGCCAGCCCGGCGGCTCGCTGTTCCAGGGCACCGGCGGTGCGGCCGGCGGGCTTCCTGTGCAGAAGCAGGGGCTGTGACGGTGACGATGGTGAAGGCGCGCACTGTGCTGATGGCGTTCGGCGCAACGCTCCTCCTGGCCGGGTGCCAGGAGGACGCGACCCCGCGCCCGATCCATCTGGACAAGGGCGTCTACCGGGGCGCGGCCGACACGCCGCGCACCGCGGACGAGGTGCGCGCGCTGCAACAGCGCGCCGCCTATCAGGGTGTGCGATAGGGAGCGTCCGATGGAAGGTCATCGCATGAAGACGGCTATCGCCGCCCTGCTGCTCGGGATCGGCCTTGCCGCCGGCGCGGCACTGCCGGCCGCCGCCCAGTCCAGCGTCCGCGTCGGCGGTCCGGCCGATCTGCAGGCGGATACCCGGCAGATCGACCGCGAAGCGCCGCCGGTGCCCACCCAGGTTCCCGGGAAGAGCGTCGCCGAGGGCTGGCACGGCATCCGCCTGGGCGAGCAGGGCACCGTCTCCATCCCCAACAAGCAGGCCGGCGTCCTGATCCAGTCGGAAGGCGAGGCCTGGCGCGCGGTGCGCAACGGGCCGCTCAGCCAGTACGGCACCTGGGTGCTCGCCGGCATCATGGCCCTGCTGGTGCTGTTCTTCCTGGTCCGCGGGCGCATCCGCATCGACGGCGAGAAGACCGGCCGCACCATCCAGCGCTTCAACGCCTTCGAGCGCGGCGTGCACTGGCTGACCGCCGGCAGCTTCGTCGTGCTCGCGATCTCCGGTTTGAACGTGCTGTACGGCCGCTACACGCTGCTGCCGCTGATCGGGCCGGAGCACTTCGCCGCTTTCACCCATTACGGCAAGCTGGCGCACAACTTCCTTGGCTTCGCCTTCATCCTGGGCGTGGCGCTGATCTTCGTCCTGTGGGCCCGGCACAACATCCCGTCCCGCCATGACCTGACCTGGTTCCTGAAGGCGGGCGGCCTGTTCTCCAAGGGCGTCCACCCGCCGGCGCACAAGTTCAACGGCGGCCAGAAGATCATCTTCTGGTCCACCGTGGTCGGCGGTGCCGCGCTGGGCTTCACCGGCGTGCAGCTGATCTTCCCCTTCAGCTTCGCGACGCTGGAGGAACTGCAGCTCTACCAACTGCTCCACGCCGCCATCGCGATCATCATGATCGCCATCATCCTGGCGCACATCTACATCGGCTCCGTCGGCATGGAAGGCGCCTTCGACGCCATGGGCGACGGTCAGGTCGAACTGCAATGGGCGCGCGAGCACCATTCGCTGTGGGTCGAGGAAGTGACCGGCGAGAAGGTGCGCCACGGCCATCATCACGGGACGCCGGCGGAGTAGGGCCAGCTGGTATGTCTGTCGGCGTTAGACCCCCACCCTAACCCTCCGCCGCTGGGCGGGGGAGGGGACAAGCGCTTGTGGGGGCGGGGGCGGCAGTCCCTCCCCCGCCCAGCGGGGGAGGATAGGTGGGGGTCTAACGCCGACGGCAGCCGACACCCCTTGACCCTCACCACACTCCATGGCCCCCTTGGCGCTCACACCACCCCGGATGCGCCCGCCATGACCACCCATCTCGCCGAACGCCAGGCCGTGATCGACGGCTGCCTCGCCATGAACCGGCTGGGCATCAACCAGGGCATGTCGGGAAACCTGTCGCACCGGGTGGAGGGTGGATTCCTGGTCACGCCGACCAGCATGCCCTATGACGCGATGACCCCGGAAGACATCGTCGAGATGGGTTTCGACGGCACCTATCTGGGCAACCGCCGGCCCTCGTCGGAATGGCGGATCCATCGCGACATCCTGCGAGCCCGGACGGACGTGACGGTCGTGCTGCACGCCCATCCGACCTTCGCCACAGCGTTGGCTGTGCATGGCCGCGGCATTCCGTCCTTCCATTACATGGTGGCGCTGGCCGGCGGCGATTCAATCCGCTGCGCCCCTTACGCCACTTTCGGCACACAGGAGCTGTCCGACCATGCTCTGACCGCACTGGACGGGCGGTTGGCCTGTCTGCTGGCGAACCACGGCATGATCGTGTTGGGGACGAGCATGGCGAGCGCCCTGTCCCTGGCCGTGGAGGTCGAGACGTTGGCCCGGCAGTATCTCCATGCCCAGCAGTTCGGCGAACCGGTGATCCTGCCGCCCGACGAGATCGCGCGGGTGGCGGAGAAGATGCGGCGGATGAAATACGGACAGCCGGTCGACGACAACGATGCGCCGGAAGACACCGCGCGTCCGCGCTCCTGATCCCCCGGCTTACGGCCCGATCTGCGTCATCGACGTGCTGCCGGCGAGATGACCGGCCGGCTTCAGCGTGGCAACCCGCAGCAGCGGCTTGGCATTCCCAACCGCCTCCACCTGCAGCGCACGTTCTTCCGCCGGTGCTTCATAGACGGCGGGAAGGGCGATGGTGATGCGGGTGCCCTGGCCGGGTTCGCTCGCCACCTCGATGTCGCCGCCCAGCATCGCGGTGTAATGTCCGACCAATGTCAGGCCCAGCCCGGCGCCGCGCGGCTTGCCCTGCCCACGCGTCGCCACGGTACCGTTGCCGGCCCCCTGGACGAAGGGCTGGAACAGCCGGCCGGTCTGCGCGCTGGGGAAACCGCGGCCGCTGTCGGTCACGGTGAAGCGGTACCAGCGGGAGCCGTTGCGCTCCACCCGCTCCGCCGACAGGGTGACCGTGCCCTCCTGCGTGAACTTGCAGGCGTTGTCGAGCAGGTTCAGCAGGGTCTGCCGCACCTTGGTGAAGTCGGAATGCATCTGCCCGAGCCCGGTGGGGGCGGTCAGCTCCAGCGCATTGCCGTAGAGGTCGGCGGCGGGCATCGACCGTTCGCGCACCTCGGTCAGCAGCCGGTTGATGTCGAAATCCTGCAGGCAGACGTCCATCGCCCCGGCTTCGATCTTCGCATAGTCCATCAGGGCATCGACCAGGGTGGTCAGCTGCTCGCCGGTCCACTGGATATGCTCGACGTCGGTCGCGAGTTCGTCGACGCCCAGCCGGTGCAGGTCGGTCATCAGCGACTGGCTGGCATTGACGATCTCGGTCAGTGGGCCGTGCAGTTCCTGGCCCATATTGACGAGGAAGTCGCTCTTGGCCCGGCTTGCGGCCTCGGCCATCGCCTTTTCCCGCAGCAGGCGGGTGTGTTCCACCTCCGCCTCGCGGCGTTCGCGTTCGGTGTCTTCAGTGGTGCTGCGCAGGGTTTCCACCGCACGCGCCATGGCGGCGATCTCGTCCTCCCCGGTCAGCGCCGGCAGTATCACGTCGGTGCGGCCGGCGGCCAGAGCCGTCACGGCGGTCGCCATGGTCTTCATCGGCGCCGCCACGCTGCGCTGGACCAGCCAAAGCGCCAGCAGCCCGGCCAGCAGAACGGCACCGCCGATCCACAGGGCCACCGTGGTGTAGCCCGACAGCCCGTTCGCCAGCGTGCCGCGCAAGGCCTGGGTCCCGGCCTCCGCCCGGCGGCGGATCTCGCCGAGATTGGCGGCGATCCCGGCGGCGTTGGCGGCCATCGCCTCCGCGCGCAGGGTGTCCTCTTCCGCGACGGCCGATTCAATGGCGGTCAGCACGCCGCCGGCCTTGGACAGCAGGGCCGATACCTCGTCGATCGACTGCTTGGTGCCGGGGACCCACAGGTAGCGGTTCATTTCCGCCAGCCGGTCGCGGGCGACCTCGAGCTGGGCGCGCATCGCCTCTGCATCTTGGGGATCGCGGCGGTCGATGAAGCGAGTCAGATGGTCTTGCATCAGCAGCACGGCGATGGCCGCGTCACTGGCCAGAGCGGTCGAATCGACGCCGCCGGCACTCTTGAGATGGTCCAGCCTCTGGCGGGTCTGGGCGACCATCGGCTCCAGCACGCCGGTGATCTGGCCGTTGCGGTCGCTGCGCAGGGCGATGACCTTCTGCACCGCGGCCCAATAGTCGTCGAGCGCCGACTTGGCCTTGTCGACGCCCTGGCGATCCGCGATCTCCGCCGCGCCCCTGGACAGGGTGTCGAGCCGTTCGCGCAGCGTGTCATGCCGCCAGGAGGCGTCGAGCAGGCTCTGGTCGTCGCCGTAGGTCAGATGGTCGCGCACGGCGACCTCCAGGTCGCGCAGGCTGACGTCGGCGTCCGCCGCAGCCTGCGACAGGTCGGCGCGGCCGGAGAAGGCGCCGATGTCGCGCGACACCGCGTGGAACCAGCCGAGTCCGACCAGCGCCAGCAGGGCCACCAGCCCGAGCGCGATACCGAAGCCCGTGCTGACCCGGGCCGACACGGTCATGTCGCGGAATCGGGTCCGGCGGCCGCTCCGGGACAGAATGCCGTTCCGCTTCACACCGACTCCCGCTTGCGCTGTGCCTGACGAGTTGCATGGGTGGCCACAACCGTTGGCCGGCTCCCGCGCGGCGCGGATTGTAGCTCGGTGATCCCCTCAGGCAAACAGACAAGTGTGCGACGGAGTACCGCCAAAGGTCAGGAGCCGTCCCCGGAGGTGAAGGCATAGGCATGCATGCCCAGGCTGCCATGCTCGAATCCCGCATGCAGACGCTCGGTTCTCGGCTGCGGCCCGGCGGCGCCGAATGCCACCGGCAGCGGCAGGAAATGCTCGTCGCTGGGATGGGCGAGGCGGGCATCCGGGCTGGCGGTCAGCCACTCGCCAAGGGCTTGGGTGTCGCCGGCCTCCAGCGTCCGGTCCAGCCAGCCGGCGAAGCCAGTCGCCCAGGCCGCGGCGCTGGTCCCGCCGAACCGAAAATCCCGCAGATTGTGAACCGCGCCACCGCTGGCGAGGATCAGCACGCCGTCCCGCCGTAGCGACTCCAACCGCCGCCCCAACGCGATGTGGTCGGCGGCGCTGCGGTGTGGCATCACCGACAGCTGCGCCACCGGGATGTCGGCATCCGGATACATCAGCATCAGCGGCACCCAGGCGCCATGATCCAGGCCCTGCGCCGGGTCGATCGCCGCGCCGGTCAACTCCGCGACCCGGTCAGCCAATGCCGGGGCGCCGGGGGCAGGATAGCGCATGCGGTAAAGCACGTCGGGGAAGCCGTAGAAGTCGTGAATGGTCTCAGGCGCCGTTGCACCGCTGACCGCGGGGACGCGGGTCGTCCAGTGGGCGGATACCGCCAGGATGGCGCTCGGCCGGCCGAGCCTGTGGCCGAGCCCGGCCAGGAAATCGCGGCCGGTGCTGGTCTCCAGGATCAGCGTCGGGGCGCCGTGGGAGACGAAGACCGTCGGGAACGGGGCGGCGGACGCGGCGGACGGCTGGGCGAAGGAGGACATGGACGAACGGAACTCCGGCCGGGCTGTGGGGGGAGGGCGGCGACGGTTCCATTCGAGCAAAGAAAAACCCCGGCGCCTAGGCCGGGGTTTCTCGAAAGTCCGTTGCTCACGCCGCAACAATGGTCAGGGGACCCGTGCCGCTGCGGAACCCGGTCACTCCAACCGGTGGGGACCGATCAGTGCAGGTGCTTCGGCAGCTCGCCGATCGACTGCTCGATCAGCTTGTCGGCCTGCATCGGCGGCAGGCCGCCGGACAGGACGCGCTTGCTGGCGCCGATGGCGACGTCGACGGTCAGGTTGCGGACCTCGGCCAGCGCCGCGGCTTCCGCCTGGGCGATGCGGTCCATGGCCTGGGCCTCGCGGCGCTTCAGCGACGCTTCCAGGTCGGTTCCGGCCTGGGCCCGCAGACGGGCGGCTTCCTCGCGGGCATGGGCCAGGAAAGCCTCCGCATCCTTCTGGGCGTCGGCCAAACGGCGCTGGTAGCCGTTCAGCAGGGCCTGGGCGTCCTTGTGCAGACGCTCGGCCTCGTCCAGTTCGGAACGGATGCGCTCGGCGCGGCCGTCCAGCATGGTGCCGATGGCGGCCGACGCCTTCTTCCAGACCAGGGCCACGAAGATGACGAAGGCGACGAAGACCCAAAATTCAGGTGCGTTCATCCCCGGCGCTCCTCAAGCACGGCCGCGACGGCGGCATCCGCCTGGGCCTGATCGACCTCGACACCGGCCAGGCGGCCGGCGATGTCGCGGACGATCCCGGTCGATTCGGCGCGGATGTTGGCCAGGGCCTGATCCTTCGCCGCGGCGATGGACGCCTCGGCGCTGCGCAGACGCTCGGTGATATCGGCGTTCAGCTGGGCCTGGCGGGCCTGGTTGTTCGCCTCGATATCGGCGCTGGCCTGGGCGATGACGCCCTGGGCCTCGCTGCGGGCGCCGGCGAGGGACTTCTCGACCTGGGCCAGGATGGCCTCGGCCTCTTCCTTCAACTGGGCGGCCTTGGCGAGATCACGCGAGATGCGTTCCTGCCGCGCTTCCAGAACCTCGGCCACGCGCGGAAGCGCCTTCTTGGACATGAGGTAGTAGAGAACGCCGAAGGTCAGAGCCAGCCAGAAGATCTGGGTCGGGAAATTGGCGGGATTGAGCTGCGGCAGGCCGCCGGAAGCGTGCTCGCCGCCGTGCGCCGCGTCCGGAGCGTGCTCCGCCGCGGCCGCCAGGACGGTGCCGGCCATCGTGGTGAGGGTGACGAGCGAGGCGCCCGCCACTCCCGACCAGCGGGCCAGCCGGCCTTTGGCCAACAGGTTCGGCATGATCGGTCCCCCTAGGCAAAGGAGCGGCGCCGAAACTTCGCTTAAGAAGCCCGGCGCCGCGTCAGAGCTGTTTTTTTTAAAAGCCGCTCTGGCCTTAGGCGAACAGGATCAGGAAGGCGATCAGCAGGGCGAACAGCGCGACGGCTTCCGTCAGCGCGAAGCCCAGAATGCCGATCGGGAAGACCTTCGGCTGGACGGCCGGGTTACGGGCGATCGAGCCGATCAGGGTCGAGAAGATGTTGCCGATACCCAGGCCGACACCGGCGAGGGCGATGACAGCCAGACCGGCACCGATGAACTTGGCGGCTTGAGGATCCATTGTACTCTCTTCCTCTAGGTAAGGGTGAACTTGTTGGAACTTGAGGTGGACAGGAGGTCCGGCCTTTCGCCGGGAGCCGCTTAGTGCAGCTCCAGAGCGTCGCGGATGTACAGGCAGGTCAGGATCGAGAAGACGTAGGCTTGCAGGAAAGCCACCAGGAACTCGAAGCCGGTCAGGGCGACGTTGATCGCCAGCGGGACGAGGCCGGTGACGAAGCCCAGCGCGCCGAGACCGCTGATCATCATGACCGTGAAGCCGGCAAAGACCTTCAGCATCGTGTGACCGGCCATCATGTTGGCGAACAGTCGGATCGAGAGGCTGACGGGGCGCATCACGTAGGAGATCACCTCGATCGGGATGAGGATCGGGGCGAGCGCGATCGGAGCGCCATGCGGCATGAAGAAGGAGAAGAAGTGCAGGCCGTGCTTCAGCAGGGCCAGGATGGTCACGAACACGAACACCGTCGCCGCCAGCGCGAAGGTCACGATGATGTGGCTGGTGAAGGTGAAGGTGTAGGGGATCATGCCAATCATGTTGCCGATCAGCACGAACATGAAGATCGAGAACACGAACGGGAAGTAGGGCTTGGCGTCGTGGCCGGCGTTGTCGCGCACCAGGTTCGCGACGAACTCGTAGAACATCTCGGCCAGCGCCTGCAGACGGCCGGGAACCATCGACTTGTTCGCCATGCCCATGACCAGCAGGGCGTAGATCGCCGCCACGGCCACGACCATGAAGAAGGCCGAGTTCGTGAAGGACACGTCGTAGCCGCCGAGCACGATCTGGAACAACGGGTTGATTTGGAACTGGTGCAGCGGATCCAAGGTCGTCCTCGCTCAGTGTGCGTCGCCGTCTTGGCGCTCGTTGTCGTCCCCAGTGGGCCGGCGGTAGCCGGCGGCGATGCCGAAGCCGGTGACGGCCCGGTAGACGTTCAGGACTCCCGCCGCGGCCCCAAGGAAGAACATGACGATCAGTCCCCAGGGCGCGGTGCCGAGCCAGCGATCGAGCAGAAGCCCGCCGCCGACGCCGACGATCATGGCCGCAACAAGCTCCGTCCCGATGCGCCAGGCGGTGGCGAGGGCGCCCTGCGGCGGACGATGGTATTTGCTACCAGGTCCGCCAGACCAGCCGCGTTGTCCCTCACGCGCCTTCCGCAACCGGGCTTCGAGGTCACCCAAAGGATCGGGGGGCGTTTTGTTGTCCATTCCGCCTCTCAATCACCCTTGGCACTCGTTGGCTCGCAGCCATGCGAAAGCGGCGAGACCATACGGGTGGGGCGTTACCCTGTCAAGTCGCAAAACCTGCGGTGTAAACCATTGAAAATATTGAGAAAGACAGGAAATGTCGCGGATTTTGCCGCGGTGCGGCGCGTTGTCCCGCTCCAGCATGCGAAAAAACCCGGTGGTATGACCGCTTTTCCGGGTTTTTTGAGGGCTTTTCACCCCCTCTGCGCAGCTCAGCCGGCGATCCGTCCGGACAGATCCTGCACGATCTTGTCCGCCCCGGTGCCGCCGGGATACACGCCGACGAACTTTCCGTCCGGCCCCATCAAATAGATGAAGCTGGAATGGTCCATCAGGTAATCCTCGGGCTTTCCATCCTTCTGCGGCGCTTTGGCGTAATAGACGCGGTAGGCGCGGGCGGCATCGCGCACCTGCTCCGCCGTGCCGGTCAGCCCGACCAGCCGGGGGTGGAACAACGCCACATAATCGTTCATGTGCGCCACAGTGTCGCGGTCCGGATCGACCGTGATGAAGACGGGCTGCACCTGCTCCGCCTTCGGACCCAGCTTGTCCAGCGCCTGGGTCATCACCCCCAATTCGGTCGGGCAGACGTCCGGGCAGTAGGTATAGCCGAAATAGATCAGCATGTACTTGCCGCGGAAATCGGCGTCGGTGACGGTGCGTCCGCGGTTGTCGGTCAGCGCGAAGGGCCCGCCGATGGGTACGGCGGTCTTCGCGCCGGCTTCCACGGTCGTTGCGGCGTTGCGCACCTGCCACCAGGCGACGCCGGCGGACACGGCGATGGCGAGGACGGAGGCGGCGGCGATGCGGATGAGTCGTGCCTTCATGATGCGTCAGGAATGGGGCCGCCTGCCGCCCAGGTCAAGAGGCAGGGCGCGGTCAGTCCGTAGGCCATATGCCCGTCACGCCGCCCGTTTGGCCGTAGACGGCTCGATTGCACCGCCGGCCGTTTGGCGAATGGCGGCCAGATGCTCGCCGATCCGCTTGTCGGCGCGCTGGATGTGTTCGAACAGCCATTCGCGGGTCAGGGCCAGCAGTTCGTCCGCCACGGAGTCGCCGGCATCCAGCCGGCGGCGCAGGTCGCCGGCCTGGGTGCGCAAAGCCTCGTGCTGGGCCTTGTGGGCCTTGGCGTCGGGATAGCCGCATTGGTCCATCAGCCGCTCCTCCTGCTCGAAATGCAGGACCGTGTAGGCCATCAGCCGGCCGATCGCCTCACCGAGCGCCCGGCGGTCGCCGGTGTTGCCGCCGGAGGAGCCCTTCGCCTGCCGCGCCAACGAGGCAGCCTCGTTCATCAGCGCGATCAGGATCATATGGTCGGTGTCGATTCCCTCCTCCCCGACCGCCAGGCTGTCGGTCCAGGGCATGAAGGTCTCCGACCCGTCCGGCGGGACGTCGTGGAGCGCGGCGAGCGGTGCCGCATTGATCGCCTCGACATTGACCAGGAAGGCGTCGACCATCCCGCGCAGCCACTCCGCCTGCCGCGACAGCCCGCCGGCGGCGTCCAGCAGCGCGCCGGCCGACCGTTCGGTCTCCAGCGCCGCGTCGGACACGGCGTCGATGCTGGTGGAGACCTGCCGGGTTCCCTCCGCCGCCTCTCCGGCGCTGCGGGCGATCTCGCCGGTTGCCGCGCCCTGTTGCCGGACGGCGGCGGCGATGGAGGTGCCGATCTCGTCGCTGCGGGCGACGATGGTGCCGATCTCGCGGATGGCGGCGACGGCGGTCCGTGTGGCTTCCTGCACCTCGGCGATGTGGCGGGCGATCTCCTCCGTGGCCTTGGCGGTCTGGTTGGCGAGCGTCTTCACCTCGCCCGCCACCACGGCGAACCCCTTGCCCATCTCGCCGGCCCGTGCCGCCTCGATGGTGGCGTTCAGCGCCAGCAGGTTGGTCTGGCCGGCGATTCCGGCGATCAGGTCGGCCACTTCGCCGATCTTCTGGGCGGCTTGGCCCAGGCCGTCGATCCGCTCCCCCGCCTTGTGCGATGCCTCCACCGCCTGGGTGGAGATGGCCGACGAGGTCACCACCTGCTGCCCGATCGCCGCGATGGAGCCGGTCAACTGCTCCGCCGCCGAAGCGACGGTCTGCACGCTGCTCGACGCCTGCTGCGAGGCGCCGGCGACGGAGGTCGCCTCGCGCCGGTTGCGGTCGGCGGTGGCGGACAGGGCGCGGGCGGTGGTCTCCAGCGTGCCGACGGCGGTGCCGACGGTGCGGATGGTTTCCGCGATGGTGGCGTCGAAGCGGTCGGTCAGCCGTTTCAGCGCCTGGGCGCGCTGCTCGCCCACGCGATGCTCGATCTTCTGCCGCTCCCAATGGCCGGCAAGATCGATCTGCTGGACGCGGAAGACCTCCACGGTGCGGGCCATGGCGCCGATCTCGTCGCCGCGGCCGAGACCGGGCACGGCGACCGCGCTGTTGCCGCCGGCCAGATCCTGCATGACCCGGCCCAGCCCGCCGAGCGGCCGGACGATGGCCCGGCTGACCAGCAGCGCCAGAAGCCCGGCGGCCAGCGCGATCAGCAGCCCGGTGCCGGCCAGCCGCCACGCGGCGCGGCGGAAGGCGTCGTCGACGTCGTCGATGTAGATGCCCGATCCGACCAGCCAGCCCCACGGGGCGAATCCCTTGACGTAGGACAGCTTCGCCACCGGCTCCGCCGACGCGGGCTTCGGCCAGAGGTAATCGACGAATCCGGCGCCCTCGGCCTTCACCACGCGCACGAAATCCTGGAACAGCAGCTTGCCGTTGGGGTCGGCGTTGCGCGACACGTCGGTGCCATCCAGCTCCGGCTTGATCGGGTGCATGACCATGCGGGGGCTGAGGTCGGTGACGAAGAAATACTCTTCGCCGTCGTGACGCAACGCCTTCAGCGCAGCCTTCGCGCCGGCCTGCGCCTCGGTGCGGGAGAGGGCGCCGGCACGTTCGCGCGCCTCGAAATGGGTGATCAGGCTGTGGGCGATCTCCACCACGTTGCGGGTCTTGTCGCGACGGTCGGCCATCATCTCGGCACGCAGCCCCATCAGGCTGACCACGGCGATCAGGACGAGCCCAACACCCGCCGCCGCCAGGATCAATGCGATCTTGCCCCGGATGCTGATGCGTTCGAACACGGCAACGGTCACGGCTGCGGCCCCCTCGGCGATGTCCTTAAAATTTTGTGGACATTTGCCGGGGTTGGCTCGGCCGTCAAGCCTATTTGCTCGTATATCCTATGTTTCGCTCAACTGAATGTCATAGATGCAACCATAGCAGGGTGTGAGAGGCGAGGCCGCCGATATCGACGGGCGGGAGGCGCCGCATCGACGCCTCCCGTGCAACATTGCGGCGAATGGCCGCGGTCAGAGCACCGTCAGCATGCTGGCGACCAGCGGATGGCGGACGATGTCCTTCTCGGTCAGGCGGGCGACGGCGATGCCCTCCACCGCCTCCAGCCGCCGGGCGATGTCGGCCAACCCGGACAGGTTGTCCAGCAGGTCGGTCTGGTCGGGGTCGCCGGTCAGCACCATGGTGGAATGCCAGCCCAGCCGGGTCAGCAGCATCTTGATCTGCGCGTAGGTGCAGTTCTGCGCCTCGTCGATCACCACGAAGGCGTTGTTCAGGGTTCGGCCGCGCATGAAGCCCACCGGCGCGATCTCGATGGTGCCGTCGGCCATCATCATCCGCAGCCGCTTCGACCCCAGCCGGTCGGTCAGCGCGTCGTAGAGCGGGCGCAGGAAGGGCGCCATCTTCTCGTGCATGTCGCCGGGCAGGTAGCCGATGCTCTCGCCGGCCTCGAGCGCCGGGCGGGAAAGGACGATGCGATCGACGCTGCCCGATTCCAGGGCCTCCACCGCCGAGGAGATGGCGATGTAGGTCTTGCCGGTGCCGGCCGGTCCGAGCGCCACCACCAGATTGTGCGCCTTGATGGCGTCCATCAGAAGCTTCTGGTTGGGGTTCTGCGGCTTGACCTTGCGGACGTAGCTCTGGTCGCGGCGGTCGTCGCTCCCACCAAGCGGATCCCAGCCGGTGGCGGCGGGGCTGCTCATGCCGGGGAAAAGCGGGTGGACGGTGGAGTCGTCCGCCGCGGCGATGCCTTTGCTGGAACGCTTGGCCATGTCGCATCTCCTCGAATGGTGGGGGTGGCGCCGGAGTCAGGCACGCCGGCATCCGGGCACAAAAAAACCTCCCGCAGGGGGAGGCTCGATCGGGCGCATGGATGCTCGTTGATGAGTGCTTCGCCGGGCGTTGCTGCCGGGCGTCGTGCCGGATCCGGACATGCCGGTGCGGGCCGACGGGGGAGGTGCTCTATAAGCGAAACAAGGTGCAAGAGAACCTCGTCGTCGTTGGAAGCCACGCATCCTGACTGTACCGGTCTCAACGCACGGCGTCAGGCAAAATTGCGGCCGACGCGAAATATTCATACTAGATGTGGTGTGGGTGCCGCAGGAAACCCGAAGGGGCGGGGTTGGTAACCCTTTCCGCCGAGCCGCATCGGCCGCCGGATGGCCTTCCGGCTGATGCGGCCGAAAGGCTTTGCCGCTGCCGGACGCTTTGATTACACTGTGCGGCCACGGGGGAAATCGAACGATATGCTGCAACCCTGGCCTGTCCGCGCAGGTGGACGGCCGCGGCCCGAGGCCGTCGCTGTCGGCGATGGCCGGGCGGGGTGGGGATTTGTCCGTCGCCGGGCGATGGCCCGGCGTTCGGGCGCGGCATTCGATTGTCACCCATGGGGGCGGGGAAACTCTTGAATCCAACCGCTGCGGACGGCTAGAAGGCGCGGATTGGCTGGCTCGATGCCGGTGCCGGGCGCGATGGCGATCGGCTCCGGACCGGACGCAGGGCGGAACCAGACGCATGGCGGACCGGACGCACGGCACGGGACGGCAGGAACGAACGGGAAGGCTACGGTGAGCAGCGCCAGTCAGGTCGCCGAACGGGATGTGCCGTTCCAGTTGCGTGGCAACTCCTTCACCATGATGGTGCTGAAGGTCTTTGCTCCGACATCGCCGAATTTCTTCACCCAGCTGAACGTCAAGGTGCGCCAGGCGCCCAACTTCTTCCACAACGCGCCGGTCGTGCTGGATTTCGACGACCTGCCGGAGTCCATCGTCTTCGACCTGGGCGCCTTCGTGGCGCAGGTGCAGGCGTTGAACCTGCTGCCGGTCGGTTTCCAGGGCGGACCGCAGGCGGTGCGCGAGGCGGCGATGAATGTCGGCCTGACGCCGATGCCGTCGGGCCGCGCCGCCAAGCTGGAAGAGGTGGTGAAGGCCCCCGATCCCCGCCAACCGGATCAGCAGGCGCCGGTCGCCGCGCCGCAGGTGCTGATCGAGGTCGTCCACCGCCCGACCGTGGTGGTGACCGAACCGGTGCGCTCCGGCATGCGGGTCTATGCCGAGAAGACCGACCTGATCGTCACCAGCTCCGTTTCCCCGGGGGCGGAGTTGCTGGCCGACGGCAACATCCATGTCTATGGCGCATTGCGCGGCCGGGCGCTGGCCGGTTTCTCCGGCGACACCAACGCCCGCATCTTCTGCCACAGCCTGGAGGCGGAGGTGCTATCGGTCGCAGGCAATTATCGCATCAGCGAAGACATCGGCAGTGACTTTTACAAGAAAGCCGTGCAGGTTTTCCTGCGCGACGGCGTCCTCAGCATGGACCTTCTGAAGACGGGCTGAGACGCGGTAGGATAGGATCTTTTCCGAAGGGTGAAATCTTCGGAACGTCTATGGTATCGGTGACGGCAACTTTGGGATTATGGGAGAGGCTCCGTTGAGCAAGATCATCGTCATGACCTCCGGCAAGGGCGGTGTCGGCAAGACGACCTCGTCCGCGGCCTTCGCGACCGGACTGGCGCTTCGCGGCTTCAAGACGGTCGTCATCGACTTCGACGTCGGCCTGCGCAACCTGGATCTGGTGATGGGTTGCGAACGCCGGGTGGTCTTCGACTTCATCAACGTCATCAATGGCGAGGCGAAGCTCAACCAGGCGCTGATCAAGGACAAGCGGATCGAGAACCTCTACATCCTCCCGACCTCGCAGACGCGCGACAAGGACGCGCTGACCCGCGAGGGGGTGGAGAAGGTCCTGAACGAGCTGTCGAAGGAATTCGACTACATCCTGTGCGACAGCCCGGCCGGTATCGAGCGCGGCGCCCTGATGTCGCTCTATTTCGCCGACCACGCGATCATCGTCACCAACCCCGAAGTCTCGTCGGTGCGCGACAGCGACCGCATCCTGGGCGTACTGAACTCGCGCTCCCGCCGGGCGGAGCAGGGGCTGGAGCCTGTGACCCAGCAGCTTCTGCTGACCCGCTACGATCCGGAGCGGGTCGAGAAGGGCGAGATGCTGAAGGTCGACGACGTGCTGGAGATCCTGGCGATCCCGCTGCTCGGCGTCATCCCGGAAAGCCAGGCCGTGCTGCGCGCCTCCAACGTCGGCATGCCGGTGATCCTCGACGAGGTCTCCAACGCCGGCTTGGCCTATTCGGATGCGGTCGGCCGCTTCCTGGGCGAGGACATCGAGCATCGCTTCGTCACCCCCCAGAAGAAGGGCCTGTTCAGCCGGCTCCTGCGGAGGAGCGCATGAGCATCTTCAACTTCTTCCGCGCGGCACCGCGCGCGTCGGCCGTCCAGGCCAAGGAGCGTCTGCAGATCGTCATGGCGCACGAGCGCGCCGGGCGCAGCGGCCCCGACTATCTGCCGATGCTCCAGCAGGAACTGCTGGCGGTCATCGCCAAATACGTCAACATCGACGAGAACAAGGTCGAGGTGAAGCTCGACCGCGGCGGCGATTGTTCGACGCTGGAGGTCAACATCGAGTTGCCGGCCCGCGAGCAGGCCAAGGCCGCAGCCGCGGCCAAGGCGGCGGAGAAGCCGGCCGGCAACGACGATGCCGCGGCCAAGCGTGCGGCCGGCAACTCGGGCGCGAAGAAGCGGATCTGAGCCGGGGGCGGCACCCGTTGCGGCCTTCGCCTGAACCTCCGGGATCCCTCCGGTGCAGCCGCGCCGGGGGGATTTTGCGTTTGGGGCTTCCGCATCGCACATCTGCATCGGACATAGGCCGCCCCTGATCATCCGTCCGGGTTTACGGGCGGGCGGGGACGGGGTATCAACAGGGATACGCCGCACGAAAGGCCAATGGCTCCAAAGGCCTGCCCGATGACAGGTCCGGGGGCCGGACGGGACTGTTGGCGGCGGACCGACCACGGGACAAGAGGGTGCCGATGTTCCTCGATTGCTCGTCGCTGATCGCCGAGAACCCGCCGCGGCCATCGAACGGAATTGCGGTCACGGACATCGACGGCGACGGGGCCTTCGAACTGGTCGTGGCCGGCTACCGCACCGCCAACCTCGTCTTGAAATGGGTGGATGGCCGGCTGGTCGACGTCGCCGGTCCGCTGCTGGCCGATCCCGCCGGTCCCGCCTTGGGGCTTGCCGCCGCCGACATCGACGGTGACGGGCGGGAAGAGCTTTACGTCGTCAACTGCGACCGCGCTACCGGTTCCAAGGACATGGCCGACCGGCTGTTCGCCTGCTTCGGCAAGCATTGGATCGACCTGTTCGCCCAGGCGGAGAATGCCGGCGCCGCCAACCACACCGCCGCCGGCGCGGTCGCGGCGATGGACCGCTGGGGTCACGGCCGCTACGGCTTCCTGGTGGCGACGGACGGCGGACCCCTGCGCCTATACGAGCTGACCCGCCGCGGCCGGCTGGAGGATGGGGCGGAGGAGGCCGGGCTGGACTCGATCGGCGCGGCACGCGGCGTCACCGCCCTGTCGATCGTCTCGGATCACATGGATGTGGTGACGGTCAACGACGGCGGTCCCAACGAGCTGTTCCGCAACCTCGGCGACGGCAATTTCGAGGAGATCGCGGAAGAGCGCGGCATCGCCGATTCGCGTCCGTCCGGCCGTGCGGTGGTGGCGCTGGACGCCGACGGCGACGGGCTGTTCGACCTGGTGGTCGGCACCTGGGACGGGGCGCAGCGCTATTTCCAGCAGCGCATGGGCGGCGGCTTCGTCGAAGCGGCCGGTGCCGATTTTTCGATGCCCGGCCGCATCTTCACCGTCGTCGCCGCCGATTTCGACAATGACGGCTATGAAGAGCTGTTCTTCCATGCCCATGGCGAGCCTAACCGCCTGTTCGGCTGGCGCAACGACCTGTGGCAGGAATTGGAGCTTGGCGACGCCGCCGAGCCGAAGGGCCTCGGCACCGGTGCCGTCGCGGCCGACATCGATGGGGACGGGCGGCTGGAACTGATCCTGGCGCATGGCAGTTCTGGCAGTTCTCATGGCGGCCACGGCTCCCATGGCGGCGGCCACGGCGCAGAGGGCAGCGCGCAGCCGCTGTCGGTCTTTCGTCCGGAGGCGACCAACAATGGCTGGCTGCGCGTGCAGCCGCTGACTCCCTTCGGGGCGCCGGCCCGCGGTGCGGTGGTCAGCCTGACCGCCGGCGGACGACGCCAGCGCCGGGCGGTGTGCGCCGGCTCCGGCTATCTCTGCCAGGGCGAACCGGTCGCCCATTTCGGGTTGGGTCCGCTCCATGCGGTGGAGCAGGTGGAGGTGCGCTGGCCCGACGGCACCGTGGTGACGGTGGACGACCCGCCGGCCGACCGGCTGTTGATCGTTCCCTATCCGCCGGAGTAAGGCGGCTGATCCGTTCCATCGTCCGTACCCAAATATTTCAGCACCGCAATAGGTAGGGCCTTTCCTGCAAGCTTCCGTCACATTACAGTGCAAATCGTTGCGGCGCCCGCGGTGCGGGGCATCGCGCGGCATGCCGATCCGGACATAATCCGTCCCTGCCGCCGGTTTTCGCCGCGATGAAGGACCATGCCGGGGCCATCATGCTGGGCCGGCATGATCCGGGCGGGTCAGGGATGCGGGAGACCGGAAGGCACATGGCACGACGCGACGTTCCCCTGACGGGGGTGGAACGCTTCTTCGACCCGGATGAAGTCATCGTTTCCAAGACGGACCTGAAGGGGCGGATCACCTATGCGAACCGGGTGTTCCAGCAGGTCGCCGGCTACAGCGAATCGGAGCTGATGGGCGCCCCCCATTCCATCGTGCGCCATCCCGACATGCCGCGCTGCGTCTTCAAGCTGTTGTGGGTCACGCTGGAGGCGGGGCAGGAGATCTTCGCCTATGTCGTCAACCGCGCCCGCAACGGTGACCATTATTGGGTCTTCGCCCATGTCACGCCAAGTTTCGACGTGGACGGGCGGGTGATCGGCTACCACTCCTCCCGCCGGGTGCCGGAGCGGTCGGCGCTGGACAAGGTCATCCCGCTCTACCGTCAGCTCCTCGAAATCGAGGACAGCCACGCCGACCGCAAGCAGGGGATGGAGGCCGGATTCGCCGCCGTCCTCGCCCTGCTGGCCGAAAAGGGAATCGGGTATGACGAATTCGTCTTCTCCCTCTAACGCGTCGTCCCTGACCCGGGCCGGTTGGCTGGTCGCGCTTGGCCTCGTCGCGCTGGCGGTCCTGCTGGTCGTGGAGCTGCTGAATGCCGGTGGCGTCGCTTTGCGCACCGGTCTGGCGCTGGCCGGGCTCGCCACGCTGGGCGGGGCCGGTCTGTACCTGCGCCGCGCCGGCGCGGTGGTGCGGCAGCTGACCGCGGTCAACCGTGCCGTCGCCGCCGGCGATTTCGAGGCGCGGGTGATCGGCATCCGCGAGGGCGGGGCGCTGGGCGAACTGATGCACGCCACCAACGATGCCATCGACCGCACCGACGCCTTCGTGCGCGAGGCGACGGCCTCCATGCATGCGGTGTCGGAGCACAAGTATTTCCGCCGGATCGTGCTGCGCGGCATGCAGGGCGGCTTCCTGCACGCCAGCCGCACCATCAATGCGGCGACCGAGAGCATTTCGCAGAAGGTCGCTGGTTTCGCCGGCGTCACCCAGCGCTTCGAGGGCCAGATCCAGAGCGTCTGCAGCGAGGTGGCCGACACCGCCCATCAGCTGGAGGTCTCCGCCCGCACCATGGAGACGGACGCGACCCAGGCGACCGGCAAGGCCTCTTCGGTCGCGGCCTCCGCGGCGCAGACCGGCAGCAATGTCGGCAGCGTCGCCGCCGCGACGGAAGAGCTGTCCGCCTCCATCGCCGAGATCGCCCGCCAGATCGGCGATGTCGCCCGCGTCGCCGAAACCGCGGCCGGCGAGGCCGAGCGGTCGAACGCGTTGGTCGCCACGCTGTCGGGGGCGGCGCGCACGGTCGGCGACGTCATCACCCTGATCAACGACATCGCCAGCCAGACCAACCTTCTGGCCCTGAACGCCACGATCGAGGCGGCACGGGCAGGGGAGGCCGGCAAGGGCTTCGCCGTCGTGGCGCAGGAGGTGAAGCGGCTGGCCGACCAGACCGCCAAGGCCACCGGCGACATCGCGGCCCAGATTGCCGGCATCCAGTCCTCCACCGACGAGGCGGTCGGCGCCATCGTCGGCATCGGCCGCACCATCACCTCGATCAACCAGATCGCGGCCGGCATCAGCGCCGGTATCGAGCAGCAGGGCTCCGCCGTGCGCGAGATCGTCGTCAACATGGAGCAGGCCGCCGCCGGCACCCGTGCCGTGTCCGACGACATCCGCGAGGTCACCGATGCCGCCGGCCGCACCAGCGGCACCGCGCACGAGGTGTTCGCCGCGTCCGAACGCATGGCGGCCGAAGCCGACCGGCTGACCCGCGAGGTCCAGCGTTTCCTTGACGAGATGCATCGCGTCGCCTGACGGCGCTTTCCCGGCGTGGTGACGCGCATCGCATCAACTGCCCGGCGAATGTGCACAGCATGTGCATGAGATCCCGCAATGCGGAATTGATCTGGCGTATTTCCACGCGGCGTGGACTTTTTATTACGAATTTAGCGAGAAATCGTGTTACCAGTCGGCAATATGGCTGGCGTATGACTGCCGACGCCACGACCCGTTGAGCAACCTCACGCCAGCCTGCCTTTAGTTTCAGCATCTTAACCGTACGACACTTCCGAAACATCCGGACCAAGGGTGTCGTCCGCGGCCAAGTGCCGCGGAAATCGGGAAGGGTGGGCGGCCCGCGGAGAACCGGCGACCGTTGGCACGGCTTTTGATGAAGGGGAAACAGGGACGGTCATGACGGGGGACAAGACGATGAGCATGGCGGGCACCGATCTGTTCGAGCTGTCGCGGGGCGTGCTGGATGTTGCCTCGAAGAAGGTGTCCTTGATCGAGGACATTACCCGGCGCACCAAGATGCTGGCGATGAACGCCCTGATCGAGGCGGCGCGGGCCGGCGACGCCGGGCGCGGCTTCGCCGTCGTCGCCAACGAGGTGTCGGAGATCTCGACGCAGGTCAACAGCATCACCAAGGAACTGCGGTCGGAGATCGTCGCCCGTGTCGATCACCTGACCACCACCGGCAGCGCCATGGTGCAGGAGATGCACGGCAAGCGGCTGGCCGACCTGTCGCTGAACATGATCGAGATCATCGATCGCAACCTGTACGAACGCTCCTGCGACGTGCGCTGGTGGGCGACCGACAGCGCGGTGGTCGATTGCGCCGCCGACCCGGGCGAAGAGGCGCGCCGCCATGCCTCGCGCCGGCTGGGCGTAATCCTGGAATCCTACACCGTCTATCTCGACCTCTGGATCGCCGACCGCAACGGCACCGTCATCGCCAACGGCCGGCCCGACCGCTATCCGGGCGCGCGCGGCGCCAACGTGTCGGACGAGCCCTGGTTCCGCCAGGCGCTGGCCACCCGCAACGGCAGCGAGTTCACGGTCGGCGACGTCGCCCGCAACCGCAGCCTGGACGACCGTGTCGTCGCCACCTATGCCACCGCCATCCGGCGCGACGGCGAGTCGGACGGCGACGCCATCGGCGTGCTCGGCATCTTCTTCGACTGGGAGCCGCAGGCTGCCGCCGTGGTCGAGGGCGTGCGGCTGGAGGCCGGGGAGCGCGAGAAGTCGCGTTGCCTGCTGCTCGACGCCCGTCATCGGGTGATCGCCTCGTCCGACGGGCGCGGCCTGCTGACGGAGACGGTGCCGCTGCGTCGCAATGCCGGCTCCATGGGCCACTACATCGACGACAGGAACCGCATCGTCGGCTATGCCCTGACCCCCGGCTACGAGACCTACAAGGGGCTGGGCTGGTACGGCGTGATCATTCAGGAACGCTGATACAGGAACGCTGATACGGCGGCCTCGACTGTCGCCTTCACTGTCGCGGAAAAGGGCAGGGCCGGGATACACTCCCGGCCCTGTTCCGTTTCGGGGTTCGCGATCATGTCCGCCCAGCAGTTGACCGTCCGCCGGGAGAGCTTCCCGATCCGCGGCTCCTTCCGCATCTCGCGCGGGGCCAAGACCGAAGCTGCCGTGGTGGTGGCGGAGGTGACCGACGGTCCGCACCGCGGCCGTGGCGAATGCGTGCCCTACGCCCGCTATGGCGAGAACGTGGACGGAGTCGTCGCTGCACTGGAGGCGATGGCAGGCGCGGTCGCCGGTGGGCTGGGCCGCGATGCGCTGTCCCGGCTGATGCCACCAGGGGCGGCCCGCAACGCGTTGGATTGCGCCCTGTGGGACCTGGAGGCCAAGCGCAGCGGCGTGCCCGCCTGGAAGCTCGCCGGGCTGGCCGAGCCGCCGGGGCCGCTGGTCACCTGCTATACGCTGAGCGTCGACGAGCCCGAGGCGATGGCCGCCGCGGCGCGGGAACGGGCGCCGCGCCATCCGCTGCTGAAGATGAAGCTGACGGGGGAGGGCGACCTCGACCGGGTCCGCGCCGTCCGCGCCGCCGCGCCCGCCGCCCGGCTGGTGGTGGACGCCAACGAGGGCTGGACGCTGGACCAGTTGCACCGCTTCGCTCCGGTGCTCGCCGGCCTGGGCGTCGAGATGATCGAGCAGCCGCTGCCCGCCGGCCAGGACGATGCCCTGCGCGGAGTCGCCTGCCCGGTGCCGCTGGGCGCCGACGAATCCTGCCACGGGCTGGAATCGCTTGATAAGCTGCGCGGGCTCTATCAGGTGGTGAACGTCAAGCTGGACAAGACCGGCGGCCTGACGGAGGCGCTGGCGATGACCCGCGCCGCCCATGCCATGGGGTTCGAGGTGATGGTCGGCTGCATGGTGGCGACCTCGCTGGCGATGGCGCCGGCGATCCTGGTCGGGCAGGGCGCGCGCTACGTCGACCTCGACGGTCCGCTGCTGCTCTCCCGCGACCGCGAGCCGGGGCTGCACTATGACGGCGCGGTGGTCCAGCCGCCGCTGGCGGAGTTGTGGGGGTAGGGAAGGTTAGGTGTTGGCTCCGATTGCCCCCACCCTGACCCTCCCCCGCTGGGCGGAGGAGGGAAATGGACCTTTGTCGGCGTTCAGCGGCAGTCCCTCCCCCGCCCAGCTCTCGCACAAAGCTCTGCTTTGTGCTGACGCGGCAGGCGGACCGTAGGTCCGCTGAGAGCGGGGGAGGTTAGGTGGGGGTCTAACTTCTTCAACTGGAGAAGGTCTAACCCTCACGCCCCCTGCACATAAGGCGGCGGCGGGGTGCCCACGGACGCCGGCACATAGGGCGCGTCGGCCATCCCGTTGACCTTCGCGGCCATGATGAAGTCGTTCTCGTGCAGGCCCTTGATCTTGTGGGTCCAGAACGCGACCCGGCAGTGGCCCCAGCCGAAATGGATGTCGGCGTGGTGGCCTTCGGCCTCGCACAGGTTGCCCACCTGATTGGCGAAGGCCTGGGCCTGGACGAAGTCGGGGAACTTGAAGTCGCGCTCGATGCGGTCGGGGTCTTCCTTCATGACCCAGCCCGGCACCTGCACCAGATAGGAGGCGGCCATCGCGCGGTCCATCGGCGGTATTCCGCCGCGGCAGGGCTCGCAGGTCTTGCCGGCCAGTTCCTGTGTCGCCGGTGTTTGCGGTGTCATCCCGGTCTCTCCCTTGTTTGCAGGTTGGGCTTGTTTGTAGGTTGGGCGGTCTGGGCTGGAACCTTACCGCCTACAAGCTTGGGTTCGGGCAGGCGCTTCGGCAAGCCCGGCGCCCCGACTGCGCCCATTTGGCAAGATTTCTGGAAGCGATCCGATGACCGACCTGCGCACCGACATGCCCTTCGCCGATTACCAATACCCGACCAAGCCGGTCGACGGGCCGCGGCTCGCCATCGTCGGCGAGGCGCCGGGGGCGGAGGAGGCCCGGCAGGGCACGCCTTTCGTCGGTCGCAGCGGCAAGCTGCTGGACGAATCGCTGGCCGCCGTGGGGATCGAGCGGGCGGAATGCCTGGTCGCCAACGTCTTCCGCTACCAGCCGCCCGGCAACAAGGTTGGGCATTTCTTCGCCTCGCGCGCCCGCGCCCGCAAGGAGGGGCGGGAGATCGACGAGAGCTGGGGCGCCTTCGGCACGTCCGATCGGCTGCTCGCCGAGTTCGCCGACGAGATCGAGCATCTGCGCGCCACGCTCGCCGACTACCGTCCGTCGGTGATCGTGGCGCTCGGCCGCACGCCGACCTGGGCGCTGACCGGCGAGAACGGCATCCTGCAGCTGCGCGGCAAGGTGCTGCCCTGCCGGCTGCTGGAGGGGGTGGAGGTGGTTCCGACCTTCCACCCCAGCTACCTGCTGCGCGGCCAGCTGGTGGAACAGCCGACATTCCTGGCCGACCTGCGGCTGGCCGTCTCGCGCCTCAGCCGTTAGATCGGATCACGTAAGATCGGAATCGATCTGAAGTGTGAATCCGATCGCTAAATCTGAGCCAGCAGGCGCCAGATCGTCGTTTCGCGCGCCTCCCTGTCCTCCAGCTCCAGCGAGGTCGGGACGGTGTAGCTCGCCACCTTCTCGACACCGCCGGCGGGGAAGTAGGCGCGGCCGGGATCGCCCAGCAGGACCAGCGTTCCGGTCGCCGCGATCTCGCGCAGCCACGCCGTCACCCGTTCGGCCATCGGCTTCTCGTAGCAGACGTCGCCGGCCAGCACGACATCGATGCCCGGCAGGGGCCGGCCGACCAGATCGGCGCTGACCGCCTTGAGCTCCACCCCGTTGGCCTCGGCATTCAGCGCAATGGCGGCGAGCGAGAAGCGGTCGATGTCGCAGCACTGGACCCGCGCCGCCCCCGCCATCATCGCGGCGATGCCGACCAGCCCGGTGCCTGCGGCAAAATCGAGCACCGACCTGCCGGCCACCAGCTCCGGCCGGTCGAGCAACAGCCGCGCCACGGCCTGTCCGCCCGGCCAAGCGAAAGCCCAGTATGGCGGTGGCAAATTCGTAGCGGCCAAGGTCTCCTCGGTGGCTTGCCAGAGGGGTGTGACCTCGGTGGCAAGATGAAGCTGGATTTCCGGCAACAGCGGCGTGGTCGTCAGCGCCGTGTTGTCGCGGACGAAATCTTGCGGAGATGCGTTGTTCATACGAGGCTTCCCGAGGGACTCCGCTGTTGGGGGTATGCTGGTCGATGGCTTTTGAATGTTACACATTTCAAACGGTGTAGACACAGCTGCGAACCCGTGTTACCCGTTCTCGCCAGGGGAAAACAGAGGGATTGGGGGAATCATGCGGCAGAGGGGAACCGCCATCGGCCTTTCGTTTGCGGCTTTGATCGCGCTCAGCCCCCTTACCGTGTCGACGGCTGCCGCACAAGACGGCGATTGCGTCCGCACCGTCCGCTCCATCTCCGATTTCACGATCCGCGGCGACGCCTGGACCTGGTGGGACCATGCCGCCGGCCAGTATGACCGCGACCAGCGCCCCGCCGTCGGTTCCGTCCTCGTCTTCAAGCGCACCGGCCATATGCGCCGTGGCCACGTCTCGCTGGTCAGCGCGGTGATCGACCGCCGCACCATCGAGGTGGACCACAGCTGGATCGATGGCGACGGGCTGCGCCGCGGCATGCGGGTGGTCGACGTTTCCCGCAACAACGACTGGTCCGCCGTCCGCGTCTGGCACGAGCCGACCGACCAGATGGGCCTGCGCGTCTACGCCGCCTACGGATTCATCATGCCGGAGGGGGAGGAGGCTTCCCCGCGCGGCGGCCGGATGCTGGATGCCGGCGACCGCGGCATGGACCAGGGCTTCAGCAGCAGCCCGCGCGGCCGTGCCAAGGCCAATGGCCCGCGGATGATGGAAGCGTCGCTGCACCCGCAGAAGGGCCACAGCGTCTCGGTTCCCGGCCGCAAGCCGCAGAGCCTGCCGGCCACCGCCGTCGCCTCCCACGCCAAGCCGCAGCGCACGGACGTCGCGGTGCTTCCGGTCCGCAAGCCGGGTGCCTCGCATGCCGCTCCGGTCACCGTCGCCGAAGCCGCCGCGCCCGGCAGCCGCCGCACCGTCGCCCCCGGACGCAAGCCCGGCTCGACCAGCTCCGTCGCCCAGCTGGCCGATACCAGCGAGCGCTGAGCGGGGCAGGCTTTGGGCGATCAGGATTTCAGGAAGGGCGGGGCTTTGCTCCGCCCTTTTTGTTTGTGCGGGTGTATGAGCGTCAGTAGACGATGCCCCCACCCCAACCCTCCCCCGCTTACGCGGGAGAGGGGGCCTTATGCGAGGCGGCGGCAGTCCCCTCTCCCTCAAAGAGGGGGAGGGTTAGGGAGGGGGCAATCGAAGCCAACCCCCTCCCCACCAACGCCTCCCTAAATCTTCCCGGCCAAAATGGCCGCCAGAACCAGCCAGCCGAACCAGCGGTTGGACTTGAACTTGTCCAGGCAGTCGCCCTGATCGTCCGGCCGCCATGTCGCGACCTGCCAGGCCAGTTGCAGCGCCGCCAACGACAGCACCGGCAGGAACAGGCCGCCCAGACCGGCGAGGCGGCCGGCAATGCCGATTCCGACATAGGTCAGGGTGTAGAAGCCGTAGATCCAGATCTTGCTCTGGTCGCCCAGGCGCAGCGCGGTGGACTTCACGCCGATCCGGGCGTCGTCTTCCTTGTCCTGGTGGGCGTAGATGGTGTCGTACCCCAGCGTCCAGGCGATGCCGGTGACATAGAGCGCCAGCGCCGGCCAACCGACATCGTTCTGCACCGCGGCCCAGCCCATCAGGGCGCCCCAGTTGAAGGTCAGGCCCAGGAAGGCCTGCGGCCACCAGGTGATGCGCTTCATCAGTGGGTAGGTGAAGACCAGCGCCAGCGACAGCACGCCCAGCCCGATGGCCGTCATCCCCAGCTGCAGCAGGACCAGCAGCGACACCAGCAGCTGAAGCACCAGGAACGCCAGCGCCTGACGCACCGACACCTGTCCCGACGGGATCGGGCGGGAGCGGGTGCGCTCCACCATCGCGTCGAACTTGCGGTCCAGGATGTCGTTGACGGTGCAGCCGGCGCCGCGCATCAGAACGGCGCCGATACCGAACAGCGCCATCAGCCAAAGCAGCGACGGCCAGTCGCGGAAGGGCTGCGGCATCGCCAGGGCCACGCTCCACCAGCAGGGGAACAGCAGCAGCCATGTCCCGATCGGACGGTCCAGCCGTGCCAGTGTGACATAGGGGCGCAAAGCTGCCGGCACGCGGCGGGCGAGCCACCCGTCCTGGCGGATGTCTGTAAAGCCTGAGTCGGGAAGAGTGGGACCGGTGGAGGCGGTGGGCATGACGGCGGCGTTCCCGCTGTGCTATTGAGATGTCTGAACAGGCAATCAGCGCGAAGGTATCGGGCTGCCGTCCAGGCGGCAAGCACGCTGCCATGGCCGGGTGCGAGGTGGGTGCGGCGTTAGGCCCGGGCTGTCGCTATGGAAAATAGCAGGTCGGGGGCTTGCACGCGCTAAAATCGCACCAATACTGTTTCTTCGTTGTAACCTCAGCGGTCTGCTATCTTAAATGGACATGAACGCAACACCGGACCGTTTCGCCATCGTCATCGACGACGAGTCGATCATATTGGCCGGGATGGAGATCATGCTGGACACCTGGGGCTACCGGGTACTGGCCGCCGAGGATGTGGAAACCGTCCTGGCGAAGCTGCCGGGCCATCCGGTTCCGGACGTGATCTTGTCCGATTACCGGCTGCGCGACGGCTGGTCGGGCATCACCGCCGTGCGTGCGGTGCGCGAGGCCTGCGGCGTTGCCGTTCCCGCCATCATCCTGACCGGCGACACCGGTGCCGAACTGATGGCCGCCGCCAAGGCCGAACAGGTGCGTATCCTGCACAAGCCCGTCCAGCCCAACGACTTGCGCCGTCAGATCGAGGCCGTGATCGCCCCGGTCTGATCGCCCCAGTTTGATCGCAGCGGTCCGGTCGTGAAAGCCTGATCCCCCGCGCTCCGGCCCGCCATCCATTTTCCGCGCACCGCCCCTGCGCGTCACCGTTGTCTCTGATGTGCTGACTTGCACGCCCGCAGCCGGCTATAGTCGGCGCCGCCCCGCGGAGACGACAGCCATGGCCGACCCGATCAAGACCCGCCTGTATGTGGACAGCCCGCTGGCCGAAGGCCAGTCGGTCGGGCTGGACCATGAGCGCGCCCATTTCCTGCGCCATGTCCTGCGGCTCGACCGCGGCGATCCGGTCGCCGTGTTCAACGGCCGCGACGGCGAATGGCGCGCGGTGATCGATGGCTTCGGCAAGGGCTGGTGCTCGCTGACCGTGGCGAACCAGCGGCGGGAACAGGACACGACTCCGGACCTCTGGCTTCTGTTCGCCCCGCTGAAGAAGGGCCGCATCGACTTCGTCGCCGAAAAGGCGACGGAGATGGGGATCTCCCGCCTCTGGCCGGTCTTCACCCGCCGCACCGATCCCAACCGCGTCAACATCGACCGCCTGCGCGCCAATGCGGTGGAGGCGGCCGAGCAGTGCGAGCGCCTGAGCGTGCCGGAGATGGGCGAGGCTCTGCCGCTGGACCGCGCGCTGGCCAACTGGCCGGCCGATCGCCGGCTCTATCTGTGCGCGGAGGCCGGCTCCGCCCGCCCCATCGCCGATGTGCTGCGCGACGCGCCCCCCGGTCCCGCGGCCTTGCTGGTCGGGCCGGAGGGCGGCTTCGACCAGTCGGAACTTGACGAACTTGCCAAACTCCCCTTTGTTGTTCCGGTGGGATTGGGTCCGCGCATCCTGCGGGCCGATACGGCGGTGGTGGCGGCGCTGGCTTGCTGGCAGTCCTTGGCCGGGGATTGGACTGCCGGGGGAAGCGACCGGCGTCCGCCTTTCCGCGCGCCGACCCCTTAACCGGCCGCCATCCGGCCGTTCCTCCGTCCACTTCCCGCGAGAGACTTCATGTCCGCACCCCCGACCACGCGCGGCGAACCCATCACCGACCGCCGCCAACTGGTGGCCTATCTCGAATCTGGCAGCAAGCCGGCGCCGGACTGGCGCATCGGGACCGAGCACGAGAAGTTCGCCTACCGCACCTCCGACCTGCGGCCGCTGCCCTATGACGGGCCGGACGGCATCCGCGAACTGCTGACCCGCATGACCCGCTTCGGCTGGCAGCCGGTGGAGGAGAAGGGCAACATCATCGCGTTGGTCCAGGACATGGCCAACATCACGCTGGAGCCGGGCGGGCAGGTCGAACTGTCGGGCGCGCCGCTGGAGACCCTGCACCAGACCTGTGCCGAGGTGCACCGCCACCTGCGCCAGGTGAAGGAGGTCGGGGCGGAGCTCGGCATCGCCATGATGGGGCTGGGCTTCCAGCCGAAATGGACGCGCGACGACATCCCGTGGATGCCCAAGGGCCGCTACAAGATCATGCGCGACTACATGCCGAAGGTCGGCTCGCTCGGCCTCGACATGATGACGCGCACCTGTACCGTGCAGGTCAACCTGGACTTCGCGTCCGAAGCGGACATGGTGAAGAAGTTCCGCGTGTCGCTGGCCCTGCAGCCGATCGCGACCGCGCTGTTCGCCATGTCGCCCTTCACCGAGGGCAAGCCGAACGGCTTCCAGAGCTTCCGCAGCCACATCTGGACCGACACCGATCCGGACCGCACCGGCGACATCCCCTTCGTGTTCGAGGACGGCTTCGGTTTCGAGCGCTACGTCGACTACCTGCTCGATACGCCGATGTACTTCGTCTACCGCGACGGCACCTACATCGACGCGGCCGGCCAGTCCTTCCGCGCCTATATGGACGGCAAGCTGCCCGCCCTGCCGGGCGAGCTGCCGCTGATCACCGACTGGGCCGACCACACCACCACCGCCTTCCCGGAAGTGCGGCTGAAGAAGTATCTGGAGATGCGCGGCGCCGACGGCGGCCCATGGCGCAGCCTGTGCGCCCTGCCGGCGCTGTGGGTCGGGCTGCTCTACGATCAGGTGGCGCTGGATGCGGCCTGGGATCTGGTGAAGGACTGGACCACGGAGGAGCGCGCGCATCTGCGCGCCGAGGTGCCGCGGTCGGGCCTGCGCACGACGTTCCGTAATGGGACGGTTCGCGAGGTGGCCCGGGAGGTGGTGGCGATCGCCCGCGACGGGCTGGCGCGGCGTGCCCGCAACGACAATTGGGGCGACGACGAGACCCACTTCCTCGACACCCTGCAGGTCATCGCCGAGACCGGCCGCAGCCCGGCCGACGAGCTTCTGGAGAAGTTCAACGGCCCCTGGGGCGGCAGCGTCGATCCGGTGTTCAAGGAGTATGCGTACTGAGGGGAGCGGGGGCTTTGCCGAGGTGAGGCCCCCTCCCTAACCCTCCCCCTCTTCGAGGGAGAGGGAACTGCCGCTGCTCTGCGACCAACTCCCTCTACCGCGATCGGACCGGCCTTTGGCCGGCCGAGGGCGGGGGAGGGAAGGGGCCCAAGCTGCAAAGCTTGGGAAGGGAGGGGGCACCCGGGCGAGGCCCCTACGCCGCCACCGCCACATGCGTGATGCAGCTCTTCGAACACACCTTGGAGCAGCTTTCGCAGCCGATGCAGTTGGCCGCGGTCTCGACCGTCATCACCTTCTTCTCGGCCTCGTCGTCGAAGGCGTCGACGATGTCGCCGTCCTCGGTCAGGCCGATCATGTTCAGCACGCCGCGGCCGCAGACCTTGAAGCAGCGGCCGCAGCCGATGCATTGCTTCTGATCGATGGTTTCGACGAATTTCGGGGTCCAGCTCTGACCACCCCGGGTGGTGCCGGTCAGGAACTCAGCCATGGGAATGCTCCTCTCGGGAAAGGGTGCGCCTAAGCTTTTTTGAAAATGGAGGGGATCACGCCTTCTCCAGCGCCTTCAGCGCCGCCCGTTTCTCGGTCAGGGTCTTGAAGGCGTCATAGGTTTCCTGCGCCACCGCCAAGATGGTCTGCCAATTCTGCGGAAGCTCTTCCGACAAATCGTGCAAATCCATTTTCTTCTGCGTGGCACGGGCGTTCAGCTTCTTGATCTCGTCCTTCAGGGCGTCGATGTCGCTCATGGTCGTGCTCCCAAGGGCTTGAAGATCCGGCTCAGAGGTTTGCGACCTCGGGGTATTCCCGGATCAGCGCCACCGCATCCTCGACCAGCTTGGCGCCGTCGGCGGCCAGCTTCTCGATGCTGGGGAAGCCGAAGCGGTGGACGTCGCGCAGGGTTTTCGACACCACCACCAGCCGGCCGGTGGTCAGGATCATGCGGCCGAAGCCCTCGTGGCTCATCTTCATCATCGGCGAGGCCATCATGCCGGTCTGCTTTTCGACCGTGACGCCGACCGCCTTGTAGAACAGCTCCAGCCGCCACAGCGTGTCCGGGTCGGGATCGCCGATGATCGGGATGGCGGCGCGCGCCTCCTTGTCCAGGATGAAGGGGGCGAGCAGAGCCTCGTCCGGCTTGCCTTCCCAGGCGCCATAGCTGTCCTCGGCACGGAACAGCAGGACCAGCGTCTTCACGAACTGGTCGGCGACGGACACTTCAGCCAATTCGGCCATGCTCAGACCTCCTCCTCGTCGAAATGGAATTGCGGCGTCTCGCCCATCGCCTTGCGCAGCCAGGGCGGCGGGTTGCCGTTCAGCGTCTGGACCAGCTTGTCGAGCAGGGCCGGGATGGTTTCCGTGGCCTCGACCTTCACCGGATGGATCTTCTTCGCCACCACGCGGGCGGCGGCCGAGGCGCCGATGGCCGACAGGTAGATGATGGCGACGTCGGCCAGCGCCTCCAGCTTGGGCACCAGCTTGTCCTCGTTGCCGTCCTCGAACATCGAGCCGCCGAACTGGAAGGTCTCCAGAAAGGCATGGCCCTGGCGGTCGACCCGATAGACGGCGATGTTCTTGGCCCAGCCGAAATGCGCATCGACGTGCTGCATGTCCTGGGTGCAGAAAGCGACCTTCATCGATCCTCCTTGTGTCGGGCGGGGGGCCTGCACCACGCTCAGACGGCGTTGCATCCGCATGATCCGCCTCCGCAGCCGTGCGATTCGCCTGCCCCATGGTGTCCGGCGTCGTGATTTTCGTGGTCCATCTCGCGGGCGAGGAACAGGTTGCCGATCTCGCACAGCAGCTCGCGCGTGCCGCGGTAGCCGACCTGGACGCGCAGTCCCGCACCCAGCCGGTCGAACATCGGCAGGCCCATGCGGTGCAGCGGCACGCCGATCCGCGCCGCCCCCTGCCGCCCGTGCGAGTTGGAAACGATCAGGTCGGCGTCGCGGGCCAGCGTCTCCAGGTCGGAATGATCGCCGACCATGATGGTGGCGGCTTTCAGCCGTTCCAGAACCGGGCTTTGAGTCGGCGACACCGCGGCGACCACCTCAGCCCCCATATCGGCGAGGAAGCCGGTGACGGCGTAGAGCAGGTCGGGTTCCAGCGCCACGGCGATGCGCTTGCGGCTGAAGAAGAAATGCCCGTCCAGCATGGCGTCGACCAGGGCCTCGCGCTGGCGCCGCAGCCGGGCCGGCGCCGGCTTGCCCGACAGCTCCATAGCCAAGCGGACCAGCTTGTCCGATGCCTCCAGCCCGGTCAGCCGGCTGAAGAAATGGCTGGGCACGTCGGTCTTCAATTCCAGCGCGTTGCCGGCGACCCGCATATGCTCGCCGATCACGATGGTCGCGGCAGAGGCGCCCATGGCGCGGATCTGCTCCACCGTCACGCCGCCCAGCGATGTGGCGGTGAAGTCGGTCGGCTGGCGGCCGGACATCGACAGCGACAGGTCGGGCAGCATGATCGGCGACAGGCCGAAGCCCTCGATGATGTCGCGCAACTCCTCGACATCGCCAGGCGACAGATGGCTACCGGCCAGCACATTGACCTGGGTCGGGATGCGCACCGGCGACGGTTCGACCAGACGTTCCACCATTGCGGTCACTGCGGCGGCGAAGCCGTCCTCGAACCCGCCGGCGAAGTCGGGGGTGTTGGCGAAGACCAGGGCGGTGTCGGCCATGTCGGGGTTGCGCTGGCGGAACAGCGTGTACTGTCCGCCCATGTCCTCGCCCTTGGTCTCGGTGACGCCGGTGGTGGCGACGCCGATCATGGCGGGTTTGTTGCGCTCGACGATGGTGCGGATCGCCTGCTCCAGATTGTCGTAGCCGCCGAGGATGGTGGAGACCTGATCCATCGCCGTGGTCTGCAGCGGGATCGCCTCGCGGAAATGGCGGACCAGCAAGACCAGCCCGAAGGCGGTGCAGCCCTGAGACCCGTGGAACAGCGGCAGGCAGCGGTCGACGCCGAGATAGGCGAGCGCCGCGCCCAGCGGCTGGCTCATCTTCAGCGGGTTGGTCGAGGCGGCCTTGGCGGCGGAGGGGAAGCGCTGGACGTGCGACATCGGCCTTACTCCGCCGCCAGAAGGGTGGAGGACGGACCGGATTCCCACGGCGCCGGCTGGCGGACCTGACGCCAGATCGGGTTGGACAGCGTCTTGTCGATCTCTTCGCAGAGATTGACGATGCCGTCATAGCCGGCATAGGCGTGGTGGCGCTCCTGGTTGATGTCGAGCCAGGGAACCTTGGCCTTCAGCGAGATGAACTGCGACCGGCCGCCGGACATCATGATGTCGGCCTGATCGTCGGCCAGCATCTTGTGGATGTCGCGCGGCTTCAGATCATCCCACTGGTGGAACTCCTCGCCCTTCATCTTCTTGATGCGCTCCTTGTCCTCCTTGGTCGACTTCTTGGTGGAGGTGCCGAGGATGGTCAGCCCGGCGCCTTCCAGCGCGCTGACCATCGACCAGCTCTTGACCCCGCCGGTGAAGAGGAGGACGCGCTTGCCCTCGAAGCGCGGCTTGTAGGGTTCCAGACGGCGCCAGACGCGGCTTTCCTCCCGTGCGATCACGCCTTCCGCCCGGTCGATCAGCCCCTTGTCGGCGCCGCGCTCCACCAGCATGCGGGTCATGGTGCGCAGCGTGTCCGACATGTCGGACACGCCATAGAAGGACCCCTCGAAATAGGGGATGCCGTAGCGCTCCTGCATCTTGCGGCCGACATTCACCAGCGCCTGGCTGCACACCATCATGGTGACGCGGGCGCGGTGGGCCTGGGCGACCTCGTTGTAGCGGCCGTCGCCGGAAATGCAGGACAAGAGGCGGATGCCGATCTCGTCCAGCAGCGGCTTGACCAGCCACAGCTCTCCCGCGAGGTTGTATTCGCCGATGATGCAGATGTCGGTGGGGGTGGTGTATTCCGGCTCCACCGTGCCGATGACATGCTCAAGCAGGGCCTCGCCGGCCAGCTTGTTGCCCAGATTCTTCGATCCGACGAAGCCCGGCGCATCCACCGGGATCACCGGCTTGCCCAGCTTCTGCGTCGCGAACTTGCAGACCGCGGCGATGTCGTCGCCGGTCATCGCCGGCACACAGGTCTGATAGACGAAGACGGCCGGCGGGTCGTATTGCTGAACGATCTCCTTGATGGCGCGGTAGAGCTTCCTCTCGCCGCCGCCGATGACGTCCAGTTCCGACAGGTCGGTGGTGAAGCCGGTGCGGTAGAGCTGCGGGCCGGAGGATTGCGAGCCGCGATTGTCCCAGCTGTTGCCCAGGCAGGCGATCGGTCCATGGACCAGATGGGCGGCGTCGGCGATCGGCTGCAACACGATCATCGCCCCGTCATAGGCGCAGCCGCCGGCCGCCGCCCCAGGCTTCAGCGACTTGGTGCAGCCCTTCTTCTTCTCCTTGGCCGACTTTGCCTGATTGGTCGCGCAGCCCGGTTCGTTGAAGACGTCCTGGATCTTGTCCTGGAGCATGCCCGCTCTCCCATCCTGGCGCCGGAAATGGCTCTGCGACGGTGTGATGCAGGGGGCGTGCCAGAGGGTAAGTTTTTGATAAGCAATGATTGTCGGGTTCCACGGCCCTGTCCGATAGATGACAATCGGGGGTTCGTCTGAGGGGCTTGTCGGGTGTCGCACATGCCGGGCAGGGGGGCGTCGGGTTCCCTCCCCCGAGACGGGAGAGGGCGTTCTTCGGGCTTCACCTCGCCGAAGCGGATGCGCCGAAGCGGATGCGCCGAATCCATTGATAAAGAAGCCCGGAGCGCGCCGTCACCGACGCACTCCGGGCTGGGGAGGTTGCCGCCGGGCAGGGGGGATGGAAACCCCGGCCCGACGGGTAGACCGGAACCGATCGTGATCCGATGCCTGGAGGCCGCCGGTCAGCGGATCAGGTCGAACGAGTAGTCGGTCTGGCCGACGATGTTGGTGTTGGCGTCGATGTCCTCGAAGATCCGGTCCAGGATCCGCACCAGCACGTTCAGCGCGCCCTGGTAACCCCAGGTCGGGTAGCGGTGGTGGTGGTGGCGGTCGAAGATCGGATAGGTCAGGCGGATCAGCGGAACCTTGGTGTCGCGCTCCAGATACTTGCCGTAGCTGTTGCCGATGATGTAGTCCACCTTGTCGGTGAAGATCAGCGAGCGCAGGTGCCACAGGTCCTTGCCGCCGTAGGCCGCACCGGACTTGCCGAAGGGCGAGCCGTCCAGCACCTTCTGGACCTGCTTCTCCCACTTCTTGGAGCCCGAGGTGGACAGGATGTGCACCGGCTCCGCACCCAGTTCCAGCAGGAACTTGGTCATGCCCAGGCAGAAGTCCGGGTCGCCATAGACGGCGAAGCGCTTGCCGTGCATGTGGGTGTGGCTGTCGGCGATGGCGTCGACCAGACGGCCGCGCTCCAGCTTCAGGCTGGCCGGCACCGGCTTGCCCGACAGTTCCGCCAGCTTCAGCAGCAGCTCGTCGGTGGCGGTGACGCCCATCGGGTAGTTGAACTTGGCGACTTCCTGGCCCTTCTCCTTGCAGAACTGCAGGGTCTGGGTGGTGTTGTACTCCTGCATGGAGATGGTGGCCTTGGCATGCAGGGCCTCCTTGGTCTCCTCGATGGTGGTGCCGCCGTCATACATGCGGTACTCGCCATCCATCGGCGTGTCGAAATTGTCGGACACGTCGGACAGGATCTGCAGCTTCACGCCGAACTCGCCGGCGATGCGCTTCAGTTCGCGGTTGTTGCCGACGGCGAAGCCGTCGAAGCCCGGGATCAGGTTGATCTGCTCGGTCTTGGGCGTGTCGAAATTCTCCGAATTGCCCCAGAAGTTGCTCAGGATCCCCTTGATCATGTTGTCGTAGCCGACGATGTGGCTGCCGACGAAGGCCGGGGTGTGGGCGAACGGCACCGGGAAGTCGGCCGGCACGCTTTCCTTGTTCTTCGCGTTGGCGATGAAGCCCTGCAGGTCGTCGCCGATCACCTCGGCCATGCAGGTGGTCATCACTGCGATCATCTTCGGCTTGTAGAGCGCATAGGCGTTCGCCAGGCCGTCGATCATGTTGTTCAGGCCGCCGAACACCGCCGCGTCCTCCGTCATCGACGAGGAGACCGCGCTGTTGGGCTCCTTGAAGTGGCGGGTCAGGTGGGTACGGTAATAGGCGACGCAGCCCTGGGAGCCATGGACGAAGGGCAGGGTGCCCTCGAAGCCCTGGGCGGCGAACATCGCGCCGATCGGCTGGCAGGCCTTGGTCGGGTTGATGACGACCGCTTCACGGGCGAAGTTCTTCGCCTTGTATTCCTCGGACTTGGTCCATTCGGACACGCGGGCGACTTCCTCGTCCGAATGGCCGTACTCGAACTCGGTCTTCTTCTTCTCGAACATCGCCGCGTATTCGGGCTGCCGGAAGAGCGTGTAGTGGTCGAGGACCTTGTCGGCGCTCTGCGAAAGCTTGTCGGTCATTCTCAAATTCTCCTGTTCCAGAGGCCGATGGTCAGAACGGGGCCTTCATCACGCCCCAGACGGGGTTGTTGATGGCCAGGTCCATGTCGCGGGCGAAGATCGCGAAGCCGTCATAGCCGTGGTACGGGCCGGAATAATCCCAGCTGTGCATCTGGCGGAACGGCAGGCCCATCTTCTGGAACACGTACTTTTCCTTGATGCCCGACGCGACGAGGTCGGGACGCATCGCCTCGACGAACTTCTCCAGTTCGAACGCGGTGACGTCGTCGTAGATCAGCGTGCCTTCCTTCACATAGTGGGGCGTGCGCTGATAGTCGTCGTTGTGGGCGAACTCGTAACCGGTGCCGATGATCTCCATGCCGAGGTCATGGTAGGCATCGACGACGTGGCGGGGACGCAGGCCGCCGACGTAGATCATGACCTTCTTGCCGTCCAGCCGCGGCTTGTACTTGGCGATGACGGCATCGACCATCGGCTGGTAGCGGGCGATGACCTTCTCGGCGTTCTCCTTGATCTTGTCGTCGAAGAGAGCGGCGATCTTGCGCAGGGATTCGGCGATCTGGCTGGGGCCGAAGAAGTTGTATTCCATCCAAGGAATATTGTACTTCTCTTCCATGTGGCGCGCGATGTAGTTCATCGAGCGGTAGCAGTGGATCAGGTTGACCTTGGCCTTCGGCGTGTTCTCCAGCTCGGCCATGGTGCCGTCGCCCGACCACTGGGCGATCACGCGCAGGCCGATCTCCTCCAGCAGGATACGGGACGACCAGGCGTCGCCGCCGATGTTGTAGTCGCCGATGATGGTGACGTCATAGGGGGTGGAAACGAAGTCGGCCTTGGGTTCCGTCTTCTCGAACACCCAGTCGCGGATGGCGTCGTTGGCGATGTGGTGGCCCAGCGACTGGGACACGCCGCGGAAGCCTTCGCAGCGCACGGGGATGACCGGCTTGCCGATTTCCGCCGACTTGGCGCGGGCGACCGCCTCGATGTCGTCGCCGATCAGGCCGATCGGGCATTCCGACTGGATCGAGATGCCGTTCACCAGCGGGAACAGCTCGTTGATTTCCTCGATGACCTTGTGCAGCTTCTTGTCGCCGCCGAAGACGATGTCCTTCTCCTGGAAGTCGGAGGTGAAGTGCATCGTGCCCCAGCTGTCCACGCCGGTGTCGCCGATGTAGTAGTTGCGGCGGCCGGACCAGGAGTAGTAGCCGCAGCCCACGGGCCCGTGGGAGATGTGGATCATGTCCTTGATCGGACCCCACACCACGCCCTTGGAACCGGCATAGGCGCAGCCGCGGATCGTCATGACGCCGGGGATGGACTTGACGTTCGACTTGACGCCGCAGTCCTTGGCCTCGGCCTCCAGCACGTTCAGGTGCTTGGCGCGGCGCTTGCGGGACTTTTCGGGATAGGCTTCGAGGACTTCGTTGACGAGGTTCTTGACGTCGACCGTGGTGTTCTCGGACAGGCTCATAGCCGGCCTCCTGCTTGAATATTCCGCGCCGCTTCAGCGCGTGACCGAGCCCCTCCCTCCCACGCCGACGTCGCCCGGCCGGAACCGGTGGGCAGTCGTTGGGTCGACGTCGTGCGGGGCTGGGGAAAAGGGCCAGTGTTCAGGCGGTCCCCCCTGCGCGGGGGCAGGGGGGCCGGTAGGCAACCGTCGCTACGCCCGGGATCAGGCGCCGGCCTTCGCCGCTTCCTTGGCAGCCAGCTCGGCGAGCTGCTGCTCCTCGGTCTTCATGATGCCGAAGTCCATCAGCATCTCTTCCAGCTCTTCCATGGTGATCGGGGTCGGGATGCAACCCTGGCCCGAGTTCGCGTGGATCTTGTTGGCGAGCGCGCGGTATTCGCCGGCCTGCTTGCTGTCCGGGGCGTATTCGATGACCGTCATGCGGCGCAGCTCGGCGTGCTGCACGATGTTGTCGCGCGGCACGAAGTGGATCAGCTTGGAACCGAGGCGCTTGGCCAGCGCGTCGGCCAGATCCCATTCCTTGTCCGTCTGGCGCTCGTTGCAGATCAGGCCGCCGAGACGGACGCCGCCGCTGTGCGCGTACTTCAGGATGCCCTTGGCGATGTTGTTGGCGGCGTACAGCGCCATCATCTCGCCGGACATGACGATGTAGATTTCCTGGGCCTTGTTCTCGCGGATCGGCATGGCGAAGCCGCCGCAGACCACGTCGCCCAGCACGTCGTAGGACACATAGTCCACGTCGTCGTAGGCGCCGTTTTCTTCCAGGAAGTTGATCGAGGTGATGACGCCGCGGCCGGCGCAGCCGACGCCCGGCTCCGGACCGCCGGACTCGACGCACTTGATGTTCTTGTAGCCGATCTTGAGAACGTCCTCGAGTTCCAGATCCTCGACCGAACCGGCCTCGGCGGCCAGATGCAGGACGGTGTCCTGGGCCTTTGCGTGCAGGATCAGGCGGGTCGAGTCGGCCTTCGGATCGCAGCCGACGATCAGGATCTTCTGATCCAGCTCGACCAGCGCGGCCAGCGTGTTCTGAGAGGTGGTGGACTTGCCGATACCGCCCTTGCCGTAAAAGGCGATCTGACGCAGAGGCGCTTTGGCCATGTGGGTCGCTCCTGTGCTTGGGTCGTGGGACTGTGCTTCGATCCGGTGCGGCCGGTTCGTGGCCGCTTCGGATTTCATGGATTGCACGACCCGTGCCAGAGCGGTGATGCCTGATAAGATGCTGAAATCATTATGTTATTCAGTGTGGCGACGCGTGCCTTCCCATTGTCGGGGTCCCGACACACACGACAAAGCCCGACATTTTGTCGGGTCTTTTCGTGGGGGCTATGGGGAGGTGTCGGCTTTCGAATGCCCCCACCTAACCTCCCCCGCTCTCAGCGGACCTACGGTCCGCCTGCCGCGTCAGCACAAAGCATAGCTTTGTGCGAGAGCTGGGCGGGGGAGGGACTGTCGTCGCATGGCGGCAAAGCTCCTGTCCCCCTCCCCCGCCCAGCGGGGGAGGGTCGGGGTGGGGGCAATACATCGCAGAGGCTATCCTACCGCCCCTCGCCCAAAGCCTCGCTCGCCACGACGATGCGCAGCGCCAACTCCTCCACCGCCTCGTCGCGGTCCATGTCGTAGAGAAGCTGTGCCAGCAGCCGGCCGCGCGCCACCAGACGGCGGGCCAATGCCGGATCGGCGGGCTTCGCCAGCAGCGCCTCGACCAGCCTTTCGCCGGTCAGGCGGGCCAGGGCGTCGCAGCGGTCGACCAGCCGCTGCTTCAGCGTGTCCACGGCGGCGGGGCGGCCGGCGTGGGTCAGGTCGGCACAGAAATGGTGCAGGCTGCGCAGCTGGCGCAGCAGCGCCGCGAACAGGAGGTCGTCCAGCTCGCCGCCGGCCGCCGCCTTGCCGACAAGATCGAACAATGTGTCGGAAAGCCGCCATGCCGCCGAAAGCCAGTCGTTCATCGCCTTGCGGTCGGCCGGCTCGACGAAGGGGCCGGACTCCTCCTTCGTCTCCTCCTGGTCGTCCAGGTTGCGAAGCGCGATGACGATCAGCCCATCGGCCTGGGCGAGCGTGGCGAGGCTGGCATGAAGCGCCTTCAGCCCACGGTCGGCGACGAATCCCTCAATCGCCTCGGTGGCGCGGTGCAGGGAATAGCGGGCAAGCCGGCGCGACTGATAGACGACGTCCTGCAACGCACTGCCGCCGCCCAGCGCCTCCAGCACCATCCGCCGCACCTCGAAGCGCAGCAGGGCGCGGGCCAGCCGGTCGATGCCGCCGACGTCGATGGGGCGGCGGTCCCTGGTCAGCGCGTCGGCGGTGGCGCGGGCGTCGGTCTCGATGGCGCCGATCACCGCCTGGAGATGGCCCTTGCCGCCGCCGCGCATCCGCCCGACCAGCGCCCGCATCGCCTCGGCAAGGTCGATGGCGCTGGGCAGGCTTTCCTCATGGGCGGTGCGGCCGGTCACCAGCCGGTCGATCAGATGGTCGCGCACCCCCGGCAGCAGCACGTCGGTGACGATCTGCCCGATCGGCCGCAATAGCGCCTCCAGCATCCGGCCCGGCGGCTGACCGGCCAGCCCCGGCAGCGGGTTGACCGGCTTGGGAACCAGCCTTGGGCGATGCGGCTCCAGCAGCTCCAGCACCGCGTCGCCGCGCAGGGGCGTGATGGTGCCGCGCAGAAGCTGGGCGAGGCGCAGGGCCGTTCGCGCCTCGTCGATGCCGCGCGGCGGAAGACCGTCGGGCGCTGCCGGTGCGGCGAGTGCGGGCTGGGGAGACGGTGGTGGCGTCCGGACAAGCGTCTGCGTGGGCACCGGCGGGGTGCGCCGGCGCCGGCTGTCGTCGTACTTGGTCGGCCAGAAGGCCATGCGGGTGCCGCCGGATCGTAAGCGTCGCTGTACTGAGTATGGGGACGGACCGTTCGGCTTCAAACGGACAATGTTGCGACATGCGGCACTGGAACCCTTCCGGTTGCGGTGGTCCGGGCTTGGCACGCGCCCGCTTATACAATATCCATATAAGGAGTAATGATATTTGGGTGGAGCGGACCGGCGTGGTGGATGGAGTGGCGACACAGGATGCGAGTGGTCGGACGACGACGTCCGGTTCGCCCCCTGACTCGCCATTGGCCCTTCGCGCCCACCGCGCCAACCTCGTCAACATCCCGGCCGCCGCGCTGTGCAGCGAAGCCTACAATGACGAGCCGCGGCGCCTGCGCATCGGCGCCACCCGCAGCGAGCACGCCGCCTTGTTCGAGGCGCTGGACGAAAGCCCAGACGCGCTGACCGCATCTGACGTCTTCCAGCGCCACATGGCCGAGGTGTTCGGGGTGAACCCCGACTTTTCCGGGGCAGAGGGGCCGGACGGCAAGCGCCGTTTCCGTGCCAGCTACCTGCGCCTGCTGAAGGGCTGGATGTTCGACAGCAACCGGGCGGAAGGCGCGGTGATGAAGGGGTGGGTGGAAAGCCGGTTCGGACTGCTGCCGACCTTCCATGGCGAACCGATCCGCCGCTTCGCCTCCGACGCCTGGGAGGCCTATGGCGAGCAGAGGCAGTCGACCCGCTTCCACAACAACAACATCCACCTGCAGCTCGACCTTCTGTACGAGTTCTGCCAATGGACCATCCGCCGCGGCTGGCCCGATGCGCCGATGCCCAACTGGGCCTCGCACATCCGGCTGTACCGGGGCGTAAACGATTTCGAGGAACACCACATCGTCGCCCGGCCGGACAAACGCACGGCGGTGCTTCGGCTGAACAACCTGTGTTCCTTTTCCATCAACCGCGACATCGCCGGCCAGTTCGGCGACTACATCCTCGATGCCTGGGTGCCGCTGCCCAAGGTGGTCTTCTTCCGCGACATCCTGCCGCGCTACCCGTTCCAGGGCGAAGGGGAATACCTGGTGATCGGCGGGGATTACCGGGTGGGTGTGTCGCTTCTCTGACAACCTCACGCCGGGCGTCGGCTTGTGGGCCGTTTGCCGGGCGCACCAGGAAAGGGCGGGCATTTCGCCCCATGGCATGACCGATCCGACGATTCCCACGCCCGAACTCCGTTCCCCTGAAATTCGATCCAGGGCGCTCGGCGCCTATCTCGGCCTCGCCTGCGGCGACGCGCTGGGGGCGACGGTCGAGTTCCTGACCAAGGGCGAGATCGCCCACCAGTATGGCGTCCACAAGCACATCAAGGGCGGCGGCTGGCTGAAGCTGCCGGCCGGGCAGGTGACCGACGACACCGAGATGTCGCTGCATCTCGGCCGCGCCATCCTGTCCGGGCCGGAGTGGGAGGCCCGCCGCGCCGCGGAGGAGTTCGCCATCTGGCTGAAATCGGTGCCGGTCGATGTCGGCGACACGACGCGCCGCGGCATCCGCCGCTTCATCATGCACGGCACGCTGGAGGAGCCGGAGTCGGAATACCACGCCGGCAACGGCGCGGCGATGCGCAACCTTCCGGTGGCGCTGGCGACGCTGGGCGACGACGCGGCCTTCGAGCGCTGGTCGGTGGAGCAGTCGCACATCACCCATTGCAACCAGCTGTCCGATTCCGCGGTGGTCGCGCTGGGCCGAATGGTGCGGCGACTGGTGCTCGGCGGCGGTGTCCTCGCAGCACGGGAGGAGGCGAACGCCCTGATCGCCAAGCACCGCCAGTTCAAGTTCGAACCCTACCGCGGCCTATCCACCGCCTTCATCGTGGATACGGTGCAGACCGTCTTCCACTATTACTTCCAGACCGATTCGGTCGAATCATGCGTGGTGGAGACGGTGAACCAGGGCGGCGACGCCGACACCACCGGCGCCATTGCCGGCATGCTGGCCGGCGCCACCTATGGCGTCGAGTCGATCCCGCCGCGCTGGCTGCGCAAGCTGGACCGCAAGGTCTACGACGAGATTTGTCAGCAAACCGACGCGCTGCTTGCCCGCGCACCGATGTTCCAGGGGAGATGAGCGATGGCCGATGTGGTTTTCTTCGAAAAGCCCGGCTGCGGAGGCAACGCCCGCCAGAAGGCCCTGCTGGAGCGGGCCGGTCACCGCGTGCTCGCCCGTGACCTGCTGAGCGAGCCCTGGACGCCCGAAGCGCTCCGCCCCTTCTTCGGCGACAGACCGGTGGCGGACTGGTTCAACCGCGCCGCCCCGGCGGTGAAGAGCGGCGAGGTGGTGCCGGAGGCGATGGACGAGGCCGCGGCGTTGGCCGCGATGGTCGAACGGCCGCTGCTGATCCGCCGCCCGCTGATGCAGGTCGGCGACCGCCGCGACTGCGGATTCGAGACCGACCGGGTGGATGCCTGGATCGGACTGGGCGGTGCTCCGGCGGAGGGGAAGATGGAAGGCTGCTTGCGACCAGACATGCCGCCCTGTCCGAAGCCATAAGGACCGAAACCCTCACGTGCATAAGGGCGCGAGCCATGTCAACGCGTGACCTTGCCCGCCACCTGTCGTAGCTTGTCGCCCCCAAGGGCGACGACCAGCGGCAGACGAGGACACCATGTGCGAACTCCTGGGCATGAGCGCCAACGTGCCCACGGACATCTGTTTCAGCTTCGCCGGCCTGATGCGTCGCGGCGGACAGACCGGGCCGCACCGAGACGGCTGGGGCATCGCCTTTTACGAGGGGAAGGGCTGCCGCACCTTCCACGACCCGGCTCCCAGCAGCGAATCGGAAATCGCCCGGCTGGTCAGCCAGTATTCGATCAAGTCCTGCACGGTGATCTCGCACATCCGCCGGGCCAACCGCGGCCGGGTGTCGCTGGAGAACACCCACCCTTTCACCCGCGAGCTGTGGGGCCGGGTTTGGACCTTCGCCCACAATGGTCAGTTGAAGGGCATCAAGGACCGCATCCTGACCTTCTACGAGCCGGTCGGCAGCACCGACAGCGAGCATGCCTTCTGCTGGCTGCTCGACCAGATCCGCATGCAATATCCGGAGCCGCCGAAGACCACCGCCGGGCTGATGAAGCTGATCCGCCATCTGGCTGCCGACCTCGGGACGCTGGGCGTGTTCAACATGCTGCTCAGCGACGGGCGCTACCTGTGGTGCCACTGCGCCACCAACCTCGCCTGGCTGACCCGCAAGGCGCCGTTCGGTGCCGCCACCCTGCTTGATGCCGACATGAGCGTCGACTTCTCCAAGGAGACGACGCCCAACGACGTCGTCACCGTGATCGCCACCCGCCCGCTGACCAGGGACGAGGCCTGGACTGTGATGCAGCCGGGGCAGATGGCGGTCTTCCGCGGCGGGGCGCTGGTGACGCGCTGACCCGGTCCACCTGCGCCGATTGTTGCTTGTCCAGAGACGATCTTTCGCACACAGACAGGCTTAACCGCCGGAAAACAAAGGAGCATCTTGGTCGTCAGAACCCGGCCGGGACATACGGCCGCAACAACCAAGAGGCTCCTTCCGCCATGACCACGATCCTGCATGTCGACTCCAGCCCGCTCGGCACCGTGTCCGTCACCCGCCAGCTGACCGCCTCCATCGTCGAGGCACTGGTGAAGGCCGAGCCGTCGGCCACCGTCGTCACCCGTGATGTCGCCGCCAACCCGCCGGCCCATCTGGACGGCGAACTGCTGCAGGTCGTCAAGCTCGGCGTCGTCGAGGGCCTGAGCCCGCGCCAGAGCGAAGAGCTGGCGCTGACCAATGCGCTGCTCGACGAGTTCCTGGCCGCCGACGTCGTCGTGGTCGGCGCGCCGATGTACAACTTCTCCATTCCGACCCAGCTGAAGGCCTGGATCGACCGCCTCGCCCAGGCCGGCCGCACCTTCCGCTACACCGAGAAGGGTCCCGAGGGTCTGGCCGGCGGCAAGCGCGTGATCGTGGCGTCGGGGCGCGGCGGCGTCTATTCGACCAACCCGGCGCTGGCCGGCCTGGACCACCAGGAAGCGTATCTGCGCACGGTGTTCGGTTTCTTCGGCATCACCGACGTGACCTTCATCCGCGCCGAGGGCATCGGCATGGGGCCGGAAGCCAAGGACAAGGCGCTGGCCGGCGCGGCGAAGGAGATCGAGGAGTTGTTGGTCGCGGCTTGAGGCTGACGGGGGCGGCTGGTCGCGGCTTGATTGGTTGCGGGGGGCTGCACTTGCCCCCACCCTAACCCTCCCCCGCTGGGCGGGGGAGGGGACTAAGTACTTGTTCGTAAAAGCAGCGGCAGTCCCTCCCCCGCCCAGCGGGGGAGGATAGGTGGGGGTCTAACTCCGCACCCCAAGCCGACCCCCCTACTGGAACGCCACCTCCGCCAGGCTGCGCAGCTTGCGGGAGTGCAGCGTCTCCATCCCGTGCTCGCGCAGCAGCTCCATCGCCAGCACGCCGATCTTCAGATGCTGGTCGACCCGCTCGCGGTAGAAGCGGTCGGCCATGCCCGGCAGTTTCAGCTGCCCGTGCATCGGCTTGTCCGACACGCACAGCAACGTCCCGTACGGCACGCGGAAGCGGAAGCCGTTGGCGGCGATCGTCGCGCTTTCCATGTCCAGCGCGATGGCGCGGCTCTGGCTGAAGCGCATCAGCGGTTCGCGGTGGTCGCGCAGTTCCCAGTTGCGGTTGTCGATGGTCGCCACCGTGCCGGTGCGCATGATCCCCTTCAGGTCGAAGCCCGACAGTCCGGTCACCCGCTCCACCGCCGTCTCCAGCGCGCGCTGAACCTCGGCCAATGCCGGGACCGGTACCCACAGCGGCAGGTCGGCGTCCAGCACATGGTCCTCGCGGACATAGCCGTGGGCCAGCACATAATCGCCCAGCCGCTGCGTATGCCGCAGGCCGGCGCAGTGGCCCAGCATCAGCCAGGCATGCGGGCGCAGCACCGCGATGTGGTCGGTGATGGTCTTGGCGTTCGACGGCCCGACGCCGATGTTGACCAGGGTGATGCCGTTGCCGTCCGGCCGTTTCAGGTGATAGGCCGGCATCTGCGGCATGCGCGTCAGCTTGGCCGCTGGAACATCCCCCGCGCCGCCCAGGTTCCGGTTGGTGGTGACGATGTCGCCCGGCTCGACGAAGCTGTCATACTGGCTGCGGTAGGCCGCCAGATCGGCATCGCCGGTCGGCTCCATGATCTCGCGCGACAGCCGGATGAACTCGTCCACATAGAACTGGTAGTTGGTGAACAGGACGAAGTTCTGGAAATGCTCCGGCGCGGTCGCGGTGTAGTGGCGCAGCCGGTGCAGGGAGAAATCCACCCGCGGGGCCGTGAACAGCGCCAGCGGCTTCACCGCGTCCATCCCGGCATCGCAGGTGCCGTTGACGATGGTGTCGTCCATCCGCGCCAGATCGGGCAGGTCGAACAGGTCCGGCAGCTTGGTCAGCCGGTCCGGCGGCAAATCGCCTTCCACATACATGCCGTTGGGGAAGGCGAAATGGATCGGGATCGCCTCCTCGCTGACACCGACCTCCAGCGGGACATCGTGGTTGCGCAGCAGAAGCGTGAACTGTTCCAGCAGATAGCGTTCGAACAGGTCGGGGCGCGTCACCGTGGTGGAATGGACGCCGACCCCCTCGACGAAGCCGTAGGACAGCCGGGTGTCGACCGCGGCTCCCGACACGGCGGTCATCCGGACATAGGGGTAATAGGCCCGGTTCCGCCCGCCTTCCTCCTCACCCTGGGTGTAGGCGGCGAAACGGTCGCGCAGATAGGCGGTGTTGCGATCGTAGATGTCGCGCACGCAGGCCAGCGCGGCTTTGGCATCGGTGAAGCGCCCGGCCGACCCGGGCTGGAGCGGGGCTTTATCAGTCATGTCGTCAAAGATGGGGTACGAACGACCGGCTGGGAAGGCCGAATTTCGGCCAATCCCCAGCACTTATCCCTTCGGAGATGACGAAACGCCCCCACCGGTCAGTCGGCGTTCAGCCCCATCAGCGACTTGGCGAAGGCATCCGCATCGAAGGGGCGCAGGTCGTAGACGCCCTCGCCGACGCCGATGGCGTGGACCGGGATCTTGAACTTCTCCGCCAGCGAGACCAGCACGCCGCCGCGGGCGGAGCCGTCCAGCTTGGTCAGGATCAGGCCGTTGACGTTGACCATGTCGCGGAAGATCTCCACCTGGCTGTGCGCGTTCTGGCCGGTGGTGGCGTCCAGCGTCAGCAGGGTGGTGTGCGGTGCCGTCTCGTCCAGCTTCTTGATGACGCGGACGATCTTGCGCAGCTCCTCCATCAGGCCGGTCTTGTTCTGCAGCCGGCCGGCGGTGTCGATCAGCAGCACGTCGACCCCCTCGGCCTTTGCCCGCTCCAGTGCGTCATAGGCGAGGCCGGCGGCGTCCGCCCCGGTGTCGCGTGCGACGACCGGGCAGCCGGTGCGCTCGCCCCAGATCTTCAGCTGGCTGACCGCGGCGGCGCGGAAGGTGTCGCCGGCAGCCAGCATCACGCTCTTGCCCTCGGCCTTGAACTGGCGGGCGAGCTTGCCGATGGTCGTGGTCTTGCCGGTGCCGTTGACGCCGACGACCAGGATGACATGCGGCTTCAGCGCCGGGTCCAGCACCAGCGGCCTGGCGACGGGGGTGACGATCTTCGACACCTCTGCCGCCAGAGTCGACTTGACCTCCTCCGGCGAGACTTCCTTGCCGAACCGGGTGCGCGCCAGCTCCGCCGTTACCTTCGCCGCGGTGGCGGGGCCGAGGTCGGCGGTGATCAACAGTTCCTCCAGCTCTTCCAGCGCCTCGTCGTCCAGCTTGCGCTTGGTGAAGATGCTGGTGATGCCGTCGGTCAGCTTGGACGAGGACTTCGACAGTCCTTCCTTCAGCTTGGCGAACCAGCCCTTCCTGGTCGGCGGCGCCTCTTCGGCTGCGGCGGCAACAGGTGCGGGGGCGGGAGCCGGCGGCAGTTCCGGAACCGCTTCAGGCTCCGGCACCGGGGCAGGGGCCACCGGTGCAGGGGCGGAGGGCGGCTCGACGGGTGCGGCAGCGGCAGACGGCGTGACCGGCGTCGGCGCGACGGGAGCCGGCGGCGCGGGCGGCGGTTCGGCGCTCGGCGGGGCAGGCGCCAGTTCCGGCACCGGCTCGACCTCCGGCTTCGGCGCAGGCGGCGCGGGCGGCGGTTCGGGCGCTTTTTCCGGCTCGGGTTCCGGCGCGGGGGTGGCGGACTCCAGAGTGACCGACTCGTCTTTCGCCGCCTCGTCCTTGGGCGCGGTCTCTTCGGGCTTCTTGCGGCCGAACCAGCGGAAAATCATGGAGTGTCCACTATGAGAGGGGTCAGAGCGGGGTGCCGGTCAGCACGCCGTCCTTGATGCCGGTGATGGCGGCAGGCACCAGCGAACCGGGCGGGAAGGGCCGGCCCAGGCGGACCGCGGCGAAATGTTCCGTGCGGCCCAAATCGTCCTTCTCCACCAGCACCGTGGCAGTGCGGCCGACGAGGCTCGCCAGGGTGCGGGCCTCCGCCGCCTCGCCGACGGCGCGCAGGCGGGCGGCGCGCTCCTTGCGGACGGCGCCGTCGACCTGCGGCATGCGGGCGGCCGGCGTGCCGGGGCGCGGGCTGTAGGGGAAGACATGCAGCCAAGTCAGGCCGCAGTCCTCCACCAGCCGCATGGTGTTCTGGAACATCTCCTCGGTCTCCGTCGGGAAACCGGCGATGAAGTCGGCGCCGAACACCACGTCGGGGCGGATCGAGCGCACCCGCTCGCAAAACGCGATGGAATCGGCGCGGCCGTGGCGGCGCTTCATCCGCTTCAGCACCATGTCGTCACCGGCCTGCAGCGACAGGTGCAGGTGCGGCATCAGGCGCGGCTCGTTTTCGATCAGGCGCCAGAGGTCGTCGTCCATCTCGATGCAGTCGATGGAGGACAGGCGCAGCCGCGGCAACTCCGGCACCAGGGCCAGCAGCCGGCGCACCATCTGCCCCAGCGACGGCGAACCGGGCAGGTCGGGGCCATAGCTGGTGATGTCGACGCCCGACAGCACCACCTCGTTGTAGCCGGCCTTCACCAGCGCCTGCACCTGCTCGACGATGCCGCCGATGGGGACGGAACGCGAGGGCCCTCGGCCATAGGGGATGATGCAGAAGGTGCAGCGATGGTCGCAGCCCTGCTGGACCTGGACGAAGGCGCGGGCACGGTCCTCGAACCCGCCGATCAGGTGACCGGCGGTCTCCTTCACCGACATGATGTCGTTGACCAGAACCTTCTCGGCCGGCGGCAGGCCCCAGCTTTCCGGCTGCAGTTTTTCCTGGTTGCCCAGCACCTGATCGACCTCCGGCATCGCCGCGAAGCGCTGCGGGTCGATCTGGGCGGCACAGCCGGTGACGACGATGCGGGCGTCCGGCCGCTCGCGCCGCAGCTTGCGGATGGTCTGCCGCGCCTGCCGCTCGGCTTCCGAGGTGACGGCGCAGGTGTTGACGATCACCACGTCGTCCAGCCCGGCGCTGCGCACATGGTTGCGCATCACCTCGGACTCGTAGGTGTTCAGGCGGCAGCCGAAGGTGACGATCTCGGGGCCGGGCTGCGTCGTGCTGTCGGTGCTGTCGCTCATACGGAAACCAGTTCAGCCGACAGCCGGCCGCTGAAGGCGAGCGCCACCGGGCCGGTCATCAGGACGCGGTCGTCCCCGGTCCATTCGATGGTCAGGGTGCCGCCGTCCAGCAGGATGTCGGCCTTGCGCCCGGTCAGGCCGCGGCGGGCCGCCGCCACCAGCGTGGCGCAGGCGCCGGTGCCGCAGGCCTGGGTGATGCCGGCGCCGCGCTCCCACACCCGCATGCGGATGGCGGTGGGCGACAGGACCTGCGCGAACTCGATGTTGGACCGCTCCGGGAAGGTCGGGTGGTTCTCGAACACCGGACCGACCTCGGCCAGCGGCACCGCCTCGGCATCGTCGACGAAGAAGACGGCGTGCGGGTTGCCCATGTTGACCGCGACCGGCGCTGCGAAGCCGCCATGCTCCACCGATTCGACCCGCAGCGTATCGGTGGGGGCGGCCAGCGGAATGGCGCTCCAGTCCAGTCGGGGCGGACCCATGTCCACCGTGATGCGGCCGTTGTCGGCGCGGGAGGCGTGCAGCAGACCCGCGGCGGTCTGGAAGCTGGCGCGGTCGCGCCCGCTCTCCTCCATCAGCAGCCAGCCGACGCAGCGCGACGCATTGCCGCAGGCCGCGGCCTCGCTGCCGTCGGCGTTGTGGATGCGCATGAAGGCGTCGGCGCCGGGCGCCTCGGTCCGTTCCAGGATGATGAACTGGTCGCAGCCCACGCCGGTCTTGCGGTCGGCGATGGCGCGCACCTCCGCCGCAGAGGGGCGGTAGGGTTCGGAACGGGCGTCGATCACGACGAAGTCGTTGCCGAGGCCGTGCATCTTCAGGAATTCGCGGGTCATGGCCGCCGTTATATGGCGAGCCGTGGGGATAAGTCCATAAGGCGCCGCGCAAGGCAGATTCGCGGGCGTGTCCAGGGGAGTATGCCCCCCGTCACGCTCCTTTGAACACCAGATGCTTCGACGCCGCGAAGTTGAAGAACATGCCGGCGATCGAGCCCGCGGCCACGGCCAGGAACGGGTGGTCCGCGACGGCCTGCACGCTCGATTCCAGACCGACCGACACGCCATAATTCACCACGCCGCCGATGGCGTTGGCGGCGATGAACTTGGCCCATTGGCGGTGCAGCGGTTCGTCCGCGGCGCCGCGGAAGGTGAAGGCGCGGTTCAGCGCCCAGGTCGCGGTCGCCGCGGCGAAGAAGGACGGAATGCGGGCGGCGAAGAACTCCAGCCCCAGCGCCAGCCCACCATAGAGCACGGCGGTGTCCACCAGCAGCCCGATGACGCCGACCACGCCGAATTTGGCGAACTGCACCCCCAGCCGGCCGAGCCGGCTGTTCAGTAGTGTGTCGACCGGCCCGCTCACCGGCGGCCGTCCCCGCGGTCGCCGGCCAGCGGCGGGTGGTTGCCTGGCGCGCGCTGCGACAGGTAATGCATGCGCTTGGCCTCGCGGCGGCCATGGGTGACGGTGTCCAGGATCAGGCCGCAGGTCAGGCTGAGGAAGGCCATCAGCATCAGCCCGGTCGCCAGCACCGCGGTGGGGAAGCGCGGAACCAGCCCGGTCTCGAAATAGGTCACGATCACCGGAATGCCGAGGATCACCGACAGCAGGGCCAGCACGCCGAACAGCCCGGAGAAGAAGGGCAGCGGCCGCTCCTCCTTCACCAGCATGATGATCGCGCGCAGGATGCGGATGCCGTCGCGGATGGTGTTCAGCTTGCTGTGCGACCCGGGCGGCCGGTCCTTGTAGGGGGTCTTCACCTCGGCGATCGGCATGCGCAGCTCCAGCGCATGGACGGTCAGCTCCGTTTCGGTCTCGAAACCGCTGGCCAGCGCCGGGAAGGACTTCACGAAGCGGCGGGAGAACACCCGGTAGCCCGACAGCATGTCGCCGATGCGGCTGCCGAAGATCTTGGCGACCATGCCGGTCAGCACGAGGTTGCCGAAGCGGTGGCCGGGGCGGTAGGCGGCGACGATGTCGGTCACCCGCGCGCCGTTGACCATGTCCAGCTGCTCTTCCCAAAGGCGCTTGACCAGCTGCGGCGCGCTGGCGGCGTGATAGGTGTCGTCGCCGTCGACCAGCACATACACGTCCGCCTCGATGTCGGCGAACATGCGGCGCATGACGTTGCCCTTGCCCTGCAGCGGCTCGGCCCGGACCACCGCCCCCGCCGCACGCGCGACCTCGACCGTCCGGTCCTTGGAGTTGTTGTCGTAGACGTACACCGTCGCCTCCGGCAGGGCAGCGCTGAAGTCCTGCACCACCTTGCCGATCGCCGCCTCTTCGTTATAGCACGGGATCAGCACCGCGATGGTCGGAGCCGGGGCGGCGTCCGCGTTCGTCCGCGGCGTTCCCGAAGCGTCGGTGCCGGTGATGGAGTCGGCGCGGTCGATGGTCGATACGGTCATGGCGCTGGCTTTATGGCTCGAAAAGGGCGGACGGGGCGGTTACCGGCGATAAACAGCACAAACCCGGCAATTATTCCACTGTCTCCCGATTTCAGGTCGTCCTGTCCACCGCGCAGAGGTTCAGGGTCTCGCCCAGATTGTTGGGAATCGTCCGGCAGCGCTGCGGATCCAACCGCAGGCCGAGTAGGGCGGCGGCCTTCGCCGCTCCGGCCGTGTCGGGGATCGTGCTCAGCATCAGGAAGGGGCCGCGATGCGACGCCACCTTGTCCTTCAGGATGGCGAGATGGCCGTTGCCGACCGAATCAGGCTGCAGGAAGTTGGACTGGATGCGCACGAAGGTGGCGCGGGGCGGGAAGGACGGGATGACGTGCGAGATGGCCCAATATCCCGCCATCAGCACCATCGTGTCGTCCGGGGCCTCGATGGGCGGCACCTCCGCCGTCACCCACTTATCGGCCCAGGCAACGCGGCCCCAATCGGCCGGCTGCACCGTCAGCTGCACCAGCGCCAGCAGGGTCACCGCCAGCCCGATTCGCAGGCGCCGGGACAGCGGCAGCAGGCCGACTGCCATCACCAGCCCCAGCGGCGCCAGCATCTCCAGCGGCACCAGATAGCGGTAGATGCAGAACATCACCACCCACAGCGCGTAGGTGACGCTCAGCGCCGTCAGCAGGAACCGTGTCGCCGGCCTGTCGGTCAGCCAATCGTTCCGCCGATGCAACGACCATCCGATCAGCGCGCCGACGGCTCCCACCGGCACCAGGACGAACAGCGCCAGCACCCGCAGGTCGAAGAACGGCACCTCGCCCACCGTCAGGGGGGAGAACGTGAAGACGAAGGGGAAGAACAGCCGCTGCCACAGGCCGGGCGGAAAGAAGCTGACATTGACGTAATCGGATATCGCGGCGAAGGGCGACTTGAAGATGTGGTTCATGTGCGGGAAGACCGGGTTCCCGTAATCGTGCCACAGATGGGCCATCCACACCCCGCCGCCCAGCGCCAGACCGCCCAGCACGCCGATGCCGAAGAAGAAGGCCAGCCACAGCCGCCGCCATGGCCGGGCGGGCAGGGCCAGGAAGCCAAGGCACAGCCCGACCGCATAGATCACCGTCGGGTTCTTCAGCCCCATCGCAACCCCGGCCAGCAGCCCGGCCGCCGCCACCCGTGCGAAGCTCGGCAACGGCCGGCCGTCCAGGATGCCGGGCAGGCTGCCGGCGATGACGGCGAGCGCACCCAGCACGCCCAGGCTGACCACATTGTCCTGGAAAGTGGTGCCGATCAGTCCCAACGCCCCGCCGCCCAGCCCGCCCATCACTGCAAGGGCCAAGGCGATCAGGCTTCGTTGCACAGCCGGACCGTTCCGGAAACAGGACGATGCCAGCAGATACAGCAGCGACAGGTTGATCCCCTGCAGTGCTCCCCACAAGAATCCCGCCGCCCGCGCCGGCAGGTGGGTCGCCAGCCAATAGAAGGGCACGTCCAGGAAGGGGCTGTAGAAGGTCGGCATCTGCGCCGGCAGCAGGTCGCGCCCGATCCGCCCGGTCAGCAGCGCATAGGCGTTGTACCAATGGTAGTTCCGCAGGTCCCAGTTGGCGTCCATGCCGAAGGACAGCGTCAGCAGCCCGTAGGCGACCGGGGCCAGCAGCAGGAAGGCACGGCCGATCAGGCGGGCGCGGCGGTCGTCGTCAATGGTCGGCATCGGGTCGTGCGGCCTTCGTTGGTCTCGGTCATTCGGTGGGACATGACGGCTTGGCAGGGGGTGGCAGGGGGGTAGTAGGGGATTTGGTAGGCGGTCGCCACGCCCGCCGCAAGGGGCGCGGCGGATCAGACCGCCATCATGGAGGAGTCCTGCGCCGCGGATTCCTGCCCTCGCAGCCAGTCGGCCAGACCGGGCAGGGCGGTGTGGTCGGGATGGCGGTGCTCCAGCAGGAAATAGCGTCCGGTCTCCGCCGCGGGACAGCCGGGGACCGGAACCAGCCGCCCGTCGGCCAACTGCCGCTCGATGAACAGCAGCGGCACCAGGGCTATTCCCAGCCCGTCTTCCGCCGCCTGGATGGCGACATAGGTGTGATCGACGTCCAGCCGGTTGCGCAGCCGGTCGGCGCCGATGCGGTTGGCGGCGCACCAGTTCGGCCACAAATCCGGCCGCGCCCGGATGGCGATGACCGTGCGCCCGGCCAGCCCGTCCGGCATCGCTTCGCCGTTCACCTCCTTCAGCAATTGCGGACTGCAGACCGGCGCCGAGCGCTCGGCCATCAGCGGGTGGGGAGCCAGGCCGGCGAAATGGCCGGGATCGCGACGGATGGCGTAGTCGAGCGGGCGCGACAGGTCGATGCGGTCGGGCGCCGTGAACAGCGACAACTCGACATCGGGGAAGGCCGTCTTGAAGGCCGGCAGCCGCGGCAGCAGCCAATGCATGGCGAAGGTCGGGATGCAGTCGAGATGGATGACCTTTCCGCTTTTTTCCTCGCGCAAGGTGCCGGTGGCGGTCGCCAACTGGTCGAACAGATCGGCCACCCGCACGAAATAGCGTGCGCCGACCGGGGTAAGCCGGACCTGCCGGCGCGACCGGTCGAACAATGTCAGTCCCAGCCAATCCTCCAGCAGCCGGATCTGCCGGCTGACCGCGCCGGTCGTGACGCACAGCTCCTCGGCGGCGGCACGGAAGCTGCCATGGCGGGCGGCGGCGACGAAGGCGCGCAGTGCGTTGAGCGGAGGAAGCGAGCTGTTCGGTCGGCTGGGCATCCGTTGATTTTTTCTCAACGGTCATCGCAGAACAAGTCGTTTTTCCCCAAGGCCCCCTGGTCGTTACTGTGATGCCAATCAACGAAATAGAACAGGGTGGCGGGGCGTGGACGGAAAGAGCGGACCGGCGGTGCCGGCGCGGGTGGTGTGGGCGCTGGGTATGTCGCAGCTGGTCTGCTGGGGCGTGTCCTACTACCTCGTCGGCCTGTTCGGAGAGGCGATGGCCGCCGACCTGGGGCAGGGATTGCCGGCGATCCATGGCGGCTTCACCCTGGCGCTGGTGGTGATGGGGCTGGTGTCGTCCGCCGTCGGCCGCGCCATCGACCGGCGGGGCGGTCGGTCGGTCATGGTCGCCGGTTCCCTCCTGATGGCGGCGGGCTGCATCGGGCTGGCGCTGGCGCAGGAGTTGGTCGTCTATTACGCCTCCTGGGTACTGCTCGGCCTCGCGATGCGGATGGCCTTGTACGATGCGGCCTTCGCCGCTTTGGCGCGCATCGGCGGCCGGGCGGCGCGCCGGCCGATCTCGCAGATCACGCTGCTCGGCGGGCTCGCCTCCAGCGTCATGTGGCTGGTCGGGCAGTCGGTGGCGGAGGGGCTGGGCTGGCGCGGCGCTCTCCTCGTCTATGCGCTGCTGGCGCTCGCCACCGTGCCGCTGCATCTGCTGATCCCGCCCGACCGCTTCGTGGAACCGGTGCCGGACGTGCCGCCGACGGTCCATGCGCCCATGGCATCGGCCGCCCCGCCGCCGTCGACGCTGGCGGCGGTTCTCTATGCGGTGATCGTTGCGCTGTCGGGGATGCTGAACTCCGGCCTGTCGGCCCATATGATCGGCATGCTGGCCGGGCTGGGGATGGCGCCGGCGCTGGCGGTCTGGGTGTCCACCCTGCGCGGCGTCGGACAATCGGCGGCGAGGCTGGCGGAGATCCAGTTCGGCAGGCGGCTGTCCGCCTTCGGCCTCGCCATCCTGGCGACCGGGCTGATCGTGCCCTGCTTCCTGTTCCCGGTGGCCTTCGGGGCGGCGCCGGCAGCCGGCATCGCCTTCGCCCTGCTGTTCGGGGCCGGAAACGGACTGGTCACCATCGTGCGCGGCGCCCTGCCGCTGGTCCTGTTCGATCCCGCCCGCTACGGCCAGACCGTCGGGCGTCTGATCACCCCCGGATTCTTCATCTCGGCCCTCGCCCCGCTGGTCTATGCGCTGGTGATCGAGCGGTTCGGCGATGCGGCGGCGCTGTGGCTGTCCTTCCTGCTGGCAGCAGGCGCGCTTGCGGCGGCGCTGGTTCTGGCGCTGCGTTTCGGCGCCCGCAATCGGGCCTGACCGGGACGATCCGCGCAGGTTCGCGCAACAAAGATGCGTGTTGGTGCATTCGCGCATGCCTGTTCGCTCATTGCGTGCCGGGAAAAGGGCAAGCTTCCTCTGGCAATGGCTTGTTCGGTCTGCTATTCACCACGCTCTGCATGCGCACGCTTGCGCCTTCTTGCGCGACAGGATTTCTGGCGATGGAAAAGTTCACGGTTCTCACCGGCGTTGCGGCGCCGCTGCCGATGATCAACGTCGATACCGACATGATCATCCCGAAGCAGTTCCTGAAGACCATCAAGCGGACGGGGCTGGGCAAGCATCTGTTCGACGAGATGCGTTACACCCCGGACGGGCAGGAGATCCCGGACTTCGTCCTGAACAAGCCGGCCTACCGCAAGGCCAGCATCATGGTGGCGGGCGACAATTTCGGCTGCGGCTCCTCGCGCGAGCATGCGCCGTGGGCGCTGGCCGATTTCGGCATCCGCTGCATCATCGCCCCCAGCTTCGCCGACATCTTCTACAACAACTGTTTCAAGAACGGCATCCTGCCGATCAAGTTGCCGAAGGAGCAGGTGGACCTGCTGCTCGACGACGCGTCGCGCGGGTCGAACGCCGTCATCACGGTCGACCTTGAGAAGCAGACCATCACCGGCCCGGACGGCGGCACCATCTCCTTCGAACTGGATCCGTTCCGCAAGCACTGCCTGCTGAACGGCCTGGACGACATCGGCCTGACGCTGCAGCAGTCGGCCCATATCGACGGGTACGAGGGCAAGCAGCGCGCCGGCCAGCCGTGGATGTGGGGTTGATTCCCCCGTCCTCCCCCGATCTCCACCATCTGTCTTCTTGACGTCTGATATTTGGGAGTGCGCCCGCCATGGCCGCCAATAAGAAGCTTCTGTTCCTCCCCGGTGACGGCATCGGCCCCGAGGTGATGCGCCAGGTTCGCCGGGTCATCGACTGGATGGACCGCAAGCGCAAGATCACCTTCGACGTGTCCGAAGGTCTGGTCGGCGGCGCGGCCATCGAAGCCCACGGCGTTCCGCTGTCCGACGCCACGCTGGCCGAGGCGCTGGCGGTGGACGCGGTGATGCTGGGCGCCGTCGGCGGCCCGAAGTGGGACAACCCCAGCGACTACACCAAGCGTCCGGAAGCCGGCCTGCTGACCCTGCGCAAGGAACTGGGCCTGTTCGCCAACCTGCGCCCGGCCGTGGTGTTCGACGCGCTGGTCGACGCCTCGACCCTGAAGCCGGACGTCATCCGCGGGCTGGACATCCTGATCGTCCGCGAGCTGACCGGCGGCGTCTATTTCGGTGAGCCGCGCGGCATCACCGACATCGGCAACGGCGAGCGCCGCGGCGTCAACACCCAGGTCTACACCACGTCGGAGATCCGCCGTGTCGCCCGTGTCGCGTTCGAGCTGGCCCGCAAGCGCGGCAACAAGCTCTGCTCGATGGAAAAGGCGAACGTCATGGAATCCGGCCTGCTGTGGCGCCAGGAAGTGACCAAGCTGCACCAGGAAGAGTTCCAGGACGTCGAGCTGAGCCACATGTACGCCGACAACGGCGCCATGCAGTTGCTGAAGAACCCGAAGCAGTTCGACGTGATCGTCACCGACAACCTGTTCGGCGACATCCTGTCGGACGAGGCGGCGATGATGACCGGCTCGCTCGGCATGCTGCCGTCGGCCTCGCTGGGCGCGCCGGATGCCAACGGCAACCGCAAGGCCCTGTACGAGCCGGTGCACGGTTCCGCCCCGGACATCGCCGGCCGCGACCTCGCCAACCCCTGTGCGACGCTGCTGTCCTTCGCGATGTGCCTGCGCTACTCGTTCAACCTGGACGAGGACGCTAAGCTGATCGAGCGGGCTATCCAGAACGTGCTGGGCGGCGGCATGCGCACGGCCGACATCATGGCCCCGGGCATGGCGCGCTGCTCCACCACCGTCATGGGCGACTCGATCCTGCGCGAGCTGGACAAAGTGGCGTCCTGATCGGATTTCCGGACTGCGTTCAAGAAAAAGCCCCCGTCCGCAAGGACGGGGGCTTTTTCGTCTGCACGGATCGCAGCGTTTCAATCGCCCCCGGCAGGGCGGTCGGCCGACCGTCCGCCATGGCTCGCCTGTCCGCCCTTGCGGCCGGCTTCCGCCGCCAGCGAGGGGTTCTTGGAGAAGCTGCGCGAGGAAGCGGGCACACTGCGCCCACCCTTGCGCCCGGCTTCCGCGGCGAGTTCCGGGTTCTTCGAAAAGCTGCGTTTGTCGGCCGGCACGCTTTCGCCACCCTTGCTGGCAATTTGGCGTTGCCGATCAGGGTCCATCGACGCGAATCCGCGGCCCGACGTACGATTGCTCTCTTTCGAGGCCATAACCAACCTCCGACTGTGCCTTGCTGATTCGACAACCGGACAGCCGTGGGTTGGTTCCAAATAACGAACAATTTCTGCAACTGGAATTGTCGGTGAGGCCAGCAATGCGGGGGCGCGGGATGCCCCCACCCCGACCCTCCCCCGCCGGGCGGGGGAGGGGGACAGGAGCTTTGTCGGCGTTCAGCGGCAGTCCCTCCCCCGCCCAGCGGGGGAGGTTAGGTGGGGGGCAAAAGTCAGTGGGGGCGAGTACTCACCCCATCCTCCCGATCGCCTCGGCCAGCGCCACCAGCCGCCGGGCGTTCTCGACGTGCAGGTTTTCCACCAGCTTGCCGTCGACCAGCACCACGCCCTTGCCGGATGCCGCGGCCTCCGCATGGGCGGCGATGATGCGGTGGGCGTGGGCGATCTCGTCGGCGTCGGGGGCGAAGGCGGCGTTGCAGGCGGAGATCGTCTTGGGGTGGATCAGCGTCTTGCCGTCGAACCCCAACTCGCGCCCCTGCCGGCAGGAGGCGGCGAAGCCCTCGTCGTCGTTCAGGTCCAGATGCACGCCGTCCAGCACCGCCAGCCCATAGGCGCGCGCCGCCAGCAGGCAGAGGCCCAGGCTGGTGATCATCGGCAGCCGCTGCGCCGTATGGGCGGCGTGCAGGTCCTTGGCGAGGTCCGATGTGCCGAGCACCAGAGCACCGACGGCGGGGGAGGCTCCGGCGATCTCCTTGACGTTCAGGATGCCGAGCGGCGTCTCCATCATGCACCAGATCGTCTGGCCGGCCGGCGCCCCGGTGGCGCGCAGCACCGCTTCGGCCTGCCGCACTGCGTCGGCGCTCTCCACCTTCGGCAGAAGCACCGCGTCGGCGCCGCTGTTTGCCGCCATGCGCAGGTCGTCATAACCCCAGGGGGTGTTCAGCCCGTTGACGCGGACGATCAGTTCCCGCCCGCCATAGCCGCCGGCGGCCAGCGCCTGGGCGATGGTGTCGCGCGCCGCGGCCTTGGCATCCGGAGCGACCGCGTCCTCAAGGTCGAGGATCAGCCCGTCTGCGGGCAGGCTACGGCCCTTCTCCAGGGCGCGGGCGTTCGAGCCCGGCATGTAGAGCACGCTGCGGCGGGGGCGGACGGTCGTGGCCATGGCGATTCCCGGAACTGCGGATGGTTCGAGAGGGCAGCTTTAGCCGGGTGTCACCGCCCTGTCCATGGGCCAAGCCGCCACAGCAGACGGCCGAAGGGGCGGGTGCATGGCTGCCATGCCGTGTTCCCCCGGCATCGCGGTGGAGTCGGCGGCTTTACGCCCGGCGGACCGTCGCATAGGCTTTCCTCCCATGAAGACCGTCCTCACCATCCAATCGCACGTCGCCTATGGCTATGTCGGCAACCGGGCCGCGGTGTTCCCGCTGCAGCGGCTGGGGATCGACGCCACGGCGGTGAACACCGTCCAGTTCTCCAACCACACCGGCTACGGCGCCTGGACCGGGCAGGTCTTCACGGCGGAGCACATCGCCGACATCGTCGACGGCATCGCCGCCCGCGGCGTGCTGCCGGCGCAGGATGCGGTGCTGTCCGGCTATATGGGCGCCGTCGAATTGGGGCAGGTGATCGTTGAGACCGCCGCGCGGGTGAAGGCGGCCAACCCCAAGGCGGTATATTGCTGCGATCCGGTGATGGGCGACGTCGGCCGCGGCTTCTTCGTGCGGCCCGGCCTGCCGGAGTTCATCCGCGACCATGCGGTCCCCGCCGCCGATCTGATGACGCCCAACCAGTTCGAGCTGGAGTATCTGACCGACCGCAAGGTGGCGACTCTGGACGATGCGCTGGCGGCGACCGCAGCGTTGCGCGCCCGCGGGCCGCGGCTGGTGCTGGTCACCAGCCTGACCCGCAGCGACGCCGATCCCGACAGCATCGAGATGTTGGTTGACGGCGCTGACGGCGCCTGGCTGGTGGCGACGCCGCGCCTGACCTTCGATCCGCCGCCCAACGGCTCGGGCGACGCGGTGGCGGCGCTGTTCCTTGCCCATTACCTGACGGCCTTCGATCCCGCCGATGCGCTGGAGAAAGCCGCGGCGGCGATCTTCGCCATCTTCGAGACGACCAAGCGGCTGGGCACGCGTGAGCTTCAACTGATCGCCGCCCAGGACGAGTTCGTCGACCCGCCACGCCGCTTCGCCGCCACCCGCCTGCGCTGAAACCCGTCAGCCTTTCCCAGCCGTCACGCGGCACCGGCGGTCCGGCCGCCCACCTCGAACGGATGATCCGCAACCCGGGAGGGCGGCAGCCAGATCGTCATGGTGGTACCGGTGCCGGGCGTGCTTTTGCAGGTCAGCGTGCCGCCATGCAGGTCGATGAAGTTCTTCGAGATCGACAGGCCCAGCCCCGTCCCCTCATACCGGCGGTTGGCCGCGTTGTCGGCCTGCCGGAAGGGCTGGAACAGGTCGGCCATGAATTCCGGCGAGATGCCGATGCCGGTGTCGGCCACCGACAGCCGGAACCCGCCATCGCCGTTCCCTTCCTGATCCAGGTCGGCGGTGATGGTGACGCTGCCGCCGTCGGGCGTGAACTTCACCGCGTTTGACAACAGGTTCAGGATCACCTGCTTGAAGGCACGCTGATCGACCCACAGGGTGGCGACGGATCCCGTCACGAGGTTGTTCAACGCCACGCCGCCGGCGGCCGCGCGGTCGCGCACCATCATCAGGCAATGGCCCACCGCCTCGTGGACCTCGACCGGTTCCTCACACAGTTCGAACTGGCCCGATTCGAGCTTCGACATGTCCAGAACGGCATTGACGATGTCCAGCAGGTGCCGGCCGCTGTCGTGGATATCGGCGATGCAGGATTTCTGCCTCTCGTTGACGGTGCCGAAGAACTCGCTGTCCAGCACCTCGGCGAAGCCGATGATGGCGTTCAGGGGCGTGCGCAGCTCGTGGCTCATGTTGGCCAGGAACTCGCTCTTGGCCCGGTTCGCCAGTTCCGCCTGGGTCTTGGAGGCGATCACCTCCGCTTCCTGCTGTTTGCGGCGGGTCATGTCGCGGATGACGCCGACATAGATGCGCGGCTCCTCCGGACTTAGGGCCGGACTCGGGGCCGGACTCATGGCCGGATTTGAGGCCGGGCGCCGGGCGCCGGCTGCGGCGGGGTAGGGCGCGGCGGCACAGGGACCGGCGCCCAGCCGCAGGTCGCTGACCGTGAAGCCCACCGGAAAGGCGCGGCCGTCGCGGCGCAGGGCGGTCAGGTCGCGGTCGTTGGCGCCGCCGCGGGCATCGGGGATCAGCGCCTCGATCGGCTGGCCGATCATCTCCCGCTCCGGCACGCCGAACATGACCTCGGCGGACCGGTTGAAGGTGACGATGCGGCCCGCCGTGTCGAAGGTCACCACCGCGTCCAGCATGGAATCGAGGATGCCGCGGATGCGGCGGGAGGCACGGGCGAGCCGTGCCTGATCCTCCTCCCGGCGGGCGTGCTGGCGGACGACGAAGGCGGTCAGCAAGGCGATGGCGATGGTCATCACCGTGCCGATGGCGGTCCAGGCCGCGGTGTCGCGCTGCCAGTCGGCCAAAACCGCCCGCACCGGCAGGGTCGCCACGATGACGAACGGATAGCCCTGCACCCGCCGCACGCTGATCAGGCTGTCGCCCGCACCGCTGCCGGGCATGGCCGTCGCCGAGGTCGCCGCCCCCGAGGATGCAGCCGCGGGCGCGGTCATCGGGGTGCTGTCGCGGATGGTGGCCTCGTCCTGGGTCGCCAGGGCGCGCTGCACCGCCGGCCAGTCCGCCAGCCGGGTCAGGCCGATGCGGTCCTGCGGCCGTTCCAGCAGAACCGTCCCGTCCTCCAGCGCCAGGATCACGCTGCCCTTGCGGTCGATGCGCTGCGATTCCAGCGTCGCCGCCAGCCGCGTCGGATCGACCAGTGCCACCAGCACCCCGCGGAAGCGGCCGTTCGCGTCGGTCCAGCGCTGGCTCAGTGGAATGACGCGGGTGCCGGGCATCACCAGACTGCCGATGGGCGCGCCCACCAGCAGGCCAGGGCTGGCGCGGTCGCGTGCATTGGTGAAATAGGTGCGGTCGGACAGCGGGAAGGACGGCAGCGGGGCGTCGGCGGAATGGTGCAGGGCAATGCCGTCGCTGCCGACCACCACCAGGTCCGCCAGTTCGCCGAAGGAATCGCGGTTCCGGCGGAGATGGTCGTGAATGGCGGCACTGCCGCGCCGTCCGCCGTCGGCATGGGTGTCGAGCGCGAAGGCCAGATCGCTCAACAGCCGGTCCACCGAGAAGGCAGTGCGCAGGGTCTGTGCTTCCAGCATGCGGGCGAGGTCGCGGGTCGCGCGCTCGCCCGCATCCAGGGCTTCCCTCCGGCCCTGGAGGATGCCGTAGCCGATCAGCGCGTTCACCACCAGGATGAAGGCGAGGCCGGAGGCGGTCATCAGGAAGCGCACCGACCCCAGACGGCCACGCAACGCCCGCGCCAGACCGGCGTTGGAACGATTGATCGGGAGGGTGGACCCGGAGGCGGGCATCGGTGCGGCGGTTTCCTGTCTGGCGGGTGGCTGGACTGCGCCGGAACATTGATCGGACGAACACCCTAAAGAAAGTGTAACCGCACGAAAACAAGGGCCTCCCCACTGCGCTTAGATGCCGCGCCGTCGGCGTCCACCGAACCGCTACGCGCAACCGCTGCACACGCCACCCTGCCATTCCCGCCGCTGCTCCCGCCCGTGCGGGTCGGCGGTTGCCGGGAGCGGTTCCATCCGTTAGGTAAGGGGCATCTTGGCAGCCGGATCGCGCATATCCCCATGACCGACGGACCGCTTTCGCTCTACCGCGCCCGCCGCGGCAGCGGCACGCTTCGCCCCGATCCCGACCAGGAACTGGCGGCGGAGAAGTTCCAAAGCCTGTACCAGGCGTTGAAGGGCTATCAGCCGCAGCCCGCCGGCGACGACAAGCCTGCCGGGGGAGGGTGGTTGGAACGGTTCGGGCTTGGTCGCCGCCGCGCCGCGCCGCCGCCGCCCGACATCGCCTCCACCGCGCCGCAGGGGCTGTACATCTACGGCAGCGTCGGGCGCGGCAAGTCGATGCTGATGGACCTGTTCTTCGAGACGGCTCCGGTCGACAAGAAGCGGCGCGTTCATTTTCACGAATTCATGCTGGAAATCCACCAGCGCATCCATGACCACCGCCAGTCCGGCAAGGGAAAAGGCGACGGCCCGGACGAGGCGCTGCCGGAACTGGCCCGCGCATTGGCGGACGAGGCGTGGCTGCTCTGCTTCGACGAATTCCACGTCACCAACATCGTCGACGCGATGATCCTGGGCCGGCTGTTCACCAACCTGTTCGACCTGGGCGTGGTGGTGGTCGCGACCTCCAACTGGCCGCCCGACATGCTGTACAAGGACGGGCTCCAGCGCGAGTTGTTCCTGCCCTTCATCGCGCTGCTGAAGGAGAAGCTGGACATCCTGTCGCTGGACGGCCCGACCGACTACCGGCTGGACCGCCTGAAGGGCGTGCCGATCTATCACCACCCGCTGGGGCCGACATCGGACGCCGCCCTTGCCAAGGCCTTCTCGGACCTCACCGGTGGTGCAACGGGCGAGCCCTGCAGCCTGACGGTGCAGGGCCGCCGGGTCGAGATCGACCGCGCCGCCAAATGCGTGGCCTGGGTCGATTTCTGGAACCTGTGCGGCAAGCCGTTGGGAGCGGCCGACTATCTGGCCATCGCCACCCATTTCCACACGGTCCTGATCGACCATGTGCCCACCATGAAGGACGAACTGCGCAACGAGGCCAAGCGCTTCATGACGCTGATCGACGCGCTGTACGAGCACAAGGTCAACGTCGTCATCGCCGCCGAAGGCCCGCCCGAACGCCTCTATCCGGAGGGCACCCACGCCTTCGAGTTCGAACGGACGGTGAGCCGGTTGATGGAGATGCAGAGCGAGGATTACCTGCAGAGGCAGCATTTGACGTAAGGGCGGGTTACACACAGCCTGAAAGCTGTAAACCGCTTCTGTCTGTCGCATTTCGGGCGGCTTGTTTCCGGGCAGAGTGCCGCCCTCGCGAAATCGGCCTATGACGTGGATTATTTTGTATCGGCACCCTGTTTGTGTCGATTGAAAGTAATCCACGGCGGGGCATTCACTATGATGACGCGTTTCATTGTGCTCGGCTGCCTGCTGGCGGTCGGGATGACCGGTTGCGGCCCACGTTTCGAGACGACGACGACCTATTTCTCGCCGGTCAGCGAGGCCGGAAAGCTCTGTGTCGCCCAATGCAAGCAGGCGCAATCCATCTGCGATTCGGCGAGGGAACTGGCTCTTCAGACCTGCCGGGCCGAGGGGCTGACCCGCGCCCATGCCGATTATCGAGCCTACCTCAAGTCACTGCCCAAGGATTTCAACAAGAAGAAGATGAAGACGCTCAGTGATTTCGAGCGGGAAATCAGCTGTTCCAGCGGTCTTTCCTGTGAAAGGGATTACGATGGCTGCTTCAAGTCCTGCGGTGGCCGGATCGAGCAGCAGACCTATTGCGTCAGCGACTGCAAGCTGATGAAGCCGCCGCAGCCGGACGGGGTCGCGGTCGGGCCGAAGCGCGCGCTCTGATACCGGCGGTCATCGGCGAAGACCGCCGGTATCGGGAGCGATGCTCACTCCTTGGCAGCTGCCGCCCGCCGCCGCAACTCCTCGAAGTCGCGGCCGGCGTGGTGGGAGGAGCGGGTCAGCGGCGTTGCCGACACCATCAGGAAGCCTTTCGCCCTCGCCACCATGGCATAGCGCTCGAACTCCTCCGGCGTGACGTGGCGGGCGACCGGGTGGTGGTTGGGGGTGGGGCGGAGATACTGGCCGATGGTCAGGAAATCGACGCCCGCCGCCCGCAGATCGTCCATCACCTGCAACACCTCCGCCGGCTCCTCGCCCAGCCCGACCATGATGCCGGACTTGGTGAAAATGGACGGGTCGCGCTCCTTCACCCGCTCAAGCAGGCGCAACGAGCCGTAATAGCGCGCGCCCGGCCGCACGTCGGCATAGAGCCGCGGCACGGTTTCCAGATTGTGGTTGTAGACGTCGGGCCGGGCGTGCGCCACGGTCTCCACCGCGCCGGCCTTGTTGCGGAAATCCGGCGTCAGCACCTCCACCGTCGTGGCGGGGGAGGTGTCGCGGATGCGGGCGATGCAGCGGGCGAAATGCGCCGCTCCGCCGTCCGGCAGATCGTCGCGGTCGACCGAGGTGATGACGACATGGGCGAGGCCCAGTTCGCCCACCGCCTCGGCCAGCCGGTCCGGCTCGTGGGGGTCGAGCGCGTCCGGCCGGCCGGTGGCGACGTTGCAGAAGGCGCAGGCCCGCGTGCACACGCTGCCCAGGATCATCACCGTCGCATGCCGCTTGCTCCAGCACTCGCCGATGTTGGGGCAGGCGGCCTCCTCGCAGACCGTGTTCAGGCCGTGGCGGCGAACCAGGGACTGCGTGTCCTCGAACGCCGCACCGCCAGGCGCGCGGGCGCGGAGCCAGGCCGGCTTTTCGGCCCGGTGCTCCGGGCGGGCGGGCTTCATGTGCATCGCGGGCAGGGCCATCAGTGGACGAACTCCGGCTGTTCGGCCGCAGCAAGCGACGCCTGGGGCTGCACGATGATCTTCACGTTGCGATCCTTGTGGGCGACCAGTTCCTCGAAGCCGCCGCTGACGATGTCGTTCAGGGTGATGCGGCCGGTGATCAGCGGCTGCACGTCGATGCGGCCGTCGGCGATGAAGCGGATGACGTCGGCGAACTCGCCATTGTAGGCCAGCGAGCCGATGACCTGCTTTTCGGTGGCGACGATCTCGAAGAAGTTGAAGGAGCTCGGTTCCTCGAAGATGCCGACCAGCACCGCCTTGCCCGCCTTGCGGATCACATCGATGGCGAGCTTCGCCGTGTCGCGGTGGCCGATGCACTCGAACGACACGTCGGCGCCGTAGCCGCCGGTCAGCGCCTTGATCTCCGCCACCGCGTCGCACTCCTTGGGATCGAGCACGACGGTGGCGCCGACCTCCAGCGCCTTGGCCTTGCGGGCGGCGGACATCTCAAGGACGATGATCCGGCCGGCGCCGGCCGCCTTCGCGCACATGATGGTGCAGAGCCCGATGGTGCCGGCGCCGACCACCACCACCGTCTCGCCGACGATGCTGCCGGCCTTCTTCACCGCATGCATGCCGACGGCCAGCGGTTCGATCAGGGCGCCGGCCTCGGTCGGGAAGCCGTCAGGCAGCTTGTAGAGCAGTTCGGCCGGAACGTTGACCAGGCTGGCGAAGGCGCCGTTGTTCATCAAGCCGGTGAAGGCCAGCTTCTCGCAGATGTTGTACATGCCATGCTTGCAGTAATAGCACTCACCGCAATGCTGGCAGGCGTCGGCCGCGACCCGGTCGCCGACACTGAAACCGGTGACACCCTCGCCCAGCGTCGCGATCTCGCCGCTGAACTCGTGGCCCAGGATGCACTGGCCCTTCAGCCCGGTCAGCGGGTGCGGGGTGTCGACGGGGATGAAGACCGGGCCGGCGACATATTCATGCAGGTCGGACCCGCAGATGCCGCACCAATGCACCTTGATCTGCACCCATCCCGCGGGCGGGGCGCCCGGCAGCGGCACGTCTTCGACCCGGATGTCCTTGCGGCCATGCCAGACGGCGGCCTTCATGGTGGTCGTCGCATTCATGGGATGTGTCCTCCGGTTTTTATAATTGTGGGCGAGCGGTCGGGACGGTCAGGCGAACACCATCCCGCCATCGACCAGCAGGGACTGGCCGGTCATGAAGTCGCTGTCGGACGAGGCGAGGAAGCGGGCGACGCCGACCAGATCCTCCGCCCGCGACGGCCGGCCCAGCACGGCGCCGGCGGCGAACATGTCGAAGGCCTCGTTCTCGGATTTCGTGATGCCGGTGTCGCGGAAGCCCTGGTCGATGATTTTCCACATCTCGGTCGCCACCACGCCGGGGCAGATGGCGTTGGCGGTGATGCCCTCCTTGCCGAAGCCGCGGGCGGCGGCCTGGGTCAGCGCGACGACGGCGAATTTGCTGGCGGAGTAATGGGCCAGCGGCTCGTAGCCCTGCTTGCCGGCGATGGAGGCGGTGTTGACGATCTTGCCGCCGCCACCCTGCTTCTTGAACGTCTTGATCGCTTCCTGCATGCCGATCAGCACGCCCAGGGCGTTGACGTCGTTCACCGTGTGCCAGTCGTCCTCGGTGATGTCGAGGAAGGGCTTGGTCTGGGCGATGCCGGCATTGTTGAAGATCACGTCGAGCCGGCCATGGGCCTTCACCGTCTCGTCGATCATGCGGCGGACGGCGCTGCGGTCGCGGACATCGACGGTGACGGCGATGGTGGTGCCGCCGGCGGCGCGGATGGCCTCTGCCACCTGTTGCGCATCGGCCTCGGTGCGGTCGGCGATGGTCAGCTTGGCGCCGTCGGCGGCCAGCGCCTTGGCGATGGTGGCGCCGATGCCGCGACCGGCGCCGGTGACGATGATGCTCTTGTCCTTGAGGTCAGGCATGAGCGGTCTCCTGCCGGCGCGCTGGCGGATAGTCTGCGCGCCGGTGGCGAGGGGTTTGGAAATGAAGAGCGAGGAGGTGCCTCAGTCCGCTTTCGCGATGTGGTCCTTCAGCAGCGCGTTCACTTTGCCGGCCGCCTCCATCTGCACCATGTGGCCAGCGCCGGGGATCACGGCGACCTGTGCCGTGTTGGCCAGCGCCTGGGCGTGGTCGGCCGGGATGACGCGGTCCTCTTCGCCCCATACGACGAGGGTGGGCGTCCGGGCATCGGCGATCCCGGCGGCGAGCACGCTGGCTTGCCGGCCCTCGGCGAACAGCGACGCCGACAGGGCGCGCAGGGCCTCGTCGACGCCGTCCAGCCGCTTGTACTTCAAGAGGTCGTCGACCATCTGGCGGCTGACGAGGCCCCGGTCGGCGAACAGCGTTTCCAGGACCGGTTTCAGGTCGCGGCGGGATGTCGCACCGACGAAGCCCTGGATGTAGCCGCCGTCGATCTGCTCGCCCAGGCCCGCCGACGCGATCAGCGACAGCGACGCCACCCGGCTCGGCGCGTCCAGCGCGGTGCGCATCGACACCGCGCCGCCCATCGAGTGGCCGACGAAATGGGCGCGCTCCACCCCGACCGTGTCGAGGAAGCCCAGCACCGCCTGAGACAGGCCGGACAGGCTGGCGTCGGCGATCTGCTTGGTCGATTGTCCATGGCCGGGCAGGTCGAGCGCGTAGACGGTGGCGGTCTCCGCCAGCGCATCGATGGTGAACAACCAGTTGTCGAGATCGCCGCCGAAGCCATGGACGAGCAGGACAGTGGGACCGCTCTCGCCACGCTTGGCGTAGCGGATGGTGCCGGCCGGGGTCTCGGCGGTGTGGTATTGCGGGCCGGCATCCGCCTCGCCGTCGCCTTCGCTGACCGGGACGGCATAGGCGCTGATGAAGGCGTCGATGTCGTCGTCGGGCACGTCGGGTTCGGCCAGCACGGCGATCAGCGCCTTGACCGGATAGACGGTGCCGGGTTCGCCCAGCACGCGGCGCAGGACGCCGGTCTCTCCCGCCTCGACCACGTTGGTGATCTTGTCGGTCTCGACCTCCAGCAGCTCATCGCCGATGGAGATGGTGGACCCCGGCCGCTTCAGCCAGCCGGTGACCTTGCCCTCCGACATGGACAGGCCCCATTTCGGCATGACGATGGGCTTGATGCGCTCGTTCAGCATGTTGTTCAGGCTCCTGGGGGATTTTTTGTTTTGCAACGTGACTTGCCCCCACCCCGACCCTCCCCCACTGGGCGGGGGAGGGGGATTGGCGCATGTTCGGGGAGGCTGCGGCAGTCCCTCCCCCGCCCAGCGGGGGAGGATAGGTGGGGGTCTAACTCAGCGGGAGAAGATCACGCCGCGATGCTGCGCGCCCCCTTGGGCGACAGCGTGCGGCGCACGGCGCCGGCGATGCTGTCGGCGCTGGGGACGTACAAATCCTCCAGCGACGGCGCGAAGGGCACCGGCGTGTGCGGCGCGGTCACCATCTGCACGCCGGCCTTCAGCGCACCGAAAGCGTTCTGGCCGATGAAGGCCGCGATGTCGGTGGCGAGGTTGCAGCGCGGATGCGCCTCGTCCACCACCACCAGCCGGCCGGTGCGCTCGACGCTCTCGACGATGGTGTCCCAGTCGATCGGCGACAGGGTGCGAAGGTCGATCACCTCCGCCTCGGTACCGTCCTTGGCGAGCGTCGCCGCCGCCTCCATCGCGCGGTGGACGGTCAGGCCGTAGCTGACGATGGTCACGTCGTCGCCGTCGCGCAGCACGTTGGCCTCGCCGAAGGGGATGGCGTAGCTCTCGGCCGGAACCTCGCATTCCAGGCCGTAGAGGTTCTTGTGCTCGCAGAAGATGACGGGATCGTTGTCGCGGATCGACTGGATCAGCAGGCCCTTGGCGTCATAGGCGTTGCTGGGGCAGACCACCTTCAGCCCCGGAATGTGGGTGAACAGGGGGGTGAGCATCTGCGAATGCTGGGCCGCGGCGCGGAAGCCGGCGCCGACCATGCCGCGGATCACCACCGGCGTCTCCGCCTTGCCGCCGAACATGTAGCGGAACTTGGCGGCCTGGTTGAAGATCTGGTCGAAGCAGACGCCCATGAAGTCCAGGAACATCAGCTCCGCCACTGGCCGCAGCCCGCAGGCGGCGGCGCCGACAGCTGCACCGATATAGGCGGATTCCGACAGCGGCGTGTCCATCAGCCGGTCGCCATGCTTGGCGTACAGCCCCTTGGTGACGCCCAGCACGCCGCCCCAGGCGTCGTCCTCGCCCTGGGCGCCGGTGCCGCCGACGATGTCCTCGCCCATGACGATGACGGTGGGGTCGCGGCGCATCTCCAGGTCCAGGGCCTCGTTGATCGCCTGCTTCATGCTGATCTTGCGGGACATGTGTTTCCTCCGCGCGTTTTGCGTTTCTTGAAGGGGGCTCAGTAGGTGACGTAGACGTCGCGCAGCAGGTCTTCCGGCGCGGGCAGCGGGGCGGCCTTGGCGGCGCGCGTGGCGTCCTCGATCAGCGCGTTCACCTCGCGGTCGATGGCCTGCAACTCGTCGCGGCCGATCACGCCGGCCTCGATCACCCGTTCCGACAGGATGGTCAGGCAGTCGCGGGACGCGCGGATCGCCTCCAGCTCGCCCTTGGCGCGGTAGGTCTGGGCATCGCCTTCGAAATGGCCGTAGAAGCGGACCATGTTGCATTCCAGCAGCGCCGGGCCGCCGCCGTCGCGGGCGCGGCGGATGATCTCGCCGGCCGCCTCGTACACGGCGAAGAAGTCGGTGCCGTCCACCGTGACGCCGGGCATGCCGAAGCCGGTGGCGCGGTCGACGTAGCTGTCGCAGGACACTGCCCATTCCATCGCGGTGGATTCGGCATAGCCGTTGTTCTCCACCACGAAGACCACCGGCAGGTTCCACACCGCGGCGAGGTTCAGGCTCTCCAGGAAGGTGCCCTGGTTCGACGCGCCGTCGCCGACGAAGGTGATGCCGACGCCGCGGTCGCCGCGCACCTTGGCCGCCAGCGCCGCGCCGCAGATCAGCGGCGCCCCGGCGCCGAGGATGCCGTTGGCGCCCATCATGCCCTTGGACAGGTCGGCGATGTGCATCGACCCGCCCTTGCCCCGGCAGGCGCCGGTGCTGCGGCCGTAGATCTCCGCCATCATCGCGTGGACGTCGACGCCCTTGGCGATGCAGTGGCCGTGGCCGCGGTGGGTGGAGGCGATGCGGTCGTTGTCGTTCAGGTGCATCATGATGCCGGTGGCGCAGGCCTCCTCGCCGGCATAGAGGTGGACGAAGCCGGGGATGTCGCCCTTGGCGAAATCGACGTGCAGCCGCTCCTCGAACTCGCGGATCGTCCGCATGGTGCGGTAGGCCTTCAGCAGCTCGTCCTTGCCGAGGGGAAAGGGATTCTGGGCCATGAGGTGTTTTCTCCCTGATTGATGTTTGGCGGGTTGATTTGAGGTTTAGAATGCGGCGGTGACGGGCGCGGGCGTGCCGGTCAGCAGCCGGTTCTGGCCGGCGTGCCGCATCACCGCGGCGACGTTGACCGTGCGGAAGGCGTCGTCCCTGAGCGTCAGGGACAGACGGTCGCGTTCGCTGAAGGACAGTTCTCGTTCGCCATCCAGCGCGATGGAGCCGGCGGCGACCTCCGGCACGAAGGCCACGTCAGCCGGCATGCGGCGCCAGTCGGTGATCCCGACCCGGGCCATCATCCCCGGCGCGATGGGGGCGTGGAGCGTGGTCGCCCCCTTGCGGCAGCCGCCATCAGGGGACAGCCGCACCATCAGGCCGCCGCTTTCGTCGCGGCCGACGGGTTCCAGCAGGCCGGCGATGGCCGACATGCCGATCACCTCCGGGTCGGCGAAGGTGACGTAGAGTTCGCGGAAATTCTCGGTCCGCCACAGCGCGCGGGCGCCGATGTAGCGCTCCGTCACCAGCGCCACGTCGACCAGGGCCATGTCGGTGACGGCGCCGCCGTTCGCCCCGCGGTCGAGGGAGACGTCGATGCGCTTGTTGGCGGAGAAGGCGATGTGCGGCGGCACGCGGCCGGTCACCGCCAGCCCGGTGGCGAGCCCGGTGATCGTCGGCTCGCGATGTTCGGGAAAGGCGTTGTTGGTGCCGGTGGAGATGCCGGCGATGGGCACCGTCCCGCATTCCGCCGCCACCGCCCGATGGGTGCCGTCGCCGCCCAGCACCACCAGGGCCGAAACGCCGGCCCGCCGCATCTCCGCCGTGGCGCGGTGGGTGTCGGCGACGGTGCCGGTGACCGGCATGGCGATGGGGTGGAGGGCAGGGTAGATGTCCTCGCCGCGCGCCTTTGCCCGCATCATGCCGCGTTCGACATGGGCGCGGATGCCGCCATTCTCCGGCATCATCAGAACGTCGCGGACGCCGCACGCATGCAGCGCCGCCAGCACCCGCAGCAGGATGTTCGCCCGGTCGGCGATCTGCAGGCTGGTGGCGTTGGCGACGACCCGGCGGATATCGCGGGCGGAAACCGGATTGGCGACGATGCCGACGACCGGAGCCAAGATTGCGCCTCCCCCTCGTTGCGGCGCGCCGTCGATCGACGCGCGTTTCAAAGGGGTAAGAGCAACCGCCGTGCCAGATGGTCAGTTCAGCGGATTTTCTTGTTTTTCAACGGTTGACGGTGATGCGACGGGGTGGGGCGTTGCAACAGGTGTTGCACGGACTGTTGCGCCGCCGGTGCAACAGGTGTGGCGTCACTCGGCAGCCGGCGGGACCGCGGCGATGCGGGTGGGGATCATGGCGTTGATGGTCTGGCGCTGTTCGTCCAGCCGGGCGGCGACGACCTTCAGTTCGGTGCGCAACTCGACATGCTTCTCGCGCACCTCTTCGCGGAAGGACTGCATCTCGCCCCGAAACTCCGTCATTTCGGTCTGGAAGCTGGACACTTCCGCTTTGAAGCCGTGAAGGTCACGCTCCAAACGGTCGAGCCGTTCGGTGTTGGCATCCAACTTGACGCTGAAATGCCGGCCCATATCGGCAATTGCGTTCAACACATCGGCGAGCGACGGTTCGGCCATCTGCCACTCTCCATTCGATTGAGTGATGATGGATCCCACTCGCGCATGAGTCATGTGTGGACGACCGCTGCGGTGCAAGGGAAATCGGTGCGGTTGGCAATGCGGGCGGGTGCGGTCATGTGTCCGGCCTCCAGAGTGCGGCGCTTATGACCGCGGGCCATGATGAAATCCGCGGATAGGGTCCCAATCAACCGAACGCGCCTTGGGCGCATTGACTCATGCGGGTCTTCCCCATCCTCGGCTCGAACCGTATCGCCATCACCTCACTCGTCACCCTCGCACGTGCTTTTCCCGGTCTCTGGCGCGCCCTCTGCTTCAAGCGGCGGCTGGAACGGGAAAATCTTTCCGATAGACCTCGCCTCTGGTCAGCACAGCCCAGGCGATGCGGGCCATCTTGTTGGCCAAGGCCACGGTGACGAGCCGGGCCGGCTTGCGATCAAGCAGGCCCTTCAGCCAATCGGCGTCTCCCGGCGCCCGAGTGCGTGCGTGGCGAATGACGCAGGTGGCGCCGATCACAAGCAGCCTGCGGATTGAGCGGTCCCCGGTCTTGGTGATCGGGCCCAACTTGTCCTTGCCGCCACTGGAGTTCTGACGCGGAACCAGGCCTAGCCAAGCGGCCAAGTGGCGTCCGGTCCGGAAGGCCGCCGGCTCCGTAATCGTCGCGGCCAGCACCGAGGCAGTGATCGGGCCAATCCCGGGAATGGTCGCAAGATTGCGGCTCGCCTCGTTCGTCCGATGCCAGGCGATGATCTCCCGCTCAACGGTCTCGATCCGGGCATCGCAGCTCGCGATCTGTCCCGTCAATTCCTGCAAGGCAATGCGGGCCATCTCCGGAATGCCCAGTTCATCCAGCCCTGCGATCAGCTCGGCGGCCTTCTTGCGGCCTTGGGCGGCAACGATGCCGAACTCCGCCAGATGGGCGCGAAAGGCGTTGATCAGCATGGTCCGCTGACGCACCAACTGGTCGCGAACGCGATGCAGCATCAGAACGGCCTGTTGATCTTCGCTCTTCACCGGAACAAAAGCCATGTGCGGGCGCGCCACCGCCTCGGCGATGGCCGCTGCGTCGGTGGCATCGTTCTTCTTACCGCGCTGCACGTACGCTTTGACGCGTGCCGGCGGGATCAGCCGGACCTGATGACCGAATGCCATGATCCGCCGAGCCCAGTGATGAGCTGTGGCGCATGCCTCCATCCCGACCAAGCAGGGCGGCAACCCCTTGAAGAACCCATCCACGGCGTCACGTCGGAGCTGACGGCGAACCACAGCTTTCCCGGCCTCGTCAACGCCGTGGACCTGGAAGACGTGCTTGGCAAGATCAAGACCGACGGTGACAATGCTCATGTGGACGGCCCTCTCGTAGGTGGGATTCAGCAACCACCAGTCTATGGCACCTCGATGCCGGGAGCAGCGGTCGTCCACACCATCAATGGCCGCCCACCCTTGTATGTGCCCTTCGCAACCCGGCATTCCACCCTTGCGCATCGCCCGTCTTGCCAAGCGTTCGCCTGCCGCTTTAGCCTCGCTTGGTCATACCAATGAACCATCGACCGGGGAGGACAACACCCATGACCGTCATCGCCACCACCCAGCCGCGCGCGGCCCTGACCGAGGAGGCTCGGGCCGAGCTGACGGCTCTGCTGGGCGACCGGTTCACCACCTCCCTGCCGGTGCGCGAGCATCACGGCAAGGACGAGTCCTATCACACACCCTTCCCGCCGGATGGCGTCGCCTTCGCCAACTCGACGGAGGAAGTCAGCGCGATCGTGAAGATCTGCGCGAAGCACAAGCTGCCGATCATCCCCTTCGGCACCGGCACCTCGCTGGAGGGCGGCATCGCCGCGCTGGCCGGCGGCATCACCATTGACCTGTCGGGCATGCAGCAGATCCTGCGCGTCAGCCCGGAGGATCTGGACGTCACCGTGCAGGCCGGCGTGACCCGCAAGCAGTTGAACGAACATCTGCGCGACACCGGCCTGTTCTTCCCCATCGATCCCGGCGCCAACGCCTCTCTCGGCGGCATGTCGGCGACCAGGGCCAGCGGCACCAACGCCGTGCGCTACGGCACGATGCGCGAGAATGTCCTGGGCCTGACCGTGGTGCTGGCCGACGGCCGCGTCATCAAGACCGGCGGCCGGGCGCGCAAGTCGGCGGCCGGCTATGACCTGACCCGGTTGTTCGTGGGGTCCGAGGGCACGCTCGGCATCATCACCGAGGTGACGCTGAAGCTCTACGGCATTCCGGAAGCCATCTCCTCCGCCGTCTGCGCCTTCCCGACCATCAAGGGCGCGGTCGACACGGTGATCCAGACCATCCAGGTCGGCGTGCCCGTCGCCCGCATCGAACTGCTGGACGAGGTGCAGATCGACGCCGTCAACAAATACTCCAAGCTCGACTACGCGGTCGCCCCGACCCTGTTCTTCGAGTTCCACGGCACCGAGGCCGGCGTGAAGGAGCAGGCGGAGATGGTGGCCGCCATCGCCGCCGAGCATGGCGGGCTGGAATTCGCCTGGGCCACCCGGCCGGAGGACCGGTCGAAGCTGTGGCAGGCCCGGCACGACGCCTATTACGCCGCGCTGGCCCTGCGCCCGGGGTCGAAGGGCTGGCCGACCGACGTCTGCGTGCCGATCTCGCGGCTTGCCGACTGCATCCTGGAGACCAAGAAGGATTTGGCGGAGTCCAACATGCTGGCCCCGATGGTCGGCCATGTCGGCGACGGCAACTTCCACCTCGTCTACGTCCTCGATCCGGAGAACCCGGCGGAGTTGGCGGAGGCCCAGCGCCTTGCCGACAAGATGGTGACCCGCGCGCTGGAGATGGGCGGCACCTGCACCGGCGAGCACGGCATCGGCTATGGCAAGATGGCGTTCCTGGAACAGGAGACCGGCGAAGCGTTCAACGTCATGGGCGATTTGAAGCGGGCGTTCGATCCGGACAATCTGCTGAATCCGGGCAAGGTGGTGCGGGTGTAAGGGGCGATTACCCCCACCCCAGCCCTCCCCCGCTGGGCGGGGGAGGGGGCAAGTACTTATTCGGAACGGCAGCGGCAGTCCCTCCCCGCCCAGCGGGGGAGGCTAGGTGGGGGCAACCGTTGCGTCCGCTCTCACCGGAACTTCGGCCGCCGTCCCGCCTTCAGCGCCTGCACCGCCTGGTCCAGCGTCTGCAGGAACTGCGACTTGTCGCGCTGGCTCATCGGGGCGTTGCCGCCGCTGACCACGCCCATGTCGCGCAAGTCCTGCATCAGCGCGCGGGTGGCGAGCGCCGAGCCGACGCTGTCCGGCGTGAACGGCCGCCCGGTCGGGCCGATCACCACGGCGTCGCGCTTCACGCAGCGGTCGGCCAACTGGATGTCCGCCGTCACCACGACGTCGGTCGGTCCGGCATGTTCGGCGATCCAGTTGTCGGCGGCATCGAAGCCGTCGCTGACCACCACCAGTTCCGCCATGCATTCGGTCGGCAGGCGCAAGGGCGCGTTGGCGACGATCCACACCTTGCAGCCGGTGCGGCCGGCGACCTTGTAGACCTCGGCCTTGACCGGGCAGGCGTCGGCATCGACGTAGATTTCGACTTTGGAACTGACCAATCCTCTTCCTCCTGTTGCCCCCCGATCCTGGCGGGTCGGCTCAACAAGGTTTCATGCAAGCTCCTTATGCGCTAAAACCAGACCCTAGCGACAGGGTGCCGTAGAACCGCAGGGATGGGGCGGCGCCATTTCTCACATCTTTTCGGAAGGTCGGAGCGGCGCATGGCGTCCTACCAGTATGTCTATGTCATGAAGGGCCTGACCAAGGTCTATCCTGGCGGAAAGAAGGTTCTCGACAACGTCTGGCTCTCGTTCCTGCCGGGTGTGAAGATCGGCGTGCTCGGCGTCAACGGCTCCGGCAAGTCGACCCTGATGAAGATCATGGCCGGCCTGGACAAGGACTATTCCGGCGAGGCCTGGTCCGCCGAGGGCGCGCGCGTCGGCTACCTGCCGCAGGAACCGCAGCTCGACCCGACCAAGAATGTCCATGAGAACGTCATGGAGGCGCTGAAGGAAACGAAGGCGCTGCTCGACCGCTTCAATGAAGTGTCGAACCTGATGGCCGACCCGGACGCCGATTTCGACGCGCTGCTGGCCGAACAGGGCGAGTTGCAGGAGAAGATCGACGCGGCCGACGCCTGGGACATCGACCGCACGGTCGAGATCACCATGGACGCCCTGCGCTGCCCGCCGGGCGACGCCGACGTGACCAAGCTGTCCGGCGGTGAGAAGCGCCGCATCGCGCTGTGCAAGCTGCTGCTCGAGAAGCCCGACCTGCTGCTGCTCGACGAGCCGACCAACCATCTCGACGCCGAATCGGTCGCCTGGTTGCAGAAGCACTTGGAGGACTACAAGGGCACCGTCGTCCTGGTCACCCACGACCGCTACTTCCTGGACAGCGTCACCGGCTGGATCCTCGAACTCGACCGTGGGTCGGGCATTCCGTGGGAAGGCAACTACTCGTCCTGGCTGGAGCAGAAGCAGAAGCGTCTGGAACAGGAAGGCCGCCAGGAAGAGTCGCGCCAGAAGCAGTTGGCCACCGAACTGGAGTGGATCCGGCAGTCCCCGCGCGCCCGTCAGGCCAAGAGCAAGGCGCGCATCACCGCCTACGAGACCTTGCTGGCCGAAAGCGGCAAGGAGCAGTCCGGCGAGACGCGGATCGTCATCCCGGTGCCGCCGCGGCTCGGCAACGTCGTCATCGAGGCGGAGAACATCGCCAAGGGCTTCGGCGACCGCCTGCTGATCGATGGCCTGACCTTCCGCCTGCCGCCGGGCGGCATCGTCGGCGTCATCGGTCCGAACGGCGCCGGCAAGACCACCCTGTTCCGCATGATCACCGGGCAGGATGGGCCGGACGCCGGCACCTTCCGCGTCGGCGACACGGTGAAGCTCGGCTATGTCGACCAGAGCCGCGACAGCCTGGACGCCAAGAAGACGGTGTGGGAGGAAATCTCCGACGGGCTGGACCTGGTCGAGCTCGGCAAGAAGACCATGCCCAGCCGCGCCTATGTCTCCAGCTTCAACTTCCGCGGTCCCGACCAGCAGAAGAAGGTCGGTCAGCTGTCGGGCGGTGAGCGCAACCGCGTCCACCTCGCCAAGATGCTGAAGTCCGGCGCCAACGTCCTGCTGCTCGACGAACCAACCAACGACCTGGACGTCGATACGCTGCGGGCGCTGGAAGACGCGCTGCAGAGCTTCGCCGGCTGCGCCGTGGTCATCAGCCACGATCGCTGGTTCCTCGACCGCATTGCCACCCACATCCTGGCCTTCGAGGGCGAAAGCCACGTCGAATGGTTCGAAGGCAACTTCCAGGATTACGAGGCCGACAAGAAGCGCCGCCTGGGCGCCGACGCCGACCAGCCGCACCGCATCAAGTACAAGCCGCTGGTGCGCAGCTAAAGGCGGGAGGGACCCCCCTCCCGAGCGGAAAAGGGGCCGCCGGTCTGTCCGACCGGCGGCCCCTTTTCATTGGCGCGGTCAGTTGCCGCGCTTGACCGACAGCGGCGTACCGACTTCGCCGGGGTAGACGGCCAGCAGCCGAACCGGCTCGCTGCCTTCATTGATGCCTTCATGCCAGTCGGTGCGCTCCATATAGGCGTCACCTTCCTTGTAGACGGTGCTTTCGCCGGTTTCGCCCCGGATCGTCAGCTTGCCGCCCAGGATATAGACGAACAGCGGGATCTGATGGGTATGCACGCCGGTGCGCGCACCCGGCGGGATCTCGGTGATGCGTGCGGTGACCTGCGGCGTTCCCTTCGGATACACGATGGGCGTGCCGTTGGAATTGGTCTCCGTCTGCAGCAGCGGGGTGGATCGCGGGGCCGGTGCGGCGGCGGGTTGGCTGGAAGCGGTCTGCGCCTGTGCGGAAGACAGCAGGCACGAACCCGCCAGAACACCCGCCGCCAAGCTGGCGAGCAAGCCGGCCATCGGACGGCGGCGGGGGTGGGTGAAGGGCCGAGACATGATGGGCAAACTCTCCGGTACGGGAAACGGAATCGCGGAATGCGATTCGCCGCCGATACACGATAGAGATGCACACCCGATCCCTAAGCGCGCAATTGGTCGCATACCTTGGATGAATAGCAACCAATAGACGCTTCCGCCTTGCTCCGTCCCGCCGCCGATTTCCGGCTGGTCAGCGCGTCACATCGTCCGACCGGTCGGTGCGGCGGTCACGCAGGTTTTCGTCCCGCGTATCCTCGATCTCCACCTCGGTGCGGCGGACGGTGTCGCGGACGCTTTGGGCGCGTTCCTCGACGTCCTTGCGGACCACGACCGTCTCGCGGACATGGGCGGTCTTGCTGACCACCGCTTCCTCGTCGGTCTCCGTCACCTCGATGGTGCGCTCGCGGAAGGCGTCGGCCGGAACGTCCGTGCTGCCCTCGACCAGACCGCCGGGACGGCGTTCGACCGTGACGGTCTCGTCGCGCAGGCGCACCTGCTCTTCGACGGGCGTCTCGACGACATAGCTGCGGACGCGGACGCCGCCGCGCTCGACGGTGCGCTTGCCGATGTTGACCTGCTCCTCGACGATCGGGATCTGCTCTTCCCGTTCAGAGGTGCCGGTGCGGGTGGTGCGGGTGCTGTCCGCGTTGACGTCGCGCATGGCGGCGGCGGCGCCGGTCAGGCCAGCGGTGCCCATCCCCGTGCCCGTGGTGTCGATGGCGGTGCGGCCGGGCGAATAGCGCATGCGCTCCTCATCCGCCGAGCTGTCGTCGTAATAGTCGGCGCTTTCATCGAAGCCGGTCCAGCCGGAGTTGCGATAGGCGGCGCTGCGTTCCTCGACATCCACGACGTTGCCGCGCTCCAGCACCTCCATGGCGCGGTCGACGTCTTCCTCGTCCAGGCGGAGCTTCAGCAGCGTGCCGCCGCGGCGCACGCCCTCGGCATAGACCTGCGCATCCTGGTTGGGAATGCCCCAGCCCGACAGGCGGGTCAGGATGCCGCTGCCGGTCGTGCCGGTGGTGCTGCCGGTGGTCGAACCCATTCCGGCGCCCATTCCGGTGCCGGTTCCCAAACCGGTATCCATGCTGCTGCCGGGGACGGTGTTGGGCGACGCGACATAGCCGGTGGACAGGTCGGTGCGGGCCATGCCGCTGGCGGCGCCCATCGACGAATCGCCGGTGGTGGTGCCGAGTCCGGTGGTGTCGCTGCCGCTCCATCCGCCGCTGGTCAGATCGGCATGGGACAGGATTTCGACGGCGCTGGTTTCGAATCCGGCGGCCTGCAGGTCGCGGGATGCGGTTTCGGCCTCGGATCGGTGGTCGTAGAGAGCGACGATGGTTTTGGTCATCGGCTTTACTCCTCGGGCGAATTCGAATTGTAGGACGGGGGCTGATTGGGCGAATGAACCGGGGAGGGCGGGGTTGTCACACGCTCCACCACCGCTTCCTCCGAACGCAGGGTGACAGGCTGCTCGACCTCGACGGTCCGCCGGCTCTTGCGGATGTGCAGCTCTTCGCGGAGCATCAGGCGGCGTTCCACCACCAGCACTTCTTCGACCAGCGGGATCACCGTCACGTCCCCCTCCTGGCGGATGCCGGGATGGGCGTCGATCTCGCGGTCGATCGGGACGCGGGTGACGGTGGCCTCTTCATGCTCCAACGATTCGCGGACCATCGCCTCGCGTTCGGACACGCGCGTGGACACGCGGACGCGGCTTCGTTCCACCCGCTGCTTGCCGACGGTCACCGACTCGTCGTGCAGGGGAATGACCGCGTCGCCCTCTTCGCGAGGGAGTTCATTGTCGGCCGTCATGGCGGCGGGTGCCGCGGGTCAGCGGAACAGGAGATAGAGGACGATCGCGACCACGATCAGGCCGATGATGATCCACATCCAGTTCATCCCGGAGCTTCCGGCTCCGGTCACGGAGTCATACACACCAACTTTCCTGGGCTTCTGTTCGTCTGCCATGGGAGCCTCCGTTCGGGGATGGACCGGCGGGTTGTGCCCCCATCCGGCGTGCTCCATTCAAACAGGGCCTCTTGTGGATCGTTCCCCCTGATCGTTCCGAGGAATCAACGATCCTTTCAAATCGAACGATCAAGGGCAGATGCATCGAACCGTCAGCTCAGCCGGCCATCCGCTGATGTTCCAGAAAGGCGGTCTTCAGCAGCGCCTTCAGGTCGTCGCCATACTGGTGGAAGCGGACGGACAGCTGGCCGCGTTCCTCGTCGCGATGCAGCACCACGAGGTTGGCGACGGCCGCCACCTCCTGCCGGTCGGCCAGCACCACGCGGGCCTGGAAGGTCTGGCCGCGCCGATAGGGCTGATCGACCGCCAGCAGGCACAGGCCGCCGACCGACCAGTTTCGGGCGGGGAAGCTGCCATGTTCGGTGTGGACGACCATGCCCGGACGCACGAAGCGCTTCTGGCGCCGCCGCTCTTCCGGCGGCGGCGGGGGGAAGGGGCTGGAGGCGCTGGGCACGTCGATGCCGGACCCGTCCGTCAGCGCATTCTGGAAATTCGCCCCGCGGACCACCGCCGGCCCCATGGTGGACTGGCGCAGGTCGGCGTCGGAGAAGTCGGCGCCCTCGAAATTGGCCGGCCAGTCGCGGCCGCCGGCCAGCGGCACCGGCCGGGCATCCACCCCGTTCATCAGCGTGTGCGCCAGATAGGCGCGGCGCAGGGTGGCCCCGCGCAGCACGGCGTCGCGCAGGTCGGCCTCGTCCAGGTCGATGTAGGACAGCTCCGCCATTTCCAGGCTGGCCTTGGTCAGGCGGGCGCCGGGCAGGCGGCAGCGGCGCAGCCGGGCGGCCGCCAGCGTGCGGCCATGCAAATTAGCCCCCGCCACCGACACGAGGTCGAGGTCGAGCCGCGCGCCCTCCGCGCCGCCGCTATCGACCCAGCGTTCGTGCCGCTCCACCAGTTCCAGGAACTCGGCCACCGGCATCGCCGTGTAGTTGGGCTGGACGATGGCGTCGGGCGGCAGGGCGAAGGGGATGAAGGTGCGGGTCAGGGTGGCATGATCCATCACCGTGTTGCCGAACACGGCCCCGTCCAGGTTGGCCCCGCAGAAATCGGTGCCCATCAGCACGGCCGAGGTCAGTTCCGCCCCTGTCAGGTCGGCGTCGTTCAGGTCGGCACCGGTCAGGTCGCAGCCGCTGAAGTTGGCGCCTGCCAGGATCGAGCGTTCCATCTTGGCTTCGGTCAGCCGGGTGGTGCCGGTGCCGCGGGTCGTCTGGCTGCCGTCCGGGCCGCCGCTGTCGACCAGTTCACCGGCCCGGAAATCGGCGCCGCGCAGGTTGGCGTCGGTCAGCAGGGCGCGGTGCAGGTTGGCCCCGCGCAGGTCGGCACCGGTCAGGATGGCACCCGACAGGTTCACCGCCTCCATGTCGGCGCCGAACAGGTCGGCCTGCGACAGGTCGGCCTTCACCATGCGGGTGCTGCTGAGATTGGCCCCGGCCAGCTTGGCCCCAACCAGCGACACGCGCTCCAGATTCAGCCGCGAGAGGTCGCGGAAGCTGAGGTCGGCGCGACGGCCGCTGGACGGCCGCCTCAGCCACGCCTGATGCGCCCGGATGATCGTCCGGAGTTCGTCGATCTCTTTGGGATCGCGTTCGGCCATGGCGTGGGTTCCCGGATCCACCGTATGACGAAAGACAGGAGCGTCGGCGCAACGATAGCCCGTTCGGGCAGTCGCGTCACGGATTCTGAACGGCAGGCCGGCGTCGCCGGGGGCGGAAGCAGCGGCCGGGCATGGAAAAGGCCGCCTCCCCTGGGGAAGGCGGCCTTGACCGGTTGTCTGCTTCGCCGCTGGGCGGATCAGCCCGCGCGGCCGACCTTCTGGCGCAGGGCCTGGATCAGCCCGTCGATGCGGCCGCCGTTCTGCTCGACGACGGAGGCGAATTCCTGCCGCTGGGTCACGCCCATGCTGACATTCTCCACCACCACGTCGATGATCTTGAAGTCGGCACCTGCCTTGCGGACGCGCCAGCTGACATTCACCGGCGGACCGTTGGGGCGGACGATCTGGGTCGTCACCATGGTATCCGCCTCGCCGGCCGGAGAGGTCCCGACAATCTTGAAGGTCTCGCCGGAATATTCGACGAACCGTTCGGCATAGGTGTTGACGATCAGTTGCTCGAACAGCTTCTGGTACTCGGTCCGCTGAGCCTCGTTGGCGCTGTTCCAATAGCGGCCCAGCACCCAGCGGCCGATGTACGGCACGTCGAAGCCGGCGTACAGGAGCGTGCGGAAGCGCTGGATCGCCTGATCGCGCGACAGGCTCTTGTCCGAGAAGGTTGCGATGGCGTCGTTCCCCAGCTTCTGGATGAACGCGCTGGCTCCCTGGTCCGCGCCTTGCGCGGCGGCGGGGGAGATGAGGGTGTGCCCGGCCCAACCGCTCACCGCGAGCAGGGCAGCGCACGCGACAAAATTACGGCGTGTCAGCATGGTAGGGCGAAAGGTGGCGGTTGCCGCGGCATTGTCAACGGTCATGTGGCCTTTGGGGGTCCTGTGACCTCGGGGATCCGAAATCCATAGGCGTCCGGCGGTCCCGCCGGCGCGCTTCCTGTTCGGGGAAAGGCGCCGGCAGGCGGAGAAGCCATGCGGTCGGGATCAGGGCTTCGGCGGGGTGGAGTAGTCCGGGAACTCCGGCGCGGCCGACGCCTTGTTGTTGGAGATCGCCGCACGGCGCTGCTGCTGGTACAGGCTGCGCGCGGTGGCGTAGAAGTCCAGCGAGTTGCGGCGCAGGTCGTCGACCTCCTTCAGGATCTCGGACCGGCGGTCGACGGCGCTGACGACGGAACGGGTCACCAGCATGCCCTTGTGGTCGGTGCCGTAGGCCCAGATGCGGACCGGGTCGCCGACGGTGTCGACGGCATAGCCGGCGGTGTCGCGCAGGTTCGACGGACCCAGCAGCGGCAGCACGATGTACGGGCCGTCACCCACGCCCCACACCGCCAGAGTCTGGCCGAAATCCTCCGGCGCGTTCGGGATGCCGGCCTGGGTGGCGACGTCGGCGAGGCCGCCCACGCCCAGGATGGTGTTGGTCAGGAAGCGGCCGGTGGCGTGCGACGCCCCGTCAACATTGCCCTGCAGCAGGTTGTTGGCGATGTAGAGCGGCGACATCAGGTTGTCGATGAAGTTGTGGATCGCGTCGCGCACCGGATCGGGCACGACGCCGACGTAAACCTCAGCCGCCGGACGGATCACCAGGATGTCCGCCGCCTCGTTGGCGGCAAAGACGAAGCGGTTGGGGATCTCCAGCGGATCGTTGACCTGATAGGCGGCGTCCGTCGCGCCCGAGTCGCCCGGGTTGGTCGCGCAGGCCGTTGCCGTCAGGGCGAATGCCACGACGGTGGCCGTACGGAGGAGGGAGCGGGAAAGGCTGGCCAGCTTCATGTGCGACGGCTCTTTATCAGTGGGCTCGACTCGGTGCGGGTCGCCGCATGTCCTGTCCACAACCGAAGACTCCGATGGCGGATGTCCTCAACCCTGGCAAGGTGGCTACGCGGTCGGGGGGAAGATTGGGCGAGATATCGCAGAATTTCCACCGTTTCATGACCTAACACAGGCTTTGCGGTTTGACCAGCATGGGCACTCGCAGCCTGCGCGGCAGCGCGGCGATCGTGACGGCTTGGCCGCAGTGGTGCCGGAGAGCTTGCGCGCCACCGCATTCGATATCGGACCGGGCGGGCGGGCAGGGGCCGGGCCACCGCCGTGACCAATGCGATGGCGACCGTCCGCGAAAAGCGGTTTACGACGCATAAAGATATCTTTATATCTGTATCCGGGTCGTCGGTGCATGGTGCGCCGGCCGGCCGCACCCCTCCCTGGCCCGAATCGGACGTAAGGCGATGGACGATCTGCTGGCGACGCTGAAGGCGGCGGCCGAGACCACGCGGTTGAGGCTGCTGGCGCTCTGCGCGCACGGCGAGCTGACGGTGACCGAACTGACCCAGATCCTGGGCCAGAGCCAGCCACGCGTCTCGCGCCATCTGAAGCTTCTGTGCGACGCCGGGCTGCTCGACCGTTTCCGCGAGGGCACCTTCGCCTTCTACCGCCTTGCCGAGAAGGGGCAATCGGCCGAGCTGGCGCGCGTGCTGGTCGACGCCATCCCCGACGAGGATCCGACGCTCACGCTCGATCTGGAGCGGCTGGAGGCGATCAAGCGCTCCCGGTCGGAGATCGCCGCCGCCTATTTCCGTGAGAATGCCGCGCGCTGGCACGAAATCCGCTCCCTTCACGTTGCGGAAGGCGAGGTCGAGGCCGCTCTGCTGCGCCTGTTCCCGAAAGAGGGGGTGGAGGAGCTGCTGGATATCGGCACCGGCACCGGACGGATGCTGGAGGTGCTCGCCCGGCGCGTCCACCGTGCGATCGGGGTAGACCAGTCGCGCGAGATGCTGACCGTCGCCCGCAACCGGCTGGAGGAGGCGGGGCTTCGCCACTGCCATGTCCGGCAGGCGGACATGTACCAGCTGCCCTTTCCCTCCGGTTCCTTCGACGCCGCGGTGATCCATCAGGTGCTGCACTACACCGAATCGCCGGCCGGCGTCCTGGCCGAGGCGGCGCGGGTCCTGCGCCCCGGCGGGCTGCTGCTGGTCGTCGATTTCGCCCCTCATCATCTGGAAGCCCTGCGCGAGGAGCATGCGCACCGCCGCCTGGGCTTCGCGGACGCCGAGGTCGCCGGCTGGTGCCGCCAGTCCGGCCTGGATTGCGGCCCGGTGGTGCATCTGCCCGGCGATCCGCTCACCGTCTCCATCTGGCCGGCCACCCGCCTTGCCGCCGGCACTCAACTTTCTTCCCCGAAGCCCGCCCACTCGCTCAGCGGAGTCCCGTCATGACCGCGCCCACCTCTGCGCTGCCCTCCATCAGCTTCGAGTTCTTCCCGCCCAAGTCGGAGAAGATGGAGCAGAGCCTGTGGCAGTCGATCCGGCGGCTGGCTCCGCTGTCGCCCGGCTTCGTGTCGGTGACCTACGGCGCCGGCGGCTCGACCCGCGAGCGCACCCACGCCACCGTCTGCCGCATCCAGGCGGAGACCGGCATCCCGGCCGCCGCCCACTTCACCTGCGTCGGCGCCACCCGCGACGAGATCGACGCCATCGCCCGAACCTACTGGGATGCCGGCATCCGCCATCTGGTGGCCCTGCGTGGCGACCCGCCGGAGACCGCGGGCGGCGTCGGCGGGCGGTACGAGCCGCATCCCGGTGGCTATGCCTATGCCGCCGATCTGGTGGCGGGGATGAAGCGCATCGCCGACTTCGAGATCTCGGTCGCCGCCTATCCCGAATCCCATCCGGAGGCGCCGAGCGCCCAGTTCGATCTCGACAACCTGAAGCGCAAGGTCGATGCCGGCGCCACCCGCGCCATCACGCAGTTCTTCTTCGACAACGACGTCTATTTCCGCTTCCTCGACCGCTGTGCCGCGGCCGGAATCCATGTGCCGATCGTGCCCGGCATCCTGCCGATCACCAACTTCGCCCGCGCGGTGGAGTTCGCCGGCAAGTGCGGCGCGTCGATGCCGGCGAAGCTGGCCGAGACCTTCGAGGGCCTGGACGACGACCCGGAGACCCGCCATCTCGTCGCCGCGACCGTGGCGGCCGAGCAATGCCAGGAGCTGCAGGCGCAGGGGGTGCACGATTTCCACTTCTACACCCTGAACCGCTCCGACCTGACCATCGCCATCTGCCGCATGCTGGGCGTGAAGGCGAAAGCCGCGCCCGCTGCCGCAGCGGTGGCGGGGTAGGGCGCCGGTTCCGCCCTATGCTATGCTGGGGCGGCGGAGCTGGGCAGCTGAGCGGGGCGCGGGAGGGCGATGCAATGGACAGCCGGATCGGATACGACGCGGACTTCTACGCCTGGACCCAGGAACAGGCACGGTTGCTGCGCGAAGCGGCAACCGAGCGCTCCAACTCGCCCATCGACTGGGAGCACATCGCCGAGGAGCTCGACTTCATGGGCGGGCAGGTCAAGGACGCGATCCGCAGTCATCTCGCCACGGTGATCGAGCATCTTCTGAAGCTGGAGTACTCGCCCGATCCCTATCCGCGCCGGAAGTGGCGGATATCGGTGACCAAGGCCCGCCGCCATCTGCAAGACAAGATGGAGGAGCATCCGAGCCTGCAGCGCTGGCCGGCCGAAATCCTGGGAAAGGCGTGGCTGGATGGCCGCGACGATGCCTGCCAGGACGCCAGCATCGCCATCGATGCGCTGCCGAAGGAGTGCCCTTATGCTCTGGAGGACCTGCGCGATCCGAACTGGTGGCCGGTGAACCGGCATGGGCTGGAGGGCTGACGCCATGGACAGCCGGATCGGATACGACACGGACTTCCTCGCCTGGACCGAGGAGCAGGCGCGCCTGCTCCGCGAGGCATCGCGGGAGCGCATCAACACGCCCGTCGACTGGGAGAATGTCGCGGAGGAGATCGAGAGCATGGGCCGGTCCGAATTGCGTGCGGTCGAAAGCGCGCTGGTCCGTGTGATCGAGCATCTGCTGAAACTGGAATATTCCCCTGCAGGCGATCCGCGTGGTGACTGGAAAGTCTCCGTCCTCGAACATCGCGACCGCATTGCTCGTGATCTGTCGGCCAGCCCCAGCATGCGCGGACGGATCGAGACGGCTGACATCTACAAGACCGGCCGGAAGATCGCCGCTCTTAGATTGGAGCGCGACGGCCTCCGCCTGGACGATCTTCCAGCCGACTGCCCCTATTCACTTGAGCAGCTTCTCGGCGAGGATTGGTGGCCCACCAACCGCCACGGCCTCACCTGACCCCGCCATTCCGCCCCGAACCCGCCAAATAACGGACAAGACGCATTCCCATGCCCCACATCCTCGACACCCTGCGTGACCGTGTTCTGCTTTGCGACGGCGGGTTCGGCAGCCGCATCCAGGCGCTCGACCTCGACGTCGAGAAGGATTACTGGGGGCACGAGAACTGCACCGACATCCTGCCCCTCTCGCGCCCGGACATCGTCCGCGACATCCACCGCGGCTATTTCGAAGCCGGCGCCGACATGGTGGAGACCGACACCTTCGGCGCCTCGCCGGTGACGCTGGGCGAGTTCGGCATCTCCGACAAGGCCTTCGAGATCAACCAGCGCGCCGTCGAGCTGGCGCGCGAGGCGGCGGAAAGCTTCAAGGACGGGCTGCCGCGCTTCGTCATCGGCTCCATCGGGCCGGGCACCAAGCTGCCCAGCCTTGGCCACATCGCCTATCAGCCGGCGGAAGACAGCTTCTATGTCCAGGCCGCCGGCCTGATCGCCGGCGGGGCGGACGCCATCCTCGTGGAGACCTGCCAGGACCCCCTGCAGATCAAGGCCGCCGTCAACGGCATCAAGCGCGCCCGGCTTGAGGCCAAGTCCGACACTCCGGTCTTCGTCCAGGTCACTGTCGAGACCACCGGCACGCTGCTGGTCGGCACCGACATCGCTGCCGCCGCCACCGTCATCCAGGCGCTGGACGTGCCGCTGATGGGCCTGAATTGCGCCACCGGCCCGCTGGAGATGAGCGAGCATGTGCGCTGGCTGTCGCAGAACTGGCCGGGCCTGATCTCGGTCCAGCCCAATGCCGGCCTGCCGGAACTGGTGGACGGCAAGACGCACTACCCGCTCCGCGCCGACGATTTCGCCCATTGGCTGGAGCGCTTCGTGTCCGAGGACGGGGTGAACCTCGTCGGCGGCTGCTGCGGCACCAACGTGCCCCACATCGCGGCGGCGAACCAGATGCTGCGCAAGCTGGCTCCTGCTGGCTCGCACCGCCCGGCGCCGAAGGGCCGCACCGTCCATTGGGTGCCTGCGGTTGCCTCGCTCTACTCCCAGGTCACGCTGCGCCAGGAGAACGCCTTCTTCGCCATCGGCGAGCGCTGCAACGCCAACGGCTCCAAGAAGTGGCGCGAGCTGCAGGAGAAGAACGACTGGGACGGCTGCGTCGAGATGGCGCGCGAGCAGGTCAAGGAGGGCTCCCACGCGCTGGACGTCTGCACCGCCTTCGTCGGCCGTGACGAAGTGGCGGAGATGAACGCGGTGATGTCGCGCTTCGTCGGCTCGGTCACGGCGCCGCTGGTGGTTGATTCCACCGAGTACGGCGTGCTGGAGCAGGCGCTGGCGCTGTATGGCGGCAAGGCGATCCTGAACTCGATCAACTTCGAGGACGGCGAGGAGCCGGCGCGCAAGCGTCTGGCGCTGGCCAAGAAGTTCGGCGCCGCCGTCATCGCCCTGACCATCGACGAAGAGGGCATGGCGAAGACGCCCGACCGCAAGCTCGCCATCGCCAAGCGGCTCTACGATCTGGCGGTGAACGAGTACGGCCTCGCCCCGTCCGACCTGCTGTTCGACCCGCTCACCTTCACCATCGCCACCGGCAACGAGGACGACCGCAAGCTCGCCATCTGGACGCTGGAGGGCATCGAGGCGATCGCCCGCGAGATGCCCGGCTGCCAGATCATCCTGGGCCTGTCCAACGTCTCCTTCGGCCTGAACGCCGCGGCGCGCCATGTGCTGAACTCGGTCTTCCTCGACCATGCGGTGAAGAAGGGGATGACGGGCGCCATCGTCCATGTCTCCAAGATCCTGCCGCTGCACCAGATCCCGGAAAACGAGGTCAAGACCGCCGAGGATCTGATCTTCGACCGCCGTGCGGAAGGGTACGATCCGCTGCACGCCTTCATCGCCCTGTTCGAAGGCCGCAAGGCGGCGGACGCCAAGAAGAAGGCGCGGGCGGAGAATGTGGAGGACCGGCTGAAGGAGCGCATCGTCGACGGCGACCGCACCGGGCTGGAGGATGACCTCGCCGAGGCGATGAAGACCCACCCGCCGCTGGAAATCATCAACACCTACCTGCTCGACGGCATGAAGGTGGTCGGCGAACTGTTCGGCGCCGGCAAGATGCAGCTTCCCTTCGTCCTGCAGTCGGCCGAGACGATGAAGGCCGCCGTCGCCTGGCTGGAACCGCACATGGAGAAGGTGGAGGGCCAGCAGAAGGGCACGCTGGTTCTCGCCACCGTGAAGGGCGACGTCCACGACATCGGCAAGAACCTCGTCGACATCATCCTGACCAACAACGGCTACAAGGTCGTCAACCTCGGCATCAAGCAGCCGGTGACCGCCATCATCCAGGCCGCCAAGGAGCACAAGGCGACCGCCATCGGCATGTCCGGCCTGCTGGTGAAATCCACCGTGGTGATGCGCGAGAACCTGGAGGAGATGACCCGCGAGGGGCTGGAGGTGCCGGTCCTGCTCGGCGGCGCCGCCCTGACCCGCGCCTATGTCGAGGGCGACTGCGTGGCCTCCTACGGCTCCGGCCGCGTGGCTTACGCCGGTGACGCCTTCGACGGGCTGACCCTGATGGACAAGGTGGTGGAGGGCAGCTTCGACCAGCAGCTCGCCATCCAGCAGGCCAAGCGCGCCGGCAAGGCGACCAACCGCCGCCGCGTGCTGGGGCAGGCCACCAGCGCCGCCACCGGCCCGGTGGACAAGGACGCCGTCCGCGCCCGCCGCCATCGTCTGGCCGAAGGCGTGCCGGTGCCGACCCCGCCCTTCTGGGGGCCCAAGCTGATCGACCATGTGCCGCTGAAGACGCTGGTCACCTACCTGAACGAGCGCATGCTCTATCAGCTGCAATGGGGCTACCGGAAGGACGGCAAGTCCTTCGAGGAGTTCAAGGAGTGGTCGAAGAAGGAGCTGCGGCCGGTGCTCGACCGCATCCTCCAGATCGCGGCGAAGGAGGAAATCCTGCGCCCGACCGCCGTCTACGGCTATTGGAAGGCGGCGGCCGACGGCAACGACGTCATCCTGTTCGAGGAGGACGGCACCACCGAGGCCGCCCGCTTCACCATGCCCCGCCAGGGCAAGGAGGATGGCGAGTGCATCGCCGACTTCCTGCGCGACGTGACCGATCCCGAGCGTGACGTTCTGGGTCTTCAGGTCGTCACCATGGGCCAGCATTGCGCCGAGGTGGCGCGCGAGTGGTTCGCCGAGAACCGTTACCAGGACTATCTCTACCTGCACGGCCTGTCGGTGGAGATGACCGAGGCGATGGCGGAGTACGTCCACGCCCGCATCCGTGCGGAGCTGGGCTATGGCGCCGAGGACAGCCGCGACAAGGAGAAGCTGCTGCAGCAGTCCTATCGCGGCAGCCGCTACAGCTTCGGCTATCCGGCCTGCCCGAACCTGAAGGACCAGGAACAGCTTCTGAAGCTGCTGGACGCCGGCCGCATCGGCATCGAGATGTCGGACGAGGACCAGCTGCATCCGGAGCAGAGCACGTCCGCCATCGTCCTGCACCACCCGCGGGCCAAGTACTTCTCGGTCTGAGGACCTGACTTCGACGTTGATCCTCCGCCGCCCGTTCCGTGTTAGAATGGGCAGCGGAGGATTTCCATGGGCATGGTCGACGCACGGAACGACGAGAAGCTGCAACTCCTGCTGGACCGGATCGTGCCGGCCCTGGAGCCGGAAGCCGTCTACCTGTTCGGCAGCCGGGCGCGCGGCGACTTCCATGAGGACAGCGACTACGACCTGCTGGTGATCGTACCCGACGACGCGCCGAAGGAGCGGCGGTCGGCTGTGTTCGCCCATGCGGCAAAGGCCGGGACCGGCATCCCGGCGGACATCGTGCCATGCCGGCGCTCCTTTTTCGAAGCGAACAAGGATCAGGTCGGCACATTGAGCTACAAGGCCACGCATGAGGGGGTTCAGGTCTATGGACCTTAGGGTCGGACCCGAAGCATGGCTGGCGACAGCATCCCTGGATCTGCGTGCCGGGCGAGCCTGTCTGTCAGTTCCGGCGCCCATCGTCACCGCCGCCGCTTACCATTGCCAGCAAGCCGCTGAAAAGCTGGTCAAAGCGGTGTTGGTCTGGCTGGGACAGGATGTGCCCCGCTCCCACGATATCGATTCCCTTGTTATGCGCGTCCCCCGCGATCTGCCAGTAAGGGACTGCTTGCTGCCCCTTGGCCGCTTCACCGCTTATGCCACCTTGTACCGGTATCCGGGTGAGGCGGGCGATGTCACGGACGAACCGACCGTAGAAGAGGTTTGCGGCTGGCTGGACGAGATCGAGGCTGTGCGGGACAGCATCGCAGCAGCCATCTATCCCGCGAATGGACCTCTTTCATGACCGCCACCCCCCTCGACCTCCACCGCGAGACCGTCCGTCCGGAGTGGATCGACTACAACGGGCACATGAACGTCGCTTATTACCTGCTGGCCTTCGACCATGCCACGGATGCCGTGCTGGACCGGTTCGGGATCGGCAAGGCCTATGTGGCGGCGGAGAACCGGTCGGTCTTCGTCGTCGATGCCCACCTGACCTATGCCCGCGAGGTGACGGAAGGGGCGCCGCTCCGCTTCGACTCGCTGGTTCTGGGCGCGGACGCCAAGCGGCTGCATCTGTTCCACGAGATGCGGCATGCGGAAGACGGGTGGCTGGCGGCGACGGCGGAGTTCATGCTGCTGCACGTCGATCTGGGCAGCCGCAAGACCTGCCCGTTCCCGTCGGCGGTTGCGGCGGCTCTCGCCGAACAGGCGGCGGCCCATGCGGCCGGTCCCTGGCCGCCGCAGGCGGGACGGGCGGTGGCAGGGCTGAATCCGGCCCAATCCGACAGGGGCCGAGCTTGAGTTCACGGGCAATGCCCCCATCTATCGAGGAATGAAGAACGCCCTCGCCAATCGGCTCCGTTCCGCCTCTCTTCTGGCCGTCGCCGCGGTTGTCACCATCCTTTCCGCCGGGCCGGCGCTGGCCGCCTGTACCGAGGCGGCGCAGCCGAAGGTCAACTGGCGGCGCTGTTCCATGGAGGGGCAGACGCTGACCGGGGTCGACCTCAGCGGCGCGATGCTGCGCGATGCGACATTTCAGCGGGCCAATCTGGGGCAGGCCAAGCTGACCGATGCCGACGGCTATCGCGCGAGGTTCGTCAGCAGCACGGCGCCGGGGGCGATCTTCGACGGAGCGCGGCTGATCGAGGCCGATTTCACCCGGGCCAACCTCGCCGGCGCCAGTTTCCGCGACTCCGACCTGCGCAATGCCAAGATGGTGGGGGCGTCGCTGGTGCGGTCCGACTTGACCGGGGCCAAGCTGTCCGGCACCGATCTTCGCAACGCCGACCTGTCGGGCGCCCGCTGGACCGACGGCACGCACATCTGTGCGGAAAGCTCGATTGGGCAGTGCAACTAGAGCGGTTGCAACAACTCGCCGCATCGCCAAAAACCTTCTTGCCGTAAGGGCTTGGGCCGCGTACCGTTCGAAACCGAATGATTTTTGACGGACGACGGTCGTGGCGATCACGGAGGATTTCGAGCGTTCCAGCGGCCTTGCCGCGAAGGCCATGGAGCGGATGCTGTCCGACCGGCTGCCGCCCACCCCGGAAAACTTCACTCTCTGGTACGTCTACTTCAGCGGCCGCAACCCGGACCTGACCCGCGCCGTCGACCTGGCGCGCCGCGACGGGCAGAGCACCTCGCAGACCCTGTGCGACGAGCTGTACAAGCGCTTCTTCACCACGGATGCGGAGGCGCAGGCGATCCGCGAGACCTCCGACAAGGCGCGCTACGCGCTGGGCCGCATCCTGGAGCAGCTGGGCAATGTCGGGTCGGAGACGGAGCGATACGGCAACGCCCTGACCGGCTTCCGGGACGAGCTGGACCAGCCGCTCAGCCTGCCGGAACTGCGTGCGATGGTCGCCGCCATCGCGGCGGAGACCAAGGAGATCGTCGACCGCCAGACGGCCCTGCAAAACCAGCTTCAGGAATCGAGCCAGCAATTGGCGGAGATGCGGGTCAGCCTGGACCATGCCCGGCGCGAGGCGCTGACCGATGGGCTGACCGGCATCGGCAACCGCAAGGCCTTCGACCTGATGCTTCAGGAGGCGATGGACGCATCGGTGCGGGATGAGCAGCCGCTGTCTCTGCTGATGGTCGACATCGACCATTTCAAGGCTTTCAACGACACCCACGGGCATCTGGTCGGCGACCATGTGCTGAAGCTGGTCGCCCGCATGCTGACCGAATGCATCAAGGGCCGCGACACCGCCGTTCGCTATGGCGGGGAGGAGTTCGCGATCATCCTGCCGCGCACAAGCCTGGAGAACGCCACCAAGCTGGCGGAGCAGGTGCGCAGCTTCGTCGGCGCCCGGCAGATCGTGAACAAGGCGCGCAACGCCAATTACGGCACCGTCGCCCTGTCGGTCGGCGTCGCCGAGTTCCGCGCCGGCGAGCAGGCGATGGCGCTGGTCCGACGCGCCGACCAAGCGCTTTATGCAGCCAAGCGCGGTGGCCGCAACCGGGTGATGGCCGAGACCGCCTGAACCGACCGCCTGAGTCCAGCGCCCCCCTTGATCAGCCGCCCAGCCGACGCCGCACCTCCTCGGTCCCGTGCAGAAGCTCCGTGACCAGTTCCCCCGCCGGTCGGCGTTGCGCAAGCCGCAGCCCCTGGCCGGCCCACAGCGACAGGAACTCCGCCCGGCCGGCCTTGCCGGCGGCGGTGCGCAGCGGCCGGGTCAGCGCGTTCTGCAGGGGGAAGGGCAGCACCGCGTCGGGGGCCGCCGGGTCCTCCGCCGCTTCCATGAATCGGTTGACGATGCCGCGGGCCGGCCGGCCGGAAAAGGCGCGGGTCAGCCGGGTCTGATCCTCGCGTGCCGTGAGGATGGCGGCCTTGTGCGCCTCCGGGATGCCGGCCTCGTCGCTGGTCAGGAAGACGGTGCCCATCTGCACCGCGGTGGCGCCCAATGCCAACGCCGCGGCGATGCCGCGCCCGTCCATGATGCCGCCCGATGCGATCACCGGAATACCGACCGCATCGGCTACCTGCGGAACCAGCGCCATCGTCCCGATCAGAGTGGCACCCGGATCCATCCAGGGATCACCGAGGAAGCTGCCGCGATGCCCACCGGCCTCGCTGCCCTGGGCGATCACCGCATCGACGCCGGCCTGCTCCAGCGCCACCGCCTCCGCCACCGTGGTCGCGGTGCCCAGCACCCGCATGCCGCGCGCCTTGGCCGCCGCCACGCTGTCGGCCGGCGGCAGTCCGAAGGTGACGCTGTAGTAGGCCGCCCCGCTGTCCAGCAGCGACGCGAACTGCCGGTCGAACCCGTCGCCGGCATAAGATGGCGCCTCTGGTGCGGGCAGCCCAAGCTCGGCGTAGAAAGGTGCAACACGGGCCAACGAGTCGGCCATCATCGGCGCGGGACCGGGTGCCGGCGTCGGTGCGAACAGGTTGATGCCGAAGGGCAAGGCGGTACGGCTGCGGATATCGAGCGCTCGCTCGGCGATCTGCGCGTCGGTCAGGTAGGCCGCCCCGACGAAGCCCAGGCCGCCGGCCTCGTTGACCGCCGCGACCAGCGCCGCCGTATCGCCACCGCCCGCCATCGGCGCCTGGATCACCGGCGAGCGCAGCCCGAGCCGGTCAAGGGAGTCCATGAAAGAGGGCATGTCCGTCTCCGTCGCTTCGACAACGCAAGCGATGCTACGCCCCGCCGGCTTTCACGGCCAATGACTAGTTCTGAAGGCGGCGTTCACTTCGGGTGAAGGGAGGGTGCGGTCGCCGCGGCCGTTATCGGTCCATCTCCCGTGCCAGCGCCAGGAAGCCCGCAATGTACTCGACCGCCTCTTCGCCGCGGCGGGTACCGAGATGGATGCTCTTGCCGATGCCGTCGGGGCCGAGGCGCAAGCAGCGGATGGGCAGGTGGGCGCCCTCCTCGCGAACCAGCCAATCCGGCAGGACGGTGACCCCGCGTCCGGCGGCGACCAGCTGCAGCATCAGGTCGGTCGTCTCCGCCGTCCGGTGGCGGCGCGGACGGCAATGGGCAGGCACGAGGAAGCGCGTGAAGACATCCAGCCGTTCAAGGCCGACCGGAACGGTGATCAGCTCCTCGTCCTGCAGATCCTGCGGCTGGACCAGCCCGCGCGCGGCCAGTGGATGGGCTTCATGCACCACCAGGACCAGTTCGTAGTCGAAGACGGGCGTGAAGAGGATATCGGGTGAAGTGATCGGATCAGGCGTGATCAGGAGGTCGATTTCGTTGTCCTGCAGCGCGGCGATTCCGTCGAAACGAAAGGCCGTGCGAACCTCCAGATCCACGTCCGGCCATTGCGTCAGATAGGCCGCGGTCATCCGCATCAGCCATTTCTGGCACGGGTGGCATTCCATCCCCACCCGCAGCGCCCCGCGCTGGCCCGAGGCGAAATCGGCCAGAACCCGCTCGGCATGCTCGATCTGCGGCAGCACGCGCTGTGCAAGCGCCAGAAGATGCTTGCCGGCCTGGGTGAAGCGGAGGCTGCGTCCTTTCTTCGTCCAGATCTCGATGCCGTAGCGTTCCTCGACCTTGCGGATCGTGTGGCTCAGCGCCGACTGGCTGACGTTCAACCGTCCGGCGGCGGCGGTGACGCTGCCCAGGCGGTCAACCTCCCGCAGGATCGCCAGAAGCTGGCGGTCGATCATTCATGACTCCCGCTCATCCATCCATGAGAACAAACCATTTCCGTTCATAATGGGCGACGGTTACTCATGGATCAACCGTTCCCGCCGGCACTGGCCGACGCACCGCCCGAGGATCGCCATGCCGCAAGCCGAAGCCACGCACGCCGCCGATACCGAACTCGCCTCCACCTCCGTCAGCCGGCACGAGTTCGGAAACGTCACGCGGCTGGTCGTCGCGCAGGCGCTTGCCGGGGCCAATGCGGTGGTCGTCTATGCCACCGGCGCCATCGTCGGCAACACGCTGGCGCCCAGCGCGGCTTTGGCGACGCTGCCGATCTCCATCTTCGTGGTGGGAATGGCGGTGTGCACCTTGCCGGCCGGGACCATCGCCCGCCTGTATGGCCGGCGCGCCGCATTCCTTGCCGGTACAGGATGCGGCGTCCTCGTCGGCCTGCTGTCCTGGCTTGCGATCCTGCTGGGGTCGTTCTGGCTGTTCTGCGCGGCGATGATCCCCGGCGGCGCCTATGCCGCGGTGGTGCTCTCCTTCCGCTTCGCCGCCGCCGACTGCACCTCGCCCGAGCGCCGCCCGCGGGCGATGTCCGCCGTCATGGCGGGGGGCGTGGTCGCCGGAATCGTCGGGCCGCAACTGGTCACCCACACGATGAACCTGTGGCCGCCCTACCTGTTCGCGGCGACCTATGTGGCCCAGGCCGCGGTCGCCGCCCTGTCGGCGCTCGTCCTGCTCGGCGTCCGTCTGCCGAAGCCGACGGCGGCGGAGGTGGCCGGAGGGCGGTCGGCCGGCCAGATCCTGCGCCAGCCCCGCTTCATCACCGCCGTGATCTGCGGGGTGGTGTCCTACCTGCTGATGAACTTCATCATGACGGCGGCCCCGCTGGCGATGCGGCTGTGCGGCCTGTCGCAGGAATCGGCCAATCTCGGCCTGCAATGGCATGTCATCGCGATGTACGCCCCCAGCTTCTTCACCGGCCGTCTCATCACCCGCTTCGGCGCTCCCCGCCTGGTCGCCGCCGGATTGGCGCTGATCGCCGCGTCCGCCGCCGTGGGACTGATGGGGCTGGATGTGGCCCATTTCTGGGTGAGCCTGATCCTGCTGGGTGTGGGCTGGAACTTCGGCTTCCTCGGCGCCTCGGCCCTGGTGTTGGAGTGCCACCGGCCGGAGGAGAAGACGCGGGTGCAATCGCTGAACGACTTCATCGTCTTCGGCACGATGGCCTTCGGCTCCTTTGCCTCCGGCGGATTGCTGACCAGCTACGGGTGGGAGTCCGTCCTGTGGATCTCGTTCCTGCCGCTGGCGGTGGCGTGCGCGGCGCTGGTCGTCACCGCATTTTACCGCAGTGACAGCAAGGCCGCGTGAAAACACGTCGGGCGCGGTCTTTCCCCCGCGCCCGAAGCTCCACCACAGTGACGCCGACCCTCAGATCACGCCCATCAAATGACGTAGGTCAGCTCTTTCTCCGACTTCAGGCTGTTCTTGCCCAAAGTCTCGTCGACATAGTCGAGCAGCTGGGCCAACGCCTCGCTGCGGCCGAGCGCGTCGGTGTCGATCACCAGTTCGGGCTGGTCCGGCGCCTCGTAGGGGGCGGAGATGCCGGTGAACTCGGCGATCTCGCCGGCGCGCGCCTTCTTGTACAGGCCCTTGGGATCGCGCTCCTCGCAGGTGGCGAGGTCGGCGGCGACATACACCTCGTGGAAGCGCTCGCCACCGATCACCCGCGCCTTGGCCCGGTCGGACTTCAGCGGCGAGATCAGCGAGGCGATCACCACCATGCCGGCGTCGGCGAACAGCTTCGCCGTCTCGGCCACCCGGCGGATGTTCTCCGCCCGGTCATCGGCGGAGAAGCCCAAGCCCGCATTCAGCCCGTTTCGCACATTGTCGCCGTCCAGCACGAAGGTCTGCCAGCCGCGGTCGAACAGCGCGCGTTCCAGCGCCATCGCCAGCGTCGACTTGCCGGCACCGGACAGGCCGGTGAGCCAGACGATGCCGCCCTTGTGGCCGTTCGACTGGGCGCGCTCCTCCAGCGAGACGGTGTGCGACACCTCGGTGATGTTGGCCGCCGCGGCGTCCTCGATCTCCACCACAAGGCAGCCGCCGACCACGTCGTTGCCGTCGATCAGGGCACCGCGGCCGGTGCGCGGCAGGGCCGATGCCAGATCGAGCGCGATCGGCGAGCGGGAGCGCAGGACGACCTCGGCCACCTCGTTGCGGCGGACCGCCTTGCCGGGGGTGCTGGACAGATCCTCCACGTCGATGACCGCCGTCACCTGCTCCACCGTCACGCGGTGTTCTGCGGTGGCGATCTTCAGCGTGTAGGTCTTCCCCACCACCAGCGGGTCCGACACCAGCCAGAACAGCCGCACGCTCAGCCGGTGGGCCAGCGTCGGGGCGTCGGCCTGATGGTGGGCGATGTGGCCGCGCTCGGCGAAGATGCGCTTGTCCAGGGTGATGCCGATGCTCTGCCCGGCCTGCGCCGACAGCACGGTCTCCGGATGGTTCCACGCCTCGATGCTGACCACCTTGGCGCTGGCGCCGGTGGGCGAGAAGTGCAGGGTGTCGCCGACGCGCAGCCGTCCGCTTTCGATGCGGCCGGCCAGGATGCGGCGGTCGTCCGGCTTGTAGACGTCCTGCAGCGGCAGGCGCAGCGGCTGGTCGGGCGAGGTCTGCTGCGGACGGAAGGCGTCCAACTGCTCGATCACCGTGGGGCCGAGATACCAGTCCGACTGCTCGCTGCGGCTGACGATGTTGTCGCCGTTGCGGGCGGACACCGGGATCACCGCCTTCGGCTGCAACCCAAGCTCGGCCAGATAGTCCTTGATCTCCTGCGCCACGACTTCGTAGCGGCGGCTGGAGAACTCGACCTTGTCCATCTTGTTGACGACGACCGCGACCTGACGCACGCCCAGCAGATGCAGCAGGAAGGCGTGGCGGCGCGACTGTTCCAGCGCGCCCTCGTCGGCGTCGATCACCAGCAGCGCGGCGTCCGCCTGGGAGGCGCCGGTCACCATGTTCTTCAAGAACTCGGTGTGGCCCGGCGCGTCGATGATGACGTAGGGGCGCTGCGCCGTCTTGAAGTGGATCTGCGTGGTGTCGATGGTGATGCCCTGGTCACGCTCGGCCTGGAGCGCGTCCATCACGAAGGCCCATTCGAACGGCATGCCGCGCTTGCGGCTCATCTCGCGGACCTGCTCCACCTTGCCGTCGGGCAGGCTGCCGGTGTCGTTCAGCAGGCGGCCGATCAGCGTGGACTTGCCATGGTCGACATGGCCGACGATGACGATGCGAAGTTGAGAATGCGGCATCTTACATGTACCCCACGCTGCGCAGGCGCTCGAAGCTGTCTTCGGATTCGTTGTCCATCGCGCGGCCGGCGCGCTCCGGAATGCGGGTCACCTGAAGCTCGGCGATGATCTCGTCGATGGTGGATGCGGTGCTGTCGACCGGGAAGGTGATGTTCTTCTCGCCCAGCGAGCGGTAGCGCTTGCCGTCGCGTGCGAAGTACAGCGGAACGATGGGAATGCCCTCGCGCTGCGAATAGCGCCAGATGTCCAGCTCGGTCCAGGCCAGCAGCGGGTGGATGCGGACATGCACGCCTTCGGGGAAGCGGGTCTTGTAATGGTCCCAGAACTCCGCCGGCTGGTCCTTGACGTCCCAGTCGCCTTCAAGCGAGCGGGGCGAGAACACGCGCTCCTTGGCGCGGGTCGCCTGCTCGTCGCGGCGGATGCCGACCATCACGCCCTGATAGGCGTGGTCGCGCAGCAGGTTCTTCAGGCCTTCCGTCTTGCGCGCGGCGGCACGCGTCAGGGGGGGAAGGGTCTGGTCCATCTCCTCTTCCGGCGGGCATTGCTCCACCTTCAGGTCGAGGCCCCATTCCTTGGTGATGCGGTCGCGGAACTCGTAGACTTCCGGCAGCTCCATGGCGGTGTCGAGCTGCACGACGGGGAAGGGAATGCGGCCGAAGAACGCCTTGCGGCAGAGCCAGAGCAGCGCGTTGCTGTCCTTGCCGATCGACCAGAGCATCGCCAGCTTGTCGATGCGGTTGTAGGCTTCGCGCAGAATATAGATGCTCTGGTTTTCGAGCTGGTCGAGATCGGCGCTCATCGGGCGATTCCAATCATGGTGGTGTGTATGCCGCATTCGGTCTTGGCGCTGCCGGCCCAACGGCCGGAGCGCGGGTCGGCGCCGGGCGCCACTCGCTCGGTGCAGGTGTAACAGCCGATCGACAGGAACCCGTCGGCCTCCAGCGGGTGGCGCGGAAGGTCGCGCCGGGTGAACTCCTCCTCCAGCCGGTCCTTGTCCCAGTTGGCCAGCGGGTTGACCTTCACGCGGCCCCCCTCCGTCTCGAACAGGGGCAGGGCGGCGCGGGTCGCGGACTGGAACCGCTTGCGCCCCGTCACCCAGGCTTCCAGCCCGGCGGCGGCCAGCGCGCGGTCCAGCGGCACCGTCTTGCGCAGGTGGCAGCAGGCGTCGTGATCGCGGTTGAACAGCATTCCGTCCTTGTCGCCGGCGGCGAGGTCGTCGGCGGTCGGGCCGATCTCCCGCACATCCCGGAGGCCGAGCCGCTTCACCAACTGGTCGCGGTAGCGCAGGGTCTCGCCGAACAGCTTGCCGGTATTCACAAACAGAACCGGGAAATCCGGCGTCGCCTCGGCGGCCAGCGCCAGCAGCACCGCGGATTCGGCGCCGAAAGAGGACAGCAGTGCGATGCGCCCGCCGAACACGTCGTGCATGGCGGCCAGCAAGGGCGCGCCTTCCAGCGTGCCATAGCTGTCGGTCAGATGTTTCACCCGTGTCGCGGCGTCCATCGTCAGCTGCCTTTCGCGGTGGCCATATTATCTACTTTACTAGTAGATTTACCGTTCGTGTTTGCACATTAACACCGGCGGAAAACCCGTGCAACGTAAATACATTCTCTACTTGTTTAATAGGTGCCATAGCTGTCGGTCAGATGTTTCACCCGTGTCGCGGCGTCCATCGTCAGCTGCCTTTCGCGGTGGCCATATTATCTACTTTACTAGTAGATTTACCGTTCGTGTTTGCACATTAACACCGGCGGAAAACCCGTGCAACGTAAATACATTCTCTACTTGTTTAATAGGCTTGTGCTGCGCTGCAGAACTTTGTGTGAAATATGTTGATTGTGTCGGCGGGCCTGGGCTAAATACCGCCATGCACATGATCTCCATCATAGGGACTGGCGTCCGCCGCTCCGCGTCGCCCGCTCCGGCGGTACGGCCATGATTCCGCTGGCGCTCGACCCGTCGCGTGTGGCGATCGCGTTGGCCGGCAACGGTCCGCTCGCGGTTCGGCGCCTGACGCAATTGCGCGAGGGCGGGGCTGACCCGGCGGTGTTTTCACCGGTTCCGGATGGGGAATTGGCCGAACTCGCCGGTGACCGTCTGGTGCGAGCTTTGCCGGATGCCAAGGATTTGGACACGGTCGGCGTGTTGTATGTCATGGGGCTGGGGCCGGAGACCGAGACGGCACTGGCGGAGCTGGCGCGGTCGCGCCGCGTGCTGGTGAATGTCGAGGATGTCATCCCCTTGTGTGATTTCCACTCGCCCTCCGTGGTGCGGCGTGGCGATCTGGTGATGACGGTCTCCACCGGCGGCCGCAGCCCGACGCTCGCCAGCCTGCTGCGCCAGCGGCTGGAGGCGCTGTTCCCGGAAGAGTGGGCGGAGCGGCTGCGCACCATCGCCGACTTCCGCAACCGCCGCCGGGCGGAGGGGGCGTCGATGGCCGAGGTCGCCAAGGAGACCCGCGCGATGATCGATAGGGAAAAATGGCTGCCGTGAGGACCTCCCGCGCCGCCTCCCACGCCGCCGCGCCGAATTCACTGCCGGACCCTCACCGGTTCGGGTAAGACACCAAACGCGTTCGAGAACGACCAGCCAGGAGAGCCAGATGTCGGCCAAGGATCGATCGAAGGAAGGATCGATGAAAGCCATCACCGCCAACCGCCTGCGCGACGGGGAAGTCGTGTTCCTGGGCGAAGGCGGCGTGTGGGTCGAGTCCTTCGCCGAGGCCGCGCTGTTCCCGCGCGCCGAGGCCGACGGGGTGCTGGCCGCCGCCAAGGAAAAGGCGGAGCGCGAGCAGTTCGGCGTCGACATCTACGCCTTCGAGGTGGTGGAGCAGGACGGCATCCCGGTCCCGGCGACGATGCGCGAGCGCATCCGCACCGCCGGCCCGACCGTGCGCCTGGATCTGGGCAAGCAGGCCGCCTGACTTCCTGCCTCAATTAATGAACGCTGGCCGTTCCGGCGGCCCTTTAGGGTTTATCGACATGAACCACATCGCGCCCGGCGCCCGTGCCGGCATCTATCATTACGACGAGATCGACCGGCAGTTCGTCGCCGAGCGCGTCGAGCAGTTCCGCAAACAGGTCGACCGCCGCCTGTCCGGCGAGCTGACGGAGGAGGAGTTCAAGCCGATCCGGCTGATGAACGGCCTCTATCTGCAGCTTCACGCCTACATGCTGCGCATCGCCGTGCCCTACGGCGTGATGTCCGCCACCCAGCTGCGCAAGCTGTCGGCCATCGGGCGCCGGTACGACCGCGGCTACGGCCATTTCACCACCCGCCAGAACCTGCAGTACAACTGGATCAAGCTGGAGGACACCCCGGCGATCCTGCATGAGCTGGCCGAGGTGGACATGCACGCGCTGCAGACCAGCGGCAACTGCGTGCGCAACGTCACCACCGACCCCTTCGTCGGCGCCGCCAAGGACGAGGTGGTGGACGGCCGCGTCTATGCCGAGATCCTGCGGCAGTGGACGACGATGCATCCCGAGTTCACCTATCTGCCGCGCAAGTTCAAGATCGCCATCTCCGGTGCGGAGAGCGACCGTGCCGCGGTGCGCATCCACGACGTCGGCCTGCTGGCGCGCCGCAACGACAAGGGCGAGCCCGGCTTCTCCTTCTATGTCGGCGGCGGTCTCGGCCGTTCGCCCTTCGTCGGCAAGCCGGTGCGCGAGTGGGTGGCCCAGGAGGATTTCGTCGCCTACCTGGAAGCCATCCTGCGCGTCTACAACCAGTATGGCCGCCGCGACAACATCTATAAGGCGCGCATCAAGATCCTGGTGCACGAGTTGGGGCTGGAGAAGTTCACCCAGGAGGTGGAGGAGGAGTTCGCGCGGCTGCGCGGGCCCAAGTACCGCCTGGACCCGGAGGTCGTCGACGCCATCCGCCAGCATTTCGCCCCGCCGCCCTTCGAGGAGCTGCCCGACCATTCCGATGCGCTGGAGCGCGCAAAGGCATCCGACCCGGCCTTCGCCAACTGGCTGGCGGTGAATGTCGCGGAGCACAAGGCGCCGGGCTATGCCATCGCCACCATCTCGCTGAAGCCGGCCGGCGGCATCCCCGGCGACGCCACCTGCGAGCAGATGGACCTCGTCGCCGATCTGGCCGAGCGCTACAGCTTCGGCGAACTGCGCGTCACCCATGTCCAGAACCTCGTCCTCGCCCATGTTAAGAAGGACGACCTCTACGACCTGTGGAAGCAGCTGGATGCCGCGGAGCTGGGCAGCGCCAATGCCGGGCTGATCGGCGACATCATCGCCTGCCCGGGGCTGGACTACTGCGCGCTGGCCAATGCCCGCTCGATCCCGCTGGCCCAGGCGATCTCGGCCCGCTTCGCCGATCCGGTCCGCCAGCGCACCATCGGTGAACTCGGCATCAAGATCAGCGGCTGCATCAACGCCTGTGGCCATCACCATGTCGGCGCCATCGGCATCCTCGGCGTCGACAAGAAGGGCACCGAGTACTACCAGATCACGGTGGGCGGCGACCCGACGCTGACCACGGCCATCGGCGACATCCTGGGCCCGGCGGTGACCGAGACCGAGGCGGTGGACGCCATCGAGGCCATCGTCGACGTCTATCTCGCCAACCGCTCGGGCGAGGGCGAGCGTTTCATCGACACCCTCAAGCGCGTCGGCCATGCCCCGTTCAAGGAGAGAATCTATGCCGCTGATTGAGAATGGGCGCATCGGCGAGGACGCCTGGAGCTTCATCCCCGACAGCGAGCCGGTGCCCAACGACCGCCCGGTCATCATCAACTTCGAGCGCTGGCAGGGGGAGCGCGACAGCTTCGACGGCCGCAACGCCAAGCTGGGCGTGCGGCTGAAGAGCGGCACGCTGGCAGGGGCCATCGCCGCCGATCTCGACCGCTTCGCCCTGGTGGCGGTGGAATTCGCCAAGTTCCGCGACGGCCGCGGCTTCTCCACCGCGCGCGAGCTGCGCGAGCGCTACGGCTACACCGGCGAGATCCGCGCGGTCGGCCATGTCATCCCCGACCAGTATCTCTATCTCGTCCGCACCGGCTTCACCTCCGTCGAAGCGCCGGAGGGCACCAACCCGGACAGCTGGGCCAACGCGTTGACCGAGGTCACCATTGCCTTCCAGCCGAGCCTGGACGACACGGCACCGCTGTCGCTGCTGCGCCGCAAGCTGAAGGTGGGGTAGGGCGTTTTCCACCGGTCCTTCCGGCGGTTCGTCACAGGGAAGCGAAGGGCGCCCGATCCGACCGGATCCGGCGCCCTTTTTCCGTTTTCCGAATGACGGGGCAGGGGAAGGCCGCGCCGGTCGTGTCGGAGAGGGTGCAATTTCAGAGATTAAACATGATGATTCATCTCGTCATATAACCTCCGTTGCGTTCTACCTCTATCGGAAGGAGAGTTTCCTCCTAATGTGACGCGCGCGAAGGCGTGCCGTCCGTCGCATTCGATGACGGGGAACGAAGCTGATGGCTGCCGAAACACAGACTCCAGACAAGACCATCTATCTCGGCCTCGCGATGTCCGGGGCGATCTCCGCCGGCGCCTATTCCGCCGGCGTGCTCGATTTCCTGGTGGAAGCGCTGGAGGAATGGGAGGCAGCGAAACAGCGGGACATCGCCAACGGCACCCGGACGGTGCCCCATCACAAGGTCGTCATCGCCACCATGACCGGCGCGTCGGCCGGCGCCATCACCAGTTCCATCGGCTCGCTCTGCGCCGGCATGGGCGCGCGGCCTTCGAAGGCCCGCCGGCCGAACGACCCGATTTACGCCGCGCGTGACGAGGCGGGAACGGCCGGCAAGGTCCCCTGGCACGTCCTGCCGGAACTCTATCAGGCATGGGTGGACGGCCCGGCCTTCGTGAAGAGCGATGCCGACAAGGCCGCGGCAAAGCAGGCGGAGGACGGGACGCCGACGATCCCCGGGCTGCTGGACAATGCGGATTTGCCTGCCGGCACCAAGCTGGGCGACGTGTACTCGCTTCTCAACGCCCAGCCGCTGATGAACATCGGCCGCAAGGCGCTGGCCGACCTGGAGGTGGCGGCGAGCGCCCCCGATCGTCTGCCGCCGCGCCCCTACATCGCCGAAAACCTGCATGTGCTCCTGACCCAGACCAACACCCGCGGCATCCCCTACAAGATCGAGGTGCGCGGCGGCATGGGCGGGTCGGCCTACGGCATGATGAACCATCTCGACCACGCCCATTTCGTCCTGAAGGGACTGGGATGCGCAGCCTTCGTCAGCCCATGGGCGCAGTCGGACGCGGCCTACAGCTACACCGTCGATTCGAACGCCGGCGGCGCCGCGGCGCGGAACGAGGGCTCGCTGTGGTTCGAGAGCGAGGACGGGGAGAAGCCGAAGGAATATACGCAGCCCAACAGCAAGCGGCTGGTGAAGAACACGCTCGCGTCCGGGGCATTTCCGATCGGGCTCTCGGCCCTGGACCTGGTGACTCCGCTGTCACACTACAACCAGCGCGCCTGGCCGATGAGCATCCCTCCCGATCGGTTCAAGGAGATCAAGCCCCAGTGGCCGTGGGGGAACGGCTCCTCCGGGAAGGGAACGGTCCTGCAGCCGCCGGAGAATTACCGGTTCGCGGCGGTGGACGGCGGCGCCATCAACAACGATCCCTTCGACCTCGCCCGTTACGCGCTGATGGAAAATCCCCCCGAACGGGCGCCGAGCGATGTGGCGGAAGTCAACCGCATCGTCGTGATGATCAGTCCCTTCCCCGAGACCCCGACCATCGACGGCCTCAATCCGGATGGGAGCGCGAACACCCGGCTGACCAAGATCGTCTCGAAGATGATCGGCATGTTCGTCGAACAGAGCCGCTTCCGCCCCGACGTGCTGATGCGCGCTCTGGACAACACCGGGGCCGACCTGTGGCGCATCTCCCCGTCGCGCTTCGTCGGCACCAAGTCGCAATCCGCGGCCATCGCCTGCGGTCTGTGGGGCGGCTTCGGCGGCTTCCTCGACATCGAGTTCCGGCGCCATGATTACGAGCTGGGCCGCCGCAACTGTCAGCGATTCCTGCAGTCCTGGTTCGGCCTGCCCGACAACAATCCGCACATCGATGCGGTGGGCGAGCCGATCAGCCGCGTGATGAAGACCGACGAAGCCGGCGAGGAGGTTCGTTACCCGATCATCCCGCTCTGCGGCAGCGCGCGCATGGAGGTGACGCCGCGCGACTGGCCGACGGTCACGCCGCAGATATATCAGGGCTTCGTGGACGCGGCCATGGCGCGCTACGACCGGCTGGTCGATCTCGGATGGAAGCAGCTTCTGGAGTCCCTCAGCACGGGCGAAGCCGTCGTCACGCGGTTCAATGTCCTCACCTGGGCCGTGTTCAAAAAGGCGAGATCGAGCACACTGAAGGCTATCCGCAAGTTCACCTTTCCCGATTTGGTCCACCGCGACCAGATCCTGCAGGAAGATCTGCGCCGGGTGCTGGAGTGCTGCATGGACGACAAGCCGTCGCCCTATATCCTGACCATGCGCCTGCTGAAGAGCTTCCCCGACTTGAAAAGCAGCAAGAAGATCATCTTCGACGTCATGCGCGGTACGGCCTCGCTGCCTACCGATGTCATCGCCGAGAACATCTGCCTTCTGCTGGCCCGGTCGATCGACAAATGCCCGGTCGAGGTGGATCACATTACCCTGCTGTTCGCCAAGGACGCTCCGGTCTACCGTTCGGCGGACAGCGTTCTGGACGAGCTGAGGCTGGCCTATGCCGATGTCTCGCCGGACGCCAGGGCCGACGACGTGGCGAAACTCATGGAGAAGTTGCAGGGGTACGGCTACATCGCCATCGAACAGTGGACCGGCGTCGGCACCGGCAATCCCAAGAAGGCGGGTTGGATCGGGTGGAGCAAGACCACTCCCGCCTACCGCTACGCCTACCGCGACGACGGCGACACGATCGACATCTGATATCGGTGTCGGAAAGTTCCGGCTCTCCGACCCCGGCATCGCCCGCGACCGCAGTCCGACGGAGGCCCGCTCACCAATGGCGGACCGGGCCGACGTCGACGTGGACGAAGTTGCTGTCGGGGTAATAGCCGACGCCGCCGCCACGCAGGCTCAGCGCCGCGCGCTGAAGCTGACGGGTGGACATCTTGGGCACCCGCAGGTCGATGGCCATGCCGCGCATGTGGAAGCTGTTCTGGGCGACGCCGCTGTGATCGGCTTCGCGCAGCATCGCGTTGGATTCCGGCGAACGGTAGCCGGAAACGATTTCGATCGGACCCTTGCGGCCGATCTTGCGGCTCAGGTTGTGGACCAGATCCAGCAGCTTCGGGTCGATGGGATGGACCGAGTTGTTGCGGTGGTCGCGCAGCAGGTGGTTGATCGCCCGCACGGCATCGCGCACATAGCGGCCCTTCGCCCAGTACTCGGCACTGACCTTCTCGCCGGTGTGCAGGTTCACCAGGGACAGCATCCGCGGTGGGGCGCGGAGCGCCGCGGCCTCGGCCTCCTCGCTCGCGAACAGGGTTCCCCCGGCGGAGGCGACCGCCGCCAGGCCCAGCCCGGCGCGCAGAAGAGAGCGGCGATCGAGATGACGGCGTTCGGTGGCGTGGCTCTCGCCAGCGCTCGGGCGTGCGGTCGTGGTCGACCGGGCGTCCGCATCCTTCATCATTCTTCCTTCATATCCCGTTTTTCCGCTCCGGGGCGCCGTCTCCGTCCTTCGGAGCCCGTCATCCCGGTTACGGCCAAAGCCACACCCCGGCCAAGGTCAGGGCGTGCTGCGGTGCGTTAGTCCGAAAGGTGGGACACTTTTAGGATGTCTGTGGCCTTTGCTGTCAAGAAACCATTGCTTAACCGTTGCCGGTTTTCGGCCGAGTCCAGGGTTTCCGCCGAACGGCGGGCAGGCCGACCCGGATGCTGAATCGAAGCTGTTCGCGACTCGTTCGCAGCTGGTTCGATTACAGAACCGTAACGTGCGCGACTCGGGAGCGTCACCGTAGAATGACCCTGCCGGACCGGAAGGAAGGGCTCGGACATCCGTATGGCAGAGCTTCTGTTTTTCATGACGGACCTCGGCCTGCGCCGCTCCGCCCGGCCGGACGCCATAGCGGCGCACTCCCGAACCGCATCCTCCGAAAGAGTGAGCGCAAAAGGAGATTCATTCAGCCTTCGGTAAGGAATGAATCGCATGATTGTCGCGATGTAACCAATTTCACGGCGTCAACCTGCCCGTGCCCACCGCCTCCGCCCCTACCGCTTCCACCGTGTCCTTCTTTCGGCCCGATCAACTGGCCGAGGTGCTGGACCGGCACGCCCGCTGGATCAAGGGCCAGCCGGGCGGTGCCCGTGCCAACCTCGCCATGGCCGACCTGGAGGGTGTGGACCTGTCGCAGCGCGACCTGCGCGGCGCCCGTCTGGTCGGCGCGCGGCTGGCCCGCGGCCGGCTGAACGGCACCAATCTGGCCGGCGCCGACCTGTTCGGCGTCGATCTGCGCGATGCCGACATCAGCCGCGCCAACCTGATGCAGACCGATCTGCGCGGCGCCCGCCTGCGCGCGGCCGATTTCTCCAACGCCAACCTGAAGGGGGCGGACCTGCGCGCCGGCACGCTGGAGCCGGGCGGCAGCGCAAGGCGCGGCACCGGCCCCGATGCCCCCAGCGGACAGGACGCCGAAAGCGCCCGCCAACTCCACAAGGCGGCGCTCGCCCGCCTGCAGAACGGCACGACGGCCGAGGGTGGGATCCCCACCGACCTGACCGGTGCGGTGCTGCGCGGCGCCAACCTGTCCGATGCCGAGCTGACCGGAGCCGTGCTGCAGAACGCCGACCTGTCGGGGGCGGTCCTGAACGGCGCGGATTTGACCGGTGCGCGGCTGAACGGCGCCAACCTGTCGGGGGCGTCGCTCGACGGCACCCGCTTCGACAAGGCCGACATGGTCGGCACCCGCATGGCCGACTGCGACCTGTCCTCCACCCGGATCGCCACTGCGCAGATGACCCGTCCGATCGACAGCATCGGATCGGAGATTCAGCGCGCCATCTTCGACCATGAACGCTGGATCGACAGCGTCGGCCAGCGCGGCCAGCGTGCCGACCTGGACGGCGCCGACCTCAGCCGCGCCGACCTGCGCAACGTCAATCTCAGCGCCGCCTCCCTGCGCGGGGCGAACCTGTCGGCGGCGGCGTTGACCGGCGCCCGGCTGATGATGACGGACCTGTCCGGCGCCAATCTGGAGGGCGCCAACCTGATGGGCGCCGACCTGTCCGGCGCCAATCTCAGCTTTGCCGTGCTCACCAACGCCGACCTGACGCGGGTGCGGCTGGGGCCGGCGGCGATCAAGGACCCGTCGGGGCGCCCGACCGGCCGCTCCTGGGCCGCCAACCTGATGGGGGCCGACATGCGCGGCGCCCTGCTGGTCGGGACCTGCCTGGTCCAGGCCAACCTGTCCGACGCCAATCTCGACAGCGCCGACCTGGACGGCGCCGACCTTGCCGGCGCCAAGCTGCAGCGCGCCATGCTTCCGGGCCGTCCGCCCCGGCGGGGGTAGGAACCTCCGGGGTCGAACGCCAGTCCTCCCTCACGGCAGCCAGCCCCATCACGGCAGCCGGCTTCTCATGGGAGCCGTATCGTCACCGTGGTTCCGACGCCGGGGGTGCTGTCCAGGGTCAGCGTGCCGCCATGGGCCTCGATGAAGCGGCGGGCCAACGGCAGCCCCAGTCCGGTGCCCGCCTCGGCCTTGGTCAGATAATTGTGGACCTGCCGGAACGGCTCCATCGCGATCTGCAGCTCGTCGGCCGTCATGCCGACTCCGGTGTCGGCGATGACGATGACCGCGCCCCTGCCGTCCGGCCCGGCGGCTGCCTCCACCCGCACGGCACCGCCGGCGGGGGTGAACTTGATGGCGTTCGACAGCACGTTCAGCACCGCCTGCCGCATGCGGACCCCGTCCGCCGTGACCTGCAGGGTCCGGTCGATGCCGTCGCCGGTCAGCGTCACGCCCTTGCGCAGGGCCAGCGCCTCCACCAGCCCCATGCAGTCGTCCAGCAGCTCGCCCACCGGCACGCAGGCCGGGAACAGCTCCAGCCTCCCAGCCTCGATCTTCGCCATGTCCAGCAGTTCGTTGACGAGGTCCAGCAGGTGCCGGCCGGACTGGTGGATCGCCGTCATGTACTCGACATGCTTCGGCGGGGCCGGGCCGAAGATGCCGGACATCAGCGCCTCGGCGAAGCCGATGATGGCGTTCAGCGGCGTGCGCAGCTCGTGGCTCATGTTGGCCAGGAACTCGCTCTTGGCCCGGTTGGCGGCCTCGGCATGCTCCTTCTCGGATTCCAGCCGGCGGCGCTGTTCGATCAGAACGGCTTCGCGGGCGCGGCGCACCTCCTCCTCGGCGCTGCGGCGGCGGCGGTAGGCGCGGGCCACAAGCAGGGCCAATCCCAGCGTCGCGGCACAGGCCGCGGCAGCGCCGCCGACCACCGTCATGCGCAGGGCGTTCAGCCTCTGCTGCACGATCGCCGACGGCACGCCCAGCACCACCGACCATCCGGTCTCGGCGGAACGGTGGATGACGGCATGGACCTCCTGGCCGTCCTTCGTTTTGCCGGAGAACATGCTGTTGCTGCCGATCCGGATGCGTGCCTCCAGGGCCGTATAGACGCGCTGGCCCAGATGGGTTGCGGCATCGCGCGACCGGGCGGCGATCAGCATGGTCGGATCGATGACCGTGACCGTCCATTCCGGCGGGGTGTTGCGGGTCTGCAGCGCGCCGCCGAGCCCTTCCAGCCCCAGGGCGAGCGACAGGACATAGCGCACCCGGTCGCCCTCGGCGGCCGGATCGTATTGCAGGACCGGCGCGCGCAGGATCAGCGACGGTCGCCCCGGCGGCCCGCCCGGCGGCAGCACGCCGCCGATCGCTGCGCGGCGGCTTTCGATCACGTGGCGGGTGATCTCGTCCTGCCGCGGCGGCGGCAGCGGCTGGACGCCCAGCGGGTAATGGGTGTGGAAGGCGAAACGTCCGGTGTCGGTGTCGATCAGCCCCATCGCCAGCCAACCGTTCTGGCTGTGGGCGGCAGCGGTGGTTTCGTCATACAGCGCGCGCAGATCGCCGACGCTGGGCTGGACCAGGGCCGACAGCAGTTCCAGTGGTCGCAGCTGGCTCGCCAGTTCACGGTCGACCGCCAGCGACAGCGACTGCGCCACCGACTGCAGTTCGCCCTCCATCTTCCCGCGCTCGCGGGCGTCGAGCTGCCAGACCAGTATGGCGCCGAACAGCAGCAGGGGCGTGGTCACAGCCACGCCGATGGCGAGCAGGGAACCGGGCAACCGCAGGCGCAACCGTCGACGCTCCACTGCTAAGGCACCACCGGAGTGGCAAGGAATGGTCGGGGACGTGGCAGGCGGGGCAGGCCGGGGGCGCCCCCGGTCAAATCCCGGGTCACCCACCAGATCACGCGGCACCGGTCAGCAGCCGGGTCAGTTCCACCGCCGTCTTGACGCGCATCTTCTCGAACACATGGCTGCGATGGACCTCCACCGTGCGCATGCTGATGCCCAACTCGTCGGCGATGACCTTGTTCAGGCGGCCGGCGACGACCAGCTCCATCACCTGCCGTTCGCGCTGGGTCAGGGTCGCCAGCCGCGCCGCCAGCCCGGCCTGTCCCGCCTCGCGCTCGCGCTGTTCGGCGTCGAAGGCCAGGGCGTCGATCACCCGGTCGACCAGTTCGTTGTCGTTGAAGGGTTTTTCCACGAAGTCGCGGGCTCCCTTCTTCAGGGCGCTGACGGCGATCGGGACGTCGCCATGGCCGGTCAGGAAGATCACCGGCATCCGGCATCCCTTGGACAGCAGCCGGTCGAACAGCTCCAGCCCGCTCATCCCCTCCATGCGGATGTCCAGCAGAAGGCAGCCGGCCATATCCGGCCTCCACCCCTCCAGGAAGGCTTCCGCGGAGGGCCAGCCGGCCACCGGCACGTTGCGCGACTGGAACAGCCAGCCGAGCGCGTCGCGGATCGCCTCGTCATCGTCGACGATGTGGAGCGTGGTCATTCTGCGGCCTCTGCGCTTTGGTCTGAAACTCGGCCCGAGGGTTGGGCATGCACCGGCAGGGTGAACAGGAAACGTGTCCCGGCGGAGTTGCCGTCCGGGGCATCCTCCTCCTCCGCCACCGGTTCGAACCACAGCCGTCCGCGGTGGTGCTCGACGATGGAGCGGCAGATGTTCAGGCCCATCCCCATACCTTCGCGCTTAGTTGTGAAGAAAGGGGAAAACAGGCGCTCAGCCACATCGGGCGCCACACCGCATCCGCGGTCGCGGATCTCCGTCAGCAGCACGCCGTCCCCGGCTTCGTCCCCCCCTCCCTCCCGGCGGACGGTGACGGTCAGGCGGCGGTCGTCGCGCGGGGTGCGGGCCATCGCCTCGATTCCGTTGCGCATCAGGTTCAGCACCACCTGCTGCAGCAGGATGCGGTCGCCGGTGACCGGCGGCAGGTCGGCCGGGGCGTCCAGTTCCACCCGCACGCCCAGCCGTGCGGCGTCGGCGCCGGTCAGCCCAACACAATCCTCCAGCACGCGGGCGAGGGAGCAGGGGGCGACGTTGGGGTCGCGCTTGCGCACGAAGTCGTGGATTCGCCGCACCACCTGCCCGGCGCGCTTGGCCTGCGCGGCCAGCTTCTCCAGCGCCGCGGCGACCTCGTCGGTGTCGAACCGGCCGGAGCGCAGGCGGTTCAGGCAGCCGGTGCAATAGCTGGCGATGGCCGACAGCGGCTGGTTCAGCTCATGCGCCAGGGTGGAGGCCATCTCGCCCATCGTGATCAGGCGGGAGGTCTGCTGCAGCCGCTCCTGCTGCTGGCGGGCCAGCTCCTCGGCATGCTTGCGTTCGGTGATGTCGAGGACGGAGCCCATCCAGCCGGTCTGGCGCCCGTTGGCGTCGATCAGCGGCGCCTCGTAGATCAGCGCGTCGAACCGCTCGCCGTTGGCGCGCCGGAACCGCATCTCCAGCCCGGTTTCCGGCGCGCGCCCGGCCAGCACGTCCTGCAGGGCGGCCTCCGCCCGGTCGATCTCCTCCGGCAGCCAATAGGGCATCGGCGGGCCGCGCCCGACCAGATCCTCGGCCGCCAGGCCGACCATCCGGCAGAAGGCCGGGTTGACGTAGGTGATGCGCCCTTCCAGGTCGCGGGCGCGCATGCCCACGGTCAGGCTGTCCTCCATCGCCTTGCGGAAGGCATGCTCCTCTCGCAGGGCCTCCTCGGCGCGCAGGCGACCGGCGATGTGGCGGCGCAGCGACCACAGGCTCCACAGCGCCGATCCGGTCAGCGCGAAGATCGCCGCGACCAGGACGGTGCGGGTGACGTTGGACTCGCTGGGGTAGGCGGTGGCGACCAGAGCCAGCCCGTGGCCGGGCGGATCGAAGGGGATGACATGGCTCCTGGCCGGATCGGGTGCCGGACCTGTCATGGACCCGGGCACCACCATGCGCGATTTCGCCCCCAGCACGGTGCCTGTGACGTCGATCACCTCCAGCTGGTAGCGCTGGGCGAACCACCAGGGGACATGGTGGGTCAGCATCGCCTCGAACGAGAAGACGCCGACCAGCGCACCGGCGAAGACGCCGTCGCGGAACAGCGGGAAGGCGACGTCGAACCCGCGGTCGGTGACGTCGATCCGGTAGGGCGCGCCATAGGCCCTGAGGCCGGTGGACCGGGCGATGCGCATCGCGTCATGGCGGGTCAGCCTGTCGTCGGGCGGGCCGTCCGCGCCCGGCGTGCCGTCCTGGGGCAGCGGCGGCTCCGCCAGCATGGTGCGGCCCTGGGGGTCGAGCCAGAGCACCCGTTCGATCGCCGGGTTGGTGTTCACCACCAGCCGGGCCATTGCGGCGAACTGCCGCAGGTCCACCTCCGTCCGGCCCAGCGTCTCCGCCAGTCTCTCCAGCTTGTCCTCGTCGGATGCCAGCTGGAAATGCAGGTTCTGCTCCACCCACAGCGCGTCCTTGATCAGGGCCAGCGCCTCCTCGTCCCGCTCGTTGCGCTGCAGCAGCCACAGGAAGGCACCCAGCAGGACGACGACCAGCGCCATCGCCACCAGCGGCATGGCGTGCGGCACCGCCCGCCCGGATCGGGAGGCGGGCAGGGCGGCGGAGCCGGGGGTGCGGTCGGGCTGCGGCATCGGGATCGACACGAAAGTGTGGAGGCGGAGGACGATAGGGCCGGACGAAAGTGGGATAGGCCGACTCTGCGGATATCCACAATAGCCGCAATTCGTCAGATCATGAACAATGCGCAACAAGTTCAAGGCGGGACATTCCGCCCGACGGATAATCAACACCAGAGGGGAACGCACCTATGAAACTCGTGAAGCTCCTGTGCGCGGTGGCGGTCGGCGGCATGATGTCGGCCCCGATGGCGTTGTCCACGGCCTGGGCCCAGGACCAGATCGTGATCAAGTTCAGCCACGTCGTCGCTCCGGAGACGCCGAAGGGCAAGGGTGCCGAGAAGTTCAAGGAACTTGCCGAGAAGGCGACCAACGGCAAGGTCAAGGTCGAGGTCTATCCGAACAGCCAGCTCTACAAGGACAAGGAAGAACTTGAGGCTCTGCAGCTGGGCGCGGTGCAGATGCTGGCCCCGTCGCTGGCCAAGTTCGGTCCGCTGGGCGCCAAGGAATTCGAGGTCTTCGACCTGCCCTACATCTTCCCGAACAAGGACGTCCTGCGCCGCGTGACCGAGGGTCCGATCGGCAAGCAGCTGTTCCAGAAGCTGGAAACCAAGGGCATCATCGGCCTGGCTTATTGGGACAACGGCTTCAAGATCATGAGCGCCAACAAGCCGGTCACCAAGCCGGAGGACGTGAAGGGCCTGAAGATGCGCATCCAGTCGTCCAAGGTGCTGGACGCCCAGATGCGCGCGCTGGGCGCCCTGCCGCAGGTGATGGCCTTCTCCGAAGTGTACCAGGCGCTGCAGACCGGCGTCGTCGACGGCACCGAAAACCCGCCGTCGAACATGTACACCCAGAAGATGCATGAGGTGCAGAAGAACGCCACGCTGACCGACCACGGCTATCTCGGCTATGCGGTCATCGTGAACAAGAAGTTCTGGGAAGGCCTGCCGGCCGATGTCCGCACCGGCCTGGAAGGTGCGATGAAGGAGGCGACCGCCTACGCCAACGACATCGCCCAGAACGAGAACGACGTCTCGCTGGCCCAGATGAAGGCGTCGGGCAAGACCGCCTTCCACACCCCGACCAAGGAAGAGCGCGAAGCCTGGATCAAGGCCCTGAAGCCGGTCCACAAGGACGCCGAATCCCGCGTCGGCAAGGACCTGATCGAATCGATCTACAAGGAAGCCGCCGCCGCCGGCTTCAAGATGTAAGGGCTTGCGGGCGGGCGGCGTCTTCCCGCCGGAAGGCGCGCCCGCACCGAACCGGCATCCGCCTCATTCGGCCGTCATTCCCGCGAAGGCGGGGATCCGGACTTCCCGATACGTGAGCTCCGGCAGCCGCCCGGATCCCCGCCTTCGCGGGGATGACGGCCGAATGGCGCGCCGCGGGTTGTGCCGCGGCTCTCCAGCATACCTGACACCATCTCCGCCGACCGGGAGATCCCCCCGACATGCTTATGAAAATACTCGACCGCCTTGAGGAGACGTTGATCGCCTCCCTCATGGCGGCGGCGACGCTCGTCATCTTCGTGGCGGTCATGCACCGCTATTTGTCCGGCGTGGCCGTCATCCAGGATTACGTCATCCACTGGAACCTCGCCTGGGCCCAGGAAGTCTGCATCTACATGTTCGTGTGGATGGCCAAGTTCGGCGCCGCCTATGGCGTGCGCACCGGCATCCATGTGGGCGTGGACGTGGTGATCAACCGGCTGCGGCCGGACATCCGCGGCCGCTTCGTCGTCTTCGGCCTGCTGGCCGGCGCCCTGTTCACCGGCGTCGTCGGCGCTCTCGGCGCCAATTTCGTCTACCACATCGCCGAGACCGAACAGGTGTCGGCCGACATGGAACTGCCGATGTGGCTGGTCTATCTGGCCATTCCGCTCGGTTCCTTCCTGATGTGCTTCCGCTTCCTCCAGGTCGCCTGGACCTTCATCCGGACCGGCGAACTGCCCCACCACGATCATGCCCAGGTCGACGGCATCGACCCGGTCGAAGCCGCCAACGAGGGAGGCCCGGCGTGAACGCGCTCATCATCTTCGGGCTGCTGATTGCCCTCATGCTCACCGGCATGCCGATCTCCATCTCGCTCGGCCTGACCGTTCTGTCCTTCCTGTTCCTGATGACCGACGTGCCGGTCGCCGCGGTGGCGCTGAAGCTGTTCACGGGCATCGAGAAGTTCGAGATCATGGCGATCCCGTTCTTCATCCTGGCCGGCAACTTCCTGACCCATGGCGGCGTCGCCCGGCGCATGATCAACTTCGCCACGTCCATGGTCGGGCACTGGCACGGCGGGCTCGGCATGGCCGGCGTGCTGGCCTGCGCCCTGTTCGCGGCGGTGTCGGGCTCCAGCCCGGCGACGGTGGTCGCCATCGGCTCCATCATCCTGCCGGCCATGGTGGCGCAGGGCTTCCCGCGGAACTTCGGCGCCGGCGTCGTCACCACCTCGGGCGCGCTCGGCATCCTGATCCCGCCGTCGATCGTGATGGTGATGTACTGCGTCGCCACCACCGGCCATCCGCAGGCGCCCTCCATCGGCCAGATGTTCCTGGCCGGCGTGGTGCCGGGCCTGATGCTGGCGGCCTTCCTCGGCTTCACCACCTGGTACCGCGCCCGCAAGTTCGGCTATCCCCGCCTGCCCAAGGCGAGCGCCCGGCAGCGCTGGCTGGCGTTCCGGGAGAGCTTCTGGGGCCTGCTGCTGATCGTCGTCGTGATGGGCGGCATCTACACCGGCATCTTCACCCCGACCGAGGCGGCGGCGATGGCCGCGGTCTATGCCTTCATCGTGGCGGTGTTCATCTACCGCGACATGCCGCTCACCCGCGTGCCGAAGGTGCTGCTGGACAGCGCCAGCATGTCGGCGATGCTGCTCTACATCATCACCAACGCGGTCCTCTTCTCCTTCGTCATGACGTCGGAGCAGATCCCGCAGAGCATGGCGGCCTGGATCCAGGGCCAGAACCTGAGCGTCTGGGTCTTCCTGCTGGTCGTGAACATCGTGCTGCTGATGGCCGGCAACTTCATGGAGCCGTCGTCCATCGTCCTGATCATGGCGCCGATCCTGTTCCCGGTGGCGATGTCGCTGGGCATCGACCCGGTGCATTTCGGCATCCTGATCATCGTGAACATGGAGGTCGGCATGTGCCACCCGCCGGTGGGCCTGAACCTCTACGTCGCTTCGGGCATCACCAAGATGGGCATTACGGAGCTGACGGTCGCGGTGTGGCCGTGGCTGCTGACGATGCTGATCTTCCTCGGTCTCGTCACCTATGTGCCGGCGATCTCGCTTTGGTTCCCGCGCCTGATCGGCGTGATGTAAAGCCGCAAGTCGTCTGGGGATTTTTCGCCCGAGCGGTTGGGGCCGCGAAGTTCGGAAGGGGACTTCGCGGCCCCTCTTTATTGTACCCATACATTGTTGTGCATTGAAGCGGGCGCGCGGCAGGGCCTAAACTTGCAGTTCTCCCGCCGCCAGCCAGACCAGAGGTTAGCCTTGTCGGCCCAGTTCCTGCCCACAGCCTGCCCGCACGACTGCCCCAGCACCTGCGCCCTGGAGGTGGAACGCCTCGCCCCCGATCGCATCGGCAAGGTGCGGGGGGCGGCGGAGAACAGCTACACCGCCGGCGTCATCTGCGCGAAGGTCAGCCGCTATGCCGAGCGCGTCCATTCCCCCGACCGGCTGAAGACCCCGCTGCTGCGGACCGGCCCCAAGGGCTCCGGCCAGTGGGCGGAGATCGGCTGGGACGAGGCGCTGGACCGCATCGCCGATGCCTTCCTGACCGCCGAGCGCACTCACGGCCCCGAAGCCGTCTGGCCCTATTTCTACGCCGGCACCATGGGTCTGGTGCAGCGCGGCGCCATCCAGCGGCTGCGCCACGCCAAGGGCTATTCGCGCCAGACCAGCACCGTGTGCGACACGCCGGCCAACATGGGCTGGCTCGCCGGCTATGGCGACATCCGCGGCGCCGACCCGCGCGAGATGGCGGAAAGCGACCTGATCGTCAACTGGGGCGGCAACCCGGTGGCGACCCAGGTCAACGTCATGACCCATGTCAGCCGCGCCCGCAAAGGCCGCGGCGCCAAGCTGGTCACCATCGACCCCTATCGCACCGGCACGGCCGAAGTTTCCGACCTGCACCTGATGCTGCGGCCGGGCACCGACGGGGCGTTGGCCTGCGCGGTGATGCATGTGCTGTTCCGCGACGGCTACGCCGACCGCGCCTATCTGGACCGCCTCGCCGCCGGCACCGACCGGCTGGAGGCGCATCTCGCCACCCGCACCCCCGAATGGGCGGCCGGGATCACCGGCCTGACCGTGGCGGAGATCGAGGAGTTTGCCCGCCTCTACGGCACCACCAAGCGCAGCTACCTGCGCGTCGGCTACGGCCTGTCGCGCGCCCACAACGGCGCGGCGCAGGTTCATGCCGTCTCCTGCCTGCCGGTGGTCACCGGGGCGTGGCAGCACAAGGGCGGCGGCGCGCTCTACTGCTCGTCCGGCATCTACAAGCTGGACAAGACCCTGTCGGAGGGGCTGGACCGTCTCGACACGTCGGTGCGCAGCTTCGACCAGTCGCGCATCGGTGCGGTGCTGACCGGCGACCCGCGCGACCTGACCAGCGGCCCGCCGGTGACGGCGATGCTGATCCAGAACACCAACCCGGTGACGATCTGCCCGGATTCGACCCGGGTCCGCCAGGGCTTCCTGCGCGAAGATCTGTTCGTCGCGGTGCATGAGCAATTCATGACCGACACGGCCAAGCTGGCCGATCTGGTGATCCCCGCCACCACTTTCCTGGAGCATGACGACATCTACCGCGGCGGCGGCCAGATGCACATCCTGATCGGCCGCAAGGTGATCGAGCCGCAGTTCGAGGCGCGCGAGAACCACTGGGTGATCTCCGAACTCGCCCGCCGCGTCGGCGCCGAGCATCAGGGATTCGGCAAGACCGCGCTGGAGATCATCGACGCCATGCTGAAGGCGTCCGACCTGGGCGACGCGGCGACGCTGACCGAGCAGCGCTGGATCGACGCCCAGCCGGATTTCGAGACTTCGCATTTCCTCAACGGCTTCGCGCATCCCGACGACAAGTTCCGCTTCGCCCCCGACTGGGCGGCGCTCGGCCCCTATGGCGGCATGCCGGAGCTTCCCGACCACATGCCTCCCGGCCGCGATGCCGACGCCGAGCATCCGTTCCGTCTCGTCACCGCCCCGGCGCGCCAGTTCCTCAACACCTCCTTCACCGAGACGCTGACCGCCCAGCGCCGCGAAGGCCGGCCCACCGCGCTGATCCACCCGGACGACGCGGCCGGGCTCGGTCTGGCCGACGGCGACGCGGTGCGGCTGGGCAACCCGCAGGGCAGCGTCGTGGTCCATGCCAAGCCCTTCGCCGGCGTGCCGCGCGGCGTGGTGATCGTCGAAGGCATCTGGCCCAACAGCGCCTTCGTCGAGGGCATGGGCATCAACAGCCTGACCTCGCCGGAGCCGGTTCCGCCCGCGGGCGGCGCGGCGTTCCACGACACGGCGGTGTGGATGCGGGCGGCGTAGGTTCTGTAGCGGGTGCCCCCTCCCTAACCCTCCCCCGCGTTCCGCGGGAGAGGGAACTCCGCCACACTCCCGCAAAGCTCCTACTCCCTCTCCCGCGAAGCGGGGGAGGGATGGGGAGGGGGCACCCAACTCGACAACTCCCCACCCCCACATCCCACCCTTGCCCACACCCGCCGTGCGCCGCGCGCCCATCTCTGCTATGGCTGTGCCCCCATCCCAGAGAGACCGTGCAGCACCGCCATGACCGAAGCCGCCGCCTTCCTCAACGTCGCCAACTCCCTGTCCGGCAAGCGCTGGCAGGCGCGGCCCTGCGACGAGCGGCAGGCGCAGGCGCTGACCCAGGGGCGCGGGCTGCCGGAGATCGTCGGCCGGGTGCTGGCCGCCCGTGGCGTCACCGACGAGACCTGCGACACCTTCCTCAACCCGACGCTGAAGGCTCTGCTGCCCGACCCTTCGCGCTTCCGCGACATGGACCCGGCGGCCGAGCGCATCGCCCGCGCCATCCGCGACGGCGAGCCGGTGGCGGTGTTCGGCGACTACGACGTCGACGGCGCCACCTCCGCCGCTCTGCTGCGCCGCTTCTTCCGCGCGCTCGGCGCCGACATCCGCGTCTATGTCCCCGACCGGATCACCGAAGGCTATGGCCCGAACGCCGCGGCGCTGCTGCGGCTGAAAGGGGAGGGGGTGCGGCTGGTGGTGACCGTCGATTGCGGCATCTCCGCCTTTGCGGCGCTGGAGGCTGCCGCCGACGCCGGGCTGGAGGTCGTCGTTCTCGACCACCACGCCGCCGAACCGCGCCTGCCTCCCGCCGTCGCCCTGGTCAACCCCAACCGGCTTGACGAGGACGGCACCTATCGCACGCTCTGCGCCGCCGGTGTCACCTTCATCACCATCGTCGCCGTCAACCGCGCCCTGCGCCAGTCCGGCTTCTACAGCGGCCGGACAGAACCCAACCTGATGGAATGGCTGGACCTCGTGGCGCTCGGCACGGTGTGCGACGTGGTCCCGCTGACCGGCCTCAACCGCGCGCTGGTGGCACAGGGGCTGAAGGTGATGGCGCGGCGCGCGAACCCAGGCCTTGCCGCCCTGTCCGATGTGGCCGGGGTAAAGGACAAGCCCGACGCTTACCATGCCGGCTACGTCCTCGGCCCCCGCGTCAATGCCGGCGGCCGGGTGGGGGCGTCCGACCTTGGCGCCCGCCTGCTCTCCACCGACGATCCCATCGAGGCGATGGAACTCGCCCAGCGGCTGGAAGGCCACAACGCTGAACGCCGCACAATCGAACAGGCGGTTCTCGACGAAGCGCTTGAGCGCGTCGCCGCCGAGGCCGGGCGCGAGACCGATCTGGTCTTCGTCACCGGCGTCGGCTGGCACCCCGGCGTCATCGGCATCGTCGCCGCCCGCCTGAAGGAGCGCTACAGCCGCCCTGCTTGCGTCGTCGCCCTGGAGGAAACCGCCGACGGCACCGTCATCGGCAAGGCGTCGGGCCGCTCCGTGCGCGGTGTCGATCTGGGATCCGCGGTGATCGCCGCCCGGCAGGAAGGGCTGCTGCTGGCCGGCGGCGGCCACCGCATGGCGGCCGGCTTTACCGTGGCCGGCGACAAGATCGACGCGTTGCGCGATTTCCTGCACGGCCGCATCTCCGAACAGGTGGCATCCGCGCCGCTGGTGCCGACGCTGGAACTGGACGGCGCCCTGTCGGTCGGCGGCGCCAGCGTCGGTCTGGTGACCACCCTCGACAAGCTCGGCCCCTACGGCACCGGCAACTCCGAACCGCGCTTCGCCATCGCCGACGCCCGCGTCGTGCGCGCCGACGTGGTTGGCGCCAACCATGTCCGCTGCATCCTGCAGGGGAATGACGGCGCCCGGCTGAAGTCCATCGCCTTCCGCGCGTTGGACAGCGACATGGGGCAGGCGCTGCTCACCGGCCGCGGCACCCCCTTCCACCTCGCCGGGGTGCTGCGCATCGACCGCTGGAACGGGTCCGAGGGCGTGCAGTTGTTGATCGACGACGCGGCGCCTGCGCGGTCGGCGTAGAGGAACATCGTCGGCTGGCGATACCCCCACCTAACCTCCCCCGCTGGGCGGGGGAGGGACTGCCGCTGCCTTTCCAAACAAGCACTTGTCCCCTCCCCCGCCCAGCGGGGGAGGGTTAGGGTGGGGGGTTAACTTTGCCGACCGCCTGGAAGACCTCCTCAAACACCGCCACCAATGCCGATCCCCATGACCTCCATGACACCACGCCCACAAAAAAGTATCGGAGGATGCGAAAAAGCGCTTGCGCTCCCCGCCTCCGATCTTTAGAAACCGCGTCACCGCGAACGACGTCCCCGTCGTCTAGAGGCCTAGGACACCGCCCTTTCACGGCGGCGACACGGGTTCGACTCCCGTCGGGGACGCCACCTTCTCGAAGGTGCGCGACAAGCTTAGAAGGCCCGGCTGCATAGCCGGGCCTTTTGCTTTTGGCGAGTTTTGCGTCCGGCGGTTGCTCGCCGATCCTGTTTCGCCCATCCTGATTTTTCCGGCCGCAGCAGAGCTGACCGCTATGACCGCTCCGAACCCGTCCACCCCCGCCATCCCCCTCAGTGTCGCCCCGATGATGGACTGGACCGACCGGCATTGCCGGTACTTCCACCGTCTGCTGTCGCGCTCGACCCTGCTCTATACCGAGATGGTGACCACGGGCGCCGTGCTGCATGGCGACCGCGAGCGGCTGCTCGGCTTCGACGCGGCGGAACACCCAGTGGCGCTCCAACTCGGCGGCTCCGACCCGGCCGACCTCGCCGCCTGCGCCCGCATCGCGCAGGAGTGGGGCTATGACGAGGTGAACCTGAACGTCGGCTGCCCCAGCGACCGTGTGCAGTCCGGCCGCTTCGGCGCCTGCCTGATGGCGGAACCCGATCTGGTGGCCCGGCTGGTCGGCGCCATGCGCGATGCCGTCTCGATCCCCGTCACCGTCAAGTCGCGCATCGCCATCGACCAGATGGAGGAATGGCCGACGCTCGACCATTTCATCCGCACCGTCTCCGCCGCCGGCTGCAGCCACTTCATCGTCCATGCCCGCAAGGCCTGGCTGAAGGGCCTCAGCCCCAAGGAGAACCGCGACATCCCGCCGCTGCGCTACGACCTCGTCCACCGGCTGAAGGCGGAATATCCGCATCTGACCATCGCCATCAATGGCGGCATCAAGACTCTGGACGAGGCTTCGCTGCATCTCGGCAAGGTCGACAGCGTGATGATCGGCCGCGCCGCCTATGAAACCCCCTACCTCCTGGCCGATGCCGACCGCCGCCTGATGGACGGACAACCCGGCCCCGACCGCCATGCGGTGATCGAGGCCATGCTGCCCTACATCGAGGCGCGCATGGCGCGAGGCACGCCGCTGTCCTCCATCACCCGCCACATGCTGGGCCTGTTCCAGGGGCTGCCCGGCGCCCGCGCCTACCGCCGCCACATCGCCGAGAACGCTCACCGCCCCGGTGCCGGGCCGGAGGTGCTGGAACGCGCCGCTTCCCTGGTGCGGCGGCGTGCGGCCGATGAAATGACGGACGGGGCGGTGGAGGAGGCCGCGTGAAAGGCGCAGGCCCGGATGGAACACTGAACAGCCCCCGGAAAACCGTTTCACGGCGTTCCAAACGTTCCATCGGTTCTCACCGGGCGCCCCAACCGGACGGAATATGCGCCGTGCGTCCCGCATCGCTTGCGTGCGGGCAGGGTCCTCGCTAACTATGCCCACTTCATCGGACGGAGTGTAAGCGGTGCGGTACGTCAGCACGCGGGGCGCGGCCCCGGTCTTGGGTTTCGAGGACGTCCTTCTTGCCGGGCTGGCGCGCGACGGCGGCCTCTATGTGCCGGAGACCTGGCCGCAGTTCACGGCCGACGACATCCGCGCCATGCGCGGTCTGCCCTACAGCGAGATCGCCGTCCGCGTGATGCTGCCCTTCCTGGGCGGCGCCATTGCGGAGGACGACTTCCGCGCCATCGTCCGCGACGCCTATGCCAGCTTCGACCATGCCGCCGTGACTCCGCTGGTGCAGGTCGATCCGACCACCTGGGTGCTGGAGCTGTTCCACGGTCCGACGCTGGCATTCAAGGACGTGGCGCTGCAACTGCTCGGCCGCCTGTTCGACCATGTGCTGGCCAAGCGCGGGCAGCGGGTGACCATCGTCGGCGCCACCTCCGGCGACACCGGCTCCGCCGCCATCGAGGCCTGCCGCGACCGCCAGAACGTCGACATCTTCATCCTGCACCCCAAGGGCCGCACGTCCGAGGTGCAGCGCCGGCAGATGACCAGCGTGCTGTCGTCCAACGTCCACAACATCGCGCTGGACGGCACCTTCGACGACTGCCAGGACCTCGTGAAGGCGATGTTCAACGACGGCGCCTTCCGCGACCGGATGGGGCTGTCGGCGGTGAACTCGATCAACTGGGCCCGCATCATGGCCCAGATCGTCTATTACTTCACCGCCGCGGTGGCGCTGGGTGCCCCCGACCGCAAGGTCGCCTTCACCGTGCCGACCGGCAATTTCGGCAACGTCTATGCCGCCTATGGCGCCCGCGCCATGGGGCTGCCGGTGGAGACGCTGGTGGTGGGGTCCAACAGCAACGACATCCTGGCGCGCTTTTTCGCCAGTGGGAGCATGGTCGCGGCGCCCGTCGTGCCTACCTTGTCTCCCAGCATGGACATCCAGATCTCTTCCAACTTCGAACGGCTGCTGTTCGACCTGCTCGACCGCGACGGCACCGCGGTGACGGAAGCGCTGAACCGCTTCCGCGCCGAGGGCAAGTTCGCGGTGACCGACGCGCAGCTCGCCCGTGCGCTGGACATCTTCTCCGGCCACCGGGTGGACGAGGCCGCCACCATGGCGACCATCGCCGACACCTGGAAGGGCAGCCTCTATCTGCTCGACCCGCACACGGCGGTCGGCATCGGGGCGGCCAAGGCCGCGGTCGCGGCCGGCCGGGTCGATCCGTCCGTTCCCATGGTGGTTCTCGCCACCGCCCATCCCGCCAAGTTCCCCGATGCGGTGGAAAAGGCGACCGGCCGCCGGCCGGACCTGCCGCCGCGTCTGTCCGATCTTTATGTGCGCGAGGAGCGCCTGTCCGAACTGCCGAACGATCTGGCGGCGGTCCAGGACTTCGTCATCGCGCGCGCCCGCGCCGCCCAGGAGGCCGCATGAGTTCCATTCGTGTGACGACGTTGCCCAACGGGCTTCGCGTCGCGACCGACACCATGCCCGACGTGCAGTCCGTTTCGCTCGGCTGCTGGGTCGGGGTTGGCACCCGCAACGAGGCGGCGAGCGTCAACGGCGTCGCCCACCTCGTCGAGCATATGCTGTTCAAGGGCACCCGCCGCCGTTCGGCCTTCCGCATCTCCGAAGAGATCGAGAATGTCGGCGGGCAGCTGAACGCCTACACCACCCGCGAGCAGACGGCCTATTACGCCAAGGTCCTGCACGAGGATGCGCCGCTGGCGCTCGACATCCTGTCCGACATGATCCAGCACTCCACGCTGGACGCCGAGGAACTGGTGCGCGAGCGCACCGTGGTGCTTCAGGAGATCGGCCAGAGCGCCGACACGCCCGACGACATCATCTTCGACCATTTCCAGTCCACCGCCTATCCGGGGCAGGCCATCGGCCGTCCGGTGCTGGGCTCCGCCGAGATCGTCGGCGCCCTACCGCGCGAGGCGCTGGTCGACTACATCGCCGGGCATTACGGCGCCCCTGGCATGGTGCTGAGCGCCGCCGGCCGGATCGAGCATGACCGCATGGTCGATCTCGCATTCAAGGCCTTCGGCGACCTGCCGAGCGGCGCCCCGCCAAAGCCGGAGTCGGCCCACTATGCCGGCGGCGACTTCCGCGAGGACCGCGACCTGGAGCAGATGCACCTCGTGCTCGGCTTCGACGGGGTGGGGGTCCATGATCCCGACTTCTACGCCCATTCGGTGCTCTCCACCCTGCTCGGCGGCGGCATGTCGTCCCGGCTGTTCCAGGAGGTGCGGGAGAAGCGCGGGCTGGTCTATTCCATCTACACCTTCACCGGCGGCTACCATGACGGCGGCCTGTTCGGCGTCTACGCCGGCACCGGCGAGGACGAGGTGGCGGAACTGGTCCCGGTCGTCTGCGACGAGATCGCCAAGGTCGGCGCCGACGTGACGGAGGACGAGGTCGCCCGCGCCCGCGCCCAGCTGAAGGCCGGGACGCTGATGGCGCTGGAAAGCACGATGTCGCGCTGCGAACAGTTGGGCCAGCAGATGCTGATCTACGACCGCCCGGTTCCGGTGGAGGAGATCGTGGCGAAGATCGACGGTGTCGATCGCGACGCCGTGGTCAAGGCAGCCAGCCGCCTGCGAGCCAGCCGCCCGACCGTCGCCGCCCTCGGCCCGATCGCCAAGCTGGAAAGCTACGACCGCATAGCGGAGCGTCTCGCCTGACGATGAAGACGGTGGCCGCCTCCCCTCTGCCCCCGGGCTGTTCCCCCTCTCCCCCCCGGGGAGAGGGTCGGGGTGAGGGGGATGCATTGCGTGGATCGTTCGGCCAGCGGATCCCCCTCACCCTAACCCTCTCCCCGGGGGGGAGAGGGGATACAAAGGTGGGAGAGGGGCCGCAATCATGATCCGCCTTCTCGGCAGCGGCCTCATCAGCCCGCCCGCGGTCCGGCTCGACGGTCCGCATTGCTACATCCGGCCGCCGTTGCCGCGCGACTGGCGGGAATGGGCGGATCTCCGCGCCGCCTCGCGCGACTTCCTCACCCCGTGGGAACCCACCTGGCCGGCCGATGCCCTGACGCGGACCGCTTTCTCGCGTCGGCTGCGGCGGCAGGCGCAGGAGTGGCGGGACGATCTCGGCTACAGCTTCCTGATCTTCGACCGGGGAACCGATGCGCTGGTCGGTGGGCTCGGCCTCACCAACATCCGGCGCGGCGTCGCCCAGATGGGGACGCTCGGCTATTGGGCCGGCCAGCCCTACGCCCGCAACGGCTATGTGTCGGGCGGTACCCGGCTGGTCCTGGAGTTCGCGTTCGGCCAACTCGGACTGCACCGGGTCGAGGCCGCCTGCCTGCCGACCAACCTGCCGAGCCGCGGCCTGCTGGAAAAGGTCGGCTTCAGCCACGAAGGCTATGCCCGCGGCTATCTGCGCATCGACGGCGCATGGCGCGACCATGTCCTCTACGCCATCCTGCGCGAGGAATGGAAAGGCTGACCCCTCCGGTCCTTATCGCTGGTCCAGCTTGATCTCGATCCGGCGGTTCTTCGCCAGCGCCTCGTCCGAGGTGCCGGGGTCGATGGGCTGGAATTCGCCGAAGGCGGCGGCTGCCAGCCGTTCCGCCGGAATACCCTGGTCGATCAGGAATCTCACCACCGACAGCGCGCGTGCCGACGAGAGTTCCCAGTTGGAGGCGAACTGGAAGCGCACCGGCTTGATGTCGGTGTGGCCGTCCACCCGCAGGACCCAGTTGATATCGGACGGGATCGCCTTGCCGATCTCGATCAGCGTGCGGGCAAGATCGGCCAACCGCTGCTTGCCGGCCTCCTCAAGGGTCGCCGAGCCCGAGGGGAACAGCAGTTCCGACTGGAAGACGAAGCGGTCGCCGACGATCCGCACGTCCGGCCGGCTGCCCAGCGCCTCGCGGACCCGGCCGAAGAACTCCGACCGGTAGCGGGCGAGGTCCTGAACCTTGGCGGCGAGCGCCTGATTGAGACGCGCCCCCAACTCCGCGATCTGCACCTTCTGCTCGGCCGACGCCTTTTCCGACACCTCCAGTGCCGCCCCGATGCGGGCGAGCTGCTCGCGGAGCGCCAGAAGCTGCTGGTTCAGCAGGTCGATCTGCTGCCTGCTCCGGGTGCCCTCGGCCTGCTCGCCGGTCAGGGAGGCCATCAGGTCGCGGATGCGGATGTCGCGCTGCTCCAGATCCTTCCGGGCCTGGGTTTGATTGTCGGTCAGCTGCGATTCGAGCGACTTCAGCCGGATGTCGCGCTGGTCGATCTCCTTCTGCGCCAGCATCGTCTTCTCGGCGGCGGAGGCGAGTTCCGATTCCAGCGCCTTCGCCCGGTCACGGGTGGTGCCGAGTTCCGCCAGCAAAGCCTGACGCTGCTGTTCGGTCAGCTTGGCGGCGGCAGCGGCGGCGGCCAGTTCGCCCTCCAGCTTCTGCCGGGCGTCGCGCAGGGCCTTGATGTCGGCCTGCAGGCTGAGGATCTCCTTCAGCTTCAGGTCCAGCGTCTCGCGGTCGACACGGACGTTGCGCTGCAATTCCTCCAGCGTGCGGGCGGTGCGGTCGCGGTCCTCCTGCAACTGGCTCAGCGACAGCGTCATGTCGTCGCGCGCAGCGACGGAGGTCTGCAGCTCGGTCGACAGCTGGGTGATGTTGATGCGCAGGTCGGCGTTCGCCTCTCGCTCCATCGCCAGCAGGTCGTTCATCTCCGCGATCTTGCGGTTGAGCACGGTCAGCTGCTCGTCACGGCCGGTCAGCGCGGTGGCGAGGTAGAACTGGGTGACGATGAAGACCATCAGCAGGAAGATGACGACCATCACCAGGGACGACAGGGCGTCGACCCAGCCGGGCCAGGCGCTGGCGTCGCGATGGCCGTTGCGGCGGCTGATGCTGGCCATGGGGGCTCCCGGCGTTGGCCTTGGGGGTTCTGGGTGTCAGCGCTGCTGCTGGTCGGCTTCTTCGGCCAAGGCCGCGATGGTGCGGGCCAGCAGCTTGATCTCGCTGCGGATCTCCTGCACCGCCTGGACGCGGCCGTTGGAGGATTCCTCGACGATGCGGGCAAGGTAGATGTCCATGTTGCGCAGATGCTGGCGCGAGGCGTCGTCGAAGCCGCCCCCGGCGGTTTCCGCCAATCGGTCGAGCAGGCTTCTCACCTCCAGCTGGTTTTCGCCCAGCCGCAGGAGAAGCTGCTGTTCGGCCCGCATATGGTCGGTGAGGCTCGACAGCCGCTCGGTCAGCGCCATCAGGTTGGCGTTGGCGGCGCGCCGGCCTTCCTCGGCAGTGGCGACGGTACGCTGGAGGGAGTCGAGATTCTCCGCGGTCTGCTCCAGCAGGGCGGTCAGGTAGGCCGAGGCCGAGTGATCACCCGACTCGAGGCCGCTGGCCGCACCGCTCGACAGCCGGGTGGCGCTGGACAGCCAGTCCTCCAGATCCTGGAAGAAGCGGTTGTGGGCCTGGCTGGCCTGGAGTTCCAGGAAACCCAGCACCAGCGACCCGGCAAGGCCGAACAGCGAGGAGGAAAAGGCCGTTCCCATGCCGACCAGCGGCGCTTCCAGCCCCTGCTGGAGATGGGAGAACATGGTACCGACGTCGCCGCCCTGCACCGACAGGCTGCCGATCACGCCGCCCACCGATTGCACCGTGTGCAGCAGGCCCCAGAAGGTGCCGAGCAGCCCGAGGAAGATCAGCAGCCCGATCAGGTAGCGCGACAACTCCCGCGATTCGTCCAGGCGTGAGGCGATGCCGTCCAGCAGCGAGCGCATCGACAGCGCCGACAGGGTCAGCCGGCCGCGCCGCTCGCCCAACATGCGGGCCATCGGGGCCAGCAGCACCGGCTCCTGCAGCGAGGCGGGAGCGACGCCGCTCTGATACTGCTCCAGCCACGCCACTTCCGGGCGCAGCATCAGGACTTGGCGGAAGATGAAGGCGATGCCGGCGAGCAGCGTCGCCAGGATGACGCCGTTCAACGGCGCGTTGTTGAGGAAGGCGGCGCGCAAGGCCGGGAACAGCAGTCCGCACACGGCACCGACCACCACCAGGAACAGGATCATCCGGGTCAGGAACCGCTCCGGGCGTGTCATGAGGGAGGATACCTCCAGCGGTCGGGTCGTCGGGGTTGTGGCGGTCATGATGCTCCGAAGGGGTGTTCCGATCAGACCTCGCCCACGGGTGGGCCCACGGGTGGAGCGCTACTCGTTCAAGAAGACAACATCGATCCGGTCCGGCGTTCCGCCGGCCTCGTCGAGCCCCAGCGCGCGGACATCGACCCGGCTGCTGCGGATGCCGAAGGCGGTCAGCCGCTCGCGCAGGGCCAGCGCCCGGGCGAGCGACCGCTGCCGTGCCTCACGCGCCGTGTCCGCGGTGCCGCTGGCGTAGGAGCGCAGCTGCAGACGGGCGGTGTCGCTGGCGCGCAGCCGTTCGACGATCCGGTCGACCGTGGCGTCCGCGGTATCCGGCAGATTGGTGGTGTCGGCCGGGAACACAAGGCTCAAAACGCTCGAAGGTGGCAGCGTCGCCGCAGGAGGTGCCGCTTCCGGGGGAGGGGGCAGCGCCGCGGTGTCGGTCCGCGGAGAGGCCGGCTCGGTTCCGGGCATCGGTGCGGGGACTGCCTGCGTCGGCGCGGTGGCGACGGCCGGGGCGGACGGCGCTGCCGGCTGGGAGGCCGGCGGCTGGGCCGGGCCTTCGGTCATCTCCGGCGGGGGAGGTGCTTCGATCGGCTGCGGCAGGACGAGGCGCGGCGGCGCCTTCACGGCCGGCGGGGTGCGCAGGTTGGGGCGGGGCGGCACGGACAGCGGAACCGCGTTTTCCAGCGTCAGCCCGGCGGCAATCTGTGCGTTCGCCGGAGCCGCTTTCGCCGGTGCTGCGGCCGACAGGGCGGCAGGATGCAGCGCCCAGGCCGCGCACAGCGCGGCGGCGACGGCACGGTGTTTGCGGTCGGCGTGTCCCCAGCGGCCCAAAACGATGCGTCCCGTTAAACCCTTGTCTTGCAAACCATAGCCTATCGATCGCACCAGCGACAACCGCTCATCCGTCCCGCCCCGGTGTGGGGCAGGGCGGGCGGGCCGGTGCGGGCGAGGGGCTCAGCCCTTGGCGGACTTCAGCAGGCGGGCGACCGGGACCTGGAGGTGGCTGTTGGCGGCCAGCACATTGCCGGTGAACACCGGGTTGCGGCCACCCTCGATCTCGCCGACGAAGCCGCCGGCCTCGGTGACCATCAGCACGCCGGCCGCACAGTCCCACGGAGCCAGTCCGCGCTCCCAGTAGGCGTCGAATCGGCCCGCGGCGGTATAGGCGAGGTCGAGCGAAGCGGCGCCGAAGCGGCGAATGCCCGCGACTTCCTTCATCACCGCTTCCTGTTCCTTCAGGAAGGCGGCGTGGTCGCCCCGGCCCTTGAAGGGGATGCCGGTGGCCAGAACGCAGTCCTCCAGCCGGCGCCGTTCGGAGACGCGCAGGCGGGTGTGGTTGACGAAGGCGCCGGCACCCTTCTCGGCCCAGAACAGCTGGTCGCCGATGGGGGCGTAGATGACGCCGGCGACGATCTCGCCGTTGCGCTCGGCGGCGATGGAGATCGCCCAGTGCGGCAGGCCGTGCAGGAAATTGGTGGTGCCGTCGAGCGGATCGACGATCCAGCGCGCCTCGGCGTCGCTGCCCTTGGACGCGCCGCTCTCCTCCATCAGGAAGCCGAATTCGGGACGCGCCTTCTGCAGTTCCTCGCGCAGGGTGCGTTCGGCCTTCAGGTCGGCGGCGGACACGAAGTCGGCCGGCCCCTTGCGCGACACCTGGAGGTGTTCGACCTCGCCGAAGTCGCGGACGAGACCCCGGGCAGCCTTTTCGGCGGCGCGGACCATGACGTTGATGAGAGCGGAGCGGGTGGCCATGGGTGTTGGTGTACCGTTTTATGCAGGAACCAGAAAACAATACACCGGCCTCCGCGCATGGCGAAGACCGGTGATGGCAGAACCGACCTGGGAAGGATCAGTCCTTCGCGCGCTCGACATACTCGCCGGTGGCGGTATCGACGACGACGCGGGTCCCGGCCTCGATGTGCGGCGGAACCAGGATCGACACGCCGTTCTCCAGCTTGGCCGGCTTGTAGGAGGAAGAGGCCGTCTGGCCCTTCACCACCGGGTCGGATTCGGTGATCAGCAGCGTGACCTTGCCGGGGATCTCGACGCCCAGCGGCGAGCCTTCATGGCTCTGCACCGTGACTTCCATGCCGTCCTGCAGGAAGACGGCCGGCTCGCCGATGATGTCGCGCGGGATGGCGACCTGCTCGAAGCTTTCCTTGTCCATGAAGGTGAAGCTGTCACCTTCGGCGAAGAGGAAGGTCATCTCATGCTCGTCCAGGCGAGCGCGCTCAACGGTCTCCTGGGTGCGGAACCGCTCGATCGACTTGTTGCCGGTGCGAACGTCCTTCATTTCCAGCTGGATGAAGGCGCCGCCCTTGCCAGGCTGCACGATGGCGGTTTTGGTGATGACCCAGAGCTTACCGTTGTGCTCCAGCACATGGCCGGGGCGCATCGTGTTGGCATTGACCTTCATGGCGTACTCGTGAATTCCAGAATCAGGGCGGCGCGGACCCTACCAGCTTGACCGCCCATAGGCAACGGCGCGGAACGGTAACGGCGGGCGATCCGGGCGATTCGCAAACGATTCTTCAGCGAATCGGGGCGGCCAGTTTAGAATTTTTCCAGCGATGCGACGTTTGAAACGGTTTTGCCGCCCCTGTTCACTGTTCCATTCGTCCCGATCGCCACGGCTGGCCCGCGATGGGCGGAGTTTACCACGGTGCGGCCCCCGGCGGTAAGCGGGGGCGGCAAAACTGTGGGGCAGGGCCGGGGGCTGTGACCAATGGCGAGCCGGCTTGAGTACGCCGCCCGTGGGTGCTCTGATGCGCCGGCACCCCTTTCGACTTTGCAGAAGAGCGCGCCGCATGCCCGCCCACCGATCCCCCGAGCTTCCCCCCTGGCACCCCGAGGCGCTGGCTCGGCGCCGGCCCTATCTGGCAGCGCGCGGCCGGGTGCTGAACGCCGTCCGCCGCGTGTTCGAGGAGCTTGCCTTCGTCGAGGTCGACACGCCCGCCCTGCAGGTGTCGCCGGGAATGGAGCCGCATCTCCGGGCCTTTGCCACCGAACTGCAGGGTCCCCATCCGGACGACCGCCGGCCGCTGTACCTGCACACCAGCCCGGAATTCGCCATGAAGAAGCTGCTGGTTGCGGGCATGCCGCGGCTGTGGCAGCTGGCGCATGTCTACCGCAACGGCGAACGGTCGGGCACCCACGCGCCGGAATTCTCCATGCTGGAATGGTATCGGGCGGGCGACGGCTACCGCACCCTGATCGAGGATTGCCAGGAGCTGCTGCGGGCCGGGGCGGAAGCCGGCGGGCGGCGGAGCTTCACGTTCCGCGGCATGACCTGCGATCCCTTCGGCGTCTGGCGGGTGCTGACCGTACCGGAGGCGTTTCGGGAATATGCGGGCATCGACCTGATGGCGACCTATGACGGCAGCCACGATCCCGATCCGGCGGCGCTGGCGGCGGAGGCCGCACGCATCGGCATCGCCCCCCATCACGGCGACCGCTGGGAGGACATCGTGTTCCGCATCATGTTCGACCGGATCGAGCCGCATCTGGGCGACGGCGTTCCCTGCGTGCTGACCGACTATCCGCTGTGCATGGCGGCGCTGTCGCGGCCGAAGCCGGAGGATCCGCGGCTGGCCGAACGGTTCGAGCTGTATGCCTGCGGGCTGGAACTGGCGAACGCCTTCGGCGAGTTGACCGATCCGGCGGTGCAGCGCGCCCGCTTCGAGGCCGACATGGAATTGAAGGAGCGGCTGTACGGCGAGCGCTTCCCGGTGGACGAGGATTTCCTCGCGGCGCTGGAGCATGGCATGCCGCAGAGCAGCGGGATCGCCATGGGCTTCGACCGGCTGGCGATGCTGTGCAGCGGGGCCGAGAGCATCGAGCAGGTGCTGTGGCTGCCGGTGGCGGGGGTGTGAAGGAGGTGGGGGTGTCCCCCTCTCCCCCCTGGGGAGAGGGAAGGGGTGAGGGGGATGCACATGGTGAACTTTTGAGGAAAGCCTGGCACCGCGATTCTTGAAGATCCCGGCAACGAGTCCCCCTCACCCCAACCCCTCTCCCGCAAGGGGAGAGGGGCTTCTGCCAGAGATGGGAGAGGGTACTTAACTTCAGAACGTGAACTTCGCCTGCAGGCCGATCAGGTCGATGCCGTTCTTGTACTCCGCGGTCAGGTTGCCGCGGCCGGCTTCGGGACCGGTCAGGTCGTCGGTCAGGTTGACGGACGCCTTCGGCACGAAGACATGGGAGTAGGCGGCGTCGATGCGCAGGCTGTCGGTCACCTGATAACCGGCGCCCACCGACAGCCAGTAACGGTTCTGCTCCGGAATGCGGGGCGTGCGGAATTCGACGTCGACCGCACTCTTGTCGAAGGCGATGCCGCCGCGCAGCGTCAGCTTGTCGGTCACCTTGTAGGAGGTGCCCAGCGCGTAGTACCAGGTGTCCTTCCAGTGCTCTTCCGTGACCGAGGTGAGCGCCGGGTTGGCGATGTTGACGCGCAGTTCCTTGAAGCGCGACCAGTTGGTCCACTGCACGTCGGCCATCACCGCCCAGCGGTCGTTCACCTCGTGGTACAGGCCGATGGAGGCGATTTCCGGTGTGATCAGGTCGGCATTGGCGCTCTGGGAGGGCAGGGCGCCCGCCAGCGCCGGCGGCAGGCCGGTGAAGGAAATGTTGCCGGTCAGCGTGTGCTTGACCGCCGACCGGTAGCCGATGCCGATGCGCGTGCCCTTCACCGGCTCGATCAGGGCGCCCAACGAGACGCCCCAGCCCCAATCGTCGCCGTTCACGTCGCTCTTGACGTCCAGCGCGCCCGGACGGCCCAGCCGGCTGGCGCCGAAGTCGGACGACTGCGACAGCTTGGCCTTGGCGTATTGGATCTGCACGCCGCCGCCGATGGTGATCATCGGGTTGATCCGGTACGACACCGTCGGCACGAAGTTATAGGTGCGCAGGTCCGACCGGATGCCGTGATAGCGGCCGATCCAGCTGTCGCCGTAATCGGTGACGAGGCCCCAGGGGCCGTTGGCCGACAGGCCGACCTTCAGGTCGTCATTGATCGAATAGACGAAATAGCCGGCCGGGACGATGGCGTCCTGCGCGATGTCGCCGGGCGACGCGTTGCCGCTGATCGCGGTGCCGCCCAGCCGCCGGGCGCGGGTGGCGCTGGCGCTTTCGACCTTCGACTTCACGATGACGCCGGTGGCGGTCTGCACCGCCTCGATCCCCGTGACCAGGCCCATGGTCGCCGGATTGTAATACATGGAGCTGGCGTCGCCGTTGCCGCCGGCGGTCACGCCGGCAAAGGCGGTGCCCTGGCCCGATACGCTCTGCTCCTTCAACGCGAAACCGGCGGCGAACGACGTGGAGGCGGTCGCGATCGGTGCGGTCACCGCAAGGGCGGCAGCGGCGGTCATCAGGCGTGTCTTGAGCGTCATCGGAGACATGGTTCCTTCCCCAAATTGTGTTGTTGACGCAATGATACACAAACTGACGCTTACGTAAAGAGCCGCCCACCACTTTTTGTTGGCTGCACAAGCAGTGTTGCGGCCCTGCATCGGAAGCGGAAGTCGGCAAAGGGAAATAGCCGCAAGGCGGCACCACCGGCGGGAGAGGGGGCTCCGGCCGTGGCGCCGCCAGGCGGCGAAATTATCCAGTGATCTCAGTGGGAAAAAACGTGGGCGAAGCGCGGCGCGTCAGGCGATCCAGGCAACCGCGGCCGCGAAGATCTCGCGCAGGATGTTGTGCTCGTCGCTCCAAACCAGCTTTGCGGTGATGACGATGGAGGCGACGACCAGCATCGGACGGACGACTCGGGCGCCGTTGCGGATCACCATATGGGCGCCGAGCTGGGCGCCGACGTATTGCGCGACCCCCATCAGCAGCCCCACCGTCCACAGCACATGGCCGCCGACGATGAAGAACAGCAGCGAGGCGACGTTGCTGGTCAGGTTCAGCACCTTGGTGTGGGCGGTCGCCTTGCGCAGGTTGTGACCCAGCAGCGAGACGAAGGCGATGGCGAAGAAGGTGCCGGTGCCCGGCCCGAAGAAGCCGTCGTAGAAGCCGATGCCGGTGCCGATGCTGAGCGCGAAGGCATGCTCGCCGATGCGCTGGTGGGCATCGACGTCGCCGGCCTTGGGCGACAGCAGCAGATAGATGGCGATGCCGATCAGCAGGACCGGGATGACGTCGCGCAGGAAGCTGGCGTCGAGCATCTGCACCAGCGTGGCGCCGATGGCGGCGCCGATGAAGGTACAGACGATCATCGTGCGCATCGCCGCCGGATTGACCTCGCCGCGGCGGACGAACTTGATGGTGGCGGACAGCGACCCGAAGCTGGACTGCAGCTTGTTGGTGGCCAGCGCCTCGGCCGGCGACATGCCCGACGCCAGCAAGGCGGGGATTGTCAGCAGGCCGCCGCCGCCGGCGATCGAGTCGACGAAGCCGGCCAGCAGGCCGACGGCGAACAGGATGCCCAGCGACTCGGGCGTCAGAAGATCCATGATTTTGGGGAAGTCCAGGTAATCGGCCGGGCAATCGTCCAGCTCAGCCGGCGAGTGCGGCCCCGGTGGAAGCCTCGATGGCGGCGTTCAGCGCCCGGACCCCGGCGCCCGGACCCTGGGGGTGGCCCCAGACGGCGTTGACGACGGCCAGGAAATCGGCGCCGGCCGCGACCAGCGGGGCGCAGTTTTCGGCGGTGATGCCGCCGATGGCCACGCAGGGGACCTCCATCAGCTCCGACCACCAGCTCAGCAGTTCCGGCTCCGCCTTGTACTCGGCCGTCTTGGTGGCGGTGGGGAAGAAGGCGCCGAAGGCGACGTAGTCGGCCCCCTCCTCGCCGGCGATCATGGCGAGATGGCGGCTGTCATGGCAGGTGACGCCGACGATGGCGTCGTTGCCCATGATCTTGCGGGCGTCGCGATAGGGGGTGTCCTGCTGACCGACATGGACGCCGTCGCAGCCGGTCTCCCGCGCGAGGCGCGGATGGTCGTTGAGGATGAAGGCCACGTCACGCTCCTGCGCGATCGGGCGCAGCAGGTCGCAGGCGCGACGGATGTCGTCCTCGGAACAGTCCTTGAGGCGCAGCTGCACGCAGGCGACGTCGCCGGCATCCAGCGCTTCCCGAAGAAGCGGCGCGAACGCCGCCGGCTCCAGGGCCGGCGGCGTCACGAGGTACAGACGGCAGGCGGGAGGTTCCGCCTGCGCCGGCTTTCCCTTGGCCAAGTGTTACTCCCGGCCCTGGTAGATCTTCATGATCCGGTCGAGCAGCTTGAGGGCATCCTCGCGCGGGCGCTGGAAGGCGTTGCGGCCGATGATCGAGCCGTTGCCGCCGCCGTCACGGATGGCGCGGGCATCCTCGAACACCGCGTCCTCGCCCTTGGTGGCGCCGCCGGAGAAGACCACGATGCGGCGACCGTTGAAGGTGCACTGCATGATGTGCTTCACCCGCTCCGCCTGGGTGGCGATCGGGATGTTCTTGGACTCGTAGATCTTCTTGGCTTCGGCCTGCTCCAGCGTGGCCGACGGCAGCTTCACCTTGATGATGTGGGCGCCCAGCAGGGCGGCCATGTGGGCGGCATAGCCGATCACGTCGATGGCCAGCTCGCCGTCCTTGGTGACGGCGCCGCCGCGCGGGTAGGACCACAGCACGGTGGCGAGGCCGTAGGACTTCGCCTCCTTCGACAGCTCGCGGAACTCCTCGTACTGGGAGTACATGGCGTCGGAGCCGGGATAGATGGTGAAGCCGATGGCCGAGCAGCCGAGGCGCAGGGCGTCCTGGACCGAGGCGGTGACGGCCTGGTCGGCCGCTTCCTTCTGGGTGGACAGCGAGTTGGCGCTGTTCATCTTCAGGATCAGCGGGATCGAGCCGGCGAAGGTGCCGGCGCCGGCTTCCAGCGAGCCCAGGGGGGCGGCGTAGGCGTTGCAGCCCGCGTCGATGGCCAGCTGGTAGTGGTAGTGCGGGTCGTAACCGGCATCGTTCGGGCCGAAGCTGCGGGCGGGCCCGTGCTCGAAGCCCTGGTCGACCGGCAGGATCACCAGCTTGCCGGTGCCGCCGAGCTTGCCTTCCATCAGGATGCGGGCGAGGTTCGCCTTGGTGCCGGGATTGTCGCTCTCGTAGTTGGCGAGAATGTCTTTGACGCGGCGCGTGAGCTTCATTGTGGCTCTTCCCTGGGGCATTCTTGGAATGGCGCCGTATTAGCCCGTATTCGGCCGTTTTGCAACGGCGGGAGGGGCATAAAGCGGCCATTTGCCACGTCTGAACGGCCTAGGGCATGCGGAGTGGCCGGTCCCGCATGGTGGGTGCGGCCTTCACCAAGGAGTTAGGGCAGAAGGGTGTGCAGTGCGATGTACAACCCGTAGCCGGCACCGCCCAGCACCGCCCAGGCGCCCGCCGTCAATCCGATCCAGACCGCCAGCAGGCGGATGCCGCGCATCTTCTCCGGCCCGGCGCCGGGACCGGTGGCCCCCAGCCCGCTTCGGTCCGCCGGCCGGCCGCTTGCGGCGTGCCCCGGACGGCGAGGTTGCGCGATCGTCTGGTCCGGCGTGGTCAGCGAGGTGATGCTCATGGGCGGGTCATCCGGCATCGGAGGGAGGGTGTCGTGTCACAAAAATATCCTAACGCGACGGTACACCACCTTTGCGCGGCGAGGCTGTGCGAAAAAGCGGTAGTCCCGCCCTAACCTTGGTCGCGTGCCAGCCAGCCGCGCCATAGTGCCTCCAGCGACGGGCCGCGGTGCCGGCCCCGACCTTCGGCGGAGGATTGTGCGGCGAGGTCGAGGGCTGGCGGGCGGCGGGTCAGCAGCGTCGCGCCGCGCGCGGCGGCGATGGCGGCCAGCCGGCCCGCCATGTCGGGTCGGCCGGTGAACAGGACCAGCCGCAGCCCGGCCGCCAGCGCCCCCTGCGCCTCGCCGGCGCGGTCGCCGCAATCGAGCAGGCCGGCGACCTCCAGCCCCGGGTGAGCCTTGCGGACCCGCTCCACCACCCCGCGCAACCATAGGGCGCCGGCCGCGGGCGGGGCCATCAGCACGAGAGGCTTCCCGGTCGAGTCGGCGGCGGCGGCGGCGGCCAGCGCGTCGTCCAGGCCGCGAATCAGGATGGGGTGGATTGGCGGAGGGGCGGTCATCGGCGCATTGCGGCGGCGGGGGAGGGCGGCGGCGGGGGAGGGCGGCGCACTCTAGCCGCGACCGGAAGCGGCGGGAACGGGCGAATCGGAGATCCGGTCGGGCGTGATCTTGCGGTTGAGAGAATTGAGGCAGGTCAAACCCTATGATCGCGGTCCCGGAGTATGGTTGGTCACATCGGACCCAATCTCTGGGGACAGGGTGCCAGCGCGCCGGGTCCGTTTCATGGGAATTGATCCCCCGGGAATGCCGCGATGATGGAATACAAGGGTTACAAGGCCCAGATCGACTTCGACAACGAAGCGGGCGTCTTCGTCGGCGAGGTCATCAACACCCACGACGGCATCACCTTTTCCGGCCGGTCTGTGGACGAACTGCGCGAGTCCTTCCGCCGTGCGGTGGACGATTATCTCGACCTTTCCTGCGACATGGGCGGGGATGGGGAGCAGCCCTTTTCCGGCCGCCTCGCCATCCGCATCAACCCCATCCTGCACCGGGCCATCGCCGATTGCGCCGCGCGCGAGGGCAAGAGCCTGTCGGCCTGGATCGCCGAATGTCTCGGCCGCGCGGCCGGGGTGACGAAGGTGAAGGCGGGCTGAAGATTCGCAAAATGCGATGCCGATTGCCTGCGCCGATCCGGCGGCTTGGCATTTTGGCATTCAGGCTGCGGGCGGGGATTGCGCGCATGCGTTGAGATGCATGGGTATGTTCCTCTTGCCGAACTGGCATTGCGCTTGCTCATATCTCCCCAAAGGTTAAAGGGGGATTGCCTATGAGCGGACTGAAACTGACCCTGCGGACGAAGCTTTGGGCTCTGGTCGGGCTGGCCGGCGCCATCTGCATCGCGCTCGCCGCCTCGGCGCTGTGGCTGAACCAGCGCAGCACGCTGGAGGACCGCAAGGAGACGCTGCGCTCCGTCGTGCAGACCGCCCATGGGCTCGCCGCCGGCTACGATGCCGAGGTGAAGGCCGGACGCCTGACCCGCGAGCAGGCGTTCGAGCGGTTCAAGGCGAACATCAACACGATGTTCTACAACGGCAGGGACTATCTCTTCGTCCTCGGCACCGGCTATCAGGCGGTCATCCACCCGGTCCGCCCCGACGTGATCGGCAAGGACCAGCGTGACATGAAGGATGCCAACGGCGTCTTCTTCTCCCGCGAGATGGTCGACACCGCCCGCAACAAGGGCGAGGGCTTCGTCGGCTACAGCTATCCCAAGGCAGGCGGCGACCAGCCGCTGCCCAAGCTCAGCTACGTCAAGATGTTCGAGCCGTGGCAGGTGATCATCGGCACCGGCGTCTACATCGACGACCTGGACGCCCGCTTCATGCGCAGCCTGTGGACCATGGCGGCCATCGTCGGTGGGCTGGCGCTGCCGGTGGTGGCGCTGATCGCGCTGGTCGGCAACTCCATCAGCCGCCGCATCCGCCGCCTGTCCGACAGCATGCGCAGCCTCGCCGACGGCAACCTGTCGGCCGCCGTTCCCGAGACCGGCAGCGGCGACGAGCTGGGCGACATGGGCCGCGCCGTGGAGGTGTTCAAGCTGAACGCCGAGGCGAGCCGGCGCCTGGAGGCCGAGCAGGCCGAGGCCGCCCGCCGGGCCGAGGAGGACAAGCGGCAGGCGATGGACCGGCTGGCAGCCCGATTCGAAGGGACGGTCGGCGGCATGATCCGCTCGGTCTCCACCACCACCGATGCGCTGGGGCAGAAGGTGCGGGCGATGTCGCACGCGGCCGAACAGACCAGCCAGCTTGCCGGGCTCGTCGCCAGCGCCAGCGACGGCACCGCCGCCAACGTGCAGACCGTGGCCGCCGCGTCGGAACAGCTGTCCAGTTCCATCGTCGAGATCGGCCGGCAGGTGTCGGAGGCCAGCCGCGTCGCCAACGAGGCCGTCGGCATGGCGCAGGAGGCGACGGGCCGCATCGGCAGCCTGGCCGAGGCGGTGGACCGGATCGGCACGGTGGTCGGGCTGATCAACTCCATCGCCGGCCAGACCAACCTGCTGGCACTCAACGCCACCATCGAGGCGGCGCGGGCCGGCGAGGCGGGCAAGGGCTTCGCGGTGGTCGCCAGCGAGGTGAAGGCGCTGGCCAACCAGACGGCGAAGGCGACCGACGAGATCGGCGGCCAGATGAACGGCATCCAGTCGGTGACCGGTCTGGCGGTGACGGAGATCCAGAAGGTGTCCGCCGTCATCGAGCGGCTGAGCGCCATCGCCACGACGATTTCCGCCGCGGTGGACCAGCAGAACGCCGCCACCGCGGAGATCTCCCGCTCGGTCCAGCAGGCCGCGGCCGGAACGGGGGAGGTGTCGTCGAGCATCTCCGGCGTCACCGCCGCATCGGACGAGAGCGGCCGCACCGCCCGCGAACTGGTGGAGGCGCTGGGCAAGCTGTCCGACGAGGCCGCCGGGCTGAACGCCCAGGTTGGGACCTTCCTGGCGACGGTGCGGGCGGCGTGAGGCAAGGCGTCGGCTTGCGAATGCCCCCTCCCTAACCCTCCCCCGCGTTCCGCGGGAGAGGGGACTGCCGCCGCCCCGCGAATCTACCCTCTCCCGCGAAGCGGGGGAGGGAGGGACCCACGCGCCAGCGTGGGAGGGAGGGGGCCCCGAACCCCACCCAACAAAAAAGGCGCCTCCCTTGCGGAAGGCGCCCTTTTCTTGGTCCGGCGAGGCTTACTTGGCGTTCGCCATGGCGACGGCGGTGTCGCTCATGCGGTTGGAGAAGCCCCACTCGTTGTCGTACCAGGTCATGATGCGGACGAAGTTGCCGTCGATGACCTTGGTCTCGTTCAGCGCGAAGATCGAGCTGTTCGGGTCGTGGTTGAAGTCGGTCGAAACCAGATCTTCGGTGTAGGCGGCCAGCACGCCCTTCAGCGGGCCGTTGGCGGCATCGCTGATCGCCTTGGTGATCTCTTCCACCGAGGTGGCGCGCTTGGACGTGAACTTGAAGTCGACGACCGACACGTTCGGGGTCGGAACGCGCATGGCGGTGCCGTCCAGCTTGCCCTTCAGTTCCGGCAGCACCTTGCCGACGGCCTTGGCGGCGCCGGTGGAGGTCGGGATCATGTTCAGGGCCGCGGCGCGGGCGCGATGCAGGTCCTTGTGGTTGGTGTCGACGATCCGCTGGTCACCCGTGTAGGAGTGGATCGTGGTCATGAAGCCCTTCTCGATGCCCACCAGGTTGTGGAGGACATGGGCGACCGGCGCCAGGCAGTTGGTGGTGCAGGAGGCGTTCGAGACGATCTTGTGCTCGGCCGTCAGCTTGTCGTGGTTGACGCCGTAGACGACGGTGATGTCCTCGTCGGTGGCCGGGGCGGAGATCAGCACCTTCTCGGCGCCGGCTTCCAGATGCTTGGCGGCATCGGCGCGCTTGGTGAAGATGCCCGAGCATTCCATGGCGATCTGGACGCCCAGGTCCTTCCACGGCAGCTTGGCCGGGTCACGCTCCTGCACGACCTTGATGGAGTGGCCGTTGACGATCAGGACGCCGTCACCCGTCTCGATGGTGCCGGGGAAGCGGCCGTGGACGCTGTCGTACTTCAGCAGGTGCGCGTTGGCCTTCAGATCGGCCAGGTCGTTGATCGCCACGACCTCCACGTCCTTGCGGCCGCTCTCGTAGATGGCGCGCAGAACCAGACGGCCGATGCGGCCAAAACCGTTGATCGCTACCCGTACAGCCATGACTTCCTCCAGTTGGATATGGGGCGCCCGAATTCGGCTGGACGCCCCTTCGGCTTCTCTCAGAGACGCGCCTTAACGGCGTCCACGACCGCTTCGGCGGTGATGCCGAAGTGCTTGTACAGTTCCTGGTAGGGGGCCGATTCGCCGAAGCCGGCCATGCCGACGAAGGCGCCGTTCGCGCCCAGCCAGCGGTCCCAGCCCAGTCGGATCGCCGCCTCGACGCCGACGCGCACGCCGGAGCCCAGCACCGATGCCTTGTACGCATCGTCCTGACGCTCGAACAGTTCCCAACTCGGCATAGACACAACGGCGGTGCCGATGCCCTGGGCCTGCAGGGCCTTGCGGGCCTCCATCGCCAGCGAAACTTCCGAACCGGTGGCGAGGATGGTCGCCTTGCGCTCGCCCTCGGCCTCGGCCAGGACGTAAGCGCCGCGGGCGGCCAGGTTCTCGGCCGTATGCTCGGTGCGCAGGGTCGGCACGTTCTGGCGGGTCAGCGCCAGAACCGACGGGGCGCCGGTGGCCTCAAGCGCGATCTGCCAGCACTCGGCGGTCTCGACCGCGTCGGCCGGGCGCAGAACCAGCAGGTTCGGGATGGCGCGCAACGCCGCCAGATGTTCCACCGGCTGGTGGGTCGGGCCGTCCTCGCCGAGACCGATCGAGTCGTGGGTCATCACGAAGATGGTGCGCTGCTTCATCAGCGCGGCCAGACGGATCGACGGACGGCAATAGTCGGCGAACTGCATGAAGGTGCCGCCGTAGGGGATGACGCCGCCGTGCAGCGTCATGCCGTTCATCAGCGTCGCCATGCCGTGCTCGCGCACGCCGTAACGGACGTAACGGCCGGCGAACTCGCCCTTGCCCTTCACGTCGGCGGTGTTCTTGACCTTGGTGTTGTTCGACGGGGTCAGGTCGGCGGAGCCGCCGATCATCTCCGGGATCGCCGGGACCAGAACCTCGAGCGTGTTGCCCGACGCGACGCGGGTCGCCCAGCTCGGCTTGTCGGCGCTGACCTTCTCCTTGAACGCGACGATGGCGTCGGTCAGGGCGGAGGGAACGCCGCGGCCGAAGGCCTCGTCGAAGGCCTTGCCGGCGGCCTCGGTCAGGCCGGCGCGGCGGCCGGCCCAGGCGGCGTAGGCGTCGGTGCTGCGGGTGCCCGCGGCGCGCCAGGCGGCCAGAACCTCGTCGGGAACGACGAAGGCCTCATGGGTCCAGCCGATGGCCTCGCGGGTCGCGGCGACCTCGTCGGCGCCCAGCGGCGAGCCGTGGCAGCCGTGGGTGTTGGCCTTGTTCGGCGCGCCCTTGCCGATGATGGTGCGGCAGGCGATCAGCGTCGGCTTGTCGGTGGAGGTCCGGGCCTGGGCGATGGCCTTCGACACGGCGTCGGTGTCGTGGCCGTCGACGGCGATGGTGTTCCAGCCGTAGGAGCGGAAGCGCGCCTGGGTGTCGTCGGTGAAGCTGAGGTCGGTCGAGCCGTCGATGGAGATGTGGTTGTCGTCCCACAGCACGATCAGGCGGTTCAGCCCGAGATGGCCGGCCAGCGAGCAGGCCTCGTGGCTGACGCCCTCCATCAGGTCGCCGTCGGAGGCGATGACGTAGGTGTAGTGGTCGATCAGCTCGTCGCCGAAGCGGGCGTTGGTGATCCGCTCCGCCAGCGCCATGCCGACGGCGGTAGAGACGCCCTGGCCCAGCGGACCGGTGGTCATCTCGATGCCCAGGCTGGGATCGACTTCCGGGTGGCCGGGGGTCAGGCTGCCCAGCTGGCGGAAGTTCTTGATCTCGTCGATGGTCATCCGCTCGTAGCCGGTCAGGTAGGCCAGCGAGTAGATCAGCATCGAGCCGTGGCCGGCCGACAGCACGAAGCGGTCGCGGTCAGGCCAGGACGGGTTCTTCGGATCGAACTTCAGATATTGGGTGAAGAGGACCGTGGCGACGTCGGCCATGCCCATCGGCATGCCCGGGTGGCCGGACTTCGCGGCCTCGACCGCGTCCATGGAGAGCGCGCGGATCGCGCTGGCCATCGTGTGGAGGGAGGGCTGGGCGGAGGCAGCGGACATCTGGCGTTTCCTGCGGAATCGGGCGCGGTGCGGCGTCGGCAACGATGGTTGCGCGGTCGCCTTGACAAGGCGCCGCGAAACGGGCGCACCATGCAGAACCGCCGTCCGGAGGTCAACATGGGAATGGGGTAGGAAATGGTATGGCAGAGGCCCCTCTTCCGTGTGGGAGGCGCTCCGTCCGGCATTGTTTGGTCACTGTCGCATCCGCTGCGGCCTTCCGTCACGTCCCGGTACTCCGTATGGGCATTCGGTGGAAGACTCCGTCGTGACGGTTGACGCGGCCGCTGTGCCGGCCCAACTCTATCCGCTCCGAACAGCAGCGGCTCGGCTTGGCGGACAGCCGGTCGGGCTCCGCCTGCCCCATGAACATGACGTGCCCACAGGTCGAGGTTGACGTCCATGGATTCCCTGAAAGCCGCTCTCGACCGTCTCGGCCGCTCCGTGGACCGGCTGGAACATGCCGCTGCGGCGCGCGAGGAGCGGGTCGGCCGGCGCGAACAGGACCTGTCGCAGGCGCTGGAAACCGCGCGGGCAGATCGCGCGACCGCCCAGGCCACCGCCGAGGCGGTGTCCCAGCGGCTGGAGGTCGCCATCGCCCGGCTGCAACAAGTGCTGGAGAGCTGACGCCATGGCCCAGGTCGACATCGAAGTGAACGGCCGTTTCTATCGGATGCTGTGCGAGGACGGGCAGGAGGCGCGGCTGCGCGAACTGGCGGCTTACGTCGACGACCGGCTGCGCCGTCTGACCGGCGGCGGGCGCAGCGGGTCGGAGGCGCAGATGATGCTGATGACCTGCCTGGTGCTGGCCGACGAGCTGCAGGACGTGATGTCCAACAAGGGGATCGCCCCCGCCGTGGACGAGGTCGCGGTGGTCGGCGAACTCGATCGTGTGGCAAAACGCATCGAAGAGGTTGCCGCGCGGCTCGAGCGCGCCTAGATTGGTACACGGAAGGACCGCTGCCTGGTTCGACAGGCTGCAATAATCCCCAGGGCCGATAACCTTGATCTCTAGGGAGCTGTCCCTGTCCGGCCCATCGGGCCGGGTATATGGCGCCCACCTGCTCATGCAGGCCATGGAGGATAGGCACATGGCCACCGGCCGAGGCGGCACCTTCCACCCTTTTCTTCCCCTGCGCAGTCCGCGATGACCGATCCGCAAGCCAAGGACGCCGCCCGACGCGAGGCGCGCGTCCGGCGCGACGCCATCGCCGTTTCCGACCGCCCCGCCGCATCCGCCGCCGTGCGCGACCGCATCGCCGAACTGGCGCGCGGCGGTCATCTGCCGCGCGGCGACGCCGGGGGATATTGGCCGCTCGGCTCCGAACTCGACGCGCGGCCGGCTTTGCTCCATCTTAAACACCTTGGTCACTCCGTCGGGCTGCCGGTCTCTGGGCCGCGCGGCACCGCGCTGGTCTTCCGGGATTGGGATCCGGAGGCACCGATGTCGGCCGGCCGCTACGGCATCCACGAGCCGGAGGAGGGTCGTGCCGTGCTGCGCCCGTCGCTGCTGCTGGTGCCGATGCTGGCCTTCGACCGCGGCGGGCACCGGCTGGGCTATGGCGCCGGCTATTACGACCGGACGCTGGACAGCCTGCGGGCGGGTGGGGCGGTTCTGGCGGTGGGCGTGGCCTTCGCGGCGCAGGAAATGCCGGCGGTGCCGGTGGACGTGCATGACGAGCGGCTGGACTGGATCGTGACGGAGCGGGAAACGCTCCGCATTCGTAAGTGAGATTATCGGGAAGGTTGGGGCGATGCGGATTCTGTTCTTCGGCGACGTGGTGGGCCGGGCCGGGCGCGATGCGGTGCTGGCGCACATGCCGATGCTGCGCGAGCGGCTGGACCCCGACCTGACCGTTGTGAACGGCGAGAATTCCGCCGGCGGCTATGGCGTCACGGTCAAGATCGCCGAGGAGTTCTTCGCCGCCGGTATCGACGTGGTCACGCTGGGCAACCACACCTGGGACCAGAAGGAACTGGTCGGCACCATCGAGCAGCAGCCGCGCATCATCCGCCCGCTGAACTACCCGGAGGGCACGCCCGGCCGCGGATTCGTCCTGCTGCAGGCGCGCGGCGGGCGCAAGGTGCTGGTCATCAACGTGCTGCTCCGCCTGTTCATGGAGCCGATGGACGACCCCTTCGCCGCGGTGGACCGGGTGCTGAAGGCGCATCGCCTCGGGCCGGGGGGCGTGGATGCCGTGCTGGTCGACATGCATGGCGAGGCGACCAGCGAGAAGATGATCATGGGCCATTTCTGCGACGGCCGCGCCTCGCTGGTGGTGGGCACCCACAGCCATGTGCCGACGGCCGACCACATGGTGCTGCCGAAGGGGACCGCCTATCAGTCGGACGCCGGCATGTGCGGCGATTACGACAGCGCCATCGGCATGAAGAAGGAGGTGGCGCTGGCCAAGATGGTGCGAAAGCTGCCGACCGAGCGGCTGTCCCCGGCGGAAGGGGAGGGCACCGTCTGCGGCTGCTACGTCGAGACCGACGACCGCAGCGGGCTGGCTGTCCGCATCGAACCGTTGCGCATCGGCGGGCGGCTGAGCCAGACTTTGCCGGAACGGATGCAGTAGGGCGTTCACGGCTTAGGCCCGGCCGCGCCGCAATCTCGCCATATTGACTTTCTAATCCCGTGGGTGTCGTCTCCCGCGCCGAAAAGGTGCGGTGGGGCGGCAGACCTGTTACATGTGTCGTGCGCTCACCCCGCCCGATTGACCATCTTCCGTTTCGAGGCTCGTTCGACCCATGGCCGGTCATTCCCAGTTCAAGAACATCATGCACCGCAAGGGCGCGCAGGACGCCAAGCGGTCCAAGATCTTCAACAAGCTCGCCCGCGAGATCACCGTCGCCGCCAAGAGCGGCCTGCCGGACCCGGCGGCCAACCCGCGCCTGCGCGCCGCCATCCTGGCCGGACGCGCGCAGAACATGCCGCGCGACCGCATCGACCGCGCCATCAAGCAGGGTACGCCCGGCGGCGGCGACGACGCGAACTATGAAGAGGTGCGGTACGAGGGCTACGGTCCCGGCGGCGTCGCGCTGATCGTCGAGGCGCTGACCGACAACCGCAACCGCACCGCCGCGGAAGTGCGCTCCAGCTTCACCAAGTATGGCGGCAGCCTGGGCGAGACCAACTCGGTCAGCTTCATGTTCAGCCGCATCGGCGCGATCTATTACCCGGCCGCCGCGGCGGATGCCGACGCCGTGTTCGAGGTGGCGCTGGAGGCCGGTGCCGACAACGTCGAATCCGACGAGCAGGGGCATGAGGTCACCACGACCGTCGAGAACTTCGGCGCCGTGCGCGACGCGCTGGAGGCCAAGTTCGGCGGTGCGGAGAGCGCGCGGCTGACCTGGCGTCCGCTGAACACCGTCGCCCCGTCCGAGGATGCCGCGGCCAGCCTGCTGAAGCTGCTGGACGTGCTGGAGGACAACGACGACGTCCAGGTGGTCGAAGGCAACTTCGACATCTCCGACGAACTGATGCAGAAGCTGACTGCGTAACATCGACGCGGGTCTTGCAGGCGGAGTGCGGGTGCCGTGTTTGCGCGGGCAGGACGAACTGAGGCGGGGGTGCCCTCGCCGGTGCGGCTGCTGGGGATCGATCCCGGCCTGCGCCACACCGGCTGGGGCATCATCGACGTGGCGGGCAACCGCCTGAGCCACGTCGCCGACGGCGCGGTGCATTCCGACGACTCCTGCCCGCTGGCCGAGCGGCTGGTGCAGCTTCACGACGCCCTGTCTGCGGTGGTGGAGCGCTACCATCCCGACGAGGCGGCGGTGGAGGAGACCTTCGTCAACAGCAACGCGGTGTCCACCCTGAAGCTGGGGCAGGCCCGCGCCGTGGCGCTGCTGGTGCCGGCCCAGGCCGGGCTGGCGGTGGCGGAATACGCCAACAACATGGTCAAGAAGGCGGTCGTCGGCCAGGGCCGCGCCGAAAAGGCGCAGGTCCAGACGATGGTGCGCCTGCTGCTGCCCGGCTGCGAGATCGGCAGCCCCGACGCCGCCGACGCGCTGGCCGTGGCGATCTGCCACGCGCACCACCGCGCCAGCTGGACGATGTGGCGGAAGAACGCCGAACCGATGCGACAAACCCTCTCCCCCCCGGGGAGAGGGCAGGGTGAGGGGGACGCGCGGCGTGCCTCCCCCAAGACGCCACGCAACGCCTCCCCCTCACCCCGACCCTCTCCACGGGGGGGAGAGGGGGGGAACGCCCTTGAGCGAGTGGGGGACATGGCGCGGGTTGCGAAAACGAAGCCCACCGAATACATCACGGAACGCGCGCGCGACCTGCGGATGAATGCCACGGATGTGGAAAAGATCGTCTGGCAGAAGCTGCGCAATGCCCAGCTCGGTGCGAAATTCCGGCGGCAGGAGCCGATCCTTGGCTTCGTTGCCGACTTCGTCGCCCATGACCATCGCCTGATCATCGAACTGGACGGCGGCCAGCACGCCGAGCAGCGCGCCGCCCATGACGAAAGGCGCGCGCGCATGCTGGAGCAGGCCGGCTTCCGCATCCTGCGCTTCTGGAACACAGATGTGATCGACAACCTTGACGGCGTGCTGGAGACCATCCGCGCGCGTCTCGAAGAGACCCCCATTCTTCGCAGCCAGCCCTCGGGCCGGGAGTTCCCATGATCGCCAAGCTGACCGGCATCGTCGATTCCACCGGCACCGACTGGGTCGTGCTCGACGTGAACGGCGTCGGTTACCTGTTGTCCTGCTCCAACCGCACGCTGTCGCGTCTGGCGGTGGGGGAGCGGGCGTCGCTGGTGGTGGAGACCTTCATCCGCGAGGAACGCATCGTCCTGCACGGCTTCGGCGATCAGGCGGACCGGGAGTGGTTCAAGCTGCTGACCACCATCCAGGGCGTCGGCGCGCGGCTGGCGCTGTCGATCCTCGGCGTGCTCGACCCCGACCAGCTGACCCGCGCCATCGCGTCGCAGGACAAGACCGCGCTGGTGCGGGCCGACGGCGTCGGGCCGAAGGTGGCGGCGCGCATCCTCAACGAACTCAAGGACAAGGTCGGCAATCTGGCGCTCGGCCCCGCGGCGACCACGGGCGCGCCGGCCGGCAAGGGCGCCCCCGCCGCCGTTCCAGGCGCCAGCCCGGCGCTGGCCGATGCAGTGTCGGCGCTGGTCAATCTCGGCTATGGCCGGTCGGAGGCCTTCGGCGCGGTCGTCGCCGCCGGGCGGGTGCTGGGCGATGATGCCGGCGTGTCCGATCTGATCCGCCAGGGCCTCAAGGAACTGAGCCAATGAGCGACCCCAATTCCGACCGTCTGGTCCAGCCGGGCCAGGGCCACGGCGATTCGGCCGAGGCGTCGATCCGTCCGTTGACGCTCGCCGAGTTCATCGGCCAGCGGCAGGCGCGCGAGAACCTGTCGATCTTCATCCAGGCCGCCCGCTCCCGCAACGAGGCGCTGGACCATGTGCTGCTGTTCGGGCCGCCTGGCCTCGGCAAGACCACGCTGGCGCAGATCGTGGCGCGCGAGCTTGGGGTGGGCTTCCGCGCCACCTCCGGGCCGGTCATCGCGCGGGCCGGCGATCTGGCGGCGCTGCTGACCAACCTGCAGCCGCACGACGTCCTCTTCATCGACGAGATTCATCGCCTTAATCCCGCCGTGGAAGAGGTGCTCTATCCCGCCATGGAGGATTTCCAGCTCGACCTCATCATCGGCGAAGGCCCGTCGGCACGGTCCATCCGGATCGATCTGCCGCCCTTCACCCTTGTCGGCGCCACGACGCGCAGCGGCCTGATCACGCGCCCCTTGCGCGAACGCTTCGGCATTCCCGTGCGTCTGCAGTTCTACGAGCCGGACGAGCTTGAACTGATCGTGCGCCGCGCCGCCGGCGTGCTGGGCATGGGGATCACGCCGGAGGGCGCGCGCGAGATCGCCAACCGGTCGCGCGGCACGCCGCGCGTATCGGGGCGGCTGCTGCGCCGGGTGCGTGATTTCGCCGCAGTGGCCGGGGTGGAGGAAGTCGACAAGCGGGTCGCCGACGCCGCGCTGACCCGGCTCGAGGTCGACCGGCTGGGGCTGGACAGCATGGACCGCCGCTACCTGGGGCTGGTCGCCAACAATTATGGCGGCGGGCCGGTGGGCGTGGAGACGCTGGGCGCTGCCCTGGGCGAGCAGCGCGACGTGCTGGAGGAGGTGGTGGAACCCTACCTGATCCAGCAGGGCTTCCTGCAGCGCACGCCACGCGGGCGCATGCTGACCGACCAGGGCTTCCGCTATCTCGGGCTCAACCCGCCGTACGCGCCGATCCGGCAGCTCGATCTGCTGGACCGGGTTCCCGACCCCACGGAGGGGGACGGCGATGAGTGAGCGCGCCGCCTCGCTGTCCGGCTGGTTCGCGGAGGACGGGACACACCGTTATCCGTTGCGGGTCTATTACGAGGACACCGACGCCGGCGGCATCGTTTATCACGCCAACTACCTCCGCTTTGCGGAGCGGGCGCGGACGGAGATGCTGTACCTGATGGGCTTCCGTCAGAAGGAGATGGCGGAGGGCTCGAGCGATGTCACAGGTGTGTCATTTGCGGTACGGCGTCTGACCATCGATTTTGACGCCCCTGCCAAGCTGGAGGACACGCTTGAAGTGGAAACCCGAATCGTCGATATCCGCGGTGCCTCCTTCGCAGTTGCACAAGTCATCCGCCGCGACGGTCGCGTGCTGGCGCGCGCCGACCTGCAGCTGGTGACGATCAGCCAAGCCGGCAACCGCGCCGGGCGGGCCGTGCGCCTTCCCGATGCGGTGAAAGCGGCGATGGAGACACTGCATGCAAAGCAATCCTCTTCACTGCCTGCCTGACCGCTCGACCCTTTCCCTTCCACTCCCCGTGCCAACAGCGCAAACGCGAGATTGACTGCGATGGACGCCCTGCAAACCGCCCAACTGGCCGGCAACGCCGCCGCCACGACGGCACATGAGATCACCATCCTTGGCCTGTTCTGGCAGGCGGATGCGGTCGTCAAGATCGTGATGCTGATGCTCATCGTCGCCTCGGTCTGGTGCTGGGCGATCATCATCGAGAAGCTGATGCGCATCCGCCGCCTGAACGCCCAGGCCGACGCCTTCGAGGAGGCGTTCTGGTCCGGCGGTTCGCTGGATGCGCTGTACGACCGCATCGGCCAGTCGCCGGCTGACCCGATGGCCGCGACCTTCGCCGCCGGCATGCGCGAATGGCGCCACGCCGCCGACCGCGGCATCGCCGGCACCATGAAGGGCTCGCTGCAGCAGCGGGTGGAGCGGGTGATGGCGGTGACCATCGGCCGCGAGATGGCGCGGGCCGAACGCTACATGACCTTCCTGGCCTCGGTCGGCTCCACCGCCCCCTTCATCGGCCTGTTCGGCACGGTGTGGGGCATCATGAACTCCTTCACCTCCATCGCCGGATCGGGCAACACCAGCCTCGCCGTGGTGGCGCCCGGCATCGCCGAGGCGCTGTTCGCCACCGCGATGGGCCTGCTGGCCGCCATCCCGGCGGTGCTGTCCTACAACAAGTTCTCCACCGACCTCGGCCGCTACGCCGACCGGCTGGACACCTTCTCGGGCGAGTTCTCGGCGATCCTGTCCCGCCACCTCGAGGAGCGGGGAGCCGCCTGAACCATGGCCGGACAACTCGCAGGCAAATCCCACGGGCGCGGCAAGCGCCGGGGCTATCGCGCGATGGCCGAGATCAACATGACGCCGTTCATCGACGTCATGCTGGTCCTGCTGATCGTCTTCATGGTGGCCGCCCCGATGCTGACCGTCGGCGTGCCGGTCGACCTGCCCAAGACCAATGCCGCTCCGCTGGAGCAGCAGAAGGATCCGCTGTTCGTCACCGTGCAGACCGACGGCCGCGTCTTCGTGCAGGAGACGCCGGTCGATCTGGGCAACATGGTGCCGCTGCTGATCGCGGTGACCAACAACAACCCCGAAGCCCGCATCCTGGTCCGCGGCGATGCCAAGATCGCATACGGCAAGATGCTGGAGGTGATGGGCACCATGAGCGCTGCCGGCTTCAAGAAGGTCGGTCTGGTCGCCGAGATGCCGAACGGTCCGACCGCGTCCAGCGCGCGGGTCGGCGCACCCAAGCCGGCGCGTTGAGGCGGGCGGAACTCCCATGCGCAAGCCCCTGATCGCCTCGGCGGTGCTGCACGTCGCGCTGGTCGCGCTGATGGTGCTCGGCATGCCGCCCAGCGATCGCAAGCTCGAAATCGCCTCCTCGATCCCGATCGAGATCGTCGACGTCGGCGAGGTCACCGAGGCCGCCCGCGTCGAGAAGGGCGAACCGAAGCCGGCCGCCAACGCCGCGCCGCGTCCGCCCGTGCCCGAAGCGAAGCCGGCGCCGCCGGCGCCCGAGCCGCCGGACGAGGAGGACGAACCGCCCCCTCCGCCCCCGCCGCCTGCCAAGACGCCGGAGCCGCCGAAGGTCGCCCAGGTGCCGCCGCCCCCGCGCGAGCCGACGCCTCCGCCCAAGCCTGCTCCGACGCCCCCTCCGCCTCCGCCGCCACCCCCGCCGCCGCCGCCCCCGGATCCGGCGCCGTCGCCGACTCCGAAGCCGCCCGAGCCGCCCAAACCGGAACCGCCGAAGCCTGAGCCTCCGAAACCGGAGCCGCCCAAGCCCGAGCCGCCGAAGCACGAGCCGAAGCCGGAACCGAAGAAGCCCGAGCCTCCGAAGCCGGAACCGCCCAAACCGGAGCCGCCGAAGGCCGAGCCGAAAAAGCCGGAGCCGCCGAAGGAGCCGCCCAAGGAGGTCGCGAAAGCCGAGCCGGCGAAGGATGCCAAGGCCGAGGCGAAGAAGACGGACGCTCCCGCCAAGCAGCCGGAGAAGCCGTCGGCCAAGACCGACCCGCTGTCCGACCTGCTGTCGAACGTCGGGAAGATCAAGCCGTCGGACAACCCGAAGGCGGACGGCAAGGCATCGGCCAGCGCCAACAGCGACGCCAAGCCCAGCCAGAAGACCGCATCCGCGGCTCCGGCCGGGGCGGCGAAGGCGACGACCGGTCCCGACCGGCCGTTCAAGCCGTCCGGCCGCGCGCTGGACGCCATCCGCGGGCAGCTGAGCAAGAACTGGAACTTCGACAGCGGCCGCAAGGACGCGGCCTCGATGCAGATCGAGATCCACGTCGAGGTCGGCCGCGACCACAGCGTGGTCCGTGCCTGGATCGACGACAAGTACCGGTCGCGCTACATGAGCGACGCCGCCTTCCGCGCGTCGGCGGATGCCGCCGTGCGCGCGGTCAAGCGGTCGAGCCCGCTGGAGTTGCTGTCCAGCGAGTTCACGGCGGATACTTACGAAAGCTGGCGCTACATCGTGTTCAATTTCGACCCGAGGGACATGTTCTGACCATGACGACGAAGACGAGGCTTCTGTTGAAGCTGGCCGGGGCCACCGGCGCGCTTCTCCTCTCCCTCGGCGTTGCCGCTCCGCAGGAGGCGCGCGCCGAGTTGCGCATCGACATCACGCGGGGCGTGTCCGAACCGCTGCCCATCGCGATCACCAGCTTCGCCGGATCCGGCGGGCGCGATGCGCAGATGGGCGCCGACATCTCCAAGGTCATCTCCGACGACCTGGAGCGGTCCGGCCTGTTCAAGCCGCTGGACCCGCGCGGCTTCCTGCAGACCCCCGACCAGCTGCGCACGGGTGAGCCGCGCTACCAGGATTGGAAGGCGCTGGGCGCCCAGGCGCTGGTCGCCGGCAACACCACCACGGGCGCCGACGGCCGCATGAAGGTCGACTTCCGCCTGTGGGACGTCGCCGCCGGCCAGTACATGCAGGGGCTGAGCTACAGCGCCTCGCCGCAGGAATGGCGCCGCATCGCCCATATCGTGGCCGACGCCATCTACAAGCGCCTGACCGGCGAGGACGGCTATTTCGACACGCGCATCGTCTATGTGGCCGAATCCGGCCCGGCGAATTCGCGCAAGAAGCAGCTGGCCATCATGGACCAGGACAGCGCCAACCATCAGTTCCTGACCGACGGGCAGACGCTCGTCCTGACGCCGCGCTTCTCGCCGACGTCCCAGGAAATCACGTACATGTCGTACTTCAACAAGAAGCCGCGCGTGTACCTGTTCAACATCGACACCGGCCGCCAGGAGGTCCTGGGCGACTTCCCCGGCATGACCTTCGCCCCGCGCTTCTCGCCGGACGGCAACAAGGTCATCATGTCGATGGCCCAGAACGGCAACACCGACATCTACACGCTGGACCTGCGCACCCGCCGCCAGACGCAGCTGACCGACGCGCCGGGCATCGACACCGGTCCCAGCTATTCGCCGGACGGCCAGCGGATCGTCTTCGAATCGGACCGCGGCGGCACCCAGCAGCTCTACACCATGAGCGCCGACGGGTCGGGCGTGAAGCGGCTGACCTTCGGCGAGGGCCGCTACGGTACGCCGGTGTGGTCGCCGCGCGGCGACCTGATCGCATTCACGCGCCAGCGTGGTAGCAGCTTTGCAATCGGCGTAATCCGTCCGGATGGGACGGGAGAACGAATCCTGACCGAGTCGTTCCACGTCGAAGGCCCGACCTGGGCGCCGAACGGCCGTGTTCTCATGTTCTTCAAGGACTTGCCGTCGGGTGACGGCCGTGGCCGCAATGCCAAGCTGTACAGCATCGACATCACCGGCGCCAACGAGCGCCGCGTCAGCAGCCCGGTCGACGCGTCGGACCCCGCGTGGTCGCCCTTGATTCCCTAGTGGAGTAGCCCTATTTTGCGGCCACGCGAGAGCAATGCTCAAGACATAGGTCGGACGTCGTCTTTTCGTCGGGGCTTGGCGGAAAGAAGCGGTTCTCGCGCTGACTAAGGATCCGGCCAATCAACAAGTTTCGTTCAAGGGGTCCCTGAACATGCGTATGAAGTTCCTCGCTCTCGCCGCGGTCGCTCTGCTCGCCGCTTGCGAATCCACTCCGAACGACGCCGCCAACGGCGCGAACACCGGTGCCCAGCAGTCGTCGGTCCGTCCGGGCTCGGCGGAAGATTTCGTCGTCAACGTCGGCGACCGCGTCTTCTTCGGCCTGGACCGCTACGACCTGTCGCCGGAGGCTCGCGCCACCCTGGACCGCCAGGCCAAGTGGCTGCAGACCTACGGCTCGGTCACCGTCACCGTCGAGGGCCATGCCGACGAGCGCGGCACCCGCGAGTACAACCTGGCTCTCGGTGAGCGCCGTGCCAACTCGGTGAAGAACTACCTGGCCGCCAAGGGCATCACCCCGAACCGCGTCAATGTCGTGTCCTACGGCAAGGAGCGTCCGGCGGTGGTTGGCTCGAACGAGGCCGCTTGGTCGCAGAACCGCCGTGGCGTGACCGTCGTCAACTAATGACGCCGGTCCCCGCCTGACGGGGAATGGGATAAGGCGCCGCTGCCGGGCAACCGGTGCGGCGCCTTTTCTTTTGGCGCCAGAGATTTCCGGCATGGGCATAGGACGACGGCGGTTCTTTGCGCCGCCGCGAAACTTCTGCTAAACAGCGGCCATTGCGTCGCCTTTTTCGTTTGCCATGGTCGCCGCGGGTGTTTCCGCCCTCCGGCCTCAGATCTCCTCAGGATCCCACGCGCATGACCCACATCCGTCCCGTCGCCGCCCTGCTGCTGGGTGGCATGTTCGCGGCAAGCCCCGCACTGGCCCAGTCCAAGGGGCAGATCGAGCGGCTGCAATCGCTGGAAACGCAGGTCGCGGCGCTGGGCGGGCCGGTGGAGGTGGCGCAGCTGTCGCCCTCCGTCGCGGCGGATTTCGAGATCCGGCTGCAGAACCTGGAACGCTCGATGCAGGAGCTGACCGGCAAGTACGAGGAGTCGACCTACCAGATCACCCAGCTGCGCGAGCGCCTGGAGAAGATCAACGGCGACATCGATTTCCGCCTGAAGGACCTGGAGAAGGGCGGCGGCGCCATGGGGGGTGCGATGGGCGGTGCCATGGGTGGCGCGATGTCCGACGCCGCTCCGCCCAAGGCCGCCGCGAAGGCGGACGACAAGAAGCCTGCCGACAAGCCGACGCAGACCGCTGCCGCCAACCCGCCGTCCACCGCCGGGCTGTCGCCGGAAAAGCAGTATGAGCAGGCTTTCGAACTGCTGCGCAACTCCGATTACGACCGGGCGGAGAAGGCGCTGCAGGAGTTCATCGTCAAGAACAAGAGCCATGCCTATGCCGGCAATGCGCAGTACTGGCTGGGCGAGAGCTATTACGTCCGCAACAAGTATCCGGAAGCGGCCCAGGCCTTCGCCGAAGTGCTGTCCAAGTACCGCACCAACCCGAAGGCGGCGGATAGCCTGCTGAAGCTTGGCATGACGCTGCAGCAGATGAACAAGAAGTCGGATGCCTGCACCGCCTTCAGCCAATTGCTGACCAAGTTCCCCGAAGCCTCGGCCAGCGTGAAGCGCCGCGCCGACACGGAGCGCAAGCGCATCAATTGCCCGGCCTGATGGCCGGTGCGGGCACCGCGTGGGGCGACGCTGCCCCGGTGACCCCGGGGGAGTTCGCCCGCGCGATGGCGGCGCTGGACGGCTTCGAGCCGGCGCCTGCCGTGGCGGTCGGCCTGTCCGGCGGCGGCGACAGTCTGGCGCTGGTCCTGCTGCTGCGGCATTGGGTCGCAGAGCGGGGCGGCAGTCTGCTGGCGCTCACCGTCGATCATGGTCTGCGCGCCGAGTCCGCTACCGAGGCGGTGTCGGTTGGACAGGCGATGGCCGGGCTCGGCGTTTCCCACCGCATCCTTCGCTGGGAGGGTGACAAGCCGGCCGCCGGACTGCAGGCGGCGGCACGGACGGCGCGACACCGGCTGCTGGCCGATGCCTGCGTCGAGGCCGGCATTCTGCATCTGGCGCTGGCCCATCACCGCGACGATCAGGCGGAGACTGTGCTGCTGCGGCTGGCCCGCGGCTCCGGCACCGACGGGCTGGCGGGAATGGCGGCGGTGCGCGCCGACGGCGCCGTTCGGGTGATCCGTCCGCTGCTGGGCTTCTCCCATGGCCGGCTGCTGGCGACCTGCCACGCCGCCGAATTGGAGTGGATCGAGGATCCCTCCAACCACAACCCGCGCTTCGCCCGTGCCCGCCTGCGTGCCGCCCGCGATCTGCTGGGCGGGGAGGGGCTGGACGGCGACCGGCTGTGCGAGGTCGCCCGCCGGGCCGGTCGCGCCCGCGCCGCGCTGGAACAGGCGACCGCGGATTTGCTGGCGGAGACCGCGACCATCCATCCCGAAGGCTGGGTTACGCTGGCCCCGGCCCCGCTGCTGGCCGCGCCGGAAGAGATCGCGTTGCGGGGGCTGGCGCAGGCACTGGCGACGGTCGGCGGACCCGGCCCGGTGCGGGACGAGGCGTTGGACCGTCTGCTCGGCTTGCTGGCCGATGGGCAGGGCGGGACCTTGGGCGGATGCGTGGTGCGGATGCGCCGCGGTGCGGTCATGGTCGCGCGTGAACCGGCGGCGGTGGAACGGCGGCTGGTGCAGCCCGGCAGTCGCATCCTGTGGGATGGGCGCTTCGACCTGCGGGTGTCGAGCCGATGGGATCAGCCCGTCGAAGTCGCGGCACTTGGAGCCGCGGGATGGCGCAAAGGGGCGGGGCAGGGTGGGCATTCGGGATTGTCCGACCTGCCGGTTCCGGTGCGCGAATCGCTGCCAAGCCTTTGGTTGGGAACGGAAATGCTTGCCATACCGACGATCGGTGGCGCATACGGGGTCGACGCGGAAGGACAGGCCCCGATGGATCGCGCGAACTTCCGTCCAATTTCGCCGTTGGGAAGACCAGCTTTTACGGTTGTTTCGGACCGGCGCGGCATTATTTAATCTGGGAACGTGCCCGTAGGAGTCCGGGGTGCGGCCTTGTCGGCGCACCGCATGGCGATGGGTTCGCAGAAAGGCGTGTGACGTGAACAATTTCGGCAAGAACCTCGCGCTCTGGATCATCATAGGGCTGCTGCTCGTGGCCCTGTTCAATCTGTTCCAGAGTTCCTCCACCCGCAGCCCGCAAACGACCGTTCCGTTCAGCGAGCTTCTCGCCGAAGTGGACCGGGGCCAGGTCGCCGACGTGACGATCAAGGGCAACCAGGTTTCGGGCCATTTCTCGGACGGCCGCTCCTTCAGCACCTATGTCCCGCCCGAGGCGGGGCTGGTCGAGCGCCTGACCAACAAGAACGTCCGTATCAACGCGGTCCCCGACGACAGCAACGTGCCGTCGCTGTTCTCGGTGCTGCTGTCCTGGTTCCCGATGCTGCTGCTGATCGGCGTCTGGATCTTCTTCATGCGCCAGATGCAGTCCGGCGGCGGCAAGGCGATGGGCTTCGGCAAGTCGCGGGCCCGCCTGCTGACCGAGAAGGTCGGGCGCGTGACCTTCGACGACGTCGCCGGCATCGACGAGGCCAAGCAGGAGCTGACGGAGATCGTCGAGTTCCTGAAGGACCCGCAGAAGTTCCAGCGGCTGGGCGGCAAGATTCCGAAGGGCTGCCTTCTGGTCGGCCCGCCGGGTACCGGCAAGACGCTGACCGCCCGCGCGGTCGCCGGCGAAGCCAATGTCCCGTTCTTCACCATTTCCGGTTCGGACTTCGTCGAAATGTTCGTCGGTGTCGGCGCCAGCCGCGTCCGCGACATGTTCGAACAGGGCAAGAAGAACGCCCCCTGCATCATCTTCATCGACGAAATCGACGCGGTCGGCCGCCATCGCGGTGCCGGCCTGGGCGGTGGCAACGACGAGCGTGAGCAGACCCTCAACCAGCTGCTGGTCGAGATGGACGGCTTCGAGGCGAACGAGGGCGTCATCCTGATCGCCGCGACCAACCGTCCGGACGTTCTCGATCCCGCGCTGCTGCGTCCGGGCCGCTTCGACCGTCAGGTCGTGGTGCCGAACCCCGACGTGCTGGGCCGCGAGAAGATCCTCAAGGTCCACATGCGCAAGGTGCCGCTGTCCCCGGACGTCGACGCCAAGGTCATCGCCCGCGGCACCCCCGGCTTCTCCGGCGCCGATCTGGCCAACCTGGTCAACGAGGCGGCGCTGCTCGCGGCCCGCATCGGCAAGCGCGTCGTCGGCATGGCCGAGTTCGAGGCCGCCAAGGACAAGGTCATGATGGGTGCGGAACGCCGCTCCATGGTGATGACCGAGGACGAGAAGAAGCTGACCGCCTACCACGAGGCCGGCCACGCCATCTGCGCCATCCATTGCGTCGACAGCGACCCGGTCCACAAGGCCACCATCATCCCGCGCGGCCGTGCGCTGGGCATGGTGATGCGCCTGCCGGAAGGCGACCGCATCAGCCTGTCGCAGGCCAAGCTGCTGGCCGACCTGTGCGTCGCCATGGGCGGCCGCATCGCCGAGGAGCTGATCTTCGGCAAGGAGCGGGTGACCACCGGCGCCTCAGGCGACATCAAGATGGCGACCGAAATGTCGCGCCGCATGGTGACGGAGTGGGGCATGAGCGACAAGCTCGGCCCGCTGCTCTACGGCGAGCCGACGCAGGAGGTGTTCCTGGGCCATTCCGTGACCCAGCACAAGAACATGTCCGACCGCACCGCCCAGTTGGTCGACGAGGAAATCCGCCGCATCGTGGACGAGAGCTACGAGCGCGCCCGGGTGATCCTGACCGAGAACATCGACCAGCTGCACACCCTGGCCAAGGGCCTGCTGGAGTACGAGACGCTGAGCGGCGACGAGATCAACCGTCTGCTGCGCGGCGAACCGATCCTGCGCGACGACGACCGCGACACGGTCGCCGCTCCCCCGCCGCGCCCGACCGCCGGCGGCCGCCGCTCCTCCGTTCCGCCCAGCAGTGGGCAGGAAAGCGGTGGCATGGGTCCGGAGCCGCAGGGTACGTAAGGCTTCGAATAGCTAGACATGAAGAAGGCGGCGCTGCGAGGCGCCGCCTTTTTTCTTGATGGGATGTTCGCAGTGGGTGAGCACATTGCCCCCTCCCTAACCCTCCCCCGCTTTGCGGGAGAGGGAACTTGGCAGCTCTTGTGCTTGCCCCCTCTCCCGCGATCGGACCGGCCTTCGGCCGGCCGAGAGCAGGGGAGGGATGGGGAGGGGGCAGGCTGGCGGAAAAGCCCTCAGAACGCGCCCTTCTGCTCGCGGCGGCGGTCGAGAGCCACGTCGAACTGGCGGAGCAGCTTCTGCATGCCTTCGAAGTAGAGCTTGCGCGAGGGCGTGTTCTTCATGCAGCGGGCATCCAGATGGGCGACGCTGGTCAGCGCCGAGACGCAGTAGCCGAGCAGCCAGTATCGTGAGCGGATGCTGCGCAGATAGTCGCGGAACGGTTCCGGCTGGCCGTTCATGAAGCTGCTGAAGGCGGTCTCGTAGTCCGACAGGATGGTGCGGATGTCCATCAGCGTCGTTTCCAGCAGCTTGCCCACCTTTTCGATGTGCATCAGCAGCTGGGTCTCGTAGGGCTTGTGCATGCGGATGTCGACCGGAATGCATTCCCGCGACTTCAGCCAGGTCAGGATGATGCGGGCGCGCGGGGCGATGCGGCGCAGCTGGTATTCGTAGAAGGTGGTGCCCTTCCAAGCGCTGAAAATGGTGTCGGCTTCCGACCGTTCGATGCCGAAGGCGGACACGAACAGGCCGGCTTCCTCCAGGTTCGGATTCCAGATCGCTTCCAGGAAGCGCTCGATGCTCTGGGCGCTGCCCTGGCTGCCGGACAGCGCCTTGCGGACGATCGGCTCGATGCGGGCGCGGATCAGGCGGCGGAGCTGGTGGTCCTCCTCGTTGCTGATCAGCCAGTGGCGCGGATCGACGTTGACCTTCTCCCCCTCGAAGCAGGTCTTGAGCAGGAAGGCGTCGAGCGACGGGACTTCGTCGATCATCTGCAGCATCTTCATGTCGCCGATGATGCCGTTTTCCTGCGGCCCGTGCTTGATGCCGAACTGCTCTTCCAGCAGCGCCTCGCTGTTGCGGCCGCGCAGATAGACCGCGACACCACCGGATTCGGGCGACTTGGCGTTGTGCGGCACATAGATGCCGGTCTCCACCGGCCGGCTGCCGCCCTCCAGATCCTCGTCCTCCGCCATCGGATCGCCGCCGTCGTCGTCGCGGTCGTCGAAGTTCGGATATTTGAAGAGGATGCAGTTGTTCAGGCCCTGCGCCTTGAACATGCGCTGCTCTTCGGGGATCTCGCGCGTGATGGCGATGAGATTCATCGACACGCTGGAGCCGCCGTAAAGGATCTGCTCAAGAATCGGAGAAACCGAGTCCATTTTCTTACGAGCGCGCATGAATATTACCCAAGTCCGCGAATATTGCGCAAATCATAAACGCCGCCCTCGCAAACGCAAAGAGGGATCGGCGGGCCGATCCCTCTCTTCTTCATGCGATTGCAGGCGCGTTGCCGCCGATCAACCGGGCTGGCCTCAGCCGGCCTTCGGCGTGCCGCCCAGCGAGCCCAGCAGGCTGGCGACCTCGGCCGCCTCGTCCACCGCGACCATGCCGACGGTGTGATAGCCGCTGTCGACATGCATCACCTCGCCGGTGACGCCGCTGCCGAGATCCGACATCAGGAACAGGCCGGCGCCGCCGACCTCCTGGATGGTGACGTTGCGCTTCAGCGGGGCATTCAGCTCGTTCCACTTCAGGATGTAGCGGAAGTCGCCGATGCCGCTGGCGGCCAGGGTCTTGATCGGACCGGCGGAGATGGCGTTGACACGGATGTTGCGGCCACCCAGATCGACGGCCAGATAGCGCACGCTGGCTTCCAGCGCCGCCTTGGCGACACCCATCACGTTGTAATGGGGCATGACGCGCTCGGCGCCGTAATAGGATAGAGTGAGCAGGCTGCCGCCGTCCTTCATGAGCGGCACGGCGCGTTGCGCCACCGCGGTGAAGGAATAGCAGGAGATGTCCATCGTGCGCAGGAAGTTGGCCCGCGTCGTGTCCAGGTACAGCCCGTCCAGTTCGTTCTTGTCGGAAAAGGCGATGGCATGAACCACGAAGTCCAGCCTGCCCCATTCCTTTTCGATGGCGGCGAAGGTCGCATCGATGCTGCCCTCGTCCGTCACGTCGCAGGGCAGGACCAGCTTGGCGCCGACCTGTTCGGCCAGCGGCTTCACCCGCTTCAGCAGCGCATCGCCCTGATAGGTGAAGGCAAGCTCCGCCCCGTGCTGGGCCAGGGTGGAGGCGATCCCCCAGGCGATCGAACGATCGTTGGCCACGCCCATGATCAGGCCACGCTTGCCGGCCATGAGCGGCATCGGATTGGACATCGGAACCTCGTGAACGACGGATGTGCCGCGGCTCCAGCCGCGAAAAGTGCGGCGCATCCTACACGAAAGCGCCCACCGGTCAAACCGACGCGGGTGGTCTTGCCGCAGGAGGCGTCGCATGTCTCTCCTTAAGGACAAGCCCCGCCCCGAGGAGGAGGAGCGCAGCCGCATCTTCGGCGGCCTGAGGGAGCTGGGCGGCTTCTTCGGCCACTCGATGCTGCGCTTCTACAACGACAACTGCTTCCAGACCGCGGCGGCGCTGACCTACACCTCGCTGCTGGCGATCGTGCCGATCATGACCATCGGCTTCGCCATCTTCTCGGCCTTTCCGGCCTTCAGCGCGCTGCAGATGCGCATCCAGACCGCCGTCATCAAGAATCTGGTGCCGGAGATCGGCGACGCGATCCTGGAATATCTCGGCCGCTTCATGGCGAATGCCGGCCAGATGCCGATCTTCGGCGTGATCGGGCTGGCGATATCTGCGGTTCTGCTGATCTGGACCATAGAGGGGTCCTTCGCCACCGTCTGGCGGGTGCGGGAGCCGCGCTCCTACGTCACCCGCATCCTGTCCTTCTGGGCGGTGGTGTCGCTGACGCCGCTGCTCGCCGGGGCCAGCCTGTCGCTGTCCAGCACGCTGTGGACCGCGCTGGAACTGGCGCATCTGGAGGGCGTGGTCCATCCGCTGGCCGGCATCGGCATGCTGCTGCCCTTCGCCCTGCAGCTGATCGGCTGCACGCTGCTGTATCTCGTCATTCCCAACCGCGACGTCTTCTGGCTGGACGCCCTGTGCGGCGGCGCCATCGGATCGGTCCTGCTGGAGGGATCGAAGGCGATCTTCGGCTGGTACATGCGCGAATACCCGGCCTACCAGACCATCTACGGCGCCTTGTCGGTGGTGCCGATCTTCCTGTTCTGGCTGTACATCGCGTGGTCGACGGTGCTGTTCGGCGCGGTGGTCGCCGCCTCCCTGCCGGAATGGCGGGCCGGCAAGGTCACCCGCGGCGGCATGGAGGGGCTGCTGCCGGCCCAGCGGCTGGCGCTGGCGCTCGCCGTCCTGCACGAACTGATGGAGGCGAGCCGGCTGGGGGTGGGCCTGCGCCGCCGTACGCTGGTCGGCCGCGTGCCGGTTGGCACGCTTCTGATCGACGGCATCCTGGAACAGCTGCGCGACGCCCATTGGGTCGCCCACACCACGCGCGACGCCTGGGTGGTGACCCGCGACATGGGCGAGGCGACGCTGCTGGAGTTGATGAAGGCGTTGGGCATCGGCATGCGCGGCTCCGTCCATGGGCTGGGCGGGCTGAACCTGCCATGGCAGGAGCGCACCGCCCGGCTGCTGGATGCTGCGGAAGCCAGCCAGACCGACCTGCTAAGCGTGCCGCTGAAAACGCTGCTGAACGATGACCTGCCGCCCGAAGGGCAGCCGGCCGGGCAGGGGGATCGGCAGGGCGATCGGCAAGGGGCGGCGGGGCCGGTGCCGCTGCGGGCGGTGAAGAAGTAGGCGGTCAGGCCACTGCGGTCGAGCCGGCGGTCGACTGCGGCGGCGGGCCGAACCGGTTTGCCGCGGCATCGCCCTTGGTCACCGTCCAGATCAGGAGGATGATCCAGCCAATCACCGGAACAATCGCCAGCAGCAACCACCAGCCGGACCGGCCGACATCGTGCAGGCGGCGGGCCGACACAGCCAGACCCGGCAGCAGAAGCGCCAAGTTGGTGATGGAACTCAGGGGGCTGACATCGTCGAACGGAAAGAGTGCGACATCGATGATGCTGGTGACGATGCTGAGCAGCACGGTGAACAGGACCCAGAACCAATATTCGGATCGCAATGCGCGACCTGAGAACCCGACATATTGGGAAAGCACCGACCTGACGGCGTCGAAGAAATTCATTGTCCACTACCTCGGCGAATGGCCTGCCGCGATTGGAAAGCCTGATGACGTCACGATCCGCAGGCAATCGGTGCGGTGCAACACTCTCGGTCGACGCAAGTCGGCCCTGGCAGCGGCGTGGTGCCGCGCATCAGGGGTCGGCGCATACGAAAACGGCCCGCCCCGGAGGGCAGGCCGCCTGTCGAAGCCGCCGCATGCACGGCGACCCGATGCTCTCGCTTACTCCAGCCCAGCCTTCTTGCGGACGTCGTAGCTGCGGGTCTTGGCCCACTGTTCGACGAACTTGACCAGTTCGGCATCGGGCGGGTCGGGCAGGACGACCTTCAGCTTCACATACTGGTCGCCCGGCTGCTTGGTGGCTTGGTTCACCACCCCCTTGCCGCGCAGGCGCAGGACGGAGCCGGTGTTGGCGCCGGGCGGCACCTTCACCGCCACCTTGCCACTGATGGTCGGGACATTGACGGTGGCGCCCAGCACCGCCTCGTTCAGGGTGATCGGCACCTCGACGTGGATGTCGCTGTCCTGCCGGGTAAAATGGGGGTGGGATTCGACATGCACCTCGACGATGGCGTCGCCGTTGGGCATGCCGCCCATGCCGGGCAGGCCCTGGCCCTTCAGGCGAAGCTTCGTCTCGTTCTCCGTCCCCGGCGGAATGGCGACGTCGATGCTCTTGCCGTTGGACAGGTTGATGCGGCGCTTCGATCCGTTCGCCGCCTCCACGAAGGGGACGGTGACCGAATAGGAGATGTCGCTGCCGCGAACCTTCGGCCCCGTGGAACCGCCGGTGGAGCCGCCGCCCATCCCGGCCCCGGCCGCGCCGGGGCGGCGCCGGCCGCCGCCGAACAGGTCGGAGAACCAGTCGTCACCGCCGCCGAAGAAGCTGTCGTCGGCGGTGCCGCTGTAGGCCTTGCCCCTGCTGGTCCGGCCGCGGTTGCCGAAGCCCGCGTGCCGCTCCTGCCCCGATGGGTCGATCTCGCCCCGGTCGTAGCGGGCGCGCTTCTCGGTATCCGACAGCAGCGTGTAGGCGGCCGAGATTTCCTTGAACCGCTCCTCGTTGGCGGCATCGCCCGGCTTCAGGTCCGGGTGATGCAGCTTGGCGAGCTTGCGGTACGCCTTCTTGATGTCGTCGGCACTGGCGGACCGGCTGACGCCGAGAACGCTGTAGGGATCGCGCGTAGCCACGGGCAGAGAATTCCCGCCCCAAGGGGGCTCAAGGGTTGCAGGTCGGACGTGTTACGAGTTGCCGATGATCTTCCACGTACCGTCGGCCTGTTTGCAAGTGGTTCCGTACGCCTGCTCCGTCCGGCCCTTGACCACGATGGTCTGCTGGAACTCGCGGCAGTAGGTGCCGGTGTTGCTGTAGCCGTCGCGGGTGGTGACGATGGTGCCGGAATTGCCCGACTGCGGGTTGTTCCAGTTGATGCGGTCGCCGACCGGTGCGGCATAGGCCTGACGGGCCGCGGTTTCGGCATAGCCGGCATCGGCCTTGTCGAGAGAGCTGCCGACCTCGCGGCCGATGAAGGCGCCCAGCAGCGTGCCGACGCCGGTCGCCACCAGCTTGCCCGTTCCGCCGCCGATCTGCGAACCGATCAGGCCGCCGGCGACCGCGCCGCCGACCGTGCCGACCGTTTCCTTCTGACCGCCCGTCTGGCATCCGGCCAGCAGGCCCACGACGATCACGGCCGGAACGACTTTCTTCACGAACATCCTTGCGCCTCGAAAAGGTTGGTTGCCGCGGCACCTTATCGGTGGCTTCGCGGTAGACAGTGATATAAGCGACCCTATCCTTGCTGTGAATTGTGATGAGGCTGTGACCCTTTCGCTTTTGCACAAAGGAAAGCCCCCGCACCCCGCCTGCGGGCGGTGCGGGACCCATCGAAACAGGATCCACCGGCATGACCGACAGCAGCGAGCGCGACCCTTACGAACTCTTCTCCGAATGGATGAAGGAAGCCGAGCAGAGCGAGCCCAACGACCCCAACGCCATGGCGCTGGCGACCGCCGATGCCGGCGGCATTCCGTCGGTGCGCATGGTGCTGCTGAAGGGCATCGATCCGCGCGGTTTCGTCTTCTACACCAACTCCGAAAGCCGGAAGGGCGAGCAGATGCTCGCGAATCGGAACGCCGCCCTGTGCTTCCATTGGAAGACCCTGCGCCGGCAGGTGCGGGTTGAAGGGGCGGTGGAGGTCGTGACCGACGCCGAGGCCGACGCCTATTTCGAAAGCCGCGCGCGCGAAAGCCGCATCGGCGCCTGGGCCTCGCAGCAGTCGCGCCCGCTGGAGGGCCGGTGGGAGCTGGAAAAGCGCGTGGCCCAGTTCACCGCGAAATACGCCATCGGCACCGTGCCGCGGCCGCCGCACTGGACCGGCTTCCGCGTCCTGCCGTTGCGCATCGAGTTCTGGCGCGACCGGCCCTTCCGCCTGCACGACCGGCTCGTCTACCGCCGGGCCGCGGAGGCGACGGACGCGACCTCGCCGGTCTGGACGACCGAGCGGCTCTATCCCTGAACAGAAGCCCTGAACGAAAGCCCGGAAAAGAAGGCAGGTCGTGAGCGAAACCCTGGACAGCGGCGCTCGGGCGGACCGCCTGCGCCGTCGCGCCACCTATGCCAGCGTGGCGGTGGCCTCCACCCTGATCGCGGCGAAACTGGCAGCCTATCTGCTGACCGAATCGGTCAGCATCCTGTCGTCGCTGATCGATTCGAGCACCGACCTGATGGCGTCGCTGGTGACGCTGCTGGCGGTGCGCCAGGCCTTGCGGCCGGCCGACGCCAATCACCGCTACGGCCATGGCAAGGCGGAGGCGCTGGCGGCGCTGGCCCAGGCGGCCTTCATCGCCGGTTCGGCCGTGCTGCTGAGCGTCGAGGCGGTGCGGCGCCTTTTCCGGCCGGAGCCGATCGCCGAGGGGACGATCGGCGTTGCGGTGATGCTGCTGTCGATCGTGCTGACGGCCGGCCTCATCACCTTCCAGCGCCGGGTGCAGGCGGCCACCGGCTCCGTCGCCATCGGGGCCGACCGGCTGCATTATGCCGGCGACCTGCTGATGAACAGCGCCGTCATCGCCGCCATCCTGCTGACGGAAGCGACCGGGCTCGCCATCGTCGATCCGCTGTTCGGCATCGGCATCGCGCTGTTCCTGCTGAACGGTGCCCGCGGCGTGGCGCGCGACGCGCTGGACGTCCTGATGGACCGCGAACTGGGGCAGGACGAGCGCGACCGCATCGCCGCGCTCGCCCGGGCCGAGCCGGGCGTGCGCGGCCTGCACGACCTGCGCACCCGCAACGCCGGCACCGGCTGCTTCATCGAGCTGCATCTGGAACTGGACGGAGCCCTGACCCTGACCGCTGCGCACGAGATCGCCGACCGGGTGGAGCGGCGGCTGCGGGACGCCTTCGTCAACGCCGAGGTTCTGGTCCATCAGGAGCCCGCCGGGCTTGCCGACGACCGGCTGGACAACCGCATCGCCGGCTGAGGGCTTGCCTGCGCGGCCGGCCCTTTCCGCTTCCCTGGAACGCTTGCGGGATGGCCCGTGTGATACGGATCCGTATTGCGGGTAGATCCGTATTCCGCGATCAACCTGTTATGCTGCACAATCCCCAGGCGTAGCCTCTCCTAAAGGTATCCTACCAAAGGACAGGGGGTGCCGGGCCCGTCTCGGACCGCCGGTTCATTGCGAACATGTCTCAAAAGCGCAATAATAGTGCTTGGGAGAAAGCGCTCGGTTATAAAACAGCAAGAATGGTGGGCATAATGGATGGAAGCTTTACGCTTCGGCCGCATCTGATCGCGGACATCGCGACGGAAGCCGGCAATCTCGGCATCGAGATCGCGGACATCGCCGGCCACATCGAGGATGTGAACGCCCGCGTCACCCACCAGTCGGAGGTCTTCACGCAGTTGCGGGACACCGGCGCCAAGATGTCGCGCAGCACGCAGCGCATCTCCGAAGCCTCGTCGGTCGCGCGGTCGGTGACGGAACAGGCCCGGCAGGAGGTCGACAGCTCGCACGACCGGGTGCAGCGGTCGCTGTCCGACATCCATGCGCTGGTGTCCTCGGTGACGGGGATCGAGGGGCAGATCGCCGGGCTGCGCGACGCGCTGGACCGCGTCGGCAAGGTTGCCAAGGAGATCTTCACCATCGCCAAGCAGACCAACCTGCTGGCGCTGAACGCCACAATCGAGGCGGCGCGGGCCGGCGATGCCGGGCGCGGCTTCGCCGTGGTCGCCAACGAGGTGAAGTCGCTGTCCACCAAGACCAGCGAAGCGACGACGGAGATCGACGCGACGCTGAAGTACCTCAACGAGCAGGCCCAGCGCCTGATGACCGAAAGTGCCGCCAGCGCCGCCAAGGCCCGTGCGGTCAGCGAGGGCACGACCGCCATCGGCACGGTGATCGAGACGGTGGGACGCGCCATGCGCGAGCTGAACGGCGAGACCGACAAGATCGACGCCGCCTCCGCCGAGATCGGCGCCAATTGCGGCGAGCTGGAGCACGAGATCGCCGATCTGGCCGCCGGCGTGAAGCTGTCCAGCGACAACCTGGCCCAGGCCCGCGACCGCGTGAACAACCTGGTCGGCATGAGCGAGCGGCTGATCGGCGTCACCGCGGAGCTGAACATCGAGACGGTCGACACCCCATTCATCGCCGCGGTGAAGGACGCCGCCGCCAAGGTGTCCGCCGCCTTCGAGGAGGCGCTGGCCCGCGGCGACATCAGCGAGGCCGATCTGTTTGACCGCAGCTACCAGCCGGTCGCCGGATCGGATCCCCAGCAGGTGATGACCCGCTTCACCCAGCTGTGCGACCGCCTGCTGCCCGGCATCCAGGAACCGGTGCTGTCCTCCAGCGGCCGGATCGTCTTCTGCGCGGCGGTGGACGACAACGGCTATCTGCCCACCCACAACCGGCAATTCAGCCAGCCGCAGGGGCGCGACCCGGTGTGGAACGCCGCCAATTGCCGCAACCGGCGCCTCTTCAACGACCGCGTCGGGCTGGCCGCCGGCCGCAACACCAAGCCCTTCCTGCTGCAGACCTACCGCCGCGACATGGGCGGCGGGAAATACGCCCTGATGAAGGACGTCTCCGCGCCCGTCACGGTGCGCGGCCGCCATTGGGGCGGGCTGCGGCTGGCCTACAAGGTGTGAGGAAAGTCTAGGATCGCGGCTTTCCCCCTCCCTAACCCTCCACCTTACGGTGGGAGAGGGAACCTCGCCCTTCTTGCACTCAGCCCCCTCTCCCGCGCGAGCGGGGGAGGGTCGGGGGAGGGGGCAAGCCCGCTTCGACTTCCTCCCAAGGCTCCTACGGCACCACCATCGTGTACATGGCGGTGAATCGCGCTAAACTCGGCCGACAAAGGGGTTGAGACGGCGCGAACCGGCGCTCTGGAGGCGGGGGAATGGGCTTTACGGTTACCTTCTGGGGCGTGCGCGGCACGATTCCCTGCCCGATGGCCTCGCATCTGGGCTTCGGCGGCAACACCTCCTGCGTCGAGGTGCGGGCCGGCAAGCAGTGCATTATCATCGACGCGGGAACCGGGCTGCGCGCGCTGGGGCGCAAGCTGCTGGCCGAGGGAGTGACCAGCGCCACGCTGCTGCTGAGCCACACCCACCTGGACCACATCAGCGGTTTTCCCTTCTTCGCACCGGCCTACACCAAGGGATTCAGCCTGCGGGTGATCTCCGGCCATCTCACCGGCAGCCCGGACATCGAATCGGTGATGGCGCGCCAGATGGAGCGTCCGCTGTTCCCGGTGCCGCTGCGCACGATGGGCGGCGACCTCAGCTTCCTGGAGGTGCCGCCCGGCCACAGCTTCAAGCTGGAGGGCGGGGTGCGCATCCACACGGCGGCGCTGAACCACCCGGACGGCGCCACCGGCTACCGCATCGAGTATCAGGGGCACTCGCTCGCCTATGTCACCGACACCGAGCATGTGCCGGACCAGCCCGACCGCAACATCCTGAACCTGGTGGATGGGGTCGACCTGCTGCTCTACGATTCGACCTACACCGACGACGAGTGGGCGCAGCGCGTCGGCTGGGGCCATTCCACCTGGATGGAGGCGGTGCGGATCGCCCGCGCCGCCCATGTGAAGACGCTGGGCCTGTTCCACCACGATCCCGACCACGACGACGCCACCATGGAACGGATCGAAGCCGCGGCGAAGGCGGAATTCCCCGACTGCTTCGCCGCGCGCGAGGGCACGACGATCTCACTGATTTGAATGCCCCGATAAAATGACGGCCACAATCCTGATCCTGTTCGGCGCCACCTATCTGGGCATGGCGCTGGGCCGCTTTCCCGGTCTCAGCATCGACCGAACCGGCATCGCGCTGGTCGCCGCCATCCTGCTGCTGGCGATCGGGGCGCTCGACACCGGCCAGCTGGTGGAGGCGGTCGATTTTCCGACGATCTTCATCCTGCTGGGGCTGATGATCCTGTCGGCGCAATATGCCGGCAGCGGCTTCTACGACTGGTGCGCGCTGAAGGTGGCGCAGGCGGCGCGGTCGCCGGCGCGGCTGCTGGCGGTGATCGTGCTGGTCGCCGGCGGGCTGTCGGCGGTGCTGGCGAACGACGTGGTCGTCTTCGCCATGACGCCGATGCTGTGCCTGGGCCTGCTGGCGCGCAAGCTGGACCCGCGGCCCTACCTGATCGCGCTGGCGGGTGCAGCCAATGCCGGATCGGCGGCGACGGTGATCGGCAACCCGCAGAACATCCTGATCGGGCAGGTCGGGCATCTCGATTTCTGGCGCTTCCTGGCGGTGTGCGGCGGTCCGGCGCTGGCCGCCATGCTGATCGTCTACGCCACCGTCTGGCTGGTCTGGCGCGGCCGCTTCGGCGAGCCCGAAGGGGTGGAGGCGAGGGAGGTGGCGCCGGTGCCGCTCGACCGCTGGCAATTGGCCAAGGCGGTGGCGGCGACGCTGGCGCTGCTGGTGCTGTTCACCCGCGACATCCCGCAGGAGCATTCGGTGCTGCTGGTGGCCGGCGTGATGATGGTCAGCCGGCGCATGGCCAGCCGCGACATGCTGGGCATGGTCGATTGGCACCTGCTGGTCCTGTTCGCGGCCCTGTTCGCCGTCAACCATGCGCTGGGCCTGACCGGCATCCCGGCGGCGCTGGTCGGCGACCTCCAGGCGGCGGGGTGGCTGCCCGACCGGCTGGCGGTGATGGTGCCGCTGGCGCTCGCCGGCAGCAACAGCATCGGCAACGTGCCGGCGGTGATCCTGCTGCTGGCCGCCTGGCCGAACCCGCCGGAAGGGGCGCTGTACGGGCTGGCTCTGCTGTCGACGCTGGCCGGCAACCTGCTGCTGCCGGGAAGCCTCGCCAACATCATCGTGGCGGAACGGGCGGCGGCGTCCGGCGTCCGGCTGGGCTTCGTCGAGCATGCCCGCTGCGGCGTGCCGATGGCGCTGCTGTCGATGGCGGTGGCGGCGGTCTGGCTGTGGGCCGGCGGCTGGATGGCCCCGTAAGCGCGAAATTGCAGCCGAAGAGCTGTGACCTGTGATCGTATCGTAACTTTTTAAAGTGCAAGGCTCTTCTTCGAACTGCGACAATTGGGGTAATCTCTTCGCGCACCGGGGGAGGGCGCGCTGTGAGTTTGGTCGTCCAGTTCATGGAATTTATCGAGAGCGCGCCGAATCAGTCGCTTCGCGCGCTGAGCGACCGCGTGCTGCGCAAATGCCGCGAGGTGACGGGGGCAGAGGCCGGAACGGTCTTCATGCTGCGCGGGCAGGGGCGAAGCCGCCATCTGGAAGCGGTCAGCGCCCAGAACGACGTGATCCGCGCCAAATCCGCCTTGTTCACGATGCCGGTGGACCAGACCTCCATCGTCGGCTATGTCGCGGCCACCGGCGAGACGCTGCTGCTCGACGACGCCTACGTGATTCCGGAGGAGCGGCCCTACCGATTCAATCCCGCCTTCGACCAGCGCACCGGCTTCCGTACCCGCTCGATCATGGCCTTTGCGCTGAAGGGGGCCCGCGACCGGCCCATCGGGGTGGTGCAGCTGATCAATCGCCGGCCGGTGCCGGGGGAGGCGGGGCCGCCGGCCTTCCTGTCCGACCATGAGCAGATGATCGCCCCGGTCAACCACATCGTCGGCCGTGCCCTGGAGCGTGCCGCGACGCTGGAGCGGCTGACCGAGCGCAACCGCGCCCTGACCAGGGAGCGCCGCCGCGTCGCGGAACTGCAGGCGGAGACGGAACGCGCCTTCATGGTGTCGGTCAACCTGCTGGCCCGCGCCGCCGAGGTGCATGACGAGGACACCGGCAACCACATCCTGCGCGTCAACGAATATTCCTACGCGCTTGCCGGCTGGGCCGGCTGCAGCCGCGCCTTCTGCAAGGAAATCCGCTTTTCCGCCGCCCTGCACGATGTCGGCAAGATGAGCGTCGATCAAGCGGTCCTGCACAAGAAGGGCCGGCTGGACGAACGTGAACTGGCGGAGATGCAGCGCCATCCCGTCTACGGCCACGACATCCTGATTGCGTCCGACCGGCTGAAGATGGCCGCGGACATCGCGCTGTGCCATCACGAGCAGTGGGCCGGCACCGGCTATCCCCACGGGCTGAAGGGGGAGGAGATCCCGCTCGCCGCCCGCATCGTGGCCATCGCCGACTGCTACGACGCCCTGCGCAGCGCCCGTCCCTACAAGCCGTCCTTCAGCCATGAGAAGACGGTGGACATCCTGTTGAACGGCGACGACCGGCTGGACCCGAAGGTGCATTTCGACCCCCGCCTGCTCGCCCTGTTCGCCGCCCGCCATGCGGAATTCGATGCGATCTGGGTGGCGCTGAAAGACCAGGAGAAGGTCGAAGCCTGAAGAAGGGCGGAGGCGAAAGGCCGCCCATGACGGACACTCCCCTTGATCCGTATCAACGCAAACGGTCAGTGTTGCGGGTGAAATGGCGGGGCAGAGGGAGCGACCATGAAGTATGTCGAAGAGTTCCGTGATCCGGTCCTTGCCCGCAACGTCGCCGCCGCCATCGCGCGGGAGGTTCGGGCCGACCGCTCCTATCATCTGATGGAGTTCTGCGGCGGGCACACCCATGCCATTTCCCGCTACGGCATCCCCGATCTTCTGCCAAGCAACGTCCGCATGATCCATGGGCCGGGCTGCCCGGTCTGCGTTCTGCCGGTGGGGCGGATCGACGATGCCATCGCGCTTGCCCGCCGGCCGGAGGTGACGCTGTGCACCTATGGCGACGTCATGCGTGTGCCCGGATCGGGACGGCTCAGCCTGCTGAAGGCCAAGGCGCAGGGCGCCGATGTCCGCATGGTGGTGTCGGCCGACGCCGCGGTGCGCATCGCCGCGGAGAATCCGGGCCGCCAGGTCGTGTTCCTCGCCATCGGCTTCGAGACGACGACCCCGCCCACCGCGCTGGCGGTGCGGGCCGCGGCGGCGCAGGGGCTGACCAACTTCACCGTCTTCTGCAACCATGTGCTGACCCCCTCGGCCATCCAGGGCATCCTGTCGGGTACGGAGGAGGGACTGTCGCTGGACGGCTTCGTCGGCCCGGCCCATGTGTCGGTCGTCATCGGGTCGGAAGCCTATGCCCCGGCCGCGGCGGAGCATGGCAAGCCGGTGGTGATCTCCGGATTCGAACCGCTGGACGTGCTGCAGTCGATCCTGATGCTGGTCCGCCAGATCAACGACGGGCGGGCGGAGGTGGAGAACCAGTTCACCCGCGCCGTCACCGCCGACGGCAACCGCAAGGCCCAGGCGCTGGTGGCCGAAATCTTCGAGACGCGCCCGTCCTTCGAATGGCGCGGCCTGGGCAGCATCCCGCACAGCGGGCTGAAGCTGCGGGACGCCTATGCCGCCTTCGACGCCGAACGGCGCTTCCCCATCGCCGGGGCCAGCGTTCCCGACCACAAGGGCTGCGATTGCGGCGCAATCCTGCGCGGCGTGAAGCGGCCGGTCGACTGCAAGCTGTTCGACACCGTCTGCACGCCGGAGAATCCGATGGGCTCCTGCATGGTCTCGGCCGAAGGGGCTTGTGCCGCGCATTACACCTATGGGCGGTTCCGAGACGCCTGACCGGACGGCATCCGGCCGGCCGGGCGGTTGCGACCTTTCACCGCAGACCGTCCACCGCAGGCTGGACGAATGCCATGCGGTTCAACATGATGCATATGAAACAATCCGCCAGACCCCTGATCGGTCCGGTGGAGAACGGCAGACGTCGAAAGACATCGCACTTCATTCCGGGAGGGTCCGCATGACCTACAAGCACATTCTCGTCCACCTCGACAGCAGCCCGCATGTCGAGGCGCGGCTCGACGCCGCCATCGCGCTGGCGCAGCGCCACGGCGCTTTCCTGCGCGGGCTGTTCGCCCAGGGCGACCGCAACGCCACCAGCGTGATCGCCCGCCGGTCGAGCGACCATCTGGTCGAAGCCTCGGCACGCAGCGAGGCACTGTTCCGGGAGAAGCTGGCGGCGGCCGGTCTGCAGGGCCAATGGCACGGCCTGACCCACGGCGAATACAACCACGTCATCCGCGAGGTCATCATCTGGTCGCGCTTTGCCGACCTGACCGTGCTGGGCCAGTATGATCGCGAGGCCGGATCGCAGGCGGCGCCGGAGGAACTGAACGAGCAGGTGGTGCTGAACTCCGGCCGTCCGGTTCTGGTCGTTCCCTATGCCGGCCGCTTCCCGGTGATCGGCAAGCGCGTCGCCGTCGCCTGGAACGCCGAGCGCGAGGCCGCCCGCGCCCTGTCCGACGCCATGCCGATGCTGGAGAAGGCCGACGAGGTGACGGTGATCACGGTTCTGACCCAGGCCTCGGGCTCCACGGCGGAGGCGCCGCGGGTCGGTCTTCTCGACCATCTCGCCTTCCACGGCGTGACGGCGGAGCAGACCCATTTCACCGTCACCGACATCGGCGCGATGGACGCCCTGCTGGCCCGCGCCATGGACACCGGCGCCGACCTGCTGGTGATGGGCGCCCACGGCCATTACGGCTTCCCGTTCCTGCACCGCGGCAGCGGGACCCGGCACGTCCTGCGTACCTGCCCGGTGCCGCTGCTGCTGTCGCATTGAGCGTGGGGATGGGGGCTGAGGTGAGAGCGTGCCCTTTTGCCCCCTCCCCATCCCTCCCCCGCTTCGAGGGAGAGGGGGCAGGACGCTTGCGGGAGTTCTGCAGGTGAGCGGCGGAAGTCCCCTCTCCCGCTCTCGGCGGACCGAAGGTCCGTCCGATGGCGGGGGAGGGTTAGGGAGGGGGCAAATCGCGCCCTCCTCCCCCAACAGGTCACGCCATCTTCACCCCGCCCAGGAAGCTCTCCACCTCCTGGCGCAGGCGGGTGGATTCGCTGCTGAGATGGTCGGCGACGCTGCGGACCTCCCCGGCGGCGCGGCCGGTATCGCCGGCGGCGCGGGTGACACCGACGATGTTGCTGGTCACCTGCTGGGTGCCCTGCGCGGCTTCCTGTACGTTGCGGCTGATTTCCTGGGTCGCGGCGCTCTGTTGTTCCACTGCGGAGGCGATGGTCGCGGAGATCTGGCTGATCTCCGTGATGATGCGGCCGATCTCGTCGATGGCGGCGACAGCCTCGCGGGTGGCGCCCTGGATGGTGGCGATCTGGCCGGTGATGTCCTCGGTCGCCTTGGCGGTCTGGTTGGCGAGGCTCTTCACCTCGCTTGCCACCACGGCGAAGCCCTTGCCGGCCTCGCCGGCGCGGGCGGCCTCGATGGTCGCGTTCAGCGCCAGCAGATTGGTTTGCGACGCGATGTTGTTGATGAGGTCAACCACCTCGCCGATCTTCTGGGCGCCTTCGGCAAGGCTGGAGACGACGGTGTTGGCGCGGCCGGCGCCGCTGACCGCCTGTTCGGCGACGCGGGTCGATTGCGAGACCTGGCGGCCGATCTCGGCGATGGAGGAGGACAGCTCTTCCGCCGCCGCGGCGACGGTCTGGACGTTGGCGGAAGCTTGCTCGGCGGCCGACGCCACCGTGGTGCTCTGGCGGTTGGTCTCGTCGGCGGTGGAGGTCATCGTTCCGGCAGACTGCTGCATCTGGGTGGCCGCACCCGACAGGCTCTGGACCACCGCGGTCACATTGCTTTCGAAGGCGCGCGTCAGCTCTTCCAGCCGGGCGGCGCGGCGGGCCTTGGCCTCCTCTTCGGCGCGCTGGGCGGCGGCGAGGCGGTCGGCCTCGATGGCGTTGCGCTTGAACACGTCGACGGCCTCGGCCATGGCGCCGACCTCGTCGCCGCGGCCGACGCCGGGAACCTCGACCGACCGGTCGCCGCCGGCCAGCCGGCTCATCGCGGCGGTCATGGCGACGATCGGGCTGGCGATGGCGCCGCGCAGGAGCATGCCGGCGGCGATGGCGACCAGAACGGAGGCGAGCGCGCCGACGATGGCGGTTGTGTAGCCGGTGGAGAAGGCAGACCGCTGTTCGGCACTCCGCTCGCTCAACAGCGCACGTTCCGCATCCTCGATCTGCACCACCAGCGCGCGGATGCCGTCCATCGACGATTTGCCGAGCGCCTTGGCCTCCATCGCGCGGGCTTCCTCGCGCGTTTCGGCCTTGGACATCAGGGCGATTTCCTTCTCGGCCACGGTCCGGCGCCAGGTTTCGGCGTGCTTGCGCAGATCCTCCAGCCGGGCCTGCTGCTGCGGATTGTCGGCGGTCAGCGACTTCACCTCCGCCAGCGCGCGGTCAAAGTCCTGCCCGCCCTTGCGATAGGGGGCCAGGAACGCATCGTCACCGCTGACCAGATAGCCGCGCAGGCCGGTTTCCTGGTCGATCATCGCCGCCAGCACCGCATCGGTGGTCTGTAGCACCCGGTAGGTGTGGATCGTCCAGCCGATCGAGGACTGGATCGAAGATAAGGTCGAATAGTTGGCGATGCTGATGATGCCGGTGATGGTGATCAGGGCGGCAAAGGCGGCAAGAAGCTTTCCGCCGATACGAAGGTTGATGAACCAGGACATCTTATTGCGCCTCATGTGACCGAATGGGCTACTTGCGTGCGCGGACAATCGCCTCGCCCGAGGAATTGGACCCGAACGGGTAAGTTCCTAACCCGATCGAATGTTCCGTCTGATACGGCGGCGGCCCTGATTCCGATCATCGAAAATTTTACGTATGTCGAAATCTTCGGTCTATTACATAGAGACTATACCAGTTTTCCAGGTCAAGCGGCAGCAACGGTCCGGCACCGTCCTGCAGCCGAGGAACGCGTTATTTGCGATACAGGGGGATGGATAGGTCAAAGTGTCGCATGGACTTGGCGACAGCCTGGATCAGCGACGCAGCCGCATGTCGATGTGGGGAATCCCGAAATCGTCGTAGGACTCGGTGATGCGGACGAAGCCGAATCCGCCGTAGAAACGCTCCAGATGCTGCTGTGCACCGATGACGACATCGCGCTCCGGCCAGCGCTCCGCCAGCACTGCCAGGGATTCGGCGACGAGCGCGCGCCCCAGTCCGGTGGAACGCTGCGACGGATCGACCGCCAGCCTCCCGAAAGAGACCGGGGCATCCGGGCCTTCCTCTTCGGGATCGAGACAGCGGGCGCAGCCGACGACGGCGCCGGACGCGTCGGTGGCGATCAGGTGCAGGGCGCCGGGATCGCGGCCGTCGATGTCGGGATAGGGCGAGGCCTGCTCGACCACGAACACCCGGCTGCGCAGGGCCAGCAGGTCATGGAGTTCGCGAAGGCCGAGCGCGTCGAAAGCGACGCGGCGGATGGGCGGACTGGACATTGGGACGGTGTACCGGTCAGGCGATCGCGTTGCGGATCATGTAGTCGGCGATGTCCTTGGGCTTGACCTTGACCTCGGTCAGCGGCTCGTCGGCGGTCATCGCCTTGGCGACCAGCAGGCTGTTCTGCACATTGGTCATGGCGATGCGGAAGACGCCGGCGGCGCCCTTCAGACGCGGGTAGTAGGTGGGGTCGATCACCTTCTCGCGCCGGCCGAGACGGGCCAGCGCGGTCTCCTCGTCCAGCCCGTCGATCTCCTTGGACTCGATCAGCTTCCAGTCGGTCTCGCCGCCCCAGCCGGCGGAGACGGCGGATTTGACCGCCGCCTCATCCTCGGCGACGCCCAGCTTGAAGATGTGCTTTCCCTGTCCGACGTCGGACGCCCATTTGGTCAGGGCGGCGCTGCGCGCAACGAAGACGACGGCCATGACGACTCGATCCTCTTGAGGAGAAAAGGTTGGAAGCGGGTTACTGCAGCGACGACTGGCGCGCGATCGGCGTGATCAGGATGCGGGTGACCACGTCCTTGCCGAACATGGCGACCACCGATTCGTCGATGCGGCGGCGCAGGGCCGGGACGTTGGCGATGTTGCCGCGGACGATCCAGCCCTCGTCGATGCCCTTGTAGATGGCGGTCAGCACGGCGTCGTGCAGACGGGGAATGCTCAACTGCACCTCTCCCAGCCGCAAGGCGTCGCCGATCTCCAGGTTCACTTCCACCTGGGTGTATTTCTCGATCCGGCCGGCGTTCACTACCGGAACCATCAGCGGCTTGATCCGCACCGACGGGGGCAGGGCGCCCGGCGCCCCTTCGGCCGCGGACGCGGGCAAGGCGGCGGTCAGGACGCCGGCCAGCGACAGCACTCCGACCAGAGCGGCGCGGGCGGCGCCGGAAAAGCAGCGGGCCGGCGTGCTGTTCGAAAGGAAATCGGCAGGCTGAAGGCTGCGCATCAAGGAGCACCGCGAAGGACCGGAAGGTGTTGAATCCTACCGGTCCGGCGCGGTGCTTGCAACCTTGGCCCGGGCCCCTGGGGTCGGCCCTGATGCGGCCGGTCAGCGCATAGGCGCGTTCGTCAGGCGGCCTTCTTGCCGCTGGCGGCGATGGCCTTCTTGTTGACGTCGCCGATGGCCAGCTTGTTCAGCAGCGAGTCCGTGTCCTTCTCTTCCTGGAGGGTCTCGTCCAGCAGCTGGGCGACCTTGTCCAAGCCGCAGGCGGTGGCATAGGCGTGCAGCGTGCCGTAGCTGGCGATCTCGTAATGCTCCACCTTCTGGGCGGCGGCGATCAGGGCGGCGTCCTGCACCTCCGGGGCGAGGCCCATTTCGAGGATTTCCTGGGCTTCGCTGATCAGCCCCTCCATCGCGTCGCAATGCTTGCCGCGGGGGCGGGTGTCCAGTTCCTCGAAGACCTGCTGAAGCCGCTCGATCTGGCCGTTGGTCTGTTCGAGGTGGGTTTCGAAGGCCTGGCGGAGCTGGTCGGAATGGGCAGCCTTGATCATCTTGGGGAGGGCCTTCGTGATCTGCTTCTCGGCGTGGTAAATGTCGCGGAGATCCTCGATCAGCAGATCCTGCATCGTCTTGGCAGCCATGGTGACGGTCCTTCCTCGCTGTGGATGTCCGTCCGGCGGGCGTTTGCGGAGCGGGGAGCTCCTGCGCGCCGGATCGGCAGCGTGGACAACAGCGGCGACGGCCGGGTGTTGCAGTCTCGAACGGGGACTGGCCATCGGGCAAATGGGCAGGCGAATGGGTGCCGAAGGAGGGTTCATATGACGGCAGGCAATGGGGACGGCGAGGTTCTGTTCGAGTTTCAGCGGGTCGGCAGCTATCTGCGGGTCACGGCCATCGACGCCCAGACCGGCGTGGAGGTGACCGTGGCCGGTCCGGCCACCGGCAGCCAGGAACTGCTGAAGCGGACGGCGATCAACAAGCTGCGCTTTGTTCAGAACAAGGGGGTCCAGAACAAGGAGGCCCAGAACAAGGAAGCCAAGGCGGCGCCGGGCCAGAAGCCGGGCACCAAGACGCGGCCGGGCGGGCTCTACTGACTTTCGAACGGGGCCAGAAATCGGAAAGCGCGATCGGAAAAAAGAAAACGCGCCGCCGGTCGGGACCGGACGGCGCGGATCGAAGTCTGGCTTTGCTGATGGTGAGCGCCGGCATGCCCCCGCCGACGGTCCAAGCTGTAACGCCGGATCGCCGGTCGTAGAGCGAACCGCTCGACCCCGACAGTAGACCTATGCCTGCCCGTTGGCACTGGCGCAGGGGGTGTAACGCTTGTAGAACCGCGCATCGCTGAACGAATGGCGCATAAGAAGGGCGTTCTTCCGCGCCGTCCGTTCGGATCGCGATCGGCGGATTTGGGCGGATCGCTTCCGGACCGACCTCGCGGGGGCGGCTGTTCTCCGGAGCAAAGGACCGAAACACCAGAGGATCGAGGCCATGGTTCGTGTGACGGCTTTCCTGCGCGCGTCATTCATGTCGACGGCGCTGGCGGCAACCCTGCTGGCTTCCCAGGCGGCGATCGCCGCCGGGCCGGTGCAGGGCGGACAAGGACATGGCGGGCAGGCGGGTCCGCGGTCCGGCGGCGACAAGCAGGCCGGCCCGGCCAACGCGGCGCCGCTTTCCACGGCTCCCCAGCCGACGACGCCGGCCGCCGGTTGCCTGAAGCCGGGTGTACCACTGTGCATGGACGATCAGGCCACCTTCCTCAGCGCCGACAGGATGTCGTCCTGCCAGGGCGAGGTGAAGGAGTATGTCGACAAGTCGATGGCCTACCTGACTTGCCTGAATGACGAGAATATCGCCACGGGGCGCGAGTTGAGCCGCAATGTCGACCGCTTCAACTGCCGCCTGTCGGGCCGGAAGGGCTGCGCCAACTGAGACGCGCCGCCCGCCGGCCGGGTGGGCCCGAACATTGTGCCGGTTCTTGACGCCGACCAATGGCGACCGTGAGAGTCGGTCGCGTCTTCAATCAATCCGATATGGCCTGTACCGGCCGGACACGCACACGGGCCGGATCCCGGCAGGGACCGGCCCGCGTTGCATACGGACTTTACTCGTTCAGCCGGCCTTGCGGCGGGTCTGGCGGCCGGAGCTGCGGCCCAGGCCGATGCGCTTGGCGAATTCCGAACGCTGCGCGGCATAGTTCGGCGCGACCATCGGATAGTCGGGCGGAAGTCCCCAACGGGCGCGGTACTCGTCCGGCGACATGTTGTAGGTCGAGCGAAGGTGCCGTTTCAGCATCTTCAACTTCTTCCCGTCTTCCAGGCAGACGATGTATTCGGGCGTCACCGACTTGCGAATCGGAACGGCCGGCTTCAGCGGTTCCGCCGCGACCTCGCGGGGCTGACCATTCAGTCCGGTCAGCGACGAGTAGACCGTATTGATCACGTCGGGGATTTGCTGAGCAGGCAACACGTTCTTGCTGACATACGCCGATACGATGTCGGCGGTCATCCGCAGCAGCGCATTGTCCGGTACATCGGCGCGAAGCTGGTCGCTCATTGCACTGTGTCCTGGTTTTTCATTTGTCCGTACGAACCAAGTTGCATACCGTGATTTGGGTGTCAATATAATTTCGGCAAGCGTCAAATTAGTTGCTCTTGCAATTCAGAACAAAGGAGCAAGGTGCAAATCAGCTTTCGCTGAAAACCGTCATCGCGTCGTGGCTGTGTCGCGGCTTTAAGGGGCGTCTAGTAAGCGCCGGCTTGCGATTTTCCGACGACAGGGATGCGGTAATTGGCTGATTTCCCACTCCTATAACGAATCGGTTATCTCCCTTGCTTCCACGGTTCGGCAACGAAGGGGTGAAAACCGTGTCTAAACTTTCGCGGGAGTTGGGGTGCCACGCCGCTTGGAGCCGATTGAGGCCGGCGGGGAGGGGGCGGGACCTGTGCGACAGGTCCGTCCAAGCGGGCCGGACCCCGCCCCGATCCTAGCCCCGATCCTAGCCATGCATCCACGTCATGGTGTGGCTGTGGCGGTTTGCACCGACATCTGGTAGGGTGCGGGCGTCTTTTCCCCGCTTCGCCCATCACCGCACCCGCGACCGCACGCACCGGAGTTTCCGTCGTCATGACCGTCAGCACTGTGGCACTCGCCTCCGATCACGCCGGCTACGAGCTGAAGGCTCAGATCGCCCGGCAACTGGAGGCCGCCGGCTACACCGTCCTCGATCTCGGCACCGACGGTCCGGCTTCGGTCGACTACCCGGATTTCGCCGCGGCGCTGGCAGCCGCCGTCACCGACGGCCGGGCACAGCGGGGCGTGCTGATCTGCGGCAGCGGCATCGGCATCAGCATCGCAGCCAACCGCCATCCCGGCATCCGTGCCGCCCTGGTCCATGACGTCACCACCGCGCGCCTGTCGCGCGAGCACAACGACGCCAACGTGATCGCGCTGGGCGCCCGTATCATCGGGCCGGAAATTGCCAAGGATTGCGTGGACGCCTTCCTGAAGGCCGAATTCGAAGGCGGTGAGCGGCACAGCCGCCGCATCGCCAAGATGGGCTGAGCGCGCCGCCGGCGCCGCCCTATCCTGGCCCAGCATTCGGCCGCAGAGGCCCGCAACCGGGGCGCGACAGAACCCGGACCGACCAGCATGGAAGCCGCCAGTCCGGGCCGCCCGGACCGCTTCATGCCCTGCGATGAGGAACCTTCCGCCATGACCAGCAGCAACACCGCCGAGATCGGCCGCTTCTTCGCCGCCTCGCTTGCCGAGACCGATCCCGAACTGGCCCGCGCGGTGCGCGACGAGCTGGTCCGCCAGCAGGAGCAGATCGAACTGATCGCGTCCGAGAACATCGTCTCGCAGGCGGTGCTGGAGGCGCAGGGCTCGGTCCTGACCAACAAGTATGCCGAAGGCTATCCGGGCAAGCGTTACTACGGCGGCTGCGAGTTCGTCGACGTGGCGGAGAACCTGGCGATCGAGCGCGCCTGCAAGCTGTTCGGCTGCGAGTTCGCCAACGTTCAGCCCAACTCCGGCTCCCAGGCCAACCAGGCGGTGCTGCTGGCCCTGCTGCAGCCGGGCGACTGCGTGCTGGGCATGTCGCTGGCCGCCGGCGGCCACCTGACCCACGGTGCCGCGCCGAACATGTCGGGCAAGTGGTTCAAGGCCGTGCAGTACGGCGTCCGCAAGGACGACCACCTGATCGACTTCGACCAGGTCGAGGCGCTGGCCCGCGAGCACAAGCCGAAGCTGATCATCGCCGGCGGCTCCGCCTATCCGCGCGTTCTGGACTATGAGCGTTTCCGCGCCATCGCGGACGAGGTCGGCGCCATCTTCATGGTGGACATCGCCCACTATGCCGGCCTGATCGCCGGCGGCGTCTATCCGAACCCGTTCCCCTACGCCGACGTGGTCACCACCACCACCCACAAGACGCTGCGCGGCCCGCGTGGCGGCATGGTGCTGACCAACAAGGAAGACATCGCCAAGAAGATCAATTCGGCGGTGTTCCCCGGCCTGCAGGGCGGCCCGCTGATGCATGTCATCGCCGCCAAGGCGGTGGCCTTCGCCGAGGCGCTGCGTCCGGAGTTCAAGACCTACGCCCAGGCGGTGGTCGACAACGCCCAGATCCTGGCCAAGACGCTGATCGCCGGCGGGCTGGACATCGTGTCGGGCGGCACCGACAGCCACATCGTGCTGGTCGACCTGCGTCCGAAGAACCTGACCGGCAAGGCGGCGGAAGCCAGCCTGGAGCATGCCGGCATGACCTGCAACAAGAACGGCGTGCCCTTCGACCCGCAGAAGCCGATGATCACCTCCGGCGTCCGTCTGGGCAGCCCGGCGGCGACCACCCGCGGTTTCGGCACCGCCGAGTTCAAGCAGGTCGGCGAGATGATCGTCGAGACGCTGGACGGGCTGGCCGCCAGCAACTCCGGCGACAACACGGCGGTGGAAGCGGCGATGCGCGAGCGCGTGCGCGGCCTGTGCCGTCAGTTCCCGATCTATCCGACCCTCTGACGCGACAAGGTGATCGACAGATGCGCTGCCCGTTCTGCGGAAACGAGGATACCCAGGTCAAGGACTCGCGCCCGACCGAAGACAACTCGGCAATCCGCCGGCGGCGCTTCTGTCCCAGTTGCAGCGCCCGCTTCACCACCTTCGAACGCGTCCAGCTGCGCGAACTGACGGTGGTGAAGAGCAATGGCCAGCGCGAAGCCTTCGACCGCGAGAAGCTCCTGCGGTCGATGCGCATCGCGCTGCGCAAGCGCCCGATCGATGCCGACCGTATCGACCGGGTGGTGAACAGCATGGTCCGCCAGTTGGAGTCCTCCGGCGAAAGCGAGATTCCGTCGAAGCAGATCGGCGAGAAGATCATGGAGGCGCTGCAGACGATGGATCAGGTCGCCTACATCCGCTACGCCTCGGTCTACAAGGACTTCCGCGAAGCCTCGGACTTCAACGAGTTCGTCGAACAGTTGGCGCCGGAAGCCTCGCCGGGGATGTGAGGTGTCGAGGGAGGGGGCGTGCGGTTGCCCCCTCCCTGACTTCTCACCCGAACTGCGCCAGGATCGCCAGCAGCAGGATCGCCACGATGTTGGTGATCTTGATCATCGGGTTCACCGCCGGGCCGGCGGTGTCCTTGTAGGGGTCGCCGACGGTATCGCCGGTCACCGCCGCCTTGTGCGCGTCGGAGCCCTTGCCGCCGTGGTTGCCTTCCTCGATGTACTTCTTGGCATTGTCCCAGGCGCCGCCGCCGGACGTCATCGAGATGGCGACGAAGATGCCGGTGACGATGGTCCCCAGCAGCATCGCGCCCAGCGAGGCGAATCCCGCCGCCTGACCGCCGATGGCGGCGATGACGAAATACAGAACCACGGGGGCCAGCACCGGCAGCAGCGAGGGGATCACCATCTCCTTGATCGCCGCACGGGTCAGCATGTCCACCGCCCGGCCGTAATCGGGCTTGGCGGTGCCCTCCATGATGCCGGGGATCTCGCGGAACTGGCGGCGCACCTCCACCACCACCGACCCGGCGGCGCGGCCGACGGCGGTCATGCCCATGGCGCCGAACAGGTAGGGCAGAAGACCGCCCACCAGCAGGCCGACGACGACATAGGGGTCGTTCAGCCGGAACTCCACCGGCACGTTCGGGAAGTAATGGCCCAAGTCCTGGACATAGGCCGCGAACAGGACCAGCGCCGCCAGTCCGGCGGAACCGATGGCGTAGCCCTTGGTCACCGCCTTGGTGGTGTTGCCGACGGCGTCCAGTGCGTCGGTGGTGACGCGGATGTTGGCGGGCATGTCCGACATCTCGGCGATGCCGCCGGCATTGTCGGTGACAGGGCCATAGGCGTCGAGTGCGACCACCATGCCGGCCAGCGCCAGCATCGTCGTGGCGGCGATGCCGATGCCGAAGACGCCGGCCTGACCATGGGCGATCAGGATGCCGGCACAGATGACGATCACCGGCAGGGCGGTCGATTCCATCGACACGGCCAGCCCCTGGATGACATTGGTGCCGTGCCCGGTTTCCGATGCCTTGGCGACGCTGCGCACCGGGCGGAAGGCCGTGGAGGTGTAGAACTCCGTGATCCAGACCAGCAGCCCGGTGACGCCCAGCCCGACCAGGGCCGAGACGAACAGGTTGAAGCCGGTGATCGCGGTGCCGTCGGACATGGGGATGGCGCGGGTGAAGCCGAACAGGATCGCGGTGACGATCAGGATCAGCACCAGCGACAGCCCTGCCGCGACGATCAGCCCCTTGTACAGCGCCTTCATGATGGCGTTGTCGGCACCGAGCTTCACCGCGAAGGTGCCGGCAATGGAGGCCAGGATGCAGACCGCGCAGATCAGCAGCGGATAGATCAGCATCAGCCGCAACCCGTCCCCGGAAAAGAAAATCGCCGCCAACAACATGGTGGCGACGATCGTGACGGCGTAGGTTTCGAACAGGTCGGCGGCCATACCGGCACAGTCGCCGACATTGTCTCCGACATTGTCCGCGATGACCGCGGGATTGCGCGGGTCATCCTCCGGAATGCCGGCCTCCACCTTGCCGACGAGGTCGGCGCCGACGTCCGCCCCCTTGGTGAAGATGCCGCCGCCCAGCCGCGCGAAGATGGAGATCAGCGACGCGCCGAAGCTGAGCGCAACCAGCGCCTCCAGGATCGTGCGGACCTCCACCGGGTCGCTGATCCGGTAGATCAACGTCAGGACGCCGAAATAGCCGCCGACGCCCAGCAGACCCAGCCCGACCACCAGCATGCCGGTGATCGCCCCCGACTTGAAGGCGATGTCCAGCGCCGGTGCCAGTCCATTGGTCGCGGCCTGTGCCGTGCGGACGTTGGCGCGGACCGACACGTTCATGCCGACATAGCCGGCGCTGCCCGACAGCACGGCGCCGATCAAAAAGCCCAAAGCCACCGGAAAGCCCAGCGTCACCCACAGGATGACCAGCAGGACGGCGCCGGCGATGGCGATGGTGGTGTATTGGCGGTTCAGATAGGCACGCGCCCCTTCCTGCACCGCTGCGGCGATGGCCTGCATCCGCTCCGACCCCGGCGAAGCGGCCATGACTTCTTTTCCGGTGCGAAAACCGTAGGCCAGCGCGAGCAGGCCGGCGGCGATGATGACGATGAACGCTAAAGCCATCGCATCCCCCGATTGATTTCAAGGACGCGCCCAGGAAAGGCTGTCTCCCATCCGTAATCAAATGGGGGAGAAGTCGGGCGCAAGTATTCCCGGAAAAAGCATGCTCCCGGTGCCGCCGCTTTGCAACCGCCGGCCGGTCAGAGGCGACGCGGCGAAATGGCCGTAGGGGGGCCTGGCCTTTGCTGGGCGGCCTGTTCTTCTGCACTGCACAATAGGCGCGGATTTCAGGCAAATAAGCGGCAGATCAGAGATTACGTTGCGTAACCGCCTGAACCAGAACGTCCTGAACGGCGTCCTTGCCGATGACTTTGCCGGCCGCCTCCACCAATTTGGCCTTTACGGCAGGAATATTGACCAAAGCGCCGTTGAGGATCGACTGGTCGGCGATGCCCCCGTAAAGGGCGGTCAGGAAAGCGTCGGTCAGGCGCGGCTGATTGGCTTGGGCCATTGGCTGCTTGTCCAGAAGCACCTCGACCGCCACGACGACGGTCACGAACTGCTCGACTCGGGATGGGCCGATCATCGGCACCACCAGCGGGGCCAAGCGGACGAAGGCGGTGGGCGGCTTCGGCGGCGGTTCCACCTTCTTCGGCGGCGCGTCCGGATGTTCGGTGAAGTATTTCTGATAGACGAACCAGCCGCCGAAACTGGCGCCGCCCAGCAGCACGATGCCCAGGACGAGAACGATCAGGGCCTTGACCACCGCAGCACACCTTCGCAGACACCGAACCGCCGCACCCTGCGCCGGTCATGCTTTCGATTGTCTTAAAGAAGCGGGGAGGGTAACAGGCGGTCAGAAATGGTCCCAGCCGCGGCGGGCCAGCGGCAGGGGGGCTCCGGCGGCGTCCAGCACCGTGACCTCGCCGGGCGGGCCGGGATTGAATTCGCCGATCTCGGTGATGGCGACCCCGCTGTCTGCGGCGAGGGCGGCGAGCGCATCGCTGGCCGACGGCGGAGCGGTGAACAGGAGCTCGTAATCGTCGCCGCCGGTGATGGCGAGCGCCAGCCGGACGGGATCGCCGTCGATGGCGCCACGCGCCGCGTCCGACAGCGGCACCGTGCCGGCTCGCAGCAGGGCGGCGCAGCCCGACTCCTCGCAGAGATGGCCGAGGTCGGCGACCAGCCCGTCCGATACGTCCATGGCGCCGCTGGCGAGCCCGATCAGGCGCGTCCCCACCGTCGTGCGGGGGTCCGGCCGGCGCATACGGCGCAGCAGATGGGCGCGGGTTTCCTCATCCGGGATGTCGAGCCGGCCATAAGCGATCTCCAGCCCCAGGGCTGCGTCGCCGATGGTGCCGGTGACGAAGACGCGATCGCCCGGACGCCCACCCCAGCGCGGCAGGGCGCGGCCGGTGGGAACCAGCCCGAATGCGGTGACCGACAGCGTGATCGGACCGGCTGTGGAGACCGAATCGCCGCCGGCCAGCGCGATGCCGAACTGCCGCTGGTCCTCGCCCAGGCCGGCCGCGAAGGCCTCCAGCCAGGATTCCTCCAGGCCGCGGGGCAGGGCGGTCACCAACGTGTAGGCCAGCGGTTCCGCCCCCATGGCGGCGAGGTCGGACAGGTTGCTGCGCATCAGCTTGGCCGCGATGTCGGCCGGCGCGTCGTCGGGAAAGAAATGCACCCCGGCCACCATCGCGTCGGTGGTGACCACCAGCTCCCGCCCCTCCGGCACGCCGAACACGGCGGCATCGTCCCGCAGGCCGCGGGCACCGGGAAACCCGGCGGCCAGCGGCTTGAAGTAACGGGTGATGCGGCCGAACTCGCCGAGGGTGGGGGTGGTCATGGCGATGGGCAGCCGAAATCCCCTCTCCCCTCCGGGGAGAGGGTCAGGGTGAGGGGGATGCAATGTGTGGTGTATGCCGGAAACCTGCAATCAGCAAACGCGCGTTCCCTCACCCGGCTGCTGGCGCAGCCACCCTCTCCCGCAAGCGGGCGAGGGTCCGCCCCCCTCACCCGGACGGCTATCGCCGTCCGACCTCTCCCCGGGGGGGAGAGGCTAAAGTGAGGAGGGTTGCGCATGTTCACTCCTCGGTCGTGCCGCGGCCGGGGTCGGGCTTGGCGAGGTCGTCGGCGCGGAGCGCGCGGGCGACATGGTCGAGCACGCCGTTCACCATCGCCGGCTCGCGGCCGGAGAAGAAGGCGCGGGCGACGTCGACATACTCGCTGATGAGGATGCGCGGATGGGTGTCCATATGGACCGCGATCTCATAGGCGCCGGCGCGCAGGATGGCACGCAGCAGCAATTCCAGCCGGTCGAGCGGGAAGCGCGGGTCGAGCGCGGCGCCCAGCACCCCGTCCACCTCGGCCCGGCGATGGATCGCGCCGCGGACGATGTCGGCGAACAGCTGCGGATCGCCGGAAACGAACTTGTCGCCGTCGATCTCCTCGCCCAGCCGGTGGGCGACGAACTCGCCGACGACATTCTCGACCGGGGCCTGGGCCAGATCGATCTGGTACAGCGCCTGGGCCGCGGCCAGACGGGCGGCCTTGCGGCGCGCCTTGGCGGAGCCGCCGCCGGTCTTGTTCTTGCGGGACTTCGATTTGCCCTTGGAGTCGCCGCCCTTGGGGGCGTGATCGGGTGTCACGGGGCTGCCCGCGTCGTCGTTGCTCATGATCTGCAGTCGCTAAAAGAGAGGAGATGTCGGGATCAGCGCGGATAGAGGCGGAATTTGCGCTTCAGGTCAATCATGTCAAGACAGGCCCGTGCGGCGCGGCCCCCCATATTGACCGATCCGACATTGGCACGCGCCCAGGCCTGCTCGCGGTTTTCCACCGTCAGGATGCCGTTTCCGACCGCCAGACTGTAGCGCAGGGCAAGATCCTGCAGGCCGCGGGCGCTTTCGGCACAGATCGTTTCGTAGCGCGTGGTCTCGCCCCGGATCACGCAGCCCAGCGCGACATAGCCGTCGAAACGCTTGCGGGCGGTGAAGAAGTCCATGGAGCGGATGGCGTACATGATCGCCGCCGGAAGCTCCAGACAGCCGGGCACGCCGTAGCGGATGTGCGTGGCGCCGGCGCGGTCGAGTTCCGCGACGGCGCCGCGCGCCAGCTCATCGGCGATGTCCTCGTGGACGCGGGCGTCCACGACCATGATATGGGGCGTGTCGGTCATCCGGCGGCGTTCAGCCCCTTGCTCAATCGTCGCCGGGGTCGGCGGCACCCGGAGTGATGGCGCGGTGGCCGACCACGGTCAGGCCGTAGCCCTCCAGCCCGATGATCGGCTTCTTGCGGTTGGACAGCAGCACCATCTTGCGAACGCCGAGATCCAGCAGGATCTGCGCGCCGATGCCGTAGTCGCGCAATTCCGGCGCGCTGCCGGACTGGCCTTCCAGCCGGGCCTTCAGCACGGTGGACAGGCCGTTCGGGTTCGGTTCGCGCAGCAGCACGACGACGCCGCGGCCTTCCTTGGCGATCAGTTCCATCGAGGCATGGAGGTCGGCGTCGCGGCCGGAGTTGCGGTCGCCCAGCACGTCGTCCAGCACCGATTGGGCATGCATGCGCACCAGCACCGGCTCGTCGCCGGAGATGTCGCCGCGCACCAGCGCGATGTGCTCCGCATACTGGATCTTGTTGATGTAGACGTAGGACTGGAAGCGGCCGCCGAAGCGGCTGTCCAGCGTGCCGGCCAGCACCTGCTCGACGATGGTCTCGGTGCGGCGGCGATAGGCGATCAGGTCGGCGATGGTGCCCACCTTCAGCCCGTGGAACTGGGCGAACTGCACCAGATCCGGCAGGCGGGCCATGCTGCCGTCGTCGTTCATGATCTCGCAGATCACCGCCGACGAGGAATGGCCGGACAGCCGGGCGATGTCGACCGACGCCTCGGTATGGCCGGCGCGGACCAGAACGCCTCCGTCACGCGCCAGCAGCGGGAAGATGTGGCCGGGGGTGGCAAGGTCCTGCGGGCCGGACGCCGGGTCAATGGCGACCGCGATGGTGCGGGCGCGGTCGGCGGCGGAGATGCCGGTGGTCACCCCCTCGCGCGCCTCGATCGAGACGGTGAAGGCGGTCTGGTGGCGCGACGCGTTCTGCTGCGCCATCAGCGGCAGGCGCAGCCGCTCGATGTTCGGCCGGTCCATGGTGAGGCAGATCAGGCCGCGGCCATGCTTGGCCATGAAGTTCACCGCTTCCGGCGTGGCGCAGGAGGCGGGGATCACCAGATCGCCCTCGTTCTCCCGGTCCTCGTCGTCGACCAGGATGAACATCCTGCCCTGACGCGCCTCTTCGATGATCTCTTCGGCCGTCGACAGGTATTGGTGAAACTCGGACGTCATTCCTGCCCCGCGAGCCGGGCGACATAGCGCGCCAGCATATCGATTTCGAGATTGACCGCATCGCCCTCCTTCAGTCCGCCGAAGGTGGTGGCGGTCTGGGTGTGGGGGATGATGTTGACGCCGAAGCGGCTGCCGTCGACCTCGTTGACGGTCAGCGACACGCCGTCGATGGCGACCGAGCCCTTGGGCGCGATGTATTTGGCGAGATTGGCCGGCGCCTCGAAGGTCAGGCGCAGCGATTCGCCTTCGGGACGGATCGACAGCAGCCGGCCGACGCCGTCGACATGGCCGGACACGATGTGCCCGCCCAGTTCGTCGCCGACCTTCAGCGCGCGTTCCAGGTTGACGCGCGTGCCGGGTTCCCACCCGCCGAGCGTCGTCTTCGACAGGGTTTCCCCCGACGCCTGGATGGCGTATGTCCCCGGCCCCTTTTCGATGACCGTCAGACAGACGCCGTTGTGGGCGATGGACGCCCCGATCGCGATCGTCTCCGTGTCGAAGGCGGTCTCGATGGTGAACCGGGTGTCGCCCTGCCGCTCCACGGCCCGGACGCGCCCGACATCGGTTATGATTCCGGTGAACATGGCGGCGAATTTAGCAGGTTTCACGGCCAGGGGAAGCGCGCGCGACACCGCAAGCAACGCAACGGTCTGTTGCGTGGCCTGAACCGACGGCCAAACCGATCCTTAGGAAGCGATGCGGCGATAACTTTCAGCGAGATCGGCGCCGGCGCTGCGGACCGCGGTGCGTTCGAAGCGGGTCATCGCCGACAGCGCATCGATTCCAAAGCCGGCGACCGCCGGCAACCCGTCGCCGCCGATCAGCGAAGCGGCGCGGAACCACTCCAGCCGGTCGATCAAATCGGCGCCAAGCAAGGCGCCGGCCATCGCCGCGCCGCCCTCCACCAGCACGCGGGTGATGCCGCGGGAGGCGAGGGCGGAGAGGGCGGCGGCGGGATCGACGCGGCCGTCCATACCCGCAGGAACGGGGAGCACCTCGACACCAAGCGCCGTCAGAGCCTCGAGACGGGCGGAGTCGGGGGTGGGGCCGGTGACGACCCAGGTCGGGATGCGGCCGGCGCCGGTCGCGAGCTTGGCCGCAGGGGGCAGGCGAAGGCTGCTGTCGACCACCACGCGCACCGGGCTGCGGTCTTCCAGGCCGGGCAGGCGGCAGGTCAGTTCGGGATCGTCGGCCAACGCGGTGCCGATGCCCACCAGGATCGCATCATGGCTGGCGCGCAGGCGGTGGCCCCAGGCGCGGGCGGTGGGGCCGGTGATCCATTGCGACTCGCCGGTGCGGGTGGCGATGCGGCCGTCCAGCGTGCTGGCGACTTTCAGCGTGATCAGCGGGCGGCCCAGCGTGATGCGGTTGAAGAAGCCCTCGTTGAGGGCAAGCGCCTCGGTCTCGCAGACGCCGGTGACGACTTCGATCCCGGCGTCGCGCAGGCGGGCCAGCCCGCCGCCGGCAACCCTCGGATCCGGATCCTGGCAGGCGACGACGACGCGCGCCACCTTCGCCTCCACCAGCGCCAGGGCGCAGGGCGGCGTCTTGCCGTAGTGGTTGCAGGGTTCGAGCGTGACGTAGGCGTTGGCCCCCTCCGCCCCGCCGGAGAGGATGCGGGCATGGACCAGCGCCTCCGTCTCGGCATGGGGGCGGCCGCCGGGCTGGGTCCAGCCGCGGCCGATCACGGCGCCATCGCGGACCAGCACGCAGCCGACCGCCGGATTCGGCCAGGTCCGCCCCAGCCCGCGTGCGGCGAGCGTCAAGGCGGCGCGCATGAAGTGCCGGTCGGTGTCGGATGAAACGGGCACGGTAACGGTCAGGCGATCAGCTGCCGGGGCCCTTGCCCTTGGTGTCCTTGGCGGAGAAGCGGCCGACGTTGCCCATCATCTGTTCCAGGAAGCCCATCTCGCGGCCGGCAGTGGGCGTCGAGCGCTCGACCAGATCGATGTCCTGGCCGTTCGACTTGTCCAGCGTCTTGATCTCGCGCAGGACGCCGGCATCGTCGAAGCGGGCGATGACGACGCGACGCTCCGTCACTTCCGGCTCAAAGAAGGCGGTCTTCTCGGTCTTCTGGCCGATGTAGTACCAGACATTCTGATCGAAGGTGCCCACCGAGGTCGGCGTGCCCAGAACCGCGGCGACGTCGTCGCGCCGGCTCTGGCCCGGCTGCAGCTCTGCCACCAGCTGCGGGTCCGTCAGGTTGCCGCGGGTGGCGACGACGGGAGAGCAGCCGGTCGCGGCGAGGCCGGCGAACAGGATGCTTCCCAGAAGGGCGGTGCGAATGACGGCGCGCGGGGCGGAAAAGTTCGATCTGGTCATGGTGCTCGGGCTATGATGGAGCCGGCGGGGCATAGGACTGCCCGCTGGCGCGGATAGTCGCTAAGGCGGGACAATCGCACCGGGCGCTTCGCCCTGTCAACGAGACTCCGAATCGGGGAAGGGCTGCCGTTCGTGTCTGAGAGCTTCATGGATCGCCTGCTGGGTCCTCTGCTGAATGGCCTGGGCGGCGCGCGCGCGCGCAATGCCGAGGCGGTGGGCGGGCTGTTCACCGGCATCGTCGCCCAGGCCCGCCAACCGGGCTTCTACGCCGCACTGGGCGTGCCGGACACTCTGGACGGCCGGTTCGAGATGGTGGCGCTGCACCTGTTCCTGGTCATGCGCCGGCTGAAGGGGCAGGGAGCGGCGGCGGCCAAACTGTCGCAGCGCCTCTACGAGACGATGGTCGACGATTTCGAGAAGTCGATCATGGAGCTGGGGGCCGGCGACAGCGGCATCGCCCGGAGGGTGAAGACGATGGCGCGCGGCATGGCCGGGCGAATCCGCGCCTATGACGAGGCGCTCGCCGAATCCGACGACGGCCGGTTGGAAGTGGCGCTGGACAACAACCTCTATGGGACGGTGGATCCGGTGCCGGACGGGGCGCTTCCCACCATGGCCGCCTATGTGCGGGCCTGCGCCGCGGCGCTCGATGCCCAGCCGCTGGAGTCGCTGATGCGCGGCGAGTTGCGCTTCGCCCCTGCGCCCGCCTGACGGCACACTATATATACTGCGCCTGAGTATACTGCGCCTTATGGGCCGCCGGGATCGCGGAGGGCTTGCCTTTCGCGGCCGGCGGCTGCATGTGACTCGATGCGGGTGGGTGCCGGTTGCTCCCGCCAGCGCGTTTCGACCGCCGCCTTGGTTTCATCAGAGAGTCTTTCGCCATGAGTCCTGTGAACGGTGCCCTGCCGGCCCCGGAATTCTCGCGCATCGTCAATGCAGACACGGTGCGCCGCGCCGACGTGACCGAGACCATCGAGGCGACGGAGACGGAGCGCCGCGCGCTCGCCGAGCGGCTGGAACTGGAGGCGATCGGCAGCCTGACCGCCACGGTGAAGCTGCGCGCGGTGCGCGGCGGCCAGATGATCCGCGTGTCCGGCAAGCTGGAGGCCGACGTGGTCCAGACCTGCGTTGTCACGCTGGAGCCGGTGCCGGCCCATGTCAGCGAGAGCTTCGAGGCGCTGTTCGCCCCGTCCTCGATGGTCGAGGACCTGGGACTGGAGATCGATTTCGATCCCTCATTGTCGGACGAGGACATCCCCGAGCCGATGGACAACAACCGAATCGATATTGGCGAACTGACCGCGCAGCACCTGTCGCTGGGCCTCGACCCCTATCCGCATGCCGAGGGTGTGGAATTCGAGGGCTATGACGAGGGTGATGAAGGCGGGGCTGCCGAAGAAGAGGTGGCGGAGGAGCCGGAAAAGCCGAACCCGTTCGCCGTTCTGCAGCAATTGAAGCAGCAGAAGTGACTGCGGTCTTGCGTCCCCCGCGGTTCCTTGTATAAGGGCCGGCATTTCCACCCCCTCCAATGAGCGGCGCGGGGTTGCGAAATGGGGGTTGTTCGGGCTTGCCCTTTGGGGGCATTTGCCTTATTGAATGCCGCTCGCGCTGGGCGGCCCCTGTTCGGGCCGCCCTTTCCAATGAAGAGAGTTTACGGTCATGGCTGTTCCGAAGAAGAAGACCTCCAAGTCGCGGCGCAACATGCGGCGTTCGCACCACGCTCTGCCGACCTCGGCCTACAACGAGTGCCCGAGCTGCGGTGAGCTGAAGCGTCCGCACCACGTCTGCGGGTCTTGCGGCCAGTACGACCAGCGCGAAGTGGTTCAGAGCGGCACCGCGGCCGCTTGATCCCGATCGCGTTGTCTGAGGTCCCGATGATCAGGGGCGTACTTCGCCCCTGCCGGGGTCCTAGCCGGGGAGCCTGTTCGCGGTGAGCCAGCGCCTGACCATCGCCCTGGATGCCATGGGTGGCGATCTCGGTCCCGACATGGTCATTGCCGGGGCGGACATCGCGCGGGAGCGCCATCCCGATGTGCGTTTTCTGCTGTATGGCGACCGGGATCGGATCGAGCCGCTGCTGAGCCAGCGGCCCGCGTTGAAGGCGGTGGCGGAGATCCGCCATACCGCCGACTTCGTGGCCGGGGACGCCAAGCCCGCAGTGGCCCTGCGCGCCGGACGCCAGTCCAGCATGAGGCTTGCCATCGACGCCGTGGCGTCGGGCGAGGCCGCCTGCGTGGTCTCGGCCGGCAACACCGGCGCCCTGATGGCGATGGCGAAGTTCGTGTTGAAGACGCTGCCGGGCATCGACCGGCCGGCGATGGCTTCCTTCTTCCCGACGCAACGGGGCGAGAGCGTGATGCTGGACCTCGGCGCCAACGCCGAATGCCAGCCGGAAAACCTCGTCCAGTTCGCCGTGATGGGGGCCGTCTTCGCGCGCGCCATCCTGGGTCTGCCGGAGCCGTCGATCGGCGTGCTGAACATCGGCTCGGAAGACATGAAGGGCAACGAGGTGGTGCGTGCCGCGGCGGCGAGCCTGCGCGACATGCCGCTGCCCGGCCGCTTCCACGGCTTCGTCGAAGGCACCGACATCGGGCTGGGCACGGTGGACGTCATCGTCACCGATGGCTTCACCGGCAATGTCGCGCTGAAGACGGCGGAGGGGACGGCCAAGCTCTTCTCCGAGTTTTTGCGCCGCACCTTCGCGACGTCCTTCCTGGCACGGATCGGCTATCTGCTGGCACGCGGCGCCTTCAAGCGCTTCCGCGAGCGGATCGATCCGCGGCGCTACAACGGCGCGATGTTCCTGGGCCTGCGCGGCGTCTGCGTGAAGAGCCATGGCGGCACCGACCCGGTCGGATTCGCCAATGCCGTCGCGGTCGCCATCAATCTGGCGACTCACGGTTTCAACGAGCGCATCAAGGAAGAGATGGGGCGCATTGCCGACGCGAACCCTCTTCCCGACACGAAGGCGGCGGCGGGCTGAACCATGGTCATGCGTTCCCGAGTTCTTGGTTGCGGTATCTTCCTGCCGGCCAACGTCGTCACCAACCAGGATCTGGAACAGCGGGTCGACACGACGGACGAGTGGATCGTCCAGCGCACCGGCATCAAGTCCCGCCACATCGCCGCGGAGGGGGAGAAGACCTCCGATCTCGCCATCGCCGCGGCGACTCGCGCCCTTGAGCATGCCGGCGTGCCGGGCGATAGCATCGACTGCATCATCTTGGCCACCACCACACCGGACAACACCTTCCCGGCAACGGCGACCAAGGTGCAGGCGGCGCTGGGGACCAAGGGCTTCGCCATGGACATCCAGGCGGTCTGCGCCGGGTTCGTCTATGCCATGTCGGTCGCCGACAATTTCCTGCGCAACGGTCAGGCGCGCCGCGCCCTGGTGATCGGGGCGGAGACCTTCTCCCGTCTGCTGGACTGGAACGACCGCACCACCTGCGTGCTGTTTGGCGACGGCGCCGGCGCCATCGTGCTTGAGGCCTATGAGGCCAAGGGCGATTCGACGGATCGCGGCGTGCTGTCCACCCATCTGCATTCCGACGGCAGCCAGTACGACCTGCTCTATGTCGATGGCGGCGCGTCCTCGACCGGCACCATCGGCCATGTCCGCATGCACGGGCAGGAGATCTTCCGCCACGCCGTCTCCAAGTTGTCGGCGGTGGTGGAGGAGGCTTTGGTTGCCAACGGTCTGGAGTCCACCGACATCGATTGGATGGTTCCGCATCAGGCGAACCGGCGCATCATCGACGGGCTGGCCCGCAAGATGAAGCTGTCGCCGGAAAAGGTCGTGCTGACGGTGGACCGCCACGGCAACACGTCGGCTGCGTCGATCCCGCTGGCGCTGGGCGAGGCGGTGGCCGACGGCCGGGTCAAGCGCGGCGACCTGATCTTGATGGAAGCCATCGGCGGCGGCCTGACCTGGGGTTCGGCGCTGATCCGCTGGTAAGCGGCCCCTCCTTTTTCCGCGCCTGCTTCAATGCTGCACCGCACGCCCGGCCCGGCTTCGGCCGGGCTGTATGCGGCTGCCAAGCTTTTGAATTGACGGACCTTCTTTCCCCGGATTACCGTCTTCGCAATGGTTGCGGGGGAGGTCGAACCATGTCTCAGAACACCGTCACGCGCGCCCAATTGAGCGAGGCCGTCTACCAGGAAGTCGGTCTTTCGCGCAACGAATCGGCCGATCTGGTCGAAACCGTCCTGGACGAGATTTCCGACGCGCTCGCCCGGGGGGAGATGGTGAAGATTTCCTCCTTCGGCAGTTTCCAGGTTCGCCAGAAGGGTGAGCGGGTCGGCCGGAACCCGAAGACCGGCGAAGAAGTGCCGATCCTGCCGCGGCGGGTGCTGGTCTTCCGTGCCAGCCATGTGCTGAAGAACCGCATCAACGATGTCCAGGAGGGTGGGGCGCCGACGCCCGCGCGGGCTCTCTCCTGACGCCGGCCGTCTGTTATGACGCCGCTTTCAGTGGAATGGGCACCCCGTCCAACGCCGTGCCGTGCCTGTCCGCGGATCGTCGCATCCGGCCACTGCCGGGCGGCGGCCTGATCCTGCCATGAAGTCCGCCACGGCCTATCGCACCATCAGCGAGGTGTCGACCGACCTGAACGTGCCTCAGCATGTGCTGCGGTTCTGGGAGACGAAGTTCCCCCAGATCCGCCCGCTGAAGCGCGGCGGAGGCCGGCGCTATTACCGGCCGGAGGATGTGGAGCTTCTGCGCCGCATCCAGGCGCTGCTGTATGAGGACCGCTATACCATCAAGGGCGTGCAGCGCCTGCTGAAGGAAGGGCGCATGTCCGACCCCACGCCGCCGTTGCCCGAGGATGCCGATGAACCCGGCGACTCCGGCGGCGGACCGATGGGCGGGGAGACGTTGGATGACGGTATGGAGGACGGTGGCCTGGATGACGGGCCGGACTATGGGGCGCAGCCGCCTTTGTCCGCCGCCCTGCGGCACGAGATCACCATGGTGGTGGACGAGCTGAAATCGCTGCGGTCGGTTCTGTCGCGCCTGTCCGAAATCGGGGACAAAAAAAGCTGAAAAAGCATCACGGGAGATGTTGCATCGGCAAAAGTCCGCGGCTATAGTCCCGTTCCCTTCCGGAGCCAAGCCGCAAGCACTGCGGTGAAGTTGACGGAGCGTAGCGCAGCCTGGTAGCGCATCAGACTGGGGGTCTGGGGGTCGCAGGTTCGAATCCTGTCGCTCCGACCAGTTCCGGAAGGTGAAAGAAGCCTCGAAGTCCTTGGACTTCGGGGCTTTTTTATTGCGCTCGATTAGGCCCGTATTCAGAGCCGAGCGGTGGTGCCGGCGCGGGGCGCCATGCGCAGGAAGCATTGCGCACAATCTCATCGCGCATAATCAAATACATTGCGCACAATCTAATTGTGAGCGATATTCAGACCCACGAGATCACCAGCGGCGGTGCTTCCTGCCGCTCCGCCAACCAAACCCCGATATCCATTAAGGAGAGCGCACCATGAAGACCCTGTATTCGACGAAGGTGTCCGCCACCGGTGGCCGCGACGGCAAGGCCGTCAGCGAGGATGGCCTGCTGTCGGTCGCGCTGGCCGCGCCGAAGGAGTTGGGCGGGCAGGGCGGGGCCACCAACCCCGAGCAGCTGTTCGCCGCCGGCTATTCCGCCTGCTTCATCGGCGCCATCAAGTTCGTCGGAAACCGCGACAAGATCGCCGTTCCGGCCGACCTGTCGGTGACCGCCACGGTCGGCATCGGCGCCCGCGACGATGGCGAGGGCTTCGGCCTGACGGTGGACTTCGTCGTGTCGCTGCCGGGCATGGACAAGGCCGCCGCCGAGGATCTGCTGGCCCGCGCGCACAAGGTCTGCCCGTACAGCCATGCCACCAAGGGCAACATCCCGGTCACCACGACCGTTGCCTGAGGCGCTTGCCCAAGGTCGTTTCATAGGGTGATCGCCTGAAGCGAAACGTCTTCAGGATTGCGCCGCCGGGCTGTTGCGCGCGATTGTGCCGAACGCATGATCGACCGGCGCGTTGCAGCACGGCGGTTCGCGCCGTTTTGAAGGTTCCGCAAAGCCATGACTGCCGACAGGAACGATCCGCTTCTGCTGTCCAACCAAGCCTGTTTCGCCCTCTACTCGGCGAATCTGGCGATGACCCGTGTCTATCGTCCGCTGCTGGAGTCGCTCGGACTGACCTACCCGCAATATCTGGCGATGTTGCTGCTGTGGGAGGAGGACGGGCAGTCGATGAAGGCGCTGGGGGAAAGGCTGGGGCTGGACAGCGGCACGCTTACCCCGCTGCTGAAGCGGATGGAAGGGCAGGGGCTGGTCACCCGCGCCCGCGATCCTCAGGACGAACGGCTTGTCCGCATTCGCCTGACCCCCGACGGCGCGGCGTTGCGCGGCAAGGCCGAATGCCTGCCGACCCACATCGCTGCCGCCGCCGGATGTTCGGTTGCGGAATTGACCTCCCTGCGCGAGGCGTTGCTGAAACTTCGCGACGATCTCAATCGGGCCGCTGACCACAACTGAACCGGCGCCCTCGAACCGGCGCCCTCGAAAGGGACTGGAAATCGGCGGCAGGACGGCCTTTCCTATCCGGCCGCTCCCCGGAAGGAAGGTGCCTGCCGTGACTTCTCACATCATTCACGACCGTCTCCGCATCCGTGCGGCCGATGCCGACGACGCACCGGGCCTCGCCCGGCTGATCGATATTGCCGGCGGCGGGGTCTACGGCTTTCTGCTGGACGGGCTGATGCCGGGGCTGACGGCGGCGGAAATGCTGATGCCGGGCCTTGCCGGGCGCAGCGGTTCGCTGTCGCATCGGCAGAGCGGGGTCGCCGAACTGGATGGCCGGGTCGTCGGCGTCGCCCACGGCTATCCCACCGACTGGATCCGGACGGAGGATTACAGCGGCCTGCCGCCCGACCGGATCGCCCACATGGCCGCATTCTCCGAAACGCTGGACTGGGGCAGCTATTTCCTGTCGGCCCTGGCGGTCGATCCGGCGCAGCGCCGCCACGGCATCGCCGGGCGGCTGCTCGGCTGGTTCTACGAGCGGGCGCGGACCGGCGGGTTCGACCGCGTCACCCTGCATGTCTGGGCCGACAACGATCCGGCCCGCCGTCTTTATGCCGGCGAGGGGTTCGAGGAGATCGGCCGCGCCGACATCCCCTGGCACCCCCGCCTGCCGCACCAGGGCGGCAGCATCCTGATGCGGCGCTATCTCTGAGCGGCGACGCGCAGCGGTACGCTTTCGGCCGACAACTCGTCGATACGGCGCACCACCAGATCGGGGGCGGCGTAATGCACCATATGTCCGCAGTCCGGCACCCAATGCAGGGTGCTGTTCGGCAGGACATGATGCAGGCGGCCGCTCTGTTCCTCCTGTGAAACGATGCGGTCCTCGTGGCCGGCGAAGATCGCCACCGGGACCGTCACGTCGGCATAGCGGTGCTGCAGCCGGTCGGCGCCCGGTGCCAGGGTGACGCCGTCCTGGGCGTTGGCGCGCAGCTGGCCGGGGCGGGTGGTCAGGGCGACGGGGAAGGTCTCCGTCAGATGGTCGGGCACCGGCCGGGGCGAGAACAGGGTCTTCAGCATCGCCGGCATCACCGCCTTGGAGAAGGGCGGCGACACGGTGTAGCGCAGCAGGTCGCCCAGCACCGGGGCTGCAACCGGCGCCACCATCACCGCGTCCACCCGCTTGGTCGGGAAGTAATAGCCGGAGATCAGCGCCAGCCCCTTCACCGTCCGCGGATGGTCGAGCGCCAGGGCCAGCCCGATCAGGGTGGCATAGGAATGGCCGGCGACCACTGCGTTTTCGATGCCCAGGATCGCGAAGGCCTTGGCCAGCAGGTCCGCCTGATCCTCGGGGGTCCAGGCGCGATCGCGGGGACGGTCGCTGTGGCCCATGCCGGGACGGTCGAAGGCGATCACCCGGTGATTGCGCGCCAGCCGGTCGAACAGCCCGCTCGCCAGCGAATCGCCGAGAGCGGAGACATTGCCGTGCAGCAACACGACCGGCGGACCCTCGCCGGCTTCCATGTAATGCAGCCGGACGCCGTCGACGGTCACGAAGCGGCCTTCGGGCGGATAGCGCCGCTCCGCCGCGCGGGCCGCCAGCGTGTTGGCGACGGCCAGCCCACCCAAGGCAAGCGCGGTGATGCCGAGGGTCTTGAAGATGGTGGATTGGTGGTCGGTCATGGTGGTCGTCCTCTCAAGCGGCTGCTGCGATGCAGCATAGTCGAGAGGACAACCGGGGGCGGGGGGAAGGGTTCCCGGCTGTGAGGACGTTAGCCCCTCACTTCCCCGCCTTCAACTGCTCCCGCGTCAGCCAGAACACCTCGCCGAAGCTGTTGGCGGTCTGCAGCCACAGGAAGTCCAGGTGGGGGTATTCCGCCTCCAGGATCTCGCGGCCGGTGCCGAATTCGCAGAGCAGGCCACCCTCCGGGGTCAGGTGCTTGGGCGCTTCCTTCAGGATGCGGCGGACGATGTCCAGCCCGTCGTCGCCGCCGGCCAGCGCCATCTCCGGTTCAGCCCGGAACTCGGGTGGCAGGGCGTCCATCGCTTCGGCGTCGACATAGGGCGGGTTGGTGATGATGACATCGTATTTCCGCGTCTTCAGCGGCGCGAACAGGTCGCCCTGATGCAGGGCGATGCGGTCCTCGAACCCGCTGTCGGCGACGTTGCGCTTGGCCACCTCCAGCGCGTCGGGCGACAGGTCGACCGCGTCCACCTGCGCCTCCGGGAAGATGCGCGCCGCCAGGATGGCGAGACAGCCGGAACCGGTGCAGAGATCCAGCACCCGCTCCACCGAGGTCGGATCGTCCACCAGCGTGAAGTCGTCGCCGCCGAACAGGTCGGAGAACAGCAACTCCCCGATGTAGGAGCGCGGGACGATCACCCGCTCGTCCACATAGAAGGGGATGCCCTGGATGTAGGCCTTGTTCAGCAGGTAGGGCGCTGGCTTGCGGGTGTCGATGCGGGCATGGAGGATGCCGGCCACCGCCTCACGCTCCGCCGCGGTCAGGCGGGAGTCGAGATAGGGGTCGAGCTGGTCGACCGGCAGGTGCAGGGACTCCAGCACCAGGAACACCGCCTCGTCGAAGGCCGTGGTGGTGCCGTGGCCGTAATCGAGGTCGGCCTCGTTGAAGCGGCTGACGCCGTAGCGCAGGAAATCGCGGATGGTCGACAGCTCGGCGGCGGCGGCGGCGGCGGTGTGCTTGGCAGTCACGGGCGGAAGGCTCCGGTCAGGGACGGGAAAGGGTCAGAGGAGGTCCAGCACCGATTCCGGCGGCCGGCCGACGCGGGCGCGGTCGCCCTTCACCACGATGGGGCGTTCGATGGCGGACGGATTGGCGGACAGGGCGGCGACCAGCGCCTCACCGTCGAGGTCTTTGGCGATTCCGGCCTCCGCCGCCTCCTTGGCGCGGGTGATGTCGCGCGGACCCTTGCCCAGCTTGGCGAGGATGGCCGACAGTTCCGCCAGGGAGGGCGGGGTCTTCAGATACTCGATCACCGCCGGCTCGACGCCGCGGGAGCGCAGGAGTTCCAGCGTCTCGCGCGACTTGCTGCAGCGCGGATTGTGGTAGATCGTCACGTCGCTCATGGCGGGTTTCCAAATTGGAAGGTCGGTCCGACTGATACACCCAACCCGCGTCCCGCGCCAATCCGGCATGCGGAAAGCTCTGTGGCGGCGCAACATCCGTCAGGTGACAAGGGCTGCCTTTGGTATTATTTTGCGCGCTCGCTTTTCCGTGGCCCATCGCGCCGTTTCCGGCAGGCGGGCTGCCGATCAGTCCCGATGCCCAGATACGGAAGCCGGCCGTGACCAAGCTCTCGCTCTCCAAGGACAAGATCAACATCCTTCTTCTGGAAGGTGTCCACGACAACGCCATCGACGAGCTGGCCCGCGGCGGCTATGCCTCTGTCGAGCGGCTGCCGCGCGCCCTGGACGAGGATGAGCTGCTGGAGCGCATCGGGTCCGTCCACATCCTCGGCATCCGGTCGCGCACCCACCTGACCGCCAAGGTGTTCGAGGCGGCCAACAAGCTGATCACCGTCGGCTGTTTCTGCATCGGCACCAACCAGGTCGATCTGAAGGCGGCGCGCCGCACCGGCATCCCGGTGTTCAACGCCCCCTATTCCAACACCCGGTCGGTGGCGGAGCTGGTGATCGGCGAGATCATCATGCTGATGCGCGGCATCTTCGAGAAGTCGCAGCTGGTCCATGGCGGCGGTTGGATGAAGTCGGCCAAGGACTCCTACGAGATCCGCGGCAAGACGCTGGGCATCGTCGGCTACGGCCATATCGGCACCCAGGTGTCGATCCTGGCCGAGGCGATGGGCATGCAGGTCCGCTTCTACGACGTCGTGCGCAAGCTGGCGCTCGGCAACGCGCGCGCCTGCGACTCGCTGGAGGAACTGCTGTCGGTCTCCGACGTGGTGACCCTGCATGTGCCGGACACCCCGCAGACCCGCGACATGATCGGCGAGCGTGAACTGGCGACGATGAAGAAGGGCAGCCACCTGATCAACGCCGCCCGCGGCCAAGTGGTGGACATCGAGGCGCTGGCCGCCGCGATGAACAGCGGCCACATCATCGGTGCCGCCATCGACGTCTTCCCGGTCGAGCCCGGTTCGGACAAGGAAGAGTTCCAGAGCGCGCTGCGCGGCATCAAGACCGCCATCCTGACTCCGCACATCGGCGGTTCGACCATGGAGGCGCAGGCCAACATCGGCACCGAGGTGGCGCAGAAGCTGCTCGAGTATTCGGACAACGGCTCCACCGTCGGCGCGGTCAACTTCCCGCAGGTGGCACTGCCGGTTCAGGCCGGCTGCACCCGCTTCCTGCACGTCCACGAGAACCGTCCGGGCATCCTGCGCAAGGTGAACGAGGTGTTCTCCGGCCGCGACCTGAACATCGCCGCCCAGTATCTCCAGACCGATCCGGAGCTGGGCTATGTGGTGGTCGACGTGAACGGCGACGTGGAGGAGATGGAGGTCGTCAACGACCTGCGCGCCATCGAAGGCACCCTGAAGGCGCGTTTCCTGTTCCCGGCGCATCAGTGAGGGGTTTGGGGCTGCCGGCGAAGATCCTTCGACGGCACCCCGATCTTCCACTCCATGTCTCTTGTCGGCGGACGGTTTCCTGATATCTGTATCGGGATGACCGTTCGCCTCCTGTTCCTCTTCCTTTCGGGCATGCTGCTCGCCACCCTGCCGGCCGCCTCGCCGGCTGCGGCGCAGTCCAACGGCTGCAGCGGGTTTCCGCCGACCAAGCTCGTGTTCGACACCGTGCTGGCGCCGATCCAGCGTGACGACGGGCGAACGGTCGCGCAACTCACCCGGCTGCCGGGACGCACGCCGGGACCGGCCGGGAGTGCCGATGGCCATGTGCTGGGGCTGACCCTGGCCCGCTATGGCGAGCAGTCGCAGGTCTCCGCCCTGTTCAGGACCATGAGCGACGGCACCTATTGCGCATCGGCCAGCACGGTGACCATAAGCTTTGGCTTCCAGCAGCGCATCGTCCATGTCGCCAGCGAAATCCCGGTGAACTCCTGCCTGCATGGCGAGGTGCTGGCCCATGAGATGCGCCATGTCGCGGTGGACGAGGCGTTGCTGCGCGAGATGATGCCGATGATCCGCATCCGGCTGGACCAGGTGCTGGAGGGCATGGCGCCGGTGCGCTCGCGCAGTCAGGCCCAGGCGATGGCGGCGATCCGCCGGCCGCTCGAATCGGCGATGCGGCGGATCATGCAGGAGTTCGGGCGCGAGCGCGACCGCCGGCAGGCGCAGGTCGATACGGTGGAGGAGTATGAGCGGGTCAGCCGCGTCTGCAACGGCGAGGCCCGCAATTATCTGCCGAAACCCGCCCAGCGCCAGACCGTCCGCCGGGGGTAAACCACTGTCAGCGCTTGCGCCGCCGCCGGTCGGTTGCGTGACCGTCGGTGAACTCCGGCGGCTTGCGCCGCACCCAGCGGATGAAGGCGGCGATGTCGGGATGGCCGCGCAGCGCCTCGATCTCGTGGTAATGGTCGCGCAGTTGCTGCTCGGTCAGCACCGCGTGGATCTTGGCGTGGCAGATGCGGTGCATCGTCACGGTGTCCCGGCCGCCATAGGTGCGCGGGACCAGATGGTGTTCGTTCAGGCTTGCGCCGGGAACCATCGGCCGACCGCAGAGCGGGCAGGCGGGATGCTCCTCCTGTGGGGCGGCGGGGATGGCGATCGGCGGGGGCGGCAGTCGGCGCATGGAGTCCGGGGCAGGGGGCGGGCGTGCCGGGGGCCTCGATGATATGGCGCGATCCCGCCACCCCGGAAAGCCCGCCTTCAACTCCGCGCGTCCGCCGTTGCATCGACTGGCGCTGCCGGTGCGGCCTGCGCCCGCTGGCCGACCCAGACGCTGCCGAGCGCCAGTGCGATCCCGGCAATCTGATATCCGGTCAGCGATTGGCCGAGCAGCGCCCAGCCCAGCACCACCGCCGTGACCGGGCTGAGGAAACCCAGCGGCGCCACCGCGGACGGCTCCAGCCGCGACAGGCCGCGGAACCACAGGATGTAGGTCAGCGCCGCGCCGATCAGGCCGAGATAAACGAAGCCCAACAGGTTGGCCGTCGTCGGCAGCGGCAGCGCGGGTTCGAGCAGCAGCGCCACCGGCACCAGCAGCACCCCGCCCGCGGTCAGCTGCCAGGCGGTGAAGGTCAGCGGCGACACCGGCGGGAGCCAGCGCCGGCTCAGCACCGTGCCCGCGGCCATCGACCCGGCGCCGGCCAGCGCCGCGAGCACGCCGATCCCGTCCAGAGTGGCGCTGGGCTTCAGGACCAGCAGGGCCACCCCGCCGATGCCGGCCATGGCGGCTGCGACCGCCAGCGGGCGGATCGGGGTGCCCAGCAGTGGGCGCGACAGCGCGATGACGATCAGCGGCTGCACCGCTCCCACCGTGGCGGCGACGCCGCCGGGCAGGCGGTAGGCCGACACGAACAGCATCGCCCAGAAGAAGGAGAAGTTCAGCGCCCCCAGCACCAGCGAGCGTCCCCACCAGCATCCCCAGGGCAGCCGGCGGACCAGCAGCAGCAACAGAAGCCCGGCCGGCAGGGCACGCAGCAGCGCGACCGTCATCGGGTAGCCCTGCGGCAGCAGTTCGGTGGTGACGATGTAGGTGCTGCCCCAGATCGCCGGAGCGATGGCGGTCAGCAGCAGGTCGGTGGACCGGGCCATGATCCGGCGTTCCCAAAAAGAGGGGCGTCAACAAAAAGGGCGCCCCACCGGGACGCCCTCTTCAGCGGGTTGGTTCCGCTCGACCGTCAGGCCGCCTTTTTCTCGGCGATCAGCTGGACGAAGCGGTCGAACAGATAGTGGCTGTCCTGCGGGCCGGGCGAGGCTTCCGGGTGGTACTGCACCGAGAAGACAGGCTTGCCCTTCAGGCGGATGCCCTCGTTGGTGCCGTCGAACAGGCTGACATGGGTGACCTCGGCGTCGGCCGGCAGAGTCTCCGGCACCACGACGAAGCCGTGGTTCTGGCTGGTGATCTCCACCCGGCCGGAGGCGAGGTCCTTGACCGGGTGATTGGCGCCGCGGTGGCCCTGCTGCATCTTGGTGGTCTTGGCGCCCAGCGCCAGCGACAGCATCTGGTGGCCGAGGCAGATGCCGAACATCGGCACGCCGGTGTCGAGCAGGCCCTTGATGGTCGGGACGGCGTACTCGCCGGTGGCGGCGGGGTCGCCGGGGCCGTTGGACAGGAAGACACCGTCCGGCTGGTGGCGCATCACATCCTCGACCGTGGCGGTCGACGGCACCACCGTCACCTTGCAGCCGGATGCCGCGAGGCAGCGCAGGATGTTGCGCTTGGCGCCGTAATCGATGGCGACGACATGATACTGCGGCTTGTCCTGGGTGGCGTAGCCGCCGCCGATGGTCCAGCCGGCCTCGGTCCAGTCATAGGTCTGGCGGCAGGACACGTCCTTGGACAGGTCCATGCCCTCCAGCCCCGGCCAGCCCTTGGCCTTGGCGACCAGCGCCTCGATGTCGAACTTGCCGTCCGGTGCATGGGCGACGACGCCGTTGGGCGCGCCCAGGTCGCGGATGCGACGGGTCAGGCGGCGGGTGTCGACGCCGGCCAGACCGACCAGGCCGTAGCTCTTCAGCCAGTCGTCCAAATGGCGGGTGGCGCGCCAGTTCGACGGGTCGGTGATGTCGGCGCGCAGGATCAGGCCGCGGGCGGCCGGGGTGATCGTCTCGATATCTTCGGTGTTGGCGCCGGTGTTGCCGATGTGCGGGAAGGTGAAGGTGATGATCTGGCCGGCATAGCTGGGATCGGTCAGGATCTCCTGATAGCCGGTCATGGAGGTGTTGAAGCACACCTCGCCCACCGAATCCCCCGTGGCGCCGATGCCTCGGCCGCGGAACACCGTGCCGTCGGCCAGAACAAGCACGCCGGTGTGAACCGCATTGTCGGAGGGGGGAGTGGCGAGAGTCATTCCTGTGAACCTTCCCAAAAACCGCGGCCGGCGACGGATCGGGTGATCGGCGGAACGGCGACGGCCTAGCGTCCCGCCGGGCGCGCACACGGAACCGCTCGCACCCCACCTCCGCCGGTACGGGCGGTGACGCGGGATCGAGTGGGCTGATCGGGTGGGCCGGACATCCTATATGACGATTGGATGCCGGATTTCCAGCAATAGCTTTGCAAGGCGGCCCTGAACCGGCGGCAAAGTCGGACGGCTCATGCGCGGCCATTCGCCGGCTGGGGCTTTTGCCATGGAAATCGGCGGCCTTTTTCGGAATAGTCGGCTGTCCGGCCGGGGCCTTCCATCCCGGCCCGACGAACCAAGGAAGACGGGACATGACGTTGCGCACGCAGTTCAATGACAGCCTCAAGGATGCGATGCGCGCGAAGGACCAGCGCGCGGTGTCCACCATCCGCATGATTCTCGCCGGGCTGAAGGACCGCGACATCGCCGCCCGCCCGCGCGGCGTGACCGACGGCATCGACGAGGCGGAGATCCTGTCCATGCTCCAGGCGCTGATTAAGCAGCGCAACGAGTCGGCGGCGCTGTACGAGCAGGGAAACCGTCCGGAGTTGGCCCAGCAGGAGCGCGAGGAGATCGCGGTCATCGAGCGCTTCCTGCCCAAGCAGATGAGCGACGAGGAATCCGCCGCCTCCATCGACGCCATCGTCACCGAGCTTGGCGCCGCCAGCATCAAGGACATGGGCAAGGTGATGGCCGAGCTGAAGGCCCGCCATGCCGGCCAGATGGACTTCGCCAAGGCCGGCGGTCTGGTGAAGGCGCGGCTGTCGGGGAAGTGAAGTAAGGGTTGCTGGCCGCAGAGGGGCGACTCAGGCTAGTCTGAGGTCTGGCGCCTCTTCGGCGATCGGGGTGGCGGCAGGAGGACAGTCGAATGGTCGCGGTCCGCAAATCCACCTTTTCGGGCATGACCGTCGCCCAGTTCCTGGACTGGAGCGGCGACGGCACTGACACGCGCTTTGAGTTGGTGAACGGTGAACCGCGCGCCATGGCGCCGGCGAGCATCACCCATGGCATCCTGCAAAGCACTGTCGCCCGCCTGATCGGCAACTATCTGGCCGACCGCGCCCCCGGCTGCCATGTCGTGACCGCACCGGGCGTTCAGCCGCGTGTCCGGTCCAGCCACAATCTGCGCATTCCCGATTTGGGCGTGACCTGTGCCGCCGATGAAAGGGGGCTGCGCACACTGCCCGATCCGGTCCTGCTGGTCGAAATCCTGTCGCCCAGCAACGAGGCCGAGACCTGGGAGAATGTCTGGACCTACACCACGCTGCCGTCGGTCCGCGAGATCCTGGTGCTGTGGACTGCCGGCATCGGTGCGGAGCTCTTGCGCCGGCAGGCGGATGGAAGCTGGCCGGAAAGCCCGCTGGTGATCGTCGGGGATGACGCACTGAGTCTGGACAGCATCGGCTATCAGGCGCCCCTGCGCGCGCTCTATGCCGGGACGCATCTTGTCCGCCAGCCGGACTGACGCATTGCACCTGCGCCATCTGCCCCCTTGGGTCCGGCGGTGCTGGTTCCCATACTATGCCTCTGCTATAGCCTGGCGCCCGTCGCGCCCCTCCTTCGTTCCCCGGTGACCGTTCGACCATGGCTTTCCCGCCCCAATTCCTGGAAGAACTGCGCAGCCGGCTGGCCCTGTCGGAGGTGGTTTCCAAGCGCCTGCGCCTGATTCGTGCCGGCCGCGAGTACAAGGCCCCCTGTCCGTTCCACAATGAGAAGTCGCCGTCCTTCTACGTCAACGACCAGAAGGGCTTCTTCCATTGCTTCGGCTGCGGCGCCCACGGCGACGTCATCGGTTTCGTCATGCGTCACGACAATCTCGGCTTCCCCGAGGCGGTCGAGCATTTGGCCGGAGAGGCCGGACTGCCGGTGCCGCGCCCGACGGAGGAGGACCGGCAGCGCTACGAGCGGCGCAAGACCCTGCACGACCTCGTCGAGCAGGCGGCCCGCTGGTTCGAGCAGCAATTGCACAGCTCCGCCGGACGGGCGGGGCTGGATTACTTCATGCGGCGCGGGCTGGATGGCGACACCATCGCGCGCTTCAGGCTGGGCTATGCGCCCGGCGATTCGAACGCGCTGCGCACCTATCTGGGCAAGCAGGGGTTCTCCGACGAGGACATGGTCAATGCCGGGCTGCTGAAGCGGCCGGACGACGGCCGGTCGCCCTACAGCTTCTTCCGCAACCGGGTGATGTTCCCGGTCACCGACCGGCGCGGGCAGGTGGTGGCCTTCGGCGGGCGCATCCTGGAGGGAGACGGGCCGAAATACGTCAACACCGCCGACACGCCGCTCTTCCATAAGGGCACGCTGCTCTACGGCCTGTCGCGGGCGCGGCAGGCGGCGGCGGACGGCAAGCCGGTGATCGTCGCCGAAGGCTACATGGACGTGATCGCCCTGGTCCGCGCCGGCTTCGAGGGGGCGGTGGCGCCGCTGGGCACCGCGCTGACCGAGACGCAGGTGCAGGAGCTGTGGAAGCTGATCCCGGCGGCGGAGAAGGTGCCGTTCCTGTGCTTCGACGGCGACAACGCCGGCCGGCGCGCGGCGTGGCGGGCGGTGGAGCGCATCCTGCCGCACCTTGCCCCCGGCCAGTCGGCCCGCGTCGCCTTCCTGCCGGAGGGCGAGGATCCCGACAGCCTGATCCGCGCCCAAGGCCCCAAGGCGATGGGCGCGGTGCTGGAGGCCGCCATCCCGCTGTCCGACGCCCTGTGGCGGATGGAGAGCGAGGGCCGGCCGACCGACACCCCGGAGGCCAAGGCCGCGGTGAAGGCGGCGCTGGAGGCCCGCGTCGCCACCATCGCCGACCGCGACGTGCAGGGCTTCTACCGGACCGAGATGCGCCGCCGCGTCGACGAGGCCTTCGCCCCCGCGCGTCCGGCCTACAACCGCGGCCCCTGGGTGCCGGGGCAGGGGCGGGGGCGTTTCGGCGAACCGCCGCGCCGCCATGTGCCGGGCGTGCCCGGTCGCCTGACCTCCAAGCCGGTGGGGGAGGGGCGCGGCCGCGCCTCCCGCCTCGCCTCGATGCGGGAGCGGATTCTGCTGGCGACGATCATCAACCATCCCGAGCTGTTCGGCGAATTGGCCGAGCCGTTGGGGCTGTTGCCGTTCGGTGACCCGGAGCTCGAAAAACTGCGCTGGGCGGTGATCGAATGTCTTTCGGACGATCGTAACCACGACTCGACACTTGACGCCGCTGCGCTTTGTCTCCACTTGTCATCCGCCGGCCATGAGACGATGGTCGGTGCTTTGCTAGGCGAGTCGACCTATGTCCATGCCGGCTTCGCCCGTCCGGATGCCTCCACGGAGGATGCCCGGAAGGGATGGTGGCCTGCGTGGCGGCATCTGCATCAAGAGCGGGTGCTCGACGATCTTAGGGAAGCGAAGGCGGCTTTGACCCGTGACAACAGCGAGGCGAACTTCGCGAGGGTCGTGGCTCTTCAGCAGGAGGTCATAAAGTCCGGTCTGGGTATGACGGATGATGGTGACTTTGACGATGTCTGACGGTTGATGGCTTGTGTCGTCGGCCGCAGGATGTCGGTTGATGGGGCACGGAATTGACAGGAAGCAGTCAACAGGACAGGGCCGCATGACAGTTTCTGTGATGGCGGGTTCTGGGTAGATACATGGTTGGGGGTGGGGCGGACGGGCCGGGCAACCGGGACCGGGCGCTCCTTTCGTCTTTTTCAATGGGGTAATGCGGGGGCACCGAACGCATGGCCACGAAAGCTGCGAACAGCGTGGAAGTTTCCGAAACGCGGGAGGAATCCGCAGACGGTCCTCTGATGGACGGCATGGGCTTGGCCGTCAAGAAGATGATCGCCCGTGGCAAGGAGCGCGGGTATGTCACCTATGACGAGCTGAACGCAGCGCTGCCGCAGGATTCGTCCTCGTCCGAGCAGATCGAAGACACGATGGCGATGCTGTCCGAAATGGGCATCAACATCGTCGAATCGGAAGAGCAGGATTCAGAGAACAGCGGCGAGGGGGCAGGCGAAGGCGAAGGCCGTTCGTCGGGCAATCTCGACGACGACGACATCGGTCGTACCGACGACCCCGTGCGCATGTACCTGCGCGAAATGGGGTCGGTGGAGCTGCTGTCGCGCGAAGGCGAAATCGCCATCGCCAAGCGGATCGAAGCCGGCCGCGAGATGATGATCGGCGCGATCTGCGAATCGCCCCTGACCATCCGCGCCATTCTGGAGTGGCATGATTCCCTTATGGAAGGGAAGATGCTGCTCCGTGACATCATCGACCTGGACGCCACCTATGGCGGCGGCCCGGACGGCGAGGAGATGCCGGAAGGCCTGGCCGAGGTGGTGGAAGCCGCCGGCACCGGGCCCGCGGCTGCGCCCGCCGCCGATGCGCCGGCCGGCGAGGACGGCGACGAGCCGCGTCCGCCGCGCGCCGAAGGCGAGGGCGAGGAAGGCGACGAGGGCGACGAGGGCGACAACAGCCTGTCGCTGTCCGCGATGGAAGCCGCCCTGAAGCCGCAGGTCATCGAGACCTTCGAGAACATCAAGGCGACCTACGACAAGCTGCACAAGCTGCACGAGGCCCGCATGGCCGCGATGCAGCGCGGCGAGGACATGGGCAAGCAGACGGACAAGAAGTACGAAAAGCTCAAGACCGAGATGGTCGAGCTGATGAATACCGTCCGCCTGAACAACCAGCGCATCGAGCAGCTGGTCGAGCAGCTCTATGGCCTGAACCGCAAGCTGACCGGTTTCGAAGGCCGCCTGCTGCGCATGGCGACCGACTGCCGTGTGAAGCGCGAGGACTTCCTGAACCAGTATTTCGGCCACGAGCTGGACCCGAACTGGCAGGAGCGCATCCGCGGCCTGAACCCCAAGACCTGGGGCAAGTTCGCCGAGAAGTACGACGGCGACATCCGCAAGACGCGCGAGTCGATCGCCCAGGTGGCTGAAGAGGCCCGCCTGCCGATCAACGAGTTCCGCCGCATCGTCTCCACCGTCCAGAAGGGCGAGAAGGAAGCGAGCCGCGCGAAGAAGGAGATGGTCGAGGCCAACCTGCGCCTCGTGATCTCCATCGCCAAGAAGTACACGAACCGCGGCTTGCAGTTCCTGGACCTGATCCAGGAGGGCAACATCGGCCTGATGAAGGCGGTGGACAAGTTCGAGTACCGGCGCGGCTACAAGTTCTCGACTTACGCCACCTGGTGGATTCGCCAGGCCATCACCCGTTCCATCGCGGATCAGGCGCGGACCATCCGCATCCCGGTCCACATGATCGAGACGATCAACAAGCTGGTCCGCACCAGCCGCCAGATGCTGCACGAGATCGGCCGCGAGCCGACCCCGGAGGAGCTGGCCGAGCGTCTGATGATGCCGCTGGAGAAGGTGCGCAAGGTCCTGAAGATCGCCAAGGAGCCGATCTCCCTCGAGACGCCGATCGGCGACGAAGAGGATTCGCATCTCGGCGACTTCATCGAGGACAAGAACGCGGTCCTGCCGCTCGACGCCGCCATCCAGGCGAACCTGCGCGAGACGACGACACGCGTCCTGGCCTCGCTGACCCCGCGCGAGGAGCGCGTGCTGCGCATGCGCTTCGGCATCGGAATGAACACCGACCACACGTTGGAAGAGGTGGGTCAGCAGTTCAATGTGACCCGCGAGCGTATCCGCCAGATCGAGGCGAAGGCGCTGCGCAAGCTGAAGCACCCGTCGCGGTCGCGCAAGCTGCGCAGCTTCCTCGATACCTGATTGGGACACCTGATCCGGAAGCCGTATCGTTCGAGACGAAGCGGGGGCCGAAAGGCCCCCGTTTTCGTTTTCGGACTTATGCGTCGGAACGATGAACGAGGGGTTGCATTTCCCCAAAGCTTTGTCGCAAAGTGCGCCCCGCGGTAGGGCCTGTAGTTCAGCGGTTAGAACGCGCCGCTCATAACGGTGTTGTCGTCGGTTCGAATCCGGCCGGGCCCACCAACCTTTCCAGGGGTTTCCGACAGGCTGTCGGCGTCCTCGTCACCATCGCGGCACGCAAGCGGCACGCAATCGCCGAACTCCGTGTTCCGGTAGAGCGGCATGGCCGCCTTCAGCTCCTGCCGGATTGCGCTCACCGTGCCGCTCGACACGCCCGTCCGTCGGACCACCTCGGCATGTGGCAGGCCGGACAAGATGAGTTGCCAGACCTCCTGCCGCTTGTCTTCGCCTATCCCGTGCCGGCGCGCGCGGCCGGTGAGGCTGATCTCGATCTCGGAACCGAGCGCCGCCTGTGGGTGGTCGATCTGGACGCGCTTCAGGTGCTTGCGCACCTCTCCCATGACCTCCTCGATGGCCTCCAGAGCATCGGCCAGGAAGCCTGGCTCGTAGGGTGCGTAGATCGACGTGGTTGCGGCCGAGCCGTCCGGCAGGTGACCAAGGAACAGGCTGATCTGCTCAGTGGGTACCCGCCGCTTGCGCATCTCCCGGGCCATGCCGTGCCGGATCGAGTACGGAGTGACGCGCTCATCCAACCCCGCCGCTTCGCGGGTGATCCGCCACATGTGGAGAATGGAGCGGATCGGCTGGTTCCGATAGCTGACGTACCGTCCGCTCTTCCCCACCGGCTGACTGAGCCATGGGCGCAGCGTCGGTGAGACCGGGACCACCGGACGGAACTTCTTGTTCTGGATGCGGCCGGGGGGATTGAGGTCGAGAAGCCCATGCTCCGAGTCGTGCTGTGCTGGTTCGATATCCAGAACGGCCGCTGGGCGGGCCAACGTGTTGGAGGCGATCAGCAGGAACAGCAGCATGTGGCGCGATTGCGCCGCATCGATAAGACGCGCCAGCTCCTCGGGCGTGATCGGGCGGCCTTTCGGTTGGCGCGCCCGCTTTGCTTCGGCCGTGACGGTCCCGAAGATGTGCGGGACTTCGGCCAACTCCTGCCACTTCTTGGCCCGGTTCAGCGCAGCCCGCCCGACCGACAGGATGCGGTCGATGCCGCTGGTGCCGGTTCCCCGGTTGGCCAGCCATTCACGGAATCGGCGCTGCTCGTGTGGCGTGATCTCGGCAACCGTCCGCCCCGTCCAGAATTCCTGCCAGTAGGACAAGCCGAGCCATTGGGTCGGCGCGCTCGGCAGGTTCTTGGCATGATCGTTCCAGTAGTTCAGCAAGACGGTTTCTATGAGGACGCGATCGGGGGCGGCGTGCCGGGGGCGCTCATTCTCGACGACCCACGCCGCGAGCTGGAGGGTTGCCTTCTGAAAGTCTGTTGTGCCAAGGCTGACACGGCGTGTCTGTCGCGTTCGGGACTCGTACCAAGTGCGACACCACGCGTCGTCAATGCCGTCGCGGCCGGGCTTCTTACTGAGCCAGTATTGTCCGATCTGACCAAGTCGGTGTTCGGGGTGCTTGCGCATGGGGGGACCGTCTGCATCTCCAGGTATTCGCGAAGCTGCTGCACCGTATAGAAGATGCGGCAGCCTACGAGGATGTATCCCAGCTTTCCTTGTTCTCGTTCATCGCGGATGGTGCTCGGCTTAACCCTGAGCAGATCCGCCGCCTCACGTTCGGTCAGCAGCTGCGGGAAAGGAAGGCTGGCGTGATCGTTCATGATCTGCGGGTGCCGGGCTACGTAGTCGCGTTCTGGTGCGACAGAACGGCGCCGATAAGGTCCGGAAGGCTGGTCTGCCAAGCGGTCGACATGTGCAACATCTCTTCGAGATGAGCAATCCGCTGGAGCGCTTCGTCGAGTTGCTTGGTAGCTCCTTCGTACTTTGCAGCAGTCACGAGAGCCGCATCGAGGTCCTCCTGGACGAGAAGCAACGACGTCTGGTGTGCGGCGCTCATCCCCCGTTCGCGCTCGAGCTGATCGCGAAGGTCAGAGTGGCGCCGTTCTTGTGCGTCGCGTTCCGAGCGGAGATGTTCCAGTTGCGCGGTGAGATCGATGATCCGCTCCTCGGCCGTAATACGGCCAGACTCTTCAGCCTCGAGTTCCGCTTCTAGCTTCCTGATCTGTACGGTCAGAGGTGCTGCACGATCTTCGGCATCGCGGAGCGCGCTGGCGAGCAGCCACGCATGCTTCTGCTCGTCCTCGGCGCGCTCCGCGCGGACGGCAGACACCATTCCATCAAGGAACTGCTCGAACGAAGCGCGCATAGCATCTGCGGCCGCAAGCACCACGGCGCTGACGTCGCCGCACGGGCCCCCTCCGGACGGCGGAGTGGCGGCGGACGTGTGGCCAGCCTGCTCGTCGCGCCATTCACGCATGAGGGGCTGAACATCGCGGCCGGACGCACCGACCTCCTCGCAGACCTTGCGGACGGTCGGATACTCGCCACGCGATATGAGGCTGTGGATTGCGGCGCGAACCTTGGGGCGAAGGCTAATCTGGTTGGGGGTAAACGTGTTGGCGGGCACGGACATAAGGGCCTCTCGTCGTTACCCATCGTCGGGCCCCGGCGAATATCGCCTCTTCTCCGCGCCGATCTACGGCACAACGTCACATTTATGAAGAATTTTTTGCCTGAGGATCGATTGTCCCCGGACCGGTAACGTGACCAGCGTTACCCCTTGACCAAATGGGGATGTCCGTCCACGCCAAAAAACCTAGCGACCTCCTGGTAGGATCGCGCCCGCCAGGGTGAGCCGCTCTTCGCGCTGGTGCCGGGCGCGATGCTCGTCCTGGTGCTGGCGGTGATGTGCGTCGCCGGCAGCACCGGCGCCTGTCCGGTGGCGCCCGGCGAGTTGGCGGCGCTGCTGTGGGCCAAGGCGACGAAGAGCGCGCTGCCGGTGTCGAAAGCGGTCGAGATGGTGATCTAGGACATCCGCGGCCCGCGCGTGCTCGCCGCGCTTCTGGTGGGTGCAGGGCTCGCCGCGTCGGGGGCGGCGTACCAGGGGCCGCTCTGCAACCCGCTGGTCTCGCCCGGCATCCTCGGCGTCTCCTCGGGGGGCGCTCGGCGCCGTGTTTGGCATCTTCGCCTTGCTGCCGTTGCTCGTCATGCAGGCCATGGCCTTCGCTGGCGGGCTGCTGGACAGCCTGTCGGCGGTCAACCGCACCGACCTCGCCGCGCTTGCGCCGCCGATGGCGGTGGCGCCCGTGCCTCCGGTGCCGCTGCGTTGGCGCTTGGACGTCATGACGCTGGGTCACGAGGAGGCCACATCATTGGGCGTGTCGGTGCGCATGGTGCGCACCGTGGTGATCGCTGCGGCGACGCTGATGACCGCTGCCGCGGTGTCGGTTAGTGGCATTGTCGGCCAGGTCGGGCTGCTGGTGCCGCACCTCGCCCGGCTGCTGATCGGCCCAGCCTTCGTGCGGCTACGGCTGCGACGGTGGATACGCTGACGCGCGGCCTGAGGTAGGTCGAACTGCCGCTGGGCGTGATGACCGCGGTGATCGGTACGCCGGTGTTCCTCTGGCGGCCGGCCTTCGCGCGGCGCGTCTGGTCAGGATCGCGCGTCTTGCCATCAAGGAGTTGGCGTTCGGCTACGGCGAGCGGACTGTCGGTGCCGGAGTTGGCTTCGCCGTCGGGGCTGGTGAGGTTCTGTGCCTGCTCGGCCCCAACGGTGGCAGCAAAACGACGCTGTTCAAGACGATCCTCGGCCTACGGCCGCCACGCGCCGGCCGCGTGCTCGTCCATGGCGACGACCTTGGCGGTTGGGAACGCGTCGGCGTGCGATGGCGTTCGGCTACGTGCCGCAGGCCTGTGCCGGGCAATTTCCCTTCAGCGTGCGCGAGATGGTGTTGACGGGGCGCACCGCCCACCGGAGCCCCTTCGCCGCGCCGTCGGCATGGACCACTCGGCGGCTGCGGAGGCGCTCGATCGGCTCGACATCGGTCCCCTGACGGAGAGCGACTGGCTGCGCATCAGCGGCGGGGGAGCAGCAACCGGCGCTGATCGCGCGGGGGCTGGCCCAAGCACCGCGCGTGCTGGTACTCAACCAACGGACCGCCAGCCTCGACTTTGCTAACCAAGTGCGGGTGCTGGAGCAGGTGCGGCGGCTGGCGCGGGAGGGCGGTTGGGCGGTGGTGTTTTCGACCCACCAACCCGAGCAGGCCTTCGCCATCGCGGACCGTGGCGCCCTGCCGCAAGAAGGCCGCCTCGCCCGCCTCGGAACGCCGGACGCTGTGATCACCACCGCTATGATGCGCGAGGTCTAAGGCACCGAGGTGGACGTGTTGCCGGTCGGCGACACCGGCCTGCGCGTCTGCGTGCCCAAGGGGCTGCGGTGCCGCGCCTGAGCCGTAGCGGAACAGCATCACCCCGTCGCCGGGAGGCGTGCGGCGACCGAGGGCGCCTGCGCCAGCGCCGGCCAGTCCTCGCGCACCCGCGGGTCATCGTCCAAGCGCGCCAGGGTGAGGGTGGCGCAGAGCATCGGGCCGGACGCGTCGACATGCTGGAGATCCCGTCGTCCGCCGAACGCGCCGCCGAGAGGACGGCGGGAACTTCGTTCCCTGTTCCGTATGTACAGAGTTCTTCTGTTCCGCCTACCTTGGAGGCGGCTCCAATCCTAGACCGAATCGCGATGACGGGGTGAAAACTACGGGGGCATGGTGTCACGTGTGCGGCGATCCGGGGTGGAAAGTACGGGGTTGCTGGGTGCGAAGTACGGGCTCCTGGGGTGCAATGTTCGGGCTTGATCGGTGCGAAGGAGTCTGAGCCGATCTGGCGCTTGCTATGGTGCAGGTGTGACGCGCAACCCGTTGAATCGAAACCTTCATGTTGCTGCGTTCGCATTGCATTCGCTAATGCATTGGCATTTTTAACGAACGATAATTGTAATAATCCATGGCGCAGCATGCCTCTGCGCGGCTCCGTCGGGAGGGAACATCAGCTTCAGGTCCAGCTGGATTGTGGTGCTCTGCTGCGGCGCCGATCTCTGCCGATGAGAACCAAATGGAAGCTGTCGAGGACAGCCTGGGAGGCCGCGCGCCGGGTGGCGCGGCCTCCCAGGCTGTCCTCGACACGAGGTCGCGTCGGAAATCCTAACGGAGCTACCGATGAACTCTCTTTCGCAAGCGCTGGCCTGCAATGATTCCGTGCACCTGCTCTTCGCTCACGGCGTGTATCAGGTCGACGGACGGGCCGTCAACCCCAGCGACCCGATCCACGCCGGGGCGATCCGTTGGGTGCGTCAGCTCGCGCAGGTTCTCCCCGCTGATCTGATCGCGCTCGAAGCTCTCGTGCCTCCCCACGCGTCTGGGAAGCTCAATCACCAGCGCCTTCGGTCCCGTCTCGTCAATGGTCCGGCGACGCTCCGAAGGTTCGCCCCGCTATGGACAGAGGGCAACGATGTGAAGGCCCGCGCCGCTGCGACGCTTGTCGTACCGGTCTCGATGGGACCTGCGGTCGTGGTCAGTACGAGCGTCGAGGTCCGCGCCGCTGACCGCGCACCGCTGGCCATCGACAACGTAACCATTGCTGCGGCAACTGGGGCAATTGACGACGCTGTTTCGGCGGCTCTGCTCGGTGAAGCCGCATGGGCGCTGGCGTCGGGAATTCATGGGTTCGTTTTAGAGTTCTGCGTTCGGCGGCCCAATTCACCGCTTCCGTGCAGCCTCCCGCCCCAGGCCGCCCGATCACCATCTCTCCTCGTGCCCTGATCGAACCTGCCGGTGGACGCGGGCGCGGCGTCCACCGGCAAGCGAACAAGCTGCTCTGCGCACGCGTCACGCTTCTTGGGATGCGCGGCTTCGACCGCGGTGTCGAGCGCGGCGCTTGACCTCGAGACGGTCACCCTTCACCCAAGCATCCCGCATCAATTTTGTCCGAGGACAAGCACTCATGCCATACGACATCAAAACAGATACGACGGCGCCAACTCTGGTGGCGTCGTTCCCCCGCGCGGCCGCAATCAGCGCCGACCACCTCTGTGGCCAAGGTGCCGCGCGGCTGATCGAACAGGCAATCGCTCCGAGTCACCTCGATGTCTTCGACTCGCCGTGGTCGATCGACGGCACGACTAATTACAGACTCGTCGTGCAGCAAGTTGTAGACCTCGACAGCGAAATCGGTTTTGGCGTCGCCCACCTGCGAACGTTGCGCAGCCGCTGGTGATCGCGCTAGCCGTGCCACCAGAGACCAGCGGGAGGCTCACCACTCGGCTCCGTTGCAGGGTTAGGGTCGGAGCTGCTTTGGCGGGTGGGGTGGGTGGGTGATGCAGGGCAGCAAGAGCCCGTTCATGGGCCGTCTTTACGGCGGAGGTGATCCTGTGGGCGGTGCGCTGGTCCCCTGCAGTTTCCGATGAGTAACCTTGATTTGGACGCATGCTGGCCGACTGCGGCGTTTCGGTCGACCACACGACCCCTGTACTACTGGATGCAGGTCTACCCGGAGCTGGACCGGCGTCTGCGCCCGCACCTGCGGAGGACCACCGGCTCCTGGCGGGTGGACTAGACCGATGTGAAGGTGAAGGGGCGCTGGATGTATCTGTACCGCGCCGTCGATGCGCGCGGGCAGACGATCGACTTGCTGCTCAGCCGATGCCTCCGCCGCGCAGCGCTTCTTTCGCAAGGCGCTGAAGCAGGCGCACACGGTCAACCCGGGCACCCTCACCGTCGAATAAGAACGCCGCCTACCGGAGTGCAGCAAGGCGATGAAGGTGGACGGCGAGATGTGGCGCTTCGCCAAGCGTCGACAATGCAAGTATTTGAACAACATTGTTGAGCAGGACCACCGACGAGTTGAACGACTGATCCGGCCGGGGCGTGGCTTCCAGAGCTTTCACACGGCGGGCCGGACCATCATCGGCTACGAGATCATGGCGATAGTCCGCAAGGGACAGGTCCTCGCCGCCCCCGTCAACGACAGGCCCGCCGAGGCTGCCCTCATCGCCGCTCTGTTCGGGGCTGTCGCCTAAAGTTGCTGGACCGGAGGCACGATCACCTTCGTCCAGACTTTGCAACGAAACCGGCGAGTCGGCGCTGGTCCTGGCTGGAGCGGGCGCGTCGGTGGTCATCCTTCCGTGATAGTGCTCCTAGGGAATTGCCGCGGCGCATCACGCGGGTCCAATAATTAAAGTCATGAAGGCGGCCGTCTTTTGCGGTGATGTCGCCGATCCCCAGGAAACACTTCAAATACCTTGGATTTCTTGAGCCGCGGGGGTGCCGGATGAGTCATTCGGATGACACGCGGGAATCCGACGAAGAGGACCCGCCGGATTCAGCGGCGACGTCCGACGACCGCGCGTTGTGCCTGCGGCTCGGCTTGGTCGGCCGATCCACGTCGTTCCAGACGGCCTTCGCGTTGGCCCGGCGGTTCGCCCGGTGCGCCGCGCCCGTGCTGATCCGCGGGCAGACCGGCAACGGCAAGGAGTTGTTCGCCCGCGCCGTCCATCATCTGAGCGACCGCCGCGGCGGCCCTTTCGTGCCGGTCAATTGCGGCGCATTGCCCGACACTCTGGTCGAATCCGAACTGTTCGGCCACGCCCGCGGCGCATTCACTGACGCCAAGGGCGAGCGCACGGGGTTGGTTGCCCTCGCCAACGGCGGCACGCTCTTCCTGGACGAGGTGGACAGCCTGTCGGCCAGGGCGCAGGTGGCGCTGTTGCGCTTCCTGCAGGACCACGAGTTCCGCCGCGTCGGCGGCTCGAAGGTGGAGCGGACGGACGTGCGCGTCCTAGCCGCGACCAACGGCGACCTGCAGGCCTGCATCGCGCTCGGGCGCTTCCGCGAGGACCTGTACTTCCGGCTGGACGTGCTGAGCCTGGACCTGCCGCCGCTTGCCGAGCGGCGCGAGGATATCGGCCTGCTCGCCCGGCACTTCCTGGCGCGCTTCGCCGGCCTCTACGCCGGCGCCGTGCCCCGGCTCGACCATGACGCCGAGGAGTGGCTGGCTGCCCAGCCCTGGCCGGGCAACGTCCGCCAACTCGAGAACCTGATGCACAGGGCCTACGTACTGGCGCGGGACGGCCGGGTGCGGCGTGCCGACGTGATCCCCGGACCGGCGCCGGCGTCATTGCCCGGTGCGGAGGCTGCCGCGGTGATGCACGAAGGCGGGTTGAAGGCCGGCCGTGAACGGCAGGCGCGGGAGTTCGAGGTGGCCTATCTGCGCCGCCTGCTGGCCCTGACCCACGGCAACGTCACCGAGGCGGCGCGGCGCGCCGGCACCGAGCGGCGCGCCATGGGCCGGCTGCTCAAGCGCCACGGAATCGACAAGGAGGGTTTCCGGTGAGCGGAACGGCGTGCGCTATGTCCACAGAGGGTCCGATACGAGCCGGATCTTGACGCCCCGCTGCCGCGCGAACTCCCGCAACGCCGGGCTGACGAGCTGTTCGTTCCACGGCCTCACCGGCATGACGCGCCCACCGAGAGCGGAGTCGAAGGTTAGGCTTTCGGCGGCGGGGAAGCTCCCTTGCCACCGGATGTAGAAGACGAGCGTTTTGTCGTCGCTGAAGCGTGCCAGGTTGACCAAACCGCGGGTCTGGCCATCGATGGGAACGCGCCCGGCCAGGTATTTGCTGTCGCCGACGAAACGTGCGGAAAAGCGCCGCCCCGTCGCCGCCTTGTGGCCTTTCGCGTCGAGGAAGACCTCGCCCGCTCCAGGGGGGAGATGGTCCGGAATGACCGGGTCGCCGTGCGGGTTCGGGTAGACCGCCGTATTCGAACTGGATGGCGGCAGCCGCGTGTCGACGATCTTCTGCATGGCTCGCCCGGCCTCCTGCTCGATAGCCCCCGTACGTCCGAGATCCGTCGGTCCGGCGTGCGCTCCACGCCGGAGCAGGCCGGAGTCGTAGCCCCACCGCGCCCGGATGTAGTCGTCTTCCGACAGGATCGGACGGCCTGATCCCGTGCCGGCGGCGATCTCGCGCTGGCGCCGGGCCACATACCGCGGGTAGGCCGTTCGGTAACGCGCGGCCTCGCCCGGCGGGATGCTGGCCGGATCGATCTGGCGCAGGCTGGTGTACACGGGCCGCTGAGGGGGGGCCGGAGGCTGGAACTCCGCCGGATTCAGGGGAGCAGACGGTTCCGGAGAATGGCCTGCCAGCGACTCCTCGATGAGCTGCTCGATCGTCGCCTCCCGTTCGGCCCCACCGGCCGCCGCCGCTGCGGTCCCGGAGGGCGGGGAAGCAGGGCCTTCACTCGCGGACGGTATTCCGGGCTGCGCCGCCTTTTGCTCGGCGGGCGTGGCCGGGGCCTTGACGACATCGTCGTTCAGCCGCGCCGACTCGGTATCGAGCTGGGCCGCATCGTCGGCGAGGTCGCCGATGGTGGCGGGGTCCTCGGGTTGCCGGGGGGGATCGTTGGTCAGGTTGTGCTCGACGGTGCCAAGATCCTCGGCCAGCGCCGCGCCGCGGGCCTGTTGTGCCACGCCGCGTTCCCGCCAGAAGCGGCGCTGGTCGCTCCAGAACCGCTGCTCGGCGGCGAGCTGCTCGGCGGCCAGATCGCCCACGGCCCCGGCCGCCGCGCCGGCCTGCCGGCGCAGGTACTGCCAATAGCCGACATCCTCCGCGGCGATCAGCACGACGCGCAGGCGGGTATTGATGGCCTGTGCCAGGGCCAGCGGCTGTTTCACCACCTGGATGAACTTCCCGGCAGCTTCCGCGCTGGCGGTCACGAACCTGCCAAGCCGCCGGGCGGCGATGCGCGCCCCGGCCGACACGACACCGCGTATGCCGACGGCTTCGACCAGCTCCGCCGTCCCGGCTGCCGTCCTGGCACCGGAGACGGCACCCTTGGCGAGACCGTAACCGGCGACCAGGATCAGCACGACATTGACGATGCCGGAAACGATCTTGCGCACCCAGAACTCGGCACGGCGGCAGTCCGCCAGCGGCCCTTCCACGGTGCGGAATTCCAGCGCCTGCTCCTCCCAGTATTGGTCCCAGACCTTGCCGGTGTCGGTGAACAGACTGCCGACACCGGTGAAGAAGGTCTTCACCCGAAGCCAGTTGTCGCTGCCGGCGGCACCGCCGGAGAAGAGGTAGACCAGTGACCAGAGGATGTCCCACACAGCGACGGCGATGTCCTTGAGTCCAACTGCGAGGTCCCAGAGCACGGACAGAAGGCCCGTGACGATCCCGCCCAGTCCGCAAGCCACCCACTCCAGCACCACCATGGTCCATTCCGCCTTCGCAACGACCTTCTCGGCGGTCGTGCGGGTGTCGACGTACGGGGCGAGCGTCAGCCCGCCCATGGTCCGCAGCGTCTCGTAGTCGCCGGCGTGCATGTCGTGCATCAGCGCATCCTGGGCGGATTGGTTGTTGCGCGAGGCCCGGCACAGTTCGTCCAGGCGGACCTGGACGAGGCCGCGGAACTCCTGCGGCGTCGTGTCGAAGTTCCGGACGATGGCGGTGCTGTCGGAACCGCTGGTGTAGCCGGCGAGCAGGTCCATGATCTTGCCGGCGGTCCATGCGGTGGCGTAGCCGGTGGCGATGGGGCCGCCCTGGCGGAAGAATAGCTGGCGCAGCCGCTCCGCGTTAATCCGGTCGAGGTCGCCGAAGAGCTGGTCACGGACCGAGTTCCGGCTGCGTCCGGTCGAGGTCTCAATGCGGACCAGGAGGCCGTCGAGCGCCATGCCGGAGAAGCCGGTGCAGAGCTGGACAATCTCGGTGCTGTCCGCCTCGCTGGTGTAGCCGGCCAGAAGGTCGACGATTTCGCCGGCCACGATGCGCTCGACATCGGGGTTGCGGCTCTGGATGAGGATCCGGCGCAGTTCGCGGCGGTTTTCCTCCGTTAGATCGCCCAGCAGCCAGTCGACCATCTGGTCGCCGTTCTTCCCGTGCCGGTGGCCGCGGCCCTTGACGCCGTCCACCAGAGCGTTGACATGGGCGGCGCCCTTGCCCCGGAAACGGCCGAGGATTGTTTCGCTGTCCCCGGCGGTCGTGTAGCCCTCGAGCGCGTCGATGATGACGTCCACCGCCGCCGTGACCGTCCCGGAGTCTGGCGCGGGTTCCGGTGCCGGCGCGTTTGCCGGTGCGGCGGCTTGCCGGCGCACGGGAGAGCCGCCGGCGTGCCCGCGGCTGACGTGGGCGAGCTCATGGGCGAGCAGGCGCATGCCGCCGGCCGTGTCGGGAGCGTATTGCCCAGCGGCGAAGGCGACGTCGGCGCGGTGCGTGAAGGCCCGTGCGCCGATCGAGCGGGCCGCGGCGGCGGCCCCTGGCCCGGTGTGAAGCCGCACGCCGGACAGGTCGGCGCCGAGCCGCGGCTCGAAAAAGCCGCGCAGGCGCGGGGACAGGGCCTCGCCGCCGCCGGCCAGCCCGCGGATGCGGGCGGCGGGCATGTGGGCCCGGTACGGCGCCGTTCCCGCGCCCGCCGTCCGCCGCACCGTGTCGCCCTGCCTCTGGTCGCCGCCAGCACAGGCCGCGCAGCAGGCACCCTCCGCGCTTTGCATTACCCTATCGGCGACGGCGTCGGCCTCCCGCTCCTCCGGGTCGTCGATTCCGCCGATTTCCAGCTTTGCGCGCACCGTGCCCCCGCGCAGCAGCGCCTGCATGGTCCGGTTGTCTGCCAGCGGATGCGGGTCGGGGGCGGGAGTCGCGCGCCGCGCGCCGCAGCCCGCCGGCGCCTTGGCGTCGGTGGTGCAGGCGGACGGGGCGCGGGCGGGCTTCACGCGACCTCCCGCCCGCCGGCCAACCCGGCAAGGCGGCCTTGCCGGCGGCTCTCGCGGGCCGCGGTGGTCGCCAGGATCTCCATGGTCACGGTGCTCCCGGCCGCGGCGGCGAGATAGGCGGCCTCCAGCGCCGCCTTGCGGATCTCACCCCCCGTCAGATCGAAGGTGAGCGCCAGCCAGCCCGGATCCACGTCGTCGGCGCAGGGCAGAGGCGGCTGCAGCATCCGCTGCCAGAGCCGCTCGCGCGCCAGGGCGTCAGGGCGCGGGAACTCGACGGTCTGGTGCAGGCGGCGGCTGAACGCCTGGTCCATGTTGCGCGACAGGTTCGTCGCCAGGATCATCGGGCCGTCATGTTCCTCCATGCGCTGGAGCAGATAGGCGACCTCCAGATTGGCGTAGCGGTCGTGCGCGTCCTTCACCTCCGACCGTTTGCCGAACAGGGCGTCGGCCTCGTCGAACAGCAGCACGGCGTTGGACCGGCGGGCGGCGCGGAAGATGCGGTCCAGGTTCTTCTCGGTCTCGCCGATGTATTTCGACACGACGCCCGCCAAGTCGACGCGGCAGAGGTCGAGACCGAGTTCTGCGGCGATGACGCCGGACGTCATGGTCTTGCCGGTGCCCGACGGCCCCTGGAACAGCGCCACCAGCCCGCCGCCCCCGCTGTGCCGCGCCATTCCCCAGTCCTCCTGCACGCGGCTGCGATGGGCGATGGCGTCGGCCACGGCGCGTACGCGGTCGATGGTGGCCGGCGGCAGCACGAGGTCGTCCCAGCCATACGGGCATGGCACCGCAGAGGCGAGGCGGCGCAGAAGCGAGCCCGACTGCTCCCGCGCCGCGCGGCAGAGGAGTGGCAGCGGATTCTCTCTTTGCGCGGGGCTGTCGAGGCCGACGGCGAAGGCGGCCGTCCGGCCGGCGAGAGCGATCCGCTCGGGCCCCAGGCGGAACCGCTCGGCCAGGACCTGCGCATGCTCGGCGGGGGCCGGAATGCCCGCGTTGGCGAGCGCCCGCGCCCACAGGCGGCGCTGGATGGCGGCGTCGGGCGGAGGCAACTCGACGCGCCACAGGGCCAGCCCGTCGAGCGCCGGGCACGGCGCCCCGCGCGGGTCGAGTGCCAGCAGCGTCGGGCCGGGCAGGGCGGCGAGCGCGGCGCCGAGACGCGATTGGGCGGGCCCATCCTCCGGCGCCAGCCCGTCGAGGCCGGCGATCAGCACGACGGCCCGCGTCAGGCGTGCGGTCAGCGCCGTGCGAAGCAACGTCCGCGGCGTGTCCTCGCACATCCCAAGGTCCACCGTCAGCAGCGGCCGCCCCAGGTGCCTGGCGAGCGCCTGCGCCGCCTGCCGCCGTCCCGTGCCCGCCGGCGCGGAGAGCGCCAGAGCGGGCGGCGGGATGGTGGTGTCCTCGCGCAACCGGGCGGCGACGGCGGCCAGTTGCGCCGGAAGCGTGTCGTCGGATGGAGCGTCCGTCCAAGAACAGCCCGCGGCCAAATCTGGCGGCAGGCCAAGGACGAAGCGGGTCAGGGCGGGACCGGCGGCGAAGGCGCGGGCGAGGCTGGACCGGCGGCCCGGCCCCTCCTCCGCGCCCTCTATCAGGCCGGAGGCCAGCAGCCGGCCCTCCTCCAGGAGGGCGGCGCGGGCACCGCGCGCGTCGCCGAGAAGCCGGGCGGCAAGGTCCACCGTCGGCCAGCGCCGCGTCACCTCATTGTTGAGGTAGGCGAACAGAGCCTCGTACTTGCGGTCCAGCTCGGGCGCCAGCGCCAGCACCAGTACGCCGCGCTCAACGGGCGCCAGTTCCAGGCGCCCGCACGCGACCGCCCATGCGGTGCCGGTCTGCGGGTCGGGCAATGGGCCGGGCGCGGGGGGGGCCGGAAGGCCCGCCGCCAGGTGGGCATCGACCTGTTCGTCGCTGACGTATATGCCGCGGAACTCGTCCACCGACAGTTCGTAGAGGGCGCGGATGCGCCGGACCTCCCGGTGCAGAAGCCCGTCCAGCCACGCCAGTTCCGCGTCGAGCCCAGGCTTCATCAGCACGCCTCCCGTTGGATGCGGATCGGGACGGGGCCGAGCCAGCCCAGGTCGAGCGTCGCGCCGGAGAGCGTGCTCATGGCGAGGACGACGTCCAGCGGCGGCCGGGCGAGCGTCGCGGTGATCGCCGCCGGGCTGCGCTCGACCTTCGCCGCGACGGACAAGAAATTCGCGCGGAGGTGCCCGGCGCTCGTTCCGGCAAAACCGGGAAGCCGCCAAGAGAAGGCCTGGAGCATGGCGGCGGCGGCGAGGCCGAGCGGCCGGGTGAGGGGGGTTCGCATCGCCCGAGCGCACGGAGGAGCCGAAGTATCCCCCTCACCCAACCCTCCCCCCGGGGGGGAGAGGGCTATCAGGGTTCGCGTCCAGGCGCTGGCCCGGCTTGGGGGGACGCTGCGCGCCCAAGCGGTCACGGCGGTGGGCGAAAGCCGTGGCGGCAGGCCGAACAGGCGTCGCCACACCGGATCGCCGAATACGCCGGGCGCCCGCTCCGGCCCCAGACCGTTGGCGAGCACTAGGAAGCGCACCAGCGCGTCCGTTGCCATCTCCGGCGGCTCCGGCCAGCGGTCCGGATCGGGGAGCGGCAACCCGTCGAGGGCGTCCAGCAGCAGGAAAAGACCGCCGTGGACGGTGTACTCGGCGTCCGGGGGCGTCGCGGCTGCCCCGACCGATTCCACAAGTGCGCGGCGTTGCCCGGGCGACAGCGTCCGCAGGGCGAGCGCCAGCGCCGCTCCCTCGCTCCCGCCCGCCGCTACAGCGGCGCCGAGCGCGCCGTCCGCGAGTGCGTCCAGGAGCGCCCGGTCGTCGAAGGCAGCTGCCCGGATTCGGGCGATGGCGCCGGCGAGCGCCGCCGTGGCCGGGCCTGGCCGGACGCCTCCGGGACCGCAGGCCGCAAGGTAGAGTTCCAGCGCCGCACGCCCCGGCATGGCCGGAGTGGACCGGCACAGGGGGGCCTCCTCCACGATCCGGGCGGGGTCGGCCTCCCCGTCACCCCTGGCGGCGAGATCATCGAGGACGCGGCGGCACCCGGTCTCGCCCAGCGTGTCGAGGATGCGGAACCGTGCCCAGCCGTCGAGCCGCCGGAGCGCTTCGATCGCCGGCGCGGGGTCGGCCAGGATGGCTGTGCGCAAGGCCATGGATGCCGGCAGCACGCGCAGGCCGGCGAACGCCTCGTGGTACCACAGCGACCAGGCGTCGCCCGCCGCCAACCGGTCGAGGAAGTGCGCGAGCTGGCCGGCGCGGTCGGCGAAGCGGACAATCCCGTCCCCATCGCTCGACAGCCGGCGCGCAAGCGCCGTCGCGATAGCGCCCGCCCAGGCGGTACGCTGCTCGGCCTCGTCGCCGTTGGGGTCGAGCGCCACGTCCAGGTCGAGCCGGCGGATCAGGCAGACGGCGCCGTCGGGTTGGTCGGCGAACAGCCCCTCCAGGACCGGGCCGAGCGCCGAGCCGAGCCTCTCGGCCATCCGGTCGAGCCGCCCGCAGACAGCCTCCAGGCGCGGGTGGTCCCTGTCCACGAGACCGATCGTGGACAGCCGGCCGATCGTAAGGCGCGCGGCAACCATCTAGGCGCTCCCGCGTGGGCGCTTGGGCGGTCGCGCGGATTTGGAGGGTCCGGGGGCGTCCGCCCGGCCCGCCAGCGCCGCCTCCAGCCGCGCGATCCGTCCTTCCAACTCCTCCACCCGCCCGGCCAGCGCCTCGTTCTCCCGCATCCGGCGGTCCAGCTCGCGGAACGCCTCGACGGCGAGGCCTTCGAAGCCGCGGGCACTCATACGTTTCAAACCGTCCGGTCCCTCGCGCACCCATTGCGGGAAGACCGCCTCGACCTCGTCCGCCAGCATTCCGACCTGCGGGCGCCGGTCCTCGTCGGCGTCGGGCCGCCAGACGAAGCGTACGCCGCGCAGGCGGAGCAGCGTCGCGAGCGCGTCCTCGATAGGAGTTACATCGTTCTTCAACCGGCTGTCCGAGGGTGGCCAGAAGGTCCCCGTGGAGTAGAGCTGGCCGTAGACCGTAACGTCGTTCCCGAAACGGGCTGTGCCGGCCACATCAAGCGTGGCCGCGGGGACCGCGGTGCCGATGCCGATGCGGTCGCCACCGTCGAACGCCACGGTGTTGCCGCCGCTGGCGATCCGCAGAACCCCGTCGCCGCCATCCCGGATCACGGAGCCCAGCAGCCGCACGAAGGCCGGTCCCTGGCTGGAGCCGATGCCACCCTGGACGTCGAGCCTGAGGTCGGCGGCCGGCGCGTCGGTGCCGATCCCGACGCGGTCGTTCCCGTCGAAGGCGACGGTGGCGCCGCCGCTGGCGATGCGCAGCACGCCGTCGCCGCTGTCCCGGATGAGGGAGCCGAGCAGGCGCATGAAGGCCGGTCCCTGGCTGGACCCGATCCCGCCCTTGACGTCCAGCAGCAGGTCGCCCGCCGGGGCGTCGGTGCCGATGCCGACGCGGTCGCCGCCGTCGAACGCCACGGTGTTGCCGCCGCTGGCGATCCGGAGAACCCCGTCGCCGCCGTCCCGGATGGTCGAGCCCAGCAGCGTCACCGCGGCCGGTACTGCCGTCAGCCCGACGGTTCCTTTGACCTCTAGCGCGAAGGCGGGGGAGGGGGCGGCGGTGTTGATCCCGACGTGGTGGTCCGCATCGCCCAGCACGATGGACCGCGCCCCCGCCCTGAGGACCAGCCGGCCGTCGCCGGCGTCACCGACACGGGACTGCTGGAGGTGCACCGTCGCCGGCCCGTCGTCGCGCCCGAAGTCGCCCTTGACGTCGAGCGTCAGGTCGGGCGTCGCCGTCCCCACGCCGACGCGCCCGTCGGCCTCGACCGCCAGGACGGGGCGGAGTCTGCGCGGTGCGGCGTTGGCGTCGACGACCGGGCCGACGATCAGGCGGTTTTTCAGCCCGGCTCCCGTCGCCGTGCCGATGGCGACCTCCAGCTCCTGGGAGACGGTGGGGATGGCGTCGCGCCGGCCGAGGGTGAACGGCCCCTGAGGCTCGCCGCCATCGCCCCCCCGCAATTCCAGCCGCCCGCCGAACAGCCGCGCGTCGCCGTAGGCGCGCAGGTGCCCCTCGACCCAGACGAGGTCGCGCGGCAGCGTCCGCCCGTCCTCCTCGACCAGATCGGCGGCGCCGAGCGCCCGCTCCGCGCACACGGCGTCGACGTCGCCGTCCGTCTTGCCCTTGGCAAGGGCGAGGCGCGGGCGCAGGCGCAGCAGCCCGCCGGGTGCCATGATGCTTTCGGCCACCGCGCCCGCGTACCGGCGCAAGGTGCGCGCGCCGAGCCGTTCCGGCGGCGCGAGCGGCCGCAACCTCCCGGTCCCGGAGTCCCAGCCGACGAGGCCCAGCGGCAGCAGCCAGACCGCCTTGGCACCGCCCGGCGGCGCCCCCTGCTCGGGTACGGAGCCGTCGCACAGGAAGGGCCCCGCGGGATCGAAGACCCGGCGGACGAGGCGCGGGTCGGGGCGGGTGGCGCCGCCGAAGGCGACCCCGCCCACCCGCTCGTCGAGCCGCAGATCGCCGGTGACGCGCAGCTCGCAGCTCTCCATGACCCGGAGATAGAGGTCCAACCCCTCGCACAGGCCGTAGGCGGCGCGGGCGGCGCTCTGCCCGGTCTCGCGGTAGGCCAGCCAGACGAACCATGCGCCCGACGGGAACCCCTTCAGCGCGTCGGGCGCGACCGGGACGGGGCTGCGCACGGTCATGACGCGCCCGTAGCCGTCCCAGCCGTACCCCGGCTGCACCCAGGCGTCCACGGCGCCGTCGGGCCGGAGCTTCTCGACGATGTCGAGCCCCGCCGCGATCCCCCAGGTGTGCCCGCCCAGCAGATGCTCGCGCAGGCGCGCGTCGCCGTAGGCGCCGATGGCCTCCAGATCGTCGGCGCCGATGTACTGGCCGTCGAAGAACTGCGGACGGACGGACGGGTCCATGGCGGTCTCCTTTTTGGAGCAATAGCCCCTCTCCACTTGCAGGAGGGGGGTGGGTGAGGTGTTCAAATCTCCGCCGCCGAACACCGACAATGCCGCGTCCGGCTCTTTTCCGCCCTTCCGGGGATAATTTCCCCATCCCAACCCTTCTCCCGCAAGGGAAGAAGAGTTCGATCACAGGTTGCGTTTCAGCTCCTCGACCTCCGCCTTCAGCGCGTCGAGTTGCGCCTTCAGTTCGGCGGTCCCGCCCACGCCGATCACGTCACCGAGCGCCTGGAGCGCCTGGTTGGGGGCGGGCTGCATCGTCTTCAGCCAGTCGCCGACGATGCCGAACTGCGCGAAGTCGAAGTCGAACGGGACGGCACCCGGAGGCACGCCCGCGTGCTGGTCTTCCGCCGGAGCCGTGCCGCAGCAGAAGCAGAACAGCGCCGTGCGGATCCGTTCGATCACGCCGAAGGCGGACAGCCAGTAGGCGACGTTCGGGAAGGTGCCGACGACCGGACGCAGCGGCGTCGTGTTGCAGACCTCGACCACGCGGCAGGCCGCACCCCCCTCTACGGTGACGAGCGCCAGCGGCAGGCGCGGGTCGTGCACCGGCTCGGGGCAGGGGGGCAGGGCGGCCAGGCACAGGCAGTCCTTGACCGCAGCGTTCAGGATGGGGACGACGTGGGCGAGCGCGGCGGACATGGCATCGACGAAGGCCTGCTCTTCCAGATCGGGGCTGGCGCAGGGCACCGCGCACAGCTCCTCCACCAGCGCACAGGCCGTGGTCCCCTCGTGGATCAGGTGCTCGCGCAGGCCGGCCTTCAGGCGCACGCAGAACTCGTTCCAGGCGCGCCGTCCCGCGCGGTCGAGCGCGGCGTTCAGCGGCGCCTGCGGCGGCCTGCGGACGACCTCCAGAAGGTCCTCCAGGCAGGCCTGCAGACGCTGGACCAGCCGCCCGGGCTGCGGCGTCCGGTTGCCGCGCGGCCGGCAGTCGGGTTGCGGCGGGGCGCGGAACACCTCGTAGCGGTAGGTCTCGCACAGCACCGTGGGCAGGCAGGCGGTGGGGATCTCACGGCGGACTTGTTTCGGAGGCTTCGTGCCGCACCCGCAGGAGCCGTCGCAGCCCCCTTCGCAGCCCCCTTCGCAGCCGGTGCCGCAGTCGCGTTTGCCGGCGCGCAGCATGGGGGAGTTACGGCTCGGCCGCTCGTCGTAGCGGACCGCCAGCACCCAGGCCTCGCGTACGTCGCGGCAGGCGCGGTCGTCACCCCATGGGCGGCACTCGACGTCGCGCCGCTCCAGCGACCGGCATTTCCGGATGAGGGCGCAGACGTCCACTGCGTCTTCGTCGCAGACGACGATGTCCTCGCCGCAGGGGCCGAGCGCGTAGCCCGGCGACACCCGCACCACTCCCTCGCCGCACGGGTGGCAGGTCACCACCAGCCCGCAGACCACGCCCACGCCGTGGACGAAGCGGTTGTGCAGGCGCTGTTTGGCGGTGATGTAGTGGTCAAGCCGGTTCAGGTCCGAATCCTGGATCACCATGCCCGCCACCCAGCGCGGCCGGCACAGGCATTCGAGGCCGCCGCAGGCGCAGCCGCAGGGGTCGGGCTCGCACACCGGGGCGGCGTCGGGCGCCGGCCGGGGCGCATACCGGGGGAGATTGGTCCGAGCGGAGGAGGCGTGGCGGGCTCCGCCGTGGCCGGAACAGTGGGCGCAGGCCATTCAACCCTCCCTTCCCAGGCGGAACCAGCTCTCGAACATGCCGCCCTCGATGAAGTCGCCGGACTCGCGGTTCGACACCCAGGGCGGCAGATGGTCGGCGTCGACGCCGCGGTGCTTGCGCACCCCGCCGATGACGACGTCGTCGCGCACGAGGTCGCCGTTGAAGAGGACGCGGACGCGCAACTGCCCTTCGGCGACGAGGTTCCGGAGCCGCTCGGCCACGCGGTCGGCGAACAAGTACAGCGCGGCGTTGGCGCTCGATCCCCCAGGCAGGACGTCGAGCTCCGTCACCGGGGGCGGAATCGTGCAACGCTGTTCGAGCCTCACCCCGAAGACCTCGCCCGGAATCTGGCACCAGCAGCTGCGCTGGAACTCCTGGGCTTCCTGTTCCGGAGTCTCCATGAGCGGCATGAAGCTGATGTCGTTCAGGTCCTCGACCAGCACCTCGTTGGTGAAGGCGATCACCAGCCCGAAGCCGCGGCGCTCCCACCCCGGCCCGCGGGCGTGGACGCCGAGGCGGTCCATCGGCCAGTCGCGGGTGTGCTCCCAGTTGATGGCGCAGATGCGCGTCAGCGTCAGGTCGACGGCTGACAGGCCGTCCTTGCCGGGAGACCCCCGCTTTCCTTCCGGCCCTTCCTTGCCAGGAGGCCCTTCCTTGCCCGGCGGTCCCTCCATCCCGGGCGGCCCGGCGGCACCGCCGCCGCCGGCATTCTCGATGAAGCACCTCAGCGCGGCGGCGATGGCCTGGGTGCTCGGCAGGACGGAGCGTTCCGCGTCATTGTCGATGCGCGCGATCCCTGCCGCGGCGTCGGCCCTCGGGTCGTGCAGTCCGGGCGGCGGATCGGTCAGCCGAAGCGTCGGCTGCCAGTTGTCCACCCGCGCCACCACGAGGCAGTCGGCCTCCAGGCAGCCGGGGCAATCGCCGCCTTCCAGCAGCGACGCGCAGTCCACGTCGCCCACGTCGATCACCGCGATGCCGTTGGCGAGCGGCACGTACAGCCGGTCCCCCTTGGCTGTGATCGCCGGGGTGCCGGCCTTCGGCCCGACGGTGAACGCCGGGCCGGCGTTCACGCTCTTGCCCAGGCGCATGGCGTGCAGGCTGACGGGCTGGACGTGGCCGTCCCCCGCGCCGTCGGCAACCACCACATAGGCCCAGCGCCCGTCAGGCGAGACGACCGCGTCCACCGGCGGGTGCTCCAGCACCACGCTGTTCTCGACCGTGCCGGTGGCCGGATCGACGAGGTGCAGCGACGACGTCGCACGCTCCAGCCCCACCACCCGGTCGGGACCGTCGGCCGTCAGGGCGCGGACGAGGTCGAGCGGCACCGGGGTCGTCGCCCCACCCTGGCCGACGCGCTTCACCCCGACCTTCGCCGCGGTAGGCGCCGGGACATCGAGCGTCACGGCGTGCAGGCTCGGCTGCCCGGGCTCGGCCAGCCAGGCGGTGCGGCCGTCGCCGGACAATGCGAGGCCAGCGGTCTTGACGCCGAGGTCCACCTGCCGGTCCGGGGCTCCTGGAGCGGCCACACCGGCTGCGAACCAGCGCACGCCACCCTTCGGCTCGATCACCGACACCAACTCGCCGGCGGCGGTCTCGGTCAGCGCCACGCTCCCGGCCAGTGCGCCGGCCAGCGCCCCATCACGCAGCGCCGCTGTGGCCAGCGGCGTCGGCCCGCCGATGTCGAGCACCGTCAGCTTCGGGTCGCTGCCGGCGCCGCTCCCGACGACGAGGTCGAGGCGGGAGCCGCCGGCCCCAAGCGCCATGGCCCGCACCGGGGCGCCGAGGTCGCGCGCCGGCAGGCTCGGGAGCTGGGTGGCCGCGTCGAGTTCCATCACCGTGTCGCCGACGGCGGCGAACAGCCGGCCACCCGCCTCATCCAGGGTGACGGCCGAAGCCCCCGGAATCAGCAGCGTCCCGGCGCGCTCCAGGCGCGGCTGGGCGTATGCGCGGACGAGCCGCGGCGGGTCGATCTCCACCTCCAGTGCCCAGGTCTCCAGGATGCGGTTCGGTGCGCAGCGCGTGTCATCGCAGGCGCACTCGTCGTAGAGGACCGGCACCTCCTCCGTCGGGCACTCGCGATAACGGATGCAGAACCGCAGCGTGTGCGGCTTGCCGTCGAGGTCGGCCTTGAGGGCACGCACCTCCTCGAATGCGTCGAGATCGACGACCTCCTCCTCCAGGACCAGGATGTGGTGGCCGCAACAGTCGATGGCGCTGCCGGGCTCCAGCACCACCAGCCGGTCGCGGCAGGCCGGATTCGGGTGCTGGACCAGCCGCAGGCCGCAGACGATGCCGGTGCCGTGCAGGCGCTGGTGGTGCAGCCGGATGTGCTCGGCCACCCAGTTCTGCTCGTCAGTCATGTCCCGGGGGACAACGGACTTGCCCCAGAACCAGTGGTTCTTCAGCATCGGCCGCGGCTCGCAGTCCGGGCACAGTGCCATATCCGGGTGTGTGGTCAGCATCGCCCCCTCCTATGTGCCTGCACCGCCCCGGTCGAACCGGGTGTCCACCCCCAGCCGGCCGCTCATCCCGGCACCGCCCCCGGCCCCGGCGAGCCGGGTGGCGTGGCCCAGCCTGGCCTCGCCCACCGCCGGCGGCGGCGCGCAGGGCGTGCCGAGCACCGCGTCGAAGCCGAGCGTGGATTGGATGCCGAGCCTCATGTTGGGCTCGACCCAGTGGACAACGGCCCGCGTGTGGGCCGGCGCCTCGCGCACCACCAGCGCCTCAATGCGCCGGCGCCGCGCCGGGGTGGCTCCCCGGCCGGCAGGCAGGAAGACGCTGAAGGCGTGCGCCTCGGCGTGAAACGGGTCGCGCAGCGGATCGCGCTCCAGTGCCAACCGCGTCCCGCCGAGCCGCATGCCCTCGCCGACGCGGCTGCGGTCGAGGACCGCCTCGCCCCACAGGCGCGAGGCTTCGCCCAGCCGTCCACGGCCGAGGAAGAGCCAGCGCCGCAGCCGCCAGTGCTCCAGGATCAGCCTGGGGGGTTCGGGCGGGTGCGGCGGCGGCGCGCAGGCAGGTCCGCACAAGACCGTGCGCTGCCGGCAGGCGGCACGGTCGAGGCCGAGCTGCAGCATCAGGAACTGGCGCAAGCCCTCCAACGTGCCGCGCTCGGCGTAGAGCCGCGGTGCATGGCGCAGCAGCCGGCGCTTCTCCGCCGCGCCCAGTCCCTGCGGAAAGCCGAGGCCGACCCAGGAGGCCAGCCAGTCCAGCATCGGCTCCGGCGCGGAGCGCGGGTCGAACAGGTAGCCGACCTCGTCCAGGCGGCTCTCTATCCCTCGGAACCCCTGGTCGAAGATGGCGAGCAGCCGGTCGGTCAGATCGGCCGCCACTGGGTTTTCGCCGACGACGGCCGGCAGGTAGCGGCGCAGCGGGACGCGCGGGAACTCCACGTCGAGCGTCCACAGGGCCGGCGTCGCCGACCCGTTGCCGGCCAGCGCGACCTCCACCCAGAGGAACCGGCCGGGCGGGCTGACGACGAGGCATTCCGGAGCCGGATCGCCCGAGACCCAGGTCTGGGGCTCCGACCACCCGGCGTCGGCCGGGTCGGCGACGCCGGCGATGGGCCACTCGATCTCGTCGCTGCGCGTGCGCAGCGTCAGGCGCGTCCCCGGCGGCAGCTCGGCCCGAAAGGCGAGGCGGTGCCACCGGCAGGCGTGGATGCGGCTGTCGAGCGCGGTGGTCACGAAGCGACCGACTTTCGTGAAGATCGCCGGGGCGAAGGGGGCGGGGGCTTCGGCGAGCGGCGTGCCGTCCTCGGCGAACAGCCCCGCGCCCCGCGGCGTCCCGCCCGCGGCCCGGCAGAGGTCCCCCAGCACGAAGCGCCCGCGGGCGTCGAGCCGGAAGGGCAGGGGCGGGAAGGGGCCGATACCCTCTCCCCCCCGGGGAGAGGGTGGCTCATCCAAGCGCCGGGTAAGGGAGCCTCGTACCTCCCGCACGTTGCGTCGTGGCGAATCCCCGTCACCCAACCCTCTCTCCGGAGAGGAAGGGGCCTTTTTCAACTGGATCAATCCCGTCTCCGTGGCGGCCCACGGCATGCCGGCGCAATCCACCGCGAGCCCATGAACCACTCCCACCGGCACGCTCCAGGACGGCCGGCCGCCCGCGGCGAAGCGGTGGACTACGCCATGCTTCCGGTCGGCCACGTACAGTCCCCCACGCCGGTCGAAGGCGAGCGCGTTCGGCTCCCAGTCCCGGTCGAGCACCAGCCGGGGCGTTAGGTCACGCCGGCCCATAACGGCGACCCGGCCTCCCTTGGGCGTGGTCCCGCCGACTGCCAACATCGTCTCGTCGGCGGCAAAGGCGAGTGGCCTGTCGGGCATGCGGACGTCCCCTGGCGCGTCGCCCAGGCACGGCAGCGGCACGAAGCGGCAGCAGCAGGCGTCGAACCACAGGATGCGCCGCCCCTTGCGGTCCAGCGCGTAGAACTGCCCGTCCGGCGTGTACGCGGCGGTGACCGGCGGCACCAGCCCGCCGAAGGTGCCGCGCGGGTCGAGCGGGCCGGGCTCGGCCGGGGTGACGGTCTCCAGGCGGAGCGCCAGCCCGTCGCCGCCGGCGGTCAAGCCGTCCAGCAGGGCGTCCGCCAAGCGCCAGCCGTCGGTCCCCGACAGGCGCATCGCCAGCGGGTCGTGGGGCGGCCGCGGCGGGAGCGGCAGATGGGGGCCGGCGCTGCTCATCCGTCGTCCTCCTCGCCGGCGATCAGGACCGTGACGTCGTGTTCGCCCGACTGCAGCAGAGCGCCGGCCGGGACAGGGACGTCGGTGCAGACCGGGTGCGTGGTGCCGTCCAGCGCGATCTCGACCGTGCCCAACCGGTCCACGCCGGGCAGCAGCAGCACGTGGTGGACGCGCGAGAAGTGGATGTCGCCGCCGAACGGCCAGCCATTCCCGTCAGGGCCGCCGCGCAAGGGATGGAAGAAGCCGGCGAGGGCGTCGAGGGCCGCCTCCTTCAGGCCGGCGGGGTCGGCGTCCGGGGTTGCGTACAGCTCCGCCGTCACCTGCACGGTCAGATAGCAGGGCGGCACCACATAGACCTCGGTCGTCAGCAGCCGCGCCTTGTCGAGCGCCGCGCAGACGCAGCGCAGCAGCACCTCGCCCGGGCGCGGGGCCGGACCTTGCTTGTCGGGGACGACGACGACGGTGACGACGCCCGGCACGGGGGTGTCGGGAAAGTCCGGATGGTGGAGCGGCAGCGCCTTCGCCCGGGCGACCGGCCCGGCGCCCATCGCGATGTGCTCGAAGTCCTCGGCCGTCACGGCGCGGTTGCGGCTGCGGATAACTCGCGCGCCGCGCATCTCGGCGGCTTCCAGCGTCTCCTCGTCGGTGCCGCCTTCGGCGGCGAAGAGGTTGGCCGTCGCGGCTGCGTCGAGCCCTGGAACCGGCGTCAGCAGCATCGCCAGCGCCCCCGCCGGGACGTTGCCGCGGGTCCCGCCGCCGGCGCGGTAGCGGTCGGCGCGAACGCTGGAGGTCGGCCGGTCGGGGTTGGCCGCCGGGGCGTGGGCGCGGTACCCGTCCAGGCGGACGTCGCCGACCGTCCGGTCGAGCACGTAGAAGCGCCGCTCCCGCCGGACCTCCGGATCCAGGCCGGGCGTGTCGGCCGGGTCGACGAAGTCGTCCACCTCCTGCCAGCGCGCGAACCCTTCGCCCTCGTCGATGGAGAGCTCCAGCGTCCCCTCCAGCACCGGGGCGTTGCCCAGCCGGAAGATCTGACGCACGGTGCCGTCGCTTCCGCCCAGGATCTCGCCTTCGATGGTCTCGCCCTGGGTGGCCTCAACCGTGTTGATGCGGACGGCCAGCGCCAGCGGCGGCCGGTCCCAGCCGCCACGCTCGACCCGCGCGCGCAGCCAGTATTGCGGCTCGGCCACTCCATTCATGGCCGCGCGGCGGAGCAACCCCTCGGCCGGGGTCTTCAGGAAAATCTGGCCGGTGCGGAAGAAGCCGGCCGTCTCGTCCTTGAGCACGGAGATCCGCCGCCAGTCGCGCCCGTCGAACCCTTCCCATGCGATGCGCACGCCGCTGGAGACCGGTCCGCCCCCGCAGACGACGGGCGTCAGTCCCTGCCCGTCGGCAAGCCAGACGGTGACGGCGAGTTCGGTGCGCGCCGGGAACGCACCGTCGTAGACGAAGCCCAGCAGCAGCGCCGTTCCCGGGTCCGGGGCGTCGGTGAAGAGCGTCCAGGGGGCATCGGCCCGCGCGCTGTCGGTCGTGTGGTCGATCACCGCCCCGCCGACGAAACTCTGCACGACGGCCAACTCCGGCGCGAAGGCCACGAGCCGGCGCGACGTTTCGAAGATCACCGGCCCGTCGTCTGCCGGCGCGGCCACCCGGGTGCGGCGCGGCACCTCGACGGCCGCCGCCGGCCAGGGCTTCTCGACGCCGACGGTGACGTAGGTCCGCGCCGGGCGGGCGGCTTCGGGGACGATGCCGACCATCTCCAGGAACTTCAGGCGGGCGTGGCGCGGCAGCCGGTTCAGCCGGTAGAGCAGCAGGTCCGTCATGAAGGCGAAGACCTCCACCAGCGCCATGCCGCAGTCGCCGTCGTTGAAGTCGGTCCATTCCGGCGTGTAGCGCGCGATGCGCTGACGCGCCTCGCGGCGGAGGTCGTCATAGGTCCGATCGTCGAGGCGGGGAAGCCGGTCCGCGATTGCCATGGCTCACGCCCCCTCGGTGATGAAGTACGGGTAGACGAGGTTCGTCACCGCGTTGTTTTCGCGGATGCGGTAGGCGACGCGGATCAGCAGCAGGTTCGGTGCTCCGTGCGGGCTTTCGGCGGTCACCTCCAGCACGTCGATGCGCGGCTCGTGCAGCACCAGCGCCTGCCGGACGGAGTCGGTGACGCGCGTCCGTGTCGCCGTGCCGCCCGGCGAGAAGACGAGATCGTGCACGCCGCACCCCATCTGCGGCCGCATCACCCGCTCGCCGCGCGCCGTGCCCAGGATGAAACGGATCGATTCCTCGATCTTGCGCTCGCCGTGCGACAGCGCGAGCCGGCCGCCCACCACTTCCAGCGGGAAGCGCAGGCCCTGGCCGAGGAAGGGGCGGGGGGTCCGGTCGGCGGGTCTCATGGCAGCGCGTCCACGACGGCCTGGAGCGTGTCCAGGGCCGATTGCAGGCTGGCGAGGTTCGCCTCGACGGCTGCGAGATCGTCCGGGGCGGCCATCGCCGGCAGCGCGATGGGGTCTACCTTGGCGATCGCCATGAAGGGCTTGGCGAGCTCCAGCAGCACGCTGATCGGCTCGATGCCCATCATGGTGCTGTCCATCGCGGCCTGCGCGTTCTCCCGCGCGCATTGCAGGGTGGCGAGCAGGTCGGCGTTGCCGTTCGACCGTGCGCTGGCGATCTTCAGCTCCAACCCGGACATCAGCGCCAGGATGCTTCGGAGCTGCTGGACGAGGCAGCGCAACAGCGCGATGACCAGCGCCAGGATGTCCTTCACGAAGGGCACCATGGCTACCGGCGTCGGCACAAGGAGGCACGACGTCATCTTGCCGGCCGCCTCCAGGAAATCGGGCACCGCGTCCGCCAGTTTCGGCACGTCGAACGGGGCCAGCCCCTTGACCACCTCGATCAGCGGCGCGACAAGCGCCAGCACCTTCACTAGGCACTCAATGCTCGCCATGACCGGGGCGAGCTGGAGCGCGATGCTGACGTTGAGCGAGCAGTCGCCGGGCACGCCGCGGGTCAGGTCGGCAATGGCCTTGATGGAGCCGCCGGTCGGCAACCGGATCTCCGGCAGCTTGGGCTTGGGCAGGCGCAGGTCGGCGCACAGGGGCAGGGCGAGCTGGTCCTGCAGATCCTTGGGAAGCCGGACGTCGATGCGGGCCATGGCGCTCCTCAGATCGGGCTGGGGCTGGGCTGCACGACCCGGCCGTTGATGGTGACGACCGGGGCGCGAATCTCCAGCACCGCGGTGGCGCTCAGCGAGACCTTGCCGTTGGACAGCGTGATGCGGTTGCCATGCGCGTCCTCGATCACCAGGGCGCCAAGGTCGCCGGCGGACGGCGTGCTGTCGATGAAGCGGATCCTATGGCCGTTCTTGGAGCAGATCACCCGCTCGCGCGGGTCGTCGGCCGGCGGCTTGTCGACGCCATTCCACAGGAAGCCGACGACGACCGGGTGTTCGAAGTCGCCATGCTGGAAGGCCACCAGCACCTCGTCCCCGATCTCCGGCATCATGAACAGGCCGCGCCCTCCGCCCGCCATCGCCGAGGCGATGGGGATCCAGTCGCTGCGCAGATCGCGGTCGAGCCACGGGTATTCCAGCCGAACGCGCCCTTGCCCGTCGCGTTCGCGGACGAGCCCGACGGCCACCCCTGGCATGCCGATGCGCGTGTTCGCGGCGCCATTGCTCATGCCTGCCTCCGGTCGTCCTCGCGCCGCGCCTTGAAGCGGGTCGTGTAGCCGGCATCGGAGAAGGCGTGCGTGGTCTCGGTGACGAAGTACCGCCCGCTCATCCGGGCGCCGACGCCGGCGATGTCGAGCCGGCTGCCAGCGCGCAGGTCGGGCAGGCCCACCGTGCCGCCCTCGGCGGTCACCATCTGCTTCATCTGGTCGAGCATGATGGCGCGCGCCCGCTGGCGCGCCTCGGCCTCGCTCGACACCGGCTCCTCCACCACCATCTCCTCGCGCCCGCCGGCCTGCTCGACGAGGCGGTGGAGATCGGGGTTGATGCGCTGGACCTCGCGGTCCTTGGTATCAATCGTGGCGGACACTGCCGCCTTGCGGCGGCGGTCCCAGCCGCGCACGGTGACCTTGGCGACCTGCCGCGCGGTGGTCAGCTTCGGCTTGAAGTCGACCAGCGTCTCGCCCCAGACCAGACGGTAGTCGGCCTGCCGTGCCGTGCTCTTGGACGGGGCGAAGCGCAGATGCTCGGGTTCCCGCGCCGTGCGTTCGACCACCACAACCTCGTAGCCGAAGCGCCGCGCGAGGTTCAGGAGGAAGTCCACGTCGTACTCGTTGTCTTGCGCGATGAAGGGAATAGGCTCCTCGCGCGCCCGCACCGCGTCGTCGATGTGGACCTTCAGGGGCAGGCGCCGCGCGCCGCCGTCGGTGAGCTGCCCGAGCTGCTCGGCGACGGTGCTCGGCTTCTCGCCGTACCAGGCGTGGCTGTGCTGCTTCTTACGCAACGTATGCAGGACGTTGAGCCCGCGCACCTGGAGGGTCGGCGCGCCCGACGAGGTGAAACCCACCTCCAGCGTGGTGAGGGTCACCGTGGTGACGAGGCGCAGGGCGCCCAGGTAGCCGAGCCAGACCTCCACCTTCTCCGTGCCCGGCTCGAACAGGGTCGCCATGGGATCGAGGTGGCCGCCGCCCGGCAGGTCGTCGGCGGTCTCGGATCCCACGTATTTGAACCGGCGGCGCGTCTCGTCCCAGTTGCCGACGGTGATGTCAACGCTGTCGATCTCCCGTATGTTGTCCTTGTAGGTGATCTGGACGACATCGTCGACGGCCGCCTCGGGCAGGGCGCGACCGGCGATCCGGATCTCGAAATGGGGGACGTAGAACCCGCGGTAGGCCGGGTTGCGCGACAGGGCGTCGAGGGTCTCGAAGCTCATGGCACCCTCCGGTCGGCGACCAGCGCCGGCACGCGCAGCAGCCGGCCGGGGGGCAGCCGGCGCGGGTCGTCGATGGCGTTCTCCTCGGCAATAGGACGCCACACCTGCGGACGCAGGTAGTAGGCGCCGGCGACGTGGCTCAGCGTTTCCCCTTCGCGCAGCACATGGGCGTGGGTCTTGTCGGGGGAGGACTTGTTGGCGCGCGGGAGCTGTTCGTGCAGCGGTACGAACTCCCGGATGCTCAGCGTGACCAGGGCGCGCAGCGGCACGCCTTCCGGGCTGAACAGCGTAAAGCGCTGCTTGACGCTCTCCACCACCCCCTTGAAGCTCTCGCGGCGTTGGTTGCCGGAACCGGCCGGCAGGTGTCGTCCGGGCACCGCCTCGCCCCAGACGAAGCTGACGAGCGGCGGGGCGTGGCCGGCCGGCTCGATGCGCGTGAGCGCGTAGACGCGGTCGGTCTCCTCGGTGACGCTGCGCGCCCCCGCCCCCATGCCCTGGTCGGTGGTGTCGAAGAACAGCTCCACCGACAGCTTCTCGGCCTGCCCGCGTACGAACTGCTGGAGCGGCGCGTTCAACCCGGGGATGGCGATCTCGGCGAGTTGCACCCCCTTGTCGAAGGTCAGTTCGCCGGGGTTGTATGCGAGCGCGACCGCCTCCTCGGCGCGGGCGGTCCAGTGGACGATCAGCGTGGCCTTCATGGAATCCGCCATGGTCAAGGGCTCCGTCCGGGCGACGGAGTGCGGGTGCCGGTGTCGGCCGCGCGGTCGCGCTCCAGGCGCCGTTCCTCCTCGACGGCCACCAGCACGGCACGGACGATGCGGGCCAGGGTGCGCTCGTCGAGCAGGCTGTCGCCGGAGACGGCGCGTACAGTGCTGACCACTTCCTGAATGACGACGTCCATGGTCAACCTCTCAGGTCAGAAGGTCGAAGACGGCCTGGGCGGCCGAGGCGAGTGGGTCGGGCCCGGGGATCCGGTAGAGGCCCTGGTGGGTGATCTCGATGGTCTCTATGGCGACGTTGGACTGCATGGCGTTCATCGGCGGGCCGGAGTACTTCACCGGTAGTCCGGCGCGGAAACCCCAGACGGTGTGCGGTTCGTGTTGCTCGTTCTGGAGCACGATGATGCCGTCGCGCCGCGTACCCGTCCCGACGACGAAGCCGTGGAACCAGTCCCACAGCAGCGTCCCCTGGCCGAGGCCGCGCTTCAGTGTGACGTTCGACCATTTGATCCGCGTCGGGAACCGCAGCGAGCCGCCGTTGACGCCGCCCGCTTGGTACTCGTGCGTCTCCAGCGTGCCTTCCAGCCCCGTGCACTCGGAGAAGCCGGCGACGCGCGTCAGGCCCACGCCGGACAGGGCCACGGTGGTCGGCGCCCCGCCACGGCCGCGCCCCGACTCCATCAGGCTGACCTGGAAGTTGAAGGCGAGCAGGGGATCCTTGCGGTCGGCGACTGTCATGGGGCGAGGCCTCCGGTTGCGGCGGGTCTGACCACCCGCTCGTCGATCTCAATCGCGTTGCTGACGCGGCCGATGCGCAGGACCACGAACTCGTACGGGACGACCGGCGCAACAGCGACGTCGCAGCGCAGGCGCCCATCGGCGCGCTCGGCCGGCGGGTTGTTGCCCTCGTCGCAGCGCACGGCGTACGCGGCATCCGGCGTGTCGCCGGCAAGCGCTCCTTCCCGCCACAGGGCGTTCAGGAACCCGTCGATGGCGTGGGCGAGCGCCGAGCGCGTCTCGTGGCTGTTCGTCTCGAACACCATCCAGCGGGTCGAGCGGTCGAAGGAGCGCAGCAGGAACATCACGAGCCGCCGCACGGGCACGTAGCGGGCGTCCGGGTCGCTCGACAGGGTGCGGGCGCCCAGGATGCGCAGCGGCCGTCCCAGTCTGGGCTTGATCACGTTGATCCCTTTGCCGTTCAGAAGCCCGTGGCGGGCCGGGTCGATGGCGAGGCTGGCGGCCTCCGCCCAGGCGAGATCGCGGTTGGCCGGGGCGCGGTGCACGCCCTCCAGCGCCTCGGCCAGCGCGTACTGCCCGGCGACGTGGCCGGATGGCGGGACGAAGCGGGTCTCCGACGGCCGTTCCGGGTCGACGACGGCGATCCACGGGGCGTAGAGCGCGGCGTGGCGGGTGTCGAACAGGCGGCGCCAGTCCTCCAGGCCGGTGGTCCCGGCGACGGGCGACGACACGCGCGGGAAGGGCGGGTCGATCAGCGCGAAGCGGTCGCGGTGCGCCTCGCAATGCTCCACCATCGCCTGCTGCACGCGGGCGATGTCGGCGTCGGAGAAGACCGGCGGCAGGTCGCCGGCAGGACGCGGGGCGAGGGGGGCGGGGTGTTCCGGCGGGCCGCAGGGGTTGCATGGGTCGGGTGGTTCGACGGGAAGCGCCTCGATTTCGGGCGGGGGCAGGGGGCGGATGCAGATGTCGGGGATCGCGACGATGGCCGGCTCGAAAAGGTCGTCGAGCACCCGCAGCCCGTTGATGAAGTCGTCGGCGGCGAGATCTGCCAGCCCGTCTCGCCCGCCGGCGAGCGGCAGGACCAGCACGCCGGCGCCGTCGAGCGCAGCGTCCGCGGGCGCCGGCCCCGACAGCGCTTCCAGCGTGACCGGAAAGGGGGCGGCGGGCGGCGGATCGGCTTCGCTGCGCGCGCCGGGTCCTTCGGCGAAGGGCGCGAGCACGGTGGGGCCGTAGCGTGGGTCGTTCGGCACCGGCGCCAGATCCTCCGCGAGGCCGACAAGCCGCCCGCCTTCGCGCACCGTTAATGTCCAGCGCAGGGCCTCCACGCGCACGGGTGAGGACGGGTCGGGCGGCGCCAGCGGGAGGTCCGTTGCGCGCCAGAGCCGCGCGTCGGGGTGGACGAGGTGCAGCAGCCCTTCTGCCGCGTCCACCCCGGCCAGCACGCGCAACACGCCCGCCGCCCCTTGCGTCACGCGCACGAGCGTGTCGCGCGCAAAGCCGGCGACCGAGGGGACCTTCAGGCTCCGGGCGGAACTGCCGGTCGGGTGGCCGACGATCGCGACCCGGCGGCTGGGCGCCAGCGTGACGGCCAGCCCGTTGCCCCAGGCGCCGGGGCTGGACGCGGCAACGCGCCAGCACGTGCCCACCGCGTCCAGACCGGGGATGGCCGGCAGGCTCACGTGGATGGCGGCGGCGGCGGCGGGGTTCGCGGTCTCCCAGGCCGCCACGCGGACGATCCAGGCCCGCCGGCCGCCGTTGTCGAAGAATCCCTTGACCGCATAGGCCAAGTAGCCGGCCCCGGTGAAGCCACCGAACTGGGCCTGGAATTGGGCGAGGCTCTCGACCGGCACCGCCCGCCCCAGGGGGCCGCGGCGCGCGATCCCGACCAGCGCCGGTACGTCCATGCGCGCCGCCGCGACGGCCGGTCCAGCCGTGTCCAGATGTTCCCAAGAAAGTCCCGGCGTCTCGTAGGTCGGCATGGTCAGCGCACCGATTCCAGGGTGACGCCTTCATGGACGAGCTCGACGGTCTCGATCAGCACCTCGCTGGCGTTCGCCTTGAAGCCGCCGGTCTCTATCTTGTTGACCCAAGCCGCCCGCACCCGCCAGCGCAGAACGGGGCGGCGCTGCTCGTCGAGGAGCGTGATGGTGCCGTCGCGGCGGTCGTTCCGGCCGTTGGCCGCGCTGGCGTACCACTGCCACAGCCGGTCGTTCTTCGTGAATCCGCGCTTGAGCTGGATGTTGGTGTATTTGCGCAGCCCCAGAAGCTTGCGGACGCTGTTCACCTTGTCCGTCCCCTCGCGGTAGTCGGCGGCGTCGCCGTCGGCGTTGAGGCCCGTGACCTCGGTGAAGCCGGCAATGGTCTGGTCGCCGAAATCGACCTCGAAGTTGAAGCTCCGGTAGGGATCGTTGCGGTCGTCGGTGGCGGCCATGGCGGGTCTCCGTTGTCGGAACAGGCGCTTCAAAACCCTCTCCCCAGGGGGAGAGGAGCCTAACTCCCTACTCCTCGCCTCCGGCCGTCTTCAGGCCGATGCGGATGATCACGAACTCGGCCGGCTTCACCGGGGCGACGGCGACCGCGCAGATCAGCCGGCCGTTGTCGATGTCGGCCTGGGTCATGGTCGAGCGGTCGCAGGCGACGAAGAACGCTTCCCCGGTCGTCGTCCCCTCCAGCGCGCCGTTGCGCCAGACCGTCTCCAGGAAGGCTTCGATGGCGAAGCGCACGCGCGCCCACAGCGGTTCGGCGTTGGGTTCGAAGACGACCCAGTTCAAACCGCGCTCGATCGACTTCTCGATGAAGAGGAGGAGCCGCCGCACCGGCACGTACTTGAAGTCAGGGTCGCTGGTCAGCACCCGCGCGCCCCATACCCGGATCGCCCGGTTTTCCGGCCGGAAGTCGCGTATGACGTTGATGTTGGTCGGGAACGGGTTCAGCAGGTCGTGCTCGGCCTTGTTCAGCGCGCGGCGCAGCCCCGCGACACCGCCGCGCACCACCTCGTTGGCGGGGGCCTTGTGGACGCCGCGCTCGATGTCCGTGCGGGCGTAGATCCCCATGACGTGCCCGGAGGGCGGGATCGCCACCTGGACCACGGCGGCCGGGTTGGCCGGCTGTGGGTCGGGGATCGTCAGCCAGGGATGGTAGAGAGCGGCGTGCCGGGTGTCGTAGTTCTGGCGCAGTGCCTGGACGTCGGCGATGGAGTCGTTGCGCGGCGGCGGCCCGTCGAGCACGGCGAAGCGGTAGCGCATCTCCTCGCAGTGGTTGATCAGCGCCTGCTGGATGTCCACCGCCACCAGTCCGGGGGCGGCGACGATGGCGATGTCGTCCTCATTCTTCAGGCTGAAGATGCCCCGGCGGTTGACCGGCTCGCGGTCGTCGACGCCGATGATCGCAGCGCTGCCCAGCGCGGCCAGCCCGTCGTCGCCGCCCGACAGTGGGTGCCGCGCGGCGCGGAGCGTGCCGCTGGGCAGGCGGTCGACCAGAGGCTCCGGCCCCGGGCGGGTCGCGTGGCGCGGATCCGCCGGGCCGGGGACCACCGGAGTGTCCCGGTCGCTGACCCGGATGAGGAGGGATTCCCCCTCCGGACGGCGGTCCCACAGGCGCGGTGGGCCCCCGATCCGGCCGATCACGGTTTCGACATAGCGGCTGTGGCGCGGGTCCATCGACAGATGGCGGAAGCTCTCGCCGGCCTCGACGGTCTCCTCGCGCACCGGCACCGCCGGGTCGGGCCGCCGCATCAGCAGGACCCCCAGGCGGAACTCCAGCGACCGCACGGCCACGCGCGCGCCCGGCGCGCCGACCGCGGCGAGCTGGGCGGCATCCATCGGCCCCGCCAGGTTGGCCGTGCCGGCGGCGCGGTCCACCGCATCGACCTTCAGGAGGCCGCCGATCCGCGCGCCCTCCGGCGTCCGCATCTCCAGCACCGTGCCCGGCTCCACCCCGGCGAGGCTGGACAGCCGCAGCCGGTCGGTGCCAATGGCACCGATGGCGCTGCCGCGAGCCACCAGCCCATTCGCCTCCTCCTCGACCGTGATCCGCAGCCGGTCGCCCCAGCCGCCGACATCCAGTGCCTCCACGTCGATCAGGGGGCCGCGCTCTACCACAGTGGCGCCGACCGGGTGGTTGCCGACGGTTGGGGCAGCCAGCGTCAGCGCCCGGACCGTTACAGGGGCGACCGCCGCGCCGTCGATTCGGTACAGGTAGGCGCCGCCGTCCGGCGCGGTGACGCGGATGACTGTGCCGGCGACGTTGAAGGCGGTGACGTGGCTGACGAGCAGACCCGGGGCGTCCGGTCCCGCAGGCAGGAGAAGGAGGCCGGCGGCCGTCGCCGTGACGGCGACGGTCTGCAGCACGACCATGCTGCCGGCGGCGTACGCCCGGGCGAGGCCGTGCGCGAGCGCCAAGGGCCCCGGTCCGGCCACAGTGGTGCCGGTTTCGACGCCCGGCAGGGCAAGGACTGTCGCGTACTCTGGGTCGGCCGCCGGGCCGAGCCGGACGATGGTGCCGGCCTGTATTCCCGACCGGTCGCCGACCTGGATAAGGCGCGCCCCGGTCTCTGCGTCCATGGTCAGGGTGGGCGGAGTTCCGGCGGCGTCGGCCGGGGCCAAATGCTCCACCATGCTGCCGCGGGGCAGGACCCGGCCTGCCGGGGCGAGCAGCGGGATGCGTCCAGGCTGACCGGCGAGCCGCATCTCCACGCGTGTGCCGTTGGCGATCTCCACGATGCCTCCGGGAGCGGCAGCGAGCGCGGTGAAAACGACCTCGTCGCCCGCCGCGACCGCGGCGGTGATGGCTTTGCCGGCGACCGCCGCCGGATCGGCGGTAAGAATCTGCACCTCGGCGTCCGCGGCGTGGGGCAGTCCCAGCGGACGCGCCAGGGTAAGCCGGAACAACCGCTCCTCTCCGATGCGGGCGGCGGTGAGCACGCGGACGACTTCGCGCGGTGCCCCGGCGGTCATCAGCCGGACGGCGTGCTTGGCCGGATCGATCCGGTCCAGCCGGTTGGCGGCGGCGGCGGCCTGCACGAACAGCGTGGTGGCGCCCACGGCGGCGGCCGTTTCCAGGCTGTGCGTGCCCGACAGGTCGGCCCCGCCGGCCAAGCTGACGGGATAACCGCGGACGACAGTGCCGGCGGTCGGGTAGGGATCGGACAGCGGCAGGCCCAGCGCGATGTGCGCCGCCGGCGCGGCGAGGCCGACGGCCGTCGGCCATTCGGCATCACTGCCGTCGCCGAGACGGATGCGGTCTCCGGCGGCGAGGCCGCCCGCGTGGAGGACCAGCAATGGGTTTCCTCCCGTTCCCTGGCCGAGCGTGGCCGTGCGGACGAGGACGCTTTCCGGCGCCGCCGGGTCGGTGCCGCGGTCGAACAGGGTCAGGGTTGCCGCTCCGGCGGTCGGGGAGGCGACGCGGCAGACGAACAGCCGCCGCCCGCCGTTGCGAAAGAACCCGTCGGCGGCCAGCGGCAGGAAGGCGTGTGCGCCGAACTCCCGGAGGTCGAGCAGCCCGCCGAACAGGCGCCCATAGTCGCCGGTTCCGGTCACCAGGATCGGCAGGCCGACCGGCCCGCGCTCGGCGACGCCGACCATGGCCGCAGTGCTGGTGCCGACGCCCTCGATCGGCTTGGAGCCCGTGCTCACCTCTTCGACATAGACGGCCGGCGACAGGTACTCGGGCATCAGCATGCCTCCAAAGGTGGGTGGCGCCGTGCGGGCGGGGGTCAGGGCAGGCGGAAATCGACGATCATGTCCGGGTCGGCGTAGTCCGGCGAGACGGTGCGCGCGGTGCTGGCCGCGCCGGAGGTGGTGGTGATGGTGACCGACAGGGCGCGGGCAAAAGCCGGGAGCCGGTAGTCCCCTTGCGCGTCCGTTGTCACGGACAGGGCGGTGAAGACCGCAACGGCTGGCGGTGCCGGCGTGGCGCCCGCCAGCGCGCGCACCGGCACGGCGGCGGTGACCTTGACGGTGGCTCCGGAGACGGGCTGGAGGGCCGTACCGACGAGGCGCAGGACGCGGCCGCGGATCGTCACGGCCCGGCGCCGGAGGCGCCGGACACCGAGATCGAGCGGCTGGAACGCGGCCGGGTAGCTTGGCTGAGGACCTAGCGTCCCGGCGAGCGGCAGGTCATCGTAGCCAAGCGCCGTGACTGTGACGGCGACCGGCGTCCCGGCCACCTGGGCCGACGGCAGGTGGCGGGCTGGCGTTCCGATTAGCCCAACGAGCCCGTCCGGACCGACCCGTCCAGCCAACGGCGGGGTGTCGCTGCGCGCCGTCAGCGGCCCGCGCGGCGGAGCCAGCGTCAGGTCATCGAGGATGCGGGCGAAGGCCACGGTGCGCAGTCGTCCGGCGTCCGGCGGCGAGGCCACCGGGCTGAAGCGCCAGCGCCGGCCGTTGGCCGTCAGGATCACCGCGCTCATGGGATGGCCTCCGCACCGACGCCGACGTTGGCAACCAGCACGCCGACCGGCGGGCCGGTGGGGATGTCGCGGCGCGCCTCGATCGGCAGAACGCTGACCTCGTAGGACAGGCAGAGCTGGTAGGCGCGGTCGAGCGCGTCCCAGACCCGGGTCACCTCGTCAAGGTCCAGCGTCTCCAGCCGCACCGCCAATTCCAGGTCGCGCCCGGCAAGCCCGCCGACGAGGGCGCCTCCGCCGACGAACGGCTCCTCATGGAAGTGCTGGAGCACCTTGCCCAGCAGCGTCTGTTCGAACTCCGGGGCGGACACTCCCTGCGGGCCGGGAAAGACAGGCGTGACGAGGTAGTGCAACCGCAACGGCAGCGGCGTCAGGCGCACGCGGTCCGGCGCCACGCGGCGAGGCGGGGCGTTCAGCGTGGAATCGTCCCGTACGATCCGGTAGAGCCAGACCGAGAGACCGCGCTCGCTTGCGTCGCCCATCTCCTCCGGCGTGTTGAGCGACACGTCGAGCGACCCGCCTGGCGGCAACATGGCCTGCACGTCGGCGTCGGCGTTGAGCCGGGTCTCCAGGACCGTCTTGAGGCTGACGCTGGCGTCACGGATGGCTGTCGACACGGGGCGCCCCTTCACGGCTTGCGGCGGTGCGGTGCGGTTGGTGTTCCCGGCGTGTGGACCGGGGCGCGGTAGAGCGCACCTCCATCGGACTTGCGGACGACCTCCAGCTTCCCCTGCGCGACCAGCCGCGCGAGGGCTTGGTCCAGGGCCCTGAGGCCGCGCAGGAAGCGGCTCTGGAGGATCCAGAACTGGAATATGCCGTCCCGCGACTCCGCCGCCGAAGGGTTGGCGCGGATGTAGTCGAGGATTTCGGTCTCGATTTCGTCAACCCAGGCATCCTCATCATTCATCACACCCTCGGGATTGCTCCTGGGCATTCGCAACCGCCGTGCCAAGCGGCGCTATGTCATGGAATCAAGGACTTGCCGTCGGGCGAAAGATGTTTGCCGGGTCATCAAGGACCCACCGCCTCCGCCGTCCCGCGGCTTAGTCCGGGTCGGCGGGCGCCCACCCCTGAGTGCGCGGCGACCCACCTCGCGGGCGACAGTTCCGTTGCAGGTTTAGTCGCCCAGGCGGGATCGAGTAGGATCGGGGCTGTTTTGGCAGGTGGGGTGGGTGGGTGAAGCCCCCAACTGATAAAATAATGGTCGATAATTTCAGCTATCGGCCATCATTTTATCAGTCGGGGGCGCAAGAATGGCGGATTACAAGGAAGGCACCATATCGTGACGGTCACACTTACAAGCTGTGACGGTCACAACATGGCAAAGAAACGCAAAACGTGACTGTCACGGATGGTAAAACTGTGACTGTCACGGTTGCGGGAAGCCCGAAACCTCACAATGCTCCCTTCCGACGGAAAGCATGGAGGCAACGTGGCGTCGACAACGGTTGCAGAGCGCAAGAAGCGGGAGCGGCGACGACGCCAAGCGCGCCCGTGGGAATATCGGGACGAGTTGGCCAGGGCTGTGGGAGAAGCCGCGCTCGGATACTGGTTCGGGTTGCCAGAAGCCTCGCGCAAGCACTTGGAATGGGTCGTGGCGAGGATGTTTCGCGAGGCGCATGATGCCGCGCCGTTGGAATTCCAGATCTCCCCCAAGCCGCTGTTGACGGACTTCGACCGCATGGTTCAGGCCGCGGTGCGGAAAGGGGGGCTCAAGGCACGAGGGGTGTGACGTCGCACCCCTTACCGTCCGTCGCGGATGTTTCCAGAGGCAGGCCCCCAAGCTGTCGGATGTCTGCTTCGGCGACGTGCTCCTGGTCGGCCGCGCGGCTCGCGCAAAGCGTGAGCAGCGCATTGAGATCCTCGTTGCCGCTGGTCCAGGTCCTCTGCCCGGTCTTGCCGACGGCCCATGTGTACGGATGGCCGCCGCCCGAGCGGAGCAGGTCAATCATCGGCCCCATGAGCGCGCTCAGGCGGATGGCCGGCAGGCGCGTCCTCACTCGATGGAAGATGTGCAACCCGCTGGTGTCTAGATCGCCCCAATAGAACAGGTTCGGATGCGTCAGGAGGTCCACCAGCGCCGGCGGGGCTCCGCTGCGCACAGCAGTGACCACGCGGGCCGGACGCTCAATGCCGTCCGCGAGGCGCTGCCCCGCCTCAAGGACCGAGGCGCCGAAGCCGTAGGCCGACACCCAGCACAGCGGCAGATCGGCGGTGGCGGTGAGCGCGCGCTCGAAGGCGTTCGGGTTCTCGACCAGAACGACGGCGTCCGGCGCCGCGGCCCCAGCGATCAGGAAGCACAGCGGCCCCGGATCGATGGCGTCCATATCGATGCCGAGTTTCTTCAGCGCCGCCTTCGGCAGCGCCGACAGCAGTTTGGACGAGGCCAGCCGCCCCGACGCGCTCAGCAGGTAAGAGGGACGGCTGTGATCGGCGCGGCGCAGCGCCTCGATCTCGGCGATGAGGGCGGCGTGCGTCTCCACCGGCCAGTCCTCGATGGCCGACCACAGCGCGTGGTAGGCCACCCGCTCTTCGTCGCCCAGCTCCGGCTTGGCGTCCACGCTGGCCCGCCACGCCGCCTCCGCCGGCGCTAGCGGCGCCTCGGCGAGGTGAATGTGCAGCCGCGCCAGAGGCTCGTGCCGCGCCCAGTTGTCGCACGACACCTCGCCGAGGCGCTGCATCTCCTGCAAGCACTTGCTGACGGTGAGGACCGAGGGCAGCCCGGTGGCGGCGCGGATGCGCTCCAGCAGGCCGTGGGGGTTGAGGAAGCTCGCCCCGCTGCGCCGCAGCCAGGAGCGGACCGCCTCGATGTCCTGGGGTCGTGCGTTCACCGCGCGCCCTCGGTTGCCGCCTCATCCTCGCCCAGTGGCGTACTGGCGATAACGCTGTCGAAGATGTCGAGACTTTCGCCATCGGCCCCGCCCTTCGCCGCCGACGAGCGGCCCCTGGACGCGGCCTCGGCCAGGGTGTTGCGCGCCCGCAGGCCGGCGATACCGACCCGGCCGGCGCGGTCGCGGGTGTGCGACTGGATCGTCACCATCTTGCCTTCGACCCCGTCCTCGCCGACCGTTGACACCTTGCGGCCGAACAGGCAGGTCGGGAAGAGGTCGAAGTCGTTGCGGTAGAACGGCGAATGGATCAGGCCAATCAACTGGTAGTTCCCGCGCACCCGCTTCATCGCCTCCATCGATTCGCGGATCAGCGGCGGATCGGAGAGATCCGAGAACAAGCCGTCCACGACGATGATGCTGTGCGACGCGCGGCGCAGGCGTCGGCGCGCCTCGCCCTGGCGCTTCACGGCGGAGCGCTCGACGGAGTAGGTCGCCGCCTTGATGGTCCACAGCAGCATCAAGGCCGTGGCCTGCCCGCCGCTGATGCCCTGCTTGACGAAGTGGAACGGCCGGCCCTCGCGCATCAGCGGGTGGACGACCTTGACCCGCGCGCCGGGGAACATGCTCTCGTGGATGCGGTTGCGCACGGAGCGCGACAGGCTCTGCCGGAACTCCTCCTCGCGGCGGTGGTCGCGGCCGGCGCTGGTGTCCTCGTCGAAGCGCTTGCGCTGCACCTCGACCTGCTCGACGAGGTCGGTCAGCAGTTTTTCGATATGCTCGTTTTCGGCGATCTTCGCCTCGATCAGGAAGCCGGCGTTGTCCTTCGTCGGCGCCATGACGCGCTGCATGATGGCGAGGTTGTCCGCCGAGGAGATCGCCAGCCCCTTGAGAATGCCGACGAGTTCGTTGCGGCTCTTCTCCTCGTTGATGACGGCCTCCTGCCAGGTCTGCTTCTCGCGCTCGATGCCGGCGTCGATGGTGTCGAGGATTCCTTGAACCTCTTCCGGCTTGGCGGCGCGCAGGCGGACGAGCGTCGGCTGATCGAGGTGGCTGGCCTTGGTATGGCGATCGACGGTCTCGGCATACGCCCTCTCGGTCGCCGCCAGGGCATCACGCACCCGCCGGATGTCGGCGTTTGCGTTCTTCAAGCCGAAGCCGCGCACGATCTCGATGATCCTGTCATAGGCGTTGACCACGGCGTCCCGATCTTCCGGAGCGCCATCGGCCTCCAACCGGTTTTCCAGCAGGTCGATGGCCTCCTGGATCTCCGCTGGAACCGTCCCGCTGGGCGACGAGCCAGCCAGGGAGGCCAGGTCGATGCTCGTCTCCATCCTGATCTCCTGGATAATCAGGGTGTTGTTCTCGATCTCCCTGGTGATGGCGTGCACCGTCCGTTCGATGTCGCGGCAATAGTCCTGGAGGACCTCCTTGCGTTCCTTGTGGGCTTCGATGAAGGCGCTCTTCTCGCCGATGGACCGCTCCAGAACGGCAACCTCGGACTTGAGGCGCGCGTGCTCAACGCGGTCCTGGTTGACGGCGCCGTCCGTGGTTTCCTTGAACTTCGCGGCGCTCTCGAAGTCGAAGCGCAGGCGAGCATCAAAGGAGGCAACGGTCTGCCGCAGGCTGGCGGCGGTAGCGGCCTCGTGATCGAGAAAGTCGATGCCGCCGTCCTTTAGGAAGGAGGATGCTTCTTTGAGCCGGCTGACCCAGGCGTCGCTGCGGGACTGCGCTGCGGATCGCTCCGCCGCGGCGGTCGCGGCGGCATGGCGATGCTGCTGCTCGGCCAGAACGAGGGCGCGAAGGTCGCGATCGTTCGCCGCCACCGTCCCCTCGGCGTCCGTCAGCGCATCGTGCAGCGCGCGCACCCGCTGGCGGCCGCCGGCGTCAAGGAACGCCTGCGCCCTCTCCGCGGTGGGGAGCCAGTGCTTCAACTCCATCCCGCGCTCGACGCGCGTCTGCGCGTCCTGATGCCGGTTGGTCCAGGAATTGATGGCGGCCGCCGCGGTATCCATGGCGGTCCTGGCGGAGCGCAGAGCCGCGCTGGCGGCTTCCGCGGCGGCCTTGAGGCTCGCGACCGCCGCATCGCCGCCGCGCCGCCGGTAGGCGGCGGCGTCGCGCGCCAGGCGACGGTTGTCCTGCGTCCTCAGCGCCTCGGCCTTGCTCTCCTCTTCGCGCAGCGCGGCAATGGCTTCATCCAGCGCGCGCACGCGGTCAACCGCACGTTCGGCGACGGCGGTCTGGGCGGCGCGCGCGAGGGTGAGCAGCGGCCCTTCGGGGGACAGGATCTCGATCTCTCCCAGGAGCCGCTCGCACGTCTGCGCCAGGGATGCGATCTCGGCGCGCAGGTCGGCCTTCTCCTGCTCAAGGCGAGCCGGATCGAGGACGGCCTCGACCTTGCGGGAGGTTATGCCCGCCACCACGCCGTGGTACAGAGCGCCGGATACCGTGGTGCGCAGAGTGCCGCCCGTCACCAGCCGGTCGACGTCGTCCGTCAGGAAAACCGGCATCGGAATGTCGCGCGCGGCCAGGGCCGTCGCCGCCCCGACGGCGTGCTCCGGATTGGCGAAGACGGGCGCGAACAGCAGCGCCGAGAACTGCGACAGGAAGGCCCGGCGCCGATTCGCGTCCGGCTCGCGGTCCGTGATGGCCTGGTGCAAAGGCGTGGCGCCGTCTTGGAGGCCAGCCGCAACCATGGCTTTGCGTACCGCAGCGTCGGTGGCGCTCGGTGCCGTCGGGCTCGATTCCAGGGCGGTCAGTTTCTCCTGCGCGCCCTCCAGAGCCGCGCGCGTCTCGCGCTCCGTCGCGAGCAGGCGCTCGCGCTCCGGTCCCTTCTCCAGAAGCCAGCCGGTGGGATCGGTCGATCCGGCGCGCTCCGTAAAGGCTGCCAACGCTTCCGCAAGCGTTTGCAGCCGGCCACGTTCCGCTTCGGCCAAGGACCGGCGCCCTTGCAGGTCGCCGATCGTTTTTGCCACATCCTCCTCAAACGTGAGCGGGTCGTGGTTGGGCTGGCGCTCCCGGAACGCCAGTTCGGCCTCCGCCAGTTCGGCCATCTCCGCCAAGCCGGCCAGCGCCGTGTCGAGGTCCCGCTGCTCCTTGGCGATCGCCGCTTCGGCCACCCTGTGCTCGTCGCGCGCCTTCACCAGCATGGCGCCGGCGTGCGTCCGGTCCGCCTTGGCGGTGGCAAGATCATCGGCAATGCCCTGCGCGATGGCGCCGGGCGGGCGCTCCACTCCGAACGCGTCTTCGATCTGGTCGAGGTGGCTTGCTTGCTTGGCGAAGGTCTCGTAAGCGGTTCTCGCGGCGTCGCATACCGTTTTCGCGGTGTCCAGCCGTGCTTCCCCGTCCTTGAGGGCGGCCGTCGACCGCGTGAGTGCCTCGCTGGCTTCTCCGGCCTTCTGCTCGGCATCGTCGGCAGCCTGCGTCAGCATTTCCACACGCAGGTCGAAGTCTTCATTCCCGAACTCAGCGACAACGGCGTCGTAAGTCCGCTTCTTGGCCCGGAAATCGGCGATTTTCGTGGTGTGATCGTCGCGTGCGCGCTCGGCCTCAGCCTTATCCCGTTCAAGCCTGGCCTTCAGGGCGCGCGGCGCATTGAGGTCTGCGTCCTCGAAGAGGTCGCTGGCCTTCATGGCGATGAAGGCGTTCTCCAGCGCCTCGAAGTTGTTGAGACGTTCCGCGATGGTGTTGATGAGACGGAGTTTGCTATTCAGCGAGTCCTGAAGGTCGCTCCATTCCCGCTCGGCACGGCGCAGGTCGTGCAGCAGGATCTCGAAACGGCGGCGCACCGGGAAAGGGCACTGGGCGAATAGAACCCGCTGAACGTCCTCCACGAACGCCGCGTTGCGGCTTCTGATCACCTCATCGTGCGACGGACGCATGAAAAACGCGAGGTCCGCCGCGCGGTTGTCGCTTCGGAACGGCGCCGGCCAGGACGTAAACAACGCATTCCGCAAGGCGCGGTCGCTTTCCATGTCCTTACGAGTCGGGATGCTGTACGCCTCGAAGAGGCCGGCGTGAACGCGGACAGTGCCGTCAAAGCAGATGTGCCGCAGGATCTCCGGCACAGGGACCCGCGTGCCGGGCACCGCGTCGTCGGCGATCTTCCTCAATTGGCTGGCCGCTAGCGGCATGCCCGGAATCTTGCCGCTCTCCAGGATCAGCCGGGCGAGGTTGAGGTTGGTGCTGTGACGGCCGATGACGTCGATCTGGTCCTTGCGGGCCTTCAGCAGATCCTGGGCGGCGCGGGCGATGCCGTCCAACTCCAGGCGGCCCGCCGTCAGGCGATCGAGCCGGCGCTTCTTATCCTCGGTCGCCAGTTTGGCGCGTACCACCTCGTTGGCCTGGTCCACCAGACCGCTCTCGAAGGTCACGTCCTGCGCTCCCTTGTCGCCGTCGCTCTCCTCGATGACGCCGCTCAGGATCTCGGGAGCCACGTGTAGGCGGAAGAACGCTTGGTCGAAGGACTCCTTCGGCCGCGGCTCGACGTTGTAGAAACTGGCCGCCTTGTCGCCGCCGCCGCGCTTCTGGTACTCGACCATCTGCTTGACCTGTTGCCACGGGATGAACTCATCCACGCGCACGCGCCAGTCGCTCACCTTGTGGACGAGGCTGCCCGGCGGCAGGATGTCGAGGAACTCGTCGTCCGGCAGGATGGACTTCATCACCGAGCCGTCGTCGTCGATCATCTCGCGGTGGACCGGAACATCCTCCAGGACCCCCTTGTAGGTGTAGAACTTGCGCTCGACGCTGAACTTGGTCGGGTCGTTGCTCGCCGCCTCACGGTTGGCGTAGATGCCGAACACGTGGTGCTCTCCGGCGACGCGCTCTCCCATGGTCGCGAACAGGTCGCTGTCCGCGCTTGACGGAATCACGAACTCGACGCGGATGTGGCTGAAGGCGCCGGATGACGTCGGAGCCAAGCGCCCGGCGGTGTTGGCCTGGAGCATCTGGTCCAGCGACAGCACCCACAGCATGGCGTCAGCCACCGAGGTCTTGCCGGTGCCGTTGTCCATGACCACGGCCGACGGCTGGCCGCCGAAGTCGAAGGTCTCCCCGATGAAGTCGGGGGTCCAGGACGGGCGCTTGGCGCTGTCGAGGAAGTTCGAGACCTGCCAGCGGGAAATCAGGGCCATGGGAGGATCTTTCGGTGGGGATGCCGGGCGTCGGATCGGGCAGCTAGGCGGCGTCGGCGGTGTCGCCGGGTGCAGTCTCAGCAGCGAGACGGCGGTCCATCTCCGCCAGGGTCTGCTCGACCGGGACCAGATGGATTAGACCGCTGCTGTAACTCTGGTTGATCTGCACGGCGCCGAGCAGCGTCTGCCGGTAGCGTTCCGAGCCCGCGTCGGAGGCGATGCGCTCGATCATGAAGCCGTCCTCCATCACCTTGAGGAAGGCGCCGACGCGGCGGCGGATGTCGGAGGCGCGGGTGTGCCCGTCCTCGCCGGCGAGCAGCGTCTGGGCGATGGGCAGACGCTGCCGTTCAGTGGCGTCGCCCTCCTGGGGGCCGGCGACCATCACCCGGTCGCCGAGCGCGCGGATCTCGTCGAGACGCTCTTGGATGCGCTCCTCCAATTCGTCGCGGTCGATAATCGCGGAGACGTACTCAGACACCGCAGAGACCGGCCGGTTGATCCGCTCGTAGAGGAAGGAGAGCGTCTGGAGCCAGATGAACATGAACCAGTAGATCGTCGTGGCGCGGGTCTCGTTGGACCGCAGCGCCAGTCGGAGCCAAGCGGGCTCCAGGCTGAGCGGCGATCCCTCGCGGGCTTCGGCGTCGCGGATCAGAACCCAGACGCGGGCGCGGGGGGCGACGCCCGGCATCGCGTCGTCATACTCCTGCAGCTCCCAGCCGCTGCCGCGCAGCAGGGCATCCAGCGCTTCGCGCTCGTCGTCGCGCAGGCTCCGCAGGATCTCGGAGGCTTCGATCTCGATGTCCCGGACGCGGCCTTCCTGCGCCGCAGAGCGGATGATCCGCTGCCGCTTCAGCAAGTCGCTGACGCGCCCGAGGCGCTCGTAGTCGATCAGCCCGCTCATGCTGCTCTCCCCTTACTCTTTACACCGTCCTTCGAGCCGGGCGGCTCATAGCGCATGATCAGTTCGCGGCCGCTCATCTCCCACCCGTCCGGCAACGTCCAAGTCGTCCAGTCGCCAAGCCCTATGCGGATGCGCATCTTCGGGTCGTCGTGGAACATGATGAGTGGGCTGACCAGCAGCGATGCCGCCTCGGCCATGTACTGGAGGTCCTGAAAGTCGATGCGGTCATCCTCCATCAGCCTCGTCAGCGACACCGGTCCCTCGCCCAGCATGTCGAGCAGCAGCGCGCGGTTGCGCTCCACGAAGGTGTCGAGGCGGTCCTTCACGACCACGGGCACGCCGATCCGCCGGAAGCCGGGGGGATTCTTCTCGTGCCGGCGCTGGATCTTGATGGTGCGCTCCAACTGCGCCGGCGCGAAGGCCACCAGATCCGGCAGCAGCGGGCCGGCGCCCGCCAGGACGCCCTCCAGGTAATCCGCGGCGCTGCGCACGTCGGTGTCGGGCAGCATGAGCAGGCCCTTGGCGATGCTGTCGAAACGGATCAGGCCGACCAGCGCGCGGTCGCGCTTCTGCACGTCGACGGTGAAGGTGGACAGGCGCATCTGCAGCGTGCGCAGGGCCGAGAAGGCGATGCGGATCAGCTCGTTCATGTCCGACACCGTGACCGCGTCCTCGGCCCGCTGGCCGGCGCTCCAGGAGTCGATGTCCTCGCGCACCTCGGGGCGCAGCAGTTCGTTCTGCACATCGTCCAAGACCTTGCGGACCTCGGTGATGGTGGCGGTGAACTTCTTGGCGTCGCGCAGGTAGATGGTGCGCATCTCATCGACCTCGGGGCGCTCGATGGCGCGCAGCACCTCCAGGCTTTCCGAGCGGATGCGCGTGATCAGACGCTGGGCCATCGAGCGGAACGACAGGTACTCGCCGTTGCGCAGGTCGATCAGCAGTTTCTGGGCTTCGGCACTGGCGTGGATCCACTTGAAGTAGCCGCCGGCGAAGCCGATCGCCTCGCGCCCGACCCGCGTCAGCCGGTAAGCGTGGCCGCGGCGCTGCTTGTCGAGGAGTGCGGTATCGCTGGTCGATTTGACGTGGAAGACGCTCGCCTCGGCGTCCGGCCGGTCGGCGTAGCGCAGCAGTGTCGGCGTGGCGAGCAGGGTGGCGATGTACTGCACGTCTGTCGCCGCGAGACCGAACAGCGGGGCGATGTCGTCGATAAATGGCGTAATGTCCGTGTAATCGAGCGCCCCTTCCGTTTCGCGGTCGCGCAGCCACTCCAGAAGCCGCCACGCCACCGTCGGGAACACGCCGCTGTCCAGGCCGGGGCGCTGCTCGGACGGCGCGATTACCTGCGGGGCGCCGATCTGCCGCGCGCAGTCGTGCGCGTCCACAAGGCGGGTCACTGAGGCGAGAAAGTGGACCCATGAAGGGTGACGATTCAGGCGGGGTATCGTCACCGTGGGTGTTGGATTCGCTTCACCAGGAGACGACAGGGTCGCTCCGCTTTGCACACCAGCATCGCCAATTTCGGCGTCGAGGGATACGTCGTCGTGATTCTGGCCGGATGCGGATAAGGGCTCAATTCTGTTATTCACACTTCCCCCCATAATTCGAGCCACAGTATCGCTCCGACGCTGAGCTGCTGCTTTCAAACACGGTATCACAGTCTGTTGGCAGTCTCGGTCATTCGAAAGGGGGCGCCTGCAACCCGGGCGAGCGTTGTATTCGGCGGTGGTCATGATGCGATTGGCCCTGGGCGGCGGTGCGGGACGGATGCCCGACAACACGCTCAGCCGGAAGGATGCCGGCTGCTTCGCTGCGCCTTGGAAGGATGTCATCACGCCCATGGAGTTGCCCTTCACGACGCTGGAAAGAGTGTCCCTCGGCCAAGCCGCCGCGCTCGTCGCAGACAACCTGCACCTCAGACTGACGTGACCGGCCGACATCGCATTCTGCACGACGGACGGTCTTCGGGGCTCTCGCGGCAGCGCCAAGCTGGAACAAAGCCGAGAAGGAGCACTTCGCTCCAATGGCCCCCAGCCTCGGCATCATGGCCGCCGTGAGCGCCGCCCTGGTGCTCGTCGCGCTGTCCCTGAATGCGTTGGCCCGCGCTTACCAACAAGGCAGTCGGACGTGGCGGATGGTGGCGCGGCGGGGGCGGCGGACAAGGTCAAACCGCTGGCGTCCGCTCGCGTGCCGACGCCGCGTCCGACTACAGGAAGCGGCCGCGCGGCCCTGCATGGGAAGGCGGTTACTGCCTCGCCACCGGGGTGGTTTCACTTCGCAGCGCCTGGATCTCAGCCTCAATGGTCCTCCGCGCCGAAGCCTTCGTCCTCCTCACCGTTGGACCATATCCTTCCGTAGATCGCGGTCCGTGGCTGTGCGCGGGAGGGAGGGGGGGTGATCTGGACCGAGACCAGCAGCGGGTTGTTTCCCGGCGAGACCGCCCGCGTCGGCCGTTGGACGCTCACGCTCTGGCGGTCGTGGCGCGGGTGCGGCTGGTCCGCCGCCGCCGCCGGTCACCGCTTTATCGACGGGGTCGAGGGCACCCGGGACGCGGCGCGCGCGGCCGCAGCCGCGGCGGTCCTCGCGCGGGCGGCCGACAGCGACCTGAGCGCGCACGAGCGCGCGGCGCTGACCGTCATCGCCCAGCAGCGCGACTGACGCCCAGGCCAAGCCTCGTCCTATTCGTGGTCGGTTCGGCGGACATGGCAAACGCTCGCCGGTGGCGCCGCGCTGATGGCGGACCCACCGGTGTGTCACTTGCGGCGCCGCAAGTCGTCGGGATCTGGGAAGTTCTCCGTCAGTCGGGCGGAGGATCTTTCATCAGGGTCCGTCCGCGAACCGTCCGCTAATCGGGTGTCGCGCGAGTCAGGTTCGGGTCCGCAGCCAAGCGATGTCGCGGGACTGCTCGCTCTTGTGGGACACGAGAACATCCCAGACGCGGTCCTCTCGGTTCAGCCGCGCGTAGATACGTCCGGCATCGTCCAAGCCGTTCGATATGTGCCGTTCCAGCCAATCGCCGGGTCCCTTGAGCTTTTTCCAGTTGGCCGGCATGCCGTCGACCTTGCCGGTAAGCTCGGCCAAGGCAACGTACAGGAAGCGTCTGTCCGAATACTCGGCGGCGACGACGTCCAAACTGCTGCGGAGCAAGCGGATACGGGGAAGCAGGCTCTCGAATACACCCGTTATCTCGTCCTTGAGGCGGGCCGACGGCGCGGCCCGCGGCTGCTGGGCGGCCTCCAGGACCATGGCCTCCGCCGTCGCGCGGCTGCGGGCCTCCTCGATTAGCGCCTGCTGAAGCACGTCGAATTCAGCCCGGGCTCGGCCTTCCTGCGCCACGTCCGACGCGTGGCGTTCCGCCAGATTCCACGTGAGACGTGCAACTTCCGATCGGAGAGCCGCCTCTCTGGCCTTCGCCGAAGCCAGCTCCGACTCTACGAGGCGGAGGCGCAGTTCGGCAGCGGAACCGCCAGTACCGGCGGGCGAGAGGACCTCGTCCAGAATCGTTCCGACCCGCTGTGTCAGAGAGCCTGATCCCGCCGGGCCGATCTCTAGACGGACGAACCAGTCGGCAAGGAGATCGTCGACGGGATCGCCAAGATAGCGGCCGGTCCTGATGACGCGTACGCCCGCTGCTGCGAGCCGCGCGGCGGCCTGCTCGCAGTCGAGGACTGATCCCTCGATGAGAAGGTAGGCGTCGTCTGCACCTTCAATGATGGCGAACCGGCCGGGAAGCTGTCGCGGGGATTGGTCCGCCGGCGTGGTGCCCGGTACGAACGCGGACCCGGCGATGTCGATGCGGTTGCCCTTGAACACGGGATAAGCCAAACCACGCCAGAGCACGCCAAGTGTCTCACCCGATAATCGGGTGGTGCGGCACGTCCGCGTCTCCAGAAGTTGCTCATTTTCGTAAACATCTATACTAATGGTTGGAGTGATCGAATTGGATCGCATGACGCAGGCTCATCCACCCGGTGGAACATTCCACGGTACGTCTTGATGGTCTCATACAACCCATGAACATACTGCAGTCTTTCGCGCCGGTCATCTCCCATCCTGCCACCATCGGTACGGTCGTCGGCCTGCTCTTCATCTGGGCGGCGTGGTCAGGCCTGCAACTTCACATGCGCGCCGGGCGTCTGGTGAAGGCGCTCCGCAGGGCCAGGGACGAACTCGACAAGGCTCCGGACGAACTGGCCTTCGCCGAACGGTACGAGGAAACCAATGCAGTCCTCGCCCGCGACCCCATACTCGGCGGACGCTGGCGCGAGTTCCGGGACTCGCTCGTGCTTCCCCGCGCCGCCGGGCGGCCGGTGCGCGCCACCACCCGGCCCGAGGCGTGGTTCGATCTCGGCCTCTTGCGGGCGCCGGGCGTCGGCATCGATCCGCGCTACCACGCCGCCATGCCCAACCTGCTGGTCGGCGCGGGGCTTCTATTCACGTTCCTAGGACTGTCCGTGGCGCTCGGTACCGCAGGCGGGGTGGTGACGGGGACCGCCGCGGTGCGCAACGACTCTCTCCGGCTGCTGCTGGAGACGGCGTCGTTCAAGTTCGTTACGTCGCTGTGCGGCATGCTGCTGTCCATTGCCTATGCCCTGCATCGCAAAGCACGTCTGAAGGTCGTGGAACTGGCCCTCGACGGTTTCCAGTCTGCCCTGGGGGCCCGCATCCCCTTGCTGACCCCAGCCGCCTTGCAGCAGGAGGCCAATGGGCTGCTGGAGCGGCAGGCGAGCCAGCTCGAGACGTTCTCGACCGACCTCGCCCTCAATCTCGGCGCGGCCTTCGACCGAGCCTTCGACGAGCGGCTCGGCGAGCACATCGGTCCGCTCACCGAGGCCATGCGGACCCTCGCCGACGGCATGGCCTCGCGCAACGAGCAGGCAATGGGGTCCATGCTCGACGCCTTCCTCCAGCGCCTTCAGGGCGGCACCGGCGACCGCATGCACGAGGTTGCTGAGAGCCTTGGGGGGCTAGGAGCGAAGCTGGAGGGCTTGCAGCAGGGTCTGGGCGAGGCCGCCGTCCGGATGTCGCAATCCGCGGACGCCATGGCGACCCGCATGGGCGAGGGCGCGGAAGCGGCGCTGTCGCGGATCACCGACCAGATGGGCGGGTTGACAGAGACACTTAGGCAGGTGGCCGAGCAGAGCCGGGCGGCGGGCGCCGAGGCGGGCGAGCAGATGGCTTCGCGCATTGAGACCGCCGCCGCGGGATTCGAGGAGTCGGCCCGCGGCGTCGCCGCCACACTCGCTCGCGCGGCCGAGAACATGGAAAGCACCATGGGGCGTCAGGCGGAGGCTAGCGGCGCCAAGCTGGCAGAGAGCGTGGAGACGATGGCGGCGCACCTCGCCGCGCTGGCCGAGAACAGCCGGACCGCGGGGGCAAACGCGTTCGATCAGCTCGCCGAACGGGTGGCGGAGACGACCGCCGGACTCGAGCGGACGGTCGAGCGGATCTCCGCCCTGCTGGAGCGGTCGGCCACCGAGGGCGGTAGCGCACTGGGCCGTGGGGCCGAACAGGCCGTGACGCGCATCGCGGACGCGACCGAGGGCATGCGCACCGAGTTGCAGGCCATGATGGCGGAGTTGCGCACTTCGCTGGGCAAGGCGGGCGAAGAGCTGCGGGAGAGCGGGAGCGCGGGGGCCGCAACCCTGCGTACCGCCCTGGGCGAGGCCGGCGGCACCGTGGCAACGGCGCTCACCGGCGCCGCCGACCATCTGAGCCGCGCGGGGTTGGAGGCGGGGGACGCGATCAGCCGCGGCGGCGAGGCGGCGGGCGGATCGCTCCGCGAGGCGGGCGGCACCGTCGGCGAACGGGCCGCTGGCCTAGCCCGGCAGATTGCGATGCTGACCGAAGCCGCGGGCACGGTGGCGGCACGCAGCGCGGAGTTCGAGCGCGCCGCGGCCGCGGCCGCCGGCCCGCTGGTCCAGACCTCGGCCAACCTGAACGCGGCGAGTCAATCGGTCCGGTCCGCGGTGGAGCCGATGCAGGCGGTGGCCCGAGACGTCGGGCGGGCGATCGAGCAGGTCACGGGCACCGTCGCCCGATTCGACGCGGCGGCAGCCTCGGCGTCCCGGCTGACCGACAGCCTGAACGGAGCCGTCGCCCGCTTCGAGGGGGTCGACCGCGAGCTGGCCAACACTCTGAAGGCGCTTCAAGGCGGCCTCCAGACCTTCACGCGCGACATCACCGCCTTCGTCAACCAGACGGACCAGAACCTCGCCAAGGCGGCCACCCAGTTGGGCAGCTTGGTGAAGAGCCTTGAGGCGACGCTCGAAGACTTCGAGCCGGCTCTACAGCGCTGACGGAGGGGGAGCGTGGCCACCACGGCGGGTACCGAAGACGAAGCCGGCGAAGGCTACTTCGCTTCCATCAGCGACCTGATGGTGGGGGTGCTGTTCGTCTTTCTCCTGATGCTGACCGTCTTCGCGCTCAACTTCCGCGACGCTGAGGAGGAGCAGGTCATCGAGCGGGCACGCTACGAGGAGGCGCTGCGGCGCGCCGAGGCGGCGGAGCATGAGGCGCTCCGGCAGCAGGAGCGCGCCCGGCGCGAGGCCGAGGAGGCGGCGCGGCAGCGCACACGGAACGAGGAGTTGCGCCGCCTGCTGTCCGAGGCAGTGGCCCAACTCGAACGGGACATCGAGAGTCGGCAGGTCATGCGCAACCAGCTTCTGCTGTCCCTGGAGCAGGCACTGCTGAAGCAGGGGGTACGGGTCACCCTCGATCCGGAGGCCGGGGTCCTCCGGCTGTCGGGCGACCTGCTGTTCGAGACGGGGCAGGCGGTCTACCGGCAGGAGGCGGCGGGGACCGTGCTGGCCCTGGCCGATGTGCTGGCCGGTGTGCTGCCGTGCTACACCGACGGCGGCGCGGCGACCGGATGTGGCGGCGACACGATGCCGATCTTGGAGACGGTGCTGGTAGAGGGGCATACCGACCGTCAGCCTTACCGCAACTTGGCGCAGGATCAGTCGCGGGCGCGGAACGACCGGCTGTCCACCGACCGGGCGTTGGCGGTGTTCCAGAGCCTGCGCCAGACGCAGCCGGTGTTGGACGGGCTGCGCAACAGCGGCGGCCTGCCTCTGCTGGGCGTCTCGGGATACGGTGAGCGGCGCCCCCTGCCCGAAGCCCGAGGCACGTCCGAGGAGGACTACCGGCAGAACCGGCGCATCGACCTGCGGTTCGTCCTGTCCGCCCGCACGTCCGAGGAGCTGCAGCGGCTGCGTGACCAAATCCGCAATGTCCTCGGAGCGGCCCGATGAACCACACGCGGCAGGCCCTGGACGCCCTGTCGGCGTCGGTGCATCTCCTGGCCCGCGGCACGAAGCTGCCGACCGTGTCGGCGACCACCAAGCTGGTCGAGGCCTTGGCTGCGCGCGACGCGGCGCCCGTGGCGCCCGCCGGGGACGTCCTCCTTCAGGTGCGGCGGCGCTTGAACCAAGCCGCGCGCGAGGCGGCCGGAGTAGCCTCCGCCGCGTCGCGGGACCTGCGCGACGCGCCCTGGTTGATGTGGACCGAAAAGGACCCCATGGCCGGCATGACAGGGCTATTAGAATCGGTGGTGGCCTTGGCCGAGCGCCGCGCGGGGGTGCGGCGGTCGCTCATCGAGGCGTGGATCAAGGACTTCTCCGCCGGCGCGCCGCGGATCGCCGACGCAGGGCACGGCATTCGACGCTTCCTGAAGGCCGGCAGCGACGCGCGCTTCGAGATCTGGCGCGCGGCGGACGCTTGGTGCCACCTGTTCGATGCCGCGGAAGGGCCACGGACGCTGGCGCGTCGGGTCGTGCAGGGTCCCGAACCGGTGGCCGACATCCTCGCCAGATCCTGCCTCGACGATCCTCTTCGCGCCGTCTCGGGTTATGCGAGCGCGGTCCAGGAGGAGGTGCTCTGCCTCGCGCCGGAGGGGCTGGCCGGCCGTTCCGGCGAGGACGCCATGGAGCGCCTAGCCGGGTTCCTGGCGCCCGGAGGCACCCTGCGCTTCCAGGAGCCAGAGGCGCGCGGCCGTGTCGTCCGGGGACTTCTGGGCCCTTGGCTGGCGGGGCGTACCGAGCCGGCTGAGCCGACGCGCGCAGCGGTGCAGGCGTTTCTCCTGTCCCATCTGGGCGATCCCCGCACCCGTGCAAGCCATTGGAGCCGGGCCGGTGATGACGCCGTCGCCCTGATGCGGCGCTGGCTGGCGCGTGCGTCGCTGAACGCCTTCTTCGAAGTGATCGGGGAGCATGCCTACGACCATCACTGGCGCTACCGCGAGGCATTCTGGTCCGCCTACCTCAAGGCCGGCGCCATCGACGACGCTTGGCTGGCGCTCGGCAGCTTGGTCCATGCGTCGGCCCGCGCGTTGCGCGACCTGAACGGGGCCTATGCGCGCCTGAGCGGCCACACCGACCAGTCGATCCTGCTCATGCGGATCCGCAATACCATCTTTTGCGAATGGAGCCACAACGGCAAGCTTCGGGCTTGGCCGATGGATTGGAAGACCGCGCCCAAGCTTAATCAGACCAGCTACACGAGGGACAACGTGACCGGGGTGGGCCTGCCGTTTCCCCGGAACCCGGACTACGGATCGGGTGGCAGCAGCGATTCCAACGGGCTAAGCCACATGGGTTCTGACCGGGGCCGCTGGCAGGGGAGCGTCGCACGGATGCTGGCGGACCGGGCGGGCATCCGCCTCACCCACGATGACTGGATGCCGAGATGAGCGTTCGTTTCCAGACGGAACCACAGGCGGCGGGCGTCGAGATCCGCTTGGTCGGGGCGGACGGGGCGGTGCCGACGGATCTCTGGCCGGTCGCCGCACCGGCGGCGTTGCTCCCCGGCGTCGACTTGGCGCAACGGCTGGTGGCGGCCGACAGTGCTATCGCGGACGGGGATATGCTCCTGGTCGAACACCGGACGGTCGCCGGTCTGTCGGGGCGCGAAGCGGCGAGCCTGGGGTTGCCGACGCAAGCCCCCGTGGTCGCCCGGATCGAGACCAGAGGCACCATCGCGAGCACCGGCTTCGCCGCCGATCTGGAATGGCGCCGGCCGACCGGCCAGCCCGTCGTTGGAGCCCGGCGGGTCGGCGCTTTCCTCCGGATCGGGGAGGCGTGGTGGCGCGTCTCCGACGCGCTCTTCCACATCGCGGAGGCCGTGGACCGGCTAAACCAAGCGCCAGCCGACGACCAGGGCGCGCGCTTCGCTGCGGTGGCCGCGCTGCGCGAGGCGCTGCCCCCCGCCGTCCAGGCCGGCGCGGCCGAGACCGGCGGGCTAATCGGCGCGATGACCATCGCCATCGCCGACGCCTTCTCGCTCGACCTCAAGGGAGAGGGCGACGCCGCGAAGCTGGTCCCCATCCTGCACCGCTCCGGCGGCGAGCCGGACGAGCCGCTGCTTCCCGATGAGCGCCAGCGTGCCTTCGGTGAAGACCAATTCAACCGCTACGGAACTGTCCGCTCGGTCTACACGCTCGGGGGCAACTGGTACGCCGTGGTGACGCCGATGCTCCGTCGCGCGCTGGCGGAGGTGCGCCGTGTCCAGTCGGCACCGCCGGCGGCGCGGCGGGCGCTGTTCGCCTCCCCGCGGGCGTTCCTGCGCGACGCGCTGGGTCCCGACGTCGACGACACGGTGCTCGAAGCGGTGTTCCGCGAGACCCCCTCCTACGCCGACCGCGTCGTCGGGCTTGGCCTGTGGAAGCCGCGGGTGGTGCCCTGGATCGCGCTCGATCCTACGGAATGGTTCGGCGACGGCGGAGCTGGGGCGGGGAGAGAGGGACCGGAGGGATCCCGCTCCGACTCATGCCGAGGCCCGTCCGGCATCGTCGTCGGCGACCGGACGATTCCCCTGTCCCTGGAGAATGCCGATGCCCTGCGGGCGCGGGTGGAGGACGCCATCGGTGCCGGCCGCCCATCGGTGCCTGTGGAGGTGGATGGTGCGACCGTCCCCGTCCCAGCCACCGTCGAGACACTGGCGGCCCTGAACGACCTCGCCGCCGCCCGCCGGGCGAAGGAGGACCACGTCCCGGGCGCGCCCGAGCCCGATGCTCCGGCGAAGGCGGCACCCGAGGTCCTGCTAATCCGCCCCAACGAGGAGGAGGTAGAGGTCGAGGGGGCGTTTGTCCTACGCCCCGCGCCGCTGTCGGCCGCGTCCCGGGGCTTGGCCACGCCGCTGAAGCCTCACCAGGAGGAGGGGCTGTCTTGGCTGCAGAAGGCATGGGCGATGGGGCGGCCGGGCGTGCTGCTCGCCGACGACATGGGCTTAGGCAAAACCTTGCAGGGTCTCGCCTTTCTCGCTTGGCTTCGGGGCGGCATGGAGGATGGCACTATCCAGCGGGCGCCGGTTGCCGTGGTCGCCCCCACCGGCCTGCTGCAGAACTGGCGTGCGGAGGCGGATCGCCACCTCTCCGGCGTTGGACTGGGCCGGTGCACCGAGGCGTTTGGGCGCGGTCTGGCGGCACTGAAGCGGCAGTCGCCCGACGGACGGCCGGCGCTGGACACTGACGCCTTGGCCGCCGCCGACTGGGTGCTGACCACCTACGAGACCCTGCGCGATTACGACCGCGATTTCGGGAAGGTCCGGTTTGCGGCCATGTTGTTCGACGAGGCGCAGAAGATCAAGACCCCCGGGGTCCGCCTGACCGACGCCGCCAAGGCGATGAACGCCGATTTCCGGATCGCCATGACCGGGACGCCGGTTGAGAACCGCCTGTCGGACCTCTGGTGCATCACCGACGCGGTCCACCCCGCTGTGTTGGGCGATCTGAAGGCGTTCAGCGCGGAATACGAGCGCTCGCCCGACGCCGACCGGCTGCGGCGGCTGAAATCATCTCTTGACGCTTGGCACGGCGGTCGTCCGCCGCTGCTTCTGCGTCGGCTGAAGCAGGACCGCCTGCCAGACCTGCCGATCCCTCGGGAAGACGTGCGGGAAATACTGATGCCGGCGACCCAGCGCACCGCGTACGAGGAGGTGATCGCCGCCGCCCGCGGCGCCGACAAGCCCGGCGTCGTGCTGGAAGCTCTGCAACGGTTGCGCGCCATCTCGCTCCACCCCGATCCGGATGTCCCGCAATCCGACGACGCGTTCATCGCTGCGTCGGCGCGGCTCCAAGGTGCATTCGCAGCGCTCGACACGGTTGCGGCGAGCGGCGAGCGCGCCCTGGTCTTCCTGGACGATCTGGCCATGCAGGCCCGTCTGGCCGGCGTCATCCAGCGCCGCTACCGGCTCGCCGCACCGCCGATGATCATCAGCGGGCAGGTGGCCGGCGGCATCCGCCAAGCGCGGGTGGACCGGTTTCAGGCTGGTCCCGACGGCTTCGACGCCATGATCCTGTCGCCGCGTGCCGGCGGCGTCGGCCTGACGCTTACGCGGGCGAACCACGTCGTCCACCTCTCGCGCTGGTGGAACCCGGCGGTGGAAGACCAGTGCACCGGCCGCGTGCTGCGCATCGGCCAGACGCGGCCCGTCCACATTCACATCCCCATGGCGGTGCTGGGGGAAGGGTGCGCGGCCTTCGACCGCAACCTCCACGCTTTATTGAACCGCAAGCGGCGCTTGTTCCGGGACGCGCTGATGCCACCTGCTGCGACTGACGAGGAGCGGAATGAACTGTTCAACGCAACGGTTTCCTGACGCCGATGCATATGATGGTATGCGACGAGAAAATATCTGCGCTTCAATCTGCGGTGTTGCTGGATTTGGCCAACTTTCCTCGTTACCGTACCCCGAAAGAAAAGGTTAGGGGATGCGAGGCATGCCTGTGGGAAAGTACGTGACGCGCCGCTCGCGCATAGCGCTGCGACATCGGCCGATCCAACAGTAGACGCCGCTCCGGTGAAGGGCAGCACCGCTTCCAGTCTTCCCCTCCACCCCCCTTCCGTTTCGATGAGTCCTACGAGAGCGCGCGACGAAATGGGTCGACAAGCGAACATCTCTTTGAACGGCCCATCCTCGATTTTCTTCGCGAGGCGCACTGGTGAACCGGCCCGGTCCTTCGCAACCAGCAAGGCAGACTGATGTTCGACTCCACCAAGGAAGACCTGAAGGATATCCTCCGCTGGGCGGAGGAGGGGCGTCTCCAGCTCCCCGAATTCCAGCGTGACTACGTTTGGGGCGACTCCGACGTACGCAGTCTCGTCGCCTCGGTGGCCAAGGGCTTCCCGGTGGGCGCCCTGCTCACGCTGGAGACCGGCGGCGAAATCGAGTTCAAGCCCCGCCTGCTGGCCGGAGTCCCGGCCAAGGACGTGCGGCCGACGGAACTGCTGCTGGATGGGCAACAGCGGGTTACCTCCTTGTACCAAGCGACCCGCTCGACGAAGCCGGTCCGCACCCGTACGCCCAAGGGAACGGAGGTCGAGCGCTTCTACTTCCTAGACATCAAGGCGGCCGTTGCCGCGGGCATGGAGTTCGAGGACGCGATCATCGGCGTCCCTGCCGACAGGATCGTCCGCCGCAACTTCGGCAAGGAGATCGTGCTCGACCTGTCCACGCCGGAGGGACAGTTCGAGCACGACGCCTTCCCGCTGAATTGCATCTTCGATAGCCGCAACTGGTTCTACGACTGGCGCGACTACTGGAAGGCGCGCGGACGTGACGTCTCCGACCTCGAACGCGACTTCGACCGCGGGGTCGTCGATCGCGTCACCCGCTACAAGATGCCGATCATCCGCCTTGGCCGCAGCAACAGCCGCGAGGCCATCTGCTTGGTGTTCGAGAAGGTGAACGTCGGCGGCAAGAAGCTCGACGCCTTCGAACTCGTCACCGCCATCTACGCGGCCAGCGGCTTCGACCTGCGGGAGGACTGGGCCGGTCCCGCCGACAAGGCGACACCCGGACGCCGCGCCCGCCTCATCGGCTCGCCCAACCGGCGCGACGTGCTGGCCGAGATTGCCAGTACCGACTTCCTCCAGGCCTGCACCCTTCTGCACACGCGCGAGGTGCGGCTCGCCCGCGCCGAGGAACTGGCGAAGACCAAGGACCGGCCCGACGCGAAGGAACTGCCGCGGGTGAGCTGCAACCGCGACGCGCTGCTCGGGCTGCCCCTGCACGCCTACCGCAAGCACGCCGACGCTGTGGAGCGGGGCTTCGTCGAGGCCGCCGGTTTCCTGAACGAGCACAAGATCATCTGGCACCGCGACGTGCCCTATCCGCCGCAGATCGTCGGGCTCGCCGCCACCTTCGCCATTCTCGGCAAGTCGGCGCAGACGGCCGCGACGAAGGAGAAGCTGTCCCGCTGGTTCTGGTCGGTGACGCTGGGTGAACTCTACGGATCGAGCACGGAATCTCGCCTTGCCCGTGACGTGCCGGAACTGGTGGATTGGCTATCCGGATCCGCCGGCCATCCGCGTTCCATTGACGAGGCGCTGTTCCAGCGCGACCGGTTGCGCTCGCTGCGAACGCGCATCTCCGCCGCCTACAAGGGAATTCAGGCGCTGCTGATGCGCTCCGGCTGCCGCGACTTCATCAACGGCCGCCCAACGGACCTTATGACCTTCTTCAACGACAAGATCGACATCCATCACATTTTCCCGCAGAGCTGGTGCAGGAAGAAGGGGATCCCGCCGGGCGTTTTCGACTCCATCGTGAACAAGACGCCGCTCTCAAAGGCCTCGAACATCGCCATCGGTGGCGACGCGCCCTCGGCCTACCTGAGGCGGATCGAGCAGCGGCAGGGAATCAGCCCCGATGCGCTTGACGAGATCCTGCGAACCCACCTCATAGACCCGGTTCACCTGCGCAACGACGACTTCGACGCTTTCTTCGAGGCGCGCATTGCAGCGCTCGCGGGGGTCGTCTCTGCGGCCATGGGCAAGGCCATCGTGGACGAACACGGGACGGATGAGGCCGAGCAGGATGCCGTCGATTTCGGCGCCGCTGAGGACGTCACCGAGCTGGAAATCGTGTGATGCCGTACGACGGCAAAGATATCGCCTCTCCGTGCCACGAGGAAACGAGCCGGAAGGCGACCTTCGGGAGGGACTGCCACAGCCCAAGCTCCCGCTGGACCTGACGGAGGCAGGAGGAAGCGGGTGGCCCGAGGATCGACGGACAAGAACGATAATCCCGAAGGGAGCTGCCGACCGTGAGCAAAGCGGACTATCTCGCCATGCGCTGGCTGAACGATGAGTTCCTCTCGGAGCGCTCCCTCGCCGAACCGGACGGGCGCCCGCTCCACGCCTACCGCTGCACCGACGCGGAGCTGGCAGCGATGACGAGCCGGCTGACCGAAGCCGGGATCGGGGGCGCATCGGCGGAGCGCCACTTAGCCGCCCTGTTCTGCCTCTTCACCGCGGAGTGGTGGCGCCGCCGCTATGATGGCAGCGCCTGGGGATGGGAGGCGGTGTTCCACGACCTTGGAACCGATTACGACTGGCAGACGGCGAGCGCGCTGACGACGCGGGGCCTCGCGTTCTGGAAGCGGGACCTGCGTCGCTCGGCCCATGGCCGCGAGTTCCTGCTGACCCTGGTCCTGGAGGGCGGGCTTCCCCTCGGCCTGCTCGCCGCCGGCAAGGGCAGGCTGACGGACCACCTGCGTCGGGTGCTCGGCGAACTTGACCGCCTGGGTCCCGACGCGGAGCTGGGGCGGCGCCTGTCGGAGCAGCACGCCCACGTTCTGCCGGCGAGCTTCCGCCGGCCGGAGGTCCATGCCCTGATCGGCGACCTGCTCGCCGCGGTGCTATCCCGACGCGATGGGATCCCCGCTTCCGTGCCCGCCGCCGACGCCGTCGCCTGGCTCGACGCGAACGCGCCGCGATGGCGGGACGAACTGCCGCTGCCCGTGGACGACGATGCGGCGCACGGCCTGCTCGCCGGGCTGATCCGCGACACTGTAGCCCTTCGCGACCGCGCTCCCGGTCTGAACGCTCTGGTCGGCCGCATCCTGGTGACCGATGGTGCGACGTGGCGGCCGATGCTGGCCTTCACCATGGATGGCATCCTGTCCCGCGGCGGCCCGGTCCCGCTGGAGGCGCTTCCCGGAACCGCCACACGCGCCCGGCTACGCGCGGTTGGCGATCTGGAAGGTCTAGTGCCAGGCCCGCTCGCGCTCTTGCAGGCCGAAGGCGCGGACCGGAAGGAGTGGCGTGTCGAGCCACTCTCGGCGGCACGGAGGATGGTCGCCTGGCCGCTCGAAGCGCCGGCCGCGCTCAGCCTTCGGGTGGACGGCGCCACCGTGCACACCTTCGCGCCGCGCGGCGGCGAACCGGCGGTGCAGCCGCCGCTCGTCTTCGACGCCGCTGACGACGACGTCGAGCCGACGAGGCTCCGGTTGGTCGGCGGCGGCAGTATGCGCACCCGCAAGGAGCGCCTCTACGTTGCCTGCCGAGGAGGCGCGGAGCTGGTTCCCGCCGATGGGGCCACGGTGCGGACCCTGGGACCGGTCGCCGGGACGGACCTCACGCTCCACGAGATCACCGGGACCGTCCGTTGGGCAGGGGGTGGGGATGGGCTTTCCATAGTCTTCCGGACGCGCAGCGAGGACGAAGAGCGCAGCCGCCTGTCCGTCGAGGGGCGACCGCCAACATGGGACGTCGCGGCCCCTGTGACCGTGCTCGGCCGGCCGCTTCTGCTGGAGATGAGCGGTGGCCCGGCCGCGTCGGGCCGGCCGGTGCCCGTCGGCGACCTCCGCTGGAGGCCGGCACGCGGCGGTCCCTGGCGTCCGCTTCCCCACGACGGCTCGTGGCCGCTGGGGCTCCTCGACATCGTCCTCGTACGGGGGGAGGAGGCGCTGGACCGCCTCCGCCTCGCCGTGCTGCCCGACACCGCGCGGGTGCGGACGGAGCATGAGGGGGCCAGCAGCGGGCGGTTGCTGCTGGACGGATTCGGCGACGCCGAACTGCGCGTCGAGCGAACCGAGCTTGGCCCGGGCGTGGAGCACATGGTCGACCGGAAGGATGGCGGTACGGCCATCCGCCTTCTGGCGAGCGGCAAGCCGCCGAGCCGGGTGCCCGTCGTCGCGTCCTGGCCGGGGCAGGGCGACGTTTGCTGCCTGTTGCACTTCCCGGTGCGCGGGGGCGGGTTCATCGATGCGCGCGGGCGCTGGCTGCCGCCGCGCGCGCGGCTGCATCTCGATCAACTCCACGGCGTGCGCGCGCTCGCCGATCCCGGAGGCGACGCCGAGATCTTCGGATGGCTGAGGGCGCCCGACCTTCCTGACGAGCGGCGGCTGTGGATCCGGCACCGCTTCCAGGGGGCCTGTTCCCTGGCGACGCTGCGCGCGTCGCTGCTGAACCTGCTGGCAGCGTCGCAGGAGCTGGATGCCGTTGTCCAACTCTTCGTCCGTTGCGCCGGCATCGAGAGCGCCCCGGTGCATGTGAGCCGCGTCGATCTGGAGCTTACGATCCACGGCGAACGGGTATGCATCGGCAAGGACGGCCTCGCCACCCTTGACGAGGCCGACCGCGCGGACATCGAACTCGTCTGCAGGCCGTTCGCCGACCCCGGCACCCCCGAGGAGCCGCTGCCGGCCGGGCTGCCGGGTGGGGATGGGGCCCCGTCCTGGATGTTCCGCAAGGACGGTCGCGCGCCGGGGTCGTGGTTGATCTACGGCCGTGTGGGCGGCCGACACCGCATCCGGCCGCGCACCACGCCGGTGGCCGAACCCACGGCCTTCACGGCTGCCGGGACCGAGCCGCCGGAGACCGCCGAGAGTCTTGCCGCCATCAGCCGCATCGCCGATCACAATGAACGGCAGGAAGCGCTCTGCAGGCTGCTCGACGCCTCGACTGCCGATCCGATGCACCGCGTTTGGCCGGAAGTCGATCGATGGTTGCAAGTGATCCAGGGGCGCCTGCCGTTCGCTACTTTGAACCTGCTGCAGCGCCTGTCGGAGCGGCCGGACGCTCTGCTTGTCTTCTTGGCCCGCGCACCCACCCCGCTGGTCGGAAGTATCCTTGCCATGCAGGACGAGTTGCCGTTCCTGTGGGCGGCACTGCCAATCCGCTCCTGGCTGCGCGCCTTCGCCGCGGTCGAGCGCGGCCTCGCCACGCTTTTGACTGCGGGAGGGCAGGCTGAGGAGACTGCGCGCTCCCTCGCCGCGCGCGTGGTGGACGCCACCCTGGTGCAGGTGGAGGAGGAGCATCCGGCCCTGAGCTGCACTTCGGTTCTCGTCCGCGAGCACTTGGGGCGGGCGCGGGCCGACGACTGCACTCTGGCCCATTTGCGCGTGCCCTTCATTCGGAATTCCGTGGCCGCGCGGCTGGCCGATCTGCGCATGGCCGTCAGGCGCCGGAATGACGGGCCGGAGTGGCCGGTCTGTCCCGATTTCCGCGATACGGTCACCGGGCTTCCGCAGGAGCATCTTGATCTGCCGGAGTCGGTCCGCCCCGTGCTCGACGCTCCCTTCGCCGCGGCCCGCATGGCGGCTGCCGGAACCCGCGTCGGCGGCGGTACCCTGCGTGCGCTGCGCCTGTGCCGTGCCTTCGATCCCGAGTGGTTCGACGACGCCTATGCGTTTGCCCTCGGCCTCACCCTATCCGAACCGGACATGATCCCGTGCTGGAGCGACTGATGCAGACCTCCCTCAACAGCCTGCTTTCCGCCCTCGCCGAACGCTCCGCCTATGCGGTGATCAGCCAGAGCGGCCTCGCGTCGGAGCCCCTGCGCGAACACCTGCGCCACCAGCTCGTCGATTTCCCCGGGATGGGTGACTCGTACCTCGCCGACCCGGTTCTCGAGGCCGCATTCGGTTGGCAGCCGGCCGATCGCACGATGGAGGAGCTTGCCGGCGGGTTGCTCGACCCGCTGCTCGTCCGGATCCTCGATGGCGAGGGCATGGAGCGCCCCGACCCGGATCGGGAACCCTACCGGTTCGGCAAGACCTGGCGCCCCCACACGCACCAGCTTGAGGCTTGGCGGCGCCTCGCGGAGGATCCGCCACGCTCGGTGCTGGTCGCCAGCGGCACGGGGTCGGGTAAGACGGAGTGCTTCCTTATCCCGATTCTCAATGACCTCGCCCGGCAGGCGGCTGGGGGCGGCACGTTGACCGGCGTGCAGGCGCTGTTCCTCTACCCTTTGAATGCGCTTATCAACAGCCAGCGCGACCGCCTGACCGACTGGACACACGGGTTCGACGGACGGGTGCGCTTCTGCCTCTACAACGGCGAGACGCCGAATGAGGAGAAAGAGGACGTGCAGCGGCGCCGTCCTTCCGAGGTCCTCTCGCGCAAGCGGCTGCGCCAAGACCCGCCGCCGATCCTGGTCACCAACGTGACCATGCTGGAATACATGCTGGTCCGCACCGAGGACGCGCCGATCCTCGCCAAATCGCGGGGCAAGCTGCGCTGGATCGTGCTTGACGAGGCGCACACCTACATCGGCTCGCAGGCGGCGGAGCTGGCGCTTTTGCTGCGCCGGGTCATGCGGGCATTCGGCGTCGACGGAACCGAGGTGCGCTTCGTCGCGACGTCAGCGACGATCGGCGAAGGGCCGGAGGTCGAAGGACGGCTGCGGCGCTTTCTGGCCGATCTGGCCGGGGTTCCGGAGGATCGGGTTCTGGTGATCACCGGCGCACGCGCAGTGCCCGACCTGCCGCGGCTGCCCGATGCGGACGCGGACTCGCCGGCGGAGCTCGCGGTGCTGTCGCCGGAGGAGGCCTTTGCCCGGCTGACGGCGGATCCGGCGATGCGCGAGCTTCGCCGCCGCCTTGTCGATGCGCCGATGAAGCTGAGCGATGCGGCCGGCATCGTGCTCGGCCGCCGGGCCGAGCCGGCCGGCGACGCGGCGCGCCGGGAAAGGGCGCTTGCCATGATCGAGCAGGCGGGACGGGCACGGGCTGGCGGGCATCCCTTCCTGCCGCTGCGCCTCCACCTGTTCCACCGGGCACAGGCCGGTTTCGGGGCCTGCGTGAATCCCGGCTGCCCGGGGCGTGCCGGAACGCCTCTCGATACTCCGGCATGGCGCTACGGCGCCGTGTTCGCACATGAGACGGAACGCTGCCCGCACTGCAACACGCCGGTCTTCGAGATCGTCGCCTGCACCGACTGCGGCGTGCCCTTGCTGATGGCCGAGGAGACCGAGGACGGCACCTTGCGCGCCTGCCGGACCCTGGAGGGCGTCGACGAGTTCAGCCAGGACATCGATCCGCCAACGGCCGAGGGTGACGGGGACGGCGATGGCGGAGAAGACGGAGATGATGCGGCGATCGCGCTGGCACGGCGGCTCATCGTCGATCCCTCGCATCCCGACGCCAAGCGGGTCTGGCTCGACGGGACGCAGTCGCGCCTGCTCGACGGCGAAGCGCAGGGCGCGCTGCCGGTGGGGCTGTGTCACGACGGCGAATGCCCGGCTTGTGGATGCCGACGTGACGCGTCCGCAGCAGACCTGTTCCGCCCGGCACGGTTCGGCGCGCCCTTCCTGCTCGGCAACGCCGTGCCACAGCTCCTGGAGGCGTCGCCCGCCCGGGGCGGCGAGGAGCGCCTGCCGTTCGACGGACGCCAGCTCATCACCTTCACCGACAGCCGCCAGGGTACCGCGCGGTTCGCAGCGAAGATTCAGCAGGACGCCGAGCGGAATTTCGTCCGCGGCGCCATCTATCACGCCGTCCAGGCCGCCGCCGCAGGTGGGCGCGAGGCCGAGATCGCCAAGATAGAGACCGAGATGAAGGCGTTCGAGGCAGCCTTGCACGTCGACGCGATCCGTGCCCTGTACGAGCAGAAACAGCGCGAGATCGAGGTCTTGAAGGCTGACGTTCCGGCTCCGGCTTGGCGGGACGTGCAGCAGGTCCTGGCCGAGCTGGACGACCTGCGGGTGTCGATGGTCGATCTCTGGCGGCGGTACGACAGCGACTTCAGCGACCCCTCGCGTCTGGCTGACTTCCAGCTCCTGCGCGAATTCGTTCGCCGGCCGAAGCGGCAGAACAGCGCCGAGACGATGGGACTCGTGTCGCTTCGCTTCGACACGATTGAGAACCTCAAGCCCTCGACGGTACCGGGGCCGTTCGTCGAACGCGGACTCGGGATCGCGGAGTGGCGGGATTTCCTCTACGTCGTGGTCACGCACTTGATCCGCGGCCGGTCGGTGGTGGGACTCGAACCCAAGCTCGCGCACTGGATCGGCCGGAAGATCTTCACAAAGCGGCTGAAGCGGCCGGGTGAGCCGGCGGCCGTACGGAGTGGCGAGATCGCTTGGCCCCGGGCAACGCGGGCGAGCCACACCAGCGGGATCATCCGGTTGCTGGCTGCTGGATTGAGGCTGGACCTCGCCGACCCCGCGGATCGCGACCGAATCAACGAGTGCCTGGACGCCGCCTACAGCCAACTCCTCGGGTTGCGTGATCCCCAACGCCCGGATTTCGTGCTCGACCTGCGCAAGGCCCGCTTCGCTCCTATCGAGAAGGCTTGGCTCTGCCCGAGGACCCGCCGGGTGCTGGATCGCGCCTTCCTCGGCATCACGCCCTACATGCCGCTCGGCTCGCGCATCGAGGCGTTGCGCTGCGAACCCGTCTTGCTGCCGCGATTGCCCTTCCCGTGGCGGCGGAGCCGGGATGGCGCGGAGATCGCGGCGGATGCCGTCAAGGACTGGCTTTCCCGCGACGAACGGGTGCTTGCCGCCCGCGACAAGGGCATCTGGACGAACCTTCACGACCGCATCACCGAGGGCGCTCCCTACGTGCGTTCGGTCGAGCATTCGGCGCAACAGCCGAGCAGCCGCCTAAAGCGCTATGAACGAGCGTTCAAGGAGGGCCGGATCAACGTCCTCAACTGCTCCACGACCATGGAGATGGGCGTCGACATCGGCGGCCTCACGACCGTCGTCATGACCAACGTCCCGCCGGCTCCGGCGAATTACCGCCAGCGCGTCGGGCGCGCAGGGCGCCGCGGCGAGGCACTGGCGATCGGGTTCACCTTCTGCAAGGACAACCCGCTGGGCTGGGCGGTCTTCCGCGAGCCGACTTGGCCCTTCCGGCACACCATCCGGCCGCCGTCGGTGTCGCTGGACAGCCCGGTCATCGTACAGCGGCACGTCAACGCGCTGCTGCTCAGCGCCTTCCTCCGGGACCATGCCACCGGATCGAACATCCCCAAACTGGAGGCAGGCGCCTTCTTCGAGCCGTCTCCCGAGGCGGAGGCCGAAGGGCGCGACGATTCGCTCGTCGCTGCGTTCCAGGCTTGGTGTGAAAACCCGGCCGGGCTTCCGGAGCGGGTCGCCACTGACGTCACGGTGCTGGTGTCCGGCACTTGTCTGGAGGGCCGCGCCGGTCTCCGCTTCGATACGGCGGTCGCGGTCGCCGAGGCCACCGCCGCCTGGCGGCGTGAGTGGCAGGCGCTCAAGGACACCAGGGCGGCGCTTGCCACCACCGAGGATGGTGCCCGCAAGGCGCTGGATGTCCAGCTCAAACGCCTGCGGGGAGCCTATCTCCTGTCTGAGCTTGCGTCGCGCAGCGTGCTGCCCGGCTACGGCTTTCCGACGGATGTTGTCTCGTTCGTCAACACGACCGCCGTCCGGCTGGCGGAAGCGGAGGGCGACGGCGGCTCCCGCGACGACAACCGGTTCACGGCACGCGGCTATCCGACCCGTCAGCTCAACTTGGCGATCCGCGACTACGCGCCAGGGTCGGACGTTGTCGTGGACGGTCTCGTCTACCGGTCGGCGGGCGTGACACTGAACTGGAAGCGTCCCGCCTCGGACGAGGGGGTGCGGGAGATCCAGGCGATCGGGTTCGCCTGGAAATGCCCGAGCTGCGGTGTTACGGACACCGCGCCTACGCAGCCGGAGCTGTGCAGCTCCTGCGGCAGCGAAGCGGTTGAGACCCACACCTATCTCCAGCCGGCCGGCTTCTCGGTCGACCTGCGCGAGAAACCCCACGCCGACATCACGCAGACGACTTACCTCCAGCCGATCAAGCCTTGGATTTCCGCGCGCAGCGGTCAGTGGATGTCGCTGCCGGATCCGGAGCTGGGGCGCTTCCGGGTGACGCGGACCGGGCACGTCTTCCACTTCGCACCTGGTGCCGGTGGCCATGGCTACGCCGTCTGTCTGCACTGCGGGCGCGCCGCCGCCGAGGGCGCGCGGGCCGGACAACCGGACGCGGTCATGCCCAAGGACCTTGTCAATCACTTGCCCTTGCGCGGTGCGACGAAGGCGATGCAGCATGACGGCGTCTGCCCGGGCGCGGACGCGACGTTCGGCATCAAGCGCCATTTGATGCTGGGCCACGGCATCGGCACGGACGTCCTTGAGCTGCAGATGCCGGAGTTGATGGACGATGCCGTAGCGACGTCGCTTGCGGTGGCTTTGCGTGAGGCGCTGGCGCGCCGCCTGGGTGTCGAGTCTTCGGAACTCGGGTGGGCATCGGTGCTGTCCCGCGCCGAGGGGCACGGGACGTGCTACTCCCTGTTCCTCTACGATCTGGCGTCGGGGGGCGCCGGGTTCGCCAGCGCTGCCGGTGAGTTCGTCGACGACCTCCTTCGGGACGCCGACAGGATCCTTGATTGCCGGAACCCCGATTGCCTTTCGTCCTGCCACGCTTGTCTCTTGTCCCGTGATACTCAGTACGACGAGCCTAAGCTGGACCGGCGGAAGGCGCGGGAGTTCCTGCGAAACTCCGTCCTGCGCCGGCTTGACCTGCCGGCGGAGTTGGCCTTCTTCGGTTCGGGAGTGTCCAGTGCCGAGGTGCGGCCGCTGGTCCAGGCGATCGACCGGGCGATGCAGGCGCGTCCAGACGCCGCTCTGCAACTCTGGCTGGGCGGCTCGCCCGCCGACTGGGACTTTGTCTCCTGGCCTGCCCGCCCTCTGCTCGAAAAGTGGGGGGCCAAGGATCGCAACATCGTGCTGACCGTCTTGGAAAGCACGGCCGCGACGCTGACGTTCGGACAGAAGGTCGCACTGCGCAGCCTTTTGGAGCGGTCACGCGCCGGCCTGTCCTCCGCCCCGGCCCTGCCCGAGGCCAGCGGGGCGGCGGTTCTCGCCCAGGTGCGTAGCGCCCTTGGCAATGAAGTCTGGGCCGTGGCCGATCCTGCGGCGCGGGTGCCCGATGCGGGTTGGGGTGAAGGACACGATGCTCCGGTGATCGTTGGACGTGGACCGGGATTGGGCACCGGCCCGGCACGGCGCCTCGATCCGGACGAGCTGTTCAGGACGGAAACGGAACGGGCAGACCTGATCGAGATGGGCGGTGAAGCCAACGGTTCCGTCGACGGTTTTGGCCGACGCTTCTGGGCGCTGGTCCTCGAACGGAAGCCGGAGATTGGGCAGCTGTTGCAGTCGGGCGGGCGCCTCGTCGAGGTCGTCTACCACGACCGTTACCTCTCCAGCCCCCTGCCGGTACGCCTGCTCTGCGAGGTGTTGCGGCCAGTGGCGGCGACCGGTCCGGCGGGACGAGTGGATGTTCTCGTGCGGACGCGTGGCCGCCGCTCTTTCGACCATGCTCCGCCGCCGGTCCAACTACGAGATGATTGGGCGCATGTTGATCACAGGGACGCTGTGGTCGAGGCGGCGCTCGCCCACATCGGCCTGCGCGGGCGCATCGAAACCGGACAGACCCGGGATCTGCCGCATGGCCGTACCCTGTACCTACGCTGGGACAACGGCGGGGAGCTGAAGGTTCACCTCGACCAGGGCTTCGGGCATTGGGAAACTACACGTTCCGTCATGTTCCCCTTCACGGCACGCCCTGATGCGCAGAGCCGGGCTCTGCTCGATGCGCGCTTTGACATTCGCAACCGCACGGAGCACCCGATGCCGATCTTCGTGCTCGATATCGTCCTCGCCGCGACGGCCGGTGCGACGCAAGGAAATGAGCATCCGAGGTGATCAAGGTCCACGTTAGGTGATCGCATCCACCATGAATCCCGAATCGTAATCTACGACTGGTCACAGATGGACACTAGGAAAGGCGAATGGTGGTTTTGCTCTGAGGAGGAAGTGCAGGACGCTGGCTGGTGCCGAGCAAGCCGTTGATGGCCTGGGTACAAGACCGTTCTCATTGAGGAGAAGTGAGTAGGTCCCCGCTCGGCACGCACCAGAACAGGCACCAGAAAAGCAGTTGGCGATTGGCGGCACGCAAGCGGCACGCAACCACACTCAAGGGCGCGGAAACGCTTGCAGCCATCTTGAGCGCTACGTCGAGAAACCCTAGCGTTTCCGGCGCTGTCCGGGTACTTTGCCGCCGCTCATAACGGTGTTGTCGTCGGTTCGAATCCGGCCGGGCCCACCAATCCTTTCCTTCCAGCTGAATCCTCCGCCATCGTGGTGCACGCGCGCAGTCCCGGGGACTGATACCGCGAACGGTGTCGTATGGGATCATCGATGCGGCCTGCCTGAAGCCTTTTCGGCACAAGCTTGGCGGTTCGCCATAAATTTTGCTGCAAGCCTGAGAAAGTCTGGAATAAAGGATGCGCGGCGCGCGTTCGCACCCATATGCATCGGGTCTCCGCTTCGGTTGAAAGGCCGAACGGGCCGGCCCGGCCCTGGACATGCGACGCCGTGTCGTCCCGTCCGGCCTTGCGGCTGGAGGGTGAGGCCATGGCGTGAGCCGTGGCGTGATCGGTAAGGATCGGGTGCGCGGTTGAGCAAATTCGGGGTCGATCTGGAAGTCCACATCGCGTCCTTGCGGCGCTACGCGCGTGCGCTGATGCGCAACAGCGCCGATGCGGAGGATCTGGTGCAGGAAGCGCTGACGCGCGCGGTGGCGCGCGCCGACAGCTTCCAGGCGGGGACGAACCTGCGGGCATGGCTTTTTACCATCCTGCACAACGTCCACGTCAATCAGGTCCGTTCCAAGGCCGCCCGGCCGCAGGAGGTCGACGTCGCCGACGTCGAATCGAAGCTGGTCACCCCGGCCCGGCAGGAAGAGCGTGTCGAACTGCGCGAAATGATGCGCGCGGTCGACGAATTGCCGGAGGAACAGCGCAAGGTGCTGCTTCTGGTGGCGCTGGAGGGCCTGAAATACGACGAGGTCGCCGACATGCTCGGCGTGCCGATCGGGACCGTCATGTCGCGCCTGTCACGGGCGCGCGAGGCGGTGCGGGCGAAACTGGCGAACGAGGGTGGCGTCACCCTCCGGCGGGTGAAGTGATGAACGCGCATCAGGGCATAGGGCGGGTCACCGAGGACGAACTCCACGCTTACGTGGACGGACAGCTGGACGGCAGCCGCCGTCTGGCGGTGGAACGATGGCTGGCCGAGGATCCCGACGCGGCGCGCCGGGCGGATGATTACCGCGCCCAGGCGATGCTTCTGCACGAGATGCTCGACACCGTCCTGCGCGAGCCGCCGAGCGATACGGTTCAGGAACTGTCCGACAAGCTGAAGGGGCGTATCGCCTTCAACGACAACCGCCCGGCCTGGCACGCCCGCCCGCTGGTCCGGTTCGCCGCTGCGGTGATGCTGGTTGTTGCCGGTGCGGCCGGCGGCTGGATGGGCCGCGGCGCCGAACAGCAGGCCGGCGCCCCCGTCGCCCAGCAGCGCCAGACGCTCGCCACCTTCGCCCAGGAAGCCACCCAGGCGCACCGTTTCTATACGTCGGACGAACGCTTCCAGGTGGAGCTCGGCGCCGACAACCAGGACGAACTGAACGGCTGGCTGTCCAAGCGGGTCGGCCGCGACGTGTTCGGCCCCGATCTGGGCCGCGTCGGCTATCGGCTGATCGGCGGCCGGTCGCTGCCGACCGACATGGGCGCCGGCGCGCAATACATGTACGCCAACGACGCCAACAAGCGGATCACCCTGTTCGTCGGCGCTCCCCAGAGCGGCAACCAGTCCAGCTTCAGCTTTACCCAGAACGGCGACGTCGCCACCTTCTACTGGGTGGAAGGGCAGCTGGCCTATGCGCTGGCCGGCCGCCTGTCGAAGGAGGAACTGCTGGAGATCGCCAAGGCCGTCTACCAGGACGTCAAGGCCGGCCCGCCGCGCCGCGAGCCGCCGCCGGAGCAGCAGCAACAGCAGCAACCCCAGCCGCAGCAGCAGGAGCAGCCTGCGGGCGTGCAGCCGATCAGCGACACGCACAAGCCGAAGGAAAGCTGAGGGGAGGTGAGACCCCCACCTATCCTCCCCCGCTGGGCGGGGGAGGGACTGCCGCTGCTCTTCTGTGCAAGCACTTGCTCCCTCCCCCGTCCAGCTCTCGCACAAAGCTATGCTTTGTGCTGACGCGACAGGCGGACCGGAGGTCCGCTGAGAGCGGGGGAGGGGTGGGGTGGGGGTTGAACTTTTCCCCTTACCGCCGCAGCAGATACGCTTTCAGCCAGTCGCGCACCTCGCGGCAGACCGCTTCGGAGGCCTCCTCCATCGCGTGGCCGGTGCCGGGGACCAAGACCAGCTTCTTTGGTTCCCGCGCCTTGCGGTGGACGTGCATGGAGCAGCTTGGCGACAGGATCTCGTCCGCTTCGCCGTGGACCAGCAGGATGGGACAGGCCAGGTCGGTCACCGGGTCGGTGCCGTAGCCCTGGGTCGCCAGCGTTACCACGGTGCAGACGGCGCCGCGGTTGGAGGCCGCAGCCTGGATGACCACGGCGCCGCCGAAGGAATGGCCGACCAGCGCCACATGGTGGATGCCCTGGCGGCCGAGGAAGCTCAGCCCGCACAGCACGTCGTACACCGCCTGCTCCAGGTCGCGCGGATCGCGGAAGCGCAGCCGCAGCGACGCGATGCCGTCCGCGGTCAGGTCGGCGGCCAGCCGTGGATAGAGCCCGCGTGCCGGCGTGTCGAAACCGCCGCCCACCCCGCCGACCCACAGCACCGCCAACTCCCCGTCCGGAACCGGATAGTAGCGGGCCTCCAGCGGGCCGCGGTCGGTTTCCAGGGATGCCGGCCGGAACCCTTCGGCGTCGGCGATGCCCACGGTGGCGTCCAGAAGTGGCACGGCCATCCTCCCTTCCGATCTTTGCTGCCGATGGTAACAGGCGGAACGCCGCAGGGTTGCTGCGCATCAGGTCATGCGTAAGGCAACGAAGCCGCAACCCGGCTGTTCTCTGTCCACAGGTATTGCACAGACGGGAAAGGAGCGGCGATGGCGTCGAACAGTTTGACCGGGCGGGGCCGTTGGCCACAGTCGGACTCCCTGCGGTCGGGCATGAGCCTGATCGGATCGGGCGATGCCGCGACCGGCGGCCGCTGGCTCGCCATGGTGGGCGGCACCGCGCTGGGTGTGCTTGGACTCCGGCGGACGGGTTGGAGCGGAGCGATGCTGGCGCTGGGCGGCGCCGGCCTGTTCGCCGCAGGTGCCTTGGGTCTGCGGCCCTTCGGCAACCGTGCCTTGAAGGCGGTACCCGATGCCGGCGCCTGGCGCAGCCATGTCCCGGCATCGCGCCGCCGGTCGCTGACGCCGGAACGCACGCAGGCTGTCGTTACCATCGCATCGGAACCGGGAACCGTGTTCCGCTTCTGGCGCAACTTCGCCAACCTGCCGAAGCTGATGCCGCAACTGGAGCGGGTCGACGTGCTTTCGGCCACCGAAAGCCGGTGGATCGCCATGTCCGGGGGGGCGCCGGGCGGGGAGGAGCTGAGCTGGCGCTGCGTGCTCGACCGCGTCGACGAGGACCGGCTGCTGACCTGGCACACGGTGGGCGAGACGACGCTTCCGCACCGCGCCTCGCTGATGCTGACCCCGGCACCGGGCGACCGCGGGACGGAGGTGCGGCTGACGCTGGTCTACCGCGTCCCGGCCACGGAGGTCGCGGCGCGTCTGGGCATCACCCCGGAAGCGCAGGCGGAGGAGGCGCTGCGCCGGCTGAAGCAGCGGGTGGAGACCGGGGAGCTGTCCACCATCGACCGCCAGCCCCGCGGGAACGGGAGTGGGAATGGAGCGGCCAACGGCTCGTTCCGGGAGGCGATGGAATGAAGGCGCTCTGCTGGAACGGAACCAACGACCTACGGGTGGAACGCGTGCCCGACCCGGTTCTGGTCAATCCGCATGACGTGATCGTCAAGGTGGCGCTGTCGTCGGTCTGCGGGTCCGACCTGCATCTGATCGACGGCTATGTCCCCACAATGCGGCCCGGCGACATCATCGGCCACGAATTTCTCGGCGAGATCGTCGAGAAGGGGCCGGAGGTCCGCTACCTGAACCGGGGCGACCGGGTCATCACCATCTCGGTGATCGGCTGCGGCCATTGCGGCCATTGCCAGCATGGCGAAAGCTCGCTGTGCGACAACTCCAACCCCAACCCGGACTATGCCCGCACCGCCTACGGCCATTGCGGCGCCGGCATCTTCGGCTACAGCCACGCCTTCGGCGGCTATGCCGGCAGCCATGCCGAGTATGTCCGAGTGCCCTACGCCGACTTCAACGCCGTCCGCGTGCCCGACGGGGTGAGCGACGAGAAAGCGCTGTTCGTGTCCGACGCGGTGCCGACCGGCTACATGGCCGCCGACATGGCCGGCATCAAGCCGGGCGACGTGGTGGCGGTGTGGGGCTGCGGCGGCGTCGGCCAGATGGCGATCCGCAGCGCACTGCTGCTGGGGGCGGAGCGGGTGATCGGCATCGACCGCTTCCCCGACCGGCTGCGCGCCGCCCAGATGAAGGCGGGGGCGGAGACGCTGGACTACAGCCGCGTCGACATCTTCGACGCGCTGCAGGCGATGACCGGCGGGCGCGGCCCCGACGTGTGCATCGACGCCGTCGGCATGGAGGCCGACAGCGCGTCCAACCCGGTGGAGGACCTGTACGACCGGGCCAAGCAGGCGGTTGGGCTGCAGACCGACCGGCCGGCGGTGCTGCGCCAGATGATCGAGAGCTGCCGCAAGGGTGGCACCCTGTCGATCGTCGGCGTCTATGGCGGGCTGATCGACAAGTTCCCGATGGGGGCGGCGATGAACAAGGGCCTGACCTTCCGCATGGGCCAGCAGAACGGCCAGCGCTATGCCGAGCGGCTGTTCGAGCACATCCGCAAGGGTGAACTGGACCCGTCATACCTGCTGACGCACCGGATGCCGCTGGACGAAGGACCGCAGGGCTACCGCATGTTCAAGGAGAAGACCGACGACTGCATGCGCGTCGTCTTCGCCCCGCAAGGTTAGCAGAGAAGGGAGAGCGCGATGGAACTGGTCTACGCCTATCCCGCCGAACGCGGCCGGGGTGTGGAGGCCGAGATCGTCGGCAGCCTGCGCGACCGCTTCGGCACCGTCGTGCAGACGGGGCGGGAGGAGCGCGATGCCGAACGCGGCAACCGCTCGGACGTGCTGGTGACGCTGGAGGTCGCCGACGACAAGGTGGAAGCGGCGCTGAGCGCGCTCCGCGCCCATCCGCTGGTGATCGACGCCGCCGCGGGGAGCTTCGGCGAGCGGGTTTGAAGGGGGCGGCGGTTGCCCCCTTGCGATGTTAGACCCCCACCTATCCTCCCCCACTGGGTGGGGGGGGGACTGCCGCCGCACGTCGACAAAGCTCCAATTCCCTCCCCTGCCCAGCTCTCGCACAAAGCTATGCTTTGTGCTGACGCGGCAGGCGGACCATAGGTCCGCTGAGAGCGGGGGAGGGTTAGGGTGGGGGCATTCGAAGCCGACACGCTCCCAAAATCCTTAGCTTCCGAAACAATTTCCCCTTACCGCCGTGACCACACCGCCCAGTTCCTGTTGACCATGACCGTAAGGCAAGTCCGCATCACTCACCGGGGGCCAGTCGCAGTGAAGATGTCCGCCGCAGTACCGCCTGTCGAGCAGGCGCAGTCCACCGTCGAAAGGCGCTGGTCCATCGGTGTCGAACTGCTGCCCGGCGGTGCCCATGCACGGGTCTGGGCACCGAAGGCGAAGCGGGTCGAACTGGTGGTGGAGCCGGACGGGCCGGTGACGGTGCTGGAGGGTGAGGGGAACGGCTATTTTGCCGGTGCCGTGACGGGGCTGGAGGCCGGCGGGCTCTACCGGTTCCGGCTCGATGGCCGCGAGACGCTCTATCCCGATCCGATGTCGCGCTTCCAGCCCGACGGGCCGCACGGTCCCTCGCAGCTGGTCGATCCGCATCGGTTCGACTGGACCGACCGGGATTGGCGTGGCCTGTCCATCAGGGGCCAAGTGATCTACGAGATGCACATCGGCACCTTCACGCCGGAAGGCAGCTGGGACGCGGCGTTGCGGGAACTGCCGGCGCTGGCCGAACTCGGCGTCACGGTGCTGGAGCTGATGCCGGTGTCGGAGTTTCCCGGCCGCTTCGGCTGGGGCTATGACGGGGTGAACCTGTTCGCGCCGACACGGCTCTATGGCGATCCCGACGCCATGCGCCGCTTCGTGGACGGGGCGCACCGGCTGGGGCTCGCCGTCATTCTCGACGTCGTCTACAACCATCTGGGACCCGACGGCAATTACCTGAAATGCTTCGCCGACGAGTATTTCACCGACCGCTACAAGAACGACTGGGGCGAGGCGATCAATTTCGACGGTCCCGATTCCGGGCCGGTGCGGGAGTTCTTCCTGTCGAACGCCGCCTACTGGATCGAGGAATATCATTTGGACGGGCTGCGGCTGGACGCGACCCAGTCGATCTTCGACAGCGGTGAACCGCATATCCTGACGGAGATCTCCCGCACCGTGCGCAAGGCCGCCGGCGACCGCGCCGCCATCCTGGTGGGGGAGAACGAGCCGCAGCATGCCAGCATGGTGAAGCCGGCGGACGAGGGCGGCTGCGGGCTCTGCGCCATCTGGAACGACGATTTCCATCACTCGGCCATGGTGGCGCTGACCGGCCGGATGGAGGCCTACTACACCGATTATCGCGGCACGCCGCAGGAGTTCGTGTCGGCGATGAAGCACGGTTTCCTCTATCAGGGGCAGTGGTATCGCTGGCAGGGCAAGCGGCGCGGCATGCCTGCCTTCGGCCTGCCGCGGCCGGCGTTCGTCACCTTCCTGCAGAACCACGACCAGATCGCCAATTCCGCCCGCGGGCTGCGCGTGCACGCGCTGACCTCGCCGGGCCGGCTGCGCGCGATGACGGCGCTTACCCTGCTGGGTCCCGGCACGCCGATGCTGTTTCAGGGGCAGGAGTTCGCGGCCGGCACGCCTTTCCTCTATTTCGCCGACCACAAGCCGGAACTGGCCGGACTGGTGGAGAACGGACGGGCGGAGTTCCTGGCCCAGTTTCCCAGCATCGCTTCCTCGCCGATGCGCGACGGACTGCCCAAGCCGCATGCGGAGGAGAGCTTCACCCGCTGCAAGCTGGACCATGGGGAGCGGGAGGCGAACGCCCATGTCTGGGCGCTGCACCGTGACCTGCTGCGCCTGCGCCGGGAGGACAGGGTCTTCGCCGCCCAGCGCGTCGGCGGGCTGGACGGGGCCGTTCTGGGGGAGGAGGCCTTTGTCCTGCGCATCTTTGGTGATGAGGAGGGCGACGACCGGCTGCTGCTGGTCAATCTGGGGCGCGACCTGACCCTGAGGGTTCTGGCGGAGCCGCTGCTCGCGCCGCCAAGGGACGGTGCCTGGACGGTTCTGTGGTCGAGCGAGGAGCCGCTCTATGGCGGCTGCGGCACGGGACCGGTGGAACAGCCGGGCGGTGCGTGGCGACTGCCGGGGCAAGCCGCGCTGGTTTTGGGCCCGGCGCGTGATTTTCCGACGAAAAGCGACGGCACCGGGGGCAACACAACCCCCGTCATCGTGGTTTCCAAAGGGTAGGAAACCGAAAGCAGATCGTAGGCTCACCATGGCTGATTTCGTTCGTACCCTGTCGCACGACGTGCTGGCCACCGGTCCCGACAGTACGGGAACCCGGGAGTGGCTCGTCGCAAACGGCCTCGGCGGCTATGCCTCAGGCGCCGTGTCGGGGGCGGTGACCCGGCGCTACCACGGGCTTCTGATCGCGGCGCTGCCGGCTCCGCTGGGCCGGGTCCTGATGTTGAGCCAGCTGAGCGACGTCGTCGTCGGCGCCGACGGACATGAATACTGGCTGAGCAGCCGCGAGGCGAACGGCAACCCGCGGGAGGATGCGCAGACCGCCGCCCTGCAGGAATTCCGCATGGAGGCGGGGCTTCCCGTCTGGCGTTTCCGGGCCGGTGGTGCGGTGATCGAGAAGCAGGTCGTCCTGCCGCATGGCCAGAACATCGTCCATGTCACCTACCGCGTGCTGGAAGCCAAGGAGCCCGTACAGTTGCGGTTGCGGCCCGTGCTGGCCTTCCGCACGCTGGAATCGGCGGTGGACCAGCCCTTGGCCGGAGCCTACCGCATCACCGCGGCGGGGCAGCGCTACGAGGTGTCGGCCGGTCCCGACCTGCCGGTTCTGCGCATGGCGATCGAGGGCGGCGACTTCCCGATGACGCTCGACGGCGGCATTCGCCGCGAGGTCTATTACCAGGTCGAGGACGAGCGCGGCTACCAAGCCCGCGGCTCGCTGTGGACGCCCGGCTATTTCAGCGGCGAGGTCGGGGCCGGACAGAGCATCACCTTCGCCGCCGCGACCGAGGAGTGGTGGCGGCTGGAGGCACTGCCGCCGACCGACGTGCTGGGGTTCGAGACCGAACGCCGCCGCCGCATCATCCAGAACGCCCATCCCAGCCTGCGGCACGGTGCGATGGCGGAACTGGTGCTGTCCGCCGACAGCTTCCTGTTCGTGCCGGCCGGCCGTGTCGCCGACCAGATGCGGGCACGGGCCGAGGGGGACGAGGTGCGGACGGTGATCGCCGGCTACCACTGGTTCACCGACTGGGGCCGCGACACCATGATCGCGCTGGAAGGGCTGACGCTGGCCACCGGCCGCCATATGGAGGCGGGATGGATCCTGCACACTTTCGGCCATTACATCCGCGACGGCCTGATCCCCAACATGTTCCCCGACGGCAAGGATCGCGGGCTGTACCACACCGCCGATGCGACGCTGTGGTTCTTCCACGCGCTGCACCGCTATCTGAGCGTCACCGGCGACCGCGACACGTTGCGCCTGCTGCTGCCGAAGCTGCGCGAGGTGATCGACTTCCACCGCCGCGGCACCCGGTTCGGCATCGGCGTCGATCCCAAGGACGGGCTGCTGCGCCAGGGGCAGGAGGGATACCAGCTGACCTGGATGGACGCCAAGGTGGACGACTGGGTCGTCACGCCGCGGCGGGGCAAGGCGGTGGAGATCAACGCGCTGTGGCACAACGCCCTGCGCCTGATGACGGACTGGCTGCGCGAGGAGGACGGCGAGACTGCCGCCCGGCCGCTGGAGGAGTTGGCCGACCAGGCGCGCGCCTCCTTCAACGCGCGGTTCTGGTGTCCGTCGGCGGGGCACCTGTTCGACGTGGTGGATGGCGAGCACGGCGACGACATCGCCTGCCGCCCCAACCAGATCTTCGCCGTCTCGCTCGACCATCCGGTGCTGGAACGGGAGCGGTGGGAGCCGGTGGTGGAGACTGTGCGCAAGCACCTGCTGACCCCGGTCGGGCTGCGGTCGCTGGCGCCCGGCTGCCGCGACTACAAGGCGAAATACTTCGGCGACCTGCGGGCGCGCGACGCCGCCTATCACCAGGGCACTGTCTGGGGCTGGCTGATCGGCCCCTATGTCGATGCGTGGCTGAAGCTGCACCCGCAGGACAAGGAGGGAGCGCGCCGGCTGCTGGAGGGCTTCCTGCCGCATCTGGACGAGGGCGGTATCGGAACCATCAGCGAGATCTTCGATGCGGAACCCCCCTTCGCCCCGCGGGGCTGCATATCCCAGGCCTGGAGCGTGGCGGAGGTGCTGCGCTGTTGGGTGAAGACCGACGGCTAGGCGGGACAAAGGTTGCGGAACCGCTTCTTTACCAAAGTCATAGGGCGGCGGACCAAGGTCGCTCCACCCGTAACGATGGTGCAATGCCCTTGGAAGCAGTTGTCAACAGGGCACAACCGGGTGTGAAATCCAGGGGCATGGCGGAATGTGACAGATTTCGGTTGACACGCCGGCCAAGCCCCTGGGGCTCTGAATGGAAGTTTCTTCTTACGGATCAAGTGCTTAACAGAAATGCCTGATTTTTGGGCAAACATCACGGGGGCCTTGAATCGCCTAGTGCGAATCGGGGCTGCCCACGGCTTGCCCACACAGTTATCCACAGCCTCTGTGGAGACCGCGGGTTCTGCCGGCGGCCATGGCCAATGGCGTGCCCGCATTCCGAACCTGTACCTTCGATGCCTGTACTTTAGGCAGACAGGCAGCGTGGGGCATGCGCAAGGGGGTAATCGGTTTGGATTTTAGCCAAGCCGGAAAAAGCATCCTATAGTTCCCGCACCGGTTCCTTCGGTACCCCGACCAATCCAGTTGGCAATACGGTCGGGTGGCCGGTCTGGTTCGGTAGAACGGGCATGCGGAAGAACAGCCAGAACGGAGGTGCCCATGCGGAGCGTTGTGCGAGGCGTCGCCGGCATGCCGTACCCGGCAGTGCGGTCTGCCACTATCCGATCTTCGGCGGTCCGGTCCGATTGGCCGAAGAGCGGTGGCGAGGATGCCGGACAGCCCCGGCAGGCGGGCGCCATGGCCCTGCTGACCGCCCTTATCGGCCCGTTGCTGGCGACGTCGGTCCTGGGTGCGCTGATACTCCATCTGCTGGCCGGTCTGGCCGCACGGCTTCCCGCCTCCGACGCGTTGGGGGCGCTGTCGATCATGGCCGGAATGGCGATGGTCCTCGTCACCCTGCTGCCTTTCGCCCTGCTGTCGGTCAGGCGGGCGCATCGCGCCTGGGCGGATATGCAAGGTGCGTTGCGCCGCTGACGTTGCGCCGCTGAGCTTCCACCCACTCAGGGTTTTGCCTGAACGGACTACCCCAAAGGCAGGAATCGATTGCCCCCGGCATCGTGCCCGCGTTTAATCGCGGGACATGGACGGCAGGTGGATGGCAAATGGGCGGCACTCGCCCGTTCCCTGGCTGTGCGGGGCGGTTTTCTGGGGGCGCGGGATGGGGCTTTTCGACTTCCTGAAGGTCACGGTGAAGGATCAGAAGCCGGCCAAACCGGCCGCCCGCATGGCGGTCAGTGTCGTGGAGTGCGACGGCAAGAGCTTCCCCATCGTGTCGCTGACGCCCAAGGGCTTCGTCGCCCGCGGCTTCGACGGATCGCTGATCGTCGGGCAGAATGCCCGCGTGTCGGTGCGCGTCGACGATCCGGCCGGCAAATTCGCCTTTGCCGCGACCGTCGCGGTGGTGGAGGTGAAGGGACCCACCTTCGGCGCCACCTGGACGATCCTGCCGCCGGAGGTGGAAGGCGCGATCCGGCAATATGCCCAGAACCGTAAGCAGCAGGATGCCAAGAGCACCCGTTAGGCGCGCCCGATAGGGACACCCGGCAGGGCGATCCCGCTCCTTACTGGGGGTCGGCCGGGGCGCCGCCGGCGGGTGTCGGCATGCCGGCATTGATGATCTTCGGCAGAGCCAGATTGCGGGCGCGATCCAACCACTCCGACAATGTGACGAACTCGCAGCCCTTGGCCCGCAACTCCGCGATCACGCGCGGCAGAGCCTGCGCGGTGCTGGGATAGGTCGAGTGCATCAGGAAGACGTTGCCCGGCATGCCGCCCAGCTTGATCTGGCTGACGATCTTGTCGGCGTTGCGCACCTGCCAGTCGCGCGTATCGACGGACCACAGGACCGACCCCATGCGTTCCTCGCGCGCGACGGCCAGAAGCTCCTCCGAATAGCGACCGTAGGGCGGGCGGAACAGCACCGGGTTGGCGCCGAATTCCCGGAGGATGCGGTTGGTCTCGGCAATCTCGTACCGCGCGGCGACCGTGTCCATCTTGCGCAGGTCGGAGTGGGTCAGGCTGTGATTGCCGATCTCGTGCCCACCGGCGACGAAATCCTGAATCAGCTCGCCCTGCCGTTCGGCGATGCGGCCGACCGGGAAATAGGTTGCGCGCACGCCCTCCCGGTTCAGGATGTCCAAGACCTGCCGGGTCACCGTGCGGTGCGGCCCATCATCGAAGGTCAGGGCGCAGAGGTTCCAGTTTTCCTTCTTCAGCGTCGCCGGCATCACGTCATAGCGCGAATCGGGCATCACCGAGCGGAGCCGGCCCTTGCGGCGGCTGTGCTGCTCGATGTCCGCCATCGTGCGGGCGTCTTCCTCGTTGTAGATGATCAGCCCTTCGGCCGGCGGGATGGCGGCGGCGACCGCCGGAGGCGGGGGCGCCAGCGGTGCGGCGGCGGCTGAACCGATCGGCGCCAGCACGGAGGTCGTCGTCCCGGACGGTGCTTCGGGCTTGGCCGCAGGCTGCGGCTTCGCCTCGGCGGTTGCCGCGGCGGGCGGCGCCACGGCCACGGTCACGGCCGGCGGCTTGGGCGGTTCGGTAGTTGCCGGTGCGGTGACCGTGGCAGCGGCCGGAGCCTTGGCGCCGGAAGCGACGTTGGCGGAAGCGACGTTGGCGATGGCGGCCGGTAGGGGCTCTGCCTTAGCAGGCGTTGCCGAGGCCGGCGGACGGTCGACGACGAGGCAGCCGAACCCGGCACCGACGATGCGGCGGCACAGCACCTTCGGATCGGTCCCGTTGGCCACCTCGGCGTAGAGCGCCACGCCCCCGGCCTCGCTCTTGCCGTCCAGCAGCGTGACGGTCGCGGTCAGGCCGGCGGCCAGCTCGGGCTGGCGCTGCTGCAGGCTCTTCCAACTCCACCACGCGTCGCCGTCGCGGGAATAGATGCCCAGTTGCAGAACCGGCCCGTTGGCCGGCTTGTCTTCCGCCTTCGCGGGCGCGGCACTGGATTTCTCCGGCTCCGCCTTGGCGGTGGGCGGGCGCTGGGGACGGGTGTCGGGCGCGGCGGCGGCGGGAAGGGCAGGCAGGCTGAGAACGCAGGCCAGCAGCGCGGCGCTCATCAGGCCGCCGCCGGAACGGCCGGTCCGGAACCCGGCGGCCGAAGCGGCGCCAAGGTCGCGGACGGCGCCGGCTGCCCGAACGGGGGAGGCGGTGGAAACGGCGTTCGGCCGGAAGATGCGCAACATATCGGTCCCGTCGCTTGGCCCAGCCACAATCTGCGGGACCGCCGGTTGATCGCGGTGCAATATCATCCCAAAGGTATTAATTCAAACGACAAGCGGCGGAATTGGGGCAATTCCGGCGGTTTTCGGGCAGGCGTTGCCATTCGGAAACGGTGGGATGCCGCGCGGCCGGATACCGGTCGAAACCGCTGTGCGAAGACGGGACCGGAACCGGCAGGGTAGTGGCGGGGTTCATTAGGGGAAACCCCAGCCGTGAAGGAGAGGACCCGTATGGCCGAGGATTTGGAAAGCCGCATCCGTCGGCGCGCGCATGAGATCTGGGAACGCGAAGGCCGGCCGGAGGGCCGCGCCGAAGCCAATTGGGAACTGGCCAGCGAAGAGATTGCGATCCAGGACAATTATCTGGATACGCTGAAGCCCAACCCGGCCGGCGGCCCGGAAGCGACCGCGATGCGGACCGAGCCGGTGGAGCCGGTGCTGGCCGTCGCCAACCAGGGCGAACAGCCCGGGCTGGCCGATCAGGGCGACGAGTTCGGCCTGCCCATGCGCGGCGACCGCGATGCCTGGCCCACGCCGGAAGAAGCGGCCTCTACCGCGGTGCCGCCCAACCGCAGCAAGAAAACCCGCCGCCGGGCATAGCCCTCACCGTCCGATCGGATGCCCCGGCCGTCAGGCCGGGGACTTCTCCGTTGCAGCCGGCCCGCCCTCGGCGGTGCCGGACTTGTCCACCGGAGCGGCGGCACGGCCGGTGTCGGCCGGCTGGGTTGCCGGTGCCGGCGCAGGAGCGGCCGCGGGCGCAATGGCCGGCGCCGACGGATCGGGCGCGGACGAGGGAGCGGACGCGGTGGCCGGTGCGTCGTCCAGCCGGTCGTAGATGTCCGGATGCAGGCGGACGGCGCCGTCGGCTTCGACGGTCGCGATCCAATAGACGAACTGGACCGGCATCGGCGTCGCCAGCTTCACCCATTGCGGCTGCATTCTTTCCAGCATGCGGTCGATCCGCGCGGGCGTCACCGTGGTGCCCTGCAGCAGCAGCTCGGCGAGACGTCGCGGGTCCTCCAGCCGAACGCAGCCGGAACTGATCGAGCGAAGTTCCCGCGAGAACAGGCGCGGTTCGTTGGTGCCGTGCAGATAGATGTCGTAGGGGTTGGTTAGGTTGAAGCGGAAGCGGCCCAGCGCATTGTGGTCGCCCGGCTGCTGGACGATGCGGACCCGTCCGGGAGTGACACCGTACCAGTCGACCGTTTCCGGGGCCACTTCCTGCCCGTCGAGATAGACGATGGCGTTCTGGATGCCGGGAACCCCCTTGGCCCGCAGCATCGGCAGCTTGTCTTCTTTCAGGATGGTGGGCGGCACGGTCCAGGTCGGGTTGACGATGATGTGGGTGATGCGATCGGTCAGCAGCGGCGTCTCGCGCGACGGCCGGCCGACGATGGCGCGCATCGTCAGCTCTTCCTCCCCGCCGCGGACCAGCGTGGTGGTCTGGTCGGTCAGGTTTACCACCAGCACATTGTCAGGAGCGGCGTCGCGGAAGCTGCGCATGGCCGCCGCGCTCTGCCGCATCAGGCTTGCCGCCTCGGCCGGCGTGCGGTCCAGCGCGGCACGGGTGCCGGCGCCGACCAGCCCGTCCGGCTTCATCCGCTGCGAAAGCTGGAAAGCCTTCACCGCGTGGTCGACGTCCGTCGTAAAGGTGTCGGACAGCTTGTCGGCCGGCAGCAAGCCGAGTTCCAACAGCCGCTGGGACAGGCGGGCGACCCGCTCCCCCCGGCTTCCCAGCTTGATCGTCCCGCCTTCGCCGATGCGGGTGGAGACCTGGGTTGGAGCGCGGTCCAGTTCCGTCGCGGCGCCGTCCAGCCGGTCGGCCCATTGGGTCAGCGTATCGCGGTAGGGCAGGGCGTCCGCCGGCGCCGGTCCGAGCAGCGCCAGCGCCGATGCGGCAGCCATGTACAGGACGGCCAGCTTGCGGGGCTTGCGGAAGTCGGCGGATACGGTCATGTCGGAACCCTCTGTCGCGGCGGGCCTGTTGCACATCGGAAGGGGTGCTGCACGGCCCTTATGATCAATTTATGCAACGCAATAATGGAAGGCGAGGCGTACGGAGCGAAATCTCAGCGAACACTCGTCCAGTGTGGCTTTCCCGTCGCCGTCCTATGACCTCGCCTATGCAATAAGGTCACAGTGCGAAATTTTTTGATTGCCTAGGCAGATGACCTTCCCTATACGAATAGCCGTTCGGAGACGTTTCCCGCCAGACGGAGCGCTCCGAAACAGCGTTGGTTACAAGGTTTACACCTAACGTGGGCGCCAAGCGACCCGCCAGACGCCAAACGGCCACATCGTAGAACGGCCAAAACGCAAAACGACGAGGTTCGGGGATGCTTTTGGGGGATGACGAGCGTGCCGCTCCGGCCATGGGGCGGCGCGGGTTCCTGGGTTTTGCCGCCGCGGCGGTGTCTGCGGCCGTTCCGGTCGCATCGGGGATGGTGACGAGCGTCGCGGCCAGGGTCGTGACGGGTGGCGTGGTGACCGGCGTAACGGCGGCTCCGGTCCTTCTGGGATCGGGTTCGGCCGAAGCGGCGCCTCTGGCCGGCGGTGTCCGGCGCCTCAGCCTTCACAACATCAACACCAACGAGCGCTTCGACGGCGTCTATTGGGCCGATGGCCATTACAAGCCCGATGCCCTGCGCAAGCTGGATGTGCTCCTGCGCGACCACCGCGCCAAGCAGGTCTGCCACTACGACCCACGCTTGTTCGATTTGCTCGCCCGCGTGCACCAGAGCGTCGGGTCCGACGATCCCTTCGAAGTGATCTGCGGCTTCCGCTCCCGCCGTACCAATGCGATGGCGCGCCGCCGGTCGCGTGGGGTGGCGAAGGAAAGCTACCATACCCGCGGCATGGCCATCGACATCCGCCTTCCCGACACGCAACTGCGCGCCATTTCCGAGACGGCGAAGGCCATGCAGGGCGGCGGCGTCGGCTTCTACCCGCGCAGTGGTTTCGTCCACCTCGACGTCGGCCCCGTGCGCAGCTGGTAAGGCCGCGCGCCGGCGCTTGCGACTTGCCGATTTTAGGCATTCGAACTGAAAAGCCCCGCATCAGGCGATGCGGGGCTTTTCGTATAGGGCGACTGCGAAGACTCACCGCATTGGCGAAACCGGCAACGGCCTTCTTTCGTCAACTGCGGGGCGACGGTTTGGACGCGCGGAGGATGTCGGTCGGGTCCCACACCGCACCATGGCGGCGGCGCTTCCCCTTGCCTTTGCCCGATGCATCGGCCGATCCGGCCGCTTTGACCCGTGGCGTGTCGCTGCGGACCACCCGGCTGGAGGCGCGGGTTCCATCCGCCTCAATCATCGGGCCTGTCACCGCGCTGCTCCGGCCATCACTCTGGCCGGTGTCGCCGGACGGCGGAGCGCCATCGAAGGACGGCGGTTCGCCATCATCGTCGCCATCCTCGCCGGATCCCTCCGGTGGTTCCCTGATTTCCGGGGAAAGGGCAGAGAGCAGAGACAGCATCTCGTCAGACACATGAGAGGGAGCGGCACGCCACAGGCGCAGCAGACGCGCCTCGCGCCGGCTGATCTGCGTGTCGTTGTCGTCGGATTCCTCGAAGCCGCGGCGGCGGCGTGACCCGTCGGGATCGTTGTAGGTGTCGAAGAAGAAGCTGACCGGAACGTCCAGGACTTGGCCCAGGCGATAAAGGGTTCCGGCTGAAATGCGGTTGGAACCGCGTTCGTATTTCTGGACCTGCTGAAAGGTCAGGCCGATGGCCTCGCCCAGCTTTTCCTGGCTCATCCCCAGCAAGGTCCGGCGCATCCGCACGCGCTGCCCGACATGGGCATCCACAGACCAGGACTCCGGCGATCCGCGTCGTCCTCTTTTGCGCGCCGTCGGTTCACTCATGTCCATTGGTCTCCGATAGCCAGTCTTCCATCGCCTCTCTTTGCGAGAATGAAAAGATTGTTTGCACGTTCTTTTCCAATTTTCAAGAGAAAACTTTTGAATATTGGTATACGGGCGCCATATTCCGATAGGTATCGGTGGTGTAGAAACATTCGCAGGAGTTGCTTTGTTACAGGTTTGAATTATTCCCGGCGTTGCCAGAGTCAATTCCGCAAGCGCTTTGTCCACACCCTACACCCATCCCTTGGCGGAAATCTCCGTGTCTTTCGACTCATCCAATGGTTGGATCGATAGCTTACGAAATTCAGCCGTCAACCATTCGAAACCAGACTGGATTAGAACTGCTACAAATGGTGATGGCAAACCTTCTGGTTGCGGCAAATAATCATGCGCAAGCAAAGCAATCTTTCATATGATTCAGCCCGATACAAGACGTCACGCGCCGCCGTGCTCAGGGCAAAGGGCGGAATCGTTGGCCAGGGAAGCGTTAATAGATAATTAACCATATTAACCGGCCCTGCGGAGAGGGTTCCGGCTCCGGAATCACCGGCGTTCCGGCCGTGATGCGTGACTATCCGTATCGGCCTTGGCGGTGCCCTTCGTTCGGACAGGTGTCGGCGCAGCGGCGGTGCGGGTTGCCCAAGGCCCGCCGGGCGCGGCGAACGCCTCCACATGGTCGCGCAGCTTCTGGACCTGGGAGGGCGTGACGCTGTGGCCGAAGCGTGACTTCAGCAGGGCCGCGAGTGCGCCGCGTGTGGGCCGGTCGCCTCCGGCCGAGAGGGTGCGGTAGACGACGAAGGCCTCGGCATAGAGCCGGATGCGTTCCGGCCGGCGGCGCAACTGCACGGCCTGCGCATCGGTGCTTCGCTCCAGATGAAGCGTCAGGCGCCGGGCGGCTTCGGCCTCGGTCAGGTCGGGCAGGGGAACCGCAGGGGAGCCGGACGGCTCCGGACGGCCTATGGACTCGCGCAGACGGCGTCGGCGCTGGCGCTCGCGGTCGCCGGCGCGCAGCCGCTCGGCATAGGCGGGATCAGCCCCGCGGCGTTCGGTGCGGTTGCGGTTGGAACGTGCGGCGCGCTCGGTCTCGCGCGCTCTCGCCGCCGGATCGCGCAGCAGGAAGGCGAGTTCCTCCGCGGTCAGCCGGTGCTCCTCCTCCGATGCGGGGAGGGGAGGTGCGGAAGGGGGATCGTCGATGCCGCCGTCGTTGTCCATTCAAGGACAACGTTCCGCTTCCGCTTCCTGTTCCACCGATGCCGCGCCTTCCATGCGGCCCCACCGATGGTCCCCCGCATGGAGTATGAGGGAGATTTCATGTCCGGGCGCCGCCCCGCCCGTGCTAGAAGGGCCGGACTGAACCGGGCCGGCGCCCCGCCGCATCCGGCCCAAGTCTCGCGCCCCGTGCCCTGTGCCCCGTGCCATTGTGGAACCAGACCGACCATGACCCCCCGGCAAGCCCTTCAGCAGCGCCTTGCGGCCCTGGATGCCCATCTGCGCGCGGAAAACCCCAACCTGCTGCCGGTCCTCCCGACCTTCCGTGCCTTCGACCGGATCCTGGCCGGGCTGGGTCTGATCGACCGTCATGAATCGCTGACCACCCGCATTCCCTGGTGGCCGATGGTCGCGGTGCTCGGCACCTTCTCGGCCGGCAAGTCGACCTTCCTGAACGGCTATCTCGGCGAGGTTCTGCAGAACACCGGCAACCAGGCGGTCGACGACAAGTTCACCGTCATCTGCCACGGGCCGGAGACACGGAAGGAGGCGCTGCCGGGCACCGCGCTGAACGCGGACCCGCGCTTTCCCTTCTACCGCATCGCCGACGAGATCGAGAAGGTGGCGGCCGGCGAAGGCAAGCGGATCGACAACTACCTGCAGCTGAAGACGCTGGCCGGACCGCGCACCAAGGGCAAGATCTTCATCGATTCGCCCGGTTTCGACGCCGACGACCAGCGCCGCTCCGTCCTGCGGCTGGTGGACCATATCGTGGAGCTGTCGGACCTCGTGCTGGTCTTCTTCGACGCCCGCCATCCCGAACCGGGCGCCATGCAGGACACGCTGCGCCATCTGGTCGCCAAGACGGTGAACCGCGCCGACGCCCGCAAGGTCTGCTACATCCTGAACCAGGTCGACACCACGGCCAAGGAAGACAATCTGGAGGCGGTGTTCGGCGCCTGGCAGCGGGCGATCGCCCAGGCCGGGCTGGTTTCGGGCCGCTTCTACGCCATCTACGACCAGCGCTCCTCCGTCGCCATCGAGGACGACGGCCGCCGTGCCCGCTATGAGGCCCGGCGCGACCACGACCTTGCCGAACTCCACACCCGCATCAACGAGGTGGAGGTCGCGCGGGCCTATCGCATCATCGGCTCCATCGACAGCCTGACCAAGGAGCTGGAGGGCGAGGTGATCCCCAAGCTGCGCGAGGCGATGGCGGCATGGCGCCGGCGGGTGCTGATCGGCGATGCGGTTTGGGGCGTCCTCCTTCTGGCGCTGCTGGGAACCGTCGTGCAGACGATGGGCGGCGGGTTCGGCGCCTTGCTCGGCTGGATGTTCGACAATCCCGACGGCGGTGTGCCGCTACGCCTGGTCGGCACCGTTCTGCTGCTGGGCGGGCTGTTCCTGGCCGGCCATTTCAAGATCCGGCAATTCTTCGCCAACCGCGTCGCCGCGAGCTTGAGCGACCGCTTCGGCGACGTCGACCTGAACCTGCGGCAGGCCTTCCTCGCCAACACCCGCTTCTTCCGGTCGATCTTCGCCAAGCAGCCGGCCGGCTGGGGCGGCAGGGCGCGCAAGGCGATCTTCGCCATCCGCGAAGCGACGGCGGTGCATGTCCAACGCATCAACGACCTCTACACCGACCCGGCCGGCCGTCGGGCGCGGGAGGCCGCCTCCACCCCCGCCACCGCCGCCGAGTGACCCTGGATCGCCGGCCGCTCTTTACAGGATCACGGAAAGGCCGTTAGATCCCTGGACCTTCCGGACGATGACTAACGGTCCGCGAAGGGGCGGGAGAGGGCAGGAATGGGCGTTCGAATGGCGGGCGGAAAGGTCGCGGAAAGGGCCGGCGCTGCCATGCTGGCCGTCGTTCCGGCTGTCGCGCTGCTGCTCGCTGCGCCGACTGGCGGGCAGGCGCTCGAATCCGGTGCCGAGCCGGTCCGGGCTCCCTATACCGGCCTCGACCTGGTGACCGGCGGCGACTACGCGCCCTATACGGGGGAGGAGTTGCCGGGCGGCGGGCTGGTGACCGATCTGGCCCGCCGGGCCTTCGCGGTGTCCGGCCGCCATTACGATGTCCGGTTCATGCCGTGGAAGCGTGGATACGACGGGGTGGTCGCCGGCCGCTTCCTCGCCACCTTTCCCTATGTCCGCACACCGGAACGGGAGCAGGAGGTGCTGTTCTCCGACCCGGTGATCGAGGTGCGGCAGTTCGTCTACCTGTCGAACCGCACGGCGATGACCTTCGATGGGCGCTTGGGCGACGGGAGATCGGTGCGCGACCCCCGCGGCCTGGAGGGGTTCCACGGCCGGACCGTCTGCCAGCCGGTGGGCTATGCCCTGCCGCCGGAGTTGGAGGCGCTGGTCGGACAGGGGCAGCTGACTCGGCAGACCCCGTCCGACCTGGGGGCCTGCGTGCGCATGGTGGCGACCGGGCGGGCCGATGCCCTCGTCATCGACGAGTACAGCGCCGCCGCCGCCATCGCCCGGTCCGGACTGGCGGACGACATCCGGGTTTCGGAACACCCTTATGCCGTAGTCGCCTTCCATCTGGTGATCGGGCGCGCCACGCCGGGAGCCGAGACGACGCTCGCCGCCTTCAACGACGGGCTCAAGGCGTTGAAGGCGCAGGGCGTCTACCGCGAACTGCTGTCCGGCCACACCGTCCCGCCACTCCCCTGAGCCCCGGCGGCTTGCCGGCGCGGACGGGACCGGCGCGAAGCGGAGCGGGGGCCCAGGCCACGCTTTTCCGCGCCGAAGGCCCGCGTCGCCATGGACAGGACGGTGCTTCGTGCTATAAACGCGCGGTTTCGATCATGGAAAAGGGGCGCGGGCCGTGGCCATCGACGCGTCGATTCTGGTCCTCAATGGGCCGAACCTCAACATGCTGGGCGTGCGGGAGCCGCAAATCTACGGGTCGATGACCCTGGACGACCTGGAGGCCGCCTGCCACGAGCGTGCCGACCAGCTGGGTCTGACCGTGGATTTCCGGCAATCCAACCACGAAGGCGAACTGGTCTCGTGGATTCAGCAGGCCCGCACGGAGAATGACGGCATCGTCATCAACGCCGGCGCCTACACCCACACCTCGGTCGCGATCATGGACAGTCTGATCCTGTCGGAACTGCCGGTGATCGAGGTCCATCTGTCGAACATCTTCAAGCGCGAGCCGGTCCGCCATCACTCCTACATCTCGCCGGTGGCGAGGGGGATGATCTGCGGGTTCGGGCCGCACGGGTATCTTCTGGCGCTGGACGCCATCGCGAACATCATCGACCGCGATTAAGGAAACGGGAACGACTGACATCATGGCGAGCTTCGACATCGACGGCGATCTGGTCCGCAAGCTGGCGGACCTCCTGCGTGAGACGGGCTTGAGCGAGATCGAGTTCGCCGAGGGCGAAAAGCGCATCCGCGTCACCCGCCCGACCGCCGCCCAGACGGTCGCCGTCCAGGCTGCCCCGGTCCTGGCGGCCGCCCCGGTCGCCGCCGCGGCCGCTCCGGCCTCGGCCAAGCCGGCGAGCCATCCGGGCGCGGTGACCTCGCCGATGGTCGGCACCGCCTATCTGGCGGCCGAGCCGGGCGGCACGCCCTTCGTCCGTCCGGGCGACGTGGTCAAGGCCGGCCAGACCATCATGATCATCGAGGCGATGAAGGTCATGAACCCGATCAAGGCCCCGCGCGGCGGCACGGTCGCCGAGGTGCTGGTGTCCGACGCCCAGCCGGTCGAATTCGGCGAAGTTCTCCTCATCATCGAGTAAGCGGGGCATTCCCTTGGCGATGTTCGAAAAGGTCCTGATCGCGAACCGTGGTGAGATCGCTCTGCGCATCCACCGCGCCTGCCGCGAAATGGGGATCCAGACCGTGGCGGTGCATTCCACCGCCGACGCCGACGCCATGCACGTCCGCCTCGCCGACGAGAGCGTGTGCATCGGACCGGCGTCTGCGCGCGAGAGCTACCTCAACATTCCGGCCATCCTGTCGGCGGCGTCGATCACCAATGTCGACGCCATCCATCCCGGCATCGGCTTCCTGTCCGAAAACGCCCAGTTCGCCGAGATGGTGGAGGAGCACGGCTTCACCTTCATCGGCCCGACGCCGGAGCATATCCGGATCATGGGCGACAAGGTCACCGCCAAGAAGACGGTGATGGAGCAGGGTCTTCCGGTGGTTCCCGGCTCCGACGGCCCGGTGACGACGCTGGAAGACGCGGAGAAGATCGCCCACGAGACCGGCTATCCGGTGCTGATCAAGGCGGCGGCGGGCGGCGGCGGCAAGGGCATGAAGGTCGCCCGCAACCCCGACCAGCTGAAGGAAGCCTATCAGCTGGCCCGTGGCGAGGCGCGTGCCGCCTTCGGCAACGACGAGGTCTATCTGGAGAAGTATCTCGGCCATCCGCGGCACATCGAGATCCAGCTCCTGGGCGACACCCACGGCACCTGCGTGCATTTCGGCGAGCGCGACTGCTCCGTCCAGCGCCGGCACCAGAAGGTGATCGAGGAGGCGCCGAGCCCGGCCCTGAACGCCGAGCAGCGCGAGTATATCGGCGCCCTGGCGGCCAAGACCGCGGCGGCCATCGGCTATCGCGGCGTCGGCACGATGGAGTTCCTGTTCGAAGACGGGCAGTTCTATTTCATTGAAATGAACACCCGCCTGCAGGTGGAACACACCATCACCGAGATGATCACCGGCATCGATCTGGTCCGCGAGCAGATCCGCGTCGCCGCCGGCGCGCCGCTGGGCTACGGGCAGTCGGACATCCGCTTCGAAGGCCACGCGATCGAATGCCGCGTGAACGCCGAGAATCCGGAGACCTTCATGCCGTCGCCGGGCAAGATCGACGGCTATCACGCGCCGGGCGGCCTGGGCGTCCGGGTGGATTCGGCGCTGTATGACGGCTACCGCGTGCCGTCGCATTACGACAGCCTGATCGCCAAGCTGGTCGTCCACGGCACCACCCGCAACGAGTGCCTGATGCGCCTGCGCCGCTCCATCGAGGAGTATGTGATCGGCGGCATCCAGACCACGCTGCCGCTGCATGACCGCATCATTGCCCAGCAGGCCTTCATCGACGGCAATTACGACATCCATTGGCTGGAACAGCTGATGGCGAAGTCCTGACCAGCTGTTGGCTTCGACTGTATAGCGATAGGCACTGCGACAATACGCCGCAGTCCTGAAGCCCCTCTCTCAAGTCGAGAGAGGGGCTTTTTCTTTATAAGATCTTTCTTTTGAAAGAGATCCGCCGCCCTTGGGGTGTGTTTGATACTTTGCATTTTAGGAATTTGGCCGCTTTCTCGCGTTTCTATTCGCAAACTGCGAGGCCGGCTGCATGCCCCGACGATTGCCGGTGCATGCCCGTCGCTGCACGACCCTTGGAGTTCATAGGGGTTTCCCCCAAAGGCCATTCTCGGGCCCGGCTGTTGTGCATGGCACGCCTCTTGCTCTTTTGATCTGGGTCAGTGCGGACCTGCATCCACCCAGGGTAGATGAACAGGCTCCCCGCTCTCCGTACCCAGCAATCGCCCGGTCCGGCGGTGTCGCGCCGTCCTGTTCGTGCCCCCCTGTCTCAAGCCCTTTGTTTGACGAGGCCCCGTCCATGCGCGTGAACGAACCGATCACCGACCGCGAAATCGTGATGGAGGACGGCGTCCTGCTGGTGTCGCGTACCGACACAGGCGGGCGCATCACCTTCGTCAACAAGGCCTTCGTCGACATCAGCGGCTATACGGAGGCCGAACTGATCGGCGCGCCGCACAACCTGATCCGCCACCCCCACATGCCGAAGGAGGCCTTCGCCGACCTGTGGGCGACGATCAAGGACGGGCGGCCGTGGGAAGGGCTGGTGAAGAACCGCACCAAGTCCGGCGACTTCTATTGGGTGCGCGCCAACGTCACGCCGGTGATCGAGGACGGCAAGGTGACCGGCTTCATCTCCATCCGCACCAAGCCCTCGCGCGAGCAGGTGGCGGCGACGGAGAGGCTCTATGCCGATATCCGCGAGGGCCGGGCGCGCCATCTGATGGTGCGCGACGGGCAGGCGGTGGGCCGTGGCGCCGGTGCGGCGTTCAGGCGCTGGACCGCGAGCGTGACCGGCCGGCTGACCCTGATCTTCGCCTTCATGATCCTGGCGATGCTGGTCGTGGGTGGCGTCACCCTGCGCGGCATGGCCGACAGCAACGCCTCGCTGAAGACGGTGTACGAGGACCGGACGGTGCCGGCGGTGCAGATCGGCGAGATTCTGGACCACATGCGCGACAATGTGCAGACGCTGCAGCGCCTGATCATCGACACCCGCGACGGCACCGACGCCAAGGTGATGGCGGGGCGCGAGGCGCGGATCACCGGCAACATCGCCACCATCGACCGCCTGTGGGCGGACTATCTCACCACCTATCTGACGCCGGAGGAGGCGGTGCTGGCGGAACGTTTCGCCAAGCAGCGCGCCGCCTTCCTGAACGAAGGCCTGAGGCCGGCGGTGGAACTGGCACGCCAGGGCGATTCGCTGCGGCTGGAGGTTCTGGTTCGCGACCGCGTCGAGCCGCTGTTCCAGGAGGCCTTCCAGACCAACAAGAACCTGCTGCAACTGCAGCTGACCGTCGCCAAGGCCGAGTACGAGGGGGCGCTGGAGGATTTCCAGTGGCATCTGGTGTTCGCCTTGGCCGCCGGGATGGGCGTGCTGGCGGCGGCGGTGCTGTGCGGGCTTCTGCTGCTGCGCACGGTGCGCCGGCCCTTGGCCGACTTCTCCGGTGATTTCGACGCCATCGCCCGCAACGATCAGGCCCACATCATCGACCTGCCGGCGGCGACCGAGTTCCATCCCGTCGCCGGCCAGCTGCGCGGGCTGAAGGCCCGGCTCTGCTACGCCGTGCAGGAGCGTGTCGAGCGCGCCCGGCAGGCGGACGAGGAGCGGCGCCGCGCCCTGGAGGCGATGGCGTCGACCGTGGAGCGCGAGGCCGGCCGTGCGGTGGAGGAGGTGGCCCAGCGCACCGGCTCCATGGCCGACGATGCCGAAGGCATGTCCGGCTCTGCCGAGCGGGTCAGCATCAATGCGCAGACGGTGGCGTCGGCGGCGGGCCAAGCGCTGGCCAACGCCCAGACCGTGGCCGCGGCCAGCGAGCAGTTGGCCGCATCGATCCGCGAAATCTCGTCCCAGGTCGCCCATTCCAGCGCGGTGACCCGCCGCGCGGTGGAGAGCGGCCACCACACCCAGGCCACCATCCGCTCCCTGTCGGAGACGGTGGCGAAGGTGGGCGAGGTGGTGAACCTGATCCAGTCGATCGCCGGCCAGACCAACCTGCTGGCGCTCAACGCCACCATTGAGGCGGCGCGGGCGGGGGAGGCCGGAAAGGGCTTCGCCGTCGTGGCGCAGGAGGTGAAGAACCTCGCCAACCAGACCGCGTCCTCGACCGAGGAGATCACCCGTCAGATCACCGCGATCCAGGCCGTGACCGACGAGGCCGTGAAGGCGGTGGAGGAGATCGGCCATACCATCGCCGAGATCGACCACATCTCCGGGTCCATCGCCGCCGCGATGGAGGAGCAGTCGGCCGCCACCCAGGAAATCAGCCGCAACGTGGTGGAGACCTCGACCGCCGCGCAGGAGGTGTCGTTCCGCATCGCTGCGGTGTCCGAGGAAGCCGACCGCACCGGCGAACAGGCCACCCACGTCAAGAACGGTTCCGGCGACGTCGCCCGCTCCATCGAGTCCCTGCGGCAGGTCCTGGTGCGCATCGTCCGCACCTCCACCGGCGACGCCGACCGTCGGCGCAAGCCGCGCTACCAGGTGGAGGAGACGGGAACGCTTCTGATCGGCGGCGACCGTCTGGCGGTGACCGTCCGCAACCTGTCCATCGGCGGCGCCATGATCGATCCGGTGACCGCGACCGACGGCCGTTCGCTCGCCGGCACCATCGGCCATCTGCGCCTCGACCGCTACGGGGCGGAGGCGGCGGTCGTGGTCAAGGCGGTGGAACACAACCGCATCCATCTGGCCTTCGAGACGGATAGCATGTCGCGGGACTTCAGCCGTGCGGTGGAAATTGCCACCAAGGATCGCGTACCCGTCGATGTGGCCGCCTGAACTATTCAGCGACATCCCATCATTCAGCGTTGGTAATGGTTAAGCATCTTCTTCTTCCCGCCCGGTGAAGACTGCGGCCCTGTGACAATTTCGCAAGGGATTACTTCGAGGTTGAAGGAGTATGCTTGCCGTACTGCCGGGGGATGCGCGTTTTTCCGCAACTCCTTCCGGGTGAATGGAAACGAGGTCCGACCGCAACCATGGTCGAAGCAACCACACTCGAAGCAACCACGCTCGAAGCAACCACGCTGCGCGCCCTCCCGGACGCCGGCGTGACGGCCGGCACCGCCGCGCCGAAGCTCCGCACCCGCCTGAAGTGGCGTCGCGGCAGGCTGGCCACGGCGGTGCCGCGCCTGCATCTGGCGACCGACGCCGCCGGCGACGGGATCTGGGACTGGGATCTTGCGACGGATGCGGTCTGGTACAGCCCGGGTTGGCAGACGATGCTGGGATTTTCGCCGGGCGAGGTGCCGCCGCATCTCGATTTCTGGTGCTCCCGCGTCCATCCGCAAGACCTGCCGCTGGCCCAGGCGGTGCTGCAGGCGCATCTTTCCGGCGAACGGCCCTTCTACGAGTGCGAGCACCGTGTCCGCGCCAAATCGGGGGACTGGCTGTGGATCCTCGACCGCGGCCGGGTGGTGTCCTGGGATGCGGAAGGCCGGCCGCGCCGCATGATCGGGACCCATGTCGACGTCACCGCCCGCAAGCGGATGGAGGAGGAGCTGGCCGAAAGCCGGCTCCAGCTGGACGCGATCCTCGACAATGCCCCGGTCGGCGTGCTGCTGGTCGATGGCGACCGGGTCATTCGCCGGGTCAACAAGGCGGCCGCCGCCACCTTCCGGTATCGGATGGAGGACATCGTCGGCTGCAGCTCCCGCATCATCTACGGCGATGACCGGGTGTTCGAGGATGTGGGTCGGCGCGCCTATCCGCGGATGCAGTCGGGCGGCCAGTTCGACGAGGAGGTGGCGATGCGCCGGGCCGACGGCACCGACATCCGGTGCCGCCTGATTGGCCGGCCGGTGAAGACGGGCGACCCGGCACGCGGTTTCGTCTGGGTGGTGGAGGACGTCACAGTGCGCTGGCGCGCCGAACAGGCGCTGAACGACCGCGCCGGATTCCAGCGCGTGCTGCTGGACACGGTGCCGGTGCCGATCTTCGTCCAGGACGTCATGGGCCATTACGTGGACGCCAACGACGCGTTCGAACGCTGGATGGGCATCGACCGGCAGGCCCTGTTCGGCCGCACCGTCTTCGACCTCGCCCCGCCGCACATCGCCGAGGCCGACGAGGCGGTCGACAAGGCGTTGCTGGCCGACCAGAAGCCGCAGAGCTACGAAACCCAGCTGCGCTGTGCCGACGGAACGCTGCGCGACGTGCTGTTCTCCAAGGCGGTCTATTGCCGCACCGGCGGCAAGCCGGCCGGCATCGTCGGCGCGGTGATGGACATCAGCGAGCGCAAGCATGCCGAGCAGGCCCTGCTGGAGCGCCAGCAGCTGTTCGAGCAGATCTTCGTCGCCAGCTGCGCGGTGAAGCTGCTGATCGATCCGGCGGACGGGAGGATCGTCGATGCCAACCCGGCGGCGGCGGAGTTCTACGGCCATCCGCTCGACCGGCTGCGCAGCATGCACATCCAGGACATCAACGTGGCGCCGCGCGGGGAGGTGGAGCGGGAACTGCGTCAGGCCCACAACGCCGAACGCAAGCAATTCCAGTTCCGCCATCGGCTGGCCTCCGGCGATGTCCGCGACGTCGAGGTCTATATCAGCAACATCGTCGTCAATGGCCGCACGCTGCTGATGTCGCTGATCCACGACATCACCGAACGCTGCATCGCGGAGGAGGCCCTGCGCGGCAAGACCCGCGAGCTGGAGCGCTCCAACGCCGAACTGGAGGCCTTCGCCTATGTCGCCTCCCACGACCTGCGCCAGCCGCTGCGCGTCATCACCAGCTACCTGACCCTGCTGGAGCGGGGCTTGGGCAAGTCGCTGGACGAGGAGGGCCGGGAGTGCATCGACTTCGCCCGCGACGGCGCCCAGCGCATGGACCGGCTGATCGTCGACCTGCTGGAGTACTCGCGGGTCGGGCGCAAGGCCAAGCCCTTCCGGCCGGTGCCGCTGGACGAACCGCTGCGGCTGGCTCTGCTGAACCTGGAGGTCGCGGTCCAGGATGCGGGGGCCACGGTCACGGTGGGTGGGCCGGACGGCGCCTCGCTTCCGGCGGTGGCCGGCGACGACAACGAACTGATGCGGCTGTTCCAGAACCTGATCGGCAATGCGGTGAAGTACCGTGAGCCCGGCCGCCCGCCGGTGGTGCGCGTCACTGTCACTTTGGGTCGGGCGGCGGATCGGGCGGGCGGTGTGCCGGAGGTGCGCATCGACATCCGCGACAACGGCATCGGCATCGCCGCGGAGGACCGCGACCGCGTCTTCGGCATCTTCCAGCGGCTGCACCGCCGCGACGAGTATGAGGGCACCGGCGTCGGGCTGGCCGTCTGCAAGAAGGTGGTCGAGCATCACGGCGGCCGGCTGTGGGTGGAAGGCCCGCCGGACGACGACCTGCGCGACGCTGACGGGCGGCCCTGCGGCAGCCTGTTCCGCATGGTCCTGCCGGCCCTGGCATCTCCGGCGGCCCCGGTGGATGCGGATGGGGAGGCACGGGACCGGCGATGACGGCGGAGCCCCTGATCGCGCCACGCCCGCCGGTGCAGGCCGTCCTGCGCCGCCTCATTGCGGGCGGCCAGCGGATCTGGAAGGCCGCCGCCGTCCAGGCCGCGGTGACGCTGGTGCTTGCGCTGGCCTATCTGTGGATAGGCGACGTCTATATCCGCGTCCTGGTGGCCGAGCACCGGGCGAACGCGGCGCTCACCGCCTCGTCGATGGCCAGCACCCTGTCCAGCGCGCTGAACGAACGTCTGGCTCTGGTCCGCGGCCTGACCGCCTTCGTCGAGGTGGCGGCGGCGGCCGGCAGCCTCACCGAACAGTTTCCGCGCTATGCCGAGGGCCTGCGGCGGTCGGTGGTGGGGGTGCGCAACATCTCCGCCGCGCCGGGCTTCGTCGTCCGCATCGTCTATCCGGTCGAGGGCAACGAGAGGGTGCTGGGCAACGATCTGCTGAAGGACGCGCGGCCCGGCTTCGCCGAAACGGTGCAGCGCGCCATCATCAGCCGTGACGTGACCATTCACGGTCCCGTGACGCTGCTCCAGGGCGGGCAGGGGCTGATCGCCCGGCAGATCGTCTACGGGCCGGGCAAACCCTGGGGGGCGGTCGGTCTGGTGTTCGATGTCGGCGCCATCCTCGGCGAGGTGCGCTTCGACCGGGTGCCGCCGCATCTGGGCTTTGCCGTCGTGACCGACAGCGGCCAGCAGGTGGCGGGCGATGTGCTGGCGCTGAAGGGCGACCCGCTGGTGGAGCGGATCAACCTGCCGGACGGCCATTGGGAACTGGCGCTGGCCCCGCGCACCAGCTGGGAAGGGCTGGCCTACGCCGACCCGACCTTCCGCGGATTCCAGGCGGCCTTCCTGCTGCTGGCCCTGTTGATCGAGGCGCTGACTTTCATGGCGGTCAGCCGCCGCTACACGCTGGAACGGCAGGTCGACCTGCGCACCGCCGAGTTGGGCCGCGCCAAGAACGAACTGGAGCAGTTCGCCTACGCCACCGCCCACGACCTGCAGGAGCCGCTGCGCGCCATCGCCAGCTATGCCCAGCTTCTGGAGAAGCAGCAGAGGGGCAAGCTGGACGAGGAAAGCGCCGGCTTCATCCGCGAGATCGTCGACGGGGCGGGGCGGCTGAAGATGCTGCTGCGCGACGTCCAGCTGTTCCTGGCGGAGGATCGGGTGCCGCTCGGCTGCGGCACGGTCGCGGCCGGGGACGCGCTGCAGGCGGCCCTGACCGCGCTGAAGCGGCGCATCGCCGATGCCGGCGCCACCGTCACCGTGGGCGAGCTGCCGGCGGTGCAGGCGGACGAGCGGCGCCTGCGCGAGATCTTCATCGTGCTGATCGCCAATGCGGTCGAATACCGCCATCCCTACCGCGCGGCGGAGGTTCATGTCTCCGGCCGGCGGAGCGACGGCTATGACGTGATCGACGTGCGCGACAACGGCATCGGCATCGAGCCGCGCTACCGCGATCAGATCTTCGAGGTGTTCCGCCGCCTGCATTCGCGCGACGAGCATCCCGGCACCGGCATGGGGCTCGCCATCGCCCGCAAGATGGTGGAGCGGCTGGGCGGCCGGATCACCGTCGTCTCCAGCCCCGGCGTCGGCAGCACCTTCTCCATCCATCTGCCCCATCCCGCCTTCCGAGGATTCCCCTGATGCAGGACCTGACGACTCCCTTCGAGATCCTGCTGGTCGAGGACGACCCGGCCGATGCCGGCCTCGCCAAGCGTGCGCTGCGCGACGGCCGCATCCTGTGCAACGTGGGCCATGTCCGCGACGGCGTGGAGGCGATGGAGTATCTGCGCCGCCAGGGGCCGTTCGCCGGCGCCACCCGGCCCGACCTGATCCTGCTGGACCTGAACATGCCGCGCATGGACGGCCGCGAGGTCCTGCAGGAGTTGAAGGCGGACGAGGAATTGAAGACCATTCCGGTGGTGATCCTCACCACCTCCGATGTCGACCGCGACGTGAACGCCAGCTATCTGCTGGGTGCCAACAGCTTCATCACCAAGCCGATGGACATGGACGCCTTCTTCGATGCGGTGAAGAGCATCGAGGAATATTGGTTCCGCGTCGTCCGGCTGCCACGGTGAAGGAGGCCAGACATGTCCATCGCCTTACCGGCCAAACCCGCCCCTTCCCACAACAGCCTGGAACCGGAAGAGGGGCGCACCGCCATCCTGCTGGTCGAGGATGACGACGCCGACGCGCGTCTGGTCATCCGCTCGCTGACGCCCTATGCCCGCCGCTCCACCGTGGCGCGCGCCACCTCGCTGAAGGAGGCGCGGGCCTGGCTGCACCGCAACGCCTGCGACGTCGTGCTGCTCGACCTGTCGCTGCCCGACAGCTTCGGGCTGGAGACGGTGACCCGCCTGCATGCCGACGCGCCGTCGCTGCCGCTGGTGGTGCTGACCGGCTATGACGACGAGGATTTCGCGCTGGAGATCCTGGCCCACGGCGCCCAGGACTATCTGGTGAAGGGGCAGACCGACGGGCCGCTGATGTGGCGCGCCGTCCAGCACGCCATGGCCCGCAAGCGGCTGGAGGAGGAGCTGCGCCTGTCGGAGGAGCGGCTGCAGGGCATCATCGGACTGGCGCAGGACGCCATCCTGACCACAGACGAGAATCTGAACATCACCCTGTTCAACCGGGCGGCGGAAAGCCTGTTCGGCTACGATGCCGACGACATCCTGGGGCGGCCGCTGTCGCTGCTGATTCCCGAACGATTCCGTCCCGACCACGATGCGCACATCGCCGGCTTCGCCGCGTCGGAGATGCAGGCGCAGGTGATGACCAACCGGCGCGAGGTGCAGGGGCTGACCGCCGACGGACGGGAGTTCCCGGCCGAGGTGTCGATCGCCAAGCTGCACCATGCCCGCGGCCTGCTGTTCACCGCCGTCATCCGCGACGTGTCGGAGCGCAAGCGGGTGGAGAGCGAGCTTCGCCGCATGGCGACCACCGATCCGCTGACCGGGCTGAACAACCGCCGCCGCTTCATGGAAATGGCGGAGGTCGAGATGGCGCGGCTGCGCCGCTATGGCCGGCCGGTGTCGGTGCTGATGCTGGACATCGACCGCTTCAAGGCGATCAACGACACCCACGGCCATGCCGTGGGAGACCGGGCGCTGATCCGGCTGGCGGAGGTCTGCAGCAGCGAGTTGCGCGACACCGACCATGTCGGCCGGCTGGGAGGGGAGGAGTTCGCGATCATCCTGCCCGAAACCCCGCTGGAGTCGGCGACCGAGGTGGCGGAACGGCTGCGCCAGCGTCTGGCGATTGCGGACGTGGCGCTGCAGCCCGGCGGCCAATCCGGTGGCCAATCTGGCGGCGGCACCCTGCGCATGACGGTCAGCATCGGCGTCGCCATGTGCGGCGACGAGGACGCCAGCATCGAGCGCTCACTGGGCCGCGCCGACCGCGCACTGTACGAGGCGAAGTCGCTGGGCCGCAACCGCGTCGTCGTCAGCGACGGCTATCCCGGCCCGGCCTTCGCCACCGCATCCATCCCCACCTCCATCGCGAGCTGACGGCATGTCCGAGGAAAAATGGCCGAAGGAATGATGACCGACACCTCCGGCCGGGACAGGGTTCTGCTGGTCTCCGGCGATGCGTTGCGCGCAAGGCAGCTCGCCATCGCGCTGGGCGGCATTCCCCCGCGGGTGGATAAGGTCGATGCGGCGCTGGACCGTTTGCGCCGCGGTGCAGCGGCAGGCGACGGCGTGGTCGTGATCGACGCCGCCGGCAGTGCCGCCGATGTCGCCCCTGGTCATGCCGCGGTTGAGGCGCTGGTCCGGCTTGACCCGGTCCCCGCCGTGCTGGTCCTGCTGCCGGATGGGCAGGAGGAGGCCGCGACATCCTTCATCGCGGCCGGCGCGCAGGATGCGCTGCCGGCCGGTGATGCCGCCGCCCTGCGCCGCGCCGTCGCCGCCGCCCCTCGGCGCCAGGCACGGGAAAACCGCCTGCGTGCGGCTCTGGCCGGGGCGGAGCGGGCAAGGGGCGAGGCGGGGGCGCTGTTCGACGCCGCCGCCGCCGCGGTGGAGGCGGCGCTCGATCCCATGCTGGCGCTGACCGCCGCGGCGCTGGAATCGCCTCTGCTGCCGAGCCAGCTGGACCGGCTGACCGGCGTCCGGACGGCGGGCAACACGCTGCGCGCGACGCTGCCGGCCCTGCGTGCGGCGAAGCCGGACTCCGGGGTGGTGGAGACGCTGACCCTTGGCGACCTGGCGGCCGGCGCGAAGGCGGTCGCGGTGGAGGGGGGCGCCGACCAACGGTTCATCGGCGATGCGGGCGGGTTGCGCTCCCTGCTGGTCCTCCTGACGGCGGAGACGGGGGTGGAGCTGTCGCTGTCTCTTCAGCCGGCGGGGGAGGCGGCCGAGCTAATCCTCCGCCGCCGGGGCGTGCCGCGGCTGCGCCCGCTGGCGCTGGCAGTGGCCGGACCGCAAGTCCGGCGGCTGGGGGGGCGCCTGCTTGCGGACGGCGCGGCCGGCGCGGGTGCGGATGGCGACGCCGGGGAATGGCTGACCGCCCGAATCCCTGTGCAGCTGCCGAACCGTCCCGTTGCCCCGCCGGCCACGCTTTCGGTCCTGCTGGTGGAGGACAATCCGATCGGCCGGCTGGTCGCCGCCGGTTTCTTCAAGGCGCTGGGCCATGCGGTGACGACGGCGGAGGACGGGGCCCAGGGCGTGGCCGCGGCGACCGAACGGCGGTTCGACCTGATCGTGATGGACGTGCAGATGCCGGTCATGGACGGCCACGAGGCGTCGCGCGCCATCCGTGCGCTGCCGGGCGAGGCGGGCCGCGTGCCGATCGTGGCTCTGACCGCCGGCACGGATGCCGAGGACGATGCCCAGTGCCGCGCCGCCGGCATGGACGACTGCCTGCACAAGCCGCTGACCATGGACCGGTTGGGCGCCGTGCTGGAGCGCCTGTTCCCCGGCCGCATTCCGCCGGGTGGCTGATGCCGCTCCGATACAAATTGTCGAAAAATTTACAGACCTAAAACCATATTCCACCTGACGGTAACCGGCCTTCGGTTGCCCGCCGACGGCTCGGACGGTATCAGTGGAAAGCGGCGAATTGGCTGGAGGATCGGGGATGGATATGCAGACGATCCACTACTCCCGGCACCGCATCCTGGTCGTGGAGGACCAGCCCTTCGTCCGCCGCACCATCGTCCAGATCCTGGGCCAGATCGGCTTCCGCGATGTCGCCGAGGCCGACAATGGCGAGTCCGCGATGTACGAGTGCATCCGCGTCAACCCCGACCTGATCGTCTGCGACATCGACATGAAGCCGGTCTCCGGCCTGCAATTCCTGGCCCATCTGCGCGCCAGCACCGAGGCCGCCAATCCGCGGGCCCCGGTGGTCTTCCTGACCAACCATACCGAATCCGAGATCGTGAAACAGGCGATGGCGCTGGGCGTCAACGGCTTCGTGGTCAAACCCCCGTCCTTCGCCGCGCTGAAGGAGCGGGTGGACAGGCTGCTGGGGGGACGGTGAGGCTCCGGCCGGGCATTCTGACGCTTGCGCTTATCCTGACGGCCTGCTCCGGCGAGCCATCGGAGGGTGACATGCGCAAGCTGGTCGAGACGCACACCCGCCGCACGCTGGAGCGGCAGGGGAATGCCGGCTTCCGCGCCTTCGACAATTTCCGCAAGCAGGGCTGCGTCGAGGCGAAGCTGAAGAACGGACAGGACGGCAGCGGGCAGTACGACTGCTACTACGCCGCCACCTTCGTGCCGCAGCCGGGGCAGCAGCCGCTGACCGTCAACGGCAAGGGGCGCTTCCGCCGCACCGACAAGGGAATGGCCTTCGAGGATCTGGGCGCCCAGCCGCGCTGAAGCCCTTCAGCCACTGCGGGCAAGGCGCGACAGGGTCGCCAGCGGATCGCCGGTCTCCTCGCCGAAACAGACATCCACATCGTCGCACACCTCGCAATTGGGCGATTTGCACAGCATCAGCCCCTCGCGCTCGCAAAGCTGCCGGTAGAAGAACTTCTTCCACTTCATGTCGCCGGCATTCAGCGCCACCAACGCCGGGAAATGGCGGCGGAACATCGTGTTCAGTTCGCCCCGGTCGTGGAACCCCATATCCTGCCACAGATGGTTCGGCTCCAACGACCGGCGGGCCAGGATGGCGGACAGCCAGCGCTCCTCATCCGTGCCGCGCGCGCCATGATCGGCCAGGAATGCACGCAGGTCGGCCTCCTCGATGGCATCCTCGCCGGCTTCCCCCCCGTCGGGGAGGGATGCAACGGCATCGGCGAATTGCGGGGCGTGGCGGGCCGCCATCTCCGCAAGGTCGGCCTTGGCCAGGGCGAGCGCCCGGGGCATCGTCCGCGCCCCGTCCGCGGCGGCAAGCGCCAGGATGCGGCCGAAGATCATGCGGTCGGCGGCGGGATCGTCCGGGTCCGTGCAATCCGGAGCGCAGGCAGGCGAATGGGCTGAGAGCTTGGACATGTCCATCTCCACCGGCTGGAAGCACCCGCGACGCCTGCTATCCTGACCCAGGATGCTGCATGTGCGAAAGACGCTCTCCCGGCCGCCGGCCTGCGGCATTGCGCCGCATCATTCGGAACGGGCGTCGATCTCCGCGGCGAAGCGCTCGAAGAAGGCGGCCAGCACCCGGTCGGTCTTGGCCTGCACCAGCTTCACCGCCAGCCGGCCGACGGCCCCGCCCAGCGCCACCGTCAGGCGGTAGGTCAGCAGGGTGCGTCCCTCCTCCTCCTCCAGGACCACCAGAGCCTCGCCCTTCACCGCGCCGGCCAGCCCGCCGTTGCCCTGGGCGATCAGCCGGTAGCGGTGGAGGCCATCCTCGGGCTCCAGTTTCAGCCGGCCGGAGAAGCGTGCCTTCATCGGCCCCAGCGTGGTCCGCACCCGCGCGGCATAGTCGGTGGGGGAGAGCCGCTCCATCTCTTCCAGCACGGGGATGCAGCGCATCAGCACCGCCGGGTCGCAGAGCGCCGCGAACACGCGGTCGCGCGGGCCGGGGACGCTGTGGGTGCCGGTGATGTCCATGCGCCGTCTTCCTCTTTCGCATTCCCGCAGGGTCGCAATCCCGGCCCAACGGCCGGGCAGACACATCTGGTATTGATTGCGGCCGGAACCAAGCCGCTGAACGCCAACACGAGGATGGATCCCATGCGACAAGCCGCCACGACGCTGACGATCGCCACCCGCGGCACCGGACTGGTCGAGGTGACGGCCCCGGTGCGGCACTGGGTGGCGGAGCAGGGGATGGCCACCGGCCTGCTGACGGTCTTCTGCCGCCACACCTCTGCCTCCCTGACCATCCAGGAGAATGCCGATCCCGACGTGCAGGCCGACCTGCTGCGATTCTTCCGCCGGCTGGTGGCGGAGGACCCGTCGCTCTACGACCACACCACCGAGGGACCGGACGACATGCCCGCGCATATCCGCTCGGCGCTGACCGGCGTCAGCCTGTCGATCCCGGTGATGGAAGGGGAGCCGGTGCTGGGCACCTGGCAGGGCATCTACCTGTTCGAACACCGCGCCCGTCCGCACCGGCGGGAGATCGCGTTGCATCTGTTGGGAGAATAGGTTGCAGTCCGTCTGAAATATCTTTCATCCCTTCGCAAGGCGCCGGTCAACGGCGGCACTCTAGATTGCGGACAACACCGGACAGCCGGAACCGCATCACTGGAGCGTTGTCGCCATGACCACCATTCCCTCCACCACGCCGAACCGTCCGAACCGCCTGCGACGCACCGTTGCCGCCCTTCTGCTGGGCTCCACGGTGCTGACGGGGCCGGCGCTGGCCGGATGGGCGGCATCGCACGCACAGCAGACGGCCACCCCGCCGGCCGTGGCGATGGTACAGGACACGCCCTCCACCTTCGCCGATCTCGCCGCCAAGGTCAGCCCCGCCGTCGTCAACATCGCCGCGACGCAGGAGGCCAAGCCCGACCCGCGGGCGCAGCGCGGCCCTGGAATCCCCGGCTTCCCGCCCGGCTCGCCCTTCGAGGAGTTCTTCCGCCAGTTCCAGGACCAGATGGGCCGGAACGGCGGTCCGGACGGCGATCAGGATGGGCAGGGCCCAGGGCCGCGGGGCAAGAGCGGGGCGCTCGGTTCCGGCTTCATCATCGATCCGGCCGGCTTCGTCGTGACCAACAACCACGTCATCGACGGTGCTAGCGAGATCACCGTCACCTTGCAGGACGGCACCGCCATGCCGGCCAAGGTGATCGGCCGCGACGCCAAGACCGACATCGCCCTGCTGAAGGTGGAGCCGAAGAAGCCGCTGCCGTCGGTCGACTGGGCCGACAGCGACAAGACCCGCGTCGGCGACTGGGTGATGGCCGTCGGCAATCCGTTCGGTCTGGGCGGCACCGTCACCAAGGGCATCGTGTCCGCCCGCGGGCGCGACATCCACAGCGGTCCGTATGACGACTACTTCCAGCTCGACGCCGCCATCAACCGCGGCAATTCGGGTGGCCCGACCTTCGACCTCGCCGGCCGGGTGATCGGCATCAACACCGCCATCTACTCCCCCAACGGCGGCTCGGTCGGCATCGGCTTCGCCATCCCGTCCAACCTCGCCAAGGACGTGGTGGCCCAACTGAAGGAGTCCGGCAAGGTCGAGCGCGGCTGGCTCGGCGTGAAGATCCAGGAGGTGACGCCCGACATCGCCGACAGCGTCGGCCTGCCCGCCGCCAAGGGTGCCCTGGTGGCCGACGTCACCGCCGACAGCCCGGCGCAGCGTGCCGGCCTGCGCCAGGGCGACGTGGTGCTGAGCTATTCCGGCAAGCCGGTCAACAGCCTGCGCGACCTGACCCGCAACGTGGCCGATACCAAGCCCGGCGACACGGTCGAGCTTAAGGTCATGCGCGGCGGCCGTGAAACGGCGGTGCAGGTCCGCATCGACCGCCTGAGCGAGCAGCCGCAGGTCGCGTCGGCCGAGACCGACGGCGGCAACGGCGCAGGCCAACAGGCCGAGGTCGCGCCGGTGAAGGGGCTGAAGCTCGCCCCGCTGGACCCGGCGGCGCGCAAGCGTCTGGGCATCGCCGATGATGTCCAGGGCGTGGTGGTGGTCGGCCTGTCGGGCAGCGTCGACGTGCCGATCCGTCCCGGCGACGTGATCGAGCGGATCGGCGATACCGAGGTGAAGAGCCCGGCCGACGTCGCCCGCCATGTGACCGAAGCCGAGAAGGCCGGCCAGAAGGCGCTGCTGATGCTGATCAACCGTCAGGGCAACGAATCCTTCGTCGCGCTGAAGCTGAAGGCTTGAGGCGGTCCGCCGCCTGAGTGACGGAAGTCCGGCCGGGCGTCACAAGAAGCCCCTCTCCCCTTGCGGGAGAGGGGTTTGGGGTGAGGGGTGCAGCCCGATCCGCAGGGGCGGGAGCAAAATTGCCGGCCGGCTGTCGCCGGCGCCACCCTCACCCCAACCCCTCTCCCATCGAGGGAGAGGGGCTTCAAGCGATTGGCCGGGCGCGGCACGCTCGCGCTTGGCCGGGCTGTTTTGGGAGGCTACACTCGTGCTCATGAAGATTCTCGTCATTGAAGATGATCGCCAAGCCGCCAGCTACCTCGCCAAGGGGTTGAAGGAGGCGGGCCATGTGGTGGACGTCGCCAACGACGGGAAGGAAGGCCTGTTCCTGGCCGGTGCCGAGCATTACGACGTGATGATCGTCGACCGCATGCTGCCCGGCCGCGACGGGCTTTCGCTGGTCCAGGTGCTGAGGGCGGCCGGCAACGACACGCCGGTCCTGTTCCTGTCGGCGCTGGGCAGCGTGGACGACCGGGTGAAGGGGTTGAAGGCCGGCGGCGACGATTACCTGACCAAGCCCTTCGCCTTCTCCGAACTTCTCGCCCGAATCGAGGTTCTGGTGCGCCGGCGCGGCGCGGCCCAGCCGCAGACCCGGCTGGTGGTGGGCGACCTGGAGTTGGACCTGCTGTCGCGCAGCGTGAAGCGCGCCGGCAAGGCCATCGACCTGCTGCCGCGCGAGTTCTCGCTGCTGGAGTACCTGATGCGCAACGCCGGCAGCGTGGTGACCCGCACCATGATGCTGGAGAATGTCTGGGACTATCACTTCGATCCGCAGACCAACGTCATCGACGTGCACATCGCCCGTCTGCGCCAGAAGATCGACAAGGATTTCCCCACCCCCCTGATCCACACCGTTCGCGGCGCCGGATACAGCCTGCGCGTGGCGGAGGGGTGATTGGGTTTGATTGCGATGCGTGACGTATGAAGCATGAAGGCGCGGCCGGCGGCCTGCACGGCTTCCTTGCCGCGGGCCTGCGGCTGGTGCGGACCACGGCGTTCCGGCTGGCGCTGCTCTATCTGGCGATGTTCGTGTTGTCGGTCGGTCTGATCCTGGGCGTGGTCTATCGCACCACCGCCGGCTTCCTGGAGCAGGAGATCGGCGAGACAATCGCGCTGGAGGTCGCCGGGCTGCAGGACCATTACCGCATCCACGGCCTGCCCGGCCTGGTGGACGTGGTGCGGGCGCGCAGCGCGGTTCCCAACAACAACTCCATCTATCTGCTGACCACCGCTGCCGGGGTGATCCTGGCCGGCAACCTGTCGGGCTGGCCGGCGGCGGTGCCCAATGCCAGCGGCTGGACCCATTTCAAGGTCGCCGACTATGGCGGGGTCACCGACCGGCCTTCGACCGCGCAGGCCGTAACCTTCACCCTGCCGGGGCAGTTCCGCCTGCTGGTCGGCCGCGACATGAGCGAGATCGACCAGCTGCGCACCCGCATGTTCCGCTCGCTCGGCTGGATCCTGGGTTCCACCGCCTTGCTGGGGCTGGGGGGCGGGCTGCTGATGAGCCGCGGCGCCATGCGGCGGATCGAGGCGATCAACCGCACCACCCGCCAGATCATGAGCGGCGACCTGAGCGACCGGGTGCCGCGCTTCGGCGGCGGCGACGAGATGGACCGGCTGGCCGGCAACCTCAACGCCATGCTGGACCGCATCGAGCGGTTGATGACCGGCATGCGGCAAGTGACCGACAGCGTCGCCCACGACCTGCGCACACCGCTGACCCGCCTGCGCTCCCGCATCGAGCTTGCTCTGCTGCACGAGACCGAGGACCCGGAGGTCTACCGGACCGTCCTGCAGGACACGATAGCCGAGGCCGACCGGCTGCTCGCCACCTTCAGCGCCCTGCTGTCGATCGCGGAGGCCGAATCGGGCGCCAAGCGGCAGGATTTCATGCCGGTCGATCTTGCAGAGGTGGTCGAGATGGCCGCCGACCTCTACGAGCCGGTGGCGGACGAGCGCGGCCAGCGGCTGAGCGTGGAGGTGCGGGGCAAGCCGACCGTGCGCGGCAACGGCCAGCTTCTCGCCCAGGCGGTGTCGAACCTTCTGGATAACGCCATCAAATACACGCCGGAAGGCGGCACCATCTCGCTGGTGCTGGAAGGAGCGGCGCCCGGCCGCGCCGCCTGCATCTCCGTGGCCGACAGCGGTCCCGGCATCCCGGCGGAGATGCGCGACAAGGTGCTGCAACGCTTCGTCCGGCTGGATACCGCCCGCGCGTCGCCCGGCAACGGGCTGGGGCTGAGCCTTGTCGATGCGGTGGCGACGCTGCACGGCGCACGTCTGGAGCTGGACGACAACGCGCCGGGCTTGCGGGTCAGCCTGGTGTTCCCGCCGGAAGCACGGCGCTAGGGGGGCCCCCCATAGGGACCCCAAGGTCGCCTTCATCGCCAAAAAAAAGCCCGCCATGCGGCGGGCTTTCAAAGTGACATCAGCGAGAATGACTCCTTGGCGTCCCTTCTGATATGGGGCGGTGCCGGCCGGCTTCCAGACTCATCTTCGGACTACCGCCGACGGCCTAGCCTGCTGACTTTCCGCAACGTTGGATGGGCTCGAGCGTTCTCCCCCAGGGCCGTCCGTCCGGCGGCCGCGCAAGTGCGGGAGTTCCGAGAGATGGCGATACCCAGCCGCTCAACCGCCCACCAGACCGCTTCCCCGGGTGCCGTCCCGCCCGGCCGGTCCGGCAGCGGGACGACGCAGGACGAGCCGCCGGCGCGGGCCAAGCGCGGCGAACTGGCCGTCTTCACCTGGAAGGTGCTGATCGTCGCCGGGGTGGCCGCGCTGACGCTGTTCCTGTGGAAGGTGTCGGGCACGCTGCTGCTGATCTTCACCGGCGTGCTGTTCGCCATCCTGCTGCAGCGGTTGACCGGCTATGTGCGGCAGGCGACGGGGCTGGGCCATGGCTGGGCGCTGGCCATCGTGCTGGTGGCGCTGGTGCTGCTGGTCGGCGGCGGCGGCTGGCTGATGGGCACCTCGATGGCGGCGCAGCTCGGCCAACTGCAGGAGCAGGTGACCAAGGCCATGGCCATGCTGCCCGACGAGTGGCGCCAGCGCATCATGGACGAGAGCAAGGACTGGCCCTGGATGAACCAGCTGAGCAGCTTCGCCTCCAGCCTCATCTATGTGATCGGCGACGCGGTGGTGGTGATGTTCGCCGCGCTCTATCTGGCGGCCTCGCCCGGCGTCTACCGGCGCGGCGTGGTGCTGCTGGTGCCGCCGCAGGGGCAGGAGCGGGCCTGGGAGGTGATGAACGTGGCCGGCGACAGCCTGTGGAAATGGCTGATCGGCCAGATGGTGGCGATGGCCGCGGTGGGCACGCTGACCGCGGTCGGGCTCTGGCTGCTGGGGATTCCGTCGGCGCTGGCCCTGGGCATGGTGGCCGGGCTGCTGGAGTTCATTCCGCTGGTCGGCCCCTTCCTGGCGGCGATCCCGGCGCTGCTGATCGCGTTTGCCCAATCGCCGCAGGATGCGTTGTGGGTCGCCGGGCTCTATCTGGTCATCCAGCAGGTGGAGGGGAACCTCGTCACCCCGCTGCTGCAGAAGCGGGTGGTCGATCTGCCGCCGGTGATCACCATCGGCGCCATCGCCGCCGGCGGCGTGCTGTTCGGCCTCATCGGCATGTTCCTGGCGACGCCGATCGCCGTGGTCGTGCTGGTGCTGGTCAACCTGCTCTACATCGAGGACAAGCTGGGCCAGCCCCGGCATTTCCCCAACAACGAGTCCTGACGCTTCAGTTTTCGGCAGCCGGGGCGGCGGCGGGCTGGTCCGTGCGGGAGGAGCGCAGCGGCAGTTCCTTCAGGAACAGGGTCATGGCGAAGGAAACGACCGCCAGGGCGGCCGCCAGCAGGAACAGGGTGGCGAAACCGTGCTCCAGCGTCGCCACCACCCCGCCGCGGACGGCCGGGGGCAGGTCGGCCAGCGCCGCGGCGCCATGGTCCAGAACCGCCCGGCCGGACAGGCCGGCCCCTTCCAACCGTTCGGACACTACGGCGTTGAACACGGCGCCGAACACCGCCACGCCGACCGAACCGCCGAGCGAGCGGAAGAAACCGACCGAGGCGGTGGCCGCCCCCAGGTCGCGCTGCTCCACCGCATTCTGCACGGCGACCGTCATCACCGGCATCACCAGCCCCAGCCCCATGCCGAGCGGCACCAGGATCAGCGTTGACCACAGCCCGCTGGCGGCCAGTTCCGGCAGGGTGCCGAGGAGCGCGTACATCACCCCCGACAACGCCAAGCCGACCAGCGGAAAGGCCTTGTAGCGCCCGGTGCGCGCGATCAGCCGGCCGCCGCCGACCGATCCGAAGGTCATGCCCAGCACCAGCGGCAGAAGCAGCAGGCCGGACACGGTGGCGCTGGCGCCCTGCACCAGCTGCAGGTGCAGCGGCAGATAGACGATGCCTGCGAACAGCACCATCGCCGAAACCGCGACCACCGGCGTCGCCACCGCGACCACCGGGCGGCGGAACAGGTGCAGCGGCAGGATCGGCTCCTCGATCCGGCGCTCGTGCCACAGGAAGACGGCCAGCATGGCAAGGCCCGCCGCCAGCAGGCCGAGCGCCGCCGGGCTGCCCCAGCCCATCGACTCGCCGCGGGTGGCGTAGACAAGCAGGCAGGTGACCGCCCCGGTCAGCAGCGCCGCGCCGGCCACGTCGATGCGCGGCTTGGCCCGGCCGGCGGGCAGGCGCGACAGGGTGCTGCGCGTCATGGCGAAGGCCGCGGCACCCAGCGGCAGGTTGATCAGGAAAATCCAGTGCCAGCCGATCGTCTCGGTGAAGATGCCGCCCAAGAGCGGCCCGGCGACGCTGGCCAGCGCGAAGACGCCGCCGATCATGCCCTGGTAGCGTCCGCGCTCGCGCGGGGCGACCACGTCGCCGATGATGGTGAAGGCCAGCGACATCAGCCCGCCGCCGCCCAACCCCTGCAGGCCGCGGAACAGGATCAGCTGGGTCATGCTCTGCGCCGCCGCGCACAGGACGGATCCCGCCAGGAACAGCAGGATCGCCGTCTGCAGCACGCGCTTGCGGCCGTAAAGGTCCGACAGCTTTCCGTAGATCGGCGTCGTGGTGGTGGAGGTCAGCAGATAGGCGGTGACCACCCATGGCAGCATCTCCAGCCCGCCGAACTGGCTCGCCATCGTCGGCAGCGCCGTGGCGACGATGGTCTGGTCCATCGCCGCCATCAGCATCGCCAGCGCGACCCCGCTGAACACGCGCAGGATCTCCTGGTGGGTGAAGACCGGCGGGACATCGTCGGGGGAGGCTGCAGCAGGCGTTGCGGAGCGGGCGGCGGTCTCGGTCATGGTCGGGCGTCTCGGCCGTTGAGGTCGTTGCACGGGGCACCGGAGGCGGTCCCACCATAGACTTGGAAGCGTTCCATGCAAGTCCGATGGCGCAAGTCTGTTGGCGCAAGTCCGATGGCGCAGGTCCGTTGGCGGTTCTACCGCATTCTCCAACGAACGCCTTGCCGCGCCGCGAAAGCGCCTCTATAAAGCGGCCCATCGGCGCCCCGGTTCAACCGGTGGCGCCTGCATGCTTTTTAATCGGCGAAAAGCCCAACCTGCAGGAGTCACCACCATGGCCGTCGAACGGACCCTCTCGATCATCAAGCCCGATGCCACCCGCCGCAACCTGACCGGCAAGATCAACGCCAAGTTCGAGGACGGTGGCCTGCGCATCGTCGCCCAGAAGCGCGTCCAGCTGTCGAAGGCCCAGGCCGAGCAGTTCTACGGCGTGCATCGCGAGCGTCCGTTCTTCAACGACCTGGTGTCCTTCATGATCTCCGGCCCGGTGGTCCTGCAGGTCCTGGAAGGCGAGAACGCCATCGCCCGCAACCGCGAGATCATGGGCGCCACCAACCCGGCCAACGCCGCCGAGGGCACCATCCGCAAGGAGTTCGCCGAATCGATCGAGGCCAACTCGGTCCACGGTTCGGACGCCCCGGAGACGGCCGCCCAGGAGATCGCCTTCTTCTTCGCCGGCATCGAGCTGGTGGGCTGATCCCGCAGGGTCGGGCATCGAGCCCGGCCGGCTGAGAAAAGGGCCGCTTCCGCAAGGAGGCGGCCTTTTTTGCGTTTTGCATCAGGCTCTGGCAGTATCGGGGGCCATAGACCTTTTGCCCCGCGAGCGCCGGGGCCGAATCCGACAGGAGTGCCCGCGATGGAATCCCAATCCGCAAAGCCGATCATCGCGGCGCTGCTGCAACCGCTGCCGATTCTGACCCAGCCGCAGGCCCGGAACGATCTGGCGGACGAGACGGTGGTGCGGCTGCTGGTCCGCCAGTTCATCGACCTCAGCCTAGACGCCTTCAACCAGGTCCTGCAGGGCAAGCTCGACCAGGACGAGGCGGTGGACGGCATCAACCGGCAGGCGACCGCGCTGAACGCCGTCTTCCTCGGCACCAGTGGCTTCGAGACCGTCATCACCCATCCCTGGAACACGCCGGAACATTTGGGCGCCTTCCTGAAGGAGATGGTGGCCCTGGAATATCCCGAGGACGATTGCGTCCGCGCCATGCTGATCCATCTGGCGACCCAGGTGATGCATGCGCTGCGCATTCCGGAGGAGGACCGCCACGAGGAGGTGGAGGCGCTGACCCTGGACGCCGCCGACCTGCTGCTCGGCCGTGCGCCGGAGGAAGAGGACGACCTCGAGATCGACGTCTGAGAAGCGAATTCGACGTCTGCGACCGACCGTGGCCCCGCGGCATCAGCCGGCGGGGTGCAGGTTCACCTCGACCAGCACCGTGTCCTCGACGAAATCGGCGCTGTGCCAAGCGTCGGGGTCGAAACGGATGACCATGCCCGGACGCAGGTCCACCGGCCCGGCCTCGCAGGTCAGCAGGGCGCGCCCCTCCACGACCATGACGAATTGTTCATGGGCGTGGCTGTGGCGCGGGGCGGCGGTCCCCGCCTTGAAGACCACATGGTTCAGCGATGCGCCTGCGCCAAGGAACTTGCGCCGTTCCGCTCCTCCGTCCGTCTGGGCCGGGAGATCCTTCCATGTGACGACGTCTGCCTTGGGCATGCCGGGTCCCCTTCCTGCGGTGGCGACCGGTTTATACGCGCGTCGGCACCATCCGGATCTCCATCCAATCCGGGAGATTTCGGATAGGGTCATGACTGACCGTAAGAACATCCATCTGAAAAGCAGGGTCCGGTGAACGAAACTTCGTCAGGTCTTCTGATGCGGTGCCGTAGTCCGCAGATGGGCTGAAATGATTCGATATGCCGGTTTCTGAAGGAAAGCTTAGCCTCGAAACCAGCTGTTAACGCCTGGCCTTCTAAGACGATAGGGTTAGACGCGACAGCGTCGGACAATCACCCTTCGGACCGGCGGAGGCACCGTGGACGTTGCAGACACCGACCACCCGCTCCGCACTGCGGGTGCCGTCGAACCGGCCGCCGGTCGCTCCCGTCTTTCCGCTTCAATCCCCGGCCTTCTCGCCGGGCTGGCCGGCTTCGGCACCCTGGCGGGGCTGGCCGCGACCGGGCAGGCCGCTTGGCCGGTGGCCGGCGCCCTCACCCTCGCTGGCGGACTGGCGCTGTGGAGCGCCCGGCGGGCCGGCGGCAGCGCTTCGGCGCTGGCGCGGTCGGAAGCGGCATTGCGGCAGGCACAGAGTGAATTGGCCTGGATGCAGGCCCGTGCCCGCGATTTCACCGCCGCTTCTCCCGGCTGGTTCTGGGAGACGGGGGCTGACCACCGCTATCTCACCCTGTCCGACCGGCTGGGGATGCTGTTGCGCTGCGATCCCGGCAGCGTGTTCGGCGAATCGTTGCTCGACCTCGGGGCTCTGGTCGATGACGAGGCGACCTGGGCCGAATACCGCGCCGACATCGAGGCGGGCCGGCCCTTCCGCGACCTGGAGGTGAGCTTCGAAGGGGTGGACGGCCGCGACCTCGTGCTGCGGCTCAGCGCCGTGCCGGTGCGCGACGCCGACGGGCGCTTCCGCGGCTATCGCGGCTGCGGCATCGACGCCACCGCCGAAACGCTGGCGCTGGTCGAAGCGCGATTCATGCAGGCGGTGGTGCATGACGCCATCGACAGCGTGTCGGAGGGCTTCGTGCTGTTCAGCGCCGACGGACGGCTGCTGATCTGCAACGAGCAGTACCGCCGCGCCTATCCCACCATCGCCGACCTGCTGACCCCCGGCCGCAGCTTTGCCGAGATCCTGCGGGCGGCGGCGGAACGCGGCGGCTATGAGGGCGAGGGCGACATCGGCGCCTGGGTGGAACAGCGGCTGACGCGCCACCTCCAGCACTCCGCCCCGGTGGACGGCCGGCTGTCCGATGGGCGCTGGTACCGCATCAGCGAGCATGCGACCGGCACCGGCGGCGTGGTGAAGATCCTGATGGACATCACCGAGCTGAAGACGCGGGAAGAGGAGCTGGCCGGCCAGACCGCCCGGCTGAAGCAGAGCGTGACCGCGCTCAGGGAAAGCGAACTGCGCTACCGCCAACTGGTGGAACTGGCGCCCTACGGCATCGTCATCTGGAGCCGCAGCGCCATCCGCTTCGCCAACGGCGCCGCCGCCGCGATCCTGGGCCTCACCGCCGATGCGCTGGAAGGCCTGTCCCTGGCAAGCTTCCTGGAGGATGGCGACGCGCTGGAGGCGACTTTCGCCGCCGCGGCGGAGGGGGAGCAGCAGCGGCTGGAATGCGACGCCCTGCGCCCGGACGGCGAACGCCGCCGGCTTGAGGTCGGGGCCAGCCCCGCGATCCATGGCGGCGGCCCGGCGGTCCTGCTGGTGTTGAACGACATCACCGACCGTCGCCGGGTGGAGGGCGAGCTGCAGCGCGCCCAGAAGATGGAGGCGGTCGGCCGAATGGCCGGCGGCATCGCCCACGAGTTCAACAACATGCTGACCGCCATCGGCGGCTTCGCCCGGCTGGCGGAACGCAATCCCGCCGATCCGGACCGCGTCCTGACCTGCGTGCAGGAAATCGCCAAGGCGTCCGAACGGGCGGCGGCGCTGACGGGGCAATTGCTGGATTTCTCCCACCGCCGGGTGACGGACGAACGGGAGGTGGTGGCGATCGCTCCGCTGGTGCGCGACATGCGGGTCTTCCTGAAGCCGCTGCTGAGCGCCGGCATCGACGTGGCGATCCAGGCCGGCGACGAGAGCGCCCCTTCGGAGGCCTATGCGCTGGTCAACCCGGTCACGCTGAACCAGGCGCTGCTGAATCTGGCACTGAACGGGCGGGACGCCATGCCGAACGGCGGCACCCTGACCATCGCCCTGACAATGGAGACGCCCGACGACGCCTTCTTCGCCCGTCACCGCGGGCTGAAGCCCGGCCGCCATGTCGCGATCCGGGTGACCGACCAGGGCGGCGGCGTTCCGGCGGCGATTCGCGACCGCATCTGGGAGCCCTTCTTCACCACGAAGGAGCCGGGCAAGGGCACCGGGCTCGGCCTGTGGATGGTCTATGGCACGGCACAGCAGGCCGGCGGCGCCGTGGAACTGGAGGGCGAGGAGGGACGCGGCGCCACCTTCGCCCTGTTCCTGCCGGCGGTCGATCCGCCCGCCGCCCCCGCCGGGCTCGACCCGCTGCATGTCGCGGAGGGGGAGGGGGCGGTCATCCTGCTGGTGGACGACGAGGATTCGGTGCGCCGCTATCTCCGCCTCGTGCTGGAGGAGGCCGGCTGCACCGTGGTCGAGGCATCGGACGGGCAGGAGGCGCTGGAGCGCTATGACCAGGCCGGCGGCCTGTTCGACGCGGTGGTCAGCGACGTGTCGATGCCTCGGATGAATGGGCTTGAGCTTGCCCGCGCCCTGGAGACGCGCAACCAGCTTCTGCCCATCCTGTTCCTGACCGGCTATGCCTCGCGCGAGACGGCGGCAGGGCTGACGGCCCAGGAAGGGCGGCAGATCGTGATGAAGCCGGTGGCGCCGGAGCGGCTGCTCCACGCCCTGCGCGACCTTCTGGCCTTGTGAGGACCGTGATGGAGCCCTCCCGCCACGACGACCGCGCCGACCCGGCCACTCCCTCCGTGCCGGACGAGGCCGACGGGTCCGCTCCCGACGTCTGCCGGGAGCCTGCGGATTTCTACGCGGCGGCCGGCCGGGACAGCGTCGGCCGCTTCTGCCGCCGCTTCCTCGACGAAAATGCGCTGACGGCGACGGAACTGCTGCACCATCCGCGCCATCAGGTCTCGCTGTCCAACACCGCCACCTTCGTCGCCATCCTGACCCAGGCGGAACGGGCGATGGAGAGGCCCGGCGGTCAGAAGGGCGCATTGACCCCGCTGGTCAACGAGATCGCCCGGTTGACGCGGGAAAGGCTGAAGGAAAACCCGCCACCCGATTTCCTGCCCGATGCCTATCCCGGCACGGCGGCGGAGCTTTTGTCCAACGGCGGCTTCCTCGGCCGCTTCCTGCTCGACGCCGCCATCACGCAGCACATCGCCACCGGCCGCAACTTTGCCGAAAAGGCGGAATCGCTGCTGGAACTGGCTGCGACCACCGAGCATCCCGACGCGCTGGTCCCGCTGGAGCGATTGTTGGGCGAAATCGTTCTGAGCGATGCCGGCACCGCGTCCTGCGCGCGAGACGCGCCCTTCGTCACGTTGATCGACCTGATCGTGACGCTGATCGCCGCCGACCGGCCGATGCCGGACGACGCACCGCCGGTCTTCCGCCGGCTGGACGCGCTGATGCGGCGGGTGCCGATGCCGGTCCTGCGCGAGGCGCTGACCGCCGCCTTCCGCCGCGAGATGGCCAGGCCCGCCTGCTTCACCATCGCCAGCGCCGGCGACATGTTCGGCATCGAGGCTGTGCAGCGCGAAATCCTGGCGCTGAGCGACCTGTCCGCCCGCCTGCGCGACCGCGAGGGCAACTACGCAGGCGGCGCCCGGACCGAAGCGGCGCTGCAACGGCGCACCGCCCTGCTGGTCAACGAGGACACGGTCCCGGAGATCACGCGCGGCCGCAACTTCATGCAGAAGCTGCGCATCCTGTTCGTACTGCAGAAGATGCCGCTGTCGCCCACCGCGGCCAAGGCGGTCACCGATTACCTGAAGAGCTTCTTCGACAGCCGCGACTTCGCCGGCCGGCTGCTGGATTGCTGGAAGGACCGCAACGAGAAGCTGAAGGGGCTGGCGGAGGTCCAGCGCATGGTGCAGTCCAGCGCCTTCCCGGAGGAGGAGCGCGAGTATCTGGCCGGCCAGATGGACGACATCCAGAACGCCTTCCTGCGCACCCAGCGCGTGCTGGCGCCGCTGATCCAGGCGAAGGACGACCCGCCGGCCGACGCCGTGCTGGACATCGTCCGTCTGGCGGGGGAGGGGGCCTTCTGCAACGGCAAGAGCCGGCTGGCGGTTGCCCGCGTCCTCTACCGCCACTGCCACCGGCCGCGCTTCGTCCGCCATGTGCTGCTGAACGCGCCGGGCCCGAAGGAGCGGGCGGCGCGGGCCGGCTGGTTGCGCCAGTCGCTGGCGATGGTCGGCGTGCCCTTCATCGACCTCGCCGCCCAGCGGGTGCTGGTGGTGGATGACGAGGACGGACCGCGTGCCTTCGTAACCTCGGTCCTTCGTGAACTGGGCATCGGGCAGGTCGACACCGCGGTCGACGGCCATGACGCGTTGCAGCGCTTTCAGGCGGACGGGGCGGCCTACGACCTGATCGTCTGCGACTGGATGATGCCGCGGCTGAACGGGCTGGACCTGCTGAAGCATGTGCGCGAAACGCGCAGCGACCTGCCATTCCTGATGGTCACCGCTCTCGCCACGCTGGAGGCGGTGAAGAAGGCGCTGGCCCATCAGGTCAGCGGCTATATCGCCAAGCCCTTCACGCCCGACCAGTTGGAGGAGAAGGTTTTCCTGGTCCTGGCGCAGAAGGGGATCGGGGAGTAGGGAGCCGATTCGGGGACGAAAGGGGGCGCCGGGCTGTTGTGGTGGGGAGACCTATGGAGGGAGCCGTCCCATGGCAGACAAGACAGCGAACGAGGGCCACGCCCTGTCCAACGAGCCGGACCGCGACATCGCCGACCCGCTCGAAGCGGCGAAGGCCGTATCGGACACCGGCAAGCCAATCACCATCGACACCGAGTCGGCGAAGCACATCGACCGTCCGGCGGAGAAGGGCAAGGCCGGGAAGAAGAAGTGAAAGGCATGGACGCCTGAGGAATGCTCAGCGCAGTTCCAGGCCCGCCTGCTTGAAGGCGCGGGCGAGGGCATCGACGATGGTCGGATCGACCTCGCCCGTTCCGTAATCGAGATTCATGACGGCGTACCACGGCACACCGGCCTTGTTCGCCAGCATCCGTGTCGACCAGCCAAGGCGCAGGCGTGCCTCTTGGCACTGCGTCCCGGTCATGATGCGTCGACTCCACACGTTAGCGTTCGCCTTCCATGTCCCGGTCCCCGTCGGACAGTGGTAGCCCGCTCTGGACCGATGGTCGGCGATAATAATGCTGTAAAAAGCCAAGCTTGTCATGTGTCGGTTTGTTGCAAAGCGGAACGCTCTGCTTTGCCGGATTGTCATGGAAGACAAGCGGCAGACGACCGGCAAGAGGTGCATAAAGTTCGCGGGGTAATCGATTTGACCTTGCGACTGTTGGGGACTTTGCCGGCGTGGCGGAGCGGAGCCGCTGTGCTCCCGATAGTCCGAAGGCCATATCCCCTACCTCTTCAGGGGATTGTCGGAGCGTTACCCGCCGCCAAAGGTTGCGGTCAGCCGAAGTGGTCAGCCGAAGTGGTCAGCCGAAGCTTTTGACGAGCTGGACCAGATTGCGGTCGCCCTCGCGCCGGTAGCTGGCGCGGTCCATCGTCTTCTTGACCAGGAACACGCCAAGGCCGCCGACGCGGCGGTCATCGACGTCGCTGGTGAGGTCGGGCGGCGGGGCGTCGGCGAAGGGATCGAAGGCGGCGGCATCGTCCTCCACCTCCGCCCGCAGTTCCGCGGTGTCCGCCTCCATCCGCACCCGGATCTCGTGCGGGCCGGCATCGTCGTAGCCGTAGGAGACGGTGTTGGTGATCAGCTCGTCGAAGCAGAGATTGAACTTGAAGGCAAGATCGGGCGGCAGCTGGTTGCGTTCGATGAACTCGTCCACCGCTTCGGCCAAGCGTCCCAGTTCGGACAGGTCGTTGCGCAGGAGCATGTCCAGGCGGTTCGCCACGGCACCGTCAATCCGCTCATCCATGCGCCGATCTCCCTTTGACCGTTGGTCCGTGTTTCCCGCATCGCGGGGAGCGTGTCAGGCCGCCGCTCCGGCGACCGCCCAGCGGCGCAGCGCCGTCACGGCGATCCGCTCGACCTCGCTCCAGCCCAGCCCGCTCGCCATCTCGGCCAGCGCCACCAGCCGGGTGCGGGCGCCAGTGTCGCCGACCGGCGCATTGCCGAGGTCGGCGGTCAGCCCGGCGACGAGGCCGTAGAGCATGGTCGACAGGCTGTGCATCAGCGGCGCGCAGTCCGGTGCGGTCAGGCGGGTGGCGAACAGATAAAGCTGGCCGACGCCGCGCAGCCGGGCGCCGAAGCTCTCGGGCGTTCCGGCGCCGGTCGTGACTTCCCCGCGCAGTTCCTCCACCGACAGGGTGGCGAAGCGGCCGGCCGCGGCGATGAACTCCGCCACCGCATCCTGGGGCAGGCCGCCGGTGGCCTGACCACCCGTCTCGAACAGGCGCTGGGCCATGACGATCAGTTCCTCGATGTTGGCGAGGATGATGGCGACGCCGAAGCGGGCCAGCCCGTCATTGCCGTCGGTGCAGGCGCGCAGGATCTGCGTCACCTTGCGGATGACCTGAACGGCGAACATCAGCATGGCGCTGCGGCTCTGCGCCAGTTCGGCCTCGGCGCCCAACTCCTCCAAAGCGTGCTGCAGAATTTCCAACCGCAGGAAGTCGAGCGACAGCATCTGGATGTCCGGGTTGTCGCCGTCCATCAGAACCCGGTTCAATTCGCCGGAATAGAGGAAGAAGCGGCCGGACAGGTCGAAGGCGATGCGCGCCGCCGACATCCGGGCGCGGTCGGCGGCCGGCGTTCCGGCCAGCGCGCGGTTCATCGCTGCGAACAGCCGGACCAGCGGCATCCAGTCGCGCCGCTGGCTTGCCGGGGCGGCGCGTGGGGCAGGGGTGGCCGAGACGATCAGTTCGGTCAGCGGCTCGATCCCGGAGCCGAGCAGCACCGACTGCCAGCGCTGGGCATCGCCGCCGGCCCCCGCCTGCCACTCCGCCAGCAGGTCGAGCAGCTCGGTCAGCTTGCGGGCGTCGATCGGCTGGCCGGGGATGGCGCGCAGGGCGGTTTCCAGCGCCGCGGCGATGGCGTCCCGGTCACGCGCCGGGGCGATGGCCGCCGGGATGTCGGCGTTGAACAGGGTCAGTTCGGCGGCCGGGGGCGCCGCCCGCATGGTGCCGGCGACGGCCAGCGCGTGGCGGAGCGCCTCGGCGAACTCCGCGGCGCTGCCATAGCGGTCGGCCGGCGCCTTCGCCAGTGCCTTGAGGATCACCGTGTCGAAGGGCGGCGGCAGCTCCGGATTGCCGTGGGAGGGCGGCGGCGGCTCGACGAACAGGATCTGCTGCATCACCGTGGCGACGGAGCCGGAGAAAGGCCGCCGCTGGGCCAGCAGGTAATAGAGCACCACTCCGGCGGAGAACAGGTCGCTGCGTGCGTCGGCCTTCTCGCCGCGCAGAACCTCCGGCGCCATGTAGGCGGGGGTGCCCAGCAGGTCGCCGGCCTGGGTCAGGTCGGAGGAAGAGATTTGCGCGATGCCGAAATCCGCCAGCTTCGGCGTCAGGTCGTCTTCCACCACGATGTTGGCCGGCTTGATGTCGCGGTGGATGATGTTGCGGGCGTGCGCGAAGGCCAGCGCGTCCAGCACCGCCGCCATCAGCGCGCCGCCCTGCTGGGTCGACAGCGGGGTGTCGGCCTCCAGATAGTGCTTCAGCTCCTTGCCCTGGATCAGCTCCATCGCGAGGTAGGGCGCGCCGCCATGGGCGGCATCCAGCACGCCGTAGTCGTGCACCCGCACGATGTTGCGGTGGTCGAGCTTCAGCCCGATCTCCGCCTCGCGCCCGAAGCGGGCGAGCACGGCGTTGCGCTCCGCCGCGGCCAGAAGTTCGCCGCGCAGCAGCTTCAGCGCCACCGGCTGCCCGGTCCGCCCATCGGTCGCGCGGTAGACCACGCTCATGGCACCCTGGCCCAGCACCCCTTCGACCCGGTAGGGGCCGATGGGACCAGGAAGCGCGCCGCCTACAGAGCCGTCGGGCATCGGAAACTCTCCAGCAGGTTCTTGCCGAAGGGGTTGTTCACGCTGTCGGCCCGCAGGGCGAACACCGCCTTGCGGGTGCCCACCGTCACCGCGAAGGTGAAGCGGTCGGGCTGCGGCGTGGACTCCAGCTTGCCGTCGGCGAGGAAATGGAACAGTGCCCAGGGACCCTGGCGCGAGATGCCGGCAGGCTCACCCGGCAGCGGCGGGCCGAAGCCGAGGCGCACGCTGCTGGTGCCCTCCGCCCCCGGCCACTTCATCACCTGCGGGCGGGGCGGGCCGTGCTGGTAGATCAGCGTCTGGCCGTCGACGTCCAGCGCCACCTGGGTCGCCTTGGCGTCCAGCTCCACCGGCGTGATCTCGAACACCACCTTGGCGGTGGCGGCACCGGCGGGGAACAGGCTGTCGCGGATCTTCGCGGCGCGTTCGAACTGGTCCAGCACGGCAGGCGGAATGCCGAGATCGACCTGATCCACCTTCTGCCAAGCCCAGGGGCTGACCGTCATGTCGACGAAGGGGCGCAGGTTGGTGTTGAAGAACTGGTCGATCATGCCGCCCGGCGCGAACAGCTTGGCGAAATCGGCCGCCGTCACATCCACCTGGCTGTTCGGCACCATGGGGAAGCGGTTGTCCAGCGCCGCCCGGCAGAAGGGCAGGACAGTGGATTGCCACGCCTTGTTGATCTGCGTCCGCGCGCCCCCGGCGCTGACGGTCGCGGCACTCTGCGCCACGGTGGCGACCATGCCGCCGATGGGGTCGGGCAGGTCGCGGGCGAGATTGCGCAGCTGCGCCGCCACCGCTCCCTTGTCGCCGCCGCCGGCAAGCCCGGCCAGCAGCGCGCCGTTCTGGTCGGGCGCGTTAGCCGCGCGGGCGATCTGCTGGTACAGCTCGCCCAGCAGCTTCAGCGATTCGTCCAGCTTGGGCGGAGCCCCGCCTTCGCCCTGCACGAGGTCGCGCACAGCCTTGAAGTGGTCGTTGATCGGCTGACCCGGCGGCGGACCTGCCGGCTGCAGCGAGACGCCGGCCAGCCGCGCCAGATAGGCGGCGTTGGTGCCGGTGGAGTCCACCGCCTTTTCGGCGGCCTGCGCCTGCTGCGCCACCCCGGCCAGCGGGCCGCCGGCAACCGGACCCTTGCCATCCGCGGGCTTGTCATTCGGGCCGGGGGCGAGCATGGTCTCGCGTACCATGGCGGTCAGCCACAGCTTCAGCGGCGATTGCAGACCGGACAGCGTGTTCAGCACGTCGGCGGCCTGGTTCAGGCTGCGCAGCGGCACGACCACCACGTCGCCCAGCAACTCGTCCCACTGGCGGGCGTAGCGGTCGAGATAGACGGCGAGGATGCCCTGTTCCAGCCGTTGCGCGCTGGCGACCGCCTGCGGGCCGCTGCTCGGCTGGCCCAGCACCCAGTTCTCGTCCACCAGCGCCTTGGCGACCTTGGGCAGCGCCGGAAGCACCGCCTTGTGGAAGCCGTCATAGCTGTAGAGGCCGGGCACCCCCTCCGACAGAGGCTTGCCCGACGGACGGATCAGCACGCGGCCGGCCAGCGGTCCGGCATGATCGACCAGCCGCCAGTCGGCCAGCGCCTGGATCTCCGGCCGATCGCGCAGGATGGCGAAACCGCGTTCGGCCAGCGGATAGCGCGTCAGGCTCTGGCGCGCCTCCTCCACCAGCGCCTCGTCCGGCTCCATGGATGAGAGAGGGGCGGCCAGCATGGCGTCGAGATGGATGCGCAGGTCGCGCCGCACGCCGTCATAGGCCGGGCCGGGCAGCGATGCCATCCAGTCCAGCGCCATCCATTCCGACACCAGCCCCTTGTCCAGCGGCCCCTTGCCGGCCAGCATCAGATAGACCTTCAGCGCCTGGAACAGGTATTCGGGCCGGCCGCGCTCGCGGCGCAGCTGCTCCTCCACCCGCAGGAAGACGCGCGGCAGCAGGATTGTCCGCAGCGCGCGATCGTAGACGGTCTCGCTCTGTCGGCCGAGCCGGCCGCCCTGATAGAGGCCGCCGGTCATCTCCAGCGGCGCCGGATCGGTCCAGCCGGCGGGGATGGCGCGCAGCGTGTTCAGCGGCGGCACGATGGTGATGAAATCGGTGTCGTCGACCTTGGTCAGCGACCGCGGCGCGGTGGCGAGCGGCGCCAGCTCGGCCTGTGCCTTGGCGGCGGCGGCATCGACCCCGGCGACCAGCGCGGCATTGCCGGTGAAGCTGTTGGCCCAGAAGGCGGCGACCCCCAGCCCGGCCAGCAGCATGGCGATCATCGCCCCGCCGCGCAGCAGGCGCCGCCGCCGCTCCAGCCCGGAATTGGTGCCGACCAGCCCGGCCTCGGCGAAGACCACCTCGCGCAGGGTGCGGGTCAGGAAGAAGCTGCGCCCGCCGCTGGCCGCCGGCAGGACCGGACGGTCGAGCCCGAAGGAGCCCGCCACCATTTCCGACAAACGGTCGACCGGCGCGCCGTCCTGGGTGCCGCTGGTCAGGTAGACGCCGCGCAGCAGCGCGCGCTCCTCGTAGCGGTTGGGCTCGAAGATGACCATCAGCAGGTCGGCAATGGCCGGCTTGAGCGCCGCGATCTGCGCCGGGAACAGGGTGTCGAGCGAGCGGCGCTGGATATCGGATTCGCCATGGACGCGGTCGAGCACGCGGCGGGCGATGCGCCCGGTCATTGCTTCGAACTCCGCACCGAACCGGTAGACTGGTGCGTCGTCGCCGGTCTTGCCGTCGTCCAGCGGGAAGGTGACGCCCCAGACCTGCTCGCGCTCCTCGCGGCTGAGATCGTCGAAGAACTCGGCGAAACCGGCGATCAGGTCGGCCTTGGTCAGCAGCACATAGACCGGGACCCGCGACCCGATCTGTCCGCGCAGCTCCTTCAGCCGCAGCTTCAGCTGTTCGGCGTGGCCCTTGCGCTCCGGCTCGCTCCAGACCGCGAGGTCGGCGAGGCTAACGGCCAGCAGGATGCCGTTGACCGGCTGGCGCGGGCGGTGGCGCTTCAGCAGGGCGATGAAGTTCTTCCAGACCTTGCCGTCGATGGCCGGCTGGCTGTCCTGGGTGATGTAGCGGCCGGCGGTGTCGATCAGCACCGCCTCGTCGGTGAACCACCAATCGCAGTTGCGGGTGCCGCCGACATCACGCAGCGCCGACCGTCCCATCTCGGCGGCGAGCGGGAAGCGCAGGCCCGAGTTCGCCAGCGCCGTCGTCTTGCCGGCCCCCGGTGCGCCGATCAGCAGATACCAGGGAAGCTGGTAGAGGTAGCGCTGCCCCCAGGTACCGCCGAAGCGCGCCTTGCGCAGCTGGTCCAGCGCCTCGCGCAGGCGGCCGCGCAGCAGGTCGGTCTCCTGGCCGACGGCGTCCGAATCCGGATCGCCCTTTGCGGCCGGCGTCGCCTTGGCGAGAGCCTGCACCATGCGGTCGTTGGCGCTGCGGTGGCGGTAGAGCGACCATTGCATCGCCAGCGCCCAGGCCAGCAGGATGCCGAAGACCACGGCCAGCCGAATGGTGGCGTCCTCCAGCGGGAAGGCGCCCGACACGGCGACGAGCGGTCCCAGGAACCAGACGATGGCGCCCAGGCACAGCGCCGCGACCAGCGTCAGGAACCAGCGGGAGGTCAGGGCGGACAGGATCGATTTCAGCATCGGTCAGGGCGCCAGAAGGATGTCGACGCGCCGGTTGGCCTGCCGGCCCTCCGCCGTCGTGTTCGGGGCGATCGGGTCGGTGTCGCCGCGCCCTTCGGCGCTCAAGCGGCTTCCATTCTCTTTTCCGGCATCGGCGCCCAGGATTTCCGTCATCAGCTGTTGCACCCGGAAGGCGCGCGCCTCCGACAATTCCTGGTTGGAGGGATAGCGCAGCGACCGGATGGCGACGTTGTCGGTGTTGCCGATCACGGAGATGCGGCCCGGCTCCTTGCGCAGCGCCTCGGCGACATGCCTGAACACCTCGACATAGCGCGGCTCGATGCGGTCGCTGCCCGACGCGAAGACGTTCAGGCGGGTGCGGACCAGCACCCGGCCGTCGGTGCCGCCGCTGACCTCGACCAGCCCCGCCTTGATGTCGGCGGCAAGCGCCAGGGCGACGCGCTCGGCCACGGTCTGGCGGGGCGGCGGGGTGGGAAGCGTGACCGGCGGCGCGATGCGGGCGATCTGCACCGGCTGGTCCGGGATCACCGTGGCCAGCCGGCGATAGGCGGCGTCGGACTGGTCGGACAGTGCGAAGACGAACCAGGCGTAGAGCGCGGCCAACAGCGCCGCGATCAGCACGACCGGCAACCACAGCGGCACCGTCGCCGCCAGCGGGCGGAAGCCGTCGGCCTGTCCGCGCCAATGGGGCGACAGGTCGCGCTCCGCCTCGCCACGCTGTTTGCGGATGACGCGGTAGAGCCGGTCGCGCAGCTTCGCCAACTCGCTGTAGCCGCGCTGGGAGACACGGAACTTGCCCTCGAAGCCCAGCGAAAGGCAGAGGTAGAACAGTTCCAACTCCATCAGGTGGCGGTCCGGCACTTCGGCCATCTGGTCGAGCAGGTCGAAGAAGCGCTCGCCGCCCCAGGTCTCCTTCTGGATGGTGGAGACGAGGCTCTTGTGCGCCCATAGGCTTTGATTGCCCCAGGTGGTCGCCAGCACCACGTCGTCCACCGTCGCGCACAGCGCGTAGCCGGCATTGCGGATCTGGGGGGCAGCCAGGCCGGCGCGTACGGTGGCTGCCTCGAAGCGCTGCATCTCGGCGATGACGCGTTCGCGCAAGGATTCCACGTCGCGGTGCTGTGTCAGGTCGCGCACCCGCACCACCATCGCCAGGATGGGGGCCGCGGCGGTGACCAGCGGGTTGTCGCTGACCGCCGTCAGCGCCGTCAGGGCGGCATCGTCGAGCGGTCGGAAGCCGGGCGAGAGCGGGGCCGACATCGCGGGCGCCGGGGCCTGCGTCTGGAAGGCCGGAGCCTGCGGGGCAGCCGGCTTCGGCGCGGTGAAGGCGGCGGGTGCGAAGGCGGACGGGGCGGCGAAGGGCTGCGCGCTCTGGCCGAAGGCCGGCGGCACCAGCCCGGCCGACCCGCCGGAGAAAGGCGGCGGAGAGGCGGGCGCGGCGCCGGGTGCGGCCGGGCGCTGGAAGGCCATCGGCTGCATCACCGTGGCGTCGATGTCGTCCGGCTCCTCGAACGGGTTCTTGTCGGGCGGCGGCCGGACGCTCATGACGCCCCCTTCAGGATCAGGTTGTGCGTTGCCGCGGGCGGCTGGTCGGCGGCGGGCTTCGGCGTGGCGTCCGGTTTTTCGGCGTTTGGCTTCTCGGTGCTGGGCTTATCGCCGGCCGGCTTTTCGGCCTCCGGCTTTCCGGCTTCCGGCTTGGCATCCTCCGCCTTGGCGTCAGCCGGGGCGTCGGTGCCGGCATTTGCGCCGTCGCCGGGGACGAGCGTGATGGTGCTGGCCGTGGCGGTCAGGACGAAGCTGTTGGCCTTGTTCGGCTCGATCGGCTGCATGGCGCGCCATCCTGCTTCCTCGTAGGCGCGGAAGGCGGCGGCGACGGCCAGCGTCTTCACGTCCGGCTTGGGCTGGACGGTCACGGTCTGCCGGCTGTCGGGCGGCACCGCCAGTTCCTGCCGGTCGAGCAGGGTGGGGCCGAGCGTCGCCTTGTCCTGGTCGATGACCTGGAAGAAATCGGCGTTGGCGAAAGCGTCGCTGGGGCCGAGCTGGTAGAGCCGCAGCATCACCGGAGATGGCCGGCCGTTGGGATCGGGATTCAGCGCCTTGGCCCCCACGACCGTCAATTGGATCGTGGTCGGCGGCGGGGGCGGCGGCGGAGCGGAGGAGCAGGCGGCAAGCGCCGGCACTGCGGCCAGGACGGCAGCGGACCAAATCGTCTTCCGGATCCGCATCCAGCCGGCAATCCTCAGCATCACCACACCTTTCCCCTTATACGAACGGGTATAGCAGGGCACGAATGGATGGTCATCCTTAACCAAAGGCGCCCGCGTGACAATTCCTCGACCGCCGGCTGGGGAGGTTGAACGCTGCGCGCCGGGGGGACAGACTCGGGCGCAGGGGCTGTTCCGCAACTGTGCAGAGAATGGAATAAAACCTGTTCGCGCGCTGTTGGTGGGACGAGAGCTCGGGGGACAATTGCCGAAGGTGCCAGCGCCATGTCCAAGCTTGCCATGCCCACGCTCTGGACCCGGATGAAAGCCGAACTGGGCAACAGCGAGGCGCAGTACCAACTCGCCGAATCGCTGCGGTCGGGCGATGTCGCCGCCGCGATTCCCTGGTATCGGCGTGCGGCCCGCCAGGGCCATGTCGCGGCCCAGACCATGCTGGCCTTCCTGCTCGCCAACGGCATCGGCGTGCCGCCCGATCCGGGCCGGGCGGTGTCCTGGTACCGCCGTGCCGCCGCGAAGGGCGATGTCGGGGCGCAGAACAACCTCGGCTACATGCACGAACATGGTGCCGGCGTGCCGTGCAACCCGGCGAAGGCGGCGCTGTGGTACCGGCTGGCCGCCCTGCAGCAGTCGGCTGCCGCCCAGGTCAACCTCGCCCTGCTTCTGCTCGATGGCCGCGGGGTGGACCGGGACGAGGCGGAGGCCGTCCATTGGCTGCGCGCCGCCGCCGGGCAGGGCCATCCCGCCGCCCAATACCGCCTTGCCCTGTGCCTGCACGAGGGTGTCGGCACTGGGCGCGACGCCGCCGAAGCCGCCCTGTGGATGCAGGCCGCGGCGGCTGCCGGCGACCGCGATGCGCTGGCCGCGCTCGCCGCCATGCGCGCGGACGCGGCTCCCGCCGTTCCTGACGACGTGGACGGCGAGGGCTGGGAAGAGGAGGCGATCGGCTGGCAGCATCAGGCGGAGCGCCGCCCCATGCAGGGCGCCCATGCCGGAGCGATGCCGCCGGGCTGACGCCCGGCGTGTGCGGGACGCCTCATCCGATCATGCCCAGCTTGCGCCAGACCGGCAGGCTGTTGGCCATGCACCAGCCCATGCTGTCGGCGATGGCCTTGCGGCTGGCATCGTCGGCGTTCTCCGGTGCGTCCAGACGGCGCATGGCGTGGGCGACCAGCGCGTCCAGCGTCTCCGGCACGCCTTCGCTGAGGCCGTCATAGAGCAGCGCCTCCATCGTGCTGACATGCAGGCCGGCGCCTCCGATCGATGCGGCCAGCGCGGTGCTCTTGCGGCCCTCGCTGGTGGCGAGTTCGTTGGCGGCGGCGCGGTTGTGGGCCAGCACGCCGGGTAGCGGCGTCACCGTTTCCGGCGGGTTCGGAACAGGAATGGCTTGGCTGGAGCCGGTCAGCATGCCGGCGATCTCCACCGCCGACAGGTTGCCGCCGGCCCGCCGGATTTCCGGCAACTCCATCAGGTCGCCGATGCGGCGGGGTCCCTCGGCCAGCGCGTCGAAGATCGGCTCGTAATGCTTGGCCTCCAGCGTCGCCTCGCCCAGCGGCACCTGGATGGTGGTGCGGGCATCGGCGCGCGGGATGATCATCGCCATCGCCATGTCCATCAGCATCGCGTCGCGCTTGGCCACGCTGATCCGCCGGGCGCCGCGGACGAACACGTCGCGGCGGAAGGGGCGGCCGACGCAGTAGTCCTTGAAGGTCTCGCGCAGGCTGGGCACGCCGATGCTGTCCAGCGCCGTGCGCTGGTCGGGCGTCAGCGACAGGTCCGGATAGTTCTCGAAAAGGGTGGCGGAGCCGGCATAGGTCAGCTTGGCCTCGCCCAGTTCGCGGGCGACATCGACATGGTAGAGCGGCTGCCAGCTGCCGTTCAGATACTCATGCGCGAGATAGACCGACTGCTCCGTGCTGTTCTTGGCTTTGGTCTCGCCGCGCAGCTTGCCGAACATCGCCTCGTCGCCGAGGATCTTGGCGCCGGCCTTGTAGAGCTGCTCGGCGAAGTCCAGGCCGGCCTTCACCTGAACGTCGCTGCGCTGGTGGACCAGCCCCGAATACTCGTACAGCAGACGCTGCAGCGGCATCATCGGCGCCCAGCCGGGCATGGCGTTGTAGCTGACATAGACCAGCCCGCCGGGCTTCAGCTTCTTCGCCAGGAAACGCGCGATGGCGCCGCGGTTCATCGGGCTGACCCAGCTGTAGACGCCATGCAGCGTGACGAAGTCGAACTCCGGCAGCTCCGGCCCTTCGCCATCGGCCATTTCGGCGAAGCTCGCCTCATGGAAGCTGATGTTGGTCAGGCCGGCCGCCTCGGCGGCATCGCGGGCGCGGGCGATGTGGGCGGGGTGGAAGTCCACCGCATGGAACCGCCCCTGCGGGTTGGCCGCCGCGAACAGCGCCACCGTCGTGCCGTGACCGCAGCCGAGCTCGCAATAGTCGAAGCCGTTCGCAGTGGAGGGCGGGGCGATGCCGTTGATCAGGCAGCTCAGCGTCAGATGCGCGGGGCCCTGTTCGCGGTAGAAGCCCGGCAGATATTCGATGTCCGACACATAGCCGGCGCTCCAGTCGCTCATTGGGTCCTCGTTTCAGCTCAAGCCGTCGGCCCCCACCCCAACCCTCCCACGCTCTCGGCGGACCGTAGGTCCGTCCGACACAGGGGAGGGGGCAAATTGTCCCTCCCTTGCGAAGCGGGGGAGGGAGGGACCCGCGAAGCGGGAGGGTGGGGGCACGCGGGCAACCACTCACAAATCCTGCATCGGAAAAACCGCGTCCTTGCGCTCGACCGGGCTTGGCGCGTGCAGCACCCAGCCGTTCCAGCCCAGACGCGAGGCGTTGGAATCGTCGTCGCCGGCGGCCAGCCGGGCGGCGGGCACCTCGGCCGCCTGCAGGCTCACCTGAAGCTCGAAGTCCAGCTCCGGCCCGACATACATGCGGACCAGATCCTGCAGCTTCCGGAACTCGCGGCCTTCCGGCATGAAGTCGCGGAACTGGTCGTGGTTCAGCGGGCCGATGCGCAGGCGGAACTTGCCTTGGACATCCCAGGCGCGGTCGCCGGCCAGCGCGTCGATCCCCAGCCTGCAATGCTGGCCCTCGGGGTCCGACAGGCTGGGCAGGCGCGTCTGCCCGTCCGGCGCGATCGGCAGCCAGCCGCCGACGAAGCTCTCCACCGTCACCGGTCGGCCGAGGAAATCGGACAGCATCTCCTGCAGATCGTTGGCCGAGCGCGTGCCCCGCGACATCAGGCCGGAATAGTGCAGAAGCGTCTCGTCCTCCACCACCAGCCGCTTGGCGAGCGAGGGCTGGCCGATGCCGACGAAGCTGGACAACGTGGTGCTGACCGGATCGGGTTCGCGCTGGCCCTGGCTGCGCTCGAAGGACACCGGCAGCCGGTATTTGGCCCAGGCGCGGTAGAACAGCGAGAAGCTGCGGTGGTGGAAGACGTCGAAGAAGTCGCGCAGCGCCCGGTTCCGCTCGCGCAAAGACCGGATCATCAACTCGGTATAATGCTGCGGCAGAACGCCCAGCGGCCCGACCAGCCCCAGGAAGGCGCCCACCACCGTCGGCGGCCGACCATCCTGGCCCGGCTCGGCCCCGGCCACCTGGTTGCCGGGGAAGGTCAGCGAGGTCTCGGCGCGCAGGCGCACCACCTCCTCTCGCGGGTCATGGTCGTGGCCCACGGCATGGCGGCGCGTGTTGCGCGGATCACGCGCATCGCGCCGGGCCTGCCATTCCAGCACCCGCACCGCCTGGAAGAAGTCGAAGCGGTGGGGCGCGCGGAACAGCCGGTCGATTACAGAAGCGGGCGGTTGCCGGCGCGGGCGGGCCATGTGCGGAGCACTCCGGTGCGGCCCTTGACCGTAGCGGTCAGCCGCGTGAAGGAATTGATCGAGCAGTACAGCCCCAGGAAATGGTCGAGGATCATCGCCAGCAGGAACATGCCGCTGCCGCTGAAGCGTTGCGGGTCGAATTCGATGCCGACGTCGATGCCGCGGCACATGGCGTCGCCCCAGGCGACATCGCCCGGCCGGGACGGCGCCCGCGCGGTGCCGCGCTTGGTCGTCACCTTGACGATGCCGTCGGCGATGCCGCGGGTCTCGGCCGAATCGCGGAAGTCGTAGAGCCGCAGGATCTCGCGCAGCGCCTCCGTCCCCTCCGCCCCGCCGGAGATCGACAGGTGGTTCAGCAGCAGGTGTGAGACGAGGCGCCAGCGATGGCCCTTGCGTTCGGCGATGCGCAGGGTCGGCGTCGGCGGCGTCAGGCAGGACAGGCCGGCGACCGCCGCCATCCCCTCCGTCAGCTTCAGGTGCGGGTGACCGCCGCCATAGGGCAGCTGTCCCGGCAGATCGCGGTTGAGGCAGGTCGTCTCCACCGACAGCACGGACTCCGCCGGGCTCGACGGGTCGAAGTCGAGATCGACCAGCGCCAGATGCACCTCGGTGCCGGGATCGCGTCCACCCGCCGGGCGGCGGCTGGCGGTGTAGTAGGTGCGGCTGACCGCTTCGACGCCGCCGTGGCGCAGGCCGTAGAAGGGCAGGAAGCGCCGCTGCTTGCCGTCGGGATCGGTGGCCAGCACGCTGTCGACCGAATAGACCTCCAGCGCGCCGGGTCGGCGGGCATCGGGAACCACGCGGTGCTCGTGCTGGGTCTGGGTCAGGGCCACCGGCTCCGCCCGCTGGCGGAACAGGTTGACCACCGGGGTGCAGCCCAGCGCGAAGTTGTCCTTCGACACCGCGCGCTCCAGGTCGCCGTCGGTGTTGTTCAGGTAGATGAAGATCTCCAGCGTGTTGCCGGCGCGGCGCAGCACCTTCGGCGACACATGCAGGTCGAAGAACAGGAACTTCTCCGGGAAGGCGAAATATTCGGTCAGCAGCCGGTAGCCGCCATGGGAGCGGGCGGGGTAGGGCAGCATGCCCTCCTCGTCGCGGAATCCCACCGGGCGGATGGCGTCGGTACCGAGGATCACCGCGTTCGGATCCTGTGGGTCGTCGGCCAGCGCCACCGAGACGGCGTTGTTGAAGATCAGTTCGTGCAGGGCATAGACCTGCTGCGGCTGGCCGCGCAGGAAAAAGCGCAGGGTGTCCGGCGCCAGTTCCGTGAAGGTCATCTCCGGCACGCGGCAGCGCAGGGTGAGGCGCAGCGAGGCCACCGCGTCGCCCGCCCGCGGGTTGGGCGGCGCCACCAGCGGCCGCCCGGCGAGCACCGCCTGGTCCAGCTCGATCGGCCACAGGGTGGCGGGATAGACGGTGCGGAAGCGGCAGGTTTCCCCGCGCAGCGCCTCCGTCTCCAGCTCCGTCCCCTTCGGCACGGTGTGCGAGCCGGTGAGGTCCGCGCTGCTCTTCATCTGCACCACCGCCATCGACGGGATCGGCGCCAGATAATGCGGGTAGAGCACGTCGAGCAGCGTGTCCACCAGTTCCGGATACTCGTCGTCCAGCTTGCGGCTGATGCGGGCGTTGAGGAAGGCGACGCCCTCCAGCAGGCGGGCGACGTGCGGGTCCTCCACCGCATCGGCGCTGAGCCGCAGTCGGCCGGCGATCTTCGGATGCGCCTCCGAGAACTCCGCCGCCATGCGGCGCAGATAGGTCAGCTCGCGGTTGTAGTATGGGAGGAGTTCGTCAGCCACGGGCCTTGCTCGTCACGGTGACCATGTTGGAGGTGGGATCGACCACCGAATCGAAGACCATCGGCTCGGGCGCGGGGTCGGCATGGATCAGCGCCTCGATCCGGAAGCGCAGCGTACGGTCGGCCGGGTCGCTGTTGTCGACCATGGACACCGCCAGATGGGCGAAGCGCGGCTCCCACCGGCGGATCGCCGCCTCGATCTGCGCCACCACCTCGCGCCGCCGGGATTCGGTGGCGACATTCTCGACCAGCAGGTCGTGGCAGCCATAGCCGAGGATCGAATCCGCCAGTTCCGTCAGGTCGTCCGGCCAGCCCAGCACCCGCCGCCGGGTGTTCAGCAGGTTCTCCAGGTCGCGCCGGATCGCCGCCCGCAGGTCCGCCACGGTGTGCGGCCGCGGCGCCACGTGCTCCGGCGTGTCGTCGAGCAGGCGGTCCAGGACGGACAGGGTGATGGACTGGTTGCGATCCATGGAGTGGCTTTCGGAGGTGCTTGGACGCTTGCCCCCACCCTAACCCTCCCCCGCTGGGCGGGGGAGGGGACAGGTGCTGATGCGGGAGAGGGGCGGCAGTCCCTCCCCCGCCCAGCGGGGGAGGTTAGGTGGGGGCATCTGGACTGCGCTTCCTCACACCGCCCCCGAGAACTCCAGCGTCCCCAGCTGCAGCATCGGCACGCTCTCCTCGCCGACGAGGAAGCAGCGCTGGCCCTGGCCGCGCACCGGCGCGTCTTCCGACCAGTCCGTCACCCGGCCCAGCTTCACCGCGGCGTCCGCCTCGGCCGGCGTGCCGCCGTAGAGCGTGGGCAGATAGACCTCGCCGTCCGGGCCGCCGCGCACCACCATGTGGGCCGGGCGCCACAGCAGGTCGCGCGGACGCTGGGGCGCCCGGAACTCGACCTGCTCCACCGTCTCGGTGGCGATCCAGAAATACTTGCCGGTGCTGGTGTAGACCTCGAAGAAACCGCCGGACAGGTCGTCCAGGTCGCGGAAATCGTCGAAGGGCGTGCCGTCATGGCTGCCGGACACCGGCGGGCGGATCTCCTCGGCCTGGGCCAGCTTCGCCACCGCGTCGGCGGTGTCGCCGGAGCGCAGCGCGACAAGCGCCTCCAGATGCAGGCGCAGATGGTCGGCCGGCTGGTCGATGAATTCCGGCACGCGGCCGTCGGCGAACAGCTGGCGCCGCGCCTGTTCGGCCCGCACCAGCTGGCGGAACAGCGCCATGGTGACGGCCACCTGCGGCTCCTGCGTGCCGATGGTGTCGAGCTGCAGGTCGGCGCGCTCCAGATTGCCGGCGAAGCTCAGCAGCTCGGCCAGGAAGACGCGGCGGTCGAGATCGGTCGGGTTCTTCTTGATCTCGCCGTTCAGCGTGGTGATCGCCTCGTCGAGGCGGCCCGCCTGGAACAGTTGGGCTGCGGTTTCGCTCATGGTCTGTATCTCTCCCTGGATGGAGCGCCTGACTTCGGTTGACGGTCGGGTCAGGCCGCGCCGCCGGTTTGGGCCAGCTCGGTCACCAGCTTGAAGGTCGAGAAGACCTGATCCAGCTGGAAGTGCGGCCGAAGGTGGATGACGCATTGGTAGTTGCCGGGCTTGCCCGGAATGGCGCGGACCTGGATGCTGCCCTCGCGCAAGGGATAGCGGGCCTTCTGGTCGAGGCTGGCGTCGTCGTTGCCCAGGCAATAGCCGTGCAGCCAGCTCTGCAGGTCGCGTTCGCATTCCTCCGGCGTGACGAAGGAGCCGACGCGGTCGCGCACCATCACCTTCAGGAAATGGGCGAAGCGCGCGATGCAGAACATGTAGCGCAGCATCGCCGACAGCCGGGCGTTGGCCGTCGCCGTGGTGGTGGTGAACTGGCCGACCCGCTGGACCGACTGGTTGCCGTAGAAGACCAGATAGGGCGTGTCCTTGCAGCGGCTGACCGGAATGAAGCCGAGATCGTCGAGATCGCGCTCCAACTGGTCGGAGATCGACACTTCGACCGAGAATTTCTGCGCGACCTTGATGCTGTCGGTGGCGAAGTCCGGCACCACCAGCTCGGTCACCAGCCCGCCGCCAACCACGTCGCGCTGGGCGCCGCGGATGTCGGCGAACCAGCCATGCTGCAGGTAGGAACGGATCAGCACGGTGCCGAAGGCATAGACGGCATTGCCCCAGCAATGATCCTCCAGCCGCATGCCGCCCTCGCCGCCCACTGATTCCTCGCGGAAGCGGAAGCCGTGGCGGGCCTGCGGATCGTCGCCATAAGGCTCGCGCATCAGCACGCGCGGCAGGGCCACGCCGACGAACCGCGAATCCTCCGTTTCCTGGAAGCGCTGCCAGCGCTGGTATTCCGTCTGCCGCAGCACCGACTTGAGGTCTAGCGGCAGGCCGAGCTCGTGGAAGGTCTCCAGGCCGAACAGCTCGGGCGCCGCGCCGACGATTGCCGGCGCGAAGGCGGCGGCGGCGACCTGGGCCAGCCCCTTGAGACCGGACACGTCGTCGGTCGGCCGATCCTTGGTCGGGCGATGCTGGACCGCATAGTCGCACAGCAGCACGCCGAAGGGGCGGCCGCCGGGCATGCCGAATTCGTCGCTGTAGACCTTGTTGAACAGCTGGCTCTGGTCGAACTCGATGGCGCGCTCCTGGTCGCGGCACAGTTCGGGCCAGGTCAGGTTGAGCAGGCGCAGCACCACCGTCTCGGCGTTCTGCGCCTGCTTCACCAGCGTGCGCACCCCGCGCCACGAGCCTTCCAGCGACTGGAAGCGCTTGTGGTGCAGGATGGCGTTGACCTGTTCGGACAGCAGCGCGTCGATCGCCGCGATGTCGCGGTCGAGCGCGGCGCGCAGCTTGTCCAGGCTGTCATGAACGGGAAGCGTGATGCCGAACCACAGCCGCAACGCCTCCCCGGGGCCATTGGCCGCCAGGAAGGCGTCGAGCGGGCCGGCATCGTCGCGGCCGAGCGCCATGTCGACCGCCCGCAGACGCAATGGCCGTTCAAGGACCGTCGCCTCCGCGTCGTCGGCATGAATTTCGGCCGCGTGCCCGGTCATGCGGTTATCAGCCGGCCTGCGGGATGCGGGCGACCATGCGCATGGAGGTGGTCAGTTCCTCCATCTGCAGCCACGGGCGCATCCAGGCGACGGCGTTGTAGGAGCCGGGCTTGCCTGGGATCTCCTTCACCTGCACCTTGGCCTCGGCCAGCGGGTACTTCGCCTTCATCTCTTGGCCCGCGGCTTCGTTGCCGTTGACGTAGTTCAGGATCCAGCGGTTCAGCCACGCCTCGCAGTCGCTCGCCTCCATAAAGGAGCCGATCTTGTCGCGCGCCATGATCTTCAGGTAATGGGCGAAACGCGAGGTCGCCATGATGTAGGGCAGGCGGGCGGAGATCGCGGCGTTCGCGGTCGCCTCCGGCCGGTCGTACTTCTTGGGCTTCTGCGTGGTCTGGGCGCCGAAGAAGACGGCGTAGTCCTGGTTCTTGTAGTGGCAGAGCGGCAGGAAGCCCAGCTTCGACAGCTCGGCCTCGCGGCGGTCGGTGATGCCGATCTCGGTCGGGCACTTGGCGTCGCTGTCGCCGTCGTCCGAGGTGAAGGTGTGGAAGGGCAGGTTCTCCACCTTGCCGCCGCCTTCGGCGCCGCGGATGGCCGTGCACCAGCCATACTGCGAGAAGGCGTTGGTCAGGCGCTGGCCCATCGCGTAGGAGGCGTTCATCCAGCAGTAATCGTTGTGGGCCATCGGCCGGGCGATACCGCCTTCGTACGGAGCCTCCTCGTACTCGAACTCCTCGATCGGCTTGGTGTTGGCGCCGTAGGGCATGCGGGCGAGCACGCGCGGCATGGTCAGCGTGACGAAGCGGCTGTCGTCGCTCTCACGGAAGCTGCGCCACTTGGTGTACTCGACGCTGTCGAAGATCTTCTCGAGGTCGCGCGGCTTCGACAGCTCGGTCATGTCCTCGAAGCCGAACAGCTTCGGGCTGGCGGCCGAGATGAAGGGCGCGAAGGCGGCCGCCGCGACGTTGGAGACACCGGTCAGCAGCTCCATGTCGTCGGGGTGGTTGGTGAACTCGTAGTCGCCGATCAGGGCGCCGTAGGGTTCGCCGCCGGCGATGCCGAACTCGTTCTCGTAGATCTTCTTGAACAGGTTGCTCTGGTCGAACTCGACCGCCTTCGAGATGTCCTTGTACAGGTCCTTCTTCGGGCAGTTCATGACGCGGATCTTGAGCGTGGAGCCCGTCTCCGAGTTCATGACCAGATAGTTCAGGCCGCGCCACGAGCCTTCCAGCTTCTGGAACTTCTCGTGGTGCATGATGGCGTTGAGCTGCTTGCTGATCTTGGCGTCGATCGCGGCGATCGCCTTGTTGATCGTCTGGCCCAGGTTCTTGTTGAAGGTGACCGTGCCGGCCAGCGCTTCCTGGGTCAGGGTGCGCAGCAGCTCCTGCGCACGGTCCGGCTCGGTCTGCTTGGTGGCGGCGATGGCCTGGTCGAGAATCGAGAGGCCGGTGCCTTCGGCAACGGCGCCGGCGGCGGCCGCGCCCTGGGTCTGAGCGTCGCTCATCGGATCAACCCTCCTTCTTCTCGGTGCCGAGCTCGCCGCTCAGCGCGGCCAGTTCGTCGGTGTTCTGCAGCACGCGCTCCAGCAGGCCTTCCAGCTCTTCCGAGCGGTCGGCCTTGCTCAGCAGGTCGCGCAGCTGGTTGCGGGTCTCCAGCAGCTTGCGCAGCGGCTCGACCTGCTGCACGACGCGGCCCGGCTCGAAATCCTCCATCGACTTGAAGGCGAGATCGACCGACAGCTGGGTGCCGTCGTCGGCCAGCGTGTTGTCGACCTTCATCTTCAGGCCGGGCGTCATGCGGGCCATGACGTCGTTGAAGTTGTCGCGGTCGATCTGGATGAACTTGCGGTCCTTCAGGGGCTTCAGCGGCTCCGTCGGATCGCCCGAGAAGTCGCCGAGCACGCCCACGACGAAGGGCAGCTCCTTGACGACGGTCGCACCCTCGGTCTCGACGTCGTAGGTGATGTGGACGCGGGGCTTGCGCACGCGATCCAGCTTCTGGTGGATACTCGCCATGTTATCGGACCTCCCTGCTCACGCCGTAGGATAGGCGGTGATCGTCAATACCCTGATTGCTCTGCCGGCGGCGGCGCCTTGGCGCCGGACGCGATGAAGAACTGCCGCCGTGTTTCCTCGTCGGTGATGAGCTCCATCAGGAGTTCCTGCAACGACATGCGGCCGCGGCGGACCACCTCCTCCAACGTGTAGGAGATGGGGGAATGGGGTTCCGTCTTGCGGAAGAAATCGGCGACCTGCAAGAGGACCTTGAAGGCCTCCTCGCGCGTTGTCACAGCCCCGCTCGCCTGTGCCTTGGCGCCGGCCGCCACGATCGCGCCGCCGGTCGCGACCAGTTCGGTGGACGTGGAGGCGGCCTCCGCCGCGGCGGGCTCGTCGCCGCCCAGCGTCGCCAGACGGTCGCGTGCGGCGTAGTTCACCGCGTCGAGCGCCGCCGTCAGGACGTTGCGGATGTTGCCGGCCGGCGGCGCGTCGTAGCCGGCCTTGTCGTAGAGGACCTTGCCCAGCGCCTCGAACTCGTCGATGGCGCCCTGGATGTCCTCCAGCAGGGTCTTGAATTCGGAGGCCGGCGTCTCGCGGACGCTCTGCTCGAACTGTTCCCAGGTGACGGCGCCGTTGTCGATGCGCGCCTGTCGGCGCGCCTCGTCGGTGATCTTCGCCAGTTCGATGGCCTGCTCGTACTGCCAGAGCGAATAGGGAATGTCGCCCAGGGTCAGCGGCACCTTGCGGACCGGCTGGATCAGCGTGCCGTCGGCCGATTCGCCGTTCAGGCCGGTCAGCGGGCCGACGCGGGTGGCGATGCCGTCCTCGTCCGGGGCCGGGTACAGATTGTCCCAGAACCGCTCCACCAGACCGCGGGCCAGCGCGAAGCCGTCGCGCAGGCCGGCGTAACCCTCCGCCCGCAGCAGCGCCTCGATGAACCACGCGGTGACCTCGAGGTCCTTCGCCTGGGTGCGCAGGATGCGCGGGCTGACCTCCAGGATGGTGCGCCATTCCGGCAGAAGGCCGCCGGCGTCGTCCTCCACATCCATGGAGCGTTCGGCGGCGCGGGCGGCGCTGCGGGCATCCTTGACGGTGTAGTAGTCGGCCGAGGCATTCTCGCGCAGGTCGATTCCACATTCGGAATCGCCCTCGATCGGCTGCAAAAGCTCTTCGATGTCGAAAATCTGCGGTGTCGGCATGAAGGAAAGCACCCTTTCCACATTCATATGAAGAAGGTCAGAGCCGCAGGTAGCGGAGCCCGCCGATTTGGGGGTAAGCGTTCGTGCCGGGAAATTGATAGCGTTACTTCCGACGGTTCGACAAGGCTATTCGTCATTTCGAAGGCAGCCGAATAGAATATTGCAGTTGCGTAACAAATCAGCGCCCGGGCTACCCCTATGAGCTTGACGAAACGCAATTGCGGATGAATGCTGTTCGCCTGACGTCGGAATGAACCCTTCCCGGGACCCCATTTGCAATGACTCCTGACGCCATTCCAGCTGCAACCTCGGGGATCGCTGCCGCGCCGGTAGAGGGGCCTGGGGCTGTTTCTCCCGTTCTGATTGAGAAGCGGGATCCGGCCGGCCGTGTGGTCGCGCGGGTCGGCATCGCCGACGGGGTGCTGGAGGGGCCCTGCCTCTTCTTTGCCGAGGATGGGGAGACGGTGGTTGCGCGGGCGGAGTTCCGTGCCGGCCGCCCTGTTCTGCCGCCGCCCGGGTGCGATCCCGCGTCCTCGCTGCTCGGCGCCCCGGTGGCGTCGGGCGATTCCCTGTTCTGACCGGCTGGAGACACCAGATGCCGCCCGCCGCCCGCCTCGGCGACCTGATCAAGCAGGACACGCCGCACTGCCACGCACCGATCCACCCGCCGGCCCCCGTGCCGGCGCCGGCGCCGCATCCGGGCCTGCCGCTGGCGATCGTGCTGGGCAGCCCGACGGTGCTGATCGGAAAGATGCCGGCCGCGCGGCTGACCGACATTTCCGCGCCCTGCGTGCTGCCGGGCTGCATTCCGGCCGGGCCGGGCATGATCTCCCAAGGGTCGACGACGGTGCTGATCAACAACCTGCCGGCGGCGCGCATCAACGACATGACCGCCCACGTCAGCTGCGTCGCGCCGATCCCCGCCCCGGTGGGCAAGGTGATGCCGCCCGGCTGTCCGACCGTCATCATCGGCGGCTGACCGCATGCGCCTTTCCCATTTCGAGCGTCTGCGTCCGGTCTGCCCGCGCTGCCTCGCCACCCGCGGCGTGGCGGTGCCGCTGGCGCTCGGCATCGTCGAGGCGGCGGACGCCGTTGCCGTCCATTGGGGAACGCTGGTCTGCGGCGACGAGGCTTGCGCGATGGAGTATCCCATCGTCGACGGCGCTCCGATCCTGGTGCCGGACCTGCGCGGCTGGATGGCGGCGAACGGGCATCTGCTGACCACCCGCACCGACATTCCGGCGGCGATGGAAGGGGTGCTGGGCGACGGGTTCGGCCCCGACAGCGCCTTCAACGCCACCCGCCAGCACCTGTCCAGCTATGGCTGGGACCATTACGGCGACCTCGATCCCGCCACGGCGGACGGGCAGGCCGGGTCGGTTGTCCGCTGCCTCGCCGCCGGGCTGGACCGGCTTGGACCGATGCCGGCGGGGCCGGCGCTTGACCTCGGCTGCGGCGCCGGACGGACCAGTTTCGAACTGGCGGCGCGGGGGGAGGATCTGGTGCTCGGCCTCGACCTGCACTGGCCGCTGCTGATGCTGGCGCGGCGGGTGATGGAGCGGGGGGAAGCGGTTTTCCCGCTGCGCCGTTCCGGCATCGCCTATGACCGGCAGCGGATCGAGGCGCGGTTCGCCGGGACGGAGCGGGTGGATTTCTGGATCGGCGACGCGCTGTTCCCGCCCTTCGCCCCGCGCAGCTTCGCCCTGGTTGCGGCGATGAACGTTCTGGACTGCGTCGCCTCGCCGCCGGCCCTGCTGCGCGCCATCGATGGCGTGGTGGCGGACGGCGGCGGCGCGGTGCTGGCGACGCCCTTCGACTGGTCGACGCAGGCGACGCCGGTCGAGGCCTGGCTGGGCGGCCATTCGCAGCGGGGGGACGATGCCGGCCGTTGCGAGGCCGTGCTGGCGCGGCTCCTGACGCCGGGCGCCCATCCGCAGTCGGTCGAACGCCTGCAGCTTTTGGGAGAACCGGTCGATATTCCCTGGACGGTTCGGATGCATGACCGCGCCGTCATGCAATATAGAACGCATTTGATGATGTTACGTGCATGATTCGAGAATGAAACGAAGAAGTTTCAGTCTTCTTGCGAAGCATAGCAGTGGATTTTTCGAAATGGCTTGGTCAAAGTCCGCGGCACAGCCAGAGGACGAACCGGCCGGTCGGTTGAGTTGGTGCGGGCGCCGCAGGCGCTCTGCCCGCATGGGTTGAAGACACGCAAGTCACACGAAGGGGGTGGAGCCATGGTGGCGGTCGATCTGCAGAGCATGATTTCGCGGCTTAATCCTCTGTGCCGGCGGGCGCTGGAGGCTGCGGCCGGACAGACGCTGTCGCGCACGCATTACAATTGCGAGATCGAGCACTGGCTTCTCCAGCTGATCGGCGCGGCCGACGGCGACATCTCCGCCATTCTGCGCGTTTACGAGATCGACGCCGGCCGCCTGTCCGCCGACCTGACGCGGGTGCTGGACAAGCTGAAGACCGGCAACAGCCGGGCGCCGGCCCTGTCGCCCAATCTGGTGCAGCTGATGCGCGAGGCGTGGGTGCTGGCCTCGCTGCAGTATGGCGAGGGGGCGGTTCGCTCCGGCCATCTGCTGGCGGCCCTGCTGTCCGACGAATCGCTGTCCGCCCAGGCGCGCGACATGTCTGGCCAGTTCGCGAAGATCACCGCGGATGTGCTGCGCCGGGACCTGCCCAAGATCGTCGCCGATACGGCGGAGGCGCGGACCAGCGCGCCGGTCGCAGCGGCCGGCGGCGCTGCCGGCGGGGCCGCCGCGGGCGGCGCGCCGAAGGTCGGCGGGGCGACCCCCAACCTCGACCAGTACACCATCGACCTGACCGACCGCGCCAAGAATGGCAAGATCGATCCGGTGCTGGGCCGCGACGCCGAGATCCGCCAGATCATCGACGTGCTGACCCGCCGCCGCCAGAACAACCCGATCCTGACCGGCGAGGCCGGCGTCGGCAAGACGGCGGTGGTCGAAGGTTTCGCGCTGCGCATCGCCGCCGGCGACGTGCCGCCGGATCTGCGCAACGTCCGCCTGCTGTCGCTCGACCTCGGCCTGCTCCAGGCCGGCGCCGGCATGAAGGGCGAGTTCGAGAACCGGCTGAAGGGCGTGATCGACGAGGTGAAGGGCTCCAGCCAGCCCATCATCATGTTCATCGACGAGGCGCACACCCTGATCGGCGCCGGCGGGCAGGCCGGCCAGAACGACGCCGCCAACCTGCTGAAGCCGGCCCTGGCGCGCGGCGAGATGCGCACCGTCGCCGCCACGACCTGGGCCGAGTACAAGAAGTACTTCGAGAAGGACCCGGCGCTGACCCGCCGCTTCCAGGTGGTGAAGGTGGAGGAGCCGGCGGAGCCGGTCGCCGTCGACATGATGCGCGGCCTGACCGCCACGCTGGAGAAGCACCACAAGGTCCGCATCGTCACCGAGGGGCTGATCGAATCGGTCCGCCTGTCCAGCCGCTACATCCCGGCGCGCCAGCTTCCCGACAAGGCGGTCAGCCTGCTGGATACTGCCTGCGCCCGCGTGGCGATGAGCCAGACCGCGACTCCGCCGGCCATCGAGGACCGCCGCCGCACCATCCAGCTGACCGAGACCGAGGTCGCGATCCTGGAGCGCGAGCAGGCCATCGGCATCGACCATGCCGAGCAGGTCGGCGCACTCAAGGACAAGATCGCCGCCACCCAGGCCGACCTGGAGGCGCTGGAGGCGCGCTGGACCAAGGAACTGGAACTGGTCCGCGCCATCAACGAGACGCGCGACCAGCTGGTCGCCGCGCATGAGCAGTCGAAGGCCCCGGCCGCAGAGGGCGCCGCTCCCGCGGAGCCGCTCGACGCCGATGCGCTGAATGCCAAGCTGAGCGCGCTGACCGCCGAGCTGACCGCGTTGCAGGGCGAGGATCCGCTGGTCAAGGTCGCGGTGGACGGGCAGGCGGTGGCCGAGGTGGTCGCCAACTGGACCGGCGTTCCAGTCGGCCGCATGGTCTCCAACGAGATCAAGACCATCCTGTCGCTGGCCGACCGCATGAAGGAGCGCATCATCGGTCAGGACCACGCGCTGGACGCCATCGCCCAGGCGATGTGGACCAGCCGCGCCAAGCTGACCGACCCGCGCAAACCGATCGGCGTCTTCCTGATGGTCGGCACCTCCGGCGTCGGCAAGACCGAGACGGCGCTGACGCTGGCCGACCTGATCTATGGCGGCGAGCAGAACGTCACCACCATCAACATGACCGAGTACAAGGAGGAGCATAAGGTCTCCCTGCTGCTCGGTTCGCCTCCCGGCTATGTCGGCTTCGGCGAAGGCGGCGTCCTGACCGAGGCGGTGCGCCGCCGGCCCTACAGCGTCGTCCTGCTGGACGAGCTGGAGAAGGCCCATCCCGGCGTGCAGGACATCTTCTTCCAGGTGTTCGACAAGGGCACGATCAAGGACGGCGAAGGCCGCGACATCGACTTCAAGAACACCGTCATTATCATGACGTCCAACGCCGGCACGGACCTGATCCACAAGCTGTGCGCCGATCCGGAGACCGCGCCGGACGCCGAGGGTCTGCTGGAGGCCCTGCATCCCGAACTGCAGAAGAGCTTCAAGCCGGCCTTCCTCGGCCGCTGCACGGTCATCCCGTACTTCCAGCTTTCGGACGAGAATCTGGCGAAGATCGTGGTCCTGCAGTTGAACCGCATCGCCAAGCGCGTGGTGCAGAACTACAAGGCCGCGTTCTCCTACTCCGATGATCTGGTCCAGAGCATCGTCAACCGCTGCCAGGAGGTCTCCAGCGGCGCCCGCAACATCGAGACGATCCTGAGCCGCACGCTTCTGCCGGAGATCTCGTCCCGCATCCTCGCCCGCATGGGCGACGGCGAGCCGATCACCCGCGTCCACGTCTCGGTCGATGGCGAAGACCGCTTCGTCTACGACATCGCCTGAGTCCGAGGAAACGGGAGGGCCGGGGCGGGCGCGCATAAAAATGACGGGCGGTGACGACCGTCACAGCACCCGCCTCAATTCTTTCGTAACCATACAGCACAGACCAAGCTTCACCCGTTAAGACCGACTTCAAGAGAGCGAGGAGACAACCATGGCGATCTATATCAAGTACGACGGCATCGACGGCGAGGCCACGCACGAGACCCACAAGAAGTGGCTGGACGTCGGTTCGCTGCAGTGGGGCGTCGGCCGCGCCATCAGCACCCCGTCGGGCTCGACCGCCAACCGCGAAGCCTCGGAGCCGTCGGTGTCGGAAGTGACCATCACCAAGCTGATGGACAGCTCCTCGCCGAAGTTCTTCGTCGAATCCTGCACCGGCGCCATCGGCAAGAAGGTGCAGATCCACCTCGTCACCACCGGCAGCCCGGGCAACACCTACGCCGAATACACCCTGACCAACGCCCTGGTCTCGGCCTACTCGATGTCGTCGGGCGGTGACCGTCCGTCGGAATCGATCTCCATCAGCTTCACCAAGATGGAGTACAAGTTCATTCCGTACGACGACAAGAACAAGGCCGGCACGCCGATTTCGGTCTCCTACGACCTGTCGACGACCAAGAGCGCCTAAGTTCGGCTCCACTTGCCCCCACCCTAACCCTCCCCCGCTGGGCGGGGGAGGGGATATCTCCCTCCCCTGCGAAGCGGGGGAGGGTAGGGGTGGGGGCAAGACCTTCCTCGACCATTGCTTCCCAACACATAGGACCAAGCCCGCATGTCGGATGCGCCCACCATCTCGCAGACCGGCCGGCTTCTGTCGCTGACCTCGCCGCTCGGCGCGGACGTGCTGATCCCGGTTGCCGTCGAGGGAGAGGAAGGGCTGTCGCGCCTGTTCCGCTACACCGTTACGATGATCTCGCCGCGGATGACCATCGCGCCGGCCGACATCCTGGGAAAGTCGCTGACGCTGTCCGTCGCGCGCCAGGGTGGCAGTCCGCGCATCATCAACGGCATCGTGAAGAGTTTTTCCGCCGGGCCGCTGGCCCTGCGCGGCTACCGCCGCTACACGGCGGAGATCGTGCCGTCCCTGTGGCTCGCGACCCTGCGCTCCGACTGCCAGGTGTTCCAGGACAAGAGCGTCGTCCAGATCGTCGACGCCATGCTGTCCGACTGCGGCGTGACCGAGGTGAAGAAGCAGGGGCTGTCAGGCACCCACAATGCCCGCCCGGTCTGCGTGCAGTACCGCGAGACCCATTACGACTTCATCGCCCGCCTTCTGCAGGACGAGGGCATCTATTTCTATTTCCAGCACGAGGCCGGCAAGCACACGCTGGTGCTGAGCGACAGCGCGTCGGGCTATACCGACTGCCTGGACAAGGACGTCAACCACTCCACCGCGTCGCAGGGCAACACGCTGGCCATCGACGGCTGGTCGCATTCCCAGTCCTACGTGTCCGGAAAATGGACGCTGAAGGACTATAATTTCGAGACGCCCAGCACCGACCTGACCGCCAGCACCACCACGGTGCTCGGCGTCTCCGCCTTCAAGTCGCACGAGATGTTCGCCTATCCCGGCGGCCACATGGTCAAGGCCGACGGCACCGACCTGTCGCGCCTGCGCATGGAGGAGACGGAGACCGGCTATGAGCGGGTGGAGGGCACGGCGACCTACCGCGGCCTGTCGGCCGGCGGCAAGATCTCCATGGCCGGCCATGCGGTGACGGCGGAGGTCGGCAAGGGCTATGTCGTCACCGATCTGGCGCTGAGCGCGCAGGACGAGAGCCATCTCGGCAATGGCGGCATGCCGCCGCAATTCTCCTGCCGCTTCGCCGCGATCCCCGAGGCCACCGTGTTCCGCCCGCCGCCGGTGCCGCGCCCGCGCACCCATGGTCCCGACACCGCCACCGTCGTCGGTCCCAGCGGCGAGGAGATCTACTGCGACAAGTATGGCCGCGTCCGGGTGCAGTTCCATTGGGACCGCAAGGGCGCCAAGGACGAGAAGAGCTTCGTCTGGCTGCGCGTCGCCCAGACCATGGCCGGCAAGAACTGGGGCACCATCTTCACCCCGCGCGTCGGCATGGAGGTGCTGGTCGACTACATCGGCGGCGATCCCGACCGGCCGCTGATCGTCGGCTGCGTCTACAACGCCGAGAACATGCCGCCCTATACGCTGCCCGACAACAAGACGCAGAGCGGCATCAAGACCCGCTCCAGCAAGGGCGGCGACGCGGCGACCTTCAACGAGCTGCGCTTCGAGGACAAGAAGGACGCGGAAGAGATCTATTTCCACGCCCAGAAGGACTTCACCCGGATGGTGGAGAACGACGACAAGCTGACCGTCGACCACGACCAGACCATCACCATCAAGAACGACCGCACCGAAACGGTGTCGGAAGGCAACGAAGCCGTCACCATCGCCAAGGGCAACCGCAGCGTCACCGTGTCGAAAGGCAACGACACCCACGAGGTGACCGAGGGCAACCAGACCCTGACGGTGGGGAAGGGCAACCGCACCGTCACCGTCAGCAAGGGCAACGACACCCACACGGTCGGCGAGGGCAACCGGATGGTCGAGGTCGGGCAGGGCAACGACAGCCTGACCGTCAAGCAGGGCGACATGTCGGTCGACGTCAAGCAGGGCGATTACGCCCTGAAGCTCGGCATGGGCGACGTTTCGGTGAAGGCGTCCGCCGGGCAGATCACCATGCAGGCCGCGACCGGCATCGAACTGAAGGTCGGCGGCAACAGCATCAAGATCGACCAGACCGGCGTCACCATCAAGGGCAGCATGGTCAAGCTCACCGGCGACATGCAGGTGCAGATCAAGGGCGCGATGACGCAGGTGAATGGCGACGCGATGGTTAAGATCCAGGGCGGCGTGGTAACCATCAATTGACGAACGCCGTCCACACTGGGACGGATTTTCAAGCGGGGTTGGGACGGTGGACATCGGGCTTTTGCCGAAGTTGCGCTTTGCCCGCGCGGCCGAAGCGGTCGCGGGGCTGGACCTGTCGACGGAAGCGAAGGCGCTGTACGCGCCGAACGCTCCGACGGCGGTCTTCCTGAAGGCGCTGATCGACGCCGAACTGTATGCGGACGCCATCCGGCTGCTGGGCATGGCCCTGCCGCGGCGCGAGGCCGTGTGGTGGGGCTGCCTGTCGGCCCGCGGCGCGCTTTCGGCCGAGCCGGCGCCGGCCGATGTCGCGGCGCTGGAGGCGGCGGAGGCCTGGGTCTACCGCCCGACGGAGGAGAACCGCCGCGCCTGCTTCGCGCCGGCCGAGGCGATGAATTTCGAGACCGCCTGCGCCTATGCCGCCATGGCCGCCTTCTGGTCGGGTGGCAGCCTCGCCCCGCCCGACGCGGCGGTGGTGGTGCCGCCGGGCGACGGGCTGACCGGGACGGCCGCCGCCGCCGCGGTGCTGATCGCCGCCGCGGCGGTGCCCAAGGAGATCACGGCCCGCCATCGCGCGTCGCTGGTCCAGGCGTTGGACATCGCCAACGGCGGCAGCGGCAAGGTGGGGGCGGCGTGATCCGATGAAGCTGCGCCTGACCCTGATCCAATGCCCGCCCGCGCAGGGCGGCGACATCGCCCGCGATCTCGGCACCGGACGGCTGGTGATCGGCCGCGGTCCCGACTGCGACTGGGTGCTCAACGATCCGGAGCGGATGCTGTCCAAAATCCACTGCATGGTGGAGTTCAAGGGCGGCGTCTACATCGTCATCGACAGTTCCACCAACGGCGTCTTCCTGAACGACGCGCCGACCCCGATCGGCCGCGGCAACTCCGCCGTGGTGGGCGAGGGCGACCGGCTGCGGATGGGCGGCTTCGTCATGCGCGCCGGTTTCGCGGCGGAGGAGGCGCCACCCGCCAACGACCCCTTCCTGGCCGTGCTGCGCGGCTCCGACGAACCGGCGCCGTCGCCGGCGGCCTCGCCCGGGGACGATCCCTTCGCCCTGCCGGCCTTCGGCCGCGGACCGGTGTCGGTGATGCCGATCCCGGAGGACGACGATCTGTTCGGCGACTTGCCGCAGCCGGAAGAACGCTGGAGCGGCAAGCAGGGCGGCGGCTGGCAGCAGACCGCGGCGGGGAACGCGTCCGGCGGCGATCCCGATTGGGCGGGCTCCACCCAGACCGACTTCTCGCCGGACAGCCTCGGCACCATCCGGGTGTCGACCGAGCAGGCGGGGTTCGGCAACGCCAACTCCAATGCCGGCTTCGATGCAGGCTTTGACAAGGGCAATGGCGGTACGTCGATCCCAGACGATTGGCTGGATGATCCTGTCGAGCTGACACCTGCAGCCCAGCCGTCCAACCCGGCTCCTGCCCAGCCCTTCGCGGCGCAGCCGGCCACCCCGCCCGCCATCCCGCCTGACGATTGGGCCGAGGAGCCGCTGGTCCCGCCGGCCTTCGGTGCGCGTCCGTCGCCCTTTGCCACCCCGTCTGCCGACCCGGCCTCCGACGCGCTCAGCCGCGCACTGGTCGATGTCGTGCTGTCGCTGGTGCGGCGGCAGGCGGCGCTGGAGGCTCTGCTCGGCCTCGACCCGGACGAGACGATGGCGCAGGGGGAGTCGATCCTGCGCCGCGCCGTGGATGCCGACGACGCGCTCGCCCGCCTGCGCGCCCTGCCACCCGCCGAGGCGGAGGCATTGCTGCAGGCGGCGGTGTCCGACGGTGCGGCCCACCAGTCGGCCCTGCTGGCCGCGGTGCGCGAGCTGACCGGGGAGACCGCCGACGGCGGCACCCGGCTGGCGGCGCTGTACCGCCGGCTCCTGCCGATCCACCGCCACGCGCTGGGCGGCTGACGGGAGGACGGGGAACCATGGCAACGACCATCAGCCTGCAAGAGGGAAAGCGCCCATGAGTTGGGACGACAAGGTCATCTGGTCCGAAGGCATGTTCCTGCGGGCGCAGCATTTCCAGCAGCAGGACCGCTATGTCGAGCGGCTGGTGCGCGGCCGCGTCGCCGGCATCCGTCCCTTCGCCTGGGGCATCAGCGAACTTACCATCAACCGCGAGCTTCTGGCCGTCGGCAAGTTCGCCGTCCTGCGCTGCAAGGGCATCCTGGAGGACGGGACGCCGATCAACATCCCCGACGACGACGATCCGCCGCCGCCGCTGGACCTGCCGGAAACGCTGGCGAACAGCGTCGTCTACCTCGCCCTGCCGGTCCGCCAGCGCGGCGGCGTGGAGTTCGAGGTGGGCGAGAGCGCCGACGCCGCCACCCGCTATGTCGGAGAGGAGACGGAGACGGTCGACGCCATCGCCGGGTCGGCCAGCGTGTCGCGCATCCGCACCGGGCGCCTGCGGCTGCGCTACCGTCTGGAGCGGCAGGAGCGCGCCGGCTACCACTGCCTGGGCCTCGCCCGCATCCAGGAGGTGCGGTCCGACCGCCATGCTTCGCTGGACGAGCGCTATATCCCACCGGCCCTGAACGTCCAGGCGCTGGCCCCGCTGGCCGGCTTCGTCACCGAGATCCAGGGACTGCTGAACAGCCGGTCAGAGGCGCTGGCCGCCCGCGTCGGCGGTTCCAACGGGCGCGGCGCCGGCGAGATGGCCGACTTCCTGATGCTTCAGGTCGCCAACCGGTCGGAACCGCTGTTCGCCAACATCGCCCGCATGCCCGACATCCATCCGGAACGGCTGCACGGCATGATGCTGGGGCTGGCCGGCGAACTGGCGACCTTCACCGCCGTCAACAAGCGCCCGCCCAGTTTCCCGCCCTACCGGCACGAGGATCTGCAGGGCACGCTCGAACCCGTGATGGCGGAGATCCGCCGGTCGCTGAGCGCGGTGCTGGAACAGACCGCCATTCCGATCGACCTGCAGGAACGCAAATACGGCATCCGCGTCGGCACCATCGCCGACCGCTCGCTGATCACCACGGCGACCTTCGTGCTGGCGGTGCGGGCGGACATGCCGGGCGAGGCGTTGCGCCGCAACTTCCCCGCACTGGTCAAGATCGGCCCGGTGGAGCAAATCCGCGAACTGGTCAATGTACAGTTGCCCGGAATCCGAGTAAGGCCGCTGCCCGTCGCTCCGCGCCAGCTGCCCTACCATGCCGGTGCCGTGTATTTCGAACTCGAACGCGGTAGCCCTATTTGGAAACAGCTTGCAACATCAGGCGGAATCGCGGTTCATCTAGCGGGTGATTTCCCCCAGGTGGCGATGGAGCTTTGGGCGATCCGTGGCTGATGCATCACCTTTTCCTGTTGTAGGGACACCATGAGGCTGGGCGGGGTGCTGGCCCTGCGCACCGGCGCCGTGATCGCGGCGACGGTCGCGACCGCCGTGCTGTTGTCGGTCGCGCTGTCCGGACTGAAGTTCGAACAGAAGCTGCGCGAGGTCACCGGCTCCCGCCTTGCGGTGGTGGCGGACGAGATGCGGCGCCGGGTCGAATACGGGCTGACGCTGGGTCTCGACCTGTCCGAACTGGTCGATCTGCAGGCACAGGCCGAACGCGCGGCCTCCGGCGAGGAAATCCTCGGCGTGGAGGTGGTGGACGACCGTGGCGTCATTCTGTTCGCCGCCGACCGCAACGCCGTCGGCCAGCCCACTCCCGTGCGCTGGGGCGACGACGCTTCGGCCGGAACCCTGCGCCAACAGATCGCCGGCGATGTCCTGATCCTCGGTTCGGACGTGCGCAACAGCTTCGGGCAGACGGTGGGGCAGGTGATCCTGCGCTCTTCCCTGGCCGGGCTGAAATCGCGGGTTGCGACGGTCGAGGAGGGGTTGCGTGGCAACATCCTGGCCCTGGTCGGTGTCGCTGCGCTGGTGACGCTGGCCGCCGTCTTCGTCGTGGTGCGGCAGCGCGGCGGACGTGGTGGATTGGCGGACGGCACCGCGCCGCTGGGCATGGTGCGCGATCGCCTGAATCACGGCATCGCCGACGCCGATCACGCCATGGAGGAGTTGGAGCGTGAATTGGATGCCATGGCGCCGAATGCCCCAGGACCACTCCCAGTGAAGGGCGCGGTGACATGAGCGATCCGGCCCGCGACACCTCCGCCAAGCCGTCTGCCAACTCGACCGCCAAGCCCGCCAGGCGGCGCGACCCGATCAGCGCGCTGGTGCTGCGCCTGACCATCGTCACGGTGGCGGTCCTGCTGCTGGCGGCCGGTGCTGCCTCCTGGCTGTCGCTGCGCAGCTTCGACCCGCTGTTCCAGCCGGAACTGGCGCGCAAGGCGCAGACGGTCGGCGACCTGATGGGCGCGCAGATCGACCGCGGGCTTGGCGTCCGCATTCCGCTGGACCGCATGGCCGGCCTCGACGCCCTGCTGGCGGCGGAGGTCGAGCGCCACGACGACATCGCCTACATCGCGGTGACCGGCCCGGACGGGCGCATCGTCGCCGCGGCGGGCGGACCGCTGGCCGGCATCACGGCGCTGTCGCCGGACCGGCTGACCGGCCCCGCCGACGGGCGGCTGGCCCGCGGCTTCGTCGACGTCCAGCGCCCGCTGGGCGATACCGGCAATCCGGCCGGTGCGCTGCATGTCGGCGTCGACAGCGCCTTCCTGGCCAAGGCCTCGACCGACCTGGCGCTGGACGTACTGTCGGTGGTCATCGTCTCCGTCCTGCTGATCTTCGAAGTGCTTCAACTGGTGGTGAATCTCGCCATGCGGCGGGTGCTGACCCTGCGGCTGCTGGCCGACCGGGCAGAGGAGGGGGATTTCCGCGCCACCCTGCCCGAGATACCCGGCCCCCTGGCGGCATCGGAGGACCGGGCGCTGGAAAGCGGCGTGCGCGCTGCGCTCGACGGCGTCAACGCCCGATATGCCGGCCTCGCCGCGCGGGTGGCGGAGCTGCGTCGCCGTCTGGGCGGCGACGACCCGCGGATCGGCCGGGCGGAGGCCGGGCTGTCGGCGCTCGCCCGCCGCTTCCGCTTCCGCGATCCGGACTCCGCGCGTCCGCCGCCGACGCCGCTGAACCTCGTCTTCCTGCGGTTGCCGGTCTTCCTGTTCTGCCTGTCGGAGGAGCTGTCGCGCCCCTTCCTGCCGGCCTATGCCAAGTCCTTCGCCGGCGAGGTGCCGTGGCTGACGCCGGACATGGTGGTCAGCCTGCCGATCACGCTGTTCATGCTGATCTGGGCGCTGTCGCAGCCGGGCGGCGCCCGCTTCTCCGAACGCTGGGGCCGGTCGCGCGCCTTCACCATCGGCGCCCTGCTGGGTTCCGTCAGCCTCGCGCTGACCGCCTTCGCCGGGTCGCTGGCCGAACTGATGCTGTGGCGCTGCCTGACGGCGCTCGGCTATGGGCTGGTGCTGATCACCGCGCAGGGCATCGTCATCGACCACACCACCCCGCGCAACCGCGCCGCCGGCATGGCGATGTTCATCGGCGCGCTGCTGGCCGCCGGTGTCTGCGGTCCGGTCAGCGGCGGCATCATCGCCGACCAGATCGGCTTCCGCGCCACCTTCCTGCTGGGGGCGCTTCTGGCGCTGGGCTCCGGCCTGTCGGTCAGCCTGCTTCTGCTGCGCGGCCGCGGTGCGGCGCAGTCCCACTCCGGTGCCGCTGCCGGTGCGGCGGCCCGTCCGGCGATGGGCAGCGCCTTGCCGCTGTTCCGCGACTTCCGCTTCTCCGCCCTGATGGTGCTGAGCGCCATCCCGACGAAGATCGCGTCCACCGCCTTCCTCTTCTGCCTCGTGCCGTTGCTGCTGACCGCGGACGGCGCGTCGAAGGCGGAGATCGGGCGGGTGCAGATGATGTATTTCGTCGCCTTCATCCTGGTGTCGCCGCTGGCCGCCAGCCTGTCCGACCGCTGGCAAGCCCGGCGCGGCTTCATCGCCGCCGGCGGCATCGGCACGCTGGCGAGCTGCCTGCCCATCATCGCCACCCAGTCGCTGTGGGGGCCGCCGCTGGCCATAGCCCTGTTCGGCCTGTCGCAGGCGCTGGTCGGTGCCCCGCAGCTGACGCTGGTCTCGCAGATCGCCCGTGACGGCGGCCTGCCGGAGACCGCGGCCATCGGCTGGTACCGGCTGATCGAACGTCTGGGCGGCGCGCTCGGCCCCGTCACCGCGATGGCGGTGGCGGTCGCCACCTCCTACCGCGAGGCGATGCTGAGCATCGGCCTGCTGTGCGGAGCGAGCGCGCTTCTGTTCTGGATCCTTTTCCGCACCGGGCGCCCGGCATCCCCCGCCGCCCGGCCACAGGAGGCTTGACCGCGATGAGAATCGACGAAAGCGATCTCCTCCGCATCCGCCGCCGCTCGCTGCTGCGCCTTGCCGCTGCAGGCGGGCTGGCCCTGCCCGGACTGCCGCTGGCCGGCAGCTCGCTGATCGGATCGGCGCTGGCCGCCACGGTGCCCGACAAGACCTTCCGCATCACCATGGTGCTGGGCCGCGGCGAGAGCGACAACGAGTTCGGCTTCAAGGACTATCTGGCCCGCCGCGGCCTGAAGGTGGACTACACCATCCGCAACACCGGCGGCGACACCGCCAAGCTCCCGGGCATCATCCAGGAGATCAAGGACACGCGCCCCGACCTCGTCTACAGCTGGGGCACGCCGCAGACCCGCGCGCTGGTCGGCCCCCATGACGGGGCGGACCCCGCCAAGCACGTCACCGACATCCCCGTGGTCTTCACCTTCGTCGCCGCACCGGTCGACGCGAAGATCGTGCCCGACCTCGCCCGCTCGGGGCGCAACGTCACCGGCACCATCCACATCGCGCCCATCGCGGTGCAGCTGAACACCATCCAGGCCTATCGCCCGATCAAGCGGCTGGGCGTGGTCTACAATCCGCAGGAACGCAACTCCGTCCTCACGGTGGAGGGGCTGCGGGCCGAGACGGCGCTGCGCGGGCTGGAGCTGATCGGGGAGCCGGTCCCCCTGAACGACCGCGGCGAGCCGATCTCCGCCGCGGTGCCCGATGCACTGGCCCGGGTGGCGAGGCGCGGCGGCGAGGTCCTCTATATCGGACCCGACACCTTCATCGCCTTCCACAACCGCACGGTCGTGGCGGCGGAGGCGTTGCGCCTGGGCTTGCCGACCTTCTCGGTGACCGAGCTGATCGTGCGCACCGACAAGGCAATGCTGGCGCTGGCGAGCAGCGCCTACGGCATCGGCCGCTTCACCGCCTTCAAGGCGGCGCAGATCCTGGTGGACGGCGTCAGTCCGGCTGAAATTCCCGTGGAAACGCTGAAGCGCTTTTCCGTCATCATCAACATGGCCACGGTCCGGGCGCTGGAGTACTACCCGCCCATCGGCCTCCTGAATTTCGCGGAAATCATCGAATCATGAGCGCCCGCATCCCCATGACCCTGCCGTTCGGCGGAACCCCCCTGTGTGGCGAGGCCGCCCGCGCGGTGGCCGCCGTCCGCCTGCAGGCGCTGGCCGCCGACCTGCCGGACGGGCTGACCGCCCGCATGATGGACCTGGACGATTCCAACCTGCTGGCCGACTTCCGCGTCCGCGTGGTGGCGACGCTGGAGGATCCCGACCATTACCGCATGGCGGGCGAGGTCGGGAACTTCGTCGCCGACCATCTGGGCGACAGGGGGCTGACCGCCGGCATCTTCCGTCACGAGGGGCGCGCCGGGGAGAAATCCGGCGGCCGTCTGGTCGCCTATGGCGCGCTGGGCCTGCCGTCCGGCGACGATCCCAACCGGGGCCGCGACCTCGACCTGCCGGAGGCGGAACTGCCCTGGGTGGCGCACATGTCGTCGGCGATGGTCGATCCGTCCGAGCGCGGGCGCGGCCTGCATCACCGGCTGATCGACTGGCGGATCGAGGTGGCGGAGGCGCTGGGCCGCCGGCACCTGATCACCACCGTCAGCACCCGCAACCACCGCAGCTGGGGCCATCTGGCCGGCCACGGCATCTATCCGAAGCGGCTGGTCCGCGTCGGCGGCGATCTGGTCCGGCTGCTGGTCCACCGCGACTTCACCGCCGATCCGATCTTCGACACCGCCAGCGCCGAACTGGTGGCGGTGGAGGAACTGGCCGGGCGCTGGGACGTGTTCGAGCGCGGCCATGTCTGGGGCCGCGTCGCCGCGGGCGACGGTGCCGCGCGCCGCTGGTACGCGCTGTGCGGCCGGGAAAAGGCTCCTCTGGAGCATGACGGGACGGGGCCGGGCGGGCGCTGAGGCGCGCGGCCGGCTGAAGGGGGATGGCCGGGATGGGATCGGGGAGTTTCGGGGCGCGGCTGGCGGCGTTCGTGGCGGTGGCGGTGTTCGTCTCCGCACTGTCCGCCGTCGTGCTGTGGACGCGCGAACAGGCGCGCCGCCTGGACGAGGCGGTGACCTCCCAGGTCGGCTTCGTGCTGAGCGAGGCCAAGGCGTCGCTCGAGACCCAGTTGAACCTCGGCCTCTCGCTGGGTGACCTGCCGCAAGTCGACGGGCTGCTCGCCCGCGCCCGCGTCGCCCTTCCCGGCATCCAGTCCGTCACCGTTCTGGACGAGACCGGCACCGTCCTGTTCTCCACCAACGCGGTGGAGGTGGGCGAGCTTCTGCCTGTCCGCACGGGGGCTGAACCCAATTCCGGCGTCAGCGGCTTCTGGTCGGAGGAGCGCGGGGACGAGCGGGTCTACGGCGTCGGTCTCGCCACCAGCTTCGACACCGTGGCCGGCAGCCTGCTGGTCCGCATGCCGGCCGGCGCGATGGCCGAACCGATGCGCCATTATGCCCTGACCCTCTCCATCGGTGCGGTGCTGATCGCGCTTCCGCTGGCCTTGCTGGGCTGGCTGGCCGGCCTGCGGCTTGCCGCCGGACCGCGCCGTTCGCTGGCCGACCTCGCCACGACGCTCGAAGGGCTGGGGGAGGGCGGTCGCATCCGCGCCGAAGCGCCGGCGCAATCGCCGCAACAGACACTCGGGCTGCCGGCCGCCGCCTTCACCGATGCGGTGCGGCGGCGCCTGACCATCCTGGACGAGGCGGAGCGCGAAGTCGCACGCCTGGACGAACTCGCATGACGACCCGCAGCGCCTCCCGCAGCCCTTACCGCGGCCCCTCCGGCGGCCCCTCCGGCGGCCCCTCCGGCGGCCATCGTCTGTTCATGGTCGGCATTCCGGCCGCCATCCTGCTGGCGGCTACCCTTGCGATGGCCGGCGTCGGGCTGCTCGGCACCTGGCTGGCGCAGGACCAGCTGGGAGAGGCGCGCGCCGCCAAGGCCGCCGCGGTGGCGGAGGCGGTTCAGCACGACCTGGAACGCGCCATCGCCTACGGCATTCCCCTGCCGCGCATCGAAGGGGTCGGGGCCTTCCTTCAGGGTGTTGCCGGACGCAACCCGGACCTGGGCTTCCTGGCGCTGACCGGTGGGGACGGGGGACTGCTGCAGGGGGCGGTGAATACCGGCGGCGGCATCGACGCCGCCGGGCTGCAGGCGCTGACCGCCGGCCTGCGCGGCCTGCCGACGCCGGAGACCCGTGCCGCGACGCTCCAGCCGATCGAGCGCGACGGCCTGCTGATCCTGAGGGTGCCTGTGCGGGTCGGCCGCCTGTCGTCGGAAGGCGGCGGCGGCGGAGTGGGCCAGCCGCCGGCCGGCCATGTTCTGGTCGGCGTCCAGCCGCAGCAGGTGCGCGGCCAGATCGCCGAGGAACTGGCGACGGTGGCGCTGGGGGGGCTGGCGGTTCTGGTGCTGCTGGCCGAACTGGCCGGCGTTCTGGCCCGCGCCAGCTTCCGCGCGCCGTTGCGCCGCCTCGCCTTGGCGATGGCGGAGGCGGTGGACGGGCGTTTCGCCACCCTGCTGGGCCGCCGTCCGCGCGATCAGGTCGGCCGGCTGCTGTTCGCGTTCAACGCCGTCGTCTTCGGCCTGCACGATCGCCGCCAGCGCTTCGCCGCCCATGCCGACGAAGTGCGCGCCGCCGTCTTCGATCCGCAGGTGGCCTCCGCCGTCGAAGACACCCGCCTGTCGGCGCTGACTGCCCTCGGTCCGGGCCTGGAGGCCGCGCCGCGCCGCGAGATCGATTCCCGGTCCGACGATGTCCTTGCCTTCGCCCTGCTGTCCGCCGCCGCGGCGCCCATGCTGGTTCTCGCCGGCAGCCTTTCCCTGGCCGGTCCGGCGCTGGCCGCTGCACTGGTTGGTGCCATTGCCGGCTATGCCGTACCGCCCGGCTGGCGCCGTGTCGCGGCGGTGCTGAGCGCGCTGGCGCTGTTGTCGGCGGCGGCCGTGCTGCTGCTCGGCGGTACCGCGTTGCCGGCCGGATTGGCCGGTGGGCTGGCCGGCGGTTTCGCCGCCGGGCTGGCACTGTCCTATGTGCGCCGTCAGGCGGCGGACGGCGGGCAGCTCTCGCTGCTGCGGGCGCTGGCCTCCGGGATCGGCGCGGCCCTGCTGTGGGCGGCGGCGGTCGGCTGGGACGGCGGGATGCTCGCGGCATCCACGCTGTTGCCGGCCGCCTTGGCCGCGCTGCTGGCCCGTCCCATCGTCGTTCTGCGGAGCTGAGAGGCCCAGATGCTGCTTCAGACCCGCATCATTCTGTTCGTTCTCGCCACCGTCACCGTGGTGGCCGGCCTTCTCCTCGGCTTTGCCGCGCTGCGCGAGGATGCCCTCGACCGCCGTGCGCGCGAGCTGGAACTGGCCCGTCTCGAAACCTCCTGGCAATTGGCAGTGTCGGGCGCCGTCGGGCGCATCGACCAGGGGCTGGGCCGGCTGGCCGGCGATGCCGAGATCGCCCGTGCGGTGGAGGCGGAGGACCGCAGCGCCCTGGACCGGCGCGTTGCGGCGCTCGGCATCGTCGCCGCGCCCGCCACCGGGGGAATCACCGACGTCAACCTTCTGTCGAAATCGGCGGAACTGCTCTACAGCACCGACCCGGCGCTGGAGCCGGAACCGCTGCTGAACCGCGGCGCGCTGGATGCCATCCTGTCGGGCCAGAAGCTGGCGCGAGGCGTCCGTCTGGTCGACGGCGAACGGCTGGTCGTGGTGGCCGGCGTGCCGATCTATGCCGGGACCGGGGCCGGCGGCGGTGCGGGCAGCGGGGCCGGCGTTACCGGTGCCGCCGTGGCCGGGCTGGATTTCGTCGCCGCGCTGGACGTGCTGCGGCGGACCACCGGCGGGCGCGTCTTCGCCGTGACCCGCAACGGCACCGCCTTCGACGGGGAAAGCGATCCGCTGTGGCCGGCGGTCAAGCCGCTGATCCGTCCGGCGGACCGCAGCATCACCACCATCGCCGGCGGCGGGCGCCGCTACGCGCTGGCCAGCCTGCCGGTCGCCGACCTTGCCGGCGGGCGCGTCGCCACCGTGCTGATCGCCAGCGACGTCACCCAGGCGGTTGAGGAGCAGGCGCTGTGGTCGGTCGCCTATGTCGCGGCGGTCGGGCTGGTGCTGCTGGGCGCGCTGGGCCTGCTCTACGGCTTCCTGCGGCGGAACTTCTCCACGCTGGACGGGGCCGTGAAGGCTTTGCAGGATCTCTCCCGCGGGCGCGCCATGGGCTATGTCGAGCTGCCGGCCGGCAACGACGAGATCGGCCGCATCGCCGGTGCCGTGGAGGTCTTCCGTGGCGTGATGCGCGAGATCGAGCGCAGTGCCGGCCAGCGCGAACGGCGCCTGCGCCGCCAGCAGCGCTTCATCCGCCGCCAGATGGAGGCGCTGGCCGTCACGCTTGAGGAGGATGCCCGCCAGAACCTGCTGGAGGAGTTGCGCCAGATCGAGGCGGAGACCCACGACGCCCAGTCCGCCCAATCCAAGGGGGTCGGCGACGAGTTGGGGCTGCTGGCGCTGGGCTTCTCGCGCTTGGCGACGCGGGTCAGCACCCAGCAGGTGCAGCTGACCCAAATGGTGCGCGACCTGCGAGAGGCGCTGGATGACAAGCGGCGGCTGATCAGCCTGCAGCAGGAGTTGGAGATCGCCCGCACCATGCAGCTGACGATCCTGCCGCAGGTCTTTCCCGATCTGCCGGAGTTGGACATCGCCGCGCGGATGATCCCGGCCAAGGAGGTCGGCGGCGATTTCTACGATTTCTTCCCGATTTCCGAGCACAAGGTGGCGCTGGTCATCGCCGACGTGTCGGGCAAGGGCATCCCGGCCGCCTTCTTCATGCTGATCACCCGCACCATGCTGCGCGCCATCGCCGAATCCGGCGTCGGTCCGGCGGAGACCATGCGCCGGGTCAACAACCTGCTTGCCGCGGAAAACGAACAGATGATGTTCGTCACCGTCTTCTACGGTGAGCTGGACCTGCGCACCGGCGTGCTGGCCTTCTCCAACGGCGGCCACAACCCGCCGCTGCGCATGACCGCCTCCGGCGCGGTGAAGGAACTGGAGCGCACCCCCGGCATTGCGCTGGCCGCCATGCCCGACATGCCCTTCGGCGAGAAGACCGTGACGCTGGACACCGGCGACATGGTCGTTTTGTTCACCGACGGCGTGACCGAGGCCTTCAACGGTGAAGACGTGATGTATGGCGACCCGCGGCTTGTTGCCGCAGTCGCCGGGCAGACCAATGCCTCGGCGCGCGACGGGCTGGACGGGGTGCTGACCGATGTCGCCCGTTTTACCGCCGGTGCGCCGCAGTCCGACGACATCACTTGTCTGGTCCTGCGCTGGCGTGGGGCGGCGGACGCGCCCGTCGCCGTCGTGGCGCAGCTGTCCGATCCCGTCGCCTGACACCAGGAAATCGATGGCGGTAGCCGTCCCGTTGTACTGCGAATGCATCGTCGGACCGGCGAGGGCGTGCTATAAGCACGGGGTAGGAAAGATTCGGGTAAGATCCAGCTAAGGCAAGGCGAGGGCAGGGGATGAATATTACCGAACAGTCGGTCAACGGCGTCACCGTGCTGCGCGCGGACGGCCGCATCGACAGCGGCAATGCCGCCCAGTTCGAGGCGGCGCTGCTGTCGGTCATCGGGGCCGAGGGCACGCGGCTCGTTGTCGACATGGAGCGGCTTTCCTACATCAGTTCTGCCGGGCTTCGCTGTCTGCTGGTCGCCGCCAAGGCGGCCCGGGCGAAGCGCGGAGCCATCGCCCTGTCGGCCATGGCGCCGCACATCCGCGAGGTGTTCGACGTCAGCGGCTTCTCGTCGCTGTTCGAAATCCATGCCGATGCGGCTGCCGCCGTCGCGGCGCTGGGCGGATGACAGCGGGGGCAAGGCGTCGGGGGTTTATTCCGCCGGCTTCGGCCGGCCTTGCGATAAGGCGGTTCCCGAAAAGGGGCCGGGAGTGTGATGGGAAGTGCCATTCGGCCAAACATCCTGGTTGTTGAAGACTCGCCGGCCGTACGGCTGTCCGTGGCCGGCTATCTGGAGGGTCGCGGTTTCGACGTGACCGAGGCGGAGAATGGCCGTGCCGCCATTCGCGCGCTGGACCGCCGCAGCTTCGACCTGATCGTCACCGACGTGCTGATGCCGGAGGTGGACGGGATCGAACTGATCAAGGCGGCGCGCACCGCCCAGCCCGACGTGAAGATCCTCGCCATGTCCGGCGGTGCCCCCAACATGCCGGCGGGCTATCTGCTGAAGATGACGCGCATGTTCAATGCGGATGAGATCATCTACAAACCCTTCCTCAACGAAGAGTTGGGGGCTGCGGTTGCCCGTCTGCTCGACCGACCGCTTGCAAATTAAGCAGTTCGAAGTCTCTGCCCAATATTAGGGCGCAAAAGAAAGCGGCTTCGGTGCATGAAGCGCCGAAGCCGCAAGTGATGCGTGGAACCAACCGCTTCCTGCCACGCAAGCTCTGTGCCAGAATTCACTCACTGGACCGTCGGCGGCCGGGAAAAATCCGGAACGCCATTTGGTCCCTCCTGTTGTTCGGGAAACGCGGGCGCACGGGCGCCGGTGGCCGATGCCAATCGCGCCGTGCCGACCGCGGTTCCAAGAATCCAGCAAGAGGGAGCCGACCACGATGGCGCAGAACGAGAATCGGTGGCGCGGTGAAGGCCGCGACTGGCGCGACGACGATCGCGAGCCGAACCGGCACCGGGATTGGGGCGAGGCCAAGCACGCCGGCGTCTACGATCCCGACGATTACCGGTCCAACGACCGTGAAAACATGTATCGCCCGCAGGCGCATCTTCACCAGGACGAGCGCGGACATCTCTACCGCGATCCCGGATACAGAGGGCAGGTCGGCAACGAATCCGGCGGCTACGGCCGCGATCCCAATATGGACCGTGGCGACAACCGCCGCGACAATGCCCGCGAGATGGAGCGGGTCTATGACCGCAGTTTCGGCGGCGGGCGCGACATGAGCCGCGGCGGCTATGCCGCCGGCTATGGCGGGCGGTCCGGGTCGAGCGGCTATGGCGGTTATGCCGGCTCCGGCAATGCCGGGACCGAAGGCAACTACACCAGCCGCGATGTCGGCAGCAGCGAGTATCGCGACCGCGATTACGGCGTGCGTCCCTATGGTGAAGGCGAGCAGGTCGTCCGCGGCCGCGGCTCCCTCGGCTATGGCGGCCGCGAGTATGGCGAGCGCGAAACCGGCGACCGCAACGATGCCAGCCGCGACTACCGCAGTCGCGATTACGGATCGCAGGGTGGTTACGGCAGCGGTTATGGCGGCGGTTACGAATCCGGCCGCGACCGCGGCGAGTGGGAACGCGGCGGTTCGAGCCGGCGCGACTTCGGCGGCAGTTCATCCACCAGTTACGGCGGCAGCCATGGCGGCGGCTATCAGCGCGACGAGGGTCGCGACCGCTCCTGGGGCGAGGACCGCGGCGGGATGTACCGCGCGCAGGAGGCTCGGGGCGGCTACGGCGGCGGCCGGACCGAACGCCGGGGCGAAGACCGCGGCCGTACGCAGCAGCGCGGCTTCTGGGAGCAGGCCGGCGACGAGATCGCGTCCTGGTTCGGCGACGACGATGCCGAGCGCCGGCGGCATGAGGATGAGCGCCGCGCTTCCCAGCATCGAGGCCGTGGTCCGCGCGGCTACAGCCGCTCCGACGAGCGGGTGCGCGAGGACGTCAGCGATCGCCTGACCGATGACGCCTATGTCGACGCGTCCGACATCGAGGTAGCGGTCAGCGGCGGCGAGGTGACGCTGACCGGGATGGTCCCCGACCGCCACACCAAGCGCCGTGCCGAGGATGTCGCCGAGGCGGTGTCCGGCGTGACCCATGTGCAGAACAACCTGCGCGTCCGCAGCCAGACCGGCAACCAGGGAAGCTCCGGCTGGGGCAGCTCCACCGGGGCCGGCGCGTCCGCCATGGCGAATGCGGGGAGCGGCACCGGAAGCGGTCCGACCTCCGGTGCTTCCACCGGCATCAGTTCCGGCACGACCTCTTCCGCCATGAGCGGGACGACGGGCGGACTGCAGGGGGCCGATACCACGGTCGGCACCAATGCCGGTATCGGCGCCTCCACCGGCAGCGGCACCGGTTCCGCGTCGCCGTCCTCCACCGGCACCGGGGCCGGGGCCAGCGGCGGTCCTGCCGGCGCCTCCGCCGGGACCGGGTCGATGACCGGCTCCACCACCGGCGTCACCGGTTCCACCGGCACCAGCCGATCCTCCACCACGCGGAGCTGACCTGCCACGCCCGCAAGGGTGCGTATCCGATAATGGCAAGTCCTCTATAAGGGCGCGGGTTCCGGCTTCCCAGGCAGCGCCGCCTCGGGACTCCGGGGCCCGCGCCCTTCGCGCTTGACTGCTCCCGCTTTGCCGGCAGTACAACGCATGATGGTCGTCCTGCTGAGAGGTCAATCCCTTGGCCGGGATAGGCTTCCAACGATGACGCCGATTTCATTTTTACTGGAGAGCGGTTCCTTGACACTCTAAGGAACTCCACTATCGTCACTTTTCGAAACCCGTGGGTTCCATTCATGCCTCTCGATGCGGAAGAGATACCTGACTGGCGGGCTCGGCGGCGCGAGGTGATCCTCAACGCTGCGGCGGAGCTGTTCGCCGGCCGCGATTATGCCTCCGTCCAGGTCGAGGAGGTGGCGAAGCGGGCCGGCGTCGGCAAGGCGACGCTGTACCGCTACTTCCCCTCCAAGGAGGAGCTTTATCTGGAGTCGCTGGAACGGGCGCTCGGCGGGCTGGAGCAGAAGCTGAACGCCGAAATCGCCCCGCAGCAGGTTCCGGCCTCCGTCCGGCTGTCGGCGATGGTTTCCGCCCTGGTCGGCACGTTGAGCGAACAATTGCAGACGCTGAAGCGGCTGGGCGGCGACCAGTCGGACCTTGCCGACCGCACGCGCCGGATCATCGGCCGCCGAAGCGAGCGCACCGCGACCGCCCTGCAGCAGGTCATGGCCGACGGCATGGCGTCGGGCGAGTTCCGCAAGATCGATCTGGAAATCGTCCCGCTTCTGGTGATCGGCATGGTGCGCGGCGGAATCATGCAGATGGATGAACGCCCGCGCGAGGCGCTGGAGCGCTCCGTCATCGACTTCCTGATGTCCGGCCTGACCAATCTGCCTCCTTTCATATAAGCGCAAGCCGGCCACCGGCGTTTGGAGTCCCAACGGATGAGACGGCTTTTCCTGGCCCTGCTGGTCGCGGCACTGCTCGGCGGCGGCGGGTACTACTGGTATGAGACCCGCCATGCCGGGGGACAGGCACAGACCGCCAAGGCCGACGCGGCGCCGGCGGGAGCTCGTGCGGTTCCGGTGGTGACCCAGAAGGTGACGGTCCAGGCCGTGCCGGAGCAGATCGTCACCATCGGCAGCGTCCAGCCCATCGCCGCCATCGCCATCAAGGCCCGCGTCGACAGCGTGGTCGAGACGGTGAACTTCACCGAGGGGCAGGAGGTGAAGACGGGAGACACGCTGTTCACCCTCGACAGCCGGGCGCTGGAGGCCCAGCTGCGTCAGGCCCAGGCCAATCTGGAGCGCGACCGCGCCAATCTGGAAAAGGCCAAGGGGGACGTGAAGCGCTATGCGGAGCTGGTGCGCACCAGCGCCATCTCCCGCACCACCTATGATGCCGCCGTCGCCACCGCCGATGCGCTGGAGGGCACGGTGAAGGCCGATCTTGCGGCGATCGAGGCGGCGAAGGTGTCGCTCAGCTTCACCCGCATCACGGCGCCGATGGATGGACGCACCGGTACGGTGAACGCGAAGGTCGGCACCATGGTCCGCGCCGCCGACACCAATCCGCTGGTCACCCTGACCCAGCTGCGGCCGATCAACGTCTCCTTCAATGTCCCGGAAAAGCATCTGCCGGCGATCCGCAGCGCGATGGCGACCGGAAGGCTGCCGGTCACCGCCTCCATCGCCGGCAGCCGCGGCGAGACGGCGGAGGGCAAGCTGTCCTTCGTCGACAGCCAGGTCGACCAGCAGACCGGCACCATCCTGGTGAAGGGCGAATTCCCGAACGCCGACACCCGGCTGTGGCCGGGCCAGTTCGTCGACACCGTGCTGACCCTGCGGGTGGAGCCGAATGCCCTGACCATCCCCGATCTTGCGGTGCAGACCGGCCAGAAGGGCCGCTACGTCTATGTCGTGAAGGCCGACCAGACGGTGGAGGTCCGTCCGGTCACGGTCGAGCGGACCCATGGTGGGCTCAGCATCATCGCATCCGGTCTGCAGGCCGGTGACCGGGTGGTGGTCGATGGCCAGTCGCGCCTCTCCCCCGGCGCCAAGGTGACCGAGCGTCCCGGCGGAAAGCCCGCCGGCGCAACTTCCGGCGAGACAGCCGAGGGCGACCGACAGCAGGGTTCCGCCGCTCAGGATGCTGCCGGCCGCAGTGTCCTGACCCAGGGCAAGACAGGCGGGGGTGCGACATGAACCTCTCCGAACTCTGCATCCGCCGTCCGGTGATGACCATTCTCCTGACGGCGGCCCTGGTTCTAGGCGGTCTGGCGGCCTATCGCCAGCTGCCCACCGCGGCGCTGCCGCGGGTCGATTTCCCGGTGGTCAGCGTCACCGCCACGCTGCCCGGCGCCTCCCCGGAGACGATGGCGGCCTCCGTCGCCAGCCCGCTGGAGCGGGAATTCTCCACCATCGCCGGCATCGACACGCTGACCTCCAACAGCACACTCGGCAACACCAACATCACCATCCAGTTCGTGCTGGAGCGCGACATCGACGCGGCGGCGGCCGACGTGCAGGCGGCGATCGCCCGCACCCAGCGCCGTCTGCCGGCGGAGATGACAACGCCGCCCAGCTACCGCAAGGTGAACCCGGCCGACCAGCCGATCCTGTTCCTGTCGCTGAACTCGCCGACCCTGCCGCTTGCGAGGCTGAACGACATTGCCGAAACGCTGATCCAGCCGAAGGTCGCGACACTGCCGGGCGTGGCGCAGGTGCAGATCTACGGCTCGCAGAAATACGCCGTGCGGGTGCAGGTGAACCCCAACGCGCTGTCGCTGCGCGGCATCGGCATCGACGAGCTGCAGAAGGCGCTGGCCGCTGCCAACGCCAACACCCCCGTCGGCACCCTGACCGGCCAGCAGCAGCAGTTGGTGATCGCGGCCAACCCGCAGCTTCCCGACGCCGCCGCCTTCCGCGAGCTGATCGTCGCCTACCGCAACAACGCGCCGGTGCGGCTGGGCGATGTGGCACAGGTGCTGGACAGTGTCGAGAACGACCGCACCGCCAGCTGGCTGAACGGCACGCGCAGCATCATGCTGGCGGTCCAGCGCCAGCCCGACGCCAACACGGTCGACGTGGTGGACCGGGTGCGCGAGCTGGTGCCGGTGTTCCAGGCCCAGCTTCCGGCCTCCGCCGCCATCAAGATCGTCAACGACCGCTCGGAATCGATCCGTCAGGCGGTGGAGGACGTGCAGTTCACCCTGGCCCTGACCATCGTGCTGGTCGTGCTGGTGATCTTCCTGTTCCTGCGCCGGTTGTCCGCCACGCTGATCCCGGCGCTGGCCGTGCCGATTTCGCTGATCGCGACGGCGGGCGGCATGCACCTGATGGGCTTCTCCGTCGACAACATCTCGCTGATGGCGCTGACGTTGGCCGTCGGCCTCGTCGTGGACGACGCCATCGTGATGATGGAGAACATCGTCCGCTACGTGGAAGAGGGGATGAAACCGTTCGAGGCCGCCATCAAGGGATCGCGCGAGATCGGCTTCACCATCCTGTCGATCACCCTGTCGCTGGTCGCGGTGTTCATCCCCATCCTGCTGATGGGCGGCGTCGTCGGCCGGCTGTTCCATGAATTCGCGCTGGTCGTGACCATGGCGATCGCCGCGTCGGCCTTCGTGTCGCTGACGCTGACGCCGATGATGTGCTCCCGCTTTCTCGTCCACAATGCGCATGGCGAGAAGGAGGGCTGGTTCGGCCGTATGCTGGAGGCCGGATTCTCGGCCCTTCTCAACGGCTATGCCCGTACGTTGCGCTGGACGCTGCGCCATCGGCCGCTGATGGGGCTGGTGATGATCGCCACCGTGGTCGGCACGGCGGTTCTCTATCAGGCGATCCCCAAGGGCTTCTTCCCGACCGAGGACATCGGCCAGATCCAGGTGACGACGGAAGCGCGGGCCGACATCGCCTTCCCGTCGATGGCGGAGCGCCAGCAGCAGGTTGCCGCCATCATGAAGGCCAACCCGGCGGTCGTGGACGTCATCTCCTCCGTCGGTGTCGGTGGCAGCACCGGCAACCAGGGCCGCATGTTCCTCACGCTGAAGCCGCGCGAGGAGCGGCCTTCCGCTACCGACGTGATCCAGCAGCTGCGCCGTCAGGTCAACGGCATCCCAGGCATGGCCGTCTACATGCAGCCGGTGCAGAACCTGCGCATCGGCGGCCGGACTTCCAAGAGCCTGTATCAGTATACCATCCAGGGCCTTGACCTGGAGGAGCTGTACCAGTGGTCGGGCCGGCTGGAGCAAACCCTGCACGGCATTCCCATCCTGCAGGATGTCGCCAGCGACCTTCAGCTGAACAATCCGCAGGCCTATGTCCACATCGACCGTGAGAAGGCGGCGACGCTGGGCATCGGCGTCGATCAGGTCCGCTCGACCCTCTACAGCGCCTTCGGCCAGCGGCAGGTCTCGACCATCTACACCCCCAGCAACGACTATCAGGTGCTGATCGAGCTGGAGCCGAAATACCAGGGCGACGACAGTTCGCTGTCGCGCATCTATGTCCGGTCGGCCACGTCGGGCAAGCTGGTGCCGCTCGACGCCTTCGCCAGGGTGGAGCGTACGGCCGGTCCTCTGGCGGTGGCGCACCAGGGCCAGCTGCCGGCGGTGACCCTCTCCTTCAACCTGGCGCCCGGCGCCTCGCTGGGGCAGGCGGTGGACATGATCCGCGCGGCGGAGCGCGACATGGGCCTGCCGCCCACCATCACCACCGGCTTCGCCGGCACAGCCCAGGTGTTCCAGGATGCCCAGGCCGGTCAGGCGTTGTTGCTGTCCGCGGCCGTGCTGGTGATCTACATCGTGCTGGGCGTGCTGTACGAGAGCTTCGTCCACCCGCTGACCATCCTGTCCGGCCTGCCGTCGGCGGTGATCGGTGCGCTGGGCACGCTCATGCTGTTCGACATCGAACTCAGCATGATCGCCATGATCGGCATCCTGATGCTGATCGGCATTGTGAAGAAGAACGCGATCATGATGATCGACTTCGCGGTGGAGGCGCGGCGCAACGGCATGTCGGCGCATGACGCCATCGAGCAGGCCTGCATCCTGCGCTTCCGCCCGATCATGATGACCACCATGGCCGCCATCATGGGCACGCTGCCCATCGCCATCGCCCATGGTGCGGCCGCCGAACTGCGCCAGCCGCTGGGCCTTGCCGTCGTCGGCGGCCTGTGCGTGTCGCAGGTGCTGACGCTCTACATCACGCCGTCGCTCTACCTCTACATGGAGGATTTCGGGCGCTTCGTCGGCAACCTGTTCCACCGCGGCGGCAAGGCCGATCTTCCCCACGGCCCGATGCCGGCCGGCGGCGACGACTGAGCGCATGATCGCTCCGCGTGCAGAAGCATCTTGCGGGACGCGGGAAATGGCTTATCTTTAGGGACAGGCGCGCCGAGAATTGCCGTTCCCGACGCGCCCATCCGATCAGCGGTTCAGAAGATCAAGGCACGCCTTGATGATCTGCAACAGCAGGATCAGGAGTGTGAGGATTTTCTCCATCCTCTTCTCTCCCTTGGTGTGCGGCGGTGGCGGCCCATCCGCCACCCCGTCCGCATCCGTCCACTATGGCCTCATGGTTGCAGATGTGTGCGCCGCGATGTGCTCTCGGCGTGCGGAATTCTGTGGATAATCGTTTTTCGGCACAAAGTCGTGCCGTTCGCCGCCACCCGGGCATGCAAAAGGCCGCTTCTTCAGCGGCCTTTTTGATTGGCATGCGGGAGACGCCTACCCGCGCGCGGTCGTGCGCAACGTCTCTTCCGCGGCGCGGATCAGTGCCATCGACTTGTTGACCGTCTCCTGGTACTCGGCCTCGGGATCGCTGTCCGCGACCACGCCGCCGCCGGCCTGGACATACATCATCCCGTCCTTCAGCACGGCGGTGCGCAGTGCGATGCAGGTGTCCATGGCACCCGACGCACCGAAATAGCCGACGCAGCCGGCATAGACGCCGCGGCGGGCCTTCTCCAACTCGTCGATGATCTCCATGGCGCGGACCTTGGGCGCGCCGGACACCGTGCCGGCCGGGAAGCCGGCGACCAGCGCGTCGAGCGCGTCGAACTTCGGATCCAGTTCGCCCTCGACGTTGGAGACGATGTGCATGACATGGCTGTAGAGCTCCACGATCATCTTGGCCGTCACTTTGACGGTGCCGACCTTCGCCACCCGGCCGACATCGTTGCGGCCGAGGTCGAGCAGCATCAGATGCTCGGCCAACTCCTTCGGATCGCTGAGCAGGTCGGCGGCCAGCGCCTCGTCCTCCGCCGTGGTGGCGCCGCGCTTGCGGGTGCCGGCGATCGGGCGGACGGTGACCTTGCCGTCGCGCACGCGCACCAGGATTTCCGGGCTGGAGCCGACGACGGTCAGATCGCCGAAATCGCAATGGAACAGGAAGGGTGACGGGTTCAAGCGGCGCAGCGTGCGGTACAGCGACAGCGGTGACGGCTTGAAGGGGAAGCGGATGCGTTGCGACGGCACGACCTGGAAGATGTCGCCGGCGCGGATGTACTCCTTCGCCTTCTCCACGATCGCGTGATACTCCTCGCGCGTCGTGTTGGAGGTCCAGGCCAGCGGCAGGCCGTTCTCGGTGCGCGGTTCACGCCGGTAGGGCAGGGGACGTTCCAGGTCGGCCAGCGCATCGGTCAGCCGTTCCCGCGCGTCGGCATAGGCCGTGGCGGCATCCTTCCCCACCTTCGGCCAGACCGGCGTCACCAGCGTGATCGAATCGGTGTGGCTGTCGAAGATGGCGACGATGCTGGGCCGGGTCAGGATCGCATCCGGGATGTTCAGCTCGTCCGGATTGTTGTCCGGCAGCCGCTCCATCAGCCGCACCATGTCGTAGGTCATGTAGCCGAACAGCCCGGCGGCCATCGGCGGCAGTTCCTCCGGCAGTTCGATCCGGCTTTCGTTGATCAGGGACCGCAGAGCGTCGAGCGGTGCGGACTCGAGCGGCTGGAAGGCGTCGCGGTCATGCAGGGCGTCGCGGTTGATCTCCGCCCTGTTGCCCCGCGACCGCCACACCACGTCCGGCTTGAAGCCGATCACCGAATAGCGGTCGCGCCGCGAGCCGGCCCCACGTTCCGCCGATTCCAGCAGGAAGCCGAAGGGACGCCCGTCCGCCAGCTTCATATAGGCGGAGACCGGAGTCTCCAGGTCGCTGACCAGCGTGGTCCATACCACCTGCGGCCGACCGGCGGCGTAAGCGGCGTCGAAGCTGGCGATATCGGGCTGGACCTTCACGGCACGAGACCTCTTGCTTGGCTGTCGGCTAAGCCGGAGCCTCAGTTGCTGGCGAAGAACTGGTCGATGCGCTGGCGGTAGATCCGCACCGGGTACTTGTCGCGCAACGCGTTGGTGAACTCGGCCACCAGATCGTTTTCCAGACCCTGCTCGACCGAGGCGCGGACTGGCGCCAGATCGGCGTCGGCAGCCTTGGGATCGGCGGGAATGACTTCCCGGAGGCGGGCGACGACCTGGGCATCGGCGGTGTTGCCGCTGATCACCTCGTTCGGCTTGGCGGCGAACAGCTTGGCGACCATGTCGCCCGGCAGGCCCTGGACCGACTGGGCATCGCGGGTGAAGGGCGCCGTCATGGCGAAGCTGGCGCCGGCCTGGGTGGCGACGTCCTGGGCCGCTGCCTCCGCACCCTGCTTCAGCCGGGCGGCGATCTCCTCCGCCTTCTTGGCGGCGCGCTCTGCGCGCTGCTCCTGCTGCCAGTCGGCGATGACCTGATCGCGCACGTCGGCCAGCGGGCGGACCGCGGCGGGGATCACGCTGTCGACGCGGACGGCGGTGAAGACGCTGCCCTCACCCTCGGTCAGGTTGGAGGTGGCACCGGTCTTCAGTTGGAAGGCGTTGGGCAGCAGTGCCTTCAGGCTGGGCAGGTCCGGGGCGGCGTCCCTGCCGTCCGGCGCCTTGCCGGTGCTGTCGATGGCGGCGACCTTGGTCAGGGCCAGCCCCTGCGCCTGCGCCACCTCGTCCAGCGATGCGCCGCTGGCAAGCTGGTCTTCGACGCGGTTGGCGATGGAGAAGACGGAATCGAGCGCCTGCTCCTTCTTCAGGTCGTTCGCCAACTGGTCGCGCACATCCTCGAAGCTGCGGGTGGTCGCCGGGGTTACGCCGGTGACGGCCATGACGTGCCAGCCGAGCGAGCTCTTCACCGCGTCGGAGGTCTTGCCCGGCTCCAGCGCGAAGGCGGCGTCGCCGATTTCCGGCAGGTCGGCGCTGGCGATGTTGTCGAGGGTCACCGGCTCCTGGCCGGCATCCTTGGCGGCTTCGGCCAGCCCCTTGGCCTTGGCGGCTTCGGCGATCTGCTTCGCCTTCGCCTCGTCATCGACGACCAGCATCTGGACGGTGCGCTTCTCCGGCGCGCCGAACTCGCTTGCCCGCTCCTCATACGCCTTGCGCAGTTGGGCGTCGTCGATCTTGATGTCCTTGGCCAGCACGTCGGGGGAGAGGCGGGCGACGGTCAGCGACCGGTATTCCGGGGCGGTGAAGCGGACCTGATGGTCGTCGTAGGCCTGCTTGATCGCGGCGTCGTCCGGCACCCCGACATCGCCGATGGCGGCGTTCGGCAGGGTCACGACCTCCGCCACGCGCTTTTCGCCGCGGAAGCGGTAGAGGTCCTGCACCAGCGGCTGCGGCGGCGTCAGGCCGGCGGCGACGGCGCCGGCGACCAGCTGGCGCGCCGTCTCGCGCTGGATCATCGCGACATAGCCGTCCTCGGTCAGCTGGGCGTTGCGCAGCGCCGAACGGAAGATGTTGGGATCGAACTGGCCCTGCTGGTTGCGGAAGGCCGGCTCGTCGGCGATGCGCAGCCGGACCACCTCCGGACCGACGGAAATGCCCATGTCGGTCGCGGCGAGGTCGAACAGCGTACGCTGGATCAGCGACTGCAGCGACTGGTCCAGAAGGCCGAAGCGCTTGGCCTGCTCGGTGGTCAGGGTGCCGCCCAGCATCGGGCGCAGCCGTTCCATCTGCCGGCGGAACTCCTGGTCCAGCGTCTGCTGCCCGATCTCCACCTTGCCGACTTCGGCGACGGTGGTGGGCGTGGAGGCACGGAACACGTCGCCGATGCCCCAAACGCCGAAGCTGAGAATCAACAGGACGAACAGGATCTTGACGACCCAGGAGCCGGCGAAATTGCGGATGAACTGGAGCATGGGACCCGAATCTAAGCGCGTCGTTCGGCCATCCGGCCGGGGCGGCGCATCATAGATAGGGCAGGGTGGGGCGGCAACAGCCCTTTTCCGCGCGGTCGATTTCCGCGAAGTGGATTTGCGGATGGCGTTTTCGCACGGCAGAGCCCCGGCACCGCATCGGATGCGGTGCCGGGGCTCTCGGTCGTTCAGGCCCGACGCTTACTTCAGAGCGTCGCGGGCGGCATCCTTGGCGCCGCCGATCGTGTTCTGAACCTTGCCGGCAGCCTTGTCGGCCTGGCCCTCGGTCTCGGTCTTCTTGTCGCCGGTCAGCTTGCCGGCGGCTTCCTTGATCGAGCCCTTGGCGGAGCGGGCGGCGCCCTCGATGCGATCCTTGTCCATGGTGGCAACCTCCTGTGTGTTGGTTATACCGAGACAACAGACCGGAAGGAGAATGGCTCCATTAAAATTAGTACACCAAAGTCAAACCTCGGCAGAGCGGGCAGTCAGGCCCGTCGCGGCCCGTCGATGCCGCGGCCGGCTGACCGTGCCGACCCCGGGGCTGCGACAGGCATCGGGCCGGCGCTGCGGCGCCGCAGCGTGGCCAGCGTCAGTGCGTGATGGCTGATGCGGTTGCGGAACTCTCCGTCCACACGGCTGAAGGCGCTGTAGGCCAGTTGTACAGCGGCCGGGGACCGGGTCCGTCGCGCTTCCTGCAGTGCGTCGCGCAGGGTGCGCAGTTCGAGGATGCCCGGCACGAAGGCCATCTCCACCGCTTCGGCGAGGATTTCGATCGAGCAGAGCGCCGCTTCGTCTTCGAGCACGCAGGCGTCGAAGGGGCGCTTTTCGGGTGGGAGGCCCATCGGCATGCCTCCGTTACGATGTTCAGGAACCGAGCAGGTCGAGAACCGCCGCCAAACAACGGCGACGGGTTACGCAGTCGTCACAGCAGCCGGTCGCCTGGAGATGCTGCGGGCAGTGCTGGCGGCGCAGCGCCTCCAATCCCTGGCGCAACGCATGCTTCTTCGCGTCCGAGATCACGTCGGTGGCCCGGATGGTCTCCAAAGCGTCCTGCATGGGATTGGATGCGTCTATGAACATTTCGCTATGCCTCCACTCCCGAAAAATCTATGCCGCGCCCACGGACAAGTCCATGAACAGCCTGTAATATTAGCGGTGCAAATTGAAACGAGCTGTGGCGCATTTCGCCGCGACGCAACGAATCGGCGTTTCGGGATCGGCATCAGGCCATTGACGCAGGTCCGGGCGCGCCGCAGCATCGCCGCGACTGATTGATCGATCGGTTGACAGCGGCGATGCGGGGGATGGATGGAGCGGGCGGTGTGGCCGACGCTGGCCTTGTACGGAGCTGCGGCGCTGGCGGAAATCGCCGGCTGTTTCGCATTCTGGGCCTGGGCACGGCTGGATCGCAGCCTGTGGTGGACGCTGCCGGGCGTGGCCAGCCTTTGCCTGTTCGCCTGGGTGCTGACGCGGGCGGACGCCGATTTCGCCGGCCGGGCCTATGCGGCCTACGGCGGCGTCTACATCGCCGCGTCGCTGCTGTGGCTCTGGCTGGTCGAGGGAGCGCGGCCGGACCGTTGGGATGCGGCCGGCGCTCTGCTCTGCCTGGCCGGGGCGGCGATTATCCTCGCTGGTCCCCGCGCGGGCTGAGGGCGGGCGGGACGGGCCGGTTGACCGACCGCCGCAGGGCAGGGCCGTTCACCAGCACCAGACGAACCCCATCCACCTGCAGATACGCCCCGACGCGCACCTTGCCGCGCAGGATGTCGTCGTTGAGCATGATCTGCGCTTCGGCCAGGGACAGCGGGGTGCCCTGGTAGTATGCACGGCCGTCGGCATGGCGGATTTGGCTGAATGCGTTGGTCATGTCACGGTGCTCCCTATCCTTGTTCTTGAGCGGCGGACCGCCGGCTTTCCCGATGCGTAACGGCGGCAGCCATTGCCGATGCCGATATCGGACGAACGCCTTGAAGGTCCGGTTTATTTCTCCATCGAATGCACGCGGGTCGATAGGCACTGGGGAGAGGCGCCTTGCAGCCGTTCCGGCCGATACGCTCCCATTCGCGAATATCCTGCGAGGAACACTGCCGCAGGTCCAGGCGCAAGTGGGCAATGCCACCGAATTGTCGCAGATCACACGCGCAAAAGCTGTGGTGGTGCGTCGCGCGGCGGTCGATTATTCCCGGGAACCGTACTGCGCATTGAACCATGTCAATCGCGCATCCGACTTCAACCGTTAGAGTGCAAATGCATCACGGTCCGGCGGCCATGCGAATCATCGGTATGCCGCAGCTTGGCCGAACGTTGGAAAAGTCGCCGATCGGGGTCATAATACCTCCGTCGGGTACTCGAATGATAATATGGGTTGCCCGCTCCTGTTTCGGCAGGCCGGCAGACAGAGACCTGCAGAGAAAACGGATCGCTTCGTGAACCTACAACCGGCGGATCAGATGAACGGCTCCGAAATCAGCGGTCCCGGCGGCGATGCTTCCGCCCGGGAAGGCGGTGCCGCCGCCCTGCCGCGCGATCCGGCCTTCCTGGCTTCGCTGGCATCAAGCCTGCTGGCCGCCAGTCCCCTCGACCCTGGCGGGGCGGTGCTGGTTTATGTCGACCGCGACCGCGTGCTCCGCCATGCTGATCCGCGGTTCGCAGCCGTGCTGGACGCCAATTCTGAGGATCTCGTCGGCCACCTGCTTGCCGACTTCGATCATCCGGCGATCGCAGCGCTGAGGTCGGCCATCGAGACGGTCGGCCAATCGCCGTCGCGGATTTCGGCGCCGCTCGATTGCCTGACGGCCGGCTGTGACGGCCGCCGCTCGATTCTCAGCGGCAGCGTGCTGGCCCACCGCGACGCCGCGGGCGAGACGGTGGGGTATCTCGGCACCTTTTACCAGACCGGCGACCCCGACCGCATCGCGGAATTCGTGACCTGCCGCGACACCTTCATCGCGACCCTGCTGGACGCCGCGGTGGACGGCATCATCGTGTCCGACCGCAGCGGCATCATCCGTTCCATCAATCGGGCCTGCTGCCAGCTGTTCGGGTACGAGGAGGGCGAACTGCTCGGGCGGAACATGACCATCCTGATGCCGCCGCCCTTCTCGCGCGACCACAACCGCTACATCGACACCTATATGAAGACGGACCGGGCCAAGATCATCGGCATCGGCCGCGACACGCTGGGCCAGCGCAAGGACGGCACCGTGTTCCCCATCCATCTCAGCGTCGGCCAGGCGCGGCTGGGGGAGGAGGCGACCTTCGTCGGCATCATCCGCGACATCTCCGAACGTCTGGCCGCCGAACAGCGCGCCACATATCTGGCGCGGCACGATCCGCTGACCGGCGTCCTCACCCGAACCGCCTTCCTGGAGGATTGCGAGGCGCTGTTCGCCGGCCACGGCGCTGCGGAGGGCGAAGCGGCGGGCGAGGGGCTGTTCGCGCTCTTCTCCCTCGACGTCGATCAGTTCAGCGACGTGAACGAGGCCTTCGGCTTCCATGTCGGCGACGCGGCGCTGAAGGCCATGGTCAGCCGGGTGATGGAGGTACTGCCGCCCAACACCATCGTCTGCCGCATCGCCGCCGATGAATTCGCAGCGCTGTCACGGGTGACCGACGGCGAGCATGCGCGCACGCTGGCCGGGGTTCTGCACGACCGGCTGACCGCCTCCATCTATGCCGACCGCCATTGGGTGCGGCTGCGCCTGTCGGTCGGGGCGGCGGTACAGGACGACTCGGTCAGCACGCTGGAGGATCTGAACGCCAAGGCGAAGCTGGCCCTGCAGGCGGTGCAGCACAATGGCGGCAACGCCGTCTGCTTCTACACGCTGGAAATGGCGGCGGCGGCGACGCGGCGGATGATGCTGACCATGCATCTGACCCACGCCATCGAACGCAACGAGCTGCATCTGGTCTATCAGCCCATCGTGGACTGCCACGGCCGCGTCCGGTCGGCGGAGGCGCTGCTGCGCTGGACCCACCATGCGCTGGGGCCGGTCTCGCCGGGGGAGTTCATCCCGGTGGCGGAGGAAAGCGGGCTGATCGTCCCCATCACCGACTGGGTGCTGTCCGCCGCCATCGCCCAGATGTCGCGGTGGGAGGAGGAGGGCGTGCTGCCCGATCGCGTGTTCCTGAACATCTCCGGCCAGCAGTTCCTGCGCGGCAATCTGACGCTGCGGCTGGAGGAGTTGCTGGGCCGGCATCCGTCCCTGCGCAGCCATCTGGGGCTGGAGATCACCGAACAGGCGGCGGTGCGCGATCTGAAGGTGGCGGTGCGGACGCTGGGGGAGCTAGCCGATCTCGGCATCCAGGCGGCCATCGACGATTTCGGCTCCGGCTATTCCTCGCTCAGCTATGTGCAGCAGTTGCCGGTGGCGAAGCTGAAGATCGACCGCGCCTTCATCATCGACGTTCCGGACAACCCGAAGAACAACGCGCTGGTCCGCGCCGCCGTCGGCATGGCGCACGGCCTGGGCCTGACCACCGTCGCCGAGGGGGTGGAGACGGCGGAGCAGCGCGATTTCCTGGTGTCGGTCGGCTGCGACATGATGCAGGGCTATTACTTCGGCCGGCCGATGGCGCCGGACGCGCTGGCCGACATGCTGCGGGCACAGGCGATGCAGGCTGCCTCCTCCGTCGGGTAAATCCCGTCTCGACAGCATAAGCTGCAACTGATATCCATTCTCACGACCTTGAGAGTCATTCGCAGTCCGGGAGTGAAGAATGTTCATCGATAAGTTCGCCGGGATCGCTTTCGCCGTTGGTGCCTTGACTGCCTTCTCCGTGCAGGCTCAGGAAGTAAACGTCTACAACTCGCGACATTATAATACCGACCGCGTCATCTATGAGACCTTCACGAAGTCGACCGGCATCAAGGTCAACATCATCGAAGGCAACCACGACGAACTGATCCAGCGGATGAAGTCGGAGGGGGCCAGCAGCCCGGCCGACCTGTTCATCACCGTGGATGCCGGCCGTCTGGCCGCCGCGGCGAAGGAAGGGCTGCTCGCCCCGGTCGCCTCGCCGACGCTCGACGCCATCAAGGTTCCGTCCAACCTGCGCGATCCGAACGGCGCCTGGTGGGGCCTGTCCAGCCGCGCCCGCATCGTCGTCTACGCCCGCGACCGGGTGAAGCCGGAGCAGATCAAGAACTACGAAGATCTCGCCAAGCCGGAGTGGAAGGGCCGCGTCCTGACCCGCAGCGGCACCCATCCCTACAGCCTGGCCCTGACCGCCTCGATCATCGAAGCCCAGGGCGAGGAGAAGACCGAGGAGTGGGTGAAGGGGCTGGTCGCCAACCTCGCCCGTCCGCCGCAGGGCGGCGACACCGACCAGATCCGTGCGGTCGCCGTGGGCGAGGGCGACGTCGCCATCGCCAACACCTATTACGTCGGCAAGCTGATCACCTCGGCCAAGCAGGAGGATCGCGAGGTCGCCTCCAAGATCGGCGTGATCTTCCCCAACCAGGACAACCGCGGCACCCATGTGAACCTCAGCGGCGCCGGCGTGGTGAAGACCTCCAAGAACCAGGACAACGCCCGCAAGCTGCTGGAATATCTGCTGAGCCCCGAGGCGCAGCGGCTGTTCGCCGACGGCAACATGGAGTATCCGGTGAACCCGGCGGTCCAGCCGCATCCGGAGTTGGTGAAGCTCGGCACCTTCAAGGCCGCCGACGTCAACGCCGCCGCCTTCGCAGCCTACACCCCGCAGGCGCTGCGCATCATGGACCGTGCCGGCTGGAAGTAAGATGACCGACGCCCCGTTCACCGCGACATCGTCCGCCCCCTCTCCGTCGTCTGTCGTCCTGACGGGCATCACCCACCGCTACGGGCCGCTGACCGCCGTCGACGACGTGTCGCTGTCGGTTGCCCCGCGGGAGGTGGTCTGCATCGTCGGCCCATCCGGCTGCGGCAAATCGACCCTGCTGCGCCTGATCAGCGGGTTGGAGACGGTCCAGGCCGGCACGATCACGGTGGACGGGGCGCCGCTCGCCACCGCCGACCGTTCCCTGCCGCCCGAAAAGCGGCCGGTCGGCATGATGTTCCAGGATTTCGCGCTGTTCCCGCACCTGACCGTCGCGGGCAACATCGCCTTCGGCCAGACCGACCGCCCGCGCGCCGAGCGCAAGCGCCGGGTGGCCGAACTGCTCGAGACCATGGCGCTGACCCGCTACGCCGACGCCTACCCGCACACCCTGTCGGGCGGGCAGCAGCAGCGGGTGGCGCTGGCCCGCGCCATGGCGCGCGACCCCAAGGTCCTTCTGCTGGACGAACCCTTCTCCGCCCTCGATGAGCAGCTTCGCCGTTCTGTCCGGGAAGAGGTGGTGCGGATCATCCGCGCCAGCGGCATCGCCACCATCGTCGTCACCCACGACCCGGAAGAGGCGATGGAGATGGGCAACCGCGTCGTGGTGATGGAGACCGGGCGCATCGTCCAGGCCGACACGCCGGTGAATCTCTACCAGCGCCCGGCCAACAGCTTCGTCGCCCGCCTGTTCGGCGAGGTCAACCGCTTCGAATCGACGGTGCGCGACGGCCAGATCGTCACGCCGCTCGGCCGCATCCAGGCGCCGCACCTGCCCGGCGGAACCAGGGTGGAGGTCGCCTGCCGCGTCGAGGATCTGGAACTGGTGCCGCTGGGCGCCCGCCCGGACGCGGTGCCGGTCCGCGTCCGCCACTCCAGCTTCCTCGGACCGGCGACGCGGGTCTGCCTGGATTTGCCGGGCGTTGCGTCGGAGATCCACGCCCGCCTGCCGGGCCATGTGGATGTCCGTGCGGGAGAGGAGTTGTCGGCTGCGATGGCGGCCGAACGGGTGATGGTGTTTCCGGCGGAGTGAAGGAGTTGTCGGAGCGGATGCCCCCTCCCTAACCCTCCCCCTCTTCGAGGGAGAGGGGACTGCCGCTTCTCCTTTGCCGAACCTTACCAAGCGTTCTACCCCCTCTCCCGCGATCGGACCGGCCTTCGGCCGGCCGAGAGCGGGGGAGGGATGGGGAGGGGGCCTCAGACAAGACCCCTCAAGCCCCCGCCCGCACCTCATCCTCGCCGAACTGCAGCCGGCAGAGCCGCGCATAGGCGCCGTCGGCGGCCAGAAGGGCCTCGTGCGTGCCCTGTTCGATGATGCGGCCGCTCTCCATCACCACGATGCGGTCCGCATTGCGCACGGTCGCCAGCCGGTGGGCGATCACGATCGTCGTGCGCCCCTCCGTCAGCCGCTCCAGCGCCGCTTGCACCAGACGCTCCGACTCGCTGTCCAGCGCGCTGGTCGCCTCGTCCAGCAGCAGGATCGGCGAGTCCTTCAGGAAGGCGCGGGCCAGCGCCAGACGCTGGCGCTCGCCGCCGGACAGCTTTACGCCGCGGTCGCCGATCACCGTGTCGTAGCCCTCCGGCAACCGCGATACGAAATCATGGGCGGCGGCGGCCTTGGCGGCGGCGACGATCTCGTCCATCCCGGCATCCAGCCGGCCGAAGCCGATGTTCGCCCGCACCGTGTCGTTGAACAGCACCGTGTCCTGGCTGACGATCGACACCGCGCCGCGCAGGCTGCGCAGGGTGGCGCCGCGCACGTCCTGGCCGTCGACCAGAACCTCGCCCCCCGTCACGTCGTAGAGGCGCGGGATTAGGTTGAAGACGGTCGATTTGCCGGCGCCGCTGCGCCCGACCAGCGCCACCGTGCTGCCGGCCGGCACGTCGAGGTCGATGCCCTTCAGCGTGTCACCCCCCTCCTCATAGGAGAAGCGGACGCCGCGCAGGGCGACCGCACCCTCGGTCACGGCGAGCGGCTTGGCGTCCGGCCGCTCCAGGATGGTCGGCTGCTGGTCCAGCAGTTCGAAGATGCGCTGGGCGGCGGCCAGCCCCTCCTGCAGGGCGGCGTTCAGCGTGCCGATGGCGCGCACCGGCTGGGCGGCCATCAGCAGCGCGCCGACGAAGCCGGAAAAGGCGCCGACCGAGCCCTCGCCCATCGTCATGCGGTAGCCGGCAAAGGCGATCACCCCCGCCACCGCGACGCCGCCCAGCACCTCCATCATCGGGTCGATGCGCGAGCGGGCGCGCACCGCCTTCATGGTCAGCTGGTAATTCTCGTGAAAGGCGCGGCCGGCGCGGGCGCGCTCATAGTCTTCAAGATTGTAGGTCTTGACCATGCGCGCGCCCGACAGGCTTTCGGTCAGCAGCGAGGTCATGTCGCCCATCTGTGCCTGGGTGTCGCGCGACACGCGGCGCAGGCGCTTGCCGATGCGCACGATCGGCACCGCGGCGATGGGATAGATGATGAAGACGATCAGCGACAGGAACCAGTCGAGATAGAACATCGACCCGACCAGCGCGATCACCGTCAGGATGTCGCGCACCAGACCGGTCAGCGTGCGGGTCAGCGCGTTGCGGATCAGGTCGACGTCGTTGATGAAGCGCGAGGTCAGCGACCCGGTCGGGGTGGCGTGCAGCTGGGCCATGTCGGCGGTCTGCAGATGCGTGAACATCGACAGGCGGACGTCGGCGATGACGCGCTGGACGATGTCGCTGGTCACCACCGTCTGGGAATAGAGCGACGTGCCCTTGATCACCGTCACCGCGACGATCGCCAAGGGGATCGCCAGCAGCATGCCGCGGTCCTGGGCGGAGAACATGGCATAGGACCGGTCGATCAGCAGCGGATAGGCGCCGGTGGCCGCCGCCACCACCGCCATCAGCAGGAAGGACAGCATCAGCTTGCCGCGATAGGGCCGCACCCACTCGCGCCACATCCGCGCCACCAGCCGTTCGGTCGCCGCATCCAGGCGCAGGGGCTTGCCGCTCTTGTTCGTCACGGTCGCATCCGATCTCTTGTCCGTTGCGGATGGCTTAGCCCATGGGCTTCGGCTTTGTCCACCGGTCGGCGTGCCGGCCCTGGTTCTGGTTACAGGCTTCCTTTACCGCTTTCGTGCCAAGCTGCTGATCATCGGCATGGCGGATATCCGTGCCGCCGGAAAAGGGGGAGGTCCATGGCGAACGGAAACGGTTCGAATGGAAGCGGTGCCAACGGTCGAGACGGCGGCGCGCGGCGTCCGCGCATCGGCCTTGCGCTTGGCGGCGGGGTGGCGCGCGGCTGGGCGCATATCGGAGTGCTGCGGGCGCTGAAGCGCTATGGGATCGAGGCCGACATCGTCTGCGGCGCCTCGGTGGGTGCGCTGGTCGGCGGGCTCCATCTGGCGGGAAAGCTCGACGCGCTGGAAGAGTGGGCGCGCGAGCTGACCCGGCTCAAGATCGTCGGCTATCTGGACCTGCGGCTGCGCCAGGGCGGTGGGCTGATCAGCGGCGACCGGCTGCTGGCCGAGCTTCGCCTGCATCTGGGCGACCAGCGGATCGAGGAGTTGTCCTGTCCCTATGCCGCCATCACCACCGATCTGGTGACGGGGCACGAGGTGTGGCTGCAGCGCGGCGAGCTGGTCGACGCCATGCGGGCGTCCTTCTCGCTGCCGGGGGTGTTTCCGCCGGTGCTGATCGACGGGCGCTGGATGATCGACGGCGCGCTGGTCAATCCGGTACCGGTGTCGGCCTGTCGGGCGCTTGGCGCGCAGATGGTGATCGCCGTCAATCTGGCCGGCGATATCCTGGGCAAGGCGCGCAAGCCCGGTGCCAACGTGCCGACGGCCGCCGGGTTCGACCTGCTGCGGCTGGTGGAGGGCGAGACGCCGGAGCACCGCCCGCCGAGCGGAATCGGGGCGCTGACCCGCCGCATCTTTCGCCGGGACTATGAAGGGCCGAGCCTGTTCGGCGTGATGGTGTCGTCGCTGGGCATCGTCACCGACCGCATCACCCGCTCGCGGCTGGCCGGCGATCCGCCGGACGTCCACATCGTGCCCAGGCTGGGCCATATCGGCTTGACCGAGTTCGACCGGGCGGAGGACTGCATCCGCGAGGGCGAGGCGGCGGTTGAGCGCGTCCTGCCGGAACTGCACGACGCGCTCGCCGTTTTCGCGACCGGTCCGCGGGAATCCTCCCGCGAGCCGGTGCGCGGATAGCTCCGTGTGGGGAGCGGTGCTTTAATGATCGATGGCCGTGCCAAGCGCCGCACCGCCCAGGCCGCCGATCACGGCGCCGCGGGTGCCGTCCACCGCGTAACCGCCGGCCGCGCCGGCCGCACCGCCGACCACGCCGCCAGTCGAGCAGGCGGTGAGGGAAAGAAGCGCGAACACCGCACCGATCATACGCAAACGGGACATCATGCAACCCTCCTCGTGTTGACTGTTCGATGTCTAAACACGCGGAACCGCATTTTGCTTCCATCGCCTCCTGATCTTTTGGTTCTGACTCTTTCGAGGGGAACCTCTTAACCCCACAAGCGTTGACCGGACTTTGACCATGCAACGTTGATACGGGGGAACAACCATGCGGCGCATCACCAACCGCCTGCGCGCAACCGCCATCGCCGCCACCGCGGCGCTGTCCCTGGTCGCCTGCCAGACCGGCAACAGCGGCGGCATCGGCGGGATGAACACCACGGAGACCGTCGGCACGCTGGGTGGCGCCGTTGCCGGCGGCCTGCTCGGCTCGCGCTTCGGCGGCGGGGCCGGCAAGCTGGCTACCACGGCCATCGGCACGCTGCTCGGCGCCTATGCCGGCCAGCAGCTGGCCCGCCAGTTCACACCGGCTGACCAGAACCGGGCGTCGGATGCGGAGGAGCGCGCGGTCGCCAACAACCAGACCATCACCTGGAACAACCCGCAATCCGGCAACAGCGGCACCATCCAGCCGGTGCGCACCTATCAGGGCGACAGCGGCCAGACCTGCCGCGACTACAACCATACCGTGGTGATCGAAGGCCGGACCGAGGTCGCTCGCGGCACCGCCTGCCGTCAGGCTGACGGAAGCTGGAAGCTGGTGTCGTAAGCGTACAGCCTTTCCGAATGACCGCCTCCGGCTTCTACGCCTTGCGGATGTGCAGGGTTGCCGTCAAAATCAAAGGGTTCCGCCAAGTGGCGGCCTGATGCCAACGGCGTGTGAGGCATATGGAGGCGGTCAGCTACATCATTCTCATCGGGTCCACGCTGCTGATCGTCAGCGTGCTGACCAGCTACCTCGCCCTGCGCATCGGCGCCCCCCTGCTTTTGATCTTCCTCGGCATCGGCCTGCTGGCGGGGGAGGACGGTATCGGCCGGATCGCCTTCAACGATGCCGGTTCCGCCTTCCTGATCGGGTCGATGGCGCTGGCGGTGATCCTGTTCGAAAGCGGATTCGACACCAAGCTCGCCAGCTACCGCGCCGCGGCCTGGCCGGCGATGACCCTGGCGACGGTCGGCGTCGCCGTGACCACCGGCGTCGTCGGCGTGGCCGCCCATTACCTGATGAATCTGGGGTGGTGGGAGGCGCTGCTGGTCGGCGCCGCCTGCAGTTCCACCGACGCGGCGGCGGTCTTCTTCCTGCTGCGGGTGGGCGGCATCACTCTGCGCGACCGCGTGCGTTCGACACTGGAGATCGAATCGGGCAGCAACGACCCGGTCGCCATCATGCTGACCATCCTGCTGGTGGAGGCGGCGACCCATGGTCTGGCGTCGCCCGCCGCCATCGTCGGTGAGCTGGTGCTGGCCTTCGCCCTGGGCGGGGTGATGGGGTTGGCCGGCGGCTGGCTGCTGGTGGCCTTCATCAACAAGGCGAATTTCGAGACCGGGCTGAACCCTGTGGTGACGCTGACCTTCGCCCTGTTCATCTTCGCCGCCACCAACGTGCTGGGCGGCAGCGGCTATCTGGCCGTCTATGCCGCCGGGCTCTATGCCGGGAACGTCAAGCTGCGGGGAGCGCTGGAACTGCGGCGCTTCCATTCCGGCCTGACCTGGCTCAGCCAGATCGTCATGTTCGTCATGCTGGGCCTGCTCGCCACCCCGCGGGAGTTCGCGGGCATGCTGCTGCCTGCCCTGGGGGTGGCGCTGGTGCTGATCGTCGTCGCCCGGCCGCTTGCGGTGTGGATTTGCCTGCTGCCCTTCCGCTTCTCGGTGCGGGAGACCAGCTTTATCGCCTGGGTCGGATTGCGCGGCGCCGTCTCGCTCCTGCTGGCGCTGGTTCCGGTGCTGGGCGGGCTGGAGAACGGGCAGCTGATCTTCAACACCGCCTTCGTCGTCGTGGTCGTCTCGCTGCTGGTGCAGGGCTGGACCATCGGCACCATGGCCCGCGCGCTGGAACTGATCGTCCCGCCGCGACGCGGCCCGGTGGAGCGCGTGGAACTGGAGCTTCCCGGCAACGCCGACCAGGAGCTTGTCGCCTACACCGTCCACGGCAAGAGCCCGGCGGCGCGCGGGCAGCGCATGCCGCGCTGGGCCAAGCCGTCGCTGGTCATCCGCTCGGGCGCGGTGGTGCCGCTGCACAAGGCCAAGCCGCTGCAGACCGGCGACCATGTCTATCTGTTCACGCCGCAGCACCGCCTGCCGCTGATCGACAAGCTCTATGGCGGCAGCCGGGCGCTCGACCAGTCGGACCGCGAGTTCTACGGCGATCTGGTGCTGAGCCCCGATGCGACGGTGGAGCAGATCGCCGAGATGTACGGCCTGCCGCTGTCGCTGCCTAACGCCCGGCTGACGCTGAGCGACCTGCTGCGCAACGAGTTCGGCGGCTCCTGCGAGCTGGGCGACCGGGTGCGCATGGGTGGTGTCGAGCTGATCGTGCGCGACATGGACGAGAACACCATTACCTCGGTCGGGCTGGCGCTGGAGCCCGTCCGCGTCACCAGCCGGCGTCGGCCGCTCTACCAGCGCGTCACCGACGTCCATGGGCGGCTGCGCGGCTGGTGGAACGAGCACGCCTTCCGCCGCTGGAAGGAGCGCGAGAAGCTGCGGGCCCGGCGGCTGGCGGCCCCCCTGCCTGTGGCGGAACCGCCGCGCGAGGACAGGGTGGAGAGCCGCAACGAGGTGTGAGCGGCGCTACCCGCGATGGCCTGGGCGCGACGAGGCGATGGTGCGGCTCAGATAGATGACGGGGGCGAGGCCGACCAGGACGATCACCAGGGCGGGCAGGGCGGCATCGTCCAGCCGCTCGGTGGAGGCCATGCGGAAGGCCTCGATCGCCAGCGTGTCGAAGTTGAAGGGCCGCAGGATCATCGTCGCCGGCAGCTCCTTGGTGATGTCCACGAACACCAGCATGGCGGCGCTCAGCAGGCTGGGGCGCAGCAGCGGCAGATGGACCCGGCGCAGCACCTGCAGCGGCGTGTGGCCGAGCGAGCGCGCCGCCCCCTCCAGATTGGGGCCGATCTTGGCGAAGCCGGATTCCAGCGGCCCATAGGCAACCACGAAGAAGCGGATCAGATAGCCGTAGAGGATGCCGGCGATGGTGGCGCCGAGGATGGCGCCGACCGGCCAGCCGGTCCAGTCGCGGGTCAGCCCGACGGTGATCAGGATGCCCACCGCGATCACCGTCCCCGGCGTGGCGTAGCCGAGCGAGGCGAGCCGCGCCGCGCCGGTGGCAAGTCCGCTGCGGTCGTGGCGCACGCCATGGATCACCATCAGCGCCACGGCGACCACCAGCGCGGCGCCGCTGGCGCCGAGGATGAAGGTGTTGACCGTCAGGTCGGTGAAGCGGGCGAGCGTCAGCTCAGTGCCGCCGCGCAGGATCATCCGGATCAGCACGGCGCCCGGCAGCAGGAATCCGAACAGCACCGGGGTCAGGCAGACGATCCAGGCCACCACCGTGCCGCGGGCCGACAGGCGCGGGGCGGGCAGGGCGCGATAGCGGCCGGTGGTCTGGTGGAACCGCATCTTCCCGCGCGACAGACGCTCCAGCCCGACCAGCGCCAGCACCACCAGCAGCAGCACCGCGGCCAGCTGAGCCGCCGCGGCCGCGTCGCCCAGCGCGAACCAGGTGCGGTAGATGCCGACGGTGAAGGTGTCGATGCCGAAGTAGCGCACCGCGCCGAAATCGGCCAGCGTCTCCATCAGCGCATAGCCGACGCCGGCAACCAGCGCCGGGCGCGCCAGCGGCAGCGCCACGCGGCGGAAGGCACCGAATTGGGTGCAGCCCAGCGTGCGGCTGGCCTCCAGCACGCAGACGGATTGTTCAAGGAAGGCGGCGCGGGTCAGCACATAGACGTAAGGGTACAGCACCGACGACAGCACCAGCCCGGCGCCCCATGCGGTGTGGATCTCCGGGAACCAGTAGTCGCCGCGGCGCCAGCCGAATGTGGCGCGCAAGAAGGACTGCAGCGGCCCGGCGAATTGCAGGAAGTCGGTGTAGGTGTAGGCCAGCACATAGGCCGGCATGGCAAGCGGCAGGAGCAGCACCCATTGCAGCACCCCGCGTCCGCGGAAGTCGTGCATGGTGACGGTCCAGGCGCAGGCGACGCCGGTCACAAGCGTGACCACGCCGACGATGCCCAGCAGGATCAGGGTGTTGAGAATGTAGCCGGGAAGCACCGTCCGCGCCATGTGCCCCCACAAATCGGTGGAGACGCCGGCCGCCTGGACGAAGACGGCAAGGATCGGCAGGGCGATCAGCAAGGCGAGGATCAGGGCGAACAGCCCGGTCGGACCGACCCGCGACCACAGTCGGCGAGGAGAGAAGGACGGAGAGCCGGAAGACTTCGCGTCGGTCGCCATCGCCATGCGGGGGTGTCCTCGCTGTCGGAAAAGATAGTCGGGGCGATTAAGATATTGCCCCCACCCTAACCCTCCCCCGCTTCGCAGGGGAGGGAACTCCGCCGCTATGCGACAGACTCCCTCCCCCGCCCAGCGGGGGAGGGCCGGGGTGGGGGCAACCGATAAAGAACTCTACCCTAAAAACACCAGCCCCTATCAGCTCGCCTCGGCGGCGCGCTGGTGACGCTTGCGCTCGTTCGGGTCGAGGTAGCGCTTGCGCAGGCGGATGGACTTGGGCGTGACTTCCACCAGCTCGTCGTCGGAGATGTAGGACAGCGCCTTTTCCAGGGTCATCTGGATCGGCGGGGTCAGGCGAACGGCCTCGTCCTTGCTGGTGGTGCGGATGTTCGTCAGCTGCTTGCCCTTGATGACATTGACCTCGAGGTCGTTGCCGCGGGTGTGCTCGCCGATGATCATGCCCTGATAGACCGGAACGCCCGGATCGATCAGCATCGGGCCGCGATCCTCCAGGTTCCACAGCGCGTACGCCACCGCGGTGCCATCGCTGTTGGAGATCAGGACGCCGGTGCGGCGGGCCGCGATGGCGCCCTTGAACGGAGCGTAGCCGTGGAACAGGCGGTTCATGATGCCGGTGCCACGGGTGTCGGTCAGGAACTCGCCCTGGTAGCCGATCAGGCCGCGCGACGGGGCGTGGAAGACGATGCGGGTCTTGTTGCCGCCGCTGGGACGCATCTCGATGAGGTCGGCCTTGCGCTCCGACATCTTCTGGACGACGGTGCCCGAGAACTCCTCGTCGACGTCGACGACGACTTCCTCGATCGGCTCCAGGCGCTGGCCGTTCAGCGGGTCGGTCTTGAACAGCACGCGCGGACGGCTGATCGCCAGCTCATACCCCTCGCGGCGCATGGTCTCGATCAGGATGCCCAGCTGCAGTTCGCCGCGGCCGGCCACCTCGAAGGCGTCGCCGCCCTCGGTATCGGAGATGCGCAGCGCCACGTTGCCTTCCGCCTCGCGGAACAGGCGGTCGCGGATCATGCGGCTGGTGACCTTGTCGCCCTCGCGGCCGGCCAGCGGGCTGTCGTTGACCGAGAAGGTCATCGCCAGGGTCGGCGGGTCGATCGGCTGGGCGTGGATCGCCTCGGCCACTTCCGGGGCGCAGATGGTGTCGGCCACGGTGGTGTTGGTCAGGCCGGCCAGCGCGACGATGTCGCCGGCATGCGCCTCGTCCACCGGAACGCGCTCCAGGCCGCGGAAGGCCAGCACCTTGCTGATGCGGGCGTTCTCGACCAGCTTGCCGTCGCGGCTCAGCGACTTGACGGCCATGTTGACCTTGACCGAACCGGTCAGGATGCGGCCGGTCAGGATGCGGCCCAGATAGGGGTTCGCTTCCAGCGTGGTCGCCAGCATGCTGAAGGGCAGGTCTTCCTCGACCTTCGGGGCAGGGACGTGGTCGCGGATCAGCTCGAACAGCGGGGTCAGCGTCTCGCGGGCGCCGTTCTCCAGGTCCGTGGTCGCCCAGCCGTTGCGGCCCGAGGCGAACAGGGTCGGGAAGTCCAGCTGATCGTTCGAGGCGTCGAGCGAGGCGAACAGGTCGAACACCTCGTCATGCACCTCGTGCGGACGGCCGTCGGGACGGTCCACCTTGTTGATGACGACGATCGGGCGCAGGCCCAGCTTCAGCGCCTTGCCCAGCACGAACTTGGTCTGCGGCAGCGGGCCTTCGGCCGCGTCGCAGAGCAGGACGACGCCGTCGACCATGGAGAGGATGCGCTCCACCTCGCCGCCGAAATCGGCGTGGCCCGGGGTGTCGACGATGTTGATGCGCAGGTCGTTCCACAGGACCGACGTGCACTTGGCCAGGATGGTGATGCCGCGCTCGCGCTCCAGGTCGTTGGAGTCCATGGCGCGTTCGGCCACCTGCTGGTTCTCGCGGAACGAGCCGGCCTGCTTGAGAAGTTGGTCGACCAGCGTGGTCTTGCCGTGGTCGACGTGGGCGATGATGGCGACGTTACGGAGATTCATGGAGCCTTCGGTCTCGCAATGGCACCCCCGACACGCAGCAGCGTCATGCCACAAACAACAAAAAGGCCCGACGAAGATTAATCCGTGGGCGCTGTCGGGGAAACTGTTGCGGCGCAATATATGGATCTGCGGCTAAAACGCAAGTCCCGTGCCCTTTGGTCTAACGCGAATTTCCGGGATGGAGCCATGCGTGCTCGCAGCCTACATTGTGGGCGATGATCCGCTTCGCTTCTGCTTCCCGCCGCAGGATGGCCGCCGCAACCAGGTTTGCAGCCACGCCCTTCAAGGCCCCCATCGCCGTTCCGCTGGTTGCCGCCCTGCTGCTGCTGGGGCCGTCCGGCGCCGGCCGCGCCCAGGATTCGCCGGCCGACGGCATTCCCGGTGCCGTCCCCGCCAATCCTCCCGCCAATCCTCCAGACGGCGCCCAGCCCGATGCTCCGGCGGAGGAAGAGGTGCGGCCGGCCGGCATCCGCTATGACGTCGAGATCACCGGTGTCGAGGATGACGGCCTGCGCGGCACGCTGAACGACGCCTCGACGCTGGTGGAGTTGAAGGGGGATACGCCGCCTTCGCTGATCGGGCTGGAGCGGCGGGCGGACAGCGACCGCGACCGGCTGCAGACGGCGCTGCGCTCCGCCGGCTACTACGACGCTCGGCTGGACATCCGCATCGAGGATCCGGCGGCCACCGGCAACTTGCCTGCGGGTGGGGAAGCTCCGCCGGTCAAGGTGACGGTCGCAGTGACGCCGGGTCCGCTCTACCACTTCAAGACGGTGACGGTGCGCGGCGCCGCCAACTCAACAGGCGGCTCCACCTTGCCCGGGGAAGTCGCGACCGACGACCTCGGCCTCGCCGCCGGGGCGCCGGCGGTGGCGCAGCGGGTGCTGGATGCCGAATCGGAACTGATCGGCCGGCTGGCAAAGCGCGGCTATGCCTTCGCCAAGGCGTCCGACCGCGAGGTGGTGGTCGATCATTCCGACCGCACGATGGACGTCACCTATACCGTCGATGCCGGCCCGCTGACCCGGTACGGCGCCACCCGCATCGAAGGGCTGGAGAAGGTCGACGAGGATCTGGTGCGCGGGCGGCTGGCCTGGAAGGAGGGGCAGGTCTACGACCCCGGCGCCACCGACCGGGCACGCCAGGACATCGCAGCATTGCAGGTCTTCGACACCGTCCGCGTGCGGATGGCGGACGAGCCGGGGCCGGACGGCGTGACGCCGGTGATCGTCTCGGTGGGCGAGCGCAAGCGCCGCTTCATCGGCGGCGGCGTCACCTTCTCGACCGAGGACGGGCTGGGCACCAACGCCTATTGGGGCCACCGCAACCTGTTCGGCGGGGCGGAGCAGCTGCGCCTCGGCGTCGATGTCGGGCGAGTCGCCGGATCCTCCGGCGGCACCTCCAGCAAGGGCAACGACCTGCCTGACCTGCGCTTCAGCGTCAATTTCCGCAAGCCCGACTTCCTGGCGGTGAAGCAGTCGCTGGTGGTCAATTTCGCCGTGGTCAACGACCAGCCGCCGGCCTACAGCCGTGTCGCGTCGGAACTGACGGTCAAGCTCGAACGGCCGCTGACCGACCAGCTGACCATCAGCTACGGCGTGACCGGCGAACGCGGCCGGGTGAAGACGGAGGACACCACCTACCAGACCGCCTTCATCGGCGTGCCGCTGGGCGCTGCCTGGAACGGCACCGACAACCTGCTGAACCCGACCTCCGGCCAGCGGGCCTCGCTGCAGGTGACGCCGTGGTTCCCGGTGGGCGGCGACACCAAGTCGCCCTTCACCTCGATCCTGCTGAACGGCTCCACCTATTACGATCTCGGCAATGACGGGCGCTATGTCGCCGCGGCGCGGATCGGGCTGGGCAGCATCCTGGGCACCTCGCTGACCGACATCCCGCCGGACCACCGCTTCTATGCCGGCGGCGGCGGGTCGGTGCGCGGCTACGGCTTCCAGAAGGCGGGGCCGCGCGACCGTTATGACGATCCCGTCGGCGGACGGTCGCTGTTCGAGATCGGGGCGGAGTTGCGCATCAAGGTGACGGAGAGCATCGGCGTCGTGCCCTTCGTCGATGCCGGCACGGTCTATGATTCGGCCTATCCCGACTTCAGCGAACCGCTGCGCGTCGGCGCCGGCCTCGGCCTGCGCTACTACACCGACTTCGGTCCGTTGCGCGTCGATGTCGGCGTTCCCTTCAATCCCGCGAGCGGCGACTCGCGCTGGCAGCTGTATCTCAGCCTGGGGCAGGCGTTCTAAATCTCCCTCTCCCGGGGCTCTCAGCGGATCTTCGATCCGCCTGACGCCGTCAGCACAAACAAAGTTTGTGCGAGAGGCGGGAGAGGGCATGAAGCGGATGGCGCAATTTCGTCCCAATCCTTGGGGACGATGAGCGCTTATTGCGGTTGAGACAAAGGTGGTCCTCCGCAGGAGGTCTGCCGGGGGTGGTCGTGCTGGTGAAAGGGCGTGGTGTGACGGCGGTTCGCATTTTTCTGGTCGGTCTGACGATCCTGGCCGGCCTGCTGGCCGGTCCGCAGCCCGCAAGGGCCTTCTCACTGTTCGGCGATTCGGCGAGGGAATGGCTGACGGAGAAGATCGAAGGCGCGGTCGAATCGCCGGACATGCATCTGAAGCTCGGCACCATCGAGGGCAGCATCCCCACCGACTTCACCATCACGACCGTCACGCTGGCCGACAGCCAGGGCGTCTGGCTGACCATCGACCGGCTCCGTGTGGTGATGTCGCCGTCCGCCCTGTTCCTGCGCAGCGCCAAGATCGATTCGCTGGAAGCGGCCTCCGTCGTCGTCACCCGCGCGCCCATCAGCACCCAGCCCGCCGCACCGTCCGATCCCAACGCCCCGCTGCTGCCCAGCCTGCCGGTCGACATCGACCTCGACAAGCTGGTGGTGGAGCGGCTGGAGTTGGGACCGGCCCTGCTCGGCGAGCCGGCGGTGCTGCGCATCACCGGGGCGGCGGAACTGGCGCACAGCGGCGGGGCGCTGGACACCACCCTGTCGGTGGCGCGCATCGACGACAAGCCCGGCAAAGCCGATATCGCCGCCGCCTACAAGCCGGACGAGAACACGCTGGCCCTCTCGGTCGATGCGTCGGAACCGGCCGGCGGCGTCATGGCCCGCGCCCTGTCCACCCCCGGCGTGCCACCGGTGCAGGTGACGCTGAAGGGCGACGGCACGCTGGACGACTGGGCCGGCAAGCTGGCCGCCGTGTCCGGCGAGGCCGCAGCCCCCGTCGGCACATTGAACGCCGACGCCACCATCAAGAAGGTGCCGGAGGGCCATGCCCTGACGCTGGCGGCCGGCGGCAACTTCGCCCCCCTGATCGCCGGGCTGGCGGGGGAAACGGTGACCCCGCTGATCGGTCCCACCCCGACGCTGAACGCCAGCGTGCTGCGGGCGCCGAGCGGTGCCATCACCGTCCGTCCGCTGGCGCTGACCGTCGCCGCCGCGACCGCCACGGTGAACGGCGACATCGCGTCCGACTACAACAGCCTGAACCTGCGCTGGACCCTGCAGGCCGGCCCGGAGTCCACCCTGCATCCGCTGGTCCCGCTGTCCTGGAGCGAGGGCGTGGTGGAGGGCTCGGCCGAGGGCGCACTGAACGCGCTGAACGTCGCGGTGAACGCCACGCTACGCGACCTCGCCGCCGATGATCCGGCTCTGTCCCGCCTGACCGGGCCGGAGACGTCGCTCGCCGCCCGCGCGCGGATCGACGTCGGCAGCGGACAGGTCGGCCTGGAAACGCTGGCGCTGAATGCCGCCGCCGCGCGGGCGGAGGCGAAGGGGACCATCGGCGGCTGGGGCCAGACCGCCGACCTGACGCTGTCCGCCGGCGCCGACGACCTCGCCCCGCTGTCGGACCTCGCCGGCCGTCCACTGGCGGGGGCGGTCGCTCTCTCCGGTCCGGTGCGGCGCGGTGCCGACGGCGTGCTCACCACCGAATTGACCGGCAGCCTCGACCGTCTCGCCACCGGCACGCCGGCCGACGCGGTGCTGGGCGACAAGGCGACGCTGGCGCTGGCGGCGCGGATGGAGCCGGACGGCGCCATGCGCCTGACCGACCTGACGATCGACGGCCGCAACGGCAAGCTGACCGGCAATGCCGCGCTGGCGAACAACCAGGTCGATGCCCGCACCACCCTGACGGTGGCGAAGCTGGAGCCGCTGGGCGGCGCGCTCGGCACCCCAATGGAGGGATCGGCGACGCTGGAGGCCACCGCCCGCGGTCCGCTCGACGCCATCGAGGCGCAGGCGAAGCTGAACGCCCGCGACCTCGTGGTCCAGGGCCGCCGTCTGGGCGCCACCGACGTGCAGGCCACGGCATCCGGCCTGCCGGCGACGCCGAACGGCACGGTGTCGGCCCGCACCAACCTGGACAAGACGCCGCTGGCGCTCGACGGGCGCTATGCGCTGCGCGAGCAGACGCTGCGGCTGGATGCGCTGACCATCGCCAACGGGGCGAACCGCATCACCGGTCAGGCCCAGGTGGCGCTCGACACCCTGCTCGTCACCGGACGGCTGGAAGGTGCGCTGCCCAACCTGAACGGCCTGTCGGAACTGGCCGGCATGCCGCTCGGCGGCGGGGCGACCTTCGCGCTGGCGCTTGACGGCAAGGGCGGCAAGCAGGCGGCCAACCTGACTGCCGACGCCACCAACCTGCGGGTGGAGGGCCAAGGGGAGAATTCTGGCGGACCGCTGCTGACCGCCCGCCGCCTGACCGCACGGGCCGATGTCGCCGACGCGCTCGGCACTCCCAGCGGCAAGGCGCGGGTGGAGATGACCGACGGAAACGCCGCCGGAAACGACCTGCGCAGCGTCATCGCCTCGGTCGACGGCTCGCTGGCCAAGGCCTCCTTCCAGGCCAACGCCGCGGGTGCGGGGGCCCAGCCGGTCGCCCTTGATCTCGCCGGCAATCTGACGCGGGAGGGGGAGGCGACCCGCATCCGGCTCGACCGCCTGCAGGCGCGCTATGCCGGGGAGGAGCTGCGGATGACCGCCCCCGCCACCATCCTGCTGGCCGAACGGCGGTACGAGGTTAAGGAACTGCGGCTGTCGTCGGGCAATGCCCGTCTGGCCGCCGACCTTGGCCTGAACGGCGACCGGCTGAGCGGCGAGTTGACGATCGACCGGCTGCCGCTCGCCCTGGCGAAGCTCGCCAGCCCGACGCTGCGGCTGGACGGCGTCGCCAACGCGCGCGCCTCGCTGGGCGGAACGCTGCGCAGCCCGCGGGCCGACGCCACCCTGCGCGTCAGCGGGCTGAAGGCGCAGCAGACGACGCAGGCCGGCCTGCCGGGCATCGACGCCAATGTGGACGCGCAGTGGCGCGACCGCCGGCTGTCGATGACCGGCCGCATCGCCATGCCGAAGAATGCCGGCACCCTGACCGCCAACGCCGCCGTGCCGCTGGTGATGGACCCCGACAGCTATGCCGTCAGCCTGCCTCCGAACGGCGCGCTGGAGGCGGCGGTCAACGGCACGCTGGACCTGTCGTTGGCGAACGACCTTCTGGCGTCGTCGGGCGACCGGGCGCGCGGGTCGCTGCAGCTCGACGTGCGGGCCGGCGGCACGGTGGAGAAGCCGTCGCTCGGCGGCTCCGTCGTGCTGGCGAACGGGCGCTACGAGAACCGGGCGTCGGGTGCCGTCATCACCAACATCCAGGCGCGTCTGGTCGGCGACGGCGACGTCTTCACCATCCAGGGCTTCCAGGGCCGGACCCGCAACGGCGGCGCCATCAGCGCCAGCGGCGTCATCCGCCCGGCGGCTCCGGCCGACCGGCAGCTCGACATCGCGCTGAAGGCCGACAACGCCCGCTTGGTCGAGATCGACATCGCGACGGCGGAGATCGGGGCGAACCTGACGCTGACAGGCGGCTTCGCCAATGCGCGGCTGGCCGGACCGGTCGATATCCGCCGTGCCGAGATTCAAATCCCCGACCGCATGCCGGCCAGCGTCGTCGATCTGAAGGTGTCGGAGGTCGGCAAGGGCCGCGCCCGCGGCACCACCCAGGTCTCGACATCCGGCGGCACCCGGCGCATCCCGCAGCCGGAGGAGGCGCCGCCCGCGGCAACGCCCTTCGTGCTGGCGCTGGACATGACGGTGAACGCGCCCAACCAGATCTTTGTGCGCGGTCGCGGGCTAGATGCGGAACTCGGCGGCAACCTGCGGGTCGGCGGAACCGCGGCGGCGCCCGAGCTGACCGGCCGCTTCACCATCCTGAAGGGCAGCCTGAACCTGCTCGCCCGCAATTTCGAGTTCAAGCGCGGCATCTTCGACTTCGACGGCGGTCTCGATCCCCGGCTCGACCTGCTGGCCGAAGCGACGGCCAACGGCATCACCGCGCAGGTGGTGGTCAGCGGCACCCCCCGCCAGCCCAAGATCGAACTGACCTCGCCCCAGGGGCTGCCCCAGGACGAGGTGCTGGCCGGCGTGCTGTTCGGCAAGTCGGTCGGCGACCTGAGCGCGGCGGAGGCGGTGCAGCTTGCCCAGTCGGCGGCGGCGCTGGCCGGCGTCGGCGGCGGGGGCGGCGGCATCCTGGACCGCGTGCGCCGCAGCATCGGCGTCGACCGGCTGGACTTCACCCAGGGCGAGAATGGCAAGGGCGGTGCGGTGCAGGCGGGACGCTATGTCAGCGACCGCGTCTATGTCGGCGTCGAGCAGGGCATCGGCGCCAACCAGAGCCGGGCGAAGGTCGAAGTCGACATCACCAAGAACCTGAAGGGAACCGCCTCGGTCGGCGCCAATTCCGACACGCAGTTCGGGCTGGTCTATGAGAAGGACTACTGAGGGAGGGGGCGGCCGTCACTCCGCCCCGCATCCCGGCTTCAGTCCCGGATCGTTGGCGAAGCTGCCATCATCGGCCTGCTTGTCCGCTCCGTAATCCGGGTTGATCCCGGCCGCCAGTGCCGCCAGCCGGTGGGCGGTCGCCACGCGGGCTTCGCGTTCGACGGCGCGGTAATGGTCGATGACCTCTGCGCCAAACGCAGTCAGCACGGTCCCGCCGCCATGCTTCCCGCCCACCGCCGCGCTGACCACCGGTTCGCGGAAGATGCGGTTGAGGTCGTCCACCAGCAGCCAGGCCCGGCGGTAGGACATGCCCAGCGCCCGCCCGGCGGCGGAGATCGAGCCGGTCTCACGGATCCGTTCCAGCAGCGCGATCTTGCCGGGGCCGATCGAACCGCCGCTGTCGAAATCGATGCGGATCCGCATGCGCGTCATCGCCGCGATCCTCCCGTCACCGCTCGGCGGCCTCTAGCCCGTCGCCGCTCCAGGCGCCGGTGCGGAAGAAGCCGTCGATCCGCTCGCACCACGGGGCGATGTCCAGCCCGGCCGAGGCCAGCCAGTCGCGGTTGAAGTAGGTGCCCATATAGCGGTCGCCGGGGTCGCAGATCAGGGTGGCGACGCTGCCCTGCCGGCCGTCCCGCATCATTCCCGCGATCAGGTCGATGGACCCCACCAGATTGGTGCCGGTGGAACCGCCGCAGGCGCGGCCGAGCCGGTCGCGCAGCACCCACACCGCGGCGATGCTGGCGGCGTCGGGCACGCGGATCATGCGGTCGATCACCGTCGGCTGGAAGGACGGCTCGACCGTCGGCCGTCCGATGCCTTCGATGCCCGACCCACGGCCGACATCGGCCTGCGGGTTGTCGTCACGGAAGCCCTCGAAGAAGGCCGAATGTTCGGGGTCGGCGACGCAGATGCGGGTCGGCAGCCGGCGGTAGCGGACATAGCGCCCGAAGGTGGCGGAGGTGCCGCCGGTGCCGGCGCCGCAGACGATCCAGTCCGGCACCGGATGGGGCTCCTGCGCCAGCTGTTCGAAGATCGACTGGGCGATGTTGTTGTTGCCGCGCCAGTCGGTGGCGCGCTCGGCATAGGTGAACTGGTCCATGAAATGGCCGTTGCAGGCCTGGGCCAGCCGCTGCGCCTCGGAACAGACCTCCGACGCGCGCTCCACCATGTGGCAGCGGCCGCCGTAGAACTCGATCTGCGCGATCTTGGCCGGGGAGGTGTTGCGCGGCACCACGGCGACGAAGGGCAGGTCGAGCAGCTGGGCGAAATAGGCTTCCGACACGGCGGTGGAGCCCGACGAAGCCTCGATCACCGTTGTGCCCTCGCGCACCCAGCCGTTGCAGATCGCATAGAGGAACAGCGACCGCGCCAGCCGGTGCTTCAGGCTGCCCGTCGGGTGGGTCGATTCATCCTTCAGGTACAGCGTGATCCCCGGCGCCGACGGGATCGGCAGCCGCAGCAGATGGGTGTCGGCGGACCGGTTCACGTCCGCCTCGATGCGCCGCAGCGCCTCGTCGAGCCAGCCGCGCCGGGCGGCGGTGGAATGGGAGGCGGCGGGGGTGGGGGAGGTCATGAGGTCCCGTGTGCAAGCGCTTCGCAGGACTCAATCCATAGCGCGGATTGTTGCGGATTGCATCCGGCGCGCGCCTCCCCCCGGACGCGCGCCTTCCGGCCGATCAGCCCTGACGGATGCGGGCGACGAAGGCCGAGACCTCGTTCAGCATGCGGTCGGCCCGCTCACCCACCGCACGGGCGGCGGCGGCCACCTCGGTGGAGGCCTGACCGGTGGCGGTGGCGTGGCTGCAGACGAGGTTCAGGCTGTCGGACACCGAGCTGACGCCCTGCGCCGCCTCGTTGACGTTCTGGCTGATGTCGCGGGTGGCGGCACCCTGCTCCTCGATGGCGGCGGAGATGCTGGACGCGACGTTGTTCACCGTCTCGATGGCGCCGCCGACCCCGCGCATGGCCTCCACCACCGACGAGGTGGCGTCGGTCATGGCGGCGATCTGCGCCTGCACGTCGTCGGTTGCCTTGGCCGTCTGGTTGGCGAGATTCTTCACTTCGCTGGCGACGACGGCGAAACCCTTGCCGGCCTCGCCGGCGCGCGCCGCCTCGATGGTCGCGTTCAGCGCCAGCAGGTTGGTCTGCTCGGCGATGGAGCGGATCAGGTCCACCACCTCCACCGTGCGCCGGGCGACGCCGTCCAGCTGTTCGATCAGTGCGTAGGTGCGGCGGACGTCCTCCACCGCGCGGGCGGAGCCGGTGGTGGATTCGGCGATCTGCTGGGCGATCTCGCGGATCGACGCGGCAAGTTCCTCGGTCGCGCCGGCCACCGCCTGGACGTTGCCCGAGGTGGTTTCCGCCGCGCGGGCAGCGCCGTCCATCAGGCGGGTGGTCTGCTCCGCCCCGCTGCTCATCGCACCGGAGGTGTGGGTCAGCTGGCCGGCCGATTCGGCGACCGAACGGACCAAACCGCCGACCGTGCTTTCGAACTCGTCGGCGAGGCGGGACATGGTGGCGCGACGGGCCTGTTCGGCCTCCTGCTCCAGGGCCGTGTGGCGGCGGCGCAGTTCCTCCGCCTCGACGGCGCTGAGCCGCAGCGTCTCGACCGAGCGGGCGAGCGCGCCCACCTCGTCGCGGCGTTCCGTTCCGCCGACCTGCGTGGCGAGATCGCCCTTGGCGATGCGGCCGGTCGCGGTGCTGATGCCGTCCAGCCCCTTGGAGATGCGCGACACCAGACGGAAGCCGAACAGCCCGAGCAGGACCGACGCGACCAGCGTGACCACCAGCGTTTCCAGCAGCGTGCGGCGGAAGGCGGCATCCACGTCGTCGATGTAGACGCCGGTGCCGATCATCCAGCCCCAGGGCTCGTAGATCGCGGCGAAGGCGAGCTTCGGCACCGGTTCGCCGCCGCTGGCCTTGGGGAAGTTGTAGATCAGGAAGCCGTCATTGGACTTCGCCGAATCAATCAGCCCGCGGATCACCAGGACACCGTTGCTGTCCTTGAAATCGGCCAGCTTGCGGGTGCCTTCCAGATCGGCGCGCACGCCGTGGAAGACGTTGGTCCCGTCGAACTCGTAACCGAACATGTACTCGCTGCCGAAGAAGCGCAGCGCGCGCAGGGCGGCCTTGGCCTGTGTCTGCGCCTCTTCGCGGCTGAACTCGCCCTTGGCGGCGCGGGCATCGTAGGACTTGATGATCGACAACGAGGTCTGCACCACCGCCTGAATCGAGTTGCGGTATCCCTCCACCATGGTCTCGCGCTTGGACGTCGCGGACCAGATGCCGGCCACCAGGATGGTGACGAGGAACAGCCCCAGAAGGATCAGGAGCTTCGCCTTGATGCTGTGAAGTTTGTCGATCATCGCCTTGTTCCACCCCAAACGCGCGACTCCGCCGCCGGAACGCTCCGGCGCATCGCGACCCGCTTACATGATCAGTCCCTAATGGAATGCGCCACTCATACTGGAGTATCGGGCGTTGACGCAATCCCTAACGGAGGCATAGGGATAATCCCGATGGACACGTAACCGGTTGTGATCTTCGCGATCCGCCGGGTACCTTGGGCCGGAAATCTGGCAGGATGCGGCACTATGACACTGATCGCCTATCCGCTGTCGGGGGCCATGCCCGACATCCGCCCGGCGCGCCCGACGCGCGACTGGATCGACGCACTGCCGGAGCAATACGGCTACCGCTGCCTGCCGCTGAACATCGCCAGCATGCACGGGTGGGAGGTCTGTTGCCCGGTGCGGGTGACGGCGGTCTGGGATGGCGGCACCGGGCTGGATGCCATCGCCGTCACGGCCGAGGAACCGCACCCGCTGCTGCCGGCCAGCCATTTCGGCAGCGGCGTGCTGACCTTCCATGTCGCGGCCCTGTTCCGGACGCCGCCGGGCGTGAACCTGATGGTGACCGGGCCGCTGAACCACCCGAAGCACGGGATCCTCGGCCTGTCGGGCATCATCGAGACCGACTGGTCGCCCTATCCCTTCACCATGAACTGGAAATTCACCGCGCCCGGCGTGCCGGTGACCTGGGAGAAGGGTGAACCCTTCGCCCATCTGATGCCGATCCAGCGCGGGCTGGTGGAAAGCCTGGAACCGGAGGTCCGCGATCTCGACAGCGATCCGGAAACCGCGGCGCAATACCGCGCGTGGGCAGCCTCGCGCAGCCAATTCAACACCGACCTGCAAACCCCCGGCAGCACGGCGGCGCAGGAACGCTGGCAGAAGGGCTATTACCGCGGCAAGCGGCCGGACGGCAGCGACGGCGCGCCCGACCATGAAATCAAGGTGCGGGCGAAGCCGTTTCCTATCAAATAATTACAGAGTGTCCTGGATGCTGCGCACGAATTCCGGCAGGCCGACCTGACGGCGGCGGCGCAGCCGTTCGGCGCGCAGGATCGACAAGACCGCGGCGATGCTTTCGTCCACATCGTGGTTGACGATGACGTAGTCGTATTCCGGCCAGTGGCTGATCTCGTTGGACGCCTTGGCCATGCGGTTGGCGATGACCTCTTCCGAGTCCTGACCGCGGCCGCGCAGGCGGCGCTCCAGTTCACTGACCGTCGGCGGCAGGACGAAGACGCTGACCAGATCGTCGCGGGCGTTCTGCGCCAGCTGCTGCGCGCCCTGCCAGTCGATGGCGAACAGCACGTCGCGGCCGGCGGCCAGCGCATCCTCCACCGCCACGCGCGGCGTGCCATAGCAATTGCCGAAGACGCGGGCATGCTCCAGCAGGTCGCCGGTCTCGGCCATGCGGTCGAAACGCTGCTGGTCGATGAAGTAATAATCCAGCCCCTCGGCCTCGCCGGGACGCATCGCCCGCGTGGTCACCGAGACCGACATGGTGATGCCGGCATCGCGCTCCAGCAGGCCGCGGGCGATGGTCGTCTTGCCGGCGCCCGAGGGGGAGGACAGCACCAGCATCAGGCCGCGCCGGTGGATCAGGGGGGTGTTGGTCGCAGCCATGGCGTTCACTCGGTGGTGGTGATCATTCGATGTTCTGGACCTGCTCGCGAAGCTGCTCGATCGAGGCTTTCAGCGACAGGCCGATGCGGGTCAGTTCGACGTCCGCCGACTTGGAACACAGCGTGTTGGCCTCGCGGTTGAACTCCTGGCACAGGAAGTCGTACCGGCGGCCGATGGCCCCGCCCTCCGCCATCAGGTCGCGCGCCGCCTGGATGTGGGCGCGCAGGCGGTCCAGCTCTTCCCGCACGTCGGCCTTGCCGATCAGGATGGCGGCCTCCTGGGCCAGGCGGTCCTCCGACAGGGCCGGGAAGGAGCCGAGAATGGCGGCGACCTGTGCGCGCAGCTTCTCGCGCAGCGCTTCCGGCTGGGTGGAGGCGCAGGCCGAGGCCGCATCGACCAGACGGGCGATCTCATCCAGATGGCCGTTCAGCACCTCGGCGATGCGGGCACCCTCGGCGAGCCGGTTGTCCACCAGCTGGCCGATCAGCTTGGCGAGGTCGGCCTTCAGCGCCGATTCGACGCGCTCGCGTGATTCGGTCTCGTCCTCTTCCACCGGCTCGATGATGCCGCGGACGGCCAGCAGCGAATCCAGCCGCGGCGGAGCGGCGCCGGCTCCCTCGATCTCGCGGGCGAGTTCCAGCACCTGGGCCAGAAGCTCCCGGTTGATGCGGAGCTGCGACACCGCCTGGGCGCGGTTGACGGTCAGCGTCAGGTTGACGTTGCCGCGGGCAAGCCGCTTCGGCAGCTCGGCGCGGGCCACGGCCTCGATGCTGTCGAAGCCCGACGGAAGGCGGCAACGCAGGTCCAGGCTGCGGCCATTGACGCTCTTGGCTTCGAAGGTCCAGGAATAGCCGTCGCCGTGCCCGTCGACGCGTGCGAAACCGGTCATGCTGGCAATGACGGGGCGATGGGCGGGCAAAGGCGGCCTCACTTGAAAAGCGGTGTCGGTTGGTGTCGTGCTTATAAACTCGACGTCACCCCACAACAAGCTCCGGCGCCGGATTTGGACCGACGAGCAGGGCGGAGATTTCATGAAGCAGCCGCGATCCACCTCCCGTTTCGCCCCCCGGTCCGCCCCCCGGTCCGCCCCCAGGTCCATCGTCATCACCGGCGCGTCGAGCGGAATCGGCGAGGCCCTGGCGCTGCTTTATGCCGCCACTGGCGTCGCCCTGGCACTGACCGGCCGCGACTCCGCAAGGCTGGAGGCGGTGGCGCAGCGCTGCCGCACCGCCGGGGCCCGGGTGGACACGGCGGTGATCGACGTGGCGGACCGGGCGGCGATGGCAGAGTGGTTGGCGCGGGTCGATGCCGCCGAGCCGGTCGACCTGCTGATCGCCAATGCCGGGATGTCGGCCGGCACCGGCGATGGCGGCGAGACGGAGGAACAGGCCCGGCGCATCCTGGCGGTCAACATCGACGGTGTTCTGAACAGCATCCATCCGCTGCTTCCGGCGATGCGGGCGCGGCGGCGCGGGCAAATCGCCGTGATGGCGTCGCTGGCCGGATTCCGCGGCCTTCCCGGCGCGCCGGCCTATTGCGCCAGCAAGGCGATGGTGCGGGTCTATGGCGAGGCGTTGCGCGGCGATTTGGCCGGGGAGGGGATCGGCGTCTCGGTCATCTGCCCCGGCTTCGTCAAGAGCCGCATGACCGCGGTGAACCGTTTCCCCATGCCATTCCTGATGGAGACGGAGGCCGCCGCCCGCGTCATCCGCCGAGGGTTGGAGCGCAATGCGGCGCGCATCGCCTTCCCCTGGCCGATGATGGCCGCGGTGTGGCTGCTGGCGCTGCTGCCGCCGTCCTGGACCGACGGGCTGTTGCGTCAGGCCCCGCGCAAGCCTTGAGCGTGGTTCTCAATCCACCTTGGCGTGGGCGATGGCCTCGCGGACGCTGACGCCCTTGCGCATGATGTTGTCCACCGCCCGGCCCTGGACCAGCTTGATGCCCATCTTGTGGGCGTAGACCAGGCTCGACACGCTGTCGCAACGGGCCAGGATGAACTTGCAGCGGTCCTGTTCGGCGATGCGGTCGCGGAAGAACTTCTCGAACGACGGGTCCATCTCCAGCATGTCGTTCGACCAGAAGATCTTCGCGTAGTCCGCGTTCAGGTATTCAAGATCGAAATTCGTCACCCAGAAAGGATTCAGCCCGTCCACCGCGATCTGGTAACGGCGGTCCTGGGCGAACTCCACCACCTCGTTGAACAGCGGCAGGTTTTCGATCAGGTCGCCCTTGGACACCTCCAGCACCACCTGCCCGCGGAAATCGATCGGCAGGCGTTCGTCGAACTTCACGAAGCCGGTTGAGATGACGGTGGACAGGTTGATGTTGATGCCGATCCGCCGCCCCCGCATGAAGCTGAGCCCATGGTTCAGCGCGCGCAGGACCGACTGGTCGAGGTTGGCGGTGAAATAGTTGAACAGCCACTTGTTGGCTGTGATGTCGTAATCCGGGCAGAGCCGTTCCTGGAGAAGCTTGATGGAGATGTAGAGCTCGTAATACTCCATCTCCGCTTCGCCGCTGCCGATGTTGGCGATGCCCTGGTTGAACAGGAAGGGCGACAAATCGAACATCTGCATCGAGCGTTCGAGCTTGCCCAGTTCCTCCAGCGTGATCGGCGGCTTGGTTTCGGTGACGTGGTTGCCGGTCTCGTTCGCCTGAAGCTCCTCGATGAAGCGGATGACGTTGATGAAGTTCAACGCCAGTTCCATGATCGAGTAGAGCGAGTATTCCTTGTAGGGGTTCGGTCCCGTCAGCGTCGTCTTCGACAGGAAAACCTGTTCGACCGTCTGGCAGACGTCGGTGACGCCGGTCAGCTTCAGCCCCTTGTAGAGGATGATGACGTCGCCGTTGGAGATGTTGAAGGATTGCAGGTAGGACGCCTTGGTCGCCAGTTCCTGGATGATCGAGCGCACCATCATCTGGCTGGTCGGGTCGCGGTCCTTCAGCAGCGACAAATGCATGTGGATCAGCCGCATGCCCTGCAGTTCGTTCTTCGCCGACCGCAGCAGGTTCAGGAGCTTGTCGTTGTCGAAATCCGGCTTCTGGTCCTTGGCGGCGGCGACGGCGGCCTGCTTTTCCGTTGTGGAAAGCCGGACACGGTCCCGTCCAACCGGTGGTCTGCCGCCAAACCTGCTCATACGATGCTCACTCCCACAACAAGCGTCACGCCTGCCAACCACCCGTATCAACGGCCGCTCGTTGTTCGGCAGCCTTCATGTCCGGTCCGGTGCCTTGCGCCCAGCCGGAACCGCGGCCCCCCAGGCGCCGGGAACCCGGCGAATCCTGCGTAGCCGAACGGATTTTAACGGTAACTTTCTTTAAAAAGCCCTTAAGGCCAAAGTCAGGACGCGGGTGGGTCCGGACCGCGGCAAAGAGCCCCGAAGGCGCCCTAAGGGCGCGTTCGGGGCGCGGCAATCATCGAAGCGACGCCATCCGAAAAGGTCAAGTTTCCGAGTCGACCGGCTCGGCCGACGGACGCGGTTCTCCGGCGGGAACGATGCGGACGCGACGGTCTATGACCGCAAGTCCGATCTTTCCGTGCTTCAGGGCGAGGGCATCATTGCCGAACAGCTCGCGCCGCCATCCGTGCATCGCCGGAATGTCCGCGGCGTCGTCGGCGGCCAGAGCCTCCAACTCGGAAGACGAGGCCACCAGCTTCGCCGCGACATTGTTCTCGTCGCACTTCATCTTCAGCAGCACGCGCAGAAGCTCGACGATCGGTTGCAGTCCGGGCGGCGGTTCCTCGCGCGGCTCGACGCGGGGCAGGGCGCTGTCGGGCAGGTCCAACCCCGCCTGCACGGCGGCCAGCACGTCGGCCCCCTGCCGCCCCTCCGCGAAGCCGCGGCCAAGCCCGCGGGTGCGGGCGAGATCGTCGACGGTGGTCGGAGCGTGGGCGGCGATCTCAAGCAGGGCTTCGTCGCGCAGCACGCGGGAGCGCGGCTGGTCGCGGCGCTGCGCCTCGCGCTCGCGCCACGCCGCCAGTTCCTTGAGGATCGCCATGAAGCGCGGCTTGTTGGTCCGCACCTTCAGCCGCAGGTACGAGCTTTCCGGGTCGACCTGATAGGTCGCCGGATCGGTGAGGATCGCCATCTCCTCCTCCAGCCAGTGTGACCGGCCGGAGCGGGCGAGGCGGCGCTTCAGCTTCTCATAGGCCGGGCGCAGGTGGATCACGTCGGACAGGGCGTAGGTCAGCTGCCGCTCGGTCAGCGGGCGGTGGGACCAGTCGGTGAATCGGCTGGACTTGTCGATGCGGGCGCCGGCCAGCTTGGTCACCAGCGTCTCGTAGCCGACGCTCTCGCCGAAGCCGCAGACCATCGCCGCGACCTGCGTGTCGAACAGCGGATGCGGGATCTGGCCGGACAGGTGCCAGAAGATCTCCACGTCCTGGCGGGCGGCATGGAACACCTTCAGCACCGACGGGTCGCTCATCAGCGCGAAAAGCGGCGCAAGGTCGATGCCCTCGGCCAGCGGGTCGATGGCGACCGCGCCGTCGGGTCCGCCGACCTGCACGAGGCACAATTGCGGCCAATAGGTCTTTTCCCGCAGGAACTCGGTGTCGACCGTGATGTACTCGGCCCCGGCCAGCGACTGACAGAAGGCCTGGAGGGCGTCGGTTGTCGTGATGAGCGTCATGGTTGCTTCATACACGACCGAACGGGTGCTTGAAAGTCCGCCGAAGCGCCGGGACGCTGCACGCTGAAAAAGGGATGCGCGGGCTGCAGGGCAGGGGGCGCCGCGGGCGGATTTTCCTCTCGCGCTTATTGCCGCGCGGCGGCGGTGTTAAACTGTGGTCGACTGGACGGCGTGACGGCCGGGAAGGGGATGTTGAACAGGTGAACAGGGCGCCGGAAAGCGTTTCACGGCGTTTCAAACGTTCCATTTCGACCACCGCGGACGCACGCTCCACCCTATCGCGGCTTGACTTTCGCGCGCGTCCGGTGTGGTGTGTCGGACCGCTTTTTCCGCCGGAATCCGACCTTTTCAAGGTGTTTCGACCCATGCACCCCTACCGCACGCACACCTGCGGCCAGCTTCGTGAAGAGAATGCCGGCGAGACCGTCCGCCTGTCGGGCTGGATGAACCGGAAGCGCGACCATGGACAGCTGCTGTTCATCGACCTGCGCGACCATTACGGCCTGACGCAGTGCGTGGTCGATACCTCCAACCCGGCCTTCGAGGTCGCGAACCGGCTGAAGCTGGAATCGGTCATCACCGTCACCGGCAAGGTGGTGAAGCGTACGGCCGAGACCATCAACGACAAGCTGCCCACCGGCCGCATCGAGCTGCAGATCGCCGAACTCACCGTCGAAGGCGAGGCGGAGCAGATTCCGCTGCAGGTCAACCAGGACACGGATGCCGGCGAAGACGTTCGCCTGCGCTACCGCTTCCTCGACCTGCGCCGCGAGCGCATCCACGAGAACATCATGCTGCGGTCGCGTGTGATCGCCTCGGCGCGCCGCCGCATGATCGACCAGGGCTTCACCGAATTCCAGACGCCGATCCTCACCGCGTCCTCGCCTGAGGGTGCGCGCGACTATCTGGTGCCCAGCCGCAACCATCCCGGCAAGTTCTACGCCCTGCCGCAGGCGCCGCAGCAGTTCAAGCAGCTGCTGATGGTCGCCGGCTTCGACCGCTACTTCCAGATCGCCCCCTGCTTCCGCGACGAGGATGCCCGCGCCGACCGCAGCCCGGGCGAGTTCTACCAGCTCGATTTCGAGATGTCCTTCGTCACCCAGGAAGACGTCTTCGCCGCCATCGAGCCGGTACTGCACGGCATCTTCGACGAGTTCGGCGGCTTCCGCCGCGACTCGAAGCCGGCCATCGACGGCCTGCCGTTCCGCCGCATCTCCTTCGCCGAGTCGATGCTGAAGTACGGCAACGACAAGCCGGACCTGCGCAATCCCCTGGTCATCACCGACGTGACCGAGGTGTTCAAGCGCGACGACGTCGAATTCCGCGCCTTCAAGCAGACGCTGGAGAAGGGCGGCGTCGTCCGCGCCATCCGCGCCCCGAAGGTCTCCGACCGTCCGCGCAGCTTCTTCGACAAGCTGAACGACTGGGCTCGCGGCCTCGGCGCTCCCGGCCTCGGCTACATCGTCATGGAAGCCGGCGGCGGCAAGGGTCCGATCGCCAAGTTCGTGCCGGAGGCGGCGCAAGCCCAGCTGCGCGAGCTGGCCGGTCTGGAAGACGGCGACGCCATCTTCTTCGTCTGCGACCAGCCCGGCCCGGCGGCCAAGCTGGCCGGCTTCGCCCGCACCCGCATCGGCGAGGAACTGGACCTGATCGAGAAGAACGCCTTCCGCTTCTGCTGGATCGTCGACTTCCCGATGTACGAGCTGGATGAAGAGACCAACAAGGTCATCTTCAGCCACAACCCGTTCTCCATGCCCCAGGGCGGCCTGAAGGCGCTGGAGACGATGAACCCGCTCGACATCAAGGCCTACCAGTACGACATCGTGTGCAATGGCGTGGAACTGTCGTCGGGCGCCATCCGCAACCATCTGCCGGAAGTGATGTACAAGGCCTTCGAGATCGCCGGCTATCCGCCGGAGGAACTGGAAGCCCGATTCGGCGGCATGCTGAGTGCGTTCAAGCTGGGCGCCCCGCCGCACGGCGGCTCGGCCCCGGGCATCGACCGCATCGTCATGCTGCTGGCCGACGAGCCGAACATCCGCGAAGTCATCGCCTTCCCGCTGAACCAGCGTGCGGAAGACCTTCTGATGCAGGCCCCGGCGCCGGTCGACACCGCCCGTCTGCGCGAGCTTCACCTGAAGCTGGACCTGCCCAAGCCGAAGGTCGCAGCACCGTCCGCGCCGCAGGCCTAAAGGAACTTTCGCCAGTCCTTGGCGGTTTGCTGAAAAGGCCATCCGGACGCAGGTCCGGGTGGCCTTTTTCCTTGTCAACATACGCGCGCGGGGCTATGTAAGCGCCGTCGTCAAAACCTCACGCGGGCTGGCGGACCCTCGGTTTTACCCCGATGGCCCGATCCGGTGTCGTCAGCCATGGTTTCCATGCGCTCTCGACAATGCCCGCGGCGGAGCAACCGGAAAAAGGGATTTTTTCCACATGACCATGCCCACCTTCACCATGCGCCAGCTGCTGGAAGCCGGTGTCCACTTCGGCCACCACACCCGCCGCTGGAACCCGAAGATGAACCAGTACATCTTCGGCGTGCGCAATGGCGTGCACATCATCGATCTCGAGCAGACCGTCCCGATGCTGCACCGCGCCCTGCAGGCCGTGCGTGACGTCGTCGCCGGCGGCGGCCGCGTCCTGTTCGTCGGCACCAAGCGCCAGGCGCAGGAGCGTATCGCCGAGGCTGCCGCCAAGTGCGGCCAGTACTACGTCAACCACCGCTGGCTCGGCGGCATGCTGACCAACTGGAAGACGATCTCCCAGTCGATCAAGCGCCTGCGCGAGATGGAAGAGCGTCTGGGCGGCGACACCTCGGGCCTGACCAAGCGCGAAGTGCTGGAGCTGACCCGCGAGCGCGACAAGCTGGAGCGTGCGCTGGGCGGCATCAAGGAGATGGGCGGCCTGCCGGACGTCATCTTCATCATCGACACCAACAAGGAGTCGATCGCGGTCAAGGAAGCCAACAAGCTGGGCATCCCGGTCATCGCGGTTCTCGACAGCAACTCCGATCCGGACGGCGTGGCCTTCCCGATCCCCGGCAACGACGACGCGCTGCGCGCCATCGAGATGTACTGCGACCTGACGGTCGGCGCCGTGCTTGACGGCCTGCAGGCCGAGATGAGCGCCGCCGGCATCGACGTCGGCGCCGCCGAGGACGCCCCGGCCGAGCAGCTGCCGGAGGAAGAGACCGCCGAGACCGCCGCGCAGGCCTGACCCTGACGGTTGAAGGGCAGCCGGGCCTTATGACCTATGGCCCGGCTGCCTTTTTTATGGGTTGCCACCCGTTTTGACTTTGTGACTCAATCCGATCCGCCTGCCGGATCGCTTGGAAGGAAGAGGGCGCAACATGGCCGAGATTACCGCCTCGCTCGTCAAGGAACTGCGCGAGAAGACCGGCGCGGGCATGATGGACTGCAAGAAGGCGCTGAACGAGACGCAGGGCGACCTCGAGGGCGCCGTCGACTGGCTGCGCAAGAAGGGCCTCGCCGCCGCCGCCAAGAAGTCGGGCCGCGTCGCCGCCGAGGGTCTGGTCGCCGTCGCCACCGCCGGCACCAAGGGTGCCGTCGTCGAGGTGAACGCCGAGACCGACTTCGTCGCCCGCAACGACAAGTTCCAGGCTTTCGCCGCCAAGGCCGCCGAGCTGGCCCTGACCAGCGCCGGCGACGTCGAGGCCCTCAAGGCCGCGGCCTATCCGGGCACCTCGCACACCGCCCAGGATGAGCTGACCAGCCTGATCGCCACCGTCGGCGAGAACATGAACCTGCGCCGCGCCGTCACGCTGTCGGTCTCGGCCGGCGTCGTCGTCAGCTACGTCCACTCGGCCATCGCGCCGGGCCTGGGCAAGATCGGCGTTCTGGTCGCCCTGGAGTCGACCGGCGATGCCGGCAAGCTGGCCGACCTCGGCAAGCAGATCGCCATGCACATCGCCGCCGCCCGTCCGGACGCGCTGGACATCGCCGACGTCGACAGCTCGTCGCTGGAGCGTGAGCGCAACGTGCTGGCCGAGCAGGCCCGCGCTTCGGGCAAGCCGGAGAACATCATCGAGAAGATGGTCGAAGGCCGCGTCCGCAAGTACTACGAGGAAGTCTGCCTGCTGGAGCAGACCTACGTGATCGACGGCGAGACCAAGGTCCGCAAGGTGGTGGAGAACGCCGCCAAGGACATCGGCGCTCCGGTCAAGGTCACGGCCTTCACCCGCTTCGCGCTGGGCGAGGGCATCGAGAAGGCCCAGACGGACTTCGCCGCCGAGGTCGCTGCCGCCGCCGGCGGTCAGGGCTGAGACCGGTAAGGTCGAGCGCTTAGGTCCGCACGCCGCATTCCGAAACAGCAAGGGAGCGTTCCCCCCATGGTCGAAACCACCGGGACCACCGCACCGACAGAGGGCGTCCGCTACAAGCGCGTCCTCCTCAAGGTGTCGGGCGAGGCGCTGATGGGTCAGCGCGACTATGGTCTGGACCCGGAGATGGTGAACCGCATCGCCAGCGAGGTGAAGGCGGTCATCGCACTCGGCGTCCAGGTCAGTCTGGTCATCGGCGGGGGGAACATCTTCCGGGGTGTCAAGGGTGCGGCGAGCGGCATGGAGCGCGCCTCGGCCGACTACATCGGCATGCTCGCCACCGTGATGAACGCGCTCTCGATGCAGAGCGCGCTCGAACGGATGGGCGTCAGCACCCGCGTGCAGTCGGCCATCCCCATGTCGACGGTCTGCGAGCCATATATCCGGCGCCGCGCCGTCCGCCACATGGAAAAGGGCCGGGTGGTGATCTTCGCCGCAGGGACCGGCAATCCCTTCTTCACGACCGACACCGCCGCGGCGTTGCGCGCCTCGGAAATGGGCTGCGACGGTCTGCTGAAGGGCACGCAGGTCGACGGCGTCTACACCGCCGATCCGAAGAAGGATCCGTCGGCCCAGCATTACGAACGCCTCACCTACATGGATGTCCTGACCAAGGAACTGCAGGTGATGGACGCTTCGGCGATCGCGCTGTCGCGCGAGAACCACATTCCCATTTTGGTTTTCTCGATCCATACGCCCGGCGCCTTCGCCGAAGTGATGCAGGGCCGTGGCAAGCACACCATCATAACGGAAGAAAGGGAGTAGGCCCGTGGCTGCGCCCGACCTATCGGATCTGAAGCGCCGCATGGAAGGCGCGCTCGACTCATTTCGCAAGGAACTGGGCGGTCTGCGCACTGGCCGCGCCTCGTCCAACCTGCTGGAACCGGTGATGGTGGAGGCCTACGGCAGCCGCATGCACCTGCGCGAGGTGGCGACCGTCTCCGTTCCGGAGCCGCGCCTGATCTCCGTGCAGGTGTGGGACCGCGGCATGACCAAGGCTGTCGAGAAGGCCATCCGCGACAGCGGGCTGGGCCTGAACCCGCAGGCCGAGGGGCAGGTCATCCGTGTGCCGCTGCCCGACTTGACGCAGGAGCGCCGCGCCGAACTGGCGAAGGTCGCCCACAAATACGCCGAGCAGTGCCGTATCGCCATCCGCAACATCCGCCGCGACGGCATGGACGGCCTGAAGAAGGCCGAGAAGGCCAGCGAGATTACCCAGGACGAGCACAAGGTCCAGTCGGACAAGGTGCAGGTGCTGACCGACCAGCACATCAAGCTGGTCGACGACACGCTTGCGCAAAAAGAAAAGGAAATCATGCAGGTCTGATCCGGAATGCGCGAAGCGGACGACAACCGGTCCAACACGGCCCCTGGGCACGTCGCCATCATCATGGATGGCAACGGGCGCTGGGCCAAGGCGCGCGGCCTGCCGCGCACCGCCGGTCACAAGAAGGGCGTGGACGCCGTCCGCCGCACCGTGGAAGCGGCGCGCGAACTTGGCATCGGCACTCTGACGATCTTCAGCTTCTCTTCGGAGAACTGGCGCCGGCCGGAAGAGGAGATCAGCGACCTGATGGGTCTGCTGCGCTTCTATCTGCGCAGCGAGGTCGCCGAACTCCATCGGGCGGGCATCCGCCTGCGGGTGATCGGCGACCGCAACCGGTTGTCGGAGGACATCAATCGTCTGATCGACAATGCCGAGGGACTGACCCGCGACAACCGGGTCATGACGCTGGTCGTCGCCCTCAGCTACGGCTCGCGGCTGGAGATCGTCCACGCCGCTCGCCGGCTGGCGGAGGAGGTGGCGGCGGGGCGCCTGTCGCCCGACGCCATCGACGAGGACGCGCTGTCGGCCCGGCTCTACACCGCCGACATTCCCGACCCCGACCTGATCATCCGCACCAGCGGCGAGAAGCGGATCAGCAATTTCCTGCTGTGGCAGGCGGCTTATGCCGAGCTGGTCTTTGTGGACACCCTCTGGCCCGATTTTACCAAGCGCGATCTGGAGGCGGCGATTGAAGAGTTCCACCGACGGGAACGCCGCTTCGGCGCCACCACCGCCGGGTCCCGCTGAGTCATCGGTCTCGGCCACTCCGCCGGTGAAGCCTTCCAGGGCGGGGGACCTGAAGGTCCGCGCCCTGTCGGCGCTTGTCATGGCGCCTGTCGTGCTGGGCGCCGTCTGGCTCGGCGGCTGGGTGTTCCATGCACTCATCGCCTTCGGATCGGTGGTCGCCGTATCCGAATGGACCAACATCGTCCCCAGCGCCCGCCGCCTGCCCGCACGGTTGATGGCGGCGATCGGCATTGCCGTCGCGCTGATGGCCCAGATCGCTGCCGGTCCGGCCATGGGCCTGGGCGTCGCGGCGGCCTTCTCCGTTCTGACCGCCATCGTCGGGGGCGGCCGTGACCGCGGTCTGCTCGGGTTTGGCGTGTTCTACGTCGCCGCCGGCATGGCCGGGCTGATCTGGCTGCGCGATCTGCCGAACGTCGGGCTCTCGCTGTTCCTCTTCGTCCTGTTCGCCATCTGGGCGACTGACATCGGCGCCTATGCCGCCGGCCGCAGTATCGGCGGGCCGAAACTGGCGCCCCGCATCAGCCCGAAGAAGACCTGGGCCGGCCTGATCGGCGGCATGCTGTCTTCCGCCCTGTTCGGCTGGCTGGTGGCCGTTGCCTTCGGCGCGGCGCGTCCGGACATCGCCATTCTGGTCGGCGCCGCAGTCGCGGTGGTGGGGCAGGCCGGCGACCTGTTCGAATCGGCGGTCAAGCGGCGTTACAACGTGAAGGACAGCGGCCAGCTCATTCCCGGGCATGGCGGCATCCTCGACCGCATCGACGGGCTTCTGGCCGCGGCCCCGGTGTTGGCCTTGTTCCACGCGGCCGTTGGAACGGTTCTCTCATGGTGGTGAAGGCGGAGGCGGTGCCGGGTGCGCCGCGCAGCGTGACGATCCTCGGTTCCACCGGTTCGGTCGGCACGCAGACCGTGGACCTCGTCACCCGCGATCCGGAGCGCTTCCCGGTTGAGGCGCTGACCGCCAACCGCAACGTCGCCTTGCTGGCCAAGCAGGCCCGCGATCTCAAGGCCCGTCTTGCCGTCGTCGCGGATCCCGCGGCCTATGCCGAGTTGAAGGACCTCTTGTCCGGCACCGGCATCGAGGTTGCCGCCGGTGCCGAGGCGGTGGCCGCCGCCGCCGAGCGGCCCGCCGATTGGGTGATGGCCGCCATCGTCGGCGCCGCCGGCCTGGAGCCGACGCTCGCCGCCGTGCGCCGCGGCGCCATCGTCGCCTTCGCCAACAAGGAGGTTCTGGTCTGCGCCGGCTCCTTGATGATGGAGGAGGTGAAGGCGCATGGCGCCACGCTGCTGCCGGTCGACAGCGAGCATTCCGCCATCTATCAGGTCTTCGATTTCGAGCGGACCGACAGCGTCGCCCGCCTGATCCTCACTGCATCCGGCGGCCCGTTCCGCACCAGGGACCGCGCCTTCATGGCGGCGGCGACGCGGGAGCAGGCGGTGGCACATCCGACCTGGGACATGGGCGCCAAGATCTCGGTCGACAGCGCCACGATGATGAACAAGGGGCTGGAGCTGATCGAAGCCCATTTCCTGTTCGGCATCCCGGAGGAACGGATCGACGTCCTGGTCCATCCGCAGTCGGTCATCCATTCACTGGTCGAGTATGTCGACGGCTCCGTGCTGGCGCAGCTCGGCACGCCGGACATGCGCACGCCCATCGCCTATGCGCTGGGCTGGCCCGCCCGCATTGCCACACCGGCGGAACGGCTGGATCTGGTCAAGGCCGCGACCCTGACCTTCGAGGCTCCGGATCCCGTTCGATTCCCGGCACTTCGGCTGGCCCGGGCCGCCTTGCAAAGCGGTGGGGGCGCTCCTACTATACTCAGTGCCGCCAACGAGGTGGCTGTTCAGGCGTTTCTCGACCGCCGGATCGGCTTCCTCGACATCGAACGGATCGTCGAGGAGACGTTGACGGCGTTGCCCCACCGCCCGCTGCGCGATCTCGCCGCCGTGCGGGAGGCCGACGCGGACGCCAGGCGGGTTGCCGCCGGCCGCATTCAGGCCATCGGTGCGACGGCGGTTGGCAGCCGATGATCCGCGTTCGAGGCGCTGGAAGGCGCAAGGGTTGAAATGGACGTAATCGGCGGTTTCTGGACCTCGGTGCTGGCTTTCCTGCTGGTCCTCACCGTGCTCGTCTTCGTGCACGAGCTTGGCCACTATTTGATCGCACGGCGCAACGGCGTGCGGATCGAGACCTTCTCCATCGGCTTCGGGCCGGAGCTGTTTGGTTTCACCGATCAAGCCGGTACGCGCTGGAAGTTCAGCGCGCTGCCGCTCGGCGGATACGTCAAGATGTTCGGCGACGCCGACCCGGCCAGCACGCCCGGTGCCCACCTCACGGGCATGTCGGAGGAGGAGCGGGCGGTGTCCTTCCACCACAAGCGGGTGGGGCAGCGCGCGGCCATCGTCGCCGCCGGGCCGATCGCCAACTTCCTGTTTTCCATCGTCGTGCTGGCCGTGCTGTTCATTACGGCGGGGCAGTCCTTCACTCCGCCCGATGTCGGCGGCATCCAGCCCGGCAGCGCCGCCGAGCGTGCTGGCATCCAGCCTGGCGACCTGATCCTGTCGGTCGATGGCACCGGGGTTCAGCGCTTCGAGGAAATCCGGCAGATCGTTTCCATCCGGCCGGGTCAGCCTCTGGCGATCGAACTGAAGCGCGACGGCCGGGTGGTGACGGTCACCGCCACGCCGGATTCGCAGTCCGTCACCGACCGACTCGGCAACAGCCATCAGATCGGCCTGCTCGGGATCAGCCGCGGCAGCGTCGGAATGATGCGCCACGATCCGCTGACAGCGGTCTGGCAGGCGGGACGAGAAGTCGCAGGCATGATCACCGGCACCTTCACCGCGCTGGGCCAGATGGTCCAGGGATCGCGCGGGACGGAAGAGCTGGGGGGGCCGCTGCGCATCGCCCAGATGTCGGGCGAGGTGGCGCAATCCGGCTGGTATCCGCTGATCTGGTTCATGACCTTCCTGTCGGTGAACCTCGGGCTGATCAACCTCTTCCCGGTGCCGATGCTGGACGGCGGCCACCTGCTGTTCTACGCCTTCGAAAAGCTGCGCGGGCGGCCGCTCGGAGCGAGAGCGCAAGAATACGGTTTCCGAATTGGATTGGCCTTGGTATTAACGCTCATGGTCTTCGCCACGTGGAACGACCTGGTTCAACTGCGCGTGGTCGATTTCTTCCGGGGACTGGTCTCCTAAAGCCAGCCCCTTGCCAGGGAGCGTGATTTGCCGGTGTCGAGCAAAGTTCTGGTGGCGGGCCTGCTGGCCGGCTGCGCCATGACGACGGTGTCTGTCGCCCACGCCCAAACCGCCGCCTCGCCCGGACGGGCGCCTGCGGGTTCCGGGTCCATGGTCGCCCAGGTGTTCAGCGGCGGTACGGTGCGCGATATCCGGGTCGAAGGCACCCAGCGAATCGAACCGTCCACGGTCCGCTCCTACCTGACGATTCAGCCCGGCGACCAGTTCGATCCCGATCGGATCGACCAGTCGCTGAAGGCTTTGTTCAACACCGGCCTGTTCGCAGACGTGGTGCTGAAGCGCGAGGGCGATGCGCTGGTGGTGACGGTGGCCGAAAACCCCATCATCAACCGCATCGCGTTCGAGGGGAACCGGCGCATCGACAAGGAGACGCTGGAGAAGGAAATCCAGCTGCGTCCCCGCGTCGTCTACACGCGCACCCGCGTTCAGACCGACGTTCAGCGCATTCAGGAAATCTACCGCCGCCAGGGCCGATTCGCCGCGACGGTGGAGCCGAAGATCATCCAGCTCGACCAGAACCGCGTCGATCTGGTCTATGAGATCAATGAAGGCGTGCGCACCGGCGTACGCGGCATCACCTTCATCGGAAACGAGCATTTTTCCGACGGGAGTCTGCGCGAGGCGGTTCAGACCAAGGAATCCGCCTGGTGGCGCTTCCTGTCGTCCGACGACAACTATGATCCGGACCGTCTGAACTACGACCGCGACCTGCTGCGCCGCTTCTACCTGAAGGAAGGCTACGCCGACTTCCGCGTGGTCTCGGCCGTGGCGGAACTCACACCCGACAAGTCGGACTTCTTCATCACCTTCACGATCGAGGAAGGCGAGCGCTACAAGTTCGGCAAGGTGGACATCAACACCTCGCTGAAGCAGCTCGACCCGACGGTCCTGCAGAACAGCGTGACCACCACCGAAGGCGACTGGTACAACGCCCAGAAGGTGGAAGACACGATCACGAAGCTGACGAACGCCGTCGGCGACCTGCAATATGCCTTCGTGGATGTCCGGCCGCGGATTTCGCGCAACCGCGAGAACCGTACCATCGACATCATCTATGAGATCAACGAGGGGCCGCGCACCTTCGTCGACCGCATCGACATCACCGGCAACGTCCGCACGCTGGACAAGGTGGTGCGCCGCGAGATGCTGCTGTCCGAAGGCGACCCCTTCAACGCGTCCAAGCTGAAGCGGTCCGAGCAGCGCATCAAGGATCTGGGCTTCTTCGAGCGTGTGAACATCACCACCGCCGAGAGCAGCGTGCCCGACCGCACTGTCGTGAACGTCGATGTGGCCGAGCAGTCGACCGGTGAAATCTCGATCGGTGCCGGTTTCTCGACCTCCGACGGTCCGTTGGGCGACTTCTCGATCCGCGAGCGCAACCTGCTCGGCCGCGGCCAGGATCTGCGCCTGGGCGCCACGCTGTCGGGCCGTCGCCAGCTGTACGACATCTCCTTCACGGAGCCGTACTTCATGGACCGGGACCTGTCGGCCGGCGTCGACATCTTCCGGACGCGCTACAACTACCAGGACGAAAGCTCGTTCAACGAGAAGAACACCGGCTTTGCCCTGCGCCTGGGCTATCCGCTGACCGAGCGCATGCGCCAGCGCGTCTATTACCAGCTGCAGGACACGCAGATCGAGGAAGTGCCGGCCACCGCGTCGAAGTACATCCAGGAGCAGCGCGGCAACCGCCTGACCTCGCTGATCGGCCAGGAGCTGACCTACGACGTCCGCAACAGCAAGCTGACGCCGACCGAGGGCTATTTCATCCGGCTGACCAACGACATCGCCGGTCTCGGCGGTTCGGTGCGCTTCCTGCGCAACAAGCTTGCCGCCGGCTATTACATCCCTCTCGGCGAGGACCAGTGGGTGCTGAGCACCACGGGCGAGATCGGCTATATCCACGGTCTCGGCCAGAAGGTGCAACTGGGCGACCGCTTCTTCATCGGCGGCGACACGCTGCGTGGCTTCAACACCGCCGGCATCGGTCCGCGCGACGTGTCCACCGGCGATGCGCTGGGCGGCACGCGCTATGCCCGCGCGTCGGTGGAAATGAGCTTCCCCTTCGGCCTGCCGGAAGAGTTCGGCCTGCTCGGCCATGCCTTCACCGATGTCGGTACGCTCGGCAAGGTCGACATCAGTGATCCGAACGTGAAGGATGACGAGACCATCCGCGTCTCCATCGGCACCGGCGTGTCGTGGAAGTCGCCGTTCGGGCCCATCCGGCTCGATGTCGCACTGCCGATCCGCAAGGAAGGCTACGACAAGAAAGAGCTCATCCGCTTCAGCTTCGGAACCAGGTTCTAAGATGCAATTCACCCAGTCGAAGGCGCCGTTCCGCGTCGCCGTCCTGTCGGCCGTCACGGTCGCCGGCCTCCTGTTCGCCGCCACGTCGGCCCAGGCCCAAACCCAGCCGAAGGCCGAAGCCCCCAAGGCGGCCACGGCCACGGCCACGGCCACGCCTCCGGCTCCCGGTGCGGAACTGAAGGCTCCGGTCATCGCGGTGATCGACGTCCAGAAGATCATGCAGGAATCCACCGCGTCGAAGGGCATCACCAAGTCCTTCGAATCGCTGCGCGATTCCTACCAGAAGGAAATTTCCGCGCTGGAAGACAAGCTCCGCAAGACCGAAGACGAACTGCGCAAGCAGCAGACCGTCCTGTCGCCGGAAGCGCTCGCCACCAAGCGCCGCGATTTCGAAAAGCAGGTCGCCGACGTCCAGAAGACGGTCCAGAACCGCAAGCGGGCACTGGAGACGAGCCTGAACGAAGCAATGGCCGTCGTTCACAAGACGATGGTCGATGTGGTCGCCGAAATCTCGCGCGAGCGCGGCGCGAACCTCGTTCTGGCCCGCCAGCAATTCGTTCTGGTCGACACCCAGCTCGACGTCACCGACACGGTGATGGAGCGGGTGAACAAGAAGCTCCCGCAGGTTGCGCTGAACGTTCCCAAGCAGTAATGCCTTTCTGAGCAGGGCCGTCGCCGTCCCGACTGGGAAGGTGACGGCCCTGTTGCGTTTCCGGGTTCGGCGGTTGCGGTCGCCGCGGAAATGGGGCAAGAAGGCGGAGCAAACAAAAGGCGCCAGCGTTTCCTGTTGGGGCGGCGGCGCCCGTTCTCCGGGAACGGGGAATGGTGAACCCTATCGGTTGGTGGAAAGGCGGGCGGCCGGACAATGGACGTGACGGCGGACAACAACGCGCAAAGCAAAAAGATCGACGACATCGACATCACGCGGATCATGAAGATGATCCCGCATCGCTACCCGATCCTGATGATCGACCGGGTGATCGATGTGACGCTGGGCGAAGGCGCCACCGGCGTGAAGAACGTCACGATCAACGAGCCCTTCTTCCAGGGCCATTTCCCGTCGCGTCCGGTGATGCCCGGGGTGCTGATCATCGAGGCGATGGCGCAGACCTCCGCCGTGCTGGTGGTCGCCACGCTCGGACCGGATGCCGAAGGCAAGCTGGTCTATTTCATGACCGTGGACGAGGCGCGCTTCCGTCGTCCGGTCACCCCCGGCGACACCATCCACATCCACGTGACCAAGCAGCGCCAGCGCGCCAACGTGTGGAAGTTCAAGGGCGAGGCCAAGGTCAACGGCGTCCTCGTCGCCGAAGCCATCTATTCCGCCATGATCCTGGACGAAAAATGACCGTCACCATCCATCCGTCCGCCATCGTCGATCCCGCGGCCAAGCTGGGCGAGAGGGTAGACATCGGTCCCTTCTGCGTCGTCGGCCCCGACGTCACGCTGGGCGACGGCGTTCGGCTGGTTTCGCATGTGGCTGTCGACGGGCGCACCAGCATCGGCGCCGAAACCGTCATCTATCCCTTCGCGTCCATCGGCCATCGCCCGCAGGACCTGAAGTTCCATGGTGAACCGTCCGAACTCGTCATCGGTGCCCGCAACCAGATCCGCGAGCATGTGACGATGAATCCCGGCACCGAGGGCGGCGGCATGATAACGCGCGTCGGCGACGATGGGCTGTTCATGATGGGCTCGCATGTGGCGCATGACTGCATCGTCGGCGACCATGTGATCATGGCGAACAACGCCACCCTGGGCGGCCATGTGACGTTGGGCGACTACGTCATCATCGGCGGGCTTTCGGCGGTGCGCCAGTTCGTGCGCATCGGCTCGCACGCCATGATCGGCGGCATGTCGGGCGTCGAGAACGACGTGATTCCCTTCGGTCTGGTGATGGGCGACCGTGCCCGCCTCGCCGGCCTGAACCTCGTCGGGCTTGAACGGCGCGGCTTCAAGAAGGACGACATCCACGCCCTGCGCGCGGCCTACCGCATGCTGTTCGGACCGGAGGGGACCTTTGCCGAGCGGGTGGAGGAGGTCGGTCGCGACTTCGGCGAGCGTGCGCTGATCTCCGACGTGCTGTCCTTCATCCGTGCCAAGGAAGCGCGCTCCCTCTGCCAACCGCGCGAGAGCTGAGGCCGCCGGCCGATGGCCGATACCCTTCAGGCTGCCGGTCCCAAGCTGGCGATCCTGGCCGGTGGCGGAACGCTGCCGGCCCGCATCGCCAGCGCGGTGCGCGGGCAGGGGCGGGAGGTCTTCGTCGTCGCCTTCGACGGCCATACCGACCCCGAAACCGTCGCGGGGCTCCCGCATTTGTGGAGCCGCTTCGGCGCCGCCGGCAGCATCCTGCGCCGTCTCCATGAGGAAGGCGTGGGAGAGGTCGTGCTCGCAGGACCGGTGAAGCGACCGTCCTTCACGGAACTGATGCCGGATTGGCGCACCGCCCGCTTCCTTGCCCGCGTCGGAACGAGGGCGCTCGGTGACGATGGGCTGCTGCGCGCCGTGGTCCGCGAGGTGGAGGAGGATGGCTTCCGCGTCGTCGGCCTGCATGACCTGTTGAAGGATCTGCTGACCACGCCCGGCCGGGTCGGTCGTCTCGCCCCGGATGCCGAGGCTGAACGCGACATCGCCCGCGCGGTGGAGGTCGCCCGTGCGTTGGGTGCGCTCGATGTCGGGCAGGGGGCGGTGGTCCAGCAGGGCATCGTGCTTGCAGTCGAGGCGATCGAAGGCACAGATGCCATGCTCGACCGCTGTGCCGGTCTGTCGCGGCCCGGACCCGGCGGCGTTCTGGTCAAGGTGAAGAAGCCGAAGCAGGACCGTCGCATCGACCTGCCGACGATGGGCGTCACGACGGTCGAGAAGGCCGCCGCGGCCGGGCTGCGCGGTATCGCGGTGGAGGCCGGCGGTAGCCTGTTGGTTGATCGTGCAGCGGTGGCGGCGACGGCCGACCGGCTCGGTCTGTTCGTCACCGGCATCGAGATTCCGCAATGAGCGTTACGTCCGTGGCCGATGACGGCCCGATTCTGTTCCTGATCGCCGGCGAGCCGTCGGGCGACGCGCTGGGTGCGCGGCTGATGGCGGCGGCGAAGCGGCTGACCGGCGGCAAGGTTCGCTTCGTGGGCATCGGCGGCGAGAAGATGACGGCGGAGGGGCTGGTCAGCCTGTTTCCCATGGGCGAACTGACCCTGTTCGGCATCTTCGAACTGCTGCCGCATTTGCCGAACCTGATCCGCCGCATCGACCAGACGGTTGCCGAGATCGTCCGGCTGCGCCCCGACGCCGTGGTGGGCATCGATTCGCCAGGCTTCACCGTGCGCGTGGCGAAGAAGGTGCGTGCCGCGGAGCCCGCCATCCCGCTGATCCACTATGTGGCGCCCACGGTGTGGGCCTGGAAGCCCAAGCGAGCGGCCAAATATGCCGCCATCTACGACCATCTCCTCGCGGTTCTACCGTTCGAGCCCCCGTACTTCGAGAAGGAGGGGCTTGCCTGCACCTTCGTCGGCCATTCGGTCGTCGAGGGTGGTGCGGGGAAAGGCGATGGTGCGGCGTTCCGTGAGCAGCATGGCATCGCGGCGGACGAGCGGATCGTCATCGTGCTTCCGGGCAGCCGCAAGGGAGAGGTATCGCGCCTGCTGCCCGACTTTCGCGCGGCGCTGGACCTGTTGCGTCCAAGCCATCCCGATCTGGTGGCGGTCGTGCCGACCGTGGCGACGGTGCGTGACCGCGTCGCCGCCGCCATCGCCGACTGGCCGGTCCGTACCCTGCTGGTGGAAGGGGACGCCGAGAAGTACGATGCCTTCGCGGCGGCGGAGGCGGCTCTTGCCGCATCGGGCACCGTCGCGTTGGAACTGGCGCTCGCGCGGCTTCCAACTGTAATCGCCTACCGGCTGAATCCGGTCACCGTCGCTCTTTATCGCCGGCTGATCAGGGTGAAGTACGTCAATCTCGTCAACCTGATGCTCGATCGGATGCTGGTCCCGGAATTGCTGCAGCAGGACTGCCGGCCCGATAGACTGGCGGCCGAGTTGGGGCGTTTGCTCGACGATCCGGCGGCGCGCCAGGCGCAGGTCGACGGTGTCGCCGAGGTGGCTCGCTGGCTGGGGCAGGGGGATACCCCGCCCAGCGAACGCGCCGCCCGCACCATCCTGGACGTCGTCCAAGAACGCCGCTCCAAGACAGCTGAACAACCGCCCAGTTAAACGCCAAGCGGGAGAATAGAGACCATGAGCGAATTCCGTCTGCTGCATACGATGCTGCGCGTGCTGGATCTGGAGAAGTCACTGGACTTCTACACCCGTCTGCTCGGCATGAAGCTGCTGCGCCGCAATGACTATGAGGGCGGTCGCTTCACCTTGGCCTTCGTTGGCTATGGCGAGGAGTCCGATACCGCCGTCCTGGAACTGACCCATAACTGGGACCAGAAGGAGCCGTACGAGATTGGCACCGCCTATGGCCACATCGCGCTCGGCGTTCCCGATATCTACGGCACCTGCGAGAAGCTTGCCGCCGAAGGCGTCAAGATCCCGCGTCCGCCCGGCCCGATGAAGCACGGTACCACCGTCATCGCCTTCATTGAGGATCCCGACGGGTACAAGGTTGAACTGATCGAGACGAAGTGACCGGTCGGCCGGTCATCGGTTCAGGACAGGGGCGTGGTCGGCAACGGCCGCGCCCCCGTCGCTTGTGCCGGGAACCGGAGCGGGATCGCGGCGGAAGTGCGCCCGGTACGTGGCCGGACTGATCCCCAGACGCTGGCGGAAATGATGCCGCAAGGTGGCCGCGGAGCCGAAGCCGGCGAGGGTCGCGACCTCTTCCACCGGCAGGGTTCCGCGTTCCAGCAGATCACGGGCGCGGTTCAGCCGCTCCGTCGTCAGCCATTCGCCGGGCGTGGTGCCGGTCAGCGCCTGGAACCGTCGCAGGAAGGTGCGCAGGCTCATGCCGGCGCGCGAGGCCATGCTTGACAGGCTGTGGTCCTCCGCAAGAGTTTCCCGCAGATGGTCGAGCAGCGGTCCCAGACGGACTCCCTCACGGGCGATGGGCACCGGTGCCTCGATGAACTGAGCCTGCCCTCCCTCGCGGTGAGGCTGGACCACCAGACGGCGGGCGACGCTGTTGGCGGCTTCGGGTCCGAAATCGCGGCGCACCAGATGAAGGCAAAGGTCGATGCCGGCCGCGCTGCCGGCAGAGGTCAGGATGTTGCCCTCGTCCACGTAGAGAACGTCAGGCACCACACGGATGTCGGGATAAAGCTCCCCAAGCGTTGTGGCATAGCGCCAGTGGGTGGTCGCGCGGCGACCCGTCAGCAGACCGGCGGCGGCCAGAACGAAGGCACCGGAGCAAATCGAGAGAATGCGTGCTCCGCGCACATCGGCCCGGCGCAGTGCCTCCGTTAGTTGGACAGGTACCGGTTCGCGAGCGCCGCGCCAGCCGGGAATGACGATGATGTCGGCTTGGTCCAGCAGATCGAGCCCACCATCGGCCTCGATGCGGATCCCGCCCACTGCCCGCAATGGGCCGGAATCGAGGGCGGCGACGGCGAAGCGATACCAGCCGGGGCCAAGCTCAGGGCGTGGAAGACCGAACACCTCGACGGCCACGCCGAACTCGAAGGTGCACAGACCGTCATAGGCGAGGGCTACGGCAAGCGGTGGCATGGCATTTGGCATGATCTGAACGATAGCTGGCAGTCACGCCACTTTCCAGCGGAAGTGGCGATTGGGAAGATGCGGGCGAATCCCGACCAAGCACGATCAGGAGAGCACCATGGCCAGTCTCGTCACCGAAATTCCAGCCGCATCGGCGGAAGATGCCGCCGCCCATTTCGCCCGCAAGCTGTCGTTTGAGACCGATTGCTGGGATGTGCATGAATCGCTGAAGTCTGGGACGCCCGACTTCGTCCTGCTCGACGTGCGCGGTCCGGCGGCCTTCTCCCGGGGGCATGTGCCGGGGGCGCTGAACCTGCCGCATGGCAAGATCACCGAACGGCGGATGATGGAGTGGCCGGAGGGCACGCTGTTCGTCGTCTATTGCGCCGGCCCGCACTGCAACGGTGCGGATCGCGCGGCCCTGCGGTTGGCGCGGATCGGGCGGCCGGTCAAACTGATGATCGGCGGCGTGACGGGCTGGATCGACGAGGACTTCGCGCTTGAAAGCGGGAGTTGAGCGATTGCCTTAGACGAACACGATCCCGGCGACCAGGGCCACGATCAGCAGATAGACGATCATCCGGCGCACCCGCCAGCCAAGCGGTGCCCGGTTGTCGTTGGCCGGCGAGCGCAGGCGCACGCGCCGGGCCGGAACGATGTACGCAGTCGGGTCCTGGGCGGCTCCGTTGGAGCCGCCCATTCCCACATGTGCTGTTGGCCGGTTAGCCACGCTCGGCCAGCGGCACGAACGGCCGCTTGGTGTCGCCGGTGTAGAGCTGACGCGGGCGGCCGATCTTCTGCACCGGGTCCTCGATCATCTCCTTCCACTGGCTGATCCAGCCGACGGTGCGGGCCAGCGCGAACAGCACGGTGAACATGCTGGTCGGGAAGCCCATCGCCTTCAGGATGATGCCCGAATAGAAATCGACGTTCGGATAGAGCTTCTTCTCGATGAAGTACTCGTCCGACAGGGCGATCTTCTCCAGCTCCATGGCGATGTCCAGCAGCGGCTCGTCCTTGATGCCGAGCTCGCCGAGAACCTCGTGGCAGGTCTGGCGCATGACCTGGGCGCGCGGGTCGTAGTTCTTGTAGACCCGGTGGCCGAAGCCCATCAGGCGGAAGTTGTCGTTCTTGTCCTTGGCGCGGCGGACGAACTCGGGGATGCGATCGACCGAGCCGATCTCCTCCAGCATCTTCAGCACGGCTTCGTTCGCACCACCATGGGCCGGACCCCACAGCGAGGCGATGCCGGCGGCGATGCAGGCGAACGGGTTGGCGCCCGACGAACCGGCCAGACGGACGGTGGAGGTCGAAGCGTTCTGCTCGTGGTCGGCATGCAGGATGAAGATCTTGTCCATCGCCTTGGACAGGATCGGGTTGACCTTGTACGGCTCGCAGGGCGTGCCGAAGGTCATGTAGAGGAAGTTCTCCGCGTAGGACAGGTCGTTGCGCGGATACATGAAAGGCTGGCCGGTCGAATACTTGTAGGCCATCGCCGCGATCGTCGGCATCTTGGCGATCAGGCGGTGCGCGGCGATCTTGCGCTCCCGCGGATCGTTGATGTCCAGCGAGTCGTGGTAGAAGGCCGACAGGGCGCCGACGACGCCGCACATGATCGCCATCGGGTGGGCGTCACGGCGGAAGCCGCTGTAGAACTTGGTCAGCTGCTCGTGCACCATCGAGTGGCGGCGCAGGATATTTTCGAAATCCGTGCGCTCTGCCGCGGTCGGCAGGTGGTTGTTGAGCAGAAGGAAGCAGACTTCCGGGAAGGTGGAGTTCTCGGCCAGCTCGTCGATGGCGTAGCCGCGGTGCAGCAGGACACCCTCGTCGCCGTCGATGTAGGTGATGCCCGACTCGCAGCTGCCCGTGGAGGTGAAGCCCGGATCGTAGGTGAAATAGCCGGTCGCGGCGTAGAGCTTGCGGATGTCGATCACGCTCGGCCCGACGCTGCCGTGCAGAATCGGCATCGTGACCTGCTTGCCCGTCTTATTGTCGATGAGGGTAACGGTGTCCTTGCCGTCCTCAGTCTGGGTCATCTCGGCACGTCCTTATCGTTGAGGGTCGGGCTTAACGCCCTTTTTTCGTCGGCGCAGCATAGTTCCATGGCAGCCTGATGGCAACGCACGGAAATGACCATTATGCTGCACCCGCTGCATCGCGGATGCGAGAAAGCGTCGCTTCCCGACCCAGCAGTTCGGCCACCTCGAAGATCGGCGGCGACACCGTCGAACCGGTCAGCGCGGCGCGCAGCGGCTGTGCCACCTTGCCCAGCTTTTCACCCCGTGCCTCGGCGAAGGCACGGACCTGCGCCTCCAGCGCCGCAGCGGTGAAATCCGGTTCGCCGGCAAAGGCTTCGGCCAGTTCCTTCAACAGGCTGCGGCCCTTTTCGTCCAGCAGCGCGGATGCTTTTTCGTCATAGCCGAGCGGCTGCGCGGCCACGTAGAAGCGGGCGCTCTGCGCCAGATCGACGACCGTGCGGGCCCGCTGCTTCAGGCCGTTCATCGCCCGCGTCAGAAGGTCGCGATCTGCGTCGGTCAGGCTGCGGCCTAGTTCGGCCTCCAGTCGCGGAGCGATCAGCCCGACCAGCCGGGAATCCTCGGCCAGACGCATATAGTGGGCGTTCAGGTTCTCCAGCTTCGCGAAGTCGAAGCGCGAGGGCGAGCGGCCGATGCTCTCCAGGTTGAACCACTCGATCGCCTGTTCGGTCGAGATGATCTCGTCGTCACCGTGCGACCAGCCGAGCCGCAGCAGGTAGTTGCGAACGGCTTCCGGCAGATAGCCCATGTCGCGGTAGGCATCCACGCCCAGCGCGCCGTGACGCTTGGACAGCTTGGCGCCGTCCGGCCCGTGGATCAGCGGGATATGGCCGAAGCGCGGCAGGTCCCAGCCCATGGCGTTGAAGATCTGGATCTGCCGGAAGGTGTTGGTCAGATGATCGTCGCCGCGGATGACGTGGGTGACGTTCATGTCGTGGTCGTCCACCACAACCGCCAGCAGATAGGTCGGCGTGCCGTCGGCGCGCAGCAGGATCAGGTCGTCCAACTGGGCGTTCTGCACCGTGACCTCGCCCTGGACCAGGTCGTTCAGGACGGTCTGACCTTCCTGCGGCGCCTTCAGGCGGATCACCGGGGCGACGCCAGCAGGCGCGTCGGACTCGGGGCGGTCGCGCCAGCGGCCGTCATAGCGCATCGGCTGGCCGGCGGCCTTCTGGGCGGCGCGCATCTCTTCCAGTTCTTCCGGGCTGCAGTAGCAGCGATAGGCCTTGCCAGCGGCAAGCATCTGGTGCGCCACCTCGGCATGGCGGTCCTTGCGCTCGAACTGGCTGACCGCGTCGCCATCCCAGTCCAGACCCAGCCACTGCAGACCGTCCAGGATGGCGTCGACCGCCGCTTGGCTCGAACGTTGCCGGTCGGTGTCTTCGATCCGCAGCAGGAACTTGCCGCCGGTGTTGCGGGCGTACAGCCAGTTGAACAGGGCGGTGCGGCCACCGCCGATGTGCAGAAAGCCGGTCGGCGACGGAGCGAAGCGGGTGACGACGGTCATCGGTCTCTCAATTTCCGGTTCGGCGCTGGTAAGATGCGCCGGTGGTTCGACACCGAGGTTTAACACAGCCACCGGGTTGGGAGGCAATGCGATGCGCGCATGGACGGTCGTTGAGGAGTACGCGGGCGGCATCCCTGCGCCGGAAAGCCGTCAGCGGTGACGGTCGCCGGCTGGCCCGAGGAGGAGACGGAGGGTCCGGTCGGGGCCGGTGGGCGGTGGCGACGCCTGTGGTTCCGCATCGGGAGGCGACTCGCGGCCCTGGCGGAGGCGGAGGGGGACCGCTGGGTTCTGTGGCTTCCCGTCGCCTTCGGGGCGGGCGTGTCGCTGTATTTCGGGCTGATGCGGGAGCCGGACTGGTGGATCGGGCCTGCGGCTTGCGGCGGGTGTGCCGCGCTGCTGCTGGTCCTGCGGCGCTGGTTCGCGCTGTTCGGCGCGGCGATGGCGCTGCTGATGGTGGCGGCGGGGTTCCTGGTGGCGCAGGGGCACAGCGCATGGGTGGCGGCGCCGGTGCTGACGCGCGTCGTCACCGGTGCGACCATTACCGGCCGCGTGATGGCGGTGGAACGGCGACCAGGTGCCACCCGCATCACGGTGCGGGAACCGACGGTCAGCCGGCTACCGCCTGAGCAGACGCCGGCCGCGTTGCGTATCCGCCTGCCGGACCGCCATGCGGCGCCCGATCCGGGATCGGTGGTGCGGCTGCGTGCCACGCTGCTGCCGCCCCAGGCGCCGGCCGAGCCGGGCGCCTTCGACTTTCAGCGGCGGGCCTGGTTCATGGGGCTGGGTGGGACCGGTTTCGCCACCGGTGCGGTGGAACTGGTCGAGGCCCCGCCGGTCACGGGCTGGCAAGTGGTGACGGTGGCCTTTGAGCGGGTGCGCGGCGCGATCGCCGAGCGGGTGGCTGCCACCATCGACGATCCGGTGGAGGCGAGGGTCACCACGGCTTTGCTGAATGGGGAGCAGTTCGGCATCCCGGACGGGACGCTGGAGGATTTCCGCAACAGCGGGCTGGCGCATCTGCTGTCGATCTCCGGCCTGCATGTGGGCATTGCCGCCGGCATTCTGTTCTATGTGGTCAGGGCCTTGCTGGCGCTGGTGCCCGCCATCGCCTTGCGTTGGCCGATCAAGAAGATCGCCGCGCTGTTCGGCATCCTGTCGGCCTTGGCCTATACGCTGCTGGTCGGGGCGCCGCTGCCGACCGTACGGTCGGTGTTGATGACCGGCATGGTGATGGGCGCGATCATGCTGGACCGCCACCCGCTGAGCATGCGGCTGGTCGCCTTCGCCGGGCTGGTGACCATCGCCATGGATCCGGAGGGGATGCTCGGCCCCAGCTTCCAGATGTCCTTCGCGGCGGTGGTGGCGCTGATCGCCGCCTTCGAGCGCGGCAGTTCGCGGCTGGCGAAATGGCGCAGCGAGGCGGGATGGTTTCTGCGTGGTCTGCTCTATGTCGGCGGGATACTGCTGACCAGCGTGGTGGCAACGCTGGCGACGCTGCCCTTTGCGCTCTTCCATTTTCAGCAGATCGCCTTTTACGGCGTGCTGTCCAACCTGATCGCCATTCCGATCACCTCGTTCTGGGTCATGCCGTGGAGCTTGATCGCCTACGCCCTGATGCCCTTCGGGCTGGAGGCGCCGGCGCTGATCGCGATGAACTGGGGCGACCGGGCGGTGATCTGGACCGCGGAGTTCTTCGGCCGTCTCCCCGGGGCCTCCCTGACCATGCCGGCGATGCCGGTGGAGGGGTTCGTGGCGTTGGTGCTGGGCGGCATCTGGCTGTGCGTCTGGACCCGGTGGTGGCGCTGGCTGGGGCTGCTGCCGGTCCTGGCAGGGCTGGCTTCGCCGGCGTTCGTGACGCGGCCGGACGTGCTGGTCGCGGGGGACGGGAGCGTGATGGCGGTGAGGATGCCGGATGGTCGCCTCAGCGCCTCGGGCAAGACCGGGGGCCGCGTGATCGAGACATGGCGGGAGCGCGATGGCGAGCGCTCGGGAGCCGATCCTTGGCCGGCGGCGGGGGGGTGGAGCGAGGGAGAGCGGTCGCTGAGCTGCGATGCGCTGGGGTGTCTGTACCGGGTCAAGGGAAGGACTGTCGCCCTTCCGCGGTTGCCGGATGCGCTGGACGAGGATTGCGGGGCGGCCGATGCGGTGGTGACGACGGCGGTGGCGCGGGGATGCCGGGCCGGGGTCGCGATCGACCGTTGGGCGCTGCGGCACGAGGGGGCGCATGCGCTGAGGGTGACCGCGGCGGGAATAGAGGTGGAGACGGTGCGGGGGCTGCGGGGAGAGCGGCCCTGGACCGGGGGGAGGTGAGGGGCGTGGGGAGTGCTGTTGCCCCCACCCTAACCCTCCCCCGCTTTGCGGGAGAGGGAACTCCGCTGATCTGCCGCTCACTCCCTCTCCCGCGATCGGACCAGCCTTCGGCCGGCCGAGAGCGGGGGAGGGTCGGGGAGGGGGGCGAAAGGGCCTCAGTACTTCCGCACCAGACCGACCAGCTTGCCCTGCACGCGGACGCGGTCGGCGCCGAAGATGCGGGTTTCGTAGGCGGCGTTGGCGGGTTCCAGGGCGATGGTGTTGCCCTTGCGGCGCAGGCGCTTCAGCGTCACCTCGCCTTCGTCGACCAAGGCCACGACGATGGTGCCGTTCTCCGCCGCATCGCAGCGCTGGATGATGACGGTGTCGTGGTCGAGGATGCCGGCCTCCACCATCGAATCGCCGGAGACTTCCAGCGCGTAATGATCGCCGGCGGTCAGCATCGAGGCGGGGATGTCGACGAAGGCGCTGTTGTCGCGCAGAGCCTCGATCGGCGTGCCGGCGGCGATGCGGCCATAGAGCGGAAGCTGCACCGTCTCGTTCGCCGCTGCCGGGGTGGGCGCGGGCGGAGCGGTGTCGCGGCCGGCGAAGGCGAAGTCGCCCTTGATGACGTTGGGCTGGAATTTCGGCTTGGGCGCGGTGCGGGAGCGGGCGGCGTCCAGGCCTTCCGGCAGGCGGAGAACCTCCAGCGCGCGGGCGCGGTGGGGCAGGCGGCGGATGAAGCCGCGCTCTTCGAGGCCGGTGATGAGGCGGTGGATGCCCGACTTGGACTTCAGCCCCAGGGCGTCCTTCATCTCGTCGAACGACGGCGAGACACCGCCCTGGCCGAGCCGTTCGTGGATGAACAGCAGCAATTCGTGCTGCTTGCGCGTGAGCATGGATGCCTCCCGGCCGTCGCCAGACTGAAGATGGAACAAAAACTAAACGTTGCTCCATGTTCTAGTTTGGTTCCTGCCGTCCGTCAAGCCCCCCATCGGCTTCTTTTAGAACTTGAGTGGAACATTCGGAACGCCGTGAAACAGTTTTCCGGGTGATGTTCAACTGTTCAACCCGCCGTCCAAACGCTGTGTTCAAGTCTAGATGCTGAGCGCTCCATCGGTCAAAGGGAGCACGGTCACCATGGCGCCGGCCGGCTCCGGGTCGGCGTTGGGCGGGCGTGGGATCAGGCAGTCGGCCTGGGCGTAGAGCGTGGTGATGGCGCTGTCCTGCCGGGCGAAGGGCGTGGCGGTGAGGACGCCGTCCGGTCCGGAAGCCAGGGTGGCGCGCAGATACTCCTCGCGGCGGTCGTTGGCCTTCAGCGCGACGGTCAGCCGGGCGCGCAGCGGCGGCCGGTCGTCCTCTGGCGGCAGCCCCTGCAGCAGGCGCAGAACCGGGCGCAGAAACAGGACGGCGGTGACGCCCGTCGATACAGGATTTCCGGGCAGGCCGAGCAGCGGCACCCCGCCGGCCCGGCCGAACATCAGCGCCTTGCCCGGCCGCATCGCCACGGTCTGAACCTCCAGCGCCACCCCCCGGTCGGCGAGAACGTCCCGCACGAGGTCGTAGTCGCCATGGGCGGCACCGCCGGTGGTGACCAGCAGGTCGCAGCCGACGGCACCTTTCGCCATGGCGGCGACGCTGTCGGGCGTGTCCTTCGCGACGCCAAGATTGTGGGCGAGCCCGCCCTGGGCGGTGACGAGCGCGCAGAGGCCGAGCGCGTTGGTGCTGACGATCTGGCTCGGCCCCAACGGATCGCCCGGCAGGGCGATCTCGTCGCCGGTGGCGAGGACGGCGATGCGCGGCCGGCGATGGACCGACAGCCAGGGCACGTTGCCGCCGGCTGCCAGCGCGATGTCGCGCGCGGTCAAACGACGGCCCTTCGGCAGGAGTTCCTCGCCAAGGGCGAAATCGAAGCCGGCCTGACGGACGAAGCGCCCGGCGGGGACGGCGCGGCCGATGCGAACCGTCGCGTTGTCGGCGCTGCAATCCTCCTGCATCACCACGGCGTCGGCGCCATCTGGCAGAGGGGCGCCGGTGAAGATGCGCACCGCTTCGCCCGGACCGACGCTGCCGCCGAAGGCATGGCCGGCGGAGGATTCGCCGATGCGGCGCAGGGTGACGGGGGTTTCCGCCGTGGCTGCGGCGATGTCGGCGGAGCGGACCGCCCAGCCATCCATGGCGGCGGCGTGGAAGGGGGGCTGGGTCAGCCGGGCGACCACCGGTTCGGCCAGCACGCGGCCGAGCGCGTCGGGCAGGGCGACCACCTCCGCCGGCAGAGGGGCGAAGGCCGACAGGATGCGGGCGCGCGCCTCTGCGACGGAGATCATGGCGTCAGGCCCCAGCCGACGGCGTGGTAGCGGCAGTGCCCCATTCGCCGCTCTTGCCGCCGGCCTTGTGCAGCAGGCGGACGTCGGTGACGGTCATGCCGCGGTCAACCGCCTTGCACATGTCGTAGACGGTCAGGGCGGCAATGGTGACGGCGGTCAGCGCCTCCATCTCCACGCCGGTCTGGCCCTTCAGCTTGCAGGTGGCGGTGACGTCCACCGCATTGCGCGCCGGGTCGCAGGAGAGGTCGACCTTGACGGAGGTCAGCATCAGCGGATGGCACAGCGGGATCAGGTCCGGCGTGCGCTTGGCCCCCATGATGCCGGCCAGCCGGGCGACCGACAGAACGTCGCCCTTCTTCACCCCGCCCTGCATGATGAGCGCCAGGGTTTCCGGCTGCATCAGCACGGTGGCGACAGCGGTGGCGGTGCGTTCGGTGTCCGCCTTGTCGGAGACATCGACCATCACCGCCTTGCCCTCGGCGTCGAAATGGGTGAAGCCGCTCATGCGACGGTCTCCCGCAGGGGTTTCTCCATGAAGACGCTGACGCCGTTCTCTTCGTAACAGGCGTAGGGGCCGCGGTCGGTGAAGCCGGCCTTGCGGTAGAGCCCCAGCGCCTCGTGCTGGTGGATGCCGGATTCGAGCAGCAAGGCGGTCAGCCCTTCCGCCCGCGCCTGCTCCTCCAACCGGGCGAGCAGCCGGTCGCCGATGCGATGGCCACGGGCGGCGGGATCAACGAACATGCGCTTGACCTCGCCATAGCCCGAGGGATCGACGCGCAGCGCGGCACAGCCGACCGGAACGCCGTCCTTGCGGGCGACGAAGAAGCGCAAGTCCGGCGCCTCCAGCTCCGCGATGTCGAGGAGGTGGCAGGTGTCGGCCGGATAGAGCTCCAGCAGATAGCGGTCCAGCGCGGCGACCAGCGCGATGACCTGATCCTGGCGCGGGCTTTCCGCGGCGATGGTGATGTCCGGCATGGGCTTAGACCGGAGCCAGCAGGGCGCGGGTGGCCGTGGTCACGTCGGCCTGCCGCATCAGCGATTCGCCGACGAGGAAGCAGCGCGCCCCGACCTTCGCCATGCGCGCCAGATCGGCGGGGGTGTAGAGCCCGCTTTCCGCCACCAGCATGCGGTCGGCCGGCACGTTGGCCGCCAACTCCTCCGTCGTCGCGATATCGACGGCGAGCGTCTTGAGGTTGCGGTTGTTGACGCCCAGCAACGGCGTCTTCAGCAGCAGCGCGCGGTCCAACTCGGCGCGGTCATGCACCTCCACCAGCACGTCCAGCCCCTGGGCGATGGCGGCGTCCTCGATCTCCGCCGCCTGGGCGTCGGACAGCGAGGCCATGATGATGAGGATGCAGTCGGCACCCAGCGCGCGGGCCTCGACGATCTGGTAGGGATCGACCATGAAGTCCTTGCGCAGCACCGGCAGATCGACGGCGGCGCGGGCGGCGACCAGATACTCGTCCCTGCCCTGGAAATAGGGCTCGTCGGTCAGCACCGAGAGGCAGCTGGCCCCGCCGTCGCGATAGGCGCGGGCCAGGGCCGGCGGGTCGAAGTCGGCGCGGATCAGGCCCTTGGACGGGCTGGCCTTCTTGATCTCGGCGATCAGGCCGTAGCGCCCGGCCTCCACCGCGGCGCCAAGCGCCCGGATGAAGCCGCGCGGCGGGTTGGTTGCGTTTGCGGCCTTGGCCGCGGCCTCCACCTCCGACAGCGGGCGGGCGGCCTTGCGGGAGGCGACCAGCGCGCGCTTGTCGTCGTTGATGCGGGTCAGAACGTCGCTCATCAGGCCACCGCCTCGTTGGTGATGGCGACCAGCCGGCGCAGGCGGTCGCGGGCGCCGCCGCTGTCGATGGCGTCGGCGGCCATGGCGACACCCTCCTTCAGCGTCGCGGCCTTGCCGGCCACCAGCAGGGCGGCGGCGGCGTTCAGCAGCACGATGTCGCGATAGGGGCTGCGCACCCCGTCGAACAGGGCGTGGATCGCCTCGGCGTTGACCTGGGCGTCGCCGCCCTTCAGGTCCTCGATCCGGGCGCGGGGCAGGCCGGCATCCTCCGGCGTCACCTCGAACACCGTCACCTCGCCGTCCTTCAACTGGGCGACGGTGGTGGGGCCGGTGGTGGTGATCTCGTCCAGCCCGTCGGAGCCATGGACGACCCAGGCACTTTCCGAACCGAGCCGTTGCAGCACATGGGCCAGCGGCTCCACCCACTGCCTGGAGAAGACGCCCAGCACCTGCCGCCGGGCGGTCGCCGGGTTGGCAAGCGGGCCCAGCAGGTTGAAGACGGTGCGGGTGCCGAGTTCGACGCGGGTCGGGCCGACGTTGCGCATGGCGAGGTGGTGGCGCGGCGCCATCAGGAAGGCGATGCCGGCATCCCACAGCGCCTTGCGCACCAGCGCGAAGTCGCAGTCCAGGTTGACGCCCAGCGAGCCGAGCACGTCGGCGGCACCGGATTTCGACGAGATGGCGCGGTTGCCGTGCTTGGCCACCGGCACGCCGCAGGACGACACCACCAGCGCCGCGGCGGTGGAGATGTTGTAGGTGCCGGCCCCGTCGCCGCCGGTGCCGCAGGTGTCGATGGTGCCGGGAGGCGCATCGACCGGAATCGCCTTGGCGCGCATGACGCGGGCGGCGCCGGCGATCTCGTCCACCGTTTCGCCGCGCACGCGCAGCGCCATCAGGAAGCCACCCATCTGCGACGGGGTGGCGTTGCCGGACATGATGATGTCGAAGGCGAAGCCGGCCTCGGCCTCGGTCAGGGCGGCGCCGGTGGCGACCTTGCCCAGGATGGCCTTCATATCGGACAGATCGCCGCTCATGCCGCGTTCTCCAGGGACGCGGCTTCCGGCCGGGGACGGGTCAGATCCAGGAAGTTCCGCAGGATCTTGTGGCCGTGCTCGCTCTCGATGCTCTCGGGGTGGAACTGCACGCCGTGGATCGGAAGCTCGCGGTGGGCCAGCGCCATGATCAGGCCGTCGGCGGTCTCGCCGGTCACCTCCAGGCAGGCGGGCAGCGTGTCGCGCTCGACGATCAGCGAGTGGTAGCGGGTGGCTCGGAACGGGCTGGGCAGGCCGGCCAGGACGCCGCGGCCCTCATGCCGCATGCTGTCGACCTTGCCGTGCATGGGAACCGGCGCGCGGATCACCCGGCCACCGAAGGCCTGGCCGATCGACTGGTGGCCGAGGCAGACGCCCATCAGCGGCAGGCGGGCCTTGGCGGCGGCGTCGATCAGGGGAAGGCAGATGCCAGCGCGGTCGGGATCGCAGGGGCCGGGAGACAGCACGATCCCGTCGGGGCGCAGAGCCATCGCCTCATCGACCGTCAGCGCGTCGTTGCGGCGGACCTGCACGTCGGCGCCAAGCTCGCCCAGGTAATGGACGAGGTTGTAGGTAAAGCTGTCGTAGTTATCGATGAGCAGCAGCATGCGCCTTCCGCCTTCCACCTTCGCCCGGGTCGTCGAGGCCGTTCCGCCCCTGTTCCAACGATGGACACCCTAGCCGCTGAGGGGGCGGATTTCCAGCCTCCGCGCAGAACTCCGCGGCATCAGCGGCAGTCAAGCTGCGGCAGGGTCTTCGGATCGTCCGACACGGTGCCGCGGATATCGGTTTCCAGCGTCAGGGTGCAGCGGCGGATCTGGCGCGGCAGGTCGGCGGCGAGCGTCGCCTGGGTGTTGCGGTAGCGGCAGACCAGGAAGACGTTTTCGCGGCGCGAACCTGAGAACTCCCAGACCTGGACGATGCTGCGCCCCCGCCGCACCTCGCGGTCGGGGGCGAGCGTCGCGGGCGCGGCCGAGGTCATCTGGCTGGCGCGGTCGCCCTCGACGATGGAAATGCCGGCGAAGCTGTGGCTGTCGCGGCCCGGGTAGGGCGACCAGCCGCCGGGGGCTTCGGGCTGCGCCTGGACCGTCAGGCTGGTTGGGCAATCCAACCCGTTGGCGGCCGGCGCCGGTGTCGCGGCGACGGTCGAAATCAGAACGGCGATGACAAAGATGGGACGCATGTGGAGGACTCTTCGGGCGGACTCTTGAGGACGGGCTCGGCCGGACAGGACGCTGGCGGCGTGACGGCAATTTGCACCGATTGGGCGATTGCGGTCACGACGGCAGGGTGCCACTGTGCGGCGCCCCGGTCGCAGGATGGACGTCGTCACCATGGCCCGCAAGGCGCCTTCGAAAGCCCGCAAGTCTCCGCTTCCCCCCTTCCTGTCCAACCCTTTCGTCCTGGCGCTGGCGGCCGTCGCCGCGGTGTTCGCCGTGGCAATGGGGGTGGCGACGCTGACCGGCGGCGGCTCCGGTGGAAGGGCCGGCGGCGAGGCGGCCAAGCCGGCGCCGGTGCAGCAGGCGACCCAGCAGGCGGGTGTGCCCCAGGCGGTGCAGCCTCCGTCGGTACCCCCGGCCAAGGTCGAGCCACCTGCCGCAGCCTCGCAGCCGGCCGCGCAGGCGGGCACGGAAAGCACGGGCCAAGCGGCGGCGGAGAAGCCGGCACCCGCGGAGTCCCGACCGCCGGCCACGGCGGTGGCGATGCTGCCGCCGCCCGCTCCGCCCAGCCAGCCGCCGGTGCAGGCCCCTTCGGGCAACGCCGCGCTGTGGCGCAAGAACGCCCTGCCGGCGGAGGTGCCCCAGGGCAAGCCGATCATCGCCATCGTCATCGACGACATGGGGCTGGACCGGAAGCGCTCGACCCGGATGGCGGGGCTGCGCGGACCGCTGACCTTGTCCTGGCTGCCCTATGCCCGCGACCTGCAGGTCCAGGCCAAGGCGGCGCGGGCCAACGGGCACGAACTGATGCTGCACATGCCGATGGAACCCAGCGTGAAGGCCGATCCGGGACCGAATGCCCTTATGGTCTCGCTCGACCGGGGGGAGATCGTGAAGCGGGCGCGTGCGGCGCTGGACAGCTTCGACGGCTATGTCGGGGTCAACAACCATATGGGAAGCCGATTCACAGCCGACCGGGCCGCGCTGGCGCCCGTGCTGGGTGAACTGCATCGCCGCGGCCTCCTGTGGCTGGACAGCCGGACCACGCCCAACAGCGCAGGCATCGGGCTGGCGCAGGAGCTGAAGATGCCCTGGGTCGGCCGCGACATCTTCCTCGACAACCAGGAAACGGTGGCGGCGGTGAAGGCCCAGTTGGCGAAGACGGAACAGGTGGCGAAGCGGCAGGGCTATGCCGTCGCCATCGGACACCCGCATGATGCGACAATCGATGCCCTGGCGTCCTGGCTGCCGGAGGTGCAAAAGCGTGGCTTCGTTCTTGTCCCGGTCAGCGCGGTGGTGCGGACGCACCATGCCGGCGGCTGACCCGACCGTGAGGGGAGCTCCGTGACGATGGCCGATGCATACAAGGTGGATGGGATGACCTGCGGCGGCTGCGCCCGCTCCGTGTCCAACGCGATCACCAAGGCGGCGCCCGGAGCGGTCGTGACGGTGGACCTTGCGGCCGGCACCGTTCTGGTGGACGGCGGCATCCCGGTGGAGGTGGTGCGGCAGGCGGTGGAGGCCGCAGGCTTCGATTTCGGCGGTGCCGCGGCCTGACGCCGACCCGGTGCGCCGAGTCTGGTACGTCGCGTCTGGTGCGGCGCAACAAAACCGTTTTCAGATTGTGGATATTGCGGGATACTCGGGCCGACGCGATTCGTGCCCGGAGGTCCCGATGCCGCTTTATTCCTACCGCTGCAAAGCCTGCGACCATGGCTTCGAGACCCTGGTGCGCTCCGGAGAAACGCCGGCCTGTCCGTCCTGCGGCAGCGTCGACCTGAGCCGCCAGCTGTCGAACGTGGCACCGGAGGGCAAGTCTGGCGCCATCGTCCAGTCGGCCCGCCGGATGGTGGCGAAGGAAGGGCACTTCAGCAACTACGCTCGGGCGGAGCGGCCGAAGGGGTGAGGATGGGGGGCATAGGCCCCTCCCAAACATTGCAGTTGCGTCTTACGCGTGTGGGCTTGGTTGGCGATGGCCGGATGGCGGACCGTAGGCACGCTGAGAGCGGGGGGGCTGGGTCAGGGCATCGAAGCCGATATTCTCCGAAGCAAGCCCTCACACATCCACCACCATATGCGGCCGGAACGCCCCCTCCAGCGTCAGCAGCAGGTGCAGGTAGACAGCCACCTTTCGCGCACGATCGGTGTTGCGGGACAGGCAGTCGCGCAGTTGTTCGGCCAGCCGGGCGGTTTCCGCGTCCAGTTCTGGTGCGGCGGTGGTGATGGCTTCGACGATATGCTCGGGACCGACGGGAAGCGGGGCAGCCGGGTCCTTCAGCAACGCTTCGGCCAGCGCCTCTTCATCATGATGGACCGGAGGCGGTGTCGCCGGCGCTGGCGGGGCGCGCCGGGACAGATGGCTGCGCAGATTGTCTTTCAGCAGCGACCGCTGACGATCGTCCAGCCCGTCGAACTGATCGACCTCGTCGAACAGAAGATCGTACAGGCGCCGGCGCTGCGGATTGGGCGGGCTATGGTCACGCCGTTCCTGCTCGCGATCATGCCGTTCCTGGCGAGAGTTGCGGCGGCTGTTGCGGTCGGTGGCGCTGCCGCTCCGCTCGACGCCCGCGGTGCTGCGGACGCTGAATTCCGGCGGACCGATGCCGCGGCTGGATGTGAGATTGCCGGACATGAGCCGCCTCCCGGGACATGTATTCCCTGGCGATCGAGTCTGGCAGAGCCGGCGCTTTCGTCAACGCGAAAGCGCCGGCTTTTTTGCGTCAGTCGCCGGCCCCAGCCCCGACCGCGTCGTCGGTGGCGCCCGGCTTGCTCTTGCCGAAGCCGATGGTGGGGAAGACGTTGATCAGCGCGGTGATGAAAGCCGCCAGATAGGGCAGCGACTGCACCACCAGCAGGCCCGACCACATGAAGGCGTCGCGGTTCTCGTGGCCGAAGACCATGACGATTGCCAGCGCCGCACCCCACAAGGACACCAGCAGCACCAGTTCCTCACGCGCCATCAGGAAGGCCTGCATCAGCGCCGGCTGGTTCTCGCACTTGGGCGTGCGGACGAAGGGGCGGCCGGAAGTGAAGATGCCCAGCCACATGGCGCGGCCCACCGTGTGGGTCAGGGCCATGCCGGCCACCGCCGCGCCGACCTTGTCCCAGAAGCCGCACCTCACCCGCGCCTCGTAGAGCCAGAGCGACGCGCCGACCTTGAAGGCGAAGACGCTAAGCGTCGGGATCATGAAGACGTTGGGCGGGAACTCGAAATATTTCGGGAAGGCCATCAGGCCGATCGACCACAGGATGCCGGCGATGCCGAAGATCATGTGGGCGGCGTCGGCGAACCAAGGCAGCCAGCCGGTGATGAAATGATACTTCTGGCCGGCGGTCAGCTCCTTGGCGCCCGGCGACAGCTGCCGCCAGTGATGCTTCAGGATCTGCACCGCGCCGTAGGCCCAGCGGAAGCGCTGGGTCTTGTAGGCGGAGAAGCTGTCGGGAACCAGGCCCTTGCCGTAGCTCTCCGGCATGTAGACGGCCTCATAGCCATGCTCGAACAGGCGCAGGCCGAGGTCGGCGTCCTCGGTGATGCACCACTCGCCCCAGCGGCCGACCTTTTCCAGGGCCGACTTGCGGATGATGGTCATGGTGCCGTGCTGGATGATCGCGTTGCGCTCGTTCCGCTGGATCATGCCGATGTGGAAGAAGCCGGCATATTCCCAGTTGGTCATGCGCTGGAACAGGTCGTGTTCCCACTCGCGATAGTCCTGCGGCGACTGGACGAAGCCGACCTCCGGCCGGTTGAAGTGCGGAATGGTCGCCTTCAGCCAGTCGGGATGGACCTGATAGTCGCTGTCGATGACGGCGATGTGCTCGGCATCGGGCGCCGTTTGCGCCAGACCGAAGTTCAGCGCGCCGGCCTTGAAGCCGGGCCAGTTGTCGAGGTGGAAGAAGCGGAACTTCGGTCCCAGCTTCTTGCAATACTCCTCGATCGGGCGCCAGACCGCCGGGTCCTTGGTGTTGTTGTCGAGCAGCAGGACTTCATAATTCGGGTAGTCCAGCCGGGCCAGCGCGTCCAGCGTCTCCATGACCATGTGCGGCGGTTCGTTGTAGCAGGGCACATGGATCGACACCTTCGCCGCGTTCGGCAGCGGGGCGGCGGAGCAGGGGACGAACTTGCGCTTGAACTTGTGCTGCCAGACGACCTCCGTCAGTTCCATGCCGTCGATCAGCATGACCGCGAACAGCACCAGCTGGCAGAAGATCAGCAGGCCCCAGGCGATCTCGGTGGTGAGCGCAAGGCCGGCGGCCGAGGCCGCGCTGACGGTGAAGACCAGGACGGAAGCGACCGCCTGGATCAGCGCACCGTAGAAGATCTGCCCGCCGATCTTCAGGTCGCTGCGGCGCCACAGGAAGAACACCAGCGGCAGGAAGCCCAGCGCGACGGCGGTGGCGCACTTGACCTCCCAGTTGCGGATCTCCTGCACCCCGCCGATCATCGGGAATTTCGGGTTGCGCTGGTAGTCCCACAGGCCCCAACTGGTGCCGGCCGTGCCCTCGATCTCCCGCTTCCAGGGCTGGTCGAAGGCCTCCATGATGAAGTAGTCGAGCTTGTTCTGCGCGGCGACGTTCAGGAAGTTGCGGATGAACTTGGCCTGATTGACCTGGCTGGCTTCGGCGCCCCGGCGCCACGGGCCGTCGGCCGGCCAGCCGATCTCACCGATCAGGATGTGCTTGTTGGGAAACTTCTGCTTCAGTTCGTTGTAGCGGAACATGGCGTAGTCCACCGACTGGTCGACCGGAACGCCTTCCCAATAGGGCAGCAGGTGGACGGCGAGGAAGTCCACCGCTTCGGCCAGTTCCGGGTTCTTCAGCCAGACGTGCCACGGCTCGGCGATGGAGACCGGAACATTGACCTTCTTCTTCACCCGCTTGACGTACTCGATGGCCTGCGGAACGGTCAGGTCGGCGCGCAGGATCGCCTCGTTGCCGACCAGCACGCGGCGCACGTTGCTGTTGGCGCGCGCCAGCTTGATCAGGCCGGCAAGTTCGGGCTCGTCGATCTCGGGCTTGCCGGCGGTCCAGGCGCCGGCGGTGACCGGCAGCCCGTGCTTGGCGGCGATGGCGGCCACCATTTCGGAGCCGTCGGTGGTGGAATAGGTGCGGACGGCCTTCACCGCGCCTTGCAGCGCGGCCATGTCCTTTTCGATGTCCTCTGCGGTTGCCTTGTCGCCCTTCGACGGGCTTTTGTCGGCGTGGAAGGGGGTATAGGCGACGCCGGTGATGGCGCCGGCCCAGGACCGTTCGTCCACCGGGCGGTTCCACAGCGCCCAGAGGGCGACGTTGCCGAGGATCACCAGAATCAGAACCGCGAAGGCTGATTTGCGCATGTGGGTCGTTCCCGCTCGCCGCACCAGAAAACATGGATACGGCCCGGAAAATGGCGCAAGGCGACTGGTGCCGCCCCGACCATGACCCGGACCGAACTCAAACATCGTCCAACGAATGCCGCTGCGCCGTATGGCCGGCGCGCACGGCCTTCTATACAAGCTTCGCGGTTGCCCCGCCACTGCCGGCTATAACAGAGCAGCGTCCGGATTATTCCCGGGTGCCGCCTCTGCCGAACGCCAGGAAGGAGTGAAGCATGTTTTCCCTTAACGAACGGCTACAGGCCGACACCCGTCACGTGACCGATCTTGGGCTTTGCCGGGTGTTGCTGATGAACAACGCCTTGTGGCCCTGGCTGATCCTGGTGCCGATGCGCGGGAACGCGGTCGAGATCCACCGGCTTGACGAGGCGGACCAGACGGCCCTGATGCGGGAAATCGTGCTCGCCTCACGCGTGGTGGAGCGGCTGTTCGCGCCGGACAAGATGAATGTCGGGGCGCTGGGCAACATGGTGCCGCAGTTGCACGTCCATGTGATCGGCCGCAAGCGCGGCGATCCGGCTTGGCCCGGCCCGGTCTGGGGCTCCGGCCATGCCCGGCCCTACGAACCGACGGAGGCCGCGGCGCTGGTCGACCGGCTGGCGGAGGGATTGCGGAAAGACGCGTGAACTTTGCCGTGTCGGAGGTGTTGGTGTGGTCAACCAACTTTACGGGAGACCGCTGCCATGGCCGACCAGGACCGCTCGAAAACCGTGACCTCCGACGCGCCGTCGGACGCCGCCCAGCGAATCGAGGACAAGCTGGTCGACAAGACCGGCAAGGCCTCCGGCGATCCCGACAAGCCCGTTCAGAAGAAATGGGAGGAGATGGGCGAGCGCGAGGAGATCATCGAACAGAGCCAGCGCGAGGGGGGCGGGGGCTGAGGAGCGAACTGTTGCCCCCTCCCTAACCCTCCCCCGCCCTCGGCCGGCCAAAGGCCGGTCCGATCGCGGGAGAGGGAACTCCGCTGCCCTGCGTTCAGGTGCACTGACAAGGCTCCTGCCCCCTCTCCCACCGAAGGTGGGGGAGGGATGGGGAGGGGGCAAGCGGCGCCGGCGACCCTACCGCTTTACCGTGCAACTCAGCGCCAGCACGTCTGCCGCCTTGTCCAGGTCGTCGGCGCGGACCAGCACATAGTCGGTGTTGTAGGTGGAGATCGCAAAGATCGGCACATGGGCCTGGGCCAGCGGTACGGCGATGCGGGCCAGGATGCCGAACAGCGAGAAATCGACCACCCCCTCCACCCGGAAGGCACGCCAGCCGCGTTCGGCCTTCACGCCGTCGGGAACGCGGTCCTCGCGGCAGAGGATCGACAGTTCCTCGCCCGTACGGGTGGCGCCGACCAGTGGGTCGGTCCAATCCAGCCAGTCTGGCAAGCCGCTGCCGGGCGGCAACTGCGCCACCGCCAGACGGTCGGGCAGAACGGACAGGGTCAGGCCGCTCTGCTCCCGCACCAGGGCCGCGGTCAGCGTCGCCTCGTCCACCTCGAAGGGCTTCAGGATGCGGCGCGCGCGGGCGGCCAGCGATGGCACGCCGGAGCGCATGGCGCGACCCAGCATCTCCGCCGAGGTCGCGCGCAGGCCGGGATCCGATTCGGCCAGATCGACGACGGCCTGCAGCGCGCTGGTCTGAACGATGCGGCTCGGGCTGTTCTCGAACCAGTCGGCCAGCAGGACGGCGGCGCGGTGGCGCTGTTCGTCGTCCATGGTCAGGCGGGGTACGATCTGGGCGATGTGCCAGCGCACCTCCGCCTGCTCGATGGCGACGGCGTCGGTCAGCAGATGGTCGACATATGGATCGAGCCAGCCGGGATTGCCGCGCGACACCCGTTCCAGCGCGTCGGCGGCGCGCATGCGGACGCTCGCATCTTGGTCGAAAAGGCAGCCGACCAGTTCCGCCAGCTTGCCGCGGTCGGCGGAGACCTCGTCGGCGACGGACGGGGCGTCGCCCACCGTCCGCCGGTCGCCGCGTGCCAACCGGCGGGCGAGCGACGCGTCGCGGGTCACGTCGTCCATCTCAGCGCCGCCCGGTCGGACGGCCGAAGCGCGACGGCGTACCGAAGCGCGACGCCACCTTGGCGCCGGTCGGCTTGGGCGGTGGCGGGGGAGGGGGAGGCGGCGGAGTTTCGCCGCGCGGCACGCCGCCGCCCGACGCCATTTCCGCCAGATCCTTCACCAGCTTCTGCACGCTGCGCACGCGGGCCTGCGGGTCGGGCCATTCGCGGCTGTAGACCAGCTTGTGGTCGGGGCGCAGCTTCATCAGGGTCAGATGCTGGGCGATGTAGGTCAGCAGCTTGGCCGGTTCGGCATAGAAATTGTCGTGGAAGGCCAGGACCAGACCCTTCGGGCCGGCATCGACCCGGTCGATGTTCGCCTGTTTGCACCAGCGCTTGATGGTGACGACGTCCAGCAGGTTCTCCACCTCCTCCGGCAGCTTGCCGAAGCGGTCGATCAGTTCGGCGGCGAAGCCGTCCACTTCCGCCCGGTCGACCAGATCGGCGATGCGGCGGTAGAGCGACAGGCGCACCGTCAGGTCGGGGACGTAGCTTTCCGGGATCAGCACCGGCGTGCCCAGGTTGATCTGCGGCACCCACTCCTGCGCCGCCGCCGCGGCGACGGCACCCTCCTGCATGGATGCCCGGGCATTGGCGACGGCCTCCTCCAGCATCTGCTGGTAAAGCTCGACGCCGACCTCGCGCACCTGACCCGACTGCTCCTCGCCCAGCAGGTTGCCGGCGCCGCGGATGTCCATGTCGTGGCTGGCAAGCTGGAAGCCGGCGCCCAGGCTGTCCAAGGTCTCGATGACGTGCAGGCGCTGCTGGGCGGTGCTGCTCAGCGGCTTGTTGGGGGCGTAGGTCAGATAGGCGTAGCCGCGCTTCTTCGACCGGCCGACACGGCCGCGGATCTGGTAGAGCTGGGCCAGCCCGAACAGGTCGGCGCGGTGGACGATCAGCGTGTTGGCATTGGGGATGTCCAGGCCGCTCTCGATGATGTTGGTGGCGAGCAGCACCTCGAACTTGCCTTCGTCGAAGGCGGTCATCACGTCTTCCAGCTCGCTGGCCGCCATCTGGCCGTGGGCGGTGACGATCTTGACCTCCGGCACCAGTTCGCGCACGCGCTCCGCCACCTTCGCCAGATCCTCCACGCGCGGGCAGACGTAGAAGCTCTGGCCGCCGCGGTAATGCTCGCGCAGGATCGCTTCGCGGATCACCACCGGGTCGTAGGGCAGCACGAAGGTGCGCACCGCCAGACGGTCGACCGGCGGGGTGGCGATCAGCGACAGCTCGCGTACGCCGGACAGCGCCATCTGCAGGGTGCGCGGGATCGGCGTGGCGGTCAGCGTCAGCACATGGATGTCGGCGCGCAGTTCCTTCAGCCGCTCCTTCTGCTTCACGCCGAAATGCTGCTCCTCATCGACGATGACCATGCCCAGGCGCTTGAAGTCGAGGCCTTTGGCGAGCAGCGCATGGGTGCCGACGACGATATCGGCCGTGCCCTCCGCCAGTTCCTTCTTCACCAGAGTCTGTTCGCGGGCGGTGACCATGCGCGACAACTGGACGACACGCACCGGCAGCCCGTTGAACCGGGTGGAGAAGGTCTTGAAATGCTGACGGGCCAGCAGGGTGGTGGGCACGACGACGGCGACCTGCTTGCCGCTCATCGCCACCATGAAGGCGGCCCGCAGGGCTACTTCGGTCTTGCCGAAGCCGACGTCGCCGCAGACCAGACGGTCCATCGGGCGACCGCTGCCGAGGTCGGTGAAGATGTCCTCGATCGCCTTCAACTGGTCGTCGGTCTCGGGATACGGGAAGCGGGCGGCGAATTCCTGATAGACACCCTCCGGCGTCAGCACCGGATCGGCCTTCTTCAGCATCCGCTCCGCAGCGATCTTCAGCAGGGCTTCGGCCATGTCCTTCAGGCGCTTCTTGACCCGCGCCTTGCGGCCCTGCCAGCCGGCGCCGCCCAGCTTGTCGAGCTGGACATTGGCGTCCTCCGAGCCGTAGCGCGACAGCACCTCGATGTTCTCGACGGGGACGTAGAGCTTGTCGCCGCCTTCGTAGATCAGGCGCAGGCAGTCGTGCGGGGCGCCGGTGACCTCCAGCGTCTCCAGCCCGTCATAGCGGCCGATGCCGTGGTCCATATGGACGACGATGTCGCCCTCATGCAGGGCAGAATGCTCGGCGATGAAGTTCGCGGCCTTGCGCTTCTTCTTGGCCGGGCGGACCAGGCGGTCGCCCAGGATGTCCTGTTCGGTAATGACGGCGAGGTCGGCGGAGATGAAGCCATGCTCCATCCCCAGCACGATGGTGCCGATGATGCCGCGGTCGAAACGGCGGACATCCTCGATGCTCTCCGCCGGCTCCAGCCCCGGAATGCCATGGTCGGCCAGCACGTTGGACAGGCGGTCGCGCGATCCGGCGGAATATCCCGCGATGAGCACCCGCCGCCCGTCGGCGCGGAGCGCCCGGATATGGTCCTTCACCGCGTCGAAGACGTTCACGTCGGGGCGGTTGCGCTCCTCCGCGAAATCGTGGCCGCGCTTGCCGCCGGCGTCCACCGTCCCCTTGATGCCGGGGGGCGTGGAGAAGATCTGCAACTGCGCCACCGCGCGCTCCGCCATCAGCGCGTCCCAGCCGGTGGTGTCGATGAACATCGATGCGACCGGCACCGGTTTATAGACCGGCGATCCTGTCCGCTTCTCGATGGTCATCATCGAATCGCGCGAGGCGTGGAAATCGACCACCTGCGCCATGCGGGCGTCACGCGCCTCCGCCGCCTGGTGGTCCAGGCTGACGATGCCGCGCGGCAGGTAATCCAGCACCGTGTCCATGCTCTCGTGGAACAGCGGCAGCCAATGTTCCATCCCGCCATAGCTGCGGCCGGCGGAGATCGCCTCGTAGAGCGGGTCGTCGTCGGTCACCGCGCCGAACAGCTCGCGGTAGCCGGACCGGAAACGGGCGATCCCCGCCTCGTCCAGGAAAACCTCCGACATCGGCTTCAGCTCGACGCTGTCGCGCTTGTCGGTGGTGCGCTGGGTCATTGGATCGAAGGCGCGCACCCCCTCCAGCTCATCGCCGAACAGGTCGAGGCGCAACGGCTCCTCCGTGCCCGGCGGGAACAGGTCGACGATGCCGCCGCGCACCGCGAACTCGCCGGGCTCCCGCACGGTCTGGGCGCGGGTATAACCGTTGCCGGCAAGGTAGCGCTGAAGCTTCTCCAGGTCGATCCGGTCGCGCAGCTTGGCCGAGAACACCGCGTTCTTGAAAGCGCTGCGCGGCGGCACCTTCTGCACCACGGCGTTGACGGTGGTCAGCACGATCAGCGGAGCCAGCCCGTCGCGGTTGGCCGCCGCCTCGCGCCGGGCGATCAGCCGGGTCAGCGTGTCGATGCGGCGGGCGACGATGCCGCCGTTCGGCGACACGCGGTCGTAGGGCAGGCAGTCCCAGGCCGGGAAGGTCAGCACTTCCAGCTTCGGTGCGAAGAAGGCCAGCGCCTCCGCCAGCAACGCGCAGCGCGTGTCGTCCAACGCCACATGCAGCAGGCCATAGGCCCCGGCCTTCTGCGCAAGCTCCGCCAGGATGCGGGCGTCATGACCCTCGGGCGCGCCGCCGATCAGGAGACGGCCGGCGCGGCCGGGCTGGAGATCGTAACTGACCAAAGGAGGATGCCTCGGGAATACGGGGGACAGGCTGGGAACGTCAGGAGCCTTGACGTGGTGTGTAACGGAACGCCGTCAACAGGCGCATCACGTCGCTGTCATGTTCGGCGGGAACCGGCTCCCGACCCGACATCCAGTCGTAGAGGTCGGGGTCGCCCAGTTCCAGCAGCGCTTCGAACCGGTCGAGCATGGCATGGTCGAACTCGCCGACATGGGCGTCGGCGAAGCTGCCCATCAGCAGGTCCATTTCGCGCGTGCCGCGATGCCAGGAGCGGAAGCGCAGCCGCTTGCGCCGGTTCTCAAGCGATTCGGCCTTCTCGGGAGCCGGCGTTTCGGAAGCCGGGGGGGTGCCGTTTTCGGTCATTGCTGTCCAACGTCGAAAACCCCCAGCGCCACCAGCGGCGAAGGGGGAACCATTCAGGAACCCCATCCTGCACGGGCGGGCGCCGCGATGCAACCTCGGCCGCCTGCCTTGATCCCTGCCATCTTGACCATGGGAGGCGGATGTCCTATCTGCCCACTGGCCCGCGGGGACGACCCCGCCAATGAGAGAGGGTTACCGGGTGGGGACGACCCCGCCATTCCAAGACGGAGGTACCGTCATGGCGTGGGTCACGCTGTTCTTCGCCGGTCTTTTCGAAATCGGTTGGGCCGTCGGCCTGAAATACACCGAAGGCTTCACCCGTCTGGTCCCAAGCGTGCTGACTGCTGCGGCGATGCTGGCGAGCATCCTGCTGCTGGAGGTCGCGTTGAAGACGCTGCCGCTGGGCACGGCTTATGCGGTGTGGACGGGGATCGGCACGGTCGGCACCGCGGTGCTGGGCATGTGGCTGTTCGGCGAACCCGCCGGAGCCCTGCGGCTGCTGTGCATCGCGGCGATCGTCGGGGGGATCGTGGGGCTGAAGGTTCTGCACGGGTGAGGGAATCTGGCACTCACTCGCCCCCACCCTAACCCTCCCCCGCTGGGCGCTACGGCGTGCACACATCTCGCAATTGCGAAAAGGCGTGCAGCTTGGCTTGAGGAAAGCCCCTCTCCCCTTGCGGGAGAGGGGTTGGGGTGAGGGGCGCAGATCCTGATTGCACCGGCCCATGGCTGGTCGCACCCCTCATCCCAACCCTTCTCCCGCAAGGGGAGAAGGGCTATTCGCTGCCAAAGGCTGCTGTTCTTTCGCCGATGCGAGATGTGTACATCCCGTAGCGCCCAGCGGGGGAGGCTAGGTGGGGGGCTAGCTTACCCGTTACAGCCGCCCTCACACCTCTTCCGTCCTGCAAGTAAGCCCCAACGTCTCCGCGGTGTTCGCCACCGCCGACAGGCAAATCTCCGCCCGCTCCGCCGGGATCGACACCGAGAAGCGCAGGACATAGCGCTCGCCGGCACGGTCGGGCAGGGTCTGCGCGTCCAGCCGCACGATGTTGGCGTCGAATTGGGTGAAGATCTCCGACAGACGCGCCACGAGGCCCGGCTGGTCGCCGCCCGACACCTCGACGCGATGGGTGACCATGGCCTGTGGCCCCGGCTGGGGATCGAAGGCGAAGGGTGTGACCTTCACCTCGGCGCCGGACAGCACGGGCAGGGACGACAGGCTGGCCTGAACCTCCGCAACCGTCAAACCGGCCGGCAGCTCGCAGACGGCGGAGAACTCGGCACCGGTGCCGAGCGAGGCGAAGGTGGCGTCGCGCAGGTTGATGCCCTGTTCGAACAGATGGCTGGTGATGCCGGAAACCAGCCCGACCCGGTCGGGGCAAAAGGTGGAAACCAGGGCAAGTCCGGCAGTCGATTCCGTCGCCATCGCACATCTCCCGTGTCGGTTTTCTTCGCGGGCACGGGTTCGGCCGTGCCGTCCGGATGGGTGATCATCGAAGCGGGGTGCCTGGAACGCCAGCACAAAATGGCGTTCAGCTGCCGAACAGGCGGCGGGTGGCGGCGCTGATGGCGTGAAGCTCCGCCGCCAGCGCCGGGTCGACGTCGTCGACATAGTGGGAGGCGAGCAGTCCGAAATTCAGATCCTCGGCACGGTCCAGCCGCTTGGCGCCATCCCGTGCCGCGCCATCGACATAGTCGAGCTGGCGCTGGATACTGGTCAGCCAGCTGTTGTCCGGCTCCCGCCCCGCCAGTGCCGCAACCCCGGCGGAGGCGCGTGCGATGCGTCGGCGCAGGTCGTCGGTGGTGGCGATGTCGGCCATGGCGAATCCTCCTCGTGGGCGGCGGTGACGGCCAGTCTGACCGTCCGCCGTCAGCCGGAGAACAGGGAAACGGAGCCGAAGGTCGCGATGTTATTGGGCGAGGCCGCCGCTGGTCACGCCAGCCTTGACGCTGTTCGGCACAACCACCTGGGCACAGCCGCCTTTGGTCTGCACGCTGGTGCCGGGCGTGGTCCAGTTGTCGACGATGGGAGCGGCGACCGACTGCAAGCCCTGACCCGACGGCAGCACCGCCTTGTACTCCGCCCGGCCGGTGCCGGAAATGCCCAGGCAATCGGGTGTCGCGGTGACGACGGGAGAGAAGAAGTTCCCGAATCGGACGGTGTCGTACCCGGTGCGGACATACTGGAACCAGGTGGTGCCGGCGGGGATGTCGATCACCTCCAGCGGCTTGGAGAAATCGATCCCCTTGGAGTCATCGCCATAGCGGGACGAGGTCAGGTCGGTCGATGCGTAGAAATAGCTCGCCACCACCACACGGGCGTTCAACTGGTCGGCGCTGGAGCCGGCGGCCTTGGCGACGGCCACCTGCTCCGCCGTCGGGGCGGTCTGGGCCTGCCCCGGGACCGCGGCGGCCAGGGTCAAGCCCACGGTCAGGGAAAGTGCGAGTGCCGCCTGCCGAACGATGTTGGAAAAAGAGCGCATCGGTTGTCGTCCAATCCGGAAAATTGAAAAACTCCGGAACAACGATACCCATGCAATCGACCGGTCCAAGCCCCGAATGCGAAAGGGGCCGGACCATGCCATGGTCCGGCCCCCTCATCGCATGCAGTGTAACGTGGTGCGCCGTCAGGCGGCGGTGCCGCCGACCGTCAGTCCTTCCAGCTTCAGGGTCGGCTGGCCGACGCCGACCGGCACGCCCTGGCCGTCCTTGCCGCAGGTGCCGACGCCGGGGTCGAGACGGCTGTCGTTGCCGATCATCGACACCTTGGTCAGGCTGTCCGGGCCGTTGCCGATCAGGGTGGCACCCTTCACCGCGGGACCCAGCTTGCCGTCCTCGATCAGGTAGGCTTCGCTGGCGGAGAAGACGAACTTGCCGTTGGTGATGTCGACCTGACCGCCGCCGAAGTTCTTGGCGTAGATGCCTTTCTTGACCGAGGCGATGATCTCGTCCGGCGTGTGGTTGCCGTTGCGCATCACCGTGTTGGTCATGCGCGGCATCGGGTTGTAGGCGAAGCTCTGGCGCCGGCCGTTGCCGGTCGGGCGCATGCCCATCAGGCGGGCGTTCATGCGGTCCTGCATGAAGCCGACCAGGATGCCGTCCTCGATCAGCGTGGTGCACTGGCCGGGCGTGCCCTCGTCGTCGACGCTGATGGAGCCGCGCGAGTTCTCGATGGTGCCGTCATCGACGATGGTGACGCCGGGAGCGGCGATGCGCTGGCCCAACAGCCCGGAGAAGGCGGAGGTCTTCTTGCGGTTGAAGTCGCCTTCCAGCCCATGGCCGATGGCCTCGTGCAGCAGGATGCCGGGCCAGCCGCTGCCCAGCACCACCGTCATCTCGCCGGCCGGGGCGGGGACGGAGGAGAGGTTGACCAGCGCCTGCCGCAGGGCCTCGTCGACGAAGCCGCGCCAGGTTTCCGGCTGGATGTAGTGTTCGTAGGTGACGCGGCCGCCGCCGCCGTAGCCGCCGGTCTCCATCCGGTCGCCCTCGGCCACCACGACGGAGACGTTCAGGCGCACCAGCGGGCGCAGGTCGGCGACGCGGACGCCGTCGGCGCGCATGATCTGCACTGCCTGCCATTCGCCGCTGATCGAGCAGCTGACCTGCCGCACCCGCTCGTCCTTGGCGCGGGCATAGGCGTCGATGTCGGCCAGCAGCTTCACCTTCTCCTCGAAGGGGACGAGGTGCAGGGGATTGTCGGGGATGTAGAGGGCGCGGTTGGTGCCGGCCGGCGGCTCCGCCAGCGTGCCGCTGTGGCCGGCCTGCACGGCGCGCACGGTGGATGCTGCCCGGCGGATGGCCTCTTCCGACAGGTTGCTGGCATGGGCATAGCCGGTCGCCTCGCCGGCGATGGAGCGCAGGCCAAAGCCCTGGGTCGTGTCGAAGCTGGCGGACTTCAGCTTCCCATCGTCCCAGCCCAGCGACTCGCTCTGAGCGTATTCGAGGTAAAGCTCCCCATCGTCGGCACTGTGCAGGGCGTCCTGCACGACGCCTTCCACGCGGGCGCGGTCCATGCCGGCGCGGTTGAAGAAGAGATCGTCGGTGACGGCAAGCGCGCTCATGAAAACTCCGAACCTGTGATGGGGCGGAACCCGGTCTGCCCGGCCTGATGGCTTGTGCCGGCCTCGTTCCATGGTAGGACACAGTGTCATAGCGGGCGTTGTCGCGCCGCGCCGTACGATGTGTTCTAACGGACAGACTATAGTGTGGCGACGCGCGGGCCATCCGGCAAGGTTTGGCAATGCCGGGGGGCATGCCGGGCCGGGTGCCGCGCAGGAGAGGGGGGCTTCATGACCGAGAACGCGGTGCGGGCGACCATGGACACGCTCAATCGCGACGGTGCGGCCGGTGCCATGGTCGGCCCGCGCCCCTTGCGCGACCACCCGCTGCGTCAGGTCCTGACCAACGAGGTCCATGCCCGTCCGCCGGAATCCGTGGCGGCGCCGGTGCGCGCGACGATGCTGGCGATGCTGTCGGGGGAGGGGGCTACCGAGGCCGACCGCCGCCATCTGGAGGCGCTGTGCGACTGGGCCGGCGTCGTCCGGCCGCCGCAGGGCGCCACACACCACAGCGCGTCCTTCGGCAGCTTTCATCTGAAGTGGGAGCGGCATACCGAATTCTCGACCTGGACCGTCTTCCGCCCCAGCGCCATGCCGGCGGGCGCCCTGGTCGATCCCTTCCTGGAGCCGGCGCTGCATGCCCTGCCGCGGGACTGGCTGGCCGGTCTGCCGGGCGAACTGCTGGTCGGCATCCATGTCGCCGTGCTCGACGCCGATACGCCGGAGCCGTCGCCCTCCATGATGGCGGCGATGTTCGGATCGGAGAGCTATGTCGGTTCACGCATCGCCGGCCGGTCGGCAACGGCCTGGACCGATTTCCGCATCCATGGCGACGGCTTCTCCCGCATGCTGGTCGCCGACCATTCGATGACGCCGCGCCAGACCGGGCGGGTGTTGCAGCGCCTTCTGGAGATCGAGACCTACCGGGTGCTGGCCTTGCTGGCGCTGCCGATGGCGCGCGGCGTGCTGCCCCGCATCGGTCCGATCGAAGCCGGCGTGGCGGAAGTCACCAACCGGATCGCCAGCCTGCGCGGCCTGCAGGACGAGCGCGACCTGCTCGACCGGCTGACACTGCTGGCGGCGCAGACCGAGCAGATATCGGCCGAGACCGCCTACCGGTTCGGCGCCGCCCGCGCCTATTACGAGCTGGTGGAGCGGCGAATCGAGGAACTGCGCGAGATCCGGATCGAGGGGCTGCAGACCGTCCAGGAATTCATGGACCGCCGCCTGACGCCCGCCATCCGCACCTGCGAGGCGGTGGAGCAGCGGCTCGAGTCGCTGTCGCAACGGGTGGCGCGGGCCAGCACCTTGCTGCGCACCCGCGTGGAGATCGCGGTGGAGGGCCAGAACGCCGAACTCCTCCAGTCGATGGACCGCCGCGCCCAGCTGCAGCTGCGCCTGCAGGAGACGGTGGAAGGGCTGTCTGTGGTGGCGATCAGCTATTACCTCGTCGGCATCGTCGGCTATGCGGCGAAGGGGCTGAAGGGATTCGGGCTCAAGGTCGATCCCGACATGCTGGTGGGATTGATGATCCCCATCGTCATCGCCTTCGTCTGGTCCGGTGTGCGGCGGATCCGCAAGGTGCTGGTCGGCGGGCATTGAGGGGCGTTTTGGCGGTATTGGTTCGTTTTTGAAGGGGCAAGTTAGACCCCCACCTATCCTCCCCCGCTGGGCGGGGGAGGGATTGGAGCTTAGTCGGCGTTCAGCGGCAGTCTCCTCCCCCGCCCAGCGGGGGAGGGTTAAGGTGGGGGGGGCCAGCGCCTATCACCTTTGCGCATCTGGCCCGAAGACCACACCTCACCCATCCTTAGTTCCTGAGTCGCGCACTGACGCCGCAACAATCCTGCGGCTGGTCTGCGCGAACCCTCACATCCTTTCCTGTACCCATTCCCGCAAAAATCCGCTCCGCCAACGGACTGCGACGGAATGTCGCATGGATTGACCCCTGCATGCGCTCAACCTTTGTACCCATGGCGCAGCTGAATGTGAGGAAAAGTCTATGCAATCGGTGGGAGAGAGGAAAGGCTTGTAACCCAGCGTGGCGGGGGGATAAGCTCCGGATGCGGGTATATGTCGCGCTAAGATGGCGTGATCCCTGCATAAACTGGCGTTCGCTGATGAGCCCAATTATGGACCGAACGAACGGATGGCGGTCCAACGGACAAGAGGGCGGAGGGGGCGTCGGCGGGAAGAGACGACCGCGTGCCATGACGAGCGTCGCGGCTAAGAAGGGGTTGGGGATGAGAAGGCAAAGCCTGTACACCGCCGGCCTGGCGGCGGTCCTGTCGATGGTCGGGCCGACGATGATGGGGTGGGGTGCCGCCCTGGCGAACGAGCCGAAGCCGTGGGAGATGGGCATGCAGCCCTCCGCCTCCCCGGTCAAGCACCTGATGACCTCGTTCAACGACCTGCTGACCATCATCATCACGCTGATCGTCATTTTCGTCGCGGCGCTGATGGCTTATTGCGTCGTCCGCTTCGATGCGAAGAAGAACCCGGTTCCGTCCAAGACCTCGCACCACACGGTGCTTGAGGTCGCCTGGACCGTCGTGCCGGTGATCATCCTGATCGTGATCGCGGTGCCGTCCTTCAAGCTGCTATACGCCGCGGAACGCATTCCCGAGGCCGAGATGACCGTCAAGGTCACCGGCCGGCAGTGGTACTGGGACTATGAATATCCCGACCACGGCAACATCGCCTTCTCCAGCTACATGGTCCCGGAATCGGAGATCAAGCCCGGCCAGCGCCGCCTGCTGGAGGTCGACAACCGGGTCGTCGTTCCGGTCAACACCACCGTTCGGCTGATGGTGACCGCCGGCGACGTCATCCATTCCTGGGCGATGCCGGCTTTCGGCGTCAAGAAGGATGGTGTGCCCGGCCGTATCAACGAGACCTGGTTCAAGGCCGAACGCGAAGGCGTCTATTACGGCCAGTGCTCCGAAATCTGCGGCACCAACCACGGATACATGCCGATCGCGGTCGAGGTGGTTTCCCGCGAGGCGTTCGACGCCTGGGTCGCCAAGACCAAGTCGGCCTCCGCGCCGAAGGACCCGGCCCGCAACGTGGCGGAGCGTCCGACCGGTACGCTGGTCGAATGAGGATGCCGGCTGGCCCCGCGGACTTCGCACAGCCCGGCACAGGGACGACGCGATAAGAAGAACAGAACATACCCAGCCGCTGCCGGCCCGCGGAAGAACGGGCGGTGCGGCGGCCAGGGACAGCGACGAAGGGTAGAGACATGGCAAACGCCACACCGGGACAGGATCACGCCCACGGACAGGATCACGGGCATGGTCATGGGCATGACGACCATCACATGCCCGGCTTCGTGCAGCGCTGGTTCTATTCGACCAACCACAAGGACATCGGCACGCTCTATCTGATCTTCTCGGTGATCGCCGGGCTGATCGGCGGCCTGTTCTCCGTCATCATGCGTGCGGAGCTTCAGTCGCCGGGCCTGCAGTTCGTCTCCGACGGCCAGATGTGGAACGTGCTGATCACGGCTCACGGCCTGATCATGGTGTTCTTCGTGGTGATGCCGGCGCTGATCGGCGGCTTCGGCAACTGGTTCGTGCCGCTCATGATCGGCGCGCCCGACATGGCCTTCCCGCGCATGAACAACATCAGCTTCTGGTTGATCGTGCCGGCCTTCCTGCTGCTGCTGGGCTCGGCCTTCGTCGGCACCGGCGCCGGCACCGGCTGGACCATCTATCCGCCGCTGTCGGCACAGCTGGGACACAGCGGGCCGTCGGTCGACATGGCGATCTTCGCCCTGCATCTGGCCGGCGCCAGCTCCATCCTCGGTGCGGTGAACTTCATCACCACCATCTTCAACATGCGCGCCCCCGGCATGACGCTGCACAAGATGCCGCTGTTCGTCTGGGCGATGCTGGTGACGGCCTTCCTGCTGCTGCTGGCCGTGCCGGTGCTGGGCGGCGCCATCACCATGCTGCTGACCGACCGCAATTTCGGCACCACCTTCTTCAACCCGGAAGGCGGCGGCGACCCGATCCTGTTCCAGCACCTGTTCTGGTTCTTCGGCCACCCCGAAGTGTACATCATGATCCTGCCGGCCTTCGGCATCATCAGCCACATCGTGTCGACCTTCTCCAAGAAGCCGGTGTTCGGCTATCTCGGCATGGCCTACGCCATGGTCGCCATCGGCGTGGTCGGCTTCGTGGTGTGGGCGCACCACATGTACACGGTCGGCCTCGACGTCGACACCAAGGCCTACTTCACCGCCGCGACCATGATCATCGCCGTGCCGACGGGCGTGAAGATCTTCTCCTGGATCGCCACCATGTGGGGCGGGTCGATCGAGTTCCGCGTGCCGATGCTGTGGGCGCTGGGGTTCATCTTCCTGTTCACCGTCGGCGGCGTGACCGGCGTGGTGCTGGCGAACGGCGGCCTCGACAACTATATGCACGACACCTACTACGTCGTGGCGCACTTCCACTATGTGCTGTCGCTGGGTGCGGTGTTCTCGATCTTCGCCGGCTGGTACTACTGGATCGGCAAGATGTCGGGACGCCAGTATCCGGAGTTCTGGGGCAAGGTCCATTTCTACACCACCTTCGTCGGCGTCAACCTGGTGTTCTTCCCGCAGCACTTCCTGGGCCTGTCGGGCATGCCGCGCCGCATCCCCGACTATCCGGATGCCTTCTGGGGCTGGAACATGATCTCCTCGCTGGGCGCCTATCTGTCCTTCGCCTCCACGCTGCTGTTCGTGTGGATCGCCTGGAAGACGCTGCGCAGCGGCGAGCGGGTGCCGGGCGCCTATTGGGGCCCGCAGGCCGGCACGCTGGAATGGTCGGTCAGCTCGCCGCCTCCGTTCCACGCGTTCGAGACGTTGCCCCAGGTGAAGTAAGCATGCTAACGGGCGGGCGTTGCCGCACTGCAGCGCCCGCCACTGCGAAAGCTATCGCCGGTAAGCCCGAACAATGGGCATCGGCAGGACGGGCGCCGGGGCGACGGACCCGGGGTTAGAAGACGACAAGGACATGACATGACGGACGTGACGAACGAACTGACGCTCAATCAGACCGGAGGGGCGTCGGCCGGTGACTTCATCGAGTTGCTGAAACCGCGGGTCATGTCGCTTGTGGTCTTCACCGGTCTGGCCGGCATCGTCCTGGCCCCCGGCCACATTCATCCCTTCCTGGCAGTGGTCGCCGTGCTGTGCATCGCCGTCGGCGCCGGGGCGTCGGGCGCCATCAACATGTGGTACGACCGCGACATCGACGCCGTGATGGCCCGCACGATCAAGCGGCCGATCCCGTCGGGCCGGGTGGAACCGTCGGAGGCGCTGGGCTTCGGCGTCACCCTGTCGGTGCTGTCCGTCGTGGTGATGGGGCTGGCGGTGAACTGGGCGGCGGCCTCGCTGCTGGCGTTGACCATCGGCTTCTACGTCTTCGTCTACACCATGTGGCTGAAGCGCCGGACCCCGCAGAACATCGTGATCGGCGGGGCCGCCGGCGCGTTCCCGCCGATGATCGGCTGGGCCGCGGTGACCGGCAGCGTCGATCTGCCGTCGATCCTGCTGTTCCTGCTGATCTTCCTGTGGACGCCGCCGCACTTCTGGGCGCTCGCCCTGTTCCGCAACGGCGACTACACCCGCGCCGGTGTGCCGATGATGCCGGTGGTGGCGGGAGAGGGGCCGACCAAGCGCCAGATGCTGGCCTATACGCTGATCCTGCTGCCGGTGGCCGCGGCGCCGTCCTTCGTCGGGATCGCCGGACCGGCCTATCTGGCGGTGTCGGCCGTCCTCGGCCTGATGTTCGTCGGCCATGCCGTCCGCGTCCTGCGCGCGACGGACGACAAGCCGGCCAAGAAGATGTTCGGTTTCTCGATCCTGTACCTGTTCCTGCTGTTCGCCGTGATGATGGCGGAGCGGCTGATCCTCGGAGGGTGGGCATGACGGTGATGGAACACGATACCCCGATCGATACCCGCGCCTCGGTGGAGGAGCAGAAGCGGCAGGAGGCCGCGCTGCGGGCCAGGAAGCTGCGCGGCCGCAATCTGGCCGTTCTGGCGGCGCTGCTGACCCTGGTCGTCCTGTTCTATGCCATCACCGTCGTGCGGATGGGCGGGGCGCACTGATGGCCAAGAGCGGCGGGATGACCAAGCGCGACGACAGGCTGCGCCGCCGCAACCGGCTCGTCCTGGGCTCGCTGTTCGGGCTGGTGGCGGGGATGATCGGGCTGACCTATGCGTCTGTCCCGCTCTACAACCTGTTCTGCGCCGTCACCGGCTTCGGCGGCACGACCCAGCGGGCCGAGCAGGCCGCGAACCGGGTCGTCGACCGCAAGGTCACCATCCGCTTCAACGCCGACACCAACAACGCGCTGCCCTGGTCCTTCAAGCCGGAGCAGAAGGAACTGGTGCTGAATCTGGGAGAGACCGGGTTCGCCGCCTATCGGGCGGAGAACCGCGGGGTCAAGCCCACCGTCGGCACCGCCGTCTACAACGTCTCGCCGGACAAGGCGGGCGCCTATTTCAACAAGATGCAGTGCTTCTGCTTCACCGAGCAGATCCTGGAGCCCGGCCAGGCCGTGGACATGCCGGTGACCTTCTTCGTCGACCCGTCGATGGCCGACGACCCGAACATGGACGACGTGACGACCATCACGCTGTCCTACACCTTCTTCCGCGCCAAGGACAGCGAGGCCCGGCTTGCCCAGCATGCCGCGCCACCCGCCCCGTCCGGCGGGGCGGAGACAAGCAAACAAAAGGCGGAGCCGGGGGCGACCGCCACAAACTGAACAATATGGGGTAGTGAGACGATGGCCGACATCACCCACGGGCAAATGCCGCACGCCGAACCGTCAGCCCATGAACCGGGCGCCGGCATCCCGCATCCCTACCATCTGCTGAAGCCCAGCCCCTGGCCGCTGATCGGCGCCTTCTCCGGGGGGCTGCTGGCGACCGGTCTGGTCGTCTACATGCATGACGGCGGCTCCTTCCTGATGATCCTGGGGGTGCTGGCCATTCTGGTGACGATGTTCGGCTGGTGGCGCTCCGTGATCCGGGAATCGGTAGTGGAGCATGCCCACACTCCCGTGGTGAAGATCGGCCTGCGCTATGGCATGGCGCTGTTCATCGCGTCGGAGGTGATGTTCTTCTCCGCCTTCTTCTGGGCCTTCTTCCACGCCGCCCTGGATCCGAAGGCCTCGCCCATCAATCCCGACGCCATCTGGCCGCCGCCCAACGTGCATGTCATCGACCCGTTCGACATGCCGCTGATGATGACGATTACCCTGCTGCTGTCCGGCGTCACCGTCACCTGGGCCCACCATGCGATCCTGGAGGGGCGCAACCGCGAGGCGGCGAAGGCTCTGGGCCTGACCGTGCTGCTGGGCGTGCTGTTCAGCTTCTTCCAGGTCTATGAGTATGTTCACGCCGCGTTCAAGTTCACCGACGGCATCTTCCCGTCCACCTTCTACATGGCGACAGGCTTCCACGGCTTCCATGTGCTGGTCGGCACGATCTTCCTGGCGGTCTGCTGGTTCCGCACGGTGAAGGGCCATTTCACCCCCGACAGCCATTTCGGCTTCGAAGCGGCGGCCTGGTATTGGCACTTCGTCGACGTTGTCTGGTTGTTCCTGTTCGTATCGGTCTACTGGTGGGGTGGCTACGGCGGCGTGATCGCCAGCCACTGACGCCACCGGCGCCGAGCCGTTCCGGCAGCCTTCACCCTTTGCCGGAGCGGCCCGAACGGGAGGTTTCAGCGTGAACGACCAATACCCCAGAGTTCCCCCGATGTCCGCGGGCATGCGCTGCGTCTGCCCGCGCTGCGGACAGGGGCGGCTGTTCGCCGGCTTTCTGACGGTGGCGGAACGCTGCGAAGTCTGCGGCCTCGACTTGTCCCAGGTGGACAGCGGCGACGGCCCTGCCGTATTCCTGATCTTCATCCTGGGATTCCTGGTGGTCCCGGTGGCGCTGTGGGTGTCGATGACCGTCGAATGGCCGCTGTGGCTGCACGCAATCGTCTGGAGCATCGTGGTGCTGGCCCTGACGCTTGGCATGCTGCGGCCGGCCAAGGCCTATGTCATCGCCCTGCAGTACCGCTACCGCCGCAGCGAGGTCGAGAAGGGATCATGAAGGCCGCAACCACCGGAACAGGGGCGGCGGGAGATGGCGCCGGATCGCGGGAGCGCCGGCGATTCCGTCCGTCCTTCGGCGCCACACTGGTGACGGTCCTCGGGCTTGCGGTGGCCATCGGCCTCGGCACATGGCAGTTGGAGCGGCTGCAGTGGAAGACCGATCTGGTCGCCCGGATCGCCAACCGGATGGCCGAGCCGCCGGTGCCGCTGCCTTCCCGCATCGACGACCCCGCGGCCTGGGAGTTCCGGCCCGTCACCCTCTCCGGCAGTTTCCTCAACGACAGGGAAATTCTGCTGATCGCCCGTCCGCACCAGGGCCGGGTCGGTTACGAGCTTCTTGTCCCGTTCCAGCGCGCGGACGGGGCCGGCATCGTGCTGGTCAACCGCGGCTTCATCCCCATGGACCTGCGCGATCCCGCCTCCCGCCCCACCGGTCAGGTGAAGGGGGAGGTCGGCGTCAGGGGCATCGTCCGCCTGCCGCAGCAGGCCGGCCTGTTCCAGCCCGGCAACGGCACGCCGCAGCCACGGACCGCCTGGATGCGGCCCGATCCGCCCGCCATGGCGGCGGCGCTGTCGCTGGACTGCGTGGCGCCCGTGGTGGTGGAGATGCTGCCCGGCCAAACCTTCGGACCCGCGAACGCCGGCTTGACCAGTGCGCCGTCTGGCACCCTGGCGGGAATCGAACCGCGCGTGGACCTGCCGAACAACCATCTGCAGTATGCCTTGACCTGGTATGGGCTTGCGGTAACGCTCGCCGGGATCTACGTGCTGTCGCAGCGCAAGCGCGCCGACACCGGAACCGACGGACGATCCGATGACCGCATATCAGGAGCTTGAACGCCGCCATGCCCGCATCGCCGCCATCGGCGACGCGCTGGGCATTCTCGGCTGGGACACCCAGACGATCATGCCGGAGGGCGCCAACGACGGCCGTGCGGAGCAGACCGCCACCCTGTCGGTGATCGCGCACGAGTTGGCGACCGATCCCCGCATGGCCGACCTGCTGGCCGAGGCGGAGACCGACACCGGCCTCGATCCCTGGCAGCGGGCCAACCTGCGCGAGATGCGCCGCCACCACATCCAGTCCACCGCCATCCCCGCCGATCTGGTGGAGGCGACCAGCAAGGCCGTATCGGTCTGCGAGATGACATGGCGCGCCGCGCGGGCCGAAAGCGATTTCGCCAAGCTGCTGCCCTCGCTGACCGAGGTGCTGGCCCGTGTGCGCGAAGGGGCGGAGGCGATGGGCTCCGTCATGGGCATTAGCGCCTATGACGCGCTGCTCGACAGCCACGACCCCGGTGCGCGGGCGGAGCGGATCGACGCGCTGTTCGCCGACCTCTCCACCTTCCTCCCCGACCTGATCGGCCGCGTGCTCGACCGTCAGGCCGCCGTGCCGGCAGCGGTCGATCCGCAGGGGCCGTTCCCGGTTGAGAAGCAGCGCGAACTGGGCGTGCGGATGATGGAGCGGCTCGGCTTCGATTTCAGCCGCGGCCGGCTCGACGTGTCGCTCCATCCCTTCTGCGGCGGGGCGACCGGCGACGTGCGCATCACCACCCGCTATGACGAGGCGAACTTCACCGATGCGCTGATGGGCATCCTGCACGAGACCGGCCATGCCCTGTACGAGCAGAACCGCCCGCGCGCGTGGCTGGGCCAGCCGGTGGGCCAGTCGCGCGGCATGGCTGTGCATGAGAGCCAGTCTCTGTTGATGGAGATGCAGGCCTGCCGTTCGCCGGAGTTCATCACATGGCTTGCTCCGGTGGTGCGCGAGACCTTCGGCGGAGAGGGGCCGGCCTGGGAGGCCGACAATCTGCGCCGGCTCTACAGCCGGGTCGAGCGCGGCTTCATCCGCGTCAATGCCGACGAGGTCACTTATCCGGCGCACATCATCCTGCGCTATCGCCTGGAAAAGGCGTTGATCGCCGGTGACCTGACCTTGCCGGACCTGCCGGGCGCCTGGAACGACGGCATGGCGGAGCTGGTGGGTGTCGTCCCGCCGAACGACCGGCTGGGCTGTCTGCAGGACATCCACTGGCCGGGCGGCGGCTGGGGCTATTTCCCGAGCTACACCCTGGGCGCCATGACCGCGGCCCAACTGTTCGACGCCGCGCGCACCGCCGATCCGGAGATCGTGCCCGCCCTGTCACGCGGCGAGTTCGCGCCGCTGGTCGCTTGGTTGCGGGTGAATGTGCACGAGACCGGCTGCTTCCATGCCTCGGGCGACGAATTGCTGATGGCGGCGACCGGCCGGCCGCTCGACTCGTCGGTGTTCAAGCGGCATCTGGAAAAGCGTTATCTCTGAATCCGTGACCGCGGCCGGCCTTTCGGCGGGAGGGGCCGGCCCGGATTCCTATCCCTACACCGCGATCTGCGTGACCAGCGGCGTGTTCACCCCGGCGTCGGCGCGGCGATAGGCTTCGATGGCATCGGACCAGGGCTCGATGGTCAGTCCGCTGCCCATCGCTTCCTGGTGGATGCTTTGGGCGACATAGCCGGCGTTGGGAAGGGCGGTCAGCGGAACGGGACCGCCGGTGACCGGGCTGGAGTCGTCGGCGGTGGAACCGATCGTGAAGCCGCCTGCCGATCCGCCTGCACCTCGCGTGCGGGTGGCCGTCGAGTCGCCATCGGCACGGCCGCTTCCCTGCAGCGCATCGCCGGTGGCCTCGGTCCCTTCCTTGTTCCGCTTCCGCTCGTCCTCGCCGGGAATCCGGCGGATCGGCTGAACGGCCGAGGCATCGCTCGCCAGCATCTGACGCAGCTTCGCAACGCCGGAAGTGGGCATCGCGCCGGTCGGTGCGGGGAGGGCGGCCAGTCCGGACAAGTGGTCGAAACCTCAGGGTGGCGGGAAGGCGGGCGGCGGCATGGTCACGGCGGCCATGTGGCCGTTTTGATCTTGCACAAACCACACGCGATTCGAAACAGGGTAGTGGGACAAATGTTCCGAAATGCTTAAAATGTCCGTTAAATGTCCCGAGGTTGCGACACCCTGACATCGACGAATGCTCGGCAGGACGGGAGCCGGCTGTTACAGTGGCTCGTTCGAATTCGGACCCGCGTAACGACGGATGGCGCGCCGACCTTGCCAGCCCAGATCCCCGAACTTCCGACGAACCTCTCCGTCACCGCCCGGACCATCGGGACGGATCCGTCCATCGGCGACGATCTGTCGGCGCTGGCGCTGGAGCAGATGGATCAGGGCGTGATCCTGGTCGATGCCGACCTCACCGTGAAGGTGATCAACGGACCGCTCTATGAACTGTTCGGCCTGCCGCGGGGATTTATGCCGGGGGCCGACTACGCGCAAATGGTCCAGTTCCTGGCGCGCAACGGCGAATATGGTCCGGGTGATCCCGAGGCCATCGCTGCCCGCCAGCTGGAACGGGCACTGTGCGCCGATCCTTCCTTATACGAACATCGCCGACCCGACGGCCGGGTGCTGGAGGTTCGGACGCGGCGGACCACCGGCGGAGGTTTCATCCGCACCTATACCGACGTCACCGAGCGGCGCCGGGCGGAGGACGATCTTACCAAGCAACGCCACCTGCTTCGCCTGACCCTGGAGAATATGGGCCAGGGCATCGTCCTGCTGGACCGCGACCTGCGCTACATCGCCTGGAACGGTCTTGCGCTCGACATACTGGGCGTGTCGGAGGAGGACATGCGCGGCAGGCCGCGTCTGCAGGACGTGATGCGCCACCAGATCGCTGGCCGGCTGGTGCAAATGCCGGCCGGCTCCCCCGATTTCGGCGACGATCTGGAGGCCAAGACGGCCTATCTCATGGAGCGGATCGGCCGACCGGCGCGCGAATTCGTCTATGCCCGGCCTCAGGGCGATGGCCGCTTCATCGAAGTGCGGGTGGTGCCGCTTCCCGACGGCGGGCAGGTTCGCACCTTTACCGACATCACCGGCCGGGTCATCGCCGACGAGGCCGTGCGCCAGAGCCGGGAGATCCTGACCGGCGTCATCGACGCCATTCCCGCGCTGATCGACGTGAAGGACCGCGACGGCACCGTCCGGCTGACCAACCGCTTCTACCGCGAGACCTATGGTCCGGCCGAAGTCCCTCCTCCCGGTCCGCCTGCCGACCGTGCCGCCGCGCTGGACCGGCTGGTGGTGGAGAGCGGCCAGGGCGTGCCCTTTCACGAGGACCGTGCGCCCGACGGGGACGGGAGCTTGCGCGACTGGCTGACCACCAAGATGCCGCTGACCGACGAGGATGGCGAAGTGACCCACATCGTCACCGTGGCGCTGGACATCACCGCCCGCAAGCGCGCCGAGGCCGAGCTGCGCGACGCCCAGGCCAGCCTGATCCAGGCGGAAAAGCTGGCATCCCTGGCCCAGCTGGTCGCCGGCGTGGCGCATGAGGTGAACACCCCGATCGGCGTCACCCTGACCGCCATCTCCCACCTTGGCGAAGAGGTCGGCCGCATCCGCAACCTGTTCGAGGAGAACCGCATCCGCCGCAGCGATTTCCAGGAATTCCTGGACGTTGCATGGGAATCGACGCGGATGATCCTGTCGAACGTGGAGCGCGCCACCGGCCTGATCCAGAGCTTCAAGCAGGTCGCCTCCGACCAGGCGAGCGGCGAACGCCGCCCCTTCGACCTCGCCACCTATGTGGACGAGGTGCTGCTGAGCCTGCGCCCCCGCCTGCGCCGCACGCGGGTGACGGTGGAGCTGGACATTCCCGCCGGCCTGATCGTCGACGGCTATCCCGGCGCCTTCGCGCAGGTGCTGTCGAACCTGATCATCAACGCTCTTGTTCATGCCTATGACGAGGGGGACGCGGGCCGAATCCTGCTGTCCGCCCGCGAGCAGCCAGCCGGCTGGATCGAGATGCACTATGCCGACGACGGCAAGGGCATTCCTGCCGACATCCGGTCGCGCATCTTCGAACCCTTCTTCACCACCAAGCGCGGGATGGGCGCCAGCGGCCTGGGTCTCAGCATCTGCGCCAACATCATGACCGGCACCATGCGCGGCAGCATCGCGCTGGAGGACGACGGTGCCGGGAAGGGCACGCGGTTTTTGCTGCGGTTTCCGGTGGCGTAGGGAAAGCAGCCGGTCGGAGACCGGTATGGCGCCCGCTCGGTCACTCTCCCCGTCAAGGCCACCGGGACAGGGAGCTTCCGAAGAGACTTAAAAGCGAATTGTCAGGTCCCCACCAATTCCTTGCGAATTCGCAATGCCACCCGCCGGTCATCCCATTAGCCTGTGCTCATATTCGAGACCCACTGCCGCTCAGGGCGGCACAGGAATGGAGCACACACCATGGCGACCCACACCGACCTGAACGCCCCGGTCTATGAGCAGTTCAACCTCGGCATCTTCCTGCTCGGGCTGCTCGCGGCGGCGTTGATGCTGCTGATCCTGCCCATCGGCTTCATCTTTCACCCCACCGTCATCCTTTATGCCGCGTTGCTCGGCACCGCGGTGTATTTCGGCGCGATCTGGATGATGACCGCCGGGGCCAAGCGAGGCTGATATGGAAAACGCCCTCCCCGCGGTTAAACGGGGAGGGCGTCTTCGCCTCACGTCATCTCACCGATCAGTCCGAGCCTTCACTCCGCCGCCAACGGCTGCGGGGCGGCGACCGGGGCGCGGTAGGCCTCCAGAAGCTGGGCTTCCTTCGCCTTCGCCACCGACACGTTGCGGGCCTTCACCGGGCCGTAGCCGCGCATCTCCATCGGCAGCTTGGCGATCTCCACCGCCAGATCCAGCTTCTCGCGGGTCAGGCTGTGCAGGACCTCGCCCATCACCGCTTCATACTCGGCGATCAGCTGGCGTTCCTGGCGGCGCTCGGCGGTGCGGCCGAACGGGTCGAACCGGGTGCCGCGGAGGCGCTTGCCCTTGGCCAGCAGGCGCAAGGCGTGCAGCATCCACGGGCCGAAGGTCTTCTTCTTCGGCTCAGCCCCGTCCACTTCGGTCTCGCCCATCACCGGCGGGGCCATGTGGAAGGTCAGCTTCCAGTCGCCTTCGAACATCCGCGCCACATTCTCGACGAAGCCGGTGTCGGTGTAGAGGCGCGCCACCTCATACTCATCCTTGTAGGCCATCAGCTTGAAGTGGGACCGGGCGACCGCCTCGGTCAGCACGGTGGAGCCGGGGGCCTTCTGCTGCTCGATCCGGCGGGTCCAATCGACCAGCGCATGATAGCGGGCGGCGTAGGCGGCGTCCTGGTAATCGACCAGGAAACGGTGGCGGCGGTCGATCACCTCCTCCAGGCTGCCGGACTGGCGGCGCTGGTCGAGCAGCAGCGATTGCGCGGCCTGCACCGGCTCCTGGGGCGTTGCGGCGGCCTCGACGGATGCCAGATCGACGGCGGCGCGGCGGCCCCACTGGAAGGCGTCGAGGTTCAGCTTCACCGATACGCCGTTCAGCTCGATGGCCTTCAGGATCGAGTCCTCGCTCAGCGGGATCAGGCCCTTCTGCCAGGCATAGCCCATCAGGAACGGGTTGGCGTAGATGCTGTCGCCCAAGAGAGCGGTGGCGAGCTTCGTCGCGTCGAAGGCATCGACGTTGGCCTCGCCGCAGGCCTTGCGGATGTCGCCGACGAGATCGCGCACCGGGATCACCATGTCCGGCTTCTTGATGAAGTCGGCGGTGATGCTGTCATGGGTGTTGATCACGGCACGGGTGCGGCCGGCGGTCATCTTCGACAGGCCGTCGCCCGCCGCCGCGACGATCAGGTCGCAGCCCAGCACCGCGTCGGCCCCGCCGGCGGCGATGCGGACGGAGTGGATGTCCTCCGGCGTGTTGGCGATGCGGATGTGGCTGGTGACGGCGCCGCCCTTCTGCGCCAGCCCGGTCATGTCGAGAACGCCGACGCCCTTTCCCTCGATATGGGCGGCCATGCCCAGCAACGCACCGATGGTGACGACGCCGGTGCCGCCGACGCCGGTGACGTAGAGGCCCCACGTCTTATCAAAGGTGGGAAGAGCGGGGGCGGGCAGGGCGGTGGCATCGGCCGATTTCGCGGCGGCCGGCTTCGGCTTGCGCAACTGGCCGCCTTCCACCGTCACGAAGCTGGGGCAGAAGCCCTTGGTGCAGGAATAGTCCTTGTTGCAGCTGGACTGGTCGATCTGGCGCTTGCGGCCGAACTCGGTCTCCTGCGGGATCACCGAGACGCAGGACGACTTGGCGGAGCAGTCGCCGCAGCCTTCGCAGACCAGCTCGTTGATGACCACGCGCTTGGCCGGATCCACCATCTTGCCGCGCTTGCGGCGGCGGCGCTTCTCGGTGGCGCAGGTCTGGTCATAGATCAGGACGCTGACGCCGGGGACCTCGCGCATCTCCTTCTGCACGCGGTCGAGGTCGTCGCGGTGCTCGACGTTGCTGTATTGCGGCAGGCCGTTGTTGATGCCGTATTTTTCCGGCTCGTCGGAGACGACCGTGATGCGCTGGACGCCCTCCGCCCGCAGGACATTGGCGATGGACTGCACCGTCAGCGTGCCGTCGAAAGGCTGGCCGCCGGTCATGGCGACCGCGTCGTTGAACAGGATCTTGTAGGTGATGTTCACTTTGGCGGCGATGGCCTGACGGATCGCCAGGATGCCGGAATGGAAATAGGTGCCGTCGCCGAGGTTGGCGAAGATGTGCTTTTCGTCGGTGAAGGCGGCCTGACCGACCCACGGCACGCCTTCGCCGCCCATCTGGGTGAAGGTGTCGGTCGAACGGTCCAGCCACGTCGCCATATAGTGGCAGCCGATGCCGCCGAGCGCGCGGCTGCCCTGCGGCACGACGGTGGAGGTGTTGTGCGGGCAGCCGGAGCAGAAGGTCGGCTTGCGCACTACGCGCGCCACATGGGCCTTCTGCTTCTCCTGCGCGTCGAGGAAGGCGATGCGACGGACGAGGTTCTCGTTGTCGATGAAGCGCTGCAGGCGGCGGCCGATCACCACGGCGATCTGGGCGGGGGTCAGCTCCCCGGCGCTGGGCAGGATCCACTCGCCCTGCTCGTCGAACTTGCCGACAACCTTCGGACGGACGTCGGGGTTCCAGTTGTACAGCTGTTCCTTCAGCTGGTTTTCGATGACCGCGCGCTTCTCCTCCACCACGATGATCTCTTCCAGACCCTCGGCGAAGTGGCGGACGCCGTCGCGCTCCAGCGGCCAGGGCATGCCGACCTTGTAGACGGTGATGCCCCAGTCGGCAGCCATCTCCTCGGTGATGCCAAGCTCGTCGAAGGCCTGTCGGACGTCGAGATAGCTCTTGCCGGTGGTGACGATGCCGAAGCGCGGACGCGGGCTTTCCATCACCACCCGGTCAAGCTTGTTGGCACGCGCGAACGCCAGGGCGGCGTACAGCTTGTGCTTCATCAGCCGGTATTCCTGCTCCAGCGGCGGGTCGGGCCAGCGGATGTTCAGGCCGCCGGCCGGCATCTGGAATTCGGTGGGGATGACGGGGGAGACACGGTGCGGATCGATGTAGACCGAGGCCGAGGTGTCCACCGTCTCCGCAATCGTCTTCATGGCGATCCAGCAGCCGGAATAGCGGCTCATCTGCCAGCCGATCAGGCCGTAATCCAGGATCTCCTGCACCCCCGAGGGGTTCAGCACCGGGATCATGGAGTGCATGTAGGCGTGTTCGGATTGGTGCGGGAAGGTGGATGATTTGCAGTTGTGGTCGTCGCCGGTCAGCACCAGCACGCCGCCATGCTTCGACGTGCCGGCGGCATTGGCATGCTTGAACACGTCGCCGGACCGGTCGACGCCGGGGCCCTTGCCGTACCACATGGCGAAGACGCCGTCATATTTGGCGCCCTTGAACATGCCGACCTGCTGGCTGCCCCAGACGGCGGTGGCGCCCAGTTCCTCGTTCACGCCGGGCTGGAACTGGATGTGGTTCTTTTCCAGGAACTTGCGGGCATTCCACAGATTCTGGTCGAAGCCGCCCAGCGGCGAGCCGCGATAGCCGGAGATGAAGCAGCCGGTGTTCAGTCCGGCAGCAAGGTCGCGCTGGCGCTGCATCATCGGCAGGCGCACCAGCGCCTGGGTGCCGGTGAGATACACGCGGCCCTGTTCGAGCGCGTACTTGTCTTCGAGCGAGACAGTTGCCAGCGGTACGGTTGAGGCCGCCATTCTTCATTCCCTCCCATCGGTCGGCAGCCTGGCAAAATCCGGTGCGGAGTGCTGGGTCGCCGATTTGTTCGCTGGGCAAAAAGGTAATGAAGGCTGTCTTATATCGCAACGCCTGCTGCCGGCCGTCCTGCAAAAAGCAAGGAACGGCGCGGCAACCGGCGGTATTCCGTAACGGAGCGTATGGAAAGCCCTGCCTTGTGGAATTTCCTGCTCCGCTCCCTCTGGCCCAGACCCTCTCCAGACGATATGGGGGCGGACTCAGCGTCCCGTCAGGGGGGATTTGCCCGGAGGCGTCGGGCTGCCGCCCTCCGGCCAATTGCCGAAGTCGGTCTGGCCGCGGGCGGCCAGGGTGCGGACGCTGGCGCGCAGCGTGCGGATCAGGCACAGCGCCACCGCCATCGACTGCGTGCTGCCGTCGGAGCCCACCAGCCAGCGCAATGCCGCGGCATGAGCCTGCAGGGCGTCGACATAGCCCTCCACGTCCGGTTCCACCCAGGTGACGCAGGTGGACAGTGATGCGACGATCGACGACGCGGCGGAATCGCCGGCGGCAGCCAGTTGCAGGTCGGACAGCGCGTGACGCAGCCGGCTGCCGATGGGGTCGGGGCGGTCGATCGCCGCCTCCAGCTTGTCGATCGCCAGCATCAGCCGGACCCGCTTGGGATCGCTGCTGCGCAGTGTTGCAGCGCCTTGGTCCGGCGGCGTCGCCGCGGGGGAAAGGGGGGGCGGAGCCGGCGGCGGCAATTGCACCGCTCCCCCCGACGCCGGACGCAGAGTGGCGGGCTGGGGGGTGGAGGGGCCGGAGCCGTCGGTGCGGCCTTCGTTGCGTGTTTCCGCTTCGCCGGTGCTGCCGCTGTTGCTGCGCGGCGCCGTTTCGCGGCGGTTCAGCACCGCGTCGATGCGACGGGCCAGCGTGGCGGCCGGCACCGGTTTCGCCAGAACGGAATCCGCTCCGGCATCCCAGGCGCTGCGCACGGTGGCGAGGTCGGCATTCGCCGTCAGCACGATGATCGGCATGGCGGGGCGCATGCTGTTTGCGGACTGGCGCACCCACTGGATCAGCTGGGCGCCGCCCACCGGTTCCATGACCCAATCCGTCACCATCAGGTCGAAGACCTCGCGGCGCAGCGCGTCCTTGGCCTCCTGGCCGTTGGCGACCGCGGTGATCTGGCCCACTCCCCAAAGCCCCAGCATGTCCTTCAACGCCCGCTGAAGCAGCGGATTGTCGTCGACAATCAAGATTTTGACGGGAGAGGCGGGGCGCTTCGTCATGGAGCGGTTCCAATGATGCGGCTGTGTCTTCCCCATATCCGCCTCGCCGGACCCGATTTCATGGAGGGGGACGGGTAACCGACCAATGAGACGTCGCCTGCACCCTTCGGCAGCCGGGGTTATCCCTGCCGCCCTTCGAAAGGGTTGGGTCGCGGCGCAGGCACCCCTTTCGATGCCGGTCTCTGCCGATCGGCATTTATATGAGAATACTCTGATGGGAATGGACGGACCGCCGGACCGCTCCTATGATCCGGGTTCCTGGTCGTTTGTGAAAGGGCGGTACGATGGACGGCGGATGCTGTGGCGGTTCCTGTGGCGGCGGCGGATCTCCCCGGCCGACAGGCGGGGCGGGCGACCTGAAGCACACCATGCGGATGTCGATGGTGGTGCATGGGCTGCTCGGCGCCCTGCTGCTTGCCGCCGCCGATGCGACGCAGGCGGTTTCCCTGTGGGCGGCGGGGCTGCTGGTGCTGAACCATGCGGCGACCAATGGGGTGGCGCTGGCCGGCATGGGCCATGCCCCGGAATGGCGTGCACGGCTGTCGGCCGTGCAGGGAGCGGCGTTGGCGGCTGCCGCGGTGGCGCTGGTGGTCGCGGCCGGACGCAGCATCGCCGGCATGGCGTTGCCAGACGTACCGCTCGCCAGCCTTGCCCTGCTGTTTGCCATTGGCGTGACGGTGACGGCGGCGACCCTGCTGTTCGCCGGCCGGAGCGGCACGCTGACCCTGCGGGCGATCTGGCTGTGTGCGCGCAAGGACGTATTGCCGTTGGCCGCAGGGCTGGTGGGGCTGGCGGCGAGTTGGCTTCTGCTGGACGGTGCGCCCGACGCGCTGGTCGGTGCCGGCGTGGCGGCGATGCTGCTGCCGGCGGCGTGGGGGCTGGTGCGGGGCGGGATGGTGGGCGAGGGTGGTTCCGTCAGGATGCGTTAGACCCCCACCCACCGCTCCTAACCTCAAGACCGCTGCCGCAACCGCTCCAGCAGGGCCTTGGTCGCGAAGCCGTCGGGGATCTCCCCGATCGACGCCTGGAAGCGGCGCACCGCGTTGCGCGTGTTCGCTCCCACGATGCCGTCCGCCGCGCCCGGTTCCATGCCCAGCGACGTCAGCCGCTGTTGCAGATCGATGCGCTCGTCCCGGCTCAGCGCCTGTTCCTCGCGCGGCCAGCCGCCCTGGACGCCGGGCTTGCCGGTCATGCGGTCGGCCAACAGGGCTACGGCCAGCGAATAGCTGGTCGACGGGTTATAGCGCATGATCGCGCGGAAATTGTCGCGCACCAGGAAGGCCGGGCCGCGATGACCGGCCAGCACCAGGATCGCCGCCGGAGCATCGCCCGCCAACTCGGTGCCGTCCAGCGGCGCCACGCCCAGCCGGCGCCATTCCGACAGCGGCTTGGTGATGCTCAACTCGGCTTGGTCGTAAGGGAAGCCGTCCGGAAGCCGCACCTCCTGGCCCCAGGACTCGCCCTGCTTCCAGCCATTGGCGAGAACGAATTTGGCGGTGGAGGCCAGCACGTCCGGCATGCTTCCCCAGATGTCGCGGTGACCGTCGCCGTCCTCGTCCACCGCGTTGCGCAGGAAGACGGTCGGCATGAACTGGGTCTGGCCCATGGCCCCGGCCCAGGAGCCGGTCATCCGCTCCGGCGCGATGTCGCCGGAATCGAGGATGCGCAACGCCGCCAGCAGTTCCGAACGGAAATATGCGGCGCGGCGGCCTTCGAAGGCCAGCGTCGTCAGCGCGTCGATGACGGAGAAGTTGCCGGTTGACTTGCCGAAATCGGACTCCACGCCCCAGAAGGCGACCAGGATTTCCCCCGGAACGCCGGTGCGGCGGGTGATGCGGGAAAGCAACGCCGCATGCTCCTGCAACCTCCGCCGGCCGTCCTGGACGCGCTTTTCATTCACGGCGCTGTCCAGATACTGCCACACTTGCCGGGTGAATTCGGGCTGGGACGAATCGAGCTCCACGACGCGGTCGGATAGCTTCACACGCTGGAAGGCGCGGTCGAAGGTCTGCGGACGAATGCCTTGCGACAGCGCTTCGGCGCGCAACGCCGCCAGCCATTCGGCGAAGGAGACGGACTGCTGGACGGTGGCCTGCGCCTGGACGGCGGAGGGTGCCGAGGCTCCGGTGGCGGCCGGGCCGCCCGCAACCGGGGCGGTGGCGCCGGTGCTCTGGCATCCGGCCATCAGTAGGGTGGCGAGAAGGAGGCGGGCGGGATGACGGAACGGAAGTCGCATGCGCTCGACCGTGATCGGAAGGGAAAGGCGGAGCGTGACCCTAGGACGCCCGGCCCCGCCGCTCAACCGCCAATTCACCGTCACCAGGGACGATGCCGCGGTTTGCACCGCAGCCGGTCCGCGGGCGTGCTTGCACGGGGAGCGGCGCGGTCCATATCTCTTTTCGTACCCATAGCTTCGCGGCCCTCGCCCGGCGGGTCTTCGTCCTTCGGGACCGCTTTCGCGTTGGGAAGCGGTACCCGGAGCACATGCCGGAACCCGCCCCGATCAGTCGCGTTGATTAGCTGCCGCTTCGATGAAGGGGCCGCCTTCTGCCACGGAACGCCAAAGGTGCCGACGCCATGAAAATCGTGATCTTCGGCTTGACCAACGGGTATCGCCACGACGGCGGCCACATGGTGCGGTGGCGAGCGCTGATCCAGGCGCTGGCGATCCGCGGCCATCGCGTGGTCGCGGTCGAACGCGCCGGCCCCGACGCGGCGACGACCTGGACCATCCCCGGCGGCGACGTCCTGTCCTATGCCGATTGGGATGCCGTGGCGGTGGACGCGGCGGCGCAGGCCGACGATGCTGGCGTGGCGCTGGTGGTGGCGCACGGGCCGGATGCCCGCGCCGCGGCCAATCTCGTCCGCAACTCGAAGGCCGTGCGCCGCGCGCTCTACGATCCGGAGGCTCCGGTCAGCCTGACGGCGCTGGAGGCTGGGGAGACCGTGGACCATCTGCCGGCGGACGGGCTGGGCGGCTTCGACATGGTCCTTGCCTCCTGCGGCGGGCCGGCGCTGGAGCGTTATCGGGCCAAGGCGGGTGCGGAGGCGGTGGCGCCGCTCTATCCCTGGATCGTGCCGGAGGCGGACAAGCCCGGCGACTTCAAGCGGGAATATCTTGGCGACCTCTGCTGCATCGTCGCCGGTCCCGACGGCATTCGCGAGGGGCTGGGGAACTTCTTCATCGATCCGGCGCAACGGCTGACCCGGCGTCGCTTCGTGCTGGTGGGCACCGACCTGCCGGATGGGGTGCCGCGCGCCTCCAACGTCCTGACCTTCCCGGACCTCGACCCGGCCGAGCACGCCGATGTCCTGGCTTCCGCCAGCTTGGCGCTGACGCTGGCACGCGATGACGAGCGCAGGATCGGCTGGTGCCCGTCCGACCGGCTGTTCCTGGCCGCTGCCTGCGGTGCCGCGATCGTCGCCGACCAGTGGGAGGGGCTGGACAGCTTTTTCGAGCCCGGCCGGGAGATCCTGGTCGCCGCCCAGACCGACGACGTGACCACGGCGATGATGCTGCCGCGCAACCACCTGACCGACCTGGGCCGGCGGGCACGCAAGCGGGTGTTGGCCGAACACAGCGCCGAACGGCGGGTGCAGGAACTGCGCAGCATCCTGGACCTGAAGGGCGGCGGCGACGACTGACCTGCCCGGCCACGGAGCAGCAGCTATGGGGATGCGGAAAGACGGGGAGCGGGCTATGGTCCGCTCCCTTTCTTTCTGCCAACCGGGGAACCTGCCGCCGATGCCGACCGTCACCATCCGCCCCGCCGTCGAGGCCGATTGCGCCACCATCCTGCGGTTCGTCCGTGAACTGGCCGAGTTCGAGCGCGAGGCCGACGCGGTCAAGGCCACGGAGGAGGATTTCCGCCGGGACGGCTGGGGAGAACAGCCGGTGTTCGAGGCGCTGATCGCCGAACTGGACGGCGCGCCGGTCGGGTTTGCCCTGACCTTCCGGAATTTCTCCACCTGGGAAGGGCGGCCCGGCCTGTATGTCGAGGACCTCTACGTCACGCCGGATGCCCGCCGCTATGGCGTCGGCCGCAAGCTGTTGGCCGCGGTGGCACAACGCGCGGTGGAGCGCGGCTACCGTCGTGTGGATCTGAGTGTCCTGGACTGGAACCCGGCGCGTGGCTTCTACGACCGGGTGGGCTTCCGCCAGATGAAGGAATGGCTTCCCTACCGGCTGACCGGCGACGCGCTGTCGGCGCTGGCGGCAGAAGGGGACGCTGAGGCCTGACCGTCCAGACGGGAAAAGCCGTCCGGAATGACCAGGGATCAGGCGGCGCGGTTCAGTGCGGACGCGCCGATGATCTCGGCATAGTCGGCGCGTTCATTGCGCAGGTTGGACAGAAGATCGACAAGACTATCGCGGACGAACGCATCGTCCTGTTCCACGATGGTGTCTTGGGTCAACCGAATGAACTGGTCGAGAAGCGCGATGTGAGCCGCAGAGGATGCGTTGATCTTCTTCGAGTTGACGGCGCCGATCATGTAAATCTCCCTTGGCCTGAGCGTTCCCGATGGACTTATTAAGCCGTCGGGCCGGTTAAGGACTTCCTAACAGGGCTATGCTGCAGGTCGTATCTTCGGGGGTACTTCCGATCTTTGGTAATGGTACTATGACCACTCCAATGAGGTACCCCGTAGGCCTAAGACAACGGCCCGAAACCTGCGGCTTTGTATCCCTACCGGATGTCCCGGCGCGTGCCGTGTTCCATGACAACACGCAACGCTATGTCCGGTTTCTCAGAGCGCCCGGGGAATTGGTGGGAGAGACTACCGAAGGGTGCATTCTCTGCAACCCATTGGGTTAGGTACAAACCCCTGAAAATGTTGAAGCTTCTTCCGGCGGCGACATCATTGGACGGTCGTGACCCGGTCGTGCACAGGTTGGCCGAGCCATTTTCCGACTGCGGATGGTTCCAATATTCCGCAGTCGGATCAATGGGTAAGCAGGCTTTTTCCTGCGGCGGAACTGCTGTCGGGAAACGACCGGCCTCAGGCGGCGCGCCGGGCATCCATCCGGTCGCGGGCGTCGGCGCGCTCCAGCGCACGGGCGACAAGATCGTCGAACAATCCGCCGATCGGCGCGTCGAGCACCGCCGTCCGGCTGGCGAGCATCGGTCCTTCCATCAGGATGGATCCTTCCTCCCCCGGGCCGAGAACGCGCCAGCCGCGGCTCTTCATCTCCGCAACGCGCGTCCGGGCAATGAACGCGCGGACATGGTCCGGTGCAAGATCGTCCATTCCGTCCCCCATTCGCTTTGATGGCCGACGTCACGCCGGCCTCTCGGTTCACCAGGAAAGCGTACGGAAGAAACGCGAACGCAACAAGAACAAATTCGGGGAAAGAGCGAGGATTTCTGCCGAGTCGCTCACGCTCATGCTTGCTATGCCCTCGGCGTCCCTTGCTGTCGGGGCCGTCGCCTCAAAGATCAGGCGGGGCGGCGGCGATTGCAACCCGTCCCACCCGTGACCAAAAACGGCGATCAGGAAAGGTCCAGCCATGAGCGGCGTCCGCACCGAAACCGACAGCTTCGGCCCCATCGAAGTTCCGGCCGACCGTTACTGGGGCGCGCAGACCCAGCGCTCCCTCCAGAATTTCCGCATCGGCGGGGAGCGCATGCCGGCCCCGCTGGTCCGCGCGCTGGGCATCCAGAAGCGTGCCGCGGCGGCGGCCAACATGAAGCTGGGCGTTCTCGACCCGAAGCTGGGTGCGGCCATCATGGCCGCGGCCGACGAGGTGATCGACGGGCGGCTGGCCGATCACTTCCCGCTGGTGGTCTGGCAGACCGGCTCCGGTACCCAGACCAACATGAACGCCAACGAGGTGATCGCCAATCGCGCCATCGAGCAGCTCGGCGGCACCATGGGGTCGAAGACGCCGATCCACCCCAACGATCACGTCAACATGGGGCAGTCGTCCAACGACAGCTTCCCCACCGCCATGCATATCGCAGCCGCCGACGAGATCGTCCGCAGCCTGATCCCGGCACTGGAGCATCTGCGCACCGCGCTGGACGCCAAGGCCGACGCCTTCCAGGACATCGTCAAGATCGGCCGCACCCATCTGCAGGATGCCACCCCGCTGACGCTGGGGCAGGAATTCTCCGGCTATGCGGCGCAGGTGTCCTACGGCATCGGCCGGGTGAAGGGATCGCTGCCGCAGCTCTACCGGCTGGCCCAGGGCGGTACGGCGGTCGGCACCGGGCTGAACGCCAAGCCGGGCTTCGCCGAGGCCTTCGCGGAGGAGGTCGCGGCCTTCACCGGCCTTCCCTTCGTCACGGCGGAAAACAAGTTCGAGGCGCTGGCGACGCATGACTCGCTGGTCGACGTTCACGGACACCTGAACACGCTGGCGGTGTCGCTGATGAAGATCGCCAACGACATCCGGTTGCTTGGCTCCGGCCCGCGGTCGGGCATCGGCGAGCTTTCCCTGCCGGAGAACGAGCCCGGCTCCTCCATCATGCCCGGCAAGGTCAACCCGACCCAGTCGGAAGCGATGACCATGGTCTGCGCCCAGGTGATGGGCAACCACACCACGGTCACCGTGGCCGGCGCTACCGGCCATTTCGAGCTGAACGTGTTCAAGCCGGTGATCGCCTACAACGTCCTGCAATCGATCCGCCTGCTGACCGACGCGGCGATGAGCTTCACCGACAACTGCGTCATCGGGATCGAAGCAAACCGCGACCGGATCGCCAAGCTGGTGTCCGACAGCCTGATGCTGGTGACCGCGCTGAACCCGCATATCGGCTATGATGCCGCGGCGAAGATCGCCAAGAAGGCCCACAAGGAAGGGACAAGCCTAAAGGAGGCCGGACGGGAACTCGGACTCCTGACGGATGAGCAATTCGATCAATGGGTTCGCCCCGAACGGATGGTTGGTCCCGGCTAAGCTTGGGGTTAGGGTGGGGGTGTCCATCCCGGCCGTTCCGGCCTTCCTCTGACCACCCCCATCCTGCAAACCGATGCGTGCGTGACCATGAAGAAGCGTTCGGTACTGATTGCCGGCCATCCCACAAGCGTTTCCCTCGAAGAAGAATTTTGGGACGCCCTGAAGTCGGTGGCGCAGGCGCGCGGCCTGTCGGTGAATGCCCTGATCGAGGAAATCGACCAGACGCGCACCGGCAACCTGTCCAGCGCCATCCGCGTCCATGTGTTGAAAGCGGTGCAGGGGCGTGGGCCGGGGGAGGGATGACGCAGGCGCCAAGATGCCCTGCATCCTCCAATGGACACCCGCCCGCGGCGGGCGTACACGGTGCGGGCTTTCCGCCACCTGACGCGATGCCGCCATCATGCCGCCCGATGCCTCCACGCTCGACATCATCGCCTTCGTCTGGTTCGTCGGCTCCTGGGTCGGCTTCACCGTCATCCAGGATCATCTGCTGTCCGGCCGAAACGTGGTCAACCAGCATCTGAAGATCGTGCGCCGTCACTGGATCGAGCGGATGCTGGAACGCGAGAACCGCATCATGGATTCGCAGCTGGTCGGCCACACCATGCACAGCTGCACCTTCTTCGCCTCCACCAACATGCTGGTGCTGGCGGGCCTGATCGGGTCCTTCGGTGCGGCGGAGCGGGCGCAGCAGCTGGTGTCCAACCTGTCCTTCACCGTCCAGACCTCGCATCAGCTGTTCGAGATCAAGATGCTGCTGATGGTGGTGATCTTCACCTTCGGCTTCTTCAAGTTCACCTGGGCGCTGCGCCAGTACAATTACTGCTGTGCCCTGATCGGTTCGGCCCCGATGCCGCCGGTTCGCCCCGAGGACCGCAAGGCCATTGCCGAGACCATCGGCGAGGCGCTGACCCTGGCCATCACGGCGCTGAACGGCGGCATGCGCGCCTATTACTTCGCGCTGGCGGCGCTCGCCTGGATCATCGGGCCGATTCCCCTGATCGCGGCCAGCAGCGGCGTCATTCTGGTTCTTACCCGCCGTCAGGCATTTTCCGCCACGGAGAAGGTGATCCGCATCCAAACCGACTGGTTGAAGAGAAACGATTCAATCAATTGCGAATAACAAATAAAATGCTGTTCTGTTTTATCGTCGTGCGACCAAATATCCTCTACCTGATGGCGAGTTGCGGTGGTTAGTGTTACCGCCATGTGACGGATCGCGCCGCGAATGCCGGGGCGGTAAAGAGGAAGATGAGGGCGACGATGGACGCCAACACCGCGATGAGCATCATGGAGTCGCTGGACCAGGCGGAGGATCTGCTGCGCCGCATGCGGCTGCGCGATGGCTATGCCGGCAACGATATGCTCGCCCGCAACCGTGAACTTCTGGACGCCGCCCGCCGCCGTCTCGAACAGGTCCACAGCATCGCGGGAATGGACGCCCTGGACAGCTGCCCCCGCTGCCGGGTTCCGCTGCCGGCCTGAGAGGCCGCTTGGCCAGCCGGCGCAGCCAGCGGAGGACACCACCGGCGGTCACCGTCTGCGACTGCTGGTGTCACCCTTTCAGCAGAATCTTTCCGCCGCTGCGCACCCGGGACCAATCCTTGGCAAAATAAGCGAAGTCGCGGGACGGCCGGCTGAACAGAAAACCCTGGGCCAGCGACACGCCGAGGTCGGTCAGCAAGCCTGCATGCACCGGTTCCTCCACCTGCTCGCCGATCAGTTCCAATCCCAGCTGGCGGCAGACGTCCACCATGGAGCGCAACATCGCCATGTCGCGTGGGCTGTTGACCGCGCCGCGGACAAACTTGCCGTCGATCTTGGCATAGTCGGCCTGGATGCCGTAGAGCGACTGGAAGCTGGTCGATCCCGCCCCGACATCGTCCAGGCAGATGCGGAACCCAACCTGGCGCAACTTCTGCAGAACGTCGTTGAGCTTGGCGATGTCGGTGACGACCACGGTTTCCGTCACCTCGATCAGCAGTTTTGCGGCCAGATCGCCATAAGGGGCGACGACCGACTGGAACTGCTTGAGGAAGATCGGGCTCATCAGCGTCTTGGCCGACAGGTTGATCGCCACGTCCGGCAGCTTCGGTTCCTTGCGGAATTCCTTCAGCGTGTCGAGCACCGTCTGGGTCAGCAGCAGGTCGAAATCATAGATCAGCCCGACATCCTCGGCGAAGGTGATGAAGTCGGCCGGAGAACTCGTTCCCTCCACGCGGGTCAGCGCCTCCAGGTGGTGGACGGCGCCGGTGGCGATATCGACGATGGGCTGATAGACGACGATGAAATCGCGGTTGTCGATGGTGGCGCGCAGTTGTCCGATCCGTTCCACCGCACCCGCCATCAGGCGGTTGGCCCCGTCCTCCAGGCTGGAGATGGTGAACTCCCCGCCCTGGGCGGAGGCGAAGGCCTGGACGGTATAGACCAGGGCGCGGGCGGCATCGGCAGGGTCCAGCCGGTCGTCGGCCATGTCCAGGGTCCAGGACCGGATGCCGCCGGGCAGGGCACCCCCCGCTGCCTCGATGATCTGGGCGATGTGTCCCTGCACCTCGTGGCCGTCGATGTCCGCGGCATGGACGATGCCATAGCGGTCGCTGCCCAATTGGCCTGCGCTGTCCCCATCGGCGGAGATGCCGCGCAGATAGGCGTCGATGCCGTCGCGCACCTCGGCCGCCGCCCCTTCCGGCATGGCGTCGACCATCGCCTGCAGCCCTTCGACCAGCAGCAGCGTCAGTCCCTGGTCCACCCCCTTCTCGCGGGCTGCGAGGAGCCGCTCCTCGAGGATGCCGGCGAAGCCGGTCTGGTCGAGCAGTTCACCCTGCACCGGAGGTCCGGCGCAGCCGGTTCGCGGCGGCACGGTCAGCAGTATGGTCAGGAACAGCGACCCCGGACAGGAATCGAGCCGGCAGCCGCCCAGGAGCGCCGGAAACTGCTGCCCGTCGAAGGCCTGGAACAGAACGCGCGACGGCTTGATCCGCGCCTTGTCCCGGATGCGCTCGAACAGGACATGGACGTATTTGCGGTCGCCAGGGGCCACAACCTCCATCAGGTTGGAGCCCACCAGCCCACCAACCTCACCCTTGGTCAGGCGGCAGCGGGCGCCGGCGGAAAACAGGATGTTGCCTTGAGCATCCGTCTCGATCAGCAGATCGGCGGCGGCGAAGGCAAAGCCGACGAAACGGTCCCGGTCGCGGCTGGACTGAGGCCGGCGCGGTCCAAGCGGACCGGCCACCGGGGTCACGACCGGGCCGATCACCGGAGTGGAGCGTCCTGCATTGTCCTGCGCCAGGGGCATCGTCATGCGGCTACAAATTATATCAAAGTTTAGAGAGTTTCCGCGGGAATGTGACGTAGAGTAACCAATGTTGACATAGGTTAAAAGCCCGCCGGTGGCGGATGACCTTCGGCACATGGATACGCGACAATTTGTGACAGCTCTGCCGCGATCATGAGTAAACCGGTATGGCCACTCACCCTTCATTTAAAAGGGGGAGTTGTCTCCTGCGCAGATGCGGGCATTCATTCCGGCCATGCAACAAACGGGCGGGGGAGGCGGAGGAACGCCGCAGGGCAAAAGAAAAAGCCCCGCACGCCATGGAGTTGCGGGGCTTTGCTCAATCCGGTGAAAGGAACGTCAGCGGCGCGGGAACAGCCGGTTGACATGGCCCATCTTGCGGCCGGGCCGCGCTTCCGCCTTGCCGTACAGGTGCAGGCGGGCGCCGGGTTCGGCCAGCAGTTCCGGCCAGCGCAGCACGTCGTTGCCGATCAGGTTGGTCATCTCGGCATCGGCGACGCGCTCCACCGACCCCAGCGGCAGACCACAGACCGCGCGCACCAGCTGCTCGAACTGGCAGGCGGCGCAGGCATCCATGGTCCAGTGGCCGGAATTGTGCGGGCGCGGCGCCATTTCGTTGACCAGGACGCCACCGTCCGCGGTGACGAACATCTCCACCGCCAGGACGCCGACGAGATCCAGTGCTTCGGCGATGCGCCGGGCGATGCGGTCCGCTTCCGCCGCCGTCGTGGCCGAAACCTTGTCGGATGAGGCGGGGGCGATGGTGACGTCGAGAATGCCGTCCTTGTGCCGGTTCTCCACTGCCGGATAAGCGACCATCGCGCCGTCGGCACCGCGGGCGACGATCACCGACACCTCGCAGTCGTAGGTGACGAAGCCCTCGACGATGCCCTCGACGCCGGGCTTTCCGCCGCCGATGGCGCTCCAGGCTGCTGCCGGGTCGCTGCCGGCTTCAAGCCGCGCCTGCCCCTTTCCGTCATAACCGAGGCGGGTGGATTTCAGGACGCAACGCGGGCCGATCTCCGCCACCGCGCGGGCGACCTCGTCGGCGCCGTTCGCGGCGCGCCAGGGCGCCGTCGCGATGCCCAGCCGGTTGACGAAGCTCTTCTCCGCGATGCGGTCCTGCGCAACCGACAGCACGTTGGGGCCGGGATGCAGGTTGGTGAAGCGGCGCAGATGCTCCGCCGTCGCCACGGGGACGTTCTCCCACTCCAGCGTCACCACGTCGACGGAGCGGGCGAAGCGTTCCAGCGCGTCCAGGTCGTCCCAATCGGCGACGGTCGCCGCGGCGCTGACCTGCGCCGCCGGGCTTTCCGCCGCATCGGGGGCATAGACATGGGTCTTGTAGCCCAACCGGGCCGCGGCGAGCGCCGTCATCCGGCCGAGTTGCCCGGCACCCAGCATGCCGATGGTGGAACCGGGGGCGAGACGGGGCAGGGCGGTGCCCTTCGGATTGCCGGTCATGGCGGTAGGGCCTTCTCGCTGTCAGGTCGGGTCGTCGACGGGCGTGTCGGCCACCGCCACCGTCTGGCGCGCGCGCCAGCCGTCAAGCGCCTCGGCCACCGCCGGATCCATCAGGGCGATGACCGAGCCGGCCAGAAGGGCGGCGTTGATGGCGCCGGCCTTGCCGATGGCCAGCGTGCCGACTGGGACGCCGCCCGGCATCTGGACGATCGACAGCAGGCTGTCCATGCCCTTCAGCGCGTGGCTTTCGACGGGAACGCCGAAGACCGGCAGCGGAGTCATCGACGCGGCCATGCCCGGCAGGTGGGCGGCGCCGCCGGCCCCGGCGATCACCACCTTCAGCCCGCGCATCTTGGCGGTGGTGGCGTACTCGACCAGCCGATGGGGCGTGCGGTGGGCGGAAACGATGCGGACCTCGTGCGGGATGCCCAGCGCGGCGAGGGTGTCGGCGGCGTGTTTCATGGTGGTCCAGTCCGACTGGCTGCCCATGATGATGCCGACCAGCGGCTGAACGCCGTCGGCCGCGATGTCGTTGGCCGGAACGGCGCTGTTCGGGGAGTGTTCGGCGGACACGGCGTGGCGCTTTCCTCAAGGTCCGGAAAGCGGCGCATTATAGGTGGAGTCGGGCCGCTGTCCAGAGCCGGCGCCGGCCCGCGGCCGGTCGCGTGGCGAATCCATCCCCTCCGCTGCGACATCCCGGCCCTTCCGGTGGAACATGGTTCCACTTATGGTGCCGTCCTATATGAACTGGATAGACCCTAGGCAATTCCGGACCGGACCCATCGCATGACCGACACCGTTCCCAGCGAAGACCAGCGCAACGAGCACCGCGACATCCGCACCGCCATGGCGGAGGAACGGATGGCCACCGTCGGCATCGACGAGGCGTCGATCGAAACGCTCGTGCGGACCTTCTACGGCAAGATCATGAAGGATGACGTTCTGGGTCCGATCTTCGGCCGGGCCATCACCGATTGGGAACCGCACCTGCGCAAGATGATGGATTTCTGGTCGTCCATCGCCCTGCTGACCCAGCGCTACGACGGGCGACCGATGCCGGTCCACATCTCGCTGGGGCTGGAGCCGCAGCATTTCGAACGCTGGTTGGGCCTGTTCCGCGAGACCGCCCACGAACTCTTCCCGCCCGACGGCGCCGCCTTCCTGATCGGCAAGGCGGAGAACATCGCCCGCAGCTTCCAGATGGGCATCCAGTTCTTCACGGTGCCGAAGAAGGGGTGACGGAGGGCTTGATATCCCGGCTCGAAGCCGGATCGTTTCCACATCGACCGTCATTCCCGTGGAGGCGGAGATGACGGCCGATAAGGGACGTGCTTGGCTTCGGCAGCAATCCAACCTGTAAGTTAGTGCCTATGCGCCTTCGCTGGAATGACGATGCGAGAGAGCACCGCCTACGCTGCTAAGCGATGATATCCGGCAGGAGCCGGCTTTCCAGGACCATGATCTGGTCCTTCAGCATCAGCTTGCGCTTCTTCAGCCGCTGCATCTGCAGCTGGTCGTAGGGCGCGCGTTCGGCGAGCCGGGCGATGACGTCGTCCAGGTCGCGGTGCTCGCTGCGCAAGCTCGCCAGCTTTTCCTTCAAAATCTCTTGCTCGTTCATCGCGCCCGTAGGAAGTGGCCGTTGCCCCGGATGGGTCGGGGGTGCTCTTGCGGGTGGCCCTTTGGCTGGGCGGGCCGCACTATACCAGATTTCCGGCGGGACGGCACCGTCAAACCACCGGTTTCGTCCTTTGGCCATGAGGAGCGCGGCGATCGTCCGGCGGGGGCATTCCACCTTTGCGGATGCGGGCAACGATTGCGGGAAATGCCTGTTCCGGTAACATGGTGGTTGATTTCAACAAACAGGCGAACGGGACGGGAACCCCTCAATGACTGCCCCAAAGAAAGCCGGCAAGCGCATCGGCATCCTGACCAGCGGCGGCGACTGCGCCGGGCTGAACGCCGTCATCCGTGCGGTGGTCCATCGGGCCACCGGCTATGGCTGGCAGGTGCTGGGCATCAAGGAAGGCACCCAGGGCCTGCTGCAGCGCCCGGTGCAGTACCAGACGCTCGACCTCGGTTCCGTCGACGGCCACATGATGCGTCAGGGCGGCACCATCCTGGGCACGACCAACCGCGGCGATCCCTTCGCCTATCCGATGCCCGACGGCACGCTGAAGGACCGGTCGGACGAGATCATCGGCGGCTACCGCGAACTCGGCCTGGACGCCCTGATCGGCATCGGCGGCGACGGCAGCTTCGCCATCCTGCACAAGCTGGCGCAGAAGGGCGGCTTCCCGATGGTGGGCGTGCCCAAGACCATCGACAACGACCTGGGCAAGACCGAGGTGTCGGTCGGCTACGACACCGCCGTCGCCGTGGCGGTGGAGGCGCTCGACCGCCTGCAGCCGACCGCGGCCAGCCACCACCGCGTCATGGTGCTGGAGGTGATGGGCCGCGACGCCGGCCACATCGCGCTGGCGGCCGGCATCGCCGGCGGAGCCGACGTGATCCTGATTCCGGAAATCGCCTATTCCATCGAGAGCATCGCGGCGAAGATCCAGGATGTCCGTAATACCGGCCGCAACTTCGCCCTGGTCGTGGTGTCGGAGGCGGTGAAGACGCTGGAGGGCACTGGCGTCAAGAAGGTGCTGCAGGGCGGCGAGAAGCGCTATGGCGGCATCGGCGACTATATCGGCGAGAAGATCGCCGACGCCACCGGTGCCGAGACTCGCGTCACCGTTCTGGGCCATGTCCAGCGGGGCAGCATGCCCAGCCCGCGCGACCGGCTGATCGCGTCCGCCTTCGGCGTCCACGCCGTCGACCTGATCGCGGAGGGCAAGTTCAACCGCATGGTCGCCTGGTCGAATCGCGGCGTCATCGACGTGCCGATCACCGAGGCGATCGAACATTACTCCTGCGTCGAGTTGGACGGGGCGCTGGTCAAGACCGCCCGCGGCCTGAACATCAGCTTCGGCGATTGAGCGGGACGGTGAACCCGTTCTGGGACTTCTCCCTGGCCGTCTACGGGCGGCCGGGGGTTCCAGCCCTTTGCCTGTCGTTGCAAGACCGGCGCGGGGTGGACGTCAACGTGCTGCTGTTCGCCGCCTGGGCTGGGCTGGAGTGCGGCGTCCGCCTGTCCGAGGCCGAGCTTGCCCGCATCGATTCGGCAGTTTCCGGCTGGCGGGAGGAGGTTGTTCGCCCCTTGCGCGCCCTGCGCCGCCGCGCCAAGGATGAGGACGACGCATTCTACCGCCGCATGAAGGCCGCGGAACTGGAGGCCGAGCGTGTCCAGCAGGACCGGCTGTTCGTCGCCGCCGGGTTCATGCCGCGGCCGGGCGGCAGCGCGGAGTTGGCCGCCCGGAACATGGCGCTGCTGGTGCCGGGCGGCGATCCGGCACTGGACGAACTGGCGGGGGTGCTGGCCGGCCGCTGAGCGGCTGCCCCGTCATCCTACCGGTTCAGGATCAGTTCGTTCGGATCGCGCACCGTGTCCGACACCAGAGCGGGTTTGCCGGCATAGAAGGCGCTGCAGCGCTTGCCGCTGACCAGTCGGGTCAGCGCTGCCTCCCACTCGCGGCCCTTGGGACCGATGATGCGCAGCTTCAACTGGTCGACCAGCGGGAAGACCTTGAACTGATCGATCTCGATCGGCTCGGAGGTCACGGTGGTGAAGGCCTCCTGCTTCAGGGTCAGGGTCTTGCCGTTGATTTCCAGCGTGATGTCCTGCGCCCACGGGCAGCCGTTCGGCTTCGCGCCTTCGCTGGCAATCGCTGGAGCCGTTCCGCCGACGCACAGCGAGAGCATGAGGGCCGCGGCGGCAAGAACGCGCGTCCGGCAGGCGCCGTGTCTGGAAAAGGCCCGGGCTTGGCGCGAGGTCATGATCCGCTCCTTGGAAAACGGCGCGGACAATAGCGATGCATCAGTCTCATGACAATCCAGGGAAAATCCCGATTCTGTGACCGTTTGCGACGATTGGCGACGGTGCCCGACTGGACTGGTGCCGCCGCCGCGGCGCATGATCCGAAACACCGCCGACCCCCGCCAACCCGCAAGAGTCCCGATGGTCACTTTGTCGCAGGCCCTGCAGATCGCACTCGACCACCATCAGGCGGGCCGGGTGGCGGAGGCGGAAGATATCTACCGCCGGATCCTTGGCGCCGATCCGGAATATGCCGATGCCATGCAGCTTCTGGGCGTCCTGGCCGCACAGACAGGTCAATTGGAGGCGGCGGTGCGGCGGCTTCGCCTCGCGGTGGCATTGCGCCCCGACTCCGCAGGCGGCTGGTCCAACCTCGCCGGGGCCGAGCAGTCTGCGGGCGCCGTGGAGCGGGCGGTGCTGCTCTATGGCCGGGCGCTGTGCCTGATGCCGGAGTTGGCCGATGCCCATGCCAGCCGGTCCGCGGCCCTGCGCAGGCTTGGGCGGCATGATGCGGCGCTGGCGGCTGCCGCCGTGGCGTCGAGTCTGGCGCCGGATCATGCCGACGCGCTGGCCAACCGGGCGGCGGCGCTTCTGTCGCACGGCGAGGCCCAGGCGTCGGAATCCTGCGCACGCCGGTCGCTGCGCCTGAATGGACGGTCAGCCGTGGCTCACGCAACCTTGGCCGCCGCTCTCGCCGCGCAACGCCGCTGGACCGATGCCGAAGCGGCGGCCCGCGACTCGCTGACGGCTGACCGCAACCTCGGCGAGGCATGGGAGGTGTTGGGCGCGGTGCTGGCGAAGCTCGGGCGCTTCCCCGAATCGTTGGATGCCTTCGCCAATGCCGCGCGGCTGCGGCCCGGCCCTTCGCTGTGGGCGGCCCGCGGCACCGCGCTGATCGCCATGGCCCGGCCGGATGAGGCTGCCTCCGAGTTCGAGCGCGCATTGGCCGACCGGCCGCAGGATGCCGGGCTGCACTGGAACCTCGGCTTCGCCCGGCTGATGGCCGGCGACTATGCCGGAGGCTGGCCGGAGTTCGAGTGGCGCCGCCACGACGACCGTGCCGAGCCGCCCTGGCGTCGCTTCTCGCAACCGACATGGCGGGGGGAGGCGTTGGAGGGCCGGACCATCCTGCTCTATGCCGAACAGGGACTGGGCGACACGCTGCAGTTCCTGCGCTACGTCCCGCTGGTGGCCGCTCGCGGCGGCCGTGTGGTTCTGGAGGTTCAGCCGTCCCTGCTGCCGCTGATGGCGGGCGTGGACGGACCGGCCCGGGTGATCGCGCGCGGCGACCCGCTGCCGCCCTTCGATCTGGAATGCCCGCTGATGAGCCTGCCGCGCGCCTTCGGCACGATGGCGGACGACGTGCCGGCGACCGTTCCCTATCTGCGGGCCGATCCGGCGCGCGTCGCAGTCTGGCGCGAACGCCTTGCGGCAGGAGTTGGGCTGCGGGTCGGCCTCGTCTGGGCGGGCAACCCGCGTTTTCCCGGCGACGACCAGCGCTCTCCCCGGCTGGCCGGCTTGCGCGGGCTATTGGATGTGCCGGGCTGCCGCTTCTTCGGGTTGCAGATGGGACCGGGGCGGGCCGATCTCACGCAAGCGGCTTTGCCGGACGGCTTCACCGATCTGGCCCCGAAGATCGCCGATTTCGCCGATACGGCGGCGATCATGAGAAATCTGGATTTGGTGGTGTCGTCCTGCACCGGACCGGCGCATCTGGCCGGGGCGCTCGGCGTGCCGCTTTGGGTGGCGCTGCCCTTCTCCGCCGACTGGCGCTGGATGGCCGGCCGCGACGACAGCCCATGGTATCCGACCGCCCGCCTCTTCCGGCAGCCGGCGCCCGGCGACTGGAGGTCAGTCGCCGGACTCATGGCCGCCAAACTGGCGGTTCTGGCTCAGCGCTTGATGCCGTCGCCGTAGCGCGAGCAGTCGTAATCGTCGGTTCCGACCTCTGCCCGGCCGCCGTTGGATGTGTTGTAGCGCGGATCGTCGCAGCGGCCATTGCGCGCATAGGGCGAGTCGGAGCTGCCCGACCCGAACAGGCCGCCGCCACCGCTGCCGCCGAACAGACCACCTCCGCTGCTGCCGCTGTTGCCCGTCTGGTTGCAGGCGGCCAGCGCAAGGGGGGCGGCGACCAGGATCACAAGTGGAAGTGCAGTCTTCATGGCGTTCCCTACCTCTTGTCGGAGTGAAGAAAACCTCTTTCCTTCGCTCTCAACAGGGTAGGGCGCCCTGAAATTCCCGTGCTCGCGCTTGGGTACGGCGTTTGCGCGGCTTTCTTACTCGACCGGCTGGAACAGGCGGGTGGAGGGGTTGATCGCCCACATCTCGCCCGACTGGATGTCGAACCACCAGCCATGGATGTTCAGCGTCCCCGCTTCCACGCGTTCACGCACGAAGGGGAAGGTCATCAGGTTTTCGACCGACGCGCGAACCGCCGCCCGTTCGATCACTGCCGGGGTATTCTGCAGCTTTTCCGCATCGGCCCGCGCCTGTTCCGAACCTTCCGGCCCGACATAGGGATCGAGCGCCGAGCCGGCGATCGACACCCAGGGGGACACGAAATCATCCTCCGACTTCTGGCCGGCGCGCAGCCGGATCAGACCCTGGATGCCGCCGCATTGGGCGTGACCCAGCACGATGATCTCCGACACCTTCAGCGACTTGACCGCATATTCGATGGCGGCCGAAGTGCCGTGATAGGCGCCGTCGGGCTGATAGGGCGGGACGAGGTTGGCGACGTTGCGCACGACGAACAGCTCGCCGGGCTCGGCCATGGTCAGCAGGGCGGGGTCGACGCGGCTGTCGGAACAGCCGATCAGCAGAACTTCCGGATGCTGCCCTTCGGTCGCCAGCTGGCGCATGCTGTCGGGTCGGCGTTCGTAATAGCGGGCGCGGAACGCTCTGATGCCGGCCAGAAGCTGGCGGATGGGCTCGCTCGGTTGGCTGCTGAAGGGCATGGTCGGCTTGTCCCCGTTACTGTCGGCCGGCGGCAGCGCCGGCTCCGCTACATTTCGCATTGACAGCGGTATAACGGCATTGCGCCCGCGGTCCAAGCCGCCTGTTGCGGCATCGCAGCGCGGGTCAGCCCTCCGCCGAACGCTCACCCCACCGGCGCAGATTGCCGGCGTCCAGCCCGAACAGGTCCAGCACCCGTCCCACCGAATGGTCCACCAGATCGTCGATGCTGTCGGGCCGCGCATAGAAGGCGGGCACCGGCGGCGCGATCACCGCCCCCATCTCCGCCAGCGCGGTCATCGTGCGCAGATGGCCCAGATGCAGCGGCGTCTCCCGCACCATCAGGACCAGCCGCCGCCGCTCCTTCAGCGCCACGTCCGCCGCGCGGGTCAGCAGGGTGGAGGTGACGCCGCTGGCGATCTCGCTCATCGTGCGGACCGAACAGGGGGCGACCACCATGCCCAGCGTGCGGAAGCTGCCGCTGGAGATCGCAGCCCCGATATCGGCAGCGGAATAGCTGACGTCGGCCAGCGCCCGCAGTTCCGCCACCTTCATGGCGGTTTCATGCGCCAGCGTCACTTCGGCTGACCGGCTGACGACCAGATGCGATTCGACGCCGATCCGCCGCAGCGTCTGCAGCATGCGGATACCGTAGATCACCCCCGACGCGCCGCTGATGCCGACGACGAGTCGGGGCGGAGGTGTGTTGCGGTCGGTCATCGCAGGCTTTCATGCCCTCTCCCACACGGGTGGGGGAGAGGGATGGCATCAGTGGGCGTCTTCCTGTTCGGAATAGCGGTCGTCGTCGCGGTTCTCGCCGTAGAAGTCCTCTCCGGCATCCTCCGGCGCGCGCGGCACGCCGCCGCGGCGGATGGCCAGCGCCAGCGCTTCTTCCAGCTCACGGCCGGAGCAGAGGCCCAGCATGACCGGGCTGCGCGGCTTGATGTTGGCGACGTTCCAGTGGGTGCGGTCGCGCACCGCGGCGATCGTCGGCTTGGTGGTGCCGATCAGCCGGCAGACCTGGGCGTCCGACAGTTCCGGATGATGCTTCAGCAGCCAGGCGATGGCGTCGGGCTTGTCGCCGCGCTTGGTGATCGGGGTGTAGCGCGGACCCTTGGACCGGGAGGCGACCTGCGGCAGGTCGGCGACCAGCAGCTTCAGGCGCAGATCCTGGTTCTTCTCGCAGCGCTCGATCTCCTGCTTGGTCAGCTGGCCGTTGGCGATGGGGTCGAGCCCCACCATCCCGACCGCGACCTCGCCGTCGGCGATGGCCTGGACTTCCAGCGAATGCATGCCGCAGAAGGCGGCGATCTGCTCGAAGGACAAGGACGTGTTCTCGACCAGCCAAACGGCCGTCGCTTTCGGCATCAAGGGCAGTGCCATCATCCCTCCTGACAACTCTTCACCGGCCGCACCCGCTGGCGGGTGGTGCGGCCGGCCGTTCGAACTGGTTATGCGGCGCGAGAGCGGTTCCGCGATCCCGGGGCGGTTGCCCCATTCTCGTCACCACGATATAGGGCGAATACCGGTCCGCGTAAGCATGCTTGCGCAGGCGCACCGGGAAATCCCGGCCGCCCGCTCGCCTCTGCTAACCCGTCTTGGCAGCCTAAGGCAAGCCCGACGGCGCCGTGTCGACGAAGAAAGCGCAGAATGCGGTCCGGCTTTGCGTTCCGGACCGCCCCGGAAGGCCGTTCAGGCCGCGTCGGGTCCGACCGTCAGCACGATCTTGCCGATATGGGTGCTGCTTTCCATCAGGCGATGGGCCTCGGCTGCCTCCTCCAGCGGGAAGGTGCAGTGGATCTGCGGCTTGATGCTGCCGGACTCCAGCAGCGGCCAGACATGCTCGCGGAGCTCGGCGGCAATGCGGCCCTTTTCGGGCACCGGGCGGGCGCGCAGGGTCGACCCGGTCAGCGTCAGCCGCTTGGTCATCACCGGCGCCATGTTCAGCGACACCTTGGCCCCTTGCAGGAAGGCGATGGAGACGTGGCGGCCGTCGACCGCCATGATGTCGACGTCGCGGGCGATGTAGTCGCCGCCGACCATGTCCAGCACCACGTCGACGCCGCGCCCGCCGGTCGCCTCGCGGATCACGGAGACGAAATCCTCGGTCTTGTAGTTGATGGCCCGGTCGGCGCCGAGCTGCTCGCAGGCGCGGCACTTGTCGTCGCTGCCGGCGGTGGTGAAGACCGTGGCGCCGAAGGCCTTCGCCAACTGGATCGCCGTGGTGCCGATGCCGCTCGACCCGCCATGGATCAGCAGCGTCTCGCCGCGCTTCAGGGCGCCGCGTTCGAACACATTGGTCCATACGGTGAAGAAGGTCTCGGGCACCGCCGCCGCTTCGACCATCGACAGCGATCCGGGCACCGGCAGGGCCTGCACCGCCGGCACCACGCAATATTCGGCATAGCCGCCGCCGGCCACCAGCGCGCAGACGCGGTCGCCGCTGGCCCAGGTCTCGACGCCCTCGCCGATGGCGATGACCGTGCCGGACAGCTCCAGCCCCGGCAGGTCGGAGGCGCCCGGCGGCGGGTCGTAGCGGCCCTGGCGCTGCAGGGTGTCGGGACGGTTCACGCCCGCGGCGGCGACCTCCACCAGGATCTCGCCGGGACCCGGCACGGGGGCCGGGCGGCTGGTGGGGCGCAGCACCTCCGGCCCTCCTGGCTGGGTGATCTCGACGCAGCGCATGCTGTCGGGCAAGGCGAGGCCCATGGCGTTCTTCCCTTCTTTTCCGTGGTCGGGCAGGCGTTTGCCGGCACCGGTGCATTGGAATTGTCCGGCTCGAAAGGTAGATTTGACCGACCGGCCTGACAAGGCGAAGGCGGAACACGCGGCAGGGAAGGGAACCAAGCCATGGCCATCGACGACCGTTTCGAGGATCTGGAGCCGCGAAAGGCCAAGCCGGCGCCGAAGGACCTGACCGTGATGGGCGTGGCCGAGCTTGAGGCCTACATCGCCACGCTGCAGGCGGAGGTCGAACGTGCCCGCGCCGCCATCGCGGCCAAGCAGGCGCAGAAATCGGCGGCCGAGGCATTCTTCAAGAAGGGCTGACGAAAAAAACCCTCCCCCGCGGGCGGGAGAGGGCTTTTCTGGATATGTCGGCGCTTCACCGTCCCGGGCCGACCAGATCGCGGTAGCAGTGCCAGGAGGCATGGCCGATCACCGGCAGTGCGATCGCCAAACCGATGAAGGCGGTGACCATTCCGGCGCTCATGAACAGGGCGATCAGGAAGCCCCAGGCGATCATTGGGCGAATGTTCGCCCGCACCACGGCGATGCTGGTCGCCATGGCGGTGAAGACGTCGGTGTCGCGGTCCAGCAGCATCGGGATCGACACCACGGCGACGGAGAAGACCGCGGTCGCGATGACCCCGCCGAACAGCGTGCCGGTCAACAGGAACGGAATGGTGTCTGCCGAGAAGAAGATGCGGTCGACCAGCTGGTCCAGCGCCGGCGGCTCGCCCGAGAAGAACAGGGCGAAGATCAGGAAGGCGATGCGGATCCAGGCAAGCATGGCCAGCATCAGGACCAGTCCGATCCCGGCGATCTGAACCCCGTTGCGGCGATAAACGGCGGCAACCTTGCCGAAGGTCGGCCGTTCGCCGAGCTCCAGCAGCCGGCTGGTCTCGTACAGCCCGACCGCCAGGAGCGGGCCGACCAGCATGAAGCCGGCCCCCATCGGCAGCAGCAGGTATTCCATGTCCAGCAGGGCCAGCCCGACCACAAGGACGAAGCTGGAGATCACCGCCAGCGCGCCATAGGCGAAGCTGATGGCGGGCGCCGCCATCATGTCCTGCCAGGCCGACGCCAGCCAGACCCAGGGGCGGTCGATTTCCACCGTCCGGATCGGCGGCAGCCAAGCCGGACTGTGGGCCGAGTTGTGGGATTGAGGCGTTTGAACGGATCCGCGAAACGACGTCATGTCGACCATGATGACGGCCCTCCCCAACAGCCAAGGAGCGCACCGGTCGGCGCCCTTGGCAGGCACTGTCACATGATCAGTCCGATAGTCGCAATAGGGAACTATCGGTATATCCAATAGTAACAAAAGCGCCGAGGTTATTCCCAGTGCAAAGCTTGGTCTTTACCGTGCTTTGGCACGAGCAGGTCAGGTCTCGTCCTCAAGCTTATGTCCATCCAAAGTCTGAGTACGCTGCTCGGCCTCCTTGCGGTCGCGCTCCTTCTCCGCCTTGGTGCGTCCGAATCGGGTCCGATTCGCTTCGGCTTCCTTCGCCCGTTCGGCCCGTTCGCGGGTCTTGCGGAAGCGGTTGAGGTTGACCACGTCGCCCATGGCACGGTCTCCGGCTGCTGAATCTGGGTTTTCGGGTCCGGCGCGGCCGGATGGGCGGCGGCGCGCGGAGAATTCCTGGGGAAAAAATCGGACAGGCCCCAACTTGGCCGTGGGATTGCCCAAATTGCTTGTTTCTTCTGCGGGCGCTAGCTTACCGAAGGACTGTCCTCATCGGAAGCCGCCATCGGGTCCCGACCGGCGCGGAGGGTGAGGGGCAGCAAAGGCAAGCGCGTGTCGGTTCGTATCCCATGCGGGGACGGGCCGGTGCCGGTCGATGGCGGCGACGTGGTAACAATGACGTGGCAAAGGGGCACGGCCGAGGATAAGGCCGGCGCAGGGAAGGCGGACACCCGGTGAAGAAGATCCTGATCGCTGCACTGGCCGGACTGGTGGTTCTGGCCGGCATCCTGTTGGCAGCGCCGAGCCTGATCGATTGGAACGCCTACAAGGGCACCATCGCCGAGCGTGTATCGCAAGCGACCGGGCGCCGGGTGGAGTTGCGGGGCGACGTCGGCTTCACCCTGCTGCCGTCGCCGGCGCTGACGGTGCGCGACGCCCGGCTCGCCAACGCTTCCGGTGCAGCCGAGCCCGACATGGTGCGGTTGAAGAAGCTGGATGCCCGCGTCGCGCTCGGCCCCCTGCTGAGCGGCCGCATCCAGGTGGAGAGCATCACGCTGGTCGAACCGACCTTCGTGGTGGAAGTCCTGATGGACGGCCGGATCAATTGGGACCTGTCCACCACCGGCAGCAGGCCCGGCGACGGGCTGGGCGCCGCCGAAGGGCTGGTGTCCGCCGTCAGCTTCGATCAGGTGCTGATCGACAACGGCACCGTGATCTACCGCGACGACCGCAATGGCCGGACCGAGACGGTGGAGGGGCTGAGCGCCCGCATCGCCGCCGGCAGCCTGAACGGTCCCTTCCAGATCCAGGGCGATTTCCGTTTCCGCGGCCTGCCCCTTCATGGCGAGGCGACCGCCGGCCGCTTCACCGAAGGTGCGGCGGTCCCGGTACGGGCGACCCTGTCGATGCCCCATACCGACGCGACCCTCCGCTTCGCCGGCATCCTGACCGGCGGCGGCGGATCGAAGGTGCAGGGCGACCTCCGCGCCGAGGGCAGCGACTTCGCCAAGCTGGTGGACGCGCGCCGGCCTGCGGCGCTGGCCCAGCCCTTCAACCTGCGTGCGACGGTGGAGGCGGGGACCAGCCTCGCGACCTTCTCCAGCCTGGAAGCCCAGCTGGGCGACACCCGGGCCACCGGAAATGCCACCCTGCGGGCCGGCGACCCCGCCAAGCGCGAGGCGCCGCGCACCGAACTCACGCTCGCCGTCAATCGGCTTGACCTGGATTCCTGGCTGGCGCGGAGCGGGCAGGGGGGCACGGCCGGCGGTTCCGCCACCACGGCTCCGGCAAACCCCGCGGCCGGCGGCGCCAGGCAGTCGGGCCTGTCCTTCGCCCTGCCGATCGGGGTGGAGGCCAAGCTGGACGTGGCCGTCGATGCCATGAGCTACAATGGCGGGGTGGTGCGTCAGGGCCGGGTCGAGGCGAGCCTGACCGACGGCCGGCTGAACATCGACCGTATCAGCGCCCTGCTGCCCGGCGGGTCGGACTTCGTCGCGGCGGGAGAGGTGACCACGCCGGGTGGCCTGCCGACGCTCGACATGCGGATGGAGGCGAATGCCGACAACCTGCGCGCCCTGCTGGAGTGGGCGAAGCTGGATGTCCGGTCCGTTCCCGCCGACCGGCTGCGCCGCGCTTCCCTGGCCGCCCGGCTGCAAGGCCATGCCGACCGCTTCGAGATGTCGGGAATCGATTTCCGCTTCGACAGCAGCCGGCTGAGCGGTGCGGTCGCCTATGTCGACCGCGGCCGTCCCGCCTTCGGCGCCCGCCTCGAACTCGACCGCCTTTACCTGGACGGCTATCTGCCGGCCGAACCCCTGCCGGCCCAGCCGGCCACACCAAACTCGGCCCAGCCGGCAGCGCCACGCGCCCTCGGACCGCGGGCCGGCTCCACCGGCTCGGCGCCGATGCCGCAGCGGCTTCTCGGCCTTGCCGACGCCAACCTCGACCTGCGGATCGGGCAGTTGACCGTGGGCGGCTTGCCGGTCCAGGGGCTTCATCTCGATGCGACGGTCGCGTCCGGCGCGCTGACTGTGCGCGAAGCCAAGGTGGACAACATCGCGGGGCTGACGGCGCGCGTGGACGGGCAGGTCGCCAGCCTGATGCCGTTGCGCGGCGTGAACCTCGCCCTGGCGGCGGAGGCCAAATCGCTCGGCGGGCTGCCCAGCGCCGTTGCCTGGCCGTCCGGTTTGCCGGCGCCGGAACGGCTGGGCTCGGTCAGTGCCAAGGCCCGGCTGGCCGGCGACGGGGAGCGGCTGGCAGTCGAGGCATCCGCCGGCATGCTGGGCGGCACGCTGGAAGCCGGCGGTGCCGTCCTGGGGCTCGACCGCACGCCCAGCGCCGACCTGAAGCTGCGTTTGACCCATCCGGAGATGGGGCGCGTCGCGGCGCTGTTCGCCGACCGCGGGCTGGCCCGCGCCCTCGGTCCGCTGGACCTTTATGGCGAACTGACGGGGAGCGCGACATCCCCGGTGCTGAACAACCTCCAGGGGCTGGTCGCCGGTGTGCCGGTGCGCGGCAAGCTGGTCCTCGACCGCAAGCCGGCGCGGCCCGCCTTCCAGGCCGACCTGCAGACCGGCGACCTCGACCTCGACCGGCTGCGCAACGCGCCGCTGGTGGGCGATGGTGCCGGCCGCAATGCGGGGGCATCCGCCGGCGATCCGGCTGCCGTCGCCCCTGCCGATCCGCTGGCGGATCTCGACTGGATGCAATCGGCGGACGGCCGCCTCGCCCTGACCTCCACGTCGCTGACGCTGGGCGGGCAGCGCATCGTGCAGCCGGCGCTGCGGGCGACGCTCTCCGGCGGAACCGCGACCCTGGAGCAGCTGGACGGCGAATGGCAGGGCGGCCAGATCGGTGTCAGCGGCCGTGTCGCCGCCGTACCGGGGCAGGAGCCGAAGCTTGACGCCGACATCACCGTCATCAAGGCCGATTTCGGGACCGCGCTGTCCGGCTTCGGCGGGCTGGGGCTCGGCGGCGGCGCCGTGGATCTGGACATGACCGTCTCCGGCAGCGGCCATGGCGACGCGCTCGTGCGCAGCCTGGCCGGCCGCGGCCGGGCGGTGGCGTCGGGTGGCGTGCTGCGTGGGGTCGATCTCGCCGCTCTGCGCAGCCGGCTGGCCGGGGTTGAGCGCACGCAGGAGGTGCTCGGTGCCGTCGCCGGTGCCCTGCAGGGCGGGGAGACCAGGCTGGAACGGCTGGACATCCGCTTCGCCATCGAGCAGGGGGTGATTCGCGCCGACGACGCCCGCCTGGCCACCGCTCCCGCCGACGGCACGCTGGCCGGTACGGTCTCGCTGCCCGACGAGCGGGTGGATTTGGGGTTGACCCTTAAGGTGAAGGCCGACGGCGACCTGCCGCCGCTGACCCTGCGCATCGCCGGCCCCTGGGACGCACCGACCCAGACTCTGGACCTGAAGGCCCTGCGTGACCGCTTCAATGCGGCGTCCCCGGCCGACCCCGCGGTCCGGCCGTGAGGTCCGCCGCATGCCACGGCTGCGCGCCGTGGTATGCGTGTGATGGGCCAAGGGCGTTGAAGTCGCGGCGCGCGGCGTCCATAATGAACGAACGGTAACCGGAAGTCAGAGCCGATGCAGGTGGACAATAGGATTTTGGACGATCTCGCCCGTGTGGCGGGTGGCGCTCTCGGCGCCTTCTCGTCCTTGCGCGAAGAGGCCGAAGGTCAGCTGCGCGCTCAGCTCGAACGTGTTCTGTCGCGGATGGACGTGGTCAGCCGCGAGGAATACGAGGCCGTCCGCGCCATGGCCGCCAAGGCCCGTGAGGAGCAGGAGGCGATGGCCGAGCGGCTTGCCGCGCTGGAGGCCACCGTCGCGACGCTGACCGCCGGGCATGCCCCGCTGCCGGTCGTGGTCGAGCCGGCCGGCGTTCCGGCGGTGGTCGACACCGATCCGGTGACGCCGGCGGCGGCCCCAGCGGCGCCCAAGCCTGCCGCGGATATCACCGGCACAGGGCCTACCGCGTCCTGAGCATCTGCGCAGCCGCAACACCCGGCGCCCCTCACGTCATCGTTCCGGCTTGTGTCGCCATCGGCGGCTTGGCCGGGTCTTGGCCGGTTGACGACCCGAACGTCGGCCGGTCGGAACGCTGACCGGGTGCCGATGTGGGCGGACGCCGCGTGCCGATGCTCATCTTTTCATCACCTTCGGGGTATTGGCCCGGACCCGCGCAATTAGACAGGCGCGTCTTCTGGTCCGGGTGAACGGTACCGCCCATTGCGCCTTCACAGGAGGACGCTGACATGTCGGCAGTAGCCGTCGAAACCACCACTCCCGCCCACAACCCGCTCGACGTGGTCGAGGAGATCGTAACCGCCAACGAGTGGCCCTTCGACCGCGCCACCGAGGACGAACTCGTCGTCGAGATCGGCGGCCGCTGGTGCGATTACCGGCTCTATTTCGTCTGGCAGCCCGATGTCAGCGCGATGCAGTTCTCCTGCCAGTTCGACATGAAGGTCCAGGCTGCCCGCCGCACCGCCGTCGCCGAACTGCTGGCAGAGGTGAACGGCCGCATGTGGCTGGGCCATTTCGACGTCTGCTCGGAGGAGCATACGCCGATGTTCCGCCAGACCATGCTGCTGCGCGGGTCGCGCGGTGCCGCGGTGGAACAGCTGGAGGATCTGGTGGAAATCGCCCTGTCGGAGTGCGAGCGCTTCTACCCGGCCTTCCAGTTCGTGATCTGGGGCGGCAAATCCGCGCCGGAGGCGGTGTCCGCCGCCATTCTCGACACCATGGGCGAAGCGTAAGCCCGAGCATTGGCATGAACAGGGGGAACGACGGGGTCATGACGGCGGATAACGGTGCGTCGCTGCTGCTGGTCGGTTGCGGGAAGATGGGCGGGGCGATGCTGGACGGCTGGCTTGCCGCCGGAACCGCTTCGCGCGTCGTGGTGGTCGACCGGGCCGGTCTGCCGGAACGGCTTGCCGGTGACGCGCGCGTCTCGCCGGCGTCCGGCGCGGACGCGCTGCCCGACGGATTCGTTCCCGATGTCGTGGTGCTGGCGGTCAAGCCGCAGGTGATGGAAGAGGCGCTGCCGGCCTACCGGGCGCTGGTCCGTCCCGGCACCGTCTTCCTGTCGATCGCCGCCGGCAAGACCATCGCCTATTTCGAACGGCTGCTGGGAGAGGGGGCGGTCGTCGTCCGCTCCATGCCCAACACGCCGGCCGCGATCGGCCGCGGCATGACCGTCGCCGTTCCCAACGCCCGTGTCAGCGCAGACCAGCGCGATCTGTCCGACCGGCTGCTGCGCGCCGTCGGCGATGTCGCCTGGGTCGAGGATGAAGGTCTGCTGGATCCGGTCACCGCCGTGTCCGGCAGCGGCCCTGCCTATGTCTTCTTCATGGTCGAGGCGATGGCCAAGGCCGGCGAGGCTGCCGGGCTGCCGGCCGATCTGGCGATGCGGTTGGCCCGCGCCACCGTGTCGGGCGCCGGCGCCCTGCTCGACGCATCGCCGCAGGAGGCGGCCGACCTGCGCAAGGCGGTGACCAGCCCCAACGGCACCACCCAGGCCGCCCTCGATGTGCTGATGGCGCCTGAAGGAATGCAGCCGGTGATGACCGCTGCCATCGCCGCCGCCACCCGGCGGTCGCGCGAACTGGCCGGTTGACGGGAGGCGGACATGGCGACCGCGCTCAGCCCCTCCGCCGCCCGTGTCCAGGCCCTGCTTGACAGCATCGGCCTCGGCCATCGCGTGATCGAGCATGAAGGCAGCACCCGCACCTCGGAGGACGCCGCGAACTCCGTCGGCTGCGAGGTGGCGCAGATCGCCAAGTCTCTGATCTTCCGCACCAAGGAGACCGGGCGCCCGGTCCTGGTCGTCGCCAGCGGCACCAACCGGGTGGACGAGAAGGCGGTCGGCCGGCTGATCGGCGAGAAGATCGAGCGCGCCGACCCGGAGTTCGTCCGGGAGTCGACCGGCTTCGCCATCGGTGGCGTTCCCCCCATCGGCCATGCCGTACCGCCGCTGGTGCTGATCGACGACGACCTGCTGCGGCTGGAAACCATCTGGGCCGCCGCAGGCACGCCGAACGCCGTGTTCCGCCTGACGCCTGCCGATCTGGTCAGCATGACCGGCGGACGGGTGGAGACCGTGCGCAAGGCGTGACGATTTCGGGGGACGGGTGACGTTTGCCCGTCCGCGCACCACCTTATGACGCGATCCCTGTCGCCTGGAGGTGGTGCCATGTCCGACATGTCGTCCGACAAGCCTGAAGACAACAGCTTCCGCTCCGATCCTACCGACCCGGACTCTCTCGATCGCACCGTGGCCGCGGCAGCGATGAGGCTGGCCGCCGAGAAGGGGTGGCGCCGCGTCGGGCTGCTGGAGGTTGCGCATGCCGCCGGCATACCGCTGTCCCGGTTCCACCACCGCTATCGCGGGCGCGCCGACGTGCTGGCGGCGGTGTCGCGGGTCGCCGACGCCACGGTGCTGGCGGGGGACGTCGCCGCCGATCCGACCGAACCGGCGCGCGACCGGCTGTTCGACGTGATGATGCGCCGCTTCGACGCACTGCGTCCTTTCCGGGAAGGCCTGCGTGCCGTGGTGCGCGACCTGCCGGCCGATCCGGCGACCGCTCTTGCATTTTCCTGCGCCTTTGGCCGCTCCATGGCCTGGATGCTGCGCGCCGCGGGGATCGATCCCGACCAGCGTGGCGGGGCAGCCCTCGTCGCCGGTCTCGGCACCGTGCATGCGCGGGTGATGCGGGTCTTCCTGAACGACGACACTGCCGACCTGTCGCGCACCATGGCGGCACTCGACAATGCGTTGCGCGGGGCGGAACGATGGGGCGCGACGTTCTGCCGCTGGACCGGCCGCCGGGGGCCGCTTGGCCGGAGAACCGGGCCGGATTCCATGGCATCAACGGTTTAGACTATGTTGGTCGTGCGGAGGGTAGGGCAATGCGGCATTTTTACCCGCCAAGGTTATGCTGCGGCGCAAAAACCGCATTGACTAACTTTTCGGCACTCTGCATAGTCGGCCAATCAATGTTGCGTCGCAACATGCCCGTATTCCGATGCGGGCAGCAAACACTGATGCTGGGATGAGAAACATGGCCAAGATGAGCGGTAACCCCTTCCTCGAATTCGATCCGTCCAAGCTGATCGGCGACCTCAAGGTTCCGGGCGTCGATATCGAGACCATCATCGCCAGCCAGCGTAAGAACATCGAGGCGGTGACCGCCGCCAACCAGCTGGCCTATGAAGGCTTCCAGGCCATCGTCCGCCGTCAGGCCGAAGTGCTCCGCACCGTGACCGAGGACGTGAACCGCGCCGTCGGTGAGCTGACCGCCGCCGGCACGCCGGAAGAGAAGGCCGCCAAGCAGGCCGATCTGGTCAAGGTCGCCTTCGAGAAGTCGCTGGCCAACATCCGCGAACTGAGCGAGATGATCGCCAAGTCGAACACCGAGGCCGCCGAGATCCTGACCAAGCGCGTGTCGGACAGCCTGGACGAGGTCAAGGCCGCCATCGCCAAGACGAAGGGCTGATCCAGCCTCCGGTCCGCCAGGATCTGCGAAGAGCCGGGTTCTGCGAAGAGGGGTCGCCATCGGCGGCCCCTTTCCATTTCCGGCCGCAAGCTTGCTGATTCCCGCTTCCGGGTTCCGAGATCGGGGCAGGCGCGCTACCTTGGCGCCCTACTCAACCGGATCGGGACAGCCATGACCATCACCTACGACGATTTCGCCAAGGTCGACATCCGCGTCGGCACCATCCTTGCGGTCGATCCCTTCCCTGAGGCGCGCAAGCCCGCCTACAAGCTGACCATCGATTTCGGCGGCGACATCGGGCCCAAGCGCAGTTCCGCGCAAATCACCAGCCATTACGCTGCCGATGCGCTGGTCGGCCGCCAAGTGCTGGCCGTGGTGAATTTCCCGCCCAAACGTATCGGTCCCTTCACCAGCGAGGTGCTGTGCCTGGGGCAGCCCGATGCCGAGGGTGCGGTGGTGCTGGTGGGTCCTGACCACGCGGTGCCGGATGGAGCGCGTCTGTTCTGACGACGACAGATTCGAAAACCCTATGCGTCCAAAAGAAACTCTTTCGGGTTGCAAGAGTTCGTTGTGAATATCGCGACAAGTGGTCGCAGGGCTCGTATGTATTTTAAATGAATGCAGTCTAAACCAGGATGGCATAGTGCGCGCGACTGTGAACTCGCACTTGCAAACTGTTTTCTGGTGGATGGCACTCATGGATGCCCTGCGCGCCTTTGTCGGCCGGCTTTCGATTTCCACGAAAGTCACGGTGTTGAACCTCTTCGGCATGTTGATCCTCAGCACGGCGATCCTGTTCGCGATCGGGCAGGTGATCGTCCGTGACCTGGAACGGCAAGCGATCGAGATGCAACGCCTCAGCATGGACATCGCCTGGTCGTCGCTGAACGAGCGCGGCGGTGCCTTCACCGTCGCCGACGGCAAGCTGCTGCTCGACGGTGTCGTCATGAACGACAACAACGTCGTGGTCGACAAGATCAAGCGCATCACCGGGGGCACTGCCACCCTGTTCCTGGGCAACCGCCGAATCGCCACCAACGTGATGAATGCCGACGGCACCCGCGCTGTCGGCACCACGCTGGCCCAGGGTCCCGCTTACGAGTCGGTGTTGCGCCAGGGCGCCCCCTTCCGCGGCATGGTCGATATCCTGGGCGAGCCGTATTACGCCGCCTACGACCCGATCAAGGACAAGGCCGGCAAACCGGTCGGCATCCTCTATGTCGGCATCAAGAAGGCGGAGGTGTTCAAGACCTTCGACGACAGCATGCGCTTCGCGACGATGCTGGTCGTGCTGTGCGCCGTCGTGCTGGCGGTGCCGGGCTATCTGGTGTCGCGGGGGCTGCTGCGTCCGCTGGGCCAGCTCAGCCAGGTGATGACGGCGCTGTCCTCCGGGGATCTGACCGCCGAAGTGGCGGGTGCAAAGCGGCTGGACGAGATCGGCGCGATGTCGCGCTCCGTCCTGGTCTTCCGCGAAGGCATGGCCGAGGCGGAGCGGCTGCGCGCCGAGCAGGAGCATCAGCGGATCCAGGGTGAGGCGCAGAAGCGCAAGGCCCTCCAGTCGATGGCCGATACGGTGGAGCAGGAAAGCCGCGGTGCGGTCGAGCGGGTCGCCGCCCGCACCCAGGAGATGGACCGCAACGCCGGCGCCATGGCGAATTCGGCCGGGTTGGTCGGCTCCAACGCACAGAATGTCGCCGCCGCCGCGGCGCAGGCGCTCAGCAACGCCCAGGCGGTCGCATCGGCCGCGGCGCAGCTGACGGTCTCGATCGAGGAAATCGGGACCCAGGTCGGCCATGCCGCCAGCGTCACCCGTGCCGCCGTGGCCGCCAGCGACCAGACCGAAAGCACCATCGAATCGCTGTCCTCCGCCGTCGGCCGCATCGGCGACGTGGCGGAACTGATCCAGGGGATCGCCGCCCAGACCAACCTGCTGGCGCTGAACGCGACCATCGAGGCGGCGCGGGCAGGGGAAGCGGGCAAGGGTTTCGCCGTCGTCGCCAACGAGGTGAAGAATCTGGCCAACCAGACTTCGCGCTCCACCGAGGAGATCTCGCGCCTGATCACGGAGATTCAGTCCGTGACCGCCCGCAGCGTGGAGGAGGTGCGCAGCATCAGCCGCACCATCGGCGAGATCGACTCCATCTCCGGCACCGTTGCCGCGGCGGTCGAACAGCAGGCGGCCGCGACCCAGGAAATCTCGCGCAATGTCGGCCAGACGGCCAGCGCCGCCACCGACGTGTCGACCCGCATCGACGAGGTGTCGCGCGAGGCCAAGGTGACGGAGGAGCGCGCCGACCTGCTGCGGGCCGGCGCATCGGAGGTCACCCACAGCATCGACGAGTTGATGCATGTGCTGGTTCGGGCGGTGCGCACGGCGACGGAGGATGTCGACCGCCGCAGCCTGCCGCGTTACCGGGTCGATGCCCCCTGCACGGTCGAGGCGCCGGAAGGCCGGCTGACCGTGCGGCTGCTCGACATCTCCCGCCACGGCGCCGCGCTGGGCGAGGCCGACGCCGTCGGCAGCCGCGGCACGCTGCTGTTCGACAGCCTGGGCGTGGCGCTGCCCTTCGAGGCCTTCACCCGCGAGGAGGGGGTGGTGCGTGTCCGCTTCCGGCTCGCCGAGATCGACCGGCAGTCCTTCGACGCCCGCTTCGACCGCTTCGAGGAAGCGATGGCGGGCCGGCGCCTGGCTGCCTGAACTCCGGCTGGCTGAGCGGTAGGGCATGGGCCGCCGGACCGGTCACCCGGGGGGCGGTCCCGAACGGCGAGGCCGGGGCTCAGACCCCGGCGCGCCGGGTTGCCGTGGCGTGCATGTGCGGCGGGGTCATGCCGGACCGCGCCTGCTCCAGGGCGCCCTGCTGGCGTGCGGCGAAGACGCCGGCTTCCGTGCGGTTGCGGAAGTGCAGCTTCGACAGCACGCTGCGCACCATCGACTTGATCACCGCCTCCGACAGGTCTAGCGCGTTGGCGATGGTCCGGTTGTTCATGCCTTCGCCCAGCAGGCGTAGGGTCTCGAACTCCGGGTCCGACAGTCGCGGCAGCAGCGTCAGGCGGATTTCGTCCACACCCAGCCGCGACAGGAACTGCTTGGGCATCAGGCAATGCCCTTCCAGACCGAGATCCAGAAGTTCGTTGATGCGGTCGACGTTCAGATCCTCGAACACCCAGGCATCGGCAAAGGCCAGGATATGGGCGGCGTCCAGCAACTCGCGCGAGGACAGCACCACGACGATCCGGGACCGGCGGGACAGCCGGAGATAGACCATCGGTTCGTTCTCGCGAAGCGCGGTGAACTGCTGCAGGCCGATCAGGATCGCATCCGGCGTCAGCGCGCTCTGGGTCAACTCCCCGATGTCGTGCAGAACCGTCACGCGGTGGCGTCCGCCGCGGTCGAGCTGCTGCACCACGTTCTCGGTCAGCGCGTTGTTGTCGAGGATCAGGCAGACATGCATGGGAGTCACCGCGTTGCGGGTCTGGTGAGATGCTTTCTCATGGGCGTACTCATGGTGTGTGTGCATGGGTCAGCTCTGTCTGGAGGAGGCATCCACGGCCGGCCCGGCTCGGGGCGTCGCCGCCTGCGTCTAAGGGTTGAAACGGAGTCCGGCCGGTTGGCCCAGGCACGTCTTCGGTCAAGATCAAAGCGGTTATGGGAAATTTCCCTGCCAAGTATTTCTGCGTTGTCCGCAGTCCGACGGTCATTCCCGGGAGGGAAATCCTGATCGCACCGCGTGATTTAGAAATGAACTGAGCTCCGCGTAAATCAGGCGATGGATGATCAGCCAAGATCGCTTTTCGTCTCCTTGTTGGTCGCCTCAGGTTTCGAAACGGTAACACCTATGGAATGATGTGTGCTGGCCGGGTCACACGGGAATGCGCGTTGGTACAGGCATCCTTCAGGACTATCCGTTCGGTTTGGTTACGGTTTTCCCTCCTCTCTTGCGCAGCCGAATCGGTGTTAACCGATCGCCTGACACACGAACGCCACAAAGATGGCAAGGTTCCAGAAAAATTCCCGTCGCTAATGGAGACAACAGGTCTCATTTCGAATAATCCCAATAGGGACAAGTGAATCCAATGAGCCTGCGCGATAACGACATTCGCATCCGCAGCAGAATCTATGACTTTCGTCGGAAGCGTTGCTTTGGCCTGCCATGACCTATGGCCCCTCGAACGGGGGTAGCAGCCTCCAATGACCTATGGCCCTTGTCCGGATACAGAGGCTCTTCCGATCGTGGTATCAGATACCCAACACAGCGAAAACAAGCCAACAACGGCAGACGGCCTTCCGGCCGACACCGGTAAGAGGCCGCATGAACGATCGACCACCAAGTCGTCGACGTGGAGTGAATGGGGTGATCCGGGTGCCGCGGGGGCGCATCGGACAAAAACGACAACAGCCCAGGCGTGAGCCGGCCATCATCGGTCGGGCCGGGGCCGGCGAGCGAGGATGACGGGGACCATGAAGATTCTGATCGGGGATGACCATCTGCTGTTCCGTGAAGGCCTGCGGCGGTTGCTCGAGCAGTTGCAGGGCGATGCCAGCTTCGTCGAGGCCGGGACCTTCGACGAGGTGCTGGACCAGTGCCGCGCAGGCGGCACCTTCGACATCATCCTGATGGACCTGCATATGCCGAACTGGCCGGGTTTCGACGGACTGCGCGAAATCCAGGCGCTGCAGCCGGGCGTGCCGGTGGTGGTGATCTCCGCATCGGAAGCGCTGGGCGATATCCGCGGCGCGCTCGACCATGGCGCGACCGGCTATATCCCGAAGTCGAGCAGCGTGAAGGTCATGATGGGCGCCCTGAACCTCGTGTTCTCGGGCGGCATCTACCTGCCGCCGGGCGCGCTCACCGCCAGCATGGAAGCCGCGCCGCGCCGCCGCACGGTGGAGGTCGCCGACCGCAGCGCCGGTTACGGCCTGACCCAGCGCCAGCGCGAAGTTCTGGAATGCCTGCGCCTCGGCAAGTCGAACAAGCAGATCGCCTATGAACTGGGTCTGTCGGAAGGGACCGTGAAGATCCACGTCACTGCGATCTTCAAGTCGCTGGGCGTCAAGAACCGGACCCAGGCGGTCATCGCCGCCGCCGCCATGTCGGCGTAGGAATAGGGTCGGCTTAAGGAATCGGACGGCTTCGGCCGATCCGGGCAACAATACGGGCTGCAGAACCGGGCCGCGGGGGATCGCCTCCGCGGCCCGTATTTCTTTCGGCGTTCAAGTCTTCTCACCCTTGCGGGAGAGGGAGGCTCTTGACCCGACGGGTTGCCCGATGCTATCCGCCCCTCTTGATCTTGCGGAGCCATCCGTCCGGGTAACCGGTCGGCAAGGCTCCGCTCGACCCGCGCCGCCATCCGGGCCGTGCGCGAAGCCGCCACCGCAAGGACGCCACCGCAGCGCCATGAGCGATATTTTCCGCGAAGTCGACGAGGATCTGCGCCGGGACCGCGCGGAGCACCTTTTCAAGAAGTATGGCGGCGCCATGATTGCCGCCGTCGTCCTGATCGTCGCTGGCACCGGCGGCTACAGCTTTTGGCGCCACTGGCAGGCGCAGAAGAAGGAAGAGCAGACCGCCGCGCTGGTCACCGCCATCGCGCAGAGCGCCCAGGGGCCGGAGAAGGGAGTGGAGGCTCTGGCCGCATTCGCCGGATCCGCCAACCCCAGCCTTGCCGCCATCGCCCAATTCAATGCCGCGGCCCTGATGATCCGCCAGGGCAAGCCGGCGGAGGCCGCGACCGTCTATGACGGCATCGCCGGCAACGGCTCCGTCCCTGCCGAATACCGCGACCTCGCCACACTGATGGCGGTGATGCAGCGCACGGACGGCGGCGACCCGGCGCAGCTGACCGCGAAGCTGCAGCCGCTGACCGCCGACGGCAGCCCGTGGCGCTTCACGGCGCGCGAACTGACGGCGGTGCTGGCGGTGCGCGCCGGCGACACGGAAAAGGCCCGCACGCTCTTCAAGCAGCTGGCGGACGACCAACAGGCGCCGTCGGGCGTGCGCAGCCGCGCCGCCGATCTCGCCACCCTCTACGGCAAGGGCTGACCCAAGGCCATGACGACCCAACAGGCGATTCTCCGCAAGACGGCGGGCACCAGGTCCCGCAGCATCCGCCGGGCAGCGCTGCTGTCCGCGTCGCTCCTCGCAGTGTTCCTCGGTGGGTGCGACACGCTGGACAGCTGGATGGGCAAGACCCCCGATCCGCCGCTGCCCGGCAAGCGCGTCGCCGTCCTGCAGCGCGAGCGCAAGGTGGAACCGGACGCGCAGCTTGCCGCCGTGGCCGTCACCGTGCCGCCGGCGGTCGCCAACGCCGCCTGGTCGCAGCCGGGCGGCACGCCGGACCATGTGCTGGGCAATCTCGCCCTGTCGGCCAACCCGTCCGACGCATGGCGCGCCGACATCGGTTCCGGTTCCAGCAGCTCGCGCGCACTGCTCGGCACGCCGGTGATCGGTGACGGGCGCATCTTCGCCATGGACGCCGATTCGCACGTCTCCGCCCTGAACGAGCGCAGCGGCCAGTCGCTGTGGCGCGTCGACACCCGGCCGGAGAACGAGCGCGGCGGCGCCACCGGCGGCGGCGTCGCCTATGCCGATGGCCGCGTCTATGCCGCCACCGGCTTTGCGGAAGTGCTGTCGCTCGATGCCGGCAGCGGCAAGGTTCTGTGGCGCAAGCGCATTGCCGGTCCGGTTCGCGGCGCCCCGACGGTTGCCGGCGGCCGGGTGATGGTCATCACGCTCGACAACCAGACCATCGCGCTGTCGACGGACGACGGTTCGGTCCAATGGTCGCACCAGGGCATCCTGGAGACCGCCGGACTGCTCGGCGCCGCCAGCCCGGCCATCACCGGCACGCTGGTCGTCGCCCCCTATTCCTCGGGCGAGCTGTTCGGGCTGCGCCCGGAAAACGGCCGCGTCGCCTGGCAGGACAGCCTGGCCGCCATCCGCCGCACCGGCGCGCTCAGCAATCTGGCCGATATCCGCGGCCTGCCGGTGGTCGACCGCGGTGCCGTCTATGCTATCGGCCATTCCGGCCGCATGGTCGCCATCGACGAGCGCATCGGCGCCCGCATTTGGGAAACGGAGATCGGCGGCGTCAACACCCCCTGGCTGGCCGGCGACTATCTGTTCACCGTCACCAACGACCAGGAGGTCGTCGCGGTGGCGCGCCAGAACGGCAAAGTCCGCTGGGTGGCGCCGCTCGCCCGCTTCAAGGATCCCGAGGACAAGACCGGCCCGATCGTCTGGTCCGGCCCGGTGATGGCGGGCAACCGCCTGTGGGTCGCCGGGTCCAACGGCCAGCTGCTGGGCCTGTCGCCTTCGGACGGCAAGGTGGAGGTGACGCGGTCGCTGCCCACCGGTTCCTACTTGTCTCCGATCGTTGCCAACAACACTCTTTATGTGCTGTGCGACAACGGAACGCTTGTCGCGTTCCGCTGATCGCGGATTTCCTCCGTCTGTTGTGAAAGGCCTTTGGCCCCATGTCGTTCACCGTGGTCCTCGTCGGTCGGCCGAATGTCGGCAAATCGACTCTCTTCAACCGTCTGGCCGGCAAGAAGCTGGCCCTGGTGGACGATACGCCGGGCGTCACCCGTGACTGGCGCTCGGCCCCGGCCCATGTCGGCGGCCTGTCCTTCACGGTGGTCGATACCGCCGGCCTGGAGGACGTGACCGACGACAGCCTGGAGGCGCGCATGCGCCGCCAAACCGAGCAGGCGCTCGCCCGCGCCGACGTCGCGCTGTTCATCATCGACGCCCGCGCCGGCATCACGCCGCTGGACCGCCATTTCGCCAACCTGCTGCGCCGGGGCAAGACCCCGGTGCTGCTGGTCGCCAACAAGACCGAGGGCAAGGCCAGCCAGCCCGGCATGTTCGAGTCCTACGAACTTGGCCTGGGCGATCCGATTCCGCTGTCCGCCGAGCATGGCGAGGGCATGGCCGACCTTGTCGAGGCGCTGCTGCCCTACGCCCCGCCCGACGACGGGGGAGAGGCGGAGGAGGCCGATGACGGCTTCGATCCCAGCATCCCCATCGGCGACCAGCCGGAGCCGGAGGAGGATCGCAGCAAGCCGATCCAGATCGCCATCGTCGGCCGTCCCAACGTCGGCAAGTCCACGCTGCTGAACAGCCTGCTCGGCGAGGAACGCGTGCTGACCGGCCCGGAGGCCGGCATGACCCGCGATGCCATCGCCGTCGACTGGGAATGGCGTGACTGCAGGTTCAAGCTGGTCGACACCGCCGGCATGCGCCGCCGCGCCCGCGTCGACGAGAAGGTCGAGAAATTGGCGGTCGCGGACAGCCTGCGCGTCATCCGCATGGCGAATGTCGTCATCCTGGTCGTCGATGCCGGCGCCATCCTGGACAAGCAGGACCTGACCATTGCGCGCCTGGTGATCTCCGAGGGCCGCGCCCTGGTGATCGCCATCAACAAGTGGGACGCGGTGGACGACCGCGCCATGGCGCTGCGTCAGGTCGAGGACAAACTGGAGGCGACGCTCGGCTACATCAAGGGCGTGAAGGTCGTCACCATTTCGGCGCTGAAGGGCCACAAGCTCGACACGCTGCTGGACGGGGTGCTGGAGACCTACACCGTCTGGAACCGCCGCATTCCGACCGCGCAGCTGAACCGCTGGATCGAAGGCGTCCTGGAACACCATCCGCCGCCCCTGGTGGAAGGCCGCCGGGTCAAGATCCGCTACGTCACCCAGGTGAAGACCCGCCCGCCGACCTTCGCCCTGTTCGTGAACAAGCCGCTCGACCTGCCGGAAAGCTATCAGCGCTACCTGACCACCCACCTGCGCGACAGCTTCGACATGCCCGGCGTGCCGGTGCGGTTGCTGCTGCGCAAGGGCAAGAACCCGTACGCGGAGGACTGAGCGGGGGAGGGGCGTCGTGCCCCCTCCCTCCCCCGCCTTTGGCGGGAGAGGGTAGATTAGCAATGCGGCGGCAGTCCCCTCTCCCGCGATCGGATCGGCCTATGGCCGACCGAGTGCGGGGGAGGGTTAGGGAGGGGGCAAAACGCCCCCCGGCTCCCACCCCTCCGGCGCCATCCTGAACCCGGCGAACTCGAAGGCCGGTGCCACGGTGCAACTCACGAGCGACCAGCCGCCAAGGCTCCGCGCCGCCTGCCAGGCGCCGACCGGAACCACCGCCTGCGGCCGCTCGCCGCCTTCGATGTCCATCCCCAGCCGGCAGCGCTCGACCGCACCGCCTTCCTCATGGACCGACAGCTCCAGCGGTGCTCCGCCATGCCAGAGCCAGATCTCCACGGCATCCACCGCGTGCCAGTGCGACCGCTCGCCCGCCCGCAGCAGGAAGTAGATCGCGGTGACGGCCCCGCGTCCGCCATCCGCCGGCGCCCGGTAGGTCTCGACGTAGCAGCCGCCTTCCGGATGCGGCTGAAGTCCCAGCAGTTCAATCAGCCGCTCGGCGGACAAGGCGCGTTCAGGCATCGTCGTTCTCGCCCACATGGATGATCAGGTCGAAGGACACTCGTGTGTCCTCATAGATCGCCGCCAGCGGCAGCCTCACCTCAAGCGCCGGGATCGATAGCACTCCCTCTCGCCCGGAAATCAGTTCATGTGTCCAGCCGTCCCCCGCGCGCCGGAAGCTTTCCACCACCGCCACCCGCTGATGGACCAGAACATATTGGGTCAGGGAGGGCAGGGTGCGGTAAGCGGCGCTCTTGGTGGTATGATCGTAGCTGGAGGTGCTGTCCGACAGCACTTCGACGATCACCGTCGGCTCGGTCGCCAGCCGGTCGCGGTCGTCCAGCGCGGCGCAGGTGACGAAGACATCCGGATAGAACACCGACTCGTCGGCCCGGATGCGCATCGTCTCCTGGAATACGCGGCAGGGCGAGCCGCGCAGATCCGCCCGGAGAGCGGAATAGACGTTGCCGGCGATCTGGTTGTGCGCGACCGTCCCGCCGACCATTGCCACGATCTCGCCCTGAAGGAATTCATGGCGGCTGTCCTGCCGATCCTCCCAAACCAGAAATTCGTCCAGCGTCATCCGGCGGTGTTTGCGCAGGGCCATGACCGCCCTCCCGGTCGGTGAAAGATCACTTGGTCATTTTACACCGACCGCGTCCGTGCCGCCATGCCCAGCCCCTCGCGCAACTCCGGCATCAGCATCGCTCCCAGCATGGCGATCACCGGTAGTACGGCATAGTCGCCGCGCGCCGCCGCGTCGATCAGGTCGCGGGTGCTGTGCAGTTCGATCCGCATGTCCTCGAGGTCGCCGTTGTCAGGCTCCGCCACCTTGCGGGCGTCCTTGGCGTGGAACATGTGGCAGGTGCTGCCCTTCGAGTTGGCTCCGACCACGAAACCGCCGAGCGCCGTCCAATCGTCGGCGGCATAGCCGGTCTCCTCCAGCAGCTCGCGCTTGGCGGCGGCCAGCGGATCCTCGCCGGGTTCGATGGCGCCGGCCGGGAAGGTCAGGCTGACGCGGCGGGCACCATGCTTGTAGGTGCGCAGCATCACCACCCGGCCATCCGCGGTCTCGACATACATCAGCGCGAAGTCGGGCTGGTCGAGCTGGTAGAAATTCTCGACCGTCCGCCCATCCGGCAACTGGACGGTCTCCGCCCGCACCTTCAGATAGGGGCTGGCGTCCAGCAGGTCGCGGCTGCCCAGCACCTCCCAAGGCTTCTGTTCGTCACTCATGCGGCGTTCCCATAGGGAGGCTGGGTGTAGCCGGCGGGGGAAAGCGTGAAGATCTCGCAGCCGTCCTCGGTGATGCCGATCTGGTGCTCGAACTGCGCCGACAGCGAACGGTCGCGGGTGACCGTCGTCCAGCCGTCGGACAGGATCTTCACCTCATGCCGGCCGGCGTTGATCATCGGTTCAACCGTGAAGACCATGCCGGGGCGCAGCTCCACGCCGGTGCCGGGCTTGCCGAAATGGTCCACATGCGGCGCGTCGTGGAAGACCTGCCCGATGCCGTGCCCGCCGAAGTCGCGGACGACGGAGCAACGCGCCGCCTCGGCCATCGTCTGGATGGCATGGCCGATGTCGCCCAGATGGTTGCCCGGCTTGGCCTGGGCGATGCCGGCCATCATGCAGCGATAGGTCAGGTCGACCAGCTTGCGCGCCTTGACGCCGATCTTCTCGCCGACGAAGTACATGCGGCTGCTGTCGCCGTACCAGCCGTCCAGGATCACGGTGACGTCGATGTTGACGATGTCGCCCTCCACCAGCTTCTTGTCGTCGCTGGGGATGCCGTGGTTGACGATGTGGTTTGGCGAGATGCAGCTGCTGGCCGGATAGCCATGGTAGCCCAACGTCGCCGGAATGCCGCCGTGGTCGCGCTGGAACTCTTCGATCAGCTTGTCGAGCCGGCCGGTGCTGACGCCCGGCACCACGAAGGGCGTGATGTAGTCCAGCGTCTCGGCCGCCAGCCGGCAGGCCTTGCGCAATGCCGCGAATCCCTCCGGACCGTGCAGCACGATCCGCTTGCCTTCCTTATCCATCAAACCGTCATCCGTCACGTAAATCCTCTGGTCTTTCAGCCGCTGCGCCCATCCGCAAGCCGCGCAACAAGCTATCACGCCCCCGGTCTGAAAAAAGCCCCTGCATTCCACCCCTGCAAGCGTAGGATTCGGCGGAACGGCTTGCTATATGTGGCGGGCCTTATCCCCATCGGACTACCAGACCTTTGGCGAAGCCCACCACCCGATATGTCTGCCAGGCTTGCGGTGCCTCCTTCCCCAAATGGGCGGGCAAGTGCGACGCTTGCGGCGAATGGAACAGCCTCGTCGAGGAGGCCGCACCCGATAGTGCGCCCAAGGGGCTCGGGTCAGCCCGTGGCCGCCGCATCGACTTCGTCGGCCTTCATGGCAACAGCGAGGCGCCGCCGCGGCGCATGACCGGCATCGCCGAATTCGACCGCGTGTGCGGCGGCGGGTTGGTTCCCGGTTCGGCCATCCTGATCGGGGGCGATCCCGGCATCGGCAAATCGACCCTTCTGCTCCAGGCGATGGCCCGGCTGTCGCAGGACCACCGCTGCGCCTACGTCTCGGGCGAGGAGGCGGTGGATCAGGTGCGGTTGCGCGCCCAGCGCCTGGGCTGCGCGTCGGCTCCGGTGGATCTGGCCTCGGCCACCAGCGTGCGCGACATCGTCGCCTCGCTGGACGACGCCAAGGGGCCGGAGGTGATCGTCATCGATTCGATCCAGACCATGTATATGGACAATCTGGACAGCGCCCCCGGCACCGTTGCCCAGGTGCGCGCCAGCGCGCAGGAACTGATCCGCGTCGCCAAGCGGCGCGGCGTCGTCCTGCTGCTGGTCGGCCATGTGACCAAGGAAGGCATGATCGCCGGTCCCCGCGTGCTGGAGCACATGGTGGACACCGTCCTCTATTTCGAAGGCGAGCGCGGCCACCAGTTCCGCATCCTGCGCGCGGTGAAGAACCGCTTCGGCCCGACCGACGAGATCGGCGTGTTCGAGATGGGCGACGCTGGCCTCGGCGAGGTCGCCAACCCGTCGGCCCTGTTCCTGGCCGAGCGGCGCGGCGACGTATCCGGCGCCGCCGTCTTCGCCGGGATGGAGGGCACCCGCCCCGTCCTGGTCGAAGTGCAGGCGCTGGTCGCCCCGTCGCCGCTCGGCACGCCGCGCCGGGCGGTGGTCGGCTGGGACTCGGCCCGCCTTGCCATGGTCCTGGCGGTGCTGGAGGCCCGTTGCGGCGTGCAGATCGGCGCCAACGACGTCTATCTGAACGTGGCCGGCGGCCTGCGCATCACCGAACCGGCCGCCGACCTTGCGGTTGCCGCGGCCCTCGTCTCGTCGCTGACCGGGGAGCCGGTTCCGGCCGACGCGGTGGTGTTCGGCGAGATCGGCCTGTCGGGCGAGGTCCGCGCCGTCGGCCAGAGCGACACGAGGCTGAAGGAGGCGGCGAAGCTCGGCTTCTCCTCCGCCATCTTCCCGGCGAGACGGACCGGCAAGAAGGGCAGCCGCGGCGACAACGGCCTCAAGACGGTCGAACTCCAGCAGTTGGGCGAGCTGATGCCGCTGTTCCAGGCGCAGGGCTCCTCCGGCCGTCCGCCCTCGCGACGCGGCCATGACGACAACGACACGCGCCGCTGGCGCGACGACGAATTCATCTGACGCCACCCCTCAATCGGCATCTCAATTATCGGCACAGGGCAATGGACAACCTTCCCGTCAATCCGGTGGACATCGTCGTCATCGCCGTCCTGCTTCTGTCGGCGCTTCTCGCCTTCAGCCGCGGCATGGTGGCCGAAGTGGTGTCGGTCGCCGCCTGGGCCGGCGCCGCGGTGATCACGCTCTACGCGCTGCCCCATGTCCTTCCCTACGCGCAGATCTATATCCGGTTCGAGATGCTGGCCTACGCCGCTTCCGCGGTCGGGGTGTTCATCATCGCGCTGATCGTGCTGTCCCTGTTGGGCCGCAGCCTGTCGCGCGGGGTGCAGGCCTCGGCCCTGTCGGCGCTGGACCGCACGCTGGGCTTCGTCTTCGGTTTGGTGAAGGGCGGCGTGCTGGTGTCGATCGCCTACCTGTTCTTCCTGTGGCTGGTGCCCAACCCGGCGGAACAGCCGGTCTGGCTGCAGGAGGCGAAGACACGTCCATTCCTCGCAAAGGGGGCGGAGACTCTCTACGCCTTCGTTCCGGAGAACCTGCGCAGGGAAGGGCTCGGCCAGATGGACATGGCGCGCGACCGCGCACGTCAGGCGATGGAGGCCAAGCAGGCGCTCGACCGCCTGTCGACGCCGGTACCCAGCCCCGCGAAGACCGGGGGTGCACCGGCACCCGATACCGGTTATAAGGACCGCGACCGCGCCGACCTTGAAAGGCTGATGCAGAACAACGCCCGCTGAGCTTGACCGCTCGGTTTCGGCGCTATCGACGTTTGTGGACCGTTTCTTTCCGTTGCATGTGCTGACGCGCCCCCGGCGCCTCTTGGACGAAGGACTTCTGGTGATGCTGACGACGCATCCGTTCGACGACGACAAGCTGCGCGAAGAGTGCGGCGTGTTCGGCATCTACGGCAACCCGCAGGCGGGCGCCATCACGGCGCTGGGCCTGCATGCCCTGCAGCACCGCGGGCAGGAGGCGGCGGGCATCGTCAGCTTCGACGGCGGCCGCTTCCACCTGCAGCACACGCTGGGCCTGGTCGGCGACCATTTCAGCTCTGAGGCGATCATCGCCAAGCTGAAGGGCGCCAGCGCCATCGGCCACGTGCGTTACGCCACCACCGGCGACACCTCGATCCGCAACGTCCAGCCGCTTTATGCCGATTTCGAGTTCGGCGGCTTCGCGTTGGCCCACAACGGCAACCTGACCAACGCGCAGACCCTGCGCCGCCAGCTGGTCCGTCGTGGCTGCCTGTTCCAGTCCTCCACCGACACCGAGGTGATCGTCCACCTGATGGCGACGGCCCGCGGCGGCTCGCCGGTGGATCGCCTGATCGAGGCGGTCCGGCAGGTCGAGGGTGCCTTCTCCCTGGTGGCGCTGACCTCCAAGGAAGTGATCGGCGTGCGTGACGCTCTCGGCGTCCGTCCGCTGGTGCTGGGCAAGCTGGGCGACACCCACATCCTGGCGAGCGAGACCTGCGCCTTCGACATCGTCGGTGCCGAATATGTCCGCGACGTCGAGCCGGGCGAGATGATCGTCATCGACGCCGGCGGCGTGCACAGCCTGCGCCCGTTCCAACCGCAGCAGCGCCGCCTGTGCATCTTCGAGTACATCTATTTCGCCCGTCCCGACAGCGTGATGGAGGGCACCTCCGTCTACGAGGCGCGCCAGCGCATCGGCCGTGAGCTGGCCCGCGAGGCCGGTGTCCCCGCCGACGTGATCGTGCCGGTCCCCGACAGCGGCGTGCCCGCGGCGCTGGGCTATGCCCAGGAAGCCGGCGTGCCCTTCGACCTCGGCATCATCCGCAACCACTATGTCGGCCGCACCTTCATCGAGCCGACCGACCAGATCCGCCATCTGGGCGTGAAGCTGAAGCACAACGCCAACCGCGCGATGATCGTAGGCAAGCGCGTCGTGCTGGTGGACGACTCGATCGTCCGCGGCACCACGTCGAAGAAGATCGTCGAGATGGTGCGTGCCGCCGGTGCCGCCGAGGTGCACATGCGCATCTCCAGCCCGCCGACCTCGCACCCCTGCTTCTACGGCATCGACACGCCGGAACAAGGCAAGCTGCTGGCCCACCGCATGACGGTGGAGCAGATGCGCGAGTTCATCCAGGCCGACAGCCTCGCCTTCATCTCGCTCGACGGCCTTTATCGGGCGATGGGCGATGAGAAGCGCGATCCGGCAAAGCTCGGATACTGCGACGCCTGCTTTACCGGCGATTACCCGATCCCGCTGACCGACGCGCTGGAAAATCCGCCCGTCGAGGCGAACGTCGCCGTCCGCGCCTGACCCCAAAACCCTCCCCCCGCAACGGGGGAGGGTTTTTCGTATGTGAACGAACAATAATCCCAGGAAACGAGTCGTCCCCATGTCCCGTCTCTCCGGCCGCATCGCCCTCGTCACCGGCGCATCGCGCGGCATCGGCGCCGCCGTCGCCAAGCGCTTTGCCGCCGAAGGCGCCCATCTGGTCCTGGTCGCCCGCACCGTCGGCGGGCTGGAGGAGACCGACGACGCCATCCAGAAGATCTCCGGCCAGTCGGCGACCCTGGTGCCGATGGACCTGCGCGACTACGACAAGATCGACCAGCTCGGCCACGCGCTGTATGAGCGGTTCGGCAAGCTGGACGTGGTCGTCGGCAATGCGGGCGCGCTGGAGGCGCTGGGCCCGGTCGCACAGTATGATCCGAAGCTGTGGTCGCGGGTGATGGACCTGAATGTGACGGCGAACTATCGCCTGATCCGCTCGATGGATCCGCTGCTGCGCGCGTCCGGCACCGGCCGCGCCGTCTTCGTCACCTCTGCCGCGGCCAAGGCCCCGCACCATTACTGGATGCCCTACGGCGCCAGCAAGGCGGCGCTGGAGATGATCGTCAAGACCTATGCGATGGAAGTCGCCAGTTCCAGCGTGCGTGTCAACCTGATCGATCCGGGCGTGGTCGCGACCAAGCTGCGCACCCAGGCCTTCCCGGGTGAGGATCCGACGAAGATCACCCAGCCCGATCAGGTGACCGAGCGATTCGTGGAACTGGCCGAGGCCGGCTGCACCAAGCACGGCGAACTGGTTCTGGCGCAGTAACCGGCCCCGACCCGTTGTCGTAGGACCTTCCTCCCGATCCTTCCCCGGCACCGGCAGACGCCGGGCGGGGAAGGATGGATGGAAACGAATGCGCGTTCCGGCCTTCCGCCTTTACAGCGTGAAGATCGCCAGCAGAACCAGCACCGCGATGACGCCCGCGATGCTGAGCTTCATGAATTTGGTGAAGGCGATCCAGGTCGCCTGATGGGTACGTACGGTCTCTTCACTGACCGGGTTGGGACTCACGGCCGCCATATCGATCAACCCTCCAACAGTTTCTTTTGCCCGCAATTCTGACGCAGGCGTACGGAAACGCAACAGATTCCGAGCGGAACCGTCAACTATGCCGGAAGGGTAGGGGCCGGAAGGAAGAACCCGCCTAAAGGGGCGGGTTGAGAACGGTCGCCAGTTCAGGCAGCGGCCCGTCGATCCGCACCAGATCGCCGTCGACGCGGGCGCGACCCTCCGCGATCAGGCGGACGGCATGGGGATAGAGCTTGTGCTCCGCCTCCAGCACCCGGTCGGCCAGACGATGGGCATCATCGCCGGGCAGGACCGGAACGGCGGCCTGCGCGATGATCGGACCATCGTCCATCGCCGGGCGGACATGATGGACGGTGCAGCCATGGAAACGGACGCCGGTGGCCAGCGCCCGCTCATGGGTATCCAGGCCCTTGAAGGAGGGCAGCAGGGACGGGTGGATGTTGATGAGCGCATCCTGCCAGCGCCCGACGAACCAGGGCGACAGCAGCCGCATGAAGCCGGCGAGGCAGACCAACTCGACGCCGGCCTGCCGCAGTTGGGCGTCCATCGCCGCCTCGAAGGCCGGCTTGTCGCCGGGATAGTCGCGGTGGCTGACCACCGCGGTGGCGATCCCGGCCGCGGAGGCACGTTCCAGGCCGAAGGCATCGGCCTTGTTGGACAGCACCAGCGCGATCTCGGCCGGGAAATCGGGCGCGGCGCAGGCGTCGATCAACGCCTGCAGATTGCTGCCGCGCCCCGAGATCAGGACGCCGAGCTTCAACTTGCTCATCGAACCTATCCTTGGGCGTCCCTTACGCGGTCCAGGCCGCGTCCATGCCATCGACGGTCACGCGGGCGTCGCCGTCCTTCAGCGCGGTGACGGTGCCGACGGTGTAGACCGTCTCGCCGCCCTCGCGCAGGATGTCGATGGCCTCGTTCGCCTTGTCGGCGGGAACCACCACGACCATGCCGAGGCCGACGTTGAAGGTGCGCGCCATCTCGTAGGGAGCGATGCCGCCGGTCTTCATCAGCCAGGAGAAGACGGGGGGCAGCGCCCAGGTCGAGGCGTCGAGCACCACACCCAGCCCGTCGGGGAGGACGCGCGGAATGTTCTCGATCAGGCCGCCGCCGGTGATGTGGGCCATGGCACGGACCGTGCCGGCGCGCACCGCCTTCAGCGTGCTCTTCACATAGATGCGGGTTGGCGTCAGCAGAGCCTCGCCCAGCGACTTCGACTCGTCCCACGGGCAGGCGGCGTCATAGCCGAGTCCCGACTTCTCCACCAGCTTGCGCACCAGCGAATAGCCGTTGGAATGCACGCCGGTGGACGCGAGGCCGAGAACCACGTCGCCCGCCTGGACGGTGGAACCGGTCAGGGCGTGCTGGCGTTCCACGGCACCGACGGAGAATCCTGCGAGGTCGTAATCACCTTCGGAATACATGCCCGGCATTTCGGCGGTCTCGCCGCCGACCAGCGCGCAGCCGGCCTGACGGCAGCCTTCGGCGATGCCGGCGACGATGTCGCGTCCGGCAGCCACGTCGAGCTTGCCGGTGGCGTAGTAATCCAGGAACAGCAGCGGCTCCGCGCCCTGGACCACCAGATCGTTGACGCACATGGCGACGAGGTCGATACCGACGGTGTCGTGGCGGTTGGCGAGAATCGCCACCTTCAGCTTGGTGCCGACGCCGTCGGTCGTCGCGACCAGGAGCGGATCCTGGTAGCCGGCGGCGCGCAGGTCGAACAGGGCGCCGAAGCCGCCCAGGCCCGCGTCGGAGCCGGAACGCGCGGTGGAGCGGGCAAGGGGCTTGATCGCTTCGACAAGCGCGTTGCCCGCATCGATGTCCACACCGGCCTGCTTGTAGGCGTCGGACATGTTATAGGACTGGGTGCTGATGGTATCCTCGCTTGGGCTGAGCTATATACCGGGCCTTGGGCTCGGGCCGAACATACTCGAATCGGAAGGCTTTGCAATGCTCCACCGCCGCCGCGCGCCGCTCCTCGCCGGTCTTGCTGCCATGTCCACCGCTCTGGTCCTGACCATGACCGGGCCGGCGGGTGCGCAGACCGGTTCCCCGCCGCCGGCCGCCGCCTCTGCCGCCGCCTCTGCCGCCATGCCGTCCGCCTCCGACCCGTTCGCGGTGTCGGGCGTCCGGGTCGACATCAACGGCAGCAATCCGACCACGGTCCGCGACCAGGCGATCCGAGAGGCGCAGGCCAAGGCCTGGGCGGAGCTCTATCGCCGCCTCGTCCCCGGCGGCACCCCGCCGCGCCTGTCGGACAACGAGATCGCCAGGCTGGTCCAGGGCTTCGAGATCGACGAGGAAAAGGTGTCGGCCAGCCGCTATGTCGGCGCCATCACCGTGCGGTTCCGCCCCAATGCGGTGCGCGACGCGCTCGGCCAGAGCGGCGGCGCCACCCAGTATGTCGAGCCGCCGTCGCGTCCCTTCGTCATCCTGCCGGTGACCCAGACCGAAGGGCGCACCATCCTTTGGCAGGACCGCACCCCCTGGCGCGCGGCATGGGAAGCGCGGCAGCCCGCCGCGTCCCTGGTGCCGCTGGTCGTGCCGGACGGCGAACTGACAGACGCGCAGGCGATCAGCGGCGAGGACGCCATCGCCGGCAATGCCGAGGCGCTGGGCCGCATCGCCCAGGCCTACAAGGCCGGCGGGGTCGTCGTCGCCCGCACCGATCTGCCGGCCAACGGCCCGGATCCGGCGCGCGGCATGACGGTGGACGTCACCCGCTACGGGCTAGACGGCACGCGCGACAATCAGGTCGTGCAGGTGAAGGGCGGCAGCAGCGCCGACGACGTGCTGACCCGCGCGGTCGCCGCGGTCGGCACCCAGCTGGACGACTCCTGGCGGCGCGAGCACACCACGGCGACCGGCCCGGAGCACAACACCCTGGTCCGCATTCCGCTGTCGGCGGTGAACGACTGGGTGGAAACGCGCAAGCGCCTTTCCTCCGTCAATGCGGTGACCCGGACCAACCTCATGTCGATCAGCCGCAGCGAGGCGCTGATCACCCTGACCCATCGCGGCGATCCCGACCAACTGGCCCAGGCGCTTGCCCGCCAGGATCTGGGCCTTGCGCGCACGGCCGCGGCGTCTCCGGCCGCCTATCCCGCTGCGCCGCTGCCGGTTCCCTCCGCCGATTGGCAGCTGACGCTGCTGCCGCGCGGGTCGGGAGCCGCGTCGGCCGGGGCCGTTCCGTCCTCCGCTTCGCCGGCCGCATCTCCAGTCCCGGCCTCGCCGACGTCGCTGGCGCCATCGGCGCCGCTCGATGCCGGCGGCACGCTGGGCGCTCCGCCGCGCAATCTGGGAACGCTGCCGGCCAAGAGCGCGCCGTGAGCGTTCCGAACATCATCACCTTCCTGCGCATCGTGGCGGTTCCGGCCGCGATGTACATGATCCTGACCGGCAAGATGGAGTGGGCCTTCGCCCTCTTCGTCGCCGCCGGCCTGTCCGATGCGCTGGACGGCGCCATCGCCCGCATGTTCCGGGCGCGTACGGTGTTGGGCGGCTACCTCGATCCGCTGGCCGACAAGGCGCTGATCGTCGGCGTGTACGTTGCGCTGGCCTGGGTCGGATCGATCCCGCTGTGGCTGGCGATGATGGTGATCTTCCGCGACATCATGATCATCGGCGGCGTCATCCTTCTGTTCACGCTGAAGGAGACCTTGGCGATGCAGCCGCTCTACGTCAGCAAGGTGAACACGGTGGTGCAGATCGCGCTTGCCGCCGCGGTGCTGGCGCCGCCGGCGCTGGGCCTGCCGGAAATCCATCTGTACGGGTGGGAGCTGGTAGACGTGCTGGTGTACGCCTGCACGGTGACCACGGTGTTGTCCGGACTGCTGTACGCACGGCGCGGTGCCCTGCTGTTCAACCGGCTCGGCGGCGTTCCGTGACGTCGGCCAAGCAGCTCCGTTTCTGGCTGATCGGGCTCGGACTGTTCGTCCTTGCGCTGTGGCTGCTGGCCGACATGCTGCTGCCCTTCGTGGTGGGGCTGGCCATCGCCTATCTGCTCGACCCGCTGGTCGACCGGCTGGAGCGGGCGCGGCTGCCGCGCTGGCTCGGCACCACGCTGGTGCTGCTGGGATTCCTGCTGGTCCTGGTGCTGATGGCGCTTCTTCTGGTGCCGCTGGTGCAGGGGCAGATCTCCCACCTGCTGGAGGTGCTGCCGACCTACGCCACGCTGGTGAAGGAGCGGCTGATCCCGGCGCTCGACCGCTTCATCCATCGGCTTCCTGCCGACGATGTGGAGCGGCTGCGCGCCGCCGCCGGTAATTATGCCGGCGAGGTGGCGGGGATGGTCGGTCGCATCGTCAGCCGCATCCTGTCCGGCGGCGTTGCCGTGTTCGACATCGTGACCCTGATGTTCATCACCCCCATCGTCGCCTTCTATCTGATGCGCGACTGGGACGTGATGGTGGGGAAGGTCGATTCGTGGCTCCCTCGCCAGCACGCCGAGACGGTGCGCGAGCAGGCGCGCGAGGTGAACGTGACCCTGTCCGGCTTCGTGCGCGGGCAGGCGATGGTCTGCCTCGTGCTGGGCGTCTTCTACGCGCTGGCGCTGTCGGCGGCGGGGCTGGATTTCGGGCTGGTGATCGGCCTGATGGCCGGGATCCTGTCCTTCATTCCCTATGTCGGCAGCCTGTTCGGCTTCGTCGCGAGCACCGGGCTTGCCCTGCTGCAGTTCGACGAGCTTTGGCGGGTCGCCGTCGTGGTGGGCATCTTCCTGTTCGGGCAGGCGGTGGAGGGCAATGTCCTGACGCCGAAGCTGGTCGGCGACAAGGTCGGGCTGCATGCGGTCTGGGTGATGTTCGCCCTGCTGGCCGGCGGCAGCCTGTTCGGATTCGTCGGCGTGCTGCTGGCGGTTCCGGTGGCTGCGGTGATCGGCGTGTTGACCCGCTTCGCGTTGCGACAGTATCTCTCAAGCCCGTACTACCGCGGCATCGACGCGGAACGCTGATGGGTGTGTCCGCATGAGCTTGCCGGCGCAGATACCGCTCGACCTCGGGCATCGGACGGCGATGGGCTGCGAGGACTTCCTCGTGGCGTCCAGCAATGCCGACGCGGTGGCCTGGCTCGACCGCTGGCCGTCCTGGCCCGCTCCGGCGCTGACCGTGTTCGGGCCGGCCGGCTGCGGCAAGACCCATCTGTCCCAGGTCTGGCGCGCCCGCAGCCATGCCGTCATCACCAGGGGCGATATGCTCGACTCGGGCGTGGTGCCAGGGCTGCTGGCGCCCACAAACGCCGTGGTGGTCGAGGATGCCGATGCGGTGTCCGGCAGGCCCGAGCGGGAAGAGGCGCTGTTCCACCTCTACAATCTCGCCCGCGAGCAGCAGGGCCACCTTCTGCTGCTGTCGCGCAAGGCGCCGTCGCGCTGGCGCACGCGGCTGGCCGATCTGCGGTCCCGCATCAAGGGGGCGCCGGCGGTCGAGGTTCGTCCGCCCGACGACGCGTTGCTGGCCGCCGTGTTGGTGAAGCTGTTCGCCGACCGGCAATTGCGGCCGGGGCTGGAGGTCATCACCTACCTGCTGGCGCGGATGGAACGGTCGCTGGACTTCGCCCGCCGGCTGGTCGCTGCACTGGACCACGCATCGCTCGCAGCCCATCGCGGCGTGACCGTGCCGTTGGCGCGCGAGGTCCTTTCGGAACTGCAACGGACGGAACCGCAACGATCCGGTTCCAAAACGACACGCTAAGAACATAAGGAAGGGACGAGCATGGACCTGGGTATCGCCGGCCGCCGCGCCATCGTCTGCGCCGCCAGCAAGGGGCTGGGCCGTGCCTGCGCCTTCGCGCTGGCCCGCGAAGGCGTGCATGTCACCCTGACCGCCCGCAACGCCGATGCGCTGGAGGCGACGGCGGAGGAGATCCGCAAGGCGACCGGCGCGACCGGCGCCACCGTCACCACCGCTGCCGGCGACATCACGACGGAAGAGGGACGGGCCGCGGCACTCGCCGCCTGTCCGGAGCCGGACATCCTGGTCAACAATGCTGGCGGGCCGCCGCCCGGCGATTTCCACGACTGGGACCGCGAGGACTGGATCCGCGCGTTGGACGCCAACATGCTGGCGCCGATCTTCCTCATCAAGGCGACGGTGGACGGGATGATCGCCCGCCGGTTCGGCCGGATCGTCAACATCACCTCGGCCGCGGTGCGGGCACCGATTCCGATTCTCGGTCTGTCGAACGGTGCGCGCAGCGGCTTGACCGGATTCGTTGCCGGACTGTCGCGCCAGACGGTGAAGCACAACGTCACCATCAACAATCTGCTGCCCGGCCCATTCGAGACCGACCGCCTGCGCAAGACTATGGAAGGCGGAGCCAAGGCCGCCGGTCGCAGCATCGACGAAGAGATGGACCTGCGCCGCAAGGGAAATCCCGCCGGTCGATTCGGTGATCCGGAGGAATTCGGGGCCGCCTGCGCCTTCCTCTGCGCTGCGAGTTCCGGTTTCATGACCGGCCAGAACATCCTTTTGGACGGCGGAGCCTACCCGGGCACCATGTAAAGGGGCGGTCGAGGGGCAGGAAAGCCCCCACGTCTCAAGTTTGTCCCTCCAATTCGCATCAAAATCCGCCCATCGTCACAGGCCATTAAGAAACGACCGCGGGAAGGGGGCTTCGGCACCGCTTCCCCGGTCCGCCGGTTCGCAAGCGCGGCGGTGCCGCGGCGACCGGACAACGGCTGAAAAGCCACTGGCACAGGAACGATGAGCATGCAGCAGAGCGTGGCGGCCCCCGCGGTCTACACCGACCTTGGCCGCGTCATGGAAAGCATCACCCGGCGCTTCCTCGACGTGCTTCGGATGGAACTGGCCCGGATCGGCGTGACCGACCTCAGCCCGACCCAGGCCCTGATGCTGCTGCACATCGGCACCGAGGAACTGTCGGTCCGCGATCTGCTGGAGCGTGGCTATTACCTGGGCTCCAACGCCTCCTACAATCTGAAGCACCTTGTGGAAGCCGGGTATGTCGACCGCAGCCCGTCCCTGCGCGACCGGCGGGCCGCGCGGCTCAAGCTGTCCGAACAGGGGCTGGCCACCTGCGAGGCGTTGAAGAAGCTGGAAACGGCCCGGGCCGACAGCCTGTTGCGCAGCGACAGCGACGGCGCCGATTTCGAGACCACCTACCGCACCCTGCGGCGGCTGGAGCGCGCCTGGACCGACCTGATCCGCTACGACGACGCCGATCCAGCCTGAGTTTCGGCCCGAAATTATCGAACGTCCGACACGTAATCTTATACCCACCTACCCGTTCGATCTGTGTCCGGGAGGGAACACCCGCGCCCATAACAGGAACATAGGAAGAACTGCGAAGTTGCCGTTCCACGTCTGTTCTGGTAGCTATACCGGAACAAGACACGAACAATGGAGGTTGGCATGTCGGTTCTGGCTTTCCTGCGTGAATGCATGACCCTCGCCCTGTTCCTCGCCGTGCTCTATGGCTGGGCAACGGTCGGGCCGATTCTGATCGGCTGAGCAGGCCTATGGCGTCGGGGCGCCTGCCCCTTCGGAAGAGGTCCCCGAACGAGGGATGCCGCGTCGGTATTATATCCGAAATCCCAGCCCACCCCGGCCGGCGCAGCGCTTACATCGGGAACACGCGGAACCGTTCCTGGCCCGACAGAGAAGCCGAAAGGGGAACGGTTCCGCGAACGCCGACAACGCGTGGGGATTGGGACGGATGCGGAATTTCTTTCGGAAGCGTCGTTCGGCCGCTGTGGCGGACGAACGGATGCCGGCGGCTGGCGGAGCGGGTCTCGGCGGTAGCGGACTTGGTGGCGGCCTTACCGGCAACGGGCTCACAGGCAATGGAATGGGCATGGCCGGACCGGGTATGTCGGGGCCGGGGATCTCAGGCCCTGGACCTGCCGCCGGCAACTTCCCCAATGCACCCGGATTCTCCCGGCCCGGCGGGACGCTCCTGCGTCCGGTCGATGGGGGACAAGGTCGGAGCGGGTTCGAGGCGATGCGCGGTCCCGCCGCGCCGCGTCTTCCCGACGTGATCGACAACGACGCCACCAGCGACCGTCGCGGCCACATGTTCCCACAGCCCGGAGGGCGCGAGGCGGAGAGCGAGCACGATCTGCCGCGCTTCACCATGTCGGTCAACGGCGGCTATCGCGGCGGCATGGGCGCCAACGCGCCAGCGATGCTGAAGGGGCTGACGCCGGAGCTGAACGGCCTGCTGCGCGAAGCCTTCACCCCGACGCGGCCGAAGCAGCAGCTGAACGGCTTGTTCATTGGCCGCAACGACACGCTTCGCCGCATCATTTCAGCGATCGAGGAGGAGCGGGCGCACGTCATCCTGTATGGCGACCGAGGCCGCGGCAAGACCTCCGTCGCCAACGCGATCGAGAAGATCGCCGGGCAGGCCGGCTATCTGTCGCTGAAGCTGACCTGCAGCGGCGAACTGAGCTTCGAGGACATCTTCAGGCACTTCCTGAAGAAAATCCCCTCCACCTACTACCGGTCCGCGCTCGACAACCCGTTCGCGGCCCGGCGCAACTTCGCCAGCCTGAACGAGCTGCTGCCGGACGGCACCTTCAGCGTTACCGAGCTGAACGAGGTGCTGTCGGGCATCCATGCGACCCATGTGCTGTTGATCCTGGACGAATACGACCGCGTCCTCGACGAGGATTTCCGCAACAAGCTGGCGGAGCTGTTCAAGAATCTCACCGACAGCTCGATCCCCGTCACGCTGTTGGTGGTCGGCGTCGCCGAGAACCTGGACCAGCTGCTGGGCAAGCATCCGTCGATCCAGCGGTCGCTGGTGCCGGTGCATCTGCCGCTGATGACCGATCAGGAGATCGGCCGGCTGATCCAGGCCGGTGCCCAGAATGCCGCGATCGAGTTCGCGCCGGATGTGGTGCGGCGGATCGCCGAATTCGTGCGCGGGCTGCCTTACTACGCACAGCTGCTCGGCCTGCACGCGGCGCGCAGCGCCGTCAGCCGCGGCAGCAAGTTGGTGGAGCGGCCGGATCTGGCCTATGCCGTCGCCCGCTGCCTGCAGGAGGCCGAGCGCGGCATCGTCGAGAGCTATGCCCGCGCACTGGCCGCCGACCGCCGCGCGGAGCTGGAGGACGCGCTGCTTGCCGCCGCCCTGTGCCCGGCCGATGCCTATGGCGTGTTCGACCCCAACGATCTGGCGGGCGACAGCGGCGAGTTGCCGAGTGCCGCGACGCTGGACCTGCTGAAACGCCTGACGCGCGAGGACCATGGCGGTGTCCTGGCCCCGGTGGTGGAACCGGGCCTGGAACGCTACCGCTTCCGCAATCAGATGATGCGCCAGTACGTCCTGATGCGTCAGGCGAGCGAGCGCGGCCAGATCTGATCCATCCCCGATCAGGCCGTCCTTCGGCCCTTCCCCGGCGACGGGGGAGGGCCACTCTTTATCAGGGAAGCCTCGTTACAGATAGGCCGCGCGGCGTTGGCCCGTGGCCTTCTGCCACGACCATTCGACGACCGCGCTCATCAGCCGCTCCAGCCCGGGCTTCACCTCGGCCGCCAGATCGGGGCGGAAGCGGTAGGGAGCATCCTCGTCCATGTAGGTGGACTGGGTCAGCTCCAGTTGGATGGCATGGATGTTCTCCTCCGGCTTGCCGTAGCTGCGGATGATGAAGCCGCCGCGCATACGGCCGTTCAACGCGGCGGAGTAACGTTCCGATGCCGAAAGGACGTTCATCAGACGCGCGACCAGCGGTTGGGCGGCACTGCTGCCGTCGCCGGTCCCCAGGTTGAAGTCGGGCAGGGTGCCGTCGAAGAATCGCGGAACCCGGCTGCGCACGGAATGGGCGTCGAACAGGACCGCGACCCCGAATCGGTCGCGCAGGGCGCGCAGCTCGTTGTGCAGCTGGTCGTGATAGGGGCGCCAGTAGGCGCCGACCCGCCGTTCGATCTCCACTTGTTCCGGTTCCTGACCGGCTTGGTAGATGGGCGCACGGTCGAAGGTGGTGAGCGGACAGATCTCCGTCGGGTCCAGGCCAGGCTGGGCGACGAGACCGTCGGGATCGCGGTTCAGGTCCACCACATAGCGCGAACACAGCGCGGTCAGGAAACCGATTCCGAGCGCCGGGGCGAAATGATACAACCGGTCCAGGTGTCGATCGACGTCGGGCTGTGCCTGCCCGTGTTCCGTCATCGTCGTGGCGATGTCCGGCGGAATCATCGTCCCGACATGCGGAATGCTGAGCAGGACCGGCGTTTCGCCTGGCTGGAAGCGGAAGGTTTCCATGGCTCGTCTCGTTACGGGAACGGCTGGCTCAGGGCTGTGTGCAGTGCGGCAGGGACAGCCGGTGGACTATGAGGCGCACTGCCGTATTCCGTCAAACACATTGCGTTTTTTTAAAACCTGCAGTGATGCCGCATGCATTGATTCCGCACATGGAGATCCTGTCCTTCTGGACCGAATTCCCTACAACAGCACACCGAATTGCCCGTTGACCGGAAGCTCGACTTGCCGGACACTCCCGCGCAATCGGCGACCGTCCGGCAGAAGGCGGCGCCCAGCACCGGATCAAGCTGTCCCCCGGCGACCGGCCCAAAGACTTCCAAAGCACACGGCGCCCCGATTTCGCAGCCCCGGTGACGAAGCAACGCAGCAGGGGAGAAGCGACCATGAACTCCGCCACCCGTCTTGGCGCGGCCATGCCCGGCCGGCGCCAGATCTTGTTGCCGCTTGCGCTGGCACCCGTCGCCGGCTGGGCCGTGTGGGCCGCCGGCACGCCCGATGCGCCCAACCACCCCGCCGGCCCCTTCCACCTGCCGCTGGACGAAACCACGGCGCTTTGGCGCGACCTTGGCGCGGTCCGGCTGGGGGGCTTGGCCGGCGATCCGCAGTTTCCGGTCAAGGTGTCTGCCCTGGACGGCCGTACCGTCACCGTCCGCGGCTTCATGGTTCCGTTGACCGGCGGCACCACCCACAACCGCTTCATCCTGTCCGCCAACCCCATGGGCTGTCCCGCCTGCGAAAGCCCCGGTCCGGCCGCCATGATGCATGTGCACTCCTCCATCGCGCTGCCTGCCACGCGGGAGCCGGTGACCCTCACCGGAACCCTGCGCCTGCGTCCGCAGGAAGGGCTGTTCTACCGGTTGGACCGCGCCGAACAGCGCTGGGCCTGAGCGGCCCCGACGCATCACCGCCGGTGCGGCGGTGACCGCCGCGACCGAACTGCGCTTGACTTCGGCGTGGGCCATGGCGGCGGCGCTGCTGATCTATGGCGGCATCAGCGTTCCGGCGCCGCCGTCCCTGCGCTGGGGCGAGGCCGCCATCGGCCTGCTGATCCTGCTGGCCATCGGCTGGAGACGGCCTCTGATGGTCGCGACCGGCCACGCCCTGCACGACTTGGGTGATGCGGCGTGGATGGCCGTTGCGGTCGCGGCGCTGGGCTGGCTGCTGTGGGTGCCGCTGCTGCGCGGCGCGGCATTGGGTTGGGAGGCGGCGGACATCCTGCGCGATGTGGTGCCGCTGTTCTATCTGTTCCTGCCCGTGCTGCTGGTTCCCGCCTTGCGGCGCGCCGGAACCTGGGGTGTGCGCCTTCTGGCCGGCGGGCTGACGCTTGCCGGGCTTCTGCTGGCATTGCGCTGGTGGAAGCAGGCGGAGTGGGGATTCGGTGCCGTCGGCACGCGGGCGATGGCGGACGGGGGCGCCTATCTGCTGAATGCCCCATCGGTGCTGTTCGCCGCGGTGGCATTGCCGGCGTTGGCACTGTCGCTGGTGGCGGTCGGGGGATCGTTCAGGCGCTGGATCGCGGCGTTCGCCTGCGCCGCCGGGGGATCGCTCTGCCTCGGCGCCCTGGCTGGGGCGGTCCACCGCACCGCCCTGGGGCTGTCGGCGCTGTCTCTGACGATTGTGGCCCTGTGGTGGGTGCGGCGACGCCCCTGGCTGGCGGTGCCGTTGCTGCTGGCAGCCGGTTTCGTCGTCCTTCCCGCCGGGGATGCGCTGGTCGGCGCTTGGCAACAGGTGGCGGAGAAGACCAGGCTGACCGGGGCGAACACGCGTTGGGAGGAAGCGGCGGTGGTGATCGACCATGCCGTCTCGTCGCCCTGCACCCTGCTGTTCGGCGATGGATGGGGAGCGCGCATCGCCAATCCGGCCGTCGGGGGATGGCGGGTCAGCTACACCCACACGCTGGTCAGCTACAGCCTGTTGAAGACCGGGCTTTCAGGCATGCTGGCGCTTGGAGCCTATCTGTGCGCCCTGGTTCGTCCCTGGCGCCGCCTGCTGGCGGAGGATCCGCCGCTGGCCATGGCGGTGGTGCCGCCGCTGCTCATGGCGCTCTGCCTCCACACCAGCTTCAAGTATCTCGACACCGGCGTCATCCTGTCGCTGATGCTTTTGGGGTCCGAACTCAGGAAAGGGTTGTCCAAGCCCTAGAGCACAAGCATACTTTCGCGTGCAATTCAGGCTTTGGTGCGCTGTGACGCTCGGCATACCTTCCATTCTGTTCGTGAATCGGGTGTTTCCGCCGGACCGCGGGGCGACCGGGCGTTGCCTCCATGATCTGGCGACCCGCATGGCGGATGCGGGCTGGCGGGTCACGGTGGTCGCGGACGGCCCGGAGTCGCGGGCCGATGCCCCGGATGGCATTGCGCTCCACCGGACCGGCGGCAGCGTGCCGGAGGGGGAGAGGCCGGACGCCCGTGCGTATATCGAGTCGCTGTGCCGTCTGACCGGACGCGCCCTGCGCCTGCCGCGCCACGACGTGGTGGTGACGATGACCGACCCGCCGATGCTGGCGCTGGCCGGGCCGATGCTGGCGGCACGCCATGGTGCGGCATCGCTGCACTGGTGCCAGGATCTCTATCCCGATCTGCTGCCGGTGCTGGGGGTGCGGATGCCGTCGATGCTGCACCGACTCGCCGGGAGGGGAATGGCCCGGTCCCTCCGCCGTCACGACGGCGTGGTCGCGATCGGACGCTGCATGCGCGACCGGATCGCGGCCATGGGCGTGATGGGGGAGCGGCTGAGCCTTCTGCCCAATTGGCCCGACCCCGCCATCCACCCTCTGCCCAAGGAGGGGGGCGGGTTCCGCAGTTCGCTGGGGGTGGTGGACGGGGACAGCCGCTTTCTGGTCGCCTATTCCGGCACGCTCGGCCTCGCCCACCCGATGGACGGCGTGCTGGAGGCGGCGGCGCGGCTGCAGGACAGCGACCCTGGTGTTCTGTTCCTGCTGACCGGGGAAGGGCGGGGATTCGCGGCGGTGAAGGGGGAGGCGCAACGCCGGGGACTGCGCAACCTGCGGCGCCTGCCCTGGCAACCGGCGGATCGGCTGGCGGAGAGCCTGTCGGCCGCCGACCTGCATCTCGTGACGATGCACCCGGCGGCGGAAGGCATGCTGGTGCCGAGCAAGCTGGCCGGCGTCCAGGCGGCGGGCCGCCCCTGCCTGTTCCTCGGTCCGCGGGGCAGCGAGGCCGCCGCGCGGGTTGCCGGCTGCGGACTGGTCATCGACCCGTTCGACGGTGCCGCCATCGCCGATGCAGTCCGGTCCTATGCCGCCGATCCGATGCGTTGCGCGGCGGAAGGCGCACGCGCCGCCGGCCAATCCGCGGTCTGGACGGCCGATCGGGCCGCCAACGCTTTCGCCGCAATCGCCGAAGGCCTTCTGCCGGCGCAGCGAATCCCCCAGACAATGATGACAAGGCCGTTGCCCCATGCCTGACGGCGCGCTGGGCCAACCCGATGCCATGACGCTGCGGCTCCCCGTGACGGGTGGGGAGGGCGATCTCCGCCGCCTTGTTCGCACGCTGCGGCAGGGCTGGCGCTGGCTCCTGTCCGGCGGCTTCGGCGGCATTGCGCTTGCGGTTTGCGCGCTGTGGCTGGTTACGCCGGCCTATACGGCGGCGATGGTGATCGGTCCTACGGCCCGGGTCGGTTCCGCCGCCATGGGCGCGCGCGTGCCCATGCTGAGCGGACGCGATTCCGCCGCGATGGCCGAACCTGGAGCCGGCGACGAATCGCTGTCGGATTTCGCCCGCTATCTGGAGCTTCTCGGTTCCGGCCCGGTGGCGGAGCAGCTGGCGCGCGATTCCAGGCTGCTGCAGGCCCTGTTCCCCGACCGCTGGGATGCGGAGACGCAAAGCTGGCGCCCGCCCTCCGGAGTGGTTCCGACTGTGAAGCGCGCGCTGCTCTCGCTGGTCGGCCGGCAGGATTGGGTGGAACCGGATGGAGAGCGGGTGGCGCGGGCCCTGCGCGACCGGCTGGTGATCGACATGCTGCGGTCGGGTCCGATGCGGCGGATCACGTTGCGCCATTCCGACCGCGCCACGGCGCTCGACCTGCTGGGCCGCGTCGCTGCGGCCACCGACGCCCATTTGCGGGCGGAGGCGGCACGGCGCAGCGCCGCCCAGATCGCCCACATCAAGGACCGGCTGGGTGCCGTCACCGTGGCTGAGCACCGGCAGGCCCTAAGCGACCTGCTGCTGGATCAGGAGCGCGTGGCGATGATGATCGGGGTCGATCTGCCCTTTGCCGCCGACATGATCCAGCCGCCCGGCGCCGCTTCCCTGCCGGACTGGCCGAACCCGGCGGTGGTCGTGCCGCTGGCGGGAATGGCCGGATTGATCGCTGCCTGCTTCTGCCTATCCGCCCGCCATGCCCTTCGGGACGGGCGCACGGGGGAGGAGGCGCGATGACTCCAATCCCCGTTTCCGTCGTGGTGATGACCCGCAACGAGGCCGCGAACCTCGTCCCTTGCCTAGCGGCGCTGACCCGCTTTGCCGAGTGCTTCGTCGTCGACAGCGGCAGCGAGGACGGAACGCCGCACATCGCGCGGTCCCTTGGCGCAAAACTGGTGCCCTTCCGCTGGAACGGCCGCTATCCGAAGAAGAAGCAATGGTGTCTGGACAGTCTGCCGCTGGCCCATGACTGGGTGCTGTTCGTCGATGCGGACGAACGGCCGACCACGGCGCTGGTCGATGAGATCGCGGGTCTGATGGCCGGCGGTCCGCGCCATTCCGCCTATTGGGTCGATGGCCGCCCGGTCCTGCGCGGCCGCGCGCTGCGCTTCGGCTGCTGGAACCGCAAGCTGGCCCTGCTCGACCGCCGCCATGTCCGCTTTCCCGATCTGCCGGACCTGGATGTCGCCGCCATGTGGGAGGTGGAAGGCCATTACCAGCCGCTGGTCGCCGGCACGACAGGGCGGCTGCGGCACCCGATGGACCATGGCGACGCCAAGCCGCCGTCCGCCTGGTTCGACCGGCACAACCGCTATTCCGACTGGGAGGCGGCCTTGCGTGCCGACGGCCGGATGGACCGGTTGATCGACGACGAGCCGGGCGATGGCGGAGTCCTGCGTCGGCGGACGCTGAAGCGATTGTTTCAGCGCCTGCCGGGCCGTCCGCTCTGGGCCTTCCTGCATGCCTATGTGCTGCGCCTGGGCGTCCTCGACGGCACAGCAGGGCTCGACCACGCGTTGGGACGCGCGTTCTACTACTGGCAGGTCGGGCTCAAGATGCGGGCTGCCGTGCAGGCGCAGGCTTCCGCCGCGCGCCTTCCGTCGGGCTGCTCCCCTTCGCCCGGCCCTTATTCCTCGACCAGCGCGATGCGGTCGCCGCCCAACGCCTTCAGCAGGTCGAAAGTGCGCTTGCGCACGCCCGGATCCTCGATCCGGTAATAGGCACGGACCAGTTCCAGCGTTTCACGGCGGGCCATCGATTCGAACTCGTCGGTCTCGCTCGCGCTTTCGGCCGGCGCCTCGGCGGCGATCTGGTCGGGAGACGGCATGTCGTCGAAGAAGTAGCTGACCGGAACGCCCAGAACCTGGGAGAGGTTGTAGAGGCGGCTGGCGCTGATGCGGTTCGACCCGCGCTCGTACTTCTGCAGCTGCTGGAAGGTGATCCCGACCGCCTCGCCCAGCTTCTCCTGGCTCAGGCCAAGCAGGGTGCGGCGAAGCCGCAGGCGGGCACCGACATGGATGTCGATGGGGTTGGGACCTTCGCCGCGGCGCGAGAGGGTGTGGGCGGGGGCGAGTTTGGTCTTGGTCGCGCTCATAAGTCGTACCTCGAAGGGAAAGCCGGAGGGAAGGCGCCGCGAGAATGCTTAGTTCAGAAAGTAAATTCTATGCAACCATTTGTGCGCATCAACGGTCCGTTTGGGTGGAAGTGGGAAGCCATGCACGAAAGACATTAAGTTTCCGGGCATCGGAAACGTAATTTCGCGTAAGCCGTGGGAAAATGATGACGCACTGCCAGCGCGACTCGTTGCAGTGCGGAAACCGCCGTCGCGCACACCGGGCTCTGCCCCAGATGCATGCGTCGAATCGCCTCCTGCTCACATCGGCCCGTGGCGGCATCGCGCTGCGACAGGCCGCCGGGGGCGAACAGGCATACGGGCAACCGCAGCCGGACCGCCGGTCCGCGACCCAGGGCGGCAAGCGTGAAGGCATAGTCGGCCGCGATCCTGAAAGCGGGATCGAAACGAAGACCCGAGAGCGCCTGTACGCTGTAGATCATGGCCTGATGGTGCGTGAACATGCCGAAGGGTGCCCAGCGGTGGGACCGCGCGCGCTTCAACAGGATACGTCCGTCGCTCTGCCGCTCCAGCGCATCGCCGTAAAAAAGGGCGGCACCGGGATGGCGGCCGGTGGCCTGCAGCAACCGGATGGCGGTGTCCGCAGCGGCCAGCCGGTCGCCGGCATTCAGGAACAGCACATGGCTGAAGCCGAGCCGCCGGGCGGTATCGAGCCCATCGTTCATCGCCGCATAGAGCCCCCGGTCCAGGGCGGACCGCCACCAGACCGGCAGATCGGCGTGGTCCGCCAGCCATTCCGCGGTGCCGTCGGTGGATCCGCCGTCGGCAACCAGCCAGGCGACCTGCGGCCCCAATTGCCCCCGCAAGCTCTCATGGGTGTCGATCAAGCCGGTGCGGTCGTTACGGACCACGGTCAGGATGGCAAGGCGGAGAGGGGGAGCCGTGGTCATCGTGCGATCACCGAAACGGAAGCGGCGGTGATGGCGAGTTGGCTCAGGATATTGCCGAAGGTCTTGGCGACGTCGAGTCCATCGAAAGGCCGCGGGTCGCGCGGCACCACCAGGATAGAACCGGGCGGAATTGCCTCCACCCGATGGTTCCAGGAGGACAAGGCCAACGGACGCGCCCGGCCGTCGGGCAGAACCAGGAAGCTGCGGCCGGTATCGGCATCACGGGTCGGTCCTCCGGCCTCGCTCAGGTAATCCTCCGCGCTCTTGCCGCTGACGAACTGTGCGGCGGTGGGGTGCAGGACCTCGCCGGCGACCGCGACGGTCAGCGGCCGCTTGGGGATCACGATGCGGTCGTCAGGCTCCAGCAGCGGATCCAACCCGGGCCGCGTGCGCAGGACCGCCGGATCCGCTTCCACCACCACGCGGCCGAGCGGTTCCGCACCGCGAAGCTGGGCGGCGAGCTGCCGGGCCAGCGCGACATTCTCCGCCTTTACCGGCTCGCCCTTTTCCACCTCCAGCGCCAGCGTGCGTTCCAGTTCCCGCGCCTGACGCTGGAACTGATCCTTTTCGCGGCGGCGCTCGCTCTCGCGGGTCAGGACGGCTCCGGCTGGATAGGCATCCTCCAGCAGGCCGCCGGCCCGTGCGATCAGGGAGGACAGCGTCTCATTGCGGCCGATATCGTACCGGCCGGGACGGCGCACCGCCCCATCGATGGCAACGGCGCGCGACTCCAGTGCCTGCGGCCGTGGATTGATCCGCAATGCATCGCCGAGTCCGGCAGTGTGCGCTCCGTCGCGGCCGAGATCGACGATGCTTCGGCTGCCGGTCGCAGCGGTCAGCTCCGCCGCAGCCGGATCGGCGTCGGCCGACAGCCCGCCCGCGACGGCGACCAGCGCGGACAGCGGCGTGCGGTCGGCGATTGGATAGCCGCCGGGATCGCGGACGGCGCCGCGCACCTGCACCGACCGCTCGCCGATCAACGCGACGATAGCGGGATCGAGCAATGCGGCCAGCATCGGCGGTTCGTCCGCCGCCTCTCCCTCGGCTGATGCGGTGGATTTGGCATTGGTGCCGGCGTCGGTGGGCTTCACCAGGCCGCGGATGTCGTCGGTGGCGAACAGGTGGATGCGGTCGCCGTCGACAAGTCCACGGTCGGCACGCCCGGCAGCCACCTCCTGCGGGGAGAAGGGCAGGTAGGCGCGTGTCAGGCTGCGCCGGTCATAGCGCTCCACGATCCCCAGCAACGGATAGACGTCGCGCTTCAGGGCTTTCCCCTCCGCCAACGCACTCCGCAGCGTGATCCCGGCGGTCAGGCGGCGAGTGCCTGGGCGGCGGACATGGCCGATCAGCTCAAATTGCGGTGCATCCGTTTCGACGATGGTCTCGCGGGCACCGGTGCTTGCCTCGTTGGCGGCGCCCACGACCGGATAGAAGCCGGGGCGCGGGACGCCGGACAGCCGAAGCACGGCATGGCGGAGCGCCAGGGGAAGCAGGTCGGGCACCGCGGCGAACAGCGGCGGGCAAGGGGCGCGTGAGCCGGTCAGCCCGGCGGCGGCGCGCGCCTGCGGTCCGGTGGCGAGCGGCCCATCGGGTTCTGCGGCAAGGATGCGGGCCAGCGCGACCAGACCGGGGCAGGCGCCCTCCGGCGGCTGCCGCTCCCCGCGAAGCAGGGCCAGAACCGGCTCCGCCGTCAGGAAATCGATGTCGCCCGCCCCCAGCACATAAAGGATGTCGCCCTCCGCCACCCGGCGGCGGTCTCGCCCGTTCAGCACGGCGGAGAGATCGACCGGGTGGAGGATTCGCGCCCCCGTGGCGGAGTCGCTGATCTCCAGTGTCGCGAAAGGCAGATAGGGGGCGGGCCGCAGATCGCTGCGGGAGAGCAGCCCGCCGATGGTCCCGCCCTGAGGAAGGGCGCGCGGACCGGGGCGCAGGACATGTCCCTCCAGCCGCACGTCATCCCGGCGGTCCTCGCGCATTGGGGCAAGCAGCAGCAGGTCGCCGTCGCCGAACCGGCGGGCATTGGCGTCTGCGACCTCCTCGGTCGTCTCCTCGCCGGACGGGCCGATGCCGAATCGCAGCAGCCGGGCACGGCCGGGTCACAACGCGCCGCCGGCCAGTTCGCGCAATTCGGCTGCCGACAGCGGACCGCTGCCGGGCGGCAGCTCATAGATGCCCGGCCGCTTGACCGGGCCGGCGACACCGATCGTGGCGCCCAGCGGTGGAACGAACAGGCGGTCGCCGTCGCGCAGCGGCTGATCGGCATTGCCCGCGTCCCCGGCCAGCTGCAGGGCATACAGATCCACGGCGATGCTGCCGCCTGCACGCATCAGGCGGATGGCACGCAAGCTGCCGCTGCGCTCCACCCCGCCGGCCGCCGACAGGGCGTCGAGAGCGGTGGCGAATGCGCTGACCTCCTGCCGTCCGGGACGCTGCACGACGCCGGTGACCACCACGCCGATCCGCCGCACCTCCGCCAGGGTGGCGAAGGCTTCCGTGTTGGGCCAGGTCGCGGCGACCGCAGCGGCAAGCTCCCGCCGGAGGGCATCCAGCGACAGGCCTGCGGCGGTGACCGGGCGCAGGTCGTCCACCACAAGCTGGCCGTTGCGGTCGATGGCGAATCGCTTGCTGAATGACTTCTGGCCGCGGAGAGTCACCGTCACCGCATCGCCGGTGTTCAGTACATAATCGCCCTGAACGGCACCGGGTGCGCTCTCGTCGGTCGCCACCGATTCTCGTGCGGGGGCGAACAGGTCGTAGCCGAACTGGCGTAGCGGTTCGCCGGCGCGGGCGGAAAAGGCGGCTTCCAGAGGTGAGATGGAAGGCGGCAAAAGAGTATCGCTTCGCGTCGGCCCGGCGGCAAACACGGCGCACGCCCACAGCAAAGGCACCGCCCCCGGTGCGAGACGGGCGAATATCCTGCACGCAGCAGCCAGCATCGATGTCAAATATCCTGTCATTCACCCGCCCTAAGCGAGCAAAAACCGGTGAACACTATCGAGTGTATTCAACTGGAAGGCAATGCTCTGCATCCAGGGCGCCATGCAAAAGGGTGGCATCCGTGCACTGGCAGGTGGGGATATGATGAACCGTCCGTCAGTCGCGCTGCTGCGGCGAGACCGTGGAGCGGCAAAGCACCGGCAGATGGCCGGAAAACACAAGGATGCCAGTGGCGTGATCGTCATCCACAGCGAAGAGCACCGGCTGCAGGCCGGCCGGTCCGAACTCAACGACGGCCAGCTCGTCCCCTGCTACGAGAAGCCGGCGCGTGCCGACATCGTGCGGGCGCGGATCGAGGTGTTGGGGCTCGGGCCCATCGTCGAACCCACCCGCCACGGCCTCGCCCCGTTGGAGCGGGTGCATGACGCCGGCTACCTCGGCTTTCTCCAGACCGCCTGGGACGAGTGGGTGAAGGAGCATGGCGCGGACATCGATGCGCTGCCGCTGAACTGGGTGGCGCCCGGCATGTCGCGGCGGCGGGTGCCGCGGTCCATCGACGGGCGACTCGGCTTCTATTCCTTCGATGCCGGGACGCCGATCACCGCCGGTACCTGGAAGGCGGCGACCGCCGCGGCGGACTGCGCGCTGACCGGCGCCGACCGGCTGCGGGCCGGCGATCGCAGCGCCTTCGCCCTCTGCCGCCCGCCGGGCCACCATGCCGGACATGCCTTCTACGGCGGCTACTGCTTCCTGAACAATGCGGCCATCGCGGCGCAGTGCTTGCGCGACGGCGGGGCCGCGCGGGTGGCGGTGCTGGACGTCGACTACCACCATGGCAACGGCACGCAGGAGATCTTCTGGGAGCGCGGCGACGTGCTGTTCGTGTCGATCCATGCCGATCCCATCGACGAGTTCCCCTATTTCTGCGGCCATGCCGACGAGACCGGCGCCGGGGCGGGGGAAGGGGCGAACCTGAACCTCACGCTGCCCTGGGGCACCGACTGGACCGGCTACGCCCAGGCGCTGGCCGCCGCCGCCGCGCGAATCCGGGAGTTCGGGGCGGACGCCCTGGTCCTGTCGCTGGGGGCGGACACCTATGGCGGCGATCCGATCTCCCGTTTCCGGCTGCTGTCGGAGGATTTCCTGCGCATGGGGTCCGCCATCGCCGGCATTGGCCTGCCGACGCTGTTCGTGATGGAGGGCGGCTATGCCGTCGACGATCTGGGCGTGAACGTCGCCAATGTGCTGACCGGCTTCGAGCAGGGTTGAGCAGGACCCGCGGGGACGGAACGGCCTTGCCGTTGCCCGTGAGGCCGATTCGTCCTAAATTGAACGGAGAACCGGACCCTTCTTGAGGATGTGGACGGTGGCCGCCGACCTTTCCATCTCCAGCCTGTCCATCGGGACCTACGGCACTCCGCGCAACCAGCCGCCTCGGGGCCAGGGACGCGGCCAAGGCACGGGCGCGTCCGGCGCGAAGGACGGCGGTGGGGCCACCGACACGGTGAGCCTGTCCGACGCGGCCCAGCAGCAGGTCCAGAAGCTCAAGCAGGTCGATGCCAACGTCCGCCAGCACGAGGCGGCGCATCAGGCGGCCGGCGGCAGTCATGCCGGCGGTGCGTCCTTCACCTACACGCGCGGGCCGGATGGCAAGAGTTACGCCACCGCGGGCGAGGTGCCGATCGACGTCAGTTCCGAATCGGAGCCGGCCGAAACCGTCGCCAAGATGGAACAGGTGAAGGCAGCCGCCCTCGCTCCCGCCGACCCCTCGCCGCAGGACATGCGCGTCGCCGCCCAAGCCGATGCGGCGAAGCTGCAGGCGCAGGCGGAGCAGCGCCGGCAGGGTGGGGACGCTGCGGCCGGACGCGCCGCCGCGGCCTATGGGGCGGCGCAGTCCCTGGGTTATGGCCAGGCAGGAAGGGGGCTGACGGTCTGAAGCGGTGCGGCAATGAGGCCGCCGCTCCGCTCCGCCCGTGATGCTCAGCGCCGCGGCGTGGTCTCTCCATCCAGCGTCAGCAAGGCGCCGTACAGTTCCGGACGGCGGTCGCGGAAGACGCCCCAGGAGGCGCGCTGGGCGGCGATGCGGTCGAGATCGAAGGTCGCGGTCAGCACCGTGCGGCTTTCGCGGTCGGCCTGCGCCACGATCTCGCCCTGCGGCCCGGCGATGAAGGACGAGCCGTAGAAGGTCAGCGCGCAGCTTTCCCCCGGCTCCACCCCGACGCGGTTGGAAGCGACGAGCGGCATCAGGTTGGCGCCGGCATGACCCTGCATCACCCGGGTCCAATGGCCCTGGCTGTCGATGGAGGAGTCCTGCGGCTCCGACCCGATGGCGGTCGGGTAGAGAAGGATCTCCGCGCCCTTCAGCGCCATGACGCGGGCGGTCTCCGGGAACCACTGGTCCCAGCAGATGGCGCAGCCGACGGTGGCGTAACGGGTCTTGAACACCGGGATGCCGGTGTCGCCGGGGCTGAAATAGAACTTCTCCTGATAGCCCGGTCCGTCGGGAATGTGGGACTTGCGGTAGATGCCCAGCAGGCTGCCGTCCGCATCGACCATGGCCATGGAGTTGTAATAGGCGTTGCGCGCCTTTTCGAAGAAGCTGACGGGGATCACCACCGACAACTCGCGCGCCAGCGACCGCATCCGCTCGATCACCGGATGGCCTTCGGCCGGGGCGGCGAGTTCGAACAGCGACTGCTTCTGGTCCTTGCAGAAATAGGGGGTCTCGAACAGTTCCTGCGGCAGGATGATCTGCGCACCCTTTGCGGCCGCTTCGCGAATCAGCGATTCGACGCCGTCGACGTTGGCGGCACGGTCCCAGCTGCAGGCCATCTGGGTGGCGGCGACGGTGACGGTACGGGACGAGGGGACGGTCGGCGAAGCGGTCATTGCGGTCGCTGGCTCCTGTTGCGGCAAGTGTCTGTGGCGATTGACGTCTGTGTGACCAAAGGTCGCGGCGGATACAAGCGCCAGGGCGGGATTTCGGTGGATTTTAGCGAAATGTTCACATTTCGGCGATTCGTAGATGCAATCTGCCAAATAAAACCGATCCAAACGTTAATCTTCGCGCCCGTCATCATATGCGGATATGGCAACCCAGGCCTGGTCTGAAAAGATCGACTGCACACAAGGCGGCCATGCACCGTATCCGAGCCGCTGTTCTGCTTAAGTTGGACGAAATTTGCCGATCCTTTGACCGACATATCATTGCATGCCTGCGACCGACGGCTACGCAATTGATTTGCGCTTTGCACACAGCACGTTATGATTGGATGACGCAGCCAGGACCATTCGTGTCAAGGTGGTATCACCAGGAAGGCATGGATCCGACCGACGCTATGCTGCCGGGTACCCTCACGGGCAACCGCCCGGCGCTTGCACCCGGTGGGCGGGAATGGTTGTTGGATCGGTAACGACGGCAGAGAGATTGTCGGTATGGAGGCGTCTGTCAAGGGGTGGGAGCCGGAGCGCCCCGACGGTTCGGAGGATGCGGCCGGTTCGGCCGACGGTGCGTTATCGTTCGTCGTCCGTGACGTGAACCGCGCATTCGCCCGTGCTCTGCAGACGCGCATCGCGCGGTCGGGCGTCAGCATGGGGCAATGGTTCTTCCTGCGCGCCCTATGGGAGGAAGACGGCCTGACCCAACGCGAACTCAGCCACCGCGTCGGCATGATGGAGCCGACCACCGTCACCGCTGTCAACGTGATGGAGGGGCAGGGGTTGGTCCAGCGGGTGCGCAACAGCCACGACCGCCGCAAGATGAACATCTTCCTGACCGACAAGGGCCGGGCGCTTCGCGATTCGATGATGCCCAGCGCGTCGGAAATCGCTCAGCTTGCCATTCAAGGCATCACGCCGGACGAGTTGGATGTGACTCTGGACGTGCTGCGCCGCGTCGGTTCAAACCTAAACGCCGCAGCGGCGTCCGCCCGCGACGGCGAGGACGAGTGAACCGGGCGGCCTGCCGCCGCCCATCTTCCCGCACGTCAAGAGACCAGACTTCAAGCAACCTCAATCGTCGTCCGGGTCGGGCGGCGGCGGCAGGCTGGCGCCGGTCAGGTTTGCTCCGGTGAATTTGGCGTCGCGGATGTTCGCGTCGCTCAGGATCGCGCCGGTCAGGTTGGCGTTGGCGAAATCGCAGCCCGACAGGTTGGCTCCGCGCAGGTTGGTGCGGATGCAGGACGCGTTGGTCAGCCGCGCGCCAGTCAAGTTCGCCGCCCACAGCCGGCCGGTCGGCTGGCCGTCCGGCCCCTTGATGTCGACCCAGCCGATACCGGCGCCGTCCAGCCGCACCCCGTCCATGCTGGCGCCGCGCAACGTGGCGCCGTCCAGGATCGCCCCACCCAAATCGGCGCCGGCCAGCACCGCCTCCGAGATGTCGCACATGATCAGCAACGCCTCGCGCAGCTTGGCGCCACTGAGGTTGGCACGCTTCAGATTGGCACCGGACAGGTTGACGCCCGACAGGTCGATGTGGCTGAGATCGGCGCCGGTCAGGTCGGCCCGCGCGCCCATCGTGCCGTTGGTGTTGATCCAGGTGTAGTGGCTGTGCAGGGCCTGCTGGATCTGGACGGAGAAATTGTCGGCCGACCGCGCCAGATTGGCGCCGGTGGTGTCGGCGCCGGCCAGATCGGCTCCCTCCAGCTTGGCACCCTGCAGGTCCGCATTGCGCAGGTTGGCGCCGGCCAGCATCGCGCCGGTCAGGTTGGCGTCGCGCAGAACGGCCCCTTGCAGGTTCACGCCGGACAGATTGCTGCCGCGCAGGTCGGCGCGGGCAAGATTGCAGCTTTTCATGCTGGCGCGCATCAGCGTGGCGCCGGTCAGCAGCGCACCCTCGCAATCGGCGCCGTTCATCGACACGTCGGTCAGATCGGCACCCGACAGGTTGGCGTTGGTCAGCGACGCATCGTCGAAATCGCTGCCGGCCAGATCGGAGCGGACGAAATCCAGCCCCTTGCCCCCCTTGCCGCCGCCCTGCCCGCCATAGAGCAGGGCGCCGCCGCGCAGGTCGGCCTCCTTCAGGATGGCGCGCTTCATCTTGGCGCCGCGCATGTGGGCGCCGCGCAGATCGGCGCGGTACAGGTTGCAGCCGGACAGGTCGGCCTTGGTCAGGTGGGCGGCAAACAGGTCCGCGGTGCTGAGGTTGGCGTTGGACAGGTCGCAATGGGACAGATTGGCGCCGGACAGCTTGCCCTGTGCCAGGTTCACCCCGGACAGGTTCGAGCCTTCCATGTTCGCCATGGTCAGGTTGGCGCGCGAACCGCCCGACTTGTTCTTCAGCCAGCGCTCGTGCTTTTCCAGCACGGCAACCAACTCGTGCGGTGTCATCGGTCCTGTCCGGTCTGTCTGGTTGCGTGGTCCATCGATAGACCAGTGTCCAGAAATAATCTATGCCAAAGGTTAAGGCCGCCTCCAGTGCGCTTCCAGTGCATCGGCGGCTTGGCGCGGCGGCGCCCGCCCCCCATCTCCGGGGCGTCGGGCACCGGACCGCCTGTCACAGCAAGGAGTTGGGGATCATGTCGGGTGGACACACGCTTGCGGCGTTCGACACCGAACTGGCGGCGCTGCGCACCGCCATTGACCGCATGGGCGAGCTGGTGGAACGGCAGGTCGGGCTCGCGCTCGATTCGCTGGCCGGTCCGGACGCCGATATCGCGGGCGAGGTGCTGAAGGGCGACGCCGAGATCGACCGGCTGGAGATGGAGGTGGAGGCGATGACCGTCCGCCTGCTGGCTCTGCGCCAGCCGATGGCGAAGGACCTGCGCGAGATCGTGGCGGCGCTGAAGATCGCCTCCAACCTGGAGCGGATGGGCGATTTCGCCGGCTCGGTCGCCAAGCGGGCGGTCACGCTGGCCACCCTGCCGGTTGCGCCGCCGGTCGCCTCGCTGGTCCGGATGGGCCGCATGGTGCAGGCGATGATCGGCGACATGCGCCGCGCCTACACCGAACAGGACGCCGATCTGGCCGCCTCCGTCCGCGATTGCGACGGCGAGGTCGATGCGGCCTATACGGCGCTGTTCCGTGAATTCTTGACCTACATGATGGAAACGCCGGCCCAGATCACCGGTTGCACCCACCTGCTGTTCGCCGCCAAGTCGATCGAGCGCATCGGCGACCATGCCACCAACGTGGCGGAGAACATCAGCTTCCTGGTCAAGGGCCGCCTGCCGTCGGACGAGCGCCGCAAGGAGGACCTCAGCAGCTACGCCGTCGCTCCACCGCGCGAGGGTGCGTGAACGCCAGGGCTTGACAGCCGGCGGTGGCATGTGGTGCCGTTGTCGGCATGAACATGTCCTCGCCTCTCCTGTCGCAGCATTGGTGGTGGCCCGTCTCCAACGGGCCGGCCTGGCGACGCGTGTGAACGTGGATTGACGACAAAAGGCCGCCCGGTGCATCCGGAGCGGCCTTTTTCCTGACCCGGCAGCGGGTCACCGAAGGGAAAGACGGACAAGCAGGCGGAAGCACCGTGCGGCGTCACCGACAAGACGCCCGAACAGGAGCCCCGCCGCCATGACGCCCTCCCACCTGTTTCCCTCCCATATCTTCCTGGCCGATCCGGCTTTCCTCGACCCGTTCTCCGCCATCACCGGCGGCGGGATTGGGCTGCGCCGCACCGCCGAACCGGTTGGGATCGCCGACGCGCTCGACACGCTCGCCTCCGCGCTGGACGAGCGGCGCGGCCTGCTGCTGTCGGGCGGAGTGGAGGCGCTCGGCCGCTACCGCCGTCAGGCCATGGGCTTCGTCGATCCGCCCCTGTCGGTGACCGCGCGCGGCCGGACAGTGCGCATCGACGCGCTGAATCCCCGCGGCCGCCTTCTGCTGCCCGCCATCGCCGACGCACTGGACGGACATGAGGCGCTGGTCGGGCTGGAGGTGACGGCTGGCCGCATCACCGCGCTGGTCCGCCGGCCGACGGGCGTCTTCGCGGAGGAGGAGCGCAGCCGGCAGCCGTCGGTCTTCAGCGTGCTGCGGGCGCTGATGGCGCTGTTCTCCTGCCCGGACGAGCCGTTCCTCGGCCTCTACGGTGCCTTCGGCTACGATCTTGCCTTCCAGTTCGAGCCGATCCGGCGCCGGCTGGAGCGGCCGGACGACCAGCGCGACCTCGTGCTTTATCTGCCCGACCGGCTGCTGGTCGTCGATCATGGCGCCGGGATGGCCCGCCGCTTCACCTACGAGTTCGTGGTGAACGGCGTTTCCACCGAGGGGGTTGCCGGCGGTGGCCGGGTCCACGCCTACCGACCCGACACCAATGCCGCCGCGGAGTGCGACCATGCGCCGGGCGAGTACCAGCAGGTGGTGCGGGCGGCGAAGGAGGCCTTCCGTCGCGGCGACCTGTTCGAGGTGGTGCCCGGCCAGACCTTTGCCGAGCCCTGCGCCGACAGTCCCTCCACCATCTTCCGCCGGCTGCGCGCCGCCAATCCGGCCCCCTACGAGGCGTTGATAAATCTGGGGGACGGCGAGTTCCTGGTCGCCGCCAGTCCGGAAATGTATGTCCGGGTTGGATCGGGCACTACGGCGGCGCGGGTGGAGACCTGTCCGATCTCCGGCACGGTGGCCCGCGGCGCAGATGCGCTGGGCGATGCCGCGCAGATCCTGACCTTGCTGAACTCCGCCAAGGACGCGGCGGAGCTGACCATGTGCACCGACGTCGACCGCAACGACAAGGCGCGGGTGTGCGAGCCCGGCTCGGTCCGCGTGGTCGGCCGGCGGATGATCGAGCTGTACTCCCGCCTGATCCACACCGTGGACCATGTGGAGGGCCGGCTGCGCGAGGGCTTCGACGCTCTGGACGCCTTCCTCACCCACAGCTGGGCGGTCACGGTGACCGGCGCACCGAAGCGCTGGGCCATGCAGTTTCTGGAGGACACCGAACAGTCGCCGCGCCGCTGGTACGGCGGAGCCTTCGGGCGCATCGGCTTCGACGGCGGCATGGACACCGGCCTGACCCTGCGCACCATCCGCATGAAAGACGGGGTCGCCTTCGTCCGCGCCGGTGCGACCCTGCTGTCCGACAGCGACCCGGAGGCGGAGGATGCGGAATGCCGCCTGAAGGCCTCCGCCTTCCTCGACGCGGTACGGGGGGACGGGGCGTCGCCGCGGCTGGCGCTGGTCGCCACCGAACCGTCGGCGGCGGCCCGGCGGAGCGGGGAGGGGCGGCGGGTGCTGCTGGTCGACCATGACGACAGCTTCGTCCACACGCTGGCCGACTATTTCCGCCGGACCGGGGCAACGGTGACGACTCTGCGCCACACCCATGCGCGGACGGCGCTGCGCGACGATCCGCCCGACCTGTTGGTGCTGTCGCCGGGGCCGGGACGTCCTGCGGATTTCGATGTCGGCGGCAGCGTGCAGGCGGCGCTGGACCTCGGCGTGCCGGTGTTCGGCGTCTGCCTGGGGCTGCAGGGGATGGCCGAGAGCTTCGGCGCGACGCTCGACCGCTTGCCGGAGCCGATGCATGGCAAGGCCTCTCCCCTGATTCATCAGGGCTGCGGACTGTTCGAGGGGCTGCCGCAGGGGATGCGGGTGGGCCGCTACCATTCGCTGGTAGCAAAGCGCGACAGCCTGCCGCCGGAGTTGCGGGTGACGGCGGAGACGGAGGACGGAACGGTGATGGCGATCGAGCACCGGACGCTGCCGCTGGCCGCCGTGCAGTTCCACCCCGAATCGATCCTGACGCTCGACGGCGGCCACGGGCTGGCGCTGATCGACACGGTGATGGCGACGCTCGCCACGCGTGGCGGCAGGCTGCCGGAAAGGGAGGCGGCGGCCTGAAATCGGGGTCGCCGGGGGAACACGGCGCCGTCCGCTCCCCCGGCATCACTCGGTCACACCGGCAGCCGGATCACCGCGCGCAGGCCGCCATAGGGGCTGTCGTCCAGCGTGATGTCGCCGCCATGGCTGCGCGCCACGTCGCGGGCGATGGTCAACCCCAGGCCCGAGCCGCCGGTGTCCAGGTTGCGGCTGCTGTCGACGCGGAAGAAGGGCTTGAACACGTCTTCGCGCAGATAAGCGGGGATGCCGGGGCCGTCGTCGTCGACGGTGATCTCGATCACGCCCTCCTTCGGTTCGGCCTTGACCCAGGCGGTGCCGGCATGGCGGCCGGCATTGACCAGCAGGTTGGCGATACAGCGGCGGACCGCGTTGGGACGCAGCGGCAGGACCAGCCCCTCCGGCGCCGTCAGCGTCACCTCGGTCCCGTCGCGCCGCGCACCGGCGGCGACCTCGTTCAGGAGGCGGGTCAGGTCGGTCGGCTGCACCGCCTCCGTCCCTTCGCCGCGGGCGAAGGCGAGATAGCCTTCGATCATCTGCTCCATCTCGGCGACGTCGGCCTTCAACTCCTCCACCTCGGGGTCGAGGTCGGGATGCTCGATCATGTCCAGCGCCAGCTTCATCCGGGTCAGCGGGGTGCGCAGGTCGTGGCTGACGCCGGCCAGCATCTCCGTCCGCTGGTTCATCTGGCGCTGGATGCGTTCGCGCATCAGCAGGAAGGCGGAGGCGGCCTGCCGCACCTCCGTCGCCCCTTCCATCTTGAAGTTGGAAACGTCGCGGCCCTTGCCCAGCGCGTCGGCGGCGATGGCCAGCCGCTTGATCGGGCGGATCTGGTTGCGCATGAACAGGATCGCCACGGCGAACAGCACGACGGCCGAACCGACCATCCACAGGATGAAGATGTAGCTGGTCGGCGTGAACAGGCGCCGCTCCGGCGACATCACCGACAGCACGCCGTCGGCCATCTGCACCCGGATCTCGTACCATTCCCGCGCGACGCGGGTGTTGATGGCGAAGGGCCGGCCGATCCGTTCGTCCAGTGCCTTGCCCAGCGTGCGTTCCAGCAGGCCGCTCAGCCGCCGGCGCTGATCCGGCAGGACCTGATCCGGCTCAAGCGTGACGATCAGATCGGTGGTGCGGGCTATGGTGGCCAGCGTCCAGTCACGCCCCTCCTGCGACGGGTCGTGTTCGATCATGGCGATCACGGTGGCGATGTCGCCGGCCACGGCATAGGCCAGCCGGTTGGTCACCGTGTCCCAGTGGCGGTCGTAGAAGATCCAGGTCGCCACAGCCTGGGCCAGGATCACCGGCGTGACGATGATCAGCAGCGTCCGGCCGAACAGGGTGCGCGGCAGGAACCGCTTCAGGAACGGCGTGCGCCGCCGCCGTTCGGCCCGCCGCGCCGCGACCGTCCGGTCCGATGCCGCCGTCAAGGATCGGGCCTCAGCACATACCCCTCGCCGCGGACGGTGTGGAGGTAGCGCGGCTCGCGCGGGTCGGCCTCGATCTTGCGGCGCAGGCGGGTGACCTGGACATCCACGGTGCGGGCGTTGCCGGCGACCTTGCTGCGCTCCGTCAGCTCCTCGCGCGTGAAGGTGACGCCGGGCGAGGCGGCGAGGATGCGCAGCAGGCTCGCCTCCGCCGTGGTCAGGCGGATCACCTCGTCGCCCTGGCGCAACTCGTCCCGGTCCGGCAGATAGGTCAGCGGGCCGAGCCGCACGGGCACCGCAGGCGGTGCCGCCGGTTCGGGCGGACGCGCGGCCTGCCGGCGCAGGATGGAGTTGATGCGCAGCAGAAGCTCGCGCGGGTTGAAGGGCTTGGCGAGATAGTCGTCGGCCCCGGCCTCCAGCCCGGCGATGCGGTCGTCCGGCTCGTCGCGGGCGGTCAGCAGCAGGATCGGCAGGTCGCGCTCGCGCCGCAGCGACTCGGTCAGCGACAGCCCGGATTCGCCCGGCATCATGATGTCGAGCACCAGCAGGTCGAAGGCCAGCCCGCCCAGCTGCGCGCGGGCATCCGCGGCGTCACGCGCGGTGCTGACCAGAAAGCCGTTGCTGGCGAGGTACTTGCGCAGAAGCTCGCGCAGGCGGGTGTCGTCGTCGACGACCAGGATGTGAGGCTGATCTTCGGTCATGGCGCGACTATAACGCGTGTCCCCGCAATCGACATAGTGGCACCATGCGTGACGCATCATGGGTGTGCATGGCGGGCAGTCGTGTAAGCGGTTGGCCGTTTCGCCCTCGTTCCGTGTTACCCTCCATATGTCCTCCTCAGAGGGCCGAGAGACACAGGAGCGATCACGATGGCCTACGACCACAGGTCCAACGACCCCCGGGACCTGGACGCCCAAGACCTCGCCGAAATGACCCGCAACTTCCTGGCGAAGGGCGGCAACATCGTTCAATGTCCGCCGGGTGCTTCGGAAAACGTGGTGTACCGCAAGGGCGGCTTCCGCCGCCGCACCCCCAACGACACGAAGGCCGCGGCCGACAAGCCGGCGGACACCAACACGGCAGAGGCCGGCTCCAAGGATGCCGGGCCGGCGGCGCCGGAGACGAAGACGGAGCCGAGCGCCGGCTGAGGCGGTTGCAGCGTTTCGTCTTCAGCGTTTAGCGGCAAGACGGGCAGGGGGAACGGGCGGTGCGAATTTCGCGCGGTCCCCCTCGTCCAGCATGCCCATCATCACCTTGCGGAATCCCTCCACCGCCTCCGCTCCGGCCATGCGGTAGGCGCGGGCGATGCGCTGGCGCTGGGTCTCGGACAGCTGGCGCTCCAGCTCCACGCCCTTTTCCGTCAGCTCCAGCAGACGCTGCCGCCGGTCGCGGGCGCCGGTCTGCTGGTCGATGAATCCCTGGCGCACCAGTTCGCCCAGCACGCGCGACAGGCTCTGCTTGGTGATCTTCAGGATCGCCAGCAGTTCCGAAACGGTGATCTTGGGATAGCGGCCGACGAAATAGATCACGCGGTGGTGCGCGCGGCCGAAGCCGATCTCCGCCAGAATTTCGTCCGGTTCGGCGGTGAATTCGCGATAGGCGTAGAAAAGCAGCTCCATTCCGGTACGGAGTTCCTCCTCGCGGAGGAAGAGCTGGTTCACGCCCGCTTTCAGGTCAGCCATGGCGACGCGGTTGGTTCGATTTATTCTAATTAGGACAGCGGCTCAGACATAAACAATCGTACGTCCGGTTACAAGAACAAGCTCGTTCCCGGACGCGGCTTTTCCTCCGGCGCTCAGGCGCTGCCGATCAGGATTCCGGTGGCGAAAACCAGCAGTCCGCCTACCACCACCTGGAAGGCGGCCGACAGCAGCGGCGTGTCCATGTAGCGGTTGCGGATCCAGGCGATGATGGCCAGTTCGATCACCACCACGCCGATGGCGATAGCGGTCGCCGTCCAGAAGTGCGGGATCAGATAGGGCAGGGCGTGGCCCAACCCGCCCAGCGTGGTCATCGCGCCGCAGACCACCCCGCGCAGCCACGGGCTGCCGCGCCCGGTCAGCGACCCGTTGTCGGACAGCGCCTCGGCGAAGCCCATGGAGATGCCGGCGCCGATGGAGGCGGCCAGACCGACCAGGAAGGTCTCGTGGCTGTCCTGCGTCGCGAAGGCGGCGGCGAACAGCGGGGCCAGCGTCGACACCGATCCGTCCATCAGCCCGGCCAGCCCCGGCTGGATGATCTGCAGCACGAACAGCCGGCGTTCCGATTCGTGTTCCTGCTCCCGCACCTTGGGAGAGACGTATTTCGCCTCCAGCCGTTCGGCCTTGGCCTCGTGCCGCCGCTCCTCCTCGGCCAGATCGCCCAGCAGCTGGCGAATGGCGGCGTCCTGGGACCGCTGTGCGGCACGGGTATAGAAGCGCTTGGTCTCGGCCTCCATCAGTTCCGCCTGCCGGCGGACGGTGTCGAGTCCCAGCGGGCGCGTCAGCCAGACCGGCTTGCGCTCCACGAAGCCTTTCACGTCCTGGCGGCGGATCAGCGGGATGTGGTCGCCGAATCGCGTGCGGAAGAGTTCCAGCAGCCGGTGCCGGTGACCGTTCTCCTCCGACGCCATGGCGCTGAACATGCGGGCCGTGTCGGGGTAGTTTTCGGCCAGACCATGGGCGAACTCGTCATAGATGCGGCTGTCTTCCTCTTCCAACGAGATGGCGAGCGCCAGCAGCTCCTTTTCCGTCAGGTCCGAGAAGTTCTTCATCTGGTAGTGCCTTCACCGCAAGGGGATGGTGTGTTGCGAATGAACCTATTCCGGATAGGGGCATCTTCAACTTGGCGGCTCGGCCGATATGGCTGCCCCGGGCCGGCGACGGCATAGGCAGGGTGCTACACGATGTCCCTTAAGGCCAGCGCGGGCGGATGCGCCGGTCGGGTGAGTGGAAATTCGTCGGCGGGCTTGGTATGGGCTGTGGTCACGAGAGGCAAAGAACGTTCCACAAGTTCCCATATAAAGCCGAGACAAGAAGGAAACGACCATGACCGCACGCCGGAAGCTGATCGCCGGAAACTGGAAGATGAACGGGTTGAAGGCTGACGGGCTGGATCTCGCCTCCGACCTCGCCGGGCGGCTGAAGGGCGCCGGCCCGGTGGCCTTCGACATGCTGGTCTGCCCGCCCTTCCCGCTGCTGTTCCCGGTGGGGGAGGCGATCGCCGACAGCCCGCTGGCGCTGGGCGGCCAGGATTGCGCGCCGAAGACCTCCGGCGCCCACACCGGCGACGTGGCCCCGACCATGTTGAAGGACGCCGGCTGCCGCTTCGTCATCCTCGGCCATTCGGAGCGCCGCGCCGACCATGGCGAGAGCGACGCCGTGGTCAACGCCAAGGCCGTCGCCGCCCATAAGGAGGGTCTGGTCGCCATCGTCTGCGTCGGCGAGACCGAGGCGCAGCGCGATGCCGGCCAGGCGAACGCCGTGGTGTCGGGCCAGCTTGCCGGCTCCATCCCCGCCGGTGCGAATGCCGAGAACACCGTCATCGCCTATGAGCCGGTCTGGGCCATCGGCACCGGCAAGACCGCGACTCCGGACGACGTGAAGGCCATGCATGCCCATATCCGGGCCGAGTTGGCCGGCAAGATCGCCGATCCGGACAAGGTGCGCATCCTCTACGGCGGTTCGGTCAAGCCGGGCAACGCGGCGGAGCTGATGGCGGTGGACAACGTCGACGGTGCGCTGGTCGGCGGTGCCTCGCTGAAGGCCGACGATTTCTGGGGTATCGCCACCGCCTGCCGCTGATACCCCTGCCGTTTGCGACATGGCACCATCCGGTGTCAGCCATGCCGCCAACGGATACGGCCTAGGTATTTTGGCGCTGGCATATCGCGCGGCGCCGCGGTACAAACAGTGGGCGCGCGCCACGGGCCCTTAAGACGGCCTGTGGCGCGCTATTCGATTTTTGGGATGGGTGTGGGGTGAGCATCGCATGGAATCGGTGATTCTGGTTATTCACCTGCTGATCGCCATAGGGCTGGTCGGCGTGATCCTGATCCAGCGGTCGGAAGGCGGCGGGCTCGGCATCGGCGGCGGCACCATGGGCGGCATGATGAGCACCCGCGGAACGGCCAATCTGCTGACGCGGACCACCGGCATCCTGGCGGCCTGCTTCTTCGCCACCAGCATCGTGCTAGCGATCCTGGCCGGCGGGCATTCCCGCCCGGCGTCGATCATCGACAGCCTGCCGGCGGCGCCTTCGCAGTCGACCGCTCCGGCGGCCCCGGCGCAGCCTGCCGCTCCGGCCCAGCCCGCGCCGCCGGTGGCCCAGTAAAGGGTCCATCCCAGCAGCGCACGGGTACGAGCGAACAGCGAGGCGGCCTCCCCGAAGCCGCCTCTTTCTTTTGAGGGCCGACGTTCGCGACGCCATGTCTCGGCGGCGACCCTTCGGGGGACGTTGAACATCTCTCCCCTCCGGGGAGACGGACAATCCGTCCCCTATGGGGAAGGACAATACCGTTCCCTATGGGGATCGATTACTCCGTCCCCTATGGGGACATCGGCCATCCGTCCCCCACGGGGACATGGAACAGCTCTCAAGCTCTTCGGACGGACATGACTCGCTACATCTTCATCACCGGTGGCGTCGTTTCTTCGCTGGGCAAAGGTCTGGCGTCGGCGGCGCTTGGGGCGCTTCTCCAGGCGCGCGGCTACAAGGTGCGTCTGCGCAAGCTGGACCCGTACCTGAACGTCGACCCCGGAACGATGAGCCCCTACCAGCACGGCGAGGTCTTCGTGACCGACGACGGGGCTGAGACGGACCTGGACCTCGGCCATTACGAGCGCTTCACCGGCGTGTCGGCCCGCAAGGGCGACAACATCACCACCGGCCGCATCTATTCCACCGTGATCGCGAAGGAACGTCGCGGCGATTACCTGGGCGGCACCGTCCAGGTCATTCCGCACATCACCGACGAGATCAAGGAATTCATCCGCGCCGACGCCACCGATGAGGACTTCGTCCTGATTGAGATCGGCGGCACGGTGGGCGACATCGAATCGCTGCCCTTCCTGGAGGCGATCCGCCAGTTCGGCAACGAGGTCGGCCAGGAGAATGTCCTCTACATCCACCTGACCCTGCTGCCCTACATCCCGACCGCCGGCGAGCTGAAGACCAAGCCGACCCAGCATTCGGTGAAGGAGCTGCTGAGCGTCGGCATCCAGGCCAACATCCTGCTGTGCCGCGCCGACCGTCCGATCCCGGAGAACGAGCGCAAGAAGATCGCGCTGTTCTGCAACATCCGTCCGGAGCGGGTGATCGCGGCGCTGGACGTCGATTCGATCTATCAGGTGCCGATCAGCTACCACGAGGAAGGCTTCGACACCCAGGTCCTGAGCTACTTCGGTCTGCCGACCGACAAGGAGCCGGACCTGTCGCGCTGGACCCGCATCATGGACCGGGTGCGCAAGCCGCAGGGCGAGGTCACCATCGCGGTGGTCGGCAAGTACATCAGCCTGCTCGACAGCTACAAGTCGCTGGCCGAGGCGCTGACCCACGGCGGCATCGCCAACAACGTCAAGGTCAATCTCGACTGGATCGATTCGGAGATCTTCGAGGATGACGACGCGGCGGTGAAGCGGCTGGAGAACGTCCATGGCATCCTGGTGCCGGGCGGTTTCGGCTCCCGCGGGACGGAAGGCAAGATCCGGGCGGCCCAATTCGCGCGTGAGCGCAAGGTGCCGTATTTCGGCATCTGCTTCGGCATGCAGATGGCGGTGATCGAAGCCGCCCGCAACATGGCGAAGATCGAGGATGCCGGCTCCACCGAACTGGGCAAGCCGGGCAACCCGGTCGTCGGCCTGATGACGGAGTGGATGCGTGGCAACACGCTGGAGCGTCGTGCCGAGGTCGGCGACCTGGGCGGCACCATGCGGCTCGGCGCCTATCCCGCCAAGCTGCTGGAAGGCAGCAAGGTCGCCGAGGTCTACGGCACCACCGACATCTCCGAACGGCACCGTCACCGCTACGAGGTGAACGTGTACTACAAGGAGCGTCTGGAGCGCTGCGGCATGAAGTTCAGCGGCCTGTCGCCGGACGGGGAGCTGCCGGAGATCGTCGAGATCCCCGACCATCCCTGGTTCATCGGCGTGCAGTTCCACCCCGAACTGAAGTCCAAGCCGTTCGAGCCGCACCCGCTGTTCACCGCCTTCATCAAGGCGGCGATCGACCAGAGCCGGCTGGTTTGAGAAAGCGGGGGCGTGCTATTGCCCCCACCCTAACCCTCCCCCGCTCTCAGCGGACCTACGGTCCGCCTGCCGCGTCAGCACAAAGCATAGCTTTGTGCGAGAGCTGGGCGGGGGAGGGGACGAGCGCTTGTTCGAAAAAGCAGCGGCAGTCCCTCCCCCGCCCAGCGGGGGAGGTTAGGTGGGGGTCTAACTTTCCCCCGAGGGCTGTCTAGCCATGAGAAGCCCCGCCCTCAAAAAGCGGGGCTTTTCCATGTCCGCCACCTTCCCTATACGTCACCTTCCTTGCACCCCCGACTCCCCTGTGCGACGATCCTCTGAAAATCGCGTAAGCGAACAATCGGATCGGGGGAAGGACCATGAACCGCGCCAGGATCGCCGCACTCGCCACCTGTCTGACCGCGCTCGCAGCGGTACCGACCTCAGCGGCGGATTACTCCTCCACCATCTTCTTCGGCGACAGCCTGACCGACAGCGGCGCGTTCCAGTCGCTTTTGCCGTTCGGCGGCAAGTTCACCACCAATCCCGGCCCGGTGTGGGCGGAGAGCCTCGCCGGTGCGCTCGGCACCTCCGCCATCACGGCGGCGCGGGGCGGCACCGACTATGCGGTCGGCGGGGCGCGGGTGAACACGTCGGTCGGTGTCCCGGCGACCGGTCCGACGGCGCTGGCGCCCAGCGTGGCGACGCAGATCTCCGGCTATCTCGCTTCCACCGGCGGGCGAGCCGATCCGAATGCGCTCTACACCGTCTGGGGCGGTGCCAACGACATCCTCGCCTCGCTGAGCACCCCGGCAACCGCCCAGGCGACGGTGACGCAGGCGGCCACCGATCTGGTGGCGCAGGTGGCCCGGCTGCGGGCCGCCGGTGCGCGCACCATTCTGGTGCCGACGGTGCCGGACATCGGCTCGACCCCCTTCGGGCGGGCCCAGGGCTCCACTGCGGCGGCGCAGATCTCGCAACTCGTCGGCGGCTATAACCAGTTGGTCACGCTGGGGCTGGCGAACGCCGGCGTCTCGGTCATCCCGATCGACACCTATTCGCTGCTGCGGGCGGCGGTGGCGAATCCAGCCTCCTTCGGCTTCACCAACGTGACGGGGACCGCCTGCACCACCAGCAGTTCGCTGCTCTGCACCTCCGCCACCCTTGTGGCGCCGAACGCGGCGGAGAGCTATCTGTTCGCCGATGGCGTCCATCCGACGACCGCCGGACATCGCGCGGTGTCCGACTTCGTGCTGAACGCGCTGACGGCGCCCGGCAACGTCGCGCAACTCGCCGAATCGCCCTTGCGGACGCGCGACCGGGTGACCGCGACGATCCTCGCCCAGGCGGCGACCAGCCTGTGGAGCCGCAAGCCCGGCGAAACCGGCGCTTGGATCAGCGGCGGAGCGGGGCGTCTGACCAGCGACCGCACGGGCGATCCCGGCGCGGCTGGGCAGGCGGAAGTGCGCGGCACGCCGCTGTCGGTCAGCGTCGGCATCGACAGGCGATTCAGCGAAAACCTGCTGCTGGGCGTGGCCGGCACGGTTTCCCACTATCGCGGCAGCTTCTCCACCGGCGGCGATTACAAGCAGCGCGACTATGTGCTGAGTGGCTATGGCGTCTACCACATGGGCGGCGCCTTCGTGAATGGTGTCGGGTCCTTCGGCTTCACCGATTACGACCTGCGCCGCGGGGTCACCATCAACGGGACCGACCATTCGACCGGCGGCAACACCGATGGCATCAACGCATCCTTCGGTGTCGAGGGCGGCTACGACTTCACCATGGGCGGCCTGACCCATGGTCCGGTGCTGGGCCTGCGCTATCAGCATGTGGAGGTGGAGGGCTTCAGCGAGGACAGCAGCCTGTTCGGCTTCACCTACCGGTCGCAGACGCGCAACTCGCTGGTCGGCAGCGTCGGCTATCAGGCGGCCTATGATTTCGGCAGCGTCCTGCCCTATGCCAAGGTGACGCTGAACCGCGAGTTCAAGGACGACCAGCGCAACATCACGGTGGAAAGCCGCAGCATCTCCACGCTCGCCTACGACGTGGCGGTGGCAAAGCCGGACCGCAGCTATGTCGACCTGACGGCCGGTGCGTCCTTCCGGCTGGCGGCGTCGGTGACCGGCACGCTCGGCCTGAATGCCCGGCTGGGCGACGAGGAACGCCGCGACTATGGTGGTTTCGTCGGCCTCAGCGTTGGTTTCTGACCAAAGGCGGGGTGACCGGGGCCAAGCCCGCTCCATATCAGGGGCGGATTTGCCAACGGGAGGATAAGAACGCCATGTCCGAGGTGATGATCGATGCCGCCGACGGCGGTCGCTTTTCGGCTTACGTCGCCGAACCCACGGTTACCTCGGCCGGAAGGCTGGCCGGCGGGCTGGTGGTGATCCAGGAGATCTTCGGCGTCAACGCTGTGATGCGCGAGCTGTGCGACTGGTACGCCTCTCAGGGCTTCCTGGCGGTGTGCCCCGACCTGTTCTGGCGCCAGCAGCCGGGCGTGCAACTGACCGACAAGACCCAGGAAGAGTGGAACCAAGCCTTCGCCTTGATGAACGGCATGGACCAGGACAAGGCGGTGGAGGACCTGAAGGCGGCGCTCGCCTGGGTGCGGGGGCGGGAGGGCTGCACCGGCAAGGCCGGCAGCGTCGGCTACTGCCTGGGCGGCCGGCTGGCCTTCATGATGGCGACAAGGTCGGACGCGGACGCCAATGTCGGCTATTACGGCGTCGGGCTGGAAGGGCTGCTGGGCGAGGCCGGCAAGATCGGCAAGCCGCTGCTTCTGCATGTCGCCGAGAACGACAAGTTCTCCAGCCCCGACAAGCGCGATGCCCTGCTGGCCGGGGTGAAGGATAACAAGTGGGTGACCGCCAAGGTCTATCCCGGCATGGACCACGCCTTCGCCCGGCCGGGCGGCGAGCATTACGACCCGGACGCGGCCGACGAGGCGAACCGGCTGACGGTGGAGTTCTTCCGGACGCATCTGGGGTGAGGCTTCCTCCCCTCTCCCCCTGGGGAGAGGGTCAGGGTGAGGGGGATGCGTGGCGAGGATTCCCGTGAAGGCACGCGGTGCATCCCCCTCACCCTCCCCACGCCTTCGGCGCGGGTCCCCTCCCTCTCCCCGGGGGAGAGAGGGCGATCACTGCGATTGACCATCCCCCCATTTAATGGGATGCAAAGGCCCACGGGCGCCCTCTCGTCCGTTTTCGTTTTGGAGCACTCCGATGACCACGCCGCGCGCCGTCCAGGTCGGCGACCTGACCATTGCCAACGACCGCCCCTTCGTCCTGATCGCCGGCCCCTGCCAGATGGAAAGCCGCGACCATGCGCTGGAGACCGCGTCCGCGCTGGTGGAGATGACCAAGGCGTTGGGCATGGGGCTGATCTACAAGTCCAGCTTCGACAAGGCCAACCGAACCTCCATCACCACCGCGCGCGGCCTGGGCATGGACAAGGCGCTGCCGATCTTCGCGGAAATCCGCGAGCGCTTCGGCTGCCCGGTCATCACCGACGTGCACGAATCCACCCAGTGCGCCCCCGTCGCCGAGGCGGTGGACGTGCTGCAGATCCCGGCCTTCCTCTGCCGGCAGACCGACCTGCTGATCGCCGCCGCGGAGACCGGCCGGGCGGTGAACGTCAAGAAGGGCCAGTTCCTGGCGCCGTGGGACATGAAGAACGTCGCCGCCAAGCTGGTCGCCTCGGGCAACGAGCGCGTGCTGCTGTGCGAGCGCGGCGCCAGCTTCGGCTACAACACGCTGGTGTCGGACATGCGGTCCCTGCCGATCATGGCGGAGACCGGCTTCCCGGTGGTGTTCGACGCCACCCACTCCGTCCAGCAGCCTGGCGGGCAGGGCACCACCTCCGGCGGGCAGCGGGAATTCGTGCCGGTGTTGGCGCGTGCGGCCATCGCGGTCGGCGTCGCCGCCGTCTTCATGGAGACGCATGAGAACCCGGACTGCGCCCCCAGCGACGGCCCCAACATGGTCCCGCTGAAGGACATGCCGGCCCTGCTGGCGAAGCTGCAGGCCTTCGACCGTCTGGCGAAGTCCTAAAAACGCTTAATTTGGCAGGGAGGGGGCGCCGTGGTTGACTGGCGCCTCTTCCGCTTCAGCCGTTCGGGGGCGAGCATGATGTTCGGTCGGGGGGTTCGGGGTGCCGTCATGGCGCTTCTGCTGCTGGTGGTCGCCTTTCCGGCGGTGGCGCTGGAGAGCTTCCAGAAGTCCAAGCTGACCGTGGAAACGGCGGGCGGCGGCAAGTTCCGCTTCAACGTCGAATTGGCCCTGACCCCGGGCCAGCAGGCGCAGGGCCTGATGTACCGCCAGTCGATGCCGGCCGACGCCGGAATGCTGTTCGTCTACGACCGGGTGCAGCCGGCCAGCTTCTGGATGAAGAACACGCTGATCCCGCTGGACATGCTGTTCATCGCCGCCGACGGCCGCATCGTGAACATCCACGAGCGCGCGGTGCCGGAATCGCTGGACTCCGTCAGTTCCGACGGGCCGGTCAAGGCGATCCTGGAGTTGAACGGCGGCATGGCGGCGCGGCTGGGCATCCGCCCCGGCGACCGCGTGGTGTCGCCCGACATCACGAAGCCGTAAGCGGAAAGACGATCCCCCGCCCATGACTTTCGCTTAAACTCCCCCAGATTGATCGCGCGGGGTACGGCGCGGAGGGCAGGCATGGCGAGGGGAGCAGGCAGGCGGGCGGCGATCATGATCGGGGTGGCGCTCAGCGCCGCGGCCGGACTGTCCGCCTATGTCGTGCTGGCACGCGCCGAGCCGGGACCGTCCTACCGGCTGGCGAGGATCGAGCAGGGGGCCCTGGTCAGCGCGATCACCGCCACCGGAACCATGAGCGCCCTGGTGACGGTCGAGGTCAGCTCCCAACTCTCCGGCCAGATCGCAGAGCTCTATGCCGATTTCAACAGCCGCGTCACCAGCGGCCAGATCCTCGCCCGCCTGAACGGCGACCAGTTGGCCGCAAGGCTGGCCCAGGCCGGCGCCGACGTCGATTCCGCCAAGGCGGCACTGATCCAGCAGCAGGCCTTGCACGACAAGGCGCGCGCCGATCTCGCCAGCGCCAAGGCCAACGTCGCCAATGCCGACGCCCAGATCCTGCGTGCCGACCTTGCCCAGCGCGATGCGGAGCGGGACCTGCGACGCCGACGCGACCTGCAGGGCCGCGGGGTGGTGGCCGCCGCAGACCTGGAGAAGGCGGAGACGGCGGCCCACAGCGCCCAGGCGCAGCTGGTCGCCGCCCGCGCCCAGAAACGGCAGGCGGAAGCGGCTGAGGCGTCGGCCCAGGCCTCGCTCGCCGTCGCCGCCGCGCAGGTGGAGGTCGCCCGCGCCCAGGTGGCGCAGCGCGAGGCCGCCCTGCAGTTGGTCCGCGTCGACCTGAACCGCTCCGTCATCCGCTCCCCCATCGACGGGGTGGTGGTGAACCGCGCGGTCAGCACCGGCCAGACGGTGGCGGCCAGCCTGTCCGCTCCCACCCTGTTCACCATCGCCCAGGATCTGCGGCAGATGGAGGTGCTGGCCAACATCGACGAGGCAGACATCGGCCGGGTGCGCGAAGGCATGCCGGTGCGTTTCACCGTGAATGCCTTCCCCGGCGACAGCTTCACCGGCCGGGTGGCCCAAGTGCGGCTGGCGCCGAAGGAGGACCTGACCGTCGTCACCTACATCGTCGTCATCACGGTCGAGAATCCCGACCTCCGCCTGCTGCCGGGCATGACCGCCAACCTGCGCATCACGGTGGACGAGCGTCCGTCGGCGGTGAAGCTGCCAAACGCCGCCCTGCGGTTCCGCCCACCGGGGGTCGAGTTGGCGGGCGATGCGCCGGCCCCCACCACCGGCGGTCCGAACGGAGGCCGCGGCGCTGCGGCGCTGGAGGCCGCAGCCAAGCGGGTGATGGACGGGCTGAAGCTGGACGAGGGCAAGCGCCGCGACATCGCCGCCCTGGTCGACGAGGCGCGCGAACGCTTCACCGCGCTGGACGCCGAAGGCGGTGATCCGGAGCGCCGCCGGATCGAGGCCAACACCATCCGCACAGCGACCCTGGAAAGGATGGCCGCTCTGTTGGAGCCTGCGCAGCGCGACCGCTTCGAGGCGCTGGTGGAGCCCGGCCGGGCGGCTGAGGCCGCGCGCACCGTCTGGGTTCCCGGACCCGCCAACGGCAGCCCCGTCGGCGTGCCGGTCCGGCTCGGCATCGGCGACGGCAGCTTTACCGAAGTGGTGTCCGGCGATCTGCGCGCCGGGCAGGAGGTCATCACCGGCATCCTGTCCCCCGACCGCGACACCCGCCGGGGTCCGCGCCTTGGCTTCTGATCTTCCCCCGCCGCTGATCGCCGTCGACCGCCTGACCCGCCACTACCGGATGGGACCGCAGACCGTCCATGCGCTGGACGACGTCACCGTCGCCATCGACCGGGGAGAATTCGTGGCGGTCATGGGGCCGTCCGGATCCGGCAAATCCACCTTCATGAACCTGCTGGGCTGTCTGGACCGTCCCGATGCCGGCCATTACCGCCTGGACGGCCGGGAGGTCGCCGGGCTCTCCTCCGACGCGCTGGCGGCGGTGCGGAACCGCAGCATCGGCTTCGTCTTCCAGTCCTTCAACCTGCTGCCGCGGCAGACAGCGCTCGCCAACGTGATGCTGCCGATGGTCTATGCCGGAATCGGCCACGCCGAGCGGGTGGAACGGGCGCTGGCCGCACTCGACGCAGTGGGCTTGCGGGAGCGGGCAGGGCACCGGCCGACCCAGCTCTCCGGCGGTCAGCAGCAGCGGGTCGCCATCGCCCGCGCTTTGGTCAACGACCCGCTCCTGCTTCTGGCCGACGAGCCGACGGGGGCACTCGACACCGCCACCAGCCTGGAGATCATCGCCCTGTTCCAGCGGCTGAACCGCCGCGGCATCACCGTAGTGCTGGTCACCCACGAGCCGGAGGTGGCACGCTTCGCCGCCCGCGTCCTGCAGTTCCGCGACGGCCGGCTGATCGACGACTTGCGCCAGGATGCGGAGGTGGCGGCATGACGGCGTGGGATGCCCTGCGCGCGGCACTCGATTCGCTTCGGGCCAATCCGCTGCGCAGCGCGCTGACCATGCTCGGCATCGTCATCGGCGTCGCCGCGGTGATCGCCATGGTCGCGGTCGGGGCAGGTGCGCGGGATCAGGTGCTGCGCCAGATTGCCAGCCTCGGCACCAACCTGATCATGGTGGGGCAGGGCAGCATCGTCCGCAGCGGGGTGAAGCTGGGCGCCGGCACGGCATCGACCCTGACGGAGGACGACGCGCTGGCGGTGCTTGCCGAGATCCCCGGCGTGGTGGTGACGGCGCCCTCGGTGCGCTGGGGGCTGCAGATCGTCGCCGGAAACCAGAATTGGGGCACGGTGCTGTTCGGCATCACCCCCGACTACATGGACGCCCGCGACTGGACCGTGGCGACCGGCCGGGGATTGTCGGACGAGGATGTGGCCCAGGCCAACAAGGTGGTCGTGCTGGGCCAGACGGTCGTGCGCAACCTGTTCGGCGGCGGCGATCCCATCGGCGAGCCGGTACGCGTCTTTTCCACGCCCCTGACCGTCGTCGGCGTGCTGGCGGAGAAGGGCCAGAACACCCAGGGACAGGACCAGGACGACGTCATCTTCGTTCCGCTGTCGACCGCCAAGCGCAACATTCCAGGCATGGCGAAGAGCAACCCGCGCTTCATCCACACCATGGTGGTGAAGATGCGGGACGGCGCCGACATGGCGGAGGCGCAGGCCCAGATCCGCGATCTGCTGCGCCAGCGCCACCGGCTGATCCCCGGCCAGGACGACGATTTCTGGATGCGCGACCTGTCGGAGGTGTCGGCGACCCGCGATGCCTCGTCGCGCGCGCTGTCCTTCCTGCTGGCGGCGGTGGCGGCCGTGTCGCTGCTGGTCGGTGGCATCGGGATCATGAACATCATGCTGGTGTCGGTAACCGAGCGCACGCGGGAGATCGGGCTGCGGCTTGCCATCGGAGCACGGCGGCGCGACATCCTGGTGCAGTTCCTGATCGAATCGACCACCCTGTCCTTGATCGGCACCGCGGTGGGGGTGGCTCTCGGCATCGCGACCGCCATGGGGGTGGCCACCCTTGCCGGCTGGCCGACGCTGATCCGGATCGATTCGGTGGTGCTGGCCGTGGTGGTCAGCGGGCTGATCGGCGTCTTCTTCGGCCTCTACCCGGCGCGGCGAGCGGCGCTGCTCAACCCCATCGAGGCGCTGCGGCACGAATAGCCGCGATGTCGGCCTCAGCATCGCCGGCCAGGGCCACCATCCGCGCATCGCTGCGCGCCAGCCACAGCGCCGCGCGGGCTATCCAGGCCGCCTCCTTTGGCGCGGCGAGCAGCCCGTGCTGCCGTTCCGCCACCACCCGTGCCAGCGCCAGGACCGAGGTCGCGGCATGCCGCTTGGCAAGGTCGATCTGGCCGATGGCGGGATCGAGGGCCGCGCGCAAGGGACCGCCGCCCATCGGCGCCACGACATCCACCGCCGCGCCGATGCACAGCAGGCGGTTGGCGAGGTCGACCGCCGCGCGCCGGTCCGGCCTGTCGCCCAGATCGGGCAGGAAGAGGGCGACGACGAGCGGGACAAGGGTGAGCGACGGCAACGAACGGACCCAATAATCTGTTGAAGGGATGGAGTTTAGCGACCGAACGCCGCACCGGATGCCCTGTGTGGCAGGCGGAATGGAGAAAGACCGTGAAAGCGATGCGCCGTCCGCTTGCCGTGGGCGTGGCGTTCGTGTATCTCACATCGCGGCGACGGGGCGTAGCGCAGTCTGGTCAGCGCGCCAGTTTTGGGTACTGGAGGCCCCCGGTTCGAATCCGGGCGCCCCGACCATCGCCGAAGGACAAAACCGCGTCCAAGCCATGTGCGCCAGGACGCTACTGCAGCATTTGGGGAGACGAGCAAGCCATGAACGTCCGGATCTATCAGCCGAGCAAGACGGCCATGCAGTCCGGCCGGGCCAAGACTCACCGTTGGATGCTGGATTACGAGATCGAGACTCCGCGCCGTCCGGAGCCGCTGATGGGCTGGACCAGCTCCGGCGACACGCTGAACCAGGTGCGCCTGTCCTTCGAGACGAAGGAAGAGGCGATTGCGTTCGCGGAGCGCGAGGGCTGGAACTACACCGTTCAGGAAGCGCCGGTCCGCCGCGTCCGTCCGCGCAACTACGCCGACAATTTCCGCACCGACCGCCCGCGCTTCTGATCGCGGCAGAGACTCGTATCCGGGACAAGGCCCCATAGCTCAGTTGGATAGAGCAGCCGCCTTCTAAGCGGCAGGTCGCTGGTTCGAATCCAGCTGGGGTCGCCATCTCGGAAAGCAAAACCAGAACAGGAAAAAGCCCCGCTCCGGCGGGGCTTTTTCTTTGCATGCATCGGCAAGGGATGGGGGCGTCGCCACCCCCGGTCCTGTCAGGCAGCCTTGATGTCGCTCAGGAAGGTTTCGACGTCTTCGCGCATCAGTTCGGCTTGACGCGACAGCTCTCCGGCAGCGGTCAGAACCTGGCCGGCGGCGTTGCCGGCTTCGCCTGCGGCCTGGGTGACCTGGAAGATGCTGCCCGTGACTTCCTGCGTGCCGGCGGCGGCCTGCAGGACATTGCGGGAGATCTCGTTGGTCGCGGCACTCTGCTCTTCGATCGCGGCGGCGATGGCCGTCGTGATGTCGTTGATGCTGCCGATGGTGCCGCCGATGCCGGCGATTGCCATCACCACGCCCTGCGTCGTCTGCTGAATGGCACCGATCTGGCTGGCAATCTCCTCCGTCGCCTTGGCGGTCTGGCCGGCTAGGCTCTTCACCTCGCTGGCGACGACTGCGAAGCCCTTGCCGGCCTCCCCGGCGCGTGCCGCCTCGATGGTGGCGTTCAGAGCCAGCAGGTTGGTCTGGCTGGCGATGTCGGTGATCAGGCCGACCACCTCGCCGATCTTCTGCGCGGCATCGGCAAGGCTGCGGACCGCTTCGCTGGTCTGGGTCGCCTCATTCACCGCCTTGCCGGCGATGTCGGCGGAGCGGGAAATCTGCGACCCGATCTCGCGGATGGAGCTGGCCATCTCCTCGGTCGCCGTGGCGACGGTCTGGACGTTGGCGCTGGTCTGCTCGGCGGCCGACGCGACCACGGTCGCCTGGGTGCTGGTCTGCTGGGCCATCGCCGACATGCTGTGGGCGGTGGCATCCAACTCCGACGCGGCGGCGGCCACGGTGCGCAAGGCGGCGCTGGAGGACCCTTCGAAAGCCGTCAGCAGACGTTCGATGGCGGCGGTGCGGCGGGCCTTGGCCTGCTGCTCGGCGGCTTCGACGGCGGCAAGGCGTTCGGCCTCGATCAGCCCATCCTTGAAGACCTGCACCGCACGCGCCATGGCGCCCAACTCGTCCTTGCGCTCCGTGCCGTCCACCGCGACGGTCAGTTCCCGATTGGCGAGCCGCCCCATGATCCCGGTCAGACCGTGGACCGGCTGAACCACGGCCCCCAGGATCAGCAGTGCGGCGCCGGCACCGACCATCATCGCCACCAGGATGCAGGCGATGATCCAGTTTCGGGATACGATGTAGATCTCGGCGCCACGGTTGGCAGCCGTCACGCCCTCGGACCGGTTGTACTGTACCAGTTCTTCCAGGAGAGCTTTGGCAGTCTGGAATTCCTGGCGCGAATCGCCGACAAACAGGTCGGAGAGGGCCACCGTTTCGTTCTTGCGAGCCAGAGGACGCAGTTTGTCGCGGCTGAGGGCGATATAGCGGCTGTAGGAGTCGACGAACTTCCTATAGGTCTCCGTTTCCCATCCCGGCATCAGCATGGGCTCGTAGGTTGCACGCCGTTCGTCGATCGTGCGGATGGTACGGTCGAGGCTCTCCTCTTCCTTGCGGATCCGCGCCTCGTCCTGTACGGCGATCAGCGCCCCTTCATAGGTCCGGTAGGAGTAGAAGGCGGCATAGAGTTCCGAGGCGGCAACGACGGAAGGCAGCCAATTGTCGCGGATTTCCGCGGCCTCGTCATTGACCGACGAAATGCGATTGATCGCAAACAGGCCCAGCACCGTGGTGCCGACCATAAGCACGGCAAACGCCGCGATCACCTTCGTTCGAACAGACGCGTTCCTCAACCAATCCATAGCCATCCCCCAGTCTCAACTGGTTCAGACTCTTAATAGGATCGGCACGACATAAAATTGGGGGTGACCCCTATCGGCTGAGGCTTAGCGACCATTGTGATCGATATGCCGCGACGAACTCTAAAAGGGGATGTTTGAAAAGATGGTGATCCGGGTGGGATTCGAACCCACGGCCACATGATTAAAAGTCACGTGCTCTACCGACTGAGCTACCGGATCATCCAGCGCGGCGGTGGGAAACTGGCCCCCGCCGGAAGTGGGCGCACCATAGAAAGACGCGCCCGAAAGGTCAACCATGGGCTTGATGGCGAATGCAGGATTTTGCCATCAAGCCCGCCCATTAAGCCCATGGTTTCGGGATCAGGTCTGGTTGGCCGTCGGGGTGGTGCCGTTGCCGGCCTCCAGCGCGAAGCGTTCGGCCAGCCGTTCGGCGACGCGCGGCGAGACGAAGTGGCGGATGTCGCCGCCCAGGCGCCCGATCTCCTTCACGAAGCGGGAGGAGATGAACTGGTGCTTCTCCGACGACATCAGGAAGATCGTCTCGACCTTCGGGTTCAGCCGCGCGTTCATGCCCGCCATCTGGAACTCGTATTCGAAGTCCGAGACGGCGCGCAGACCGCGGATGATGACCCTGGCGTTCATCTCGATGGCGAAATGCATCAGCAGATTGTCGAACGCCCGCACCTCGATGCTGGCCCCGCCGGCATTCAGCGCGGCCACGTCCTCGCGAACCATGGCGACCCGCTCGTCCGTGGAGTAGAGCGGCCCCTTGCCGGCATTCCGGGCGACGCCGATGATCAGGTGGTCGACCTGACGAGCGGCGCGCTGGATGATGTCCATGTGACCGTTGGTGATCGGATCGAAGGTGCCGGGATAGACACCGATTCGACGACCCTGGCTGGTCTCGGTCTGGCTGGTCGCCATGGAAGTTCCCCTTTACGCCCTTCCGTTATTCGTTCGGTGCGGCGGTGTCGCCGGCATCGCCGACCGACCCGACCGAACCGTTGGCGTCACCGCCAGTCTCAACGCCCGTGTCGACGCCAGTCTCCCCGGCGCCGTTCTCGCCCACACCATTCTCGCCGTCTTCCTCGGCGATGGTGGCGACGGAGACCACGCGCTCTTCCGCCCCCACGCGGAACAGCGTGACACCCAGCGTCTTCCGGCCGGCCACCCGCACGTCGTGCAGGGGCATGCGGATCACCTGGCCGCCGTTGGTCACCATCATCACCTGATGGTTCGATTCGACCGGGAAGGCGGCGACGATGGACCCGTTGCGCTCGCCCATCTCCATGTTCCAGATGCCCTGGCCCCCGCGGCCGGCGATGCGATACTCGTAGGACGAGCTGCGCTTCCCGTAACCGCGGTCGGAGACGGTCAGAATATACTGTTCCTTCTGTTTCAGTTCTTCGTACCGCTCCTGCGTCAGGGTGACGCTGTCCGCCGGCACGTCGTCGGCTTCCGGCGCGGCCTCACCCTCCATCTCCAGCCCTTCGTCGCGCTTCATCTTGAAGAAGGCGGCGCGTTCCTCGGGCGTGGCGTCGACATGGGTCAGGATCGACAGCGACACCACCTCGTCCCCGTCGGCCAGCTTGATGCCGCGAACGCCGGTGGAGGTGCGGCCGGCGAAGACGCGCACGTCGTCCACGGGGAAGCGGATGCACTTGCCGCCGCGGGTCGCCAGCAGGACGTCGTCCAGGGCCTCCGTGCAGGTATGGACGCCGATCAGCCGCTCGCCTTCCTCCTCTAGCTTCATGGCGATCAGGCCGTTGGAGCGGATGTTGGCGAAGTCGGACATGCGGTTGCGGCGCACGTTGCCCTTCGACGTGGCGAAGACGACGTGCAGATCGGCCCAGGCGGCCTCGTCCTCCGGCAGCGGCAGGACGGTGGTGATGGTCTCCCCGTCGATCAGCGGCAGCAGGTTGACGAAGGCCTTGCCGCGCGCCTGCGGGTTGCCCAGCGGCAGGCGGTAGACCTTCAGCTTGTAGACCATGCCGCGGTTCGAGAAGAGCAGCAGCGGCGTGTGGGTGTTGGCGACGAACAGGTCGCTGACCGCGTCCTCCGCCTTCATCGACATGCCGGCGCGGCCCTTGCCGCCGCGCTTCTGCGCCCGGTAGGTGGACAGCGGCACCCGCTTCACATAGCCGGACTGGCTGACGGTGACGACCATGTCCTCGCGCTGGATCAGGTCCTCGATGTCGGCCTCGAACTCCAGATCCTGGATTTCGGTGCGGCGCGGGTTGCCGAACCGCTCCTTCATCTCCACCAGCTCGTCGCGCAGGATCCCCATCAGCTTCGGCCGATTGGCGAGCGTGGCGAGGAAGTCGGCGATCTGGTCGGTGACGTCGGTCAGCTCGGCGCCGATCTTGTCGCGCTCCAGCCCGGTCAGGCGATGCAGACGCAGGTCGAGGATGGCGCGGGCCTGGACTTCCGACAGGCGATAGGTGTTCTGCGGGCTGACGCCGCGGCCCGGTTCGTCGATCAGCTCGATCAGCGGGCCGACGTCATGGACCGGCCACTCCCGGTTCATGATCTCCTCGCGCGCCCAGACGGGATCCGGAGCGCTGCGGATCAGCTCGATCATCGCATCCAGGTTGGCGACGGCGACCGCCAGACCGACCAAGGTGTGCGCCCGCTCGCGGGCCTTGCCCAGCAGGAACTCGGTCCGGCGGGTGATGACCTGCTCGCGGAAGCGGATGAAGGCGGCGATGATCTGCTGGAGATGCATCAGCTCCGGACGGCCGCCGTTCAGCGCCAGCATGTTGACGCCGAAGGAGGTCTGGAGCTGCGTGTGGCGGAACAGCTGGGCCAGCACGACGTCGGGAACCGCGTCGCGCTTCAGCTCGATCACCACGCGCACGCCGTCGCGGTCCGATTCGTCGCGCAGGTCGGAGATGCCCTCGATGATCTTGTCGTTCACGACCTCGCCGATGCGTTCCATCAGCTTGGCCTTGTTGACCTGATAGGGGATCTCGGTCGCGACGATGGCGGTGCGGTCCTTGCGCACCTCCTCGAAGTGGGTCTTGGCGCGCAGGATGATCGAGCCGCGCCCGGTCTGCAGCGCCGCCCGGCTGCCCGACCGGCCGAGGATCAGGCCGCCCGTCGGGAAATCGGGGCCGGGCACATGCTCCATCAGCTCTTCGAGCGTGATGTCGGGGTTGTCGATGTAGGCGCAGCAGGCGTCGATCACCTCGCCCAGATTGTGGGTCGGGATGTTGGTCGCCATGCCGACGGCGATGCCGCCGGCGCCGTTCACCAGCAGGTTGGGGAAGCGCGCCGGAACGACGGTGGGCTCGCGGCCCGAATCGTCGTAGCTGGCCTGGAAATCGATCGTGTCCTTGTCGATGTCGTCCAGCAGCGCTTCCGCCGCCTTGGCCAGACGCGCCTCGGTGTAGCGCATGGCCGCGGGCGGATCGCCGTCCATCGAACCGAAATTGCCCTGGCCGTCGATCAGCGGCAGGCGCATGGAGAAGTCCTGCGCCATGCGGACCATGGCGTCGTAGATCGCGCTGTCGCCGTGCGGGTGGTATTTACCCATCACGTCGCCGACGATGCGCGCCGACTTCTTATAGGGCTTGGTCGAGTCGTACCCGCCCTCCTTCATCGCGTAGAGGATGCGCCGGTGCACCGGCTTCAGCCCGTCGCGGACGTCGGGCAGGGCACGGCTCACGATCACGCTCATCGCGTAGTCGAGATACGATTTCCGCATCTCGTCTTCGATGTTGATCGGCGCGATGTCGGAGGCGGGAGGAAGGGGCGTATTGCTCAAGCAGGACACTCATTCTTCGAATGCGCCGCCGCTTTAGGAATCCGCGGCAGTCACTGGCCTTGCGGGCCGAAGGTTTTGCCCAGGAAATATAGCAACTCTCGCAATTGCACACAACGATTCGGGGCCGAAAAGCCCCGTCAATGTCGGTTCAGCGCCGGCTCAAACGTGCGAATCGCAGCGACAGGATCGTCACCGATACCAGGCTGGCGATCAGGATTCCCTCGAAGAGCCCATGGGCGCCGTGGCCGAGACCGAAAACGAGGAAGGCCGACACCGGAATCATCACGACTGCGTAGGAGAAGAAATGCAGCGCGGTCGGGACCCAGGCGTCGTGACGGCCGCGCAGCGCGTTCGCCATCACCGTCTGCCCGCCGTCGGCGATCAGGATCCAGGCGGCGAAGGCGATCAGCGGCACCACCGCCTCCAGCAGTTCGGGGTCGTTGGTGTAGATGGCGCCCAGCGCCTCGGGCAGGCTGCGGTAGAGAATGCCGACACAGGCCAGGATGGCGCTGGTGACGCCGAGCCCGGTCCAGCCCGCCAGCACCATGTCCCTGCGGTCGCCGCGGCCATAGGCCACGCCCACCCGCACCGCCGTCGCCGACGCCAGCCCGACAGCCGCCATGAAGGGCAGGGCGGTCAGGTTCAGACCCACCGTGTAGGCGGCCAGCGCGAGCGGGGAGATCATGCCGGCGAACAGGCCGAGTGCGGCGAAGGCGCCGCTCTCCACCCCGATGCTGAGCCCGGCGGCATAGCCGAGATGGCGCTGGCGCGCCGCGCCGCTCCACCAGTCGGACACCGGCAGCCGGACCTGCCAGCGGTCATGGTCGCGCATCCACCAGACATAGGCTACCAGCCCCAGCCCCATGCCCCAGCGCACGATGGTGGTCGCCCAGGCGGAACCGACGGCGCCCAAAGGCTCCAACCCGACATGCCCCCAGACCAGCGCCCAGGCGAGGGCGGCGTTGACGATGTTGCCGATCACCATGGCGACCATGCCAGGCAGCGGCCGCTTGACGCCCTCCAGGAAAAAGCCGGTGGTGATGTACAGCATCATGCCGGGCGCACCGAGCCCCAGAACCGCCAGCACATGGGCACCGCCCGCCGCCATGTCCGGAGTCTGGCCACCCGCCTGGAAGAGCGGATCGCCCAGCAGGGAGACCAGCGCGAACAGCACGCCCAGCAGCAGCGCGTAGGGAACGGACCGGCGCCATGCCCGCCCGCACTCCGCATCGTTGCCGGCGCCGAAGGCGTGGGCAGTGATCATCACCGTGCCCATCAGCAGGCCGACGCCGGTGCCGACCATGATGTTGCCCGGCAGATGGGCCAGCCCGTAATAGGCCAGCTCCTGCGCCGAATAGCGGCCGACGATGGCCGTGTCGACCGCCATCATCACCATCAGCCCGGCACGGGAGACGATGACCGGCGCCGCCAGCCGCAGCAGCTCGCCGATGTGGGCGGCGAGGCGCGCGCGCAACGGCTCGGGCGTGGGCAGGGTGGCGGTGCTCATGACGGGACCTGTGTCGGCATCGGGGAAGCGGCCTTGGCCGCGCCGCCGGACCGTACTGGCTGGCCGGAAAGCGGGCAGGCTGCGCAAAAGCCAGTCATCTTGCCCGGTGGGCGTACCGCGTCAAGGCTTTCGGGCGCCTCGAAAGGACCGTTGCATTCCCTGCATGGCCGGAAGGGCTCCCGCGGAACCAAGCCGCCGCCGCCCCGTTGTCAGAAACAGAGACGAACGACGCCCGGACAGCCACCCATCCCCCCTTCACACCGGAGAGACGCCATGCACCACGCCAAGAACCGCCGGCAGCGCGCCACCGCCCGCGCCATCCCGTTCCCCGCGCGTGAATTGGTGATCCTGACCTTCCTGATGGTGTTGGCAGCCATGCTGACCGGCTGCAACACGGTGGAAGGCGCCGGACAGGACGTGCAGGCCGGCGGCCGGGCGATTGAACGGACCGTCGATTGAGGCGTTATCCCAGGGACATCCCCCTGGGACATCTCCCAAGGGCCATCCCCGACCCAGGAGTTTTCCGAATGAGCGACCAGCAGAAGCCGTCGACACCCGGCGAGATTCCGCCCCCCTCCAACCCGAATCCGCCGCAGCCCGACCGGCCGACCACGCCCGATCCCTATCCGGTGCCCGACAACCCCGACGTGCTGCCGGAAATCCCGCCGCCCGCCGACGAGCCGATGCCGGGCATGCCGAACCCGACGACGGCGTGAAGGACGTGAGGGGGCGCACTCGCCCCCTCAGCCCACCTCCGCCGTCACCGTCGCCGAGACCCATTGCTCGACACGCTCGGCGACCGATTGCCAGTCCTGTTCCAGCATCATCGCGTGCCCCATTCCCGGCATGAAGACCGGCTGAGTGCATAGCGTCATGGCGGTGGCGATCACCTCCGCGCGCGGGAACAGCAGATCCTCCTCCGCGCCCATCACCATCACCGGCGTGTCGCGCGGCGGCAGCACGGGGAAGGGGATCCAGCCGCCGATGTCCAGCAGGACCCGGCGCGACTCCTCCTGCAGATAGGCCTCGTACTTGGCGGCCTCGGCGCGCGGCATCTTGTCGGAGAACATGGCCCGGCGGATTGCGTCCGGGTCGATGGCCTTCTCGCCGAAGGTGGTCAGCATCGCCATCTGCTGGAACACATAAGGCGACCGCCAGGCCAGCCCCATGGTGGAGGACCACAGGCCGTAGGGCGGGGCCGATGCCATCAGCACGCCGCCGGCGAAACGGCGCTTGGCCAGCGCGCGCTGGACCACCATGCCGCCCATGGAATGGCCGATCAGCACCGGCGGCGCCGACAGCCCGTCCGCGGCCTGCAGAACGTCCTCCACATAATCGGCGATGCCGAATTCATGCAGATGGTCGCGCCCCTCGCTGTTGCCATGGCCGCGCAGGGAGACTGCATGCGCCTCCCACCCGCGGGCGGCGAACCAGGGCAGGAACTTGGCATCCCAGATCCAGGCGCCGCTGAAGGCACCGTGGACGAACAGAAGCGGCGGCGCCTTCGGCGTGCCGGCGGGGCAGCGGCTGATGATTTCCAGATTGGGCATCGGATCGCAAGTTGTGATTTCGCGTTGCGGTAAGCATGGTGGTCGTGGAGGCGGCTGTCCAGCCGTGGCCCCTTCAACCCTGGCCCGCAACCCTGTTCCGCAACCCTGTTCCGGAAGGGGACTTGCGCCGTTTGACGCAGCCCACCCGGTTTGCGACAGTCCGGTCCCGCAAAGCCAAACCGGAGACCGCCCGTGCCGAAACCGCCGGTCATCGATCCAGCCGCCCTGTCCGCCGAAACCGGCGCCACCGACTATCCGCAGCCCTTCCGGGCGCAGGTGGCCGGACGGCATCGGGTTGCGCTCGGCGATCCGCTGGGGCTCACCAATTTCGGCGTCAACCTGACCCGGCTGGCCCCAGGCGCGTCATCGTCTCTGCGCCATTGGCACAGCCGGCAGGACGAGTTCGTCTATGTGGTGGAGGGCGAGCTGACCCTGGTCACCGACGCGGGCGAGACGCTGCTGACCGCCGGTATGTGCGCCGGCTTCCCGCACGGTGTCGCCGATGGTCACCGCCTGATCAACCGCAGCAGCCGGCCGGCCAGCTACCTGGAGGTCGGCGACCGCAGTGGCGGCGACGAGATCGATTATTCCGACGAGGACATGGTCTGGCGCGACGGCGCCTATCACCACCGCGACGGGACGCCCTGGAAATGAAGGCTGGGGACATGACGGCTGACCTGACGCTGGTGCTGGGCGGCGCCCGCTCCGGCAAGAGCCGCTATGCCGAGGGGCTGGTGACGGCGCTGGGCGGGCCGCGCGTCTACATCGCCACCTCGCAAATCTGGGACGCGGAGATGGCGGAGCGGGTGGCCAAGCATCGCGACGACCGCGGCCCCGATTGGACGACGGTGGAGGAGCCACGGGACCTGACAGGCGCGTTGCGCCGCCATGCCGCCGCCGGCACCGGCGTGCTGGTCGATTGCCTGACCCTGTGGCTGACCAATCTGATGATGGCGGAGGCCGACATCGCGGCAGAGACCGGCGCGCTGGTGGAACTGCTGCCGACGCTGCCGGGCCGGGTGGTCCTGGTTTCCAACGAGGTCGGGCTCGGCATCGTGCCCGACAATGCGCTGGCGCGCCGCTTCCGCGACCATGCCGGCCGCCTGCACCAATCCATCGCGGCCCTGGCGCCGCGCGTCGTGCTGACCGTCGCCGGTCTGCCGATGTTCGTGAAGGGAATTCCCGCATGACCGACAGCACGGCTGATGCCGAGGAACTCAACCGCCGCCATGCGGAGAAGATGAAGCGGCGCAAGGCGCTGCAGGAGCGGGCGCTCGCGTCCAAGACGGTGGAGAAGGGCCTGCTGATGGTCCACACCGGCAAGGGCAAGGGCAAGTCTACCGCCGCCTTCGGCCTGATGATGCGGGCCGTCGGCCATGGCATGCGCGTGGGCATGGTGCAGTTCGTCAAGGGCGCCTGGTCCACCGGCGAGACGGTGGCGCTGGAGCGTTTCGAGGATCTGGTCGATTTCCACACGATGGGCGAGGGCTTCACCTGGGACACCCAGGACCGCGCCCGCGATATCGCCGCCGCCGAGGCCGCCTGGGCCAAGGCGAAGGAACTGATGGCCGACTCGCGCTATCGCCTGATCGTTCTGGACGAGTTGAACATCGTGCTGCGCATGGACTACTTGGCCCTGGACGAGGTGCTGGCGACGCTGGCCGCCCGCCGGCCGGACCTGCATGTCTGCATCACCGGCCGCAACGCCAAGCCGGAACTGATCGCCGCCGCCGACCTCGTCACCGAGATGACGCTGGTGAAGCACCCGTTCGAGGCCGGGGTGAAGGCCCAGGCCGGCATCGAGTTCTGAACCATGCCGTCACGCGCGATCATGCTGCAGGGCACCGGCTCCGACGTCGGCAAGTCGCTGCTGGTGGCAGGGCTGTGCCGGGCGCTGGTGCGGCGCGGGCTGACCGTCCGGCCGTTCAAGCCGCAGAACATGTCCAACAACGCCGCGGTGACGGCGGACGGCGGCGAGATCGGCCGCGCCCAGGCGCTGCAGGCACGGGCCTGCGGCGTGGCGCCCAGCGTTCATATGAACCCGGTTCTGCTGAAGCCGCAGTCGGACATCGGCAGTCAGGTGGTGGTGCGCGGCGTGGTGGTCGGCACCGCACGCGCCGCCGACTATCAGGCGCGCAAGCGCGAACTGCTGGGCACCGTGCTGGACAGCTTCGAGCGGCTGCGGGCCGAAGCCGACATCGTGGTGGTGGAGGGCGCCGGCAGCCCGGCCGAGGTCAATCTGCGGGCCGGCGACATCGCCAACATGGGCTTCGCCACCGCCGCCGACGTGCCGGTCCTGCTGGTCGGCGACATCGACCGCGGCGGCGTGATCGCCAGTCTGGTGGGCACCCACGCACTTCTACCAAAATCTGAACAGGATCGGATCAAGGGCTTTCTCATCAACAAGTTCCGCGGCGATGTTCGCCTGTTCGATGAAGGCCTGCGGATCATCGAGAGTCACACCGGCTGGCGCGGATTCGGCGTGGTACCCTGGCTGCCGGAGGCGGCGACCCTGCCGGCGGAGGATGCCGTGGCGCTTGACCGGCCGCGTGCGGCGGGTGGCGGGGCGCTGCGCGTGGCCGTGCCGATGCTGTCTCGCATTGCCAATTTCGACGACTTCGATCCGCTTGCGCAGGAGCCCGGCGTCGCCCTGACCATGGTGCGTCCGGGCCAGCCGCTGCCGGGCGATGCCGATCTGGTGATCCTGCCCGGCACCAAGGCGACCATCGCCGACCTCGCATTCCTGCGGGCGCAGGGCTGGGACATCGACCTGATGGCCCACTGGCGGCGCGGCGGCCGCGTGCTCGGGATCTGCGGGGGCTATCAGATGCTGGGACGGCGGATCGCCGATCCCGACGGCATAGAAGGCCCGCCGGGCGAGGCCGCGGGGCTTGGCCTGCTGGATGTCGAGACGGTGCTGAAAGGCCCGAAAGTCCTGGAGGAAGCGCAGGGGCGTGAGCGTCGCACCGGCGCGGCGGTGGCGGGTTACGAGATGCACATGGGCCGGACCGATGGACCGGACCGGGCACGGCCGATGCTGGAGCTTGCGGGCGGGATGACGGACGGCGCGGAGTCGGCGGATGGACGGGTCGCCGGCTGCTACCTGCACGGGCTGTTCGCTGCGGACGGCTTCCGGGCGGCCTATCTGCGCGGGATGGGAGGCGGGTCGGAGTTGAGCTACGGGGTGGCCGTGGAGCGGGCGCTGGATGCGGTCGCCGATCGGCTGGAGAGCGTGGTGGATGTGGACGGGCTGTTGGCGGTGGCGGAGGGGGCTTGAGGGGATAGTTACGGGCGCCCCCTCCCTAACCCTCCCCCGCCTGCGGCGGGAGAGGGAACTCCGCCGTTCTCGCGCTTAACTCCCTCTCCCGCGAAGCGGGGGAGGGATGGGGAGGGGGCAACGGCCAAAATGGTACCTCTCCCTCAAACCGTCTCCCGCTCCACCGATAACGCGCGCGGCAGTTTGAAGACGATGTTCTCGGTCGCCGTACGCAGCTCTTCCACCGTCACGTCGAATCGTGCGCGGGCGGCCTCGATGACCTCCTCCACCAGCACTTCCGGGGCCGACGCGCCGGCGGTGATGCCGAGCCGGGCGACGCCGGCCAGTGCGCTCCAATCGATCTCGGCGGCGCGCTGGACCAGCTGGGCGGCTGGGCAGCCGTGGATCTTCGCCACCTCCACCAGACGCTTGGAGTTCGACGAGTTCGGCGCACCGAGAACCAGCAGCGCGTCCACCTTCGGCGCGATGGCCTTCACCGCCGCCTGACGGTTGGTGGTGGCATAGCAGATGTCCTCCTTCTTCGGTCCGGCGATGGCGGGGAAACGGGCCTGGAGCGCGGTCAGAATCTCCGTCGTCTCGTCGACCGACAGCGTGGTCTGGGTGGCATAGGCGAGGTTCTCCGGATCCTGGACCTCCAGCGTGGCGACATCGGCCACGCTCTCCACCAGCACGACGGCTCCCTCCGGCAACTGGCCCATGGTGCCGATCACCTCCGGATGCCCGGCATGGCCGATCAGGACGATCTGACGGCCGTCCTCGAAATGGCGTTCGGCCTCGCGGTGGACCTTGCTGACCAGCGGGCAGGTGGCGTCGAGGTAGAACAGCCCGCGTGCCTCCGCCGCCTGCGGCACCGATTTCGGCACGCCATGGGCGGAGAACACCACCGGGCGGCCGTCCGGCACCTCGGTCAGTTCGTCGACGAAGATGGCGCCTTTGGCTTCCAGGCTTTCGACCACGAATCGGTTGTGGACGATCTCGTGCCGGACATAGACCGGCGCCCCGAAGCGGTCCAATGCCGTCTCGACGATCTGGATCGCCCGGTCCACGCCGGCGCAAAAGCCGCGGGGAGCCGCCAGCAGGATCGTCAAGGGCTGGATGGTCGGGGAATTGGTGGTGGTCATATGTGCTGTTCCGCCCTTGCGTAGAAGACGTGCCCTAAGGTGGTCCTGTGCCGAACCGTCGCAAGGGATAGAACCGCCGCGCGGTCTTGTGCCGGTCAAGCTGGGACACTAAAGTCGCGGTCCAACAACCCGTTAACCGATCAGGCCGAACCGATGGACCGCCGCGACCGTAAACTAGGAACCCCCGCCCGGAAAAGCCCGCTGGCGTCCCTGATGCGTAAGAGCCGCCCTGCGCTGCTCGCCGCCGGGACTATCGCGGTGCTGTCCGGCTGTTCCGGCCTGGGACCGAACGACCCGGCGGACGCGGCGCTGGCCTGCCCCAAGGTCAACATCGTCCGCGACCTGCAGGAGGTGACGGTCTTCCGCCCCGGCGGCAAGGATCTGACCGATCTGGAGTCGCGCGCCGCCCTGGTCGATTACACCGGCAACTGCGAATACACCAGTGCCGGCGTCACGGTGAACGTGAACGTCTTCCTGGTGGCCGAACGCGGCCCGGCGCTGCCGGGCAACACCGCCAAATATCAGTATTTCGTGGCGCTGGCCCAGCCGGACGACACGCTGGTGTCCAAGGCCTATTTCGATACCGACGTGACCTTCGTCACCGGCCAGCCGCGCGCCGGCACGCGGGAGGAGCTGGCTCCGCGGATCCCGCTGCCCAAGGATGCCAACGCCAAGGACTGGAAGATCTATCTCGGCTTCCAGCTGACGCCGGAGCAGCTGGAGTTCAACCGGACGCAGATGAAGAAGTAAGGCGGATCGTTAGCACGCATCGTTGGCCGTCATTCCCATGAAGGCGGGAATCCATTAGTATCAAGGACTTGGTCCGAAAGTCTGGATCCCCGCCTTCGCGGGGATGACGGTCCGCAAATGTCCGGCAATCTCGCCGGATCCGTCGATTGACAAACTTGTCTATTCGCGACAGTGTGCCGCCATCACGCCGATGATCCCTCGCGGGAGAGATCGCCCGTCGAACCGCCGGAAACGGACAGGTTTGCGGGCGGCGCCGAAGGAGCAACCGCCCCCGGAAACTCTCAGGCAAAAGGACCGCAAGGGGATAAGGCAACTCTGGAAAGCAGCCTCGGCGCTCACCCGCCGCGACTCACCGAAGGAGTAAACCGGGTGTCCGGCTCGACCGGACGGCGGTGAATCTCTCAGGTCCAAGACAGAGGGGGCAGCTTCCTGCATCGATCCCGGTGCGGGCGCTGAAACCTTGTCGGAGGACCCGCGTGACCGAGGCCGGAACCGCTCTCAAGACCACCCCGCTGCACGCGCTCCATGTCGAGCTTGGCGCCCGCATGGTGCCCTTTGCCGGCTATGACATGCCGGTGCAGTATCCGCTGGGCATCCTGAAGGAGCACCAGCACACCCGCGAGAAGGCCGGGCTGTTCGACGTGTCCCACATGGGGCAGGTCCGCCTGACCGGCGACGATCCCGCCGCCGCCCTGGAAACGCTGGTTCCCGGCGACATCAAGGGGCTGGCGCAGGGCCGCATGCGCTACACGCTGTTCCTGAACGAGCAGGGCGGCATCCTCGACGACCTGATGGTGACCAATGCCGGCGACCACCTGTTCCTAGTGGTGAATGCCGCCTGCAAGGAGCAGGACGTCGCCCACCTGCGCGAGAAGCTGGCCGGCAAGGCCGAGGTCGAGCTGCTGGACGATCTGGCGCTGATGGCGCTCCAGGGTCCGATGGCGGCCGAAGTGATGGCCCGCTTCGTGCCCGAAGCCGCCACCATGAAGTTCATGAGCTACCTGTCCGCCACCTTCAAGGGCGTGCCGGTGATCCTGACCCGCTCCGGCTACACCGGCGAGGACGGCTACGAGATCTCCTGCGACAAGGCCGATGCGGAGATGATCGCCCGCGCGCTGCTCTCCGAATCGGAGGTCGAGGCGATCGGGCTCGGCGCCCGCGATTCGCTGCGGCTGGAGGCCGGGCTCTGCCTGTACGGCCACGACATCGACACCACCACGACGCCGGTCGAAGGCGCGCTGGAATGGACGCTTCCGAAGCGCCGCCGGGCCGAGGGCGGTTTCCCCGGCTACGACATCATTCATCGGCAACTGACCGAGGGCGCCACGCGCCGCCGTGTCGGCATCCAGCCGGAAGGCCGCCAGCCGGCCCGCGAGCACACGGAAATCCAGGACGCCAACGGCACCCTTATCGGCGAGATCACCAGCGGCGGCTTCGGTCCGACCGCAGGCGCGCCGGTCGCAATGGGCTATGTCGACATCGCGAACTCCGCTGTTGGCACGCCGCTGACGCTGGTCGTGCGTGGCAAGCCGCTGCCGGCCCGCGTCGCCGCAACGCCCTTCGTGCCGCAACGCTATTACCGGGGCTGACGCCTCGGCATTCCCAACCACAAGCAACCGTATTGGACAGGGGCTCCTTCAGATGACCAAGAAATTCACCAAGGACCACGAGTGGGTTCTCGTCGAGGGCGACGTCGCCACCGTCGGCGTCTCCGACTTCGCGCAGAGCCAGCTGGGTGACGTGGTGTTCGTCGAACTGCCCGAGGCCGGCCGCGAGCTGGAGCAGGGCAAGGAAGCCGCCGTCGTCGAATCGGTGAAGGCCGCCAGCGACGTGTACGCCCCGGTGTCGGGCACCGTCATCGAGGCCAACCAAGCCCTGGTGGACGACCCGTCGATGGTCAACAGCGCCGCCGAGACCGACGGCTGGTTCTTCAAGATCCGGTTGAAGAGCTCCTCCGAACTGGACGCCCTGATGGACGAAGCGGCCTACAAGGCCTTCCTGGAGGAATCCCACTAACATGCGCTATCTGCCCCTGACCGAGGCCGACCGGCAGTCGATGCTGGAGGCCATCCGCGCAACATCGGTCGAAGACCTGTTCCGCGACGTTCCAAAGGCGGCCCGTCTGGCCGGCCCGATCGGGGGCTTGCCCAACCACATGGGCGAGCTTGAGGTCGAGCGGCTGCTGGGTTCCATGGCGGCCAAGAATGTGCCGGCCGGGTCGGTGCCCAGCTTCCTCGGCGCCGGCGCCTACCGCCACCACGTTCCCGCCACCGTCGACCATCTGGTCCAGCGCGGCGAGTTCCTGACCGCCTACACGCCGTACCAGCCGGAGGTGAGCCAGGGCACGCTGCAGGTCCTGTTCGAATTCCAGACGCAGGTCGCCCTGCTGACCGGCATGGACGTGGCCAACGCCTCGATGTATGACGGCGCCACCTCCTGCGCCGAGGCGGTGATGATGGCCAACCGCGTCACCCGGCGGAAGAAGGCGATCCTGTCCGGCGGCCTGCACCCGCATTATCGCGACGTGACCACCACCGACGCCCGCTTCATCGGGTTCGAAGCGGTGGCTCTGCCGGCCGCCCCGACCGGCGGCGAGGATCTGCTGGCGCTGGTCGACGACAAGACTGCCTGCGTCGTCGTGCAGAACCCCGACGTGTTCGGCCATGTCCGCGACTACACCGATCTGGCCGCCGCCTGCCAAGCCAAGGGCGCGCTGCTGATCGTCGTGGTGACGGAGGCTCTGTCGCTCGGCCTGCTGACCCCGCCGGGCGACATGGGCGCCGACATCGTTGCGGCGGAAGGCCAATCCTTCGGCAACGCCCTGAATTTCGGCGGCCCCTATGTCGGGCTGTTCGCGGTGAAGGACAAATATGTCCGCCAGATGCCGGGCCGCCTGTGCGGTGAGACGGTGGATGCCGATGGCCGCCGCGGCTTCGTGCTGACGCTCTCCACCCGCGAGCAGCACATCCGCCGCGAGAAGGCGACCTCGAACATCTGCACCAATTCCGGCCTGTGCGCGCTGGCCTTCTCGATCCATGTCAGCCTGCTGGGCGAGGCCGGCATCACGCAGCTGGCCCAGCTGAACCACGCCAAGGCGGTTCAGGTGGCCGACAAGCTGGCCGCGGTTCCGGGTGTCCAGGTGCTGAACGACGGCTTCTTCAACGAGTTCACCGTCAAGCTGCCGAAGCCGGCCGCCGCGGTGGTCGAGGAGCTGGCCAAGCGCCGCATCCTGGGCGGCGTGCCGCTGTCGCGCCTCTATCCGGGCGAGATGGCCCAGGGAATGGAGAATCTGCTGCTGGTCGCCGTCACCGAGACCAACACCGACGCCGACATGGACGCCTTCGTGGCTGCCTTGACCGAGGTACTGGCATGAGCATGAACAACCAGGGCCGTCCCTCGGCCATTCCCGCGAACTCCGGTGCATTCGATGGCGTGACCGGCACCGTCACCGGCAACCGCGGCCTGCAGATCGAAGAGCCGCTGATCTTCGAACAGGACAGCGCGGGCCGCACCGGCGTCGACCTGCCGGACGTGCCGAAGGTTGCCTCCCGCCTGGGTGCGGTGAAGCCGCGCGCCAAGGTGGGGCTGCCCGGCCTTGCCGAGCCGCAGGTGGTTCGCCACTACACCCGCCTGTCGCAGAAGAACTACGCCATCGACAGCGGGTTCTATCCGCTGGGCTCCTGCACGATGAAGCACAACCCGCGCCTGAACGAGAAGATGGCGCGGCTTCCGGGCTTCTCGGACGTGCATCCGATGCAGCCGGTCAGCACGGTGCAGGGTGCGCTGGAGCTGATGGACCAGCTGGCTTATTGGCTCAAGACGCTGACCGGCATGGCCGCCGTGACGCTGGCGCCCGCCGCCGGTGCCCATGGCGAGATGTGCGGCATCATGGCGATCCGCGCCGCGCATGAGGCGAACGGCGACAGCGGCCGCACCAAGATCCTGGTGCCGGAAAGCGCCCACGGCACCAACCCGGCGACCGCCGCCGCCTGCGGCTACAGCGTCGACGCCATTCCGGCGACCGCCGATGGGCGCGTCGATCTGGAGGCGCTGAAGGCCAAGCTCGGTCCCGACGTGGCCGGCCTGATGCTGACCAACCCCAACACCTGCGGCCTGTTCGAACGCGACATCATCGCCATCGCCGACGCGGTGCACGAGGCGGGCGGCTATTTCTACTGCGACGGCGCCAACTTCAACGCCATCGTCGGGCGGGTGCGTCCGGCCGACCTCGGCATCGACGTCATGCACATCAACCTGCACAAGACCTTCTCCACCCCGCATGGCGGCGGCGGTCCGGGGTCGGGGCCGGTGGTGTTCGCGGAGTCGCTGGCGCCCTACATCCCGGTGCCTTACGTGACGCACGGAGCGGATGGCTTCGCGCTGGTGGAGAATGCCGGCGACGGCCCGGCCTTCGGCCGCATGAAGGCCTTCCACGGCCAGATGGGCATGTTCGTCCGCGCCCTGTCCTACATGCTCAGCCACGGTGCCGACGGGTTGTGGCAGGCGTCGGGCGACGCGGTGCTGAACGCCAACTACGTCATGGCGCGGCTGGAGGACGTGATGACGGCCTCCTTCGACGGGCCGTGCATGCACGAGTGCCTGTTCGACGACCGCTTCCTGAAGGGGGCGGGTGTCACCACGCTCGACATGGCGAAGGCGCTGATCGACGAGGGCTTCCACCCGATGACCATGTATTTCCCGCTGGTCGTCCACGGCGCCCTGCTGATCGAGCCAACCGAGACGGAAAGCAAGGCCAGCCTGGACCAGTTCGTCGACGCGCTCCGTGCGCTGGCCGAGCGGGCGAAGTCGGGCGACGTGGCTTATTTCCAGGCTGCTCCGCGTCTGACGCCGCGCCGTCGCCTGGACGAGACCGCGGCTGCCCGCAAGCCGGTGCTGCGCTGGACCCCGCCGGTCGTGGCGGAGGCCCTGGCGGCGGAGTAAGCGGTTGCGGCGGTTGCCCCCTCCCTAACCCTCCCCCACCTGCGGTGGGAGAGGGGACTGCCGCCGCTTCGGCACTTTAGTCACGCAGGCAAAGCTCCTACCCCCTCTCCCGCGGAACGCGGGGGAGGGATGGGGAGGGGGCAAAACCTCACTTGTCGGTCTTGTCCACGTACTTGTCGGCCTGCTTCTGCTCCTCGGCGGCCTCGCGGGCCATTTCCTCGCCGATCTTGGGGTCGATGCTCTTGGCCTCCTCGATCAGGTCGCGCGCCTTGCGGGCGTCGCCGTCGGCGGCCTTGTCCAGGGCCTGCTCGGCAAGATCATGGGCCTTCTTGTGTTCGGGGCTGTCTTCGTGGCGGGTTGCCATGGGGATTTCTCCTGAACTGGGCTGTGTCTATACGGGACGTTGTCCAACAGGTGCCGTCCGGCCAAGTTCCGGTTGCCGCAGCGCACAAAATTTTTTCGAAGAGCATGGAATAGGGAAGTCGGTCAGCCCGTTTGTGCGGATGTCCGGTGGCGAACGGCCACCCTGCAACAGGGCATCGCGAACTCCCCATGAGCAACCCGAAGAACCCGATCCGGCGCGCAGCCATCGCCGCCGCTCTGCTGGCCGTGACCGCCGGCCACGCGTCCTTCTGGTCCTGGCGCAATGCGCCGACGCCGGTGGAGGCGGAGCCCGGTCGTATCGAATCCGTGTCCTACTCGCCTTCGGGCCGCAGCTACGATCCCAACGACCAGCCGGTGGTGCCGCGCAAGGAGATCGAGAAGGACATGGCCGCCATCGTCGGATTCGCCGATGGCGTCCGTACCTACTCCACGCTGGGTTCGCAGGGCGAAGTCCCGGAGATCGCGGTGTCCAAGGGCCTGGACGTGACGCTCGGCATCTGGCTGAGCAAGGACAAGTCCCGGAACGAGCGCGAGATCCTGCACGGCATCGCTCTCGCCAAGGAATTCCGTGGCATCAAGCGCATCGTCGTCGGCAACGAGACGCTGCTGCGCGCCGAACTGACCGATGCCGAACTGGCCGCCTACATCAAGCGCGTGCGCGCCGCCGTCCCCGCCAACATCAAGGTCGGCACCGCCGACGTGTGGTCGGAGATGGTCAAGGCCAACGCCACGGTGAAGGCTTCCGATTTCATGGGCGTCCACGTGCTGCCCTATTGGGAAGGCGTGCCGGTTTCCGATGCGCTGACCTGGATCCGCGACCGGCTCGACACCGTGCGCAAGTCGCACCCCGGCAAGCCGCTGTTCGTGGGTGAGGTCGGCTGGCCGTCGGGCGGCGAGAACTTCCACGATGCCTACCCGACGCCGGAGGCGCAGGCCGCCGTCGTCCGCGGCTTTGCGGCGGAAGCCAATGCGCTGGGCCTGCACTACAACGTCGTCGAGGCCTTCGACGGCATCTGGAAGTCGACCATCGAAGGCTCGCCCGGCCCGACCTGGGGCGTGCTGGATGCCGACCGTCAGCCGAAATGGTCGATGACCGGTGCGGTCGCCGCCCCCTATGGCGAGCGGGTCGGTGCGGGCGTCGCCCTGGCCGTCGGTCTCGCGCTGTCCGCCTTCGCCGTGTTCCGCCGCCGGACCAATGCCGGCTTCGCACTGGCCGCCTCGATGGGCGCCAACATCATCGGTTTCGCCATCGGCTCGGCGGTCGCCGGTGCCTTCGCCGAGTATCTGACCTTCGGTGCGGTCACCACCTGGGGCTCCGCCTTCGCGCTGGGCACCCTGATGATGAGCGTCGCCTTCGCCGATCTGGTGGACGTCGCCCGCCGGCTGCTGACCGGCCGCGCCCCGGCCCTGCTGCCGCACGCCGTGCCTGCCGTCGATCACAAGCCGATGGTGTCCATCCATGTCGCCGCCTGCCGCGAACAGCCGGACGTGCTGAACGCCACGCTGGCTTCGCTGTCGCGGCTGGATTACCCGAACTACGAGGTCGTCGTCCTGATCAACAACACCGAGGAGGAGCATCTGGTCCGCCCGGTGGAGGAGATGTGCCAGGCGCTGGGGCGCAAGTTCAAGTTCCACTGGTACAAGAAGATCTCCGGCTTCAAGGCCGGCGCCCTGAACGCCGCGCTGAGGCATACCGATCCGGCAGCCGAGATCGTCGCCGTGCTGGACGCCGACTATACCGTGTCGCCCGACTGGCTGTCGAAGCTGGCTCCGACCTTCGCCGATCCGTCGGTCGGCATCGTCCAGGCCCCGCAGGAACACCGCGACGGCCACGAGACGGCGCTGAAGGCCGCCATGACCGCCGAGTATCGTCCCTTCTTCGACGTCGGCATGCAGGAGGGCGTGTCGTCCCAAGCCTTCATCTGCCACGGCACGATGATCATGCTGCGCCGGTCGGCGATGGATCAGGTCGGCGGCTGGTCGGAAGCCGGTATCTGCGAGGACACCGAACTGGGCCTGCGCATCCTGTCGGCCGGCTACCGCGCTGCCTACACCGACGAGCGGTTGGGCGCCGGTCTGGCTCCGGACAACTTCATGCAGTTCCGCAAGCAGCGTGACCGCTGGGTGTTCGGCTCGACCCAGATCGTCCGCGCGCATTGGAAGAAGTTCCTGCCGGGTGCGGCCGAGCTGAGCGCGCGACAGAAGCTCGGCTACGTCACCAACTGGATCCGCTGGTGGTCCGACGCCGTCGGCCTGTTCGCCGCCGCCGCCGCCGTGGTCTGGACCTTCGCCTCGCTGGTTCTGCCGCTGCACCTGCCGCCGGTTGCCGCCACTGCCGCCGTGCTGGGAGCCTTGGTCCTGCGTGCCGGTTCCAGCCTGCTGGCCTCGCGCTACGCCTCCGGCAACAGCTGGAAGGAGAGCCTGGGTGCCTGCGCCGTCGGCATGGCGCTGTCCACCACCGTCGCACTGGCCGTCGTCCGTGGCTTGGTCCGCAAGCAGGACGCGTTCCGGGTGACCGCCAAGGGCGGCAAGCGCACCGCCGGCCGCTTCTGCGCCAAGCCCGAGGCCTGGCTGTCCGCCGCCCTGGTCGCGGCTTCCGCCACCGCAGTGCTGGCCAACCCGCTGGGCACCCTGTCGCTGGAACTCTGGTCGATGCTGCTCGCCGCCATGGCCGTGCCGAACCTGATGGCGGTCGCCTTCGGCATCGGCGACATGCTGCCGGTCCGCGAAACCAAGCCGGCGCCGGTCCCCGCCACTCAGCAAGCCGTTCCGGCCGGCCAGGAGCAAGGGACGAACCAGCCGATCGCGGCGTAAGCCCTCTCCACCTTATGCAACAACGGCCCCTTTCCCGCCCGCCCGGCGGGGGAGGGGCCGACTTTTTTGGGGGTGGAACCGCTTTTCTCACCAAGGTGAAACTTGTCGGCAACACCGCTTCGTGCCTACCATCGGCCGCTGAAATCGACAAGGAGGCGCGAGCCAGCGCGCCTGGCAATCCTCGGAGGGAGAACGCCATGCATGTCGTTACCGCGTCCGACCAATCCCCGTCTTCGCTTCTGTCCGATGACAACCGTGTCCGTCTGGAACGCTGGCTGGCTACGCAGGCCGGCGCATCCCGCGTCACGGTGACGGAAGATGGACGGCTCGGCGGTGGTGCGATCTCGCTGAACCTCGCGGTGACTCTGGACTTCGACGGTGGGCCGCTGGCCGGGCGCCATGCCTGCGTGCTGCGGGCCGAAGGCGGTGGGCGCATCTCCGCCAGCATCGGCAAGCTGCGGGAGTTCGTGGTGATGCGCGCCGCCTCTGCGGCTGGAGTGCTGGCGCCGGAACCGCTCTTTGCCTGCGATGACCCCGCTATAGTGGGCCACGACTTCTACATCATGCGCCGGGCCGAAGGGCTGGGCGCCGGCCATGCGGTGACGCGGTCGGAGGCGGCGCAGCCGGAACTGGCGCGCGAGCTTGGCCGGCAGCTTGGACTTCTGCACCGGATCACGCCGGAAACCGAAGGGCTGGAGAGGTTGGGCGAGGCGCCGGACTGCCCGGCGCAGGAATCGCTGGCGCAATTCCGCCGCTGGTTCGGCGACCTGGGGCGCCGCGATCCGGTGATCGCCTGGGGGCTGCGCTGGATGGAGGTCAACGCGCCGCTGCCGGGTGCGGTGGTGCTGTGCCATCGCGATTTCCGCACCGGCAACTATCTGGTCAAGGACGGCGCATTGACCGCGATTCTGGATTGGGAATTCGCCGGATTCAGCGACCCCATGGAGGACCTTGGCTGGTTCTGCGCCCGGTCCTGGCGCTTCCGTCGGCCCGACCGCGAAGCCGGAGGCATCGCCGACCGGGCGGATTTCTACGCCGGATACGAAGAGACTTCCGGTCGCCGCGTCGATCCGGCGCGCGTCGCCTATTGGGAGACGGCGGCCTACCTTCGCTGGGCTGCCATCGCGGTGGAGCAAGGGCTTCGCCACAGTTCCGGCGCCGAGCCTTCGCTGGAGTTGGCGTTGACCGGGCGGATGTTGCCGGAGATCGAGATGGACATGCTGCGCCATATCCGCTCCATCGGCGGAACAGCGTCGGGCTTTGTGGAGAGGGTGGCCTGATGCGCGCCAATCCCGACGCCCGCGGCCTGCTGCAGATCGCCGCCTCCACCTTCCGGGCCGACGTGCTTCCCCATGTCGCCCCCGAAGCGCGTTACGCAGCGCTGATGGTCGCAAATGCACTGGAGATTGCCGAGCGCGAGTTGAAGGGGCTGGATACCGCCGGCCATTCGATGCTGGGAGCACTCGCCCTGCTTTATGGAGAGGATGCCGACGACGCGTTGTCCGGCGAGGACCTGCGCAAGCGGGTGGAAGCGCTGCAGCATCGCCTGTGCATCGAGATCGCCGCCGGCGACTTCGATCATGACGGCCAGGAGGTGCTGATGGACTCGCTGGAAGCCATCGTCCAGGCGCGGCTGGGAATTTCCAACCCGAAGGCGCTGGGGTAGGGGGTAGGTTCAGCGCTCAACCACCGTCACGTGGGCAGGTCGACCGGGCGGCTTCGGGCGCACGCTGATCTCCACGTCGCGGTCTAGCGCCAACAGGCCGCGAACCAGCCGCTCTATCGAGAAGCCTGAGAGTTTGCCGCGGGTGAGTGCGGATATCTTAGGCTGATCGAGGCCCATCCTCTCGGCTGCCTGCTTCTGCGTTAGGCCAAGCTCCTGAATGGCGAGAGCGATTTGACCAGCAAGCCTTGCCTTGGCCATTTCCTGTTCTGCGTCGGGCAGACCAAGGTCGGCGAAGACATTTCCGCTGCTCTCGGTAAGTGTCAGTTCGGTGTTGTCCTGGCGGCTTTCCATCGCGCATACAACTCCTCGGCCAGCTTGAGACGTTTGCGAATCAAGTCGATTTCGTGGGCTGGGGTAGCAATCCCCCGTTTGGACTTTTTCTGAAATGCATGCAGAACAATGACGGCGTCTTCGAAGCGGACGGTATAGACGGCGCGGTAAGTGTCGCCCCGGCGGTCTTCCACAACCTCAAGAACCGATGCGCCGGCAAAGCCCGTCAAAGGCTTCGCTGCCTCATGTTTGAGACCGATCTGCGCAAGATGAAGGGCATAGCCAACGGCTTGCTTCACCGGAATGGGAAAAGAGATCAGATCATCCTTGGCGCTTGATATCCATAATATGACCCGCTCATTCTCCTTTGGCACCGGTATACTCCGTAGCTGTGGAGTTAAATTTTTTGGTTATGTGGTTTGCGGAAACAGCCGGCGCTGAACAGTATTGGATACTTTTGCAAAACATGTGCTGAGGAGTTTATATGCTATTTTTGGCATTAGATCAATCGCTTCGCGTAACTCCTCTGGAACAGATGCCATTTCGCGCCATATAATCGGTTCCCGTTCCGTACCCCCTCCCTGATCCGGATCGCCGCCCCATGGCAAGTCCCGTCCTGTCCGCCATTCCCGCCAAGCCGCTCGCGAAGCTGGAAGCCGGAAAGCAGTTCGTCATCGTGTCGGACTATACGCCTGCGGGCGACCAGCCGAACGCCATCGAGGAGCTGACCGGCGGCCTGCGGCAGGGCGAGAAGGATCAGGTGCTGCTGGGCGTCACCGGGTCGGGCAAGACCTTCACCATCGCGCATGTCATCCAGACGGTGCAGCGCCCGACGCTGATCCTGGCGCCGAACAAGACGCTGGCGGCGCAGCTGTATGGGGAGATGAAGTCCTTCTTCCCGAACAACGCGGTGGAATACTTCGTCTCTTACTACGACTATTACCAGCCGGAAGCCTACGTTCCCCGCACCGACACCTATATCGAGAAGGAATCCTCGATCAACGAGCAGATCGACCGCATGCGCCACTCGGCGACGCGGGCTTTGCTGGAACGGGACGACGTCATCATCGTCGCGTCGGTCTCCTGCATCTACGGTATCGGTTCGGTCGAAACCTATTCGGAGATGACGGTCGATCTGCGCAAGGGCGAGGTGATCGCCCAGCCCGAACTGCTGCGCAAACTGACCGAGCTTCAGTACAAGCGCAACGATGCCGCCTTCGGCCGCGGCCTGTTCCGCGTGCGCGGCGATACGGTGGAGCTGTTCCCGGCCCACATGGAAGACCGGGCGTGGCGCATCTCGCTGTTCGGCGACGAGATCGAGGGAATCCACGAGATCGACCCGCTGACCGGCGAGAAGCTGGCGGCGCTGGAAGCCGTCCGCGTCTATCCGAACAGCCACTACGTGACGCCGAAGCCGACGCTGAACCAGGCGATCAACCAGATCAAGAAGGACCTGAAGGACCGGCTGGAGGAGTTCGCCGCCGAGAGCAAGCTGCTGGAAGCGCAGCGGCTGGAGCAGCGCACCACCTTCGACATCGAGATGATGGCGGCCACCGGCTCCTGCGCCGGCATCGAGAACTATTCCCGCTACCTGACCGGCCGTGCGCCCGGCGAGCCGCCGCCGACACTGTTCGAATATCTGCCCGGCGACGCCCTGCTGATCGTCGACGAAAGCCACGTCATGGTGCCGCAGATCGGCGGCATGTACCGCGGCGACTTGGTGCGTAAATCGACGCTGTCCGATTACGGTTTCCGCCTGCCCAGCGCCAAGGACAACCGCCCGCTGAAGTTCGAGGAATGGGAGGGCATGCGGCCGCAGACCGTCTTCGTCTCGGCCACCCCCGGCCCGTGGGAACTGGAACGCACCGGCGGTGTATTCACCGAACAGCTGGTCCGCCCGACCGGCCTGATCGATCCGCCGGTGATCGTCCGCCCGACCGAGACCCAGGTCGACGACCTGATCGGCGAGTGCAAGGAGGTCGTCGCCAAGGGATACCGCGTGCTCGTCACCACCCTGACCAAGAAGATGGCGGAGGCGTTGACCGAGTACATGCACGAGGCAGGCCTGCGCGTGCGCTACATTCATTCCGACGTGGAAACGCTGGAGCGCATCGAGATCATCCGCGACCTGCGGCTGGGCGCGTATGACGTGCTTGTTGGCATCAACCTGCTGCGCGAGGGTTTGGACATCCCGGAATGCGCATTGGTGGCGATCCTGGACGCCGACAAGGAAGGCTACCTGCGCAGCAAGACCTCGCTGATCCAGACCATCGGCCGCGCGGCGCGCAACGTCGATGGGCGGGCGATCCTCTACGCCGACAAGATCACCGACAGCATGAAGTACGCCATCGACGAGACGGCACGCCGCCGCGAAAAGCAGATGGCCTACAATCTCGAACACGGCATCACGCCGGAATCCGTCAAGAAGGCGATCGGCGACATCCTGGAAAGCGTGTTCGAGCGCGGCGACCACGTGACGGTGAAGACCGGCCTGAACTCCAACGAGCTGGTCGGGCACAACCTGAAGAGCGTCATCGCCGACCTGGAAAAGCGCATGCGCGCCGCCGCGGCCGACCTGGAGTTCGAGGAGGCCGCCCGTCTGCGCGACGAACTGCGCCGGCTGGAAGCGATGGACCTTGGCCTGGAAACTCCCGGCAGCATCGGCATCAGCAGTGCCCGCCAGGGCCGCGGCATTCCCGAAGGCGCACCGAAGAAGCAGGGTCGTCGCCGTCGCGGGCCCTGATTTGACCAGTTGCGACCCGAACAAGGAGTTTTGGGCTGCCCTTGTCCCAAACAGGTTGCATCACCATACTCCCGCTTCCCGTATGATGACGCGGGTTCGCAGGAGGGTTTGGGTTTGCCGTTTCGTCGTGTCGTGATGGTCCCGCTGATGGCACTGGCGCTGTCTGGCGCCGGATTGGCATCGGTACCCATGGCCGCCGCGGCGGATGCCAAATCCTCGGGAAAGCCGGCGTCGGTCGCCGAATTGCCACCGCCGTTGCTCAAGACGAAATCCGGTGATTGCGAACTGGCTGAGCAGGGCGACGCCGATGCCGCGTTCCGGCTGGCCCGCCGCTACCTGTTCGGCAAGGGCGTGCGCAAGGACCGGCGGCTCGGCACCGCCTGGCTGCGCGCGGCAGCCTCGCGCGGGCATTCGGAAGCGCGCCGGCTGGTCAACTATGTTCCCGGCCGGATGGGGCGCATCCGCCCCTGGTGCCGCCCAGGTGCCGGCCCCGTGCGCGAAGTCGGACCGCCCCCGGCGGAGGTCGTGGCGCTGGTGAACTCCATCGCACCGAAATACGGCGTCGATCCGGCGCTGGTGCTGGCGGTCATCCAGGCCGAGAGCGCCTTCCGGACCGACGCGGTATCGCCGAAGGACGCTGCCGGGCTGATGCAGCTGATTCCGGACACCGCAGACCGGTTCGGCGTCGGCAACGTCTTCGATCCCAAGGAGAACATCACCGGCGGCGTGAAGTACCTGCGCTGGCTGCTGGCCTATTTCCAGGGTGACGTGACGCTGGCGCTGGCCGGCTACAATGCCGGCGAAGGTGCGGTGGACCGCTACAAGGGCGTCCCGCCCTATGAGGAAACGCGCAACTACGTTCGCATCATCCGGCGAAGTTACGACGCCATTCGCCACCCATTCGACGCTTCGGTGGCGTCGTCGTCGTCCGCACTCCCCGCCATCCGCGATGCAGCCGTGCGCGAGGTCGAGGTGGAGTTGCCACGCAGCGTCAAATCGCCGAAAAAGGGATAAGCCCCCTCACCGCTGAACAGGAGTGCTCGCCCGTGCCGATGTCCGAACGCAATGTCCTCGGCCTCAGCGCCGCTGGCTTCCACAAGGTCGCCTATACGCAGTGGGGGCGTGACGATGCCGCGCGGACTGCGATCTGCGTCCATGGGCTGACGCGCAATGGCCGCGATTTCGACCGGCTGGCGCTGGCATTGGCGGACAGGTGGCGGGTCGCCTGTCCGGATGTGGTCGGACGCGGGCGCAGCGACTGGCTGCCGGTGCCGGCGCTCTACGGCTATCCGCAATATTGCTCCGACATGGTGGCGCTGATCGCCCGCATGGGGGTGGAGACGGTCGACTGGGTCGGCACCTCGATGGGCGGGCTGATTGGCATGACGCTGGCGGCCCAAGCCAACAGCCCGATCCGCCGCATGGTCATCAACGATGTCGGCCCCTTCATCGCCCAAGCCGGCCTTCAGCGGATCGCCGACTATGTCGGCAAGGACCCTGTGTTCGAGGATCTGCAGGCGCTCGAATCCTACCTGCGCTTCGTCCTAATGGGGTTCGGCACCATCGGCGACGAATGCTGGCGCCATATGGCGGAGCACAGCGCTCGCCCGCTGCCCGACGGCCGCTTCCGCCTCGCCTACGATCCTGGTATCGGCGAAGCCTTCAAGACCGCGCCGGTCGGCGATGTCGATCTGTGGGCGCTGTGGGAGCGTGTGCGCTGTCCGGTGCTGGTCCTGCGCGGTGCGGACTCCGACCTGTTGAGCGCCGAGACGGCGGAACGGATGGCGGAGCGTGGTCCGGGGGCGGCAGGACTGGTGAGGGTGGTGGAAATCCCGAACACCGGCCATGCTCCGTCCCTGATGACGGACGACCAGATTGCGATCGTCCGCAATTTCCTGGCCCAGGACTGAGCGTTCAGGAGGGCAAGGGAGACGGCGTCAGTTCACCCGGCGAAGCACCGTGTCCAGCCGGCCGCGGCCGTCCTTGTCCAGCCAGGTGGCGGAGACCCGGCCGTCCGGCCGCAGGCGATAGCGCAGCATGTTGCGGCCCTTCTCGTCGAAGACCAGTTCGCCATTCTCGATCCGGCCCTTGCGGCGCACCCGCTCGAAAGGCTGGTCGGCCTCCATGCCCGCACCCAGCAGATAGTCGGCATAGACAGCGTCGCCTTCGGCCTTCTCGACCGACAGAGCGACCTCGCGGCCATTGATGTAGCTGCCGTACCACATGCCCATGAAGGGGCGCAGGGCGGCTGTGGTATCGACGTCGCTCTTGGCAGAGCCGGAGGCATTGGCGGGCAGGGCGGCCTGCAGGAGCTCGGCGCTCGGGCTGCGGCCCCAGGATTCGTCGCAGGGTGGATCGTTCGGGGCCGGCGGCGCCTCGGCGAAGCGGACGATGCAGGCGCCGAATCGGCGGACGAACAAACCGGTATTGGCGGCGCCATGGCCGGGCAGCAGCGACGGCTGGTCGACGATCAGGCTGCTCAGACCACGCTGTGCCAGGATGTTGCGCGCCGGCTCCGCGCGTCCGCCCGGATCGAAATCGTCGCCGTGGAAGAAGAACATCATCACCCGAGCCCGGCGGACCTCTCGCAGGATCGGCCAGAGTTGGGCGGCGTTCTCGCGGTAACTGTCATAGGCTTCGGTGAAGTTGCCGAAGGCAGCCGGCGCGGTGGCGATGACGGAGTCGATCGCGTTGGTCTGGCCCGCCGCGATCAGCGAGATGAAAGCGCCGAAAGACTGCCCGGTCAGCGCGACGCGGCGATAGCCCTTGGTCTTCAACATGTCCGAATAGCCGGCTAGCGCACGGGCGCTGTTGGGCAGAGTATCGCTGACGCGCATGCGGTCAAGCCGGAAGACGTCCCACCCGGCGTCGCGCAGCGTCTTCATATAGAGCGGGGTAGGGGCCTCGGAGTCCTCCGAATCCACAGACCGGCCATGGCTCCACACCACTGCACCGCGTGCCCTGGCCGGCCCGGACAGCGAGTCCTCGCCATAGGCGGGCTTCAGAACGATCTGGGCCGCCGCCGGGCGGACCTCCGTCAGGCCCCCCACGATGCCCAATCCGACCATCGCGATCAGTCCGAGAACAGCCCCCCGAATCGTCCGCATCATCCCCACCGATCCCTCTTACTGCGAGTCGGTCTAGGATTGGCCCCGGTGGTTAACGCGTCCTTTCCGGCATTCCGTACGCCCACCGGAAGCCACATTTTGTCACAGCCCGATCCTGCAACTAAGAATGACTCGCAGTTTTCTGCGTGTGGCGCTAGGATGCGCACGCAACCGAACGAAGGAGCATCGGCATGTGCGGGACTGTGGAAGAGGGGCGGCCGTCGCCCTGGACGGTGACGGACCTGACGACGGCCGAACGGGCGCTGTTGACCGGCGTGCGGCAGTGGTTCCGTGCCGGAACCGCAGGTGCGATGGCGTCGATGCGCATCGGTCTGAACGTCGCCGGCGTGCCGAACACGGCGCTGCTGCCGCTGTTCGCGCTGCTCGGCACCTTTGCCGTATCGGGCGCCCGCAAGCCCGAGATCCGTTGCCCGGCCTGCAGCCGCATCAGTGCGGACGAGGCTGCATTGCTCGACTCCCTGGCCGCGGTGCAGAACGGCGACGCAGAGGTCGCGGCGCAGTATCTCGACCGTTGGCTTCCGCTGGTCGCGCTGTGCATGGCAACCGACGCCATGCGCGAGTTGGGTGCCATCCTGGACGGCGCCCGCATCTATCTGCCGCGACGGCGGTCGGCCCGGCTGGTGCCCCTTCCGTCCGGCGTGGCGCTGGCCGCGGAGTAATGGCGGATTTCCTAATCGGTGGCCAGCCGCAGGCCGCGGCCACCCTCCGGCTTCGCGGCTTCCGCCATGCGCTTCTGCAAAAGCCATTGGTCGATGGCAACGCGGACCAACCGGCCTTCCGGCGTGTGGTAAAGGAACTGTCCGCGTTCCCGGCCGCAATGTTCATATCCCAGCCGCTCGTAGAAGGGCAGAACACCCGCATTGTCGCGGTCGACGCCCAGCTCTGCGAAAGGCACGCCACGCTGGACCACCAGCCGTTCCGCCGCCCGCACCAGCCGGACACCGAGCCCTAGCCGCCGGAATGGCTGGAACACACGCAATGCCCACAGCGTGGCCCGGCCGCTCGGCCGCTTGCGCAGGAAATCGATGCAGATCTGACCGACGGGAAAACCGTTGACGTCCGCCAGCAGCATCGCGCCGTCGCCCCGCTCCTGAAGCCGGAAGGCTCCGGCGATGATCTCGCGGTGGGGCGAGTGCAGGCCATACCATTCCAGGGTCGGCAGATCGTCCTGCTTTGCCGGCCGGATGGTCACCGGTAGGGCGAGCGTCGCATGGCCGTCCTCCTCCCCCGCTTCCGTCCCGAGCCGCCCGTTGGCGCCCGTGCCGCTCGTTCCGGTGCGGCGGTGTGCTGTTGCCATGTGCCGATGCCTCGCAGGTGCTTTCCCACCTTCGGTCGCCGCTTGGATCGCGGCCCTCGGTGACAACCTACACGGCGTGCCGTCGTTCCGACGCTGTGCGGTCGGGATAAGGCTTTCGGCCATGCCGGTGGAGAAGGTGCCGAATGGCCAAAATCAAATAAACATCAAATTTGACGCAAAACCGGTTCCTGTAGTTTCTGCGAGGCTTGTGGATGGTAACGGTACTTTCAGGCGAAGCATGGACTATGAAGGCAGCAAGGGGTTGAATGACTGAAGTCTTATTGACGCAGAGCGATGCGCTTTGATAACTGTTGAAGACCACAAGGATCTCCGTTCAAAAAATGAACTGGGTGGATTTTCTCTAAAATACCGGCGATTGAGCGGGGGATAAGACGATGATGAGAATTGTGAATCTGGGACGGACCGGCATTTTCGTCGCGATGCGCGGCGGCGTTCTCACCAGCCTCGGCGGGCGCAGCCATTGGCGCAGCGCCGAAGAGGTTCGGCACGCCGCCCAGGCGGAAAACATCGCGGTCAGCGATTTCGTGGTCCGCACGCTGCCCTGATCGGCAGTTCACCGCACTCTGTCGCCTTGAGTGATAGAGTGCAGATACGGAAAAGGGCGCGTTCGGCGGAACGCGCCCTTCTTCTTTTGGGCAATCAGGAGAATTTGGTGTCGATCAGCCCGCGCGGACACGGGCTAGGAAGCGGTCGACCTCCGTCCGCAGGGTGGTGGACTGACGCGACAATTCGTTGGTCGCCTCCAGAACCTGCCTGGCCTCCTCGCCGGCGTTGTTGGCGGAGGCGTTGACGGCGACGATCGTCTCGCTGACCTCGCGGGTGCCGATGGAGGCCTGCTGAACGTTGCGAGCGATTTCCGTCGTGGCCGCGCCCTGTTCCTCCATCGCGGTGGCGATGGAGGTGGAGATCTCGTTGATGCGCGCGATGGTGCCGGATATGGACCGGATGGCGCCAACCGCCTCCTGCGTGGCGCCCTGGACGGCGCCGATCTGGGAGTTGATCTCCTCTGTTGCCTTGGCGGTTTGGTTGGCGAGGCTCTTGACCTCGCTCGCCACCACGGCGAAGCCCTTGCCGGCCTCGCCGGCGCGCGCCGCCTCGATCGTGGCGTTCAAGGCAAGCAGGTTCGTCTGGCTGGCGATGTCGTGAATCAGCTTCACCACCTGACCGATGCGGCTGGCCGCGTCGGCAAGCCCCTGCACCGTGGCGTTGGTCCGCTCGGCCTCCGTCATCGCGGCGTTCGCGATGGCGGCGGACTGGGTCACCTGATGACTGATCTCGCCGATGGAGGCGGTCAGTTCCTCGGCCGCGGCCGCAACGGTCTGGATATTGACGGACGCCTCTTCCGCGGCGGCGGCCACCTGGGTCGATTGCTCGCTGGTGGTTTCCGCGGTGCGGCTCATCGTCTGGGCGGTGCCCTGAAGCTGCTGTGCCGCACTCGCCACCGCCTGGACGACGCCCTTCACCTCCCGTTCGAAGCTGTCGGCGGTGCTGCCCAACTCCCGCGCGATGATGGCAGCGGTGTTCAGGTCGATATAGACCGAAGTGGCGAGATCCATGTCCAGGAACACCGCCTTGTTGATGGCCTGGAGCAGCTGCGACAGCTTTTCCGGCTTCTTGCGATGGATCTGGGCAGCCAGTTCGATCAGCTTGTTCAGGGTGAAGCAATAGGCACCGGTGTACCAGCGCGGCTCCAGCCCGATGCGCTGGTGCGTCTGGCCGATCTTCAGGACCTGATTGACGTAGGCCTCGTCGAAGGTGCCGGTGAAGACGTTGCGCAGCCAATGCTGCTTCTGAAGGTCCCGCGCACGACCGGTCACCGCCGGGTTCACCAGCATGGGGGCGACCTGCGGGACCGTGCGGAGATAGCCGTAGAACTCCTCCAGAATCTGATCGATCCGTTGCGCCAGATAGGGCTGGAATTCGCGAAGCGTTGCCTTCGTCGCCTCGTCGATGCGCAGGAAGGTGATGCGGTCAATGATCGACTGAGTCTGGGCAGCGTTCGACATGGAGCCCCTCTCCCATTTGAGATATGACGAGCGTACTAAGAATTGCCAAAATTGCAAACTTTCCCGCGAGCGGCACATCATGCGCAGGCACTCGCATCTTTGAACCAGTCACTTTGTCGCAGAACCTCTTGCGCGGGTAATCAAGCGTCGTGCCGGTCCCCATGGATGGCGGATCATTGCTCGGCATCGGAAAGAAAAAGCCGGCGGAGCCCAAGGGCGCCGCCGGCTTGCAGGTTGACAGGTCTGGAGGCAACAGGCGGGCCACAGCCCGCGGTAACGATGCGGCGGAGTCCGTCCGGATGGCCGGTGCCGCATGAGGCCCGTCCGGAGCGGAGCCCGCGCCGGACGGGAAACCGGGTGGGTTCAGGCCAGGATCATGCCACCATCGGGGTGGCCGGCCGGCGCAGAGCCTGGGCGGCGCTGAGCACGGCCTTCTGAAGCTTCTCGAAGGCCCGCACCTCGATCTGACGAACGCGTTCGCGCGACACCGAGAATTGCTGGCTCAGCGCTTCGAGGGTCGACGGATCGTCCTTCAGGCGGCGCTCGAACAGGATGCGGCGTTCACGCGCGTCCAGCCGGTCCAGGGCTTGGCCGACAAGCCGGCGGCGCAACGCCAGTTCGTCCGCTTCCGCCAGCATGGTGTCCTGCGTGGGGCGGTCGTCCGCCAGCAGTTCAAGCCAGTTGGTCTCGCCGTCGGTCGACAGGGTGGCGTCGAGCGAGCTGTCGTTGGCGGCGAGGCGGCGGTTCATCTCCACCACTTCGGTTTCCGGCACGTCCAGTTCGGCGGCGATGGTGGCCACCGTCTCCGGCGACAGGTCGCCCTGCTCCAGCTCTGCCATCTGGCTCTTCAGCCGGCGGAGGTTGAAGAACAGCTTCTTCTGTGCGGCGGTGGTGCCCATCTTCACCAGCGACCAGCTGTGCAGGATGTATTCCTGGATAGCGGCGCGGATCCACCAGGTGGCATAAGTGGCGAAGCGGAAGCCGCGCTGCGGATCGAATTTCTGGGCGGCCTGCATCAGGCCGACATTCCCCTCGGCCACCAGATCGACCAGCGGCAGGCCGTAGCCACCGAAGCCGCGGGCGATCTTGATCACCAGGCGGAGATGGCTGCCCACGAGCTGCTCGAGCGCCTGGGGGCTGCCGCGCTCCCGCCAGGCGATGGCGAGGTCGCGCTCCACGTCCGGCGCCAGGATAGGAAAGCGCTTGGATTCCTCGATGTAGCGGGTCAGGCTGGCGTTTTCACCGGTCAGCAGTTTCTTCAGCACGCGAATGCCTCCTCTCCAACGCTTCACGGGGCAGCCCGCAATCGGGGCCGGCCCCTGTCGGGACCCATGGCAGGGATCGCCTTTGAGGCGATGAACCAACGGCGGACTGTGGCGCGAACGTAGGAATAACGTCCGTCGATCCGACCTTAGCTGTTGTGGGGTTTGTATTTTGCCCGGTGTCGCAAGGAACTGCGTCCTTTTGACAATGTTAATGTGGCCGCGGATTTGCGGCGGATCAAGCCAGGAAAGGGCATGTTCCGGGTGTTTTTCGGCGTATACCCAGGCTCTTCTTCCACCCGCACCGGCAGTCTGGGAGAGGAGGCAATCCTATGACCCCTGACGTTCAGCCGGGTGACGTTCGGGTGGTCGCTCCTCTTCCGATCGGCCGGCACATGTCCGGGCGGACTGCCGTCGATACGCCGCACCCGCGAAATAGATCGGCTGCAGGTCAGCCGGCGGTGCGGAAGGCAACTATGCCTCTGCGGTGAGGATGGTGATAGGACCGCCCGTGGTCTCTCAACCATACCGGAACCCTAGATGGGAAGGCCGATCCGCTTCGCCACCCGAACATTCGTCATAGGCCGTCGGGGCCGATCGGAGGTAAGCCGGGGGAGGGCATGCAGACGGTTGGAAGCTTGTGGTTCACGTGCACCCCCGACATCGGCCCTGACGGGCGCATACGAATAAGGCGCGCCCGGTTGGGCGCGCCTTAGTCAAAGCTCATGCGGATGAAGACCGGTTATTCGGCCGCCGCACGCTTGCGGCCGAGGCCGAGCTTGGTCGCCATTTCCGAACGGGCCTTGGCATAGTTCGGCGCGACCATGGGATATTCGGCCGGCAGCCCCCACTTGGCGCGGTACTCGTCCGGCGTCATGTCGTAGACGGTCTTCAGATGCCGCTTCAGCATCTTCAGCTTCTTCCCGTCTTCCAGGCAGACGATGTATTCCGGCGTGACCGATTTCTTGATCGCGACCGCCGGAACCAACTCGGCCTTCGCCTGGGTCGGCTTGTCCTCGCCCAGATTGCGGAAAGCCACTTGGACGCTGTTGATCAGCGTGGGCAGGTCGTGGACCGGCACCGAGTTGTTGCCGACATAGGCGGCAACGACCTTGGCGGTCAGCGATTGCAGTTCGGTTTGATCGATGGTCATGGCTGCGCTCCCCCAGGGACGTGGTTGCGTGCGTATCAGCCGTTCACCAGATCGCGCAGCTGCTTGGCCGGCTTGAACTTCGGAGCCTTGGAAGCGGCGATCGCCACGACTTCGCCGGTGCGGGGGTTGCGGCCTTCACGGGCGGCGCGCTCGGCCACCTCGAAAATGCCGAAACCGGCCAGGCGCACATCCTCGCCGCGGCCCAGCGCGCCGGAGATGCCCTCGAACACCGCCTGAACGACCTTGGCCGCGTCGGCCTTCTTGATGCCGGCGTTGGTGGCGACGGTTTCGATCAGCTCGGCCTGGTTCATGCAAAACTCCATTTGGTCGGTTTGGTTTCGGTTTTTCGGAGTTATTGGCAGAACGGCACCATCCGCACAAGAGCGAACACAGATTGGGCAACCGTTGGTGTTTTTCTAGCACGATATTCGTTCCCGATCTGTGGCGGCATTGCATCAAGCGCCGAGTCCCGGAGCCGCCAAAGCCACTGCAGCCGCCGTTTTCCGCATCCGCGCCCCTGTGCAGCGCCCGTAGGCGCGTCATGGTCGCCGCGACTCGCCGAAGGTTGGCATCCGTTGAATTTCAATGACGTCAAAGAGCGCCCGGTCCGGCTTTGCTTAAAATGCAAAAACCCAGTCTTCCACCATCTTGACCGCGGCAACGACGACACCATCTGCCAGAAAGTTCGGGTCCGGGTCCCTCTGGCGACCGAGGCGTCGGTCGTGATGTCGGAACCGCTTGATTTCACCGCTGACGCAGCGTCATCAAGTGGGTCTTGCTATGGATGGTATGCTTGCGATGGTTTTCCTCGAATTTTTGGGAAAACCAATCTGGATTTGGCTTATTTTCATCGGCGTCGTGCTGACGCTTCTGGTTCTTGATCTGGGTGTTCTCAACCGCCGCGACCATGTCATCGGCGTAGGCGAAAGCCTGAAGCTGTCGGCTTTCTACATCGCGGTCGCGATGCTGTTCGGCGGCTGGGTTTGGTACTCGATGGGCTCGGAGGCAGGCCTTCAGTACTACACGGGCTTCTTTGTCGAGAAGAGCCTGTCATTGGACAACGTCTTCGTCATATCGCTGATCTTCAGCTACTTCGCCGTACCGCGCGAACTGCAGCATCGCGTGCTGTTCTGGGGTATCCTGGGCGTCATCGTGTTGCGCGGCCTGATGATCGGCGCCGGTGCCGCCCTGGTTTCGGAATTCCACTGGGTCCTCTATCTCTTCGGCGCCTTCCTGGTGCTGACCGGCATCAAGATGCTGTTCGCGAAGGACGAGGAGACCAACCTCGGCGAGAATGCCGCCCTCCGCTTTCTGAAGAGCCACATCCGGGTGACTGACCGCTTCCATGGCCATCACTTCATCGTGAAGGAGCCGAGCGGTCCGGGCGGTGCGATGCGTTGGGCTGCGACCCCGCTTCTGCTGGCGCTGATCATGGTGGAACTGGCCGACCTCGTCTTCGCGGTCGACAGCGTGCCGGCGATCTTCGCCATCACCACCGATCCGTATCTGGTCTATACCAGCAACATCTTCGCCATCCTCGGCCTGCGTGCTTTGTATTTCGCCCTGGCGGCGATGGTTCATCGCTTCCGTTACCTGAAATACGCGCTGGCTCTGGTGTTGGTGTTCATCGGCGGCAAGATCTTCTACACGCAGTTCTTCGGCAAGCCCGATCCGCTGATCGCGCTGAGCGTCACTTTCGCCCTGATCGGCGGCGGCGTGCTGGTGTCGCTGTGGAAGACCAGCCGCGAGACCAGGACCGCGGCGGCCGAGTGAACTCACGGGATGACGGGGCGGCACGCAGGTGCCGCCCCATTTTCTTTTTCAGAACCCCAGCTTGACCAGGTCCGCGATGCTGTCTGCCGCATTGCGGTGGAGGATGAAACGGCCTCCGGCCGCTTCCCAAGGATCGCGGGCCTTCTCGCGGTCATCGACGAGGACGGCGCCGGGGTTGGCATAGCGGGCCTTGTCGCGGGCCATGCAGGTGATGACGGGCACGTCGGCCCCAAGCATGCGTGCGACCCAGCGCTTCTTCTGTTCGGGCGCCCAACTGCCCAACGGCAGGCCTGTGAGGATGGTCGGCCGGTGGGGAGCGCAGAACTGCCAGAGCTCCTGCGCGTCATGCATGAACTCCAGCGTTCCGAAGAAGTCGGAGTGGCGGGATAAAACCCGCCACATCTCCTTCATCGGCAGCTGTTCCGGGCGCTTGCCGGTGACCGCGACGACGCCGCGGTCGAAATCGGCAAGCACGCCGTCGAGGTCGAGGAACAGCTTCGCCGCCACGTCACGCCCCGCTCAGTTCCGAGCGCTCGCGGAATTCGTCGAGAGCCTGCGGATTGGACAGCGCTTCCGTGTTCTTGATCGGGCGGCCATGGACGGCGTCGCGCACCGCCAGTTCGGTGATCTTGCCGGACCTGGTGCGGGGAATGTCGGTAACCTGCACGATCTTCGCCGGCACATGGCGGGGGGAGCAATTGTCCTTGATCCGCTTGCGGATGGTGGCCGCCAGCGTCTCGTCCAGCATCATGCCTTCGCGCAGGACGACGAACAGAACGACGCGCACGTCGCCTTCCCATTCCTGGCCGATGCAGACCGCCTCCATGATCTCCGGCAGCTGTTCGACCTGGCGGTAGATCTCCGCCGTGCCGATGCGCACGCCGCCGGGGTTCAGCACGGCATCCGACCGGCCGTAGATCACCCAACCGCCATGTTCGGTCTGCTCGATGAAGTCGCCATGGACCCAGATGTTGGGGAAGCGGTCGAAATAGGCCGAGCGATACTTGGACCCGTCGGGATCGGCCCAGAAGCCGATGGGCATGCTGGGGAAGGGGCGGGTGCAGACCAGTTCGCCCTTCTCGCCGCGAACGGCGACGCCATTGTCGTCGAACGCCTCCACCGCCATGCCGAGGCCGCGCGTCTGGATCTCGCCCTTCCAGACCGGGGCGATCGGGTTGCCCAGCACGAAGCAGGACATGATGTCGGTGCCGCCGCTGATCGAGGCGAGATGGATGTCCTGCTTGATGGAGCGATAGACGAACTCGAAATTCTCCGGCATCAGCGGCGAGCCGGTGGAGGTCAGAGCGCGGACACTGGCCAGCGAGTGGGTCTTCGCCGGCTCCAGCCCGGACTTCTCCAGCGACTGGATGAATTTGGCCGAGGTGCCGAACAGCGTCACCTGCTCCGCATCCGCATAGTCGAACAGGATGTTGCCGCTGGGGGCGAAGGGCGAACCGTCATAGAGGACCAGCGTCGTGCCGCTGGCCAGGCCGGTCACCAGCCAGTTCCACATCATCCAGCCGCAGGTGGTGAAATAGAACAGCCGGTCGCCGCGCTTCAGGTCGCAGTGCAGCCGATGTTCCTTCACATGCTGCAGGATGGTGCCGCCGGTCCCATGGACGATGCATTTCGGCTTTCCGGTGGTGCCGGAGGAATAGAGGATGAACAGCGGATGGTCGAAGGCGACCCGTTCGAAGGTCGGCTCGGCCGCCGGATAGGGCGCCATGAAATCCTGAAGGCCGACGGCACCGGGGATACCCGAGACGTCCGGCGCCTTGTCTACATAGGGCACGATCACCGTGGCGACGACGGTCGGCAGGTCCTTCAGGACTTCGGCCACCTTGGCGCGGACGTCGTGGCTCTTGCCGTTGTACCAATAGGCGTCGGGGGCGAAGACCACCTTCGGCTCGATCTGGCCGAAGCGGTCGGTGATGCCCTGGATGCCGAAATCGGGCGAGCAGGAGGACCAGACCGCCCCCAAACTGGTCGTGGCGATCATCGCCGCCAGCGTTTCGGGCATGTTGGGCATGATGGCGGCGACCCGGTCGCCCTTGCCGACACCCTTCGCCTTCAGCGCCTGCTGCAGGCGGGAAACGGTGGCCTTCAGCTCCGCCCCGCTCCAGCGGTACTTCACCTTGTCCTCGCCCCAGAAGACGACGGCGTTCTCGTCGAGCGCACCAGCCAGCAGATTCTCGGCATAGCTGAGGCTTGCTTCCGGGAACCAGCGGGCGCCGGGCATCTTGTCGCCGTCCAGCAGATCGACACTGCCGAGCTCGCCGGTCAGCCCAGCCCACTCCCACAGGAAGCGCCAGAACCGCTCCTTCTCCGCGATCGACCAGTTGTAGAGCGCGTCGTAATCGTCCAGCCGCAGTCCGAAGCGCGCATTCGCCGCCTCGCGGAAGGCGGTCAGGTTGGCCTGCGCGATGCGCTCCTCACTCGGGCTCCACAGCGGAGTGTCCATTCTCGGTTCCCTCAGCGTCTCGTTATCCACCGGCGTCAGCGGCCGGCTCGCTTGCCGGGTTGTTGGTTCGTGTCCCGGATTGCCGTGCAGCATAACGCATGGCCGCACCGGTTGTCTTTCCCCCGGTGGGCGAAATGGGGCAGGGGCTGGCAGACGGCAAGCGGAACAAAATCAAGGAGCTACAAACGGAAACGGCGGGGAGTTTCCTCCCCGCCGTCTGCGCCGCCCGATGTCGTAACCCGGTGCGCGATCACGCCGCGCGGATCGTGGCCACGAAGGTCTGGACTTCCCGGCGCAGCTTTTCCGCGTCACGGGCAAGATCGCCTGCCGCATGCAGAACCTGTCCGGCCGCCGTGCCGGTTTCCGACGCCGCCTGATTTACCCCCAGGATGTTGGAAGACACGTCACCGGTGCCGCGGGCGGCCTGCGCCACATTGTTGGCGATGTCGCCGGTCGCGGCATTCTGTTCCTCGATTGCGGCGGCAATGCCGGTGGAGATGTCGCTGATCTGGTCGATCGTGCTTGCGATGCCTGTGATGGCGGTCTGCGCGCCGGCGGTGGCGGACTGGATTTCCTTCACCTTGGCCTGGATGTCCTCGGTGGCGCGGGCAGTCTGGTTGGCGAGTTGCTTCACCTCGCTGGCGACGACGGCGAAGCCCTTTCCGGCCTCACCGGCCCTGGCCGCCTCGATGGTGGCGTTCAGTGCCAATAGGTTGGTCTGGCCGGCGATGGAGTTGATGAGGACCACCACCTGCTCGATCTGCTGGGCCGCCTGCACCAGACCTTCGATGGCCTGACCGGTGCGCCGAGCATCCTCTACCGCCTGGGCGGCGACGCGGGTAGACGCGGTCACCTGCCGGCCGATCTCGGCAATGGAGGCGGAAAGCTCCTCCGTCGCCGCAGCGACGGTCTGCACGTTGGCGGAAGCCTGTTCGGCCGCTGCGGCGACGTTGGTAGCCTGGGCGCTGGTCTGGTCGGCGGTGGCGGACATGGCGCCGGCCGTGCCCTGCATCTCCGTCGCGGCGGAAGCCACTGTCTCGACGATGCCCTGCACATTGCCTTCGAAGCTGTCGGCCAGCTGGAGCATCGCGGCGCGACGGTCGGCCGCTGCACGGGTTTCCGTTTCCTTCGCTTCCTCTTCCATACGCCGGGTCTGGCTCATGGTATCGCGGAAGACCTGCACGGCCGACGCCATGGCGCCGATTTCGTCACGGCGGCCGGCGGCAGGAATATCGACGGTCAGTTCCCCCTTCGCCAGCCGGCCCATCGCCGCGGTCATTGCCACCACCGGGTTGGCGACGCTGCGGCCGATCAGCCAAGCCAGCAGGATGGCAAGCACCGCCGCCGCCGGCGTCAGGATCATGCTCAGGTTTTCAGCATCGTCCGCGGTCTCGATCGCCCCCTTGCGCAACGCCGCCTGACCCGCGGACACCGGTTCGCGGATCTCCTGGAGCTGCTTGGCGATGGCAGTACCGATCGGGCTGAGCCGGGTGTTGATGATTTCGTCCATCCCCGCCAGATGACCTTCGATCGACTTCAGACCGGTGGCGAGCTTTTCAAGCAAACTGCGTGCGGAAGCGATTCGTGGCTGCTGCCCCTCGGCAAGCGGCATGCCCTCCAACTCCTTCAAGGCGCTGGATGCCTCGCCGAGCCGCATGGCGACCCTGTCGAAATCATATTCCTTGTCGCCGGCCAACAGGCGGAAGGCCAGGATGCGGGTGGTCCATACGCCTTCGCTCAATTTGTTCAGGGTGGCGACCGTCGCGAAGTGATTTGCGTTCTCTTCGGCCGTGCGCATCTCCACCAGCTGCGCACGCAGGGCGGAGCCGGCGTCGTAGACCACCTCCTTGGTGAGCCGCTCGAGTTCGCTGCGACGAGCCTGATAATCGCGGACTGCCGCGATGTAGGCCTGCAGCTTGGCAGCCTCCTCGTCGAGCGGGCGGCGGGACGCATCGTCGGGCATCATCGGCTTCGTCGCCGCCAACTCCCGTTCTGCATTCGCCATCTCTGCGTAGATCGCCTGGGTATTCTCCACTTTGCCCGTCGCCATATAGCGCAGGAAGGCCATTCGGGCGCGCAGAACGGCCAAATCGACCCGCTGGAGTTGCTCGACGATCAGGCCCTGGTCGGCGAAGCTGTTCAGGCTGTCGTTCGAATGCTGGGCGGAGCGCCAGGAAACCACCCCAAGCAACACCAGCAGAAGAACAACCATGCCGAAGCCGGCGTTCACCCGCGTCCGAATTTTCAACGCACCCAACATCGATAAGCCCCCGCATGATTTCCACGCGCTCAGCCATCTCCAGAACGAGCGTCGGGAGCGCAAAGCCTCATACGCAGGTATGCGCCGGGAAAATTAAACGAGAGCTAAACGACAAAAAGGCCGCAACCCCAATTGACTTATCGGTAATCGTCAGAAATTGACTGAATTTTGCCACAAAACGCTTCAGGAAAAACCCCGATCTTTTACAGCGCTTGAAGATACTGCTTAATGAAAATAGTCTTTTCAAATAATGGTAAAAATTTCTGATGAAAAACAAAGCAACTCCGAACCTCTCCCTTAGGAATTTTAGAGTCTAAACATGAGATGGAAAGCGGCTTCTCCACTCCGACGACGGAAAGAGAAGCCGTCCGTTCATGCCGCCTTCTTTTTGCCCGCGCCGATCTTCGGCTCCTCGCCCTTCAGCAGGCGGCGGATGTTCGCTTCGTGGCGGATGAAGACCAGGATCGCGATGAACAGGCAGAGGCCGGCGACCAGCGGCCCGCCGAAATACCAGCCGGTAAGCGGGCTGATGCCCAGCGCCGTCAGGGCCGACAGCGACGAAATTCGGAACAGGGCCGCCATCACCAGCCAAGTCAGGCAGGCCAGCAGACCCACCGGCCAGGAAATCGCCAGCAGAACGCCGATCGCCGTCGCCACGCCCTTGCCGCCCTTGAAACCCAGCCAAACCGGAAAGCTGTGGCCCAGCATGGCGCCGCCGGCGGCCAGCACCGCCGCTTCGGGACCGGCCCACCACAGCGCCAACAGTGCCGCGATGGCGCCCTTTCCGCTGTCAAGCAACAGGGTCGCCAGGGCCAGCGGCTTGTTGCCGGTGCGCAGCACATTGGTGGCGCCGATGTTGCCGGAGCCGATCTGGCGAATGTCGCCCAGCCCGGCCAGACGGGTCAGCACCAGACCGAAGGGGATTGAGCCCAGCAGGTAGCCCAGCAGTGCGGCAAGCACGAGAGTGAGCACCGGATCAGTCCTCCGCCTGCCAGACGGTGCGGCCATCCACGATGGTGCGCAGCGGCCGGCCCTGGACCGGGCGGTTCTCGAAGGGCGAGTTCTTCGACTTCGACTTGAAGCGGCCGACGTCGATCTGCCAGGGAACATCCAGGTCGAAGGCGACCAGATCGGCCGGCCCGCCCTTCACGATGCGGCCAACGGCCAGATCGAGAATCGCGGCCGGATTCGAGGTGACGCAGGCCAGCGCCTTCAACAGCGGCATCTTGCCCTTGTGCACCAGTTCCAGTACCAGCGGGAACAGCGTCTCCAGCCCGATCACGCCGGGCGCAGCCTGGGCGAAGGGGAGGCGCTTCTGGTCCTGGTCCTGCGGCACATGGTCGGAGGCGATGGCGTCGATGGTGCCGTCGGCCAGACCCTCGACGATGGCCCGGCGGTCCATTTCGCCACGCAGCGGCGGCGACACCTTGGCATAGGTGCGGTAGTCGCCGACGTCGGTCTCGGTCAGGGCGAAGTAATGCGGGGCGGTGTCGCAGGTCACCTTCAGCCCGCGCGCCTTGGCGCGGCGGATCAGGTCGACCGACTCAGACGTGGTGATGTGGGCGAAATGCAGGCGCCCACCGGTCAGCTCGGCCAGGCGCAGGTCGCGCTCGATCATGATGATCTCGGCTTCGCGCGGAATGCCGACGAGGCCGAGGCGCGTGGCGATCTCACCGGAGTTCATCATGCCGCCGGACGCCAGTGACGGCTCTTCCGGGTGCTGGACGATCAGCTTGCCGAAGGTCTTGGCGTAACTCAGCGCCCGGCGCATCGTCTTGGCGCTGACGATGGCCTTGGTGCCGTCGGTGAAGGCTACCGCGCCGGCATGGCTCAGCAGCCCCATCTCCGTGATCTCTTTGCCTTCGGTGCCGCGCGTGGCGGAGCCATAGGCGAAGACCTTGACCAGCTTCACCTCGCGGGCGCGCCGCGCGATGAACTCCAGCCCGGCGACCTCGTCCAGCACCGGGTCGGTGTTGGGCAGCAGCGCCATGGCGGTGATGCCGCCGGCCGCCGCGGCGCGGGATGCGCTCTTGATCGTGTCCTTCTCTTCCTCGCCCGGTTCGCCGATCAGCACGCGCATGTCGACGAGGCCGGGGGCGAGGCACTGGCCGGCGAGATCGACGACCTCCGCCCCATCGGGCGTGGAATTGTTGAACAGGCCGGGACCGAAATCGGCGATGGTCTCACCGTCGATCAGCAGGTCGGCGCGCTGGTCCAGCCCCGTCGCCGGGTCCAGCAGGCGGGCGTTGCGGTAGACGACACGGGCATTCATCGGCGCACTCATCGGGCGACTCCCGCAAGGTCGGACTGGCGGCGTTCGCGGGTCAACAGGTCGAGCACGGCCATGCGCACGGCCACGCCCAGTTCCACCTGATCGAGGATCATGGAGCGCTTGAGGTCGTCGGCGACCTCCGAATCGATCTCCACGCCGCGGTTCATCGGGCCCGGGTGCATGATGACCGCGTCGGGCTTCGCCACCTCCAGCTTCTCGTAATCGAGGCCGTAGAAGTAGAAATACTCGCGGGTGGACGGGACATACTGGCCGCTCATCCGCTCGGTCTGCAGGCGCAGCATCATCACCACGTCGGCATCGCGGAGGCCGGTCTTCATCGAGTGATGAACCTCGACGCCCAGCCGCTCGATCTGCGAGGGCAGCAGTGTCGGCGGCGCCACGCAGCGCACGCGCGCGCCCATGGCGTTCAACAGGTGGATGTTGGAGCGCGCGACGCGGCTGTGCAGGATGTCGCCACAGATCGCCACGATCAGCCCATCCAACCGGCCGAGGCGGCGGCGGATCGCCAGCGCGTCCAGCAGGGCTTGGGTCGGGTGTTCGTGATGACCGTCGCCGGCATTGATGACGGAGCAGTTGACCTTGTCGGCCAGCAGCTTCACCGCGCCCGAATCGGCGTGGCGAACCACCAGTGCATCAAGGTGCATGGCGTTCAGCGTCATCGCCGTGTCGATCAGGGTCTCGCCCTTCTTCACCGAACTGCTGTCGGTCGACATGTTGATCACGTCGGCGCCCAGCCGCTTGCCGGCCAGCTCGAAGCTTGTGCGGGTGCGGGTGGAGTTCTCGAAGAACAGGTTTACCTGCGTGCGGCCGTCCAACAGGTTGGACTTCTTCACGGGGCGGCGGTTCTGCTCGACATAGCCGTCGGCGAGGTCGAGAATCTGGGTGATCTCGCCGGCCCGCAGTCCCTCGATACCGAGGAGATGGCGGTGCGGGAAGACCGTGTCGGGGGACGGGTTCGCGCTCATGGGCGCGGACTATAGGAGCGGTCCGGCACGCCCGCAAGCCGTTCAAGACGACGACTTGATGCAGGATTTTTGCCGCGACTTTCAGCCCGTCCCGGCCTCTTCGAACAGCCAGTCGCGGAAGGCCTTTACCTTGGGCCGGGAAAAGTAATGCGGCGGCGCCACCACGTAATAGGCGAGACTTCCCGGCAGCCGCACCTCGAACAGGCGGACCAGCCGTCCGGCGGCGATGTCGTCCGCCACCAGCACCCCGCGGGCAAGCGCGATGCCGTGGCCGTTGATCGCCGCCTGAAGCGTGAAGGACGAATCGTCGAATCGCAGGCCGCGCTCGGTGTCCACGCCATCGATTCCGGCCGCCCGGCACCACACCGCCCAGGAGATGTTGTAGTCGTCGTGCAGGAGCGTGTGGTGTCGCAAATCCTCCGGATTGACCAGCGGGCGGTCGCCGGCCAGCAGCGACGGATGGCCGACCGGGAAGATATCCTCCGTCAGCAGCCGCTCCACCCGCAGGTCGGGCCACAGCCCGTTGCCGAAACGGATCGCCAGATCGACGTCATGGCGGGCGAAATCCACCACCTGTGCCGTGCTGTGCACCCTCACATCCATTTCCGGATGGCGTTTCTGGAAGCGCATCAGCCGCGGCACCAGCCATTTCGACGCGAAGCTGGGCATGGTGGAGATGGTCAGCGTGCCGCTGCTGTCGGCGCGGATCAGCCGGTCGGTCGCCTGGGACAGGGTGTCCATCGCCTCGCGCACCGGCGGAAGGTAGCTCTGCCCGGCTTCGGTCAAGGCCAGCGCCCGGTTCATTCGGCGAAACAGCGGTAATCCGAGCCATTCCTCCAGCGCCTTGATCTGGTGGCTGACGGCGGCCTGCGTCACATGCAGCTCATCCGCGGCTTTTGTGAAGGAAAGATGGCGCGCGGCGGCTTCGAAGGCGCGCAGCGCATTCAGCGGGGGCAAGCGGCGGGACATGCGGGGAGGGACCGGAGAGTGGCTTCGGATTAGATCAGCTAATCGATTCTATGAGAAACCGTCGTTTGTCGGCAAGCGGCCTCTGCCCCATCCTGAACTCCACAAGCAAGACACACGAACCGGAGCGGTGAGGCGGATGCCCCGCTCCCTTCCCCCGGAGGAGACCGGATCATGGCAAAGGCTACGCAGTCGTTCCTCTCCAGCACCGACCTGTCCCAGCGCGCGCCGGCTCAAGAGGGCAAGGGCGCCGGTCAATGGATGATCACCCTGTTCGACCGCTTCGCGACCTGGAGCGAGCGGCGGCGCCAGCGTCGGGCGCTGGAGGCTCTGCCCGACCATCTGCTGTCCGACATCGGCATCTCCCGCGTCGATGCGGAGCAGGAAGCCCACAAGCCCTTCTGGCGGGGCTGACCGATGGCCGGCGGTTCGGACGGCATGATGGCGCAGGGCAGGGGGGAGGATCGGGTCTGGACCGGCGGCTGCCTGTGCGGCGGCGTGCGCTACGCCATCGATGTCCGTCCGGAACCGATCTCCTTCTGCCATTGCGCCCAGTGCCGCCGCCAGCACAGCCATGTCGGGGCCTATACCGGCGCGCCGCGTGCGGCGTTGCGTCTGCTCAACGACGCGACGCTGACGTGGTACGCCTCTTCCAGCCGGGCACGTCGCGGCTTTTGTGCGTGTTGCGGTGCAGGGCTGTTCTGGGAGGCGCTGGACCAGGACCCTGCGGACGGCGAACCGCGCATCACGGTGACTGCGGGAAGCCTGGACGATGCGGCCGGCCTGCGGGTGGAGCGGCATATCTTCGTCGACCACAAGGGCACCTATTACGACATCGGCGACGACGGCGTCGAACGCCGGACCAGCACGGGAGAGGTCGTGGCATGAGCGGCAATGGGAACGGGCGGGAAGGTAGCGGAGATCAGGGGCAGGCGCTGTCCGGCGGCTGCCTGTGCGGCGGCGTGCGCTTCCTGCTGGCCGAGCGGCCGGATGGGGTGGTCAACTGCCATTGCGGGCAGTGCCGCCGCTTCCACGGCCATATCGGCGCCTACATCACCGTTCCGCGCGACACCGTCATCTTCGACGCCGACGAAACATTGACATGGTACCGCTCGTCGGACTTCGCGGAGCGGGGCTTCTGCGGCCGCTGCGGATCCTCCCTGTTCTGGAAGGGCGACGGCAAGTCCGAGATCGAGATCGCCGCCGGCAGCCTGGACCAGCCGACCGGGCTCAAGACACTGCGCCATGGCTATGTCGAGGGCAAGGCCGATTACTACGAGATCACCGACGGGCTGGAGCAGTTTCCCGGCTCGTCCGAAGTCGAATAACGATACGTCGTCACGGGTGATCCGGTGAAGGGCATGGGCGGCCGCATCCACGATGGATGCGCGTTTCCGTCGCAGGTGCGTTGCAGCATCCGCGGGAGCCTTTTGTTTGACCCTCGGTGGGTGGGGTGAGAATGATTTTCACAAGCAATGCCCCTTCCAGCCCCGAGGTCTTCCGCGAATGCGCCGTCCATCGCTGCTTTCCGCCTGCGCCGCCCTTTGCGCAATCGTGCTGTCCGGCGCCGTCCTGATCCCGGCCGGCGCCGCCCACGCCGACGACATGGTCACCATCGTCATCAAGGACCACAAGTTCGAACCGGCGGAGGTCAAGATTCCCGCCAACAAGCGCGTGACCCTGCTGGTCGACAACCAGGACGCCACGTCGGAGGAGTTCGAAAGCAATGAGATGAAGGTCGAGAAGATCGTCGGCGGGCGCAAGCAGATCAAGGTGATGGTCGGCCCGCTGAAGCCCGGGCGCTATCCCTTCTTCGGCGAGTTCCACGAAGCGACGGCGCAGGGCGCCGTGATCGCCGAGTGACGCGGACCTGACCGCCTGCAAGTCCCGGAGACGACCATGCTCGCCAGTCTGATCATTGTATTTCGCGAGGTCCTGGAAGCGGGCCTCATCGTCGGCATCGTGCTGGCCGCGACCCAGGGAGTCGTCGGGCGCGGGCGCTGGATCGCGCTCGGCATCGTCAGCGGCATCGTCGGCTCCTGCGTCGTCGCCGCCTTCGCCGACGCCATCAGCGCGCTGTTCGCCGACACCGGGCAGGAGCTGTTCAACGCCGGCGTGCTGCTGATCGCCGTGGTGATGCTGGCCTGGCACAATGCCTGGATGGCGCAGCACGGCCGCGAGCTGGCGCGCGACATGAAGGCCGTCGGCCATGCGGTGCGGAGCGGCGAGAGGTCGTTGGCGGCCCTGGCGATCGTCATCGGCGTCGCCGTGCTGCGCGAAGGGTCGGAGGTGGTGCTGTTCCTGACCGGCATCCTGGCGTCGGAAGAGGGTGGCATCGCCACCGTCGCCGCTGGGGGGCTGGGTGGCATGGCGCTGGGCGCGCTGGTGTCCGTGCTCCTCTATGCCGGTTTGGTGCAGATCCCGACGCGCCACCTGTTCTCCACCACCACATGGCTCCTGACCCTGCTGGCAGCCGGCATGGCTGCGACTGCGGTCAGTTTCCTGGCGCAGGCCGGCATCCTCATGACGGGCGGAACCATCCTGTGGGACAGCTCCGGCATCCTGCGCGACAACAGCCTGATCGGGCAGGCCCTGCATGTGCTGGTCGGCTATACGGACCGTCCGACCGAGGCGCAGTTGATCGCCTACGTCGCGGTGGTCGCTGGAATCCTGCTGCTGACCCGCTGGGCGGCCCGCAATTCCCCCCGCATCGCCAGCTCGGTCCGGTGATTCAATAGACACAAGGTATAGCCGGGCTGACAGTTAAGTGTCTGGTGCCTGCCCCGGCAATCGCGCCATAGTCCCCCGATGACAGACGGACGGCGGGGGCTATGGCGGAACTGGTGACGTTGGTTGTGCTGCTGGCGGCGATGGTGGTCGCGGTGCCGGTGGCAAAAAGGTTCGGATTCGGTGCGCCGCTCGGCTATCTCGCCGCCGGTCTGGCCGTGGGGCCGGCAGGTTTGGGGCTGGTCACCAATGTGTCGGCGATCGCCCATGCCTCGGAACTCGGCGTCGTGATGCTGCTGTTCCTGATCGGGCTGGAGTTGAGGCCGGCCCGCTTGTGGGTGATGCGCAAATCGGTGCTGGGGCTGGGCGGGGCGCAGGTTGCGGTCACCGGCGCCGTAATCGCGGGATTGTGCGGCTGGGGCCTGGGTCTGGCTTGGCCGACGGCGGTGGTGCTGGGCTTCGGCTTCGCCCTGTCCTCCACCGCCATGGCCCTGCCGATGATGGCGGAGCGCGGGTTGCTTGCCAACCAGTCGGGGCGCAATGCCTTCTCCGTGTTGCTGTTCCAGGACCTCGCCATCATCCCGGCTGTGGCGCTGTTGCCCCTGCTGGGCAACGGGACCGTGCCCCAGGCAGGCGGAGCATGGCTGGCGGTCGGCAAGGCGGCGGTCGCCGTCGTCGTGGTGCTGATCGGCGGGCGCTATCTGCTGCGCCCGATCTTCCGCGCCGTCGACCGGGCGGGGGCTCCGGAGATCTTCACCGCCACCGCCCTGCTGATCGTCATCGGCACCGCCGTGCTGATCCAGGAGGCCGGGCTGTCCATGTCGCTGGGCGCCTTCATGGCCGGCGTGTTGCTGTCCGACTCCGAATACCGGCACGAGGTGCAGGCGGATATCGAGCCGTTCGAAGGCCTGCTGCTCGGCCTGTTTTTCGTTTCGGTGGGGATGGGCGCCGACATCCCGGCCTTGCTCGAGCACCCGATCCGCTTCCTCGGCCTCGCCCTGGTGCTGCTGCTGGTGAAGGGGCTGGTGATGATGGTGCTCGCCCGCATCGCCGGGGTGCCGTGGGCCGGTGCGATGCGAATGGCGACGGTGCTGAGCCAGGGCGGCGAGTTCGGGTTCGTGCTGTTCGGGCTGGCGGTCGCCGGTGGGACGATGGCCGGGGAACAGGCCTCGGGGGCCATGCTGGTGGTCACCCTGTCCATGCTGGCCACCCCCTTCCTGTTTGCGGCGGAAGAGCGCTGGCTCGCCCCGCGCCTGATGACGGCGAAGCCCAAACGGCCATTCGATGCCTTGCCCGACGACAACCCGCGGGTCATCATCTGCGGCTTTGGCCGGGTGGGGCAGGTGGTCGGCCGCGTGCTGCGGATGCGCGGCATTCCCTTCACCGCGCTGGAGCAAAGCGCCGCCCAGGTGGATTTCGTCCGCAAGTTCGGCAGCCAGGCCTATTACGGCGATCCGACCCGGGTGGAGCTTCTCCGCGCCGCCGGGGCGGAGAAGGCCAAGGTCCTGGTGATTGCGCTGGACGACATGGAGCAGTCGTTGCGCGTGGTGGAGATGGCGACGCGCCATTTCCCCAACCTGACCATCTTTGCCCGCGCCCGCAACCGCCGCCATGTCCACCACCTGATGGACCGCGGCGTCACCCACATCGTGCGCGAGACCTTCGATTCCAGCCTGCGCCTGACTGGTGATGTGCTGCGCCAGATGGGGTTGGCGGAAGGGGAGGTGACGCGGACGCTCGAGACCTTCCGCGCCCATGACGAACGCACCCTGGTCCGCCAGCATGCCGTCCATAATGACGAGACCAAGCTGATCCAAAGTTCCCGCGATGCCGCCGCGGAGCTTCTGTCGCTGTTCGAGGCGGACCGGGAAGACGACGTGGACGGCGAAGCCAGGTCGAAGGCCAAGGCCTAACCGATCAGCAGACTGTCGTCGCTGATCTCCATTCCGCCGCGCTGCTTGGCGAACAGCGCCAGCAGGTGCGGGACGTCCAGGCCGGCGCGCTCGTCGCCGGCCACGTCCAGCACGACGCGGCCCTCGTGCAGCATCAGCGTGCGGTCGCCATAGTCCAGCGCCTGCCGCATGGAATGGGTGACCATCAGCGTGGTCAGCCGGTTGTCGCGGACGATGCGCCGGGTCAGGTCCAGCACGAAGTCGGCGGTGGCGGGATCGAGGGCGGCGGTGTGCTCGTCCAGCAGCAGGATCTTGGAGCCGGCGAGCGTCGCCATCAGCAGGCTGACCGCCTGGCGCTGGCCGCCCGACAGCAGGCCCATGCGGTCGTGCAGCCGGTTCTCCAGCCCGAGGCCGAGCGCGGCGATGCGGTCGCGGAAGCTCTTGCGCCGGTCGCTGCCCAGCGCCAGACCCAGGCCGCGGCGGCGCCCGCGGGCAGCGGCGAGCGCCATGTTCTCCTCGATGGTCAGGGCGGCACAGCTGCCCGCCATCGGGTCCTGGAAGACGCGGGCGACCAGCCCGGCGCGGCGCGGCGTGTCCCAGCGGGTGACGTCGGTGCCGTCGATGGAGATGCGCCCCTGCTCCGCCAGCACGTCACCGGCCAGCGAGCCGAGGAAGGTCGACTTGCCGGCCCCGTTGGAGCCGATGACGGTGACGAACTCGCCCTCAGGGATGGTCAGGTCGATGCCGCGCAGCGCGTGCTTCTCCAGCGGCGTGCCGCGACCGAAGGTGACGTGGATGTCCTCGACGACGATCATTTGGCTACTCGTGCACTGCGTGATGCCTTGGCCTTCAGGCGCGGCAGGATCAAAGCGACGGCGACCAGCACCGCAGTCACCAGATTGAGGTCGGAGGCCTGCAGGCCGATGCTGTCGGCCGACAGGGCCACCTGCACCGCCAGGCGGTAGAGGATCGACCCGGCAACGCAGCCGATCAGCGCCAGCGCCAGGGCGCGGGCGGGCAGCACCGTCTCGCCGACGATCACCGCGGCCAGACCGACCACGATGGTGCCGATGCCGGTGGTGACGTCGGCGAAGCCGTTGGTCTGCGCGAACAGCGCGCCGGCAAGGCCGGTCAGTCCATTGGACAGCGCGATGCCGGCATAGACATGGGCGTCGGTGTCAACGCCCTGGGCACGCGCCATCCGGGCATTCACGCCAGTCGCCCGCATCGCCAGCCCGAACTCGCTCGCCAGGAAGCGGGCCAGCAGCAGGACCACCACCGCCACGATGAGGCCGACCACCAGCGGCCGGACGATATGGTCTGGAATCCCGAGCCCATAGAAGGGCGTCAGCACCGTGTCCTGCATCAGCAGCGCCACGTTCGGCCGCCCCATCACCCGCAGATTGACGGAGAACAGCGCGATCATCGTCAGGATGCTGGCGAGCAGGTGCAGGATCTTGAAGCGTACGTTCAGCGTCGCCGTGACCAGCCCGGCGACCGCGCCGGCCAGCGCCGCGGCAAGGCTGGCAAGCCAGGGATTGACCCCGGCGATCAGCAGCACCGCACAGACGGCCGCGCCCAGCGGGAAGCTTCCGTCGACCGTGAGGTCGGGGAAGTCCAGGATGCGGAAGGACAGATAGACGCCGATGGCGACCAGCGCATAGACGAGGCCGATCTCGATGGCGCCGAAGAGGGCGATTTCGGTCATTGCGGTGCTTTTGTGTAGGTGCAGGCACTTGCCCCCACCCCGACCCTCCCCCCGCTCTCAGCGGACCTTCGGTCCGCCTGTCGCGTCAGCACAAAGCGCAGCTTTGTGCGAGAGCTGGGCGGGGGAGGGGGCAGGATGCTTGTCGGCGTTCGGCAGAGTTCCCTCCTCCGCCCAGCGGGGGAGGGTTAGGGTGGGGGCATTCGGAGCCAGCAGCCTTACTGCCCGACCACCTTCGTCGCGCGCTTCACCACCGCCTCGGGCAGGGTGACGCCCATGGCGGCGGCGGACTTGGGGTTGACGAACAGGTCGGTGCCCTTGGCGAGGGCCACCGGCAGGTCGCCGGGCTTCTCGCCCTTCAGGACGCGGGCGACGATGGCGCCGGTCTGCTTGCCGACCTGGAAATAGTCGAAGCCGATGGAGGCCACCGTGCCGCGGGCGACGCTGTCGGTGTCGGCGGAGAAGATCGGCAGCTTGGCCTGCTGGCCGACCGCGATCACGCTCTCCAGAGCCGAGACGACCGTGTTGTCCAGCGGGATGTAGACGGCATCGGCCTTGCCGACGAGGCTGCGCACCGCCGGCTGGGCATCCGACGATTTCGGGACAGAGGCCTCGACCACCGTCAAGCCGGCCTTCGCCGCCTCGTCCTTCAGCGCCTTGATCAGCACGACGGAATTCGGTTCACCGGGGTTGTAGAGCACGCCGATCCGCTTGGCCTGCGGAACGATCTCGCGGATCAGCGCGACATGCTCGGCCACCGGGGCCATGTCGGACAGGCCGGTGATGTTGGCGCCGGGCTTGTCCATCGACTTCACCATCTGGGCCGAAATCGGATCGGTCACCGCGGTGAAGACCACCGGGATGTCGCGGGTCGCCGCCGCCACCGCCTGGGCCGAGGGGGTGGAGATCGGCACGATCACGTCGGGCCGCGATCCGGCGAACTGGCGGGCGATCTGGGCGGCGGTGGCCGGGTTGCCCTGCGCGCTCTGGTATTCGACCTTCAGGTTCTGGCCCTGGACGAAGCCGGCCTCCTTCAGCGCCTCCACCACGCCGTCACGCGTCGCGTCGAGCGCCGGGTGCTGGACGATGGCGGTGATGGCGACGGTCTTGCTCTGCGCCAGCGCCTCGACCGGGGCGGCGAACGGACCGACGAAGGCGGCGAGTGCCGCGGCGGCGCACAACAGACGGGTGAAGGACATGGCTGCGGATCTCCTGGACACGGAAGGCCTTCCCCTAGACCGCGGCGGCTCCGCCGTCAACTCGGCAGCGGGGCACCGGCGGCCGGAGATGGAACATTTGAAACGCTGTGAACCATAGTCCGGAGACTGTTTCACTGTTCCATCCGATGTTCGATCGAACATGTCCCTACGCAGCCGCAGACGGTCCGTGCCGTCATACCACGAGGCGGGACGTGCGATAAGAACGGCTTGAAAAAGCTTCGATTCCGACGGGAAGCAACTTGGCATGGCCGACCCGCCCGCAATCGGGGGTGTGGTTTGGCGGGCAAGAGGCTATATTGTCCGCAGCACGGAAGGAGTGGTCATGACCGTTGGAACCGAAGCGGCCCCGTCGAAGTTTCTCGCCTCCTTCCGCGGACTGATCGGCTGCTGCCCCAATTGCGGGCAAGGCCGGCTGCTGCGGAACTTCCTGAAGCCGGTCGATCGCTGCGCCGCCTGCGGCGAGGCCTATGGGCATCTGCGCGCCGACGACGCGCCGCCCTGGATGACGATCCTGATCGTCGGGCACATCGTCATCCCGGCCCTGCTGTCGGTCGAACAGAGCTACGAACCACCGACCTGGGTGCATCTGGCGGTGTGGCCGTTGCTGACCCTTGTGCTGACGCTGATCCTGCTGCCGCGCTGCAAGGGTCTGGTGCTGGGGCTGCTGTGGAGCACCGGCGCACCGGGGTCGGAGCGGGCCTGAGCGCCGACTCCCCTATTGCTTGAAATGGAACGGCCTGAAATGAAGAACGGCACCGCGCGGCGTCGCGCAGTGCCGTTCTCTTCACGTATGGCTGGACCTTCCCGAACCCGCTGCCGGGCGGGTTTATCGGTCAGCGCGCGCTCGGGCTCAGCGCCGCCGGACCGTGATGGTCACGGTCGCCGGACAGGGTGGCGCGCAGCTTGCCGAACAGTTCGCGCAGGTAGTCGGCGCGCATCTGGCGGGCCGCCAGCATGATTTCTTCGTGGCTGCGAGGATCGCGAACTTCATTGAAAAGCGTGTTCATGGCTCTGGGAATCTCCACGTGAGGTGAGAGACGTCCACTCCCTTGGAATTTGTTTGCCTTGTGAGGCTTAAGATAGGGCAGAGCCGTTGCCCTAAGAAGCGCGGTCCACGCAATGCCGCCTGACGTTTTCCGTATCAGCTTCCCCAATTAACGGAGGTGCGAACTATTGTCGCAGGCTATGGTCGGTCAACCTTCGACAACAGTTCGCCTGCCCGATTATTTGTCGTCCCTGGCTCCATCCACAGCGACATTGCGATCGGAGATGATCCGATCATCGGGCGCCGCCTCCCTCTGCCCCGCCGTTTGCCCTGCCCTTTGCCCCATTGGGCGATCGGGCTGGCGCGGCGGCAGCGGTCCTGTGCCGAGACCGCTGGCCTCTTCGCTGCCGGGGATGCCGAAATCCTCGTCGGGCTGGTCGATGGGACCACCCGCACCGGGACCGATCACGCGCTGAAAACCCTCGATCTCTTCGTCTACGTCCAGGTGATCGCGCGTTTCGCGGATGTCGAGCGGAATCGGACGTTCGTCGATGCCGCCGCTGTCGCTGGGTCCGGTGGCGTTGCCGATGTTCCTGTCGTCGCGGGGCCGGTCGTCACCGGTCCGGTCGCCACCGGTCCGGTCGGAGGCGTTGCGGCTGTCGATCTTGCCGCTGTCGATCTTGCGGTCGTTGGGGGCCATGGGCGCTCTCCCGTCTGCTGTGTGAGGTCTCGGTCTTCCTCAACAGGGCGGAAGCGCGCTCGTCACCGCATGCACGTCGAACCAGCCGCCGACGCTGTGGCGCAGGTCCTGTCGGCGGTCCTGTTCCGGCGCCGGGGCGATGTCCCACAGCCAGGACATGTCGGGCGCGGGCAGGGGAAGGCCCCAGGTCGACTCCTCCACCTCCATCACGGTGCCGCGGTCCAGCCAGGAACTGTCGATGTCCGTGAACAGAGCCGCCCGCTCGGCAATATCGGACAACCAGCAGAGATGGCCCTGGACCATGCGGCGGGCGAAGGCCAGCCGCTCGGCATCCGGCGTGTGCGGGGCGCGGCGCTCCACCGCCTCCAGCGGCAGAAGCGGCAGCTGGGACAGCAGGTTGCAGGACAGGGCGAAGCGGAAGGGCTCTCCGTTGATCGGCGGTGGCTCGAAGCCGGTGGGGAGGGGAGCGCCTCCGTCGAGTGCCGCGGCGAGCGGGGCGAGGGCACCGCTGACATCGAGTTCAACCAAGTGAACGTTCGGCAGACCGGTGGCGCGGCGACGGACCGCCCGGCTGTGCAGCATGTCCACCAGCACCACCTGGTCGAATCGCGCGGTCAGTGTTTCCAGGGGAACTTCGATCAGCAGCCCGGATCCGGCGACCAGGGCCCGGCCGCCCGGCTCCACCCGTTGGATCGCCTGTTCGATGAAGCGGTGGCAGGCGACCACATGCGGTGCCCAGGCCCGCCGCTGCCGCCGGTAACGGGCGCTGAGCGCCACCATCTCCGCCAGGTAGCCGAAGCGGCGGGCCAGCGGTGGGCAGGGCGTGGTCAGGTATTCGAACGCTTCGCGCAGCATGGCCGGTTGCTTCTCCCCCCTTGACCCGCGGCGGTGGCAAGGTACCTATGGCGGCATGGTCGAGATCAAGAGGAAAGCGGCCCTGGTCACTGGGGCCGGCAAGCGCATCGGGCGGGCCATCGCGCTCGATCTGGCGGGGCAGGGGTGGGACGTCGCCGTCCATTACCGAAGCTCCCGCGAGGAGGCCGATGCCGTCGTCGCGGAGATCGGGCGGGCAGGCGGCAGGGCCATGGCCTTCGCCACCGACCTGGACCGCGAGGCGGAGGTGAAGGCGCTGGTGCCCGCAGTGACCGAGCAACTCGGCCCGCTGACCCTGCTGGTCAACAACGCTTCCCGGTTCGAGCGCGACGAGGTCGCCGACGTCACCCGCGAATCGTGGGACGCGCATATGGAGGCGAACCTGCGGGCGCCCTTCGTGCTGTCGCAGGATTTCGCCTCACGGTTGCCGGAGAGCGAAGGCGGTCTGATCGTCAACATCATCGACCAGCGCGTGTGGAACCCGACTCCGCATTTCGTCTCCTACACCCTGTCCAAGATGGGGTTGTGGGCACTGACCCGCACGATGGCAATGGCGCTCGCCCCGCGCATCCGCGTGAACGGCATCGGCCCCGGCCCAATCCTGCGCAACGACCGCCAGACCGAGGAGGAGTTCTCCGCCCAGTGGGACTCGACCCCGCTCAAGCGTGGCAGCACGCCGGAGGAGATCTGTGCCGCTATTCGCTTCCTGATCGCCGCTCCGGCGGTGACCGGCCAAATGATCGCGCTGGATGGTGGAGAGCATCTGGGATGGGCGCAGCCGACGCATGGCTTCGACCCCAACGGATAGAAGCCTGTTACAAACCGGAAACGGCGCTGAGCCAAGCCGGGCATGGCCGGATCATGGCCCCGGCGTCCCTGCCGCCAGGAAAATGACCGCGCGTTTTACACAGGTGCCCCACCCCGCGCAAGAGGCGCCTGCGACCCCGCGACAATTTTGCGGCCACGCGCCAATTCCCTCCCTTGACTCGAGCCTGACCTAAAGAAATCAATGGGTTGGCGAAAATGACCAAAAAATAGGCAGAAGCACGGGAGCCCTTGCGGCGCCTAGCTCCGGACGTGCTACCCCCTCCGTTATCGACAAACTTATCCACAGGTTTCGTGGATATTCTTTCGGAGGGGTGAGTCGCTCCATTTGTTCCCTGCCTGTGCCCAACGGTTGACCCGCGCCGGCCGCTCGACGACATTCTGGTCATGTCCGAAACGCATTCCTCCGACCCCCAGGCTCCTGTCGCCGCAGAGCCGGCAGACGCCGCCGACGCCATGTCCTCCGCCGATGCGGCGGCCGGCGAAAGCGGTGCCGCGCGGCCGAAGCGGCGCCCGGCCGACATCGACCGGGGCGTCGAGATCATTCGTGAGCATCTGAAGACTCTGCCGCAGACGCCCGGCGTCTACCGCATGCTCGCGGGCGACGGGGCGGTCCTGTATGTCGGCAAGGCGCGCAACCTGAAGCGCCGGGTGACCAATTACACCCAGGTGGGAAAGCTGCCGGTCAGGCTCCAGCGCATGGTCGCGGAGACCGAGACGATGGAGTTCGTCAACACCCACACCGAGGTGGAGGCGCTGCTTCTCGAATCGAACCTGATCAAGAAGCTGATGCCGCGGTACAACGTGCTGTTGCGGGACGACAAGACGTTTCCGCACATCATGATCACCCGGGATCACGATTATCCGCAGTTGACCAAGCACCGTGGCGCCCGCGGGCGCGAGGCCGACTATTTCGGTCCCTTCGCCTCGGCCGGGGCGGTGAACCGGACCATCACGGCGCTGCAGCGCGCCTTCCTGCTGCGCAACTGCGCCGACACCGTGTTCGCCAGCCGTACGCGGCCCTGCCTGCAATACCAGATCAAGCGCTGCACCGCGCCCTGCGTCGGCCGGGTCACCCCGGCGGAGTATCAGGCCCAGGTGAACCAGGCGCGCGCCTTCCTGTCGGGCAAGAGCCGCGACATCCAGACGGAATTCGCCGACCGGATGATGGCCGCCTCGGACGACATGGATTTCGAGACGGCGGCGCGCTACCGCGACCGTATCCGCGCGCTGACCGCAATCCAGGCCCACCAGGACATTAATGTCGAGGGGGTGGTGGAGGATGCCGACGTCATCGCGGCCTATGCCGAGGGCGGCGTGACCTGCATCCAGGTCTTCTTCTTCCGCGGCGGGCGCAACTACGGCAATCGGGCCTATTTCCCCAGCCACGACAAGGCGGCGGAAACCGACGAGGTTTTGGCCGCCTTCATCGCCCAGTTCTATGAGAACAAGGCCGCGCCGCCGCTGGTGCTGGTGAGCCACGCCCTGCCTGAACTGGAGTTGCTGAGCGAGGCGCTGGCGGTTCGTGCCGGGCACAAGGTGGAACTGGCCGAGCCCAAGCGCGGCGAGAAGCGCCGGATCGTCGAGCATGCCCTGACCAATGCGCGCGAGGCGCATGGGCGGCGTCTGGCCGAAAGCTCCAGCCAGGCGCGACTGCTGGACGGGGTGGCCGCCGCCTTCGGCATGGATGCGCCGCCGGAGCGGGTCGAGGTCTACGACAACTCCCACATCCAGGGGGCGCACGCGATCGGCGCGATGATCGTCGCCGGGCCGGACGGCTTCATCAAGAACGCCTACCGCAAGTTCAACATCCGGGAGCAGGGCGCGGCCGGCGACGACTTCGCCATGATGCGCGAGGTGCTGACCCGCCGATTCGGCCGGGCGGTGAAGGAGGATCCGGAACGCAGCCTGGGAAGCTGGCCCGATCTGGTGCTGATCGACGGCGGGCTGGGCCAGCTGAACGTGGCGCTGGAGGTGTTTGCGGAGTTGGGAATCGACGACGTGACGCTGGTCGGCATCGCCAAGGGGCCGGATCGCGACGCGGGCCGAGAGCACTTCTTCATGGAGAATCGCCCGCCCTTCCAGATGGAGCCGCGCGACCCGGTGCTGTATTTCCTGCAGCGGCTGCGCGACGAGGCGCACCGCTTCGCCATCGGCACCCACCGGGCCAAGCGCACGAAGGCCATCGGCAAGTCGCCCATCGACGAAATCGCGGGCATCGGCCCCGCCCGGAAGAAGGCTCTGCTGCACCATTTCGGCAGCGGGGCGGCGGTCGCGCGGGCCGGACTGGCCGATCTTGAAGAGGTGGAAGGGATCAATCGTGCCGTTGCGAAAAAGATATACGATCACTTCCATCCCGATGGTTAGAATGCGGGCACCTTCGAACGGGCGGCTTCCTCAGGGGCGCCGTGCGGCGACATCCTCCAGCGGTTCGAGTTTTCCGTCATGCTGACCAGCCTGCCCAACCTGCTGACCCTGTCGCGCATCGCGGTGATCCCGGTGGTGGTCGGGCTGTTCTATGTGCCGGAGGCCTGGGCCGCCTATACCGCCTGCTCGCTCTATGCCGCCGCCTGCATCACCGACTGGTTCGACGGCTATCTCGCGCGCGCCTGGGCGCAGGAAAGCGTGATCGGCAAGTTCCTGGATCCCATTGCCGACAAGCTGCTGGTCGCGGCGACGCTGATCATGCTGGCGGGGTTTCACCGGCTGACCGGCCTGTCGATCCTGCCGGCGGTGGTTATCCTGCTGCGCGAGGTATTGGTGTCGGGCCTGCGCGAGTATCTGGCCGGCCTGCATGTCGGCGTTCCGGTGACCTGGCTGGCCAAATGGAAGACGACGATCCAGATGATCGCGCTGGGCTTCCTGATCGTCGGCGATTATGGTCCGGCTGAACTGCCGGTGACCATCATCGGCACGGTGGGTCTGTGGATCGCCGCGGCCCTGACCTTCTACACCGGGTGGGATTACATGCGTGCCGGACTGACCCACATGATGGCCGAACAGCCGGCGAAGCCCGGTTCCGCCCGTTCCGCCCGCAGCGCCGGTTGAGAGTTTCCGACAGGAAGAAATTCGGGCCATGAAGATTTTCGGACTGACCGGCTGGAGCGGCAGCGGCAAGACCTCGCTGATGGTGCGCCTGATCCCGGCGCTGACCGGCCGGGGCCTGCGCGTCTCGACGGTCAAGCATGCCCATAAGGGCTTCGACATCGACCATCCCGGCAAGGACAGCCACAACCACCGCGTCGCTGGTGCGACCGAGGTGCTGGTCAGCTCCCCCCGCCGCTGGGCCCTGATGCACGAACTGCGCGACGGCGAGCCGGAACTGACGCTGGAGCAGCTGATCGGCAAGGTGGCGCCTGTGGATCTTCTGCTGATCGAGGGCTTCAAGCGCGACCGGCACGAGAAGATCGAAGTGTGGCGGGCCGACGTGGACAAGGCACTGATCGCGCCGGACGATCCCACCATCGTCGCCGTGGCCAGCGACGGTCCGGTGCCTGGCTGTCCGGTTCCGGTGCTGGACCTGAACGACGCGGAAACGGTTGCGGCCTTCGTTGTGAAGCGCTGCGGATTGGGGTGATCAAAGCGGCTGTTGGTAACTGCTGCATTTGTAGGACGACATGGACATCGCACATTTGGACAGGCCGCAGGCGCTCGATCGCCGCGGCTACCAGCTCGCCGTCTTCGATTTCGACGGCACGCTGGCCGACTCGTTTCCCTGGTTCATCGGCGTACTGAACGGCGTCGCCGACCGCTACGGCTTCAACCAGGTGCGGCCGGACGAGGTCGAGCAGCTGCGCGGCTACGATGCGCGGCAGATCATGCGGCACCTGCGGGTCCCGAACTGGAAGCTGCCCTTCATCGCCAACCATATGCGCCGCCTGATGGCGCGCGACATCGACGGCATCCGGCTGTTCGACGGGGTGCCGGACATGCTGCGCGCGCTGAGCGACCGGGGCGTGACCGTCGCCATCGTCAGTTCCAATTCGGTCGAGAACATCCGGATGATCCTGGGACCGGACGCGGCGGAGCAGGTGGCCCATTACGGCTGCGGCGCTTCGCTGTTCGGCAAGGCGGCGAAGTTCCGCAAGATGCTGCAGATGACCGGCATTCCGGCAGATCGGGCGATCGGCATCGGTGACGAGGTGCGGGACATCGACGCGGCGCGGAAGCTCGGGATGGGATGTGCCGCCGTCACCTGGGGCTATGCACGCGGCGACGCCCTGGCCGCGCGGCGGCCGGACCGGCTGCTGACGCGGGTGGAGGAGATATCCGGGCTTTTCGGCGGCTAAGTGCCACGCTCCGGAAACCACGCCTTTTCCCTCTTCGCAGCCGGCGCCGCGACGGACTAGAGTGGCGGCCATGGTGCAACTCGACAATGATTGCTTCGCCTTCGGCGGGCCGATGATGGCGGTGGAGCCGGCGCTTGCGCTGCTGGCTGGACGGGTCGCGCCGGTGACGGCGACGGAAACGGTTCCGCTGAGCGGCGCGCTGGGCCGGGTGCTGGCCGCCGATCTGGTCGCGCCCTTCAGCGTGCCGCCGCACGACAACGCCGCGGTGGACGGCTATGCCGTGTTCTTCGACGATCTCGCCGCCGACGGTCCCACGGTCCTGCCGGTCACCGCGCGGGTCGCCGCCGGGCAATGGCTCGGCCGGCCGGCGGTGCGGGGGGAGGCGGTGCGCATCTTCACCGGCGCGCCGATGCCCAAGGGCATGGACACCGTCTTCATGCAGGAGGACTGCCGCAGCAGTGACGGTTCCACCGTCACGCTTCCGGCCGGCAACCGCCGCGGCGTGAACCGGCGGCTGGCGGGTGAGGATGTGCGCGAGGGATCGGTGGTGCTGGCCACCGGACGCCGCCTGCGGCCGGAGGACATCGCGCTCGCCGCCTCGCTTGGCCATGCGACGCTTGAGGTGCGCTGCAGGTTGCGGGTGGCGGTGTTCTCCACCGGCGACGAGCTGCGGCAGCCGGGGCAGCCGCTGGAGGCGGGTGCCGTCTATGATGCCAACCGCTACGCGCTGATCGCGCTGCTGACCCGGCTGGGCTGCGCCGTCACCGACCTCGGCATCCTGCCCGACCGGTTCGAGGCGATCCGCGACGCCCTGGCGGAGGCTGCGGCCGGCCATGACGCGCTGATCACCTCCGGCGGCATGTCCACCGGCGAGGAGGATCACGTCAAGCCGGCGGTCGAGGCGAACGGGCGGCTGGATTTCTGGCGGCTGGCGATCAAGCCGGGGAGGCCGGTGGCGCTGGGCCGTATCCGCGATGCCGTGTTCGTCGGGCTTCCCGGCAATCCGGTCGCGGTGGTGGTCACCTTCCTGCGCATCGCCCGGCCGATCCTGCTGCGGCTGATGGGGGCAATGGACGAGACGCCGCGGCCGATCCCGGTGCGCGCCGCCTTCGCCCACAAGAAGAAGCCGGGCCGGCGCGAGTTCCTGCGCGGATCGCTGACGAGGGGAGAGGATGGCGCGCTCTGCGCCACCAAATACCCGCGTGACGGGGCGGGCGTCCTGTCGTCGCTGGTCGACTCCGAAGGCCTGATCGAACTGCCGGAGGATCTTGCTCAGGTCGAACCCGGCATGATCGTCGACTTCGTGCCTTTCAAAGAATTCCTCTAGGGGACGCGTGATGAAGATTCTCTATTTCGCCTGGCTGCGCAGCAAGATCGGCGTGCCGACGGAGACGGTGGACCTGCCGGCGGAGGTCGCCACCGCCGGCGATCTCGTCGAGTGGCTGAAGACCCGCAGCCCGCGGCATGCCGAGGCGCTGGCCAACAGTAAGGTGGTCAAGGTGGCGGTGAACCAGGAGCATGTGCCCTACGACCATCCCATCGCGGCGACCGACGAGGTCGCCCTGTTCCCGCCGGTGACGGGGGGCTGACGCCATGGCGATCCGCGTCCAGGCCGGGGATTTCGACGTCGGCGCCGAATATGCCGCCTTCACCGCCGGCCGAACCAGCGTAGGCGGTGTAGCGATGTTCGTCGGGCTGGTGCGCGACATCGCCGGCGGCGAGGCGGTCAGCGCCATGACGCTGGAACACTACCCCGGCATGACCGAAAAGCAGCTGGAGGCGATCGAGGAGGAGGCGCGCAGGCGCTGGCCGCTGGACGACGTGCTGGTGATCCACCGCCATGGCCGGCTGGAGCCGGGCGACCGTATCGTGATGGTCGCCACCGCGTCGGCCCATCGCGACGCCGCCTTTGACTCCTGCCGCTTCCTGATGGACTGGCTGAAAACGAAGGCGCCGTTCTGGAAGCTGGAGGCCACCCCCGAGGGTGAACGCTGGGTGGAGGCGAAGGAAAGCGACGATGCCGCGGCGGCTCGCTGGGCGGAGTGAAGGGTAAGCGGAAGCGGGCCGGTCAGGCGTGACCGGCTTCGCCCGACAGCATGGAGACGCTGACGCCCAGCTTGCCGATCGCGCGTTCCCATTTGGCGTCGAGATCGGTGTCGAACAGGAGCTGTTCGTCGCAGGGCACGTTCAGCCAGCCGTTGGCCTGGAATTCGGCGTCCAGCTGGCCCGGCCCCCAGCCGGCATAGCCGAGCAGCAGGATGTTGCGGCGCGGCCCGCGGTCTTCGGAGATGGCGCGCAGGATGTCGATGGTGGCGGTCAGCGCCACGTCGTCGTTCACCACCAGCGTGCCGTCACGGACATAGTCGGTGGAGTGCAGGACGAATCCGCGGCCCGATTCCACCGGCCCGCCGTAATGGACCGGCAGGTTGTTCATCGGCTGCGGGATGTTCATGTCGAGCTGTTCCAGAAGGTCTTCGAACGTGATCGACCCGAACAGCCGATTCACCACCAGCCCCATCGCACCATCTTCATTGTGGGCGCAGACATAGATGACCGAACGCTGGAAACGCGGGTCCTCCATTCCGGGCATGGCGATCAGCAGCTGGCCGGTCAGCGATTCCGTGGTCTTGGAGTCCGGAGACTTGGTCAGGCGCGGCATGGTCGATTATCCTTGTCGTCGGTCCGGTGCGGTAAACCGCTTCCGTCCGTACCGTCGGTTGTGGTTGGCGCTCTGGCGACGCTTTCACCGGAGTGTGACAGCACCGGTCGAGCTTTGTCACCTATATATGGGCTATCATATAGGGTGAGGGGGACGCCGTTGCGCCCCTTCCTGGGAAGAGAACAGTGCGCGCGATGAAAAGACATGCCTCCCTCCTTCTGCTGCTGCTTGCCGTTCTGGCGGGCGGTATCGTTCCCGCTGCGGCACAGGATGGCGTCGGAGCCTGGGTCAAGGCGGGTCAGGTCGAGGCGCGGCTCGTTTCCGCCGTGCGCGGCACCGGCGACCTGACGGCGCTGCCGCTGGGGCTGGAACTGCGGCTGGAGCCGGGATGGAAAACCTACTGGCGCTCCCCCGGCGATGCCGGATTCGCCCCGCGGCTGGACTGGAGCCGGTCCGGCAATCTGGCCGGGGCGGCGCTGTCCTATCCGGCCCCGCACCGCTTCTCCGTCCTGGGATTCGAGACCGCCGGCTATGACACCGCCGTCCTGTTCCCGATCCAGGGCAAGCCTGCCGAGCCCGGCAAGCCGGTCGATCTCGCGCTGACCGCGGAACTGCTGGTCTGTTCGGACATCTGCGTGCCGCAGACGCTGAACCTCGCCCTTGCCCTGCCGGCAGGACCGGCGGAGCCGAGCGACGCCGCGAACGACGTGGCGCGCGCACAGGCCCTGGTGCCGCGTGGGCCGAACGGCCTGCTGCGCATCGACGCGGTGCGCGCCACCGGCACCACGCTGGAGGTGGAGGCGACCGCCGCCGACGGCTTCGTCACCCCGGACCTGTTCGTGGAGACCGAGCCGCCGTTGACCTTCTCCGCGCCCAAGACCGTTTTTTCCGACAATGACCGCCATGTCCGCCTGACGCTGACGGTGACCGAGCCGCAGCCGGGCCTGGATCTCGCCGGCCGCGCGATGACCCTGACGCTGGTCGACGGAGAGAAGGCGGTGGAAGCGCCGGCGACGGCGTCGGCCGGCGGTGCCTTGGCGGTTCCAGCGGGGGCCGGATTGGCGGCGATGCTGGGCGTGGCCCTGCTCGGCGGGCTGATCCTGAACCTGATGCCCTGCGTGCTGCCGGTGCTGTCGCTGAAGCTGATGTCGGTGGTCAAGCATGGCGGGCAGGCCCCGGCCGCGGTGCGTGCCGGCTTCCTGGCGAGTGCCGCCGGCATCCTGGCCTCCTTCCTGCTGATGGCGTCGGTGCTGGTCGGCGTGAAGGCGGCGGGCGGGGCGGTCGGCTGGGGCATCCAGTTCCAGCAGCCGCTGTTCCTGGTCTTCATGGTCGTGCTGGTCACCCTGTTTTCCGCCAATCTATGGGGATTGTTCGAGGTTCCGCTGCCGCGCGTGCTGGCCGACCGGCTGGGCGGGGAGGGGCTGGCCGGCCCCTTCGCCACCGGCATGTTCGCTACCCTGCTGGCAACCCCCTGCTCGGCGCCCTTCCTGGGTACGGCGGTCGGTTTCGCGCTGTCCAAGGGGCCGGTGGAGGTCTACGCCATCTTCGCCGCGCTGGGTGTTGGGCTGGCGCTGCCCTATCTCGCGGTGGCGGCATGGCCGCGGGTGGCCGGCTGGCTGCCGCGGCCCGGGCGCTGGATGGCGACGCTGAAAATGGTGCTGGGCTTCGCCCTGATGCTGACGGCGGTCTGGCTGCTGTCGGTGCTGACGGCGCAGATCGGCGAGGTCGCCGCAGCCACGGTCGGGCTGCTGATGGCCGGGTTGGTGCTGGCGCTGTGGATCGGGCGCAGCGCGCGGGGGGCCGCGCGGACCGCCGGACCGGCCCTCGCCGGTGTGCTGGCTATCGCCGCCTTCGCCATGCCGGCAGCGGTCGGACCCTCCGCCGGTGCGGCGCCGGTGGTCAGCGAGGCCAAGACGCGCTGGGTGCCCTTTGCGGAATCCGCGATCCGCGACCATGTGGCGGCCGGCCGTATCGTCTTCGTCGACGTCACTGCGGATTGGTGCATCACCTGTCAGGCCAACAAGAAGCTGGTGCTGAACCGTGACGAGGTCGCCAAGCGGATGGAGGATCCGTCCCTGGTGGCGATGCGCGCCGACTGGACCCGCCCGGACGCGGCGATCGCCAAGTTCCTGGCCGACCACGGCCGGTACGGCATTCCCTTCAACATCGTCTATGGCCCCGGCGCGCCGGAGGGCATTGCCCTGCCGGAACTGCTGAGCGACGGCGCGGTGCTGGAGGCGCTGAACAGGGCCGCCGGAAAGGGAGCCTGACCAGCCGTCCGGAAAAGGCCTATGGCAGCTGCGGCTATTCTGCGGTAACAGGGCGCCTTCGGGAGGTTCTCCCGCGCCATGAGGACGAAGATGGACGATCAGATCAACTGCCCACAGTGCGGTTCCGAAAACGCCTACAATGACGGAAGCCTGTGGAACTGCCCCGACTGCGGGCATGAGTGGAACCCCGATACGGCCACGGCCGCTGCGGACACCGAAGCCGGGCAGGGCGTGCGGGATGCCAACGGCAACCCGTTGACCGATGGCGACAACGTGACCGTCATCAAGGATTTGAAGGTCAAGGGATCGTCCCTGGTGGTGAAGGGCGGAACCAAGGTGAAGAACATCCGTCTGGTCGACGGCGCGGATGGGCACAACATCGCCTGCAAGATCGACGGCATCGGGGCCATGAACCTGAAGTCGGAGTTCGTGAAGAAGGCCTGATGCGCTCCGTTTAATCGGCCAACCGTTTCTTGCGGCTATTCGCCGCGGGGGATAGAAGGGATGCAGGGCCGGGTCCCGCCAAGAGGGCCCGGCCCGAACCAAAGGGCCAAACCCAAAAACGGGAAGGGCCCAAGAAAACGGGAAGGGTTAGAGACGATGAGCATCCAGGTTGGCGATACCATTCCGTCCGTCACGCTTAAATGGCTGACCGACAACGGCATGCAGGAAGTGAGCACGGACGAGTTGTTCAAGGGCAAGAAGGTCGTCCTGTTCTCCGTCCCCGGCGCCTTCACCCCGACCTGCTCCGCCAAGCATCTGCCGGGCTTCGTCCAGCAGGCCGACGCGCTGAAGGCCAAGGGCGTCGACAGCATCATCTGCCTCGCGGTCAACGATCCGTTCGTGATGCGCGCCTGGGGCGATAAGGGCGCCGTCGGCGACAAGGTGAAGATGCTGCCGGACGGCAACGCCACCTTCACCACGGCTCTCGGCCTGACCATGGACGGCTCGGCCCACGGCCTGGGCACCCGCGGCCAGCGCTTCGCCCTGGTGGCGGAGGACGGCAAGGTCACCCACGTTGCCGTCGAGGCCCCCGGCAAGTTCGAGGTGTCGTCGGCCGAGGCGGTGCTGGAGAAGGTTTGAGGTTACGCTTCCCTCTCCCGTCCCGGGAGAGGGAAGGGGCCCATGCGCAGCATGGGAAGGGTGAGGGGTGGCACAAAGAGCAATGCGGTTCGGGATTCTCGGGTTCCCCCTCCCCCTCCCCGCCTTCAGCGGGTCCCCTCCCTCTCCCGAGACGGGAGAGGGCTTAGTAGGTTACCCCCGCGCCCGCACGTCGGCCACGCCGCGCCGGGCTAGTTCGTCGGCGCGTTCGTTCTCCGGGTGGCCGGCGTGGCCGCGGACCCAGTGGAATTCGATCTGGTGCTGCCTCTTCGCCTCTTCCAGGCGCTGCCACAAGTCGACGTTCTTCACCGGCTTGCGGTCGGCGGTCATCCAGCCCTTGGCCTTCCAGCCATGGATCCACTTGGTGATGCCGTTCTTCACATACTCGCTGTCGGTGAAGAGGCGGATGGTCACCGGCTTCTTCAACGCCTCCAGCGCCATGATGGCCGCCATCAGCTCCATGCGGTTGTTGGTGGTCGCCGGTTCGCCGCCATACAGCTCCTTCTCCACATCGCCGTAGCGCAGGATCGCTCCCCAGCCGCCGGGGCCGGGATTGCCGCTGCAGGCGCCGTCGGTGAAGATGTCGACCGTCTTGCGGCCGGCTTCGGTCGGGGTGGAGTCTTCGGTCATCCGGTCAGATCCCGCCCGTTTCCGAGTCGTCGAGGAAATAGTCGCCCAGGCCGCGGACCGACTGGTGGAAGCGCAGCTTGCGCAGATATTCCAGCGGGTCCTTCGGCCGCACGAAAGCGCCCGGCGGATGGTTCAGCCAGTCGTAGAGACGGGTCAGCAGGAAACGCACTGCGCTGCCGCGGCAGAGCCAGGGCAGGGCGTCCAGCTCCGCCCGCGACAGCGGCCGGACCTTGCGGTAGTTGGACAGCAGCAGCCGCGCCTTGGTGGCGTTGAACGAGCCGTCGATCTCGAAGCACCAGGCGTTGATGCAGATCGCCACGTCGTAGACGAAGAAGTCGTTGCAGGCGAAATAGAAGTCGATCAGGCCGGACAGGCTGTCGCCACGGAAGAAGACGTTGTCCGGGAACAGGTCGGCATGGATGACGCCCGCCGGCAGACCGACCGGCCAATTGGCCTCCAGCGCCGCCAGTTCGGCCTCCAGCGTCGTGCGCAGGCCGGGCGCCACCTCGTCGGCGCGCTCGGCCGACTTGGCGAACAGGTCCTTCCAACCGGGCAGGGCCAGGGCGTTCGGCCGTTCCATCCGGAAATCGCCGACCGCCAGATGCAGGCGGGCCAGAGCCTCGCCCAGCTGGGCGCAATGCTGCGGCGTGATCCGGCGCGGCCACATGCCGGCCAGGAAGGTGACGATCACCGCCGGGCGGCCGCACAGCTCGCGCAGGGCCACGCCGTCGCGCGCCGCCACAGGCAGGGGACATGCAATGCCCTTCTCCGCCAGATGCTCCATCAGGCCGAGGAAGAAGGGCAGATCCTCCTTCCGCGTGCGCTTCTCGTAAAGCGTCAGGATGTAGGGGCCGCGTTCGGTCACCAGCAGGAAGTTGGAATTCTCCACCCCCTCCGCGATGCCCTTGCACGACAGCACCGCGCCCAGATCGTACTGGGCGGCAAAGGTGCTGAGATCCTCGTCGGTGACTTCGGTGTATACGGCCATGATGTGCAGCGCCTTACCGGGTTTCCGGGTTGCGGTCAATTTCGGGCGTGATCGGTTCGTAATATTCCGGGCCGAAGCCGGCCAATTGGCGGCTGTTGACGTTGAAGGGGCGTTTCAGCCCGCCACGGAAATGGCGTCCGACCAGCTCCTGCCACAGGGCGACCGGTTCCGCCCCGCGCTCGGCGCAGAGATGGACGAACCAGCGGCGGCCGGCGGCGACGTGGCTGATTTCCTCGTCATGGATGGTCTGCAGCAGGTCGGCGCTCTCCGCGTCGCCGAAATCGCGCAGGCGGCGCACGGTCCCGGGCGTGACGTCCAAACCGCGCGCCTCCAGCACCATCGGCACCACCGCCAGCCGGGCGGCGAGGTCGTGCGCGGTCTCCGTCGCCGCCTGCCACAGCCCGTCATGGGCCGGCAGGTCGCCGTAGGAGGAGCCGAGCGCGTTCAGCCGCGTCTCCAGCATCTGGAAATGCCGCGCCTCGTCGCCGGCCACCTGGACCCAGTCGTCGGTGAAGCCCTTCGGCAGGCCGAGATGCGCGAATCGGGTGACGATGTCCCAGGCGAGGTCGATGGCGTTCAGTTCGATGTGCGCCAGCGCGTGCAGCAGGGCGATGCGGTTCTGCGCACTGCCGCCGCGCCCGCGCTTGGGCATGTCGCGCGGAAGCTTCAATTCGGGCCGCTCGGGGCGGGCAGGGCGGTCGGGCGGCGGGGCCGGCACATCGGGTGACAGCAGGCCGTCACGCCATGCCGCGGCGAAGGAACGGGTGAGGCGCACTTTCTCCAGCGGCGCCGCGGTGGTCAGCACCGCAGTCGCCGCCTCGCCCAGGCACGTAACGGAAGAGGTCATTTCCAGCCGTAGGCGACGAAGTTCGGGTTCAGGATATCGTCCTTGCCATAGACGAGCGGCGAGCCGTCCGGCTGCTCCACCCGGCCGCCGGCGCCGATCAGCACCGCATGGCCGGCGGCGGTGTCCCACTCGCTGGTCGGTCCGAAGCGCGGATAGAGGTCGGCCTTGCCGCTGGCCACCGTGCAGAACTTCAGGGAGCTGCCGCAGGACACCCGGTCCTTGACGGTGAATTGGCCGAGGAACTCGTCCAGTACCGACCCGCTGCCATGGGAGCGGCTGGCGACGACGGTCAGCCCGTCGGCCGGCGGGTTGCGGACGGAGATGGCATGGTCATGCCGTCCCTCGGCGCAATGGACCGCCGTGCCGGGGCCGGCCGCGGTATACATGTCGCCGGTGGCCGGGGCATAGACGACGCCGAGCACCGGCACGCCATTCTCGATCAGGGCGATGTTCACCGTGAACTCGCCGTTGCGGGAAATGAACTCCTTGGTGCCGTCGAGCGGATCGACCAGCCAGAAGCGCCCGCCGGAGACGTCGGGCCGATGGCCGGCGGCCACCGCCTCCTCCGCGACCACCGGCACGCCGGGCAGAAGATGGTGCAGGGCCGGGATGATCACCGCCTCCGCCGCGTGATCGGCCTGCGTGACAGGGCTGCCGTCGACCTTGGTGGCCACGTCGATGCCGTCGTTGTAAAAGCGCAGGATGACCTGACCGGCCTCATGGGCGATGGTGCGGACCGTCGGCAGCAGGCTCGCCACAGCGGCATCGGGCATGGGGTGAACTCCCTTTGGTATGAACGGTCAGCATACCGTGCCCGCCAGCGGGCCGGAAGCTTTTGAACGGGTGTGGAACGGAGAAGGCGGATGACGGTGGGGGAGCGGTCGGAGGGTGGGCGGGTGGTCGGTGCAGGCGCATCGGCCCTATGGCGTGCTATGACCGCGGCCGATCTGGACCGGCTGCTTGCCATTGCGGACATCGTGCATCCGGCCTACCCGGAGGACCGCAGCGTGTTCGAGGAGAGGCTCGCGCTTTATCCCGCCGGCTGCCGCGTGGCGGAATGCCGCGGCGAGGCGATCGGCTACGGCGTCATGCATCCCGGCAAGCTGGGGGCGCCACCGCCGCTCGACACGCCGCTGGGGGAATTGCCGGCGGATGCGGATTGCCTGTACCTGCACGACATCGCGCTGCTGCCGGAGGCCCGCGGAACGGGGCTGGGGGCGGCGGTACTGGCCTTTGCGCATGGGCTGGCGGCGCGCGAGGGGTGGCGGTGGCTGGCCCTGACCTCGACGCCGGGCGCGCGCAGCTATTGGGACCGGGTCGGATTCACGCCCTATGCGGATGGCGGGCCGGCACTGGCGGCCAAGCTGGAAAGCTATGGCGGCGGGATGAGCTACATGACGGCGCCGGTGAAGGCGCCGGGCTGACGGATCAGGCGGCGAGCGCCGCCATTTCCGGTTCCGTCACCACCGCCTCGAATGCCGGCTTGGCGAACAGGTAGCCCTGCATGAGGGTGACGCCGAGATCGCGCAGGGTTTTGGCCTCGTCCGCCGTCTCGATGCCTTCGGCGATGGGGGTGATGGCGAGATCGTCGCACACCGCCAGTATCGCCTTGACGATGCTGCGCCGCGCCCGTTCGGTGTCGATGTTGCGGGTCAGTTCCATGTCCAGCTTGATGATGTCCGGCTGGAATTCCGCCAACAGGTTCAGGCCGGAGTAGCCGGAACCGAAATCGTCGATGGCGGTCAGGAAGCCCTGGCGCTTGTATTCGTTGAAGATGCTCTTCAGGTGGTCGTGGTCCACCACCCGCTCGTTCTCCGTCACCTCGAAGATGATGCGGTCGGTGGGGAAGCCGGTGCGGCGTGCGGCGGCCAGCGTCGCGCGGATGCAGGCCTCCGCCTTGTAGACGGCGTTCGGCAGGAAGTTGATCGACAGCCGGGCGCCGTTCATCGGCAGGGTCGAGGCCAGCTCGATCGCCTTGATGCGGCATGACTGGTCGAAGGCATAGCGGGTGGCATCGGTCACCTGCCCCAGAACCCAGCCGGCACCCTGGCCGGCTGTGCCGCGGACCAGCGCCTCATGCGCCCATACGGCACCACCGGCGACATCGACGATGGGCTGGAACGCCATCGTGAAGTCCAGATCGAGCCTGTCCGCGCACTGGCCGCCGCACCCGCCGTCCCCAAACGCCATCGCATTACCCCTGTCAGATCAAGAACCCCACCTTCAGGTAAGCGACAATGCCATGGATTTCATCCGCCGGAGGTGTGGCAAGTACCACACCTTCCGACTAGGACTTTCCCCTACGCCTCCGGTAAGAACTGCCAGCCTACTCCGCCGCCATGCGCGTTTCGGCGTGTCGTATTGCCGCCCACACGGCTTCCGGCGTCGCCGGCATGTCGATATGGGTGATGCCGAGGTCCGACAGCGCATCGACCACCGCATTGATGATCGCCGGCGGCGCGCCGATGGCCCCGGCCTCGCCGGCACCCTTCATGCCCAGCATGTTGGTGGTGCTGGGAACGCTGTTCAGCTTCACCTCGATCGGCGGCATGTCGACCGCCCGCGGCATCTGGTAGTCCATGAAGGACCCGGAGAGCAGCTGCCCGCTGTCGGGATCGAACACCACCCGCTCCTGCAACGCTTGGCCCAGCCCCTGGGCGACACCGCCATGGATCTGGCCGATCACCAGCATCGGGTTGATGACCGTGCCGAAATCGTCGACGACGCTGTAGCGCACCACCTCGATCACGCCGGTGGCGGGGTCGATCTCCACCTCCGCGACGTGGCAGCCGTTGGGGAAGGTGCTGGCCGGCGGAGTCCAGCGCGCCATCTCGGAAAAGGCGATGCCGCCGGTGCCGCCCTCGCTGCCGCCCTCTGCCGCCTTGGCGGCGACCTCCTTCAGCGACACCGCGCGGTCGGTGCCGACGACGGTGAAGCGGCCATCGGCGAACTCGACGTCGACCTCGGCGGTCTCCAGCAGGTCGGCGGCGACCGTGGTCGCGGCCTTCACCACCTTGGCCGCCCCCTCCGCCAGCGCCGAGCCGCCTACGGGCACGGAGCGCGAGCCGCCGGTGCCGGCGCCCCAGCTGACGCGATCGGTGTCGCCCTGGACCACCTCAACATCCTCCGGCGGCACGCCCAGCCGGTCGGCGAGGATCTGCTTGTAGGCGGTCTCGTGGCCCTGGCCGTTGGTCTGGGTGCCGATCAGCAGAACCACCTTTCCGTCGCCATTGACCTGGACGGTCGCCTGCTCCGGCCCGCCGCCCGAGCAGGCCTCGATATAGGTGGCCAAGCCGGCGCCGCGCAGCTTGCCGCGGGCCTTGGCCTCCGCCTTGCGGGCGGACAGGCCGGCCATGTCGGCGAGAACAAGTCCGTCCTCCAGATTCTGGACGAAGTCGCCGGTGTCGTAGACCTGCCCCATCGGCGTGGCGTAGGGCATGGCGGACGGCGGGATGAAGTTGCGCCGCCGGATCTCGGCCGGGCCGAGGCCGGTGACCCGTCCGGCATGGTCGATCAGCCGTTCTAGAAGATAGGCCGCCTCCGGCCGGCCGGCGCCGCGATAGGCATCCACCGGCTGGGTGTTGGTGAACACGCCCTTCACCCGCACATAGACCGCCGGCGTGCGGTAGGAGCCCACCAGCATCGCCGATCCGGCATCGGTCGGGATGAAGGGGCCGTAGTTCGACAGGTAGGCGCCCAGATTGGCAACCGTGTCCACCCGCAGCCCCAGGAAGCGGCCGTCGGCGTCGAGCGCCAGACGCGCCTTGCTGACATGGTCGCGGCCATGGTCGTCGCTGATGAAGCCCTCGATCCGGTCGGCCGCCCATTTCACCGCGCGGTTCAGCCGGCGGGCGGCGAACAGGCAGGCGACATATTCCGGGTAGTTGAACAGCTTCATGCCGAATCCGCCGCCGACATCGGTGGTCAGCACGCGGATGCGCTGTTCCGGCTCGTTCAGGATCTTGGCGAACTGCTTCTGCAGGCCGTGGACGCCCTGGCTGGTGACGTAGATCAGCAGGCGGCCGGGCGCGCCGTCGGCGCCGGACTCGACACCGGCGACGCAGGCGCGGCCCTCCATCGGGTTGGCGACGACGCGGTTGTTGACCAGTTCCAGCTCCACCACGCGGTGGGCGCCGGCGAGCGCCGCCTCCACGGCCGCCTCGTCGCCGGTGTCCCAGTCGAAGCAGAGGTTGCTGGGCGCCGCGTCCCACACCAGCGGACGGCCGGGCTCCAGCGCCTCCAGCGTTCCGGTGACGGAGTCGCGATCCTCGTAATCGACCATCACCAGTTCGGCCGCCTCGCGCGCGGCCTCCAGCGTCTCCGCCACCACCATGGCGACCGGATCGCCGACATGGCGGGCGAAGCCGCGGGCCAGCGCCGGGCGCGGGGTGCGAACATAGTTCGACCCGTCGCGCTGCTTCAGCACCGCCTGACAGGGGATCATGCCGATATTCTCCGCGTCCAGATCGGCGACGGTGTAGACCGCCAGCACGCCGGGCTGCGCCAACGCTTCCGACGCATCGACCGAGCCGATCGCCGCGAAGGCGTGGGGAGAACGGACGAAGGCCGCATAGGCCTGGCCGGGAAGAGACACGTCGTCGGTGTAGCGGCCGCCGCCGGTCAGCAGCCGGGCGTCTTCGGTGCGCGGAACCGCCTGTCCGATGCCGAACTTCATGGGTGAACTCCCGCCTTCCGGTTCGATGCGATTGTTGTGCTCCGCGAAGATAGGCCGGCTGAAGCGTGAGGGAAACCCCCGGCGGTGGCTAGCAGTGCGCGCCATTGCGGACTGGCGCCCACCGCCCGCAGCGACCATATTCCTGGGCATGTGTGGACGCATGCTACTCACCACCCCGGTCAGCGAGGTCCAGCGCCTGTTCGGCGTGCCCGAACGGCCGAACCTGATGCCGCGCTGGAACATCGCCCCGACGCAGGACATTTCCGTGATCCGGCGCGATGAGGACGGCCGCCATCTGTCGATGGTCCGCTGGGGACTGGTGCCGCCCTGGGCCGACGATCCGTCCATCGGCGGGCGGATGATCAACGCGCGCGGCGAATCGGTGGCGGACAAGCCGGCCTTCCGCGACGCCTTCCGCAAGCGCCGCTGCCTGATCCCGCTCGACGGGTTCTATGAATGGACCAGCGTGGGGGAGGGGGCGAAACCGCGCAAGCAGGGGCACGTCATCCGCCGCCGCGACCGCGGCCTGTTCGCGCTGGCCGGGCTGTGGGAGCGTTGGCGCGGTCCGAAGGGCGCCGCACCGCTGGACCCGCCGCTGGAAACCGCGACGGTGGTGACGACGGCGACCAACGCCACCCTGTCCTTCCTCCACGACCGCATGCCGGTGGTGCTGGATCCCGCCGACTGGGACGCGTGGCTCGACCCGGCGACCCCGCTTCCGGTGGTGGAAGGGCTGATCCGTTCGGCGCCGGACGACTGGCTGGACGTGGTCCCGGTGGGGCCGCGGGTGAACAGCGTGCGCAACGACGACTGTTCCTGCCTGGATCCGCCGGAAGAGGCGGCGGCCGTCACGGAAAAGCCCGTCGAGGGGAAGCAGGTCGAAGGGAAGCCGGCCAAAGGAAAGCCCGACGACAAACAGCCCAGCCTGTTCTGAGCCGATGAGGGTGGGGAGACTTACACTGGTCGTGCTCTGCGGTCTGGTCCTCGGCGGTCCCGCCGCGGCGCAGACCAACCAGGCTGCCAAGGGGCGCGGCCCCATCGCCAACACGCCGGACCAGGCCGTGACGGGCTCCGCCATGGCAGTGGAGGGGGATTTGCTGACCGTCAATGGCATGGCGGTGCGGCTGATGGGCATCGACGCGCCGGATCCGGGGCAGAAGTGCAAGAACCGCTACGGCCATGAACTCGACTGCTTCAAGGTCGCCACCGCCGTGCTCGCCAACATGGTGAAGGGCGAGGAGGTGACCTGCACCATCACCGAACAGGACCGTACCGGTGAGAAGAAGGGCGAATGCCGGGTGCGCGGGGTCGATCTGGGGGCGGCGATGGTGTCGCGCGGCTGGGCCTTTCAGTATGCCAGCCTGTCGCCCGCCTACCAGAAGGGCGAGGCCTATGCCCAGAGCAAGCGGATGGGGCTGTGGGCCGGGCAGGTGGAGAAGCCGTGGCAATGGCGCTCGCGCCAGTTGCGCGAGAAGGCAAAGTGAGCGAACCGACTTTCGGGCATCCTGAGCTTGTCGTTCGGGTCTGGCCCTTTGGCAGTGACTGACGGGCTGTGGCCGTTCGTTGGCGTGCCGCACCCCCATTTCCCATTCGACCGCCCCGAATGGCATGATAAGATTCCGACAAGATGAATAACGACCTCCACAGGCCGGCAGGTTTGCCAGGCGAACGATCGGAGAGGCTGAATCCCAGAGCGGTAACTCCCGGCAGGGAGCGGAGTCACGGGTATGCTCGTTTACGAATGTGAACTGTTCGAGGTGGTGCCGATCCTGCGCCGCTATGCGCGGGCGCTGACGGGTGCCACCGACCGTGGCGACGCGCTGGTGACGCGCTGTGTCGAAGCGGCGGTGATGGCACCGTCCCGGTTTGGCCTGGACCGCGGCGGCGATGGGTCGCGGCTGTCGATGTACGCCCTGCTGAACCTGCTGTTCGACCGCTCTCCGGAGGAGTTCGGCCCACCCGGCCGGCCGCTGCCATCGCCCCATCCCATCGAGCGCGCGCTGGCCGAACTGCCGGAGGCCGACCGCCGCCTGTATCTGCTGACCGCGCTGGAAGGATTGAGCATCCGGCAGGCGGCGAAGGTGCTGCAGCTGCCGGCGGGGGAGTCCATCGACCGGTTGAAGGCGGCCCGTGCCCGCGTGCGCGCCGCGATGGTCCAGCGGGTCATGGTGGTCGAGGACAACGCCCTGCTGGCGATGGAGCTGGGGGAATTGGTGGCCGACATGGGCCATGTCGTCTGCGGCACCGCAGGCAACGAGACGGAGGCGCTGGCCCTGCTGAAGGCGGAGAAGCCGACGCTGGCCCTGCTGGATGTCCGGCTGGCGGATGGCGGCAGCGGGATCGAGATCGCCCGCCGGCTGAAGCGCGTGCGCGACCTGCGCACCATCTTCGTCACCGCCTTCGATGACGATATCCGCGCCCTAGACGCCCGCCATCTGGGGCAGATCGTGCGCAAGCCCTTCACCAACGCCGGCATCCAGGCGGCCATATCGCGTGCCATCTTCATGCCGCAGCCGGTGGCGCTGGCCTGACGACTTTCGACGGTCAAGCCAATGAAAAAAGGGACCGCCGGCGATCCGGTGGTCCCTTTTTTCGTAAGGCGGCTTTCAGGCAAGCCGCCTTCAAACAGCGCCCGCTATACCGTGTGCCGGCGACCGGCGATCATGCGGTAGATGGCCAGGATGACGATCGCGCCGACGATGGCGCCGATGAATCCCGCTCCTTCACCCGGCCGGTACCAGCCGACGGCGGCCCCCAGATATGTCGCGACGAAGGCGCCTGCGATGCCCAGCAGCGTGGTGATGATGAAGCCGCCCGGATCGCGACCCGGCATCAGGAACTTGGCGACGATGCCGGCGATGAAGCCGATGATGATCGTCCAGAGAATGCCCATGGTTGTTTTCCCTTCCGTTGCGGGACCGTCTTCCCATGCCCAATAACGGGCAAAGCGGCGAATGGTTCTCCTTCCCGGCGGATCTTTTGGCCCGATGCTCTTTTGGACAGCCGGAACTTTTCGCATAGGCATCATGTTCTCCGCAGCACATGACCGCCGTCGCGCTTCGGTGCTGACGCGGTGGACCGGAACGCCTCCAGGCCTTGCCGGCCGGGCCGTTCCGCAAGGAAAGCTGGGAGAATTCTAATGACCAGGACGTTCATTTTCACCGCCATGGGCGCGGTTCTGCTGTCGACCACCGCGATGGCCCAGGTGGGCGGCGCGACCTCGCCGCAGGCCGGATCGAGCTACACCATGGGCACGCCGTCGGGCGGCATCCCGCCGCTGGACGCGCCGGCCCGCGGCCTGCCGGTCACCGACACGCCGCAGGGCGGCAAGGTGGTGGTGCTGGGCGAAGGCATCGGCGCCCGCCGGCTTGCCGAAGAGCGCCGCATGGAACAGCAGATGGCGACCGGCATCGCCGGGTCCACCGCCGGTGCGGGCGCGGCGATGACCGGCAGCAGCATCGCCGGCGGCAGCACGGCCGACCAGGACCGCGCCGCCCGCATGGCGCCGGTGGCCAGTGCGGCCGACTTCGTGAACCGCGCTTCGCAGAGCGACCTGTTCGAGATCGCGTCGAGCCGCATGGCCGTCGACCGCGCCACCACCGAGCCGGTGCGCCAGTTCGCCCGCCACATGATCATGGACCACACCACCACCAGCGAACTGGTGAAGACCCAGGCCCGCGCCAGCGGCCTTGAGCCGCCGGCCCAGCCGGATCTCGACCAGCAGCAGAAGCTGAGCCAGCTGCAGGGCCTTCGCGGTGTCGCCTTCGACCGCATGTATGTGAACCAGCAGGTGCTGGCGCACCGCGAGGCGGTCGACCTGTACGGCACCGTCGCCCGCAGCACCGATCCTGACCTGCAGCCCTACCGCAGCCTGGCACAGCAGACGCTGCCGAAGCTACAGCAGCACCTGAACCAGATCGAAGGCATCGCGGCCAGCGCCCCGCTCGCCAGCTCCCGCTGATCCGGCGAACCTGAGAGGCCGATAATGGAAACGGCCCCGTACCGCTCCCCCTTGGGGGCGGCGCGGGGCCGTTCCTGTTCTCAGGTTCCGATCAGCGCAGGGCGCTGATGTTGGCGGCGTACTGTTCCGGACCGCCGGTGAAGGTGGCGGTGCCGGCGACCAGAACGTCGGCACCGGCCTCGATCGCCAGGCGGGCGGTTTCCGGGTTGATGCCGCCATCGACCTCCAGGTCGATCTGCTTGCCAAGCGCATCGATGCGGGCGCGCAGGTCGCGGATCTTCGGCAGCTGGCTCTTGATGAAGCTTTGGCCGCCGAAGCCGGGGTTGACCGTCATCACCAGCACGAGGTCGATGTCCTCCAGCACATGCTGGATGGCGTCCACCGGTGTCGCCGGGTTCAGCGAGACGCCGGCCTTCTTGCCCAGCGACTTGATCAGCTGGATCGTGCGGTGAAGGTGCGGCCCGGCTTCCGGATGGACGGTGATGATGTCGGCGCCGGCCTTGGCGAATTCCGGAACGAAGAGGTCCACCGGCGAGATCATCAGATGCACGTCGAAGACCTTGGCGGAATGCGGCCGCAGCGCCTTCACCACGCCCGGCCCGATGGTGAGGTTCGGGACGAAATGCCCGTCCATCACATCGATGTGGATGTAGTCGGCGCCGGCGGCGTCGACCGCGCGGACCTCCTCGCCCAGCCGGGCGAAGTCGGCGGAGAGAATCGAGGGGGAAATCTTCACGGCGCGCATGGGAAGTTCCTGAAGCAGAGGGAGGGCTGGGACCGGGTCCGATTCGCCGCACTTCCTATCACGGGCCGGCGCGGCAAGTCATGACATGATGTGAATTCCGCAAGGCCGCGGGAAGGACCCCGGCCGGGCTCCCACAGCGCGAGCCCGGCCGTTTGCCCTTTACCGCAACCGCGAAGCGTTGTATCCATCTGGATATAGGTGCAGCATCAGGCATGGCAGGAGATGACGATGGTCGGTGTGCGTTCGATCCTGGGAAGGAGCGGGTTCAGACTTGCGATGTCGGCGGCGGTGCTGGGCTTCAGCCTCACCCTCGCGGCCCCGGCGGCAATGGCGCAGGACGTGCTCGTTCTGGCCGCCGCCTCCACCAAGAATGCGGTGGACAAGCTCGCGTCCCAGTTCAAGGCGAAGACCGGCCTGTCGGTCACATCGTCTTTCGCCGCGTCCTCCGCTCTTGCCAAGCAGATCGAGAACGATGCGCCGGCCGACATCTTCATCTCGGCCGATCTCGACTGGATGGATTATTTGCAGAAGCGCAATCTGATCAAGATCGACAGCCGGACGAACCTGCTGGGAAACGAGCTGGTGGTGGTGGCGCCGAAGGGGACGGCACTGAAGCCGGACCTGTCGAAGGGCGGCAAGTTGGCCGAGCAGCTGGGCGACGGGCGGCTCGCCACCGGCGACCCGTCGAACGTTCCGGTCGGGAAGTACGCCAAGGCTGCACTGGAGTCCCTTGGCCAATGGAAAGCGGTCGAGCCGAGGCTCGCGCGGGCCGACAGCGTGCGGGCGGCGCTGGTGCTGGTCAGCCGGGGCGAGGTGCCGATGGGCATCGTCTATCGCACCGACGCCGCCATCGATCCGGGGGTGGAGGTCGCCGCCGTGTTTCCGCCGGACAGCTACCCGCCCATCGTCTATCCGGCAGCGCTGGTAGCGGCATCCAAAAACGCCGGCGCCGCCGCTTTCCTCGACCACATGAAGTCGCCGGAGGGCATGGCGGTGTGGACGGAATTCGGCTTCGTTCCGGCGCCCAAAGCACCGTAAGCTCTGCGGCATGGATATCCTGACGCCGATGGAGACCACCGCGTTGCTGCTGAGCCTGCGTGTCGCAGGCGTCGCTATCGCGTTGGGGTTGCCGGTTGCCGTGCTCGCCGCCTGGGTGCTCGGGCGCTATTCCTTTCCGGGCAAGACGCTGGTCGATGGGCTGGTCCATCTGCCGCTGGTCCTGCCGCCGGTGGTCACCGGCTATATCCTGCTGGTGACGATGGGGACCAAGGGGGTGGTCGGCGGCTGGCTGTACCAGACCTTCGGCATCAAGCTGATCTTCACGGCGGAAGGTGCGTCGCTGGCGGTCGCCGTGACGTCCTTCCCGCTGATGGTGCGGGCGATCCGCCTGTCGGTGGAGGCGATCGACGGCGGGCTGGAGGCGGCGGCGCGCACGCTGGGCGCCGGTCCGGTCGACCGCTTCTTCACCATTCTGCTGCCTCTGATGGCCCCCGGCCTGCTGTCCGGCGCCATCGTCGCCTTCGCGGCGGCGATGGGCGAGTTCGGGGCGGTCATCACCTTCGTCTCCAACATTCCCGGCCAGACGCAGACCCTGCCGCTGGCGATCTATGCCGCCACCCAGGAACCGGGCGGCGACGCGGTGGCGGCGCGGCTCGCGGCCATATCCTTCGGCGTCGCCCTGGTCGCACTGATGCTGTCGGAGTTCCTGGCGCACCGTGTCCGGCGGCTGATCGGGCAGACGTGACCATGCTTGACCTTTCGATCCGCCAGACGCTGGGCGCCTTCACGCTCGACATCGCCTTCACCGCGGAAGAGCGCGGGGTGACGGCCCTGTTCGGCCGTTCGGGGTCCGGCAAGACCTCCGTCATCAACGCCATCGCCGGGCTGACGCGGCCCGACGCCGGCCATATCCGCATCGCCGATACGGTGTTCTTCGACAGTGCGCGGCGTATCGACGTGCCGGTGGAAAGGCGGCGCATCGGCTATGTCTTCCAGGATGCGCGCCTGTTCCCGCACATGACCGTGCGCAGCAATCTGGAATTCGGCCTGCGCCGGGTGCCGGCCGCGGATCGCCGCATCGCCTTCGGCCCGGTCGTGGAACTGCTGGGGTTGGGCCATCTGCTGGACCGCCGTCCGCGCGGGCTTTCGGGCGGGGAGAAGCAGCGGGTAGCCTTCGGGCGCGCCCTGCTGGCTCAGCCGCGCCTGCTGCTGATGGACGAGCCGATGGCCTCGCTCGACGCCGCCCGCAAGGCGGAGATCATGCCCTACATCGAGCGTCTGCGCGACGAGATGAACATCCCCATCGTCATGGTCAGCCACGCGCTGGACGAGGTTGTGCGCCTCGCCACGACGATGGTGCTGATCGGGGAGGGCAGGGTGCGCGCCGTCGGGCCGGTGGGCACGGTGATGGGCCGGCTCGACCTGTCGGCGGTGACCGGTGCGCAGGATGCCGGCGCGGTGCTGGACCTGACGGTGGAGCGCCATATCCCGGACGACGGCCTGACCGTGCTGGCCTTCGACGGCGGGCATCTGACCGTGCCGCGGGTGGAGCGTGCGCCAGGCGCCTCGGTGCGCCTGCACATCCATGCCCGTGACGTCATCGTCGCCTTGCAGCAGCCGGTCGGCGTGAGCGTGCGCAACGCGCTGGCGGCGACGGTTGTGGAAGTCGCCGAGTCGGGACCATCCTCCGCCGACGTGCGGCTGGCGGTCGGCGGTTCATTCCTGATCGCGCGCATCACCCGCGCGGCCGTTCGGGAGTTGGACCTGACGCCCGGCCGCCCCGTAGTGGCGCTGGTAAAGGGCATCGCCTTCGAACCGGGCAGCACCGGTGCCCCCGCGGAAGGGCGGCGGGTGGTCGATGTGTGACTCTGTCCGGCAGTCGGAACATCCCCTCTCCCACCGCGGGAGAGGGGATGTTCCGCAGGCTTGCTGACCTGACCGCCGGAACTTACTGGCCGCCGGACGGGGTTGCCGAGCCGCCGGTGCTGGCGCCGCCGCCGGCAGATCCGCCGGCCGTGGAGCCGCCCGGCACCGTGGTGGTGGCGCCGCTGCTGTCGTTCATCGAGTTGCCGGAGGTTCCGCCTTGAACCGGAACGCCGGTGGAGGGCGGCGGAACCGTGGTTGAACCGCTGCTGGACCCGCTGCTGGTGGTCGGGCTGGTCTGGTTCGCCGCGTTGGAGTTCTGGGCGTTTTGGTCGTCGCAAGCCGCCAGCCCCAGAAGCAGGGCGGGAAGGGCCGCGATCAGAAACTTGCTGCGCATGGAGTGCGTCTCCTCAGCCATTGGGCGGCGCCGCCCTGGAAGCCGGCAACCGGAAGCGCATTCGCTGACCCGGCACGGCTCCGGCAACGCCGTGTGGGTCCAAACACGCCACCGCCGGTTTCATTCCATCCGTCCTTAGCACTATGTCGAGTGGGTGCCGTCCGACGGCGGGGCAGGGCGCACCGGAGGGGCGGCCGGAATATCCTACCGGGGGGCGCGGAGAACTTTCACGGAACGTTCTGACAACTTGTGGCGCAGGCGTGGCCGGTACCCATTACTGGGTTGCGCAAAGAACACGACACTTTTGCGACTTGGCTGTTCCATCTTTTTCGTTTGACCGGTGGAAAGTCGCTGTGATTCCATCCAACCACCATGACGATGATCGCCGACTTCACCGACACGCTCGCCCGCGCTGCCAAGAGCGCGATCCGCCAAGCCATCATGCCGGCGCTGTGCGCCTGCGTGGTCGCCTACTTCGCCTACTACGCGATCCATGGCGATCGCGGGCTGGTGGCGATGAAGCAGATCCAGGGGGAGATCGCCCAGGCCGAAGAGGTCCTGAACCAGCTCCGCACCGAACGGGAGGAGATGGAACGGCGCGCCCAGCTTCTGCGCGGCGACGGGCTCGACCGCGACATGCTGGAGGAGCGGGCGCGGCTGATGCTGAACTTCTCCAACCCGCGCGACGTCATCGTCAAGCTGCCCAAGCTGGTCGAGCCGGAAGGGTCCCCGGTGCATAAGTAAGGGGAAATCAGCCGATTAACCGGAATCCGGTTAATCGAAAATAGCGCTGCAAAAACAGGCATTTGCGCGGGCCAAAAAGCTCGTGTAGTGTGCGCGCCATATTCGCTTCCGGTGCGGGCTCTCGCATGCCCGCAACGCGTGGCGGCAAGGGTTGTTTAAGGCCCATTGCCGCGTGAACCCTGGGGAGGAATCATGGCCGCGTCCCGACGCCGTCCGACCAAGGCGCAGACCGACACCGCGCCCGCTCAAGCCGTCTCTTCCGAAGAGCTTCTTCATTACTACCGCGAGATGCTGCTGATCCGCCGCTTCGAAGAGAAGGCGGGCCAGCTGTACGGCATGGGCCTGATCGGCGGCTTCTGCCATCTCTACATCGGCCAGGAAGCCGTCGTGGTCGGCGTGCAGGCCGCCCTGAAGCAGGGTGACACCGTCATCACCAGCTACCGTGACCACGGCCACATGCTGGCCTGCGGCATGGAGGCCAATGGCGTGATGGCCGAGCTGACCGGCCGCATCGGAGGCTACTCCAAGGGCAAGGGCGGCTCGATGCACATGTTCAGCCGCGAGAAGAACTTCTACGGCGGCCACGGCATCGTCGGCGGGCAGGTTCCGCTCGGCACCGGTCTGGCCTTCGCGCACAAGTACCTCAATGACGGCGGCGTGTCCGCGGTCTATTGCGGCGACGGCGCCATCAACCAGGGCCAGGTGTACGAGAGCTTCAACATGGCGGCTCTTTGGAAGCTGCCGGTGCTGTTCGTCATCGAGAACAACAAGTACGCCATGGGCACCTCGCAGGAGCGCGCCTCGGCCGGTGAACTGCACCAGCGCGGCGCCGCCTACGGCATCCCCGGCTATCAGGTCAACGGGATGGACGTGCTCGAGGTGAAGGCCGCCGCCGACCAGTGGGTGAACTACATCCGCGAAGGCAACGGCCCGGTCATCCTTGAGATGAAGACCTACCGCTACCGCGGCCACTCCATGTCCGATCCGGCCAAGTACCGGACGAAGGAGGAGGTCGAGAAGATGCGGTCGGAATCCGATCCCATCGACCAGCTGAAGGCCAAGCTGCTGGGCGGCGGCCATGCCGACGAGGACAAGCTGAAGGAGATCGATCGCGCGGTGAAGGCGATCGTCACCGAATCGGCCGAGTTCGCGCAGCAGAGCCCCGAGCCCGATCCGTCGGAACTGTGGACCGACATCCTGGTCGAGACCTGATCGTCGAATCCACCGTCTGGTCCTGACGTCAACGAAAAGCAGGAGCGGCGCCGACCGGAACGGGTTGCCCCCAGATTGGGAGCGGCAACCGGGTTCCCCCGCGCCGCCGGAGGTTGAGGAATGCCGATCGAAGTGCTGATGCCGGCCCTGTCGCCCACCATGACCGAGGGCAAGCTGGCGAAATGGCTCAAGAAGGAAGGCGACGCGGTGAAGTCCGGCGACGTGCTCGCCGAGATCGAGACCGACAAGGCCACCATGGAAGTCGAAGCGGTCGATGAAGGCCGCGTCGGCAAGATCCTGGTGCCGGAAGGCACCGACAACGTCGCGGTGAACACTCCCATCGCCATGCTGCTGGAAGAGGGCGAGGACGAGAGCGCGCTGCGCGAAGGCGGCAACAAGCCGACCGTCGCCGGCCCGACCAACGCCGTCCCGGCTTCCGAAGAGACCAAGGCCGCCCCGTCGGCGGTGCAGGCCGCTGCTCCGGCTCCCACCCAGGCACCCACCGTGCCGGCCGCCCCGGTGTCGGCTCCGGACTCGGACGAGGACAAGTTCTTCGCCAAGACGGTGAAGAAGACGGTCCGCGAAGCCCTGCGCGACGCGATGGCCGAGGAAATGCGCCGTGACGACAAGGTTTTCGTCATGGGCGAGGAGGTCGCGCAGTACCAGGGCGCCTACAAGGTGACCCAGGGCCTGTTGCAGGAGTTCGGCGAGCGTCGCGTCATCGACACGCCCATCACCGAGATCGGCTTCGCCGGTCTTGGCGTCGGCGCCTCCTTCAAGGGGCTGAAGCCGATCGTCGAGTTCATGACCTTCAACTTCGCCATGCAGGCGATCGACCACATCATCAACTCCGCCGCCAAGACGCTCTACATGTCCGGCGGCCAGATGGGCAGCCCGATCGTCTTCCGCGGCCCGAACGGCGCCGCCGCCCGCGTCGCCGCCCAGCATTCGCAGTGCTATGCCTCGTGGTATGCGCATTGCCCGGGCCTGAAGGTGGTCTCCCCCTGGTCGGCGTCCGACGCCAAGGGCCTGCTGAAGGCGGCGATCCGCGATCCGAACCCGGTCGTCTTCCTCGAGAACGAGATCCTCTACGGCCAGAGCTTCGAGGTTCCCGAGGACGAGGAATTCGTCCTGCCGATCGGCAAGGCCAAGATCGAGCGTCAGGGCAAGGACGTGACGATCACCGCCTTCTCGATCATGGTCGGCCATGCGCTGGCCGCCGCCGAGGAGCTGGCGAAGGAAGGCATCGACGCGGAGGTCATCAACCTGCGCACGATCCGTCCGCTGGACACCGCCACCATCGTCAACAGCGTCAAGAAGACCAACCGCCTCGTCTCCGTCGAGGAAGGCTGGCCCTTCGCCGGCATCGGTTCGGAAATGTGCGCGCTGATGATGGAGCAGGCGTTCGACTATCTCGACGCGCCGGTGGCCCGCGTGGCCGGCCTGGACGTGCCGATGCCCTACGCCGCCAACCTGGAAAAGCTGGCGCTGCCGCAGGTCGCCGACATCGTCAAGGCCGCCAAGCAAGCCTGCTATCGCTGAGAGGAGGGCTGATAGGATGACCGTTCAGATTCTGATGCCCGCCCTCTCGCCCACGATGACCGAGGGCAACCTCGCCAAGTGGCTGAAGAAGGAAGGCGACACGGTGAAGTCCGGCGACGTGCTCGCCGAGATCGAGACCGACAAGGCCACCATGGAAGTCGAAGCGGTCGATGAAGGCCGCATCGGCAAGATCCTGATCCCGGCCGGCAGCCAGGGCGTGGCGGTGAACACCCCCATCGCCATCCTGCTGGAAGAGGGCGAGGACGAGAGCGCGCTGGCCTCGGCCGGCTCCGCTCCCGCCCCGGCGGCTGCCGCCGCTCCGGCTGCGGCTCCCGCTCCGACCGCTGCGGCTCCGGCTGCGGCTCCGGCCCCCGCCGCCGCTCCGGCGCAGGCGGCTTCCGGTGAGCGCGTGTTCGCCAGCCCGCTGGCCCGCCGCATCGCCGAACAGGCCGGCGTCGACCTGAAGACCGTCAAGGGCACCGGCCCGCACGGCCGCATCGTCAAGGCCGACGTCGAAGCCGCCAAGGCCGCCGGTCCGGCCAAGGCCGCTGCCGCTCCCGCGGCGGCTCCCGCGCCGGCCGCCGCCGCTCCGGCTCCCGCCGCGGCTGCGGCCCCGGCGAAGGCCGAGGGTGTGGACGCCAAGGCGCTCGCCGACAAGCTGGGCATGGCCTACACCGCCGTGCCGAACAGCGGCATGCGGAAGACCATCGCCAAGCGCCTGGGCGAGGTGAAGCGCACGGTTCCCGACTACTTCCTGACGGTGGATGTCGAGATCGATGCGCTGATGAAGGTCCGCGCCGAGCTGAACGGCCGGTCCGACGCCTACAAGCTGTCGGTGAACGACTTCATCATCCGCGCCGTGGCGCTGGCGCTGAAGAAGGTTCCGGCGCTGAACGCCGCCTGGACCGACGAGGCGATGCTGCAGTTCCAGCATGCCGACATCTCGGTTGCCGTCGCCACCCCGACCGGGCTGATCACCCCGATCGTCAAGAAGGCGGAAACCAAGGGTCTGGCCGACATCTCCAACGAGATGAAGGCGCTGGCCAAGAAGGCGCGCGACAACGCGCTGAAGCCGGAAGAGTATCAGGGCGGCACGATTTCCATCTCCAACCTGGGCATGATGGGGATCAAGCAGTTCCAGGCGATCATCAACCCGCCGCAGGCCTGCATCCTGGCGATCGGCGCCAGCGAGCAGCGCCCGGTGGTGAAGGACGGCGCTCTGGCCATCGCAACGGTGATGAGCCTGACCGGCACCTTCGACCACCGCGTCGCCGATGGCGCCGTCGGTGCGGAATTCCTCGGAGCGGTGAAGAAGCTGCTCGAGGATCCGCTCTCGATGCTGCTCTGACGGTTTGAGGACCGGATCCATGTCGAAAAGCCTTGCCCCGCTCCGCGCCGAAATCGACGCCATCGACGACGAGATCGTCGCGCTGCTGGGCAAGCGCCTGTCCGTCGTCCACCGCGTCGCAGCGGTGAAGATGGCGGAGAACCTGCCGGCCGTCCTGCCCGACCGCGTCGAAGCGGTGAAACGGCGGGCGGCCGAGGCGGGCTTGGCCTACGGCCTGGATCCGGACTTCATGGCCACCCTGTACCAGACGATCATCGACGAGGCGTGCCGGGTCGAGGAAGGCATCTTTGCCGCCGGCCGCGAGGATGCGCCTCGCTCCTGAATTGGGAGAACACCCTTGGCCGACATGAATTACGACGTCATCGTCATCGGCGGCGGGCCGGGCGGCTACGTGGCGGCGATCCGCGCCGCGCAGCTGGGCCTGCACACCGCGGTCATCGAGCGTGAAAACCTGGGCGGCATCTGCCTGAACTGGGGCTGCATCCCGACCAAGGCGCTGCTGCGCTCGGCCGAGGTGCTGCATCTCGCCAAGCACGCTGCCGACTATGGCCTGGTCATCCAGAACCCGTCCTTCGACCTGGACAAGGTCGTCGCCCGCTCGCGCAAGGTCGCGGGCCAGCTGAACGGCGGCGTCAAGCACCTGCTGAAGAAGAACAAGGTCGCGGTGATCGAAGGCTCCGCCAAGCTGATCGGCAAGGGTCAGGTGGCGGTCTCCAAGGGCGACGCCCCGGTCGGCACCTTCGGCGCCAAGCACATCATCATCGCCACCGGTGCCCGCGCCCGCACGCTGCCGGGCCTGGAGGATGACGGCAAGCTGGTCTGGACCTATCGCAAGGCGATGACCCCGGACGCCATGCCGAAGTCGCTGCTGGTCATCGGGTCCGGTGCCATCGGCATCGAATTTGCCAGCTTCTACAATGCCCTGGGCGCCAAGGTTACCGTGGTCGAGGTGATGGACCGCATCCTTCCGGTGGAGGATGAGGAAATCTCCGCAATGGCCCGGAAAGCCTTCGAAAAGCAGGGCATGCGCATCATCACCGGCGCCAAGGCCGGCAACCTGCGCAAGGCCGCCGACAGCGTGACCGTGGCCGTGGAGGCCGGCGGCAAGACCGAGGACATCACGGTCGACCGCGTCATCGTCGCCGTCGGCATCAGCCCGAACACCGAGGGGCTCGGCCTGGAAAACACCAAGGTCAAGACCGACCGCGGCCATATCCAGACCAACCCGATGTGCGAAACGGACGAGCCGGGCGTGTACGCCATCGGCGACGTGACCGGCGCCCCCTGGCTCGCCCACAAGGCCAGCCACGAGGGCGTGATCGTGGCCGAGCACATCGCCGGCAAGCACCCGCATGCGCTGGACGTCCGCAACATCCCGGGCTGCACCTACTCGCACCCGCAGATCGCGTCGGTCGGCCTGACGGAGAAGAAGGCCAAGGAAGCCGGCTACGAGATCAAGGTCGGCCGCTTCCCCTTCGTCGGCAACGGCAAGGCCATCGCACTCGGCGAACCGGAAGGCCTGATCAAGACCATCTTCGACGCCAAGACCGGCGAGATGCTGGGCGCCCACATGATCGGCGCGGAAGTGACCGAGCTGATCCAGGGCTACGGCATCGCCAAGTCGTCGGAGCTGACCGAGGCCGAGCTGATGCACGCGGTGTTCCCGCATCCGACCCTGTCGGAAATGATGCATGAGTCGGTCCTTGATGCCTATGGCCGGGCGATCCACTTTTAAATAAGATTTTCCGAGGTGACGTTTTCTCCCTTTGGACGGAGCCATGGACCGCAGCAGCGCCGCTTATGACGAGGATTTCTACGCCTGGACCCAAGCCCAGGCGCAGGAGCTTCGACGTGCCGGCGCCGAGCGGAACAACGCCCCGGTCGACTGGGAGAACGTCGCCGAGGAGATCGAGTGCATGGGCCGCAGCCAGAAGTCCGAGATCGACAGCCGGCTGACCGTGCTGTTCGTGCATCTGCTGAAATGGCTGTACTGTCCCGATCTGCGGGAACGTTGCGAGCGGGGCTGGAGGCTGACCATCCGGGAGCAGCGGGAAAAGCTGATCGAGGAGATCGCCGCGAGCCCCAGCCTGCGGCCGTTCTGCGAGTCCATCTGCGACAAGGTTTATCGTCGCGCCCGCCTGCGGGCCGCCGTCGAGGCGGATACCCCTGACGGCCATTTCCCGGTCGAACCGCCTTTCACGCTTGACCAGGCACTCGATCCGGCCTATCCGGCCGAGCTGTTTCCGCCGGAATGGCGGGTTTGACATCCTCATCGCACCTATTGTCGGGGCCGGGGCATCGCGTCGGCCATCGGGAGCTTTAGACCATGACCCTCGTCGACCAGACCGAGAAGCTGCGCCACCCCGAGAAGGCCCATAAGCCCGACAACCCGATCCAGCGCAAACCGGCCTGGATCCGGGTCAAGGCGCCGATGAGCCAGGAATACAACGAGACCCGCCAGTTGATGCGCGGGCTGAAGCTGAACACCGTGTGCGAAGAGGCCGCCTGCCCGAACATCGGGGAGTGCTGGAAGCACAAGCACGCCACCTTCATGATCCTGGGCTCCATCTGCACGCGCGGCTGCGCCTTCTGCAACGTCGAGACCGGGCGCCCGGACCTGCTGGACCCGCATGAGCCCGACAATGTGGCCGAGGCGGTCGGCAAGCTGAAGCTCAGCCACGTCGTCATCACCTCCGTCGACCGCGACGATCTGGCCGACGGCGGTGCCGAGCATTTCGCCCGCACCATCCGCGCCGTCCGTGCCGCGTCGCCGACGACGACCATCGAAATCCTGACCCCCGACTTCCAGAAGAAGAAGGGTGCGGTCGAGGTGGTGGTGGAGGCCAAGCCCGATGTCTTCAACCACAATCTGGAGACGGTTCCGCGCCTCTACCCCAACATCCGTCCGGGTGCCCGCTATTTCGCCTCGCTGCAGTTGCTGGCGCGGGTGAAGGAGCTGGATCCGACGATCTTCACCAAGTCCGGCCTGATGGTCGGGCTGGGGGAGACCAAGGAGGAGATCGGGCAGGTGATGGACGATCTGCGCTCTGCCGATGTGGACTTTCTGACGATTGGGCAGTATCTCCAGCCCACGCCCAAGCATGCGGCGGTGGATCGCTTCGTGACTCCCGAGGAGTTCGACGGTTATTCCACTGTCGGCCGCGGCAAGGGCTTCCTGCTGGTGGCCTCGTCGCCGCTGACGCGCTCGTCCTATCATGCGGGCGCCGATTTCGAGAAGCTGCGCGAAGCCCGGCTGCGCAAGCTGGGGGTCGCGGCCGCCTGATGCAGGCGGCTCAATAAGAAAGGATATGGTACGGGCATGCCCACGCACGCGGAAAAGAAGGTTCTTCCCTACACCCCCCGGCAGATGTACGACCTTGTCGCCGATGTGGAGAAGTATCCGGAGTTTCTGCCCTGGTGCCTGGCGGCCCGCATCCGCAAGCGCGAAGGCAACGTCATGTTCGCGGACCTGATCATCGGTTTCAAGATGGTCCGCGAACGCTTCACCTCGCGGGTGGAACTGAGCGAATCCGCTTGCCGGATCGACGTGCAATACACCGACGGTCCGTTCCAGTACCTGAACAACCACTGGATCTTCAGCGAACATCCCGGCGGCTGCTGCGTCGACTTCTTCGTCGATTTCGAATTCCGCTCGAAGATGCTGCAGAAGATCATGGGCCTGCTGTTCAACGAGGCGGTGCGCCGCATGGTGCAGGCCTTCGAGACGCGGGCGGCACAACTGTATGGACCGGGCAGGGCGACGCAACCGGCGTGACGCCCTGCGGGCCAGATGGTAGAAGCTTGGGTCAGGGCGGGCGGGTCAGGTCTTGTCCGACCACAACTCCCCGCCGCTGGCCCAGTCGCTCTTCTTCACGTCCTGGAAGATGATGTCCACCGCCGAGGGCGAGCAGCCGAGCACCTTGACGGTGGCCTCGGTCAGCGCCTTGGCGTATTCGCGCTTCTGCTCGATCGTGCGGCCTTCGAAAAGCTGGATATTGATGGTCGGCATCGAACCTTTCCCCTTTGTGTGAAGAGCTTGCAGACGTTTCTTCAGCGCAGGCTTCCGTTCGGGCGGGCAAGCCGCAACCGCTCCAACGCCGCTTGAACGGTCGCCATCCGCACGGCGTCGCGGTCGCCGGGGAAGGTGTATTCCTTGGCCTTGGCCGCACCGCCGCGGACCGCGGTGGCGATATAGACGCGGCCGACCGGCTTGGTCTCGGTGGCGCCGCCGGGGCCGGCGATCCCCGTCACCGCCACGGTCACGTCTGCCCGCGACTTCGCCAGCGCGCCCACCGCCATCGCGACCGCCACCTCCGGGCTGACGGCGCCATGGGCATGCAGCAGGCTGGCCGGAACGCCCAGCAACTCGGTCTTGGCGATGTTGGTGTAGGTGACGAAACCACGGTCCACCACCTTGGACGACCCGGCGATGTCGGTCAGCGCGCCGGCGATCAGCCCGCCGGTGCAGGACTCGGCTGTCGCGATCATGTAGCCGGCAAGGCCGTATTCAGCCAGCGTCTGGGCGGCAAGCTCGCGGATGGATTCGGGAAACATGACGGCCTCTCCCGGTTGGTGGCGTCGCAGGATCTTAGCCGGGAAGCCGGATGGTCGCCACCGCCTGCGCGGCGATGCCCTCCCGGCGGCCGGTGAATCCCAGCTGTTCGGTGGTGGTCGCCTTGACGCTGACCCGCCCGATCTCGATGCCCAGAATTTCGGCAATCCGCTCCGCCATCGCGGCGCGGTGGGGACCGACCTTGGGCCGCTCACAGATGATGGTCACGTCGGCATGGGCGATGACGCCGCCGCGCTCCGCCACCAGATCGGCGGCATGGCGGAGGAACCTGGCGCTGTCCGCCCCGCGCCAGCGCGGATCTGTCGGCGGAAAGTGGCTGCCGATGTCGCCGGCGGCCAGCGCGCCAAGGATCGCATCGGTCAGCGCATGCAGGCCGACATCGGCATCGGAATGGCCTTCCAGCCCGTGGTCGTGCGGCACGCGCAGGCCGCAGAGCGTCACGAAGTCGCCGTCGGTGAAGCGGTGGACATCGAAGCCGCTGCCGGTGCGGATATCCCACAGGCTGCTCATGATCGCGCGGGTGGCACGGGTCAGGTCGTCGGGGGTGGTCACCTTGAAATTGTCCTCCTTGGACGGCACCAGGGCGACGGCCACCCCGGCGCGCTCCGCCACCGCGGCATCGTCGGTCAGCGACAGGCCGGCGGCGGCGCGGTGCGCCTCCAGAATGGCGGGGAAGCGGAAGCCCTGCGGGGTCTGCGCGCGCCACAACCCTTCGCGGTCCACCGTCGCGCTGATTACGCCGTCCTTGCCACGCTTCAGCGTGTCGGCCACCGGCACCGCGGCGATGGCGCCGGGCTGCTCGTCCAGCGCGGCGACCACCGCGCCGATGGTGGCCTCATCGATCAGGGGGCGGGCGGCATCATGGATCAGGACAAGGTTGGGGGCGCCGTCGGCGGCCAGCGCCTCCAGCCCGTTGCGCACCGAGTCCTGCCGGCTGGATCCGCCAGCCACCGGATCGGGCAGGCCGAGCCCCGCGACCGCGGCGTCATAGGCGTCGCGCCAGGCGGGGTCGATGACGACACGGACGCCATCGACCTGCGGATGGCGCAGGAAGGCCTCCACCGTGCGGCGCAGCACCGGCTTCCTGGCAAGGTCGAGATATTGCTTCGGCCGTTCGGCTCCGAACCGCTGGCCGGATCCACCGGCGACGATCAGTGCGATGCAGGTGGGCGCGATGCAGGTGGGCATGAGGCAAACCGTAAGATATGATAGCCACTTGACGGAAACGTCGCGGAGCCTAGCCTGTCGCCGTGGTTCCGCCAAGTGCCGAGCCTGCCTGTTTCATCGCCGGACGGTTCCCGGCGGGCCAATGGCCACATGACGGGGCCACATGACAGGGCGGCATGTCGGGGCGGAAAGACAGGAGTGCGTTCGGGTCCATGTCGCAGAACATCCTCTTGAGCCTGACGGCGCTGGTGACCCTGGTGCCGGCCGCCTTCTATCCTTACCGGCGCATCGCAGGGCAGGGGGCGGACGGGCGCGGCTGGTCCTTCTGGGGCGCCCTGCTGCTGGCCGCCGCCGGCCCCGGAATCTGGGCGCTCCTGCAGGTCGCGGGGCAGTGGCACACCGGCTTTTCCACCGCCCTCTGGGTGACCACCGCCGCCTGCATGGCGCTGTTCATCGGGCTCAGCCTGTTCCATGGCACGGCCTGGAGGCTTGCGCCGCTGCTGCTGCCCTATCTGCTGGTCGTCTGCCTGTTCGCCACCCTGACGGAGGATGCGCCGGCTCCGGTCATGCGCGGCAACGCCCCCGGCGTTTGGATCGATCTGCACATCGCGGTGTCGGTCTTCACCTATGCCCTGCTGACGCTCAGCGCCGTGGCGTCGCTGGCCGCGGTGCTGCAGACGAGGGCGTTGAAGACCAAGCGGCCGACCCCGCTCAGCCGCTTCTTGCCACCGGTGGCCGAGAGCGAGCGGCTTCAACTGCGCCTGCTGATCGCGTCGGAGGTGGTGCTGGGCGCGGGTCTGGCCACCGGCATGGCGGTTTTGTATTTCGAGCAGGGACAGCTGTTCCGCACCGATCACAAGAGCCTGCTGTCGCTGGCGACCTTCGTGGTGATCGGCATCCTGCTGCTGGCGGAATACCGTACCGGCGTGCGCGGGCGGACGGCGGCGCGGACGATGCTGATCGTCTATCTGCTGGCGACGCTCGCCTATCCCGGCGTGAAGTTCGTGTCCAACGTGCTGATCGGGCAGTGGACTTGGTAAGGGGTGCCTGACCGTTGCCGTGGGCTTCGCCCTTGCACCGCGCCGTACCTGCGTGATAACTTGCTTAAAATGTTGGCACTTTGTTGTTTTGCCCATCAATCGGGCAGGTGAGAATGACCATACAAATCGGACCCATCACGCTCGCCGGACCGGTGATCCTGGCGCCCATGTCGGGCGTGTCCGACCTGCCGTTCCGCCGGTTGGTGAAGCGCGCGGGCTGCGGTCTCGTGGTGTCGGAGATGATCGCCAGCCAGGCGATGATCCGCGAGAACCGCCAGACCCTGCGCATGGTGGAGACCGAGCCCGAGGAATTCCCGATGGCCGTCCAGCTCGCCGGCTGCGAGCCGGAGGTGATGGCCGAAGCCGCGAAGTTGAACGAGGATCGCGGCGCCGCGGTTGTCGACATCAATTTCGGCTGCCCGGTGAAGAAGGTGGTCAACGGCCATGCCGGCTCCTCCCTGATGCGGGACGAGGCGTTGGCCGGCCGCATCCTGGAGGCGGTGGTGAAGGCCGTCGGCATCCCGGTGACGCTGAAGATGCGGCTGGGCTGGGATGAGACCAACCGCAACGCCCCGAACCTCGCCCGCATCGCCGAGCAGTGCGGCATCAAGATGGTGACGGTCCATGGCCGCACCCGCATGCAGTTCTACACCGGCACCGCCGACTGGACCTATGTCCGCCATGTGAAGGACGCGGTGTCGATCCCCGTCGTGGTCAACGGCGACATCACCAGTTTCGAGGCGGTGGACCAGGCATTGGCGGAGTCCGGCGCCGACGGCGTGATGATCGGCCGCGGCAGCTACGGCCGTCCCTGGTTCCCGTCCCAGGTGATGCACTACCTGCGCACCGGCGAAAGGCTGCCCGACCCGCCGCTACTTGATCAGATGGACACGCTGCTGGAGCATTTCGACAGCATGCTGAGCCATTACGGCACGGACGGCGGCATCAAGGTCGCCCGCAAGCATGTGTCCTGGTATTCGACCGGCCTTCGCGACTCCAACGAGTTCCGGCAGGAGGTCAACCGGCTGGGCGATCCCGACGCGGTGCGTGACCGCATCCGTGCCTTCTACGAACCGGCAATCGAAAGGATGGCCGCCTGATGGACCCCGTACCCATGACCAGCCGCGGCACCGCCCCGGGCCAGCGTGGCCGCAACCGGTCGGGTGCCTTGCGGGCGCCGCGGCTGGATTCCCTGGTGGTGCTGAACAGCTTGCCCGATCCGGTGCTGGTGGTGGACGGCAACGGAGAGATCCGCTTCGTCAACCTGGAAGGGCAGGAGTTCTTCGACCTGTCCGCCAACGCCATGGAAGGCATGCCGCTGCCCGATTTGCTGCCGCCTGACAGCCCGGTGATGGGGCTGATCGAGCAGGTGCGCCGCGGCAGCCGCCGGGTGTCGCAGGACGGCGTCGTCATCGATACGCCCCGCATCGGCCCGCACCATGTGACGGTGCAGGTGGCGGCCATGGGCGATCCGCCCGACCATGTGGTGCTGACCATCCATGAGCGCTCGCTGGCCCGCAAGATCGACCATTCGCTGACCCATCGCCACGCCGCGCGCTCCGTCACCGCCATGGCGGCGATGCTGGCGCATGAGGTGAAGAACCCGCTGTCGGGCATCCGCGGCGCCGCCCAGCTGCTGGAGGAGAATGCCGGCGACCAGGACCGCGTGCTGACCCGGCTGATCTGCGACGAGGCCGACCGCATCGTGGCGCTGGTCAACCGGATGGAGGTGTTTTCCGACGAACGGCCGCTGGAACGGGCCGCGGTGAACATCCACACCGTGCTGGAGCATGTGCGCAAGGTCGCCCAGAGCGGGTTTGCCCGAAAAATACGCTTTGTCGAGCGTTACGACCCGTCACTGCCTCCCGTTTACGGCAATCGCGATCAACTTGTGCAGGTTTTCCTGAATCTGATCAAAAATGCGGCAGAGGCTGCACCGGAATCAGGCGGCGAGATCACGCTGACGACCTCCTACCAGCATGGTGTGCGCATGGCCCTGCCGGGTGGCGACACGCGCAGGCATCTGCCGCTGCTGGTGACGGTTCAGGATAATGGCGACGGCATTCCGGAAGACCTGCAGTCGAACCTGTTCGATCCCTTCGTGACCAGCAAGGTGAACGGGACTGGCCTTGGTCTTGCATTGGTGGCGAAACTCATAGGCGACCATGGCGGAACCATCGAGTTCGACAGCCAGCCTCGCCGGACAGTCTTCAAGGTGTCGCTGCCGATGTACGATGATTCGAAATACGAAGACTCGAAACTTACCGGGAATTCGAAGATTTCTGACGCTGGCTCGCAGTCCAAGGGCGGCCGGGGGAGTCGTTGATGAGCGCGGCGACCATTCTCATCGCGGATGACGACCGCGCCATCCGCACCGTCCTGACGCAAGCCCTCGCCCGCCTGGGGCACGAGGTGCGCACCACCGGCAACGCCGCGACCCTGTGGCGCTGGGTTGCGGACGGGCAGGGGGATCTGGTCATCACCGACGTGGTGATGCCGGACGAAAACGGCCTGGACCTGATCCCGCGCATCAAGAAGCTGCGGCCGGAATTGCGCGTCGTCGTGATGAGCGCGCAGAACACGCTGATCACCGCGGTGAAGGCGGCGGAGCGGGGAGCCTTCGAATACCTGCCCAAGCCCTTCGACCTGAAGGAACTGGTGTCGGTCGTCGAACGCGCGCTGAACGCCAACAACGCCCCCGCCGCCATGCCCGGCGGCGATCAGGAGAGCGAGGAACAGCTTCCCCTGATCGGCCGGTCGCCGGCGATGCAGGAAATCTACCGGGTGCTGGCGCGCCTGATGGGCACCGACCTGACGGTGATGATCACCGGCGAGTCCGGCACCGGCAAGGAACTGGTTGCCCGCGCGCTGCACGATTACGGCAAGCGGCGCAACGGCGCCTTCGTCGCCATCAACATGGCGGCCATCCCGCGCGAACTGATCGAATCCGAACTGTTCGGCCACGAGAAGGGGGCCTTCACCGGTGCAACCAACCGGTCGACCGGCCGGTTCGAGCAGGCGCAGGGCGGCACGCTGTTCCTGGACGAGATCGGCGACATGCCGCTCGACGCCCAGACCCGCCTGCTGCGCGTGCTGCAGGAGGGCGAATACACAACGGTCGGCGGGCGCACCGCGATCAAGACCGACGTCCGCATCATCGCAGCGACCCACCGCGATCTGCGCACGCTGATCCGCCAGGGCCTGTTCCGCGAGGATCTGTTCTACCGCTTGTGCGTGGTGCCGATCCGCCTGCCGCCGCTGCGCGAGCGCACCGAAGACATCCCGCTGCTGGTCCGCCATTTCCTGAACATCGGCATCGCCCAAGGGCTTCCGGCCAAAAGCATCGATCAGGCGGCGATGGACCGGCTGAAGCGCTACCGCTGGCCGGGCAACGTGCGCGAACTGGAAAACCTCGTCCGCCGGCTGGCCGCCCTCTATTCGCAGGAGGTCATCGGCCTGGATGTGATCGAGGCGGAGCTTGCCGACGCCACCCCCGCCGCCCAGCCGGTGGAGGAGCCGCAAAGCGAAGGGCTGTCGTCCGCGGTCGAACGTCATCTGAAGGACTATTTCGCCGCGCACAAGGACGGCATGCCGTCCAACGGCCTGTATGACCGCGTCCTGCGCGAGATCGAACGGCCGCTCATCTCTCTCAGCCTATCGGCGACCCGCGGCAACCAGATCAAGGCCGCCCAGTTGCTGGGGCTGAACCGCAACACCCTGCGCAAGAAGATCCGTGACCTGGACATCCAGGTGATGCGCGGCATCAAATAGCGGTCCCGCCACACCACCGCAACCGATCCGTGCCAAAATTGTGACACAGTCTTGGCACGGACGGATGCGCATCTTACGGCGCACATCCGTCCCTGCAGCCCATATCGGCCGGCATATCGACGCCCTGTCCGAAAGACAGAGCCATTGCATCTTGGCAGGGCCGCAACAGAGGTGTATCTTTCCGGCAACAGATTGGCGCCGGAACATGCCCCTGACAACCGACACCCCTGCGGCCGGCCAGATGCCGGTTTGGCAGAAGTTCCTTCAATGGTCCCGGCGGGTCGGCCTGGGCAAGCGGCTGGCCTTTGCCCTGTCGCTGGCGGCGCTCGCCGCCGGCTTCGCCACCTATGCGGCGATGACCGAAAGCGCGCCCTTCGGGCAGGCCAACCCGCGCACGGTCACGCTTCTGCTGACGCTCGACCTCGCGATCCTGCTGACGCTGGGCGTGCTGATCGCCCGGCGCATCGTGGCGATCCTGATCGGGCGGCGGCGCGGGCTTGCCGGTTCGCGGCTGCACACCCGGCTGGTGCTGGTGTTCAGCGTGCTGGCGGTGGCGCCCGCCATCATCATGACCGTCTTCTCGACCCTGTTCTTCTATGTCGGGGTGCAGAGCTGGTTCAGCGACCGCGTCCGCACGGCGGTGAACGAATCCCTGGTGGTCGCCAGCGCCTATCTGCACGAGCACCAGCAGAACATCCGCGCCGATGCCCTGGCCATGGCCAACGACCTATCGCAGGAGGCGCGCTTCTCCAGCGATCCGCAGCGGTTCGAGCAGGTCGTCGCCACCCAGGCGATGCTGCGCGCCCTGTCGGAGGCCATCGTCTTCAACGGCACCACCGGCGCCATCGTCGCCCGCGTCGGCTACACCTTCACCCTTGAGTTCGAGCCGATCCCGGAAGAGAAGCTCCAGCAGGCCCGCAACGGCGAGGTCGCGCTGATCGTCAAGGAATCCGACGACCGCGTGCGCGCGCTGGTCAGCCTGGACCGGATGTCCGACACCTTCCTCTATGTCGGCCGCATGGTGGAGCCGCGGGTGCTGCAGCACATGGCGGCGGCCGAGGGGGCGGTGAAGGAATACAGCGCACTGGAGAACCAGCGCGGCAGCCTGCAGATCACCTTCACCCTGATCTTCCTGGTCGTGGCGATGCTGCTGCTGCTGGCCGCGGTGTGGGCCGGCCTGAACTTCGCCACCCGGCTGGTCCGCCCCATCAGCGCGCTGATCGGCGCCGCAGAGCGGGTGCGTGCCGGCGACCTGACCGTCCGCGTGTCGGAACCGCCGGGAGAGGACGAGTTCGTCCTGCTGTCCCGCGCCTTCAACCGCATGACGACCGAGATCGAGGGACAGCGTCGGGAGTTGCTGTCGACCAACCGCCTGCTGGACGAACGCCGCCGCTTCACCGAGACGGTGTTGTCCGGTGTGTCGGCCGGCGTGCTGGGCCTGGATGCCGACGGCGTCATCAACCTGCCGAACCTGTCCGCCGCGCGCCTGCTGGGCGAGGACGATCCGGAGCGGCTGGTCGGCCTGCCGTTGGTCGAACTGCTGCCGGACATGGGCGAATTGCTGGAGAACGCGCCGAAGAAGCCCGGCCGCGTCGTGCAGGACCAGATCCATGTCCGCCGGCCGGGCAAGCCGATGCTGACCCTGCTGGTCCGCATCGCCGCCGAGGTGCGGGACGGCAATGTGCGCGGCTATGTCGTCACCTTCGACGACATCACCGAACTGGTGTCGGCGCAGCGCAAGGCGGCCTGGGCCGACGTGGCCCGCCGCATCGCGCATGAGATCAAGAATCCGTTGACGCCGATCCAGCTTTCGGCCGAACGGCTGCGCCGCAAGTATCTGAAGGAGATCTCCAGCGATACGGAGGTCTTCACCATGTGCACCGACACCATCGTGCGGCAGGTGGACGACATCCGCCGCATGGTGGACGAGTTCTCCGCCTTCGCGCGCATGCCGCAGCCGGTGATGAAGCCGGTCAACATCAACGATCTCGTCCGGCAGGCGGTGTTCCTGCAATCCAGCGCGCACACCGGCAGGATCCGGTTCGAGACGCGGCTGCCGGCGGGCCCGCTGACGGTGGCCTGCGACAGCCGTCAGATCTCGCAGGCGCTGACCAACCTGCTGCAGAACGCGGCGGACGCCATCGAAGGGCGCGGCCAGCCCGCCGACGGGTCGGAACTGCCGCCCGGCGAGGTATCGATCGCGGTGGAGGATGACGGCGAGAAGGTCGTCGTCACCGTCGAGGACAACGGCAAGGGCCTTCCCGGCGGCGAGCAGCGCGACCGGCTGACCGAACCCTATGTGACGACGCGGGCCAAGGGCACCGGGCTGGGGCTCGCGATCGTCAAGAAGATCATGGAGGACCATGGCGGCGTGCTGACCCTGGAGGACCGCGAAGGCGGGACCGGGGCGCGCGTGACCCTGGTCGTTCCGCACCCGGTTACGGCCGCGAACGACGCGGGCGGCCGTGACGACAGGCCGGCGGAGACCGGCGGAGAGATGAGGCACGAAGCCCATGGCGCATGACATTCTGATCGTCGACGACGAAGCTGATATCCGGATGCTGATCGCCGGCATCCTGAACGACGAAGGCATCAAGACCCGCGAGGCCGCCGACGCCGATCAGGCCTTCGCCCAGGTGGCGGCGCGCCGGCCGAGCCTCGTCGTGCTCGACATCTGGCTGCAGGGCAGCAGGCTGGACGGCCTGCAAATCCTGGAACAGCTGATGCGCGACCATGCGAACCTGCCGGTCATCATGATCTCCGGCCACGGCAACATCGAAACCGCGGTGCAGGCGATCAAGGTCGGTGCCTACGACTTCATCGAGAAGCCGTTCAAGGCCGACCGCCTGCTGCTGATGGTAGACCGTGCCATCGAGGCGGCGCGGCTGAAGCGCGAGAACCAGGAACTGAAGCTGCGCGCCGGCGGCGATGCCGAACTGATCGGCCGGTCATCGGCGGTCAACCAGGTGCGCCAGTCGATCGACAAGGTGGCGCCCACCGGCAGCCGCGTGCTGATCTCCGGCCCGCCCGGCGCCGGCAAGGAGGTGGTCGCACGCCTGATCCACGCCCGCTCCCGCCGGGCCGGCGGCCCGTTCGTCGGGCTGAACTGCGCCACCATGCGGCCGGAACGGCTGGAGATGGAGCTGTTCGGCACCGAGGCCGGCGTCGACGGCCCCGGCCGCAAGATCGGCACCTTCGAGCAGGCGCATGGCGGCACGCTGCTGCTGGACGAGGTCGCCGACATGCCGCTGGAAACCCAGGGCAAGATCGTCCGCGCCTTGCAGGAGCAGGTGTTCGAGCGCGTCGGCGGCGGCCAGCGGGTCGAGGTGGACGTGCGCGTCATCGCCACCTCCAACCGCGATCTCCAGGCGGAAATCGAGCAGGGTCGCTTCCGCCAGGACCTGTTCTACCGCCTGTCGGTGGTGCCGATCCGCGTGCCCTCGCTGGCAGAGCGGCGGGAGGACATCCCGGTGCTGGCCCGCCACTTCATGCAGCGCTCCGCCGAGGCATCCGGCCTGCCGATCCGCGAATTCGGCGAGGATGCGATGGCGGCCCTCCAGGCCTATGACTGGCCGGGCAATGTGCGCCAGCTGCGCAACGTGGTGGATTGGCTGCTGATCATGGCGCATGGCGACCCGAAGGAGCCGATCCGCGCCGACACCCTGCCGCCGGAGATCGGCGCCATCACACCGACCGTTCTGAAATGGGACAAGGGCGGCGAGATCATGGGCCTGCCGCTGCGCGAGGCACGCGAGGTGTTCGAGCGCGAATATCTGCTGGCCCAGGTCACCCGCTTCGGCGGCAATATCTCCCGCACCGCGTCCTTCGTCGGCATGGAGCGCTCCGCCCTTCACCGCAAGCTGAAGTCGCTCGGCGTCCACGGCAGCGAGAAGGGGAAGATGTTCATCGAGTGAGTGGTGCCTTTATCGACAATTCCGAGCCGGATTGCAGAGCGCAAGACCAAGATTCAGCAGTGGACTTGCGCTCTTCATCAGGTGTTGAATTCGAGATGACGCAACCATCCTTTTTCGACGCCGAAGCTATAGGCTGAGCAGAAGGTTGACGCCAGAACGATGATCAGTCCGACAACTCCAGACACTTCCGGAAAAAGTTCAAGAACTAGAAAATAATCGTCAATATATAGCTTTTCTCCCGAAAAATAACTCGCCGCAAATCCAAATACATTTGACGCGAGTATGATCTTAGGAAAAACAGCGTGTATACCAGCAATGAATGAGAAATACATAAATCCAACAATCATCATCCAAATTACTGGCAACCGATATCCTAGAATAATTTTGTTGTAGTTTGCCATCCCGTATATAAAAGAACCGTAGAGAAAGAGCGTAAAACCAGCAAACTTAAATATACTGAAATTACCCACTCCATTAAAGAATCCAATTTTTATAAATTGAAATGCCATATAAATGCCGGCGGCGTAGGATATATATATCAGAGGAAAATCACCAAACAACGCAATCGTATCTTTTGGCGATATGAACCATTGCTCGATAAATACATTTCTATCTATTGTCGTTGTGTAAATGGCCGGAATGAAGAATATGATAATGTTCTTCTTGATATCTTTCCGCTTCTTTCCGTTGTATGTGGCTTCTTGAATTATTCCAGCGACAATCGCATAGGGCAATGCGATCAGAACAAAAAGCAATGCAAGCATTTGGCGCTCCTATCGACATCATTGAATGCTTTTGGATGTTTGGCGATCACGAACACCAATCGAGAGTAACCGAGCAAATAAATTGATTAAATTAAAACTTACACAATTTTTCCGTTAAGCGAACGGCGTGCCTGACGGCTCCGCTGTCGTGAGCTATATACGGGTGCCCGAGAGTCGTGAGTTGCGTAAAGGAAATTGGATTGTCCGCCTGTCCAGCCCCCATCACCCTGCCGCGCGCCGTCATCTATGACTGGGACAACACCCTGGTCAGCAATTGGGACACCGTGCGCGAGGCGTTGAACCATGCGCTGGTGTCCTTCGGCCTCGCCCCCTGGAGTGCGGAGGAGGCGCGCGAGCGGATCAAGGCGTCGCTGCGCGACAGCTTTCCGAGAATCTTCGGCGACAGCTGGACCGAGGCGCGCGACCTCTTCTACGGCTATTTCGCAGCACATCACCTGGACGGGCTGAAGCCGTTGCCCGGCGCGGAGACCCTTCTGCGCCATTTCCACGAGCAGGGCGTCTATCAGGCTGTCGTCTCCAACAAGAACGGCAAGTTCCTGCGGGCGGAAGCCGATGCGCTGGGCTGGACCCGCTATTTCGGCAAGCTTGTCGGCGCCCAGGACGCGGAGTTCGACAAGCCGCACCTCGCCCCGGTGCGGATGGCGCTGGAGCCGGCGGGGATCGAACCCGGGCCCGACGTCTGGTTTCTCGGCGATGCCGACATCGACATGGAATGCGCCCATGGCGCCGGTCTCGTTCCGGTGCTAATAGGGCTCGGCGAGGGGAGCGGCTTCGACCGTTTTCCTCCCGCCCATCGCCACACCGACTGCACGGCGCTGCAGAGCGTCCTGTGTGGCTTGGTGGATGGCAATGGTGATACCATATCCCTCCATACGGCTGTCGAGACGGTACCTGCGCGCACCAAACCTACACCGTGAAACGGGGAGCGGACCGCCTTTAGACAAGGGGTCCCAAGAACATTGAAGAAGGGGGCATGAAAAATGTCTGAAAAAAGCCAGAACGTGCAGGATGTGTTTCTGAACCACGTCCGCAAGAACAAGACTCCCGTAACCGTCTTTCTCGTGAACGGCGTGAAACTCCAGGGCATCATTACTTGGTTCGACAACTTCTCGGTACTGCTGCGGCGCGACGCGCACTCCCAGCTCGTTTACAAGCACGCAATCTCGACGGTCATGCCGGCCCATCCCATTCAACTTTTCGAGCCGCCCAAGGAAGGTGAAAGCGTCTGATCCCTTGACCAATGGTAACGGCGCGGCCCCGGAAGGCGCCGCGCGGGCCATCGTGGTCCACCCCGTCCTCCGCAACGAGGCGGACGGGGACTTGCGCCCTCCCGAATCACGGCTTGAGGAGGCGATCGGTCTTGCCCAGGCGATTCAGCTGGAAGTGATCCATGCCGAATGCGCCAAGGTGAACCGGCCGCAGCCATCGACCCTGCTCGGCTCCGGCACGGTGGAGCATCTGGCACAGGTCGTGGAGGAGAACGAGGCGACGCTGGTCATCCTCGACCATGCCCTGTCGCCGGTGCAGCAGCGCAACCTCGAACGGGCATTGAAGGCCAAGGTCATCGACCGGACCGGCCTGATCCTGGAGATCTTCGGCGCCCGCGCCCGCACGCGGGAAGGCATGCTGCAGGTCGAGTTGGCTTCGCTGACCTACCAGAAGTCGCGGCTCGTCCGGTCCTGGACCCACCTGGAACGGCAGCGCGGCGGCTTCGGCTTCCTCGGCGGTCCCGGTGAATCCCAGCTCGAACTTGACCGCCGCCTGATCGGCGACCGGATCATCAAGATCAAGAAGGAACTGGAGGAGGTGCGGCGTACCCGCGGCCTGCACCGCAAGGCGCGCGCCAAGGTGCCGTACCCGGTGGTGGCGCTGGTCGGCTATACCAACGCCGGCAAATCGACGCTGTTCAACCGGCTGGCGAATGCCGACGTCTTCGCCCAGAACCTGCTGTTCGCCACGCTCGATCCCACCATGCGGCAGGTGACTCTGCCGTCCGGGCGCAAGGTGATCCTGTCGGACACCGTCGGCTTCATCTCCGACCTGCCGCACGGCCTTGTCGCCGCCTTCCGCGCCACGCTGGAGGAGGTGGATGCCGCCGACATCATCCTGCATGTCCGCGACATCGCCCACATCGACAGCGACGCCCAGAAGGCCGACGTCCATGAGGTGCTGTCCGACATGGACATCGATCCGGAAACGGACGACCGGGTGATCGAGGTGCTGAACAAGATCGACGCGCTGGACGGCGAAAGCCGCGCGGCGATTCTGGCCCAGACCGGCCGCAACCCGCGCGCGGTTGCGGTTTCCGCCTTGTCCGGCGAGGGCATCGACGACCTCGACCGCCTGCTGGACCAGCGGATGAACGTCAACCGGCAGGTGGTCGACCTGTCGGTCGAGTTGGGCGACGGTGCGGCGCTCGCCTGGCTCTATGCCAAGGGCGAGGTGCTGGAACGCCGGGACGACGAGGAGCGGGCGCATCTGCACGTTTCCCTCGACCCGGCTGACCTCGCACGGTTCGAGAAGCGGTTCCAGCCGCACTCCCAAGCCTGACGGTACGGTATGGCCTATGCGGCTGGGGCAACCTTAAGCGGTGCCTCACCGCACTGGCCAAACGGAATGGGTGCAACGATCGGCTATGACCTGTTGCACCCTACTCCGGTCTTACGACGAATGCGGCGTGGTCATTTCCCCGTTGGGGTCCGATTATGGGAACGGAGCAACGCGCTCCCCCAGGAGGAGGACTGCCAATGCGGTTGCAAACCGATCCGTCGTGTTTTTCGATCACGGCTTTCCTCGCCGATCAGGTGGCTCTCGTGGCCCGTGAGGAGAAATTGCCGCCGGGTGCGGCGCTGCTGCGGTTGCAGGAGTTGTCGCGCACCCCCGAAGGACGTGCCAAGCTGATCCGCCTGATCGACGCTGCCGCGCAGCGGGAGCCGAATGCCGACGAGGCTGCGAAGATCGCCGCGATCTGCCGCGAACTGTCGGCCTGGGGCTATGGCGAGGGGCGGCGGTCCGCCGGCTTCCCCGAAGGGAACCACCGCGCCGCCGCATGATGGTGATTTGACACACGCTTGATGGATGACTGCGCGGGTGATGGCGGGCCATAATGGGCCGTTCGCCATCGCCGCGGTCTTGTCGTGCTCCGTTGCTCCCCCCGTTCCGTCCTGACCGGTGCCGGTCGCCTGCTGCCGGTCTTGCCGGTGCTTCTGGCGCTCGCCCTGCCGTCTGCGGCGCCGTATGCGGCGGAGCCCTTGCGCCCCGGAACGCCCCTTCCGCCCGGCTATGTCGAAGAGCCGGAGGTCCCGCCGGAAGACCCGCTTCCGCCCCCGCCGCAACCACTTCCCCTCGCCCCCGACGTACCGCTGGTCATCGCACCGGATGCCGTCGAATTGCTGAAGGAGTGCAAGCAGCCGGCCTTCACCGACTGTTTCCGCCTCTGGCAGCCGCCGCCTCCACCGCCGGAGCCCGAGAAGGAAACCGCCGGCCCCCCGCCAACTCCGCCACCGCCACCGCGGATCGACCCCAATGCGCCGCGACAACCGGCACAGGGCGGTCCGGTGCCGCCGCCGCCGCCGCCCGATCAGGCCAAGGAAGCCGCGGCAGCGGCGGCCGACCGCGCCACGCTCGACGCACTGTCGAAGGCGCTGAAGGACAGCGGGCTGGACGGCAAGGTGCTGCTGACCAACCCCGGCGGCGGCGATCCGACATTGAAGCTGGACAGCCATCCGGCCAAGCCGGCGGCAAAGCCGTGACGGCCCAACACCACGAATGCAGTGAGAGCGTCCAACCATGACGGATTTCCCGCTTCCCGACCTCGACCGCGTGTCCGACCTGATCCGTTCCGTCGCCCGGACGGAGATCATGCCTTACTTCCAGAATCTGGACGCCTCCGGCATCCGGCAGAAGACCGGGCCGACCGACCTCGTCACCCTGGCGGATGAAGCGGCGGAACGCGCGCTGACCCCCGCGCTGTCGGCCCTGCTGCCCGGCAGCCGCGTGATCGGCGAGGAGGCGGCGTCGGAGGACGAGCGCGTGCTCGACCGCATCCATGGCGACGATCCGGTCTGGATCATCGATCCGGTCGACGGCACCATCAACTTCGCCCAGGGCCGGCCGATGTTCGCGGTGATCGTGGCGCTCGCCTGCAAGGGCGAGACGGTCGCCGGCTGGATCCACGACCCGGTGGATGGGCGGATGGCGACGGCGGTGAAAGGGCAGGGGGCATGGCTCGACGGACGCCAAGTCCACGTCGCGCCGGCGGTGCCGCTGCCGCAGATGGTCGGCGCGCTGTCCACCCGTTTCTGCCCCGAAGAGATGAGCCGGCAGTTGGAGGAGCGGAGCGCGGGCCTCGGCGAGCGCGCCTGCCTGTCGAGCGCCGCGCAGGAGTATCTCCGCCTGTTGGAGGGGCGGGCGCATTATTCGCTCTACCACCGCCTGATGCCGTGGGACCACGCCGCCGGTGTGCTGCTGCACGCCGAGGCCGGCGGCTATTCGGCGTTGATCGACGGCACGCCTTATCGGCCGGGGCTGCTGCGGGGAAGCATCCTGCTGGCGCCCGACCGGGCCAGCTGGCAGGCGCTGCATGGGCAGCTGTTCGGGTGAGTGGGGAGTGGGGGCAAACGCCGCCCCCAACAACCCTCAATGCGTCATCAAAGCCGGCAGCGTCAGCTCTTCCAGCACCGTGCGGGTGGCGCCGCCCAGGACCAGTTCGCGGAGGCGGGAGTGGCCGTAGGCGCCCATCACCAGCAGGTCGGCGCCCTGGTCGGTACAGCAGGACAGGATCATCTCGCCGACCTCGCCGCCGGACGCGATGACCGATTGCGGGCGGGCGGCGATGCCGTGGCGGTGCAGCCAGTCGACCAGCGCGGCCGCCTCGTCGCTCCGTTGGCCGGGCGGCTCCACCGTCAGGACGGTGACGGATTGCGCCGTCTCCAGAAAGGGCATGGCGGCGCGGACGGCGCGGGCCGATTCGCGGCTGTTCTTCCAGGCGACCAGCACATGCCGGCCGATGGCGGCGGTCGCCGGCTGGCCCGGCGGCAGGACCAGCACCGGGGTGGCGGTCTCCAGGGGCAGGCGGTCGGGGATGTTGTGAAGGGACACGCGCTCCCCCGCCCGGACTGCCGCCGATTGCGCCACCACGACCAGATCGGCGTAGGAAGCCCGTTCGGCCAGCAATTCGACGTGATCGCCTTCCTCGACCGTCCAGTCAAACGACAGGCCGTTCAGCGCCTGCTGCACCTCCCGCTCGATCCGCTCGGCATTCTCATGGGCGATGGCGGTGGCTTCCGCCATGAAGACGTATGAAGCAGCCCGGCCGGTGGCGCCCGCCGGCATCGACACCGGGGTGGCGACGTAGAGCGCTTGGATATGGGCGGAGAATTGCTTGGCCAGCGCTGCGGCAACGGCCATCCGGCCGGCGTGGGCGTCGTCGTTGGCCATGTGCAGCAGGATGGTCTTGATCGGCATACCCTTGCATCTCCCGATTTATGCTGTCGCCGATCATTGGGCGGCGGAGCGGTTTTCCTCTAGGTAACGCGCCGCCGGCCCGGAAGGCAATCTCGTCAAGCCGCGGATTACTTCACCACCACCGCATACTGGTCGACCGGCGCCACCTCCTTGATCAGGCCGCGCTCCTTCAGGAACTCGGCGAAGCGTGTGTAGCGTTCGGCATCCAGGGCGGCCGGGCTGTGGGAGAAGCGCGGCAGCGTGTCGGCCCAGGCGCGGCGGTTCAGTTCGTCGTTCAACTCCGGCCGACCCTTGACGAAGGCGGCCTGCGATTCCTCCGGATGGTTCAGGATGTAGAGCGTCGCGCGCTCCACCGCCGCCAGGAAGCGCTTGAAGCGCGGATCGTTGGCCTTGGCCTTGTGGGCGACCAGGATCAGCTCGTCATAGGGCGGCACCCCTTCCTCCTCCGGATAGAAGGCGCGGCCGGGATGCTTCTCGATGTCCAGCTGGTTCAGTTCGAAGTTCCGGAAGGCGCCGACCACCGCATCGACCTGACCAGACAGCAGCGACGGCGACAGCGAGAAGTTGACGTTCACCAGTTCCACGTCCTTCAGGCTCAGCCCGTGCTTTTCCAGCATGGCGCCCAGCAGCGCATCCTCGAAGCCCGCGATGGAGAAGCCGATCTTGCGGCCCTTGAGGTCCTTCAGCGTCTTCACCGGCCCGTCGCGCAGCACGACGACGGAGTTCAGCGGAGTCGAGACCAGGGTGCCGACACGGACCAGCGGCAGCCCTTCGGCCACCTGCAGGATCAGCTGCGGCTGGTAGGATACGGCAAGGTCGGTGCCGCCGGCGGCGACCAGTTTCGGCGGGTCGTTGGGATCGGCCGGAGCGGTCAGCGTCACCTCAAGACCGGCATCCTTGAAGAAGCCCTTCTCCTGCGCCACCACCAGTGGGGCGTGGTCCGGGTTGACGAACCAGTCCAGCATCACGGACAGCTTGTCCTGGGCCAGTGCAGGAAGCGCGGTCATCAGGCCGGCCGCCATCAGGCCGGCGGCGAACAGGTGCTTCATCGGGTTTTCTCCCCTTCAAGGATTGGCGTCTTCGGCCGGTTGGGTATCGGGTTGCCAGGGCAGGGCACGGCGGGCCAGCGCGTCGACGGCGGCATAGAGCGTCACTGCGAACAGCCCCAGTACCAGCACCGCGGCGAATAGGAGGTCGATCTGCATGCGGGCGTTGGCGTGCAGCATCAGGTAGCCGAGGCCGGAGGATGAACCGACCCACTCGCCGATCACCGCGCCGATGGGCGCCACCGCCGCGGCTACCCGCACGCCGGACCAGAAGGCGGGCAGGGCGGCCGGCAGGCGGATGTTCCACAGGATCGCGGCGGGCGAGGCGCCCATGGTGCGGGCAAGGTCGAGCCAGCCGGGATCGGTGCGGCGCAGCCCGTCGAACAGCGCGGTCGTCACCGGGAAATAGATGACCAGCACGGCCATGGCGATCTTGGACGCCATGCCGTAGCCCAGCCAAAGCACCAGCAGCGGCGCCAACGCAAAAACCGGGATCGCCTGGCTGACCAGCAGCAGCGGCATCAGCCAGCGCTGGGCGGTACGGAACCGCGCCAGCAGCAGCGCGCTGACGCCGCCCAGGGCCACCCCGGCCACCAGCCCGATCAGGATCTCGGACAGGGTGGTCAGCCCATGGCTCCACAGCAGGGGTGCCTGCCGCCGCATTGCATCGGCCACGGCCAACGGACCGGGCAGCAGGTAGCGCGGCAGGCCGGTGGCCCAGACCAGCACCTGCCAGCCGGCGACCAGCACGGCGAGCGTGACCAAGGCGCGCAGCAGCGCCCTCATTCCGCCAGCCTCCGCAGCAGCTCCGCCTGTAGCGCCAGCAATCCGGGATCGTCGACCCGGCGCGGCACCTTGCCGGACGGCTCCAGCGCCGGCCCCATGACGGCGGGACGCCCGGTCATCACATGCAGGCGGTCGCCGATGCGCAGCGCCTCCAGCGGATCGTGGGTGACCATCAGGACGGTGCGGCCGGTCAGCGTTTCCGCCGCCGTCTCCTGCAGCCGAAGCCGCGTGATGGCGTCGAGTGCGGAGAAGGGCTCGTCCATCAGGACCAGCGGCTTGTCCTCCATCAGCGTGCGGGCCAGCGCCACCCGCTGGCGCTGCCCGCCGGACAGCGCGGCCGGACGGTCGCGCTCCCGCCCCGCCAGACCGACGCGGTGGAGCAGCGAGCGGGCACGCTCCACCCGCACGGAATCGGGACGGCGGTGGCGCAGCCGGTCGCCCAGCAGGACATTGTCCAGAACCGTCAGCCAGGGCAGCAGCAGGTCCTGCTGCGCCATGTAGGCGATGCGGCCGGCCAGGGGTTGCCCGTCGCCGGTGGCGACGCAGGTCGGCGGCTCCGGCTCCGCCAGCCCGGCGAGGATGCGCAGAAGCGTGGTCTTGCCGACGCCGCTCGGTCCCAACAGGCAGGTGGTCCGCCCCGCCGGCAGATCCAGCGTCAGGTCGGAGAACAGCAGCATGCCGCCATAGGTCAGCCGCGCCTGCGACACGGTCACCGAAAGCGGCGGAATCGCCGGCATCGGGGCCGTCATAGCGGCAAGCATGGCGGGAGGGCGGAGAGGGTGCGCGTACGGTCTGGCATCACTGATCCCTACGCCGGCATGAACCGGATCAGGTTCCAGGGGTCGTTCCGCAACGGAACCTCTCAGCCGCCCATCGGCTCCCCCCAGTGAAGGCGGCGACTATAGGCGCGGACGATCCGCGACCGCAAGCATTGCCGCAGGCCCTTCCAGAGCGCGGAAGCGGCGGGGTGCCGCTTGACCGGCGCACGGCTCCGCCTAGTTTGTGGCGGGACCGATGGAGATCATCCCCTGACCACGCCTCTCCGCACCCCTCTGTTCATCGGCGGCGACATCTATCGCGGCTCGACCTATGGCCCGAAGCATCCGCTGGCGATCCCACGCGTATCGACCGCCATCGATCTCAGCCGCGCCATGGGGTGGCTGCCCGACAAGGTCTATCTCGACACCCATGTGGCGAGCGAACGCGAACTGGCCCGCTTCCACACGGCGGACTATATCGCCGCGCTGAAGCGGGCGGAGGCGGAGCAGCGGGTGGACGAGGCGACGGCGGCCCGCCACAATCTCGGCAAGCTGGAGAATCCCGTCTTCGCCGAGATGTACCGGCGGCCGGCCCACAGCAGCGGGTCGGCCCTGCAGGCGGCGCGCATCCTGGGCGACCGTCCGGCCGGGCTGGTCTATGCGCCGGCGGCCGGCACGCACCATGCGCGCCGCGACCGGGCCAGCGGCTTCTGCTATTTCAACGCGCCGGTGCTGGGCATCCTGGAACTGCTCGACCATGGGCTGGAGCGGGTTCTCTATGTCGACCTCGACGCCCACCATGGCGACGGGGTGGAGGAGGCCTTCGCCGACGACGACCGGGTGCTGACCATCTCCATCCACGAGGACGGGCGCTGGCCCTACACCGGCAAGGCGGAGGATCGGGCCGGCGGCATGGCCCGCAACCTGCCGGTTCCGCCAGGCTTCAACGACAGCGAGATGGAGCATGTGATGGAGGCGGCGGTGCTGCCGTTGGCCCGCGCCTTCCGTCCGCAGGCTATGGTGATCCAGACCGGTGCCGACGCCCTGGCCGAAGATCCCCTGAGCCGGCTGGAACTGTCCAACAATGCGCTGTGGGAGGCGGTGGCGGCCCTGCTGCCGCTGGCGCCACGGGTGCTGGTGGTCGGCGGCGGCGGCTATAATCCCTGGTCGGTCGGACGCTGCTGGGCCGGCATCTGGGCGGTGATGAACGGGATCGACCCTGCCGTGCCGCCGACGGCGGAGGCGGAAGCGGTGCTGCGCGCCCTAACCTGGAACCGCGCCGCCGGTCGCAACCCGCCGGAGCACTGGTTCACCACCCTGGCGGACGAACGCCGGCCGGGGCCGGTGCGTGACGCGGTGAAGCGGGTGGCGGAGATGGCGGCATCCTGACACATTTCCGACGAATTTGGAGCGAAGCCGAGACGATTCGTTGACGGGGTTGGATTGTTCGTTGATCCTCGAAGCTCCGCACCGGTGCCGATCGTGCCGATTCCGGCAGATCGCATGGTGCGGGTTTCGGGAGGAGAACGGGCGGGCGGATGTCGAACACGACGCTGTTCCTGATCGCCATCGTCATCATCATGCTGGCCGCCGTCCCGGTCGCCATGATGCTGAAGGATTTCCTGCCGAACATCCTGGAAAAGAGCAGCGGTCTGGAGCAGATCGAGAACCGCGTCTACGTGCTGCATGCCGAGGCGCACGAGCTTCAGAACCGCGTCAATCAACTGGTCCAGCGCCGCAACAGCCAGTCTTCCGAACGCCACCGGCTGGAAACCGACATCCGCAAGGCGGAAAAGCAGATCAGGGATCTGGCGGAACAGCCGCCGCTGTTCGTGCATGAGGTCGGCGATCCGCAGGCCGGCCTGATGAAGTTCGTCGCGACCGTCACGCAGGAGAAGGCATCGGCCGCCGCGCGGGCCGCCGGTGACCGCGGGCCGGTCAACCCCATCTGGCGCTGCGCCAATGTGGCGGAGGTGTGGGCGTCCAGCTTCGACGAGGCCAAGCAGATGGTCGACGTCGCCTTTCCCTTCAAGCTGGGCTTCCAGAAGTCGTTCATGCGCGGCGACGCGCGGACCGGCGGCGGTAAGGGGGGTGCGAAGGGCGGCGCACCCCAGCCCCCGGCAACGGCGCGGGCCAAGGCCGCTTCCGCCATATCCGGCGCCGTCACATCCGGCGCCGCCACATGATGATCAACTTCATCATCGTTCTGGGGATCATCGCCATCGGCGCATGGCTCGGCAACGTGCTGCTGTCGGTCGAACAGCGGGTGTCGCAGGCCCGGCAGCGCGTCCGCGGCGTCCGCGGCACGCTGGACAAGCTGGACGCGACGATCCACCGCCTGCACCGGGAGGAGGAGAACCTCCATGGCGAGATCGAAGAGTTGGTCCGCGACATGGTGGAACTGCGCAAGAAGCAGGTCGAGGTGCATCAGCGCCTGACCGAGGCGCAGAACCGCCGCCGTCCGCAAATCCTGATCCTGACCGACCGCCGCAACCCCGGCGACAAGGAATGGCTGGTCACCATGGTGAACCAGCAGATCGGCGAGATCGACGCCGCCCACCCGCTGGCTGTCGAATGGGCGCGCGGACGCGATTATCTGGTTTGGGCGGAATCGGAACGCGAGGCCGCCGAACGCGCCACCCGCCGCTTCAGCGCAAGGCCGGGCTATCAGGTGAAATCGGTGACGGCGGTGAAGGAAGACCTCTACAGCGCAAGCGCCGCCCGCAACGCTGCGGCCTTGACCGGCAAAGAGAAAGCCCTTCTCCCGAGAGGAAAGAAGGGCTTTGAAGAGCGGACCGGTGGGTCGTTAAGCGCCTCAGCGTGCCTTGGCGGTCGCCGGGGTCTGGCGGAAGGCGTCGTGCAGGTAGGGCGACAGAGCCTGACGCATGTTGCGCAGCCATTCATGGATGATGATCAGCGAGCGGGAGGCGACGGGCGGGGTCATGCCCAGCTTCACCAGATCCTCGCGGGTCATCGTCGCCACCTGATCCAGCCGGTGGCCGGTCAGGCGGGCCCAGGCGGGGGCGGCGCAGGGCGACATGGAGATGACCTGCAGCCCCTCGCGCTCCACCATCTCCGCCTTGCGGCGGGCATACTGGCTGTCCTCGAGCTGCGAGAAGGGGCCGGAGAAGCCGTTCTCCACCAGGACGCGCTTCGCCTTCGGCGCGATGGTCGCCACCCGCTCCAGCGTGGTCATGCCGGTGGACAGCGAGGCGAGATCGACGGTCACCGGCACCATGAAGGTCAGCCGCTCGCCGTCACCGACGTAATAGTCGAAGCCCGACACCTCGGCCCAGTTGAAGAACCACTGCGAGATGTTGCCGCCGAAATCATACAGGCGGCCGCCGCGCTGCAGCTCCGGCCCGATCAGGTCCCAGAATTCGTAGAAGCCGTCGCCCGACCCCATCATGTTCATGAAATCCTGGGTGATGCGGCGGTGTTCGACCACGTCCGGGCCGAACAGGCGGGCGAGTCGCTCGTTCACCTCGTACTCGACGACCTTCAGCTGCAGGCCTTCCAGCATGGCGGTCGCCATCAGGTGATGGGACAGCAGCGTCTTGCCGACGCCGCCGCGGTCATTGAGGACGAAGATCGTGCCCAGCATGCGATCGCCTTTCCAGTGTACGTTTGTTGAGTCGTCTTGGAGCATCGGGGGGGACATCAAGGAGCCGGTGTTCTGCGCGGCCGCCGTGGACGTCGGTTGGGGAGCCGGCCGCGGGGCCGGCTCGGGTGTCGGTTCAGGTACAGGTTCGGGGGCCGGTGCCTCTGCCGCTTCGCTCTCTACAGCGGATTTCGGTTCCGGGGCACTGGTTTCCGCGCCCGTTTCACCGTCCGCCGCCGGTTGATCCTCGGCGTCCTTCGCCGCCGGAGCCAGCAGGCTCGGGGCAGGGGAGGCGGGTTCGGGCTCGGGTTCGGGGACGGAGTCAGCCGATTCCATGTCGGCTTCAGGGTCGGCTTCAGGCGTCTTCGCCGGCGGCGGGACGGGAGCAGCGTCGACGGACGCTGCGGCGGCCTCGTCGGCATGATCGGGGCCAGCGATCGGGGCGGTCTCCGGGGTCTCTTCGTCCTCGCCCATCAGCCCGGCCGACAGCGCAGCCTCGTGGACGGCGGCAAGCGTTTCCGCCGGCATTGCCGCGGCGGCACCGCCATGGTCGCCGACCGCCTCACCACGTCCCTCGTTCCCGACCAGGAAGAAGGCGGAGCGCAGGGTGACCGGCGAGATCGGTTGGCTGTCGCGGGCGGTGATGCCCAGCTTCGCCAGCAGATCGGAGATTTCGGCCCAGGACAGACCGCGTTCGCGCATCAGTCCGATATCGGCATAGCTTTCGCGCACCGCCTGCATGGCGCTGCGGTTGCCAGCCGGGCGATCGGCAAGGAGCCGTTCAAGTTCCGAGCGGTCGATCGACACCGTATGGGATTCCGGCAAGATGAAATGGCGGCGGGGAGGCGCCGGGACGTTGGATCACAAGGAATCCTTTCCCCTGGGGCCGAAAAAATAGTACAAGCGGCCATCACGCGCAAACGGTTTCCAAACGACTTCAACGGCGCTAAACATCGCTCTCCGATTGGGGGCGCCGGCCGTGACGTGCGGCAACTTCGCCGACGCTCCGGCTGACCGCGCCATGACGTCGGCTTTTGGAACCGCTGTCCGGTTGCGCGGTTTGCAGTACGCACGTCCGGCTGTATTCGTCGCGACGTCTGTTTTCACTGGGCTGGGCTTGGAACCGGGGTTGGGCAGGATGCCTCACGATTTTGGTTCGTCACGGGACCGGCGATCCGCATCCGCACCGGGAGCGGGAATCGGTTTCCACGAGTTGCGGCAGGCCTGCGAGATCTCTGCGCTGCGCGAGGATCTGGAACGGCTCGCCCACGAGGCCGGCGCGTTGCGTGACGGTGTGGAACAGGCAGTGGAGGATGTCCGCGACCGATTCGCCGCCCTGAGTGCGGAGGAAATGGCCGATCCCATGGTCCTGGCCCCACTGCTGCAACTCGCGGTAACCACCTTGCTGGAGATTCGCGAGCAGGCGCGGCAGCTCAACACCAGCACCGGCCCGCTGGCCGACGACGAGCGTCCCTCCTGGATGGGGGCCGCGGAGGCGCCACGCCTGCGCCCCTCTGCGCCGCCGCCTGCCTGGGGCGATGCATGGGATGAGGAAACGCCGCCGTCCCGGCCCCACCCCGTGGCCCACGTTCCGCCATCCGACCAGCCGACCGCATCACCGGGCGACCTGCCGGCAGATCTGCCGGCCCGGCCGGCGCAAAAGGCATTGGCGGCACCGACCGCGCAGGCTCCGGTGGCCGAGCCGTTCCGTCCGGCAGCGGGCTCATCCACGCCGACCACCGCCGAACCGGTCTCGCCTTTTTCACCTGCCCAGACGCCGGCAGCTTTGCCCGCAGCCCCCACCCCGCCTGCCGATGCCCAGGCCGCCTGGCTCTCCGGCGAGCCTGTTCCGCCGCCGCCGCCGTCAAGGGCGGCGACGGCGCGCAGCAATGGAACCGGCAGACCACGCCCGCCCGGCGGCATCGACTGGCTCGGCCCGGCAGGACGCTGACCATCTTTCCGGCATTGCTGCTGCCATCCGAGGCTATCCGACTCGAGGTGATGTGTTTCTGCACCGATCGGCGAAAAAGGTCAGATCCTGAACGATTGATCTTGCAAATTCGGGGTGGTGTAGTACAAACGGCGTAGCATTAAGCGCAATTTTGCCAAAATTCGTCGCTTGTCGCTCAACGCCATGTTTCCCGGAGGTCGGTCGCATGCTCAGGATCGACGCCATCGCCAAACCGCAGTCAACCTACCGCACCCGCGCACCTGGCCAACCGTTGCGCGTGATGGTCGTGGAGCATGACGAGACAGCCGCCGATGCCCTGGCGGTGGTGGTCAGCGACCTTGGCCATACCGTCTGCGGTGTCGCCCGAACCGAGGCGGAAGCAGCGGATTTCGCTCTGCGCGAACGGCCGGATCTGGCGCTGCTTGATGTCCGGCTCGGCGGCGGTGACGGCATCGCGGTGGCCCGGCGGCTGAACCTGGACCATGGCCTGCGCTGCATCTTCCTGTCCGGCAACAGCGACCACGGCACCATGGCCCGCATCACCGAGACCTATCCGCTCGGCGTCGTCCACAGGCCTTTCTCCCATGCCCAGCTGAAAGTGGCCCTGGATCTGGCGGCGCGGCGTCTGCGCTGACCGGATACCGGCGCTACTTCGAAGGAAACGGTTTTCCGACGCCTGCTGCTCTGCTATATTTGTTCATGGAGTGTTCTGGTCCGGAACGGCAGGGCGAGTGCGCCGGTCCGGGGATCGCCAGTGCATTTCCGACGGCGGTTGACCGGCGTCGGTCCCTCGTGCTTCGTTGCGCGGGACCGGGGGGATGGTCGCCATTGAACAGCCGGCCCTGCGAATGGGAACCCTCGGCATCTGGGTGCCTCCGCCGGGCATCCTGACGGGTCGGCATGGATGCTGGGACACTCGCGCTTAGGAGCAACGAGCGATGAATGTTTGGACGTTTACGGGACGCCTGGGCGCGGACGGCGAATTGCGCACGACCCAGAGCGGCGAGAAGGTGCTGGGTTTCCGCGTCGCCAATGACGTCGGTTTCGGCGATCGCAAGACGACCCAGTGGGTCGATTGCTCCATCTGGGGCCGCCGCGCCGAGTCGCTCGCTCCGCACCTGACCAAGGGCAAGAGCGTCGTCGTGTCGGGCGAGGTGACCCTGCGCGAATACGAGAAGCGCGATGGCACCCGCGGCGCCGGCCTGTCGGTCCGCGTGGCCGAGATCGACTTCACCGGCGGCGCCCGTGAAGAGGGCGGCGGCGGCAGCTTCGGCGGCGGTGGCGGCGGCTACGAATCGCGTGGCGGTGGAAGCGGCGGTGGAAGCGGCGGCTATGGTGGTGGCAGCGGCGGCGGCAACTATGGCGGCGGTTCGTCGGGCGGCCGCAGCGGCGGCGGCGCTCCGCCCCGTCACGAGGACCTCGACGACGAAATCCCGTTCTGAGGCTGAACGCCCCAACGGTACGCCCCATCGGCCGGATGCCCGTCATCCGGCCGATGTCGTTTTCGGGAACGGGAACTGTTCCGCGGTCACTCCGCCAAGCGCGACCGCAGGCGCGGTGCCATGTGGTCCAGGAAGGCGCGGACACGGCGCGGAGCGCGGTCGCGGCCGGTGTACACGGCGTGGATTTCCTCCATGTCCACCAGCACATCGTCCAGCACCGCCACCAGCCGCCCGTCGCGCAGATCGTCGCGCACATGATAGTCGGCCAGCCGCGCCAGCCCCAGGCCCAGCAGCGCCATGTGCCGGACCGTCTCGCCATTGTTCGCCAGGATGCGTGTCGGCACTTCCCGGTCGACCAGCCGCCCTCCGGACTTCAGCGGCCAGACCGCGGCTGCACGGCGGAAGTTGAAGCCCAGGCAGTCGTGCGCCTCGAGGTCGGCCGCGGTCAGCGGCACGCCCAGCCGCTCCAGATAGGCGGGAGAGGCGACGATCCGTCGGCGCACCACGCCAAGCCTCTGGACCAGCAGCGCCGAATCGCTCAAAGGACCGGCGCGGAAGGCGACGTCCACCCGGGCGGCATAGAGGTCCACCACCTCGTCCGTCATCGTCACGTCCATCGTGATGCCGGGATGGTCGCGCAGAAATTCCGGCAACAGCGGCAGCAGGCAATGCTGGCCGAAAGGGACTGAGGCGTTCACACGGATCAGTCCGGTCGGCGTACGCGCGCCACCGCCGATCTCGGCGTCAAGCGCGTCCATCTCCCCCAGCAGAGCCTCGGCCCGCTCGCGGTAAAGCTCACCTTCCGCGGTCAGGCGCAGCTTCCGGGTCGACCGCTCCACCAGCCGAACGCCCAGTCGCTCCTCCAGCCGGGTGATCAGTTTGGCGGTGGAGGAGGGCGTCATGCCGACATCGCGACCGGCCGCGCTGAAACTGCCATGGGCGGCCACCTGAAGGAACACCCGCATTTCCCAGGCACGAGGATCGCTCATCGAACCATCTTTCACCAACCTTGTCACTGGACGACAAGATCATGGGAACACAGCGGGCATTCCCGTTCCAGACCTTATGACGCACATGGTCTCCCCAGAGCAGTCCCTGCCGGGACAGTCCTTCGAATGGAGACCTTTGAAATGCCTCTCGCACTGCTGGCGCTGGCGATCAGCGCCTATGCGATCGGGACGACCGAGTTCGTCGTCGTCGGCCTTCTGCCCACCGTTGCGAACGATCTGGGAGTTAGCCTGCCGCTGGCGGGGATGGTGGTCAGCGTCTATGCCCTGGGCGTCACCTTCGGCGCGCCGGTCCTGACCGCCCTCACCGGCAGGTTCCGGCGCAAGCCGCTGCTGCTAGGGCTGATGGGCGTCTTCGTCGCCGGCAACCTGCTGGCCGGCGTCAGTCCGAATTACGAGACCCTGCTGGTGGCGCGGGTGCTGAGCGCCTTCGCCCATGGCGTCTTCTTCTCCGTCGGGTCGACCATCGCGGCCGATCTTGTGCCGGAGGACAAGCGCGCCTCCGCCATTGCCATGATGTTCTCCGGCTTGACCATCGCCATCGTCACCGGCGTGCCGCTGGGCACCTGGATCGGCCAGACCTTCGGCTGGCGCGCCACTTTCCTCGCGGTTTCGGCACTGGGCGTCATCGGTGGCCTGGGTGTCGCGGCCCTGGTTCCCGCCCGCCTCAGCCAGCCGCCGGCCGCCGGGCTGGGTGCGCAGGTGGCGGTTCTGGCGAAGCCGCGGCTTCTGCTGGCCTTCGCCATCACCGCGCTGGGCTATGGCGGCACCTTCGTCGCCTTCACCTTCCTGGCGCCGATCCTGGAGACGATCACCGGCTTCTCCAGCGCCACCGTCAGCCTCGTGCTGGTTCTGTATGGTGCCGCCATTGCCGTCGGCAACGTCATTGGCGGCAGGCTCGCCAACCGCCGGCCGGTGAGGGCGCTGGCCTGGCTGTTCGCCCTGCAGGCGCTGGTGCTGATCGTCTTCACCTTCACCGCCGACGCCAAGATCCCGGCGCTGATCACGCTCGCTGGCATGGGCGCGCTGGCCTTCGCCAACGTCCCTGGGCTTCAGCTCTATGTCGTGCAGTTGGCGCAGCGCCATGCGCCGGGCGCCGTGGACGTGGCATCCGCGCTCAACATCGCTGCCTTCAACCTGGGCATTGCCGCGGGGGCCTTCTTCGGCGGGCAGGTGGTGTCGTCGCCGCTCGGCCTCGGCGCCACGCCCTGGATCGGCGGACTGTTCGTGCTGGGCGGGCTCGTCCTGACGCTGGCCAGCGGCGCGCTCGACCGGCGTGAACGGGCCGAGCCGGCTGTCGGCTGATAGCGCAGGCCGGCAGTCACGATTTTGAAAATCCGGAGGGAAAGTTGGCTGGGGCGCCAGGATTCGAACCTGGGAATGGCGGTACCAAAAACCGCTGCCTTACCACTTGGCGACGCCCCAACCGGCGCGGCGATCAACTCTTATCGCCGGAAGGAGCGGCACCATAATCGGAAGCCCGGCCGAACGCAACAGGCTGTTTTCGGAAAATTTTCGCCGCGAAAACAGCCTCCCGACCGATCAGCGTCCCTCCCGGCGCCACGCCATCAACAGGCCGCCCAGCACCAGGGCCAGAACCGCACCCACCGGCAGCAGCGGCACTTCGGTGACACCGGTCACCGTATAGTCGCCGTTGGCCCGCAGGCCGATCCAGCCGGAACCGCTCTGGCTGCGGTCGGCCTGGGTGCGGCGCACGTCGATGCCGGGGTTGGGTCCGCTGTCGGTGTCGGTGATCCAGTGGATGCCGCCGCCGGTCGCCTCGGCCACCGGCTGCATCCGGTCACCGGTGGAGCGCACGTCGGCCAGTTCGGGCGTGTTGACCGCGCCCACCACGGCCAGCGTCGTCCGCTCCCCGTCTGATATGCGGTAGATGCCGGGCGCGCTGGCCGTCACCGTGGCGATGGCGCGGCCGGTCTTGTCGTCGGCCAACTGCAGTGTGCTTGTTTGGTCGGACGGATCGGTGAGGGTGACGGAGCGCGGATCCGGGGTGAGGGAGCGGCGTTCCACCGTGATGCGGTTGCCGTCCACGCGGGCGCGCAGGTCGTTCTCCTCCAACTCCGGTTCCTTCATCAGCCAGTGGGCGAGACGGCGCAACAGCTCCGCCTGCGGACCGCCGCCTTCGAAGCCGCGGCTCCACAGCCAGATCTGGTCGGAGGCAAGCTGCGCCACCCGGCCCTTGCCGACGCGGTCCAGCAGCAGAAGCGGGCGGTTGTCGGCCCCCTGCATGACCACGGTGCCGCCATTTGGGGCGACATCGACCTGATGGAACCAGCGGCCCCAGGTCGGCGGGGCATCGATGCGGTCGCCTGGCAGTCCGGCGGTCACCGGATGGCGGCGGCCGACATCGGTGACGGTCGGCAAGAAGGGGCGGTCCACCGTCTGCCCATTGGGGGCGGCGGGAAGGATGGCGCCCAGGGGCGTGCGGTAGAGCGACAGCGGCGAGGCATAGCCCTGTCCCGAGGCCTCCAGCAGGGCGCCGCCCTTGCGGACATAGTCGGCGATGTTCTCCAGATACATCTGGGGCAACACGCCGCGGCGGCGGTAGCGGTCGAAGATGATCAGGTCGAACTCGTCGAGCTTCACCTCGAACAGCTCGCGGATCGGAAAGGCGATCAGCGACAACTCGCGGATCGGCGTGCCGTCCTGCTTCTCGGGCGGGCGCAGGATGGTGAAATGGACCAGATCGACCGCCGGGTCCGCCTTCAGCAGGTTGCGCCAAGTGCGCTCGCCGGCATGGGGCTCGCCGGAGACCAGCAGAACGCGCAGCCGGTCGCGGACGCCGTTCACCACCACCGCTGCGCGGTTGTTGGCGAGCGTCAGCTCCTGCTTCGCCGCCTCCACCTCCAGTTCCAGAACATTCTGCCCGCCATGGGTGACCGGCAGGTCGATCCGTACGTCTTGTCCCACCGGAACGCGGATGGTGCCGGGCGCGCCGCCGTCCTGGCGCAGGGTCACCGCGGCGTCGGGGGACTGTCGTCCGGGCATGTCGTCGACGCGGATGGTCAATTCCACCGACTTGCCGACAAGGCCGTAGTTGGGCGCCTGCACGATGGCGATGCGGCGGTCGCCCTCGTTGCGGTCGCCGGTCAGCAGGGTGTGGACCGGGCCGATGTCGGCCAGCTTGCCCGGCACCTGCGGAACGTCGTGCACCTGGCCGTCGGTGATGAAGACGGCGCCGGCCATGCGGCGGCGCGGAACGTCGGCCATCGCGCGGTTCAGCGCGTCGAACAGATGCGTCTCGTTGATCGTGCCGCCGGTCTCGGCTCCTTCGCCGGTGCGCGCCACGCGCACCTCCAAGTCGTCGAAGCGCTTCAGCCGTTCGGTCAGTTGTTCCACCGCCCGGTCGGTGCGGGCGCGGCGGTCGCCAATGGCCTGGCTGGGCGAATCATCGACCACGACCACCGCGACATCCTTGATCGGGTCACGCCTCTCCTGCACCAGCGACGGGTTGATCAGGGCCAGCGCCAGCACGATGACGGCCAGCAGGCGAAGCAGCGTGCCGCGCGCCCGGCGCAAGGCGGCGACCAGCACCACCAGCAGGGCGAAGCCGACCAGGGCGCCCAGCACCGGCCAGGGCAGCAGCGGCGCCAGAGCCACCGAAAGTCCGGAGAGCAGATCGACGGGCATTACTGGCCGAACCTTTCCAGGATGGCGGGCACATGGACCTGATCGGCCTTGTAGTTGCCGGTCAGGGCGTACATCACGACATTCACGCCGAAGCGATAGGCTATCTCGCGCTGGCGCTCGCCGCCGGGGATGACCGCGTACATCGGCTGGCCGTTGCGGCTGACCGCCCAGGCGGAGGCCCAGTCGTTGCCGCCGATCACGACGGAGGAGACGCCGTCATTCGCCGGCCCCTCGCGCGCCTCGATCCACAGCTGGCCGCCGGCCTGCCGTCCGGGGAAGTCGGTCAGCAGATAGAAGGACTTGCGCAGCACATGGTCCTGCGGCACCGGCGCCAGCGGCGGGATGTCCAGCCCCTGGACCAGACGCTGCAGAATGCCGGAACCACCGCCCGGCGCCTGGTCGCGGGTGTCGAACAGGATGGTGCCGCCGCTGCGCATGTATTCGTTCACCCGCTGGCGCGCCTGATCCGACAGCGGCCTCTGCCGGTCAGAGACGGGCCAGTAGAGCAGAGGATAGAAGGCGAGCTCGTCCCGCTCCGGATCGACGCCGACCGCTCCCGCCGCCTCCACCGCCGTGCGCAGGCCGAGAACGCTGACCAGCCCCTCCAGCCCGGCGCGGGAGGTGTCGTCGACGCCGCTGTCGCCGGTCTGGACATAGGCGAGATAGGTCTCCGCCGTCACCTTCACCGCATTGTCCTGGTCCTGCGCCCGGACCGGCTGAGGTGCGGCGGTTAGTGCGGCCGCCAGCAGCAGCGCGGCCGCCGCGCCGCCGGCCCCGCGGCGGAGGCGGGGGGCACGCAGCAGGCCGCGAAGCGCCAGCGCGATCAGCAGGTCGATGGACAGCAGGGCGAGCGCCGCCGCCAGCAGCGACGGCTTCAACGGCACCTCGCCGCGGCCACCATAGCCGTCGCGCCCGACGCCGGCCGGCAGGGGCGGCAGCGGGTCGATCGTGGTGACGGCGGAGGACAGGTTCAGGGCGCGGCGGGCATCATCGGTCCCGTAGAAGCCCGGCGGATGTCGCGGTCCGATCACGTCGGCGCCGGCATTGCCGGGAATCGGGAAGGCGGTGGGCGGCGGCGGCACCAGCCGTCCGGTGCCGTCCAGCACCTCGACCGGGTCGAGCGAGGTGGTCGCCGCGGTGCCCGTCACGCCGCCGCTGAGCGCCACCAGCCGGCGCAGCATGTCGACATACAGGCCAGACAGCGGCAGGTTCGACCAGTCCGGATTGGCCGTGGTGTGGACCAGCACGATCCAGCCGTCGCCGCGCTTCTGCGAGGTCACCAGCGGCGTGCCGTCGGCCAGACGCGCCCAGGTGCGGTCGGCCAGATCCAGCGCCGGTTCGGCCAGAACCTGACGGTTGACCTGAACGTCGGCGGGGATCGTCAGTCCTTCGAAGGGCGACTTGGCCGGGAAGGGCTGCAGCCGCGCCGGCTCCGACCAGGACAGGGCGCCGCCCAGGGCACGGTCGCCGATGCGCAGGCGGACCGGCACCAGCGTGTCGGCATGCTGGGCCAGACGCGGGCCGGCGAAGCGCAGCAGAACGCCGCCCTTCTTCACCCAATCCTCGATGTCCTGCACCTCGCTGCCGGTCAGGGCGCCGATGTCGGACAGGATCAGCACGGCAAGATCGCGCTTCAGCAGGTCCAGCGTGTCGCCGCGCCGCACCTCGTTGTAGGGCGACAGGGCGCGTTCAAGATAATAGAGGTCCGACAGCAGCGGCTGGCTTTCCCCTTCCGACCGGCCGGAAACCAGCCCGACCGGACGGCGGCGCCAACGCTCGTCCAGCAGCACGGTGGCGCCGGCGGTGGTGTCGCCCTCCACCCGCAGGGCGGCGGCGTCGTTGCGCAGTTCGGTGGGCACGTCCAGCCGCACCTCCCGCATCTTCTGGCCAGGCTCGAAGGCAACGGTCTGCCGGGTCAGCAGGCGGCCATCGGCGGCGGTGAGGCGGACGGTCACCGGCTCCGGCCGGGACGGGTCGGCGCGGAGGATGCGGGCGGTCAGCACCGTCCCCTCGCTCGACGGCGGAAGCAGCAGGTGAGGGGGGCGCTCGGCCGAATCGTCGAGCACGTCGGCGGAGCCCAGCCGCTGCAGCCCGGCGGCCAGCGCCGCGGCGCGCCCGTCGCCGACACCGTCGCTGAGCCAGACCGCATGGATGGAGCCGCTGCCGTTCGTCTGGGCGGCGACCGCCTTCAGTGCCTCCAGCGCCGCGGCGCGGTCGGTCGGCCAGGGCAGGGGAGCCAGCGCCTGGGCCAGACGGCGGGCCTCGGTGGCGGGTAGGACGGCGCTGGCATGGATCGGCTGGCCATCGGCCGGCGGGGCGGTCGGCAGCAGGATGACCGGGCGTTGTTGGCGCTCGGCCTGGGCGATCATCTCGTCCATCGTGCGCTTGCGCGTCGGCCAGTCGCGGCCGGCGGCCCAGCCATTGTCGACGACCAGCAACAGCGGTCCGCCGCCCGGCAGCGCCGCACGCGGGTTCAGCAGCGGCCCGGCCAGCGCCAGTATGATCAGCGCCGCCACGATCAGCCGCAGAAGCAGGAGCCACCAGGGCGTGCGGGCCGGCGTCTCCTCCTGCGCGGTCAGGTCGCGCAGCAGGCGGATGGCGGGAAACTGGACGGCGCGCGGCGCCGGCGGCGTGACGCGCAACAGCCACCACAGGACCGGCAAGGCGGCCAGTGCGGTCAAGACCCAGGGGGCGGCGAAGGCGATCGGTCCGAGACCCAGCATTGGCGCGTCTTCAAGAGGGGGAGGGGCGGAAATCGGTCATCCGCGCCTGCGCGGAGATGACGACCGTTCATGAGTATGGGACTCCGACCGCCGCTTCACACCGCCTCCATCGCCATCGCACCCCAGAGGGTGAGCAGCGCCGATTGCGGGGAACGGTCGGTGCGGTGAACGGCGAAGCTCCATCCTGCGGTGCGGGCCAACGCGGCCAGACCGTCCTGCTGCGCCTTCAGGCGTTCGCGGTAGGCCTCGCGTACCGCCTCCACCCGTGGGACCAGCAGGTTCTGTTCGCCCTCCAAGCCGTGGAAATCGACGCGGCCGTCATAGGGCAGCGTCTCTTCCGCAGGGTCGAGGATCTGGACCAGATGGCCGCGCAGACCGCGGCCGGTCAGGCCGGCGACGGCGGCATGAATTTCTTGCAGGGGGGACAGCAGGTCGCCGAACAGCACGGTCTGGGCATGGCGGGGCAGGGGCTCCACCCGCGGCAGGGGATCCGGCGACGCAACGGCGCGCGGGTCGGTCATCAGCCGGGCGATGCGGTCGATGGCGGTCTTGCCATGGTCGGGACGCACGCCGCTGTTCAGCAGCGCCACCCGTTCGCCGCCGCGCGCCAGCAGGACGGCGGTGGCGAGCGTCAGCAGGTCGGCCCGCTCGCGCTTGGTCGGCAGGCCGGGGGCGGAGCGGAAATCCATGGAAGGCGAGCGGTCGCGCCACAGCCAGACGCTCTGCGCCGCCTCCCATTCATTCTCGCGCACATAGACCGGCTGGGTCTTGGCCGACTGGCGCCAGTCGATCATCGACGGCGCGTCGCCGGGCTGGTAGCGGCGGAACTGCCAGAAGGTCTCGCCCAGCCCGACGCGGCGCCGGCCGTGCACGCCCTGGGCGACGGTGGCGGCCACCCGCTCCGCCGCGACCAGAAGCGGGGGGAGGGCCGAGGCCAGCTCCTCCGCGCGATGGCGGGCGAGCAGCGTCGTTGCCACCGGGGTCTTGGCCGGGGTCTTCGGCTGTGGGGCTGGGCTGCGCGGCATCGCGGCTCCGCTCTGAGGGGTCACATCAGGGGGGTACAGAGGCGGTCGATGACGTCGTCCAGCGTCACCCCGTCAGCCCGCGCGGCGAAGTTCAGAGCCATGCGGTGCTTCAGGATCGGCTTGGCGAGCGCCACCACGTCGTCCAGCGAGGGCGACAGCCGGCCATCCAGAACCGCACGGGCACGGGCGGCGAGCATCAGCGACTGGCTGGCGCGCGGGCCAGGCCCCCAGGCGACGTGCTGGCGCACCTCCATCAGCTCCGACATTTCCGGCCGGCCGCGGCGCACGAGGTCGAGGATGCCGTCGACCACCCCTTCGCCCACCGGAACGCGGCGGACGAGGCGCTGCGCCGCCTGCAGGTCGGCGGCGGACAGCACCGTCACCGCGCGCTCGTCGACGGAACCCGTGGTGGCGATCATCATCCGGCGTTCCGCCTCGCGGTCCGGGTATTCGACGTCGATCTGCATCAGGAAGCGGTCGAGCTGGGCTTCCGGCAGCGGGTAGGTGCCTTCCTGCTCCAGCGGATTCTGGGTGGCCAGGACGTGGAAGGGCTGGGGCAGGGGATGGTACTGGCCGGCGACCGACACGCGATGCTCCTGCATCGCCTGCAGCAGGGCCGACTGGGTACGCGGGCTGGCGCGGTTGATCTCGTCCGCCATCAGCAACTGGCTGAACACCGGGCCGGGCAGGAAGCGGAAGGACCGGCGGCCGTTGTCACCCTCCTCCAGCACTTCGGAGCCGAGGATGTCGGCGGGCATCAGGTCGGGCGTGCACTGGATGCGCTTTTCGGCGAGACCCAGCACGATGCCAAGCGTTTCCACCAGCCGCGTCTTGGCAAGGCCGGGAACACCGATCAGCAGCACATGGCCGCCAGCCAGCAATGTGACTAGCGTGCGGTCGATCACCTCCTGCTGGCCGAAGATCACGCGGCCGATGCGGTCGCGGACGGACGCCAGACGATCGCCCAGCGCCTCGATCTCCTCCATCAGCCGTTGCGGGTCCTCCGGCACGGGAGGCTGCCCCCTCAGGATGTCCTGTGCGCTCAAGGTCTGCTGCTCCCCCGATGATGGGCTGGCCCCGAGATGGGCCGGTTCGGCGTGGCAGTCGCGGTCTTCCGCGACGGGAAACACGGGATCCGCATGGTTGGCCCTGTTCCTGCGCGTTGTCGACACCCATTTTCCGGATCCTGCTGCCGGACCGGGTAGGGCCGACGGACCATTGGAGTGGACCTAACGGTCGAGTGTGGCGAAAATACGCATGTTCGGGGACAAAACGGTTCCCAATCCCATGAAGGTCGGTAACGCGATGGCGAAAGACAAGCGCGCAGATGGACCAACTGCTTCGGAAACACCGCCGGATTTGCCGGCGGCGCTGGGTCGGACGCCCACGCTGGAACAGTACGACATCCGCATTGCGCGTGACGGCACCTGGTTCCACAATGGCGATCCGATCCGCCGGATCGAACTGGCGAAGCTGTTCTCCACCGTTCTGCAGCGCGATGACGAGGGCGATTACTGGCTGATCACGCCGGTCGAACGCGGCCGGATCGTGGTGGAGGATGCACCCTTCGTCGCCGTGGAGATGACGGTGGCGGGCAGCGGGCCCGATCAGGTCCTGTCATTCCGCACCAACCTCGACCATTGGGTGGAAGCCGGCCCCGACCATCCGATCCGTGTGGCCGTAAACCCTGAAACCGGGGAGCCGGCACCCTACATCCAGATCAGAAGCCGGCTGGAGGCACGAATCCTGCGGCCCGTGTTTTACGACATGGTGGAGCGTAGCGAGGCGCGCCGCACCGAAACCGGCGAGTCCGAGGTGGGTCTATGGAGCAACAAGGTCTTCTTCGCGCTGGGCAGGCTGCCTGGCGACTGAGCCTGGAGGAGGTCCGCCGGCGCTTTCCGGCGATGAGCCCCGATGAGACGCCCGTTGAGGCGATTGATGCGGCGGTGGAGAACGCGGTCCGGTCGAACCGGATGGCGCCGAAACACGCATCCAAAATCCGCGGCGATCACGATCTGAACCCGGAGATGGGACCGCCGGATACTTTGCGCGAGGCGGCGGTGCTGGTCCCCCTGGTCGACCGGCCGGAGGAACTGACCGTCATCTTCACCCAGCGCACCGCGACGCTGAGCTCCCATGCCGGCCAAATCAGCTTTCCCGGCGGCCGGATGGAGCCGGAGGATGACGGCCCCGAGGATACCGCGCTGCGCGAAACGGCGGAGGAAATCGGGCTGGAGCGCGGCCGGATCGAGATCGTCGGCCGGCTGGACACCTATGTCACGCGCACCGGTTTCCGGGTCACGCCGGTGGTGGGGGTGGTGACTCCGCCCTTCATCCTGACGCCCGACCCGACCGAGGTGGCGGAGGTGTTCGAGGTGCCGCTGTCCTTCATCCTCGACCCGTCCAACCCACAGCGCCACAGCCGCGAATTCCTGGGCAAGCCGCGCTGGTTCTACGCCTTTCCCTATCCGCAGCGCTACATCTGGGGCGCGACCGCCGGCATGCTGGTGAACCTGCGCGACGTGCTGGGTGCCGCCGCGCGCGAAGCCGGGGAGGGCGGGGCATCCTCCGGCCCGCTCTGACGGCGGTGGAACGGCCATCGGGAATCAGATAGCGTCGCGCACCATGACCGTTGCCGCACGCCTGTCGCCCCAGCCCTGGATGACCGCGCCCGAAAGCCGGGCGGTATTCGCCGCCCTCGACGCGGGCGGCGCCGATGCGCGTTTCGTCGGTGGCTGCGTGCGGGACGCGTGGCTTGGCCGGCCGGTGAAGGACATCGACATCGCCACCCACGCGCCGCCGGAACGGGTGATGGAACTGCTGGAGGCCGCCGGGATCCGCGTCATCCCGACCGGCATCGCCCATGGCACCGTCACCGCGCTGTGCGGCGGCAAGCCCTACGAGATCACCACGCTGCGGCGCGATGTTGAGACGGATGGCCGCCATGCCCGCGTAGAGTTCACGGACGATTGGGTGGAGGACGCCGCCCGCCGTGACCTGACGATGAACGCCCTGAGCTGCACGCCGGACGGCGCGATGTTCGACCCGTTCGGCGGTCTGGCCGATCTTGCCGCCGGCCGCGTCCGCTTCGTCGGCGAGGCGCGGCGGCGGATCGAGGAGGATGTGCTGCGCCTGCTGCGCTTCTTCCGCTTCCACGCCCATTACGGCCGCGGCGAACCTGATGCCGAGGCGTTGGCCGCCTGCCGCGAGCTGGCGCCGCGCCTGCCGACGCTGTCCGGCGAACGGGTGCGGGGAGAGCTGTTCCGCCTGCTGACGGCAGCTTGCGCGGCGGCGGTCTGGCGGCTGATGATGGGGCAGGGGATCATGGTCCACCTGCTGCCGGAGGCGATGGACACCGACCGACTGGATCGGCTGATCGCGGTGGAGCGCGACTTGGGCATCATGCCCGATCCGACCCGCCGGCTGGCCGCGGTGTTGGACAGTGACCGACCGGGAGCGTTGCGCGCGGCGGAAGCGCTCCGGCTGTCCAACCATGAGCGCGACCGGATGCTGGCGCTTGTCGAACCGCCGGTGGTCCTGATGCCGTCCGACGACCGCAAGGCGCTGCGCCAGGGGCTTTACCGCATCGGCGATGGCGAACTGTTCTGCGACCTGCTCCTGGTTGCCGCCGCCGTCCATGACGGCCCGCTCGACCTCACCGCGTTGCGCGCGGCGATGTCCGTGGCCGGCGACCTGCCGAACCTTCGCCTGCCGATTGCCGGCCGCGACCTGCTGGACCTCGGCATCCCGCGCGGCCCGGCCGTCGGCGAGATGCTGAAACGTGTTGAGGGCTGGTGGATCGCCGAGGATTTCCAGCCTGGCCGGGAAGTTTGCCTGGAGATGGCACGCGGTCTGACTGGCGAGCAGCAAACTTGAGCTTGGCCGGAAGGAGCGGAAAAAGCACATAAGCAAGATTATGGAAATTACGTGGGCGATCGGTGCGGAGCAGGGCGGCTCCAGCCTTGCGAATTCGAAAGCAAGAACCGGATAGCCGGCCATGGTCTGTGTTCGCGATTTTCGGGCCGTTCATCGCAATGGAGAATGGTCATGGCACAGCTCGATGGAAAGATTGCAATCGTCACGGGCGCCAGTTCCGGAATCGGACGCGAGACGGCGCTGCTGTTCGCGGAGCACGGAGCCAAGCTCGTGGTCGTGGCACGACGGCTCGGCGAGTTGGAACGGCTGGCGGAGGAAATCCGGGACAGAGGTGCAGAGGCAGCCCCAGTGGCCGGCGACGTCAAGGATGCCGATGCCGCTCGCCAAGCGGTTCAGGTCGCCATCCGAAAATTCGGCGGGCTGGATATCGCCTTCAACAATGCCGGCACCACCGGAGCCCAGACCTCGATACCCGACATGACGGCGGAGAATTGGCAGGATGTGGTCGACACCAACCTGACCAGCGCCTTTCATGCCGCCAAACACCAGGTTCCGGCGATGCTCGCCCGTGGAGGAGGATCGCTGATCTTCACCTCGACCTTTGTCGGCCATACCGTCGGCTTTCCCGGAATGGGTGCCTATGCGGCGAGCAAGGCCGGACTGATCGGGTTGATGCGGGTGATCGCCGCCGAATATGGACCTCATGGAATCCGTGCCAACGCATTGCTGCCGGGCGGCACCGACACGCCGATGGGGCGGGCGGTGTCGAACACGCCGGAGGCCTTGGCCTTCGTCCAGGGGCTTCATGCGCTGAAGCGCCTCGCCACACCACGCGAGATCGCCCAGTCGGCGCTCTATCTGGCGTCCGATGCTTCCAGCTTCACGACCGGTACCGCGATGCTGGTCGACGGCGGGGTTTCCATCACCAGAACCTGATGCGGTCGGGCCGCCCGCCATCGATCGGCGGGTGGCCCGATTGCCCTACTCCGCCGCCCTACTCCGCCGCTTGGGGCCGCAGCGGCTGAACCACATCGCCTTTCACGTTCATCGCCTTGGCGAGCGCGTCAATGCGGCGTTGCACCGCTTCGCCGGACGGCACGCTGCCATCGTCGGGAAGGGTCAGCACGATGCGCCCGTCGCCCACCTTCAGGCTGGTCCGCTCCAGCAGCGCCGTGGCGCCGCCCGACAGCGTGTGGGCAAGGCGGAGTGCCAGGCCCAGCACCAGCGCCTTCATCCCCTGCCCTTCCGTCACCAGGGTCCGCACCGGCGCCGTCAACGGCACGTCGATGGTTCCCGAATAGCGGGCATGGGCGGCAAGCGCCAGGAAGGCCCGCTCGTCATGGTCGAGCGCCGGGAACGGATAGCGCAGCACGCGCAGGAAGGCATGCTCGGCCCGGTAGTCGGGATGGTCGGCCCAGCCGACATCGCTCAGCAGGCAGGCGGCATGGCGCAGGCGGATGGCGTTGTCGTCCTCGCCGGCGAACAGGCCGGCGGTCCAGGACATCAGCAGCGCCGGGTCGCCCATCCGCACGAAGCGCCGCGCCCAGTCGGCGGCCGAGGCCATCAGCGGGTCCTCGCGCTGGCCTTCTGGCGACAGCAGCGAATAGAGGTGGCCTTCCCGCAGGCCGTAGGCGGAAAACACCAGCTTCGACGGCTGGGCGATGCGCAGCAGCCGCTCCAGCACCAAGCCGGCGAAGGGCAGCGTGTCGAGCCGGCGGCGCGAGCCCGCCATCTTTTCCAGCGACGAGCGGCTCTGCCGGCCGATCAGGGCCGTGAACTCCCGCGCGTCGGCGGAGGGAATCGTGTAGTGGTGGATGATGTGCAGCGGATGGCCGGACTGCTCCATATGCAGCTTGGCGATGGCGCGCCAGCTTCCGCCGACCGGATAGAAGGGCCGGCCCTTCATCGCCGGCAGCCAGGGCAGCGATTCCAGATGCTGGTCGATCAGCTTGGCCGGCCCGCCCTTGGAAGAGCCGACCTCCATCAGCCGCAAGGGCCCGAGCGGCAGCGTCACCTGCTTGCCGATCACGCCGCGGTCGAGCGTCACCAGTTCAAGGCTTCCGCCGCCGAGGTCGCCGACGAGGCCGTCGGCGCCGGGGGTGCCGGACAGCACGCCCATGGCGGACAGCCGCGCTTCCTCCTCCCCGCTGATGACGCGGACGGTCAGGCCGGCGCGGCGGCGGATGGCGTCGACGAAGGCGGCGCCGTCGCGGGCGTCGCGCATTGCGGCGGTGGCGATCACGTCCAGCCGGCCGACGCGCATACCCTGGGCCAGCGTGGCGAAGCGTTCCAGCGCGACAAGCCCCTGTGCCACGCCGTCGGGGTTCAGCAGGCCGGACTTCTCCACTCCGCGGCCCAACCCGCACAGCACCTTCTCGTTGAACAGGGCGAGCGGCGAACGGGTCAGCCCGTCATAGACGACGAGTCGGATCGAGTTGGACCCGATGTCGATCACGCCGACGCGCTCCGCCGCACCACCGGCCGACGCATTCCAGATGGCGGAAACGTCGCCCGCAAAGGCGGCCGCGCGATTGTCCTTGCTCATACTCAGACTCCCGTCACCCGTCCTTAGGACACCGCGTGCAGCATGAGCCGCGGCGGCGTGCGCTTGCTGCTGAGCGCGCTGCCCCGGCCCGACAGGCTGGGGTTGGTCATGAAGTAATTATGGGCGCTGAACGCGTCAGGGCCAGCTTTGATCCGATGGTACACGCCATCGGGGCCGAGCTTCCAGGTGCTTGCGTCGTCCTTCATGTTGGCGACCATGATCTGGTCGAGCACCTGTTCGTGCACCGTCGGGTTTTCGATGGGCACCAGGGTTTCGATGCGGCGGTCCAGGTTGCGGGTCATCCAGTCGGCCGAGGAGATGAAGATCTTGGCCTGGTTGCTGGGCATGGGATGGCCGTTGCCGAAGCAGATGACGCGGCCATGCTCCAGGAAGCGGCCGACGATGCTGCGCACCCGGATGTTCTCCGACAGCCCCTTCACCCCTGGCCGCAGGCAGCAGATGCCGCGGATGATCATGTCGATCTGCACCCCGGCCTGCGAAGCCTTGTACAGCTTGTCGATGATGACCGGATCGACCAGGGAGTTCAGCTTCACCCAGATCGAGGCCGGACGGCCGGCGGCGGCATGGGCGATCTCCCCCTCGATCAGGTCCGACAGGCGCTGGCGCAGGGTGATCGGCGCGATGGCGATCTTCTCCAGAACCTTGGGCGTGGCGTAGCCGGTCATGAAGTTGAACATGACGGCGGCGTCGTGGCACAGCGCCGGGTCGCAGGTGAAGAAGGACAGGTCGGTGTAGACCTTCGCGGTGATCGGGTGATAGTTGCCGGTTCCGAAATGGACGTAGCTGCGCAGCGCCTTCTTCTCGCGCCGCACGACCAGCGACACCTTCGCGTGCGTCTTCAGATCGACGAAGCCGTAGACCACCTGGGCGCCGGCGCGTTCGAGATCGCGCGCCCAGCGGATGTTGGCCTCCTCGTCGAAGCGGGCCTTCAGTTCCACCAGCGCGGTCACCGACTTGCCGGCCTCCGCCGCCTCGATCAGCGCGGCGACGATCGGGCTGTCCTTGCTGGTGCGGTACAGCGTCTGCTTGATCGCCACTACCTGGGGGTCGCGCGCCGCCTGCCGGATGAACTGCACCACCACGTCGAAGGATTCGTAGGGGTGGTGGACGACGATGTCCTTGTGGCGGATCGCCGCGAAGCAATCGCCGCCGAAATCGCGAATCCGCTCGGGGAAGCGGGCGTTGAAGGGGCGGAAGACAAGGTCCGGCCGCTCGTCCACGATCAGCAGCTTGGTGTCGGTCAGGCCGATCAGCCCGTCCAGGATGAACACGTCGTCCGACGCCACGTTCAGCTCATGGCGCAGGAATTCGCGCAGGTCGGCGGCCATGCCGCTGTCGGTCGCCAGCCGGATGACGCTGCCGCGGCGGCGGCGCTTCAGCGCGCTTTCGAAGGTGCGGACCAGATCCTCCGCCTCTTCCTCGATCTCGATCTCGCTGTCGCGCAGCACACGGAAGACGCCGTGCGCCTTGACCTGGAACGGAGGGAACAGGCGGTCGATGAACTGCATCACCACCTTTTCCAGCTGGATGAAGCGGATGTCCGATCCCGGCAGCCGCATGAATCGTTCCAGCTGCGTGGGCAGCGGCACCAGCGCGTCGATGTGCCGGCCCTTGACCGGATCGTGCAACTGCAGCGCCAGCGAAAAGCCCAGATTCGGCAGGAACGGGAAGGGGTGGGCCGGATCGACCGCGATGGGCGTCAGAATCGGGAAGATGTCGTCGAGGAACTTGGCTTCCAGCCAATCCAGTTCGCCTTCGCTGAGGTCGCCGGGATCGACGACGGAGATCCCGGCCTCGCGCAGCTCGCCCTTCAGGGTGCGCCACATCGTCTGCTGGCTGTCCATCAGCGCGGCGATGCGCTGCTTGACTGCCGTCAACTGCTGGGCAGGCGTGAGATTCTCCGGGCTGGGGGCCTTGACCCCGGCGGCCACCTGCCCTTTCAGGCCGGCGACGCGGACCATGTAGAATTCGTCGAGGTTGCTGGCTGAAATCGACAGGAAGCGCAGCCGTTCCAGAAGGGGGTGGTTCGGATTGGCGGCCTCGTCCAGGACGCGCTGGTTGAAAGCCAGCCACGACAGCTCCCGATTGATGAAGCGTTCCGGAGCGTTGGGCTCGATGCCGACCGACTCGAGTTCCTGGAGATGCGTCACGTCAACCTCTGAAATCTTGGGACCCCGTCTGCCCCGGGCCGCGGTGCGGCGCCTTGGGCAACCGTTATATGGTGGGCAGACAGAGTATCCCATATGCGTTACGGTTTCAGGACTCCCATTTGGCGATGTTCCAAGCCATCTCCCACCCCTCCCCCGCCTTACGGCCAGTCCAATCCGACCGAATCCCGCCATGAAGACGCTGTTCCTGCTGCGCCACGCCAAATCCTCCTGGGACGATCCGTCGCTGGATGACCACGACCGGCCCCTGAACGCCCGCGGCGAAAAGGCGGCGTCGCTGGTCGGCGGCTACCTCGCCAAGCATCATGCCCACATCGACCTCGTCCTATGCTCGACCGCGGTTCGCGCGGTGGAAACGCGCAAGCGGGTGATGACGGCGATGGGCGCGCCCTACCCGCCGGTGGAGCATGAACGCGGCCTGTATCTGTGCGGCGCCCGCACGTTGCTGGAGCGGCTGCGCGACGTACCTGATTCGGCGACCGGCGTGATGCTGGTGGCCCACAATCCGGATTTGCACGAGTTGGCGAACGCGTTGACCGGCAGCGGCGACCATCACCTGCGCCATGATCTGGCCGACAAGTTTCCGACCGGCGCCTGCGCCGTCCTGGTCTTCGAGACCCTGCATTGGGCGGACCTGGAGCTTGGCGCCGGCCGGCTGGCGGATTTTGTGCAGCCGCGTAAACTCTCTTAACCTGCGGCGACGGTTGGAGTATCCACGGATCCACCTGTTCAATTCCAGGCCACTCTGGCCGTCAGGCCGTTTCGGCCGGATTCGGGAGGACGCCGACCCTTGCCACCCGCCATTCCGCCCGCCGGCCCGTCCGCCGCCCACGATGCGCAGCCCTCCGCCCCCGCCTTCCGCGAGGTGGAGCTGAAACTCCATGCGGCCTCGGCGGATCTGGCGCGGGTCGCCTCGCTGCCGGCCCTGCTGGCGCTGGCCGATGGGCCTGCGGAGACACAGCGCCTGCGAACCGCCTATTTCGACACGCCGAACCTGAAGCTGGCGGCCAATGGCGTGGCGTTGCGCGTGCGGCAGGAGGGCGACCGCTTCGTCCAGACGCTGAAGACGGTCAACAGCGCCAGCCCCGGCGATTCCGCCGCGGTCGCGGTGCGGCGGGAGTGGGACTGGACCGTGGCGGGTGAGGCGGTGGACCGCGGCGTGCTGACCGACCCCGGCGTCGCCGGTCTGGTGCCGGCGTCGGCGCTCGACGATCTGGACTGCCTGTTCATCACCGATTTCCGCCGCACCACCCTGCTGCTCCGTCCCGATCCGCTGACGGCGGTGGAGATGGCGGTCGATGACGGGCGGGTCTATGCCGGCGGCAACTCCCTGCCCATCAGCGAGGTGGAACTGGAGTTGAAGTCGGGAAAGGTCGCCAGCCTGTTCGATCTGGCGCTGACCCTGCAGGCCGCCATCCCCATGCGCATCGGCAACGAGAGCAAGGCGGAGGCCGGGCTTCGGCTGGTCACCGGCAAGGCGCCCGGCCCGGTGGAGGCCGAACCGCTGGGCCTCTCCCCCCTGACCACGGTGGCCGAGGCCTATCGCCACATCCTGCGCCAGGCGCTGCGCCAGTTCCTCGCCAACGAGGCCTGCGCACTCGGCGGCAGCGATGTGGAGGGACTGCACCGGATGCGCATCGCGTTGCGCCGGCTGCGCATCGCCCACCGCCTCTTCGCGCCGCTGATCGCCTCCCCCGAAGCCGACCGTCTGGTGGAGGAAAGCCGGGCGCTGGCCAAACGGCTGGGCCCGGCGCGGGGCTGGGACGTGCTGATGTCCGGCGTCATCGACCCGCTGCTCGCCGCCCCCACCGCGCGGACGGGCATCGACCGCGCGGCGCTGGATCGGCTGGCCGTCCTTGCCCGCTCCGCCGGGGCAGGCCCCGCGCGGGAGGCGATGGCGGCGATCCTGGCGCCCGGCTGCACCACCATGGTCCTGGGACTGGGGGCATGGCTGGAGCATGGCCGCTGGATGTCGGAGGCCGAGGGCGACCGCCGTGCCATGTTGTCGGCGCCGGTCGCCACGCTGGCCGGCGGCTGGCTGTCCGCCCGCTTGGCGAAGCTCGGCAAGGCGGCCAAGCCGCCGGAGGATGCCAAGGGCCGCGACAAGCTGCGCCGCCGGCTGCGCAGCCTGCGCTACACCGCCGATTTCTTCCGCGGCCTTTATCCGGAGGCCGCCGCCCTGCCCTTCTTCGCGGCGCTGGAGCCGCTGCAGGCGGCGCTGGATGCCGAACAGGACGCCGTCACCGGCGCACGCATGCTGGGCGAACTGAAGGGGGCGGACCCGAAGACCGCCGCCACGGTCGCCGCCTGGATCGAGCGCCAGTCGGACAAGCGGCGCAAGGCCCTGCCCGATCTGTGGAAGCGTTTCCGCGCGGTGCCGCCCTTCTGGTCATGACCGACCCGCGCCGGGCGCCGGTGGCAATGCGAGCCTGAGCGCATATATCGTCAGCCGGCCGGCGTCCGGCGGTCCCGTAAGAGACTCAGCGGGGCGGTCCGATTTTCGTCATGCGGCGCGGCTGCTTGCCACTTTCCATCCGGATGGGCTTCGGGTAAAAGAACACTCCATGAACAAATACATCAGCGTCCGCGGCGCGCGGGAACATAACCTGAAGAACGTCGATGTGGATCTGCCGCGCGACGAGCTGATCGTCATCACCGGCCTGTCGGGATCGGGCAAGTCGTCGCTCGCCTTCGACACGATCTATGCCGAGGGGCAGCGGCGGTACGTGGAAAGCCTGTCGGCCTACGCGCGCCAGTTCCTGGAGCTGATGCAGAAGCCGGATGTCGATTCGATCGAGGGGCTGTCGCCGGCCATCTCCATCGAACAGAAGACGACCTCGAAGAATCCGCGCTCCACCGTCGGCACGGTGACGGAGATCTACGACTACATGCGCTTGCTATGGGCGCGCGTCGGCATCCCCTATTCGCCCGCCACCGGCCTGCCCATCGAAAGCCAGACGGTCAGCCAGATGGTCGACCGCATCACGGCCATGCCGGAGGGCACGCGCCTGCTTCTGCTGGCCCCCTTCGTCCGCGGCCGCAAGGGCGAGTACAAGAAGGAAATCCAGGACCTGCGCAAGCGCGGCTTCCAGCGCGTGCGGGTCGACGGCACCATGTACGAGATCGACGAGGTGCCGGCGCTCAACAAGAAGCTGAAGCACGACATCGAGGTGGTGGTCGACCGCATCGTGGTGCGCGAGGGGCTGGGCAACCGTCTGGCCGATTCGCTGGAAACCGCGCTGGGGCTGGCCGACGGCATCGTCTGGGTCGAGAATGCCGAGACCAACGAGCTGACGGTCTTTTCGCAGAAATTCGCCTGTCCGGTCAGCGGCTTCACCATTCCGGAGATCGAGCCGCGGCTGTTCTCCTTCAACAATCCGTTCGGCGCCTGCCCGGCCTGCGACGGCTTGGGCAGCAAGATCTATTTCGACCCGATGCTGGTGGTGCCGGACGAGCGGCTGTCGCTGGCGAAGGGCGCCATCGCGCCGTGGGCCGGCTCGACCTCGAAATACTACGACCAGACGCTGGAAAGCATAGCTGAGCATTTCGGCGCGTCGATGACCACCCCCTGGCAGGACCTGCCGGAGAAGGTGCGCCAGACCATCCTGTTCGGCTCGGACGGGTCGGCGATCACCATGACCTATGACGACGGCCTGCGGCGCTATCAGACCAACAAGGCGTTCGAGGGCATCGTCAACAACCTGGAACGGCGTTTCCGCGAGACGGACAGCGCCTGGACCCGCGACGAGCTGTCCAAATACCAGTCCTCCCAGCCCTGCGAGGTCTGCAAGGGCGCTCGTCTGAAGCCGGAGGCGCTGGCGGTCAAGATCCGCGGCCGCAACATCTCCGAGGCGGCGGAGCTGTCCATCGCCGGCGCCGGCGCGTGGTTCAGCGAGCTGAACGAGCATCTGCGCCCGAAGGACCGCGAGATCGCCTACCGAATCCTGAAGGAGATCAACGAGCGGCTCGGCTTCCTCAACGCCGTTGGCCTCGAATACCTGACGCTCAGCCGCGGGTCCGGCACGCTGTCCGGCGGCGAGAGCCAGCGGATCCGGCTGGCGTCGCAGATCGGCTCCGGGCTGACCGGCGTGCTCTATGTGCTGGACGAGCCCTCGATCGGCCTGCACCAGCGCGACAACGACCGGCTGCTGGAAACGCTGAAGCGCCTGCGCGACATCGGCAACACGGTCATCGTCGTCGAGCATGACGAGGACGCCATCCGCAGCGCCGACTATCTGGTCGACATGGGTCCCGGCGCCGGCCAGCACGGCGGCACCGTCATCGCACAGGGCCGGCCGGAGGAGGTTCAGAAGAATCCCGACAGCATCACCGCCCAATACCTGAACGGCACCCGCTTCGTTCCGGTCCCCGACACCCGCCGGCCCGGCCATCCCGGCCAGTTCCTGGAGGTTCATGGCGCCCGCGCCAACAACCTGCAGAACGTCTCGACGAAGATTCCGCTCGGCACCTTCACCTGCGTGACCGGCGTGTCGGGCGGCGGAAAGTCGACGCTGATCATCGAGACGCTGTACAAGGCGGTGGCGCGCAAGCTGATGGGTGCGCGCGAGCATCCGGCCGACCATGACGCGGTGCTGGGGCTGGAGCATCTGGACAAGGTCATCGACATCGACCAGTCGCCGATCGGCCGCACCCCGCGTTCCAACCCCGCGACCTACACCGGTGCCTTCACCCCGATCCGCGACTGGTTCGCAGGTCTGCCGGAATCGAAGGCGCGCGGCTACGGCCCCGGCCGATTCTCGTTCAACGTCAAGGGCGGGCGTTGCGAGGCCTGCCAGGGCGACGGCGTCATCAAGATCGAGATGCACTTCCTGCCGGACGTCTACGTCACCTGCGACGTCTGCCACGGCAAGCGCTACAACCGCGAGACGCTCGAGGTCACCTACCGCGACAAGACCATCGCCGACGTGCTGGACATGACGGTCGAGGAGGGCAAGGAGTTCTTCAAGGCGGTGCCCGGCATCCGCGACAAGATGGACACGCTGGAACGGGTCGGCCTCGGCTACATCCACATCGGGCAGGCGGCGACCACCCTGTCGGGCGGCGAGGCGCAGCGCGTCAAGCTGTCCAAGGAACTGAGCCGCCGCGCCACCGGACGCACGCTGTACATCCTGGACGAGCCGACCACCGGCCTGCATTTCGCCGATGTCGAAAAGCTGATGGAGGTGCTGCACGCGCTGGTCGACCAGGGCAACACGGTGCTGGTGATCGAACACAATCTGGAGGTCATCAAGACCGCCGACTGGATCATCGACCTGGGGCCGGAGGGCGGCACCGGCGGCGGCGAGATCGTCGCCGAGGGCACCCCGGAGGATGTCGCGAAGGTGGAGCGCAGCTACACCGGCCGTTACCTCGCCCCCTACCTGAAGGCGAAGCCGGCAGTGCGGAAATCGGCAACCCGAAAGAGGGCGTGAACAAACGCAAGCTGCGCCGTGTTCTCCCATGCAGAGTTCGCACTGCATGGGAGAAGAGGCGCATGAAGACGATTCTGACCGGTGTGGGCACCGCCCTGGGGGCCGCGCTGCTGCTGGCCGCCTGCGGCTCCGACGGCTCCACCACCAGCACGACGACCACCACGACCACCACGCCGAGCTACGGTTCGACCACCGTGACCCCGGCCCCGTCGGGCGCCACCACCATCGAACGCAGCACGACGACCAAGAGCGAGTGAGCCTCCGCTCGACGTCACGGTTCTGGCAAGATGTTCTGACTGACTCCTGATCGACTTGCGGCCGGCCTTCCTTGTGGAGGCCGGCCGATCTGTGTTGGCGTGCCGCCGTTTGAGGACTGTCGTTTTGGGAGCAGACAGCCTAGATTGCCCGCGAATCATCCGCAGTCTTTTGTCTGGAATATCGTCTCAATGACCGACACCCTTCGCCCCGTCCACGTCATCGGCGGCGGTCTCGCCGGATCGGAAGCTGCCTGGCAGCTCGCCTCGCGCGGCGTGCCCGTCGTGCTGCACGAGATGCGCCCGGTCCGCAAGACCGAGGCCCACGATACCGACAAGCTGGCGGAGTTGGTCTGCTCCAACTCCTTCCGGTCGGACGATGCCGAATACAACGCGGTGGGTCTGCTGCATGAGGAGATGCGGCGCTGCGGCTCGCTGATCCTGCGCTGTGCCGACGCGCACAAGGTGCCGGCCGGCGGCGCGCTGGCCATGGACCGTGACGGCTTCGCCGATGCCGTGACGGAGGCCATCGGCTCGCATCCGCTGATCACCCTCCAGCGCGAGGAGGTCGCCGGCCTGCCGCCCGAGGAGTGGGACAGCGTCATCGTTGCCACCGGCCCCCTCACCTCGCCTGCCTTGGCCGAGGCCGTGCGCGACCACACGGGCGAGGAATCGCTGGCCTTCTTCGATGCCATCGCCCCGATCGTCTATCTGGAGAGCATCGACCTGTCCAAGGCGTGGTTCCAGTCGCGCTACGACAAGCCCGGCCCCGGCGGCACCGGCAAGGACTACATCAACTGCGCCTTCGAGAAGGACGACTACCGCGCCTTCATCGCCGCCCTGATCGAGGGCGAGAAGCTCGACTTCAAGGAGTGGGAGAAGAACACCCCCTACTTCGAGGGCTGCCTGCCGATCGAGGTGATGGCGGAGCGGGGCGTCGACACCCTGCGCTACGGCCCGATGAAGCCGGTCGGCCTGACCAACCCGCACAAGCCGGAACGCCGCCCCTATGCCGTGGTCCAGCTGCGCCAGGATAATGCGCTGGGCACGCTCTACAACCTCGTCGGTTTCCAGACCAAGCTGCGCCACGCCGAACAGGCGCGCATCTTCCGCATGATCCCCGGCCTGGAGAATGCCGAGTTCGCCCGGCTGGGCGGCATGCACCGCAACACCTTCCTCAACAGCCCGCGCCTGCTCGACGGCGCCCTGCGGCTGAAGTCGCTGCCACGCCTGCGCTTCGCCGGGCAGGTCACGGGCTGTGAAGGCTATGTGGAGAGCGCGGCCGTCGGCCTGCTCGCCGGGCGTTTCGCCGCGGCGGAACGTCTGGGCCAGGAGATCACGAATCCGCCGGTCACCACGGCGCTCGGCGCCATCCTCGGCCACATCACCGGCGGGGCGGAGGCCGAGACCTACCAGCCGATGAACGTGAATTTCGGCCTGTTCCCGCCGGTGGACGACAAGATCCGCGGCCGCGACCGCAAGCTTGCCTACACCCGCAGGGCGCTGGCCGACCTCGACGGCTGGCTAAAGGGCTGACCGGCGTGATGACGCGCGGGCGTCAGTAGCGCCCGCGCATCGCCGCCCAGCCCAGCTTCATCTGCCGGAACGGGTTGGGCAGCAGCACGCGCGGGGCGAACACGTCGTTGCCCTCCCGCGCGATCACGCCCAGATGCAGGTCGGCCAGCGTGGCCGGCAGCAGCGCCGGTACCGCCGCCTTCGGCACCTGACGGCGCAGGGCGCGCGCCTCGGCCAGATGCCTGCGCGCAACGTCGGCGATCTCACCCACCACCGCCCGCAGTTCCGCGGTGGACCGGCCGGCGAACAGATCCTCGCTCCTGGCGCCATGGCGCTGCATCAGGTCTTCCGGCAGCCGCTGGCGATGCTGGCGGGCCAGGAAGGGGGCCGCGCGCAGGATGCCGGCAAGGGCATAGGCGATGCCGACATGGCGCCCGGCCGTCATCGCCGCCTCGTCCCGCACACCCAGGATCTCGAGCGCCAGTTGGACCAGCGGTGCGCCCGTCACCTCGGCATAGTTGACGAGGCAGGTCAGGTCGGCCGGCGGCGTGTCGTCCAGGTCGGCCTCCCGCGCGTCGACCAGCCGGTCGAACAGGGCACGGCTCAGCCCCAGCCCACGGGCGGCCTCGGCCAGCGGGTCCATCACGCCATGCCGGGGTACGGGTCCATCCTCATAGACGGCCTCGATGCCGTCGCGCCAGAATTGAAGCCTCATCTGGCCCAGGATCGGTTCGCTGACGACCTCGCGGGTCTTTGCGATCTCCAGGTTGAAGGCATAGAGTGCGAACATCGCCTCGCGCCTGTCGGCGGGAACGAACAGACCTGCCAGAAAGTGGTCGTTGTCATATTTCCGAACCTCCCGTCCGCAATAGGACAGGTCGGTCGCAGCCTTCACCATGGGATGCCTGATTGGAAAAAGAGGGGAGGATCAGAGGAAGGACGGGCCAAAGCCTGTTGCCACGCCTATATGAAGCACACAAGGTCGCATCGCCAGCCCCGACGCGCAGCAGGCAGGGATCCCATGACGGATTTCAACATCGCCCCGACGAAGCCCCGCAAGACCGGCCCGGTCGCCCGCAAGGACGAGACCGGCGAGAATTTCCCGGTCGCCTCCCGCCTGATTCCGAAACATCTGCGCCCGCATGTGATCGCCTTCTACCGCTTCGTGCGGCTGGCCGACGACATCGCCGACGATCCCGATCTCGAACCGGAGACCAAGCTGGCCTATCTGGAGGCGCTTGAACGGGCGCTGACCTCCGGCCAAGCCAAGCATGCCTACCTGAAGCCGGCGACCGAACTGCGCGAGAGCCTGCAGAAGACCGGCGTCAGCGACCGCCATGCCCGGCAGGTGCTGCGCGCCTTCCGCCGCGACGCGGTCGGCGCCCGCTGCCACAGCTGGAGCGACCTGCTGCTGTATTGCCGCTTTTCCGCCAACCCGGTCGGCCGCTACCTGCTGGAGCTGCATGGCGAAGGGGTGGCCGCGGGGCCGGCCTCCGACGCGCTCTGCTCCGCATTGCAGGTGCTGAACCACCTGCAGGACGCGCGGGAGGACTGGACCCAGCTCGGCCGCTGCTACATTCCGCTGGTCTGGTTCGACGACGCCGGCATCAGCGTCGAGCGTCTGGTCGAGTGCGAGAGCGACGTCCGCATGCGCGCCATCTTCGATCAGGCGCTGGAGCATACCGACCGGCTGCTGGAGCGGGCCGCGGCCCTGCCCGGCCTGATCCAGCACCGCGGCCTGCGGATGGAGGCTGCGGTGATTCTGAGCCTCGCCGAATCGCTGTCGCGGCGGCTGAAGGCGCGCGATCCGATGAAGGCGAAGGTCACGCTCGGCGCGCACCACAAGCTGGCGGCGGTGGCGCGGGGACTGGCGCGGAGCTTCTCCGCCGCATAAACTCCCGGGCCACACGTCACGACGTGCACCGCCAAGCACGTCACCACGTGCAATGCCCAGGATGCGACAGATGACCCCTCCGCCGCTGGAGACGGCCCCGCTGGAACCGGTATCCACGACGTTGCCGGACAAAAAGACACCCGATACGGCTTCGGCCGTCACAGCCAAGTCGGGCAGCACCTTTTATTGGCCGATGCGTCTGCTGCCCGCATCCAAGCGGGCGGCGATGTTCGCCATCTATGCCTTCTGCCGCCGCATCGACGACATCGCCGACGAACCGGGCGAGCCTGCCGCCAAGCGCGCGGCGCTCGACGTCTGGCGCCGGGACATCCGCGACCTTTATGTCGGCGGCGCCCCCAGCGGCCCGCTCACCGCCGCGCTGAAGGGCGCCATCGAGCGCTACGGCCTGCCGCGGGCGGAGTTCGAGGCGCTGATCGACGGCATGGCGATGGATGTCGCGGGTGAGGAATCCGGCGGCATGCGCGCCCCCGACCTCGACACCCTGCGCCTCTATTGCCGCCGCGTCGCCGGTGCGGTCGGCATGCTGGCCATCCGTGTCTTCGACCGTGCCGATTCCTCCACCGAGCGATTCGCCCTGGCGCTGGGCGAAGCCCTGCAGCTGACCAACATCCTGCGCGATCTGGCCGAGGATGCCGAACTCGACCGGCTCTACCTGCCGCGCGAGCTTCTGCTGGCCGCCGGCATCACCGGCGACCGGCCGGAGGAGGTGTTGGCACACCCCGCCCTGCCGCAGGTCTGCGAGGCAGTGGCGGAACTCGCCGAGGCCCGCTTCGCCGAGGCCAGGGCGGCGCTCGGCGGACAGGCGCGGGGCTCGCTGTGGGCGGCCACGGCGATGATGGTGCTGTATCACCGGCTGCTGCGGCGCCTGCGGGCGGCCGGCTGGCGCGATCTGAACGCCCGTGTGCGGGTCGGGCGGCGGGAGAGCGCCTGGGTGGCGGTGCGCTGCATGCTCGGCCTTCCTCCGGCCACCTGAATGACGCCGACATCGACCGTCGAGATCGGGGCCGTCCACGAGAGCGGAACCGTCCATGTGATCGGCGCCGGTCTGGCCGGTCTGGCCGCCGCCGTCCGCCTGGTGGAGGCCGGCAGGCGGGTTGCGGTCTACGAGCAGGCTCCGCAGGCCGGGGGACGCTGCCGCAGTTTCCACGATGCCACGCTCGGCCGCTCCATCGACAATGGCAGCCATATGGTGCTCAGCGGCAATCGGGATCTCCTCGACTATGCCCGACGCACCGGCGGTGCCGATGCCCTGGAGGAGGTCCGTCCGGCCGCCTTCCCCTTCCTGGACCTGCGCGACGGCGCCGCGTGGACCTTGCGGCCCGGCGGGCTGTGGCTGTTCGATCCGGCGCGGCGGGTTCCTGGCAGCCGGCCCCTCGACTATCTCGCCGCCCTGCGCACCTTGACCGCCCGCAGGGATCACTCCGTCGCCGACCGGCTGCGGCCCGATGGCCGGCTGTTCGAGCCGCTGTGGCGCCCGCTGGCGGTCTCCGCCCTCAACGGGCCGGTGGAGCGCGTCTCCGCCCGCCTGTTCGGCGCGGTGTTGCGCGAGACGCTGTTGCGCGGCGAGGCGGCCTGCCGCCCGGTGCTGGCGCCGCGCGGCCTGTCCGCCGCCTTCGTCGATCCGGCGCTTGCCCGCCTGCATGAGGCCGGAGCGGCCGTGCATCTCGGCACGCGGGTGGAGGGGCTGAGCTTCGACGGTGATCGCGTGACCGGCTTTTCTGCGGGCGGCAGCGCCATGGCGCTGGGCCCGGCGGACGAGGTGATCGTAGCCGCCCCGGCCTGGGCGGCGGAACGGCTGGTGCCCGGCCTGACGGTGCCGCCGCCGGGTGCGGCCATCGTCAACCTGCACGTCCGGCTGGATGGCCCGGTGCGGCTGCCCGGCGGCCTGCCCTTCCTTGGGCTGGTCGGCGGAACGGCGGAATGGCTGTTCGCCCGCGGCGACCTGCTGTCCGTCACCGTCAGCGACGCAGACGCGCTGGCCGAGCTTCCGGCCGATGTGGCCGCAGCCACGCTGTGGGCGGAGATCGCCCCGCAGCTTGGTCTGGACCAGCGACTCGGACCCCCGATTCGCCCCTTTCGGGTGGTGAAGGAGCGGCGGGCGACGCCGGATCAGTCACCCGAAGCGGTCGCATGCCGGCCGGGACCGCGAACCCGCTGGCGCAACCTGACGCTGGCCGGAGACTGGACGGAAACGGGACTTCCAGCCACGTTGGAGGCTGCCGTACGCTCGGGCAACCGGGCGGCGGAGGCTGCTTTGGCGAATGGAAATAACCCTATACGACGTTCAGGACTGTTTCCGGCCTTCACAAGCTTCCGTCATGGGCCTATTTGGTCGGACGGAGGTGCCGTGCTCGCAAGGCCCGGCCCGGAAGGACAATCAAAGAAGAGAGGGTGAATTAAAATGGCGTTCGAACTTCCGCCGCTTCCGTATGCGTACGATGCTCTGGCTCCGTACATCTCGTCGGAGACGCTGCACCTGCACCACGACAAGCACCACCAGACCTATGTCACCAACCTGAACAACCTGACCAAGGACACCCCGCTGGCCGACGCCAGCCTGGAGGAGGTCATCAAGGCTTCGGTCGGCGACGCTTCCAAGGTCGGCATCTTCAACAACGCCGCCCAGGTGTGGAACCACACCTTCTTCTGGCAGTGCCTGAAGAAGGACGGCGGCAAGATGCCGGCGGCCCTGGAGCAGCGCATCGTCGCCGACTTCGGCAGCGTCGAAAAGTTCAAGGAAGAGCTCACCCAGGCCGCCTTGACGCAGTTCGGTTCCGGCTGGGCCTGGCTGTACCTGGACGGCGACAAGCTGAAGATCGGCAAGACCGGCAACGCCGACACCCCGCTGGCGCACGGCCACAAGCCGCTGTTCACCATCGACGTGTGGGAGCATGCCTACTACGTCGACTTCCAGAACCGCCGCGCCGACTTCGTGAAGGCCGTCATCGACAACCTCGCCAACTGGGACTTCGCCGCCGAGCAGATGGCTGCGTAACCCTTCCCGTCGAGGGTTGAAAACACAAAGGCGCCCGAAAGGGCGCCTTTGTTGTTTCCGGAGCAGGAGCCAGTCTTACACCGGCAGCATCGCCGCCGCCACCCGCCGGCCTTCGGCCAGCAGGACATTGTAGGTCCGGCACACCGCCCGGCTGTCCATCGGCTCCACCACCACGCCCTGCTCGCGCAGGCTCTGGCGAAGCGCCTTCGGGATCATCTTCATGGTCGGGCCGGTGCCGAGCAGCAGGATCTCCACCTTCGGCTCGGCCGTCAGCACCACGGCGAAATCTTCCAGGATCAGGGAGGCGGCATCGGTCGCCTCCCAGGCCTGGGTGCGGTCGGGCAGCACGACGACCGCGCCGACGCGCCATTGGCCGGACACGCAGAACTGTCCCGGACCATAGCCGTCGATGACCTGACGGTCCGACGGGATCATCGGCATGATGTCGGCCATGCTGCCCTCTCCCTACTGTTGTCGCCCGGCTTTACGGGGTGGTCGCCGGGGTGTTGCCCGCAGCGGCATCGGTCGGGGTGCCGCGCCGCAGGCGATTCTCGCCGAGGAACAGCAAGATGGGCGCCGCGATGAACACGGACGAGCTGGTCGCAAGGATAACGCCGAAGATCAGCACGATGCCGAAGTCCTGCAGCGCCTCGCCGCCGAACAGCGCCAACGGGATGATCGACAGCAGCGTACAGACCGAGGTGCCGACGGTGCGGTTCAGCGTTTCGTTGATCGACAGGTCGATCAGGTCGCGCAGCGGCATCTTCTTGTAGATACGCAGATTCTCGCGCATGCGGTCATAGACCACGACTTTGTCGTTCACCGAATAGCCCATGATCGTCAGGATCGCCGCCACCGCCGTCAGATTGAACTGCATGTCGGTGATGGCGTAGAAGCCGATGATCTTGGTGATGTCCAGCAGCAGCGTCACCACCGCGCCGAAGCCGAACTGCCATTCGAAGCGGAACCAGATGTAGACCAGCATCGCCACCATGGCGAGGCCAAGCGCCAGCATGCCGTTGGCGAACAGCTCGCCGCTGACCGACGCGCCGACGGCCTCGACGCGGCGCACCTGCGTGCCGGGGACGGCTTCGGCCAGCGTGCCGCGCACCTTGTCGGCGGCGACCTGCTGGGCGGCATCGTCGCCGGGCTGGCGTTCCAGGCGGATCAGCACGTCCTGGGGCGACCCGAACTCCTGCAGAGCCACCTGCCCCATGCCGAGGCCGGACAGCGTGTGACGGAGCGAGGCGAAGTCGGCGGCCTGCGGCGTCCGCGCTTCGATGACGATGCCGCCGCGGAAGTCGATGCCGTAGTTCAGGCCGGGGTGGAAGAACAGGATGACCGACGCGATGGACAGGATCGCCGACACGACGAGGCCGGCGATGCGGCCGTTCATGAAGGGGATCTTGGTGTTGTCGGGGACGAGGCGGAGATGGAACATCGGAAGACCTCTCAGACCGGCAACACGGCCGGACGCGTCCGGCGCAGCCACGTCACCATCATCAGGCGCACCAGCACCGTGGCGGTGAACATGGAGATGAGGATGCCGAAGGTGATGGTGACGGCGAAGCCCTTGATGGCGCCGGTGCCGAAGATGAACAGCAGCGCCATCTTGATGGCCGTCGTCAGGTTGGAGTCGACGATCGTGCTGTAGGCGCGGCTGAAGCCGGCCTCCATCGACGCGAAGACGCCGCGGCCCTTCTTCGTCTCCTCGCGGATGCGCTCGTTGATCAGGATGTTGGCGTCGACCGCCAGGCCCAGCGACAGCAGGATGCCGGCGATGCCCGGCAGCGTCAGCGTGGCCTGCAGCAGCGACAGCGCCGCCAGCGTCAGCACGATGTTGACGAACAGCGCGAAGCAGGCGAAGGCTCCGAACAGCCCGTAGCTGGCGATCATATAGACGCAGACCATGGCGAAGCCGACGGCGACGGAGGTCAGGCCGGCGCGGATCGAATCGGCACCCAGGTCGGGGCCGACGGTCCGCTCCTCGATCACCTTCAGCGGAGCCGGCAGGGCGCCGGCGCGCAGCAGGACGGCAAGGTCGTTGGCATTGGCGGCGTTGAAGTTGCCGCTGATCTGGCCGCGTCCGCCGGTGATCGGCTCGCGGATGACGGGCGCGCTGATCACCTTGTTGTCGAGCACGATGGCGAAGGGCCGGCCGACATTCTGCTTGGTCACTTCGGCAAAGCGGTTGGCGCCCGCCGTGTTGAATTCAAAGTTCACCACCCATTCGCCGGTCTGCGGGTTGGTGCCGGCCGACGCGTTCTGCAGCGTGGCGCCGTCGACCTCGACCTTCTTGCGGATGACGTATTTCGACTGGTAGCGGTCGCCTTCGGTGGACGGCAGGATCTCCGATCCCGGAGGGGCGCGGCCGCTGTTGGGGTCGGCGTTCACGTCGACAAGCCGGAAGGTCATCTTGGCCGTGGTGCCGAGCAGGCGCTTGATCCGGTCGGGATCCTCCACGCCGGGCAGCTGGACCAGGATGCGGTCGTTGCCCTGGCGGGCGATCGTCGGCTCGTTCACGCCGGTCTCGTCGATGCGGCGGCGGACGATTTCGATCGACTGCTCGATGGCCTGGGTGGCGCGGTCGCGCAGCGCGACCTCGCTCAGCGCCACGGTCACCGTGGCACCGTCGATCGAGACGGTCAGGTCCGGCTGCCCGCCGCCCAGCGCCGTGGCGCCCACCGGGCTGGCCAGCTGGCGGAGCGCCTTCACCGCGTCCTCGGCCTGTGCCGGGTCGCGCAGCTGAACGGTCACGGCGCGGTCGCCCGCGTTCAGCGCGGTGTAGCCGACATTGGCGGTGCGCAGCTGCTGCCGGGCGCCGTCGACCAGCCCTTCCACCCGGTCACGGATGACGGTGGCCATGTCGACCTCGAGCAACAGATGCGATCCGCCGCGCAGGTCGAGGCCCAGCGACACCTTGCTATTCGCGTACCAGGACGGCAGCGCCGCCAGCGTATCGCGGCCCAGGAAGTTGGGCAGCATCATGACGAAGCCGGCGATGCAGGTCGCCAGGATCAGGTAAATCTTCCAGCGCGAAAAATAGAGCATGCGTCACTCGAATCCGATCAGACACCCAAACCGGTGCGACCGGTCCGCCGCGGGTAAGCGGCGGCCGGCCTGTCCGGACGGGAAGCGCCTTCGGGCTGGCCCGCGTGAGAGGAACCCGGCTGCGGCTTACTTGCGGCCGAACAGCTTGCCGATGCCGCCGGCGGCGGGGGCGTCGGCCGGCTTGGCCTCGCCTTCCGGGGTGGCGGCGGGGGTGGCGTCGCCGCCGGACTTGCCGGCCGGCTCGGTCTTGGCGAGCACCAGATTCACGGTGGAGCGCAGGCAGCGCACGCGCACGTTCTCGGCGATTTCGACGGTCAGTTCGTCGTCGGACCCGACCTTGGTGACGATGCCGATGATGCCGCCGCCGGTCACGACGCGGTCACCGCGGCGGATGGCCGACAGCATGGCCTTATGCTCTTTCATCTTCTTCTGCTGCGGACGGATCAGCAGGAAGTAGAAGACGACGAAGATCAGGATCAGCGGCAGAAACTGGACGAGCATGTCACCGCCGCCGCCAGCCGGCGCCGCCGTCTGTGCATAAGCCGTCGAAACGAACATCTGGAAGCTCCTTACAGGTTTGGTCTCGGCACCGGATCGGCGTTCCGCCGGGACGCCGCGACTATAAACGCCCATGACCGGGATGCAATGGTGATGCGCCACAATCCGCAGGCGCCCCACGGCTTGTGCGCTTGCCCTGCTGTGTTACGGTGCGAAGGCGTCGGAAAGATGGCTGCGCAGGCGCCCACTTTCCATGGAACATCCAGAAAAAATATCCGGAGAATTATGTCGCAATCCATCACTGGCTCCGGTGCTGGGCCCTCCGGTGCCGATCAGGCCCTGATTCCGCTGCTGACCCGCATCGCAGAGGCGCTGGATCGGCTGGCCCCGCCGCCGGACCGCCCGCTGGACTTCACCGCGGCCGACGCCTTCGTCTGGCATCCCGATCCCGACCGGTTGGAGCCGGTTCCGGTGGTCAACCGCGTCGACATCATGCTTCTGCAGGGCATCGAACGGCAGCGGGAGATCCTGCTGGACAACACGCGGCGTTTCGCCGCCGGCCTGCCCGCCAACAACGCCCTTCTGTGGGGCGCGCGCGGCACCGGCAAAAGCTCGCTGGTCAAGGCGGCCCACGCCGCCATCTGCAGCGAGCGGCCGGGCGAACTGGCACTGGTGGAAATCCACCGCGAGGACATCCCCACCCTGCCCAGCCTGCTGGCCCGGCTGAAGGGCGAGCCGCGCCGCTTCATCCTGTTCTGCGACGATCTGTCCTTCGACCATGACGACGCGCACTACAAGTCGCTGAAGGCGGTGCTGGACGGCGGAATCGAGGGGCGGCCGGACAATGTGGTGTTCTACGCCACTTCCAACCGCCGCCACCTGATGCCGCGCGACATGATCGAGAACGAACGGTCGACGGCCATCAACCCGGCGGAGGCGGTGGAGGAGAAGGTGTCGCTGTCCGACCGGTTCGGGCTGTGGCTGGGCTTCCACAACTGCGACCAGGACACCTATTTCGCCATGATCGAGGGCTATGTGCGCCATTTCGGCCTGGACATCCCGGCCGACCGGCTGCGCGCGGAGGCCGTGGAATGGTCGGTCACGCGCGGAAGCCGGTCGGGCCGGGTGGCCTGGCAGTTCATCCAGGACCTGGCCGGTCGCCTCGGGCAGCCCCTTCGCTGACCTTGCGGTCCATCTGATCGCTCGGGTCGACGGCCTGGCTGCCCTTGCGCAGCTCGAAATGGAGCTGGGGCGAGGAAACGCCGCCGGTCTGGCCGACCCGGGCGATCACCTGCCCCCGCTTCACCGTGGCGCCGCGCTCCACCTCGATCTTGTCGAGATGGGCGTAGGCGGTGATCCAGCCATCGGAATGCTTCAGCAGCAGCAGGTTGCCGAAGCCGCGCAGTTCGTTGCCGGCATAGGCGACCACGCCGTTGTCGGCGGCGACCACCGCGGTGCCCTTCGGCGCCGCGATGTTCAGCCCATCATTGTGCAGCCCGTCCGGCTTGGGACCGAATCCGGAAAGCAGCTTGCCTTTCACCGGCCACAGGAAACGGCCTCCGCCGCGCGGCGGGGGCGCGGCCTCCGCCTTCGGTTCCGGCTTGGGCGGCGGTGCGGCTGCGACCTCCTGCTGCGGGGCGGGCGCAGGCGCGGCGGAGGGCGCCGGGATCGGCGTCGGTGTCGGCTTCGCTCCGGGCGGGCGCAGCATGGTCGGCGCCTGTCCCGGCTGATAGGCCGTGTCGCCCGCGGGGGCCTGCGCCGTTGGCACCGGCGCCGGTTCGGCAGCACTGCCCGGCTTCGACGGCGGCAGCGGCGTGGCGGAAATGCCGCCGGAAGAGGATGCGCCCGGCGGCGGCAGTTCCGACGTCTGGACGGAGCCGCGCCCGGCAGGCGAGCCCTGCGGCGCTCCCAACGGCGCCCCTTGCGGCGTCAGCGGCACGGCCCCGCCGGAGGCCATCATGGTGCCGCTGCCGTCATTCGCACCCGGCAGGCGCAGGGGCTGGCCGGCCTGAACCGCGTAGGGCGGGGTCAGGTTGTTCAGCCGCGTCAGCTCGCTGACATCGACGTTGTGCATGCGCGAGATGCTGTAGAGGCTGTCGCCCTTCTGCACGATGTACTGGCGCGACGTCGGCAGGACCAGCCTCTGCCCGACCTCCAGACGGTAGGGCGGAGCCAGCTTGTTCGCCTCGATCAGGTCGCGCAGCGGCACATTGTAGCGGCGGGACAGGCTGTAGGCGCTGTCCCCCTTCTGCACGGTGACCGCCCCGCCGGCCGAGTCCGGCGCCTCGGAGACATGGGTGAAGGGGGCCAGCCCACCCACCCGTTCGCAGGCACCGAGTGCCAGAACGGCGGTGGACAGGACCAGGGCCGGCAAAAGGCGAGCGGACATGACGGGTCTCATGCGGAACGGACCGGTTGTGGCGGGTCGGACAGCAGCGGAACGAAACGGACGGGCCACAGGTCCTCCCGGATAAGGCCAGCTTCGGAACGCCGGAAACGCACGACCCTTTGGTCGCGGTGATCGGTTCCCAGCGGAATGACCATGACACCACCAACGGCGAGTTGATCCGTCAAGTCTTTTGGCGGCTCGGGCCCACCGGCGGCTGTGACCAGTATGCGGGCGAAGGGCGCCACCTCCGGCCAGCCGCGCGTCCCGTCGCCGAGCCGCGTGGTGATGTTGCCGATGTCCAGCGCCTTGAACCGGGCCTCCGCCTCGTGCAGCAGGGGCTTCAGCCGCTCGATGGTGAAGACCCGGCGGCAAAGCCGCGACAGCACCGCCGCCTGATAGCCGGACCCGGTGCCGACCTCCAGCACGAGGTGCCGCGGGTGCAGGTCCAGCGCCTGGGTCATCTGCCCGACCACCAGCGGCTGGCTGATGGTTTGGCCCAGATCGATCGGCAGCGCCACATCCTCCCATGCCCGGTCCTGGAAGGCGTCCGGAACGAACAGTTCCCGCGGTATCCGCTCGATGGCCGCCAACACGCGGGTGTCGGTGACGCCGGCCCCGCGAAGGGCCATCAGCAAGCGGATCTTGCGCGGGTTGTAGGTCACACGAAGGCCTGCCTCAACGTCTGCAGCGTCGGCGTGTGGGTCAGGTCGAGGTAGATCGGCGTCACCGAGATGCCGCCGTTGAACACGACATGGATGTCGGTGTCGTCGGACACGTCGGCTTCGCCGCGCAACGTGCCGATCCAGATATAGGGCTTGCCGCGCGGGTCGACGCGTTCGAACAGCTCGTCGCCGATCTTGCGCTTGCCGTGGCGCACCACCTGGATGCCCGTCACCTCTTCGGCCGGGCGGGCCGGGAAGTTGACGTTCAGCAGCACGTTCTTCGGCCAGGCCACCGTCACCGCCTTGCGCACCACCGCCGCCCCATGGGCGGCGGCGGCGGACCAGTCGATCGGCTGGCCCGGCTCGTAATGCTGGCTCATGGCGATGGCCGGCACGTTCAGCAGCGTCGCCTCCATCGCCGCGGCGATGGTGCCGGAGTAGGTCACGTCCTCGCCGATGTTGGAGCCCTGGTTGACGCCGGACAGCACCAGCGTCGGACGTGAGTCCCTCATCACATGGTTGACCGCCAGCAGAACGCAGTCGGTCGGCGTGCCGTCCACGGTGTAGCGGCGCTCGTCCAGCTTGCGCAGGCGCAGCGGCCGGTTGATGGTCAGCGAATGGCTGGCCGCCGACTGCTCCATCTCCGGCGCCACCACCCAGACGTCGTCGGACAGTTCGCGCGCGATGGCTTCCAGGACCTTCAATCCCTGCGCATGGATACCGTCGTCGTTGGTGACGAGGATGCGCGTCTGGGACAGGTCGAGCGGCAAGTTGAACATCAGATCGAAATCCTCTCCACTCCGCGCATATAAGGACGGAGCGCTTCCGGGATCAGAATGGAACCGTCGGGCTGCTGGTAATTCTCCAGCACCGCGATCAGGCAGCGCCCGACCGCCACACCCGATCCGTTGAGGGTGTGCACGAATTGAGTTTGCTTCTCGCCCTTGGCCCTGCAACGGGCCTTCATCCGCCGCGCCTGGAAATCTCCGCAATTGGACACGCTGGAGATCTCGCGGTAGGCGTTCTGGCCCGGCAGCCACACCTCGACGTCATAGGTCTTGCGCGAGGAGAAGCCCATGTCCCCGGTGCACAGCACGATGGTGCGGTAGGGCAGGCCCAGCCGCTCCAAAATAGTCTCCGCGCAGCGGGTCATGCGCTGGTGCTCGTCCTCCGACTGCTCCGGCGTGGTGATGGCGACCATCTCCACCTTCCAGAACTGGTGCTGGCGGATCATGCCGCGGGTGTCGCGCCCGGCCGACCCGGCTTCCGCCCGGAAGCAGGGGGTCAGCGCGGTGTAGCGCAGCGGCAGCTCCTCCGCCGCCACGATCTGGTCGTTGACCAGGTTGGTCAGCGGCACCTCGCTGGTCGGGATCAGGTAATGGTCGCTGGAGGTGGTCTTGAACAGATCCTCCTCGAACTTCGGCAGCTGGCCGGTGCCGAACAGGGCGTTGTCGCGCACCATCAGCGGCGGGGCGATCTCGGTGAAGCCATGCTCCGACGTGTGGATGTCCAGCATGAAGTCGGCGAGAGCGCGCTCCAGCCGGGCAAGCCCGCCCTTCAGAACGGTGAAGCGGGCGCCGGACATGCGGGCCGCCGCCTCGAAATCCATCAGGCCCAGCGCCTCGCCCAACTCGTAATGCTGCTTGGGGTTGGCGATGTCGGCCGGGGTGCCCCAGCGGCGGACCTCGACGTTGGCGGTCTCGTCCGGCCCCTCCGGCACGTCGTCGGCCGGGATGTTGGGCAGGCCGGCCAGCAGGGCGTCCAGCTCGGCGCCGAGCGCGCGTTCCTCCTCCTCCACCTGGGGCAGGCGGTCCTTCAGGGCCGCCATCTCGTCCAAGATCGGCTGGGCGTCGCGGCCCTCGCGCTTGGCGAGGCCGACTTCCTTCGCCGCCTCGTTCCGGCGGGCCTGCATCTCCTGCATCTGGGTCTGCGCGGCGCGGCGGCGGCCGTCGAGGTCGAGCACGGAGGACGACATCGGCGCCAGTCCCCGGCGGCCAAGGCCACGGTCGAAGGCTTCGGGATTCTCACGGATGGCGCGAAGGTCGTGCATGGCTCGAACAATCAACGAATTGTGTGGGGGATTGGTTATACGGCGCGCCCCGGCGAAGGTCCAGTACAAGGCCGTGGCGGCACCACTCCTGATAGGGACCTGCACGAACGGCATGGCCGCTGCGCCGCGGCGGATGTTGGAACGGAGGGCCGCCACAGGGCAATGTCGCCGGTGCGCTGCAGCAACCGGCGCGAAAACCAGAGCATGGAGCCCATCGCGTGCGCGACGAGATCGAGACCGGTGCCCAGGCCGATGCAGAAACCGCCTATCTGCAGGCCGGCACCCCCGCCTATCGCCGCGCCAGCCGCATCCTGTTCGTCGCCGGCTTCTCCACCTTCGCGACACTCTACTGCGTCCAGCCGCTGCTGCCCGACTTCGTGCGGGAGTTCGGGGTGACGCCGGCGGAATCCAGCTTGTCGCTGTCGCTCACCACCGGCGTGCTGGCCGGTGCGCTTCTGGTGGCGGGCGCCATCTCCGACGGGATCGGGCGCAAGCCGGTGATGGTGGCGGCCCTGCTCGCCGCCGGCCTGCTGGGCATCGTCGGCGCGCTGATGCCGGACTGGCATGGCTTCCTGGCGGTGCGGGCGCTGGAAGGGCTGGCGCTGAGCGGCCTGCCCGCCGTCGCCATGGCCTATGTCTCCGAAGAGGTCGATCCGAAATCGGCGGGCGTCGCCATGGGGCTCTACATCGGCGGGACGGCCATCGGCGGCATGTCCGGCCGCGTGCTGACGGCTGTCGTCACCGATCTCGGCACCTGGAGGCTGGCGGTCGGGGTGGTGGGCGCGCTGGCGGTGGCCGCCGCGGTCACCGTCTGGTTCGCCCTGCCGCCCTCGCGCCATTTCGTCCGCCGCGCCGCCGGGATGAAGGCGCTGGTGCGGGCTTGGCGCGGGCTGCTGACCGATCCGGCCCTGCTCGGGCTGTTCTCGCTGGGCTTCCTGCTGATGGGCGGCTTCGTCACCGTCTTCAACTACATCGGCTTCCGCCTCAGCGAGCCGCCGTTCGATCTGCGGCCGGCGGTCGTCGGCGCTGTGTTCCTGGTCTACAGCTTCGGCGTCGTCAGCTCGCCGCTGTTCGGCGGCTGGTCGGGACGCTTCGGGTCGAACCGCACCCTGGCGACGGCGGTGGCGCTGATGGTGGGCGGGCTGGTCCTGATGGAACTCGACAGCCTGTTCGCCATCGCCCCCGGCATCGCCCTGTTCACCTTCGCCTTCTTCGGCGCCCATTCCATCGTGTCCGCCTGGATCGGCCGCCGGGCCACGGCGGCGCGCGGGCAGGCCTCGTCCATCTACCTGTTCTGCTACTATCTGGGCTCCACGCTGGCCGGGACGCTGGGCGGGCTGTTCTGGCATGACTACGGATGGACGGGGGTGGCGGCCTTCGTCGGGCTGCTGCTGGTGATTGCGGTCGCCGTGACCGTGGGGCTCCAGCGCAGCCGCTGATCGCGCGACGAACGGTCGCGCTTGCAATGCCGCTTATTGCGTCGCGAACAGCATCACTTCAGGGTGTGTACATTGGTTCGGCAGGAGTGAGCGCATTGAGTCACCTGACCGTTTATCTGGAGAACGACGCCCTCCGGCCGGAATTGAGCACGGCCGATCCCGCTTTGATGGCCGGGCACCTAGCCCATGGCGGCATCCTGTTCGAACGCTGGACCGCCGGCACCCCCCTGCCCGCCTCCGCCGACGGCGATGCGGTGCTGGCGGCCTACGCCGCACCGGTCGAGGCATTGAAGGAGGCGCGCCGTTTCCGCTCCGTCGACGTGGTGCGCGTCACTCCGGCAACGGAGGGCATCGCAGCCCTGCGCGCCAAATTCCTGGACGAGCACACCCATGACGAGGACGAGGCGCGCTTCTTCGTTGAAGGAACCGGCGCCTTCTACATCCATCTCGACCGCCGGGTGTTCCGCGTGGTGTGCGAGGCCGGCGACCTGCTGAGCATTCCCGCCGGCACGCCGCATTGGTTCGACATGGGGCCGCGGCCCCGCTTCACCGCCATCCGCTTCTTCACGCGACCGGACGGCTGGATCGCCAGCCCGACCGGCGACACCATCGCCGCGCGGTTCTCGCCGTTCGAACCCGGGACGGTGGAGGCGGCCTGACTCCGCCTTATTCGCGCCCCAAAAATTTCACTTGAATCACGGACGGAATAGCGTAAATCAATCGGCACGACGCACCCGCACGTGCCTATGGCCCTCTGTGGTTATGCTACGACGTACCGCGTCCTTTTTGGCAGAACCGGCCATTCCAGTGGGCCGGTCCCGAGAGGGAGGTCAGTATGTACGCTGCCCACGGTGGGGCTGTGAGACGGTAGCCCTTTAGCCGGTAAACGACGCGCTGTTGCCTGGAGCTTCACAGCCCGGGGCCGCTGCTCGCACCGGCTTTTTCCGTCTCCCCCCTTCCCAAATCCGATCATCGCCGATTCCGCTGCACCTCCCGTGCCACAGCCTTGTGCTGGCCGGTTCAAGGCGCGGCCGGGGATCGCCGTCTGCTCACCGGGCCGGTTTGCACGCCGCCGTCCGGGGATAGGAGTGCGCCATGGGTTTCCTGCGTTCCCGTTCCGCCGTCACCCCGCTGCGCCGCGTCGGCCTGAACGACAGCAGCGTCGTTTCGCTGTCCAGCGGCCGCCGTTCGACGGTGGCGCAGGCCGTCGCCCTGCACCGTCCGGAAGAGCCGATGCACTGCATCCGCCCCGGCGTGCTGGCCGACACAGCCGGCAGCTTCCTGGCTGCCTTCGCCGAGGCGACGGATGCCGTCGCCCGCGGCGGCGACGTGCTCTATGCCGTGAAGTGCAACCCGGAACCCGCGGTGCTGCGCGCCTTGTGGGCCGGCGGCGTGCGCCATTTCGACGTCGCCTCCCCCGGTGAGATCCGCCTGATCCGCCAGATGTTCCCGGACGCCGTCCTGCATTACATGCATCCGGTCAAGGGCCGTCAGGCGATCCGCAACGCCTATCACCAGTATGGCGTCCGCGACTTCGTCCTCGACAGCCGCGAGGAACTGGACAAGATCCTGGAGGAGACCGACGACGCCGCCGACCTCGGCCTCGTCGTGCGCCTGGCGCTGCCGAAGGGCAATGCGGTCTACGACCTGTCCGGCAAGTTCGGCGCCGCCATGGCCGATGCGGTGGAACTGCTGCGCGCCGCCCGCGCCGCGGCGCCCAAGGTCGGGCTGTCCTTCCATGTCGGTTCGCAGATGCTCGACCCGTCGGCCTACGAGCGCGCCATCGCACTGGCCGGCCGCGTCATCGCCGAGAGCGGCGTCGCCATCGACGTGCTGGACGTCGGCGGCGGTTTCCCGGTGTCCTATCCGGGCGTCACTCCGCCGCCGCTCGGCGACTTCATGGCCGCCATCGCCCGCGGCGTTGCCGCCCTTGACCTGCCGGCGCACTGCCGCCTGTGGTGCGAGCCGGGCCGCGCCCTGGTCGCCCCCGGCGTCTCGCTGGTGGTGCAGGTGGTGAAGCGGCGCGGCAGCGAATTGTTCATCAACGACGGCGTCTATGGCGCCCTGTCGGACGCCGGCGTGCCGGGTTTCCGCTTCCCGGCACGGCTGATTCGCCCGTTCGAGGCGATGACCGACGCCGAGGATGCTGCCTTCAGCTTCTACGGCCCGACCTGCGACAGCGCCGACAAGATGAACGGCCCCTTCCACCTGCCGGCCGACGTCAAGGCCGGGGACTGGATCGAACTCGGTCAGCTGGGCGCCTACGGCTCCTGCCTGCGTACGGCCTTCAACGGTTTCGACCAGGCGCGCGTCGTGGAAGTGTCGGACGCGCCGCTGCTTGCCACCCCCGGCTATCGATTGCGCTCCTGCGCAGCCTGATTGCGCCGCCGGAATCTGTGGATAAAGCGTAAAGACACCCGTAACATTCACCGGTCCGGCGCGTTCCGTTCCCACTTCTCCGAAGTGGGCGGAAGCGCCGGCTCATGTCGTTGGCCTAAACTACCTCGGGGAGACAAAAAATCATGGCCCTGGACACGAAGCTCTGCACGTTCACAGGCCGCATGGTCATCGTTGGATTCGGTTCGATCGGCCAGGGTGTCTTGCCTCTGCTTCTGCGTCACATCGGCGGACTTACCGCCGACCGAATCACCATCGTCACCGCCGAGGAGCGAGGGCGCGAGGAGGCGGAGCATTACGGCGTCGCCTTCCACAACAACCCGCTCGACAACGACAATTTCTTCCAGGTCCTGAAGCCGCTGATCGACAAGGGCGATTTCCTCGTCAACCTGTCGGTCGACGTCTCGTCGGTCGCGCTGATCGAATTCTGCCAGCGGGTCGGCGCCTTCTACACCGACACCTGCACCGAACCGTGGGCGGGCGGCTACACCGATTCCACCCTGTCGCCGTCGCTACGCTCCAACTATGCGCTGCGCGAAACGGCGCTGGCACTGCGCAGCCGCTTCGAAGGCGGCCCGACCGCCCTGATCACCCACGGGGCGAATCCGGGGCTGGTGTCGCATTTCGTCAAGCAGGCGCTGCTGAACATCGCCGCCGACACCGGTGTCGAGACCGACGTTCCCACCGACCGCGACGGCTGGGGCCGGCTGGCGCAGAAGCTGGGCATCAAGACCATCCATGTGGCGGAGCGCGACACCCAGGTGTCGAACCAGCCCAAGCAGATCGGCGAGTTCGTCAACACCTGGTCGATCGACGGCTTCGTCAGCGAGGGCTGCCAGCCGGCCGAACTCGGCTGGGGCACGCATGAGAAGGCGCTGCCGCCCGACGGGCGCCGGCACGAGTTCGGCTGCGATTCCGCCATCTATCTGATGCGGCCGGGCGCCGCCACCCGCGTGCGCACCTGGACCCCGCTGGAGGGGCCGTTCCACGGCTTCCTCATCACCCACAGCGAGGCGATCTCGATCTCCGACTATTTCACGGTGCGCGAGGGCGGCAAGGTGGTTTACCGGCCAACCTGCCACTATGCCTATCATCCCTGCGACGACGCCGTGATGTCGCTGCACGAACTGGTCGGCAAGAACTACAACATGCAAGCCGAACAGCGCCTGATGATGCACGAGATCACCGGCGGCATGGACGAGTTGGGCGTGCTTCTGATGGGCCACCCCAAGGGCGCCTACTGGTACGGCTCGCGGCTCGACATCGACACCGCGCGGTCGCTGGCCCCCTACAACAACGCCACCTCGATGCAGGTGACGTCCACCGTTCTGGGCGGGATCGTCTGGACGCTGGAGAACCCGAATCGGGGTGTGGTGGAACCGGACGAGGTCGACTTCCGCCGGGTCCTGGACATCGCCTCCCCCTATCTGGGCGAGGTGGTCGGTGCCTATGGCGACTGGACTCCTCTGCAGGACCGCAACACCCTGTTCCCGGAGGACATCGACGAGGACGATCCCTGGCAGTTCAAGAACTTCCGGGTCGTTTGAAACAGGTTGGATGAAGTCCCGCAGCTCCTGCCGCCGCTCCGGCGGCGGGGGCTGCGGCGTTGCTGCCACAGGGCGGACGGCGACACGGTGACATTGCCCGCGGCAGGGTCTTGAAACCGTTGACTTGGGCTTTCGCTTCCCCCAATCGTTCCGCCATGCCCAAGCACGTCTCCCGGCGCGCCCGCGCCAAAGCTCCGACCGCCGCCAATCCCATCCTTCGCTCCGGCATCGTCGGGCTGATGGTGGCGTGCGGGGTCGCCGCCGTGGATCTGGCCCTCACCGACATGGCGCAGGCCCAGTCGCCGGCCACCCCGGTTCCCGGAACGAAGCCGGCCGCCGCCCAGGCCGCTACCCGGGCCACCACCGGGCAGGGAGCCGGCAATGGAGCGGCCGGCGGAACGGCGAGCCCGACGGCGCAAAAGCAGGACCCTGTGCTGCTCACCGCCGACCAGGTGACCTTCGACGAGGTGAACAGCCTCGTCACCGCCAGCGGCAACGTCGAACTGGCGCAGGGCAAGCGCAGCGTCCGCGCCGACAAGATCACCTACAACCAGAAGACCAAGGTCGTCACCGCCACCGGCAAGATCCGGCTGGTGGAGCCGTCGGGCGACATCATCTTCGCCGATTACGCCGAGTTGACCGACGACCTGAAGGACGTGTTCATCGAGAACATCCGCGTCCTGATGACCGACAACGGCCGGGTGGCCGGTACCGAGGGCGAGCGGCGCGAGGGCCGTCTGACGCGCGTCAACCGCGGCGTCTACAGCCCCTGCGACCTCTGCAAGGAAGACCCGACCCGTCCGCCGCTGTGGCAGATCCGTGCCGTGCGCATCGTGCACGACAATGAGGAGCACGAGGTCCGCTATCGCGACGCAACGATGGAGATCTTCGGGATCCCGGTCGCCTACACGCCCTACCTGTCGCACCCCGATCCCTCAGTCGACCGCAAGAGCGGCTTCCTGACGCCGTCCGCCGGCAACAGCTCCAACCTGGGCGCGATCCTCAAGACCCATTACTACTGGGACATCGGGCCGGACCAGGATGCGACCTTCGACCTGCATTACTATTCGCAGCAGGGGCCGCTGCTGGGCGGCCAGTACCGCAAGCGCTTCGAGAACGGCCGGCTGGAGTTGGAAGGCGCCATCACCCGCGGCGACGGCGGCAACAGCACCACGGCGCCCAAGGAGACGCGCAACCGCGGCTACATCGCCGCGCGCGGCCTGTTCGACATCGACGAGACCTGGCGCGCTGGCTTCGACATCAAGCGCGCGAGCGACCCGACTTTCCTGCGGCGCTATTACGATTTCCGCGAGGACTATCTGACCAGCAAGGCCTTCGTTGAGGGCTTCCGCGGCCGGAATTATGCGGCGATCACCGGCTACAGCTTCCAGGACATGCGTTACGGGAACCCGATTCCCGAGCCGGTCGCCCTGCCCGATGCGCGATACAATGCGCTGGGCGAGCCGGGAAGCCTGTTCGGCGGCCGCTGGTCGCTGGACACCAGCCTGCTGGGCGTCTCGCGCCTCCAGAATGCCGGACCTGATACCCAGCGCGTCGTCGTGCAGCCGGGATGGGAGCGCAACATCGTCTCCAACGCCGGCTTCGTCACCACCCTGTCGGGCAGCGTCCTGGTCGCCGGCTACACGGCGCAGCAGTTCAACAACAACGACCCGACGGTCCGCGGCGACGACAACATCAGCCGTTTCCGCTTCTTCCCGCAGGGGCAGGCGACCGTCCGCTATCCTTTCGTCCGCTATGGCGAAACCTCCTCCCAGCTGATCGAGCCGATCGGCCAGCTGACCTTCGCGCCGAAGCTGCCGAACGGCCGGTTGTTCCCGAACGAGGACAGCCAGGACATCGAGTTCGACGAGGTGAACCTGCTGCAGCCCAATCGCTTCACCGGTATCGACCGGCTGGACGACGGAATGCGCTTCACCTACGGCTTGCGCACCGCGATCTACGGCAACACCCAGGGGTCGGCCAGCCTGTTCCTGGGCCAGAGCCGCCGCCTGACCGAAACCGGCGCAGGCTTCACCGGCGGCTCGGGCCTGGAGGATAGCGTGTCCGACTATGTCGGCCGTTTGGACCTGCAGCCCGCCGAGTGGCTGGACGTGAATTACGGCTTCCGCATCGACCATGAGTCGCTCCGGCCGCGCCGCCACTCGCTGAACGCCTCGGCCGGCGTGCCTCTCCTGCGGCTGTCCACCTCCTATACCTATGTCGACCAGACCAGGTCGCGCACCGCGGTCACCCGCGACCGGGTGGAACAGGCATCGTTCGGCGTGTCGTCCCAGTTCACCGACCGTTGGAGCATCGGCGTCAGCCACACCCAGGCGATGGAACCGCAGCCCGGTCCGCGGTCCAGCCTGGCGGTCCTGTCCTATGCGGATGAATGCCTGGTTTTCCAGACCATCGCGCGCCGCGACTACACGGTCAGCACCACCGGCGAGCAGGACGGCAACACCATCTTCTTCCGTCTGGTCTTCAAGAATGTCGGCGAGTTCAAGAGCCCCGGCCTGAACGCCGGCTTCCTCGGCGGCAGCTCGGCCAACCAGTAGAATCGGCGCGCCCATAGCCGGGAGCGACAAGCCATCACGGCTAAACGGACGGCCAAGGGGTTGCATCCCTTGGCCGTTGCCGTTAGCCATATCGCCCGACGAGACAGCCCGCCGCGACCGATATCATGACCCTGGGACGTTACGACTACGAACGACGGTACCGCCGGCGCATGCGGGCCGGCGTGATCAAGTTCCTGCTGCTTGCCGCACTGGTTCTCGGCGTCGGGCTCTTCTCCTACCAGATGGGGATCGAGCAGCTGAAGGGCCGCGACGTGACCCTGCGGGAGGAGATCGCCACCCTGTCGCGCCAGAAGGCGGAACTGGAACTGCTGGCCACACAGATGCAGCATGCCGCCCGCACGGCGGAGGCGCGTTCCGCCGAGCTGGAAGGCCGCCTGCAGCGGGAGGTGCCGACCGGCGACCTCGCCAAGCTGACACAGCTGGTGTCGGAACGTCTGAAGAGCGGGCTGGACGCCAACCGCCTGTCCTTCGTCATCTCCCAGGCTCAGGTTCAGCGCAACTGCCAGCCCGCCGAAACCAAGCGCTTCACGCTGAGCACTCCGCTGTTGAAAGGGGGGGCGCGCGGCGCGACCTTCGGCAACGGCACCGTGACCATCACGGGCGAAGGCCAGTCCGCCCACAACACGCAGGGCAATGCCGAAAGCTGGTTCGATCCGGGCCAGCCGGTGACCATCCGCATCACCGGCATCGGCGGCAAGACCGCGACGGTCGCCGGCGTGCTGCCGCTGCACCAGTCGCTGGTGGTCGACAACAGCGAATACCGCTTCACCTTCGCCGCCTCCCAGCGCTCCTTCGTGGAGGTCACGGCGGACCGCTGCGCCTATCCCTGAAGCGGAACCGTGAACCCGCGCGGCGGTCCGCCCGCCGCGTGGACATCCCACATGGCGAGGTAGGCAGCCTCGATCGAGCGGGCGAAGCGGTCGGTGTCGAACAGCGGGGCGGTCGCACGCGATTCCTCCAGCCGACGTTTCAGCGCGGCCAGTTCCATCGGCGTTTCGGCCAGACGCTGCGCCGTCGTCTCATAGGCGTCCCAATCCGGCACCGCCAGTTCCGGCAGACCGACGGCCCACAGCAGGCTGGCGGCGACCCGCCCGGCGAAAGAGCGGCCCGGCACCGTCAGCACCGGCAGCCCGGCCCACAATGCATCGCTCGCAGTGGTGTGGGCGCCGACCGGGCTCGAATCGAGGAAAAGGTCGGCCAGCCGATGCCGCGCCAGATGGGCGGCGCCGGGCAGGCGGGGGGCGAAGACCAGCCGCTCCGCCGCGATTCCTCGGTCGGCCGCGGCGCGGCGCAGATTGACAGTGACCTCCGCCGGTCCTTCCAGCAGCCACAGGACCGATCCCGGCACCCGTTGCAGAATGCGGCACCAGCGGTCGAACAGTTCCGGCCCGATCTTGTAGGGCGCGTTGAAGGCGCAGAAGACCACTCCCTCCGCCGGCAGGCCGCAGTCGGCACGGCTGGGCACCGGCCCGATCGCACGCTTGCGGTCGTTCGGCTGGTAGCTGTCGGGCAGATGGACGATTCGCTCGCTGTAGAAGCTCTGATGATCGGCCGGCGCCACCACCGGATCGGCGATGACGTAGTCGATGGCCGGACTGCCCGTCGTTCCCGGATAGCCCAGCCATTGCGCCTGCACCGGCGCCGGCCGGCGGGCGGCGATGCCGGGCCGGGCGCCCTGGGTATGCCCCTTCAGGTCCACCAGTATGTCGATTTCCGCCCGATGGATCGTATGCGCCGCCGCGTCGTCCGTCATTGCGGACAGGTCGAGGAAGCGGTCGAACCCCGTGGTCAGCCGCCGGCGCAACGTCCCGCCATCGTCGGGACCGTAGGAGCAGCCGACGATCTCGAACCGCCCGCGGTCGTGCCGCTCGACCAGTTCGGCGATCAGCACCGCGGTGGCGTGCTCGTGAAAGTCGGCGGAAAGATAACCGATGCGCAGCTTTGCGCCGCGGGCGGTGCGAATCGGGAAGGCCGGTTCGAAACCGCGGGTCTTCCAGGCGGCATAGCGCTCGGCGCAGACCCGTTCCAACGCCGGCCCCGCCCCTTCGCCAAGGAAGATCCAGGGATGGACCTGCTGGGTCCGCCCCTCCCGCACCAGCCCGACAAGCTTGGCGGACAGCACCTCCAGCCCATCCCAGCGGCAGAGATGCCGGCGCTGTTGCACCAGCTGCGCCAGCACCCCGCCGGGGTCGGGCAGGCCGATGCGCAGAGCGCGCTCGAATCCCGTTAGACTGGCGGCATCGTCTTTCGCTCCGCCTCGCTGCCCCCGCTCCTTCAAGGTCAGGGCGAGGTTCGCCTGCCCCTCCGCCAGATCGGGCCGCAGGCACAGGCAGGCGCGGAATCCCGCGACCGCACGGTCCAGGTCGCCGCGGTCGCGGTGCAGCGCCGCCAGGGCAAGCCGCGCCGGAACCAGCATCGGGTCGAGCGCCATCGCGCGACGCAAGGCAGCCTCGGACTCGTCCAGCCGGCCAAGCTCGCGCAGCAGGACACCCTGGTTGCAGGGCGCCGGGGCAAAGCGCGGCATCAGGCGCGCGGCCTCGCCATAGGCCGACGCGGCCTCCGCCGGGCGGCCCAACGCCTGCAGGGTCACGCCCCAATTGAAATGATTGCCGCCGAAGTCCGGCAGCCACGCCAGCGCCTTGCGGTGATGGGCCTCCGCCTCTGCCAGCCGGCCCTGGCGGCGCAGCGCCTCGCCGAAGTTGGAGCGGGCGACCGCCTCCTCCGGCGTGCCAGCCTGCCTTGCCGCATCGAGCGCTGCGAACAGAGCGGCCAGCAGCGCGCCGTCGCCCGGCTTGGTAGCCAGACGGCGGCGCAGGTCGGCGACGGTGGCCGCGTCGGTCACTTCCGTTGCCACTGGCCGGCGGCGGTCATCACGAATTGGCCGGCGGGGGTGCGCTCGATCAGTTGCTGGCCGGCGACGGCCTGAACCTTGTCGAGCGCCGTGCCGTTGCCCTTGGCGATCTCCCGGTAGCGGGCGAGCCGCTGGGCGTTCACCTGCTCGGCCAGCGCCTGGGCGGAGGCGGGCGCGCCGGGAACGGCGCCGACCAGCCCGTCCGGACGCTCGCCGATCTGGCCGGCGGCCTTGGCGGCGGCCAGCGCATCCTGCGCGAAGGCGAGCGACGGTAGGGCGGAGGCCAACAGCCCGGCTGCCACGGCGGACAGCGCCAGCCGGTTGAAGCGGCGGCGGGTGATGGGAAGGGTCGTCATCACTGTTTCCCCTTGGCAGGATAGGTCACGGAGTCCGCGGGCAGGCCGAACAGGGCGGGGTCGTTGCGGATGGCGTCGTCGACGTCGCGTTCCAGCTTGACCCGCACCTCCTGCTCGATGCGGACGTTCAGGTTGATCTCGATAGGCTTGTCGGGCGCTTCGATCTTGACCGTGGGGGCACAGGCTGCCGCCGCGACGGACAACAGCAGGGCGGCCATCAGGCGCGCGGCCATAGGATGGGCGGCCATAGGATGGGCAGATGGGAATTTGGTTACCATGGTGGCGATCAGGGGTCCTTCTGGTCGAAGCCGGTCATGCGGTCCCGCAGCGTGTCGGGGATCCGATAGACGTCGAGGTTCTGGCGCAGAATCCGGTCGAGCGCGCCGGACAGCTTAAGGTTAAGCGCAACCGGATAGCCATCGTAGAATGACGGGTTGGCGCCGCGCAGCGACAGGCCGGCGCTGAGTTCGCCGCCGGCCTGCCCGTCGATGGTGATCCGCAGGCTGTCGTATCGGAAGTCGGTCAGCGCACCCATCAGCATGGCGGTGGGGCTTCCCTCCTCCCCCTTCAGCGCGGCGGGCGGGTTGGCGGGATCGTAGCGCAGGGTGCCGGGCGCGGCGGATTCCAGCACGCCGCCGTTCAGCGTCACCGTATCGTCGGCGAAGACCACCGGCAGGGTGCCGGCCAACTTGCCGCTCGCCTCCAGCCCGTCGACGGCGATCAGCTCCAGCAGCTTGGCCGCATCGATTCCGTCGGCATGCAGGGTGACGGTTCCCTTGGGCGCGGCGGGCGCCAGCTTGAACGGATCGGCGCGCAGCGTCCCGCCGGCCCAGCGCCACTCCGCCCGCCCAACGTCCAGCCGCCCATCGCGCCCATAGCCGAACTGCAGGGTGCCGTCGGTCAGCGGAACGCCGACGTCGAGCAGTCCGATGGACAGCTTCTGTCCGGCCGGGATCACCGGGGGCGACAGGCTGGACAGGGCAACCGTCCCCGCCACACCGGCGACGGTCACCGGCCCCGCGACGCCGGCCAGTCCCTTCACCGTCGCCTGCCCCGCCGTGGTCAGGCCCTTGGCGTCCCAGGCGACCGTGGCCTTGCCCGACAGGGTGCCGGACGCCTTCTGAAGAAATGTCGCCGCCAGCGGCGAAATGGCGGCCAATCCCGGCCCGTCCGGAGCCAGTGCGACCGGCTTCGCCACCGCCTCCACCCGGCCGGCGCCGGCGGTCTGGTCATGGCTGCCGGCCAGCGTGACGGACAGCAGGCCCTGTGCATCCTTGGCGCTGCCGGCGATGGACCAAGGCTGCTCCCCCTCCTGGACGGCGCGGATGGTGACGGCAAGCGGCACGACTGGCGCCGGCTTGGCAGTGTTGGTCAGCTTGGCGACGATGGCATCCGCCTGCCGCCCGTTCCCGTCCTGCCCCAGCCGCAGCACCAGCTGGTCGGCCCGCAGGCCGCTGGCCGGCACGTCGAGCCGCGACGCCTGCACCTCCGCAGCAACGGTCATCACCGACGGCGACCAGCGCAGCAGCGGTGCATCCGGCACGGCGCAGACCGTCGCCTCCTGCGGGAAGACCAAAGTCTGGCCGCTGACCGTCAGTTTCTCCACAATAGCCGGCAGGCAGCCGTCGGGGCTGACGGTCAGCGTCCCACCGTCCATCCCCACCCGCAGCGCACCGGACAGCGTGACGCGGCCGGCCATCGGCAATTCCAGCGTCGGGGCCGCGGCCTCCAGTGGTCCGCTGCCGGCGGTGAACTCCAGCCGCAGCCCATCCCAGCCATCGGCGATCCGCAATCCGGTGACGGTGACCTCCGCCCCGGCGAAGCCGGAGTCGCGCAGCAGTTCGGTCGCCAGCCCGCCGATCAGGGCGGGACCGGCCAGGATGGCACCGCCAAGGCCGACGACGCCCAGCGTCACCGCAACCGCCGCCGTTCCCGCTATCGCCCGTCCCAGCCTCACCCGCCGTCCCCTTCCCGCTCCTGCGATCCGAATGGCTTGCCATGTCCTTGGCACGATGAACACCCGGACAAGCGTCCGTCATCCGTGACTTTTGGCGGATCGCCACCCCCCGCCAGCGCGGCTTTGCATTCCCCCGCTTTTCCCCTATGGTCCGGGGCGCGGATTTCGGCTCATCGGAGTGTTTCGCATGAAGCGGTGGACCCGCGCGTTGCTGGCGGCCTTGTTCGCCACAATCTTCACTGTCTCGTTCTTTACAGTCTCGCAAGGGGAGGCGAAGGCCTTGGATCCGGAAAACACCATTTACCTCGACCTCAAGGACGGTCGCGTGGTGATCGAACTGCGGCCCGACCTGGCGCCGAACCACGTCGCCCGCATCAAGGAACTGACCCGCCAGGGCTTCTACGACGGCGTCGTCTTCCACCGCGTCATCGACGGCTTCATGGCCCAGACCGGCGACCCGACCGGCACCGGCATGGGCGGCTCCGGCAAGAAGCTGAAGGCCGAGTTCTCCAGCGCCCCGCACATCCGCGGCACCCTGTCGATGGCCCGCGCCCAGGATCCGGACAGCGCCGACAGCCAGTTCTTCATCTGCTTCGCGCCCTCCAACTTCCTGGATCGCCAGTACACGGTCTGGGGCCGTGTGGTCGAGGGCATGGAGTTCGTGGACATGATCAAGAAGGGCAGCCAGTCCCGCAACGGTCAGGTCACCGATCCGGACAAGATCATCAAGATGCAGGTCGCTGCCGACGCCAAGTAACGGCATCGCTCCAGCGGACCAGGAAAGGGGGACCGGTGCGCCGGTCCCCTTTTTCATGCCCAGGTCAAGCCATTGTCAGTCACGTCACTGTCAGTCACGTCACCGTCAGCCGCCGGCCAACGCCGCGGTCATCGCGCGCAGCAGATCCTTCATCGACTGCGGCCGATCCTGCCAGCGCATCGCCAGCCCGGACATCAGCACCTTCTCGAAACCCGGCGGCAACGCCACCCCGAGTTCGGACGGTCTCGGCACCTTGTCGTTCATGAAGCGGGCGGTGGCGTCCGGCGGGGTGCGGCCGGTCAGCGCCAGATAGATCGTGGCGCACAGCGCATACACGTCCGACCAGGCGCCCTGACGCCCTTCGTTCGAATATTGCTCCGGCGGGGCATAGCCCGGCTTCAGGATGACCGTCATCCCGGCCCCCGGGCGGGCCGTCTGCCGGGCCGCGCCGAAATCCAGCAACTTGCGGTCGCCGCCGTTGGTCAGGAAGATGTTGTCCGGGCTGACGTCTCGGTGGATCAGCCCTTGCTCGTGAATGGCCTGCAGCGCCTTGGCGATGGGCGTCACCACCGACAGCGTCCGCCTCACGTCGATCCGGCCGCCGCAATCGGCCAGATACTTCTTCATGGTGCGGCCTTCCAGCAGCTCCATCACCAGATAGGCGGTGCCGTTCTCTTCGAAGAAGTCCTGGACGCCGACGATCTCGCGCACATCGCGCAGGCGGGCCAGCGTCCTCGCCTCCTCCAGGAATTTGGTGAGGCCGGCGGCGAACGTCTCCGCATGCTCGTCGGAGAAGGGGGAGACGGCGCCGCCGTTGGGAAGCCGCGCGATCAGGTTGGCGGGGTAATATTCCTTGATCGCCACCTTCACCCGCAGCCGGTCGTCCCAGCCCAGGTAGGTCGCGCCGAACCCGCCCTGCCCCAGCACCCGCCCGGCGCGGTAACGGCCATGCAGAAGCGTGCCGGGCGCCAGATGCACCCCCGGCCGGTTGTCCGACTTCGCCGGGAATCCGCAGCCGGTGCAGGGAGCGCTCGGTCCGCGGGCCGATCCGCGGGCCGAGTAGCAGCTCGGGCAGAGCTCTTCCGTGGCCGTCACCGGGGTCGTGGCAGCCGGCGCGCCAACCAGAACCGTATCCGCCGGCGCCCGGCCTGCGGCAGGCATGGCGGCAATGGCGGCGGCCGGATTGCAGACGGTATCGGCGCTGCGCGGACCCGGCTGATGCGGACCCGGCACCGGCATCGCCACCGGCGGCGGAGCGGGCGCGGTGGCCATCTGGCGCAGACGGTCGAGCAGATGCAGCAGCCGGCGCACCTCGGCCTGGGCGACGTCGCTGTCGGGTTGGGCGATCTCGGCCTGGAACTGCGGCTGGCGGACGATTTCCAGGATGTGCTGCCGCACCAGCGGCAGGGCGCCGTCCTCGCGGATCAGTCCGGAGCAGGCGACCTCCGCCAGCCGGATGGTGCGGCGGCGCAGCACCGGCTCCACCTGCTTCAGCCGGGCGGCAAGCTGTCCGGTCTTCACATACTCGTCGACGGAGCGTTCGGCACGGGCGGCGATCCGCTCGCACGCATCGGCCGGCAGCGGGGCGGAGCGGACGGCCGCCAGCGCGCGGGCGAAGTCGCGCTCCAGCAGCGCCGTGTCCGGCGTCTGCACCAGCATGTTCTCGATCAGCAGCTCATTGCCGACCGCGGCGTCCAGCGAGGCGAGGATTTCGTCCGCATGGCGCTCCCCGGCGGGAGTGGCGGCGACGCGGGTGAGATAGTGGATTCGGCAGATCAGATCCGGCTGCCCTTCGCTGAGGCCGATGATGGAGCGGCGATAGGCGCTCGCCCCGCCCTGCTCCAGCCGGCGCGAATAGCGCACGGTCAACGCATCGGCCATCGCCGCCCCGCCGATCAGCCCGTCGCGGGTCAGCAGATGCGCGGTCAGCGTCTTCAGCAATTCCGCCTCCTGGTCGAAGGCGCCGCGGCCCAGCGGCTGGGGCGCCTTCAACTGCCGGCGGATGCGGTCCAGCACGGCGGCCTTCGCCATCGGCAGCTTGCCCTGCCGGAACAGGGCGTTCAGCACGCCGATGCGATTCGGCCCCATGGCCTCCATGCCGATCCGGCCGAACAGCATGTCGCACAGGGTGGACAGCAGGGTTCCGGGCAGCAGGTTGGCACCGAACAGTTCCGCTCCCGCGGCGGCGGAGGCCAGAATATCGCCGATCACCCCGTCGACTGCGGCGGCCAGCCGTTCGTCCCGGTCCCACTGGTGCAGTTCCAGCAGCCGGTCCAGCTTGGCGCCCCAGCTCTTGATCTCGACGAGTTCCAGGGCGACCGCCACCCGCAGGTCGTATTCAGCGTCGCCGGTCGGCGTAGCGGTTCCCTGGGACAGCAGCCAGTCCACCGGCCGGCGCCCGCGCGGCATGGCGGCAAAAGCGGCCTGTGCGGTGCGCGCCCTGGCCCAGCTTTCGTCCACCGCACTGCGGATGGCCTGACGGCGCCTCAGCTGCTCCTGCCCCGGTGCACGGGCCTGCACGGCGGCGACCCTGGTGATGGCGGACTCCACCAGTGCCCCCTGGTCCAGGCAGGATTTCAGCGGCTTGGCGAGATGGATCAGTTCGGTGGTCGTCAGGCACAGCGGGTCCAGGTACGGACGCAGCACGACGCCGATCACCATCCGCGCAGGCAGCGCATGGTAATCCGCCAGGGCGCCGCACAGTTCCACCTCGTCGAGCGAGCCCGTGGCGGCCTGCGGTGGCAGCATCGCGCGGCTGAGCGGTGAACTGGACACTCCCGACCTTTCCTGCAGATGCCCCCCGGAGCCTGAGGACACGAAGCGATCTGCAACAACGGGGTGTTCCCCGCGTTGACATCCGCGGCTGCACGCACCCCGGTTTGCGCCCCATCGTCGCCGGTGGAGGGTAAAGGAGGGGTGTACGATACCCACATTTTTCGTCAAACACATAGAAACTGTGTCAGCGTTGCGCCACCGGCGGCGGCCGTTCCTTTCGGTCTTCGCATGTGCGATAAAAATCGGGACGCTGACGATGGGAGAAGCGCATGATCCGGACCAGCACCATCATCGCGTTGCGGCACGGAGCCATGACGCTCACCGCGACTCCGCATATCGGCGGTTCGTTGGCGAGTTGGAGCCTGTCGACCTCCGATGGTCCGGTCGATCTGTTCCGCCCCGCCCCGGACCGCGCGCTGGCCGGCAGCTTCGCCCCGGATATGGCATGTTTCCCGCTGGTCCCCTTTTCCAACCGCATCGGCGGCGGCCGGTTCGTCTTCCAGGGGCGGGAGGTCGTGCTCGCCACCGATCCAGGATCGCCGCACCGGATCCACGGCCATGGTTGGTCAACCCCCTGGACCGTGGAGGCCTTGGCCGACGACGCGCTCCGCATGGGCTTCAGCCACCGCGCCGACGACTGGCCCTGGAGCTACCGCGCGACGCAGACCGTGGCGCTCGACGGCGAGGGGCTGACCGTCACCCTCGACCTGATCAACGAGTCCGGCAGCGACATGCCGGCCGGGCTGGGGCTGCATCCCTATTTCGCCAAGTCGTCAGGCAGCATCGTCACCGCCGATGTCCGGGCCGTCTGGGACAATGACGACACCATCCTGCCGTCCCGCCGCCGCCCCCTGCCGGCCGCCTGGGACTTTCGCCACGGCGTGGTCATGGACCATGCAGTACTGGACAACGGCTTCACGGGATGGTCGGGCACCGCAACGCTGGACCGTCCGCGGGAACGGCTGCGCCTGACCATGCTCGCCGACGGGCCGGTCGGCCATCTGATCGTCTATGCCCCGCCCGGCGAGCCCTATCTGTGCCTGGAGCCGGTCACCCACATGACCGACGCGCTGAACCGCCCGCAGGAGGCGGATGCCGGCGTCATCGCCCTGCCGGCGGGAGAGCGGCTGTCGATGACGGTGCGTTTCCTCGTATCAAGAAGCTAGGGAACCTCCGTTTGCACCGAGTTCGCGGGCCAAGCCGATGAAGGCCCTGAAAGCGGCGGAGGGATTACGCCGTCCGGAATAGTAGAGGCAGAGCCCGGAACGCGGCGGTGTCCAGTCGTCGAGCACGCGAACGAGACGACCCTCCTCAATGTCGGCCCGCACGTCCGCTTCCATGAAGAAGCCCAATCCAACGCCGTTTAGGGCAGCGATCCGTGCCAAGCTCGCTTCGTCCAAGGTGATCGGGCCGTCCACATCGATCCGTGCCGATTGCCCGTCCTTCTCGAACTGCCACCGAAAAAGGGCTCCGTTCGGCAGGCGGACACGGATGCACGAATGATTGAGGAGGTCGGGCGGAACCCGCGGCCTGCCACGCTTCGCGAAATATGCCGGCGATCCAACCACGGCATATCGCTGCGGACGACCCAATGAAATCGCGATCATGTCGCTGGGAACGAGGTCGGCCACCCGTACTCCGAGATCGAAGCCCTCGGCGACGATATCCACCAGTCGCCCTTCGGTGACAAGGTCGACATGTACCTGCGGATAGCGGCGCAGGAACTCCAGCACCAGAGGCAAGAGGATCTCGCGCGCTGCCGTGGCGAAGGCATTGATGCGCAGCGTGCCTGACGGAGTTGTCTGCTGCGACCGCACGGCTTCCAGGGCACCGTGAACATCCTGCAACGCCGGACCGACCTGCTCGACAAACACCCGTCCGGCATCGGTGAGCGATACGCTCCGCGTCGTTCGATTGAACAGACGGACACCGAGCCCAGCTTCGAGTTTTCCGACGGCGTTGCTGAGCGCGGTCGTCGACATACCCAGGTCGAGCGCCGCGGCGCGAAACGAACCCCTTCGCGCGATGGCGATGACCGCATCCAGGTCGTTCAGGTCAGCCCGGTGCATTGTCCCGCTTCTCGATATTCCACATCCTATTTTATCCTGATTATCGGAACACGCGTCCAGGCTTACCTTTGCGGGACAGAACAATCCCAATCAGGAAGAGCAATCCATGACCCCGTTCATCAGTCTCGAAGGAAAGCGAACGCTCATCACCTCAGGCACGCGCGGCGCGGGTGCGGCCACCGTCGCGCTGTTTCGCGAGCTCGGCGCTCGTGTGCTGACCGCCGCCCGGTCCCGGCCGGACACGCCGGACAAGGAGATGTTCGTCTCCGCCGACCTGACGACCCCGGAGGGGTGCGCCGCGCTCGCCGCAGCGGTGCGCGAACGCCTGGGAGGAGTCGACGTCATCGTTCACATGCTGGGTGGCTCCTCCGCTCCGGCAGGCGGATTCGCGGCGCTGAGCGAAGCGGAATGGCGCAAGGAGCTTGATCTCAATCTGATGCCCGCCATCCGACTCGACCGCGAACTTGTACCGGCGATGGTGGCGCAGGGTCATGGAGTGGTCATCCACGTGACCTCCATCCAGCGCGCGCTGCCGTTGCCGGAGTCGACGACGGCCTATGCCGCTGCGAAGGCTGCACTCTCGACCTACAGCAAGAGCCTCTCAAAGGAAGTCTCGCCCAAGGGCGTGCGTGTGGTGCGCGTTTCGCCCGGCTGGATCGAAACCGAGGCGTCGGTCCGGTTTGCCGAGCGGCTCGCGAAGGACGCCGGCACCGATTATGAAGGCGGCAAGCGGATCATCATGGACTCGCTCGGCGGCATCCCTATCGGCAGGCCTTCCAAGCCGGAAGATGTCGCCGACCTGATCGCTTTTCTCGCTTCCGATCGTGCCGGCACCATAACCGGCACCGAATACGTCATCGACGGCGGTACCATTCCCACCGTGTGAACGGCAAGTCAGCCGGGGTTGCCGGCACGAGCGTTTCCGCTCGTACCGACACACGTCAACGGCAGCGGACGAATTCCGCAGCGAAAGTGGCGGGCGCGCCCATGCGCAGGATCAGACGGTCGAAACGCGCCGAATCGGCTGGCAGCAGACGCAGGGTGGCCAGCGGCGCGGGTGCCGCCTCCGCCGCCCCTTCGGCGGGCTGCAGGGGCTGCACAGACACCTCCTGTACCGGGTCGCCCTCGGCCGGCAGGCGGCCGGTCAGCGGAAACTGGGGCACCCGCGCATCGACGGCGGTCAGGGTCCGGTCGGCGCCGATCTCCAGATAGGACGTGCGGCAATCGTCGATGGCGGTGCGGTCGTTCGGATCGGCCTTGGCCCAGCGCCCGGACAGAGCCGCCAGCGTCGCCTTGCGGTTGATCGGCGGGACCGTCGCCTGCGGCGCCACGAACCGCGGCGCAGCCGCTCCGGTGACGGCAAGAGGCAGATCGGCGACGGGGCGCGACCGCGCCTGACGTTCAGCCTCCAGCGCCGCGGTACGCTGGCGGGTGACGCGCAGCAGGCAATCGGTGCGGGACTTGGCCGCCTTGGCATCGGCAAGGTCGGCGGCGGTCACCGGACAGGCATCGTTGCGTCGCGCCCGCCAGACGGTCTGGCCGGCCTCGATCGCCGCCCGTCCGGTGGCGTCGGTGGTTGCGCCCAGCGCCGCCAGCGCCACCTCCATCGCCTCGCCCGCCGCCACCAATCCGGCGTCGCGGCACAGCAACTGCGCCGACGGCGTCTCCGCCACATCGCAGGTCGCCGCCGCGGCATCCGGGGCGGGCGTTTCAGCCAGGGCCGGAGCCGCCGCCAGAACCGCGAGCATGGAGCCGGCGGCCAGAAGACCGCTCACCAGGGACAGCACAGGCATGGCAGGAAACCTTGGGTAATGATGAAGCAGGACGTCACGAAGCAGGGAAGGCTTCCAGCACGGCCTTGACCTGACGCTGGAAATCCTGGTCGGTGCGATAGCGCGTCACGACCGACTTGTCACGCTCCACGAAAAACAGCATGTCGTCGCGGCTGGGCAGCGCGCGCGGGTTCGGCTTCTCCAACAGCTCGCCGTTCCAATCGATCCGCGCCATGAAATAGACAGCGCGGGCGAACAGCATGAACAGCTTGTTGTCCGGCGCCAGCTTCTCCCGCCTCAGCAACGCGAAGTAATAATAGTTCCGGCCATGAAAGTAGTTCGTATGAATCGCCTGCAGCGCGGCGAACCGTTCGTCCGGGCTTTTGACCTTCTTGATCTGCTTTTCCAGCTTGAAGCCCGCGAAGAAGTATTCCCGCGCCTCATGCTCGAAGGAAAATGCGCTGCCTTTCATCATGGCCATCTGCTCGCCATACCGCTTCATTGCGCGGGTCATCAGCAGTTCGATGAAATGCCGTTCCGCCGCCAGACTGTCGGGGATGTTCGGCAGCAACTCGAACACATGGCGCAGGTGATACGGATGGCGCACGACGACGACCGGGACCGACAGCTTCTTCCGCTTCACCGGCGCCCGCTTTTCCGCCACCAGCGTCACGGCGGGCGACAGCGAGGCCATGGTCGCCTGGATGGTGTCGTACAGCTTCCAGCGCAGCCGGGTTTCCGCCGATTGGCTGCCCAGGTTCATCCGGGCGAGGAAGCGCTTCACCCGGCTGCCGAACGTCTCCTTGGGCAGCTTGTGCGTCGGCAGGTTGGGCACGACCAGCGGGTTGCCCAGTATGTCCGCCGGCGGAGGCAGCGGCTTGAAATTGAAGTATTTCCCGGTGACGACGCCCCGTCCGGCGCCGCCGTTGCCTGCGTCGCCCATGCCACCTGCCCCACGGTTGCCGCCCAATATCGAAGAAGCCGCCACCGACACCATCCAGACGCGAGACCCCGCCGCAGCGATACCCCATTCGCTCAAGATATAAAGGGTAACGCGAACGGAAGAAAGCCGCAGCGCACGTCATCGGCAACTTCGTGACTTTTTCGCAACTGCGGTAGGATCGGGGCCGGGCCGCCCTGTCGGGCCGGATTTATCGGTGTTACCGTTGCAACGGCGACCCCGGACCAAACCGCGGCGCGAACATCATCGAACAGGCATGAGGCGGGGTTTTCCATGGCGATCCACGTCGCGCTGAATCACAAGACGATCTATCGCTACGACCGGCCGGTGTCCCTTGGGCCGCAGATCATACGCCTGCGCCCGGCGCCCCATTGCCGGACGCCGATCCTCAGCTATTCGCTGAAGGTCACGCCGAAGCAGCATTTCCTGAACTGGCAGCAGGACCCGCAGTCCAACTTCCAGGCGCGCTTCGTGTTCCCGGAAAAGACGCGCGAGTTCATCGTCGAGGTCGATCTGGTCGCCGAAATCGCCGCGATCAATCCGTTCGATTTCTTCCTGGAGGAGAAGGCGAGCCACATTCCCTTCACCTACGAAGACTGGCTGCAGCGCGAGCTGCGCCCCTATCTGGAGACGGAGGAGCCGGGGCCGGAACTGGCCGCCTACCTCAAGAACATCCCGCGGGACAAGACGCCGACCATCAATTTCCTGGTCGCGGTGAACCAGCAGCTTCAGCAGGACATCGGCTACGTCATCCGGATGGAGCCGGGCATCCAGACCTGCGCGGAGACGCTGACCAAGCGCACCGGGTCCTGCCGCGATTCGGCCTGGCTGCTGGTGCAGATCCTGCGCAACCTCGGCCTCGCCGCCCGGTTCGTCTCCGGATACCTGATCCAGCTGACCGCCGACCAGAAGGCGCTGGACGGTCCGTCCGGTCCGGAAAGCGACTTCACCGACCTGCATGCCTGGACCGAGGTGTTCCTGCCCGGCGCCGGCTGGGTCGGGCTGGACCCCACCTCCGGCCTGCTGGCGGGCGAGGGGCACATCCCGCTGGCCTGCACGCCCGACGCCTCTTCCGCCGCCCCCATCTCGGGCCTCGTCGACGAGGCGGAGGTGGAGTTCGGCCACGAGATGTCGGTCACCCGCATCTACGAGGCGCCGCGCGTCACCAAGCCCTACACCCCGCAGCAATGGGCGTCGATCGAGGCGCTGGGCCACCGGGTGGACGAGGATCTGAAGGCCGAGGACGTCCGCCTGACCATGGGCGGCGAGCCGACCTTCGTCTCCATCGACGACATGGACGGCGCGGAATGGAACACCACCGCGCTTGGTCCGCAGAAGCGGAAGATGGCAGCCGACCTGATCCACCGGCTGATGGCCCGCTTCGCCCCCGGCGGGCTGCTGCATTTCGGCCAGGGCAAATGGTATCCCGGCGAATCGCTGCCGCGCTGGGCGATGACGCTCTACTGGCGCCGCGACGGCGAGGCGCTGTGGGCCAACAGCGACCTGCTGGCGCGCGAGGACACCGATTACGGCCACACCGCCCAGGATGCCGGCGTGTTCCTGATGGCGCTGGCAAAAAGGCTGGGCCTCGACCCGAACCTCGTGCTCGGCGCCTATGAGGACCCCTGGCACTACCTGCGCAAGGAATCGCAGCTTCCGATCAACGTCGATCCGCTGAACAGCAGGCTCGACGACAAGGAAGAGCGCGAGCGGCTGACCCGCGTCTTCACCCGCGGTCTGGCGGAGCCGGTGGGCTTCGTCATGCCGATCAACCGCCGCATGACCCAACAGGGGCCGGTCTGGCTGTCCAGCACATGGCCGCTGCGCCAAGAGAAGCTGCTGCTGATCCCCGGCGACAGCCCGGTCGGCTACCGCCTTCCGCTGGGTTCCCTGCCCTGGGTGTCGAAGTCCGACTATCCCTATGCCTGGGAAACCGATCCCTTCGAGGATCGCGGCCCGCTGCCCCCGCATCCGGTCCAGCGCCGGCAGGAGATCCGCGGTGCCGTCCAGGAATCCGACCGCGGTGTCCACACCGACAAGCGGATCGCCCAGCGCCAGCGCATCATGGCGGAGATCCGCGACGAACTGCCCGAACAGGGCAAGTCGGCCTGGTGGGTGGTGCGCACCGCCCTGAGCTGCGAGGCGCGCAACGGGCGCCTGCACCTGTTCATGCCGCCGATGAGCACGCTGGAAGATTATCTGGCGATGCTGGCGGAGATCGAGGCGACGGCGGTCGAGCTTGAGATGCCGGTGGTCATCGAAGGCTACCAGCCGCCGAAGGACCCGCGCCTGAACTCCATGGCCGTCACCCCCGACCCCGGCGTGATCGAGGTGAACATCCACCCGGCCCACAACTGGGACGATCTGGTGCGCAACACCATCGCCCTGTACGAGGATGCGCGCCAAAGCCGCCTGGGGGCGGAAAAGTTCATGATCGACGGGCGCCATTGCGGCACCGGCGGCGGCAACCATGTCGTGATGGGCGGCGCCACCGCGGCCGACAGCCCCTTCCTGCGCCGGCCCGACCTGCTGCGCAGCCTCATCACCTACTGGCAGAACCACCCTGCCCTGTCCTACGTCTTCTCCGGCCTGTTCATCGGCCCGACCAGTCAGGCCCCGCGCGTCGACGAGGCGCGCGACGATCAGCTCTATGAGCTGGAGATCGCCTTCAACCAGATCGACCAGGCGGCGGCGAGCGGAAATTGCCCGCCCTGGCTGGTCGACCGGGTGCTGCGCAACTTGCTGGTCGACGTGCAGGGCAACACCCACCGGGCGGAGTTCTGCATCGACAAGCTCTACTCGCCGGACAGTTCCACTGGCCGCCTCGGCCTTGTCGAGTTCCGCGCCTTCGAGATGCCGCCGCATGCGGAGATGAGCCTGACCCAGCAGCTTCTGATGCGGGCGCTGGTCGCGCGCTTCTGGAAGCACCCCTACAAGGGCCGGCTGGTGCGCTGGGGCACCGACCTGCACGACCGCTTCATGCTGCCGCACTTCGTCCAGCAGGACATGGCCGACGTGCTGCAGGACCTGCGCGATCACGGCTATCCGCTGGAGGACAGCTGGTTCGCGCCGCACTTCAACTTCCGCTTCCCGGTCTACGGTCATGTCAGCCAGCGCGGCATCACCATGGAGTTGCGCATGGCGCTGGAACCCTGGCACGTCCTGGGCGAGGAGCCGGGCGGCGGCGGCACGGTGCGCTATGTCGACAGTTCGGTGGAGCGGGTGCAGGTGCGTGTCACCGGCCTGATCGACGCCCGCCACGTCATCACCTGCAACGGCCGGCGCGTTCCGCTGATCCCGACCGGGGTGGAGGGCGAGTTCGTCGGCGGCGTGCGCTATCGCGCGTGGCAGCCGCCATCCTGCCTGCATCCGACGATTCCCGTCCACACCCCGCTGATCTTCGACATCCTCGACAGCTGGGCCGGCCGGTCGATCGGCGGCTGCACCTATCACGTCATGCATCCGGGCGGCCGCAACTACGAGACCTTCCCGGTCAACGCCAACGAGGCGGAGGGGCGGCGACTGGCCCGCTTCTTCCCCTTCGGCCACACCCCCGGCCCGATGGACGCCCCGGCGGAGGAGCGGAATCCGCAATTCCCGATGACGCTGGATCTGCGGCGGGGGTAAGTCTCCTACCCCATCCCATGCAACCGTTCCCCTCCTCCGCGGTGAGAGGGAACGGTTGCATGACCATCGCGACATCAACTTTTCAGCGTCATAACGCGATAGCATTTCGCGCGCATATGTTATCGGTATTACCCTCTTCGGTCGAAGGCCCATGCGCCAAGCCACCGATAAGGGAACAATGGGGATGAAGACTCCCGTTTACGCGACCCTGGCCGCCACCGCGCTGCTGCTCGCCTCCTGCGCCGAGCCGCCCAAGCCGCCCCGCCCCGTGCCCGTCAAGCCGCCGAGCGAGGTCAACGGCCTGTGGTACCTGGACCAGGGCTGGTCTCAGGAAGCCCGCCAGTGGTACTACACCACCACCCAGGGCTCGCAGATCATGCGCTATGACTGGTTCATGGCGCTGGAGGATCCGCAGACCAAGCAGCCCTTCGTCAAGAGCATCACCCGCTACGGCTATCCCGCCAACACGTCCGCCGACTGGAACCCCGATCTGCTGCCGGTCGGCTTCGTCAAGGACGTCGATCCCGACAAGACCGAATGGTTCGGCATGACCTGCGCCGCCTGCCACACCGGCGACGTGACGGTGAACGGCAAGACCATGCGCATCGACGGCGCGGTCACCACCGGCGACCTCTATGGCTTCATCAGCGGGCTGAGCAACGCGGTCCACACCACCGTGACCAGCGACGCCGCCTTCCAGCCCTTCGCCACGCGCGTGCTGGGCGCCAACGCCACCGACCAGCAGAAGCTGGCGCTGTACAACGCGCTGAAGGATTTCGACCGCTCCTTCGCCGAGTTCGTCGCGGCCAGCACCCCCGACACGCCCTGGGGGCCGATGCGCACCGACGCCTTCGGCATGATCTTCAACCGCGTGTCGGCGATCGACCTGAACCTGCCGAAGAACAACCGCGCGCCCAATGCCCCGGTCAGCTATCCCTACCTGTGGGATGCGCCGCACCAGCCGCGGGTGCAGTGGAACGGCCTGCTGCCGAACGCCACCGCCTTCGACGCGCTGGGCCGCAATGCCGGCGAGGTGCTGGGCGTGTTCGGCAAGGTGACGCTGAAGCCGCCGGCCGACGCCGCCCATTACTATTACAAGTCCACGGTCCGCGGCCGCAATCTGATCGACATGGAAAACCAGCTGCGCAAGCTGCGCTCGCCGGTGTGGCCGGACAGCCTCGCCGGCAACGTCGACATCGTGAAGGCCGCGGCCGGCGAGTCGATCTACAAGGAAAACTGCGAGAGCTGCCACGCCATCCTGCCGCGCGGCGAGACCTATACCACGGCCCCCATCCAGATGGTGCCGCTGTTCAACTGGGCGCAGCCGGACAATGCCAAGGCGGTGATCGCCGCGTTCGGCACCATCTGCACCAAGGGCGTCGATGCCGCCGTCGCCGCCAAGATGATCACCGTCAACTACGCCGCCGATCCGAGGATGGCGGTCGATGCGCTATGCCGTCAGGTCGACACCGGCGCCATCGCCAACGTCGCCATGCCGCCGCAACTCCTCGGTGGCAAGCCGCTGAAGAATCCGGACCTCGCCGCCAACCTGCTGTCCAACGCGGTGATCGGCGCCATCCTCGGCGATCTGGTGCGCGAACCGGGCCTGCTGCTCGACCTGATGAAGGGCGACGATGCCCCGGCGCCGTGGCTGACCGCCGCCGCTCCCGCCGGCTGGTCGCCGGAATCGCAGGCGAAGGGCGGCACGCTCGACACCACGCCCTTCGTGAAGCCGGGCGCCAAGCAGACGGCCGACCACCAGAAGGTGATCGCCGCCCTGACCGGCCGCGGCCAGACCAAGCCGACCGTTGGCGCGGTTCCGGCCGGCGGCAGCGCGGCGAAGGCGCAGGCGAAGGCCGCCGCCGCTCCGTCGGCAGCCGCCACGTCCGGCAGCGCCACCTCCGACGAGGAAGCGCTGGCCGGCACCATCAAGCAGCTGCTGGCCTACAAGGCCCGCCCGCTGGACGGCGTGTGGGCGACGGCGCCCTACATGCACAACGGATCGGTCCCCAGCCTGTATGAGATGCTGTTGCCAGCGTCCCAACGGTCGGCGACCTTCCGCATGGGCAGCACCTCCATCGACCCGGTCAAGGTCGGCGTGGATTCCTCGGCGGCGGGCGCCAGCTTCGTCTATGACACGGCGAAGCCCGGCAACCGCAACACCGGCCACGAGTTCGGCGCCGGCCTGACCGACGCGCAGCGCTGGCAGCTGCTGGAATACCTGAAGACGCTCTGACCCCCGGCGGCTTTCCGCAACATCCGGCAAGCCGGAGCGTCGCTTCACGCGGCGCTCCGGCTTTTCTTTTTCGGAAAGGGGCTGTCCGATCGACCCGCCCACAGATGGATCGTTGCGAACTCTTTTCCGCTTTCGGATTGGTTCGCCGGCCGCCAGCCTTGCATCGCAGCACGCGGACGTTCAGACTGTTGCTCCGTTCATAGGCAAAAAGCATCAGTCAGACCTTGTCCCAGCCCGATCAGCCTTTCCGCGCGCCGGCGTCCGTGGTCCCGTCGGGGATGCCGCCGGTTCCCTTCACACAGGGATCGCTGTTCGGCGAGGCTGATGCCATCGGCTATGGCTCCGGCCAAGTCTATGACGAGATGGTGACCGGCCAGGGCCGGCTGCGGCCGCACTGGCAGACCTTCATGAGCACGCTGGGGCCGCTCGACGCCGTACAGATGGCCGAACGGTGGGAAGAGGCGCGGCGGCTGCTGCACCAGAACGGCGTCACCTACAACATCTACGGCGATCCCAACGGGATGGAACGCCCTTGGCCGCTCGACATGATGCCGCTTCTGCTGCCGGCGCATGAATGGAAGGCTGTCGAATCGGGGCTGATCCAGCGCGCCTCGCTGCTGAACGCCATCCTGACCGACCTCTACGGGCCGCAGACCCTGACCCGCTACGGCCGGCTGCCGCCGTCGGTGATCCATGCCGACCCCGGATTCCGCCGCGCCGTCCACGGCATCCGCGTGCCCAACGACGTCCACCTGCATTTCTACGCCGTCGACCTCGCCCGCGCGCCGGACGGGCGCTGGTGGGTGCTGTCCGACCGCACCCAGGCACCGAGCGGCAGCGGCTATGCGCTGGAAAACCGTGCGGTGATCGCCAAGGTGCTGCCCGACAGCTTCCGCCATTGCCAGGTGGAACGGCTGACCGGCTTCTTCGACACCTTCAAGGAAACGCTGCTGTCGCTCGCCCCCAGGGGCAACGGCGCCCGCGGCCTGCCGCGCGTGGTCCTGCTGACCCCGGGTCCCTACAACGAGACCTATTTCGAACATGTCTATCTCGCCCGTTACCTCGGCCTGACGCTGGTGGAAGGCGCGGATCTGACGGTGCGCGACCGGACCGTGTACCTGAAGACCCTGTCCGGGCTGGAGCAGGTGGACGTGATCCTGCGCCGGCTCGACGCCGACTTCGCCGACCCGCTGGAACTGCGCGCCGACAGTTCGCTGGGCGTGGCCGGGCTGATCGAGGCGGTGCGCGCCGGCAACGTGGTGATGGCGAACGCGCTGGGCTCCGGCCTGATGGAATCGATGGCCATGAAGTCGTCGCTGCCGACGCTGTGCCGCCATCTGCTGGGCGAGGAGCTGCGGCTACCCGGCGTCGCCAGCTGGTGGTGCGGCAACGACGCGGAGCGCGCCTACGTCATCGACCATCTCGACGGGCTGGTGGTCAAGCCAGCCTTCCCCTCGCTGTCCTTCGAGCCGATCTTCGGCGCCCAATTGTCGGCCGCCGAACGGTCGGCCCTGATCGAGCGGATCAAGCGCCGCCCCTGGTATTTCGTGGCGCAGGAACAGATGGCGCTGTCCACCGCCCCGGTCTGGCAGGATGGCCGGCTGCAACCGCGCCCGCTGGTCCTGCGCGTCTTCCTCTGCGCCACCCCCAGCGGCGGCTATGCCGTCATGCCCGGCGGGCTGACCCGCGTGTCCAGCGAATCCGGCCGGCTGGTGGTGTCGATGCAGAGCGGCGGCGGCAGCAAGGACACCTGGATCCTGGCGCCGCGGCGCGCCGACGTCGCCTCCACCCAGCCGCGCCCGGCCCCGGCGACGGAGCCGACGGCCAGCGGCGCCCGGCCGTCCGCCAACGACCTGCCCAGCCGCGTCGCCGACGGCCTCTACTGGCTCGGCCGCTATGCGGAACGTGCGGAGGGGGCGTTGCGCCTGCTGCGCGCGACGCAGAGCCGGCTGATCGACAGCAACATGCCCGGCGCCACCCTGCAGCTCCGCCCTCTGCTCGACCTGCTCTGCTCTCTCGGGATGATCCCGGCCGACATGGCGCAGGTGACAGAAAGCGGAGCCAACCGTGGCCTGCGCGAGGCGCTGCACGCGGCGGTGAACGACCCGGACCATCCCAACAGCCTGCGCGCCCAGGTTCTGCGCCTGCACCGCACCGCCTATTCCGTGCGCGACCGCCTGTCGATGGACATGTGGCGGGTGGTGTCGGCCATCGACCGCCAGACCCTGCCGCCGAAGGGACGGATGGACGCGGCATCCCTCCTGCTGCGGCTCGACGACGTGATGATCACGCTGGCCGCCTTCTCCGGCCTGGAACAGGAGAGCATGACCCGCGGCGCCGGCTGGCGCTTCCTCGACATCGGGCGGCGCATCGAACGGTCGTTGCACATGATCGCGCTGATGCGCGGCGTCCATGTCGCCGACCTGGACCGCCTGGACGAGCCGATGCAGGCGGCCACCCTGGCGGTCCTGCTGGAACTGGGCGAGAGCGTGATGACCTACCGCGCCCGCCACCTGACCAGCGTCCAGCGCAGTTCCGTGCTCGACCTGCTGCTGGGGGAGGAGGCTAATCCCCGCGCGCTGGCCTTCCAGCTGGCGGCACTGGACCGGCACTTGCGGGCGCTGCCCAGCCAGGGCGTCGGAACCGGCACCGATCCGACCGGCGGTGCGCTGGCCATCGTCGCGGCCGCGCGCAACGGGCTGGAGCGGACCGACGCACTGGCCTCCGGCGATGCGTTGCGGGCGCTGCTGGACACGCTGGCGATGTCGCTGCCGGACGTGTCGAATTTCCTGGCGCATGCCTATTTCAGCCATGCCTTCGCACGATCGGCCTGACCCGATGACCCCTCCCACTCCGCTTCCCGGCAGCAGCGGTTCCGCCACCCGCTACCGCGTGCGCCACGCCACCGCCTACGACTATGGCGAGGATGTGCCGATCTCCCACCATCTGCTGCACCTGACCGCCCGGCCGCACCCGCGCCAGCGCATCCGGCGCAGTCTGCTGACCATCGATCCGGTCCCGGCGGTGCGATCGGACCGGGTGGATTACTTCGGGAACACCGTCACCTATGTCGCCGTGCAGGAGCCGCACCGGACCTTCTCGGTCATCGCGGAAAGCGAGGTCGAGGTGTTCGAGCCGCCGGCATCGGCGCCCGACGACTCAGCCCCGTGGGAGCATGTGCGCGACAGCTTGCGTGGCCTGTCCGGCCCGGATGACGGCGCGGAGATCACGCAATACTGCTTCGACAGCGCTCTGGTCGCCTCCAGCCCGGAGCTGCTGGACTATGCGCGGGGCAGCTACATCCCCGGCCGTCCGGCGGTCGCGGCGGCCATCGACCTGATGAACCGCATCAATCGGGAGTTCGCCTTCGACCCCGCCGCGACGACGGTTGCCACGCCGCTGGCGGCGGTGATGCGCAACCGCCGCGGCGTCTGTCAGGATTTCGCCCATATCGCCGTCGGCTGTGTCCGTGCCATGGGCCTGCCGGCCCGCTATGTGTCGGGATATCTGCGCACCCTGCCCCCGCCGGGCCGGCCGCGGCTGGTGGGTGCGGACGTCAGCCATGCCTGGGCATCGGTCTGGTGCGGGGCCGCCGCCGGCTGGCTGGACATCTGCCCGACCAACGCCTGCGTCGCCAACCGCGACTTCATCACCATCGCCTGGGGCCGCGATTACGACGATGTCAGCCCGGCCCGCGGCGTTCTGGTCGGCGGAGCCGGCCACGGCCTGACCGTCAGCGTCGACGTCGAACCGCTGGAAGACTGAGCCGCGCCGCCAGTCGCCGCCTATTGCCGCCGTCCTGCCTCAAGCCTCCAGCGGCAGGCCGAGCATGCGGTGCAGCGTTTCGCAGATGATGCGCGGGTTAACCGGCTTGCTGAGAATCTCCAGCGGCTTCCAGCGCTCATGCTTCAGGTCGCTGTCCTCCGTCAGATAGCCGGTCATCACCACCACCGGCAATGCAGCATCCCGATCGCGGATTTCGCGGATCAGGGTCTGGCCGTCCATGCGCGGCATGCGCAGGTCGGTCACCAGCGCATGCACCTGCTCACGGCCGTAGCGTTCCAGCGCCTCCGCCCCATTGGCGGCGACGGTTACGCGGAAGCCCTTGAGCGACAGGAAATCCTCCAGCGCCATCGCCGCGAGGACTTCGTCCTCCGCGATCAGGATGTGCAACGGATCAGGCATGCGACAGCTCCCTGTCGGAGGAGGATACCGGCTGGCTGGGCAAGGTTATGATAAACCGGACGCCACGGCGCCCTCCCTCCAGATCGACGTTGCGGGCATCGATGCGGCCGCCCATGCCGTCGATGATGCCGTAGCCGATCGACAGGCCGAGTCCAGACCCCTTGCCGACCTCCTTGGTCGTGAAGAAGGGGTCGAAGATCTGGGGCAGAACCGAAGGGTCGATGCCGCCGCCGTCGTCGGTCACCTGTATGGCGACGTTTTGACCATCGGGGTCGTCGCTGACCGCCACCATGATGCGTCCCGCCTCCCGGCCCGTTGCACGAAGCGCGATGATAGCATCGCGCGCGTTCGAGAAAAGGTTGAGAATCACCTGCTCCAATTCAAGTGGGCGCCCGGTCACCGGGAGTTGCGCCGATGTGGCACTCTCTATGATCTCGATGTCCTCCAACGCATACTGGTGGCGCACCATCTCCACCGCGGTCTGGACGCAGTGGGCGGGGGTGAAGGCCCGCATGCCGCCGCCGTCCCGACGGCCGAAGGTGCGGACATGGTCGATCAGCTTGGCCATGCGGTCGGTCTGCTCGATCACCAGGGTCAGCGACCGTTCGGCCCGCTGGGGCTCCAGCAGATTGTCGCGCAGGCGGGTCAGCATGTTCTCCGTCCACAGACGGATGACGTTCAGCGGCTGGCTCATCTCATGCGCCATGCCCGCGGCCAGCGTGCCCAAGGTCGCCAGCTTGGAGGTCTGGACCACCTCCGCCTGCAGGCGCTTGCGCTCGGTCACGTCGCGGCCGCTGCCCAGGATCTGGACGACACGGCCAGCGGCGTCCTTCACCGGAACCAGCATGGTGTGGAAGACGCGCTGACCGACCGGCAGGTCCAGGGTCTCTTCGTAGTCGATGCTCTCGCCGCCATCCCGGCAGGCCACGTAGCGGGAGATGACCGAAGCCGCGGCCTCCGGCGCCAGCGCGTCGCGGACGCGGCGGTCGCGCAGCCGCTCCGGATCCAGGCCGGTGGCCCGTGCCAGCGCCGGGTTGATCGCCTCATAGGCGAAATCGCCGTCGGGCAAGACCTGGACGATGAACAGCGACTCGGCCAGATTGTTGAAGAAGCTGGAATAGCGCATCTCCATCTGGCGGCGGATGGCGATCTCCTGCTCCAGCGCCCGGTTGGTCGCCTCCAGCTGCTTGGGGCTCGGCAGGGTGAGAAGGCGCGGCATCAGCCACCACAACGCCGCCGCGGTCCCCAGCGACGCCAGGGCGGTGACCGCCTTGACCAGCCCCTCCAGCACGTAATCGGGATTCCAGAGGGTCCATACCATCAGGAAATGGGTGCTCCCGCAGGCGATGATGAACAGGGCGAACAAGATCGCCATCCAGCCGAATTCGACGTCACGCCGACGCATGACGAAATAGGTCAGCGCCACCGGGATGGAGAAATAGGACAGGCCGATCAGCACGTCCGAAGCGACATGCAGCGCCAGAATGTCGGGCCGCCACAGCAGGCAGACGCCATGCGGCACCAGGCCGCTGGTGTCCAGGAGTTCGTCTAATCCCAACGCCATGACCGCCTCATTTCCGACCCTGTCCGTCCGACGGAGGCCATTGATTACGTGTCGAAACTGTTAAGCGCACTTGCACACGTTCCGACACCGGACCGACGTCGTCAAGCGGTCCGTCCAGCTGGGAAGTCCGGTACGTATTTCAGTGGGTAAAAGGGAGCCCGCCCCAGGGTTCAGCCAGGGGCGGGCGACAGGAAGAGCGTGCTGTCCGTCAGGCCGCGGTATGGACCTTGCGGTTCTGTTCGCGCGTCTTCAGGAACCGCAGCGCCGGGAAATCCTCCTGCGCACGGTTCAGGTGCCAGGCGTTGCGGGCCAGGAACACCAGGGCGCCGTCATGATCCTCCGCCAGCGCCGAGCGGTTCAGCTCGATAAACTTCTCCAACTGGGCCTTGTCGTCGGTCTCGACCCAGCGGGCGGCGTCCAGACCGGCCCCTTCGAAGCGGGCGGCGATGCCGTATTCCGCCTCGATGCGCGAGGCCAGCACCTCGAACTGCAGCTGGCCGACGACACCGACAACCCAGTCGGCGCCGGTCAGCGGCTTGAACACCTGGGAGGCGCCCTCTTCGGCGAAATGCTCCAGCGCCTTGCGCAGGTGCTTCACCCGCATCGGATCGTCCGGGCGGACGCGCTGCAGCAGTTCCGGCGCGAAGCTTGGCACGCCGGTGAAGCGCAGATCCTCGCCCTCCGTCAGCGTATCGCCGATGCGAAGGCTGCCGTGGTTGGGGATGCCCATGATGTCGCCCGGCCACGCCTCTTCCGCCACCTCGCGGTCGCGGGCCAGGAACAGCACGGCGTTGTTCACCGCCATCAGCTTGCCGGAGCGGATGTGCTTCAGCTTGGCGCCACGCTTGTAGCGGCCGGAGCAGAGGCGGACGAAGGCGATGCGGTCGCGGTGGTTCGGGTCCATGTTGGCCTGGACCTTGAACACGAAGCCGGTGACCTTCTCCTCGTCCGGCTGGACGGTGCGCGGATCGGCCGGCTGCGGACGCGGCGGCGGGGCGTTCTCCGCCAGACCGGACAGCAGCTCCCGCACGCCGAAATTGTTGATTGCGGAGCCGAAATAGATCGGCGTCAGATGGCCGGCGCGATAGGCATCCAGGTCGAAGGCCGGCATCAGGCCGCGCGCCATCTCAACCTCCTCGCGGAGCTTGGCGACGGCGTGGGCGGGCAGCAGCTCGTCCAGACGGGGATCGTCCAGGCCGTTGCACTCGATGCCCTCGTCGATCTCGTCGCCCTTGCTGCGGTCCATCAGGATCAGCCGGTCGCGGATGAGGTCGTAGCAGCCGAGAAAGTCGCGGCCCATGCCGATCGGCCAGCTGGCCGGCGTGACCTCCAGCGCCAGCGCGCTCTCGATCTCCGAAATCAGGTCGAAGGGATCGCGCGCCTCGCGGTCCATCTTGTTGCAGAAGGTCATGATCGGCACGTCGCGCAGACGGCAGACCTCGAACAGCTTCAGCGTCTGCGCCTCGATGCCCTTGGCGCCGTCGATCACCATCACCGCGCTGTCGACCGCGGTCAGCGTGCGGTAGGTGTCCTCCGAGAAGTCCTCGTGGCCCGGCGTGTCGAGCAGGTTGAAGGTCCGCCCGTCGAAATCGAAGGTCATGACGGAGGCGGTCACCGAGATGCCGCGCTCGCGCTCCACCTTCATCCAGTCCGACTTGGCGCGCCGCTGCTCGCCGCGCGCCTTGACGGCGCCGGCCATCTGGATGGCGCCGCCGAACAGCAGCAGCTTTTCCGTGAGCGTGGTCTTACCGGCGTCGGGGTGCGCGATGATGGCGAAGGTCCGACGGCGGGAGACGGCGTCCTGAAGTTCGGACATGCGCGGGTCCCGTGACAAGAGAAGGTGATCGTGAGAACGGCGAAAGGGCCGACAGGCGAAACACGCCCATCGGCCCCCGTCGCATTACATAGCAGTGCCGGCCCTTGGATTCCAGATCCTTGGGTCCCGCCTTGCCCCGGACCTCAGAGAGCCAGCTCTGCGATCTGCACCGCGTTCAGGGCGGCGCCCTTCAGCAGCTGGTCGCCGCAGACGAACAGGTCGAGGCCATGGTCGCCGAACACCAAGTTGCTGCGGATGCGGCCGACCTCGACGTCGTACTGGCCGGTGGCGTTCAGCGGCATCGGATAGGCGCCGGCGGCCGGATCATCCACCACCTTCACACCGGCGGCATCGGCCAGGACGGCGCGGGCGGCGTCCGGCGTGACCGGCTGGATCGTCTCCAGCGTGATGGCTTCGGAGTGGGCGCGGTAGGTCGGGATGCGGACGGCGGTGCAGCTGACCAGCAGGTCCGGGACCTCCATGATCTTCCGCGTCTCCCACGTCACCTTCATCTCTTCCTTCGTGTAGCCGTTCTCCTGGAAGGCGTCGATCTGGGGGATCAGGTTGAAGGGGATCGGGTGGCGGAACACGCTGTTGGTGACGGGCTTGCCGTCCAGCTGGTTGCGCGTCTGCTCCTCCAGCTCGGCCATGCCCTCGGCGCCGGCGCCGCTGGTGGCCTGATAGGTGGAGACGATGGCGCGCTTGATGCCGAAGGCCTTGTGCAGCGGTCCGAGCGCCACGACGGCGATGGCGGTCGTGCAGTTCGGGTTGGCGATCAGGCGGGAGCCGTTCGCATACGCCTCGCGGAAGACGTGGGCGTTGATTTCCGGAACGATGAGCGGGATGTCGGCGTCGTAGCGGAAGGCGGAGCTGTTGTCGATCACCAGCGCGCCGGCCGAAGCCAGATCCTTGGCATGCGCCTTGGCGAAGTCGCCTGAAACGGCCAGCAGGACAACGTCATAACCCTTCACCACTGCGGCGTCGAAGGCCTTCAGGGTCAGGGCGCCGTAGGGGGTCTCCTGCACCTTGCCGGCGGAGCGTTCGGAGGCGAACAGGCCGAGTTCGGCGACCGGGAAGTTGCGGTCGTGCAGGACCTTGACCATCTCGCGGCCGACGGCGCCGGTGGCGCCGACCACGGCGACGCGGAGGGACTTGGAGGAAGCGGAGGCGTTGTTGCTGCTCATGTCGGGGTTCCGTCCTGTCTATCGCACTGTTGATCGGACCGGCCTATCGGTCGTTCGGACAGCGGACCCCGGATACGACGAGGCCCCGTCCGTTGTCCGGCGGGGCCTGCCTCGTGGAAGAAACGCTGGTCGATCCGATCAGCACACACCACGACGCTGCCCGCCGAAGCGAGTCGCTTTTTTGGTCGTAGTGGTGGTGATGGCCGTGCGGTTCATGGTGGATGTCATAGCCCAATGGAGGGGGGCTTGTAAAGCGCCGGTTGCGGTTGCCCCCACCCCATCCCTCCCCCGCCTTCGGCGGGAGAGGGGGTAGGATGCTTGTCAGCTAAACTAAATCGCGAAGTGGCGGCAGTCCCCTCTCCCGCGAAGCGGGGGAGGGCGAGGGAGGGGGCAACGCTGAAGCACCCGCCCCTTACCGGAACCCCTCGCCGTCATGGTTGGGGTGCACCGGGTGTACGTCCCAGATCTCCCCGGCGTACTCGTTGACCGTACGGTCGGACGAGAACCAGCCCATGTTGGCGGTGTTCAGGATGGCCTTGCGGGTCCATTCCTCCGGATCGCGGTACAGCTGCATCGCAGCGTCCTGGGCCCGGCAATAGTCGGCGAAGTCGGCCGTCACCAGGAAATGGTCGCCGCCGTCGGTCAGTGCCTGGACGATCGGATGGTAGCGGTTGCGGTCATCCGGCGAGAAGGCGCCGGTGGAGATCATGTCGAGCGCCCGCTTGAGGCTGGGGTTCGACGCGATCACCTCGCGCGGGTTGAAGCCGCCGCTGGCGCGCAGGTCGTTCACCTCGTCCGCGGTCATGCCGAAGATGAAGATGTTGTCCGGCCCGACATGCTCGCGGATCTCGACGTTGGCACCGTCCAGAGTGCCGATGGTGAGCGCGCCGTTCAGCGCCAGCTTCATGTTGCCGGTGCCCGATGCCTCCATGCCGGCCGTGGAGATCTGCTCCGACAGGTCGGCGGCCGGGATGATGATCTCAGCCGCGGTGACGTTGTAGTTCGGCAGCAGCACGACCTTCAGGTTGTCGTGCACCGACGGGTCGTGGTTCACCACCTTGGCGACGTCGTTGATCAGTTTGATGATCAGCTTGGCCATGTGGTAGGACGGCGCCGCCTTGCCGGCGAACACCTTGGTCACCGGGACCCAGCTGACCGTCGGGTTGTCGCGCATCTCGTTGTAGAGCGCGATTGTGTGCAGCACGTTCAGCAGCTGGCGCTTGTACTCGTGCATGCGCTTGACCTGCACGTCGAAGATGCTGTCGACCAGCACCTCCTCGCCGGTCTGGCGGGCGATGTAGGCGGCGAGGCGCTTCTTGTTCTTGCGCTTGGCCCGGCGGAACTCCTCGCGGAACACCACGTCGTCGGCCTTCTCGCGCAACGCCGCGATCTGCGACAGGTCGGAGATCCAGCCCTCGCCGATGCGGGTGGTGATCAGCTCCGACAGGGCTGGGTTGGCCTGCTTCAGCCAGCGGCGCGGGGTGATGCCGTTGGTCTTGTTGTTGATGCGGTCCGGGAATTCCTCGTGGAAGTCGGCGAACACCGTCTGCTTCATCAGCTCGGTGTGCAGGGCCGACACGCCGTTGACCTTGTGCGAGCCGAGGAAGGCCAGGTTGCCCATGCGCACGCGGCGCTCGCCGCGCTCGTCGATCAGCGACAGGCGCGACAGCTTGGCATTATCCCCGTCCGCCCGCGCCTTGGTGCGGTTCAGGAACTTGGCATTGATCTCGTAGATGATCTGCATGTGGCGCGGCAGCACCCGCTCGATCATCCGCACCGGCCAGGCTTCCAGCGCCTCGGGCAGCAGGGTGTGGTTGGTGTAGGCGAAGGTGGCGCGCGTGATCTCCCACGCGTCGTCCCAGCGCAGGGCGTGCTGGTCGACCAACAGCCGCATCAGCTCGGCGATGCCGATCGCCGGATGGGTATCGTTCAGCTGGATCGCCGCCTTGTTGGGCAGGTTCTCGAAGCTGGAATGATGCTGCAGATAGCGGCGCAGGATGTCCTGCAGCGAGGCGGAGGTGAAGAAATACTCCTGCTTCAGCCGCAGTTCCTTGCCGGTCTCCGTCGCGTCGTTGGGGTAGAGGACGCGGCTGAGATTCTCCGACAGGATCTTCTGCTCGACGGCCTTCATATAGGCGCCGTCGTTGAAGTGGCCGAAGTTGAAGTCGCGGGTGGCGCGGGCAGACCACAGGCGCAGCGTGTTGATCGTCTCGCCGCCGAAGCCGACGACCGGCGTGTCATAGGCCATCGCCAGCACGCGGTCGGCGTCGACCCAGCGATAGGCGCGCTCGCCGACGCTGTCGCGGAACTCCTCGACGCGGCCATAGAACTGGACCGGGTACAGCACCTCCGGACGAGCGAATTCCCACGGATTGCCGAACTGCAGCCACTGCTCCGGATACTCGACCTGCCAGCCGTTCTCGAATCGCTGCTCGAACAGGCCGAACTCGTAGCGGATGCCGTAGCCGTAGCCGGGCAGCGCCTGCGAGGCCATGCTGTCCAGGAAGCAGGCGGCCAGACGGCCGAGGCCGCCGTTGCCCAGCGCCGCGTCCGGCTCCGCATCGACCACGTCCTCCATCGACAGGCCAAGGCGGTCGAGAGCCTGACGGCATTCGTCCATGATGCCCAGGTTCGACAGGCTGTTGGTCAGCAGGCGCCCGATCAGGAACTCCAGGGACAGGTAATAAACGCGCTTGGCGTCTTCCTGGTAGTAGCTGCGCGTAGTGTCCATCCAGCGGTCGACGACGCGGTCGCGCACGGCCAGCGCCACGGTGTGGAACCAGTCGCGGCGGGTGGCGGCGCGGGCATCCTTGCCGACCGAATAGACAAGCCATTCCAGGAACGACCGTTTCAGGCCGTCGACATCCAGGCTGCGGCGTTCGATGTCGCGAGATTTAAACCGAGCGTCCATGTCCTGACTTTCTGCTTGAAAGGCCAATAGGAGCGGGCGGCTGGAAGGACAGCGCTCCAACAGCGGGCCAACATGGGGTGGAGTGTCGGCGCTGTTGGTTAAACAAAGCTTTCCCCACGCGGACCATACCGTCGTTTCACTGTGGTAAAAGGGAGTAGAGTGGCACTCCCTCCCCTTTTTCCCGTCAACGATGCGTCACGAAATCGATCCTGTCCACTGCGATGCAGCATGCATCGTCATCCGCCGTGCCATAGCGGCCGACATTCCCGCGTTGCTGGCGATCGAGGAGCAGAGCTTCGCGACCGACCGGATGACGCGGCGCAACTTCCGCTATGCGATCCTGAAAGCAAAAGGTGTGGTCCTTGTGGCCGACTGCCAAGTGGGCAGCCGGTCGGACGACTGCCCGTCCGGCATGGGGAGCCGGCCGGTGGCCTACGGCGTGCTGGGCTTCCATGCGGGAACGCCGCTCGCCCGCCTCACCTCCTTCGCCGTGGAACCGGGCAAGCGGGGCCGGGGCATCGCCCGCCGCCTGCTGTCGGCGCTGGAGGATGCCGCGGCGGCCCATGGCTGTGCCGGGCTGCGGCTGGAAGTCCGGGCGGACAACGCGGCGGCGATCGCTCTCTACACCGCCGCCGGCTACCGCCGCTTCGCCGTCTATCCCGCCTATTACGAGGACGACATGGCGGCGCTGCGCCTTGAAAAACCGCTCGCGGCGCGCTCCCCGGCCACCTCCTGACTGTTGCGTTCCGGCACCGCAAGGCGCGTTCGGTGGTGGTAAGCCCGGCAAGCGGAACCGCGACCGGAATCTCCGCGATCTGCCACCGATGTCACTCTTTCCGAATCCGGCGGTGGAACATCCTCGGCAGACGGCGCGTTTAGCTCCCGACACGATCAACGACGGGCAACAACGGGACCGCCTCAATGACGCCACCGCCGACCGGATCGTTCCGCGATATCCCGCCGGGATCGCCCCAGGGTATGTCCAAGAGAGTGCCGGCCAGAGTCGAATGACGGGCCGGCAGATGGCATCCCACCGGGCAGCCTGACGCCGCAGGACCAAGACAGCTTCGATCCTCAGCCTTTCGAACCGGCAGCGCCCCGCTCGCGCGCCGGAACACCAAACGCCGTCCCTGCTTTGCGCCCCGCCGCCGATAGAAGGGCGCCGCCGCTCTACCGGCCGGCCGGGACGAACAGACCGTGGAGGAAGAATGACCATGGCGTACTCGTTCGAAAACGAACTGATCCGCTGCATGCCGAACCTGCAGCGCTATGCCTGCAAACTGACCCGCGACGCCAACGCCGCAGAGGACCTGCTGCAGGACTGCCTGGCCCGAGCCCTGTCTCGCCAGCATCGTTTCGAACCCGGCACGAATATGCAGGCGTGGTTGACCACCATGCTGAAGAACCTGCATTTCAACAACCTGCAGCGCGACCGCCATGTGACGAAGGTGGAGCTGTGGGACGGCGCCATGTCCGTCGATGCGGCGCAGATGTCACGTCTGGTCTTCCGCGACGTCGATCGCGCCTTCTCCTCCCTCACCCCGAGCCAGCGCAAGGTGGTAAAGCTGGTCGCCATCGAAGGCCGTCCCTATCAGGAAGCCGCGGAAACGCTGAACGTCTCCATCGGCACCATCCGCTCCCGCCTGTGTCGCGCGCGGGAAAGGCTGAACAACCTGATGACCGCCTGATCCCGTTTCCTCTACGGCCGGTCCTGTCCGGCAGCACCATGCACCCTCCGCAACCTGTTGCGGGGGGTGCATGCGTTCGTGCATAGCGTCACACGTTCAGATGAGAAATGGCTGCCATGCGTTTTCGCAAAGGTTGATCCAGATCACTGCCCCCTGACGGACAAAGTAATATTTTGGTAAAATTGGCAAATTATTTTAGATGCGCAAGAAATCTGAGTAATCTGCGGCGCATCCCATAAACGCGGCAGCGTTAATCCATTGTTCATATGACGATGGCCTATACTTGCGCTGACTGAGAGTCGATCGGTGCTTGCATCGATCACATCCAGAACATCAGTTCGCTTAAGTGTGGGTGAAAACCATGAATCCGTTGTCGCGAGTCGGGATCGGTCCGAAGATCTATTTTGTCGTATTTCTTCTCAGCGTGGTCGCAGCCGGCTTGGCCGCCTTCATGGCCAACACGTTGAATCGCGTGGATGGGAACTATTCCGATCTGATCACCACCGACATCGAATTCGCCCAAAAACTTGAACGGATGCGTGGCGACGTCGCGAACCTGGGCCGCGAGATGAACAACGTCCTGCTTCTCCAGGATCCGGCCGGCCTTCCCGCGCTCGCCAAGTCCGTTACCGAGATCCAGGCTGCGATCGCGGCGTCCAATACGGTCGTCACCCGCCTCGCCAAGCCGGAAACGACAGCGACCGTCGGCCGGATGACCGACATGATGGCCACGATCAAGCGCGCCCTGCCCGCGGTGATGGCGCTGAAGGAAAAGGGCGACCACGCCGGCGCCGCTGCCCTCTACGCCAAGGAATGCCGTCCTCTCGTGGTGGACACCTACAACACGGCCGCCAAGCTGGCGGACGAGGTCAATGCCGGGGTGCAACGCTCCTCCGACCGGTTGAGCGACGATACCGACGCCGCCATCAGGTGGGCCATCAGCGGAATGATCGTCGCCATTCTCCTTGCCGCCGCCACCTCGGTCGTCATCGCCGTCTTCGGCATCCGCCGCCCGATCACCGCGCTGAACGACGTGATGGAGCAGCTGGCCAAGGGCGATGCGACGGTGACGGTCACCGGAGCCGATCGCGGGGACGAGGTGGGGTCGATGGCCCGCACGGTGGAGGTCTTCAAGCAGAACCTCATCAACAACCGCCGCATGGAGCAGGAGGCCAAGGACGCCGAAGCCCGCGCCGCGGCGGAAAAGACCCGGACGATGAACGCCCTGGCCGACAGCTTCGAAGCGAGCGTCCAGGGGGTGGTCGGTGCGGTGTCCTCCGCAGCCACCCAGCTGCAGAGCAACGCGGAGAGCATGTCCTCCACCGCGGAGGAGACGACCCGTCAGGCCTCCTCCGTCGCCGCGGCCAGCGACCAGACCCTCAGCAACGTGCAGACGGTGGCCTCAGCCGCCGAGGAGCTGGCGAGCTCCATCAGCGAGATCGCCCGCCAACTCGAATCCGCCACCCGCATGAGCCGGTCCGCGGTGGACGAGGCGCAGCGGACCAATGCCACCGTGGAAAGCCTGGCCCAGGCGGCGGAGCGGATCGGCAGCGTCGTGCAGCTGATCCAGGAGATCGCCAGCCAGACCAATCTCTTGGCGCTGAACGCCACCATCGAGGCGGCGCGCGCCGGTGAGGCCGGCAAGGGCTTCGCCGTCGTCGCCAGCGAGGTGAAGAGCCTCGCCAACCAGACCGCGCGGGCAACCGAGGAAATCTCCGGCCAGATCCAGGCGATCCAGAAGGAAACCCACGGAGCCGTGGGCGCCATCCGCGGCATCGCCGATACGGTCCAGCAGGTCAACCAGATCGCCACCTCCATCGCCTCCGCGGTGGAGGAGCAGACCGCCGCCACCGGCGAGATCTCCCGCAATGTCCAGCAGGCGGCCCAGGGCACGGCTGAGGTGTCGCGCAGCATCATGGGCGTCAACGACGCCTCGCAGGAGGCAGGCCGGTCGGCGGCCGAAGTGCTTCAGGCCGCCGGCAGCCTCGGCAACCAGGCCCAGAACCTGCGGGAATCGGTCAACGCCTTCGTCGCCCGCATCCGCGCAGCCTGACGGCATCGTTCCAAGAAAGCCCCGTTGCGCCGGAATGGACGCAGCGGGGCTTTTCCGCATGACCGGCGGGCGTCAGCCGTTGACCACCGTTCCGCCGTTCGGATGCAGGACCTGACCCGACATATAGGAAGAGTCGTCCGACGCCAGGAAGACGAAGGACGGCGCCACCTCGTCCGGCTGACCGGCCCGCTTCATCGGCACGTTGCCGCCGAAATTCTCCACCTTCTCCTCGTCGAAGGTCGAGGGGATCAGCGGGGTCCAGATCGGCCCCGGCGCCACAGCGTTGACGCGGATGCCGCGATCGGCCAGCGCCATGGACAGCGACCGGGTGAAGGCGACGATGGCGCCCTTCGTCGCCGAATAGTCCAGCAGTTCCGGACTGCCCTTATAGGCGGTGACCGAGGTGGTGTTGATGATGCAGGCGCCCTCGTGCATGTGCGGCAGGGCGGCCTTCACCATGAAGAACTGGCCGAAGATGTTGGTGCGGAATGTCCGCTCCAGCTGTTCGGCGGTGATGTCCTCGATCGACTTCTGCGGGTGCTGTTCGGCAGCGTTGTTGATCAGGATGTCGATGCGCCCATGCTCGCCGATCATGCTTTCCACCGCCTTGCGGCAGGTTTCCTCCTGACCGACGTCGCCGCTCAGGATTTTGCAGGGCTGGCCCTCCGCCTCGACCAGCCGGCGGGTCTCGCGGGCATCCTCATCCTCGTTCAGGTACAGGATGCCGACCTTGGCGCCCTCGCGGGCGTACAGCACGGCGATGGCGCGGCCGATGCCGCTGTCTCCGCCGGTGATCAGCGCCACCTTGTCGCGCAGCTTGCCGCTGCCGCGATAGCCGGGCCGGGTCTCAGAAGGCTGGGGATCCATCGGCGCCTGATGGCCGGGCCGGCTGTCCTGGTGCTGCGGCGGCTGCCTGCTCTCCTGCTGAGCCACGGGCATTTCTCCTTTCACAGTACCCCTGACGGGGCGCGGACGGGATGCGTTGCACAATCACAACAGCCCCGATTGCGTCGCGTTCCGCCCCGTCTCCGTCTGGAACAATCAGCGATACCGTCCTGTTACTTGGCCGGGCGACGCGAAAGAGGATGGCGGTGCCGGATTGCTCGCCTCGAAAGGGAGCAGTGATCGCGCCGTTTGTCGGACTGGTATGGCCGAGGATCATGCCCATAAGATTGGGTAGGCGTCCTTTCGGCCGATCTTTCCGGAAACGGCGGAGCCACCGGACGTGTCACGGTTGATCGTGTCCCAGGGGAGAAACCCCGGCGACCCATCCGGGAACGACAGAGATGAAGCGTGTGACGATGACCGATATCAACGCCTATCTGGACGGCGCCCTCGACGAACGGGAGCGCGCGGCATTCGAGAGCGTGGTCGAGAGCGATCCCGACGCAAAGGCGCTGCTCGCCCAGCATCGCCAGCATGTGGAGGAACTTCATCGCCTGTATGACCCGGTCCTGAACGAACAGGTCCCGCCCCGCATGCTGGAGCTGCTGCGCAAGCGGAAAGGCTGAGCCCTCGCGATTTTCCTCTCCGTTCCGCGGCGCCATGCGCTATGGGATGCGGTGATGCCCCCTTTTTCGGGGGAGCCGGTTCGGACGGATGAGGCATGGCGCGCAGACGAGCGGAGCCGAGCATCCTGCTCGGCCCCATCCTGTATTTCCGTGGTGAGCAGCGCGACCGTTGGTGGCTGTCGGCGCTGTTCGTTCTGGACGGGGAGGTCGAACCCGACGACCTGCGGGTGGACGGCGTCACCCTGCCGGTTCCCCCGCGCCACCTTACGGTCTGGCGCCGCCGCCATGTCTGGCGCTTCGACTTCGCTGTTCCCCGCGGCATGCGCGACACCACTGTCGCCTATGGCTTCCCCGACGGACCCAGCTGGACGGTAGTCGTTCCGGGGCGTCAATCATTCCCACGCATGGCTATTCTGTACGGAAGCGGAATGACCGGCGCGACGAATGGCGCAGAGCCTTCGGGTGGGGGTGCGCCGCCGTCATCCCCCGCACTCTGGCGCGATCTTCTCGCCGGGCATTCCACCGACCGCTATCACCTGCTGATCCAGGCCGGCGGACAGGTCGATGGCGATGCCGTGCTAGCCGCCGCCCCGCAGGCCGCCTCTCTGCTTGGCGACGCCTCCCGCCGGCTCGGTCCGCCCCTGCCCGGTGTGGCGGAGGAACTGATGTCCGCCGGGTTCGACCGGATGCTGCGCGGCTGGAGCGGTGCCGCGGCTGCGGCCGTGCTGGCCTCGATCCCGTCGGTGATGATGTGGGACGGTTCGGACCTCGGCCGGCTGCTGGCAGGCGCCTGGGGCGGCCGGGAGGACGGCGATGCCGCTTCGCGCAGCCTGCGCCCGCTTCTGGCGGCGACGCGCCGGCAGGCACAGCTGTTCCAAACCGGCTCCGTCGCCGATTCTCCGCCCGATTGCCTGTGGGGGACTGCCTGCGGAACCCTGGCACAGGGCTTCGTCATGGGAGAAGCCGGGTTACTGGCGCTCGACCTGTGGACCGACCGCAATGCCCGCCGCATCCTGTCGGAGCGCGACTGGAGCCTGTTGCCGGACTGGCTCGATCGATTCGCCGCTTGCCGGCACCTGATCCTGGTCAGCGGTGCTCCGCTGCTGGTTCCCGCCGCCGCCGCGCTCGACCGGCTGGGTGCGGTGCTGCCAGGTCCCCTTCAGCGCCGGTTGGCGCGGGGGCTGGGCGATCACTGGACCGCACCGGGTCGCCATGCCGAGTGGGAACGGATGCTCCGCACCCTCGCCGACTTCTCAAGGCGGACCGGCTGCCGCATCACCGTCGCGTCGCGCGGCCTGTCGGGTGCCGCCGGCCGGGGGGTGCTGCGCGGCGGCGGGCTGGAGATGTGGCAGCTCTATGCCCCCCGTTTTGCCGTGTCTTCTTCTGCCGGCGCCCGGCCGGGCTGGCGTTCCCGGCTGGCGGAGCCGCTGGCGAGCCGGCCGGATCACCCCCTGCCCGCTCACAGGTTCGAGCTGCCGCCCTTCACGAACGGTGGCCGACGGCTGTTGCACGGTTCCGGATGGATCGCCTGCAGCTTCGACGGCAAGGGCCAGCTTCATGCCCGCTGGTGCCTGCCAAACGACGCCGGCCCCTACGCCCAGGCCATCTGACGCGGGACGGCAACGCAACCAGTCGGGACTGTTTGTCGCCCATTGTCCACGCGTGACGTGCATATCCTGTTGAAAACCCTGGCTGCGCGCGTCTAGGCTGCCGCCCCCACCTCTTTGCCGCAGGCCGCCATGAACCGCCGTTTCGCCCTGACCTGGCCGCTGTCCGAGATCCATGGATGGGGGCTGGTCGGCGTCCATACCGCTCTGTACCTGACTGCACAGGGCATGCGCCCGCTTCTGCTCGACGCCCCCATGATGGACAGCCTGCGGCCGCAGAACAGGACGGCTCTGCAGCCCCTGGAGGACGAGCATCGCCGCTATATGGAGGCGGCCGCCCCCTATGGAGACAGCACCATCGTCATCCCGGATGCCGACGTCCTCCATGCGCTGGGCAACCGGTTCGTGGTCGGCGAGCCTTCCCGCCGCTTCCGCGGCAATCGCAACATCGGGGTCATCGCCTTCGAGGACACGCGCTTCGATGCAGAGGTGTTGGCCCGCGCCCGCGCCTTCGACCGCATCGTGGTGCATTCCACGTACAATCGCGACCTTCTGCTGGAACAGGGCTTCGACGCTGTCGGCCTCGCCTTCCAGGGCGTCGACCCGACGGAGATGCGGCCGCTGCCGCCCTCCGGGCGCTTCGGCGACCGGTTCGTGGTGTTTTCGGGTGGGAAGCTGGAATACCGCAAGGGGCAGGACATCGTGCTGATGGCCTTCCGCGCCTTCCAGCAGCGCCATCCGGAGGCCCTGCTCGTCACTGCCTGGCAAAGCCCCTGGCCGGAGGTCGCCTTCAGCATCACCGAATCGCAGCTGACCGGCACTCCGCCGGATATCGGGCCGGACGGGCGGCTTCAGGTGGTGGAGTGGGCTGTCCGTTACGGCCTGCCCGCCGGGTCGGTGGTCGACCTCGGTCTCGTCGGCCGCGCCGACATTGCAGCCATCATGGCCGATTGCCATGCCGCGGTCTTCCCCAACCGCTGCGAGGGAGCGACCAACCTCGTCGCCATGGAGGCGATGGGCTGCGGCGTGCCGGTGGTGCTGTCTGCCAACACCGGTCACCTCGACCTGATCGGCCCGGCCGAGGAGCCGCGCTGCTGGCCGCTGTCGAAGCAGACCCAGCTGTTCCACAAGGGCGACCGCAAGGGCTGGAAGGAATCCTCGGTCAACGAGCTGGTCGCCCATCTGGAAGCGATCCATGCCGACCGGGAGGAGGCGAAGCGCCGTGCCGACCGCGCCCTCGCCTTCATCCAGGGCGAACGGACCTGGACGCATTTTGCCAAGTCGTTCATTGACGCCTGCGGCGCCTGACGGCGCCATCCCCTCATTGGCGCCTGAAGGCGCCATTCCGTCACCGGGAGGCGCGTTCCACCACGAACAGCAGCCCGGCGACCGGCACGCCCTTTTCCCGCCGCGGCGCGCAGGGCTCCATCAGGCGCACGGCGAAGCCGGCGTCCTCCGCGGTGCGGCGGACATAGGCTTCGGCGTGGGCATAGCGGCGGGTCGCGCCGAGGGCGAACTCCTGTGCCGACTCGACAGGCAGGCGCTCCACGGTCGCGGCGAAATGGCCACCCGGCGGCAGGGCGTGTGCCGCAGCCGCAAAGACCGGAACAAGGTCGCCGATATAGACCAACACGTCGGCAGCGACCAGAAGATCCCAGCCGCCGGGGGATCGCTCCATCGCCTCCACCACATCGCCGACGCCGAGTTCATCGTAAAGGCCGCGCTGCCGCGCCTTTTCCACCATGCGCGGCGACAGGTCGACGCCGGCCAGACGCGCCGCCAGCGGCTTGAAGGTGACGCCGGCCAGCCCGGTGCCGCAGCCGAGATCGAGAATCCGCAGGCCCGTCGCCGCTGGAATCACACGGTCCACCGCCGCCCGCAGCAGGTCGGGCGCCGCATAGCCGAGCTTGCCGACGAGATCCTGGTCGAAACGGTCGGCATAGCGGTCGAACAGGGCGCGGACATAGGCGGCCGACAGGTCGGCGCCCTCCCCGGCCTCCAGCGCCGCGATCAGCCGTTCCATCGGCGCGGCCTCGTCCCCCTCGGCGACATCGCGCGCATGGCGGAGCGCGGACAGCGCCTTCGCCGGTTCGCGCAGAGCCAGCCAGCAGCGACCCAGCGCATGGTGGACCTCCGCATCATCCTCGTACCGACGGCCGAGCGGTTGCAGCAGTTCCACCGCCGCCAGTGCGTCACCGGCCATGGTCAGCGCCTCGGCCAGCGCCAGCACGGCGCCGCGGTCGTTCGGGCGCAGGGCCACGGCCTCACGGAACTCCTCCAGCGCCTCGTCACGCCGGTCCAGCGCGGACAGGCAATGGGCGAGCCCGAGTCGCACCGCGGCCGAATCGCTCCGTTCGCCTGCCAGCACCCTATATAGAGCATGCGCAGCATCGATTTCGCCGCACTGCCGAAGTGCGTCGGCCAGCATCAGCCGCCATGTCCAATTGGCTGGATCCAGCATCACGGCGCACCGGTAGCAGGCCGCCGTCCGCTCGGTCAGACCGGCCCCGCCGCAGGCGTCGGCCAGCGCCGCCCAGGCTTCGCCATTCGCGGGATCGGCGGCGGCAGCCATCCGGAATCCACGGACCGCTCCGGTAAAATCCCCGGCATAGAGCCGGTCGTAACCGAAGCGGAACAGTTGATCGAGATCGGGAGCGGGCGACGCTCCGCCGAAGGACGGATCCGCGGACAAGGGGCTGGATTCCTCTGAGGTCGGGCCTGCACGAACGGGATGCCGCCGGCCCGCAGGGCTCCGTGTCCGCCTGCCGCCGTCATGGTCGATCGGACCGAACGCGGCATCTTCGAACCCGGTCCCCCGAGTCCAGGCAAACAAGGCGGCGGAGTTTACTGCCTCAACATGCTGCGCCGCGCAAGGGGGTCGCAAAAATCATCTGGAAGTGTGATTCCGGCGACACGCGGTCGCAGTAGCCCCTTTTTCATCCCCTGTACGGAAGGCAGATCAGGACCATCGGAACACCCCTTTCGATATCGCCGGCAAATGTGGCGATTCAAAGGCTTATGCCCGCAATCGAAGGGCCTAGGCCGTCGGTCCGGCGCCTCTGCGTGACATCTGACGGACGAAAGCTGTGGTATTACCAGGGTGCAAGGCGGTTGACGATGGATCAAATTTTTGGAAGTGTGGCCGCGGCGCCCGATTGGGAGGCGTCGAACATCTGGGTAGGAGGCGGTCGCCGTAAGCGACTCGGTGACCGGAACAACGGCCCCGCGCGGGGGGTCAAACAGCCGCCGTAGAACACGGGGCGACATCAGAAGGAGGTTTGGGATGCGGGGACGAAATCAGCGCGTATGCGCCACAGCGGGTGGACGCTTCGCACTGGCTGCGGGACTGCTGACGGCCCCCCTGGTGGCGCTGACGATGGCAACTCCCGCCCAGGCCCAGACCGCGACCCCGTCGCTCGCCAAGGAAAGCTGCGTCACCCACGCGGTGGAAGCCGAACAGAAGCTCGGCATTCCCTCGGGCATGCTGGTGGCGATCGCGCTGGTCGAAAGCGGTCAGGACGGTGCGCCGCATCCCTTCGCGATGAGCGTCCAGGGCCGTCCCTACTACGCTCGCAACGTCAACGATGCCGCCCGGCACCTGCGCGACCATCGCGGGCAGCTTCGCTCCAACACCTATGTCGGCTGCATGCAGCTGTCCGTCGCCTCGCACCGCGGCGAATTCCAGCCGCTGGAAAAGATCGTGGAGCCGCGCGACAACGTGTTCTACGCCGGCCAGCTTCTGGTCCGCTTCCATGGCGAGGAAGGCAACTGGAAGACCGCGCTGGCCCGCTACAACGGCGGTTCGGGCCGCCGCGCCCAGGCCTATGTCTGCAAGATTTGGCAGAGCCTGTCCGAACTGGATGCGCAGAGCGCGAAGCTGCTCGCCTCGTCCCGTTGTGAAGACACCGATCCGGTCAGCGTTGCCCCCGGCACCCGCCGCAGCTTCCGCAACGCCCAGCAGGTCGCCGCGATCAACTGATCACCCCATCGACAGTGGCGCCGGCATGACCGCTGGCGCAAAGCGGCGTGATCGGGTAAACCCCGGCGCATGAACTATCGCCACATCTTCCACGCCGGCAACCCGGCCGACGTGATGAAGCACGCCGTCCTGGCGCTGATCCTGGATCATCTGCGCGCCAAGCCGGCGCCCTTCTGCGTGCTCGATACCCATGCCGGCATCGGCCGCTACGACCTGACCTCCGAACCGGCCCGCAAGACCGCGGAAAGCGACGAGGGCATCGGTCGCCTGTGGGGCCGGCCGGCGCTCCACCCGGGGCTGGCGCCCTATCTGGACACCGTGCAGGCGCTGAACCCGGACGGCTCCTTGCGCTGGTACCCCGGTTCTCCCCTGATCGCCCGCGCCGCCTTGCGCCCGCAGGACCGCATGGTCCTGGTGGAGCTGCACCCCGACGACGCCCACAGCCTGAAGGCGGAGTTCGCCGGCGACCGCGCCGTGTCCGTCCATCAATCGGACGCCTACACCGCACTGAAGGCCCATCTGCCCCCCAGGGAGAAGCGCGGGCTCGTCCTGATCGATCCGCCCTTCGAACAGCCGGACGAGTTCGCCCGCATGGCCGAAGGGCTGGCGTTGGCCCACCGCCGCTGGTCCACCGGCATCTTCGCCCTGTGGTATCCCATCAAGGAGCGGGCGGCGGTCTGGCGGTTCCAGGACGCCGTGGAAAAGACCGGCATCCCCAAGGTGCTGATCGCCGAGCTGACATGGCATCCCGAGGACACCCACCTGCGCCTGAACGGCTCCGGCCTGCTGATCGTCAACCCGCCCTGGAAGCTGGAAGAGACGTTGCGCGACATGCTGCCGGCCCTGCACGACGCCCTGCCCTCCACCGGCGGCGGCGCGTCGGTGAGCTGGCTGACGCCGGAGGCGTCGTAACCTCAGGCTGACGCCGGAAGTGTCGTGAAGAGCCATCCGGCGCAGAAAAAACCCCGGTCCTTGCGGGCCGGGGTTCAGGTCAGGATGGAGACCGTTCCTTCTGGATTGGTGGATGCTTAGAACCGGCGCTCCGTCTGCTGGGCCGCACCTTCGAGGCGGGCGTTCAGCTTGCCGATCGCGGTGCTGGCGGTGTTCGCCGACAGCTCGGAAATCTTGACGCTGCGGCTCAGCACCAGTTGCATGTTGTCCTTCAGCATCCGGCTCTGCGTCGCGTAGAAATCCGGGACCGTGCGGCTGCGCATCAGCGCGTTCATGCCCTCGGCATTGCGGCTGGCGACTTCCTGGGCAAGGCCCATCCATTCGCGCCAGGCGTTCTGCCAGCCGTCGGCCAGCACGCTGCCGCACTGGACCATGACGTCCATGGTCTCGCGCGTCTGGCTGGCGACCTCGCCCTGGGCTTCCTTGGACAGCCCGAGAGCGCGCTGCAACTGCTCCGACGTGCGGCCGGCGACGTCGCTGGCCGTCCCCATGACGGTGCGGGCGGTGTCGGCGGTGCGGCGGGTCATGTCGGCACCGGCGCCGATCGCCTTCTGGCCGGCTTCCGCGCCGGCATCGGCGGCATGACGACCGGTCTCGGCCGCCTCCTCGCCCATCGACCGGGCGGCGTCGGCAGCACGGCGGGTGGTGGCTTCCCCAGCGCGGGTCATCTCTTCCACCGTGCCCTTCGCACGGTTGGCGGTGTCACGCGTGGTGGTCGTGGTGTCTTTGTCCGTGGCCATGCGGGATGCTCCTCGAATACGTTCGTCCGGGTGGACGCTTCTTCCCAAAGCTCGCGTCGGTCATTTTGCTGCACCGCCGCACGCGTTGAGTCGTATAACACCCGACAAGCAGAACGTTCCAGGACGCAAAATAATAACCCCGCACCCATTATTTCGAGGTATGCGGTATCTTGAAACCGTGCTGTCTTTCTTTCGAAACAGTTCTTACATCACCTATGATCCTCGTTCGATAATCTTTTCAGACTCAGCGCTTGCTCCCAAGTCTCGCCTGGATTTCGCCGGCAATGCCGCGGCGGAAGACGAGGACGCAGACGACGAAGATGCAGCCGATCACCACCGGCACCGGAAGGCTGGTCGCCGCCAGATAATTCTCCAGCGTCACCACCAGCGCCGCACCGATCACCGGGCCGGACAGCGTGCCCATGCCGCCCAGCAGTGTCATCAGCACCACCTCGCCCGACATCTGCCACGTCACGTCGGTCAGACTGGCGAGCTGGAAGACGATGGCCTTGGTCCCGCCGGCGAGGCCCGCCAGCGTCGCCGACAGCACGAAGGCAACCAACTTGTAGCGGTCGGTGCGGTAGCCGAGCGACACCGCGCGCGGCTCATTCTCGCGGATCGCCTTCAGAACCTGTCCGAAAGGCGAATGGACCGCCCGCCAGATGATGGCGAAGCCGATCAGGAACACGGCCAGCACGGTGTAATACATCGCCATTGGGTTGTTCAGGTCGAAGATCCCGAACAGGACGCCGCGCGGCACGCCCTGGATGCCGTCCTCGCCATGGGTGAAGGGCAGCTGCAGCGCCAGGAAGAAGACCATCTGGCTCAGTGCCAGCGTGATCATGGCGAAATAGATGCCCTGGCGCCGGATGGCGATGCCGCCGAACACCAGCCCCAAAAAGGCCGAGGCCGCGGTGCCCAGCAGGATGCCGAGTTCGGGCGGCAGCCCCCAGACCTTCACCGCATGGGCGGTGACATAGGCCGCGCTGCCGAAGAAGGCTGCGTGGCCGAAGCTGAGCAGGCCGCCGAAGCCGATCAGCAGGTTGAAGGCGCAGGCGAACAGCGCGAAGCACAGCACCTTCATCAAAAAGACGGGGTAGAGCAGGAAGGGTGCCGCCAGCAGGCCGGCGAGAACCACCAGTGCGCCGATCCTCGCCGGCGTCAGGCCCCTGTCGGGGACGGACACCCGTGCGGCGGTGCGGGGAGCCTTGGCGGACGCCCGGCCGCCGCTTTGCGAATGAAGGCTCATGCGCTTACCTTTCCCGTCCGAACAGGCCGGCGGGCTTGATCATCAGCACCACCGCCATGATGACGAAGACCACGATGTTCGAGGCCTCCGGATAGAACACCTTGGTCAGCCCTTCCAACAGGCCCAGACCATAGCCGGTCAACACCGCCCCCAGGATCGACCCCATGCCACCGATGACCACCACCGCGAACACCACGATGATCAGGTTTGAGCCCATCAGCGGCGATACCTGGTAGATAGGTGCCGCCAACACGCCGGCCAGCCCGGCCAACGCAACGCCGAAGGCGTATGTCAGCGTCACCATGCGCGGCACATTGATGCCGAAGGCCTGGACCAGCACCGGGTTCTCCGTCGCCGCGCGCAGGTATGCCCCCAGCTTCGTCTTTTCGATGGCGATCCAAGTGCTGAGGCAGACGACCAGCGACGCCACCACGACCCAGCCGCGATAGTTGGGCAGGAACATGAAGCCCAGATTTTGGCCACCCTTCAGCGCGTCGGGGATGGGATAGGGCTGGCCCGACACGCCGTACTGGTGACGGAAGGCCCCTTCCACGATCAGCGCGAGGCCGAAGGTCAGCAGCAGGCCGTAGAGATGGTCCAGCTTGTACAGCCGCGACAGCAGCGTCTTTTCCAACACCACTCCGAACAGCCCGACGATCAGCGGCGCCAGCAGCAACGCCCACCAATAGCCGATGCCGAGTTGAGTCAGCAGCAGCCAGGACACGAAGGCGCCCATCATGTACAGCGCGCCATGGGCGAAGTTGATGACGTTCAGCATGCCGAAGATCACCGCCAGCCCAAGGCTGAGCAGCGCGTAAAACGACCCGTTGATCAGGCCCAGCAGAAGCTGTCCGAACAGCGCCTGGGGCGGAATGCCGAAAATCGTCCCCATCATGAGCGTCGCTCTCCCCTGCCGCCTCCGCCGCTGCGCCGGCCTGACGACCGATGCGGCGGCGGGGGTGCCATTCCGTCACGTCACGCTTTTGCTCACGTCACGCTTTTACTTGGGCAGCTTGCAGCCGCTCTCTTCGAAGGTGGCGAAAGCCTCCTTGCCGGGGATGGTGCGCAGGATTTCGTAATAGTCCCACGGCCCCTTCGATTCCGAAGGCTTCTTCACCCGCGCCAGATACATGTCGTGGACCATGCGCCCGTTGGGCAGGATGGTGCCGTTCTGGGCGAACATGTCGTTGACCGGCATTTCCTTCATCTTGGCGGCGACGGTCGGCCCGTCGTCGGTGCCGGCGGCCTCGATGGCCTTCAGGTAATGGCGGACGGCGGAATAGCTGCCGGCCTGCACCATGGTCGGCATCTTGCCGTGGCGATCGAAGAACTTCTTGGACCAGGAACGGGTCTCGTCGTTGCGATCCCAGTAGAAGCCGGTGGTCAGCACCAGATCCTGGGCGACCTGCAGCCCCAGCGCATGCACGTCGGACAGGAAGATCAGCAGGCCGGCCAGCTTCTGCTGCCCGCTCTGCGTCAGGCCGAATTCCGACGCCTGCTTGATCGAGGTGATGGTGTCGCCGCCGGCATTGGCGAGCCCGACGATCTTGGCGCCAGACGCCTGTGCCTGCAGCAGGAAGGAGGAGAAGTCGGCGGTGTTCAGCGGCGCCTTGACCGAGCCCACCACCTTGCCGCCGGCCTTCTTCACCTGGGCCGAGGTGTCCGCCTCCAGCTGGTGGCCGAAGGCATAGTCGGCGGTGATGAAGAACCAGCTGTCGCCGCCCTCCTTCACGATGGCCTGACCGGTGCCGACGGCCAGCGCACGGGTGTCATAGGGCCAGTGAAAGCCGGTGGGGGAACAGGCATCGCCGGTCAGGCGCGATGTCGCCGGACCTTCCATCAGGAAGATCGTCTTCTTTTCCCTCGTCACCTCCTGAACCGCCAGCGCGACGCCGGAGTTCGGCACGTCGACGATCACGTCGACGCCGTCCTGGTCGATCCACTGGCGGGCGAGGTTGGAACCGATGTCGGGCTTGTTCTGGTGGTCGGCGGTGATGATCTGGATCGGTTTGCCCAGGATTTTGTTGCCGAACTCCTCAGCCGCCATGCGCGCGGCGATCGCCGATCCCTCGCCGCCGAGATCGGCATAGAGGCCGGAGCGGTCGTTCAGCACACCGACTTTGACCATGTCGCCGGACAGCTTGCCCTGCTGGGCACTGGCCGGTTCCGTGGACAGGACACCGATCGTCAGGGCGGCCAGGGCGGCACCGGTCAAAAGACGTGCGATCATGCGTGAATTCCTCCCCCTCAGCGTTGCGTTGCGCGTGGTTTCGGGTGACTTGCCGGACGGGTTCGTCAGGCGGCCTCCCCGCGCGGTCGCGTCGGCCGATCCGTCCGGTTTACCGGAACCGTCTGGCCGTCCGCGCCGCCGCTTCCCAACCACTATGCAGGGGCATCGCGTTGTAAGCGAAGCGGAAATTCAGCTTCACAAACAATTTTCATCAAGGGTCGGGCGAAACACCCGCTTTTTCCATTCGGGGGTGTATGGCGGCGGCCGGCGGCGGGTCCATGCCCTGCCGGCGGCGGTCGATCCGCCGCATGATCGGCGTCACCGTCGTGCCATGGACGAGAATCGAGAGAAGCACGATCAGCCCGGTTACCGCCCACAATGCGTTCGGCACGTCGAACTCGGCGGTGTTCAGGGCGTAGGCGACGTAATAGATGCTGCCCATGCCGCGGATGCCGAAAAAGCCGATGGCCAGCTTCTCCCCCAACGGCATCGGCACGCCGGCCAGCCCGGCCACCCCCGCCACCGGTCGCACCAGCAACAGGATCACCACGGCCGCACCGACCGCGCTCCAGGACAGCGCGTCGATCAGCCCGTGGGCGAGCGTGCCGCCGAACAGGACCAGCATCAGCATCATCATCAGCCGCTCCGTCTGCTCGACGAAGTCATGCAGCCGCTCGTGATACTCGCTGTCCCGCTCGGCATCCCGCAGAGCCACGGCGGCGACGAACACGGCGAGAAAGCCATAGCCGCTGACCAGCTCGGTCAGTCCATAGGCGATCAGAGTGATGCCGAGCGATACGAAACCGTCGCCGGTCCGCGACAGGTTGGCCCGATTCGGCACCCTGAAGGTGACATAGCCGAGGAAGCGCCCGACCAGCCAGCCGACGCCGACCCCGGCGGCCAAGCGCCAAACGACGTCCAGCAACGCCCAATGCGTCAGCATGTCCCAGGGCGGGTTGTTGTTCAGCAGGGCGACGCCGATGGCGAGATGAACGAAGGGAAAGGCCAGCCCGTCGTTCAGTCCGGCTTCGGACGTCAGGCTGAACCGGATCTCGTCCTCCTCCCCCGATTGGGGTGGGCCAACCTGGATGTCGGAGGCGAGAACCGGATCGGTGGGCGCCAGCGCCGCCCCCAGCAGGATCGAGGCCGCCAGCGGGAAATCCAGCCAATACCAACCGATCAAGGCGATCATCAGGATCGACAGCGGCATGGTGATGCCCAGCAGCCGCCATGTGATGATCCAGCGCCGCCAGCCGATGCGACGGTCCAGCTTCAGCCCGGCGCCCATCAGCGAGATGATGACGATCAGTTCCGTCAGCCTTTCCGTCGCCTCCGGGAAGGCCAACGGCTCCGGATTGTCCAGCCGCAGAAGGCTGAAGACCGCGAATCCCAGCGCCACGCAGATGATCGGCAGCGACAGCGGCAGTTCCTTCAGCACCATGGGCAGCCAAGCCACCAACAGGATCAGGAAACCGAGCCCAACCATGAGGACGATGTAGGACATGCGCCGCCCGTTCCAGTAAATGCCCCCGACGCGGTCTGCTGTCTGGACATCGTCCGGGCGCGCAGGAACCGAATCCCGTCAACGCGAAAAGACGCGGAAGGGTTCAGCGACAAAAGTGGAACACTGCGGAAAGATTGCGAAGATGCCGGCTCGTTCGGCTTTGCTTCCCTGCCCCGTCCCCTCGGTCTTCAGCGGGAAACGCTCAATTCCACACAAAGGGGTGCGAAGGGATGGGAAGCGTGCCTGGATGCCACCCGCGGGAGCCGGAACCGCGGGGGCCGTAGCAAACCGGGCCTTTTTCAGGCCGCAGACGTCATCGGAAAGCCGCTGTAGTCGAGCGAGGCCGACCAGAAGCGTTCCAGCTTGCGCAGGGTCTCGTTCGCCTTGGTCAGTTCCTCGTCGCTGAAACCGGCCTTTTCAAGGGCGGCCAGATGACGTTCGAACATGACGCTGATCTTCTCGCGCAGGTCCAGGCCCTTTTCCGACAGGCGGACGCGGACGGACCGGCGGTCGTGCGGAGAGCGTTCCTGTCCGAGATAGCCGTTCTCGACCATCTTCTTGACGTTGTAGGAGACGTTGGAACCCAGGTAATAGCCGCGCGCGGTCAGTTCGCCGACCGTCATCTCGTCTTCACCGATATTGTAGAGGATCAGGCTCTGGACGTTGTTGATGTCCTGTATCCCAAGCCGGTCGAGTTCGGTCTTGAGCACTTCGAGAAAGTGGCGGTGAAGCCGCTCGATCAACAGAATGCTCTCATAATAAGGTTTGCGCACCGCGGTCTCCTTTGGCTCTAACCGGCCGTTCCCCGCGCAAGGACGATACCGGGACCTTAAAGCGAGATTAACCGATCATTCGTCGGCAATCATCCTAATAATTCCGGAAAAAGTCTGGCACAACCCGTCTGTACAGGCCCCTTTCGCCGGGTGCCCTCATCCGAATGTTTTCGACCGGGTGGAGGCCCCGGCATAACCGGAACGGAGTGGCCCCGAAGACCGCGCCGGGGCCGCCTCCCACAGCTATTGCGTCAGTCGCGGAACACCAGATCGCCGCCCGCGGGTTCGGCGAAATGACGCTCCACGTCGGACGGTCCGACATCGACCAGATCGGCCGGCTTCCATTTCGGATTCTTGTCCTTGTCGACCAGGACTGCCCGGATGCCTTCGTAGAAATCGTCCCCGGCAAGGCAGGCGAGGCTGAGGCGGAGTTCCTGCACCATGCAGGCTTCGAAATCCAGCTTCGCCCCGCGGCGCAGGGCCGCCAGCGTCACCTTCAGGCTGGTCGGCGAAACGCGGCGCAGCGTGGCGACCTGCCCGGCCGCCCACTCGGTCCCTTCGGCCTCCAGCGCCTTGACGATCGCCTCGACGCTGTCGAAGCCGTAGCAGCGGTCGACCGCCGTGCGGATGGCCGTCACCGACGCCTCTCCGGCCTCGCCGCGATGGGTCGCCACCGCCTCGTCCGCCGGAACGCCGGCCGCCAGATCATCGATCAGCGCGTCGATCTTTCCGCTCGGCACGAAGGCGTCGGCGGCGCCGATCGCCAGCATGTCGGCGGCCTTCAGCCGGTCGCCGGTCAACCCCAGCCAGATGCCGACCTGCCCCGGCAGCCGCGGCAGGAAATAGGTGCCGCCGACGTCGGGATAGAGGCCGATGCCTGTCTCCGGCATGGCGAACAGGGTGCGTTCGGTGACGATGCGGTGGCTGCCATGCACCGACAGGCCGACGCCGCCGCCCATGGAGATGCCGTCGATCAGCGCGACATAGGGCTTGGACAGCCGCTTTATCAGCCGGTTCAGCACATATTCCTCGCTGAAGAAGGCGCGGACCGGCGCGGTGTCGCCGCGCCCCTCCTTCGCGGCCTTGCCGGCCTCGTACAGGCTGACGACGTCGCCGCCGGCGCAGAAGGCCTTCTCGCCCGCGCCGCGGATCACGACGGCCTTGACCTCCGGGTCGGCATTCCAGGCCCGCAGCTGCGGATCGAACAGCCTGATCATGCCCAGCGTCAGGGCGTTCAGGGCCTTCGGCCGGTTGAGCGTGACGAGGCCGATGGCGCCCCGACGTTCGAACAGAATCTCAGCAGCGTCGCTCATCGTCTTGTATTTTCTCGATTATCGTTAAAAATCGGGCGGTGGCGGGCCACCTGCTCCGTCCCCCCCTGATGCATCCCCTGATACAACGGGCGAAGCTTGCGGCCGCCGCAGATGATACGGGAGCCTGCGCCTCTGTCAAACCGGCCATACGGTGCCGGATGTTCGCAAGCGCCGCCGCACAACCGAATAAGGAACTTCACCCCCCCTTGGACCGTTGCGCTCACGCTCTCATCTGTTCTGCACAGCCCCGAGACGCAGATCCACAGAAGGTTCGACGCCATGCCGCTTCACAATTCGGCCGGTCAGCCATGAAGGTCGGTATCATCCTGAACCAGCAGGCCGGCTCGCTGGTCGACCGCCCCTTGGACGGGGCCAAGCAGGCGATCCGCGCCGCCTTCGAACGGCGTGGCGCCGAGGTGGACCTGCACACCGTCGATGGCGCCCAATGCACGGAGACGATCCAGCGTATGCTGGAGTCGGACGCCGAGATTGTCGTGATCGGCGGCGGCGACGGCACGCTGCACAGCGCGGTGAAGCTGGCGCTGCCCACAGGCAAGACGCTGGGGGTGATTCCACTAGGCAGTCTCAACCTCTTGGCACGCGATCTTCACATGCCGCTTGAGCTGGAAGCGGCGGCAGAGGCGCTGGCCGCCGGCCGGGTTCGCGTCATCGACATCGCCGAGGTGAATGGCGAGCCCTACACCAACAGCTCCATTCTCGGCTTCTATCCCCAGGTGGTGCAGGAGCGCGAACGCCAGCGCAAGCAGCACCGCCTGCTGAAATGGCCGGGTGCCGCGCTGGCCCTGGCGAAGACGCTGTACAAGCTGCCGCTGCTGGACGTCCGCCTGGATTGGGGCGAAGGTCCGAAGCGCATGCGCACGCCCATCCTGGTCGTCTCCAACAATGTCTACGATGACGGCTTCGGTCTGGTCCTGACGCGCCAGTCGCTGGATGCCGGGAAACTTGGGGTCTACGTGGCCCGCGAACGGAACGCCTTCGCGATGCTTCGGTTGATGGGACGGCTGGTCGCCGGATCCTGGAAGCAGGACGAGGCGCTCGACACCTATGCGGTCACCAGCCTGACGGTCCACAGCCGGCGCCATCGCCTGAAGATGGTCAACGACGGCGAGATCCGGAAGCTGCACGCGCCGCTTCACTACCGGATTCGCCCAGGAGCCCTGAAGGTTCTGGCCCCCGGCTGAGAGAAAGGATGAAGCTGGCGTGAAACGGCTCGCTCACATTTCCGACCTGCATTTCGGGCGAATCGACGCCCGTGTGGTCGACGGCCTGCTGGCCGATCTGACGGCCCAGGCACCCGACCTGATCGTCATCTCCGGCGATTTCGTGCAGCGGGCGAAAGCACGCCATTTCGAGGAAGCGCGAGCCTTCCTGCAGAAACTACCCTTTCCCTACATGGCTGTACCGGGAAATCATGACATCCCGGTTTATAATGTGTTCAAGCGATTCACCGATCCGTTCGGCCATTACCGGCGCTATATCACCAGCGATTTCAGCCCGCTGCATATCGACAACGAGATTGCCGTGCTGGGGATCAACACCGCCCGTCCGGTCATCATGGATTTTTCCGAAGGGCGGATGAACAGGAGGCAGATCGCCCGCGTGCGCGAGGTGTTCTGCGGCATGCCCGATACCGTGTTCAAGGTGCTGTTCACACACCATCCCTTCCTGCCGCCGCCGGACTTGCCGAAGACCCAGCTGGTCGGACGCCACAAGCTGGCCCTGCCGGCGCTGGAGAGCTGCGGCGTCGACCTGCTGCTGGCCGGCCATCTGCACAAGGCCTATTCCGGCGACATCATGAGCTTCCACACCCAGATCGCCCGCTCGATCTTGGTGGCCCAGGCCTCCACCGCGACCTCCACCCGGCTGCGGAACGAGACCAACGCCTACAACCTGATCACCGTCGAACACCCGACCGTCACCTTCGAAGTGCGGTCGTGGGAGGGCGCGGCCTTCACCGGCGGGCTGGTATCCACCTATCGCAAGCAGGGACACCGCTGGACCTTGGAAGCACAGGACACCGGATTCCGTCCCGTGACCGGCGACCCGGTCGCCGCCGCTTGGGAAACGGCCGACCGCCTTTCAAGGGGGCACGAACGGGACAGGGCATGAGACATGTGCAAGGCTGCCGGCCCGTCCCAAAGGACCGTGGGCGCCCCCATGGCTTGAGTTCACTATGCGGGAAGGCGTAGGATCGCCGCACTCGTTCTAAGTGCATGGTCTTCCCGATGCCGATCTCCCTCCCCGCCGCCTTCCCGCGCACCCGTCTGCGCCGCAACCGCGCCGACGCCTGGACCCGCCGTCTGGTCGCCGAGAACACGCTGACCGTCGACGACCTGATCTGGCCGGTCTTCGTGATCGAAGGCGAGAATCGTCGGGAGCCCGTCGCCTCCATGCCCCGCGTGGAGCGCCTGACCATCGACCTGCTGTGCGAAGCGGTGGCGTCCGCCGGCTCGCTCGGCATCCCCTGCATCGCCCTGTTCCCCGTCGTCGGCTCGGATGGCAAGTCGGAAGACGCGGCGGAGGCCTATAACCCGGAAAACCTGATGAACCGCGCCATACGCGCGGTCAAGGCGGCGGCGCCGGAGGTCGGCATCCTGGGCGACGTGGCGCTCGACCCCTACACCAGCCACGGCCATGACGGCCTCCTGCGCGACGGCTATATCCAGAATGACGAGACCGTCGAGGTCCTGATCCGCCAAGCCCTTTCGCAGGCGGAGGCCGGCGTCGACATCGTCGCCCCGTCCGACATGATGGACGGCCGCATCGGCGCCATCCGTGATGCGCTCGACAAGGATGGCTACCATCTCACCCGCGTCTGCTCCTATGCCGCGAAATATGCCTCAGCCTTCTACGGTCCGTTCCGCGACGCGGTGAACTCCGGCGGCTTCCTGAAGGGCGACAAGACCACCTACCAGATGAACCCCGCCAACACCGACGAGGCCCTGCGCGAGGTCGCCTGCGACCTGCAGGAAGGGGCGGACATGGTAATGGTGAAGCCGGGCTTGCCCTATCTCGACATCATCCGCCGGGTGAAGGACCAGTTCGCGGTTCCGACCTTCGCCTATCACGTGTCGGGCGAATACGCGATGCTGCGCGCCGCCTCGACCAATGGCTGGCTGAACTACGACAAGGCCCTGCTGGAGACCCTGATGGGTTTCAAGCGCGCCGGCTGCGACGCCATCCTGACCTATGGCGCGGTGGACGCCGCGAAGCTGCTCAAGCAAGGCTGAGCAGTTCGGGGCCATCTTTGAGCCGTCCGGGGCCGCGGAGCGATCCGCGGCCCTTTATCGTCGGGGGCATCCCACCCAGCGGAGACGCCCCGATGACCCCCACATGTTTCGCCCGCCCGGCCATGCTGGCCGCCCTGCTGCTGGCCGCCGCTCCCGCAGCCGCCTTCGAGCTGCGCAGCCCGGACTTCACCGAAGCATCGCCGATTCCGGAACGCAACGTCTTCGCGGGATTCGGCTGCAGCGGCGGCAACCGGTCGCCGGCCTTGAGCTGGACCGAGCCGCCGGCCGGCACCCGCAGCCTCGCCGTCACCATCTATGACCCCGATGCCCCGACCGGCAGCGGCTGGTGGCACTGGGTTCTGTTCAACCTGCCGGCCGACACCCGCGACCTGCCCGCCAGCGCCGGCGATCCGGCCAAGCCGATGCTACCCATGGGCGCCGTGCAAAGCCGCACCGACTTCGGCACTTTCGGCTATGGCGGCCCCTGCCCGCCGCAGGGCGACACGCCGCACCGCTACATCGTCACCGTCCATGCGCTGAAGGTCGACGGTCTCCCCCTGCCGGCCGATGCGTCGGGGGCCATGGTCGGCTTCAACCTGAACGCCGCCACACTGGCGAAGGCGACGCTGACCGCTCGCTACGGCCGTTGATCGACCGCCAGCCATCGCCATAGGATGGTGCCCATGGGTCCAAGCCTCCTCGCCCGCCTGTCCCGCTTCGCCGCCCGTGACCAACGTCCCGGAGCGGGCGACCGTCCGCACCGGCCGGAGCTGTGGGCCTTCGTCGCCCATGACTGCGAACGGTTGGCGGAGGTGCGGATCGAGCGCACCGCCCTGATCGCCGTGCTGGAGGGGGTCAAGGAACTGACCGACGCCGCCAGCACGACCCGCCGCTTCCCCGCCGGCACGGCCATGCTGCTGCCGCCGGGCTGGAGCGGGTCGGTGGTGAACGAACCCGGCACCGCCGGCCGCTACCGCGCCCTGGTGCTGGAGTTCCCGGCGGAGATGGTGCGGCGCCTGCTGCGCGCCCATGGCACCGAAGGGCTCTCTCCGCGCGCCCGGCCGGGCGACTGGCATGTCACCCTCACGCCGGCCCTGACCGACGCCATCCACCATGCCGCCACCGGACTGACCGCCGATCCGCCGCTGCCGCCCAAGCTGGCCGAGCATCGCTGCATGGAGGTGCTTCTGGCTCTGCTGGAAGACGGCGTCTGGTGGCTGGGCCCTGTCGCGCCGACCGGCACCGCCGATGCGGTGCGCCAGCTGCTGCGGACCCGGCCCGACGCCGCCTGGACGGCGGATGGCGTCGCCGACGCGCTCAACCTCAGCACCGGCACGCTGCGCCGCCGTCTGTCCGAGGAGGGCTGCTCGGTCCGCAGCATCCTGGTCGAGGAACGCGTCGCCCATGCCCGCGATCTTCTGGAACGCGAAGGGTTGAGCGTGCAGGAGGCGGCGGAGGCCTGCGGCTACACCAACCGGTCCCATTTCGCCCGGCGCATCCGCGCGGCCGTCGGCGTCAACCCGTCGGACCTTCGCGACCGCTGACCGGCGCCGTGCCGTATGCCCGCACCAGCGCCGCGACCGACTCGGCGATCACCCGCTCCGGATCTGCGGTAACCGGCAGGCCCAGCATGGTCGGCCAGAACAGCACCTCCTTCAGGCCACCCATCAACTGGGTCGCAGCCACATGCGGGTCGGGGGCGTTCAGGCGTCCGCGCGCATGCTGGGCGGCGATATAGTCGTCGAGCAGCGCATAGGCCTGCCCCTTCCCACCTTCCAGATAAATCTGCGACAGCTCCGGAAAGCGCTGATGTTCGGCGATGACGAGGCGCAGCAGCCCGCGCACCACCGGACGGCCCATATGCACCAGCAGCGACCTGAGGAAGGCGGGAAGCGCCTGCTCCGGCGGCTGGTCATGGCGAAGGGTCTGGTCGCCATCGCTGTGGAACCCTTCATACAGGCCCGAGACGACGGCCTGGAACAGCTCCCGTTTGCCGGGGAAATGATTGTAGACGGTGCGCTTGGAGACATTGGCATCGGCGGCGATGGCGTCCATCGACGACGCCTCGTACCCGTGGGTCAGGAAGGCGCGGGTCGCCGCCTCCACCACCGCATCCCGCTTCGCCGAACCGCGCACAGCATTCCCCTCTCGAGACATTGACATTCACCGGCCACCAAGTACACTGCACCGTGTAGTGTATTTGCTGCCGCAGGCTCCCAGGGTAATCCGCCCGGCCGCGGCACGGGAGGGGTAAAGCGATGAAACAGCGCAACATCGGCAGCATTCTCTCGGTTTCCGAAATCGGCCTCGGTTGCATGGGCATGTCGGAGTTCTACGGACCGACCGACGATGCCCAGTCGCTGGCGACGCTGGAGCGGGCGTTGGAACTCGGCGTCACCCATTACGACACCGCCGACATGTACGGCGGCGGCCACAACGAGTCGCTTCTCGCCCGCTTCTTGTCCGGCAATCGCGACCGGGTGGTGATCGCCACGAAGTTCGGCATCGTTCGCCAACCCGGCGAATACGCCCGCCGCATCGACACCAGCGCCGCCTATGTGGCCCAGGCCTGCGACGCCTCGCTGAAGCGGCTGGGGGTGGAGACCATCGACCTCTATTACGCCCACCGCCTGAATCCGGACATCCCGGTGGAGGAGACGGTCGGCGCCATGGCCGATCTGGTGAGGGCCGGCAAGGTCCGCGCGCTCGGCCTGTCGGAGGTGTCGGCCGCCACCCTGCGCCGCGCACATGCCGTCCACCCCATCGCCGCGGTGCAGAGCGAATACTCTCTATGGACCCGCGACATGGAGGATGCGGTTCTGCCGGCCTGCCGGGAGTTGGGGATCTCGCTGGTCGCCTATGCGCCGCTCGGCCGCGGCATGCTGACCGGTGCCGTCAGCAGCCCCGACCAGTTCGCCGAAAACGACTTCCGCCGAATCGCACCACGATTCGCCGGGGACAACTTCGACCGCAACCTAGCTCTGGTCGAACAGGTGAAGGCGCTGGCGGCGCAGAAGGGCTGCACAGCTGGACAGGTGGCGCTGGCGTGGCTGCTGGCCCAGGGACCGGAGATCCTGCCGATTCCGGGGACCAAGCGGATCAAATATCTGGAGGAGAATGTCGGTGCCGCCGCGGTGACTCTGAGTGAGGCGGAGGTGAAGGCGCTGGGTGACGCACTGCCGCCGGGAGTGGCGGCGGGCGACCGCTATACGGCGGAGGGGATGCGGGGGGTGAATGTGTAGGTAGCGTTTCTGGCGACGTTAGACCCCCACCTAACCTCCCCCGCTGGGCGGGGGAGGGATCGGAGCTTTGTCGACGTTCGGCGGCAGTCCCTCCCCCGCCCAGCGGGGGAGGTTAGGTGGGGGCATTCGCCCGCCGACACCTAACTACTTCGGCGTCCCCGACCACACCTGGAACTGCGTGGTCTCCAGCAGCATGTCGCTGTGTCCGAAGGCGGTCTTGAACAGCTTGCCCACGCCGGCCGTTCGCTGGGTCACCGCCACCAGCGTGCCGCGCAGCTTCAGATACTGCTTCGTCCCCGCCACCAGCGCGTCGAGCATGCCGAAATCCTCGTCCTTGCCGCGGTGGAGCGGCGGGTTGGACAGGATCAGGCCGAAGCGCTCGCGGGTGCCCAGCCCCGCCAGCCCGTCGCTCAGCACCAGTTCGGCATCCGGCACATTCTGGCGGGCGGCGTGCAGCGCCACCGCGTCGATGTCCAGCAGCGTCAGCGGCGCATCCGGCTGGCGTTCCCGCACCGCCCGCGCGATCACCCCGGCGCCGCAGCCGAAATCCAGCACGCGGGTGCCGGCGGCAACCTCCGGCAATACCTTCAGCAGGCATTCGGTACCGGCGTCCAGATGGCCGCGGGCGAACAGGCCGGGATAGGACACCAGTTCCAGTGTCCGGTCCGGCAGTGTCAGGGTGACGGTCTGCCGCCAATCCTCCAGCGCCCCCTTGGCCGGCGCGTCGGTGCGGCGGGTCAGCAGCAGCCGGGCGCGCCGCTTGATGATGAGGGTTTCCGGCTCTTCCGCCAGCCCATCGAGATGTTTCGGCGCGCTGGTCACACCCTCGTCGTTGCCGCCGGCGATCCACAGCGGCGCACCGGGGGCGAGGCGCGAGGCCAGCGCATGCAGCGCCATCTCGAAGCCGGCCCAGCCACGCGGCAGGCGCAGCACGGCGCCGTCGAACGGCCCCTCGGCCGGCCAGGGCGTCGCAGACTGCCCGCCGACAGCGAGCCGGTTCCACACCACCACCTCCGCCCCGCCGTCGCGGAGCACCTCGGCGATGGCGCCATCGCTGTCGAAGGCGACGAGAATCCGGCCCTGCGGCCGGATTTCGGACAGGGCTTCGGCGGCCACGGCGGCGACGGTCTGATCGCGGTCCGTGGCCCGGTTGTCTAGACGTGCCACCGGATCAACCCTTGTCCCGCATCAGCCGCGCCTTGTCGCGCTGCCAGCTGCGTTCCTTCTCGTTCTGGCGCTTGTCGTGCTTCTTCTTGCCGGTGGCGAGACCGATCTCGACCTTGGCGATGCCGCGGTCGTTGAAGTAGACGGACATCGGCACCAGCGTGACGCCCTTCTGCTTGATGCCGGCCGCGAGCTTGTCCAACTCGCGGCGGCGGACCAGCAGCTTGCGCGGACGCTTCGGCTCGTGCTGATCGACGCGACCGGCCTGGAGATATTCGGGGATGTACGCGTTGAACAGGTACAGCTCCCCACTCTTCAGGCCGGCATAGGCCTCGTTCACGCTGGCGCGACCGCCCCGCAACGACTTCACCTCGGACCCGGTCAGCATGATGCCGGCCTCGAGGACGTCGTCGATGAAGAAGTCGAACCGCGCGCGGCGGTTCTGCGCCGCAAATTTTTTCGCTTCCTCGCGCGTCGCCAAGTCTCTCTCCTATTCGGCCCGTTCTGTCTCTCAGGACAACAGGCCGGCTTTGGTCATGGCTCCACGCACGGCGGCACGGGCGGTCTCCGACGCCGAAACCAGCGGCAGGCGCACCTCGTCGCTGCCGAGGCCCAGCAGGCTGGCGGCGAACTTCACCGGGGCCGGGCTGGTCTCGACGAACATCGAGTCGTGCAGCGGCGACAGCACATCGCGCAGGCGGAACGCCTCCTTCAGGTCGCCCTTCGCCCAGGCGGTCTGCATGGCGGAGCACAGCGCCGGAGCGACGTTCGCGGTGACGGAGATGCAGCCCACGCCGCCCTGCGCGTTGAAGGCCAGTGCCGTGGCATCCTCGCCCGACAGCTGGATGAAGTCGGGGCCGACCTCCTGCAGCAGGCGGGACGGGCGGGACAGATCGGCGGTCGCGTCCTTCACGCCGACGATGTTGGGCAGCTTTGCAAGCCGCGCCATCGTGGCCACAGACATATCCACGACACTGCGGCCGGGAATGTTGTAAATGAAGATCGGCAAATCCGCCGCGTCATGGATCGCCTTGAAATGCTGGTACAGACCCTCTTGAGACGGCTTGTTGTAGTAGGGCGTGACCACGAGCGCCGCCTGGGCGCCAGCCTGCTTGGCATGGCGGGTCAGCGCGATCGCCTCGTCGGTCGAATTGGAACCGGTGCCGGCCATCACCGGCACCTTGCCGCCGGCCGCCTCGATGCAAAGCTCCACGACGCGGTTGTGTTCCTCGTGGGACAGGGTCGGCGACTCGCCGGTGGTGCCGCAGGGCACCAGACCGTGCGTGCCTTGGGCGACCTGCCACTCCACGAAGGACTGGAAGGCCTTCTCGTCCACTTTCCCGCCCTTGAACGGAGTCAGAAGGGCGACGATGGAACCGTGGAACATGGCTGCCTCCTCAGTCGGCTTAGCTGGAAAAAAGAGTTGCGCACATTATCCCTCCCCGCCGCCCTCGGCAAGAGCGCCCGGACCGCTGTTTTCGCGGGTCTCCTCACCCTTCTCGCCGCGATTCCCGGCGCCCTGCCCGCCGCAGCGCTGAGCGCGCAGGACATCGCGATCTATCGCGAGGCTTTCAAGCTCGCCGATAGCGACAGGCTGGCCGAGGCGCTGGCCACGGCGTCGCGTGCCCAGGACCCGTTACCGGCGAAGGTTTTGCGCTGGATGGCGCTCGCCAACCCCGGCGGCGGCAGCTTCTCCGACATCACGGCCTTCATCCGCGAGAATCCGGACTGGCCCAACATGGCGGCCCTGCGCCGTCAGGCCGAACTGGCGATGCCGGACATCCCGCCGGCCGAGGTGGTGGAGTGGTTCCGCCAGTCCCCGCCCCAGACCAGCGACGGCTTCGTCCGCTATGCCGACGCGCTGATCGCCACCGGCAGCGTGGAACGCGCCACCGGCCTGATCCGCAAGCAGTGGGCCGACGCCACCTTCACCCCGGATGAGGAGGCCACCTTCCTCGCCCATTACACCCCCTATCTGCGCCCGCTGGACCACAAGGCGCGCATCGACCGGCTGCTCTGGGCCAGGCAGGACGCGCCGGTGCGCCGGATGCTGCCCTTCTTCGACGAGGCCTACGACACGCTGATCGAGGCGCGCATCGCGCTGGACGGCGACAGCCCCGGCGCCGACGCGGCGCTGTCCCGGGTTTCCCCCGCCCTGCGCGACGATCCCGGCCTGATGTTCGACCGCGCCCGCTATCTGCGCCGCAAGGGCGACGATGCCAGCGCGCTGGAGATCATGGCCCGGGCCGGCACCGACCTCGGCCGTCCGCAGGCCTGGTGGCCGGAGCGCCATCTGCTGGCCCGCCGGGCGATGGAGCGCGGCGACTTCAACCTTGCCTACCGCCTGGTCAGCACCCATGGCATGAGCGAGGGCAGCGCCTTCGCCGACGCGGAGTTCCTGTCTGGATTCATGGCCCTGCGCTTCCTCGACAAGCCGTCTGAGGCCTTCGCCCATTTCCACAAGCTCTACCGCTCCGTATCGGCCCCCATCAGCAAGGCGCGCGGCGCCTACTGGTGCGGCCGGGCGGCGGAGGCGCTGGGACAGACGGAGCCGGCACGCGACTGGTACGCCAAGGCCGCGACCTACCCCACCACCTTCTACGGCCAGCTGGCCTTCCGCCATGTCTCCAACGGGGCGGTGACCCTGCCGACGCCGCCATCGGTGTCGAGCGCCGACACCTCCGCCTTCAACCGGCGCGAGGTGGTGCGCGTCGCCCGCCTGCTGGCGGAGATCAGTGGCAGCACCGACGAGCGGCTGGGCAGCTTCGTCCGCCGCATCAGCCTGGATGCAAAGTCCCCCGCCGACTATGTTCTCGCCGCCCGGCTGGCGAGCGAGGTCGGCCGCCGCGATCTCGCCGTCGCCGCTGCCAAGGACGCCGCCCAGAACGAGGTGTTCCTGGTCGATGCCGGCTACCCGATGATCGACGCCCGGCCGGCGGCGCCGGAACTGGCGCTGGTCCACGGCATCATCCGGCAGGAGAGCACCTTCAACCCGAACATCGTCTCGTCGGCCGGTGCCCGCGGCCTGATGCAGCTGATGCCTGCCACGGCGCAGCTGGTGGCGGGCAAGCTGGGCCTGAAGCACACGCAAGCCCGGCTGACCACGGACCCCGGCTACAACGTCACGCTGGGCTCGGCCTATCTGTCGGAACTGATCGACCGCTTCAACGGCTCGTGGGTGCTGGCGATCGCCGGCTACAACGCGGGACCGAACCGGGTCCGCCAGTGGCTGCAGACCTATGGCGACCCGCGGACGGAAGCGGTGGACGTGGTCGACTGGATCGAACTGATCCCGATCTCCGAGACCCGCAACTATGTCCAGCGCGTTCTGGAAGCCGTTCAGGTCTATCGCACCCGCCTGAGCGGCGACCAGACGGAGCCGAATCTGGACAGGGATCTGCGTCGGTAGGGCGTCGCGGTGGCCCCCTCCCTCGCAAGCTGACATGCCTTAAACAAAAAGGCCCCGCCTCCTTTTCGGGAGGCGGGGCCTTTCATCCGACATTCGCTGTCGTCACTCCGGAGTGGAGGCTTCGCCATCGGCTTCCGGGGTGCCCATCATGGCGTCGGCGACCAGACCGGCGTTGCCGCGGATCTTGGCCTCGATCGCATCGGCCATCTCGGGGTTGTTGCGCAGGTAGGTCTTGGCATTCTCGCGGCCCTGGCCGATGCGGGTGCCGTCATAGCTGAACCACGCACCCGACTTGTCGACCACACCGGCCTGGATGCCGAGGTCGAGCAGCTCGCCGACCTTCGACACGCCCTCGCCGTACATGATGTCGAACTCGACCACGCGGAACGGCGGGGCCATCTTGTTCTTCACCACCTTGACGCGGGTCTGGTTGCCGACGACGGTGTCGCGATCCTTGATCGCGCCGATGCGGCGGATGTCGAGACGCACGGAGGCGTAGAACTTCAGCGCGTTGCCGCCGGTCGTCGTCTCCGGGTTGCCGAACATCACGCCGATCTTCAGGCGGATCTGGTTGATGAAGATCACCAGGCAGTTCGACTTGGAGATCGAGCCGGTCAGCTTGCGCAGCGCCTGGCTCATCAGGCGGGCGTGCAGGCCGACATGGCTGTCGCCCATCTCGCCTTCCAGTTCGGCGCGCGGCACCAGCGCGGCGACCGAGTCGACCACCAGCACGTCGATGGCGCCGGAGCGCACCAGCGTGTCGGCGATCTCCAGAGCCTGCTCGCCGGCATCCGGCTGGGAGATCAGCAGCTCGTCGATGTTGACGCCCAGCTTGCGGGCATAGGACGGATCGAGCGCGTGTTCGGCGTCGACGAAGGCGCAGGTACCGCCGGCCTTCTGGGCCTGGGCGATGGCGTGCAGCGCCAGCGTGGTCTTGCCCGAGCTTTCCGGCCCGTAGATTTCGATGATGCGGCCCTTCGGCAGGCCGCCGATGCCCAGCGCGATGTCGAGACCCAGGGAGCCGGTGGAAATGACCTCCGTCTCGACCAGGTTCTCACGGGCGCCGAGCTTCATGATCGAGCCCTTGCCGAACGCGCGTTCGATCTGGCTCAGGGCGGCATCGAGCGCCTTCTGCTTGTCCATGGAATCCTTCTCGACCAAACGAAGCTGTGCGGACGACATGCCCGGTACCCCTCTCTTAGAACACACGGTCGGCGCTCTTGCAACGAAGCTGAATGTACTCTCTTCGTTCTCATTTGCAAGGGCTGATGTTGCCGGTGTGTTCCTATCTTACGGGGGTGCCCAAGCGGCTCTTTAAGGCGGTTCTTGGTGGCGGTTCAGGTCTCTCACCGTGCGTCGCGGATGACCTCCTTCACCTTGGAGGCCAACTGTTTCAGCGAGAAGGGTTTGGGCAGGAAATGGGCGACTTCGACGCCGTCGATCTCGCCCAGACGGTCCTCGGCATAGCCGGAGATGAAGATCACCCGCATCTCCGGTCGCAGTTTGCGGACATGGCGGGCCAGCGTCGGGCCGTCCATCTGGGGCATCACCACGTCGGTGATCAGCAGGTCGATGGACGCGCCGTTTGTCTCTATCTGCTGCAGCGCCGCCTCTCCGTTCTTCGCCTCCAGCACCTGATAGCCCTTGTTGCGCAGGGCGCGGGCGGAGAAGACGCGCACCGCGTCCTCGTCCTCGACCAGCAGGATGGTGCCCGTGCCGGTCAGGTCGCTGCCGCGGCGCTCACGCGGCTCCGCCGTATCGACGGGGCGCAGTTCGCCTTGATGGTGGGGCAGTAGGATGGTGAAGGTCGTCCCCTCCCCCACCGCCGAATCGACCAGCACGAAGCCCCCGGTCTGCCGCACGATGCCGTAGACGGTCGACAGGCCGAGCCCCGTCCCCGACCCGACCTCCTTGGTCGTGTAGAAGGGCTCGAAGATGCGCTGCAGATTCTCCCGCGCGATGCCGCAGCCGGTGTCGATCACCTCGATGGAGACGTAGCTGCCGGGCGGCACCGTCTCGTGCTCCCGCCGTTCGGGCTGGGTCACGACGTTGTTGGTGGTGTTGATGGTCAGCTTGCCGCCGCCTGCCATGGCGTCGCGGGCATTGACCACCAGATTGATGATGACCTGCTCCAGCTGGTTTTGATCGACCTTGACCAGTCCCAGGTCGCGGCCGTGGATCATCTTCAGTTCGATGTTCTCGCCGATCAGCCGGCGCAGCAGGTTCGCCAACTCCGCCAGCACGTCGGTCACGTTGATGACGCGCGGCTGCAGGGTCTGTTGGCGCGAGAAGGCCAGAAGCTGCCGCACCAGGTTGGCGGCGCGATTGGCGTTCTGCTTGATCTGCATGATGTCGCTGAAGGACTGGTCGCCCGGCTTGTGCCGCAGCAGCAGCAGGTCGCAGAAGCCGATCATCGCCGTCAGCAGGTTGTTGAAGTCATGGGCGACGCCGCCGGCCAGCTGGCCGACCGCCTGCATCTTCTGCGACTGGGCGAACTGGGCCTCCAGGCTCTTGCGCTCGGTCATGTCGATGAAGTGCAGGATCAGGCCGACGCCCAGCCCATTCTTCTCGGCCTGCCCATTCTTCTCGGCCTCGCCGCGCCCGTCCGTGCGCACCGGGTTGGCAAGGCGCCGGGCATAGAGCTGGGCCGTCAGTTCCCGGCCGCCGGACAGCCGGACCTCCAGCGGATGGGCCGGATCGGCGCCGCCCTGGACAGACTTCAGCCGGGCGGTCACCGCCTCGCGCTCCGCCGGGACGATCAGGTCGGCCATCGGGCGATTGATGACGCTGCCGGCCTCGCTGCCGATCAGCGCCAGGAATGCCTCGTTGCATTCGGTCAGTTGCCCGGTCTCGTCCACCAGCGCGATGCCGATCGGCGCATCCTCGAAGAAGCGTTGGAACCGCTGTTCCGACAGGCGCAGAGCCTCCTGCCATTCCCGTTCGGGCGACAGATCGCGCACCACCGACCGGGTGTGGATCGTCCCGTCGTCGGCATGCACAACGCTCTGCGCCACCGCCACCTGGAACCGGCGGCCGCGCAGCCCCACCATGGTCAGTTCGCCGCGTTGCTCGCCGCCGCCATGGTCGAACAGATCGTAGGGTGCCGCGGACTGCGGCGGAGCGGCCAGAATGCCGTGAAGGCATGCCTCCCCATCGGTCAGATCGCCGGGAAAAGCCTCCAGCCATTGAGCCAGGGTTGCGTTGACGAACAGGAACTGGCCGTTCTGGTCCACGGAAAAGAAGCCGACAGGCGCATGTTCCATGAAATCGGCGAGCTTGGCCTGCTCGCGCAGCATCACATGCTCCAACTCGCGCCGGGCGGTGATGTCCTCGATCCGCCAGTGGACGGAGCCGGCGAAACCGGGCACCGGCTGGCCCTGCACCTTGCGCCATTCCGGCGGATTGTGGTCCAGCGCCGGGATCGCCAGTTCGGCGGACGCCGCGGCCCCCGCCCGCACCCGTTCGCGCAGGCGGCGAAACTCGCGCGCGCTGTCGGGATCGTCGGAGAACTGGCGTGCCAGCGCATCCAGCGGCCGTTCGCCGCGGCGCCAGCCGGCAAGCTCGCGGAAGGCGGCATTGACGAAGACCACATCATCGGCACCGTCGCAGACCAGCTGTCCCGCCGGCATGCCTTCCAGCGCCCCGCCCAGCAGTGCGCCGATTCGCGCCGACCGCCGGACGACGGCGATGCTGCGGCCGATCAGCAGGGCGACGCCCGCTGCCGCCAGCACCGCTCCCGTCCATCCGATCTCTTCCCGGTCCAGCAGAAGGCCGGCGGCCAAGACCAGCAGCCCGGCCGGCGCCAGACAGTACTGGAGCAGCATCAGGGGCCCGCCGGACGGTGCCGCGCGGTTGGCTGCGTTGCGCGAGGTGTCGGAAAGGGAAGTCGAATCGTCCACCAGATCTCCAGGCACCAGAACCCCAAGCCCCCAATGTCATTGCGCGCGAAGGTCAGTCGTTCCACCTGGTGCCGTCAACCGTTCCAGGCGCGCATCAGTTGCGCAGCGACCGCCCTTTCAGCTTGAAGACATAGGTAATGACTTCGGCGACCGCCCGATAGTGCTCGGATGGAACTTCCTCGTCGATATCGCATGCGGCATAGAGCGCACGGGCGAGAGGCGGGTTTTCTATGACCGGGACATTGTTCGATTCGGCGATCTCGCGAATCTTGAAGGCGACCTGATCGACGCCCTTCGCCAGCACCAGCGGCGCGCCCATCTGGCTGGGATCGTATTTCAGGGCCACCGCGAAGTGGGTCGGGTTGGTGACCACCACGTCGGCGTTGGGCACCGCGGCCATCATGCGCTTGCGCGCGCGTTCGAAGCGGAGTTGGCGGATGCGGCCCTTGACGACGGGATCGCCTTCCTGCTGCTTGTGCTCGTCCTTCACCTCCTGCTTCGTCATCTTCATCTTTTTGTCGAACTGGGTCTTCTGCCACAGGAAGTCTCCGGCGGCGATGAAGGTCAAGACCACGAGCACCCAGATCAGCAGGCGGTGCGCAAGGCTGTCGATCTGCAGCAGCATCGCGAACATGTCGATGCCGATGAAGGTCTCGACACCCGCGAACATCGGCTTCAGCGCCATGAAGGCCACACCGCCGACCACCGCCAGCTTGGCGATGCTCTTCAGCAGTTCCACGCCCTGACTGGCCTTGAACAGGTTCAACAGGCCGGGCAGCGGGTTCAGCTTTTCGAACTTTGGCGCGATCAGCGTCCAGGACACGTGAAAGCCGGTCTGCCCGATGGTGGACAGCACTCCGGCCACCACGAACAGCAGGATCGGCAGCCACAGGGCCCACATGGCATCGGCCATCACCCGGAACAGCAGCGCCCCGACCCCGGCGCGGTCGAACGTGAACTGATCCAGATTCTGGAAATAATAGTTCAGGCGGAAGACCATCCCCTTCATCGTGCCGGGCAGGATGGCGACCAGCACGACCAGCATCGCCGCGACCATCAACCAGTTCGCGGCCTCGCGGGTCATCGCGAACTGGCCCTGTTTGTGGGCCTCGTCGAGCTTCTTGGATGTCGGGTCCTCTGTTTTGGAGGACTCGTCCGCATCTTCCGACATCGGCGTCCTCCCTCTACAGAGGCTTCAGCAGTTCGATGAAGCTGGATTCGAACCGCGACAGCCAGAACAGCATCATGGCGCCCAGGGTCAGCCCGAACAGGAACAGCCCCATCAGCACCTGGACGGAGGTGAAGATCTGGAACACCTGCACCTGCGGCGCCAGCTTGTTGAGCAGGCCGAGCGCCAGCGCGAACAGGATGCCGGTGATCAGGAAGGGGGCCGACATCTGCACCCCAAGCAGGAAGGTCTTCGACACCAGCTGCCCGATCACGTTGGCCATGTCGTCCACCGGAATCGCCGCCCCCGGCGTGAAGGTGGCATAGCTGTCGACCACCGCCATGATCAGCAGATGGTGCAGGTCGGTCACGAACAGCAGGAGCAGCCCCAGCCAGCCCATCAGCGCGCCCGGCAGCGAGCCCGCAGTGGCCAGCGCGGGGTTGAAGATCTGGGCGTTGGCCAGGCCGCTCTGCAGGCTGATGATGGTTCCGGCGACTTCCAGCGTGCCCATCAGCAGCCGCGCGATGGTGCCGAGGAAGATGCCGATCGTCATTTCGCCCGCCGCCAGCACCAGAAGCTGAAAAGGACTGCCGGGCATCGGCGGCAACTGCGGCCGGATCACCGGCGCCACCAGCACGCTGACCGCGAGCGCGAACAGCAGACGCGTGCGGGGGGTGATGAAGGCGTCGCCGATGGTCGGCATCACGCTGAAGGCGGTGCCGACCCGCAGGAAGACCAACATCCAGACGAAGATCTGTTCGCCCAGAAGCTGCTGGAGAACGTTCATCCGCCCGCCGCGGCCGCGGTCGGCGCCGGGGCCGGCGTTATGCCGGTGCCGGGCGTGAAGGGTGCGCCGCCATTGTCGTGGGCGCCGACGCCGATGGCAACGATGCGGTCGGCGACCTCATGCTCGAAGAACTCGGTCAGCTTGCTCAGCATGAAGGGCATCAGAAGGATGCTCAGCCCGAAGACCAGCATCACCTTCGGCACCATGGCCAAGGTCTGCTCGCTGATCTGCGTGACGGCCTGGAAGATCGAGATCACGGTTCCGAGAAGCATCATGATGATGAGAATCGGCCCGCACACGATCACCAGGGTGACGATCGAGGTGCGGCAAAGCTCGATGACTTCGGTCTCGCTCATGACGATGGTTGCTTCGGTGCGGGCTGCTTCGATGCGGTTGTGAAGGACGGCCGGCCGTCACATCGGCATGCGCAGGATTTCCTGATAGGCGTTCAGGACCTTGTCGCGCACGGCGGTGACGGTCTGCAACGTCACCTCGGCGTTGGTCACGGCCTGGACCACATCGTTCAGGTCCGCCTTGCCGACGGAGGCGAGCGCCGACATGTCCTCGCTCTTCTTCAAGGTGCCGATGCTCTCCTTGGCCGCCTGTTCCAGCACATCGCCGAAAGAGGCGCCGTCGCGCGCGGCAAGGCCGGGGCCGGTCGTCTTGGCGGCGGTGGTGGCGTAGGCCGCGGCGGCGTTCAGCGGATTGATCATGGCGGCGGTTCCGGTCGGTCAGGGGAGATGGGGCGGCTGGGCGGGAGAAATCAGGTGCGCAGGATGTCGATGGTGCGGGTCAGCATCTGGCGCGCGGTGTCGATGGCGGACAGGTTCGCCTCGTAGCTGCGCTGCGCCTCGCGCATGTCCATCGCCTCGACCACCGAATTGACGTTGGGCAGCAGGACATAACCGTCGGCGTCGGCCGACGGGTGGGACGGGTCGTAGCGGCGCTGGAAGTCGCCCTTGTCGACGCCGACCTTGGCGACGCGGACCTTGTCCACGTCCATAGCCCGGTCCAGCTCGTTCTTGAAGATCACCGTCTTGCGGCGATAGGGCAGATCGCCCGGCGTTTCCGCCGTGGTGTTGGCGTTGGCCAGATTCTCCGAAATGACCTTCAGGCGCGTGCCCTGCGCCTTCAGGCCCGAGGCGGATACCGCCATCGACTTGTAGAGATCCATCGCACCGCCTCCTCAAACGCCCGCAAACCCTGCGGCCGGCAGCCACATGCCCGCCCGGCCCGAACCCGGCCCGAACCCGAAGGCCGGTCAGCCGCCGGAGCGGATCGCCGACTTGATCATCGTGACCTGCTTTTTGTACAGGTTGGTGATGGTCTGGTAATCCATCGCGTTCTGGCCCATCCGCATCATCTGGTCTTCCAGGACGACGTTGTTTCCGTCCGGCGCCGTCTCGTACGGGTCGCGCACCTTCTGTTCCTTGGCAAGACCGCCGGGACCGCGGGTGCCGGCCAGATGGGACGGATCCGTCGCCGCCGGGGTCAGCCGCCGGTTGTCGCTCAGCGCGTCGCGGAAGCTGAAGGGCTTCAGGTCGCGGCTCTTGTACTCGGGCGTGTTGGCATTGGCGATGTTCTGCGAGATGACTTCCTGACGCTGGGTCAGCCAGTCCATCTTGCGCGACATCAGCTTGAAGATGCCGAGATTTCCGAGGTCCATGGCCCTGATCCCGTCCTTGATGCCTCCGGTCACGCCGACCGACGCCAAACCTCCGGCCCAAACCTTCGGCAGAATAGCCATTGGAAGGCCGCACTCCCGATGGTCGCCCGTTTGCGTTAACGAAGGATGAATCCCGGCAATCGCGAGTCGCACCGGCAGACCGCCTTTACAGTTCGTTAAGCCTACCGGTCCAGGATGCGGGCCAGGAAGGACCCCTTGAAAAGGCCGCCTTTTGTCCGCGCAGCCCCGCTCCCCCGCATCCAAGCCGGCCGGTACGTCCCCGCACCCGTCCGGGCCCATGCCTGCGCGGCGTCCGGTCGCCGTCGCGCTGAAATACGAACTGGGGACCCAGACCCTGCCGCGGATCGTCGCCACCGGCAAGGGAACGGTAGCGGAGCAGATCCTGGAGGTCGCCTTCGCCAACGGCGTCAAGGTGCGCGAGGATGCCGATCTGGTGGAGATCCTGTCGGCGATCGAGGTCGACAGCGATATCCCGGTGGAGGCCATAGCCGCCGTGGCCGAAGTCCTTGCCTATGTCTACCGCGCGAACGGCACCCTGCCGCCGGAACCGCAACCGGAAGAGCCTGCCAAGCCCATGGCCGCCACGCATATGGAGGACACGCCGTGACCCGTCCGCCATCCCCTCCCCGCCCCCCTCGGGGTGCCTGCTCCTTGGCCGAACTCATGGAACGGGCGGCATCCCTCGGTGCGGCCCTGGAAGAGGCGCGGGCGGAGGCGGAGGCCGGCGCCCTGATCGACCTTGCCGGGCTGGAGGACAGCGTCGCCCGCCTCTGCGCCGAGGCGGAGGGGATGCCGCACGACGAGGCGCGGGCATTGCTCGGCCCGCTCGGCGACCTCGTTGCCGCCCTGGATCCTCTGGCGGCATCGCTGGCCGACCAGCAGGCCAACCGCGAGCAGTCCATCGCCGCCGCACTGGCGGGGCGCGACGATCCGCACACCGCCCGACAGCGCGCCGCCGCCGCCTATGGGCGTACCGGCCCCGCCCGCACAGACGAACTGCCCTGATTAGAGAAAGCCCGCCGCTTCCATGGATCTCGACCAGTATATCCGTTTCCTGATGGCGCTTTTCTTCGTGGTGGCGCTGATCATGGTCGTCGCCTGGGTGATGCGCCGCGTCGGCATGGCCGGCGGCACCGTGCGCGGCCGCGCACGCCAGCGCCGGCTGAGCGTGGTGGAGGCGCTGCCGATCGACGCCAAGCGGCGGCTGATCCTGATCCGCCGCGATGACCGCGAACATCTGATCCTGCTGAGCGCCAACGGCGACCTGCTGGTCGACAGCGCACCGGCCGGCGGCTTCGACAGCGCGTTGGCCAAGTCGGACGAAAAAGCCCCTGCCGCTCCGCCCGCCGCCGCAGTCGCGGCGGGGAGCCAGCCGCAATGAGGCCGCTCCTCCTCCGTCGCCTCGCGGGCTGTTGGAAGCCGCTGGCCGCCGCGCTTCTGCTGGCGCTGGCCGTCGGTGTGTTCACCGGCCTCAGCGCCGGGCCGGCGCTGGCGCAGAGCCTGACCTTCGACCTGGGCGATGCCGGCGGCACCGCCACCGGCCGCATCGTCCAGATGGTGGCGCTGATCACGGTGCTGTCGCTGGCGCCGTCGATCCTGATCATGATGACGGCCTTCACCCGCATCGTCATCGTGCTGTCCTTCCTGCGCAACGCGCTGGGCGTGCAGCAGGTGCCGCCGACCACGGTTATGATGTCGCTGGCCCTGTTCCTGACCTTCTTCGTGATGGCCCCGGTGTTCGAGCGCAGCTACACCCAGGGCATCCAGCCGCTGATCAACCAGGAAATCGACGAGATGGAGGCGTTCCGCCGCACGGTGGCGCCGCTCCGCGAGTTCATGCTGAACCACACCAGCGAGAAGGATCTGCGCCTGTTCATGGACATGGCGCGCATCCAGTCGGTGCCGGAGCCGTCCGACATGCCGCTGCACGTCCTGGTCCCAGCCTTCATGATCTCGGAGATCAAGCGCGGGTTCGAGATCGGCTTCCTGCTGTTCCTGCCCTTCCTGATCATCGACATGGTGGTGTCGTCGATCCTGATGTCGATGGGCATGATGATGCTGCCGCCGACCATGGTCGCCATCCCGTTCAAGATCATCTTCTTCGTGCTGGTCGACGGATGGTACCTGATAGCTGGGTCGCTGGCGCGCAGCTTCGGCACGCTCTGAGGAAGGATCCCGGGCGAAAGACACACGCGGAGCGAGAACTACCCTGCGCACTTCGTCGCATCCCCCGCGCTTGGGCTTCGCCGCGCAAGCGCGCGCTGGCGTCCGCCGCCGTAAACGCGTATGAGGAAGCCGGTGAGCGCAGGCGGGGGACCGGCAAGGAGGCCGGACCGCCGGATGGCTCCGACCTGTCGCGATCGCCGGACCGGGGTTCGACAGTCGGTGCCGTCACCGTCGCACCGGGCGCCATCGCAACGACGGACCAACCTCGGACCGCAACCACTGCATGACTGACACCGCTTTGAAGGCCGCGCCGCCAGACACCGGCAAGCTCGCGACGCTGACCCTGGGCGCGCTCGGGGTCGTTTTCGGCGACATCGGCACCAGCCCGCTCTACACGCTACGCGAATGCTTCGGCGGCGAGCACGGGCTGGCACTGACCCCCGACAACATCCTCGGCATCATGTCGCTGGTGTTCTGGGCCCTGGTGATGGTCGTCACCGTGAAGTATGTGGGCTTCGTCATGCGGGCCGACAACAAGGGCGAGGGCGGCATCCTGTCCCTGCTGGCGCTGGCGTCGAAGACGCGGCCGGATGCGTCGGGCCGTCTGACCCTGCTGACCGCACTGGGCCTGTTCGGAGCCGCGCTGTTCTACGGCGACGGCATGATCACCCCGGCGATGTCCGTGTTGTCCGCGGTCGAAGGCCTGGAGGTGGCGGAGCCGGCGCTGGAGTCGGTCGTGGTGCCGCTGACGGTCGCCATCCTGATTGCCCTGTTCGCCATCCAAAGCCACGGCACCTCGCGCGTCGGCGCGCTGTTCGGCCCGATCATGCTGGCGTGGTTCTCGACGCTCGGCATCCTCGGGCTGGTCGAGGTGGTCCAGCAGCCGGGCGTCCTGGTCGCCTTCAACCCGCTCTACGCTCTGTCATTCTTCGCCAACCACGGCGTGGCCGGCTTCCTGGTGCTGGGCGCCGTGGTGCTGGCGGTGACCGGCGGCGAGGCGCTCTATGCCGACATGGGCCATTTCGGCCGCCGCCCGATCCAGGTGGCCTGGCTGGCCGTGGTGCTGCCGGCGCTCCTGCTGAATTATCTCGGTCAATGCGCCCTTCTGCTGAGCGATCCGTCGGCGGTGCGCAGTCCCTTCTATCTGCTGGCGCCGGAATGGGGGCTGTATCCCCTGATCGGCCTGTCCACGGCCGCCACCGTCATCGCCAGCCAGGCTGTCATCTCCGGCGTCTTCTCCCTGACCCGGCAGGCGGTGCAGCTGGGCCTCTGCCCGCGGTTGGACATTCGCCACACCTCCAACGAGGAGGAAGGGCAGATCTACATCCCCCGTGCCAATTGGGGCCTGCTGGCCGCGGTGCTGGGGCTGGTGGTGCTGTTCCAGTCCTCCAGCCGGCTGGCGGCGGCCTATGGCATCGCGGTGACCGGCGACATGATCATCACCACCACCCTGTTCCTCGTGGTGGCGCGGCGCCGCTGGAACTGGAGCCTGCCGCTCTGCCTCGGTGTCGGGGCGGTGTTCCTGACGATCGAGATCTCCTTCTTCGCCGCCAATGCGGTGAAGATCCCCCATGGCGGCTGGGTGCCTCTGGTGATCGCCGTCCTTACGCTCGGCCTGATGGCCACCTGGCGTCGCGGCCGGGCCGTCCTGACCATGCGGCTGGCCGAGGAATCGCTGCCGCTCGACGCCTTCATCAAGCGGCAGGCGAAGTCCTCCGACATCCTTCGGGTGAAGGGCACGGCGGTCTTCATGACCTCCAGTTCCAACACCGTGCCGATCGCGCTGCTGCACAACCTGAAGCACAATCAGGTCCTGCACGAGCGCGTCGTCTTCGTCACCGTGGTGGTGGAGGACGTGCCCCGCGTTCCCGCCAAGGACCGCGTGGTGGTGGAGGGGTTGGCCGAGGGCTTCTACCGCATCACAGTGCGCTACGGCTTCTCGCAGGAACCGAACATCCCGAAGGCGCTGCGGCTGTGCAAGGCGTTCGGGCTGGAGTTCGACGTGATGGCGACCTCCTTCTTCCTCGGCCGCGAGACGCTGATCCCGCAGATGAACTCGCAGATGGCGCTGTGGCGCGAGAAGCTGTTCGTGGTGATGTCCCGCACATCGGTCAGCGCCACCGACTTCTTCAAGCTGCCGCCCAACCGCGTGGTGGAGTTGGGCACCCAGGTGCAGCTGTAGGGCCGGCAAGGCGGTCTGCCCCCTGTCCTGCTCGCTGAACAGGGGGCGACAGCAACCCGAAAGACTTACCTCTATCGACCAAAGAAAATCGACGCCCCGTCGGCAAATTCCTGTGATCTGCCCGGAAGCCTTCCCCGTAACGGTGGTGTGTCCGCGGGAAGCGGACCTTCACCAATAAGAGGGAATGCTATGAAGAAGGTTGCCACCGTGGCGATCGCCACCCTTCTTTTTGCCGGTTGCGCCAATGCCGCCATGGAGAAGATGGTCGGCGGCGCGCCGATGTACCCCAACAAGACAATCGTGGAGAACGCGTCCCAGTCGAAGGACCACACCACGCTGGTCGCTGCCGTGAAGGCCGCCGGGCTGGTCGACACGCTGAACGGCAAGGGTCCCTTCACCGTCTTCGCTCCCACCAACGAGGCCTTCGCGGCCTTGCCCGCGGGCACCGTCGACACGCTGCTGAAGCCGGAGAACAAGGGCCAGCTGACCAAGGTGCTGACCTATCACGTCGTCCCCGGCAAGCTGGACGCCAAGGACCTCGTGGCCGACATCAAGAAGGGTAACGGCAAGGCGATGCTGAAGACGGTGGAAGGCATGCCGCTGACCTTCACCCAGACCGGCGATGCCGTAATGGTCGCCGACGCCTCCGGCAACATGGCCCGCGTCACCATCGCCGATGTCCAGCAGTCGAACGGCGTGGTCCACGTCATCGACAAGGTTCTGCTGCCGAAGTAACGGCGCGGAAGGGGCGGCGGGACGGGTCCGTTCCCCCCGCAGGGTGCGTCTCGCCGCCTCAGGACCCTGTCAGGACGTCTATCAGGAGGTCGGCTTGTCCGCCGCCTGCTTGCCGCCGCGATATTCCTTCAGGAACTTCTTGAACATATCCACTTCCGCCACGCGGGAGCGGATGGTCCCCACGTCGATCAGGCCCATCGCCTGTTCGGGGCGGGTCAGGATGCGGAAGGCGTCCTCGTTCGGCCCGCCCTTCATCGACCCTTCGAAATCCTTCTTCAGCAGGTTCAACCCGTTGCCGTCGCCGGCCAGAGCCAGCGCGACCGCCCGGTTCAGCACCAGCTGCGACATGTTGGGATCCAGCGGCTTTCCGGGCGCAGGCGGCGGTCCGATCACCTTGTTCAGCGCCAGCGCCGCGGCATCCCACTTCTGGCCCTTCCAGGCGATGTCGACGCGCAGCAGGTTGGCGTTGCCGCTGTCATCCTGCGCCAGCAGTTGCATGGCTTCGTCGCCGCGATTGAGTTCCGCCAGCGCCTTGGCCTGCATCAGCCGCCGTTCGGCCGCCAAATCGGCCGGCAGACCGGCAATGTTCGACAGTTCCAGCGCCTTCAGTGCTTCTTCCGGCTTGTTGTCGAGCAGACGGACGGAGGCGAGACGCGTGCCGATCCGCGCCTTGTCCAGGCCGGACAGGCGGAATTCCACCTGATGCTGCAGCAGGTCGGCGGCCCGGTTCAGCAGGTCGATGGAGATCAGCCGCTCCGCCAACTGCCGGATGATCTCGTCGCCGGCCTCGCCCACCGGGGTCAATTCGCGGAACTGGTCGTAGAGCTGCAGCGCGTCCAGCGTCGGCAAGCGCTGTGCACCGTCCTTGAACAGGTCGGCGAAGATGCGCGACATCTCCCTGGTGATCGCCTCCGCCCGCGGCGTGTCCGCGACCAGTGCCGCCGTTTCCTTCATTGTGTTGAAGCCCTTGGCATATTCGCCGCCGGCAATCAGCACCTCGCCCATGCGCGAGCGGATCTGCATCTCCAGGTCGTCGCCGCGCCAGGTGAAGGTCAGGCCGGCCAGCTGCTCCGCCGCCGCAGTCGGCGACATCTTGCCTTCGGAAAGCTCCAGGTTGGTCAGCGCCAGCCCGGCCTTGGCGCGATAGAAGCGGTCGTAGCTATTGAAGGCGGCGGTCAGCTGCTGGCGCGCCTGATCGGTCTCGCCGGTCTGGGCATAGAGCAGGCCGCGCAGGTACTGTGTCTGCGGGTTCTCCTCCTGCTCCGGGCCGCTGTGTTCGATCACGCGGTCGAACAGCCGCTTGGCGGTGGCGGTATCGCGCGTCTCCAACGCCGCCTCCGCCGCACGCAGGCCGAGCTTGCCGATCATCGGTTCCGGATAGCCGTTCAGGATCTGACCCGACGCCTTGAAACCGGCCATCGCCTTCGGCCAGTCGCGCCGGTCGGCGGCGATGGCGGCACGCCACAGGTTGGCTTCCGGGTTGTTGGCCAGCGACGGAATCGAGAGGTCGGCCTCGCCGCCCTCCAGATCGCCGGCCAGCACGCGGGCCGCCCCGCGCAGCGCGCGGAATTCCGGCCAGCCTTCCAGGTCCGGCTGATTCTGCTGCAGAACATCCAGCAGGCCCAGCGTCTCCTGACCGAAACCGTTGGCGAAATAGAAGCGTGCGAGGTCGAGCTGCGCCTTCGCCCGCTCCGACTCCGGAGCGTTGACGACGGCGAGCTGGAGATCCTGGCGCGCCTGGGTGAAATTGTCGAGGTCGCCGTGCTTCCAGGCCGGCAGGTTGAACAGGCGGCGACCCTGCGCCTGGGCCTGTGCCTGGGCCGGCTGCGCCTTCGGCGGCTCCATGGACGACGCGCCGCCGGTCGGCGGAACGGGCTGCGGGGCGGCGGCAAGCTGCGCCGGCACCGGCTGCGGTGCCGTCTGCTGTGCCGGGGCGGGCATGGCGCCGGGTGTCGGTGCCACGGCCGGATTGCCGGCATCGGCAGCCGGCGACAGGTGCAGGCCGCCGGCGGTGGTCAGTTCCACCCCCTCCTTGATCGCGCGAACCGTCACATTGTCGGAGATCGGCCGCACCACAACGCCCTGGTAGGAGGGCATGACCTCCAGATCCGGATAGCGGTGGGGCTCGGGCAGGCCGCGCCCCGGGCTGGGCAGCGGCACCACCTGGATGCGGTCGCCGACGTCGGGATCGGCGAACTGGACGACGTTGGCGGCGTCCGGGGCGCGAACCAGCAGCCGGGCGCCCAGCAGGAAATCGGGATCGGGTTCCACCCGCAGGTCGCCGGCGCTACCGATGTTGGCGGGACGGCCGGAGGACAGGATGCGCCAGCTGGTGCCCTGCCGCTCCACCGTCGGCCAGACCATCGGACCGATCTTGGTGCGGAACACGCTGCCGCCGGTCGCCGGCACCGGCTCCACCGCGCCCATCAGCTCGGATCCGGGACCGCTGAGCTTGCCGGCGCCGATGGGCATGGGCCGGTCGAACACGACGTAGAGTTGGCCGGCCCGCGGATAGACTGCGATCGACGACGGTCCGCCGGTGTCGAAGGTCAGAACCGGCCCCTTGGGTCCGGCCGCCGGCTGCGCCTTCGCATCGGCGGGCGTCGCGGGTGCCGCCTTGGCTTCAACCGTAGGAGCCGGCTGGGCAGCAGCGGCCGGTGCGGCAGCCGGTGTCGCGGTCGCCGCATTGGCGGCAGTGGCGGAGCGGCTGGTCGTCGTCGACGCCATGATCGGTCCGTCGGTGGCCGGCGCCTGACTGCTCCCCTGGCCCCCCTGCGGCGGCATCGTCACTTGCGATCCGGCGACCGGGGGCGCGGCTTCGGTCTTCGGCAGCCCGGCACGCGATCCGGGGTTGCCGACGGACAGAATCACGGATTTGCCCTGTGCGCTGTCGCTCACCTCGGCATCCTGCGGCACGACCAGGGTGATGGCCAGCGAGCCGTCCGGCTGGCGGAAGGACTCCACGTTCTGGATGTTGCGCAGCTTCGCCTTGGCCACTGCCGACAGGTCGGCGCTGCCGCCCTTGTCGAAGGAGACGGTCACGGCCGCCCCGTCGCGCTTGACCGAATAACCGACCGGCGACGGCCAGTCGAAGGTCAGCCGGCTCTGGTCCGGCTGGTCCGCAGCCCGCACCCGAACCCGGCCGGCGGACGGCACCGGCTTGGCGGGCTCCGCCTTCGCGGGTTCCGTCGTTGCCGATGCCGTCGCAGTGGAACCTGCCGCAACGGATTGGGCCCCAGCCGGAGACAGGTCGATGGCGACGGCGTTGCCGTTGCGGAAGCTCTTCAGCGAGATCGGACGTTTCAGGTCGAAGGAGACCGTCTTGCCGTCCGGCTCCACCCGGCCGCCGGCCAGATAATCCGGCAGTGCCCGAACCAGACGATCCAGCTGCGCGTCGATCGGCTCGGTGAAGGCGACGACCAGCCGGTCGCCCTCCACCGACGCGGTGTAGTCCACCTTGCCCGGCCAGTCGAAGACCAGCCGCCCGAATTCCTTGTGGGTGCCGCCGCGCACCGGCACGGTGGCGGCATCGGACGGCAGAGGGGACAGCAGGACCGGCACGGCCAACAGCGCCACCGCGGCGGCACAGCCGCGCAGCCAGCGCTTTCTCCGATATGCCGACCGGTCAGTCACCTCAATCCGCTCCTTCTTCTCGCACCACGATATCCACCGGCAGGCGTCCGCCGCCAGCCCCTTCGGCCGGCATCATCACTGCCCGCGCCACCAGATCGCGGCGATAGCCGGTTTCCCGCAACGCGGCGGAGACGGCGACCGCCCTGGTCAGCGCCCGTTCCCAGGCCACACCACCGGCCGGATCCTCGCGCTCCGCATGGCCGACCAGCTCGATCCGGTTGCCGATGCGGCCGATGACGGCGCCCAGCAGGAACAGCACCCGCCGCCCCTCCTCGGTAAAGGCGGCGCCGGTCGGATCGAACATCCGTTCCCCCGGCAGGCGGATGACGACGCGGTCGTCCTCGCGCCGGACATCGACGACCGACAACTCGGCGTTCGACCGCAGCTGGCTGCCCAGCAGGGCCGCCAGATAATGCAGGTCGATGGCCGCGCGCTGCTCCACCGTCTGCACATTGAAGGCTGCCGACGGATCGGCCGGCCGGTCGGACGGTGCGGCGGCGGTGGACCGCGCGGCCGGGATCGATTCCGCCACGCCCTTCGCCAGACGGGTCCAGCGTTCGGCCTCCGGCTCGCTCATCGAATACATCAGAACGAAGAAGGCGAGCATCAAGGAGATCAGGTCCGTGAAGCTGATCAGCCACAGAGTCTTGCGCTGACCGCCGCGATCCTCGGCTCCCGACTTGCCGGATATGTTGGGAACGCGGATCATTTCCGCACCTCCGGCCTGCCCCTGGCCGCCCCATCCTCGTCCCAGCGCAGGGAGAACAGCAGACGCACACCACCCGGCTCGCCCCGCTCGATGCCGACGGTGACGTTGCGGGCCGGTGCGCCGTCGGCGATCAGCGCACGGGCGAAGGCCCCGGCGCGCGCGACCGGCCCCGGCGGCTGGCTGGGCGTTCCCGTCGGGCCGATGCCCAACAGCGCGTCCAGTTCCACCCGCTCGCCCTGGCGCGACTGGCGCAGCGCGTCGGCGATGCGGTCGATCAGGCCCTGGCGGTCCGGCCGAAGTATCATGGTGCCGGGGACGAACAGGTCGTCGGCGGGCAGACGCACCTCCAACAGCTGGCCGGGAGCGACCACCTCCACCTTCGCGACCGCAATCTCGGTGGCGAACAGCGTGCCGACGCCGTCTAGCCGCTGCACCGCAAAGACGGTCCCGGCGCGCGAGGCCACCGGCTCCGTCCCATCGCGCAGGCGCGGATCGATGACGAAGCTCGGGAAGGTCCGCTCCAGCGAGGCGGCGACCGCCTTCACCTTCTGCACGGTCTGCACCGAATGGGCGTTCAGCACGATGAAGAAGACCAGCAGCAGCAGGAACAGCGACAGCAGAAGCAGGATGCTGCCGTTGTTGGGATTGGCATGTTCCTCCCCGCCCCCACGGCCGGCCCGCAGCGTCAGAAGCCCGGCGCCGGCCGGACCCGGTCCGCGGCCTTGGATCGACCGGCCGCTGTTGAGCCCGCTGGTGGGTTTGCCGGCCAGCATGGCGTCAGTCGAAGCTGGCGAGCAGGCGGTCGATTTCGTCCTGGTCCATGGCGTTGCCCGGCAGCTGCGGCCCATGCAGAAGCTGCTGGTCCGCCTCCTCCGCGCTCATCGGTTCGAAATGGACGGCGGTCTCGGCGTCTTCCGCCGCCAGCTTGGCCAGACGGGGGGCGTGGTTCTGGCGCACCTCGCTGCCGAAGGCGGCGACGATCATGTCCACTTTCGATTCGATGTGCTTCAGCGTCCGCACCACCTTGCTGATGCGCTGGCCGGTGATGTCCTGGAAGTTGCAGGCCTCGTAGATCGCCGTGATCTGGTCGTTCAGCTTGGCGGCGGTTTCGGCATCCGACTGCCCCGCGATGGCGCCAATGGCGTCGCAGGCGTCGAATATGGCGAAGGTCGCCTTCTCCGTCGCGCCGATCACCGCGTCCAGTTCGTCCGTGGCGGTGCGGATATGCTCGTCGCGGATTTCCGCCGGCTGGAGCGCCGCGATCTCATGCTTGGCCGTCTCGATGTATTTGGCGAGGTCGACGACCTCCTTGTAGAGGCGCAGGTCGGTGGCGGAGATGTCGCCGTCCATGCTGCCCAGGATGGTCCGGAGGATGTCCGTCACCTCGTCCCGCGACAGGGGCTTGGCGGCCTCGGCGAAGGCGGCGTCGAGGCGCTGTCTCAGAAGCTTCTGTTCCGTCACGGCGGAATGGGCGGAGAAGGTCATCGGGCGTGTCCAGCGAGAGGGGCCAGGGCCTTGGCGGAATATGCCGGATCCTCCCCGGTCGGCGCCCTCCAGCGAGCGCCCGTCGGTGCCGCAGGGCGGAGGTGCAACGCTCCGACCGCTTGTGGCGCCCAACCGTCCCAGGAACTGTCCGAGCCGACCAAGCCTATGGCGCGAGGGTTAAGAGCCCGTAAAGACGACCCTGCCGGAGCGCAGCCGTGGCCCGTTCGCCACAGTGTGATCCACCCGTGATCGACCGGAGTGCGACCGCAGCGGGTGGGCAGAGAGGGTGATCAGAACAGGCCGGCGGCGGCCGGCGCGCCCAGCAGGGCGATCAGGACCAGGATGGTGACGGCAACCAGCCGTTCCGCCGGAGACCAGCGTTTCCAGTCCTTCCTGAAGCTTTTCAGTTCGTCGGCCATGACAGACCTTCCGGTTTCGAGAACTACACTGCAACGCAACGAAACTGCGCCGGGTCCAGTTGACGCATGGTTAACACCCAGCACAGAAGCATTCTTCCAACCGAACTGGCACAGAAATGCCACAGTCACCGCGTCCGAACCGATGATGCAGGTCAAACATCGGTCAAATTCTCGGCATTGCCCAGCACCCGCGCGGCGATGGCCGGTGCGCCGGCGGCGTGCCTCTTACGGCCGCTTCCGTAACCGGCCGGCAATGCCTAGATGATACGCTCTAGACCAAGCCGCCGGGGGCGGCCGGGCGGCACCGACAGGGGATGCGGATGGCGAAGGGAACCGACCTGAAGATCGGGCTTGCGCTGGGCAGCGGGGCCGCCCGGGGCTGGGCGCATATCGGCGTCCTGCGCGCGCTGGAGGAGATCGGGCTCGAACCGGACATCATCTGCGGCACCTCCATCGGCGCCGCCGTCGGAGCCGCCTATCTGACCGGCCAGATGGACGAGCTTCAGGCCTGGGCGCAGAAGATGGGCTGGCTCGGCATGCTGGGCATCATCGATCTCACCTTCCGGCGCGGCGGGTTGGTCGCCGCGGAAAAGGCGTTCGGCCGCTTCGACAACGAACGCAGCAACATCCTGATCGAGAATTTGCGGCTGCCTTTCGCCACGGTTGCCACCGACCTGTCGACGGGGCGCGAGATCTGGCTGCGGGACGGGCCGCTGATGTCGGCGGTAATGGCGTCGGCTGCCATGCCCGGCCTGTTCCCGGCCGTGCGGCGCGACCATCACCTGCTGGTGGACGGCGCGCTGGTCAACCCGGTGCCGGTGTCGCTCTGCCGGGCGCTCGGGGCCGACGTGGTGGTGGCGGTGAACCTGAACAGCGAACTGTCCCCGCTCGGCCGCCCGAATGGACGCGGCAGCGGGGGGCGCGTGAACGGCAAGCCCGCCGTCGCCAAGGCCCCGGCCCCTGTGCCGGAGGCGGTGGTGGCCGGCGGCGATGCCGGCTCCCCGGCGCTGTCGCATCTGACCAGCCAGATCTCCACCTGGCTCGGCCGCAAGCCCAGCAGTCGCACCCGCTTCATAGCCGACCAGATCGACGACGCCCATGCCCAGAAGCCGATGCCGAATGCTCTGGAGGTAATGGCCGGCTCCATCGACATCATGCAGGACCGCATCACCCGCTCCCGTCTGGCCGGCGAGCCGCCGGACGTTCTGATCGCGCCGAGGCTGGCCCATATCGGCATCCTGGAGTTCGACCGCGCGGCGGAGGCGGTGGAGATCGGTTATGCGGCGGCGTCCATGCTCCGCCCATCGATCGAACTGGCCCTGCGCCGCGCCTGACCGGCGCCCGGTTCCGCGCAACATCTCTGCCGACGGGGCCCTCCCCCCGTCATCCATCCCCGATCCCCGCGAGAGCCCAGCTTCCATGAGCCAGTCCGCGCTGACCGATTACATCTCCGCCCTTCTGACCAGCGGAGCGCCGCATTGGGGTTCCGGCGGAACGGTGCTGGACGGCGCCTCCGTCGGGGGTGCGGTCACCGTTTCCTATGCCTTCGCGACCAGTTCGCGTCAGGTGGCCGGCGCCGACGCCACCGGATTCGCGACGATGAACAACGAGCAGCGCGCCGTGGTCCGGCAGGCATTGGCGGCCTGGAGCGCCGTGGCCAACATCACCTTCGTCGAAACAGCCGACGTTTCCGGCGCCACGATGCTGTTCGGCACCAACCGGCAGAACGGCGTCACCGCCGCCTATGCCTACTACCCTTCCGCCGCGACGCAGGGCGGCGACGTCTTCCTTGCCAACGACAGCGCCGGCAACGTCAATCCCACGGCCGGAAGCTATGCCTACATGACGGTCATCCACGAGATCGGCCATGCGCTGGGCCTGAAACACCCCGGCAACTATGACGCCGGCAGCACCGACGGAACCGAGGGACCCTTCCTTCCGGCCACGACGGACAACTATGCGTACAGCATCATGTCCTACAACGGCAACGATGCCCTGCCATCGGGGACCTACCTGACCGGTCCGAGCCTCTACGACATCGCGGCGATCCAGTATCTCTACGGCGCCAACCTGTCCACCGGTGCCGGCGATAGCAGTTACACGCTGAACACCGGCAGTTTCACCACCTTGTGGGACCCGAACGGCCGCAACACGCTGAACGGCGGCACGCAGGCGGCGTCGCTGTCGCTGCACTTGCGCACGGGTGGGTTCAGCAGTGCAGGAGGCACGACATTCCTGGCACTGGCCTATGGCACCACGGTCCAGCTGGCGGTCGGCGGGAGCGGCGACGACATCATCACCGTCAACACGCTGGGGAATGTCCTGGACGGCGGCGGCGGCACCGACACCGTGGTGTTCAGCGGCAGCCGGTCGCGATATCGCGTCCAACAGCTTGACGCCAGCCGCTACGTCGTCAGCGGCGCCGACGGCGTCGACCTGCTGAGCAACATCGAATACCTCCGCTTCTCCGACACCGGCACCGCCCTGTCGGCCAGCGTGTCCGGCACTTTCGATCCCCTGCGCTACATCGCGTCCAACGCCGACCTGATCGCCGCCATCCGCACCGATGCCGCCGCCGCGACGCAGCATCTCACCGGTGCCGGCGTCTTTGAGGGGCGCAGCCTGACCGGGTTCAATCCCTACAATTACCTGGCAGGCTACGGCGACCTGCTGAACGCCTTCGGCAGCGATGTCGGTGCCGCGACCCGCCATTACATCGAGGTCGGCAACCGCGAGGGCCGCAGTTCCACCCTGTTCGACACGCTGTCCTATCAGGCCGGCAACCGTGACCTGATCGCCGCCTACGGCGACAACCGGGAGGCGGCGGAACTGCACTACATCGTCAATGGTCGCTTCGAGGGCCGCTCCCTCGCCGGATTCAACGCCCCCGCCTATCTGGCTGCCAACCCCGACGTCAACGCCGCCGTGGGCGGCAGCATCGCCGGCGCCAAGCAGCATTACGTCAGCTATGGCTTCACCGAGGGGCGGGCGCTGGCGTGACCGCCGGCATCTATTTCGCCGGCCAAATCCAGGTCAGCTCGTGCTTGTTGTGGTGGAGGTGGAGCACCCGACCGCCGGGAATCGCGGCGAAGGCGCGGGCGGTCTCATGGTCGGTTTCCGCCTGGAACTTCAGCGTGCAGACGAAGCGCTTGGCCAGCCCGCTGTCCATCCACTCCTTCACCAGCCGCAAGAGGCGGGTCGGATAGCAGATCACGTCACAGCACAGCCAGTCGACCGGGCCGACCGTCGCCGGCTTCAGGCCGAAAGCGCTTTCCTGGCGGATCTCCACCCGCGGCAGGGCGGCGATGGCGGGGTCGAGCGGCGCCTTGTCGACGCTGACCACCGACGCGCCCAACTCGTGCAGCACCCAGGTCCAGCCGCCGGGACAGGCGCCCAGGTCGAGGCAGCGGTCGCCCGGCCCCGGCTGTTCCCCGAACAGGGTCAGTGCTTCCCACAGCTTCAGATAGGCTCGGTTGGGGGGAGCGGTGCGGTTCTCGACGAAGGTGACCTCGCCGTTGCGGAACGGGCTGGAGCAATGTGCCGCCGCGATGATGGTGGACTCGTCGGTCAGCGTCCAGGACCCCAGCGGCGCCGTCGGCAGCGGCGACGGGAAGACCACCGGCTTGGCAGAGACGTGCGGCAGGTTTTCCTGGATCAGGGCGGCGCGGCGGTGGTTCCGCTGCGACCACAGCGCCCAGTTGCGCTGGATGCCGCGCAACGCCTTCGCCCCGCTCTTGATCGAGGCGAATTCGATGCGCACCGGATCGTACCAAATGTTCTGCGCCCAAGCGGCGGGCCTTGCAGGGCCGTCGACGAAGACCAGCCGGCCGTCGACCGATGCGACCTCCCCCAGCTCCGCCACCAGATCGTCGAGGAAGCCGTCGGCCGCCAGATACACCGTCTGGCCGAGCGGGGTCACCACCGCGCCGGGAGCGGTCTCACCGGGAGCGGGCTGCGGCAGGGAAGCGGAGGTGTCTTGGGGGGTGCTGTCGTCCATGCCCCAGGGGCTACCGCCGCCGGCCGGCGAATGCAAGCGCAAGGATGCGGCATGACACTTTCGCGGTGACGCGAAGGGGGCTGTGACAAAGCGTCTCGAACCTTCTTATATGCGACTGGTTCGCAAAGTGGGCGTTGACAACGATTCTCAGTCTCAGGTACTCCTGGGTTCAGGACAATCTTCTCACACCGCCGATCGCCGAGGGCTTATGTACGTCTGCATCTGCCACGCGTTGAACGATAAGAAGGTCAAGGCTGCGCTGGACAATGGCGCTACCAACCCGGCCTCGGTGTTCCGCCATCACAATTGCCAGGTCCAGTGCGGCAAATGCGTGCCGATGATGCGCAGCATGGCCAGCGAGCATCGCGCCGCCATGGCCCAGCAGGCCGCCACCATCGCCGCGACCGCCGTTCCGGCCCCCTGCTGCGGCTCGGCGGTGCCCGAGCCGGCCAATGCCGAAGCAGTTTCCGCCTATGCGATCGCAGCCGAATAGTTACTGTTGAGTGACTGCCACTGGGCAAACTGCGTTATCGCAAGCTCTACCACTTCCGACTTTCAGGTCGATATCGGGTCTACAACCTCGCCTTTCGGCTGCGACAGAATGTGCCCCGTCTATGATTTTTGGGCGGATTGACCCGGCACCCCCAATCCGGCACAAAAGCGTCACGAAAACAAAAGAACGTCGTCAAAATGATGGCGTATAAAAAATCGAATGGGCCGGATGAAACCGGCCCAGGAGGAAACGCAATCCAACCAGGAAGACTTCCTCGGCCACCGGGCTTGCCTTGTCCGTAAAGGATCGGGCAGCCCGGCGGGATTTGGATTCAGGACGCCGTTCCGCAACTGCTCACGTATTTCGCAATCGCATCACGGCCATCTCCCAAAGGAGCTGTACCGACTGCGCTTCCGATGCGTTTTTGCAGCATTGGTCCGGCGCTATCGTTCTGTCCGACCGGGACGTCTGAAACGGTTGAGGATCAAGGGAGGATTTTCATGAGCCGCCGCAACCGGCACGCCTTCGACACGTTGAGCCGCGATCTCGTCCTTCGTGCCACCGACCGGATGGAGACCCTCCGGTCGATGGTGGAGCGCGCGGACAGCGACCGGCGCGAGACGTGGGAGCGCACGCTCGACCGTCTCCGCGGCCTGAACAACCGCGCCATCGCCCGCATCGAGGCCGCTCATCTGGCCGATGACGACGCATGGCCCTTCGCCCGTGCCCAGGCCGATCAGGCGATGATGGACCTCATGCGCGCGCTCGACGATTTCGACGGCCATCTGCGCCTGCTGGCTGCTTGAGGCTACCGACCACACCACCGGCCGCGGCCGACCAAAAGGAAAAGGCCCTCTCCCGGTCGGGAGAGGGCCTTTTTCATTATGAAGCCCCGAAGTCCAGGCCCCAGGCCGAGTAGCGTTCCGGATCGTCGACCCAGCCCTCGCGCACCTTCACGAACAGGATCAGGTGGACGCGGCGCTCCAGCATTCCCTGCAACTCGCCGCGCGCGGCGGAGCCGAGAGCCTTGATCCGCTGGCCGCCCTTGCCCAGCACGATGGCCTTCTGGCTTTCGCGCTGCACGAAGATGACCTGCGAGATCTTGACCGATCCGTCCTCGAACTCCTCCCACACTTCGGTCTCGACCGTGGCGGAATAGGGAAGCTCCTGGTGAAGCTGCAGGAACAGCTTCTCGCGGGTGATCTCCGCCGCCAGCAGACGCATGGGCATGTCGGAGATCTGGTCCTCCGGGAAGTGCCACGGCCCTTCCGGCAGCCGGTCGGCCAGGAACTGCTTGAGGTCGGCGACGCCGTCCTCGGTGAAGGCCGACACCATGAAGATGTCGGAGAAGATCCCCTCCTGCCGGAAGGCATCGGCGATGCCCAGCAGGACGTCGCGCTTCACCAGATCGATCTTGTTCAGGATCAGGATCGCCTCGCGCCCCTGCTCCTTCAAGCGGGCGACGATGCTGCGGGTGTCCTCGTCGATCGACCGGCGCGACACGTCGTACAGCACGCCGATGACATCGGCGTCCTCCGCCCCCTGCCAGGCCGCCGCCACCATGGCGCGGTCCAGCCGGCGCTTCGGCTTGAAGATGCCGGGGGTGTCGACGAAGATCATCTGGGCGTCGCCCTGGATGGTGATGCCCAGCACACGGGTGCGCGTGGTCTGCACCTTCGGGCTGACGATCGACACCTTGCTGCCGATCATCGCGTTCAGCAGCGTGGACTTTCCGGCATTCGGCGCGCCGACCAGGGCGATGAAGCCGCAGCGCGGATGCTCCGGCATCGTCGGCAGAGGCGGCAGGACGGAGATGGGCTGCCCGCGCGGGGCATCCTCATCGTCGTCCTCGTCGTCCTCATAGTCGCCGTCCTCATACTCGTCGTCTTCGAAGTCGCCCTCTTCGGCGTCCTCACCCTCGGCGCCGCCGTCTTCATGCTCCAGCGCCTCGTCGTCCTTCACGGACTTCGGCTCCTGGGATTCCGGCTTCGGCTCCGCGGCTTCGGAACCGGGCGTCTCGATCTTCGTCTTGTCGATGTCGTCGCGACCGTCAGTCATCGACTTGCACTCCCACCTGGCGCAGCAATGTGCTGGCAGCCTTCTTTTCCGCGATGCGCTTGGACGAACCGGACCCGGAGACCGGATCCATGCCCGCCACATGCACAGCAACAACGAACAGCGGCTCGTGCGCCGGGCCGCTGCGTTCGATCAGTTCATAACGGGGCAGCGGCTTGCCGCGCCCCTGCGCCCATTCCTGCAGCGTGGTCTTGCTGTCCAGCGGCGGCGGCGTCGCCTTGTCGATCTCGCCCGCCAGGGCTTGGCGGACGAAGCGCGTCACCGGCTCCAGCCCGCCGTCGAGATACATGGCGCCCAGCACCGCCTCGCAGGCGTCGCCCAGGATGGTCCGGTTCTCCCGCCCGCCGCTCGACGCTTCCGCCGGGGACAGGCGCAGATAGGCGCCCAGCCCGATGGTGTCGGCAACCCGGCCCAGCGATTCCCGGCGCACCAGCGCGGCGTGGCGCTTGGCGAGCGCGCCCTCGCGCTCGTTGGGATAGCGTTCCAGCAGCCACTGCGCGACGACCAGCCCGACGACGCGGTCGCCCAGGAATTCCAGCCGCTCATAGGCGATGCCCGGCCCCTTGTGCGACTTGCGGCCCGCCCGCTCCAGCCCCATCAGGCTGGGGTGGGTGACCGCGTCGCGCAGAAGCGACAGGTCGGCGAAGTCATGACCCAGCGCGCGCGCCAGTTCCGCAACATCGGCGGACTGGACGGCACCATCGGTCTCGGCTTCGGAGCCGGCACCCGCATCGGCGGGCGCCTTGGTGACGGTGGACACTTACCGGACTCCGTTGAACAGGCGGCTGAAGCGCAGATCGACCGGCCAGCGCCAGATCTCGTAGAAGCGCGTGCCCTCGTCGAGCGAGAAGAACAGGAATTCGGCGCGGCCGACCATGTTCTCGATGGGAACGAACCCGACCTGCGACGGGACGCGGCTGTCCAGCGAGTTGTCGCGGTTGTCGCCCATCATGAACAGATTGCCGGCCGGCACCTTGAACACCGGCGTATTGTCGAGCGGGCCGTTGTCCGACTCCTCGATGATGCGGTGGCTGCGGCCGTTGGGCAGGGTTTCGACGAACTGCGCGGTGCGGATGCTGCGACCCAGCGAGTCCGTGGTCACATAGTCCTCGATCCGCTCGCGCTTCACCGGCTGGCCGTTGATGTGCAGGATGCCGCCGATCATCTGGATGCTGTCGCCGGGCAATCCGACGACCCGCTTGATGTAGTCGGTCTTGTTGTCGCGCGGCAGCTTGAACACCGCCACGTCGCCCCGCTCCGGCTGAGAGCCCAGGATCCGGCCCTCGAACAGCGGCAGGCCGAAGCCGACCGTGTATTTGCTGTAGCCGTAGCTGAATTTCGACACGAACAGGTAATCGCCGATCAGCAAGGTCGGGATCATCGATCCCGACGGGATGTTGAAGGGCTCGAACGCGAAAGTCCGCACGCCGAAAGCGATCAGAACCGCGAAGAACACCGTCTTCACGGTTTCGACGAACCCGGATTCCTTGTTCTTGGCGTTGGACGCCGTTTCTTTCTGAAAGGTCATTCTGGGGTCGCCGTATTGGTGGGCATTGTGGCCTCGGTGGGGGCGGACTCGATCGGTTCGGCGCTGATGACGACGAAGGCCTCGGCCATCGGGTACTCGTCCGTCAGTGTCACATGGATGCGGGCGCGCATGCCCGGCGGCGTGATCGCCTCCAGCCGGGCCAGCGCCCCGCCGGTCAGGCGCATGGTCGGCTGGCCGGACGGCAGGTTGACTACCCCCATGTCGCGCCAGAACACCCCGTCGCGGAAGCCGGTGCCGAGCGCCTTTGAGCAGGCCTCCTTGGCGGCGAAGCGCTTGGCGTAGGTCGAGGCGCGGGCGTTGTTCTTGGCGGCCGAACCGGCGCGGCGTTCGGACTTCGCCTGCTCGACCTCGGTGAAGATGCGGTCGATGAAACGCTGTCCGAAGCGCTCCAGCGACTTCTCGACCCGCCGGATGTCGATCAGGTCGTTGCCGATGCCGAGGATGGTGCCGGACATCATCATGCGGATGCCGCGGCGTTTCGCGCCGTATCCATCGCCTTGCGCATGCGGGCGATCGAGTTGGTCAGACCGACGAAGATCGCCTCGCCGACCAGGAAATGGCCGATGTTCAGCTCCACGATGGTCTGGATCGCCGCCACCGGGCCGACGGTGTCATAGCTCAGGCCATGGCCGGCATGGCATTCCAGCCCGATCGCCTCGGCATGGGCGGCGGCGCGGACGATGCGCGCCAGTTCCGCCTCGCGCTCCGCCGGAGTATGGGCGTCGCAATAGGCTCCGGTGTGCAGTTCGACCACCGGGGCACCCAGCCGCTTGGCGGCGTCCAGCTGCGCCGGCACCGGATCGATGAACAGCGAGACGCGGATGCCGGCGGAACCGAGTTCGCCCACCGGCCGCGCGAGATGGTCGTACTGGCCGATCACGTCCAGCCCGCCCTCGGTCGTCACCTCCGTGCGCTTTTCCGGGACGAGGCAGGCGGCGTGCGGCTTGTGCCGCAGCGCGATCGCCAGCATCTCGTCGGTCGCCGCCATCTCGAAGTTCAGCGGACGGTCGATCTCGGCGATCAGCCGCTCGATGTCGCGATCCACGATGTGGCGCCGGTCCTCGCGCAGGTGGGCGGTGATCCCGTCGGCCCCGGCCTCGATGGCGAGCCTTGCCGCACGCACGGGATCGGGATGCGCCCCGCCGCGTGCGTTGCGGACGGTCGCCACATGGTCGATGTTCACGCCGAGGCGCAGGAAACGGGGCATGCACGGACTCCAAAGCGTCGCCGCCCACCGGAACGGGCGGGAGCGATTCCGTCTATATAGCGGTGCTCCGGCCTTCCGTCACGCCGAACCGACCGATTCACCTGCGGATGACAGGGATTTCACCGTCGAATGACGGAGTGTTCAGCGTCCCCGTGCCCGCTCCACCGAATGGATGACGGGGGTGGCGCGCAGGGCGGCCATGATGTTGGTCAGGTGCTTGGCATCCTTCACGTCGATATCGATCAGCAGCTCGAAATAATCCGTGCTGCGATTCGTGATCTTCTGGTGGATGACGTTGCCCTGGTTCTTGCCGATCACCGTGAACAGCGTGCCGAGCGAGCCCTGTTCATTGCCGATGACGACGCTGATGCGGCCGACATGCTCCTCCGGCGAATCGGGGCCGGTTTCCCACGACACGTCGATCCAGCGTTCCGGCGATTCGTGGAAGCTTTCCAGCGTTTCGCAGTCGATGGTGTGGATCGTCACGCCCTTGCCGGTGGTGACGATGCCGACGATGCGGTCGCCGGGCAGCGGGTGGCAGCAGCGGGCGTAATGCACGGCCATGCCGGGGATCAGTCCGCGGATCGGCAGGGCCGATTCCTTGCGCCCCTTGGGCTTCGGCTTCGGTGCGCTTTCCTCCGTCTCGCGGACGACGGGGGCGGTCTGGGCCTTGTGGCCGGGGAAGACGGCGTGGAAGACCTCGCGAACGGAATGCAGGCCGGAGCCGACACCCGCCATCAGGTCGTCCACCGTCGGCTGCTGGAAGATCTTGGTGGCGGCCTCCAGAGCCTTCTCGGTGAACTCGTAGCCTTCCGCCTTGAACTGCCGCATCAGCATGCCGCGGCCCAGTTCCATGTACTGGGCGCGCTGCTGGGTGCGCAGGAACTTGCGGATGCGGGCGCGGGCCTTGCCGGTGACGACGAAGCGTTCCCAGCCCGGAACCGGCGTCTGCGCCTTTGAGGTGACGATGTCGACCTGATCGCCGTTCTGCAGCTGGGTGCGCAGCGGCAGCATGCGGCCGTTGATCTTGGCGCCGACGCAATGGTCGCCGACCTGCGAGTGGACGGCATAGGCGAAGTCGACCGGGGTCGCTCCGCGCGGCAGCGCGATCAGGTCGCCCTTCGGCGTGAAGCAGAAGACCTGGTCCTGGAACAGCTCCAGCTTGGTGTGCTCCAGGAACTCTTCCGGCTTCTGCGCATGCTCCAGGATGTCCAGAAGCTCGCGCAGCCAGCGGTACTCGCCGCCGTTCGGGCGCGGCTGGTGGTCCTGCTTGTAGGCCCAGTGGGCGGCGACACCCAGCTCCGCGATCTCGTGCATGTCCTGGGTGCGGATCTGCACCTCGATCCGATTGCGGCCGGGACCGATCACGCCGGTGTGCAGGCTGCGGTAACCGTTGGGCTTGGGCGTGGAGATGTAGTCCTTGAAGCGCCCGGGCACGACCGGATAATGCGCGTGGACGACCCCCAGCGCCTGATAGCATTCGCCGACCGAGCCGACCGTGATGCGGAAGGCCATGATGTCGGACAGCTGCTCGAAACTGACGTTCTTGCGCTGCAGCTTGCGCCAAATCGAATAGGCCGACTTCTCACGCCCTGACACCGTCGCGTCCGGCAGCCCTTCGGAGGCCAGCAACTCGCGCAGTTCGGTGATGATGGTCTGGACGCGGTTCTCGCCTTCGCTGCGCAGGCGGGCCAACTGGGCCAGGATGCTGTCGCGCGCATCCGGGTTCAGCTCCGCGAAGGCAAGGTCGTCCAGCTCGTCCTTGATCTTGTGCATGCCGATGCGCTCGGCCAAGGGCGAGTAGATTTCAATGGTTTCGCGGGCGATGCGCTTGCGCTTTTCCGGCTTTTTCAGGTGGAACAGCGTGCGCATGTTGTGAAGCCGGTCGGCCAGCTTCACCAGCAGGACACGGATGTCCTCCGACATGGCGATGACCAGCTTGCGGAAATTCTCCGCCTGCTTGGCCTGCTCGCTGTTCAACTCCAGCCGCGACAGCTTGGTGACGCCATCGACCAGCCGGGCGATTTCCTTGCCGAACACCCGCTCGATGTCATCAAGCGTGGCGACGGTGTCCTCGACCGTGTCGTGAAGCAGCGCCGTGGCGATGGTGCCGGCGTCCAGCTTCATCTGCGTCAGGATGCCGGCAACCTCCAGCGGATGGAGGAAATAGGGATCGCCCGACGCGCGCGTCTGCGATCCATGCGCCTTCATGGAATAGACGTAGGCGCGGTTGAGGAGATCCTCGTCGGCGTTGGGATCATACGCCTTGACGCGCTCGACAAGCTCGTACTGCCGGATCATGCGGCCCGACCCGGCGCGCGCGGCGCCTTAGAAGTGTTCGTGGTGGTTCTGTTCGAACCGAAGGGGAGCCGGATGCTCCCCGCCTTTCTCATCGGGGAGGGGACGTGGCGCCCCCTCCTGGTCCTGCGGTCGTTGTCCAGAATCAGAGGTCTCCGTCGGGATCCTCGGTCATGGCGAAACCGGCGCCCGGCTCGGCGTCCATGTCGGCGGCGACGTCGTCGTCCTCGCCCAACTCCTCGCCGTCGCTCTCGCTCATGCCGTCTTCATCGCCCAGCGAATTGTTGCCGCGGGCGGCCCAGTCGTTCTCGCCGGCCATCAGCTCGACGATCTCTTCCTCCGGCTCGTCCGGCTCGACATGCTTCTGATGGCCCTTGATCAGGGCGTTCTTCAGATATTCGAGCGACACCGTCTCGTCCGCGATCTCGCGGAGCGCCACGACCGGGTTCTTGTCGTTGTCGCGGTCGATCGACAGCGGAGCGCCGCTCGCGACCTCGCGGGCGCGCTGGGCAGCCATCATGACCAGCTCGAAACGGTTCGGAACCTTCAGGACGCAATCTTCAACGGTAACGCGGGCCATGCCAGACGAACTCCGGATTCATAGGAGGCTCTAGACTATATGGATGTGGCCCGATAGGTGCAAGCGCGAACGACAGCGCTGCTGCATTGCGTCAGGAGAGCAATGGTGAACCGGCCTGTCACGTCACCGATACGATCGGCAGCCACAGTCGGCAGGCGTTGCCCCCTTGTATGTTTGCGCATGATACACTAGATTTCAAAATAGGAACGCGAGCTTTTTGCGCAAGTTCCGTCAATTTTCTACAATCAGCGATGAAAGGATTATGGCATTGGAGCGCAACTCGACTTTGCCGCGTGATGTCAGCAAGTTGTTTTACAAGGAAGAGCGCCTCGCTCTTTTCATAGACGGCGCGAACCTTTATGCCGCCGCGCGATCATTGGGCTTTGACATTGATTACAAGCGGTTGCGTGACGGCTTTGCCGGGGAAGGCCGACTCGTGCGCGCCTTCTACTATACCGCTCTCGTCGAGGATCAGGAGTATTCCCCGATTCGTCCCCTGGTCGACTGGCTCGACTACAACGGCTACACCATGGTGACCAAGCCGACCAAGGAGTTCACCGACGCCTCCGGCCGGCGCAAGATCAAGGGCAACATGGACATCGAGCTGGCCATCGACGTGATGGAGATGGCCGACCATGTCGATCACATCCTGCTCTTCTCCGGCGACGGCGATTTCCGCCGGCTGGTGGAGGCGGTGCAGCGCAAGGGCGTGCGCTTCAGCGTCGTCAGCACGGTGCGCTCGCAACCTCCGATGGTGGCCGACGAACTGCGCCGTCAGGCCGACAACTTCATCGAACTGCAGGAGCTGGCGCCCTTCATCGCCCGCACCCATCATCACCGCGAGCAGGCTCCCTCGCACCACGACCACCAGGGCGGCCCGACGATGTACGATCCGGACGACCGCGGTTGATCCGCATAGCGAAGCCGGCATGAAAGAAGCCGGAATGAAAAAAGGAGCGCACCAGCGCTCCTTTTTCGTTTGCGGGATATAGTGTGCTCAGAGGGTGGCCGGCCGCCGCCGGTTCCGCGCCATTTCGTCGGCGGTCTTCAGAGCCACGATCAGGCTCGTTGCGTTCGCCGTACCGGTCCCGGCGATGTCCAGGGCCGTCCCATGGTCGGGCGAGGTGCGGACGAAGGGCAGGCCCAGCGTGATGTTCACGCCGCTGTCGAAATCCACCGTCTTCACCGGAATCAACGCCTGATCGTGGTACATGCACAGAGCGACATCATAGCCGCGGCGGGCGGCGGCGTGGAACATGGTGTCGGGCGGACGCGGACCGGACACGTCGATGCCGTCGGCACGCAACGCCGCGATGGCCGGCGCGATGACGTCGATCTCCTCGCGGCCCATCGCTCCACCCTCCCCCGCATGGGGATTGAGGCCGGCCACCGCCAGCCGCGGCCGCACGATGCCGAAATCGCGCGCAAGCGCCGCCGCGGTGATGCGGCCCGCATGGACGATAGCGTCCGTGGTCAGCAGATCGACCGCGTCGCGCACCGACACATGGATGGTGACGGGCACCACCCGCAGGTCGGCGGCGGCCAGCATCATGATCGGCTCCTCGGTCAGGCCGGCCAGATGCGCGAGATATTCGGTATGGCCGGGATGGCGGAAGCCGGCGGCATAGAGCGACGATTTCTGAATGGGGTTGGTGACCACGGCCGCCGCCTGCCCCGCCTGCACCAGGGCGACCGCGCGGTCGATGCTGGCGATCACCGCGGCGCCGTTCGCCGGGTCGGGAGTGCCGGCGACAACCGGGTTGCCGAGGCGCACCGGCAGGACCGGCAAGGCTTGATCGAACAGCGCCACCGCGTTGCCGGGGTCTGCAACCTCCCGGACCGGTACCGCCATTCCCAGCTTCGCCGCCAGCGCGCTCAGCCGGTCGGGATCGTCCAGGACGACGAAGGGCGGCACCGCTGCTTCATGGCGTGCCGCCCAGGCCTTCAGGGTGATGTCCCCGCCGACGCCTGCCGGCTCACCCATGGTGAGGGCCAGCGGCAGGCTATCCGGCAGGGCGGCCGTCACAGGCGCGTCTCGATGAAGGCGGTGCGGCGCAGATCGCGCAGGTACCGGCGCGACAGCAGTTCGGCCCGCTCGCTGATCAGGTCGCGCTCCACCTCCTCGCGGCCCGGCAGCTTGGCCTCCTGGATCGGTGTCGGCGCGGGCGGCGGCGGCGGGGCCGGCTGGGCTTCCGGCGGCGGCTGGATCATCGGCACGTCACGCTTGCAGACGATCAGGATCACCGCGGCGGCCTGGCTCATCAGGACCGGGCTGGCCTGACCCAGCGGGATGCCGAGGGCGAGGTTCTGCAGTCCGGGCGCCATGTCCTTGACGCGCATGGTGCCCATGTCGCCGGATTCCGGCATGCCGGTTTCCTTGGCGCGGGCCTGGAAATCGGCGCAGCTCTTGATCGACTTCCGCAGCTTTTCCGCCTGTTCCTTGACGGCCTTGGCCTGTTCCTTGGATTCGATCGGGATGATGATCTGCTTCATGTTGACCGTCGCCTTGGCCACGTCGGGCCGAGGCTGCGGACGGGGGGCCGCCGGCTGGGCGGCGGGCATCGGCACCTCGCCGCCGCTGCTGCCGAACGGCCGCTGGCCGCGCACCAGCAGGATGTGATAGCCGGTGGCCGTGCGGATGGGCGTCGAAAGCTGGCCGCCGCGCATGCCGGACAGCGCCTTGTCGACTTCCGGCGACAGTTCGCCGCTGCGCACCCAGCCGAGATCGCCGCCCGACGCGGCACCAGCGGACTGCGAGAACTGGCGGGCCAGCGCCGCGAAGTTGCCGCCGCGCTTCACCTCCTCCACCAGACGCTCGGCGTTGCGGCGCACCTCGTCGTCCTGGTCGGGGCTGTCCACCGCCAGGAAGATCTCGGCAACCAGGTATTCGGGCTTGCCGATGTTGGCCTTCAGCCGCTCCATCGCCGCGTCGATCTCGTCCTCGCCGACGACGACCTCCTGGCGGATGCGGCGCTGCATCACCTTCTGCCAGGCCAGCAGCGAGCGGATCTGGTCCTTCAGGGTGGAGACGGGCACGTTCTGCCGCTTCAGCATGTCCTGAAGCTGCTGGCCGTTCAGGCGGTTCTGTTCGGCGATGCGTTTGATCGCCTCGTCGATCTCGGCGGGCGAAACGGTGATGCCAAGGCGCTTGGCCTCCTGCATCTGCAGCCGCTCGTCGATCAGCAGGCGCATGACCTGCGGCGTCAGGCGCTGGATCGTGTCGGCGTTGCCGGCGGTGCCGGCATTCAGCAGGGCCATGCGGATGCGGGCATTGACGTCGGAGACCGAGACCACCTCGTCGTTCACGACCGCGGCGATGCCCTCCGCCCCCGGCGCCCGTGCCGGGCGGGCGGATTCGTCGCCCGTCCTCGGCGCCGCGGCGCCGGCGGCGGCCTTGCTGGACTGCGCCGCGGCGGGCAGGGCCAGAAGCGCGCAGGCGGTCGCCACGGCGACGGTGGTCCGGACGGCTCGCAAACTCGACATGGTGCTCAAGCTCCAAAAACGGGTCGCCCGTTATTACGGTGGGGCCGGTGCCCCATGCAAACGGAATCGGACCTCGCCCTTTCAGTGCAAAACCAACGGGGCGGAATTATGACCGACAGGGATAATCCCGCGCTTTGCGGCGAATGGACCCACCCTTCCCGGCATGGGATTCATGGACCCGCGTCTCACCCATCCTCAAGATGCAGCAGCGCGGCGGTGCCCAGCAGCAGGCTGATTCCGGCCGGACTCCAGGCAGCCATGACGATGGGGATCGTTTCCGACATGCCGAAGGTGCGCACCACGTCGGTCATCACGAACAGCACGAAGCCGGTCAGCACGCCGCCGGTGACCATCGCCATGGTGCCGCCCCGCCGCGGCAACCGCAGCGAGAAGGCGGCGGCGAACAGCACCATCGCCAGGAACAGGAAGGGCTGGGCGAGAAGCGACTGGTAATGCAGCCGGTGGCGCACGGCGGGGAAACCGGTGGTCTCCAGCGTGTGGATGAAGCGCGGCAGTTCCCAGAAGGAGATCGTCTCCGGCGGGGCGAAGCTCTCCTCGATGGTCGTCATGTCCAGTTCGGTCGGGATGGTGTAGGTGTCCAGCAGTTCCGGATCCTTCTTGGCCCGGTTCAGGATGGCATCCTGCAGCTCCCATTTGCGATCCCTCAGGACGGCGCTGGGGGCATCGATGCGGCCCAGATAGGTCTGGTCGGCGTCGAACAGGAAGACGATGACGTTCGACAGTTCGAAGGTCACCGGGTTCACCAGTTCCGAATGGATGAAGAACTGCTCCGTCTCGTTGGTCTGGCGCAGCCACAGGCCGGATCGGGAGATGTTCAGCGTGCTGGATTGAAGCTTCAGGTATCGGTCCTGCAGCTGTTCGTATTTGGCGACGAACACCGCGCCGACCGGGTTGATCAGCGTCACCTTCACCACGCCGATGGCGGCGGCGGCGAACATCACCGGCATCAGGAACTGCCAGGCCGACACGCCGACCGCGCGCGCCACCACCAGTTCGGCGCTGCGGGTCAGCCGCCAGAAGGTGAACATGCCCGCGAACAGGATGACGAAGGGAAAGATCTGCTGGCCGATCTCAGGCAGCTTCAGCAGAGCCATCTGGATCACCAGCCCGAAGGTGACGTTGGGCTTGCTGCCGGCACGGCGCAGCAGTTCGACCGTATCCAGCAGCAGCACGATGGCGAGCAGGATCACCATCAGCAGGCAGAACCAGACGATGAACTGCCGTCCGATGTAACGGGAGAGCGTAGGCGATGAATACATGCGGTGTCCGGTCTCCGGAGCCCCGCCCGGCACGCCGGCATGGCGCTTGGGACGGACTGGCGGGCCACCGCGGCCGATGGGGTCGGGCGCGGCACCCGCCGGAACAGGTTCCGGCTGTTTACCCCCGTTGCACAGCGATGACAACTGGGCGGGGGCGGCAACCACCGCAGGGCTGCATCGGCAGCGTCAAATTCCTGCCTCCTTTTCCGGCTGGACTTCCTGCAACGGCAATCCAAACTGTTGATACAGAGGCTGCACGGGAGGGTCGGTCGATGACGGACACCACGGTCGCAATCCGCCAGGCACGCGCAACGGACGCCGCCGGCATGGCCCGCGTCCATGTGCAGAGCTGGCGGTCCACTTATCCGGGCCTGATCCCGGCGCAGTTCCTGGTCAACCTGTCCGAACCGCCCGCCGCGCAGCGCTGGGCAGCCATCGCCGAAACGCGCGGCCCCGGCCAGGGCGCCTTCGTCGCGGTCGATGTCACAGGCTTGGTCGCGGCCCCCGGCACCATCATCGGCATCGCCTCCTTCGGCACGCGGCGGGTCGCGGTGCAGGGCCATGCGGGGGAGTTCCATGCGCTCTATCTTCTTGACGACGCAAAGGGTTACGGCATCGGGCGGCGGCTGATGGCGGCGATGGCGGACCGCTTCCTGGCCGCAGGTATCCGCTCCGCCGCGGTGTGGTGCCTGCGCGACAACCCGTCGCGCTGGTTCTATGAGCGGCTGGGCGGGATCAAGGTGGCGGAACGGCCGATCCGCTTCGCCGACACCGATCTGGTGGAAATCGCCTATGGCTGGCGCGACCTGACGCCGCTTGCACGCTTGTCGGCGGGGCCGGAGGTGCGGTAGTGAGGGGACTTGAGTCCCCACGCATCAGGATTCGCCGATGTCCAGCGCCGCTTCCCTTTCCGCCGAACGCGTCCTCATTCTCGATTTCGGGTCGCAGGTCACCCAGCTCATCGCCCGCCGCGTGCGCGAGAGCGGTGTCTATTGCGAGATCCATCCCTTCGGTATGAGCGACGAGCGTATCCGCGAGTATGACCCGAAGGCGATCATCCTGTCCGGCAGCCCGGCCTCCGTCACCGAGGCGAACGGCCCGCGGGCGCCGCAGGCGGTGTTCGACCTGAAGGTGCCGGTGCTCGGCATCTGCTATGGCCAGCAGACGATGTGCCACCAGCTGGGCGGCAACGTCTCCGGCTCCGACCATCGCGAGTTCGGCCGCGCCTTCATCGAGATCAAGGAGCCCTGCGCCCTGTTCGACGGCCTGTGGGAAATCGGGTCGAAGGAACAGGTGTGGATGAGCCACGGTGACCGCGTCACCGCGCTGCCCGACGGCTTCCGCGCCGTGGCGGTCAGCGACGGCGCGCCCTTCGCCGCCATCGCCGACGACCAGCGCCGCATGTACGGCGTGCAGTTCCACCCGGAGGTGGTCCACACCCCGCACGGCGCCCAGCTGCTGGCGAACTTCGTCCACCGCGTCGCCGGCATCAAGGGCGACTGGACCATGGCCGCCTTCAAGCAGCAGGCCATCGAAAAGATCCGCGCCCAGGTCGGCACCGGCAAGGTGATCTGTGGCCTGTCGGGCGGCGTCGATTCGTCGGTCGCGGCCGTGCTGATCCACGAGGCCATCGGCGACCAGCTGACCTGCATCTTCGTCGACACCGGCCTGATGCGCGCTGGCGAGTCGGAAGAGGTCGTGCGGCTGTTCCGCGACCACTACAACATCCCGCTGGTCCACCGCGAAGCGTCCGACCTGTTCCTGGGCAAGTTGGCCGGCGTCACCGACCCGGAGCAGAAGCGCAAGATCATCGGCGGCCTGTTCATCGACGTCTTCGACGAGGAGAGCGCCAAGATCGGCGGTGCGGAGTTCCTGGCACAGGGCACCCTCTATCCCGACGTGATCGAGAGCGTGTCCTTCACCGGCGGCCCGTCGGTCACCATCAAGTCGCACCACAATGTGGGCGGCCTGCCGGAGCGGATGAAGCTGAAGCTGGTGGAGCCGCTGCGCGAGCTGTTCAAGGACGAGGTGCGTGCTCTGGGCCGCGAACTCGGCCTGCCGCCTGCTTTCATCGGCCGCCACCCCTTCCCCGGCCCGGGCCTCGCCATCCGCGTCCCCGGCGAGATCACCCCGGAGAAGCTGGAGATCCTGCGCAAGGCCGACACGATCTATCTGGAGGAGATCCGCAACGCCGGCCTCTATGACGCGATCTGGCAGGCTTTCGCCGTGTTGCTGCCGGTCCGCACCGTCGGCGTGATGGGCGACGGCCGCACCTACGACCATGTGCTGGCTCTGCGCGCCGTGACCTCCACCGACGGCATGACCGCCGACTGGTACCCCTTCCCCCACGATTTCCTGGCGCGCGTGTCCAACCGCATCGTCAACGAAGTCCGTGGCGTCAACCGCGTGGTCTACGACATCACGTCGAAGCCGCCCGGCACGATCGAGTGGGAATAAGGCGGGTAAGGCACTGACACCGGCCCGGCGGATCCACCCGCCGGGCCGTCATGCTGTCCGGGCGGTGCCGCAGGTCGGCCGGTGCCATCTTCGCCCGCCAAGCCGACGCTTCGGTGCGCATGTCCAAGGAGCGCCAGATGGAAGAGTCCGGTTTACCCACCGCCATCCTGAGCGAACTGATCGCCCGCCTGCGGGGGCCGGCCGGAACCGGTGAAGCGCTGAGGGACATCTCCGAAGCCTGCGAATCCGCGCGTGCCGTCGGCCTCGGCAGCGACGTCGAGGCGATGGCGGCACTGGACCGTTCGACGGCCGATCTGGACCCCATCCTCCGTGAATCGGCGCTTGCCTATGTTTCGGGTGATTTGCGCCGATACCTGCGCATTCTCGATATGGTGGACAATGTGCTCGATCTGGCGCCGCTGGAGGGCATCAACCAGATCTACTGGAGCATGCAGCGCCAGTTGTTCCTGATGCGCATGGACATGGGGTCCGTCCCGGACTTCGTGGCCGGGCGGGTGTTGCCGTTCTACGAGCGCTTCCTGAAGCAGATTTCCCTTCGCCTGGGGCTGGCACCGGCAGCGAGACCGGCGGGCAAACCGGCGACCGGCCGGGTCGTCATGGTCACCAACCAGTTCCTGTCCGACCAGCACCAACCGTCGCGCGACCTGCTGACCCAGATGGTCCGGTTGCAGCGGGACCTGGGCCGGACGGTCCTGGCGCTGAACACCAATATGATGCCGGACCGCTATTACAGCCCCTTCATCCCGCCCTTCGCCGCCGCAGTGGAAGAGAGTCTGTCCGGCGATCGGACGATCCGGTTCGGCAACGACACCGGCCGTCTCCTGTCCTCCACCGCGCCCGGCATCACCGCCGAGAAGCTCAACGGCTTTTTCTCCGCGGTGGAGGAGTTCGACCCCGATCTGGTGATCGCCTTCGGAGGATCGGTGATCGTCGCCGATCTGCTGGCCTCCGCTCGGCCGCTGCTGTGCATTCCGACAACCACCGGCCAGACCATCTCGCTCGCCGACATCGTTCTGGACTACGGCGGCAGGACGGCTCCTCCGGGCGAGGGGCGGCTGTCCCGCTCCTGGCGGCCATTCCGGCTGGGCATGGCACTGCGACAGGAAGACGGTGCAGCGACGCGGTCGGAATTCGGTGCGGTGGACGATGCCTTCCTGTTCGTGGTCGTCGGCAACCGGCTGGACGCGGAGGTTGATGCCGCGTTCGTCGCACTGCTGGAGCGGGTGCTGGATGCGGTCCCGCAGGGCGAGGTTCTGTTCGCCGGAACAGTCGATGCGCTGCCCAGGCGTCTCGCCGCCTCGCGTCACGCGGCGCGGCTCCGTTGCCTCGGGCATGTCGAGCGCATCGGCGCGCTCCTATCTCTGTGCGACCTCTTCCTGAATCCCCGCCGCACCGGCGGTGGCGGCAGTGCGGCCCATGCGCTGGCATCCGGGCTGCCGATCCTGGCCTTCGACAGCGGCGACGTGGCAAGCATCGCCGGGCCTGGGTTCGTCGTGGGCGACAGCGACAGCTTCCTTGAACGCGCGGTTGCGCTGGCCGCCGACCCTGCCCTGCTGTCAAGAAGCCGCGAAGACGCACGCAATCGCTTCGCCACGGTGAAGCAGGAAGAGTCCGATCCGACCCAACTCCCCCTCTACATGAACGAGGCGGTCGACCTGTACCGGCTGAGGAGCTGAACCAGTGCGTTTCCTCCTGTGTGGCCACGGCACCTCCGAAGTCCTGTGGTCAACCCATGCTGCACTGATCGACCTTGGTCATGAATCGGTGCTGGCCCTGCCGGACATCTCGCAGGACATCATCGATCGTCCCATCGATGCCCTGTTCGTACTGAACCTCTTCCAGATTCCGCGCGACACCATCGAGATGCTGCTGGCGTATGTCGCAAGCTTCGGCAAGCGGCCCGCGGTGGTCCACCTCTGCCTGAACCACCCGGTCGAGGAGATCGGCGCCCAAACGGTGGAGGAGGTTAGGGAAGCCGATCAGTGGATGGATCGGCAGAACGTCTTCATGTGGTGCATGTGTCCGGCGGCGGCGCAGCAGGCGAACCGGATGGGTTTATCGCGCGTATTCTACGAGCCGCTCGGCGTCCATCGCTGGATCTACATCGCACGATCGGCGGACGGCACGTCCGATCTCTACAAGCGCTGGATGTCTCTGAACGATACGGGGCTGGTCCGCCATCCCTATGCGGCCATGAGGGGTGAGGCCGATGCCGCAGAAGGCGAGGCTCTGGTCCGGAACCGCTTTCTCTATCTGGGACAAGGCTGGCCGGACCACATCCCGACCGGACCCGAGCTCTCCGACCCGGCAATTTCCACAGCTGCCGCATCCGTTGCCGGCATCATGATGGAAAGGCCGGAGTTGAATCGGATTCAGGCGATGGATCTGTGCGGATTGGCCGCGCGGTCTGCGGATCCGGGCTGGACACTCCGCTTCAACCGGGCCTTCACCATTGCATTTGCGGTGGAGAACCGCCGCAGATTCGCCACGGCCCTCCGCCACGCCTTCGGGGAGACATTCACCCTCTGGGGCAATGGCTGGGAGCGCCTTGGTATCGATGCGGGCCCCGTGTCCTCGGCCCTGAGGAACGCTTACGGCACGGCAGCCGCCTGCCTGGATTTCGGCAGTCTCGCCTATGACACCGCGGTCTTTCCCAGAACACTGGAGATCATCAAACGGAATGGGCTGCTGGTCGGCTGGCGGCACACAGATGCCGCGCAACTTTTCGGCCCGTATGAGCAGGACCTTACCTTCACCGAAGAATCCGACGCGGTACGGGTCCTTGAAAGGCTGGCAAGCGATCCCGGCCACCGTGAGAAACTGCGCGAGGCCCATCTGAACTGGGCATACGAATCTCTGGCTCTCACCGGCATTTTGCCGAGGATCATCGCGCGCTTGCAAACCTGAACAAAATCCCGTCAGGCAGGGCCGCTTCAGAACAGCGGCTCGGCGGCCTGTGACCGGGTGCCCGGCTTCATGCCGCGCCGCCTGCCGCGGACAGGCTTTGGGCTGGCCGGAAGCAGTCCCTCCCTTTGGGCGCAGAGATCGTGCCAGACATGTCCCGGCCGCTCCGGCGTCCAGTACATGGGCTCGCCGAGCAGAACCTCTTCCCCGCAGCAGCTGCAAGGTGGATATGGGCTGGATGTGTGTTCGGACCGGTCCATCACACCGTTATGCCAGTGACGAGGCGACCCGTAAGTGATGCGGATCAAATCCGACCGCAAGAGGGCAAAAAAATGTTCCGCTCAAGGTTGAGGGCGGAATCGCATGCGCGATCCGCCCCCTCCTGACCGCAGGACGGGGCTGCACGCCCGCCTTTGCTATGTCCGTCCCCGTTACTGTGCGTCCGCCAACGCCACACATGCTCGGTCGCGGCCGGCGAGGCTGCCGCAGCCGTCTGCGCGCTGCGAGACGAAGCGCATCACCACGCGCTCCCCCTTGCCGACCGATTGCGGAGGCAGCAGGGCTTCGGCGACTTGGGTGGTGAATTGCGGGCTGACACGGTGAGTCGACGAGGCCGGGCGCGGCTCGGCACTGGCGACCTGGACCGGCATAGCGGGTGCGGCGGCCGGTTGCGGCAGCGACGCGACGACGACCGGCGCAGCCGCCGGGACCGGAGCTGCAACCGGCTCCGCAGCCTTCTGTTCGGCCGGGCGCGGTTCCATCCGGCGCGGCTCGACCGCGCGGGAGGGCGGAACCTCGGCGGATGCGACCACGACGGGCGGCGGTTCGGACAACTGCGGAGCCGGGACCACCGGCTGCCCGCCGTGCGGCTTCGGCGCGTCGTCCGGCACCACCGCGATTTCGATGGCGCCGGCGCCGGCCGCCAGCGACGGCTCACGGGGGGCGGAGCCGCGCAGCACAGGGGTCAGCGCGGCCAGATACAGCTTGGTCTCGCGCGGCAGGCGCTGCTTGCCGGCCAGATGCTGGGCATAGCAGCCCGGTCCGCAATTGTAGGCGGCAAGGAATCCCGGCGCGCCGAACAGGTCGTACATCTCGCGCAGATAAGCGGTGCCGGCCATGATGTTGTCGCGCGGATCGGACGGATCGGAACCGAGGCCATATTGCGCCCGCATCAGCTCATAGGTGCCGGGCATCACCTGCATCAGGCCGATGGCCCCGGCGGAGCTGGTCAGAACCTTGCCGTTGCGGTTGGTGGCACGGCCGTTGCTCTCCCGCATCATCACCGCGCGGATCCACTTCTCCGGCATATCGTAGCGTTGGGACGCCTCGCGGATCAGCGGGACCCAGCGCGACAGCGGGTCGTTCGGATCGGGGACGTAGGCTGCTTCGACAGGAGGTGCCGTCTGCACCTGCGGCGCTTCGGTGGCACAGCCGGCAAGGCCGAGCGCGAGGCACAGCATAGCTCCGGCGGCGTTGATCGTCGCGAGGTTCAGTTTGACCACGAGGGAGTTTCCGTGCTGTTGGCGCGGGCAGAACAAGAGATGGCTCGCTTTTCAATGTATAGCCCACGCCTGTCAAGCGACAACGCGACCGTTTTCCGAATCCTGTCCCGAAGATGCCCCAAAAAAGCCCTATTGATCCCTTGTTCTCGAGTGGGCAATTAGGATTTTCGGCAAATGTCTGTATGCCTATGTTCGCTGTCCCTTCGAGCAGGACAGTTCCGTCGCAAGCCGCGACAATGGGAACCTTGACGGAACATCGGCGCCACCCTTAATGGAGGGCGACGGCCGCGCCCTCAACCCGCTCCGATATTGCCGTCACAGACAGCAAAGACCGCGCAGGCCCGGCCGAACTGGATCGAGCATGATGACCGCCCCGCAACGGACAGTTCCCCCGCCCCCTCAGCCGCTCAAGCCGCAACGACCTTCACCGCAAGACGACGCTCCTCCCCCGCCCCGCCCGCGGCGCTTCCGCTGGCTCGGCTGGCTCGTCGTCCTGCTGGTGGCGATCGGTGGGCTGGCGCTGTGGCGGACCCAGGGGCCGGCAGCCACACCCGCCGCCCCGCCCGTGCCCGCCGGCGAGCGTCCGGTGGAGCTGTCGGCGCTGGAGGTGACGGCCGTCGCCCCGCGTGCGCTGAGCGAGACCGTCCGCCTCAGCGGCTCCGTCTCTCCGATGGAGCAGTCGGCGGTCAAGGCGGAGGTGGCGGCCAGGCTCGCCGAGGTGCCGGTGCGCGAGGGGCAGGCGGTGCGCCGCGGGGAGGTGCTGGCGCGCTTCGAGACCGTGGAACTTGCCGCCCGCCTTAACGAGAAGCAGGCCAATCTGGAGGGCGCCCGTGCCCAGCTGGTCCTGGCCGAAAAGACGCTGGCCAAGAACCGCACGCTGAACCGCAGCAACATCGTCTCCGACACCAGCCTGGATCAGGCGGAAAGCAGCTTCGGCTTCCAGCAGGCGCAGGTGAACGCCCTTGCGGCCCAGGTGGAGCTGGCGCGCAAGGCCCTGCGCGACGCGGTGGTGGTCAGCCCGATCGACGGGATGGTCGCCACCCGCTCGGTCAATCCGGGTGAAAATCTGGCGGTGAATGCCGCGATGTTCACCATCGTCGACTTGTCGCGGGTCGAGGTGGAGGCGACCATCCCGGCGGAACAGGTGGCGAGGCTCGCCGTCGGCCAGACGGCACGGCTGCGGGTGGAGGGTTTTGGAGAGCGGGAGTTCGCCGGCCGCGTCGCCCGTATCAATCCGATGACGCGGGCGGGATCGCGCGCCATCCCGGTCTATGTGACGGTCGACAACAGGGACGGTGCGCTCCGCGGCGGCATGTTCGCCAGCGGCGAGGTTCTGGTGGCGGAGGCGGCGGGCGCCATCGCGGTGCCGCCGGTCGCCATCCGCCATGACGACGAGGGAGAGTTCGTTCTGCTGATCGCCGACGGCCGCACGATGCGCCGCCCGGTCACGCGGGTTGCGCAATGGGCGCGCGGCGATCTGGTGCAGGTGGAGGGGCTGGCGCCGGGCGACCGGGTCGTCACCGGCAACCTGCCCGGCCTGACCGCCGGCCGCGCCGTCGCGGTCGCCGGCACGGCCACCGGCTCCTGATCTTCGGACACCGCCATGCCGATCACCCGCATCAGCGTCGACAACCCGGTCTTCGCCACCATGATGATGGTGGCGCTGATGGTGCTCGGCCTCTTCTCGTACAACCGGCTTGGCGTCGACCTGTTTCCGGACGTGGATTTCCCGGTGGTGGTGGTCAGCACCAGTTATCCCGGCGCCAGCCCGGAGACGGTGGAGACCGACATCACCCGCCCGGTCGAGGATGCGATCAACACCATCGCCGGCATCAAGACGCTGACTTCGCGCTCCTACGAAGGCCAGTCGGTGGTGATCGCGGAGTTCGACCTGAAGACCTCCTCGGTCCAGGCGCTGCAGGACGTGCGCGAAAAGGTCTCGGCCATCCGCGCCACCTTCCGGGACGAGGTGAAGGACCCGCAGATCACCCGCTTCAATCCGGACGACCAGCCGATCCTGTCCATCGCGGTGACGTCGGACCTGCGGTCCTTGCGCGACCTGACCACGCTGACCGACCAGATCATCCTGAAGCGCCTGCAGAATGTCCGCGGCGTCGGCAAGGCCACCATCGCCGGCGGGGTGAAGCGCCAGATCCTGGTGCGCCTGAAGCCGGAGAAGCTGGAGGCCCTGACCATCGGCGTCGACGAGGTGATCGCCACCGTCACCGGCGAAAACCAGGACGTGCCCGCCGGAACCGTCACCGGCCAGGGACGGGAGCGCGTGATCCAGGTGGAAGGGCGCGTGCGCAACCCACGCGACCTGCTGGACCTGATCGTCGCCCGCCGCGGCGACAGCCCCGTTCGCCTCGGTCAGGTCGCCGAGGTGATCGACGGGCAGGAGGAGCAGGACTCCGCCGCCATGCTGAACGGCGCCCCGGCGCTGGCGGTCGATGTGGTGAAGGTCCAGGGCGCCAACACGGTGGAGGTCGCGCGCGGCCTGCATGCGGCGATCCAGGATCTGCGGACGAACGGCTCGCTGCCGCCCGACGTGACGCTGGCCGTGGTGCGCGACAGCTCCCGCGGGATCACCAACTCGCTGAGCAACGTGCAGAAGACCCTGGTCGAGGGCGGCATCCTGACCATCCTGATCGTCATGGTGTTCCTCGGGTCCTGGCGCAGCACGGTCATCACCGCGCTGACCCTGCCGGTCGCCGTGCTGGGCACCTTCGGCATGCTGGCGGCCATGGGATTCACGCTGAACATGATGACGCTGATGGCGCTGTCGCTCGCCATCGGCATCCTGATCGACGACGCCATCGTCGTGCGCGAGAACATCATGCGCCACCTCGCCCGCGGCCAGGGCCACCGTCAGGCCGCGCTGGACGGCACGGCGGAGATCGGGCTGGCGGTTCTGGCGACCACGCTGACCATCGTCGCGGTGTTCCTGCCGGTCGCCTTCATGGGCGGCATCATCGGCCGCTTCTTCCTGCAATTCGGCATCACCGTCTCGGCCGCGGTGCTGATCTCGCTGTTCGTGTCCTTCACGCTCGATCCCATGCTGTCCAGCGTGTGGTACGACCCGGCGGCGCACGGCAAACATGGCCGCTCCATCTTCGGGCGCTTCGCGGCTTGGTTCGAACGCGGGTTCACCGCCGTCTCGCACGGCTACGGCCGGCTGCTGCGCTGGGGCCTGCGCCGCCGCTTGCTGGTGGCGATCGTGGCGCTGGCGATCTTCTTCGGCAGCTTCCTGCTGGTGCCGCGCATCGGCGTGGAGTTCGTGCCGGCCGCCGACCTCGGCGAGCAGATCGTGGAGGTGGAGACCCCCGTCGGCTCCTCGCTCGCCACCACCACGGCGAAGACCAAGCAGGTCGAGGCGGCGATTCGCGAATTCCCGGAGATCGCCTACACCTACAGCACCGTCAACACCGGCGTGTCCTTCGGCCACAACCGCGGCAGCATCTATCTGCGCTACACCCCGATCGAGCAGCGCAAGCGGTCGCCCAACGACCTCGCCCCGCTGCTGCGCGAACGGCTGTCGGCGATCCCCGGCGTCACCATCGGCATCTCCATTCCCGGCGTCGGCGGCGTGCAGAAGCAGATCCAGGTGTCGGTGCAGGGCCGCGACATCGCCGAACTGGACCGTCTGTCGCAGAAGGTCATCGGCGCCATGCGCGCCATTCCGGGCTTCGTCGATGTCGACAGCACGCTGAAGGCGGCAAAGCCGACGTTGGCCGTGCGGCTGGAGCGCGATATCGCCAGCGACCTCGGCATCGGCACCGCCAAGGTGGCCGACACCCTGCGCCCGCTGTTCGCCGGCGACACGGTGTCGAGCTGGAAGGCGCCGGACGGCGAGAGCTACGACGTGCTGGTCCGCCTGCCCGAAGGCGACCGCGCCGGCCGCGCCGACCTCGACCGCATCTATTTCTCCGGTGGGAAAGACGCCAACGGCACGCCGCGCATGATCCCGCTGTCCCAGGTGGCGGAGGTGGTGACGACGCTGGGCGCTTCGCAGATCAACCGTCGCGACCTGCAGCGCGAGGTGAATGTCCAGGCCAACGTCCAGGGCCGCGCCGCCGGCGACGCCGGGCGCGAGCTGCAGGCGGCATTGGCGAAGATCGAGCTGCCGCCCGGCTACCGCATCGTCTTCGGCGGCTCCACCAAGGACATCGCGGAGACCAGCAGCTACGCGGCGCAGGCGCTGGCGCTTGCCGTCATCCTGATCTACCTGATCCTGGCGTCGCAGTTCGGCAGCTTCCTGCAGCCGCTCGCCATCATGGCCTCGCTGCCGCTGTCGCTGGTCGGCGTGTTCCTGGGGCTTCTGGTGGCGGGATCGACGCTGAACATCTTCAGCGCCATCGGTTTCATCATGCTGATGGGGCTGGTGACCAAGAATGCCATTCTGCTGGTCGATTTCGCCAATCAGGCGCGCAGGCGCGGCGCCGACCTGCACGACGCGCTGGTGGAGGCCGGGATCATCCGCCTGCGTCCCATCGTGATGACAACCGCCGCGATGATCTTCGGCATGATCCCGCTGGCGCTCGGCATCGGCGAGGGCGCGCAGCAGCGTGCCCCGATGGCCCATGCGGTGATCGGCGGCCTGTTGTCCTCCACCATCCTGACGCTGCTGGTGGTGCCGGTGGCGCTGACCTATCTCGACGCCCTGTCGCGCCGGATGAAGCGCTGGTTCGCCCACACCGATCCCGACGCGCAGCAGCACCCGGCGGAGTGAGCGTCAGACGAGGGCCGGCGACCGGGCGGAGCTTTCCACGCCGACGCGGCCCAGATTCTGCTCCACCCAGCGGCCCGCGGCCTCGCGCCCGGCGTCGCGCAGCCAGTTCAGGAAGGTCCAGTCGGTCATCAGCTTGGAATAGACGCCCAGGTCCTGCAGGTGCTCGTCGGCATCGATCAGGTGCAGGCGCGGGGCATCGGTGCGTGCGGACAGGCCGCGCAGTTCCTGCAGCAGCGCGGCGTTGAAGGTGATCTGGTTCAGGCGGGCGGCGATTCCGGCCGGATCCTCCGGGGTGGTGGCGCAGGTGAGGGGATTGATCGCAACCACCAGCAGGTCGGCACCGGGACAGGCCTCCGCCAGCGGCGACAGCGGCGGATTGGCGAGATAGCCGCCGTCCCAGTAGTCCTGCCCGTCGATCCTGACGGCGCGGAACAGGTGCGGCAGGCAGGCCGATGCCAGCAGGTGATCGACTTCGACCTCCGTCTCGTCGAACAGGCGCAGGGCACCGCTCCGCACATTGGTGGCGCTGACGAACAGCCGCAGGCCGCTCCGCCGGATCAGCTCCGGCTCCACCATCTCGGCCAGCAACCCGCGCAGGGGGTGGAAATCCGCCGACTGCGTCTGATAGGGGGTGATCCAGCGCTTCGCCCAATCCACCAGATGCGATCCCGGCGCATGGTCGACGTTCCAGCGGCCGAGCAGCCGGTCGGTCACGCTGGGCCGGATCGGCCCCAGCCGGCCGGCGGCACTCACCCGCTCCCAGAAATTGGCCAGTTCCGCCCGCGCGCCTGCGCATCCGCCCCGCGCCCAGCCCTGCACCAGCATCGCCGCGTTCATCGCCCCGGCGCTGGCGCCGCTGACGCCGACCATCCGGATATCCTCCTCCAGCAGCCGGTCGAGCACGCCCCAAGTGAAGGCCCCATGCGCCCCGCCGCCCTGCAACGCCAGCGCCAGCGTGGGCTTCGGCGGCGGCAGGGCCAGCATCGGCCCCGGCCCCGACAGTTCCAGCGGCTCCTCCGGCCCGACCTGCCGGGCGGTCACGGGCTTGCCGCACACGCGGTTCCACAGCTTGCGGATCATGGTCATGGTCGGCACGTCCTCGCTCAGCTATGCTGCATCGCAACATGAGCAGGACCTTGAGCATCGGCAAGGGGGTATGCCCACGGAAGGGGAGGATTGGCACCGCCCTATCCGCCCCGGCATTGGAAAGCCGCCTCCATATGCACTAAGTAGGCACACGCCCCAGATGCCGAGTGCTCTCCTTGCCCGCCCCTCCGTACCAAGTCATCCCCATCACCGACCCCGAAGATCCGCGCATCGAGTCTTACCGCGATGTGCGCGAACGCGATCTCGTCGGCCGTGACGGGCTGTTCATCGCCGAAGGCGCGGTGGTGGTGCGCAGCCTTGTTCAATCCACCCGCTACCGCGCCCGCTCGCTGCTGATAGCCGACAAGCGGGTGGAAGCGCTGCAGCCGATGCTGGCGGCCCTGCCCACCGGCACGCCCGTCTATACCGCCACGCAAGCCGTGCTCGACCGCATTGCCGGCTTTCCCCTGCATCGCGGCATCCTGGCGGTGGGGGAGAAGACCGAGGTGCCAAGCGCGGCCGATCTGCTGACCGCCTGCGGCCCGGTTGCCCGCGTGGTGATGCTGTTCGGCATCGGCAACCATGACAACATGGGCGGCATCTTCCGCAATGCCGCCGCCTTCGGCGCCGACGCGGTGATCCTCGATCCCGGCTGCTGCGATCCACTCTATCGCAAGGCGATTCGCGTGTCGGTCGGGGCGACCCTGCTGGTGCCGACCGCGAAGCTCGCCGCCGAGGAGGATCCGCTCGCCCTGCTCGACCGCTTCGGCTTTGAGGCGGTGGCGCTGAGCCCCGCCGGTGCCGAGACGCTGGCCGCTCTGACGCCACCCCGCCGCGCCGCCCTGCTGTTCGGGTCGGAGGGGCCGGGCCTGCCCCCGGCATTGCTGGCCCGTGCCCGCAGCGTTCGCATTCCGATGGCCGGCAGCTTCGATTCGCTCAACGTGGCGACCACCAGCGGCATCGTGCTGCACCATATCGCCTCCGGACAGGCCCAATGACCGACGAGATTCCCGAGCTGCCGGCCGACCCGCATCTGGTCCACGACCTCGCCGTCGCCCATCCGGAGGTGACGACGCTGGGCGCCGCCGGCGTGCTGCGGATGCTTGACGCCGAGGCGCGCGGACTGGTGCCGCTTGGATTGCCGCTGCCGAAGGGAAAGCGCGATCTGCTGGTCCCGGCGGAGCGGCGCGAGGCCATCCTGCTGGAGATCACCGGCCGCATCGACCGCGCCCATCGCCGCGACGCGCTGCTGGCCCAGGGCCGCCGCGCGCTCACCGGCAGCCATACCGCATTGCTGTCCTGCGAAGACCGCACCCGTGTCCGCGCCGTGCGCGGCGACGAGCTGCCCTGGCCCGGCCTGTCCCCGGCGATCCGGCTGCAGGTGTCGCGGACCTTCGACGCGCTGGACCTGTCGGACCTGTCCGATGCCGAACTGTCGGCGCGGCTCGACCATGATCCCGCGCTGCGCGCAGCCTTGGACGATGCGCTTTCCCGCGTCGCCGCCCGCCTGCGCGATCTGGCGGAGCGGGCGGGCGACGATCCCGACTGGGGATTCGCCAGCCTCGCCGACCGGCTGGGAAAGGCCGCCCGCAAGCGCGCCGATGCCGACGAGCTTCTCGACCGCTGGGACCGCGAGTACGACCAGTGGCGCCGCGACCGGGCAGAGGCGCGCGGGCGGGCTTATGTCGACCGCCATTTCGATTTCTCCCGCTTCGAGCGGCTGTTCCCGGTGGCGCGCGGCATGAACCGCCGGCTGGTGCTGGTGATCGGTCCAACCAATTCCGGCAAGACCCACCGCGCCATCACCGCGCTCCGCGAGGCGCGTGACGGCGTCTATCTGGCCCCGCTGCGCCTGCTGGCTCTGGAGGTGATGGAGCGGCTGAACGCCGAGGGCACTCCCACCACCCTGATCACGGGCGAGGAGGAAATCCGCACCCCCGGCGCCCGCCACACCGCCTCCACGATCGAGGTGATGGACCCCGACCGGCCGGTGGAGGTCGCGGTGATCGACGAGATCCAGATGCTGGCCGACCCGGCGCGCGGCTGGGCCTGGACCGCCGCGCTGATGGGCGTCCCGGCGGAGACCGTCTATATCCTCGGCGCGCCGGAGGTCCGCCCGCTGGTGGAGCGCGCCGCCGCCCATCTCGGCGAAGCGTTGGAGGTGGTGGAACTCGACCGCAAGACCCCGCTGTCGATGCTCGACCGCCGGCTGGAGTGGGCGGAGGTGGAGCGCGGCGACGCCCTGATCGCCTTCTCACGCCGCGAGGTGCACAGCGTCCGCGACACGCTGCTGGCGCAGGGCCTGTCGGTCGCCGCCATCTATGGCGCGCTGGCCCCGGCGGTGCGGCGGCGCGAAGCGGCGCGTTTCCTGTCAGGCGAGGCCGACGTGGTGGTGGCGACGGACGCCATCGGCATGGGTCTCAACCTGCCTTGCCGCCGCGTGCTGTTCACCGCACTGGAGAAGTTCGACGGCAGCGCTGTCCGCCCTCTGACCGCGACGGAGGTGAAGCAGATCGCCGGCCGCGCCGGGCGCTTCGGCCAGTTCGAGGAGGGACATTTCGGCGTCATCGCCCGCGGCACCCCCGCCACCCTGAAACGCCTGCTGGAGGCGCCCGACCGCCGCCTGCGCGCCGACGCCCCCCTGCCGGTCCGCCCGACCCGCGCCATGCTGGCTCGTCTTGCCAGTCATATCGACAGCGACGAGACGCGCCTGCTGGTGGACTGCTTCGGCACCGCGGCAACTGCCGGTTCCCCCTTCCGGCTGGCCGATCTGTCCGCCCTGCGCCGCGCAGCGCCGATGCTGGACGCCCGGCGGCTGGCCCTGGCCGCCAAGCTGGAGTTACTGCTCGCCCCCGCCGATCTGGAGGAGCCGGAGGACGCCAAGGTGTTCGCCGCCATCCTCGACGCGGTTGAGGCGGGGGAAAGCCTGCCGCTCGCGCGCCTGATCCCGGCCCGGCTCGACGGACTGACCGCCGATGTGCTGGAAGCGGCGTCCCGGACCTGCGACCTCTATTTCTGGGCATCCCGCAAATTCCCCGATGCCCTGCCAGACCGCGACCGCGTGCGCAGCGCCCGCGACGCCATCGGGCAATGCCTGTCGGAAGCCCTCGCCTCCCGCGCCCGCCGCCGCGAACCGCCGCCCGCCGCCGGCTTCCGCGGCGCCCCGCGCAAGCGCTTCGGTCCCCGCCGACGGTGAGGACCGCGAATGGTTCCCGGCAGAATTCGTCCGCATGGCACTGCTGCGCTGCGAACGAAGTGACTTTCCCGCTGTTCTGAACTGGACCTGCTCCGGCAGTGCCCCCATATCGATAGATGCGTCCTATTGTGATGTTCGGGTACATCGATTGGACACTATCGAACCGGTCGGCCATTCTTGCATCAGCGGTCAAGTCTCTGGCCGCCAAGGACCGTTCAGGAGCAACCGGCGTGAAGACCGCATCCCCCACCATTGCCGCAGACGCCACATCCCGCATCCCCGCGACCGGACGCCGGTTCTGGACCATGCTCGGCCCCGGCTTCGTGGTGGCGGTCGGCTACATGGATCCGGGCAACTGGGCGACGGACATCGCGGCAGGGTCCAGCTTCGGATTCGCGCTGCTGTCGGCGGTGCTGATCGCCAGCCTGGCCGGCATCTTCCTGCAAGGGCTGATCGTCCGGCTGACGCTGGCGACCGGCAAGGATCTGGCCCGGCTGATCCGCGACCGCTTCCCCCGCCCGGTGGCGATGGCGGTGTGGGCCGTGTCCGAACTGGCGATGATCGCCACCGATCTGGCCGAGTTGCTGGGCAGCGCCATCGCGCTGAAGCTGCTGTTCGGCATCCCGATCATGGCCGGCGTGGTGATCTCCGCCGTGCTGACCTTCGGCATCCTGGCCCTGCCGGGTGCGAGGGGCCGTGCGCCCGAGCTGGTGGTCGGCGCGCTGATGAGCGTGGTCGTGGTCTGCTTCGCCTGGGAGCTGGTGATCGCCCGCCCCGACCCCGGCGCCCTGCTGGCCGGGCTGGTTCCGAGCATCGAACTGGCCCGAGATCCGGAGATGCTGTACCTGTCGCTGGGCATCATCGGCGCCACCGTCATGCCGCACAACCTGTTCCTGCACTCCGGACTGGTCCGCTCGCGGCTGGCCGAAGTGAAGACGGCGGAGGAGCGCCGACAGGCCGCCCGCTGGCTGACCATCGACCTGTCGACCGCGCTGGCGCTTGCCGGTTTGGTCAACGGCTCCATCCTGGCGGTTGCCGCCGTCGCGTTCCAGGGCGTCACCACCGGCAGCAGCCCCGGCATCGAGGACGCGCATGCCCTGCTGGGCAGCAGCATCGGCGGGGCCGCCGCGCTGATCTTCGCCATCGCCCTGCTGGCCGCCGGACAGAGCTCCACCACCACCGGCACCATGGCCGGCCAGATGGTGACGGAAGGCTTCCTGAACCTGCGCCTGCGCCCCGTCACCCGTGCGCTCATCACCCGCGGCGCCTCGCTGATCCCGGCGCTGGCGGTTCTGGGCAGTGCCGGCGACGGCGCGGTGGATGAACTGCTGGTCTTGAGCCAGGTGGTTCTGGCCCTGACCCTGCCCTTCATCCTGATCCCGATGCTGTTGCTGCTGCGCAACGACAAGCTGATGGGTGGGTTGGCGATGGCGCCGTCGACCCTGCGGCTGGCGAGCTTGACGGTGCTGCTGCTGACCGGCCTGTCCGGCTGGCTGGCCGGCACCACGGCGATGGCGTGAGCGGAAAGGCACCTCGACCGGAAGCGGGGAATGGTCCATCTTGCGGCCCCTCCCCGTTCCTCACTGTCTGACCGGTGCCCCATGGATCCCGCCCTCGAACAGCGCCTCGCCGACTTGGAAAGCCGCCTCGCCCACCACGAGCGCATGGCGGAGGAGATGTCCGAGGTCATCTTCGCCCAGGGCCAGACCATCGACCGCCTGACCGCACAACTGAAGCGCATGCGCGACCGGGTCGAGGCGGCCGAATACGCGATAGCCTCTCCGCAGGATGACCGGCCGCCGCCGCATTATTGAGGGGTGGAGGCATTTCCGTGCCGCGTTAGACCCCCACCTAACCTCCCCCGCTGGGCGGGGGAGGGACTGCCGCCACTTTCCCGAACAAGCATTTGGTCCCCTCCCCCGCCCAACTCTCGCACAAAGCATAGCTTTGTGCTGACGCGGCAGGCGGACCATAGGTCCGCTGAGAGCGGGGGAGGGTTAGGGTGGGGTTTAACGCAGCCGCTCACCCCACCCCCTCGACCACCACCTCCGTCATCATCCCCGTCGCCATGTGCAGCAGGTTGTGGCAGTGCAGCGGCCAGCGGCCTGGGTTGTCGGCGTCGAAGGCCACCGTCACGCTGCCCATCGTCGGCACCAGCACGGTGTCGCGCACCGCCCCCACCACCGGGCGGCCATTGATCGCCACCACCTGGAAATGATGGCCGTGCAGGTGCATCGGGTGAGCCATCATCGACGGGTTCTCGAAGGTCAGTTCCACCCGCTGGCCCTGGCGCACCATCAGCGGCGTATGAGCACCGAAGGTCCGGTCGTCCAGGCTCCAGACATAGGGCGCCATCGACCCGGTCAGCCGCACCCGCGCCGACAGATCCGCTGCGCGGGTTGGAAGAGACTGCCCGGCCACCAACCGCCGCTCCAGCGACAGGTCGAGCGCTTCGGTCGCGGCGTCTCCCCGTTCCGCCAACCGCTGCACGGCGGCGCCGGGCGTGGCGAGCACGATTCCGGTCCGCTGCACCCCGCCTTCGCGCAGGGCAAGGATCGGAAAGGCACCGCCTTCGGAGGGCAGCGTCAGCCGGATGTCGAGCCGCTGCCCCATGCTGATCCCGAAGCGGTTGCCGGCGACCGGGTGCACGGGGTTGCCGTCCGCCGCGACCACCTCCCCGGTCAGGCGCCCGAGATCGAGATGGAAAGCGGTGGAGGTGGCGCCGTTGATCACCCGCAGCCGCACCCGGCCGCTCCGCTCCACCCGCACGACCTCGGGATCCGCAAGCGTGCGGTCGTTGGCGAGATAGGCGTCATACTCGACGTCGTTGAGGTCCATCGCCATGCCGCCGGACATGGCGTGCCCCGCGGAGCCATGAGCCGCCCCGCCGTGATTCGTCCCGCCGTGATTCATGGAGCCGTGATTCATGGCCCCGTGTGAGCCATGTCCCATGGAGCCGTGGGAACCATGTCCAGTTTGGCCGTGACCGCCATGCCCCGTCCCGCCGGCCGGCCCGGTCAGCGAGGCCAGCACCTCGGCCGGATCACGGAAGGTGAAGTCGTGCAGCAGGATGGTCACCTCCTGCTCGTCGGCGCGGAGGTCGTCGGGGCTGCGGACCACCAATGGAGCCGCCATCAGCAATTGTTCCTGCAGGCCGTGGTGGGAGTGCATCCAGTGCGTGCCCGTCCGCGGCGCGAAGTCGTAACTCGCAGAGCCGCCGTCGCGGATGGTCGGGCGATTGATGTCGGCCACGCCGTCCTGGGCATAGGGCGGAGTCTGGCCATGCCAGTGGATCACTGCCTCTTCCCCCGCCCGGTTGGCGAGATCGACCAGAAACCGCCGTCCGGGATCGAGGACAAGTCCATGCGTGCCGTTGGGCTGGCGGATGCCGAACACGCTCGCCGCCTTGCCGTTCACGTCCAGCGTGCGGCGCTCGATGGTCAAACCGACGGGAGGCAGGCGGACGGGCTGATCCGCGACCGGCGCGGCGGCCAGGGTGGAGCGGGGAAAGGCGGGCAGCAGCGCGGCACAGCCGCCGGCCATGGCCGTCGACAGCAGACGGCGGCGCGAAAGCGCGAGAGTCATTGCGGACACCGGAATTTCGAATTGGGGGAAAGTGCGGAAGGCGCCGTCACGCCCTGAACGGACGCAGACGACGCGAACGCTTCATCCCAGCCGCGGTGGCGGAAGGTCCGGGCGCACTCCCTGCCCCTCGCGCAACGGTCCTGCGGGCCAACCCGGCATCGCCCTCGCCAGCACGACCGGAACGACCAACTCCTCCCCCGGCGGCGGCGCCGTCACGGCAGCGCAAGCCATGCCGCCGCAGCAGGGCTGCAGCACACCATGGTGAGCTGCTTCCTGACGGCCTGATCCTTGCGACTGGGCCGGAACCAACCGGATATGGTCGGTCTTTGCCGCCGATTGCAGGTGTTGCTGCGCCATGGCCGCGGGCGAAGGGCTGTCGCCGTCATGCGGGCATGCGGCGACGGCGGTACCTTGCCACAGCAGCAGGACGAGCATAGCCAGGGCCATCGCCCCCGCTATGCCCGTCAACCGCCGCAGCCAGTCGGTGACGCAGATCGGCACCGCAACGCTCCCGCTTGTTACCCAGCCATTTCAGATAGGCCGTCGGGCCGATGCGGTCAATCGCCGCCGGCCACCGGACAGCCCCATTACCCATTCAGTCCTAAGAGCTTTCCCGAGCATGGAACTGCAACACAGCTCCCCTATATTCGCGCTCACCCGAAACAACCCACCTTCGTCGTGACCATGTCCGCCTCCGCCCGTCCGGCCAACACCCCGCACATCGCGACCCGTCAGCTGCATTGCGCCTGCTGCGGCCGTCCATTCGTCCGTCCGTCGACGCGGGGGCCGGCACCGCTCTATTGCTCGGTGGATTGCCAGAAGCAGATGCGGGTCCGCACGCGGGTGTGGAGCCAGCGCGACGACGCTCCGTTCGGTCTGCGGCGCGCGTCCTAGGGTTCAGCGAATCTCGACGGTCGCGCTGTCGCTGCGGCCGTCGGCGTCGAGCACGGTAACGCGGACCAGCCCCGGACCGTCCGGTCGCCACACCACCTCGCGTGCGATGGGCGACTGGGCGATGCGGCGCCCGTCGATCAGCCAGGACAGCGGCCTCCGCCCGCCGGTGGCGGTCAGGGTCATCGGCTCCCCCTTCCCGTCCGGCCCCAGCGCTTCCAGCACCATGTCGCTGACCGGGAAGGTCAGGCGAAGCCGGTCGGTCTGGCGGGGACCGGCCACCTCGGCGTCGCCGGGCCGCAGGCGGCGCAGCAGTTCCGGCGGCGTCTCGTTGCGCACCGGGCCGGCGGGCCGGCCACGATCGGCCGGAAGCCGGTCGAACACCTCGAACAGCAGCGGCGCCGCCGTGTTGCGGCCGTAGTGGTCGGGACTGGGCGTACCGTCCGGGCGGCCAACCCACACGCCGACCGTATAGCGCCCGGTCACGCCGAAGGCCCAGGCGTCGCGGAAGCCATAGCTGGTGCCGGTCTTCAGCGCCACCGGCCCGCTGCCACGCAGCTCCTGCGCCTGAACCACGCCGGGCGGCGGCGGAGAGCCTTCCAGGATCGCCCGAACCTGCTGCGCCGCCGTGGCCGACAGCAGCCGGTGCTCCGCACTATGGCCATCGTCCCTGGTCGCACGCAGAGGCGCAACCAGCCCGTCGCGGGCAAGCCCGCTGTAGAGCGCCGTCATGTCCCACAGGCTGATCGACGCCCCGCCCAGGGCCACTGGCAGGCCCGGCAGCGCCGTGCCATGGGGCAGCACGAGCCGCGCGCCGGCCCGCCGCAACGCGTCGGCGAATCGCAGCGGCCCCACCCGGTCGAGCACCAAAACCGCCGGCACGTTCAGGGAGCGTTGCAGCGCCTCCATCACCGTCAGGTCTCCGGTGAAGCTGCGGTCGAAATTGCGCGGCGCCCAGTCGCCGAAGCGGGTGGAGACGTCGGCGATCTGGGTCAGCGGGTGAATGATGCCGTCGTCGAAACCCAGCCCATAAATGAAGGGCTTCAGCGCCGATCCCGGCGAGCGCACCGCCCGCACCATGTCGATGGGCCCCTGCCGCGTCTCGTCGAGCGCATTGGGACTGCCGAGATAGGCCAGGACCGAACGGTCGCGGTTGTCCACCACCAGTACCGCCAGCCCGGCCTGCGGGTTCAGCGTCTCCGCCGCCCGGCGGCCAAGGGCTTCGACCGCCTGCTGCAGCGTGCCGTCGATGGTGGTGGCGATTTCCGCCCGGCCGGGGTTGGCGCTGCGCAACCGGTCGGCCAGATGCGGGGCTGACGCGGGCAGGGGCAATCGCGCCGATGGCACCGGCAGCGACTTCGCCTCCGCCACCGCCCTGGGCGACAGGGCGCTCGCCTCCGCCACCCGGTCCAGCACCTTGTCGCGCGCCGCCTGCGCCCGCTCCGGATAACGGTCGGGCCGCAGCCAGGACGGCGATTGCGGCAGCGAGACCAGCAACGCCGCCTCCGCCGCATCCAGTTCCACCGGCGGCTTGCCGAGCAGCATCAGCGAGGCCGCCCGGATGCCTTCGATGTTGCCGCCATAGGGGGCGAGCGTCAGGTACATGCCGAGGATGTCGCGCTTGTCGTAGCGCCATTCCAACTGCGCCGCCCGCGCCGCCTCGATCAGCTTGGCCGTAAAGGTGCGCGGCCGCGGCTCCAGCAGGCGGGCGACCTGCATGGTGATGGTGGAGGCGCCGGAGACCACCCGCCCGGCCCCCAGATTCTGCGCCGCCGCGCGCAGCACTGCCAGCGGGTCGACGCCGGCATGGCTTTCGAACCGCCGGTCCTCATAGGCCAGCAGCAACTCGACGAACAATGGGGAGACGTCGTCGACCGTCGCCGGCAGACGCCACGCCCTTGCCCCGTTGGTGAAGACGCGCAACGGCTGGCCCTTGCGGTCGGTGACCGTCACCGACAGATCGGCCAGCCTATCCAGCGGCGGCGGGAACAGCCGGTCGAACGCCAGCGCCGTTCCCAGAACCGCGACGAGGGCGGCTGCCGCGATGCCCGTCCGCTGCACGAGCAAAGTTAATCTGCACAGGCGATAAAGCCTCTCTCCCCTTGCGGGAGAGGGGTTGGGGTGAGGGGTCGCAAATCCAAACTTCCACCGGCCTTGAGGCCGACCGCCCCCCTCATCCCAACCCTTCTCCCGCAAGGGGAGAAGGGCATCCGAGACAGCGGGGCGCTTGTCTGCTTTCAAGCGCAACAACCGGAACCACCTCCGCGCCAATCGTCACTCCGCCGGACGGACCGTGATCCGCCCAGTGTTCTGGCGGGCGAAGAAGCGCGGCTTGTACATGTCCTCCACCGTCGCGCCCGGCAGTTCATAGGTGCCGGGGGTGATGGCGCGGACGATGAAGGCCAGCTTGAAGGTCTGCTGATCCTCCGTCAGGTCCACCGCGGCGACATAGCGGTCGTCGCGCGCCTCGGTCGTGCGGGTGTAGCTGAGGTCGCCCAGCCACTGCATCTCCTCCGGCGTGCCGCCGCCGAGCTTGGCGTTCTCGATCTCCCAGCCGGCGGGCAGCGCATGGGTCACCATGCCCTGGTGGAACAGCTTGGTGTTCGCCTCGCCCTCCAGCACAACGACGAAGACGTCGTTCTGCTTGATGGTGTCGAGGTTCAGCACCTCGCCCTTGCGGGTGAAGAAGTTGCGCTTGATGCGCAGCCCTTCGCGCGCCGCCGGCTGCGGCGCCACCGGCACGCCGGACAGCGACACCGCCTGCCAGACCGCCGCCTTGCCGGCGTTGGCAACCGGGATGCCGGCCTTCAGCTGGGCCAAGGTCGGGGTCAAATCGACCCGCGACCCGTCGCGCCGCGTGCCGCCAAGCGTGACCTCCACCTTGGCCGGCGAACCGCGCAGCAGAGCGTCGGCCGCCAGCACCGACCATGCCTTTTCCTGCGTGTTGGTGCGGTTGGCGGCGGTGGCTGAGGCCGGAAGCCGGTCGATCAGCGCCGGGATGCGGTTGCCGGACATGTTGACCTCGGTCATCAGCGCCACCAGCGCCGCGGCGTCGCGGACGGTGGAGCCGTAATCGACGTGCCATTCCTCACGCGCCAGATGGCCAACGGCGCTGTCGAAGGCGCTGGCCGCCCGCTCCTGGTCGCCCATGCGGGCCAGGGCCGCCCCCAGCTGCCCCTTGGCGAGCGGCGTCGGCAGCTTCTCCAGCCCCGTGTCGTGCAGGTAGCGCGCCGGCCCCGGCAGCGACACGCCGGCCAGCGCCAGCGTGTGCAGGGCATAGGCGCGCACCGTCAGATCCGCCGGTTCCGTCGCGCTGGCGATGGCGCGCTGGCGCAGCCAAGTCAGAGCATCGGTCAGCGGCTTGTCCGGTACCGCCTCGCCCTTCTGCTTGGCGCGCACCAGGAACTCGGTGGCATAGGCGGTCAGCCAGCCGTCGGCCTCGTCATGGGCGCCCCACAGGCCGAAGGCGCCGTCGAAGCGCTGCTTGTCCATCGTGCGGGAGATCGCCTGCTGGACGCGGGCCTCCAGCCCATCGTCCGGCTTGCGGTCCTTGCCCAGCGCCAGCTCGACGTCGCGCACCACCAGCAGCGGCAGGGCACGGCTGACCGTCTGTTCCAGGCAGCCGAAGGGATAGCGGTCGAGCGCCCGCAGGATGCCGCCGACATCGAAGGGCGGCGCGGTGGTGAAGCTGGCCGACCAGTTGGTCGTCCCCGGCAGATAGGTTGCCAGTTCCGCCCCGTCGAAGCGGACGCTTTCGCCCGGCGCGATCTGGCGGGTGACGAACTGCGTCTCGACCGCGCGGGCCGGGCGCACGGTGATGCCGTACTCGTGGCTCAGCGCCAGATTCTCCGGCCCTTTCACCGCCACGGCGACATGGCCGATGCCGGCGGCGACGCCCTTCAGCGGCACGACCAGCGTCTTGCGCTCGCCCTTCGCCAGCGGAACCGACAGGCTGCCGCCCTCCACCGACACCGCATCCTGCGCGGTGACCGCCACCTCATAGGTGCCGGCCGCCGCCTCCACATTGTGAAGCGACAGCGTCACCCGGCTGTCGTCGCCGGGAGCGAGGAAGCGCGGCAGGATGGCATCAGCGACCAGCGGATCGCGCACCGTCACCGGCCCGGCGGCGGAACCGACCCGGCCACGGCTGTAGGCCACCGCCATGACGCGAAGCTCGCCGTTGAAGTCCGGCACGTCGAAGCCGATGCGGGCGGTGCCGTCGGCCCCGACCTTCACCGGCCCCTGGAACAGCGAGACCACGGTGAAGGGCACCACCGGCAGCCCGGCACCGCTGGAATCGCCGCCCTGGCGCATGGCGCCGTAGGGACCGTCGAGCGGATCGATCAGCCGGCCGTAATCGTCACGGATGTCCAAGCCCAGCCGGCGCTTGCCGAAATAATGCTTCTCCGGCTGCGGGCTGGCGAAGTCGGTCAGGCGAAGGATGCCCTCGTCCACCGCGGCCAGCGTGACATAGGTGTCCTCCATCGACCCGCCATCAGCGGCAGCGACCTTCACGCCGACCTCCAGCCGGCTGCGCGGACGCAGCACCTGCGGCGCGTCCAGCGTGACGGCCAGCGTGCGCACCGACGGATCGACGCCGACCCAGGCAACGCCCATGGCGCGCACCGGTTGGCGCTCCCGGCCCTTGACCGGCGGACGGTAGGCGGTGGCGGTGACATAGGCGCCGGGACCCCAGGCGGCATCGACCGGGATCTCCACCGTGGCACCCTCGGCCGGAACCGAAATGGTGCGCACGTCGAAGATGCGATCGGTCGCCACCGTCACCAGCAGTTCGCCGGCGAAGGGCGGTGCCACGCGGATGCGGGCGGTCTCACCCGGCTTGTAGGACTGCTTGTCGGTGGAGACCTCCAGCTTGTCTGGGATGTCGGCGGTCTCGTCGCCGCTCGCCCAGCCGGAATAGAAGCGGTAGGAACTGGCGACGCCCGCCGCCTTGTCCGTCACCTCCAGCCGGTAGCGGCCGAAGTCGCGCTTGCCGAGCGCCACCTGTGCCGGCTTGTCGGCGGCGACATCGACGGTGCCGGACGCCAGCGGCACGTCGCGCACGGTGGCGTTGTAGCTGTAGCGGCCATCGCGGCGGAACCAGACGAAGGAGACGCGCTCCTCCACCAGTTCCCACTTGATGCCGGGCTTGGCGATGGCGCTGCCGTCCGGCGCCACGGCGACGAGATCGAAGGCGGCCTCCGCCCCCTCGCCGATACGGCCATCGGAGAAGCGCGGGCGCAGGCCCAGCGCATGGGTCTTCGGCCGCACCGGCACGCTCACCGACTTGTGCACCGGGCGCCCGCCCGGCTCGGACAGGGTGACGCGAATGTCGGCGCGCAGCGGCTTGCTGGTGTCGGGCACCTCCGGCAGCGTCACCTCGACGCGCGACACTCCCTGATCGTCGGTGGTCGGGAACTCCAGCGGGTCGAGCCGCTCGGTCGGATTGTCCTGCACACGGCCGAAGCGATAATCCTTGAAGGTCGGATAGGGCATCGGGTCGGGCTTCAGCGCCACCTCGGCGGTGCCGTCCAGCCCGGCGGCCGGCGGGCCGTAGAGGAAGCGGCCCTGCGCCGTCACCTCGAAGGGCTGGCCCGGCACCAGGATCGGCGCGCTGGCGGTCAGGTCGAGCGCCAGCTTGATCGGCACGAAGTCCTCGACCTGGAACTCGCCGCGACCGATCGGCTCACCCTTCGGGTCGCTGTAGACCAGCACCTCCCAGCCGCCGAGCGGCGCGGTGCGGGTCAGGCTCAGCGGCAGGAAGAAGCCGCCGGCCTCCCTGCCCTTCAGGGCGCCGCTGTAATATTCCGTGCCGCTGGGGCGCATGACCTTCACGGTCAGCGGGAAGTTGTCGACCGCCTCGGTCTTGTCGTCGCGCAGCAGGATCGACAGGTTCACCGTCTCGCCCTGGCGGTAGACGCCGCGGTCCGCATAGACGAAGGCGTCCATCGGCCCCGGCGCCGGACGCCCGCCGACTCCGCGGTCGCTGAGGTCGAAGGCGGCGCCGGTCAGGTCCTGCATGGCGAAGTCGGTGCCAAGATAGGCCATCACCATTTCGGGCGCGTTGCCGCCGGTCTTCAGCAGGCCGGGCGCGAAGCGGGCGCGGCCGAACTCGTCGGTCTTGGCGCGGGCCAGTTCGGAGTTGTTGCGGGCGACCAGCGCCACATCCACCCCCGGCAGCGGCTTGGCCGAGCCGAAGGAGCGGGCGAAGACGGTCAGCCCGTCGGCCCCGCGGAAGCTGGTCAGGCCGATGTCGGACAGCAGCACCCACTGGGTCGCCAGCGCGTCCCAGCGGTCGCTATCCTCCGTGTCATGTGGACGGGCGGTGACGACATAGAGGCCGGCCTTCGGATCGTCGCCCACCGCCTGCCGGAACGGAATGGCGGCGGTGACGTCGCGGTTGCGCTCCCCCTTCACGTCCAACGTGCCGGTCCACACCAGTTCGCCATTCTCCTGGGCCAGCCGGTCGGCGGCATAGCCGGTCAGCTCGCTGAACAGGGCGGCGTCATATTTGTTGGAGACCAGCGCGCGGTCGGCGATGCGGTAGACCGACACGTCCAGCCGATCGGTGTTGACGCTGACCACCGGAATGCCGTCGGCGCCCTTGCGCGGCAGGATGTAGGCGGAGCCGCCGAACGCGGCCATCGACGGCCGGTCGGGCACGCGCACGCGCTGGGTCTCGTCGGCCTTCAGCGCCACGCCGTCCTCGCCGGGCAGGCCCTGGCGCAGGGTGACGGTGTAGCCGTTGCCGTGGGTGACGCCGCGCAGGCACAGGCTGTTCTCCCGCGCTTCGAGCGCGGTCTTGGTCGGCGGTTCCACCCGGACGTAATCGTCGAAGCGCACGCCCTGCTTGCCGCTCAGCCGGTCGGAGAACTGGAAGCAGACGCGCGGGCTGGTGCCCTCGGCGTTGACGGTGACGCCGGTCATCGCCAGTCCGGCCTTGCGGCGCATGGCGACGAGCCGCTCTTCCAGCTTCGGCGCCTGGGTGTCGAGGGTGGCCGCTTCCAGCTTCGGCGCCAGTTCGCGGATGGCCTTCAGCGCCTTCACCGCCTCGTCCGGCTTGCCGAATGCCTCGTCCATCAGCGTGGCGATGCGCCAGAGGATGGCGACGCGCTCCTCGTCCTTCGGGTTGAACTGGGTGGCCATGACGGCGCTCTGCAGCGCGCGGTCCTTGTTGGGCGGGGATGCTGCCATCCAGGCGGCACTCAGCTCCAGCCAGACCGAAGGCGATCCGCCGCCCTGGGTGATGGTCTTCTCATAGGCCTGGATGGCGCCGGCCATGTCCTTGCGGTCGCGGGCGGCGCGCGCCTGCTTCAGCAGGTCGGCGATCACCTGAGGCTTCGGCTGCGGCGGCGATTTCAGCAGCAGCCCGTTGGCATAGGCGGTGGCATCGGACAGCGCCCCCGGAGGCGTGTAGTCGGCGCGGACCGGAGTGCCTAGGAAGGCCATCACCACAAGGACCCAGAGCAGCGTCAGCAGCCGTACCATCATGTCGCCTTACAACCGGAAGCGGGAATGCCCGGTTATAGCGCCGATAATCGGGCTATGGCGATAAGCCGAAGCGCCGATGCCACTTCCCGATAGCTTGCTGGACTCTCCCTCTCCCCCCTGGGGAGAGGGTCGGGGTGAGGGGGATGCACAGGTTGGATTCTCGGGAAAGGGCCGCTACGCGTCCCCCTCACCCTAACCCTCTCCCCGGGGGGGAGAGGGAATATCCTCCACCGCCAAGCGCACGAACGCCCGCTCGGCGATGCTGCGGTAGCGGTCGCGGTGGCGCAGCAGGTGGAAGGGCCGGGCCGGCAGATCCAGCCCCTCCAGCGCCACGATCCGTCCGGTTGCCAGATCCTCCGCGACGATCAGGTCGGACAGCACGCTCGCGCCCACGCCGGCCAACAGCGCCGACCGGATCACCCCGCCACCCGGCAGCGTCATCGCGACATCCAGCCCGTCCGGCTCCACCCCCGCACCGCGCATCGCCGCCTCGAATAGCGCGCGGGTGCCGGAGCCGGGTTCGCGCAGGATCCAGCGTCCGGCGGCCATCCCCTCCCGCCCCACCCTGCGAACGCCGGCCCAGGGGTGCGTGCCGCCCACCACCAGCCGCAGGCGGTCGCCCTCGATCGGTTCGCTGACCAGCGCCGAATCGGTCACCGCCCCCTCGGCAATGCCCAGTTCGGCGCGGCCGTCGCGCACGGCCTCCGCGACCTGTTCGGTGTTGCCGATGGACAGGTCCACGCGGATGCCCGGATAGGCCTCGGCGAAGCGCAACAGGCGCGGCGGCAGCCAGTGGTTGCCGACCGTCTGGCTGGCCGCCAGCCGCAATGCGCCGCGCGACAGGCCCGACAGCTCGGCCAGCATGGTGCCGGCCTCTTCCACCTTCGCCAGGATGGCGCGGGCCTGACCGTGCAGCAGCTGACCGGCGGCGGTCAGTTCCACCCGCCGGCCGATGCGGTCGAACAGGCGCAGGCCATGCTCCGCCTCCAGCGCGGCGATGGCGGCGCTGACCGCCGGCTGCGACAGGTGCAGCACCTCCGCGGCGCGGGTGAAGTGCAGCATCTCCGCCACGGTGGCGAAGATGCGCAGTTGCTCCAGCGTCACGCGAACAGGCCGGTGAAGGGCAGGAAGTCCACCAGATCGCCCGGCCGCACCGCGGTGGCCTCCGCCGGCATGTCGACCAGCCCGTCGGCCTCCACCATGGAGGTCAGCACGCCGGAGCTGTCGCTGGGGAACTTCACGGCGACCGGACGGCCGTCCTCGCCACGCTCCAGCCGGGCGCGCAGGAACTCGCGGCGGCCGGGCTTCTTGGTGAAGGTGAAGTCGGCGACCACCAGACTGCGCGGCGTGGCGATGCTGGATGCCCCCGAAAGGCGCAGAACCAGCGGCCGGCCGACCAGCAGGAAGGTGACCATCGCCGACACCGGATTGCCGGGCAGCCCCAGGAAGGGCGTGTCGCCGACACGGCCCAACGCCAGCGGCTTGCCCGGCTTGATCGCCAGCGTCCACAGGTCAATGGAGCCCAGTGCGTTCACCGCCGCCTTGACATGGTCCTCCTCGCCCACCGACACGCCGCCGCTGGTGACGATCAGGTCGGCGGTGCCGGCGGCCTCGGCCAGCGCGGCGCGGGTCGCATCCGGCCGGTCGGGCAGGATGCCGAGGTCGCGCACCTCCACCCCCAGCGCATCGAGCTGTGCGGCCAGCGTGTAGCGGTTGGCGTCATAGATGGCATGGTCGGGCTTCGGCGCCCCCGGCTCCCGCAGTTCATCGCCGGTGGAGAACAGCACCACCGTCAGCCGCTTGCGCACCGTCAGGCTGGAACGGCCGACCGCGGCGGCGAGCCCAACCTCCTGTGCCCGCATCCGCTGGCCGGGGTGCAGAACGACGGCGCCGGCCGTCATGTCCTCTCCAGCAGAACGGATATTGGAGCCCCGCTTCAGCGAGGCCGGGACCAGAACGGCGTCGCCGTCGGTCCGGCAATCCTCCTGCATCGCCACGGTGTCGACGCCGGCCGGGACCGGCGCGCCGGTGAAGATGCGCACCGCCTGCCCCGGCCCGACGGTGCCCTCGAACTTGGAGCCCGCCGGCACCCGCCCCACGATGTCGAGGCGCCGGAACCCCTCCCCGGCATCGGCGGCATAGGCCCAGCCGTCCATGGCGGACACGTCCGCCGGCGGCACATTGACCGGAGCCACCACCTCCTCCGCCAGCACGCGGCCGAGCGCCTGGCGCAGCGGCACTTCCTCCGTCCCTGTCACGGCGCCATATCCCTGCGCGACGCGCGCGACCGCCTCGTCCAGCGACAGGGGGGTGGGGCCGTGTGCGGAGCAATCGTCCATGGTCTCGATGTCCTTGATAAGGTATCCGGCGACGCGCCGGTCGGCGTCGGCTATCGCGCTCGCCCGAAGGAGCGGTCAATTCGCGTGACCGGTACCGTCAACTGCAGCGCGCGACCTTGATCGACGTCAAGATCCTGTTTCGGCATGTGCCGGTTGCGCGCCCCTTCTGCCTCCCGGCCGGTCAGGCCGTCTCCGCCCGCAGCCAGTCCAGATAGGCGGGATTGCCGCGCCCGACCGCAAGCTCCACCACGCAAGGCGTGTCGTAGCTGTGCAGGTCGCGCACGCGGGCGGTGAGCCGGTCGAACAGCGAGGATCGGGTCTTGGCGATCAGCACCGCCTCCTCCGCTTGTTCGATGGCGTCGTTCCATCGATAGATGGAGGTCATGCCGTCCAGAATGTTAACGCAGGCGGCCAGACGCTCCTCCACCAGGGTGCGGCCGATGCGGAGCGCTTCCTCCTTGGAGCCGGCGGTGATGTAGGCGAAGACCAGCGGGTCGGTCCCGGTCTCAAGCATGGAAGGGCTCCTCCTTTTCGATGCACCTGCGATGAGCTTTCGCGTAGGATGCCCCCACTTTGCCACAGCCCCCGCCAGGGCCGGCACCCCCCTGTCCCATCCAGCTTTCGCAAGAGTCGCCCGTCCATGGCCAAGCCCCGCCGTTCCCCGTCCCGCGGCGCCCCGTCAGACGTCCAGGGGGCTTGGCTGCGCCGCGGTCTGGACCAGCCGGGCGGCAAGCTGCCGCTGTTCGACGAGCGGGGGCAGCGCGTGAAGAAGGCGACGGTCGAGGCGTGCCTGAAGGGCGGCTGGGCGGAACGCTGGTTCGACAATCCGCTGAAGCCGGACTGGCTGGTCTGCCGCCTGACCGAAGCCGGGCGCGTCGCGCTGAATGGACACGGCGGAAACGAAGAAGCCCCCGCCGATGGGGCGGAGGATGATGCGCGCCAAGGTGCGCTGATCTGAGGTCAACTCATGGCGGGACGGCAGGAACGCCTCTGCGCTTGCGGGACGCTCCGGTTACCGGGCGACCCCGTCACTGGGCGACTTGGGCGACGCCGTCGACGCGCTTGATCCGAAGCAGCCTGTCTACCTCGGCCTGCAGCTGGCGCGGGGTCACCGGCTTGTGCAGCACGGCCACACCATGGGCGGAGACGTCGGCCAGTGTATCGATGCCCGTCTCGCCGGTCAGGATCATGGCGGGGATCTCCTCCCCATAGCGTTCGCGCACGCGGCGGATCACTTCCGTGCCGACGCGCCCCTCGCGCAGCCGGTAATCGGCGATGACGATGTCCGGCGCCCGGTCCAGAGCCTCCAGCCGGTCCATCGCCCGGTCGGGGCCGTCAGCCGCGACCACGCGGAACCCCCATTCGGTCAGCACCGTCTGCAGACCCAGCAGCACCACCGCATCGTCGTCCACCAACACCGCCAGCCGTGGCCGGTCGATCACCGGCCGGCGGTCCACCCCACCCGCGCGGGTGGGGATGAGGCGGGCGGGAGCCAGCGGCACCAGCACCCGGAAGGCGGAGCCCTGTCCCTGCACCGAGCGCACCTGAACCGGATGGTCGAGCAGTTGCGACAGCCGCCGCACGATGGCAAGCCCCAGCCCGAGGCCGCGCAGCCGGTCGCGTTCCGGATTGCCGACCTGATGGAACTCCTCGAAGATGCGGTCGAGATGTTCGGGCGGAATGCCGATTCCGGTGTCCTGCACCTCGATGGCCAGCCTCTCGCCATCGACCCGGCAGCGGATGCGGATGGCGCCGGCCTCGGTATAGCGCAGGGCGTTGTCGACCAGATTGCGCAGCAGCTGCATCAGCAGCCCGCGGTCGGTCCGCAGAACGGCCTCGCAGCCCTCCACCCGCCAGACCAGCCCCTTGGCGGTGGCCTGCTCGGCATAGGCGGAATCGAGCGCGTCGGTGATCTCGCTGGCGGCAAACGTATCCAGCACCGGCGTGACCACCCCGGCCTCCAGCCGGGAAACCTCCAGCAGGCCGTCCAGCAGCCCCTTCATGGTGTCCAGCCCCTGGTCGAGCCGGGACAGCAGGTCGCGCCCATTGTGATCGCCGACATGGCGGGCCAGGGCCGCGGACAGGAAGAACAGGGCTTGAAGGGGTTGGCGGAGATCGTGGCTGGCGGCGGCGAGGAACTTCGCCTTGGCAAGGTTGGCGCGCTCGGCTTCCTCCCGGGCGGCGTCGCGCTCCGCTTCCAACGACTGAAGGCGATGTATGAGACTCATGCGACCACGGCTCTCACGGAGGATTGGGGTTCCCGAAGGCGCCCCGTTTCCATTTTAGAACAGAACCGGGGTTAATGTTAAACTGCATTAACCATAACTGTGCTGCAGCGCGCAACCCCTCCCAGGCATATGTGCCGCATGGGCAGGGTCGATGAAGAAAAGGTTAATGCATGTGCATATGCGAAAGCCCCGGGAACTTTCCGGGGCTTTCCGCATTCGGGACTCGGATGGGCCGCCGGGCGCCAGACGCTTTGGGCAAACCCTTCGATAATCCGGCTATCAAAAGCCGCGGCGAACCGCGTTGTGAATCTCGCCCCGGGTCAGACCGATGTCGGACAGTTCGGCGTCGGACATATGGTTCAGCTCACTTTCCGCGCGGCGAAGTTCAATCCGTTCGCGAACCCAATGAACGACACGTTGAAAGACAGTGCTTCCCTTTGTTCCGGCCGCAAACAATTCACCGGACGTAGATTGCATCGAAGAGTAGGCCATGATGATCTCCTGCGCTTGGCGCTCGATTACATGAGCCTATTTTGCCTTTTGCATCCGCGAAATCAATGGCAGGGCCTCTGCGGCGCGGCGGCGGCAGACCTGCGCGAATTCGATAGAACCTTCGTAGGCAAATGGAGCCAGATCAAAGCGGGCACGAAAAAACGCGCGGAGGTTTTCCCCCGCGCGTCTTCAAAAACAAAGCCCTGGTGCTGTCAGGCTTACTTGACGGCCGGCTTGCGCGACAGGTTGTGGTGCGCCTCGATGTAGCGGACCGTGCCCGACTTGGAGCGCATGATGACCGAATGGGTGTAGGCGCCGCCCGGAACCCGGCGGACACCCTTCAGCATGGCGCCGTCGGTCACGCCGGTGGCGGCGAACATGACGTTGCCGCGCGCCAGCTCGTGCAGGCTGTACTTCTTGTCCAGGTCGGTGACGCCCCACTTGGCGGCGCGGGCGCGCTCGTCGTCGTTGCGGAACAGCAGACGGCCCTGGAACTGACCGCCGATGCAACGCAGGGCCGCGGCGGCCAGCACGCCTTCCGGCGCACCGCCGGAGCCGACATACATGTCGACGCCGGTGCCGGCCTGGCTGGTGGCGATGACGCCCGACACGTCGCCGTCGTTGATCAGCATGATGCGGGCGCCGGCTTCACGGACGCGGGCGATCAGCTCGGCATGGCGCGGACGGTTCAGGATGCAGACCAGCAGCTCCTCGATCTCGGTGCCCTTGGCCTTGGCCAGAGCCTTCAGGTTATTGGCCGGCGTCTCGTCCAGGTCGACGATGTTGTCCGGCAGCCCGGCGCCGACGGCGATCTTGTCCATGTAGACGTCGGGGGCGTTCAGGAAGCCGCCCTCCTCCGCCATGGCGATCACGGCCAGCGAGTTCGGGCCACCGGTGGCGCAGATGGTGGTGCCTTCCAGCGGGTCGAGCGCGATGTCGACCTTCGGACCGGAACCGATGCCGGCACCGACCTTCTCGCCGATGTACAGCATCGGGGCCTCGTCGCGCTCACCCTCGCCGATCACGACGGTGCCGTCGATGTAGAGCGTGTTGAGCGCCTGGCGCATGGCGTCGACCGCGGCCTGGTCGGCCAGCTTCTCGTCGCCGCGACCCATCAGCAGCGAGGCCGACAGGGCGGCGGCCTCGGTCACGCGGACGGCCTCCAGCGCGAGGTTGCGGTCCATGTGGGACAGGTCGACATGCGTAGACGGCGTAGACATCGTGTGCTCCCCCCGACTCTTCGGTCGTATAAGGCTGTGTTTGGTTATTCTGGGAAACGGTCCCGATCAGAACTGCTCGATCCGGATCATCCGCGGCGGCTCCAGCACGTTGTCGCTGGCCGCGATGGTCGCAAGCGCGCGCTGCATGGCCGCCTCGTCGGTGTCATGGGTGGTGAGGACCACCGGAACGCCTTCGCCCGGCGAGCGGCCGCGCTGCAGGAACTGCTCCATGGAGACGTTCTGGTCGCGCATCGCCGCTGCGATATCCGCTATCACACCGGGGCGGTCCACCACCATCAGGCGGACGTAGTACGACCCGCGGCGCGCTTCCATCGGCGAGGGGGTTGCCGCGCCCAGCCGATCGGCCGGAACGCCGAAGGTGGGCGTAGACCGCCCGCGGGCGATGTCGATCAGGTCGGCGACCACCGCCGACGCGGTCGGCCCGGCACCGGCCCCGCGGCCGACGAACAGCACCCGGTCGGCGAAGTCCGCCTGGGCCACCACCGCGTTGAAGACGCCGTCCACCGAAGCGATCGGCGCGGTCTTCGGCACCATGCAGGGATGGACGCGCTGCTCGACGCCCGCATCGGTGCGACGTGCGATGCCCAGCAGCTTGATGCGGAAGCCCAGCTGGTCGGCATAGTCGAAATCGACCGCCGAGACCTGCCGGATGCCTTCGATGTAGACGGAGGAGAAGTCGACCGGAGTGCCGAAGGCGACTGAGGCCAGGATCGCCAGCTTGTGCGCGGCATCGACGCCGTCGATGTCGAAGCTGGGATCGGCCTCGGCATAGCCGAGAGCCTGGGCATCGGCCAGCACATCGGCGAAGTCGCGGCCGGTGGTCCGCATCTCCGTCAGGATGTAGTTGCAGGTGCCGTTCAGGATGCCGTGGATTTCAGACACGCCGTTGGCGGCAAGACCTTCGCGCAGCCCCTTGATGATCGGGATGCCGCCGGCCACCGCCGCCTCGAAAGCGACGGTCAGGCCGTTGGATTCGGCCTTCCGGGCGATCTCGGTGCCATGGACGGCCAGCAGCGCCTTGTTGGCGGTGACGACGTGCTTCCCGGTCTCCAGCGCCGTGGCGACGGTGTCGCGCGCCGGACCTTCCGAGCCGCCGATCAGCTCAACCACCAGATCGGCACCGGATTGAGCGGCCATGACGACGGGATCGTCGAACCACTGGACCCGCGACAGGTCGACGCCGCGATCCTTGCCCTTGGACCGCGCGCTGACCGCGACCACCTCGATCCGGCGGCCGCAGCGCTGTTCGATCAGCGAACCTTGCGTGTCCAGCAGCTTCAGGACACCGGCGCCGACCGTACCAAGGCCGGCGACGGCGATTTTCAGGGGGGCTTGCTGGGCGTTCGGCATCAGGCTTTCGCTTTCTCGGATTCCAAAAGGGCGGCACGGGCCACCGGGTCCTTGCTCGCCGCAACGCCGCCGGCGTTGGAGCGGAAGAACTCCTTGATGTTGCGGGTCGCCTGACGGATGCGGTGGACGTTCTCCACCATCGCCAGACGGACATGGCCATCGCCGTATTCGCCGAAGCCGATGCCGGGCGCCACCGCGACCTCCGCCTGCTGCAGCAGCAGCTTGGAGAATTCCAGCGAGCCCAGATGGGCGAACTGCGGCGGGATCGGCGCCCAGGCGAACATCGACGCCTTCGGGCTGGGAACCTCCCAGCCAGCGGCGGCCAGCCCCTCGATCATCACCTCGCGGCGCTGCTTGTACATGTCGCGGACCTGCTGCACGCAGTCCTGCGGACCGTTCAGCGCGGCGGCGGCGGCGACCTGGATCGGCGTGAAGGCGCCGTAGTCGAGATACGACTTGATGCGGGCCAGCGCGGTGATCAGCGTCTTGTTGCCGGTCGCGAAGCCGATGCGCCAGCCGGCCATCGAATAGGTCTTCGACATCGAGGTGAACTCGACCGCGATCTCGCGCGCTTCCGGGATCTCCAGGATCGAGGGCGGCGGGTCGTTGTCGAAGAAGATCTCGGCATAGGCCAGATCGGACAGGATGTAGATGCCGTGCTTGCGGCAGAACTCCACGATCGGGCGGTAGAAGTCGAGCCCGACCACCTCGGCCGTCGGGTTCGACGGGTAGTTCAGCACGAGCGCCAGCGGCTTCGGCACGCTGTGGCGCACGGCGCGCTCCAGCATGATCATGAAGCTGTCGATATCGGTCGACGCCCCGTTCTCCATGCCCACCGGCAGGTGGCGCACCGAGGCGCCGGCCAGGATGAAGCCGAACGGGTGGATCGGATAGCTGGGGTTCGGCACCAGGATGATGTCGCCCGGGCTGGTGATCGCCTGGGCGAGGTTCGCCAGCCCTTCCTTCGAGCCGATGGTGACGATGCACTCGGTCTCGGGGTCGATGTCGACGTTGAAGCGGCGCTTGTAATAGGCGGCATGGGCCTTGCGCAGGCCGGGGATGCCGCGGGAGTTCGAATAGCGGTGCGTCTTCGGATCGCGCACGGCCTCGACCAGCTTGTCGACGATGTGCTGCGGGGTCGCCTGGTCGGGATTGCCCATGCCGAGGTCGATGATGTCGGCGCCGTTGGCCCTAGCTCGCGCCTTCATCGCGTTCACTTCGGCGAAGACGTAGGGCGGCAGGCGCTTGATGCGATGGAATTCGTTGTTCGACATGGACGCTCCGGAAGACCGCTCCGGTCACGCCACGAACCCAAGAGACCTGCGGACCGGGACTGACGTTCTACCGCCCTGACGCGACGGAAGCGAGGCAAATTTCGCGGGATGCGCGGCAGGCACGGCGCTTTGGCCGCAAGCGGCCGCGAAGGCGGCGCGCAAGCGCCGGGAAGGCGACACGGCAGGGTGACCGATCAATTCCCTCAACTATGTCGTGGTTAAACCTAACTGTGCCTTAACTCATTAGCCTTCATATTACCAAAGTCGGGTGACCGCAGAGGCATCCGAATGAGTCCAGACGGTCCCGTCTGCTGGAAATGTGAGATGGTTTCGCTTTTGAAGGCCGCCGACGGCCTCCTCGGCAATATGCGCGTCATGCGGAAGCTGGCGCTCGCCCTGTCCATTCCGATGGCGGGCGTGGTCGTGACATCCTCGCTTCTGGTATGGGACCAGTTGCAGGCGAGCCGACGCGCCGACGATCTGGCGTCCGTCACCCGCCTGTCGGTCGGCATGACCAGCCTCGTGCACGAGCTGCAGAAGGAACGCGGGTCGTCGTCGGTGTTTCTCAGCGGCAAGCTGGACGAGGACCGACGGCGGATGGAGACGGTGCGGACCGCATCGGACGGCAAGCTGGTGGACCTGATGCCGCAATTCGCCGCCGCCCGCATCCGCGATCCCCATGTGGCTACGGCGATCACCAGCGCCCGCGACGCATTGTCGCAGCTGTCCGGCCTGCGCAGCGGCGTGAACGCCATGACCCAGTCGCCCTTGGAAACGGTGGCGAGCTACACCGTCATGATCCGCAAGCTGCTGGACGCCGCCGGCCAGGCCCGCAGCATGTCCGACGACAGCGACCAGCTGCGCGCCGCCGACGCCATGGTCTCCCTGTCGGAGGCGAAGGAACGCTTGGGCCAGCAGCGGGCGGTCGGCGGCGCCGCCTTCCGCAAGGACCGGTTCCCGGCGGACGCGCATGAACGCTTCATCGAACTGAACGGCGAATACAAGGCGCTGATGGCCGGCTTGAAGGCCAAGATGACGGCCGAGGAAGCCGCCTTCTTCGACAGGACCTTCACCGGCGGCGTCGTTGATGAGGTGGAGCGGATGCGCCGCATCGGCGTCGCGTCCGCCTATGGCGCCGGAAACCAGGGCGTGGATGCCGGCAAGTGGTTCGACACCATCACCGTCACCATCGACATGCTGCGCACCGTCGAAATGCGGGTGGCCGACAACCTGATCGCGCTTGCCAGCCGGGACGTCCGGGATTCGATGACCCGCCTCACCGGCGTCGTCATCGGGGTGGCCGTGCTGCTGGTGATGATGACGCTGATCGCGGTGCTGGTCGCCCGCAACATCACCCGTCCGATCGCCCGCCTGAACTCGGACATGGCGCGGATGGAAGCGGGCGAGCGCGAATTGACCATCGCCGGGGCCGAACGCGCGGACGAGCTGGGCGCCATGGCCCGCCGCCTGGACCAGTTCCGCCTCAGCCTCGCCGAGGCCGACCGGCTGGCCGCCGAACAGCAGCGGCAGCAGCAGGAGCGCCTGCGCGAGGCGGAGCGGCTGGAACGGCTGGTGGAGGAGTTCGACCGCCACATCGAATCGGTGGCCGAACGGCTGGCCGGCGCGGCCACCGGCCTGCGCGGCAATGCCGAGCAGATGAGCCGCATCGCCTCCGACACCGAAGATCACGTGCTGTCGGTCGCCCGCGCGTCCGAAGGGGCGTCCAGCAACGTCCAGGCCGTGGCCGCCGCGACGGAAGAGCTGACCGCCTCCATCGCCGAGATCGGGCGCCAGATGGCGGGTTCCACCGACATGGCGGAACGCGCGGTAACCGACGTGCGCCACACCGCCGGCGTGATCGCCGATCTCAGCGATGCCGCGCAGCAGGTTGGCGAGATCGTGCGGATGATCACCGACATCGCCAGCCAGACCAACCTTCTCGCCCTCAACGCCACCATCGAGGCCGCACGGGCCGGCGAGGCCGGCAAGGGCTTCGCCGTCGTGGCGAGCGAGGTGAAGCAACTGGCCAGCCAGACGGCCAAGGCGACGGACGACATCACCGCGAAGGTCGCCGAAATCCAGTCCGCCACCAGCCAGACCGTCCAGGCCATCGGCGGCATCGGCACCATCGTCACCCGCATCGAGGAAAACATCTCCGCCGTCGCCGCCGCGGTGGAGGAGCAGAACGCCGCAACCGCAGAAATTGGCCGCAACGTCCGTCAGGCCGCGGACGGAACCGACCAGGTCTCCCACAACGCCGCCCTGGTCAGCACAGAGGCCGGCCGCGCCGGAAGCATGGCGAAGGAGGTGCTGCAGATGGCTGACGCCCTCAAGCAGAACGCCGACAGCCTGCGCAGCGACGTGACGAACTTCATCGGGCAGATCCGGACGGCGTGAGGGAATGGGGCGGGGTGAGATGCCGTAGCCGGAATTCGTCGCTGACGGACGGCCTCACACCCGCCCCACCTCCGTCGCCTTGGCGTATTTCCGCTTCGCCACCTCCAGCGACGCCAGCAGTTGCTGCCCGGTCGCGCCGCCGTCGCCGCTGACGCGGCCGGTCATCACCGCCTTGATCGCGTCGACATGGGCCTTGAACAGCAGGTGTTCGTTGGCGGTCACCGTGGCCAGGCCGCCGCGGGTGGCCTCGTAGAGCGACTTGGCGATGTGGGTGATCAGCGGATAGCCGAAGATGCCACCCTGCCCGCGCATCTCGTGGGCGGAGCGGTTGACCTGGGCCAGCAGGCCGGACACGGCGTCCGGTTCGCGCGGCAGGCGATCAACGCGGCGGCCCATCTCCTCCACCTCCGCGCCGATCCAGACGGCATAGTCGCCGGCCCGGTTCAGGATTTCCTCCTCGGCCGCGGCAAGCACCTCCGGCGGCAGGGTGGGAACCGGGTCGCGCGGGGCGAGGCCGACCTTGGCACCCAGCCGGTTGGGCAGGTCGAAATAGATCACCGGGAAACGGTCGATCCCGCGGGCCTTGGACGCGCTGTGCACCACCAGGATTTCCGACGGCGCGGTGGCCCGGCAGTCCATGGCGACGGGCTTGTCGGCGCGGCGGCGGTCGGGGCCGAAATAGCCCTTCGCCAGGACGAAACGGCGCGGCCGGGCGATGGCGAACAGCAGCCGGCTGGCGATGGTGTGCGCCGAAAAGGGCTTGGCGATGAAGTCGGTGGCGCCGAGATCGCGGGCCTGTTCCACATACTGGCGGTCGGCGGCGCCCGACAGCATCAGGACCGGCAGGAACTTGTCGGGGCTCTTCGGGCTGTAGCGGATCCAGCGCAGCAGCATCAGCCCGTTGACCTCGGGCATCACCAGATCGGACAGGATCAGGTCGACCGGGGCGGTCCCCGGCGGCAGGGCGGCGCGCCGCTCCTCCAGCCAGCGGATGGCGTCGGCGCCGCTCGCCACCCCCTCCACCCGGCCGATGCCGATGGTGCGCAGGGTGGCGGTCAGGACCGCGCGGATGAAGCCGCTGTCCTCCACCACAAGGACGGACAGAAGATCGAGCTTCGGCTGGGTCATCGCCATCTGCTTGGCGCCATCTGATTGGTAAAGCGGGCCATATCCCCGCATTCAGTACCCCTTCTTCTTGCACAGCCACGCCGCTTTGGCGAGAGACAAGCGCACGGGACAACCCGCCGGATTCAGGCCACACGAGACAGGAGCCGCTGCCGCGGTTACCCTCCGCCGGGCAAACAGACGCACCAACCAACAACGAGAGGATTCGCCCGATGCCGCAGCCCGATCACGTCATGGCCCTGCCCCTGCCGGAAAAGCCGGACCTCGACCCCGACATGCAGGTGCTGTTCGACAAATGCGTGGAAAAGCTGGGCTTCGTTCCAAATGTGCTCCGGGCCTACAGCCTGCGGCCGAAGAAGCTGCGCAACTTCGCCATGGTCTACAACGAGCTGATGCTGGGCGAGAGCGGGCTCAGCAAACTGGAACGCGAGATGATCGCGGTCGTCGTGTCTTCGGCCAACCACTGCTATTACTGCCTCGTCGCCCATGGACAGGCGGTGCGCAAGCTGTCGGGCGACCCTGAGCTGGGCGAGATGCTGGTCGCGAACTATCGCGTCGCCCCGCTGGAACCGCGCCAGCGCGCCATGCTCGACTTCGCCTGGAAGCTGACGAAGGAACCGATGTCGGTGGGCGAGACGGACCGCGAGGCCCTGCGCGCCGTCGGATTCAGCGCGGAGGACATCTTCGACATTGCCGATACGGCCGGCTTCTACAACATGTCCAACCGTCTCGCGACCGCGGTGGACATGATCCCCAACCGCGAGTACCACAGCCAGGACCGTTGAGGCTGGATTTTCAGCGTCGGTCGTCCGGCACCACCGAGGCCACACAGGGTTGGAATCATGAGGATCGTCCGCTTCTTCGTGCGACTGTTCGCCGTCATCGGCTTCCTGCTGGTGGCTGGGGCGGTGGCGGTGGTGGTGGTGGCCGTCCGCCACGAACCCGCCCTGCCCAACGCGGTGGTGCTGGAACTCGACCTGACCAAGCCGCTGGCCGAAAGCGAAAGCGGCAAGATCGGCAGCTTCTTCGAGCACCAGACGACCCTGCGCGAGGTGCTCGACGCGCTGGACGGCGGCGGGCGCGACCCCAAGGTGAAGGGCGTGCTGGCCCGCTTCAGCGACGACAGCATCGGATTTGCCCAGACGCAGGAGCTGCGGGCAGCCATCGAGCGCTTCCGCGCTTCGGGCCGCTTCGCCGTCGCCTTCGCGGAGGAGTATGGCGGGGGCGGGCCGGGCAATCGCTCCTACCTGCTGGCCAGCGCCTTCGACGAGGTGTGGCTGCAGCCGCTGGGCACGCTGGGCATCACCGGCCTGTCGGCGGAACTGCCCTTCGCCCGCGATGCCTTCGAGCAGCTGGGCGTGCAGCCGCAATTCGCCCAGCGCGAGGAATACAAGAGCTTCGCCGACACCTTCACCAAGTCCGGCATGACCCCGGCCAACCGCGAGATGATGGAGGCGCTGGTCGCCGACCTCACCAAGCAGCTGGTCGAAGGCATCGCCACCAGCCGGCGCCTCGCCCCCGCCGCGGTGCGGACCGCCATGGACAATGCCCCGCTGCTGAGCCGCGAGGCACTGGACCAGAAGCTGGTCGACCGGCTCGGCTATGCCGACGAGGCGCGCGAGGCGGCGCTGAAGCGTGCCGGCGCCGGGGCGGAGCTGGTGGAGCCGTTCGATTACCTGTCGGTGGCCGGCGGTCCCCACGACGCCGGCCCGACCATCGCCCTGATCCACGCCGTCGGCACCATCACCGGCGGCAAGAGCGAGAAGCCGGCGCTGGGCGAGGTCGCGGCCGGGTCGGAGACCATCGTCGAAGCCATCGAGGAGGCGGCCGACGATCCGGAGGTGCGCGCCATCCTGTTCCGCATCGACAGCGGTGGCGGTTCCGTCTCGGCGTCGGAGGCGATCCGGCGGGCGCTGGTCAAGGCGCGCCAGAACGGCAAGCCGGTGATCGCCAGCATGGGCGACGCCGCCGCGTCGGGCGGCTATTGGATCGCGCTGGCGGCCGACCGCATCGTCGCCTCGCCCGCCACCGTCACCGGCTCCATCGGCGTCGTCGCCGGCAAGTTCGGCGTCGGCGGCCTGTCCGACAAGCTGGGCGTCCATTGGGACCGCGTGCAGGGCGCCCGCAACGCCGGCCTGTGGTCGCCCGTGCGTCCCTTCGACGATAGCGGGACGGAGCGGCTGAACGCCATCATCGACGACACCTATGCCAACTTCCTGCAGCGCGTTGCCGAATCCCGCCGCATGTCGCCGGAGCAGGCGCGCAACGTCGCCAAGGGGCGGGTGTGGACCGGCGCGCAGGCGCGCGAACTCGGCCTCGTCGACGAGCTGGGCGGGCAGGACCAGGCGCTGACCCTGGCCCGCACCGCAGCCGGCCTGTCCCCGGATGCCGCGGTGACGCTGACCCCCTTCCCGCCGCCGAAATCCGTCACCGACCAGCTGATGGATCTGATGTCCGGCCGCGGCGAACTGGTCGGCGCCCTGGCCGCCGTGGCGGAACTGCGACCGCTGCTGGCCCAGCTGCGCCCGCTGGTCGCCGCCGTCCAGGGCGACGGCGTCCAGGCCCGCTTGCCGGCAATGACGCTGGAGCGCTGAGGACAAAGCCGTGCCAACCGGCGGGGCCCGCTTCAAATCCGCGGGTCCCCGTGCTACATCCTCGCCGCTATGCTGCACATCAATGACCTGACCTTCCGCTTCGGCGGCCGAGTGTTGTTCGACCACGCGACCGCGGTCGTGCCCAAGGGGCACCGCGTTGCGCTGGTCGGCCGCAACGGCACCGGCAAATCAACCCTGCTGAAGCTGATCTCGGGCCAGCTGCAGACCGATGCCGGCGCTGTCACGCTGCCGGCCGGCATGCGGATGGGCATGGTGGCGCAGGAGGCCCCCAGCGGCCCGACCTTGCTGATCGACGCCGTGCTGGCCGCCGACACCGAACGCACCGCCCTGCTGGCGGAAGCGGAAACGGCGACCGACCCGATGCGCATCGGCGAAATCCATGCCCGCCTCGCCGACATCGAGGCGCATTCCGCCCCGTCGCGCGCGGCGCAGGTCCTGTCCGGCCTGGGCTTCGACGCCGAGGCGCAGCAACGGCCCTGCTCCGACTTCTCCGGCGGCTGGCGGATGCGCGTGGCGCTGGCCGGGGTGCTGTTCTCCCGCCCCGACCTGCTGCTGCTGGACGAGCCGACCAACCACCTCGACCTCGAAGCCACCATCTGGCTCGAGGGCTATCTGAAGAACTACCCGCACACCATCCTGCTGGTCAGCCATGACCGCGAGCTGCTGAACGCGGTGCCCACCACGACGATCCACATCGACCAGGGCAAGCTCGTCACCTACAGCGGCAATTACGACCAGTTCCTGGCGCAGCGCCGCGCCAACCAGGAGCGCCTCGCCTCCATGGCCGCCAAGCAGGAGGCGCGCCGCAAGCACATGATGTCCTACGTCGACCGCTTCCGCTTCAAGGCCAGCAAGGCCCGTCAGGCGCAGAGCCGCCTGAAGCTGCTGGAAAGGATGGAGTCGATCACGCTGATGGAGGACGATCCCGAGGTCGTCTTCAACTTCCCGCCGCCGGACGAGCTGGCGCCGCCGCTGATCGCGTTGGAAGGCGTCAGCATCGGCTATGGCGACAAGGTCATCCTGCGCCGCGTCAACCTGCGCATCGACATGGAGGACCGCATCGGCCTGCTGGGCGCCAACGGCAACGGCAAGTCGACGCTGGTCAAGCTGCTGGCCAACCGCTTGGCCCCGATGGCCGGCGAGATGCGGCGCTCGTCCAAGCTGCGCATCGGCTATTTCGCGCAGCATCAGGCCGAGGAACTGGACCTGTCGCTGACGCCGATCCAGCAGACCCAGCGCATCATGCCGCTGGCGCTGGAGGAGAAGGTCCGCGCCCATCTGGGCCGCTTCGGCTTCCCGCAGGCGAAGGCGGAGACCAAGATCGCCAGCCTGTCGGGCGGCGAGAAGGCCCGCCTTCTTCTTGCTCTGATGAGCCGGGAAGTCCCGCACATCCTGATGCTGGACGAGCCGACCAACCATCTGGACATCGACAGCCGCGAGGCATTGATCGAGGCGATCAACGATTTCCCCGGCGCCGTCATCATCATCAGCCACGACCCGCACCTGATCGAGATGACGGTGGATCGGCTGCTGCTGGTCGCCGAGGGCACGGTGCAAGCCTATGACGGCGACCTGGACGATTACCGCCGCTACCTGCTGGACCGCGCCAAGGCGGAACGGGCGGTGGCAAAAGGCGGCCTGGACCGCGACGCCGGCCCGAACAAGAAGGACCAGCGCCGCGCCGCGGCCGAGGCGCGCACCGCGCTCGCCCCGCTGAAGCGCAAGGCGACCGACGCGGAGGCGCTGGTGACCAAGCTGAGCGAGGAAAAGCGCAAGATCGAGGCGAAGATGGCCGACCCCACCCTCTACACCGGCCCGTCGGACAAGCTGACGAAGCTGCAGATCGATCTCGGCACGGTGGAGAAGAAGCTGGCGACCGCCGAGGAATGCTGGCTGGAGGCGCTCGAAGCCTACGAGAGCGCCGCCGCGGAGGCCGGCGTTTGAACGCCCGCCGCCACATCGACGACGCCGGCAGCGGCGCGTTTGAAAGCGAGGCGTTGGAACGCGACGCGCAGTCGGACGGCGCCATCGCCCTGCCGGCAGCCTGCGCCGAGGTGGAGGAGGAACGCACCTCCGACGTGCTGGCCCGCTTCCGCGCCAACCTGCCGGCCGGCCGGGTCACGCTGGGCGACCTGATCCGGGCACTGGGCGACCGGTCGCTCGGCACCATCCTGCTGGCGCTGGCGCTGCCCACCATCGCGCCGGTGCCGCTGGGCGTGTCCTGCCTGTTCGACCTACCCATCGTGCTCTACACCGCCCAGCTCGCCTTCGGACGGCGCGGGGCGGGACTGCCGGACTGGCTGCTGCGCCGCTCCATCGGCACGGGACTGGCCGCCCGCACGCTGGACGCCGCCATGCCGCGGCTGCTGTGGATCGAACGGATGCTGAAGCCGCGGCTTCACCGTCTCGCCCGCATCGACCAGGAACGCTGGTTCGGGCTGCTGCTGTTCATCCTGACGCTGACCTGCATCATCCCGCTGCCGCTGACCGGCTGGCTGCCGGGCTTCGCGCTGGTGCTGATTTCGCTGGGGCTGATCGAACGCGACGGCGGCGCCATCGGCGTCGGGCTGGGACTGACCGTGGCGGCGCTGGTGTTTCTGACGCTGGTGGCGAGCAGCCTGTCATACGCAGGTCACCAACTTCTGGCAGCAACGCTGTAGCAGGGCGGCCGCCGACGGGCCGTCCCGACACAGGGAGGCTCCGATGACCCAGACGGCACCCGCCCCGCTTTCCGAATCCTGGCTGTTCTTCCGCCGCTGGCTGGCCGATCCCTGGGCGATGGGCTCCATCGTCCCGTCTTCCCGGTCCCTGCGCCGCCGCATCACCCGCGAGGTCCGCTGCGCCGAGGATGAGGTGGTGGTGGAGTTCGGCGGCGGCACCGGCCCCATCACCGCCGCGATCCTCGAGTCCGGCATCCCGGCGGATCGGCTGTTCAGCTTCGAGATCGACCCGAACCTCGCCGGCCATCTGCGGCAGCGCTGCCCCGCCGTGACCGTCTTCGCCGACGACTGCCGCAAGGCGCCCGACCTGCTCGGCGAATCGCTCTGCGGCAAGGTCGGGACGGTTGTTATCGGCATCCCGATGATCACCTTCCCGCTCGCCTTCCAGCGCGAAGTTCTGGACGCGACCTTCCGCATCCTGCGGCCGGGCGGCCGCTTCCTCCTCTACAGCTTCATGCCGCATTCACCCCTGGACCGGGCGGCGCTGGGTCTGCAGGGCCGAAGGCTGGACTTCACCCTGCGCAACCTGCCGCCTGCATCCGTCTGGGGTTATTGGCGGGCCTGAAGGGGCGCCGGTATCAAGTCTCGCGCACCGACACATGGACGTTGCCGCCGCCCTCGCGGTCGAGCAGGGCCGAGGCTTCCCGTTCCTGCTCGGGCGTCGTGACGCGCACCCACAGGATGACGCCGCCGGCCTCCAGGGCGCGGGTGAACTCGTCGGGCTTCGGGTGGCTGGTCAATTCGTCCAGATAGTCCTTGATCGCGGCCCCGCCGACACCGGCGGCGACCAGGGCCGCCAGCGCCGCTTCGATCGGGCCGCCGACGATGGCGATCAGGCCGGCCGTGGTCAGGGGAAAGGCGTATTTCAGTTCGCCCACCAGACCGGTCAGCGCCTCGTCCCGCGGCTTGCCCTTCGGATCTGCCGCATCGAGCGAGGCATGGCTGGCCAGGACCGACAGGTCGGCACGGTCGAAGCCGGCGGCCAGTACCGCGTCGACCGCCCGGTTGAAGCCGGCGCGGGTGGAAAAGAGGGCAACGACCTCCCGCACCTCGGCGGGCGCCGTGTCCTGGGTCGTTTGCGTCATGATGGCCGTCTCCCTATTTAAGGTCGGAGTTCCGTCCGATCGCGCGGGTTCCCCTCCAGCTTCCAGGCGAGGGCCCTGCCCTATTGTAGCGACCGGCGGCAAGCACTCGTCAACCGCGACGGGGTCGCAGCCCGGGTCGGTCCTGCAGATCGGATTGTCCCATCACCGGCCATCCCGCCTATCCCGTGGCTGCATATCCCGTGATAGGGTGCGCCGCTGAAGCAACACCCATCCACCGCCGCATGGTTCCCGTGTCCGACACCGCAGAAATCGTCATTCCGCCCGACGCCACCCCGATGATGGCGCAGTATCTGGAGATCAAGCAGGCGCATCCCGATTGCCTGCTGTTCTACCGGATGGGCGACTTCTACGAGATGTTCTTCGAGGATGCGGTGAATGCCGCGGCGGCGCTGGACATCGCGCTGACCAAGCGCGGCCAGCATCTGGGCGAAGACATCCCAATGTGCGGCGTGCCGGTGCACAGCCACGAGAATTACCTGCAGCGCCTGATCCGCCAGGGCTTCCGCGTCGCCATCTGCGAACAGATGGAAGACCCGGCGGAGGCGAAGAAGCGCGGCTCCAAGTCGGTCGTGAAGCGCGGCGTCATCCGCATCGTCACCCCCGGCACCCTGACCGAGGACAGCCTCCTCGATTCCCGCTCCTCCAACTGGCTGGCGGCGGTGGCCGAGGCTGCCGGCGGGCTGGGGCTGGCATGGCTGGAGATGTCGACCGGCGAACTGGTGGTGCAGCCGGTGGAGCGGACCGGGCTTGGTGCCGCGCTTGGCCGGCTCGACCCGCAGGAAGTGCTGATCTCCGAAAAGCTGTCGCAGACGCCTGAACTGTTCGAGCTTTGGGGGGAATGGAAGTCGCGGCTGACCGTGCAGCCCACCCCGCGTTTCGACAGCGAGAACGGCAAGCAGCGCCTGCTGACCCAATATGGAGTCGGCACGCTGGACGCCTTCGGCAGCTTCACCAGGGCGGAGGTCGCGGCGGCCGGTGCGCTGGTCGGCTATGTCGAGTTGACGCAGAAGGGCCGTGTGCCCCGCCTGTCGTCGCCGCGGCGCGTCGGGCCGGGTGCGGTGATGGAGATCGACGCCTCCACCGCCCGCAACCTTGAACTGACCCGGACGCTGACCGGGGAACGGCGCGGCAGCCTGCTCGCCACCATCGACCGCACCGTGACGGGAGCCGGCGCGCGCCTGCTCTGCGCCCATCTCGCAGCCCCGCTGACCGATCCCGCTGCCATCGGACGCCGGCTCGACATGGTGGAGTTCGCGCTGGCGGAGGAGCGGCTGCGCGGCGACCTGCACCAGTCCCTGCGCAGTTGCCCCGATCTGGAACGCGCGCTGTCGCGCCTGACGCTGGGCCGCGGGGGGCCCCGCGATTTGGCGGCCATCCGCGACGGGCTGCGGCAGGCGGGGCTGATCCGCGAACTGCTGGCCGGCGCCATGCCGCTGCCGGACGGGCTGGCGGCGCTCGACAAGCGGCTGGGCGCCCATTCGGAACTGGTCGACCAGCTGACCCAGGCGCTGGCGCCGGAGCTGCCGCTGCTGGCCCGCGACGGCGGCTTCATCGCCCGCGACTACAGCTATGCACTGGACGAACTGGTGACGCTGCGCGACGAGAGCCGCCGGCTGATCGCCGGGCTGCAGACGAAATACGCCGAGATCGCCGGGGTGCCGTCGCTGAAGGTCAAGCACAACAACGTGCTGGGCTATCACATCGAGGTCACCGCCGCCCATGCCGACAAGCTGATGTCGGACAAGGGCCGCGAAGTGTTCATGCACCGCCAGACCATGGCGAACGCCGTGCGGTTCGGCACGGTGGAGCTGTCGGACCTGGAACGCCGCATCTCCGAGGCCGCCGACAAAGCGCTGGCGGTGGAACTGGAGCTGTTCGCCGGGCTGGTGGAGTCGGTGGCGGCGCGGGCCGATGCCATCGCCCAGGCCGCCCATGCGCTGGCGGCGCTGGACGTCGCCACCTCGCTGGCCGAACTGGCGGAGGAGCGGCGCTACAGCCGGCCGCTGGTGGACGACAGCCTCGCCTTCGCCATCAAGGGCGGCCGGCATCCGGTGGTGGAGGCGGTGCTGGACGCCGCCCATGGCGGGCCGTTCGTCGCCAACGACTGCGACCTCGCGCCCGACAACCGGCTCTGGCTGCTGACCGGCCCGAACATGGCCGGTAAATCGACCTTCCTGCGCCAGAACGCGTTGATCGCCGTGCTGGCCCAGATGGGCAGCTTCGTCCCGGCGGAGCGGGCGCATATCGGCGTGGTCGACCGGCTCTACAGCCGCGTCGGCGCCGCCGACGACCTCGCCCGCGGGCGGTCCACCTTCATGGTGGAGATGGTGGAAACGGCGGCGATCCTGAACCAGTCCGGCGCGCGCGCCCTGGTGATCCTGGACGAGATCGGCCGCGGCACCGCGACCTTCGACGGCCTGTCCATCGCCTGGGCCTGCGTCGAGCATCTGCACGACGTCAACCGCTGCCGCGCGCTGTTCGCCACCCATTACCACGAACTGACGATGCTGGCGTCGAAGCTGCCGTCGCTGTCCTGCCACACCATGCGGATCAAGGAATGGCAGGGCGACGTCGTGTTCCTGCACGAAGTGACGGCCGGTTCTGCCGACCGGAGCTATGGCATCCATGTCGCCAAGCTGGCGGGCCTGCCGCCCGCGGTGGTCGGACGGGCCGACGAGGTGCTGAAGCTGCTGGAATCGGGCGACCAGAACGCCACGATCCACCGGCTGGCCGAAGACCTGCCGCTGTTCAGCGCCGCATTGAAGCGGCCGGTGCCCAAGGCGGAGGTGCTGGCGGAAGCACCGGCCGGACCGTCGCCGGTCGAGGAAGCCTTGGCTGGAATCGACCCGGACAGCCTGACGCCGCGGCAGGCGCTGGACGAACTCTATCGTCTGCGGGGGCTGCTGCGGGGCTGAACCAAAGCTCCTGCCCCGCTCTCCGGCACCGGACGCCGAAAACGAAAAGCCCCTCCCCCGCTGCTGCGAGGGAGGGGCTTTTCCGTTGCCAATGGCAGTCGATCAGCCGGCCAGCATCTCCAGCGCCTTCTGCAGCTTGTCGCGGGTCTGGTCGGCGGCCTCGCGGCGGTCGCGCTGCTCCTCGATCACCTCTTCCGGAGCCTTGGCGACGAACTGCTCGTTCGACAGCTTGGCATCGATCTTCTTGATCTCGCCCGCCAGCTTGTCGATCTCCTTGGACAGGCGCGCCTTCTCCTTGTCGAGATCGACGATGCCTTCCAGCGGCAGCACCAGCGTGGTCTCGTCCAGCACCGCCTGCACGCTGCTCTTCGGCACGTCGCCCTGGAGCGGTTCCACGTTGGACAGGCGGGCCATGCGCAGGATCAGGTCGCGGTGGGTGTCCAGCCGCTTCAGGCTGACCGCGTTCGGGTCCTTCAGCTTCAGCTCGATCTGCGCCGCCGGCGGGACGTTCATCTCCGACCGCATGGAACGGACCGAGGTGATCAGCCGCACCACCCAATCCATCTCGTCGCGCGCGGCCGGATCGACCATGTCGGCGGCGAACTCCGGCCATTCCGCCGAGATCAGGCGGTTGGCGCGGGCCGGCGACAGCTGCTCCCACAGCTCCTCGGTGATGAAGGGCATCAGCGGGTGCAGGATGTGCAGGATCTGGTCGAGCACCCAGGCGGTGGTTGCCCGAGTCTCCGCCTTCGCCGCCTCGTCCGTGCCGGCGAGGATCGGCTTGGTGAACTCCATGTACCAGTCGCAGAAGGTGCCCCAGGTGAACTGGTAGGCGGCGCCCGCGGCCTCGTTGAACTTGTATGCGTCGATCGACTCGGCGACCTTCTTCGTCGCATCGGCCAGCGCGCCGACGATCCAGCGGTTCACCGTCTGGGTCAGCCCGACCGGCTTGTAGCCGGCGACCGGCTCGCAGCCGTTCATCTGGCAATAGCGGGCGGCGTTCCACAGCTTGGTGGCGAAGTTGCGGTAGCCTTCGACCCGGTTCACCGCCAGCTTGATGTCGCGGCCCTGCGCCGCCATCGCCGACAGGGTAAAGCGCAGCGCGTCGGTGCCGTACTGGTCGATGATCTCCAGCGGATCGATGACGTTGCCCTTCGACTTCGACATCTTCTGCCCCTTCTCGTCGCGGACGAGGGCATGGATGTAGACGGTGCGGAAGGGCACATCCTTCATGAAGTGCAGGCCCATCATCATCATCCGGGCAACCCAGAAGAAGATGATGTCGAAGCCGGTCACCAGCACGTCGGTCGGGTAATAGCGGTCAAGCTCCGGCGTCTGGTCGGGCCAGCCCAGCGTGGAGAATGGCCACAGCGCCGACGAGAACCAAGTGTCGAGCACGTCGGCGTCGCGCGTCAGTTCGACGTCCTTGCCGTAATGCTTGGTCGCGACGGCGCGCGCCTCCTCCTCCGTCTCCTCGACGAAGAAGGTGCCGTCCGGGCCGTACCAGGCGGGAATCTGATGGCCCCACCAGATCTGGCGGCTGATGCACCAGGGCTGGATGTTGCGCATCCATTCGAAATAGGTGTTCTCCCACTGCTTGGGCACGAACACCGTCTTGCCGGTCTCCACCGCCTCGATCGCCGGCTTGGCCAGCGTCGCGGCGTCGACATACCACTGGTCGGTCAGCCACGGCTCGATGGCCACGCCGGAGCGGTCGCCGTGCGGGACCATGTGGGTGTGCGGCTCGATCTTCTCCAGAAGCTCCAGCGCTTCCAGCTCGGCGACGATCCGCTTGCGCGCCTCGTAGCGGTCAAGCCCGCGATAAGCCTCGGGAACGTTGTCGTTCAGCCGGGCGTCCCGATCCATGATGTTGATCTGTTCGAGCCCGCAACGCTTGCCGACCTCGAAGTCGTTGAAGTCGTGCGCCGGGGTGATCTTCACCGCGCCCGACCCGGTTTCCGGATCGGCATATTCGTCGCCGACGATCGGGATCAGGCGGCCGACCAGCGGCAGGCGGACCATCTTGCCGATCAGGTCCTTGTACCGCTCGTCCTCCGGGTGCACCGCGACGCCGGTATCGCCCAGCATGGTTTCCGGACGGGTGGTAGCGACCACGATGTAGCGCCCCTCCTCCCCGTCGATGGGGTAGCGGAAGTGCCAGAGGTTGCCCTTGATCTCCTTCTGCTCGACCTCGAGGTCGGAGATGGCGGTGTGCAGCTTCGGGTCCCAGTTGACCAGCCGCTTGTCCTTGTAGATCAGGCCCTGGCGGTGCAGCTCGACGAACACCTTGCGGACGGCGCGACTCAGCCCCTCGTCCATGGTGAAGCGTTCGCGCGGCCAATCCGGCGAGGCGCCCAGGCGGCGCAGCTGGCGGGTGATGGTGCCGCCCGATTCGGCCTTCCATTCCCACACCTTGTCGATGAAGGCGTCGCGGCCGAAATCGTGGCGGGTCTTGCCGTCCTTCGCCAGATTGCGCTCCACCACCATCTGGGTGGCGATGCCGGCATGGTCGGTCCCCGGCTGCCACAGGGCATCGCGGCCGCGCATGCGGTTGTAACGGGTCAGCACGTCCTGGATGGTGAAGGTCAGCGCATGGCCCATGTGCAGGCTGCCGGTTACGTTCGGCGGCGGCATCATGATGGTGTAGGGCTTGCCGTTCCCCTGCGGCTGGGCGGCGAACGCGCCCGACTCTTCCCACAGGCGGTAGTGCTTCTCCTCGACCTCGGCGGGCCGGTACGTCTTTTCCAACATCACCACGAACTTTCGCTAGAAACGTCTCAACCGGGGATCAGAAAGGCGGAGATCAAGAAAGGCAGGATCAGAATTTCTGCGACCGCCGGATCATCCGGTCGATCTCCTGCTGTACGAGGCGTTCGACCACCGTCGGCAGATTTTCGTCCAGCCACTCCTTCAACAGCGGCTTCAGCAGTTCGCGCACCACCTCCTCCACCGTGCGGATGCCGATGGGCATCGGACCGATGGACAGGTCGTCGCCCAACTCGCGCGCCAGATGGGTCAGATGGTGCGAGGCGTCCTCCGCCGTCCGGCGGGAGATCAGCCCGTCATCCACCTCGACCGGCCGGCGGCGCGGACGCGGCGGGGGCGGCGGCTCGTCATCCTCGAACTCGTCGAAGGCCGGCATCGGCCGGCGCGCCGGGCGCGGCGGCGGCATCGGTTCGGGCTCCGGCTCTTCCCAACGCGGGGGCGGAGGCGGCGGAGCCGGCGGCTCCGGAAACGCCGGCTCGTCGGGCCAGGGATCGGGGTCCGGCTGACCGAAGGCCGGGCGTTCGTCCGGCTCGTCCTCCACCATCTGGGTCAGTTCCAGGACATCGTCGTCCTCATCCACCGGCGGGGGTGGCGGAGGCGGCGGAGGGGGGGGCGGCGGAGGAGGCGGCGAAGGCGCCTGGGTTTCCGACTTGGCCGGCTCGCCGTCCTCGGAAATGATCCGCCGGATGGAGGCGAGGATTTCCTCCATCGAAGGTTCTTGCTGGCCCTTATCGCTCATCGTGGCAACCCGAGACGTCAACCTGACCCAAACCTAGGGCAGGGATGACAAAAAAGCCATAATACAAAAACGGCCCGCTTTCGCGGGCCGCTTCGTTCATTCGGTCACCGAAGTTCCGAACCACTTGCCCCGCGTCTTATCGTAATTCGCCTGCGGGTCGTATTTCTGGACCGGCAGATTGAGCCGGTCGGCGGTCAACTGTCCGCTGGCCGCCAGAACATTGAAGGCCGCGACCATCTCGTCGTGCTGGGCACGCACCAGGAAGACGCGGGCGTTCAGCAGTTCCTGTTCCTGGTTCAGCACGTCCAGAACGGTGCGCGACCCGACCTGGGCCTCCTGACGGACGCCTTCCAGGGCGATCTGCGCCGCCTTGATCTGCGCCGAGTAGGACTCGATGCTGGCGCGCGCGGTCTGCAGGGCCTGCCAGGCGCTGACCGCCGACTCGGTGACCTGGCGGCGGCTTTCCTCGATCTGCAGGCGGGCCTGGTTGGCCGTCTGCTTAGCCTCGCGGACCAGCGCTTCGGGCTGGCCGGCCTGATAGAGCGGAATGGTCACCTGGGCGGTGATCTGCGCGCTGTCGGAGCGGTTCAGCTCGACGCCGGACGTGCGGCCCGGATCATAGGTGCGGGTGCCGCTGGCCGACAGGTTCACCGAGGGCAGCAGGCGGCCGTACTGCTGATCCACCGCCTCACGCTGTGCCGCCTCGGTGTAGGAGGCCGACAGGACGTTGGGGTTGTTGGCGCGCGCCAGTTCGACCAGTTCGTCGAGGTTCTTCGGCAGGCGGAACGCCGGCTTGGGCGCCTTCAGCTCGCCGGGGGCCGATCCCACCAGACGCTCGTAGGTCGCGCGGGAGGCGCGGAGCGTGCCTTCGGCCGAGATCTTCGACGCGATGGCGGCCGACAGGCGCGACTCGGACTGGCTGACGTCGGTGCGGGTGTACTCACCAACGCGGAAGCGGTCGCGGGCGGCGTCCAGCTGTCGGCGCAGCACCTGCTCGTTGTTGGTCTGCAGCTGTAGGATGGCCTGGTTCTGGACGATGTCCAGATAGGCCTGGGCGGCGGCGAGCAGCACCGACTGTTCCGACGCGATCAGGGTGGCGCGTTGCGCCTCGACCAGCCGTTCGGCGCGGCGGACGGCCGGAGCGACGGTGGCGTCGTAGACCGGCTGGGTCGCGGTGACGCCGACGCTTTTCGCGTTGGCCTCGGACCCCGTCGAACCGCCGTCGAATTTCGATTCGCCCATCGAGCGCGTGATGCCGGCGGTGACCCGCGCCGTCGGCCGGTAGCCGGACAGCGCCTGGGGCACGCCTTCGTCGACGGCGCGCAGGCGGGCGCGCTGGGCGCCGATCGTCGGGTTGTTCGCATAGGCCTGGGCGAGGGCCTGCTCGAGGGACTGCGCCTGGGCCGTACCACCGCCGGTCACTGCTGTGCCCATGGTGGCGGTCAGGGTCAGGGCCGTCGCCAGCAGCCAGCGGCGCGCAAAACGGCTTCGCACGGTCATGTTCAGTAGACCTTCATGTTCGGGTCGATTCGGCGCGCCCAGGCATCGACGCCGCCATCGAGGTTGATGGCACGGTCGAAACCCTTGGAACGCAGCCACATGGTGACCTGCGCGCTGCGCCCACCGTGATGGCACACGACGACGACGTCGCGGTCCGTCGGCAGCTCGTCCACCCGGCCGGGAAGCCCGTTCATCGGGATGTGCAGGCTGCCGTCGATGGCGCACAGCGCAAACTCCCACGGTTCGCGCACGTCGAGGACGACCATTGCGTCGCCGGCCTTCCGGCGACGGTCCAGCTCTTCCACCTCGATCTCAAACGGTGCGGCCATGAATGTTCACTTTCGTGCAAGGATGGCGGCGACGGTAGCGCAGAACCGCGCAGAGGTAAACTGCACGGTTCAGTTCAAGACCTCTCCAACCGGCAAAACCGGTCAGAACACGAAAGACGCCTTCTTTTCGAAGCCCGGCAGCGCGTGCGGCTTGGCTTCGAACAGGATGCGGCTGGACACGACGCCGGAGATGCGCTGGAACAGGCGGACCTCCCCGACGCTGCCGCTGCCCTGGACCACCGCGACGAGGCGCCCGCCTTCGGCCAACTGTTCGGTCAGCGCCGCCGGCACCTCCGGCACGGTACCTTCGACGACGATGACATCGTAAGGGGCGTTTTGGGCGTACCCCTCCGCCAGCGGACCGGTGACGGCCTTGGCATTGGTGAGGCCCTGCCCGGCCAGCGCCGCGGTCGCGGCGGCGGTCAGTTCCTCGTCGCAGTCGAGGCCGATCACGGAGGCGGCCAAGCGGGCCAGCACCGCGGTGGAATAGCCGCCGGCCGCGCCGACGTCGAGCACCCGGTCGGTCTCCTGCACGGCGACCGCCTGCAGCATGCGGGCGAACACCATCGGCTCCAGCAGGAAGCGGCCCTTGCCGATGGGAAGATCGTCGTCGACATAAGCGACGCCGCGCGCCGACTCAGGTACGAAGGCTTCGCGCGGAAGCTCCGACAGGACATCGACGAGACGATGATCGGTCACCTTGTTGGGGCGGATCTGTCCCTCGACCATGAAATAGCGTGCGGCGGCGAAATCGGTCATGGCGGTCGCTTATTGATGTGTTGTGACGACACCGGCACCAAGCCGAACAGCGGACGGCTTCCTGCCATGGCGGTATATAGCCGCAAAGGCCGGGTGAACACAACGCCACAGGGATCCGGGCCACGGCTGTGGAGGGGCTTTGCCGGGGATCGGAAAAACGGCCCCCGCGCGACCGCATCGGATGGGGCCGGCGGACGGGTCCGCACAGGACGTTCAGCGATGTTCAAAAATCGTCACCATTCGCCTTGACCGCTCCGTTCCGTGCCGCTATACCACCGCTCCACACCGAGGGCGCACCGGAAACGGCGCGCCGGTGCCGGTCAGGATGGCGCGGTGGCAGAGTGGTGATGCAGCGGACTGCAAATCCGTGTACGTGGGTTCGATTCCCGCCCGTGCCTCCATACCTGACCCTCTGGAAACCTTAGGGTTTTCAGCCTTTAGCCCTGAGGCCTAGTTGGCGCAGGGCACCCAATTTGCTCCCATCTTGCTCCCAATTGCACCCAAGGCTTCGGCCTGCTGTGGGCGTTTTGCTCCCACGGCTGATCCATTGCCCGACGAATGCCCCCTATCTGCCTCAGCGACTCGCCGCAGTCCAGCCCCTTCCCTTCAGGCATCGCAGGGAAGCCTTTTGTGCTGTGGGAGCAGAATGGGAGCAAAGGCGCCACTGGCCTACAGTTTGAACGAGGCAGTTAAAATCCAGGCGCCGCGCCTCCCCCCGGTGGGGCCGATTTACGGAACGGTGCCCCCCTCTCGGGGAATTGAAGATCGAAGGGGGGCGGGGGGTGCCCGGAGTCCCTTCGGAAAATCTGGCGGGCTTCCCTACCATGAAGGGCCGGAACAACAACTAATCAACAGCGGTTTAGCCCCGATCTACGAACCACGGTTTTCAGGGGGCCGGGGGAGGGCAGACAGTATCTTCCGGTCCCTTGGGACTCCTACCACCCCCCTGCCCCGCCGTTCATGCGTCAGAACCAAGGATGCGGTAGACGCTGGCACGGCCGATGCCGAGTCGCTTGGCAATCTCCGTTGCGCCCAGCCCTTCCGCCTTCAGGGCCATTAGCTCGGCGGTATTGATGGACGGCTTACGGCCCTTGTAGACGCCGTCAGCCTTGGCCTTGGCGATGCCCTCTAGCTGCCGCTCTTTGCGAATGTTCGTCTCGAACTCCGCGAACACGCCCAGCATATCGAGGAAGGCTTTGCCGGCCGCGGTGCTGGTGTCGATAGGCTGTTCAGTTGCCTTCAGCGCCGCGCCCTTGGCCTTCAGTTCCCGCACAATGTCCTGAAGGTCAGCGATGGACCGGGCAAGGCGGTCAACGCGCGTGACCATGAGCGTATCGCCAGGGCGGAGGAACTGAAGAAGAGTTTCCAGTTCGGCCCGTCCGTTGCGGGTGGTGCCGCTAACCTTCTCCGTGCGGATCACGTCACAGCCGGCGGCCCGAAGCGCCTCTTCCTGAACGGTAAGGTTCTGATCGGTGGTGCTGACCCGTGCGTAGCCGTAAACCGCCATGATGCCTCGCCCCTGTCTCATTTGCCTCTAGACCCTGCTTTGATGCACCGTCTTGCAATTCCCGTCAACCCAAATAAGACACAGGAAGCCTAGGCTTGGGTGTCTCGCCTGAACGCCTTGCTTGGGTTTACCCTGCAGAGACGTCTAGCGCGATAAATCTGTGGCAAGTTCGTAAGGTGAGTACACTGCGCTAAACGGGGCCGGAGAGGGCAACAACTGGCAGAATACCTGACGGGTCTCACTTTGAACCATTCAGGTAAGACCTAGCCGGTTAGCATCCGATCAGGTCTGTAGACCACCATCGAAAATTGACGAAAAATAAGTACAAGCTTATCCTGTCAGACGAATCATGTAGGTGTAGGGAGGTGCTTGATGAGCAAACAGATTTTCGCGGGCTTAGCTATAGCAATCGCCTCTACAATGCCTGCGCAGGCTGACGAATGGAAGACTTGGGCAAATGTAGCAACTTGGAAGGTGGAATACAGTGCAAATGTATGCCTGACTTTTGACAAATACAAAAACGGAACGACGCTAGGCTTCGGCATAACGAGAGGAAATGTATTTTTGATCTCCTTTACAAGGCCTGAATGGAATATCCCAGAAGGAAACTACCAAGTCGGATTTGAGCTTGACGGTGCTGACGTGGGAACTTTTAACGCGCATGGAGATGGCCACTTGGTTCGGATGACATTTGAGCTTAACGCGAATAATGTTCAAAAAATTAGGCAAGCAAAAACGCTTCACGCAAGATTTGGAAAGCAAAGGTATGGGTTTAATCTTGTTGGAACAAGCGAAATGCTTCCCGAGCTAATCAGATGCTCTGCAGCTCTTAGAGGATCACCTGCCAATCCTTTTGATGGGTCTGCTGGTAGTTCCTACAATAGCGACCGCGTGATCCCTTCACCAAACCCATTTGATTAAATGCGCAATTTGCGTCAAAGCCTCATTACTGATGCAAAACATATCCAAATGGAATTGATGTCTTTGTGAATAGTAGGTCACTTAAGACCCTAGGCTTCCCTACACTCCCCTCCCTTCTCCCTGAGGGCGGGGAGTTTGATTTGTAGCCAAAAACACGCCATTTGTCTATTTATGGTGTGCAGGAAGATTATTACATACCATGGATTGAGCATTCATTCAAAAAGGGTCTTCAGGTCTTATTCCCCCTCAGTCACACCAACGCCTAATTCCCCCACCCTTTGAGAACCCGCAATTCACCCACCCCTAGGAGGAAGGCCCTCTGCCGCCTCTCAGGACCAGGGCACCGGATAAGCCGGTAAGCGGGTCAACCCATTCTCAAAGGTCGAACAACGATATGCACATTCCGAAGATTTCCACCCTCCGCCGGGAACCCCTCTGGCGGGACAAGCAAGGCGTTACGGTGGCCGCTATGGCGGAACGCTGGGGTATAGCCGACTCCACCCTCAGGGCGCTCTTGGATCACCACGGGTTCCTTGAGACGGTGCCCTATGGCGGACAACAGCGAAGGGCACTGGTGCCGGACAATGTGTTCCATGCTGAGTACGGTCATAATGTCATCCCCGGTAAAGGTTCTGGGGTGTTCCAGGGAGATAAATCAACAATTATCTTCCCCGTCTTCTATGAAGAGGTGTTGGATAATATCTGGTGGTGTCTGGACTATGCAGGGATCACTGAAATGGTTTCCAACATTGATAATAAGAAATGGCGATTGAACTATCTCCTTAGCGACCATGGATACCTACCGAATACCGAAATAGCTTTGCTGTCTGGTTATACGGTTAATGGTGTGTCCGTAGCGAGGCTTCGGAGACAGGGGGAGCAAAGGGAGATGTTGGCAGCCTGAGGCCTATATAACTTACGAACCAACTTTTCCCCTCAGTCACGTCAGCACCACCAAGGCCGCATCGTCCGCAGCAAGCCGCAGGGCTTCCGCGAAGGTCTGGGGAACCCGGAACGCCGGGGGGGGCCTACACCAGATCACCGCGGCGGTATGCGGCGAACACCCGGACCAAGGTTGCCCGAACCTCCTTCGCCTTTTCCGTCCGGGAGAACATGGCGACCAAAAGGGCCTGTTCTTCGTTCAGGTAATAGGCGGTCGAGGGGCGGCCACCAGTTTGGAGGCGTTCACTCCAAAGAGGTCCAAAGCCTTCAAGCTCGGCCCGGTTCGCTGCGATAATGTCCGTGCGGATTTTGCGCGGGTTCAGCATACCAAGGGCCGCCGCAAGCTCCGTGTCCAGAACACGGGGTTCACCTTCAACGGCGGTAACGCAAATCAGGTCGTTCATGGTCGCGGGTGTCCTTCAGGAAGCCCGTGGATGACTCGCTGAAGGCCCTTGGCGTGAGCGTGGCTACATGGGTAGCGGTCAATGGTGGGGACGCTGTAGCGAGTCCCTGAGGGCGCCTGTGGGCATCTCCACATCTTCCACCTTCCTCCACATACCGGCGATATAGGCGCCACCATCGGTGGAACGAAATTCCCCTATCAGCGTTTGCCTTTTCGTCTAACGGGAGGATTCATTATGCACTTTGAGTTGCAAACATTAGCGTACTGCCCCAAGGGCGATGATGCAATCTGTGCTAAAATTCTCGAAGATGCTGCGAAGGACGTTGAGGAAAAGCTAAAATCTGCCGGCCTTGGCTATGTGTTAGAGGTTCGCGATATTCGCCGAGGAACACGCTTGTTCCGCAGTATGGCGGGCGGACCAATCGGCAAAGAAAATCCTTGAATATTGCCTGTTTTAACGCAGGAACGGCCTGGGAAGCTGAGTCGCTATCCGCCATGCGATAGAACTTCATGGCTTTGACGGCGGTTTCTTCGTCCAGGGCGGTAGCCTTGCGGTAGGCTTTGCGAACCGTGGTCGGGTCGTTTGCTGTGTCCTGGGTTTGACCCAGAACAGCGGCGACCTTTTCCCACTCTTCGGCAAGCCACACGGCGTTGGTCCGGGTAGTGGTGTTGATCGAACCAAAGCCGTTGGACTGGCACCATTCCCCGAACCGCTTGTTGTTCAGCTTCCCGGTTTTCTCGGACAGGCATTCAGCACGGCCGATCAACAGGGCCTCACCCACCAAGCGCCAATCCTCGCGTACCGTGGCGTTATGGTTCACTTAAAACATCAACTGGCCTCACTTTAATGAGTTGAAGGGTAGATACCCCTCTTACAGTTACCGTTAAAAAAGAAGGCTACTAATCCCATTAGCAAGAACAGCCGTGAAAATCGAAAATAGATACAATGTGACGGAGAGAACCCAGCCGTCATTGTAGCTCCGCAGTTTAATTTCTCTATCCTCAAGGGACTTTCGCGTTAACTTAACAAAACTTGGCTCTGGATCATCAAAAAGAAACATGATGAACGCCATCCAGAACATACATATCACTGTGCCAAAGATCAAATATGCCATCGAAGCACCAATGAAGAATGATTGGTCCGGGCCAAACATAAACTTCACGGAATAAGAAAGCATACCCCGTACAACCTCTATAGGATCAGAAACTCCGGCAATGCTTTTAACCAAGCCATCCTCGAATGTCGAAAGATACTTTTTCGATATATAGTAACCCGCAGTTATCATTATAGACATACTCAGTATTAGTCCCACCATATACACGGAGATGGTCCAATTTTTTGCAAACTTTCTCAGCCTACTGTCCCTGCTTTTAAATAGCCCCTTGATATGGTCCTTCAGAATGTTCTCAATATCGCTCCCCCAAGTTCGAGCAGTATGAGAAACCCTAAAAGATATATACCCCGTATTCTCATGGAAACTATTGCCATTCAAAGAAAATTTGTTATAGTCCTTGAATTTATTAAGAGATTTTACAAAATCCTCGTTGCTAGAATGGATATCTATTTCGATCTGCTGTCTCTCTGGGAAATCCTTTCCTTTAAATTGTATAAGATAAACAAACGTTATGGTAACACCCGCAGAAACCACCGGCTTAACCTCGGAATACTTCCTAAGATCATCAAGAGATGGTATCTCAACGGAAGTTCCATCATTGAACTTCACAAGCGCAGAGAACTGAACCAGCTGCGCTGAATTTTGTTCTGAAATCCTCTGCTGCAACAGATGATAAAAGTTCTCCACGTCTTCTAAAGATATATCAAAGGTGCCACTATATGCGCCGCGTATTACGTGGGGCTTTCCAAGCAGCCCCGCAATGAACTCCCCGAATTTTTCTTGAGAACAAGGGACCATTACGGCAAACTGCTGATCTCTTTCAGGCGATAGATTCAAGGTCATAAAATTTCCTTCCTAAAATCGCGACTCGTTCTCCCCTGCGCCCGCAATCTAGCATTCTCGACATTTGATTAAAACGGCGAAGTACGTGCTTCAGGTATCGCTATAGGCACGAAGAAGCTAAGAACGAGCCTTGGTATCTCAGCAAATAACATTGCAAATCACGGTGAGGGGACAAAGCCCCCCGCCGGTTCTTAACCCAGCTTAGACGCAAGTTCCGAAGCGTCGGGATTATAATATCTCTTCAATACCTGAATGCTGCGGTGCCCTGTTACAGCCGACAATTCAAGAACATTGGAAAGCCGCTTACTTAGGTCGGTTGCTGCGATATGACGAAGATCGTGAAATGTGATGTGCGGGAAGCTAGGGTTCCTTTTGCGGATTGCCCTAATGACCTTCTGGTAAGAGCGAACAACGGTGCCGGGGCGCATCACGTCGGGGAACAGAGGGCCAGTGGTCGGCCTACCTTGCTCAACCCACCATTCCCGCAGAACCTTCACGGCCTCCGTGGAAAGGGGAACGTCCCGGCTGTCGCCGTTCTTCGTGTCCGTCAGGTGAATTACGTTCGCCTTATCCCAGCACTCCCAACGTGCAATCTGCCAAAGCTCCCCCTGTCGCATTGCTGTTAGCGCCGCAAGGCGAGCGATATAATACAGGTAGGGTTTGCGGATTGGGTTGCGAAGCTCCTTCCACAGTTCCTCACGCTGGATTGTCGTAAGACGGACATCACGCCCTTTCCGGTTCTTCGGGAGTTTCACACCACGGACGGGGTTCTGAAGATCGGGCATCGCCCATTCGCTACGGGCATGTTGGTAGATAGCGGACAAGATTGCCAGCTTATTACGGATTGTTGACGGGGAAATCGGAAGCCCTCTACAGCCCTTCCGCTGTTCTTCCGCCTGTCGCCATTCCACAAGCTCCACCGTTGTTATATCCACCATGCGCTTATCGGCCAGGGGAAGGGCCAGCCAAGAGCCAATCCGCCCCCTTTCCTGTTCGTGGCCCTTCTTCTTCGGACTTTCTTCGGTGAGATAGCGGGTAAGGACCTCCCTGAGCGTCAGGGGATAGCCTGTGGTGCTGGCCGGTAGGTCTGCTGCCGGTTTCGGTTCGGGCGCATCCTGAAGCGTCCTACGAGGCGCCACAGACTCACGCTTGCGTCCCCTGCCCCTCCCCACGACTCCAAGGGCGGCTTCCTGTTCCTCGCCCCACTTCCGGGCTTCCTCGACGGCTTCCAGGGGGAAAGTCCGTTGGGCCTCGACCTTGCCTCGGACCCGCACAACCACCCGCAGGCTCTGCCCACGTTTCTCGACGTAAGCCATTTTGCTCCCATCTTGCTCCCATGGAGCGAGGGGGCTATTGGGTTGCTTAGGCCGTTGATTTCCTTAGGAAAACGCGGTGGCAGAGTGGTGATGCAGCGGACTGCAAATCCGTGTACGTGGGTTCGATTCCCGCCCGTGCCTCCATACCTGACGGTTTGACGATACAATGACGGACGACAGCCAAAGCCCCAGGCAATGGCCAGACCACAGCCCCGCTCCGGCGGGGTTTTTTGCGTTTGTGCCTTGTTTTCGCTGATGAAATGCCTGCTCGCCCCCTTCCGAAAATAAATTCGTTTTTCTGTCGGAATTGGCTTGGCAGGGCCGAATGGTTCGGCTATACACCCGCCACGCCAACAACGGCGCCCGCCGAAAGGCCGGTCACCGATCCCGGTTAGCTCAGTTGGTAGAGCAGCGGACTGTTAATCCGCTTGTCGCTGGTTCGAGTCCAGCACCGGGAGCCAGATTGAAAAGGCCGGATGCCCATCGCATCCGGCCTTTTCTCTTTTCCGGCTATTGCCGCTTGACTGTGGCGCTTCAGTACCCGAATTCGGTTTAAAGCGGCCGGGCTAGGTCCGACGGCTGCCCGCTCTACTCAGAACTAGACCCAAAAGACGATCCAGACTTGCCGGAAGCGAAATGCCACGCGAAGCCGCATGGCGTTAGACTTGATAACAATTCCGGACCTAAGTCGTGGGCCGGGCGTCTCCAGACGATGGAGGTTCGCCGTGCTTCTGCCATTCCAGTCCGAACGCTTCCGCACCGCCCCCCCGGTCGACGGCCCCGGCCATCGTCGATCGCCAGACAACGGCGAACAACCGGTCCGGACCATCGACTGCGTCACGGCCATCCTGCTGTTCTTCGCGGCCGTGCTGTTGGCCCTGCTGGCCTTCAGCGCCGATTGGGACGGGACGGCGACCGACAGCAGGCCGCAGGCCTACGAGAACACGCCGGTCCTGGTAATCCCGCCCCATCCGCGCTGACGCCCGGTCTATTCGACCAGATCGTCGTAGATGGTCCCGTCCGGGTCGGAGGGATCGGCGCCGGCCGCGACGGCGACCCTTTTCCACTCCCCGCACCAGTCGGTGGACAGGGTGATGGGGAAATCGCCTTCGGGGCTGCGCGGGGTCACCACCGGCGGATAGCGCCGGCAGGTCCCCTTGGGCCCGCGCTGGCGGAGCCCCTGCCCCTCCCAGAATCGGCAGGTGTAGCAGGTGTCGAGTCGCTTCATCGCGGACCGGTCTCCTTCTGATGGCAGGCCTCATTGCCGGCCGCCCCGCCCGGTTTGCCGCGGTTGCCGCGATCCCTCCCCTCAACCCGTGGAGGGCGGTTTCCCCGGCCGGAGCGTGTTGGCGCACTGGGCGTAATACGCCTTGATGTCCGCGTCCAGAACGCTGCGGCGGCGTCCCTCCTCCGACTCTTCCGGCGCGTCGCTCAGGCGCTGGAACTCCTGGACCGCCCGTTCCAGGTCCTGATCGCTGTTGATGGGCATGATATCGCCTTTCCATATGACTCTTGGGTCGCACAGGACAACAGCGGGCGGCCCCGGTATGTTTCCGTGCCTCCTGCCGGGCTCAAGACGAATGACGGCTTGATGCGCGGCGACTCGCACGCAATGTCATGACTCTGTCACCCGAGTCGCGACGGACAGGGCCGCGCGGCGGCGGGGGTGCCCTCTGGCCCTGCCATTGCGCGGGAGTGCGGTGTCATGCGGGTCGTCTCAACACCGGTCGCGCCGCGCTGGGCGGCCGGCATTCTGTTCCTTGCCTTCGCTCTGGCCTTCGGACCGGCCCCGGCGGCCGAACCGGAGCAACTGGATCCGGAGCGCGTCGTCCGCTCCATCGTCGGCATCCGCGCCGTCGTGCCGCCCGACAGCCAGAGCGCCCGCAGCCTGGGAACGGAGCGCGAGGGCAGCGGCGTCGTCATCGACGGCTCCGGCCTGATCCTGACCATCGGCTACACGGTGATGGAGGCCTCGCAGATCCAGGTCACCGCCGCCGACGGGCGCAGCTATCCCGCCAACATGATCGCCTACGATCCCGTCAGCGGGTTCGGCCTGCTGCGGGCGGAATTGGGATTCCAGGCGCCCTGGCTGCGGCTGGCCGATTCGGCGGCGGTGAAGGAAGGCGACACGCTGCTGGCGCTGAGCGGCGGCGACGGCCGCGGTGCCACCGCCGTCAAGGTGGTCAGCAAGCGGGAGTTCGCCGGCTATTGGGAGTATCTGCTGGACGAGGCGCTGTTCACCTTCCCGCCGATCCGCGCCTTCAACGGCGCCGCCCTGGTGAACCGCGAAGGCCGGCTGGTCGGCATCGGATCGCTTCTGGTGATGGAGGCGATGGAGGGCCGCGGCCTTCCCGGCAACATGTTCGTCCCCGTCTCCGCCCTGGAACCGATCCTGGCCGACCTGCTCGCCTACGGGCAGCGGCAGGAGCCGGCGCGTCCCTGGCTTGGCGTCACCCTGCGGGAGGAGATGGGCCAGTTGACGGTGGAGAAGGTATCGCCGCGCAGCCCGGCCGAATCGGCAGGATTGCGTCCCGGCGACCGGATCGTCGGCGTCGGCGGGCAACGCTTCACCGGACTGGCCGATTTCTACCGCAAGCTCTGGGGCCTTGGGCCGGCGGGGGTGGTCGTCCCGCTGGAGGTGATGCGCGGCGCCACCCTGACCCCGGTACCCATACCATCGGCCGACCGCGTACGATTCCTGCGGCTGAATCCTACCCTTTGACCGCACCACCCGGCCGCGTGCTTGTCGGCTCTGTCCCGGCGGTGCACCCTGCCGGCAACAGCCATCCCGTGGGACCGCGCCGACCATGAACCATCCCGACATCGAGATCCTCGACAAGAAGACCCCCTACAAGGGCTTCCTCACCATCGACGTCTACCGCCTGCGCCACAAGAAGTTCGACGGGACCTGGACCGACGTTCTGCCTCCGCGCGAGGTCTGCGACCGCGGCGAGGCCGTGGGCGTCCTGCTGTACGATCCTGACCGCGACACCGTGGTGATGATCGAACAATTCCGCGTCGGCTCCGCCGCGGCGGGCGGCCCCGCCTGGATGACCGAGATCGTCGCCGGCATGGTCGGTGAAGGCGAGACGCCGGAAGACGTGGCGCGTCGCGAATCGCTGGAGGAGGCCGGCTGCGAAATCCGGGAGATCGAGCAAATCTGCGATTATTACGTCAGCCCCGGCGCCTTCACCGAACTGGTCACCGTCTTCTGCGGCCGGGTCGACAGCCGCAACCTCGCCACCACCGGCGGGCTGGAGGAAGAGCACGAGGATATCCGCATCATGGCCCTGCCGGCGGATGAGGTGATCCGCATGATGGACGAGAACCGCCTGCGCAACTCCGTCGCCATCATCGCCATCGGCTGGCTCGCCCGCCACCGCGAGTCCTTGCGCAAGCGCTGGCTCCAGTCCTGAACACGTCCGCCTTTTCACACGACCAAGACGTTCAATGCAGCATTTCACACCCCTGCCTTGAAACCGCCGACCCCAGACCTGATAGTATCGGCAGCAATCCACATCAGACCTTGGGAGTACCCGCCTTGGACATCCGCAACGGCTTCATCGGCGCCATCGGCAACACGCCGCTGATTCGCCTGGAAGGGCCTTCGAAGGCGACGGGCTGCGAGATCCTGGGCAAGGCGGAGTTCCTGAACCCGGGCGGGTCGGTGAAGGACCGCGCCGCGCTCGCCATCGTCCGCGACGCGGAACAGCGCGGGCTGCTGCGTCCCGGCGGCACCATCGTCGAGGGCACCGCAGGCAACACCGGCATCGGGCTGGCCCTTGTCGGCAATGCGCTGGGCTATCGCACCGTCATCGTCATGCCGGAGACGCAGAGCCAGGAAAAGAAGGACATGCTGCGCCTGATCGGCGCCGACCTGCGCCTCGTCCCGGCGGTTCCCTATTCCAACCCCGACAATTACGTCCGCTATTCCGGCCGGCTGGCCGAGGAACTGGCGAAGACGGAGCCGAACGGCGTCGTCTGGGCCAACCAGTTCGACAACACCGCCAATCGCGAAGGCCACCGCACCACCACCGGCCCGGAAATCTGGGAGCAGACCGGCGGCAAGGTGGACGCCTTCACTTGCGCGGTGGGCAGCGGCGGCACGCTGGCCGGCATCGCGCTGGCGCTGAAGGAGCGGAACCCGAACATCCGCATCACGCTGGCCGACCCGATGGGCGCCGCCCTTTTCAGCTACTACACGAAGGGGGAGCTGAAGTCGGAAGGCAGCTCCATCACCGAAGGCATCGGCCAGGGCCGCATCACCGCCAACCTGGAAGACGCACCGATCGACGACGCGCTGCAGATCCCCGATGAGGAGGCGCTGCCGATCGTCTTCGACCTGATCAAGACGCAGGGATTGGTTCTGGGAGGCTCGTCGGGCATCAACATCGCCGCGGCGATACGGGTGGCGCGCGACCTCGGCCCCGGCCACACGGTGGTGACCATCCTGTGCGATGGGGGGCAGCGTTACCAATCGAAGCTCTTCAATCCTGACTTCCTCCGTGAGAAGAATCTTCCCGTGCCAGACTGGCTGGCCTGATTCCTTCCAAGGGAGCCCCAGGGGAGACATGGACGCGCTTTTCCGCGAGGACGCCTACGCCCGCAGCTGTATCGCCACCGTCACCGCGGTGGACGAGCGCGGCATCAGGCTCGACCGCACCGTCTTCTATCCGACCGGCGGCGGCCAGCCGGGCGACAGCGGGGTCCTGCGCTTCGACGGGCTGGAAGTCCGCATCAAGGACACGGTGAAGGGCGACGGCGGTCCCGACGACGTCATCCATGTGCCGGAGGATGGACAGGACCTGCCCGCCCCCGGCACGGCGGTGGAGGCGGTGATCGATTGGGAGCGCCGCCACCGCCACATGCGGATGCACACCGCCCTGCACCTGCTGTGCGCAGTGGTTCCGGGATCGGTCACCGGCGGACAGATCGGCGCGGACAAGAGCCGGCTCGACTTCAACGTCCCGGCCGAATCGCTGGACAAGGATGCCATCGCTGAGGCGGTGAACAGGCTGATCGCCGCCGACACACCCGTCGGCACCCAGTGGATCACCGACGAGGACATGGCGGCGAAGCCGGAACTTGTGCGAACCATGTCGGTGAAGCCGCCGACCGGCAGCGGCCGGGTGCGCCTGTTGAGCGTGGAGGGTGTCGATCTGCAGCCCTGCGGGGGCACCCATGTCGCCCGCACCGGCGAAATCGGCGGAATCGAGGTGACGAAGATCGAAAACAAGGGCAAGCAGAACCGGCGCGTCGTCATCGCGCTGAAGGACTGACTGCTTACCCGGCGATTCTCTGCCCGAATGATCCAATTCAAGGACGCGCAGCATGAGCGACAGCACCGTTGAACCGCTGACCGGCCCCGTCGTCTCCACCGACTGGCTCGCCCGCAACCTCGGCCGGCCGGGGCTGAAGCTGCTCGACGGATCCTGGCATATGCCGGCCCTGAAGCGCGACATCCGGGCGGAGTTCGCGGCCAGCCATATCCCCGGCGCCCGCCTGTGCGACGTCGATGAGGTGGCGGCGCCAGACACCCAACCGCTGCCGCACATGGCCCCGGACGAGGCGACCTTCGCCGCGAAGATCGGCGCACTGGGCATCGGCGACGGTGACACGGTGGTGGTCTATGATACCGCCGGCATGGCGACCGCGGCGGCGCGCGTCTGGTGGCTGTTCCGCCTGTTCGGCTTCGACCGCGTGGCGGTTCTGGACGGCGGCATGCCGAAATGGGTGGCGGAAGGGCGCCCGACCGAATCGGGCGAGCCGGCCCCGGTGCAGCCGGCTAACTTCACCGCGCGCAAGCGGCCGGAACTGATCCGCAGCGCCGATCAGGTGCTCGCCAACATCGATGCGAAAGCCGACCAGATCACCGACGCCCGCGCCCAGCCGCGATTCGAAGGCGCGGTGGCGGAGCCCTGGCCCGGCCGGCGCAGCGGCCGGATTCCCGGCAGCTTCAATCTTCCCCATACCGATCTGATCGACCCGGACGCCAAGACCCTGCTGGCGCCGGACGCCATCGCCGCCAAGGCGCGAGCCGCCGGGCTGGACCTCGACCGGCCGGTGGTCGCTTCCTGCGGCAGCGGCATCACCGCCTGCGTCATCGCGCTTGGCCTCGCCACTGTCGGCAAGCCGGACGTGGCCATCTATGACGGCTCCTGGGCCGAATGGGGCCTGCGGGAGGATCTGCCGCTGGAAACCGGACCCCGGGAATCGGAAGCGCGGCAGCCGTGACCGATCCCGTCACCGTCCGGCCCTGCAGCGCGGATGACCGCGACGCCGTCGTGGCACTGTGGACCGCCTGCGGACTGGTGGTGCCCTGGAACGATCCGGCGGCCGACTTCGCACTGGCGCTGTCGAAGTCCAGTTCGACGGTGCTTGCCGCGGTCGAAGGCGGCAGGATCGTCGCCACCGCCATGGTCGGGCAGGACGGGCATCGCGGCTGGATCTATTACGTCGCCGTCGACCCGGCCCGGCAAGGCCATGGCCTCGGACGCCGCATGGTGGCGGAGGCGGAAGGCTGGCTGGTTGCCGCCGGCATGCCCAAGGTCCAACTCCTCGTCCGTGAGACCAACCAACGGGTTCTGGCCTTCTACGAATGTCTCGGCTATGCCAGATCGCCCGTCACGATGATGCAAAAATGGCTGACCAACCCTTCTCCCTGAACCGCCCCGACGTTCCCGCCGCCAGCCGGCCGGGTCATCTGCCGGTGATCGTCACCTATCTGCAGATGACCGCGCCGCCGGTCCACGAACCGGTGCGCCATCCGAAGGGCAACCTGTCGCTGGTGCGGGCGAATCCGCCGACCTGGTCCTTCTACCGCTATCTCTACGACACGGTGGGAGAGCCCTGGCTGTGGCACGAACGCCGCCGCATGCCGCGCAAGGAGCTGGAGCGCTCGATCCTCGACCCACTGGTGGAGGTCTGGGTGCTTTATGTCGACGGCACGCCCGCCGGCTTCGCCGAACTGGACCGGCGGACCAGCGAGACCGATCTGGCCTATTTCGGCCTGATCCCCGACTTCATCGGCCACAAGCTCGGCCCCTGGCTGCTCGACACGGTCATCCGCAAGGCGTGGGAGGGCGGTGCGTCCAAACTGGTCGTCAACACCTGCACCTTCGACCACCCGAAGGCGCTGCCGCTATACCAGAGCATGGGCTTCGTCCCCACCCGCCACGTCGCCCGCGAAGTCCGCGACCCGCGGCTCGACGGCGTTCTGCCGCGCAGCGCGGGGGAGCATATTCCGCTCGCCGGGTGAGGCTGGGGCGGCGTCAGCCGACGCCCCTCCCCCTTGACCACCCCGTCCACCCCGCCCCATCTACCGCGGGATGCCGGAACCCATTTGCGGGCCGGCGCGTTCCTTCGGGCGAGGCGGAAGCTCCGCCGTGACGATCGGGAGATGGGGCCTTGGTAGGCTGGATCATTCGGACGCTGGTGTTGTGCTTCGTCGTCGGCTTCGTGCTGTCGTTTCTGAACATCAACCCGGCCAGCATCCTGACCAACAGCTGGCAAACGGTGCAGGACATCGCTGCGCTGTTGGTCGAAGCCGGCGGCTGGGCCTTGCCCTATATCCTGATCGGCGCCGTGGTGGTGGTGCCGCTGTCGCTGCTCGGGCTGATCCTGCGCTGGAACCGCTCTCGTCCGCCGTCTTGAACCGAGCCCGATTGCGGACAAAAAAACAGGAGGCACCGGAACCGGGGCCTCCTGTGAAACAGGGAGGGTTAGAGACAGTCATAGGTCTACGCCCTCGCCCGGCCTGCCGCGTTGATGCATGTCAACGGAACGGCGCTTTTCACCTGTGGCCCTGCACGCAAAGAAAAACCGGAGACATCCATGCGGATGCTCCGGTTCAGTGATACAGGGAGGGTTAGAGACGAGATGGACCTTATCCGGAAACGGATATGCCCTTCGTTGATCTGCATCAAAAGAAGCGAAAATCCCTGCCGGCTGTTCGCCTCGAAATCCTCTGCCTTCAGCCGAGAATTTCGGCCAGCGCCACGACCAGCGCCTTGTTCTCCTCCTCGCGGCCGACGGTGATGCGCAGGCAGTCGGGCAGGCCATAGTCGGCGACCGGCTTCACCAGGATGCCGCGCCGGGCCAGATGGTCGATCACCGCCTGGGTTCCCAGCGACGGATCGGTCGGCACGCGGGCCAGTACGAAGTTGCAGACGCTGGGATAGACGCGCAGCCCCACCCGCTCCAACTCGCGCGACAGCCAGGGCAGCCACTGCGCATTGTGGGCGAAGGTCGCCTCCTCATGCTCTGCGTCGCTCAGCGCGGCGGCGGCGGTCAGTTGGGCGGGCAGCGAGACGTTGAAGGCGCCGCGGATTGCGTTCACCGCTTCGATCACCGTGGAGGGGCCGTACCCCCACCCCACCCGCAGGCCGGCCAGCCCGTGCATCTTGGAGAAGGTGCGGATCAGCAGGACATTGTCGGAATTTTCGACGATCTCCGTCCCGTCGCTGTAATCCGGCATCCTGCAATAGTCGGCATAGGCCGAATCCAGAACCAGCAACGTGTGCGGCGGCAGGCCGGCGCGCAGCCTCTGCACGGCTTCCGCCGGGATGTAGGTGCCGGTCGGGTTGTTCGGGTTGGCGAGGAAGCAGATACGCGTGCGCTCCGTCGCGCGGTCGATCATCGCCTCCACGTCCACCACCATGTCGCGCTCCGCCGCGACGACGGCGGTGGCGCCGGTGGCGCGGATCGCCTTGACGAAGCCGCGATAGCCGCGCTCATGGCACAGCACCTCGTCACCGGGACCGGCGAAGGCCTGCGCGACCAGATGGATCAGCTCTTCCGATCCGGCGGTGCAGACGATGTGGTCGGCGTCGATGGCATGGCGGCGCGCAATGGCGTGGCGCAGCGGGTCCTGGTCCCAGTCGGGATAGCAGTGGATCCGGGCCGCCGCCTCGCAATAGGCATCCAGGGCCAGCGGGCTGGGTCCAAGCGGATTGTGGGTCAGGGACAGGTCGATCCACCGGCGGCCGTCGCGGGGCGGGCGAACGGGACGGTACGGCTTGATCTGGCCAACGCTGGGACGGGGGCTGAGCAGGTCCATAACCTCGGTCTCCGTGAGCGATTCGGTCGAACAGCACGTCAGGCGACCGATTGAACCGCAAACCGGTGCGCAGCGCTACAGGACATTGCGCCGCGCACCACATTCCGAGGTGTTTTGTTTCCGAATGACGGACCGGACGTAACCGCCGGTCCGCAGCCGGGATCAGTGGTTTAGAATTTGGCTGAGGAAGAGGCGCGTGCGGTCGGACTTCGGATTCGAGAAGAAATTGTCCGGCGTGTCCTGCTCGACGATCTCGCCGCGGTCCATGAAGATCACGCGGTCGGCGACCGACTTGGCGAAGCCCATTTCGTGCGTCACGCACAGCATGGTCATGCCGTCCTCGGCCAGGCCGATCATGACGTCCAGCACCTCCTTGACCATTTCGGGGTCGAGCGCCGAGGTCGGTTCGTCGAACAGCATCACTTTCGGGCTCATGCACAGCGACCGCGCGATGGCGACGCGCTGCTGCTGGCCGCCGGACAGCTGGCCGGGATACTTGTGGGCCTGCTCGGCGATGCGCACCCGCTTCAGGTAGCTCATCGCGATCTCCTCCGCTTCCGCCTTCGGCTTCTTGCGGACCCAGATCGGGGCGAGCGTGCAGTTCTCCAGCACGGTCAGGTGCGGGAACAGGTTGAAGTGCTGGAACACCATGCCGACTTCGCGCCGGACCAGCTCGATGTTCTTCAGATTGTTGGTCAGCTCGATCCCATCGATGACGATGGTGCCCTTCTGATGCTCCTCAAGCCGGTTCAGGCAACGGATCATCGTCGATTTGCCGGAGCCCGAGGGGCCGCAGACGACGATTCGCTCGCCCTTCTGGACGTTGAGGTCGATGTTCTTCAGGACGTGGAATTCGCCGTACCATTTGTTGACGCCCGTGCAGCGGATGATTTCCTCGCCGCTGAGGATGTGCTTGGCCTTGGCGGTGCCCTGGGACATGGCCTGGGACATTGGTCGTGGTCTCCCTTGACGGCGTGGATCTAGCGACGGTGGCCGCGATTGAGATCGCGTTCCAGCTTCTGGCTGTACTTGGACATGCTGTAGCAGAAGACCCAGTAGATCACGCCGATGAACAGATAGGCCTCGCGGTAGAAACCGCGCCAGGACGGATCGGACAGCGCGGCCTTCGCGGTGCCGAGCAGGTCGTACAGGCCGATGATGATGACCAGCGAGGTGTCCTTGAAGAAGCTGATGAAGGTGTTCACCAGCGGCGGAATGGCGATGGCCAGCGCCTGCGGCAGGATGATCTTGCGCATCTTCTGCCAGTAGGACAGCCCCAGCCCGTCCGCGGCCTCGTACTGGCCCTTGGGGATCGCCTGAAGGCCGCCCCGGATGGCTTCGGCCATATAGGCGGCGGCGAACATGATGAAGGCGATCTGGGCGCGCAGCAGCTTGTCGATCGACACGCCGTTGGGCAGGAACAGCGGCAGCATCACCGACGCCATGAACAGCAGGCTGATCAGCGGCACGCCGCGGATCAGCTCGATGTAGGTGACGCACAGCACCTTGACCGCGGGCATGTTGGACCGGCGGCCCAGCGCCAGCAGGATCGCCACCGGGAAGGCCACGGCCAGACCGATCACCGACAGGATGAGGGTCAGCGGCAGGCCGCCCCACAGCGTGTTCTCGACATAGGTGAGGCCGAGGACGCCGCCCCACATCAGCACGGCGACCAGCGCCAGTCCGGCCGCCCAGACCAGCCCCAGCCACGGCTTCCAGAAGCGGCGGTCGCAGCTGACGACCAGCAGCGCGATGATGACGCAGATCGTCACCAGCGGGCGCCACTGCTCATCCCACGGGAACATCCCGAACATGATGAACCGCAGCTTCTCGCTGATGAAGCCCCAGCAGGCGCCGCCGGCGTCCTGCCGGCAGACGGTGGAGGAGGCATCGAACCCATGGGCGCGGATCAGCAGCCAGTTGACGAAGGGCGGGATCGCCGACGCCAGAAGCGCCAGCACCAGCACCGTCAGGATGGCGTTGTACCAGGTGTTGAACAGGTTGCTCCGCAGCCACGCGAGCGGGCCGACGGTGTTGGCCGGCGGACGCTCGTCCGGCAGGCCGACGCTTTGCACGTTGTCGGTCATGGCCGTTACCGCTCCACCAGCGCGATGCGCTTGTTGTACCAGTTCATGAAGATCGAGATGCTGAGGCTGATGACCAGATAGGTGCCCATGATCATCGTCACGCCTTCGATCGCCTGGCCGGTCTGGTTCAGCGTCGTATTGGCGATCGACACCAGATCGGGATAGCCGATGGCCAGCGCCAGCGAGCTGTTCTTGGTCAGGTTCAGATACTGGCTGGTCAGCGGCGGCACGATCACCCGCAGCGCCTGCGGCAGGATGACGAGGCGCAGCGTCGGGCCGCTGGGCAGGCCGAGCGCACGCGCCGCCTCCGTCTGGCCCCAGTTGACCGCGATGATGCCGCTGCGCACCACCTCGGCGATGAAGGCCGCGGTGTAGATGGTCAGGCCGGTCAGGATGGCGAAGAACTCGGGCGAGATGGCCGCGCCGCCTGAGAAGTTGAAGCCGGCCAGCTTCGGCACGTCCATCGCCACCGGCGCGCCGCCGGCGATCCAGGTCAGCAGCGGCAGGCCTATGATCAGGCCGAGCCCGGTCCAGCCAGCCGGGAAGGGTTGCCCGGTCCGAGCCTGCCGCGCCCTGGCCCAGCGCGACACGCCCCAGGCGGCGATGATGCCGACCAGCAGGGCGATGCCGATGTTGGCCCAGACGGGATCGGCGGCGGGGACCGGCACGCGCAGGCCGCGCTGGGACAGGAAGACGCCCGGCAGCGGGTTCAGGGCCTGGCGCACGGGCGGCAGGCTTTCCGACACCAGCGCGTACCAGAAGAACAGCTGCAGCAGCGGCGGGATGTTGCGCACCACCTCGACATAGGTCGAGGCGAGCTTGGCGATCAGCCAGTTGCTGGACAGGCGGGCGACGCCGATGATCGTGCCGATGATCGTCGCCAGGATGACGCCGATGATCGACACCTTCAGCGTGTTCAGCACGCCGACCAGGAAGGCACGGCCATAGCTGTCCTTCGGCGAATAGTCGATCAGCGATTCGCCGATGCCGAAGGCAGCCTCACGCTCCAGGAAATCGTAACCGGTCGCGATCGAGCGCCGCGCGAGGTTGTCGAGCGTGTTGGAAATCAGGAACCAGCCGACCAGGACGACCGCGCCGACCACCAGGATCTGGTAGACGACGGCGCGGAACGTCGGGTCGCTGAGGGAAAACGATACGCCACCCGGCGGCGGAGCGCCTTGGGTGGTCCGGGTCTCGGTCGCCACGGACTACTCTCCCCCAACCATCGCGTCCCATGCGGTGCCCACGCGGTCCCGGACGTTCTTCCGGGCATTTCCCACACCGTAGGGGATGCGACATGTCTCCCAATGCGGTCCCCTGCGCGGGCGCTTCACCGGCACCCTTCGCGACCGCTCCTCAAAGAACCTGAAGGCCGCCCCCGGCAACGGGCCTGCGGGCGGCGCTTCAAGCGGTGCCGTGCCTTACCGGAACGGCTGGGCGTACATCAGGCCGCCCTTGGTCCACAGCGCGTTCAGGCCGCGCTCCAGCTTCAGCGGGGTGCCCGGGCCGACGTTGCGGTCGAAGATCTCGCCGTAGTTGCCGACCTTCTTCACGACGTTGTAGGCCCACTTCTCGTCCAGGCCCAGAGCCTTGCCCATGCCCGGCGTGGTGCCGAGATAGCGCTGGACGTCCGGGTTCTTGGAGTTGGTGAACTCGTCGATGTTCTTGGAGGTGATGCCGAATTCCTCGGCCTGGATGGTCGCGAAGATCGTCCACTTCACGATGTCGGACCACTGGTCGTCACCGTGGCGCACGGCCGGGGCCAGCGGCTCCTTGGAGATGATTTCCGGCAGGATGACGTGGTCGTCCGGAACCGGGGCGACGCCGGCGCGGGTACCGGCCAGACCGGACACGTCGGTGGTCAGGACGTCGCAGCGGCCGGCGAAGTAGGCGGCGTTCACCTCGTCGTTCGACTCGATGACGACGGGGTTGTAGGTCATGTTGTTGGCGCGGAAATAGTCCGCCAGGTTCAGTTCGGTCGTGGTGCCGGACTGCACGCAGACGGTGGCGCCGTTCAGCTCCTTGGCGCTCTTCACGCCCAGCTTCTTCGGAACCATGAAGCCCTGGCCGTCATAATAGGTGACGGGGGCGAAGTTCAGGCCGACGGAGGTGTCGCGGGTCAGCGTGGCGGTCGTGTTGCGCGACAGCAGGTCGACTTCGCCGGACTGGATGGCCGGGAAGCGCTGCTGGGCCGACAGCGGGGTGAACTTGACCTTGTTCGGGTCGTTGAAGATGGCGACGGCGACGGCACGGCAATAGTCGACATCGAGGCCGGTCCAGTTGCCGGCGCTGTCGGGGTTGCCGAAGCCCGGCAGACCGGCGTTCACGCCGCACTGAACGAAGCCGCGCTGCTTGACGGTGTCGAGCGTAGCCGCACCGGCGGCGACACTGGCGGAAACGACCACGGCCGCTGCGGCGGCGGCCAGGAACCCTGACTTCATATTATGAACTCCACCCTGTTCTTGCGTTCTTCGCATTTGAGCGGTCTGACGACGCGCCTGACGACGCCGGCCGTTTGCTCCCGACAAGCCGGCCAGATGCCAACCCTGTGGGTATCGCGACGCAGCCATGCGCGTGGATCAAGAGTGCATCAACTTGATCCGACTTGTCGAATCCTCTGTGCATTGGTGGTGTTACCAGAAGATCCCGACGGCCGCCGGCCTCTCTGACACAATCGGCGATGGCCGGGGGGCTTCCGGGATGACACAATGTTCGGCCGTGCCGCCATTGCCCCGGCGAGGCAACCTCACCGATGGGCGACTCAAAGCGGGACGGGTTACCGCTCCAGCCAAACGGACAGTCGATGAAGGACGTCACGCAGGACACGATTCTCGTTCACGCCGGCCGCGATCCGCGGAACAACCACGGCATCGTCAATCCGCCGGTCTATCACTGTTCGACCGTGCTGTTCCCGACCCTCGACGCGCTGGAGGAAAGCGACCGCAACACGCTGGAAGGCGTGCATTACGGCCGCATGGGCACGCCCACGACCTTCGCCTTCGAAGAGGCGGCGGCGGCGCTGGAAGGCGGATTCAAGGCGGTGAACACCGGTTCCGGGCTTGCCGCCATCGCGGTCGCCCTGTCGGCCTTCACCAAGGCCGGCGACCATGTGCTGATCACCGACAGCGCCTATGGCCCGACCCGGCGCTTCGCCAAGGAGACGCTGGCGCCCTACGGCGTCGAGGTGGAGTTCTACGATCCCTGCCTCGGCGCCGGCATCGACGCGCTGCTGCGGCCGAACACCAGCGTGGTCTTCCTCGAATCGCCGGGATCGCTGACCTTCGAGGTGCAGGACGTTCCGGCCATCGCCGCGGCGGCGAAGAAGGTCGGCGCCACGGTGATGATCGACAACACCTGGGCCACCCCGCTGTTCTTCCGCCCGTTCGACCATGGCGTCGACCTGTCGATCCATGCCGCCACCAAATATATGGTGGGCCATGCCGACGCGATGCTGGGCGTCGTCACCTGCCGCGACGAGGCGACCTGGACCGCGGTGAAGAAGGTGGCCACCCGCTTCGGCATCTGCGGCGGACCGGACGACCTCTATCTCGGCCTGCGCGGACTGCGGACCCTGTCGGTGCGCATGCGCCAGCATCAGGAAAGCGCGCTGGCGCTCGCCGACTGGCTGGCGGCGCGGCCGGAGGTGACTCGCGTGCTGCACCCCGCCCGCCCCGACTTCCCCGGCCATGCCCTGTGGAAGCGCGACTTCACCGGGTCGAGCGGCCTGTTCTCCATCGTCATCAACCAGGTCCCGCGCAAGGCGCTGGCGGCGATGCTCGACGGGATGGAGCTGTTCGGCATGGGCTACAGCTGGGGCGGCTTCGAAAGCCTGATCCTGCCGACCCGGCCGGCCGCCGTGCGCTCTGCCACCCGCTGGACCGATCCGGGACAGGTCCTCCGCCTGCATGCCGGGCTGGAAAGTGCCGACGACCTGATCCGCGACCTGGACGCCGGCTTCCGCCGGATGGCCGCCGCCCTGTAAGCGCCGGACCTGTGAGGAGTGATTTGCCATGACGGACACACCGTCTCTTGATGCGGCACCGTTCGAAGAGGTTCTGGCCGCCATCCGCTTCACCGCCGACGGGCTGGTGCCCGCCATCGCCCAGGCGGACGGCACTGGCGAGATCCTGATGATGGCCTGGATGAACCGCGATGCGGTGGTCGAGACTCTGGCGACCGGCCGGGTCTGCTACTGGTCACGCTCGCGCGGCGGGCTGTGGCGCAAGGGAGAGACCTCCGGCCAGGTGCAGCGGCTGAAGGATTTCCGGGTGGACTGCGACGGCGACACCCTGCTGCTGATCGTGGAGCAGGACGGCGTCGCCTGCCACACCGGGCGGCGCAGTTGCTTCTATCGCGCCTGGCGCGACGGGCGGCTGGAGACCATCCAGGAGGTCGAGACCGATCCGGCCATCCTCTACGGCGGGCACTCGCACAGCCACGGCTGAGAGGGCCGGACGGGGAGACGAGTCGCCGCCACCACGGTGACGGTTCGTGATCGATCGTTGATCCACATCAACGCCGCACCCCCGCCGAAGGGTATAGAAACCTTCTTGTCTCTAACCCTCCCTGTATATGACTGCGCCGGGCGTTCCTATGAACGCCCGGTTATTTTTTGCCCGGCTGCCGGCTTCGCAATCTCGGTCGGCGGATGGCGCGTTTGCGCCGCCGAACCTCTTTCGGACGATCCGCTCCGTCACTGTCGTCCGACCGGGGCGTAGGGCCTTCCTTTGCGCAACGTGCCCTTCCGCCCTGCAACAGGTGTCCTTTTGCAAGCCGAAGCCTGTCCATATGGGAGAGAAAACCCGCTTTCTGTCTCAACAACAACCCGCAGCCAGTCATAAATACATCGAAACAAGAAACATAATGGATCGATGATTTAATCAATGTATGAACATCTGTGTCATTTCCTCAAATCCCCTTTGTATTGCTCCTTTATCGCTTTTCGACCGCCCCGGACCCATGGTTAACATCTGGTTAATCGTTAACAGCACGTTAACGGCACTGATGGAGAGACGCCATGCGCCAGTTCTGGGGGACTTCGAACAACGACACCATGACCGGCACCGCCACTGACGACCGTCTCGACGGTCTGGACGGGGACGACCGTATCAACGGCGCCGGCGGGAACGATCTGCTGTATGGCGAACGCGGAAACGACTCGCTGATCGGCGGGCTGGGCAACGACAAGTTCTATGGCGGCGACGGCAACGATTGGCTCGGCGATCCCTATGGGAACGAGGCCGGGAATGACTCGATGTGGGGCGATGCCGGCAACGACCAGTTGTTCGGCGGCGAGGGCAACGACCTGCTGAATGGCGGCACCGGCGACGACATCGTCAAGGGCATGCGCGGCAACGACACCATGATCGGCGGCAGCGGCAACGACATGCTGTACGACAGCTACCGTGACGGCGGCGCCGACCTGTTCCAGCCGGGCACCGGCAACGACAGCATGGTCAGCTACACCGACGGTCTGGTCGACCGCTTCCTGATCGAACAGGCGACCGGCGGCTTCGGCACCGACACGATCAATTACTTCGAAAAGGGCATCGACCAGATCGAGTTCCACGGCTATCGCGCCTGGGAGATGGGGATGACCAGCAGCGGTTCGGCCACGACCTTCGCCTTCACCGACGGCTCGTCGCTGACGGTCGATCAGATCGGGCTCAGCGCCGGCCAGGACTTCATCTTCACCTGACCTGTCCGGACGGAGGGCTCCCGCGGGCGATGGGGTCACCCCGTCGGCGCGCGGGACCTCCGGCACGGCTTGCGCTGTTGCATGGGCGGGACATACCCGCGCCCTTTGAAAGGCGCGCCGCCAGAAGAAGGGCCAAGAACCGATGGACCAACGCCGCCAATCCCTCCGACCGCGTCTCCTCCTGTCGGTGCCCCTCCTGTCGGCATTGGCGCTGGGTGCCTGCGCCGGTTCCTCGGACATGGGGGGCGTGCCCTCGGCCGAGGTGGCGACCAGACCGCCGATCGAACTGGTCGGCCTGACGGTGCAGACTGCGGACGGACGGCGCATCCTGGGCAACGTGTCCGATCTGGTGATCGGGCCGACCAACCGGGTGGAGCAGGCGATCGTCACCGTCGGAGCCCCCCGCTACCCGACCGAGCACAAGGTGACGGTCAACAGCGAAAACCTGCGCTATGCCCACAACCGTCAGGCCGTGATCCTCACCGGCATGACGGTGGAGCAGTTCGCGGCCCTGCCGCCCACCGGCGTCAGCGACCGCATGATGTCGCTTGGCGGCGGTCTCGGCGGTGGCCCAGGCAGCGGGTCTCCGCTCGCGGCCAGCGGCACGACGCCGACCAACTGGGCCGGGGCCACCCAACCCCGCTGATCTTTCTCGCTGACCCTTTCCCGCTGGAAACCTACGCATAAAAAAGGGGGCCGGACGAACCGGCCCCCATTTTCGTTCAGGTTTCCGTTCAGGCGATCGCCGTCACTTGCCCTGAAGCTGCTTCATGATGTCGTCGGCCTGATTGTTCTCCGGCTCGGCAGGAGCGCCGAAGGGCGGAGCGACGTCCTGGTTGTCGAAGGCCGGAATCTCGATCCTCACGTCGTCCAGGTTGATCGCCGGGCCCTTGTCGCGGCCGGCATCGACCATCTGCGGGAAGGCGATGACGAGGGCGACCATGATGAGCTGGATGACCACGAAGGGCACCGCACCCCAATAGATCTGGCCGGTGGTGATCCTCGCGATCTTCTGTCCGGTTATCTTGTCGATGTAGTCCGTCTTCGGCGCCACCGACCGCAGGAAGAACAGGGCGAAGCCGAAGGGCGGGTGCATGAAGCTGGTCTGCATGTTGACGCCCAGCAGCACGCCGAACCAGATCAGGTCGATGCCCAGCTTGTCCGCCACCGGCCCCAGCAGGGGGACGATGATGAAGGCCAACTCGAAGAAATCGAGGAAGAAGGCCAGGACGAAGATCAGGATGTTGCAGACGATCAGGAAGCCCAGCTGGCCGCCCGGCAGGCTGGTCATCAGATGTTCGACCCAGAGGTCGCCGTTGACGGCGCGGAAGACCAGACCGAACACGGTCGAACCGATCAGGATGAACACCACGAAGGACGACAGCTTGGCGGTCGAGTCCATCGCCTGACGCATCAGGCTCCAGCTGAGCTGGCGCTTGGCCATCGCCAGCAGGATGGCGCCGGCAGCACCCATGGCGCCACCCTCCGTCGGCGTCGCGATGCCGAGGAAGATGGTGCCCAGAACCAGGAAGATCAGCACCAGCGGCGGCACCAGCGAGGTGATGACGCGCAGCAGCAGCTTGGCGCCGCGCAGCGTGCGGGCCTCCAGCGGCAGGGCCGGCACCGCGGACGGGCGGAGGATGCTGGTGAGCAGGATGTAACCGGTGTAGAGGCCGGTCAGCACGAGCCCAGGGATCAGCGCGCCGGCATACATGTCGCCGACCGAGCGGCCGAGCTGGTCGGCCAGCACGATCAGAACCAGCGACGGCGGGATGATCTGGGCCAGCGTGCCCGACGCCGCGATGACGCCGGACGCGATGCGGCGGTCATAGCCGTAGCGCAGCATGATCGGCAGCGAGATCAGGCCCATGGAGATCACCGACGCGGCGACGACGCCGGTGGTCGCCGCCAGCAGCGCGCCGACGAAGATCACCGCATAGGCCAGGCCGCCGCGGATCGGACCGAAAAGCTGCCCGATGGTGTCGAGCAGATCCTCGGCCATGCCGGACCGCTCCAGGATCAGGCCCATGAAGGTGAAGAAGGGAATGGCCAGCAGCGTGTCGTTGCGCATGATGCCGAACACGCGTTCCGGCAGCGCCTGCATCAGTGCCGGGGTCAGCAGACCCAGCTCGATGCCGATCAGACCGAACACGAGGCCGTTGGCGGCGAGCGCGAAGGCGACCGGGAAACCCATCAACAGGAAAAGCACCAGCGCGCTGAACATCAGCGGCGCCATATTGGCGGTAACGAACTCGACCATCAGGGGCGCTCCCGGTCCTTAGGAATGGCTGTGCATCTTCTCGCCCGGCTCGTCGCGGTGGCCGGTGAGATAGGCGATGCGCTTGATCAGCTCCGACACACCCTGTGCGGTGAGCAGGAAGAAACCGACCGGGACCAGAATCTTCGCGGGCCAGCGGATCAGGCCGCCGGCATCGCTCGACATCTCGTGGGTGAGGTAGCTGTCCAGGAACATCGGCCAGGACAGCACCATGATCAGGATCGTCATCGGGAACATGAAGACCAGGATCCCGAAGATGTCGACCCAGGCCTGCACCCGCTTGGAGAAGCGACCGATCACGATGTCGATGCGGATGTGCTCGTTGCGCAGGAACGTATAGCCGGCGCACAGCAGGAACACGGCCGAGAACAAATACCACTGCAGCTCCAGCCAGGCGTTGGAGCTGGTGTTCAACCCGTAACGGATGACCGCGTTGGCCGAACTGACGACGACGGCGACCAGCACGAGCCAGTATGCCAGCTTGCCGATGCCCTCGTTCACGGCATCGATCAGCCCGCTAAGTTTAAGCAGACCTCTCAAAGGAGAAACCTCCCTGTTGCAGGGGGCGCGGCCTTGGCCGTCCCCTTTTGCTTTTGTTGCAGCCGCATAGGCGCGGCAGGTCGCAACCCTCTCTCGGACGGAGGGTATACCAAAAGATAGGATTGGACGGGACTATTCCTTTCCGGGCATTCACCGGCAAGGGCTACGTTGGAGCTACGTAGAAACCCGTAGATCCGATTGCGGTGCGGACCGGATGCCCCGGCTCCGGAGCCGTGTCACTCGTCCGTCGGGATGTCCGCAGTGCGCCAGCCGTCCTCGCCCAGGCATTCCAACGGGTGGAACTTCGCCTTATAGGCCATCTTGCGGCTGTGGGCGATCCAGTAGCCGAGATAGACGTAGGGCATGCCGGCCAGCCGCGCCCGTTCGATCAGCCCGAGGATCATGAAGGTGCCGAGGCTGCGGCGGTCCTGCGCCGCATCGTAGAAGCTGTAGACCGCCGAATAGCCGTCGGACAGCCGGTCGGTCAGCATGCAGCCCACCAGTTGGCCGCGGTCGTCGCGGGCCTCCAGCAGGCTGGTGTCGGCCCTGCCCTCGTCCACCATGGCGGCGAAATCGCCCATCGCCATGCGGGCCATGTCGGAATCGCCGTGGCGGGAGTTCTGGTAGAGCGAGAAAAGCCGGTACTGCTCGGACGTGGCGTAGGCCGGCCGCTCGGCCAGCGTCACCCCGGCATTCAGCTTCAGCACCCGCCGCTGCGACCGCGACGGCACGAACTCAGCAACCGGCACGCGAACCGGCACGCAGGCCTGGCAGTTGGGGCAGACCGGGCGATAGACGATGTCGTGGCTGCGGCGGAAGCCGGCCCGCGACAGGGTGGAGTTCACCTCGGTCGCGTAGGGACCGATCAGGCGCGTGAACAGCTTGCGTTCCACACGCCCCGGCAGGTAGGGACAGGGCATGGGCCCCGACCGGAAGAATTGCTGCAGGGGACGCTGCGGCGGCTGGATGACCGACATTCTGACCGACAACCACCACGACAGTGAGGACGATACGGAGGAGCGTCGCCGCCCCTCCGCCGGACCCGCAGCTTACTGCGACTGGCTCTGAACCGCCAGAGGCGGCTGAACGCCGAAGAAGGCCTGGGCGATCTCGGTGGTGATGACGCTCAATTGCAGTTGGATCCAGTCGAGATACTCGTGCAGGCCGTCGCGCAGCACCGCATCGATCGGCCGGGACAGCAGGGCCCCCAGCAGCTCGTCCACCCGCTCCATCGCCGCCGACCCGCCGCGCAGGTCATAGCGCGAGCGCATCCGCGTCAGCACCCCGTCGATCTGCCGCACGCACATCACCACCGACCGCGGGAACCCCTCGTTGAACAGCATGAAGCCGGCGACGGTGGTCGGCGACATGCCGCGGGGATAGACGCGGCGGAAGGCATGGTAGCCGGCGGTGCAGCGCAGGACCGTCGTCCATTGGCTGACGTCCAGCGTGGACCCGACCTCGACCGGCGACGGCAGCAGGGTGTGGTACTTGATGTCGAGAAGGCGCGTGGTCTGGTCCGCCCGCTCGATATACTTGCCCATCTGGTAGAAGTACCAGCCCTGGTCGCGGTAGAAGGTGCCCTCGGTGATGCCGGTGTGGGTCTGGCATTCCTCCTTGATCCAGGTGCAGACCTTGGACAGGTTCTGCGTCGCCACGTCCTTGACCGACATCTCCAGCAGCTTGTTGTGGAACACGTTGATCTGCGTCCACATCTCCGTCGAGATCCAGGGGCGCAGGGTCCGCGCGTTCTCCCGCGCCATCCGCAGCATCGACAGCAGCGAATTCTGGTTCTGCGCGTCGAACATGTAATAGTGGATCACCGCCTCCGCCGTCGGGCGGTCGTGGCGGCTGAAGAAGTCCTTCTCGTCGGCGTTCAGCTGGACGATGGAGAACCAGTTGGTGGCCCCGCGGGTGTCGCGCGCGAAGGTCTCGTGCACGTCCAGGATGCGGGCCAGATTTTCGGCCCGCTCCATGTAGCGGGCCATCCAGAAAATGCACTCGGCGTAACGGGACAGCAGGTTCATGCCGCACCACCTTCCAGAACCCAGGTGTCCTTGGAGCCGCCGCCCTGGGACGAGTTGACGATCAGCGTGCCCTTCTTCAGCGCCACGCGCGACAGGCCACCGGGCAGGACCCAGGTGCTCTTGCCGGTGATGGCGAAGGGGCGCAGATCGACGTGGCGCGGCTCGATGGCGTCGTCGCAGACGGTCGGGCAGACCGACAGGTCGACGACCGGCTGGCTGATGTAGTTGGACGGATCGGCCAGCAGCTTGGTCCGGCAATCCTCCAGTTCCGCCTTGCTGGCGCGCGGACCGATGGTGATGCCGTAGCCGCCGGCCTCGCCCACCGGCTTCACCACCAGATCGGCCAGATTGTCCAGCGTGTACTGCAGGGCGTCCGGCTCGCGGCAGATGCGGGTGTCGACGTTGGGGATGATCGGGTCCTGGTCCAGGTAGTATTTGATCATCCGCGGGACGTAGCAGTAGACCGCCTTGTCGTCGGCCACACCGGTGCCGATGGCGTTCGCCAGCGCGACATTGCCTTTGCGATAGGCCTCCAGGATGCCGGGCACGCCCAGCAGGCTGTCGGGGTTGAAGGCCTTGGGATCGAGGAAGGCGTCGTCCAGCCGGCGGTAGATCGAGTGGACCGGGGCCAGACCGTTGGTGGTCTTCATGAAGACGCGGTCGTTGTCCACCACCAGATCGCGCCCCTCCACCAGCGGCACGCCCATCTCGCGCGCCAGGAAGATGTGCTCGAAATAGGCGGAATTGTAGGTGCCCGGCGACAGCAGCACCACCTGCGGGTCGTCGACCGGCGCGATCTCCACCATCGCATCCAGCAGCTTGTGGCCGTAATTGTCCACCGGGCGGATGCCGATGTCCTGCATCAGGTCGGGGAAGACCCGCTGCATCATGTGGCGGTTTTCAACGACGTAGGAGACGCCCGACGGCACGCGCCCATTGTCCTCCAGCACCCGGAAGGTGCCATGGCGGTCGCGCACCAGATCGGTGCCCATGATGTGGATGTAGGTGTTGAAGGGAACGTCCAGCCCGATCATCTGCGGGCGGAAATTATGGTTCCCTTCGACCAGATCCCGCGGGATCACGCCGTCCTTCAGGATCTTCTGGTCGTGATAGATGTCGTGCAGGAACAGGTTCAGCGCGGCGACCCGCTGCGTGACGCCCGCCTCCAGATGCGACCATTCCGGCGCGGAGATCACGCGCGGGATGACGTCGAACGGCAGGATGCGGTCGACGGCGTCCTTGTCGGAATAGACGATGAAGGTGATGCCGAGATTGTAAAGCTCCCGCTCCGCATCCTGCGCGCGTCGGCGCAGTTCATCGAAGGCGAGTGCGGCCAGCCTTTGGCGGATCAGCGCCGTATGTTCGGCCGGCAAATCCATGGCTCCGAACAACTCGTCGAAGTACAGGCCCGGATTGTAGGATGACAAAAGGTCGGACGGTTTGCCCTCGGGTACGCTCACAGACTCCCCCGCGCTTGTATCTGACCGATCATCGCGGGCCGGGCGGCATCGCCCCGGCCATGTCGCATTGTGCAGGAAGTATGACCCATCGCCGCGCGCTTTGAACAGGGCAAACGCGTGCGCCGTTGTGCGACGCAATGACAAAGCAAGAATTCGGACGCGGAGGCTTCCGGAAATTAGCGCCAAAGTACCAATAGCGCGAAAGTGTTATCGTGCTTTGGTCGCGCCCGCCGCAGCATTGGGAGCGGCGGCATTGCCGGACTGGCCGCCGGCGGCCGGTGCCGCCTGGGTATCGCGCAGCAGAACCATGGTGATGCGCCGGTTGCGCGGGCTGTTGGGCTGGTCGGCGACGAGAGGGTCGCGGTCGGCCTTGCCGACGACGTCCTGGATTCGCGCCGGATCGATGCCGCCGGACAGCAGGGCGCGGCGGGTGGCGTTCGCCCGCTCCGTCGACAGATCCCAGTTGTCGCGGCCGGACCCCGCCGGGAATGGCGTGGAGTCGGTATGGCCGCTGATCGACAGCCTGTTGGGCAGCTTGGACAGGGCCTTGGCCACCTGCTGCACCAGTTGGCGGGTCTGCGGATACATCTGGCCGGAACCGCCGGGGAACATGGACACCCGGTCCTGATCGACGATCTGGATGCGCAGGCCTTCCGGCGTCTGGTCGATCATCAGGTTCTGGGCCAGCGGCTCCAGCTCCGGCACCGACTGGATGGCCTGACGGATCTCGGTCGCGGCCTGCTGGAACTGGCGGGCCTCCTTGGCCGCACCCTGCAGGCTCTCCATCGCCTCCTTCACCCGCTCCCCGAAGTCGGACAGCTTCTCGCCGGGCTTCTGGCCGGGGATGCCCAGCTGTCTGGCGAGTTCCTCCATCCGCTTCTGGAATTCGGCGCGGGTCTCGTTCGGCTTCTGGTCGGCGACATCCGCATCCGCCGCGGCGCCGTTGGCTGCAGCCTCCGTGCCCGACTGGCCGGGTCCGGTGCCCTGGCCGGGGCCGGTCGCGGATTCGGTCGGGTCGTCGGCGTCCTCGGTCTGCTGCGAGGAATAGCCGGGCGGTCCCGAAACCGGCACGTCGGCGGACATGGGCGAGCTGGGAGAGATCTGCGCGCCCGGCACCGTGATGGTCTTGCCGCCCAGCATGCCGCCGGAGCCCGACTGTTCCCGGCTGACCGAGACGGGCGAGAAATAGTCGGCGATGCCCTTGCGCTGGTCCGACGTGGTGACGTTCAGCAGCCACAGCAGCAGGAAGAAGGCCATCATCGCGGTCACGAAGTCGGCATAGGCGACCTTCCACGCGCCGCCATGGTGGCCGCCGTGCCCGCCCTTCTTCTTCTTGATGATGATCGGCCGCTCGTTGCCGCCGGAATTCCCGCTCATGCCCTGGCCGTGGCGAATGGTTCGCGGCCCGAAGGCCGAATTTCGCGCGTGGCGCCGCGGTGGAAGCGGCGGCCGTCCGCCGTGGCAAAACCCTGACGGGGTTTCATTAAGATCCGTTTAACGACGTTACGCACGGCCGAGATGCGGCTTGCGCCGGGTGGCGCGCTGGACTAATTCCCGGTATTTCCTACTTTGAGTGTCATCTTCGGCGGCTCCAAGGCCGTCGGCGGTTGCCCTGCCCTGTCCGTCCCCTCCACCTTGGCCCGCATCACAGGACGTCATGACCACCGAACAGCCGATCGATCCGCTTGCGTTCCGCTCCGCCCTCGGCTGCTTCGCCACCGGGATCGCCGTCATCACCACCATCGCCCCCGACGGGTTGCCGCTGGGAGTCACGGTGAATTCCTTCTCCTCGGTGTCGCTCGATCCGCCGCTGGTGCAGTTCTGCCTGGGCCGGGCGGCGATGTCCTTCGAGGCCTTCAACATCGCGCCGCATTTCGCGGTGAACATCCTGGCCGCCGACCAGGAGGAGCTTTCGAACCGCTTCTCCCGCCGCGACCTGCAGGAGCGCTGGTCCGGTCTGGAGACCACCACCGGCCGCGGCGGCGTGCGCCTGCTGACCGGCTGCCTCGCAACCCTGGAATGCGACCGCGAGCATCTGCTGGACGGCGGCGACCACGTCATCGTGCTGGGTCGGGTGCGCAAGCTGACCTCGCGGGAGGACGGCGACCCGCTGCTGTATTTCCGCGGCCGTTACGCCCGCCTGGGCTGAGCGGCAAGCCTCTAACCGGCCGCGCGATGAAGGTCGCGGCCGGTCAGGTGGATGTTGGCGTCAGGATCGAGCGCGCGCGCCATGATGCGCTGTTCGGTCGCCCGTTCGAACAGGGAGCGGTTCATGCACACCTGCTGAACCGCCTCGTCCGGCTTCGGCGTGTGGCCGACGATGCCCTGCAAGGTGCGGCGGGTGACGAAGACCCGGCCCAGATATTCCCCGACCTGCACCGGAAACTCCACGGCGTCGGCCTCCTCGTTCCAGAAGGGCTCGTCGGGAAACAGGAAAATGGGCATCGGGTCCTCAATGGGCGGCGATCACTTCAGGACATAGGTGATATCATAGCCGCTGCGTTTGAAGCGCGTCTTCAGCAGCGTGCCGTCCGCCGCGAACCACAGGTCGCGTTCGACATCGCCCTCGATGCGGTGGTGGGCGGCCTCCACCGCCTTGCCACCGGCCTCAACCGGCTCGGCCCCGAGCTTGCGCGCCGCGACCTTGTAGGGGGCGCCGTCGATGACCGACAGAAGCTGCGTGTGCTTCAACACCTGCGGAGTCCACAGGGTCAACGGCAGGGTGCCGGCGGGCGCCTGCTGGGCCTTGCCGTCCACCGTCAGGCGATAGCCGGCGGCGTCGCGCGCCATCTCGATCTTGTGCGGCGTGCCGTCGTCGTCGGTGGTGGCGGTCATCGACTCCAGAACGCCGCCCTTCCACAGCTCCTCCCGCTTGTGGTCGTAGCGGAAGTTGATGAACAGCACCTTCACCCGCGTGGTGGCGGTGACGGTAACCTTGGTGCGGTCGCCCTGCGGTTCGATCTTCACCTGCTCGCTGCCTATCGGGTCCTCGCCCATCAGGATCTGGTAGGTCAGCGTCCGTGCTGCAGTCCCTTGGGCGCCGCCCTGTGCAGCGGCGGTGCCCGTCAGGCCGGTCAGCAGCGAGGCCGCCATCAGGGCAGCGGACAGGGTGGCGCATTTGGTGCGCGTCGTCGTCATGTGTGTTTCCTCCCGGTTCAGTGCGGTCGGCGGCTCTTGCGGCCGCTCAGTCGTCCAGCAGCTGCGCCAGCTTCATCGCGACGCCCATCGATCCCTCGACCTTCAGCTTGCCCATGGTGAAGGCCAGCATCGGGTTAAGCTTGCCGTTGATCAGCTTCTGCAGGTTTTCCGGCGTGATGCGAATGGTGCAGTCGGCTTCGGCATCCTCGCGGCTGATGCTGATCGGATTGGCGCGGCCATCGACCCGGATCACCTCGCCCTCCTTGCCCAGCAGGAAACGGACCGAGGCATTGAGCGAGCGCAGATCGCCGCTGCGGCTGCGCAGTTCCTGCAGAATGTCGTCGACCATGAAAGCGTGCCCTCAGGATTGTTCGTAGGACTGGCCTTGACAGTAGGCGCGCATTACGTTTACGTCAACGTCATAACGAAAGCGTTTCAGACGCCCGCCGCCTTTCGATCCCGGCTGTCAGGTGATCCGGAACGCGCCACCGCCGAGGGGAGCGAAACATGCCCGAGCCGCTTGCGCAGAGCGCCCACCCGACCACCACCGCCGCCGCATCCGACACCGCTACCGACTCCGCCAAGCCCTGGCTGGCGCATTATCCAAAGGGAATCGCCTGGGACCAGGACTTCGCGCCGATGCCGCTGCACATGCTGTTCGAGCAAGCGGCCGGACGCTATGCCGACCGCCCATGCCTCGACTTCCTGGGCCGCCGCTACACCTACGCCGAGGTGCTGGATCTGGTGAACCGCGCCGCCCGCGGCTTCCAGGATCTGGGCGTCGGGCCGGGGGTGCGGGTGGGTCTGTGCCTGCCCAACTGCCCGACCTACGTCATCTCCTACTTCGCGGTGATGAAGGCCGGCGGCACCGTGGTCAACTACAACCCGCTCTATGTCGAGCGCGAGTTGGAGCACCAGATCACCGACTCGCAGACCGAGATCATGGTGACGCTGGACCTCAAGCAGATCTATCCGCGGGTCGCGGCGATGCTGGGCCGCACGCCGCTGAAGCGGATCGTCGTCTGCCGCATGCCCACCATCCTGCCGGCGGTGAAAAGCGCGCTGTTCCGCGTGCTGAAGCGCAGCGAGATCGCCGCGGTGCCGCGCGACGACCGCCACCTCGATTTCGACAGCCTGCTGGTCAATGACGGCACGCTGCGCCCGGTGCGCATCGACGGGCTGCGCGACGTCGCCGTGCTGCAATACACCGGCGGCACCACAGGCGTGCCCAAGGGTGCGATGCTGACCCACCACAACCTGCTGTCGAACGCCCGGCAGGTGCAGGCATGGTTCCCCACGGTGGCGCTGGGACAGGAGCGCATGCTTGCGGTGCTGCCCTTCTTCCATGTCTTCGCGATGACCGTGGTGCTGAACATGGGCTTGGCCTGCGGGGCCGAGTTGATCATGCTGCCGCGCTTCGAGACGGAGCAGGTGCTGAAGACCATCGCGAAGCGCAAGCCGACCCTCGTCCCCGGGGTGCCCACCATGTACAAGGCGCTGCTGGGCCACCCGCAGGTCGCCCGCTATCCGATGACCTCGATCCGCTACTGCATCTCCGGCGGCGCGCCGCTGCCGATGGAGTTGAAGCGCCAGTTCGAGACGGCGACCGGCTGCGTCCTGATCGAGGGCTACGGGCTGTCGGAAGCCTCCCCCGTCTGCGCAGCCAACCCGCTGAACGGCGTCAACAAGGAGGGCTCGATCGGCCTGCCACTGCCCGGCATCACCATCGAGATCCGCGACCTCGAAGACCCGGCCCGCAAGCTCGGCATCGGCGAGAAGGGGCAGGTGGCGATCGCCGGGCCCAACGTCATGGCCGGATACTGGGGCCGGGCGGAGGAAAGCGACCGCACCGTGGTCGACGGCTTCCTGCTGACCGGCGACGTCGGGACGATGGACGAGGACGGATACGTCTTCCTGCTCGACCGGCTGAAGGATCTCATCATCTGCAGCGGCTACAACGTCTATCCGCGCATGATCGAGGAGGCGATCTACCAGCATCCCGACGTGGTCGCCGCCTGCGTCATCGGCCTGCCCGACGATTACCGCGGCCAGACGCCGAAGGCCTTCGTGCAGTTGAAGCCGGGTGCCACCCTGACCGCGGAGGCCCTGCGCGACTTCCTGCGCGACAAGATCTCCCGCATCGAGATGCCGACCGCCATCGAGTTCCGCGAGGAGCTGCCCAAGACCGCCGTCGGCAAGCTGTCGAAGAAGGAACTGATCGCCGAGGCGCAGCAGGCTCTATCGAACAGAGGATGACCCGAAGTCACCATCCTGACCCGGACGTAAAGGGAAGCCTTATCACGCGACGGCAGCTGTGCTACCAAACGGCAGGCGCATTGTGCCGGACACGAACAAAAGGTCTTCCCAGGGATGGAACAGCTCTACACGGTCAACCAGCTTGCGGAAGAGCTGGGCATCACGCCGCGGGCTCTGCGCTTCTACGAGGTCAAGGGATTGCTGGCGCCCAACCGTGTCGGCAACAACCGGGTCTATACGAAGCGCGACCGCGCCCGGCTGAAGCTGATCCTGCGCGGCAAGCGCCTGGGCTTCTCGCTGGCGGAGATCCGCGAATATCTCGACCTCTACAACGTCAATGGCGGGGTGGAGCAGCAGAAGAACCTGTTGAAGCGCGTGCAGAAGCGGCTGAAGGACCTCGCCCAGCAGCGCGAGGATCTGGAGGCCACCGTGCAGGAGCTGCACGACATCGAGGTGCAGGTCACCAACACCCTGGCGGAGCTGAAGGCCGCCGCGAAGGACAGCTGACCAGCCGGGCGCCCGACGCGCTCCGGTCGGCCCTGACGAGGGATCGGAGCATGAAGGGACAAGCTCGGCCACAGGCGGCAGTCGCCCCCCACCCGGGTGATGCGGGAGAGCGGTCATGAACCTGATCTTCCGACTGCTGGCGGTTGCCGCCGCCGCCATCCTTGCCGCTTGGCGCGGTCGCCGCGCCGGGCTGTTGGAGCCGTCGACGCTGCGGTTCCGGGTCTGGCCGACCGACCTGGACATAAATCTGCACATGACCAACGCGCGCTATTTCAGCGTGATGGATCTGGGGCGGACCGATCTGATGATCCGCGTCGGGTTGGGACCGGCGATCCTGCGCAACCGTTGGCAGCCGGTGCTGGGCGGGGCCACCATCCGCTACCGCCGCTCGCTGCGGCCGTTCCAGCGCTTCACGCTGGTCAGCCGGGTGCTGTGCTGGGACGACAAGTACATCTTCATCGAACACCGCATGGAAACGCGGGGCGGGCTGGCCGCGCTGGCCGTCGTCCAGGGTGCCTTCGTCGGTGCCGGGAGCGTCATTCCGCCGGCGAAGGTGCTGGCGGAACTGGGCACCACCGCCGCCTCCCCGCCGGTCCCCGATGCGGTCGCCGCCTTGCGCGGACAGAGCCTGTCCGCCGCCTGAGTCGAAACAAGAACACCATCCGAGAGGAGACACGCCATCATGAAGGTGCTGGTGCCCGTGAAGCGGGTCGTCGACTACAACGTGAAGGTCCGCGTCAAGGCGGATGGCAGCGGCGTCGAGACCGCCAACGTGAAGATGAGCATGAACCCCTTCGACGAGATCGCCGTCGAAGAGGCGGTGCGCCTGAAGGAAGCCGGCAAGGCGACCGAGATCGTCGTCGTCTCCATCGGCCCGACCCAGGCGCAGGAAACGCTGCGCACTGCTCTCGCCATGGGTGCCGACCGCGCCATCCTAGTGCAGACCGACGTGACGACCGAACCGCTGGCCGTCGCCAAGGTCCTCAAGGCGCTGGTCGAGAAGGAGGCGCCGGGGATGGTGATCCTCGGCAAGCAGGCGATCGACGACGACTGCAACCAGACCGGCCAGATGCTCGCCGCCCTGCTCGGCTGGGGCCAGGGCACCTTCGCCTCGAAGGTCGTGGCCGGTGACGGCACGGTCGCGGTCACCCGCGAGATCGACGGCGGTTTGGAGACGGTGGAGCTGAAGCTGCCGGCGGTGGTCACGGCCGACCTGCGCCTCAACGAACCGCGCTATGCCAGCCTGCCGAACATCATGAAGGCGAAGAAGAAGCCGCTGGAGACGGTCACCCCGGACGCCCTAGGTGTCGATGTGACGCCGCGGCTGAAGACGGTGAATGTTGCCGAGCCGGCCAAGCGTCAGGCCGGCATCAAGGTGCCGGACGTCGCCGCACTGGTCGAAAAGCTGAAGAACGAGGCGCGGGTGATCTGAGCGCCTGTCCGGTGCCCCCACCCTAACCCTCCCCCGCTCCGCGGGAGAGGGAACTCCGCCGCTTCGCGATTCGGTTCACGCCGACGAGCATCCTACCCCCTCTCCCGCGAAGCGGGGGAAGGGATGGGGAGGGGGCAATCCGCAGTCCGCAGCCGACACCTCACCACCCGCCAACCAAGGACCCGCCCTATGCCCATCCTGATCCTCGCCGACCACGACAACGCCAGCCTCAAGCCTGCCACCGCCCATGCGGTGACCGCCGCTGCCAAGCTCGGCGGCGACATCCACCTCCTGGTCGCCGGCCGCAACGCCGCCCCCGCCGCGGAGCAGGCCGCGAAGCTGGCCGGCGTCGCCAAGGTGCTGCTCGCCGACGATGCCGCTTACGAGCACGCGCTGGCCGAGCCGGTCGCGGCGCTGCTGGTCTCGCTCGCCCCGGCCTACAGCCACGTCCTCGCCGCCGCCACCTCGGTGGGCAAGAACGTGCTGCCGCGCGTCGCGGCATTGCTCGACGTGGCGATGATCTCCGACGTCACCGCCGTGGTCTCTTCGGATACGTTCGAGCGGCCGATCTATGCCGGCAACGCCATCGCCACCGTGCAGTCGGCCGATGCGGTGAAGGTCGTCACCGTCCGCACCACCGCCTTCGAGGCCGCCGCCGCCACCGGCAGCGCTACGGTCGAGAGCGTCGCTACCGTGGCAGACCCCGCCCTGTCGAGCTTCGTCTCGGCCGAGCTGTCGAAGTCGGAACGTCCGGAGCTGACCTCGGCCCGCATCGTGATCTCCGGCGGGCGCGGCATGCAGTCGGGCGACAACTTCCACCTGCTGGAGGCGATCGCCGACAAGCTGGGTGCCGCGGTGGGCGCCAGCCGGGCCGCGGTCGATGCCGGCTTCGTGCCCAACGACTATCAGGTCGGCCAGACCGGCAAGATCGTGGCGCCGGATCTCTATGTCGCCGTCGGCATCTCCGGTGCGATCCAGCATCTGGCCGGCATGAAGGACAGCAAGGTGATCGTCGCCATCAACAAGGACGAGGAGGCGCCGATCTTCCAGGTCGCCGACTACGGCCTCGTCGCCGACCTGTTCAAGGCCCTGCCGGAACTGCAGCAGGCGCTGTGACCTCCACCCTCTCCCGCCTCCGCAGCGGGAGAGGGCAATCCTGCTTGCCGCGGCGTGCCGGCTGTTCTATCGCTGGCGGCACAACAACCCGACAGCGGCAGGACGCCATGAGCATCGACGGCATCACCGGACTGGACCATCTGGTCATCGCAACCCGCGACCTCGACGCCGCGCGCGATGCGTACAGCCGGCTCGGCTTCACGGTGACGCCGCGCGGGCACCACACGCAGCTGAAATCCGCCAACCACACCATCCTGTTCCCGACCGGCACCTATCTGGAACTTCTGGGCATCGAGGAACAGCGTCCCGCCAACGCCCATTACGCCGCCTTCCTGCGCCAGCGCGAGGGCATCGCCGCCATTGCGCTGAAGACTCCGGATGCCCGCGCCGCCGCCAGACCGCTGGCCGCTGCCGGCTTCCCCGCACCGGAGTCCGTCGATTTCAGCCGGCCCGTGGAGCTGCCGGAGGGCACGCGCGACGCCAGCTTCACCATCACCCAGATCGATCCCGCAGCCACGCCGGCCGGCCGTGTCTTCCTGTGCCAGCATCACACGCCGGACCTCGTCTGGCGCCCCGACCAGCTTGAGCATGCCAACAGCGCCATCGGACTGGAAGCGCTGGTCATCGCCGCCGCCGATCCCGACGCGGTGGCCACGACCTATGCCAGGCTGCTGGGGGGCACCGTCACCGACCGCGGGGCGGCCCGCGTGGTGGAACCCGGCCAACCCGGCGACGGGCAGGTCCCGGTGATGGTCGCCACGCCGGACCGGCTGCATTGGGCCTGGACGGCCGATCCTGCCTTCGCCACTCCCCTTCCCTTCTTCGCCGGATTCGTCGTGCGCGTCGCCGACCCGGTCAAAACCCAGCAGGCCTTGCAGAAGAGCAAGGTGCCGACCGTGGTTGGCGGTGGCGTGATGCGGGTGAACTCGCCCGGCGCCTGCGGTGCGATGATCGCATTCGCGCAGGATTTCGACCTCGACGCCCTGATTCCCTGAGTTCCCGAACCTGGGGTCGCTCCATCCGGTCCATATCGATACCGATATCGGCTAGCGACAATTCGCGTCGAATTGGTCATAGGACTGGCAAAATTGCTTGTGTAGTGTCCGGCGACAGTGGCGCCCACGGACGGGCGCCAGCTGTGGAGATGGACATGATGGCAGGGGGCGGGACCAGGGATGCGGCGGGGGCTCCGGGGGCGGAGAACCACCCGATGCCGAATCCTCTGTTCGACGTCCTGCCCGTTCCCGCCCTGATGCGCGGCGACGATGGCCAGCTGTGCGGCAACCGCTGTTTCCTTGCCCGCTACGGAAGCGCGGACGCCATGCCGGCCGATCTGGCCGATGCCCGCCCCGGTACTGTGCAGGAGGTTTCCACCGGCATCGGTTCGGGCGAGCCGCGCGACCTGCTGATCCGCGTCGGCGGCCCTCCCTGGATCGCGACGGTGGAGGACGTTACCGACCAGCGCCGTACCGCCCGCAGCCTGGATTTGGCGACCGAAAAGCTCGAAGAGGCGTATCACACCGCCAAACTCGGCTATTGGGAATACGGCATCCGATCGGGCGAGCTGATGCTGACCGACGCCGCCCTTGCCGTTCTGGGCCATGGCCGCGACCGCTTCGACCAAGGCTTCGATGCCCTGCTGGGAATCCTGCATCCGGACGACCGGCCACGCTTCGGCAACATGCTGGAAAGCGTCGTCGACAACCCCAAGCGGGTCTATGTCGAGTATCGCGTCCATGACGGCGACGGGCGGGTCCGCTACGTCTCCTCCTCCTGCGCGCCGCGGCTGGATACGGATGGGCGGCTGACCCACGTCTTCGGCGTGATGATGGACAGCACCGAACGGGCCGAGGCGGCGGCACAGCTGGAGGCCGCGAAACAGCGGCTGGAGGAGGCATACCGCACCGGCCATCTCGGCTACTGGGAGTACGGCATTCACAGCGGCACGCTGGTCTGGAACCGCGAGGCCTTCGGCATCTATGGCCAGGACCCGGAACGGTTCGAGCCGACCTTCGACCGCCTGCTGGATATCCTCCACCCCGACGACCGCCTGTCCTTCGGCAACATGCTGGAGAGCGTGATCGGCAACTCCAAGCGCGTCTATGTCGAATACCGCGTGATCGATCCGGCGGGAGAGGTTCGCTACGTCTCCTCCTCCTGTGCGCCCCGCTTCGACCTGGATGGACGTCTGACCCACCTGTTCGGCGTGATGCTCGACACCACGGAACGGGCACGCGCCGCGGATGCGCTGCGCGCCGCCAAGGACCGGGTGGAACAGGCTTATCGTGACTTGCAGGACGCCCAGGACAGCCTGGTGCAGACCGAGAAGATGGCCTCACTCGGCCAGCTGGTCGCCGGGGTGGCGCATGAGGTGAATGGGCCGGTCGGCGTGGCGCTGACCACCGCCTCGCACCTGCTGAGCCGGGCGGAGGACGTGAAACGCCAGTTCGCCGCCAACGCGCTGACCCGCTCGGCCCTGGCCGGATTCCTGGAAGTGGCGCAGGAGGCGGGGCAATTGCTGGTCGGCAACACCGAGCGGATCGCATCGCTGGTCCACATGTTCAAGCAGGTGGCCGCCGACCAGACCGGCGACGAGCGCCGCACCTTCTACCTGCGCGAATACACCGAGGATGTGCTGCTGAGCCTGCACACGCAGATCGGTTCGTCCGGCCACCGGGTGGAGCTGATCTGTCCCGAAGCGCTGCAGTTGGAGAGTTTCCCAGGCGCCTTCGCCCGCGTGCTGACCCATCTGGTGCGCAACGCGCTGATGCATGCCTTCCGACCGGAACAGAGCGGCCGAATCGTCATCGACATCCACGCCGACGGCGACGGCGACGACTGGATCGAGGTGGTGCACAGCGACGACGGACAGGGCATCCTCGAGGCCGACCTGCCGCGGATCTTCGACCCCTTCTTCACCACTGCACGCCATGCCGGCTGCGTCGGGCTGGGGTTGCACATTGCCTACAATCTGGCGACCCAGACGCTGGGGGGGCAGTTGAGTGCCGGGAACACGGCCAATGGAGGCGCCGTCTTCATCCTGCGGGTGCCGCGGCGGGCGCCGGACCTCGTTTGAGAGATCAAGCTTCGCCTACGCCACCGTCTGGCGTTCGCGCAGCAGCGGCTCCAGCGCCTCGGCGACGGCACGGCGCAGGTCGGCGGCGATCACCGGCTTGTGCATGACGCGGAAATTGCCGGCCTCCGCCTCCTGGGCGCGGGCGGGCGCGGTATCGCCGGTGACCAGGATGCCCGGCAGGATGCGGCCGAGGGCAAGCCGCACCTCGCGGATCGCTTCGGTCCCGGTGCGGCCGTCGCGCAGGCGGTAATCGGCGACGATCAGGTCGGGGGGCGGTCCGCGATGGGCGAGATCCAGCGCCTCGGCGCAGGATTCGGCCGCCAGCACCGTGTAGCCCCATTCGGCCAGCATGGCGCGCAGTCCCTCGCGCACGATTCCGTCATCCTCGATCACCAGCACCGTGGTCGCAAAGGCCGGACGCGGCGCCGAAGCTGGGGAAAGCGCCTTGGCGGGGAGCGGCGCGGCCAGCGGCACTTCGACCGAGAAGACGGAGCCCTGGCCGGGCATGGAGCGGACCGTCACCGAATGGCCGAGCATGACCGACAGCCGCCGCACCACCGCCAGCCCGAGGCCGAGACCCTGGTCGCGGTTGCGGCTGGCATTGCCGACCTGCACGAACTCCTGGAAGATGTCGTCCTGCTGGTCGACCGGGATGCCGATGCCGGTGTCCCACACCTCGATCCGCAAGTTCCCGCCGCGGCGGCGGCAGCCGATCAGGATGCGCCCCCTGTCGGTGTAGCGCAGCGCGTTCTCCACCAGGTTCTGCAGGATGCGCCCCAGCAGCATCGGGTCGCTGCGCACATGGGCGCGGCAGGGCACGATGTGCAGGATCAGCCCCTTTTGGACGGCGACGGACCGGCTGTTGGCGGCCACACGGTCCATCACCTCGGACAGGGCGAACACCTCCACCTCCGGCACCACGGCGCCGGCCTCCAGCCGGGAAACGTCGAGCAGACCGTCCAGCAGCATCTTCAGCGCGCCGAGCGCCCGCTCCATGGTGCCCAGAACGTTGCGCGTCATCCCATCGGTGACGCGGCCGGACAGCACCTCCATCAGCAGCATCAGCGACTGAACGGGCTGGCGCAGGTCGTGGCTGGCGGCGGCGAGGAATTTCGACTTGGCGACATTGGCGCGATCGGCCTCCCGACGGGCATCGGCCATCGCCGCCTGGGCGCGCTTGTGCTCGGAGATGTCGCGGACGGTCGCGATCAGGCTGACCAGCCGGTTGTCGTGGTCGCGCACCGGCGAGGCGCTCAATTCCAGGCAGCGGGGATCCTCCGGACCGTCGCCTGCCCGCGCCAGTTCCACCCGCGCGTCGCGGCCGACGACGATGGCGTCGCGCAACGGCTGCAGAGCCGCCCGGTCGTTCGTGGCCCGCTCCAGCGCCGTGAGGGCGCCGCTGCCCATCAGGCCCGACATCGGCGTGCCAAGCAGCTTTTCCAGCGCCGGGTTGACATAGACGATCGGCATGCCGGGCTGGGTCGCGTCGGCGATCATGATGCCGTCGTTGCTCCAGGCCAGCGCACGGTTGCGGACGCGCAGGGCCCGGTCGGTGTGGCGCCGCCATTGCAGTTCGACGATGAAGGCGATGATGAACAGCAGGATCACCACCGTGGTGGCGACCGCCCAGCCGATATAAAGGCGGGCATTGTCACGCCAGGGACCGAAAACCGTTTCCACCGATTCGCCGACGATCGCGATGACCGGATAGTCCGGGGCCGACCGGAAGGCCAGGATGCGCTCCACCCCGTCGACCGGGCTGACCATGCGAAGGTGGCCGATGGGGTTCTGTTTCACCGCCTGCCAGAGTTCGGAGCTGGCGGTGCCGCGGCCGGACATGGAATTGGAACTGACATTGCGGGCGATGATGACGCCGTCCGTGCGCAGCAGCGCCGCTGCGCCATCAGGGGGAAGCCCCAGCACCCGATAGTAGCGGACGAAGGATTCGACCGGAATGTCGGCCACCGCAATGCCGGCGAAGGTGCCGTCGCCATTCTCCAACCGGCGCGAAACGGGGATCAGGACATCCTGCGTTTCCGACGACGCATAGGGCATGCCGATCACCAGCCCGCGCGGCGCGCTGTCGCGGGCGATGCGGAATTCGTCACGGTCGGCGACGCTGCCCTGGAAGGTCGCCCGTCCGCCGCCCATGGTCAGCAACCCGGCCGAATCATAGACGCGCACACCCACCACCAGCCCTTCCTCGAAGGCGCGGCGGGTGTCCAGGCGCATGGCCCGGTTGCGTTCCGTATTGGCGATCAGATCCAGCAGAAGGTCGTCGACCCGGCGGAAGGTGGAGATCGCATGCTCCTCCACCAGCCGGGCGACGACGGCGGTCTTTTCATGGACCGTCAGGTCCAGCAGCCGCTCCTCCCGCTCCAGCCGGTCGAGCAGAATCCACCACAGGGCGGCGATCGCCAGCACGACCGCCAAGGCGGGCAGGACCAATCGCCCGCCGAAACCGGAGAAAAGCCAGAGCGCCCGCTTCACGTATACCCCGAACGCAGTGGATCGTCCGCCGGCCGCGTCCATCGGCGAAAGGCGGACGGCGGCGGCAGGCGGACGCAAGCATGCCGCAACGCAGGTGTGGACGCAACGGCGTTACCGGGAAGGTGGCAGCGCAACGAAGTTGCTCCACCCATGCGACCCGGCCGTGACGACGGCTCACCTCGAACGCTCCGGCTATGCACCCCAGCGCACCGGCCCGTCGGTCACCCCGCCGAAATGCCGGCTTTGCGACGCTCCGGCCGACCGCTATACCGCTTGAATGAGCTTTGCCCGTGCTATCGCCACCGTCGGCGGACTGACCCTGCTGAGCCGGCTGGCCGGCTTCGCACGCGACATTTTGACCGCTGCCGTCCTGGGCGCCGGCCCGGTGGCCGACGCCTTCTTCGTCGCGCTGAAACTGCCCAACCTGTTCCGCCGCCTGTTCGCGGAAGGCGCCTTCGGCGTCGCCTTCATCCCGCTGTTCGCCGCGGAACTGCAGACCCGCGGCCGGGCCGCCGCCGTGCGCTTCGCGGAAGAATCGCTGGCGATGCTGCTGGCGGTGCTGCTGCCGTTCACCCTGGCGGCCGTCGTCGCGATGCCCTGGCTGATGCATGGCCTAGCCCCCGGCTTCTCCGACGAGCCCGCCAAGTTCGCCCTGGCGGTGGACATGGCGCGGCTGACCTTTCCCTATCTGGCGCTGATCTCGCTGGTGGCGCTGCTGGGCGGCGTGCTGAACGCGCTGGACCGCTTCGGTCCCTTCGCCGCCGCACCCATCGCCTTCAACCTGACCCTGGTCGCGGCCCTGCTGGTCGCCCCGCAGCTGGGGTTGGAGCCGGGCATTGCCATGGCGGGGGCGGTCACCCTGTCCGGAGCGGTGCAGATCGGATGGATGGCCTGGGCCTGCCGCAATGCCGGCGTGACGCTTCGCCTGCGGCGGCCCCGGATGACCGACGGCATGCGGCGGCTGTTCCGGCTGATCGGGCCGGGGGCCATCGGGGCCGGCGTCATGCAGATCAACCTGTTCCTGAACATCGTGCTCGCCTCGCTGCTGCCCTCGGGCGCCGTGTCGTTCCTTTACTATGCCGACCGGCTGAACCAGATGCCGCTGGGCGTCATCGGCATCGCCATCGGCACCGCCCTTCTCCCGGTGCTGGCACGCCATGTCGCGGCCGGGAACGAGCGGATGGTCCGCCATTACCTGAGCCGTGCGCTGGAATTCAGCCTGCTGCTCGGCCTTCCCGCCGCGGTCGCGCTCGGCGTGGCGGGGGCGCCGATGGTGTCCGTCCTGTTCCAGCGCGGCGCCTTCGGCCCGGACGAGGCCCAGGCCACCGCCATGGCGCTCGCCGCCTATGCCATCGGCATCCCGGCCTATGTGATCGTCAAGTCGCTGAACGCCGCCTTCTTCGCCCGCCACGACACGGTGACGCCGGTGCGCGTCGCCGTCATCGTGACCGTTGCGACCGCCCTGCTGGCACTGCTGCTGATGCCGTGGCTGGGCCATGTCGGCATCGCGCTGTCCACCGGGCTGACGGCCTGGCTGGATGTCGGGTTGCTGGTGGTGGCGATGCGCAAGGGCGGGCTGTTCGACCTGGATGACCGGTTGAAGCGCCGCGCGCCCCGAATCGCCATGGCCGCCGCCGGCATGGGGGCGGCGCTGCTGGTGGGCGGGCGTGTGCTGGACCCCTGGCTGGCGGCACCCTCCACCGCCTTACGGTTCACCGCACTGGCATTGCTGGTATCCTGCGGTGCCGCCGCCTTCGGAGCACTGGCGGTTCTGCTGGGCGGGGCCAAAGTGGCTGATGTGAAGGGAATGCTGTCGAAAACGGCGCAACCAGCCGCAGAGCAGATCGGGTGAGACAGCAATTGACGGAAGCAACGCCACTTCCGTTCCTCGCTGGCCGATCCCGGATGCGCGTTCTTTACTTCAGCGGCAGGTAGACGTCGGTCAGCAGATCATGCTCCGGCGTTTCTCCGGCGAAATTCAGGTAGTGGAAGTAGACCGGGAAGTCGCGAAGCTCTTCGCCGCTTTCCGGAAGCCAATGGACATAGAGGAACCTCACGACCTCGCCGATCTGTTCGTGCGCTCCCCGGTGCCTGACGACGGCGCAGCGGCCACCGGGGATGTGCTTCTTCACCACTCCCTGCGGATTTTCCGGCACCTCTCCATCAATCTCCCCGCAGATGTCGAACCGGAACTCGGCCGGTACGGTCGTTTCGGGATTGTCGAACGCAACGCCGAAGGTCCGGCACCGCTCGCGTGGCGACAGTCCACTGGCCTTGCGCCAGTCGATGAAGATGCGAGCCGAGTCATTCACGTCTTCGATCGGGCCACGATGACGGTAGGCAGCCACCACGACGGGCGAGAACTCGACGACGGAGACATCCATGGTCCTGGTCCCCTTCCTTTTGATGTGACGATAGCGGTCGTGCCACTGCCGCCATTCCGGAGTTTTCCTGAACTCGGACGGCGTCTGGCCGAACGCATTCCTGAAGGCGCGAGAGAAGGATTCCGGCGTTTCGAACCCGGCGTCCAAAGCGATGTCGATGACCTTGTCGGCCGGATAGAAGGCCAGCCGGAACGACGCCCGCTTCAACCGTGCCAGTTGGATGTACTTCCCGACGCTGATCTCGAAATGAGCCGAGAAAAGACGATGGAAGTGAAATTTCGAGAGACAGGCAACATCGCTCAACCTGTCGAGCGAAAGGTCGCCTCCCAGATTCCGATCGATGTAGTCGAACAATCGGGAAAACCTCTGGTCATACTCTTGCCTGCTCATCGTCGGTCCGGCTTGCACAGCTGTTGGCGGGAACCATAAGCCGGGGGACCCGCAGCCGTCCTGGCACATCTTGCTGAATATCGACCGACAATTCGGGTCGACGGAATGGATGGATTCTGATGTCGAGAATGCGGCGCTCCCCCACTTGACGGCGGTCATAGGCGGTCGTACAAGCGAACCTACGTGGTGATTTGGTCGACCGGCTTGCGGGCCACGTAAAACAACCCGCTAAAAAGGTCCGAGCCGCGTCCGCGCCTCGACCCGATCGGTCGGGGCTTTTTTGTTTGCGGCCGGCTTCGCCCCACCGGCGATCATCAGGGGAGAGTGGCGGAATGTCGCGCACCGATCATCGCAATCCGAACGTTTCGGGCCTGCGCCCGCGGTCCAAGCTGGTCCACGGCGGCATCCGCCGCTCGCAGTTCGACGAGACCTGCGAGGCGCTGTACCAGACCTCCGGCTTCGTCTACGGCTCGGCCGAGGAGGCGGAGAACGCCTTCGCCAACGATGGCTCGCGCCACGTCTATTCGCGCTTCCGCAACCCGACCTCGGCGATGTTCGAGGACCGGCTGGCCGAATATGAGGGGGCGGAGTGGGCCTATGCCACGTCCAGCGGCATGGCGGCGGTGCATGGCGCGCTGATGAGCGGGCTGCGGACGGGTGACCGGGTGGTGGCGCCGCGGGCGCTCTTCATTTCCTGCTATTGGGTCCTCAAGGAGCTGTGCAGCCGCTTCGGCATCGAAACGGTGTTCGTCGACGGCACCAATCTGGCGGAGTGGGAAGAGGCGCTGTCCAAGCCGACCAAGGCGGTCTTCCTGGAAACCCCGTCGAACCCCGGCCTGGAGGTCGTCGACCTGGAGGCGGTCTGCAAACTGGCCCACAAGGCCGGCGCGGTGGTCGTCGCCGACAACGCCTTCGCGACGCCGGTGCTGCAGCGCCCGTTCGACTTCGGCGCCGATGTCGTCATCTATTCGGCGACCAAGCACATCGACGGCCAGGGCCGCTGCCTGGGCGGCGTCATCCTGGCCAAGGACGGGAAATACGCATCGGAAGTGATCCACCCCTTCCTGCGAAACACCGGCCCGACCATTTCCCCTTTCAATTCCTGGCTGCTGCTGAAGGGCATGGAGACGCTGGAGCTGCGTGTGCACGCCCAGTCGGCGGCGGCGCTGCAGGTGGCGGAGTTCATGGAAAGCCACCCGAAGGTCGCCCAGGTGCTCTATCCGCTGCTGCCCAGCCACCCGCAATATGATCTGGTGCGCAAGCAGATGACCGGCGGCGGCAACATGCTGTCGGTCTTCCTGAAGGGCGGCAAGACCGAGGCGTTCAATGCCCTGAACGGCCTGCGGATGGTGATGATCTCCAACAATCTCGGCGATTCGAAGAGCCTGATCACCCACCCCGCCACCACCACCCATTCCAAGTTGACCGACGAGGAAAAGGTCGCCGCCCGGATCGAACCCGGCCTGCTGCGCCTGTCCGTTGGTCTCGAAGACCCGCAGGACATCATCGAAGATCTCGACCGCGCGCTCGCCGAGGCGTAAAGATCGTGCCGGAACTTATGCTGCAGTGCAGCGTTGAAGCCGCAGTCAGGTTCCGGCAACGATTTTTTTGAGAGAGGCGACGCCCATGGCACGAGAAAACGCCGGCAACGGCCATCCCACCGACCGACTCATGGCGGTGGCGGGCCAGCTGACCAAGACCGGCCTTCGCAGCAGTGAAATGGGCGTTGCGGCTGCGCAGACCATCGGCTACCGAACGGCCATGATGGCGGCGGCAATGTCGAACCCCATCGACTTCGCCAATCCGGAATTCATCCGCATGGGCTCCGAAAAGGTCGAGGCGGCGGTGGAGGCTTTCCACGCCGTCGCCACCGGCATCAGCGAGTTCGGGCAAGCCTGGTTCACCATGGTGACGAAGCAGACCCAGGCGGCTGCCGTCACCATCGGCGGCCTTGCCGCGTGCAAGAATCCGGTTGAGATCGTCGACGTCCAGCAGCGCCTGCTGGCGGACGCGGTCGATGCCGGCATCCATGCCAACCTGCGCCTGATCGAGGCGACGGCCGCGCTGGCCGCCGCAGGCATGAACCCCGCCTATCGCAAGGTGCGGGCGAACGCCCGCCGCCTCGCCCGGGAGCAGGCCTGAGCGAGCCGGCTTCCGGGATCAGACCACATCCACCGGAGCAAGGCGGCAGCAGCTGCCGTCATGTTCCACCTGGATGGTGGCGTGGCCGATGCCGAAGCGGTCCTTCAGCACCGACGAGATTTCCAGCAGCAGCGCGTCGTCCTGGTTCATGCCGGGACGGACGAGATGGGCGGTCAGCGCGGTTTCCGTCGTGCTGATCGGCCAGATATGCAGGTCATGCACCGCGGCAACGCCCGGCAGCGCGGCCAGATAGCGCTCAACCTCCGCATGGTCGATGCCGTCGGGCACCGCATTCATCGCCAGCCGCACCGAATCGCGCAGCAATCCCCAGGTGCCGGCGACGATCACCAGCGCGATCACGATGCTGGTCACCGGGTCCAGCCAGAACCAGCCGGTGAAGCGGATGGCCAGCGCCGCCAGCACCACGCCGACGGACACCGCCGCATCCGCCACCATGTGGAGGTAGGCGCCGCGCAGGTTGATGTCCTGCTTCTGTCCACCCATGAACAGCCAGGCGGTCCAGCCGTTGATGACGATGCCGACCACCGCCACCACCATCACCGTGGTCTCCGCCACTGCTTCCGGCTGCACCAGCCGGGTCGCCGCCTCCAGCAGGATGGCGCCGACGGCGATCAGCAAGATCATCGCGTTCAGCAGCGACGCCAGGATCGAGGCGTTCCCGAAGCCGTAGGTGTAGCGCCCCTTCGGCAGCCGTCGCCCCAGCCACGCCGCCCCCCAGGCCAGCAACAGCCCCATCACGTCGCTGAGGTTATGTCCGGCATCGGCCAGCAGCGCGGTGGAGTTGGCGAGCAGGCCATAGACCGCCTCCACCACCACGAAGCCGATGTTCAGCAGCGCACCCAGGGCGAAGGAGCGGTCGTAGCGGGCAGGACCGTGATGATGGTCGGCATGGGTATGACTGCCGTGAGCATGACCGCCATGGGAATGGCCGCCGTGGGTGTGTCCATGCGGCATGATGGAAAGCCTCGTCGTTAGGTGCATTGCAGCACACGCAACCATGGGCCCACCGTCTCGGGAGGGCAAGAGCCGCGCACCGATGGTCCGCCCCCTCTTGCGCCGATCCGCCGCGGCGCCTAGCTTCGCGCGGTCACTCACACCAACCGTGAACGAAGGAACTGGTCATGAAGGCGCGCGTCACCTGGGTGGACGGCAAGATGTTCGTCGGCGAATCCGGCAGCGGCCATGCCGTGGTGATGGATGGTGCGCCCGAATCCGGCGGGCGCAACGCCGGCATCCGCCCGATGGAAATGCTGCTGATCGGCATGGGCGGCTGCACCTGTTTCGATATCGTGATGATCCTGGAGAAGGGCCGCCAGCAGATCACCGACTGCGTCGCCGCCATCGAGGCCGAGCGGGCGGAGACCGACCCGAAGGTCTTCACCAAGATCCACGTCCACTTCACGGTGACCGGGCGCAAGCTGGATCCTGCCAAGGTGGAGCGCGCCATCGCGCTGTCGGCGGAAAAATACTGCTCCGCCTCGATCATGCTGGGCCAGACCGCGACCATCACCCACGACTTCGAGGTGGTCGAGGCGCCGTAAGGACGCTCTGCGGCGGCCACAGAAGCCTTTTTCAGTTGCATCCATACGCATGAACAGCGAAGGATCGGGCGACACCTCCGCCCCTTCGCGATCATCGCGTGCGCATCTTCGCCATCTTCATCCTTGCTGCGGCCTTCCCTGCCCTTGCCGACGACACGCGATCCAGCCTGTCCGACTGGGGCGGGGTCGGGCTTTTGCAGATGCCGACCGCGCGGATGGCGCCCGACGGGTCGTTGAGCGGCGGGCTTACGGCACTCGGCGACCTGCACCGTCACTATGCCATCTCTGCGCAGCCGCTGCCCTGGCTGGAGGTCACGGCGCGCAACAGCGCCTATCCCGGCTATTACGGCCTCAGCGAACCCGGCCTCGACCTCAAGCTTCGCCTGCGGCGGGAGGACGAGCGCGGGCCGGCGCTGGTCGTCGGTGGGCGGGACGTCACCGGGTCCGGGCTCGACCTGCCGGGCAAGGGGCGCTTTGCCGGCGAGTACATCGCCCTGTCGCGCCGCTGGTGGGATGTGGACCTCACGGTCGGTATGGGATGGGGAACGCTGGGCGAGGCCGGGCACCTGCGCAATCCACTGCGCTTCCTGGGCGGCCGGTTCCGCCGCGACCGCGACCCGTCGGCATGGCCGACCAGCCGTGGACCGGGGGCATGGTTCAGCGGTGAGCGGGTGGCTCTGTTCGGCGGAGCGGAATGGCACATGCCGGCCGTGGGGCCGCTAGAGGGGCTGAGCCTGAAGCTGGAGTCGTCCGGCGATCGCTTCCGGGCGCAGCGGCAGGACGAGCCCGGCTTCGATCCCGGCAGCCGCTACAGCCTCGGCCTGTCCTGGCGCCCGGCATCCTGGGCCGATCTGGGTGCCGCCTACGAGCAAGGACGGCGGCTGATGCTGCGCCTGTCCGTCCGCTTCGACCCGGCGGTGGATGCCGACCGCTTCGAACGCCCTCCTCCGGCGGTCGGGCCACGGCCATCGGAAGGGGCTGGGCTGTCGGCGGAGGCCATCGCGCTGGTCGCCCGCAGCCGCGGCCTGCCCGCCCGATCGGTCCACATCGACGGCGAGGTGGCGACCCTCTGGCTCGACCCGGCCGGCGGCGGGCGGCTGCCGCTGGCCCGCGAGGTGGGTGACGCCGCACGGCTGCTCGCCGACCTTGCCCCGCCACAGGTTGAGAGGCTGCGCGTGGTCACCGGTGCGGCCGGACTGGCGTCCGCCGCCACGACCCTGCTGCGCCGCGATCTGGAGCGGGCGGCCGGTCACCGCGGCAGTCCCGAGGAGATTTGGCGCACGACCGTCATAGAGCCGTCCGCCGGCCCATCGCCCGACTGGCGCCCGCGGCTCGACCTGTCGACCCGTCTGGTCGCGACCTTCGATCTGGCGGAGCTCGGCACCACGCTCGCCCAGCGCACCCACACCGATGTGATGCTGCGCGGCGAGCCCGCACGCGGGCTGGTGCTGGGCGGTAGCCTGCGCATCGACGCCGGCAGTAACCTCGACCTGCTGGACACCAACGCCCTGCCGGCGGCCCATCCCGTGCGCAGCGACCTGCCGCGCTATGTGGAGCGCCCGCTGTCGCTCGACCATGCCTATGCGGCGTGGCTCGCCAACCCGGTGGACGGGCTGACCACCCGGCTGTCGCTGGGCCATTTGGAAGAGATGTATGGCGGCATCGGGGCGGAGGCGCTGTACCAGCCGCTGGCCGCCCGCTGGGCCATCGGCTTCGACCTCAACCAGGTCTGGAAGCGGCGGCCGGACAGCCTGTTCGGCATCGACCGCGGCGATGCGCGCGGCACCGGCCATGCCAGCCTGTACTGGGAGGCGAGTGGGGCGGGCACCACCACGGCGTTGCGGCTTGGGCGCTATCTGGGCGGCGACTGGGGCGGAACGGTGGAGGTAATGCGCCGCTTCGACGGCGGCATCGGCGTGACCGCCCACGCCACTTGGACCGAGGGGCCGGACGGCGCCCAGAGCCGCTTCGGCGGACGGATGGACTGGGGGCTGGCCTTGGTGGTGCCGATCGGGGCATCGGGCTGGATGCCGGTCGGCGGCACCGTCGAGACGGCGGTGCGCACACTCGGGCGCGATGCGGGACAGCGCCTGCAGCAGCCGCTGCCGCTCTACGACCTGCGGGTGCCGGGAGGCTACGGCCGCCTCGCCGGCACATGGTCCCGCCTGTTGAACTGAGGTCAGCGGACAGACGCACCGGTGGGCGTCGTGGTCGCGGCATGCGGGTCGAGGACCACGGTCGTCCATTGACCCTGCCGGTCCATCGCGCTGGCGACGTAGCGGTCGCCGTCCTTGCGGAAATCACGCACCGATACATAGCCGGCGGCGCTGAGCTGGTTCAGCAGCGTGGTCTGCTGCAACTCGACCGGCTTCTGGCCGGGAACACGGCGGGCAGCCATGTCGGACGACGCCCCGCCGGAGCCTCCCAGCCCGGTCGACATCGAGCGGTCGGCGCCCGTGCTGCCGGAATAGGTGCTTGAATAGGTATATTGCGCCATCGCGGCCGGAGCCGCCGCGAGCGTGACGGCGAAGGCCGCCAGCCAGAGCTTGGTCTTCATCTTTCCCTCTCCTGCGGATGGTCGCCGCGACCGGACCGCGGCGTCGCCGGAGGTCGAACCGCCGGCCGTCAGGGAAAGGAAACGCCGGAGATCGCCGGTTGTTGCATAAATGCCAGACCTCCATGGTCCGAGCATGCGCGGATACTCCGGCCGATACAGGGGCCGGGAACATCGCGCCCACGGCATTGTTCTGTTCTTCGAATGCCGCCGCACCGGCTGTGCTTACCGTCACCTTGGCCCGTCTTCCCGGACAGGAAGACATCGGGGTGCGGAGACGACGGGACGGCGGATGCGGCCACGACTTGTCTCATGCGCGACGCCCGAAGTCCTTTGCAGATCTTCGGCCAAGCGAGGGAGGGTATGATGCTCTATTGGGCTCTTGTTTTCTTCGTAATCGCGCTGATCGCCGGCGCGCTCGGGTTCGGTGGGATCGCGTCGGCAAGCTCCGGCGTCGCGCAGATCCTGTTCTTCCTGTTCCTGGTGCTGTTCGCCATCAGCCTGATCATGGGTCTGGTCCGGCGACGGTAGCGCCAGGGCAACCACCGGGCGATCCGCTCATGGCTTTTCCCTTACGGGATGGAACCATCGGCGGACCGCCCGGTTGATTGCGGCATCTCCTGAGGCTGCAACACACTCTCTCCCCCCAAGAGGTGACGTCAGGGCTGGCGAGCCAGGGCGGCGCTTCGATTGTCCCCGCCTTCGGCGGCGTCTCCCCCGGACGCCGCCGTTTTTTTGCCCGCCGTCAAAGACGGAGACGGAGCCCGGACATGGGAACGGGGCGCCCGGCGACCGGACACCCCGTGCTTCACGATGCTCGCCACTGCGGATCAGGCGTCCGCGTCCTCCCCAGGATCGCGGCCTTCCATCAGCAGGCGGAGCGCGCGGCGGCCGCGTGACAGGCGCGACTTCACCGTCCCGATCGAAATTCCGAGAATATCGGCTGCCTCATTGTAGGAAATCCCTTCCAGGCCGATCAGCAGCACGACTTCCCGCTGTTCGTTCGGCAGCAGGGCGAGCGCGCGACGCAGGTCGCGAAGCTCCATCCGCACGAACTGCGACCCCGGTGCCGCGCCGATGGCGGCCTGCGCTTCGGCGTCGATGTCGACCACCGGCTGGCGGCGGCGGACGCCGTTGATGTGCAGGTTGCGCAGGATGGTGAACAGCCAGGCGCGCAGGTTGGTGCCGGGACGCCACAGATGCAGGCGGGACAGCGCACGTTCAAGGCATTCCTGGACCAGATCGTCGGCCAGCGTGGCATCGCGCACCATGGCGCGGGCGAAACGGCGCAGGCGCGGAATTTCCTCTTCGATCTGCCGGATCACCGCCGGATCCGGCGGTGCATTGGGATCGGGACGGAATTCGTCGTCGGTGGGAGTACCGTCTGCTGGGTCGATGTGGGCCGCGTCCATCTCGGTTGCGTCGTTCTTGGCCGCATCGCTTCCGGCTTCGGCCTCGATGGCCTCGGCATGAACGTTCAAATGGGTCTCCGTCTGAGCCGGGGCATTCTGCGCGCCATTGGCGGCGGCACGGCCGTTGCGGGCATCGGTGGGGTTCTGGTCAGTGTACGTCGGCGCGCGGTCCGAACGGGTCCGGCCGACGGCCTCGGCGCCGAAGGCTACAGGCTCGACCGGGGCCGGGCCGCGCATTCGGTGGCTCAAGGTGGTCGCGACGTGGTTCGCCATCGGTGAAACGATGCCTCCTTCAATGCCGTTCGCCACGGCTGCACCGACCACTTTCGCGGTTCTCCGGCACTGCCGGGGCCTCCGGCGCGACGGCCCCGGACTAAGGTGTGCATCCTTCGTCCGGGGCCGCCGAATTTGCAGCCGATTATCTGGCCCGATCCCTACGTAATGAGCGTACAAAGGGGCTGCCAGTTGGGAAAAAGGCTAGTGGGTCATACAATCGGGCCAGATTACCCCTAGAGTACCCCGTGTATCCCAGGGCGATCACCGTTCGGGCATTGGCTTTAAATTTGGTCTTTCGTTATCTCTCCAACACGATTGGAGGACGCATGACCAACTTGAAAAGAAAAAGACCGACCGAAACACGTCGATCGGTCTATGGATTTTTTATTGGTGGCGCCACATCAAGCAGTACTAGTGACGTAGTGACAGGCAGCCAGCCTTCCGTTTCGCATTATGCCGCCAACTCTGCCGGTCGGTGCAGCAGACGCAACGGCGTCCTCCCTGTGAGTTCTGACCTCGACCTTTCGATGGTCTCAAACGGCTTCAAGAAAATCATACAGGGGGGTCCGGTGGAACACCACACGAACCTTTGCGGTACGCCGTCCGCGTCGCGCGCTTCTGCAACCCTGCAGCGCACCCGCCGGCAGGTCTCCAGCCGCGCGCGCATCGGCGCGCTGGCCGCCGCCTTGATTCTGCCGGGCATGCTGGCTGCCGTGCCAGCCAAGGCCGGCGTCGCGGAGAAGACCGTCGCAGCGCTGGAGGCCCTCGCCAACAAGGGCAGCGTCCGTGCCCAGTATGAATTGGCTCAGCATTACGAACGGGCCGACGGGGTAAAGGCCGACCCGCGGCTGGCCTTATCGCTCTACTGCCGTGCGGCCCGTCAGGATTATGCCGACGCTGCATTGATGGCCGGGCGCATGCACATGGCCGGCGTGGGCGGCGTCAACAAGGACGCAGAGCTCGGCCGCGCCTGGTTGCGGAAGGCCGCTGCGCTGGGAAGCGAACAGGCGGAGCGGCTGGTCGGCAGCGCCGGCAGCAACGTGAAGACCCCGGACCGCTGCGAACCGCCCAACCTGCGCTGGGGCATCATCCGCAAACCGCCGGCCGAAATCCGCGCCATGGTACAGAAGATGGCGCCGACCTACGGCCTCGACCCCGATCTCGTCCTGGCGGTCATCGCGGTGGAGTCCGGCTATCGCATCGACGTGGTGTCGAACAAGAACGCCCAGGGCCTGATGCAGCTGATCCCGGAGACGGCGGAACGCTTCGGCGTCACCAACCCGTTCGACGCGGAACAGAACCTGCGCGGCGGCATGAAGTACCTGCGCTGGCTGCTGGCCTATTTCGACGGCAACGTCACCCATGCGCTGGCGGGCTACAATGCCGGGGAGGGGGCGGTCCTGCAGTACAAGGGCATCCCGCCCTACCGCGAGACCCAAGATTACGTCGTCAAGATCCGCAGCATCTACGCGCAGACCTATCACCCCTTCAACCGCGGAATCGTGCAGTCCGCTGGTCTGGTCAGCACCGCGCGAGAAGAGGTTGCCGAGCTGTCGCTTTCGACCAGGGCGCGCAGCAGCGGAAAACGCTAAGAACGTAGGATTGCGAATCGGAAAAATGCGACTCGGGCGACTCGGGACGCGTTTGGTTAACACTTTGGTTATAAAGTGACGATTACCCTCGGGGAACGACGGATTTCGCAGGTGCTGGCGTCTTGGACAAGGATGCCTTCCCGCGTCACCCGCCAGCGTCTCACCCGCAACGTTTCATCCGAACGTTTCCCGAGGACCTGCCCGATGCCCATGGCCGCCGACGTCGACACCATCGAACGTACCTCCATCGTCGCCTACACGCTGCTGAACGAGCTTCATGAAGTCCTGGCCCTGCCCAAGGCTCCGGACGACGTCACGCTGGGCATTCTGATGGGCATGGCCATGTTCCTCGACGACAAGGTCGGCCCGATGCGCGCCAAGCGCCTGATGAGCGAGGCGCCGTCCATCGTGCTGAAGACGGATGCCCACGTCACCACCGACCAGACCCAGCGCATCATGCCGGTCCTGCGCGCCTTCGGCGACCACCTGAAGGAACTGCGCATGAAGGCCGAGCGTCCGGTGAGCGGCACCGTCGGCTGACCCCCGCCGTCCTTCAAACGGACCTTCGACCGGACGAACCCGGCGCCTGAACCTGCGCCGGGTTTTCGGCATTTGCGTGAAGGTCACGGATTGTCAGGCAGCTTGACCAATTGGTGAAATGGGCGGAAGCTTGCCGCCCATGGACTGGTTCACCGGGATCAGCATCGTCGCCATTGCGGCCGGCGTGACCATCAGCCTTGTCGTGCTGGTGGCCGTCGGGTCGATCCGCCGCAGCCTGAACGAGGCGTCGGCGCGCCAGTCCCAGCAAATCCGCAAGCTGACGGAGACGGTGGCGACCCTGTCTGCGCAGCATCAGGCGGCGCAGACCCGCATCCAGCAACTGACCGACGCCAACCGCAAGATGTCCGACGAGCTGACGGCTCTCGGCGAGCGGCTGAGCGATGCCGACACGGTCCAGCGCGTGGCCGGCACGGCGAGGCTTCTTCATTGACCGCAACACTGCTTTCCGACGCCGCCAGTCCCGAAGCCGCCCGCGAGCGCGACCGCTGGGCCGCCAGTGCCGACGCCTGGGACCGGTGGGCCGACCCGATGGCCGATCTGGCCGACAAGCTGAACCGCCCGCTGCTGGACGCCGCCGGACTGGCAGAGGGCGAACGTCTGCTCGATCTCGCGTCCGGTGCGGGGGAGCCGGCGCTGAGCGCCGCGCGCCGGGTCGGGTCGGGCGGGCTGGTGGTCGGCAGCGATCTCGTACCCGGCATGATGGCCGGCGCGGTGCGCCGTGCCCGCGGCGTCGACGGACCGGCGCCCGCCTTCACCGCGGCGGACATGACCGCCCTGCCCTTCGCCGATGCCGCCTTCGACCGGGTGACCTGCCGCTTCGGGATCATGTTCGTGCCGGCGGTGGAAGCCGCCCTGCGTGAGGTTCGTCGCGTGCTGCGTCCCGGCGGCAAGGCCGCCTTCATGGTGTGGGGACCGCGCGCCGGCAATGGCCTGTTCACCGGGATCGGCGACGTCGTGGCCGCCCATCTTGGCGAGGATGGCAGCCTGGACCCGCTGTTCCGCTTTGCCGAACCTGGACTGCTCGCCGATGCGATGCGGGCCGCGGGCTTCCGTGAGACAGCGGAGACCGACCTGACCCCGGTCCGCAAGGCACCGGCCGGCCAGCCCTTCTGGCGCGCCGCCCTGGACATGAGCTTCGGCCATCGGTTGGGCGGCCTGGACGCGGCACGGCGCGGCGCACTGGAGGCTGACATCGCACGGCGGTTCGACGCACAGGCGGTGGACGGGATCGTGCCGGTGCCCTCGCATGCGCGGATCGTGGTGGGCTGGTAAGGCCAGCTTCAGCCGATGGTCCCTGAAAAGCAGAAAGGCCGGGCGAACGCCCGGCCTTTCCAATTCCGCACCACTTCTATTCAGGCGAAGGCCTTGTACGCGATCAGGGTGAAGGTGTCGCGCACCCCCGGCAAGGTCTGAACATGCTCGGTCACGAAGCGGCCGATGTCGTCGTCCTGCTTCAGATAGCACTTCATCAGCAGATCATACTGGCCGGAGATGGAATGCACCTCCGACACCTGTTCGATCAGCTGCACGGCCTGATCGGCGACCTCATAGGCTTTGCCGAGATCGCATTTGACCATGACGAAGATGGTCTGCACGGGCTCAGCCCTCCTGCGACGAGTCGGTCGAGGTTTCGGCAGACGGACGCGGACGGGCGGAGCGCAACATGAAGGCCGGCATATGGTCGCCGAAACCGATCACCGGCACGTCGTCATCGTCGTCGTCACGACGGCGGCGGCGGTCGCGATCACGATCACGGCGCGGATCGTTGCTGCGGCGCGCCTCGGCGGCGGCCAGCGATTCGCGGGGCTGACGCTCCTCGCGAACCGGACGGTCGTCGCGGGCGGCGCGCTCCTCACGGACTGGCCGTTCCTCGCGAACAGGCCGCTCCTCGCGTACCGGCCGATCCTCGCGGGCGGCGCGCTCTTCGCGGGGTGCACGCTCCTCACGCGGGGCGCGCTCTTCACGGCCGCCACGGGGCGGACGGGCCTCCGACTTGGCAGCGCGGCCGCCACGGCCACGGCCACGGCCGCGGGAGCTGCTGTCTTCCTCGCCGAACTCGGCCGTCTCCAGGCCGTCGATGGCGATCATGGGGATCTCCCGCTTGATGAGGCGCGCAATGGCGCCGACCAGTTTCGTGTCGTCGGGCGTGGCCAGCATGAAGGCGCGGCCCTGCTTGCCCGCGCGGCCGGTACGGCCGATGCGGTGGACGTAGTCGTCCGGCGTCAGTGGCACGTCGAAATTGAAGACGTGGCTGAGGCCCTGCACATCGATGCCGCGGGCGGCGACGTCGGAGCAGACCAGCAGGGTGATTTCACCCTGCTTGAAGCGCTCCAGCGTCTCGGTCCGCTTGGACTGAACCATGTCGCCATGCAGCGCGCCGACGTTGAAGCCGTGGCGTTCCAGCGACTTCTGCAGCACGGCGATGTCGCGCTTGCGGTTGCAGAAGATGAAGGCGTTCTTCACGTCCTCGGTCTGCAGCAGATGGCGCAGCGCCTTGCGCTTGTCCATCTCGTGCACCAGGACCATCGCCTGCGTCACCGTTTCCGCCGGCGAGGCGGGCGGCGCGACGCTGATCTCCATCGGATCGCTGAGGAAGGCATCGGCCAGGCGGCGGATTTCCGGCGGCATGGTCGCGGAGAAGAACAGGGTCTGGCGGTTCTTCGGCAGCTTGCTGACGATACGCTCGATATCGGGGATGAAGCCCATGTCGAGCATACGGTCGGCCTCGTCGATGACGAAGACCTTGATGTCGTTCAGCATGATGTTGCCGCGCTCGAACAGGTCGATCAGACGACCCGGAGTCGCAATCAGCACATCCACGCCGCGGTCGAGCTTCTTCACCTGTTCGGTGAAGGTCTCGCCGCCGATCAGCAGCGCCATGCTGAGCTTGTGGTGCTTGCCGTAGGTCTCGAAGCTTTCCGACACCTGGGCAGCCAGCTCGCGCGTCGGCTCCAGGATCAGAGACCGCGGCATCCGCGCCCGGGCTCGGCCCGACGCCAGGATGTCGATCATGGGCAAGGTGAAGCTCGCCGTCTTGCCGGTGCCCGTCTGCGCGCAGCCCAGCACGTCGCGGCGTTGCAGGACACAGGGAATTGCCTGTTCCTGAATGGGCGTCGGTTGGGTGTAACCCTTGTCCTCGATGGCGCGCAGGACGTCAGGGCCAAGCCCAAGTTCCGAAAAAAGCATCCAACCTGTTTCTGTTCTGGAGTGCGCAAATCGAGCGATCATCGCCCGATGCCTGGATGAGGCCGAAGAATAGGTAGACAAAGCGCCATGTCAATAGATCCGATGTTCCGAAGCCGAAAATAGGCGCGAAAACACGCCGCGTTGGCGAAATCGATCCCCTGCGCTAGGCTGTCCGACGGCGTCGCTGCGAGTCGCGGCCATTGCCGGTGCCCTGAACAAGGGCGCCAAGCCCCAAATGGAACGGTCGAGTGCATTTGATGATTCTTCGTGCCCAGGAATCGGTGCTGGTGGTGGTCGATGTCCAGGAACGCCTGCTGCCGGCCATTCACGAATCCGAACGCGTCGTCCGGCATGTCGGGATGCTGTTGAAGGCCGCGTCCGCCCTGTCCGTGCCGGTGCTGGTGACGGAGCAGTATCCCCGCGGCCTCGGGCCGACGGTGGAGGCCGTGCGCGCCCACCTGCCGCCCGGGACCCCGGTGATCGAGAAGATCACCTTCGGCTGCACCGGCGAACCCGCCTTCAACGCCGCGGTGGAGGACCTGAAGCGCCCGCAGATCGTGCTTTGCGGGACGGAGGCGCATGTCTGCGTGATGCAGACGGCGCTGGGGCTGCGCCAGCAGGGCCATGCGGTCTATCTGGTCGCCGACGCGGTGTCCTCGCGCACCCCCGCCAACCACGCCGCGGCGCTGGAGCGGATGCGTGCCGCCGGCGTCACCATCGTCACCACCGAGATGGTGTTGTTCGAGTGGATGGAACGGGCCGGCACGCCGGTCTTCAAGGTCGTCAGTGCCCTGGTCAAGTGAGCGCAGGAGAAGCCCGATGCCGAACAGCCGCCCGTCCGGCCGCCCTGCCCTGATCCTGCTCCCCGGCATGCCGCTGGATGCGGCGCTGTGGGACCATCAGGTCCGCCACCTCGCCGACGTCGCCGATCCGCAGGTGGTCGAACTGGCGGAATGCGGATCCATCGCGGCCATGGCCGACAAGGTGCTGGCGACGGCGCCAGACCGGTTCGCCGTCGCCGGCCTGTCGATGGGCGGCTATGTCGCCCTGGAGATCCTCCGCCGCTCGCCGGAGCGGGTGGACAGGCTGGCGCTGCTCGACACCAATGCCCGTGCCGACACGGCGGAGGCGACCGCCACCCGGCGCGAGGCGGTGGCGCTCGCCCGCCAGGGCCGCTACGGACAGGTGATCCGCGCCGCCCTGCCCCGCCTGATCCACCCCGGCCGCATGGCCGACGACGCCTTCGTCCGGTCGGTGCTGGACCAGATGGAGCGGGTGGGGGTCGACGCCTATGCCCGCGAGCAGGAGGCGATCATCAACCGACCCGACAGCCGGCCCGGCCTCGCCGCCATCCGCTGCCCCACGCTTGTGGTCTGCGGACGCCAGGATGCGCTGACCCCGCCCGCCCTGCACGAAGAGATGGCGGACGCCATCCCCGGCGCGAGGCTGGTGCTGGTCGAGGACTGCGGGCACCTGTCTGCCATGGAACAGCCGCAGGCGGTGACCGCGCTGATGCGCGACTGGCTGCTGCGGGATTGACGGCCCGCGACTGCCGGCCCGGGACTGCCGTCAGCAGTCGATGGCGCCGCAGAACAGGTCGGCCCGCCGGCTGGGGAACAGGGTGAAGGTCATGTCGCTGATCAGGCTGCGGAAATCGGGATCGTCCGGCCCCTGCGGCCGGTCGAGCCAGCCGGTGGCCGAGGTCAGCGCCCCGCCGGAGCGGCAGAACGCCCCCTGCACGACGATGGGTCCGCCCGGCGGCGATGTCGGGATCGGCCCGTCCGTGCAGAGCGACGAGTTCAGCATGTTCTCCGCGACGTTGAAGGCCAGCACCACCTTGTAATCCCGCCGTGCCGTCTCGTTCGGCGTGGTGGTGAGGTTGGTCTTCACCCCGGACACGCGGTTCTGCATGTGGGGCAGAACCTTTTCCGCGAAGCGTTCCGGCGGCAGGCCGAAGGGGTCGCCATGCAGGACCACCCGCAGGTCGCGGTTCCCCGCCGCATAGGAGACCTCGCTGCGCGTGTAGGCGGGGGCCGGTTCGCTCGCCACCACCCTCTCGTTGGAGCAGGCGGCGAGGACCGAGGCACCCAGCAGAAGGGCGGCGAGCGGCGGGAGCATGCGCATGATCGGATCGTCCGTTGGTATCGCTGGGCGGGATATGGGGAGCGGTTGCCGGATGGGCGAGTGCTCCCCTACCCCGTGGCCCGGATCCGTTACATGTCCCGCAGCCATTTGTCCGCAGCGCGGGCGATCAGGCCCGGATAGTCGGGACGCTCCGGCCCGATCAGGGGAAGGCCGAACTCCGCGACGATGCGTGCGACCGTCGCGTCGGTCACCTCCACCCCCAGCATCCGGGCGCGGCGGGCGATTGCCAGCTCCTGGCCCCAGACATAGACGCGCCGCGCGCCGGTGTTGCGCGCCATGACCCGGGACTGCTCCATCCGCTCGTCGCCGTTGATCGGCAGCCAGATGTCGGTCATCAGCGTGTCGGCCGGTTCCTCGGTGCGGAATTCCAGCGCATCGGCATTGACGAGGACGATCTTCGCCACGGCCTCTGCCGGAAGCTGGTCGAACAGGCCGATGCGCCGGTTGACCTCGATCACGTCGGGGTCGAGTTCGACCACGGTGACCCGCGTCACTTCCGGCCGCAGCGCCGCATTCACCGCCGCCCAGCCCATGCCCATGCCCATCACCACCGTATGACCGGTGGCGGCGCGGACGCCGATCTCCTGGCTCTCGATCTCCATCGGCGTCATCGACATCCAGCAGCGGGGATCGCCATCCGCCTCGCGCCGGAACAGGGCGGCGGTGCCGGTCGTCATCAGCGCCGGGCTCCAATAGCCGGAGCTCACCAGCATCGGCGCCACCCGCAACTGCCAGCGCCCGACCTCGCAAGGCTGGTAGCGCGGCACGAACAGGTCGGTGGCGAATGGAGTGAGCGACGACAGCGCTGCGGCGAGCATCTCGGGCGGGATGGCGTCATCCGGAATCTGCGCTCCGGGGAAGGCTAAGGGGTGCATGCGTCTCCTGCGGGGTCGGGCCATTGTCCGCGAGAGGTTCTCGGGAGCGGCAGCTTCCGGAATGATAGACCAGGGACGGCATTCCCCATAACCGTGAATTTTCCACGGGAACTTCCACCCGAAGCTAGCTCGGGTCGGGGCCTCCCGCGTCATCGTCCGGACTAAGGCCCGTACGAAGGTACTCGTACGCGCGCCATCGCTCGTCATGAGGCATCCGTGCCCGCCGCAAAGGCTCGGCTTCGACGAACAGCATCCGGCGCCGGAATGCCATCGGGCTTTCGACCAGCAGAATCGGCTTCTCCGCCTGCGCGCCCGGCGGGAACCAGGGGCGCCGAAGGAAGCGGCAGGGCTCGTCGGTCCAATCCGGAGGCGGGCCGAGGTGCCAGCGGCGCACCAGATGTTCGCCGACCGCGCCGGCATAGGCGTCGAATACACCGTCGCCGAGCTGTTCCGGCGGCTCCTGGACACGGGCGTATCGGCTGCCCGCATCGTGATCCATGTAGAATTCGTCGAGGAACTCGCCCAACGCCACCGAGAATGCCTGCCGTCCGGACCTATAGCGTCGGATGGCCTCGGCCAGCGTTCCAGGACGGCGGTTCAGGTCGTCGGTCATCTTCGCACTCCCGGACGGCATAACCTTGAACGATGTCCTCGATCTTTGCAGCGATTCGCGCATTAATTCCGGGAACTTGCGGATAGCAGAGCGTGACGAGTTCGGCCAGTTGCTCATTCGCCACCAAGCCGGTCACCTCCATCAGGAAGTAGAGGTCCCGCCTGTCCCGCGCCACTCCTTCAGGATCGTCAAGCCGGTTGGCAAGCAACTTCATCGCCAGCATGTATTCCGGTGTGGGCAGGTAAACGCGAAGTCCGATCTGTCCTTTTTTGGGATATTCGCCGAACGGCAGCAGGTTCGACTGAGGATTGCCCTTCGGCCGAGCGACGCTCTTCACCGCCTGATTGAGCCAGTCGTCGGGAAGACCGAGACGGCGTCCAACGGCATCTGCCAATTCGTAACCGCGGCTGCGCTCTCTGAGGAACACCGCGTCGACATCTCGTGTCACGTCGCGGATGTTGCCGGCCAGCAGAAGGCATGACCCACCATAGACGGCGATGTCGATGACCTTGCCGTCCAGTGCGGCAAGGTCACCCATCATTTCAAACGCCTGTTCCAGCAGGTCCCTCGACAGCTCCACGAAGCCTCCGCTGATCCCGCATCCCGGTACGGCGGGAGCGTTCCCGCCATCACACGTCGATGTCGTCCGCCTTCACGAACTTCGCGTTGTCCTGGATGAAGCGGAAGCGAAGCTCGGCTTTCTTGCCCATCAGTTCCTCGACGAGGGAGCGGGTGCGCTCGAATTCCGGCTTTTCTTCCGGATCGGCGGCATTGGGCACCACCACGCGCAGCAGCGAGCGCTTGGAGGGGTCCATCGTCGTGTCGCGCAGCTGGGCCGGCATCATCTCGCCCAGGCCCTTGAAGCGGCTGATGTCGGGCTTCTTGCCCTTGAACATCTTCGACAGCAGCTCGTCCTTGTGGGCGTCGTCGCGGGCGTAGACCTGCTTGTTGCCATGGCTGAGGCGGTAGAGCGGCGGCAGGGCGAGATACAGGTGGCCTTCCTGGATCAGGCCCGGCATCTCGCGGTAAAAGAACGTCATCAGCAGCGAGGCGATGTGGGCGCCGTCCACGTCGGCGTCCGTCATGATGATGACCCGCTCGTAACGCAGCTTGTCGGTCGAGAAGTCCTTGCCGATACCGCAGCCTAGCGCCTGGGTCAGGTCGTTCAACTCCTGGTTGGCCTTCATCTTGTCGACGGACGCGCTGGCGACGTTCAGGATTTTGCCGCGCAGCGGCAGGATGGCCTGGGTCTCGCGCTGCCGCGCCTGCTTGGCGGAGCCGCCGGCCGAGTCGCCCTCCACCAGGAACAGTTCGGTGCCCTCCGGGGAGTTGCGCGAGCAGTCCGCCAGCTTGCCGGGCAGGCGCAGGCGGCGAGTGGCCGACTTGCGCGTCATCTCCTTGGACTGCTTGCGGCGCGCCCGCTCTTCCGCCTTTTCGATCAGGCGCTCCAGCAGGGCGTTGGCGCTCTGCGGATCGCCGGACAGCCAATGGTCGAAATGGTCCTTCACCGCGGTCTCGACGAGGCGCTGGGCCTCCGCCGTCACCAGCTTCTCCTTGGTCTGGCCCTGGAAATGCGGTTCGCGGATGAAGACCGACAGCAGGATGCAGGCGTCGCCCATCACGTCGTCGGCGGTCACCTGCCCGGCGCGCTTGTTGTTCGTCAGCTCGCCATAGGCCTTCAGGCCGCGGGTCAGCGCGGTGCGCAAGCCGGCCTCATGCGTGCCGCCCTGGGGGGTCGGCACGGTGTTGCAGTAGGTGTGCGAAAAGCCTTCATCGTCATCCGGCCACGCCACCGCCCATTCCACCCGGCCCTGGCCGTTGGGGAAGTCGAGCGCACCGGCGAAGGGCGCCCGCGTCAGCGTCTTGCGGTCCTTCAGCGCGGCGGTCAGGTAATCCTGCAGGCCGCCCGGGAAATGCAGGGTCTCCGATGCCGGCGTGGTGGCGTCGACCGACAGCAGCGCCGGATCGCAGCTCCACCGGATCTCGACCCCACGGAAGAGATAGGCCTTGGAGCGCGCCAGCCGGTACAGCCGATGCGGTTCGAAATGAGCGGTCTCGCCGAAGATCTCCGCATCCGCATGGAAGCGGATGGTGGTTCCGCGCCGGTTGACGTTGCCGCGGTGGGCCAGCGGCCCCTGCGGCAGGCCGCGGCTGTACTCCTGAACGTAGAGCTGCTTTTCGCGGGCGATCTCGACGGTCAGCCGGTCCGACAGGGCGTTCACCACCGACAAGCCGACGCCGTGCAGGCCGCCCGAGGTCTGGTAGACCTTGTTGGAGAATTTGCCGCCGGAGTGCAGCGTGGTCATGATGACCTCCAACGCCGACTTGCCCGGATATTTCGGGTGGTCGTCGATGGGGATGCCGCGCCCGTTGTCGCGCACCATCACCGTGCCGTCGGCCGCCAACTCCAGGTCGATGCGGCTGGCGTGTCCAGCCACCGCCTCGTCCATGGCGTTGTCCAGGACCTCCGCCACCAGATGGTGCAGCGCACGGTCGTCGGTGCCGCCGATATACATGCCCGGCCGGCGCCGGACGGGCTCCAGCCCTTCCAGAACCTCGATATCCTGGGCGGAGTAGCTGTCGGCCTTGGGGGCCGTGTTCTCGAAAAGATCGCTCATGACGGGATGATAGGAATTTCGTCAGGGGTGCGCAAGCGCATCCTGTGCCGTTTATAGTGCGATGCCACAAGCTTTTGTGCAGGAAATTTTCGTGACGCCGGAGGAAGCATGAGCGCAGCGCACGCATACGACTTCGACAATGGCCCCGCCCTGCGGGCCATCGCGATGCCGGCGGACACCAATCCGAACGGCGACATCTTCGGCGGCTGGCTGCTGGCGCAGATGGATCTGGCCGGCGGCACGGTGGCGGTGCGGCGCAGCCATGGCCGCGTCGCCACCGTCGGGATCGAGGCGATGACCTTCCACAAGCCGGTCTTCGTCGGCGACGAGGTCAGTTGCTTCGCCCGGATCGAGAAGGTCGGCCGCACCTCGCTGCGCGTCCGCATCGAGACCTGGGTGCGGCGCGAACGCTCCGGCTCCGACCCCATCAAGGTTACGGAAGGCGTGTTCACCTACGTCGCCATCGGCGAGGACCGCAAGCCGCGCGAAGTGCCGCCGGAGTGAGGCCCGTCAGGCCGTCGGCGCCTTGACGAAATGCTGGTGGCCGTGATCGCACTGGCCGCGGGCGTGCTTGTCGTCGCAGCTTTCGCCGGAGGTCAGGCCGATCCAGCCATGCAGTGTGGTGGGGTCAAAGCCGGCCTCGCGGCGGTCGCCGACCTGGATCAGCGGGCGGCGGATCAGGTCGCGGTCGGCCAGCATCGCGGACAGTGCGGCGGTCTCGTCGAGAGCATCGGGCTTGACGGCGCCTGACTTCACTGCGGCGGCGCGGCGGTTGAACCACGCATCGACCTCCTTGTCGCCGAAGAAGGCGCGGAGGTCGTCAGCCGTCAACTCGGCGGTGGCAAGGTCACGTTCGACCAGCGTGTGGCCGGCGGCAGTCAGTTGCTGCTTCTGCTTGGCGTTCGCCGGGCAAGCGGCCATTCCGTAGAAAATCACCTCGGCCATGGGGCACTCCGCTGTTGGATGGAGGGTCCTGATCCGGGGAGCAATCAGGACCGATTTCGTCCAGTCTAACGGCAGTGCAACATAAAAATGGGCGCGACGGAATGCCGCGCCCACATTTTTTGTATGGGTATTCCAAACCGGCCCGCGAGGCTCACTTCTGCAGGCGCTTCAGGGAGTCCTCGACATACTGGTTGGTGTAGGTCCGGGACAGGTCGATGTTGGTCGACGCGACCGCCGGATCGAAGGCCTTCAGCACCTTCAGCGCGGCATCGGCGCCAGCCTGGGTAAAGCGGCCGTCGGGCGAATAGGTCGGCTTCGAATGCTCGAAGGCCTGGGCATAGAGCGACTTGTTGCCCAGGAAATACTCCTCCGGCAGCACCTTCAGCACATCGTCTGTGCTGGCCTTGTTCAGCCACAGCATGGTGCGGACGAACACGTCGGTCAGCGCCTGAGTGGTCTTCGGGTTTTCCTTGATAAAGTCCGGCTTCATGTAGAGCACCGCGGCGGGATAGGGACCGCCGTAGACGTCCAGGGTGCCCTTTTCCGTCCGGGTGTCGAGCAGGACGGTGATGTCGCCGTCGGCCTGCGCCTGGCTGATCACCGGGTCCAGATTGACGATGGCGTCGATTTCCCCGCGCTTGATCGCGGCGATGGCGCTGGGACCGCCGCCGACGCCGATGACCGACGCATCCTCCGGCTTCATGCCCATGGAGGTCAGAACATGGTTCAGCATGAAGTTGGTGGAGGAGCCGGGGGCGGTCACGCCGACCTTCTTGCCCTTCAGATCCTTGACCGACTTGATGGTGCCGGCCTTGTTGACGGCGGCCAGCACGATGCCTGGATAACGGCCGAGCTGGGCCACCGCCACGATGGGCTGGCTCTTGGCCTGCATCTGGATGGTATGGTCGTAGGCGCCGGTCACCACGTCGGCCGATCCGCCGATCAGGGCCTGCAGGCTCTTGGCACCGCCGCCGAAGTCGCTGATCTCGACGTTCAGACCGGCTTCCTTGAAGTAGCCCAGCCGTTCGGCGAGCGTCAGCGGCAGGTAATAGAGCAGCGGCTTGCCGCCGACGGCGATCTTGATGTCGGCCTTCTCAAGCTTGTCCTGCGCCGCGGCCAGTCCGGCCGTTCCCAACGTCATGACGATCGCGGCGGCCGCGATCAGCGATTTGAACGTCATTGGTTTCCTCCCCCAGTTGGATTTCCTTAAAGGAACTCAGTGCTGCCCGCCGCTGGTATCCTGCGGGCGCCAGTGCAGAAGCCGCTTCTCGATCATGGTGACGGCGGCATCGATCAGGACGACGAAGATCGTCAGCACCAGCATGCCGGAGAAGACGCCGACGGTGTCGAACACGCCTTCCGCCTGATGGATGCGGTAACCGAGCCCGGCGGCGGAGCCCAGATACTCGCCCACCACCGCACCGACCATGGCGAAGCCGACGGCGGTGTGCAGCGAGGAGAAGACCCAGGACAGGGCCGAAGGCAGATAGACATGCCGGAACAGGTCGCGGGAGCTGGCACCCAGCATGCGGGCATTGGCCAGCACGACCGGGCTGACCTCCTTCACGCCCTGGTAGACGTTGAAGAAGACGATGAAGAAGACCAGCGTCACCCCCAGCGCCACCTTCGACCAGATGCCGAGCCCGAGCCACAGCGCGAAGATCGGCGCGAGGACCACGCGGGGCAGCGCGTTGATCGCCTTGATGTAGGGGTCGAAGACGAGGGACACCAACGGCGCGCGGGCGAACCAGAAGCCGAAGGCGATGCCGGCAACGGTCCCGATGACGAAGGCCAGCGCCGTCTCCAGCAGCGTGATGCCCAAGTGATACCAGATGACGCCCGAGGCGAAATCCGCCCAGGTGCGGGCCAGCACCGCCCCCGGCGTGCCGAAGAAGAACGGGCTGAGGATCTTGGTGTCGGTCAGCACGTGCCAGATCAGGAAGAAAGCGATCAGGACGCCCAGCTGAAGCAGCAGGATGACCGGGCGGCTGGGCAGGCGTTTGGCATGGGATCTCATGATGTCGTCACCGCAGCTTGGTCTGGGCGTAGCCCTTCAGAACTTCGTCGCGCAGCTGGCCCCAGATTTCCTTGTGAAGGGCCAGGAACTGCGGCGTCATGCGGATTTCCGCCACGTCGCGCGGTCGGTCCAGGTCGATGCGGTATTCGCCGATCAGCCGGGCGCCGGGACCGGCGGACAGCACCAACACCCGGTCGGACATGGCGATCGCCTCCTCCAGGTCGTGGGTGATGAAGACCACCGACTTGCGGTCCGCCGCCCACAGGTCGAGCAGTTCGTTCTCCATCATCTGGCGGGTTTGGACGTCGAGTGCCGAGAAGGGCTCGTCCATCAGGATGATCTTGGGATCGACGATCAGCGTCTGGGCCAGCGCCACGCGCTTGCGCATGCCGCCCGACAGCTGGTGCGGGAAGCGGTCGCCGAACCCCTCCAGCCCGACACGGGACAGCCAGGGCAGCGCGCGCTCCCGCGCCTCCGGCTTGGAGACGCCGCGGAACTCCAGCCCGGCGGCGACATTGTCGAGCGCGGATTTCCAGGGCATCAGCGCCTCGGCCTGGAACATGTAGCCGGCCTTGGGATTGATGCCTGTCACCGGCTGCCCGAAGGACAGCGCGCGGCCCTCGCTGGGCTTCAGCAGGCCGGCGGCGACGTTCAGCATCGTCGACTTGCCGCTGCCGGTCGGGCCGACGATCGACACGAACTCCCCGTCCGCGACGGTGAAGCTGGCTCCCTGTACGGCGGTATAGGAACGTCCCCGGCCGTCGGGTGAGGGAAAGGTGCAGGTCACGCCGTCCAGCTGGAGGGCGGGCGCCGCGGCGGCCTCGGCCATATCGGTGTGGTCCTTATCGTTCGGGCGGATCACTTTGGTTGGGAAGCCATACTGTCCGAACTTCCTGCTATCGGCAACCGATTGAGATCACCGTCAAATCCCAAGGGAGCCATTCCGCAAACGCACCGCTTACGGTGTCAAAGAAGGGACCGGGGGCGTTAACGGTTGCCGCGGCGGCGGCATGTCCCGCATCAATGTCATAGACCGAAAGCCAGTCCCTATCTTTTCGCGGAGCCGAGATGCCCACGCTGCCGAAACGCCCGATGATTGCGCTTGCCGTCCTGGCCGCCCTGCTGGCCGCGTGGCTCGGATTCGCGGCGTGGTACGATCACAGCCGGCGGGCGGACGAACAGCCGGCAACCTACAGCGCGCTGATCGAACGGGCCGGCCGTGGCGAGATCGAGTCCGTCACCTTCTCCAGCGGCACGGGCCATGCGATCGCCACCGACGGCAGCCGATATCGCATCGTGATGCCGGTGACCGACGACCTGCTGAAGGAGATGCGCAGCCACAAGGTCGCCATCGCCTTCGACGAGGGGCCGGACGGGCTGATGGCGCAGACGGTCCGCGTGCTCGACCGCGCGGCTCCCTTCCTGGTGGTGGCCTTGCTGGTCGGCGGGCTGCTGCTCAGCGGCGGTCAGTTCTTCGGCATGGGACGCGCCACCCGTGTGCGCCCGGAGGACACCAACACCGTGTTCGCCGACGTGGCAGGCGTGGACGAGGCGAAGGAGGAGCTGCGCGAAACGGTGCAGTTCCTGAAGGACCCGCGCCGCTTCGCCATGGCAGGCGCCCGCGTGCCCAAGGGCATCCTGCTGGTCGGCCCGCCCGGCACCGGAAAGACCATGCTGGCCAAGGCCGCGGCGGGCGAGGCCGGCGTGCCCTTCTTCGCCGCATCGGGTTCCGATTTCGTCGAGATGTTCGTCGGATTGGGCGCGGCGCGCGTCCGCAACCTGTTCAAGACCGCCCGCGCCAGCGCGCCCTGCATCCTGTTCATCGACGAGATCGACGCGCTGGCCGGCAAGCGCGGCGAATCGAACAGCCATTCGGAACGCGAGCAGACGCTGAACCAGCTGCTGGTCGAGATGGACGGCATCGTGGAGGGCGGCGACGTGGTGGTGATCGCCGCCACCAACCGGTCGGAGATGCTGGACGCCGCGGTGTTGCGCCCCGGCCGCTTCGACCGTCACATCCATGTCAGCCTGCCCGACGTGGCCGGGCGCGAGGCCATCCTGGGCGTCCATGCGGGGAGGCTGACGCTGGCCCCCGACGTCTGCGCCCGCACCGTGGCGCGCGGCACCCCCGGCTTCTCCGGCGCCGAACTCGCCAACCTGACCAACGAGGCCGCCCTGTCGGCGGCGCGTCAGGGCCGGGTCGTCGTCACGATGTCGGATTACGAAGCTGCCAAGGATCGCGTGCTGATGGGCACCGAGCGCCGCAGCCTCGTCCTGTCGGCGCACGAACGGCGGCTGATCGCGGTCCATGAGGCCGGCCATGCGCTGGTGTCCCTGCGCTGCCCGCAGGCCGACCCGATCCACAAGGCCACCATCATCCCGCGCGGCGGCGCGCTGGGCATGGTGGTGCGGCTGCCGGAGGGCGACCGCGTGTCGGTGTCCCGCGCCAAGCTGATGGCGGACATCGCCGTCGCCATGGCGGGTCGGGCGGCGGAGGAAATCGTCTTCGGCCACGATCACGTCACCACCGGTGCGGAGGCCGACTTCCGCGCCGCCACTGACCTTGCCCGCCGCATGGTCACGGCCTGGGGGATGAGCGAGGAGATCGGCTATGTCGCCCATGCCGCCGCCGAGCCGGGCGCCCGGTCCGAGCGTACCGCATGGCGCATCGACGAGGAGGTCCGCCGCATCACCGACGAAGGCATGGAGCATGCCCGCCGCCTGCTGCGCACCGACCGCGCCGCGCTCGACGGCATCGCCAAGGCCCTGTTGGAGCGCGAGACCCTGAGCGGAAGCGAGATCACCGAACTCGCCGACAGCCAGCAGGAGCGTGCGACGGAAGCGGCCTGAGATCACGGTACTTGGGAATGGCACGGCCGACAGCTTCGGCCCGTCCGTTTACCGACACCCGTCCAGCGACAGGAAATGTCCCGCATTGCGGCATGGGAGCATACCGGGGTAGATTAATCCGGATCGGAATGGGGTAGCACGAGGGGGGACGCGATGACGGGACCGCTATCCCGCCGCACGGTTCTGCGGACCGCGCTGCCCCTCCTCGCCTCCCTGCCCCTGCTGGCTGGCCGCACTGCCGCGGCGCATACGGTGCCCGGCGATGCTTTGGGCGTCGTCAGGGTCGGCGCCTACGAATTTCCCCCTTACGTCGACGAGACGGGCGGCGGCGTTACCCGCGACCTGCTGGACCTGTTCAACGCCGCCCAGTCTGAACTCCGGTTCGAAATGGTCCACACCGCGCCGCAGCGGCGGTACGACGACCTGGAACAAGGGCGGTTCGACATGATCGCCTTCGAATGCCGCAATTGGGGCTGGCAAGGCCGGCCGGTCGAGGCCAGCCGGCCCTTCCTGAGCGACGCCGAGGTGTTCATCGCCCGTGCAGCCCCCGGAATCGACCAGCGCTATTTCGATGACCTGTCCGGCAAGTCGATTCTCGGACGGCTGGGGTTCCACTACGCCTTCGCCGGGTTCGAGGCCGACCCGAAGATCCTCGAACAGCGCTTCCGCACCCGTGTGACGGTGACGCATGAGGGCAACGTCCGCAGCGTCGTTGCCGGCCGTGCCGATCTCGCCATCGTCACCCGCTCCTTCCTGACCCGCTTCTTGCAGCGCGAGCCCGAACTGGCGCGGCAGCTGGTGGTGTCGGAGCGCACCGACCAGATCTACGAGCACACCATCCTGACGCGCCGGGGCGCAGCCGTCGCGACCGCCTGGCTCGATTCGCTGCTCGACCGGCTTGCCGCGGACGGGCGCCTGGAGATGCTGTGGCGGCGGAGCGGGATCCTGTCGTGAGGCGCCGCTCCTCCCTGCTGGCACGGGTGACCGGAGCCATCCTGCTGACGACCGCGACCATCGGATCGGCGGCCGTGCTGCTGTCGGAGTGGATCGTGGAGGGTCAGCGCCACCAGGACCTGCTGCGCCGGGCCGAACTGGTCGCGGCGACCCAGGCCGACGCGCTGAGCGGCCCGGTGTGGGAACTGGACAACCGCAGCGCCCAGCGGATGATCGAAGCACTGACCGGGCGCGATTCCGCCATCCGCTCCATCACGGTTTTCGAGACCGACCGCGACGTGCCGCTGGCCGGGATCGGCGTCGGCGGCGAGGACGACGCCGAACGCATCACCGTCGAACGGCCGATCGTCCTGCACGGGCGCGAGGGACGGGTCCAGACGGTGGGAACCCTGCGGATCGCCTATTCGACGGCGGAGGTCCGGCAGGCAACCTTGGATGCGCTGGTGCCGGTAGTCGGGCTGCTGGTGCTGTCGCTGCTGGGGGCGATGGCGGTGCTGGGCCTGACGCTGAACCGCATGGTGCTGCGCCCGCTGCGCCTGCTGACCCAATTGGCCAGCGCCATGGCGCGCGGCGACTATGGCGCCCGCATGGATACCGGCCGCACCGATGAGATCGGCGTGCTGGCGGAAGGCTTCAACCGCATGGCGGCCACCGTGCAGGACCACACCAGCACGCTGGAAAGCCGGGTCCGCGAACGGACCGAGGCACTGGCCGCCACCAACCGCGCCATCATGGACAGCATCAACTATGCGCAACTGATCCAGTCCGCCATCCTGCCGTCCAACGACGCGCTGTCGGCCGGCCTCACCGAGCATTTCGTCCTGTGGCGCCCGCGCGACGTGGTCAGCGGCGATTTCTATGTCTGCCGGGAGGTGCCGGACGGATACGTCGTCGCGGTCGCCGACTGCACGGGGCACGGCGTGCCCGGCGCCTTCATGACGATGACCGCCAGCGCGATGCTGAACAACGCACTGGACCTTCTGGGCGCGTCCGACCCGGCAGCGGTGCTAGCCGCCGTCGACCGCAAGGTCCGCGCCGCCCTGCACCAGGAGGGAGAAGCCCGCAACGGAGCCGAGTGCTTCGACAACGGCCTTGATCTCGCGCTCTGCCATATCCGGCCCGCCGAAGGGAGGCTGGTTTATGCCGGCGCGCGCATTCCCCTGCTGATCGTCACCGACGACGGGGTGGTGGAGCTGCGCGGCGACCGGCGCAGCCTGGGCTACCGTCCGGCCTGGCAGTCCGCCGGGCGGTGTGGAGCCGAGTCGTCCTTCACGAATCACGGCATTCTCCTGCGACCGGGCCAGACCTTCATCCTGGGGACCGACGGACTGGCCGATCAGAGCGGCGGCGAACGCGGACGCAGCTTCGGCAGAGCCCGCCTGCGGGACATGCTCCGGCAGGGTGGCACCGGCCCGCTGGAACGGCTGAAATCGGAGTTGGAATCCTCCCTCGACCGCTTTCAGTCGGGCCGCGAACAGCGCGACGACATCACATTGTTCGGGTTCCGCGTGCGGCTGACCGACGCAGCGGCCGTTCCCCAACCGGGATCCGGCCGTCGGGCCGCATGAAAGGCCTGGACCGTTTGCGCGAATCTGTTACAGAGATGTCACCTTTTGTGACAGGTTGTGACGCGCCATCTGCGATAGGTCAGGAACAGGTTCACAGGTCGCTTTCGAGGCCCATCAACTTTGTTTTAAAATTTAGGCATCCTAGGGTATGTTCCACCCGTTGGAGTGGTGTGCATAGGCGTGGCAGCAGGGAGAGCACGGCATGGCAGGTCCGACGATCGTCGTGGTCGAAGATGAGAGTTCGCTCCGGTCCGACATGGTGGAATACCTGACGGGCTGCGGATTTCATGCGATCGGCGCACGCGACGGTGCGGAACTCGACCGTCTGCTCCAGAGCAACAACGCGTCCATCGTGGTCCTGGATGTGAACCTGCCGGACGAGGACGGATTCAAGATCGCGGCACGTCTGCGCGACGGCCATGGCGCCGGCATCATCATGGTCACCGCCCGCAGCTCCACCGTCGACCGCGTGGTCGGGCTGGAGATCGGCGCCGACGCCTATCTGGTGAAGCCGGTCGAATTGCGCGAACTCGAAGCGCAGGTAAAGTCGCTGCTGCGCCGACTGAGCGAGCGTGCCGCCGAGTCGGCGGTCCAGGCCGCCGGTGCCGCCGCACCAGCCGACTCCGTCCATGACGGCGCCGACGAAGCGCGCTGGTCGCTCGACCCCACGGAATGGAGCCTGACCAACCCGGCCGGCATCCGCATCAGCCTGACCAGCATGGAAATGAAGCTGACCAGCCTGTTGGCCACCCAGGCGCGCAAGCCGGCGACTCGCGACCAGATCTCCCAGGCTCTGTACAATCGCCGCTGGAACCCGGAAGACCGTTCCATCGACACCGTCGTCGGCCGCCTGCGCCACAAGGTGGAGGGCGCCATCGGCGGCCCTGCCCCGCTGAAGTCGGTGCATGGCGTCGGCTATGTCTTCTCCGCTCCGATCCGGGTGGTGGGTGCGGCACAGGGATAAGTCAGTCCTGACCCGGCGTCCGGCGCGGGAACAGCAGCGTGAAGCTGGTGCCGCGGTCCGGCACGCTGTCCACCGTGATCGATCCCTTCAGAACGCCGACCACCAGATTGTGGACGATGTGCAGCCCCAGCCCGCTGCCACCGCGCCCGCGCCGGGTGGTAAAGAATGGCTCGAACACCCGGGCGCGGTGCTCTTCGCTCATGCCGCGGCCATTGTCGGTGAAGCACAGTCGGACGGTATCCAGAGTCGGAAGATCCACCGTGATCGCCATGTCGCCCGGCCGGCCATCGGCAAAGGCATGGGTCAGGGCGTTCATCACCAGGTTCGACAGGATCTGCGACAGCACGCCCGGATAGCTGTCCAATTCAAGGTCGCCGGGGCAGCTCACCGCCACCGCATGGCCGGACGGCCGAAGCTTCGGCTGCAGGCTGACCAGCGTATCCTGGATATAGGCGGCAAGATTGACGCCGCGCCTCTCCGCGCTGGCCCGGTCGACCGCAACCTGCTTGAAGCCGGCGATCAACTGCGACGCCCGTTCGCAATTGCCCAGGATGAGGTCGGTGGTGTCGATTGCGGTGGTGAGATAGCGGGCGAACTCCGCCTTTCCCAATTCCCCTTCCTCCGCCCGGCGGCGCAAGGCCTGGGTCGCATCGGCAAGATGGGACGCGCAGGAAACGGCGATCCCGACCGGCGTGTTGATCTCGTGCGCGACCCCGGCGACCAGTGCCCCGAGGGAAGCCAGCTTTTCCGACTGGACCATCGCCTCCTGCGCCTCGCGAAGGCTTTCCAGCGCGGCTTCAGCCTCGCTGCGCCGGCGTTCCAGTTCGTGGTTGGCGTCGCTCAACTGGGCCTGCAGGCGGTCGCTGACCCGCACCAGCCGCTGCTGCTCCCGCGTGCTGAGTTCGAAGGCGGCGACGAGTTCGCGGTAATCGGACAGGCACTGCGGTGCCAGCGCCTCCAGCCTCTTCTCAAGCGCGCGGGCCTTGGCGAGCGCCTCCTCCTCAGCAGCGAAGAGGTTGAAGCTCATGGGCTGCCCCCGGCGGGGATCTCCCGCATCCGGAAGACGACATGCCGCAGATCCTCGGCAAAATCCTCGCCCAGTTCGCGCATGGACTCGTCGTTTTCCTCCACGCACCAGGTCAACGTCACCGGCCGGCCGGCCTTCGCCACGGTCTCCAGCATCTGGAAGATGTTCATCAACGCTTTGGCGCTGGAACTGTTGAAATACAGCAATTCCATGTCGAAACGGATCGGACCGCCATCGGGGCGGGCCAGATAGCCACGCAGCGCGTCGAACACCGGGCCGAAGAATCCGGCGACGTCGTCGGGATATGATTCGCCGGTCATTCGTAAATGGCCGCCGGCGAAGTCGAAGGAGACGCCCGGCGTGCGTCCGGTGGCGGGGATGGTCAGGCTGTCCATGGCTCGTCGCTCGGTTCGGCCGCTCAGACGCGGACCTTGAGGCAGAAGAAGCTGCGGTCCGCGTCCATCGCGTTGAAATCATAGTCGATGGGATCGCTGGCCCGCCGGGCGATCTCGATCAGTCCCAGGGTCGCGCCGCGACTGCCGTCGTCCGGTTCCTCCCGAAGCTGTTCACGGTAGTAGCTCTTGATGCCGTTGCGGTCGAGGCTCTTCAGATGGTCCAGCCGCTGCTTCAGGCGCGGAACGTCGCCATTCCGCACGGTGTTGCCGCAGACGATGAAGACCTTGCCGTCCTCCACCCCGATGGTCACCATTCCGGCGCTGAGTTCGACCGCGCGGCCGGCGCTGCCCGACATCTTTTCCGCCGAATAGCGGATGATGTTCTGCATCTGCTCGACAAAGACGGAGAAGACCCGACGGATGGTGGGACCGTCTGCCTCTTCCAGAGCCATCTTTTCCCGCAACGCCTCACCCAGGGAGTAAAGTATCCCTTCCGACAAGTATCCGCTGAAGGAAAACAGAATACCTTTGTCATCCAGATCGCGTTTTATCGCCGCATACTGCTGTGCAAGCATGGGAGCCGCCGGATTTTCCGTCAGTGCCGGACATGTGCCGACTATCTCATTCCTTATGCCAAAGGGCCATACCCTTTCGAACAGGCGCGTCATCGGGTACCATCACACCGGCAATACGACCCGGAAGGTCGATCCCTTGCCGAGTTCGCTGTCCACCGCCACCGCACCGCCATGAAGCAGGACGATCTGCTGCACCGTGTGCAGTCCGATGCCGGTCCCCGGAATGCCCGAGGCGCCGGAGCCGCGGAAGAAGCGGTCGAACAGGCGGGGTATCTCCGGATCCGGGATGCCCCGGCCATGGTCGGTCACCTCGATCACGGCCATGGCGCCGTCCGTATCGCCATGCAGCAGGATCGGGCCGCCCGGTCCGGAATATTTGACCGCGTTGTTGATCAGATTGGTCAGAACCAGCCCGATAAGATGGGCATCGATTTCCACGCGACGCGGCAACCCATCCAGTTCCATCCGGAATTCACGGTCCGGATAGGCAACCCGGAAGGGACGCACGACGCTGCGGATCAGATCGGGAAGATCGACCTCCGCGCGTTCGAGCACCAGCGCGTTGCCCTGCAGCCGTTCGTCGGTCAGATGGGCGTCGATCAGGCCGGTCAGGCGCTGGACGCTGCCACGGATCACCGCCAGCCTTTCCAGCATCTCCGGCTCCACCTGTTCCGCCTTCATGGCAAGCAGTTGGGCTGCACTGTCGATGATGGCGAGCGGGGTGCGGAACTCGTGGCTGACCATGCCCAGGAACTGGCGCTGGCGGTCGCGCGCCAGCAATTCGCACTCCAGCGCACGCTCCACCCGTTCCTTGGCCAGGATCAGCGCCTTCTGGTTGGCGGCCAGTTCGTTGGTGCGCTCCTCCACGCGCCGCTCGAGCGAGCGGTTCAGCGCCACAAGCTCCTCATACAGGCAGACATTGTCGAAGCCGATCGCGACACGGTTGCAGAACAGCTCCAGCAACCGGTGCTCGTCGGGGGTGTAGGGCTCCGCCCGCTCCAGCCGGAAGACGGTCACGCCATGCTCGCGCGTGCGGAAAACCAGAACACAACGGTCGTCCCGGTACAGGTTGCGCTGGCTCCCCAACGCATCCTCGACCTCCGCCGCCGCGTCGGCCGGAAGAACGTCGGCAACGGGCATCCCGATGCTGCGGGCGAACTCCCCGAGTCCGGCCACCAGCGCGACCGACCGGCTGCCGTCACCGCGCTCCAGCGGCCGGCAGGCAAGCACGGAGGGTGTACCGCCCGGGTCGACGAGGCGGGCAATCTGCTCCACCAGCTGTTCGACGAAGGCGCGCATCGACCGCATTTCGAACAGGGAGGCCGATGCACTGAGGATCCGCTCCAGCCCCTGCCTGTTGCGTTCGATCGTCACAATGTCGCGCCACGCCCGCAGCGCGCTGACCAGCGTGGTGAACAGGCGCTGCGCCGTCAGCTCGCTCTTGGCCTTATAGTCGTTGATGTCATAACCGACGATGACGTCGCGCTCCGGCGCCTGCCCGGGCTGGCCGGTACGCAGGATGATGCGCATGCGCTGGTTTCCCAGCTCCTCCCGAATGTGGCGGACCAGCCTGAGACCGGCGTCCTCCGTCTCCATCACCACGTCCAGCAGGGCGACGGGAAGGTCCGGCCGCAGCGCCAGCACCGCCTTCGCCTCTTCCGCCGACAGGGCGCTGACCACCTCGAAGGGACGGCCGTCGAAGTCGAAATCGCGCAGGAGCACCGCGGTCATGGCATGAACCTGCGGGTCGTCGTCCACCACCAGGATGGGCCAGGGCAAGCCGGACTGCCGTTGAGGACGAACCGCCATGACGGTCCCGTCCTCCGGACCGAACAGCAACTCGTCGTCCGGTCCGCCATCCATCCCCATCATGCCCCCACCTCCCCGTAACCCGCGCAGGTTGGCCCCGGCCCTCCCGCCTGGCCTGCCTGTAGGACGTTCAGGTGCAATGGAAGCATTGTACGTTGCCGCTTCCAAGTCCGATTCGGCTCCTTCGCTAGCATTCGTTTCAATTTGTCGCATATGACCGAAGATTGTCGCCGGGCGTTGACAATCTTCGGGAAGAAGATGCCGCCAGGGACAGCGACGGAAGCTTCCGTAGGGAAAGGTTTAGGGTATTTACGACCACCGGGTTGCCACCCAGCAACGTCGCGCCTCTGCGCATCTTTTTCCCATGGGCCCGGATGGTTTCCTTCCGCGCCCCCTGCCCCTGCGCGCCGTACGGTGATGTCCCCACTCCACGGCCCGACCATAGCGGGATAACCATCCCACCTAAATCCCTACATGGTTGTAGGATGACGGGAGTGGGAGGTTGCGCTATGCTTGAACGTAACCATCGCCCTCCATCAACGGAACGCCACGACCAGATGACCCCTGCCGGCTTCGAACAGGATGCACGCGCCGCCGGGACTCCGATACCCGTGCAAGGGCCGGATGCGGTTCGAATGGAACGCAAGGCCGCCTCGCCGGCAGTCCTGGCGCTGCTGGCGGTCGCCCTTGCCCTGGCGGTCGCGATGCTGGCGATTGCCGCCCACCAGTACCGCAGTCAGGTGATGGCGGAGGCGGAGAGCCGCAGCACCGCGATCGCCCGCGTGCTGGAAGAACATGCGGCGAAGACTCTCGGCATCCATGCCATGACGCTGTCCCATCTGGAATGGATGGTCGACGATCTGGGATGGGAGCGGATAGACGGTTCCCCCCTGCTGCACGAACGGCTGAAGACGCTGGCGTCGCAAACGCCGGAGGTTCAGTCCTACTGGATTACCGACGAGACGGGACGTGTCCGCGCCAGCAGTTTCGAATGGCCGATGCGCGTGCTGAGCGCCGCCGACCGCGAGTATTTCCGCGCCCATCTCGGTGCCGGCGACGCCATCCATATCGGCCCGCGGCTGAGCGGCAAGATCAACTCGGAAATCTTCTTCACTCTCAGCCGCCGGATGGAATTGCCCGGCAACCGGTTCCAGGGCGTGGTGCAGATTTCTCTTCTGCCGGGCTATTTCGCCGATTTCTACCGGTCGGTCCTGCATGATCCGCGCGACGTCATCCTGCTTCTGCGCGAAGATGGCCGGGCGATCGTCCGGGAACCCCTGGGCAGTGCCCCGGACCGCGCCGACATCGGCCAGTTTCCGGAACTGGTCACCACGCCTGACGCGAACGGCACCTTCCGCGCCGTGACCTCCTTCGACGGGGTGGAACGGGTGCTGGCCCGCCGCAAGGTGCCGAATCTCCCGGTGTATGTGGTCTATGGCACCGATATCGCCTCCATCGAAGCGGCATGGCGCAACCGGGTCGAGCCTTATGCCCTGTTCGCCGTTCCATCAATCGGACTGCTCGGACTGCTTGGCGTCATCGCGCTACGCCGGTCGCGGCAGGCCGCAGACGCGCAGGAAGCGTTGCGCCGCTCCAACGAAGCGCTGGAGAGCCGCATCGCCGAGCGCACCCACCACCTGGACCAGGCGCTGGCGGACAAGGAGGTGCTGCTGCGCGACATCCATCACCGGGTGAAGAACAATCTTCAGGTCATTCTCAGCCTGTTGGAATTGCAGGCCCAGCGCTCGCCGGAACTGGAGGCGCCGTTCAGCGAAGCGCTGAGCCGTATCAACACCATGGGACTGATCCATGAGCAGATCTACCGCTCGACCGGGGTGTCCTCGGTCCGGCTCGACAATTTCATCGAGGCGTTGATCGGCCATCTCGGCAGTTTCCACAGGCGTCCGGGTCGGGAGATCGCCATTCATCACGACGTGGAACCGGTTGCCGTCGATTTGAACAGGGTGGTTCCCTTCGCCCTGATCCTGAACGAGGTGCTGTCGAACGCCTTCAAGCATGCCTTTGCGGATCGCTGTTCCGGCACCATCACCATCACCGTCACGGCGGAAGACGGCATGCTGCACCTGGCGGTGGCGGACGACGGCACAGGCACCCCCGAACCGGAGCCGGCGGCTGAGCCGGGACGGCGCTCCATGGGTATGGATCTGATCCGCGCCTTCGCCCGGCAGATTCGCGGCGAGTACCGCTTCACCCGCACCGACGGCACGCGCTTCGATCTCGTCTTCCCGCAGGAGGACGAGACGTCCTGACGGCGCGGCTCAGCGCTTGCCGCGTTTGGCCGCTGCGGCTCCCACCCCGTTGATCGGATCGTCGGACTTCGGCAGTTTTTCCGCGATCCCGAAGGCCAGTTCCCGCCGGCGCAGTTCCGCCAGGATTTCGTCGGGCGCGATGTCCAAGTCTGCCAGCAGGACGACGAGGTTGTAGAGAAGGTCGGCTCCCTCCATCACCAGCGCGTCGCGGTCGCCGCGCATGGCCTCGATCGCCACTTCGATCGCTTCCTCCCCCACCTTGCGCGCCATGCGGGCACGCCCCTGCGCCAGCAGCTTGGCCGTGCGAGAGGCTTCGGGAGCGGCGGAAGGTTCGCGCCGCAGGGTTTGCACGGCATCGTACAAGCTGCGAAGCGGATCGGGACCGATGTATTGAACCATGGACTTGAAGTCGTTTTTTCAGCCTGGACTGTCAAGACGTTGGTTGATCGTTCAAACATTTCAGCCGCGCTGTGGGAGCACCCCCGACGGGCCGATCGGCCGCATAAGGTTTGTGTAACTGATTAATTGGTGCGCCAATGATCTGATCAAGAAAATCTCGGTGCAGCTGTAATTTTTGCAGCAGCCAGCAATGCAGAGGAAGCGTATTTGGCATTGGGTATACCAGTATATAGTCTCCTCACCAGCTTGATGGAGACCGATCATGACCACCACCACTTTCCAGCCCGGCACCGACAACCACGCTTCGACCGATGCCCTGCACGCCGTCGCCGAATTCCCGGTGGCCTGGTTCGAAGCCACCCCTGCTTATCTGGTCCTGCGCCCGGTCGCGGCCTTCCTGCGCGAATGGGTCGCCGCCACCCCGGCCGGCATCGTCCTCGGCCTGCTGAAGCACTGATCCCACCGCCGACCTTCCCGCCTTCTTCAACGGAGACCATCATGAGCAGCCTCAGCCTTCATCGCGGTGATCAAGACATCCATGGCGACGGCCTGTCGCTGCATCCGGTCCGCGATTTCATCGCCGACTGGTTGGAAGCCACCCCGGCGGCCATCGTGATGCGTCCGGTCGGCATCTTCCTGGCGGACTGGGTGCAGGCAACCCCCATGGCGATCCTGTTCCGCTCGCTGCAGCGCTGACCTCGGCGCAGCACATCGACCGGAACCGAAAGGCGACCGCGGCACTGCCCGTTCTTACGGGCGGCCGCGGCCTTTTCATTTTTGGGCCGGTCCATTTTCAGAGTTGGGTTGCAACAGGCTGAGCCCCGATTTCGGCGCGTCACACGCCGCCGCGGACATCCTCGACCAGCAGTTCCAGCTTCGGCAGATCGCGCACCACCAGTGCATCGGAGCGCCGTTCCAGAACACCGTCGCGGGTCAGATCGCTCAGCACGCGGGCAACGGTCTCACGGGTCGTGCTGACGCGGGCGGCGATGTCGGAATGAACCGGAATGGGGGCGATGATCGCCGAGGCCCCCCGCCGCGTGCCCCGTTTGGCAAGGCGCAGAAGCTCGGCATGGATGCGGTTGTTGGCACCCAGCGTCGACAGTTCCATGATGCGGTCGGTAGCGCTGCGCAGCTTGTCGCACAGCCGCAGCATCATCGCCATCGCCAGTTCGGGATGGGCAGCCACCAGCTGCTGGAAGGGCCGGGCCGGCAGGAAGGCGATCAAGGCTCCCTCCCCCAGCGCCACGACCGAGGCGGAGCGCGGCCGGCCGTCCAGCGCCGACATCTCCCCGACCAATTCCCCGCTTTCGATGTCGCTGAAGCTCACCTCGCGCCCGCCGGCGGAGTGGCTGACCACACGCACGCGCCCGTCCACAATGAAGGCCACGTCACGGGTTTCCGCCCAATGGTCGATCAACTGCTCGTCCGGGGCGAAGCGGCGCCAGCGGCATTGGCGCGCCACGTCCGACCGCTGCTCCGCGGTCAGCGGATGCAGCAGCGCGATGCGGTCCAGCCCGGCATGCGTCGCTTCGGGCACGGCCTCCAGGTTCGGCAACTCGGCTTTTGACACGGGACTGTTTCGGCCTCCGGCCCGGATTGCTTGTTGCGCGAAAGGATAGCTCGACCTGCACAAAGGGGGAAGGCGTTGTGACCAATGGCCGGTGTCAACCCTCCGTTAACGCTGAACGGGCAGAAGGAACTCAGATCCCGCCAATCAGTCCCCCCTCCGCCCTCTCACCTGCTGCCGGAGCGTCGATCATGCCTAGCCTGTTCCCCGTGCCCACCGCCCGCCGCGTCGATTCCCAGCGCCTGCTGTCGGTCGCCCTGATCCCCCTTGCCGCTTCCATCGCCATGGCCAGCACGGTCGCCGCCACCGGCTTCACTGCCAGCCCGCTGGGCGAATCGACCAGCACGCTCGGCTTCCTTCTGGACTTCACCACATTCTGCTACCTGGCCGTCGCCATGGCTCACCTGTCTGGCGCGATCGCCGACCGCACCTGCGGCGGGATGGCCGCCGGCCTGTCGATGGACGAGTTCGACGCGCCGGAGCCGATCTCCGGCGAAGAGTTCTGGCAGGCCTTCCCCAACCATGTCGATGGCGCCGCCATCGCCGGGGCCGTCACCCTGCTGTGCGTGATCGCCGGATCGCTTGTCGGCTGACCCGTCCGCTCCACACGGCAGTTGAGAGCGGCGCGCGCTTGCCCCACTATGGCGCGGGCAGACGACAGGCGGATGGACAGGCGTGAGCGGAGATCAGAAGGACCTGAAGGCACAGGAAAAAGCCCAGCCGGCGGAGCCGGCGCGGCACCGCCGCGAGGGCATCGGCTTCATGGGGCGCCTGCGCGCCTATTTCCTGGCCGGCATCCTGGTCACCGCCCCCATCGCCATCACCGCCTATATCGCCTGCTGGTTCGTTTCGTTGATCGACGGCCATATCCGACCGCTGATCCCCAGCGCCTACAACCCTGAAAACTACCTGCCCTTCTCGATCCCCGGCCTTGGGCTGCTGGTGGTGATCGTCGTCGTCACGTTGATCGGCGCCTTCGCCGCCGGCTATGTCGGCCGGCTGGTTCTGGGCCTCGGCGAAGGGGTGGTCGGGCGCATGCCGGTCGTCCGCTCCGTCTATGGCGCGGTGAAGCAGATCTTCGAGACCGTGCTGGCCAAGAAATCCAACGCCTTCCGCGAAGTGGTGGTGATCCAGTATCCGCGCCCCGGCGTGTGGTCGCTGGGCTTCATCACCGGCAGCGCCCATCCGGAGGTGCAGTTGCAGTTGGCCGGACAGGCAGAGGACATGGTCAACGTCTTCATCCCCTGCGCGCCGCCCACCGCCGGCTATCTGGCGATGGTGCCGCGGCGCGAGGTGACCGCGCTGAACATGTCGGTCGAAGACGGCCTGAAGCTGGTGATGTCCGGCGGCATCGTCGTTCCGCCCGACCGCCGCCCCACCCTGGTGGAGCCGCCGGCCGGCCATGAACGGGATCAGGACCAGGATCAGGACGACGACCGGGATCAGCCCGACCGCAAGGTCTTGGCCGCCGCGTCGCGTTCGAAGAGGTAGAGCAGGGTCCGCAACGCCTGCCCGCGCGGGCTGGCGAGGTCGGGATCACGCTCCACCACCAGCCGGGCGTCGTCGCGCGCCACTGCCAGCAGATCACCGTGCACCGCCAGATCGGCCAGCCGGAATCCGGGCAGGCCGGACTGACGCGTCCCCAGCACCTCGCCGGCACCGCGCAGGCGCAAATCCTCTTCGGCGATGACGAAGCCGTCCTCGGTGTCTCGCAGCGTCTTCAGCCGCGCCCGCGCCGTCTCGGTCAGGTTCGACTCGAACAGCAGGAGGCAGCTCGACGGCTTCTCGCCGCGCCCGACCCGGCCGCGCAGCTGATGGAGCTGGGCGAGGCCGAAGCGCTCGGCATGCTCGATCACCATCACTGTCGCTTCCGGAACATTCACGCCCACCTCGATTACGGTGGTGGCGACCAGAACGTCGAGGTTGCCGGCGGCGAAAGCGGCCATCACCGCGTCCTTGTCCGGCCCGCGCATCTTGCCATGCACCAGCCCGACCCGGTCGCCGAAGGTGGCGCGCAGGAAAGCGTGGCGTTCGGTGGCGGCGGCGAGATCGCTCTGTTCCGATTCGTCGACCAGCGGGCAGACCCAATAGACCCTGGCGCCCTCCGCCACCTTGCGCTGGATGCCGTTGACCACCTCCTCCAGCCGGTCGAGAGCGATGGTGACGGTCTGCACCGGCTTGCGGCCGGCCGGCTTCTCGGTCAGGCGCGACACGTCCATGTCGCCGTAGGCGGTCAGCGTCAGGGTGCGCGGGATCGGCGTCGCGGTCATCACCAGCACGTCGACCGCCCGCCCCTTGGCCGAAAGCTGCAGGCGCTGATGGACGCCGAACCGGTGCTGTTCGTCGATCACCGCCAGCGCCAGATCCTTGAATGCGACATCCTCTTGGAACAGGGCATGGGTCCCGACCAGCAGCGGCAGTTCGCCCGACGCCAGCCGGTCGAGCACCGCCTGACGAGCCTTGCCCTTGTCGCGCCCGGTCAGCAGCCCGATCTCCACCCCCGCCGCCTTGCACAGGGGCGCGAGGCTCTCGGCATGCTGGCGGGCGAGGATCTCGGTCGGCGCCATCAGGGCGGCCTGGGCGCCGGCCTCCACCGCGTTCAGCATCGCCATCAGCGCGACGACGGTCTTGCCGCTGCCGACATCGCCCTGCAGCAGCCGCAGCATGCGCCGCTCGGCCGCCATGTCGGCGTAGATGTCCTCCAGCGATGCCGCCTGCGATCCGGTCAGCGAGAAGGGCAGCGCCGCCAGCGCGGCACGGCGCAGGCTGCCGTCGCCCTGCGTCACCCGCCCGGCCAGCCGTCGCTGGCTGGCCCGCACCAGCATCAGCGCCAGCTGGTTCGCCAGCAGCTCGTCATAGGCGAGGCGGCAGCGGATGGGCGCGGTGGCGGCAAGGTCGCCTTCGTCCTCCGGCGTGTGGGCGCGGGTCAGCGCCTCGGCCCAGGTCGGCCATTGCCGGCGGGCGAGCCAAGCCGGGTCCTGCCATTCGTCGAGCCGGGGGATATCGCCGAGTGCGGCGCGCACCGCCTTGCGCAGGGTCTTGGCCGGCAGGCCGGCGGTCATGGGATAGACCGGCTCCACCAGTTCCAGATCTTCCTTCGAATCGACCGGAACCACGGCATCGGGGTGGGTGATCTGGGCGGTGTCGTTGAACCACTCCACCTTGCCCGAGACCACCATGGTGGTCCCCGCCGGGATCTGCTTCGACAGCCAGTCGCCACGGATGTGGAAATACACCAGCTCCAAGACGCCGGTCTCGTCGGTGCAGCGGATCTTGTAGGGGTGGCGCGGGTTCACCGGCGGCGCGTGCGAATCGATGCGCACCGTCAGGGTGGCGATGCGGCCGTGCGGCGCCTGCGCGATCTTCGGCGAGAAGCGGCGGTCGACCACCCCGCAGGGCAGATGCCAGAGCAGATCGACCACATGGGCGCCGGCCAGCTTCTCCACCAGCTTGCCCAGACGGGGGCCGAGGCCGGGGAGTGCCGTGACCGGTTTGAACAGCGGAAACAGGATGGCGGGACGCACGGGCGGGACGCTATCGGGAAAGCCTTTGACGGCCTTCAGAAAGCCGGTTGGACGGGGCGGCGTCAAGGCCGCTGGACGCAACCGGAGAAAAGGGGGATCGGGGAAGGAAGGAACGGCGGAGCACACCCAGGGCCGGGGCCTGCGGTGGGGGGCAACGTCGGCCGCGAAATGGCCTTGGACGCGCTCCGCCGATAGGTACCGTCCGGAGGCAAACGGGAGAACCGGACGGTCATGTCCGATGGCAGGGGACCATCGGGAAGAGACACCAGATGAGAAGACGCTCTGGATGACTGGCCGGTGTTTCAGGGGGGCTGGCCCGACCGCGTCACAAGAAGGACTTTAGCCCGGCCGCCCTGTCCCGAACCTGACCCGACCATGAAATCCGCGTCATGAACCGGCGTTCATGCCGGGGTGGAGGGGCCGGGGTGGAGCGCCGGGGCGGCGGCCTCCCGCCGCTGGGCCGCGGCAGCCAGCCGGTACAGTTCGTCGCCGTCCAGGATGATGACGATGCGGCCGTCGTTCAGCAGGGAGACGCCGCCGACTCCGGGCACCTCGGCAAGGCCGGGATGGCTTTCGCGGACGAACAGGTCGCCCCGTCGCAGCAGCCGGTCGATCTCGAGCCCGATGCGGCGGCTCCCATGACGGAGCACGACGATGAGGCGCTGGCCGGGACCGGCCGGCGGCCATTCCCCTTCGGCGGGGAAACCCAGGGCGTCAGCCAGCCGGACCACCGGCAGCACCCGCTTGCGGCGCATCACGGTCCAACAGCCGGACACAAGGTGGAATTCGTCGGCGGTGAAGCCGCAGACCTCCTCCACGAAGCGGTCGGGGATCGCCAGCACCTGATCGTCCACCTGGACCAGCAAGGTGCGCAGGATCGCGGCCGACAGCGGCAGGTCGATGGCGAAGGCTGTGCCAGCCCCCTCCCGCGTGCGGATGACGATGCTGCCGCCAAGCCGCGTGATGGCGTTGCGCACCACGTCCATGCCGACGCCACGGCCCGACGTTTCGGTCACCATGTCGGCGGTGGAGAAGCCGGGCGCGAAGATGAACTCGCGCACGGCCTCGGGCGAGAGCTGCAGGCTGTCTTCCTCGCCGATCATACCCTGGCGAACCGCCTTGGCTCGCACCGCCTCCGCGGCGATGCCGCGTCCGTCGTCGGCGATCTCCACCACCACGCGGCTGTTGCGCTGGATGGCGCGCAGGCAGAGCGTCGCCTGCGGCGGCTTGCCCGCGGCCTCGCGGTCGGCCGGCGTCTCGATGCCGTGGTCGATGGCGTTGCGGACCATGTGCATCAGCGGGTCGTAGAGCGTCTCCACCATGCTCTTGTCGATGCGCACCTCGCCGCCCTCCATGACGAAGCGCACCGACTTGCCCTGGAGCCGCGCCAGTTCGCGCACGACGCGGGGGAATTGGTTGAACAGGGTTTCGATGGGCACGACGCGCAGGTCGAGCGCCGCCTCCCGCAACCGGTCGACGGAGCGGCTGAGCTGGGTGTCGAGGTCGAGCAGATCGCGGCGCTGATGCTCCACCGCCTCCTGCAGGGCGCGGAGGTCGGGATCGCCGGCGCCCAGCCTCTCGGCCAGCGACGCGAGCGCCTTCTCCATCCGCAAGTCGTTGGCGGTGGCGTTCAGGTCGCCGGACAGCAGGACCATGCCGTCGATGCGCGCCATGAAGCGGTCGACCACCTCCCCCGGCACACGCAGCACGCCGCCGCCGGGGGCCGCGGCGGGACGCACCGGGGAGGCGGGCGTGGCCGGCGGAAAGCTGGACGCAAGGACCGGCGTCGTCGCGGCGGCGGCGGGAGCGACCACCGGCAATGCGGGGCCTGCCGGTTCCTCGATCATTCCGTTGGTGAGTGCCGCCTCGTCATCCGCGGACGGTTCGGACGGGGTGCAGGAACGGATGCGCAGGAACCCGCCGCCGGGATCGATGCCGGCCAGCGCGTCGGCCAGCGCTGGAAGCTCCTGCGGCGAGGCGATCAGCACGCGCAGCCAGGTCTTGCCGTCGATGAATTCCGGCCAGTTGGTGATCGCCCGCACCTTGCTGCCCATCCACTGGACGAAGCCGGAGGCCACCTCCGCCGATGTCTCCAGGAAGGCGGTGACCTCATAGAGCCGGACGGACGGGTCGGCGATGGCGGCGCGCAGGTCGGCGGTGCTGTCCGGCGACAGGAAGCGCAGCAGGCCGGGATCGAGCCCGAGACCGGACAACTCGTCCGCGCTCAGCGGGCGGCGCGCTTCCCCGGCCTCCCTCTCGGCGGAAACGGCATCGACGAAGGCACGCAGGCGCCCTTCCAGCGCCGCAGCGCCATCGACCTCCAAATCCTCGGCCGGGTCGCGGGAGGCCCATGCCGCCAGATCGGCCAGCGCGCAGCGGGCGTCGTCCAGCAGGACGGGCCAGTCGGCATGACCGGCGGCGGGCGCCCGGCGCATCACATCCGCCAGAACCCGCAACAGGGCGGAGCCGCGCGGCAACCGGACGATGTCCAGCGTCGACGCCATGCGGTCGAGCAGGCCCGCAAGTTCACCGGCCACGGTCCCGTCGGCCAGGGCCGCCGGATCGGACAGCAGCGCATCGGCGCGGGCGCTGCCCTGGGCCAGAAGCTGGGCATTGTGGTCGGCAAGCAGGGTCGCCAGGATCGCCGCCCCGGCGTCCTTGCCGGTCAGCCGGCCGATGCGGGCGCTGGCGGTGGCGACGCCCTGAAGCTCGCGCAGGATGCCGTCCGCATCGCGGGCCGTCAGCGCTTCGCGGAAGCGGCGCAGCGTGTCGGCGAAGGGCAGGAAGTTCAGCCGCTCGCAGGCCAGTTCCAGCCGGTCGGCGGTGTCGTCGACGGTGCGGATCCCCTCCTCATCCAGGCTGTCGAGGTCGAGCGCACGGGTCAGCGTCGCCATGCCGTCATGCAGCAGCCCGACGAAAAGACCGAGCATCCGCTCGTTTTCGTGCAGCCGCGCCGGCGGGGGCGGCGGCGATGCTGGATCCGTTTTGACGGCCGGGGTCTCACCGCCCAGTGCGTCGAGCCGCGCCAGGAGTTCGGCCGGCGCCTGCCCGTCGCGGCGGTCGCGCATGCCGGCCTCCGCCAGTCCACGCAACGCATCCAGCGCGTCCAGCAGCGGGGCGGCGACCTCCTCCGTCAGGGGCAGTGCGCCGGTGCGCACGCGGCCGAGAATCGTTTCCGCCCGGTGGGCCACCGCCTCCATCGCGAAGAGGTCCATGGCGCGGGCCGCCCCCTTCAGCGAGTGGAAGGAGCGGAACAGGGCGGCGATACGCTCCGCGTCCGTCATGTTCCCAGGGGTGGCCGACAGCAGTTTTTCCAGCAGGTCGAAATGCTCGCCGGCCTCGACGCCGAACTGCCGCCACAGGGTCTCGATCAGTTCGCTGCTCATGGGTCACCGCTCATGGGGTCACCGCTCATGGGGTCACCGCTCAAGGGGCCGTCAAGCCGGGGATCAGGGCTTCACGGGCGGAAGGCCGGCGGCGCGGCGTATGGCGGCGACGATGTCGTGGCCCTTCTTATGGGCGAGGTCGAGGCTCATGGTGCCGGACGGCTTGGCGATGATTTCCACCGCTCCCAAGGCACGGGCCTCGGTCGCTTCGGGCGAGCCGACCTGGGCGACGGACGAGATGATGATCACCTTCGCGCGTGACATCAGCGACAGATGCTCCATCACCTCCAGCCCCGACATCTCCGGCATTTCGATGTCGAGCAGGACGATGTCCGGCTTGAGGCTCTTGACCATCTCCAGGGCCACCTTGCCGTTTTCGGCCGCACCGACGAGGGACAGCTCGTCGTCCGCGCGCACGATGTCGCCGATGATCGTGCGCATCAGCACCGAGTCATCGACCAGCAGGATCGTCGGCTTCGCCATGGGTGACAGTTTCCTATGCTTGCAGTGCCAAACGGCGTTCGGATCGGGTGTGGTGGTCAGGCGGGTGAGAAGAGGGCGTTCAGCTTGCGGGCGATTCCCGCGACCGGCAACACCTCCGTGGCCACCCCGGCGCGGATCGCCGCCTTCGGCATCCCATCGACCGCGCAGGTGGCCGGATCCTGGACCAGGACGGTAAAACGCCGCTCGGCGAAAGCGGCGGCCCCTGTGCTGCCGTCTTCGCCCATTCCGGTCAGCACGACGGCGACAGGCGACTCCGCCGCCTCCGCGGCGCTACGGAACAGCCGGTCGGCGGAGGGATGGTAGATGGTCTCCGCTGGATCGGCGGCATGCAGGGAAAACCGGCCGGAAGCCGTACGGCGCACGATCCAGTCGCCGCCGCCGCGCAGGATGGTCACCGCGGCAGGGTCGAGTGCCGCACCGTCGCCACCTTCCACCACCGGACGGCCGAGCGACCGGGTGAGCGACGCGGCGAAGCCCGCGGTGAAGCTGGCCGGCATATGCTGGGCCACCACCAGCGGACAGGGCAGCGGCGCCAGCGCGCCCAGCAGTTCCGCCAGCGCAACCGGCCCGCCGGTGGAGACTCCCACCACGACCAGGTCGGGGCGATGCACGCGGATGCCGCCGCGGATGGCAGGGTGCGATGGGGCCGGCGGTTCCACCACGGGCGTGGGCGTCGGGGCGCTGGCCGCCTCCCCGGTCAGCTCCATGCGCCAGCGGCCCCAGTGGCGCACCTTCTCGGTCAGCTGGCGTTCGATGGACGCCATGTCGAAGGTGATGAAGGAGCTGTTCTTGCAGACGAAATCCACCGCCCCGGTCTCCAGCGCCCGGATGGTGGCCGCCGCCCCGTCGGACGTTTCGTTGGAGACCATGATGCAGGGCGGACCCTTTTCCGCCGCAATGGCCTGCACCGCTTCGATGCCGTCCATGACCGGCATGTTCAGGTCCATGGCGACGACATGCGGCTTCAGCTTGCGCGACAGGCGCAGCGCCTCGGCCCCATTGCGCGCCTCGCCGACGATCTCGATGTCGGAGGCCGGCTCCAGCATCTTGCGGAGCGCGATGCGGACGAAGTTGCTGTCGTCGACGACCAGCAGGCGGATGCGCGGATCGGTCATGGCGCGGCGGTCCCGGCCGGAAGGGCTTTGGCTGCGGTGGAGACGGCGGAAGAGGCGGCGGTCAGCCCCTCCGGCCGCAGCACCGGGATCAGCGCATGGTCCAGACGGATGACGGCGGCGGTCAGGCGGTCAGACAGCGGATCGACGTCCTCCGCGGCGATCTTGCGGATGCGCTGGATCTCGTCGGCGATCACCGCCACGGTGCCGCCGTCGATCTCCACCAGGATGGCGATCCCGGGCGTGGCGGGTGCGGCACCGACCGGCCCCTGCGACAACAGCCGGCGCAGATCGAGCACCGGCAGGATGCGGCCGTCCACGTCGGTCAATCCGTCAAAGCTCTCCGCCCCCTGCGGCAGACGCATGCGGTCGGAGGACTCCACGACGCGGCGCACCTTTTCGAACTCCAGGGCATAGACCCGCGCCTCGACCGCGAAGGTCAGGAAGCGGCGGTAGAAGCGGCGCGGCAGGCGGCTTTCGGCCAGATCGTCGTCCGGATCGCCTCCCTCGGGGATGAAGCCGCCGATGTCGTCGAGATGATCGCCCAGCATGCGTGCCCCGCTCCTCACGTCGAGCCAAGTTCCATCGTAATCCACCACCTGGGCCGGCGCACCGGCCTCCCCGGCGCGCATGCGGTCCAGCGGCACGCGCACCACCCCGCGCACGCCGTCCACCCGTACGCCAACGGGGCCACGGCGTGTTCGCAGCACGACGGTATAGCCGCCGGGACGGTCGCCGAACCCCAGCGGATCGGTGACCAGAACGGACCGCTTCGGCACCGACGCCACCCCGCGGACGATGGCCGGCGCGTTGGGCAGAGGGCGCAGGTCGGCGAGCGGGAAGACCAACAGCAGATCGGCTGTTTCCAATGCCTGCGGCCGCCCGGCGACCTCCACCATCAGCAGGCGGACGCCGGCCCGCTCGCGCGACGGGTCCGGCGGCTCGGCGGCGGCACCGGTCAGCGCGTCGGCATCGAAAATCCCGGCATGGACGGCCCCCCGCCCCAGTTCCATCCGGTCCGGGTCGAGCAGGCGCAGCAAGCGGTCGCAATGGCGCAGGCGGCCGGCGACCGGCGTCCCGCAATCCTCCGGCTCCGCCCCGGCGAGCGTCACCCGCTCCGCCGGCAGGGTGCCGCCGATCCGGCCGGCGCGCAGGGCCAGCAGCCCGGCACCGGCACGCAGGACGATCAGCAGCCCGCCCCGCCGTCCGCCCGCCCAAGCCAACCCGAGCGACCGATAGCCGGTGACGTCCAGAACCGGCAGGATGCGACCGCCGACGGTCGCCAGTCCCTCCACCTGCGGCGGGGCGAAGGGCAGCCGGGTGGTACGGGTCGATTCGGCGACCTCCTCCACCCGGTCGGCGGGAACGGCGAAGGGAGTGCCGGCGATGTCGAAGGTCAGGAAGCCGTCGGCCGTCATGGCGCGATCTCCCGCCGCCGGTAGGCGAGCGCGCGGTCGCCGCGGTGACGCTCGAACCGGCAATCTTCTCCCAACCGGTCTGTGGTGCCCAGCACCAGCCAGCCGCCCGGCGCCACCGCGGCGGTCAACAGGGCCAGCGCCCGGTCGCGGCTGTCGTCGTCGAAATAGATCATGACGTTGCGGCAGGACACGAGGTCGAAGCCCCCCTCCGGCGCACTGTCCGGCGGGCCCGCATCCATGAGATTGTGACGGACGAAGCTGACGATGCGGCGGGCATCGGCACGCACCCGGCGGTGCAGCGGCGCCTCGCTCCCCAGCGGGACGAACCAGCTCTCATAGCCGTCCGGCATCTCGCGGAACGGCCCAAGCCCCTCCCCGCCATAGCAGGCGTTGGCAGCCTGCCGCACGGCGATGCGGCTGAGATCGGTTCCCAGCACCTGCACGTCCCAATCGGTTTCCAGGCCATGTCCGGTCCGGTGCGCCTCCCCGACGTCGGCCAGCGCCTCCAGCGTCACGATGGCGAGGCTGTAGGCCTCCTCCCCGGTGGCGCAGCCGGCGCTCCACAGCCGCAGGGTCCGCGCTGCGCGGCGGTCGGCGATCAGCCGGGGGAGCAGATGGCCACGCAAATGGGCGTGGTGCGGCAGGTCGCGGAAGAAATAGGTCTCGTGGATCGTCAGGTTCTCGATCAGGCTGAGCCAATCCGGGCTGTCGGCCGGCGCCCGTTCGATCTGCGCCACCCACTACTCCAGCACCGGCAGGGGCATCGCTGCGAGGATGCGCGCCAGCTTGCGTTCCAGCGGACGGTCGTGGCGGATGCCCGCCTTGCGCCGGACATCGTCCAGCAGCCGCCGCGCCAGGGCGTCGAGCGGGCCAAGGGGAGCGCCACCCTCGCTCACGATGCCCGAAAGCGCTCAGCCAGCCGCCGCGTGTCGTCGGCCAGCCGGGAGAGGTGGACCATGGTCGCGGTGATCTCCTCGGACGCGGCGGCGTTCTTCGACGCGACGGTGCGGATGTTGCCGACGTTCGATTCGATCTCGACGATGTGGTCCTGCTGATCGGCCATGGCCGCGGCGACGGATTGGACCATGCGGTCGATCTGGGTCACGCGTTCGGCGATGCCGTCCATCATCTGAACCACCTCCGCGGTGGCGGCCATCCCCTCCTCCGCCATCGCCGCGGCGGCCTCGACGATCTCGGCGATCTGGCGGGCGCTTTCCACGGCATTGTCGGCAAGCTTGCCGACCTCTTCGGCGACGACCTCGAAGCCCTTGCCCTGCTCGCCGGCGCGGGCGGCCTCGATGGAGGCGTTGACCGACAGGATGTTGGTCTTCACCGCGATCTGGGTGATCGCCTCGGTGATGCGGCCGATGCGGCGGCTGTTGTCGCCGATGGTCTGCGACACCCGGACGAGCCGCGCCATCTCCGCCTTGCCCTTGTCGGCGAAGCCGGCGGTGACGCGCACCATGTCGGACGCGGCGCGCGTGCTGTCGGTCACCTCCGCGATGGCGCGGACGGATCGGCCGACGGCGTTCGCCACCCGGTCCAGATCCTCGGTCTGGATGGAGGCGCCGTCGGCGACCTGGGACACTGCCGTGCTGGCTTGGCCCGCAGCGACGGCGACCTGGGCTGCCTGCTGGCCGATGCGCAGGAAGGAGTTGCGGGCATCCTCCACCAGCGCCGCCATCTCGGCATAGCGGCCGGGCAGCGCCGGCAGCGGATGCTGGCCTTCATCCGGTTCGCGGGTCAGGCGGCGAAGCGCGGCGTGCAGTGCGTTCTGAACCGACAAGGTGCGGGCCAGGGAGGCAGCGACCGCCCCGGCTTCATCCCCGCGGAGCGGTGCTGCGGGAGCATCGTCCACGGCACCCTCGGCAAGTCGGTTGGCGGCATCCTGCAGCCGGGCCATCGCGTCCGAGAGGTCGAGCGCCAACACCAGCGCGATCACCAGCGCCAGGGCCAGCGCACCGCCCGTCGCCAGCCACAAGGATTGCGGCGCGATGCCCGGGACCAGGCCGGGCAGCAACAGGGGCAGAAAGGCCGCGGCGGAAGGCAACAGGACGGCGATGCCGAACCGGGGAAGAACTCGCAGGCTGGCCGGAAAGGACATTGCGGTAACGGCTCCTCACGATCGACCAAGGGCGCCCCGCGACAACCCGCGGACGACGCACGCCACCCTTATGACTTGCCGGATGCACCCCAACCGAAGCAAGGTGATTCCAGTGGGTGGTGTCGGATGCCGCATGCCTCGGTTCCGGTCGCCCATCCTCTCCCCCGCTCAACCCGGCTCCGCCGCCACGCGGCCCTGAATGGACCTCCACCGGCATGTCGATCGCCACACGCATCGCCCTGGGTTTCGCCACCGTCCTGCTGCTGACCCTTGCCGTCGCCGTCGCCGGATGGAGCGGCCTGAACACCTACGCCACGCAGGTGGAGATCGCAGCCCGCACCTCCCGCCTCGACACGCTGCTGCTCAGCGCCCGGCAGGAGGAGGCACGCTATCTGATCGACGTCGATCCCTCCGCCAGCCGGCGGGTACGCCAACTGACCGAGCAGTTGAAGACCGAAGCCGAGGCCCTGCTGGCTCTGCCCGGCCATGCCGTCGCCCCCGACGCGCTGCAGGACGTACTGGCGAAGCTGGCGGCCTACCGGAGGTCGTTCGACGAGGTGGTCCAGCTGGAGGTCGAGCGCTTCGCCAGTCTGGCGAAGCTCCGCAAGCAGACTGCAGCCCTCCTGGTGGTGGCGCAGACGCTGACGCAGGAGCAGTCGGCCCGCTATGCCGACGCGCTGGCGCGGCTGAAGGCCGATCCCGGCGATGGGGACGCTCTGAGGACACTGGAGTCCTCCGCCCTGCTGACCACCATCGCCGGGCGGCTGATCCAGGAAACCCGCAGCGCCTTGCTCGACGTGCAGCAGTATCTGATCGAACAGGGCGGGTCCGGCCGCAATTCGCCCAACGCAGCCATCGACCGGCTGTTGTCCATCATCGGAGATGTCCAGAGAGCCTCCAATGGTCCCGAAATCCTGCGGGAGACGGAGAAGCTGACCGCCGCCGTGATGGGCGTGGAAACGGAATTCCTGCTGGTCGCCGACATCGTGGTCCGGCGCAGCGCTGCCCGCGTGGCGATGCGCGATGCCGCCGCAACCGTCAGCGATCAGGTCGCGCAGCTGGTCCACGCCCAAACCGCGGAACGGGAAGCAGGCCGGTCGCGCGCCGTGCTGCTCCTGTGGAGCGGCGCATTGGGAGCGCTGGCGGCCGGAGCGGTGCTGTCGATGCTGATCGCCCGCAGTCTGACCGGCCCGATCGCCGCCACGACGGCCGCCGTCCAGCGACTTTCGGAAGGCGACCTGACGGTCGCGGTGCCCAACACCGGCCGGCGCGACGAGTTGGGCTCCATCGGCCGCGCCGTCGCCACCGTCATCCAGGTGCTGCACGGGCTGCATGGGGAAATGCACCGGCTTTCCGGCAAGCCGGTGAATGATGCCGCAACGGGGAACACTCCGGCTTTCCAGGGCGCCTATGGCGAGATGGTGGCGCTGCTGCAGGAGACCGGCACCGCCTTCCGCGCCATCGGGGAACAGGCGACCCAGGTGGCCGTCGCGGCGGGTCAGGCCAGCACGGCCATCGCCCATGTCTCCGACGGCGCATCGGAGCAGACCGACGATCTCGACCATGTGGCTACAGCGGTCGGTCAGTCGGCCCGCGCCATCGCCCATGTCACCGACAGCACGCGCGATGCCTCCGACATGGTGAAGGACGCCGCCGATTTCGCCGACCGCGGTCGGGAGGACATGGCGCGCCTGCTGCGCGTGTCGCAGACCATCGCGGAGAACAGCCGCCGCATCGGCCGCATCACCGAGGCGATCACCCAGATCGCGGTAAAGACCAACATCCTGTCGGTCAACGCCTCCATCGAGGCCGCCCGCGCCGGCGAGCAGGGCAAGGGCTTCGAAGTCGTCGCCGAAGAGGTCGGCAAGCTCGCCGACAATGCCGTGGAAAGCGCCCGCCAGATCGCCGAGATCATCGAAGCCGCGGCGGCTTTGGCTGAGGAAGGCAAGGCCGTCACCGAGCAGGCGCGACGCCGCATGGATGGGCTTGCCGAGCGGGTGGACCGCATCGACGGCGCCTTCCAGTCGGTCGCCGTGGCCATGGAGGAGCAGCAGGCTTCGGTCCGCGAGATCGAACGGTCGGTGGAAAGCGTTCGAACCGTCGCCTCCAAGAACGCCGCCGCATCGGAGGAGATCGCCGCGACCATGGTCCATCTCTCCCGCTTGGCGGATGAGACGCGGCGTCAGGTGTCGCGCTTTCAGGCCGGCTGAACCCCGGCCTTTGCCACGGTTGCTTCACGTCGCACAGACGTGGTGGCCGATTGTCGGGCCAAGTGGCCGGATACGCGCAGCTGCCCAAATATCCGAAGTGGTAATTCTTAATCCCCAAGCGGAGATATCCGGCATTTAAAGTTCTTTTAACCCTATTCCGCGCCTAATCGACACGCGGGAACGCATGATCCCGAGAAGACACTCACCCGAACATTAGACCCACACGATACCAAGGGAGCTACCCATGCCCGCACAGATGGTCGCCGATGAAGTCCGCAAGGCCAGCCGCATCCACGCGCGCCTTCTGGACGCCTTCATCGACTTGACGGAGCGGGAACTGGCCGGACTGGCCCCCGGCTTCGCCGAAGAAAGCCTGATGGAGGCACTGGAAGCGCTGCGCGCCGCCCGCAAGTCCTATGGTTCGACCGCGGGGGTCATGGTCGTCTCGAACCTGCAACTGCCGCAGGCCTCCAACGCCGCCTGACGTGCTACGGCGGCGGCGGCCGATCAGGCCGTCAGCGTCTTGCGGGTCCGTGGCTTGCGCGCCTTGGGGGGCTCGACCGCCGCGGCTTCCGGCTCGACGCCGGTCTGATCGATGGTCTTGACCGCCCTTGGCTTGGCGTTCGTCGTCTTGCGCGGCGCCTTCACGACCGCGACGACCGGAGAGCGGTCAGGAATGGCTGCCGTTTCCGCCAGGATCGCACGCTCGGCCTGAAACCAGTGCTCGGCATCGCGCCCTTCCGGACATCCCTCGTCCAGCCAGATCGCATAGGCGCGGTCACGGATGCGCTGCTCGACATCCACGGTCATCACATCTCCCCAGGGAATGGTGGTCAGGTCTGCTGCGATGCAAAGACTGCCGAAATTGAGGGGAAGGTGCAACCAAGCGGATGGTTATCGGCCCTCCGCCCCAGTCATCGGCCGTCATTCCGATGACGTTTCGCCGGGCTCGGGCTGCCTGTTCTGCTGGATCTCGCGCCATTTGGCGACATTGCGGTTGTGATCCGGCAACGACTTGGCAAAGACATGGCCGCCGGTCCCGTCGGCAACGAAATACAGGAATTCGTGCCGTTCCGGCTTCATTACCGCCTGGAGCGAGGCCTTGCCCGGATTGGCGATCGGGCCCGGCGGCAGGCCGCTGATCTGATAGGTGTTATAGGGCGACTCGAGCTTCCAGTCGTTGCGGGTCAGTGCCCGCCCCAGTTCACCGCTGCCATCGGTCAAGGCATAGATCACGGTGGGATCGGACTGCAGCTTCATGCCGGATTCCAGCCGGTTGACGAAAACGCCCGCCACCTTGGGGCGTTCCGCCGCAACGCCGGTCTCCTTTTCGACGATGGATGCCAGCGTCAGTGCCTGCTGCGGAGTCTCATAGGGAAGGTTTGGATCCCGGTTCTTCCACGCTTCCGCCAAAGCCTGCGTCATCGCAGCCTGCATGCGCTCGACCAATGCAGGGCGGCTGTCGCCATAGGCGAAGTGGTAGGTCTCCGGCAGGAGGGAACCTTCCTTCGGCGGCTTGGCGATCTCGCCGGTCAACACCGTCTCGCGTTGCAGAAGCGCCACCACCTGGGCGGAGGTCAGGCCTTCCGGCACGGTGATGCGGCGCACCACGGTGCGGCCCTGGCGCATCTGCTCCAATACGCCTTCGATGCTGATTCCAGCGGGGAACTGGTACTCGCCGGCCTTCAACTCGCGGAAGGTTCCGGTCAACTTGGCCGCAGCGGCAAACACCAGAGGCGACCCGATCACACCGGACTCGCCCAGTGTGATGGCAATGGCCTCCAACCCGCTGCCGCGGGGGATGACGACTGTCTCGGCCTGCTCAAGCGGGCCGGCGGCCGTGTAGCGCTGGAACCCCCAGACGCCCACTCCACCCGCCGCAGCGGCCGCGAGGGCCAGCGTCCCCGCGAATATTCGGAGACCCCAGCCCATCGCTCACCTCATGAAGGCAGTAAATCGCAACGCCGGTGCGGGCTTCGCTTACGCGAATTCCTTGAACACCAGCGAGGCGTTGGTGCCGCCGAACCCGAAGGAGTTCGACAGGGCGGCACGGACGCGGCGTTCCTGCGCCACCTTCGGCACCAGATTCACGCCCAGGCAGCTTTCCGAGGGATTCTCGAGATTCAGCGTGGGCGGAACGATGCCGTGGTTGATCGCCTTGATCGAGTAGATCGCCTCGACCGCACCGGCGGCGCCCAGCAGGTGGCCGATGGCCGACTTGGTGGATGACATCGCCAGATTGTCCATGGCATCGCCGAACAGACGCTTCACAGCGCCCAGTTCGATCTCGTCGCCGAGCGGCGTCGAAGTGCCATGGGCGTTCACGTAATCGATGTCGGACGGGTTCATCCCAGCCCGCTTCAGCGCGGCCTTCATGGCGCGGAAACCGCCGTTGCCGTCTTCCGCCGGAGCCGAGATGTGGTGGGCATCGCCCGACATGCCGTAGCCGACGACCTCGGCATAGATGGTGGCGCCGCGCTTCTTCGCGTGCTCCAGTTCCTCCAGCACCACGACACCGGCACCCTCGCCGATGACGAAGCCGTCACGATCCTTGTCGTAGGGACGCGAAGCCTTTTCGGGGGTGTCGTTGAAGCTGGTGGACAGGGCACGCATGGCGGCGAAGCCGCCGACGCCGAGACGGCTGACCGCAGCCTCCGTACCGCCGGCGACCATGACGTCGGCATCGTCCCACATGATCAGACGGGCAGCGTCGCCAATGGCGTGCGCGCCGGTCGAGCAGGCGGTGACGACCGCATGGTTGGGACCCTTGAAGCCGTGCTGGATCGAAATATGGCCGGAGGCCAGATTGATCAGGCAGGCCGGGATGAAGAAGGGCGACAGCCGGCGCGGACCCTTTTCGTTCAGGGTCACGGCGCCGTCGGCGATGCCCGGAAGGCCGCCGATGCCGGAGCCGACCATGACGCCGGTCCGTTCGCGCTCTTCATCGGTCTGGGGTGCCCAACCGGAATCCTTGATTGCTTCCTGCGCCGCGGCAATCGCAAAGATGATGAAGTCATCCATCTTGCGCTGATCCTTCGGCGGAACGAAGGCGTCGGCGTTGAACTCGCCCTCACCCGTTCCGCGCGGGAGCTGCCCGGCGACCCTGGAGGCCAGGTCCGAAGCGTCGAACCCCGTGATGCCGCGGATTCCCGACTGTCCGGAAATCAGCCGCTCCCAGTTCAGCGTGTGGCCGACGCCGAGCGGCGTGACCATACCGAGGCCGGTGACGACGACACGTCTCATGAGGCTGTTCCTTGACCTTTCCTCGAAAATAATGTCGACGATCAAGTCGTCGACGGCCAGGCCCCGCGTTGCGGATGAAGCAGGTGCGGTTTGCCTGGCCCTCGGGGGCTCAATGCCCGCGGCCCGATCAGGCGGCGGCGTTGGCCTTGATGAAGTCGATGGCGTCCTTCACCGACAGGATCTTCTCCGCGGCGTCGTCCGGGATCTCGACACCGAACTCTTCCTCGAAGGCCATGACCAGCTCGACGGTGTCGAGGCTGTCGGCGCCCAGATCGTCGATGAAGGAGGCGTTCTCCACCACCTTCGACTCCTCGACACCCAGGTGGTCCACAACGATCTTCTTCACGCGCTCGGCGATGTCGCTCATCTTTTAAGACCTTCCAATCCTTGAAACCGCTCGGGATAATCCGGTCGGAGCAACACGCGAAGAACGTGCCGTCCTGCCGCGAAAAGCCCCGTCCGATAACACATTTCAGCAGCCTTGACCAGCACCCGCGAGGGAGCCGGGTTGGCGCCGTTCTTCACACGTGGCGATGCCGCCTCGTCCGATCCTCATCAGATCATGGCCATGCCGCCGTTGATGTGCAGCGTCTGGCCGGTGACGTAGGCGGCCTCCTCGCTCGCGAGGTACACGACCCCGGCGGCGATCTCTTCCGGCTGGCCCATGCGGCCGGCCGGAATGGCGGGGAGCAGCTTCTGCTTCTGCTCGTCGTTCAGGGCGTCGGTCATGGCCGTGGCGATGAAGCCCGGCGCGACGCAGTTGACGGTGATGTTGCGCGAGGCCAGCTCGGCCGCCAGCGACTTCGACATGCCGATCAGGCCGGCCTTCGACGCGGCATAGTTGGCTTGGCCCGGATTGCCGGTGACGCCGACGACCGACGTGATGTTGACGATGCGGCCCCAGCGGCGCTTCATCATGCCGCGCATGGCGGCCCGCGACAGGCGGAAGGCCGCCGTCAGGTTCACGTCGATCACCGACTGCCAGTCTTCGTCCTTCATCCGCATGGCGATCTGATCGCGGGTCAGGCCGGCATTGTTGACGAGAATGTCGATCTTGCCCAGCGCCGCCTCGGCGTCCTTGAACAGCTGCTCGGTCGCCGCGGCCTCAGAAAGGTTACCGGGCACGACGAAGGCGCGCTCGCCAAGCTCGGCGGCCAGCGCTTCCAGCGGGGCGACACGGGTGCCGGACAGGGCGACGACGGCGCCCTGGGCGTGCAGGGCCCGGGCGATCGACGCGCCGATGCCGCCGGACGCGCCGGTGACGAGGGCCGACTTGCCGGTCAGGTCAAACATGGATGGCCTCACGAGGCTGATGTATCGGGGAACTGACGGTCACAGGGTCTTCAGGAACGACTCGACATCGGCCGGCGTGCCGACCGACACCGCCGCCAGATCCTTGTCGATCCGCTTGGTCAGTCCGGCCAGCACCTTGCCCGACCCGACTTCGACAAGCCGTTCGACGCCCTGCTCCTTCATGGAAAGAACGCACTCGCGCCAGCGGACCATGCCGGTCACCTGTTCCACCAGCAGGCGGCGGATGGCGTTGGGGTCCGACACGGCCGACGCCGTAACGTTGGCGATGACCGGAACGACCGGAGCCGAAATGGTGACGTTCGCCAGAGCCTCCGCCATCGCGTCGGCGGCAGGCTGCATCAGCGAGCAATGGAAGGGAGCCGACACCGGCAGCCGGACCGAGCGCTTCAGCCCACGTTCGGCCGCCAGCACGATGGCACGGTCGATCGCCTCGGCACTGCCGGAGATCACCACCTGCCCGACCGAATTGTCGTTGGCGATGCTGCACACCTCGCCTTGTGCGGCGTCGGCGGCGATCGCCTGCGCCTGCTCCAGATCGGCGCCCAGCAGGGCAGCCATGGCACCCTTGCCGACCGGCACCGCCTTCTGCATCGCCTGACCGCGCAGCTTCAGCAGGCGCGCGGTGTCGGCCAGCGTGAAGGCGCCGGCGGCGCAGAGCGCGGAATATTCGCCCAGCGAGTGGCCTGCGACGAAGGCGGCATGCTTGGACAGGTCGACCCCGCCCTCGCTCGCCAGGACCCGCATCACCGCGACGCTGACCGCCATCAGGGCCGGCTGCGCGTTCTCGGTCAAGGTCAGGTCGGCCTCGGGGCCTTCGGCCATCAGGCGCGACAGCCGTTGGTTCAGCGCATCGTCCACCTCTTCAAAGGTGAGACGAGCGACTTCGAACGCCTCGGCGAGCTCGCGACCCATGCCGACGGCCTGGCTGCCTTGCCCCGGAAAGACGAACGCCCTGGTCATGCTTCGGTGAAACCCTGGATGAAAGCGCCCCGCCCCTGCGGCGGCACCATGGATTGGGCGACAGTCATACCCTCACTTTTTAGCAAGTCAAGCGACGCGCGATGACCAAAGCGCCAATGGCACGATAAAACGCCACGTAATAAGACAGAACGCCCACGAAAAACCGCCTGGTGGATGGGGTTGTTCGTGGGCGTTGCCCGCCGGGTCTTGCGCTGTTTCCTGCGCTGCAAACAAAGCGCACAAATCAAGGGCGGATCACGGGGAGATCAGGCGCGGACCGGGGACGGACGATCAGGCTTTGCCGACCAGCGCCACCCGGGTCCAGGGCCTCACCTGCGCCAGCGCCTCCAACACCATCGGCCCGACCAGCCCGGAGATCAGCGCAACGCAGAAGATCACCCCATCCCCGGCATCCATGCGGTGCAGCAGCACGCGGGCCCCGGCGGCGAACATCGCGTGATGCAGATAGATTGCGTAGGACGACGCCCCCACCGTGCGGAAGACCCGGCTGGACGGCATTGCATGGAGAAGGGTCACCGCTCCGCCCATGCCGCACAGCAGGGCAACGCTGCTGTTCCAGCCGAAATGGGGCAAATACCCCCAGAGCGAGGCCTGGTGCAGGGCGACCCCCGAACCCAGCGCCAGCCCGGCGGCACCCAGCAGAACGTTGCGCGGCACCATCGCGCGGAAGCGGGTCACCCCGACGCCCAGAAGGAAATGAGGCAACAGGAAGAAGGCCTCGTTCACCGACAGGATATTCGAGTCGAAATGCACGGTCAGGCAGGCGATCACCGCCAGCGCCAGCGCCAGCGCGAATCTGCCCGGCCGGTCCATCAGGTTCGCCGCATCGAGCAGCGCCACAACGGAGAAGATCAGGAACAGTGCCTGCAGGTACCAGAAATGGGCATAGGGGAAGACGTAGATCCGCCACATCGAATCGGGGACGAAGGTCCCGTTGGCACCGGGTGCGTGGGTCTGCAGGAAATAGAAGAGAGCGGACACCACCAGGAACGGGAAGCCGAGCCGGCGCAACTTCTTGAGGAAGAAGGTCGTCAGCCGCTCGACCCGGGCCGGGTTCAGGGCATAGACCAGCCCAGAGATGAAGGTGAAGAGCGGCATGCGGATCAGCTCGAAGCTGTCGGTGGCGTATCGATAGATCGATCCGTCCGCCACCTGCATGCCAGCCCCGGGAATGCCGACCACATGGTAGGCGACCAGCAGGATGCAGGCCAGCCCCCTCAACTCCACCACATGATACGGTAACAGGTTCTTGCGCATGGCTACTCCGGGCACCGGGCTGTCGTCGCCGACGGCGGGCCGGGCCGGATGGACCGAACCGCAAGCTCCGCCTTGAACGGCTTGCGGAACATGGCGCCTGCGCAGGTCGATTGCACTTCGGTCAAATGCGCTGAAGCTATCCCGCGCGATATCCACCGTTGCACCCGGCCTACCCAGCGCACCGGCCAAGCGGCGCGCCCGGGCTGACCCAGCCGGTTTCCTAGAAAGAGGGTAGATTTTTCGAAGGTGGCAGCGCAGGCGGCCGGATTTTCGCTTGCTACCACCGTCGGCCTGTGCATACTGCGCCGCTTCATAACTCCTTGCCGGCGGTCCGCCGTCGGCTAGGCCCGGGCGGCTGATCCGATCCATGAGGGATGCGGCGCAGCGCCGGACCATGAACAGCCATGGGGAGTGCAATGGCACTTTACGAGTGCGTGCTGATCGCGCGCCAGGACATTTCGGCCGCCCAGGCCGAGCAGCTCTCTGAGCAGTTCGCCCAGATCGTCCGCGACAACGGCGGCACGATCGCCAAGAGCGAATACTGGGGTCTGAAAACCCTCACCTACAAGATCAAGAAGAACCGCAAGGGTCACTACACCCTCTTCAACATCGACGCGCCGGCCGCCGCCGTCGCCGAGATGGAGCGGAACATGAGCATCAGCGAAGACGTGCTGCGCTTCATGACCGTGCGTGTCGACGCCCTCGATGCCAACCCGTCGGCGATGATGCAGAGCCGCAACGAGCGTGGTGAGCGCGGCGACCGTGGCGACCGTGGTCCGCGTCGCTTCGACGACCGTGGCCCGCGTCCGCCGCGCCGCCAGGAAAACGTTGCCGCCGCCGAAGGGGAGACCGCGTAAATGTCCGACAAGCAGACCACGGGCGCTCCCGCCCGCACCGGCGGCGCCCGCCGCCCGTTCTTCCGCCGCCGCAAGACCTGCCCGTTCTCGGGCGCGAACGCTCCGGCGATCGACTACAAGGACGTCAAGCTGCTGTCCCGCTTCATCTCCGAGCGCGGGAAGATCGTCCCGAGCCGCATCACTGCGGTCTCGACGAAGAAGCAGCGTGAACTGGCCCGCGCCATCAAGCGCGCCCGTTTCCTAGCCCTTCTCCCCTACGTGGTGAAGTAAGCCCGGCAAAGGGCCGAGGGGTTTCGGTGAAGGCAGTCAAGGGGTTTCCATGGCCTTGGGTCCGGCCGGTCCGCTGGTGGTCGCCGTCGGCGGCGGTCTGATAAGCGCGTTCTTCTACCTGTCCGTGATGTTCGGCGGGATGGGAGCGCTGATCCTGGGCTATCTGGCCCCCCTGCCCCTGTTCCTCACGGGACTGTGGTTGGGGGCGCCCGCGGTGACGGTGGCCGGCCTGGCCGGCGCCGCCGCGGTGTTGCTGGGCACCTCCGGCAGCATGCTGGTGTCGCTGTCCTACCTGGTGACCGGGGCCGCCCCGGCGATCCTGGTGGTGAGACAGTCGCTTCTGGCGCGCTCCCGAGAGGATGGAACCCTGGAATGGTATCCGCCCGGCCGGGTCCTGATGGGCCTGACCGGGATGGGCGTGGCGGCGCTGCTCGCCGCGGTGATCCTGACGCTCGGAGAGCCCGGTGGGCTCGAAGGGTTGATGCGGCAGACCCTGGCTCGAGTCGTCGAGCCGGCGTTTCGCATGCAGGGCCAGCAGGCCCCGGATCCCGAGGCATTCTGGGTGGCGGCCGTCCTGCCGGGACTGGTTGCGGTGTCATGGCTTGTCATGACGATCGTCAACGCGGTGCTGGCGCAGGGGGCGCTGATGCGGTTCGGCCGCAACCGGCGCCCTGCCATGCGTCTGGCCGAGCTGGAGTTGCCCAACTGGCTGGCGCCGCTGTTCGCGGTGTCGGTCGCGGCGGCTTCGGTAGTGCCGGGAACCGTTGGGTTCCTGGCGGTCAATCTGGCGCTGATCCTGGCGGTTCCTTTCGCCTTCGCCGGGCTTTCGGTGGTTCATGTATTCGCCAGCAGCCGATCGGCGCGCACGCTGATCCTGGTTGGCTTCTACATGATGCTGTTTCTCTTCGGGTGGCCGATCCTGCTTTTGGTCGGCCTGGGCATGATCGAGCAATGGATCGGGCTGCGCCGCCGGTTTTCCCCCGCGGCCCCCGGTCAGGAGGACGAGTGATGGAAGTTATTCTGCTGGAGCGGGTCGAGAAGCTCGGCCAGATGGGCCAGGTCGTCAATGTGCGTCCCGGCTTCGCCCGCAACTATCTGCTGCCGCAGCGGAAGGCCATGCGCGCCACCAAGGCGAACCTGGCCGTCTTCGAGAAGCAGAAGGCCCACCTTGAGGCCGTGAACCTCGAGCGCCGCAAGGACGCCGAGCATGTCGCGACCAAGATGGACAACGTGACGGTCGTCGTGATCCGTCAGGCTGCCGAGACCGGCGTCCTGTACGGCTCCGTGACCACCCGCGACGTCTCCGACGCGCTGACCGCCGCCGGCTACAAGACCGACCGCAAGCAGGTCCAGATCGACACCCCGATCAAGACCCTGGGTCTGTTCAAGCTGCGCGTCGTCCTGCACCCGGAAGTGTCGATCACGGTCACGGTCAACGTCGCCCGTTCGGCCGAAGAGGCCGAGCTGCAGGCCCAGCGCGGCGGCATGATCACCGCCGCCGACCTGCGCGATGACGAAGACGAGGAAGAGACCTTCGTCGAAGAGACCGCGACCGAGGAAGAGGAGGGCTGATAGCCCTTCTGCCGCCGACGGACCGGACCAAGGTCTGGAGCCGCTGCGGCACCGTCGCACCGCTCGTCCGGAAGCCGCCCGCCCCAACAGGGGCCGGGCGGCTTTCCGCATTCTGGAGCGACCTTGCCACTGAAGCGATATTCCGGCCGGCACGCATACATCTGCAATGCCCGATTTGGGTAGCAGTCCTGACCGATTGACGGATTGCCGCCCCCCTGCCCCGGCGCCATGCTGATTTTGGCACCGCGGAAGGAGTTCGGCATGCTGCTGGTTCGTCTGCTTGCCGCCGCCATGGGCGACGGAACCCTGGATCTCGTCACTGTCGATGGGAAACACCATCGGATCGGCTCCGGCCTACCGAAACTGACGTTGCGGCTCCACGACCGCGCTGTGGAGCGGGACCTGCTGATCAATCCGCGCCTGCGTTTCGGCGAAGCCTATATGGACGGCCGCCTGTCGGTCGAGGGCGGGACCATCTACGACCTGCTGTCGATGCTGATGAGCGGCAGCGAGGTGCAGGGGGCGCTCGGCCGCGCCGTCGAGACGCTGTCGCCGCTTCTGCGCCGTGCGCAGCAATACAATCCGATGCGGCGCTCGCGGCAGAACGTCGAGCATCATTACAACCTGTCGCGCCAGTTCTATGAACTCTTCCTGGACCGCGACATGCAGTATTCCTGCGCTTATTTTCCAGAGCCGGGCATGTCTCTGGACGATGCGCAGGAGGCCAAGAAGCGCCACATCGCGGCGAAGCTGCTGCTGGTGCCGGGAATGCGGGTGCTAGACATCGGCTGCGGCTGGGGTGGCATGGCGCTTTATCTCGCCCGGCACTCAGGCGCGCGGGTGACCGGCATCACGCTGTCCTCCGAACAGTTCGAGGTTGCGAAGCGGCGGGCCGAGGAGGCGGGACTGGCCGACCGCGTCAGCTTCGAACTGCGCGATTACCGCGAATTCGCCACCGCCCATCCGGCCGCCTTCGACCGCATCGTCTCGGTCGGCATGTTCGAGCATGTCGGCGTCCCGCATTACCGCGACTATTTCGACGCCGTTCGCGGCATGCTGAACGACGACGGCGTGGCGTTGATCCACGCCATCGGCCGGCTGGAGGGACCGGGAGCCACCAATCCGTGGATCCGGAAATACATTTTCCCCGGCGGCTACTCCCCCGCCTTGTCGGAGGTGCTGCCGGTCATCGAGCGATCCGGACTGTTCACGACCGACCTGGAGGTGTTGCGCATGCATTACGCGGAGACCCTGCGCCATTGGCGCAGCCGGTTCGACGCGCGGCGGGACGAAGCGAAGGCGCTGTATGACGAACGCTTCTGCAGGATGTGGGAATTCTACCTGGCGGGTGTGGAACTGGCGTTCCGGCTGCAGGGACACATGGTGTTCCAGGTGCAGGTCGCACGCACCCTGGGTGCGGTGCCGCTGACCCGCGACTACATGGTGAATGCGGAACGCCATCTGGCCGACGCGTCGGCAGGCATCGATGCAACCGCCGGCAAGGCGCCTAAGTTCCGGCCTGCACATACCCCGGAGTCGGCGACCTGACCTGTGGATGGAGTTGATCAGCGCCTTTCGATCGGCTCCCGGCCGCTGGAAAGCCGCAATCCGGCCAACCGGTAATACCAATTGACCATCATGGCCGGCTGCAGTGCCCCGTTGCAAGCGGAATCGTGCGACATCGACGCCTAAGCCGCCGCCGTACCTTCCTTTCCGTCACTGGGCGATGCTATATAACCGCGATTGATTTCCGCCCGGGGTACCGGGGAGCCACCCATGCGGCATGCTCCCTGGCAACAAGCGCCCGCTGGACGACGCGCCCGGCTCCCAAGGAATGACAACGCCCTTACCCGTTCGGGGAGATCTCGCACCCATGACCAAGATCAAGGTAGCCAATCCGGTCGTCGAACTCGACGGCGACGAGATGACGCGCATCATCTGGCAGTTCATCAAAGACAAGCTGATCCTGCCCTACCTCGACATCGACCTGAAGTACTACGACCTCGGCATCGAGAACCGCGACAAGACCGACGACAAGGTCACCGTCGAGTCGGCGAACGCCATCAAGCAGTATGGCGTCGGCGTGAAGTGCGCGACCATCACCCCGGACGAAGCTCGGGTGAAGGAGTTCAACCTCAAGAAGATGTGGAAGTCGCCGAACGGCACGATCCGCAACATCCTGGGCGGCACCGTCTTCCGCGAGCCGATCGTCTGCTCGAACGTTCCGCGCTACGTCCCGGGCTGGACCAAGCCGATCATCATCGGCCGCCATGCCTTCGGCGACCAGTACAAGGCCACCGACTTCGTCGTTCCCGGCCCGGGCAAGCTGACCATCAAGTGGGAAGCGGCCGAGGGCGGCGAGAAGATCGAGCATGAAGTCTACGACTTCCCCGGCGCCGGCGTGGCGATGGGCATGTACAACCTCGACGAGTCGATCGAGGGCTTCGCCCACTCCAGCCTCATGTACGGCCTGGAGCGCGGCTACTCGGTCTATCTGTCGACCAAGAACACGATCCTGAAGGCCTACGACGGCCGCTTCAAGGACATCTTCCAGAAGATCTTCGACGAGTCCTACGCCGACCAGTTCAAGGCCAAGGGTCTGGTCTACGAGCACCGCCTGATCGACGACATGGTCGCTTCAGCCCTGAAGTGGGAAGGCGGCTTCGTCTGGGCCTGTAAGAACTACGACGGCGACGTGGAATCGGACGTCGTGGCGCAGGGCTTCGGTTCGCTGGGTCTGATGACCTCGGTGCTGGTCACGCCGGACGGCAAGACCGTGGAGGCCGAGGCCGCCCACGGCACGGTGACCCGCCACTACCGCGAGCACCAGAAGGGCAAGGAAACCTCGACCAACCCGATCGCCTCGATCTATGCCTGGACCCAGGGCCTGGCCTATCGCGGCAAGTTCGACAACACCCCGGACGTCGTCAAGTTCGCCCAGACGCTGGAGCGCGTCTGCGTCGAGACCGTCGAGTCCGGCTACATGACCAAGGATCTCGCCATCCTGATCGGCCCGCAGCAGCCGTGGATGACCACCAAGCAGTTCCTGGACAAGCTGTCGGACAATCTGGAAAAGAAGATGGCCGCCTGGTCGTAAGGCCGGCACTCTCTTTCTCAGGGTGCGACGCCGCGTCCGGGTCAAACCGGACCGCGGCTCGGCTAGGGTTCCGGCGGGGAGTTTCGGCTCCCCGCCTTTTTCTTGTCCAGTTCAGGAAAGGACCGAACCCGATGCCCAACGATCTGTTCCGTGTCGCCGTCGTCGGCGCCGGCGAGACTGGAACGCCCCTGCTGCGCAAGCTGCTGGCCGCCCCGTTCGTCGAACTTCTGGGTGTGGCCGACCTCGATGCAGAGGCGCCGGGCATGCGCCTCGCCAGCCACCGCGGCGTCAAGACCACCACCGACTTCCGGGAACTGGCTCGGTTGGGCGAGCAACTGGACGTGCTGATCGACGTCACCGGCGTGCCGGCAGTCCGCGAATCCCTGCGCAAGGCGATGCAGGAGACCGGCAACCATCACACGGTGATCGTCCACGAGATGGTCGTGCAATTGATGCTGTCGCTCCTGAATGGCGAATTGGTGCGGTTGAAGCACGACACGCAGGACTATTGAGGCGGCGGCATTTGCAGGCTCCGCGAATTGCCCCATGATGGGCGGAGGGTGTCCACTGCGGCGTCCGCCCATGTCAGGAGCCCATCTCAGGAGCGGCCATTGATGGAACTCGGCATTCTGGTCATTGCGGCATTCGTTCTGGTCGTCATCTTGGCGATCACCAGCGTCCGCATCGTACCCCAGGGGTTCAACTTCATCGTCGAGCGGCTGGGCCGCTATCAGGAAACGCTGCTGCCGGGCTTCAACGTCATCTTTCCGGTCATCAGCTCCGTCCGCGCGAAGGTCGACATGCGCGAGACCGTGGTGGACGTGCCGTCGCAGAGCGTCATCACCAAGGACAACGCCGCGGTGACCGCCGATGGCGTGCTGTATTTCCAGGTGCTTGATCCGATGAAGGCGACCTACGAGGTCAACGACCTGCAGCGGGCGATCCAGACGCTGGCGATGACCACCACCCGCACAGTGATGGGTTCCATGGACCTGGACGAGTTGCTGAGCCAGCGCGAAGCGATCAACGCCAGCCTGCTCCGCGCGGTGGACGAGGCAACCGCCTCCTGGGGTGTGCGGGTGACCCGCATCGAACTGCGCGACATCACCCCGCCCGAGGACATCGTGCAGGCGATGGGCCGCCAATTGAAGGCGGAGCGCCTCCGCCGTGCCCAGATCCTGGAGGCCGACGCCGAGAAGGAGAGCCAGATCCGCATCGCCCAGGGCAAGCTTGAAGCCGCCAAGCTGGAGGCCGAAGCACGGGAGCGGCTGGCCGAGGCGGAGGCCAAGGCGACCCGTCTGGTCTCGGAGGCGGTGGCGCAGGGATCGAACCAGGCGCTGGGCTATTTCCTTGGTCAAAAATACATGGAGGCGCTGAAGGCCTTCGCCGCCTCCCCCAACCAGAAGACCATGATCCTGCCGGTGGAATTGGCCGGCGTCGCCGGTGCCCTGGCCGGCTTGGGCGAGTTGGTGCGCGATGCCACCCCGCCCCGTACGCCTGCCACGCCGCCGCCCGCTCCGCGCAATCCATGGTCCGTACCACCGACCACATCCTCCGCGGACGGGGAGTAAGCGGATGTCGCCACTGCTGTGGGGAGCACTGGGCGCCTTGCTGATCGCGGCGGAACTGGTGCTGCCAGGGATCTTCCTGATCTGGTTCGGCGGGGCGGCTTTGCTGACCGGCCTCGTCACCGCGCTCTGGCATGACTGGGGGCTGGTCAACGAAGCCGGCTTCTTCACCATCGCCGCAGGCGCTGCGGTGGGCATCGCCATCGCCCATGCACGGCGGCGCAACGCATCGTCGGAAGGCGACGCCGCACGGATCAACGATCGGGCGGGACAGTTGGTCGGCAGGGCTGTGACGTTAACGGAGCCGATTGCCAACGGTCACGGGCGCGTGTTCGTCGGCGACACGCTGTGGGCGGTCGAGGGGCCCGACCGTCCGGCGGGAGCCGCCATGGTCATTGCCGGAAACCGCGGCATGGTGCTCGTACTGCGCGATGCGGTTGAACTGCGGCAGGGTGCGCAATAACGGCACCCAACAAAAAAGCCCGTCTCTCCCCCGAGAGCGGGCTTTCTTGAACAAGCGGTCAGCGGCTCAGGCAGCGCCGACGTTGCGGTCTTCGTCACGCTTCTTGCTGCCCGAAGCCGGCTGGTAGGCCAAGGCCGCGTGTTCGGCGCAATAGGGCATGCCGGGCAAGGCGTTCTTGCCGCAGAAATGGAAATCCTGGTGCTTGGGATCGCCGACCGGCCATTTGCACATCCGCTCCGTCAGAGCAAGGATGGTGGCACCGCGCGTCGGCTTCTTCTTGATGGGCGACGGCCGGCCAGACAAACCCAGACGGTGGGCCTTGCCGATGACCGCGTTGCGGGTGATGTCTCCCAGAATGTCGGCGATCTCGCTCGCGCTCAACCCCTGGGACCAGAGATCCTTGAGCTGTTGAATCCGCTCGTCCGTCCAACTCATCCCCGAGTACTCCCGATCCGGTGTCCGGTTATGCTGTGGCAAACAGGTCACGGTCTAGTGCCGTTTTCCATAAGCCGCAACATTTTGTGCCAGCCGGTGAGGAAGCTACCAGATGACGGCCGCCGACGATAGGGGGGCGCGGCAACATTCCTGTTGATAAGTCCGTGGGTAGACTCATGAATTCAGAGCGCCATACACCTCCTCCGCGACGCCGGACAGAGTGTCCCGATCGAGCTCTCCGGTGACGGCCAGCGCTAAGCCATTGTCTTGCCAATACAAAGCACGAACCCCGCCATCCTGGGCGAAGCGGAATGCCGAACCTGAGGTGTTAGGAGCGGGGCGGATATACAACGTGATGCGGCGCCCAGCCGCATCCTCGTACATGTACAAGGCCACAGGTCCAACGGAATCGGCCAAAAGACGCCCGCCGATCAGCTGGTAGCCCCCTCGTGTGACTTTTGGGCAACGCATATTCTTGCCCAGCCGCTTGGACAGCCAGTTCACGAGATGAGCCTCCTCCTCCACGCCGATCTCGACCGGATGGCGAACCTCGACGGAGAAGACGCGGTGGGCGGCGACTGCATCGGCGATGAAGGCGGCGGTCGGCGGCTCACCCGCCCCGGTCATCCGGTCGCGCAGTACCCAGCCGCTGGTTGCGCCGGCAACGAAGACCAGGAGAGAGGCGGCCACCGCGGTACCCCACAGCGCTCCCCTGCCCCAGCGTGAGACGTTCCAGCGGCTGGGCGCAGGGTCCGGATGCTCGCGCGCGGTAAAGGGCGGGGTCAGGCGGTCGGGCAGCGGCTGGTCGATCAGCGGACCGAAACACTGTCCCAGCATGGCACGCTGAGCGCGGTAGCGTTCGAAGCGTTGGGCGATCTCGGGGTGGTCGGCGAGGTGGCGCTCGACATCGGCCAGACGCTCCTCCGGCAATTCGCCGTCCAGCCAAGCGTGAAGCTCGGCCTCGGTCACGGGATTGTGGGTGCCGCTCATCACTTGATCCTCCTGACCACCTGCTGGGTTCCGCCGTCGAGCAAGACCCTCAGCTTTTCGCGCGCCCGGGCCAGCCGCGACATCACCGTTCCGATCGGCAGTTCAAGAACCTCCGCCACCTCGCGGTAGGACAGCCCCTCCATTCCCGTCAGCAGCAGGATGGTGCGGTGTTCGTCGCTCAACTGGGCGAAGGCGCGAGCGAAGTCGCGCACCGCCCCGCGGTCGGCCGGCGGCGCGCTGAGCGCCAGATCGTCGGCCAGATCCTCCACCGGCACCTCCGCGCCGCGCCGCCGCCGGCCGCGCTGGCTGGAGACGTGCAGGTTGTGCAGGATGGTCATCAGCCAGCCGCCGAGCTTCGACGGGTCGCGCAACGCATGGCGGTTGGCCAGCGCCTTCTCCACGCAATCCTGCACCAGATCGTCTGCATCGGAACGGTTGCCCACCAGGGCGGTGGCATAGCGCCGAAGCCGCGGCACATGGTCGGCGATGGCGCGGTCATCGATGTCGGGCGGGCTCATCAAAGGTCCGGAAAGGGCGTCGTCACCGCTCATGACGCCCTGCCCCGCCGTTTTATTCCAGCCGCCCCCATGGATTCACAGCCCCGGCGAGGAGAAGCCGGCCTTGCCGTCGAAATTGCAGAGATTCTCGGTCTGGGTGAAGTCGATCCCGGCCTCCGCCAGCCGCCCCAGCAGTTCGACGATGGCCCCGTGCTGCACCGGCCCGCCATGCGCCAGGAACCTGCAGCGCCAATGGTCGGTGCAGAAGACGTCTGCGTTGCCGTCAGGCCAGACCCGTTGCGAACGGTTGGAGATGCTGGCGAGCGTCAGCGCCTCGGTCGACAGCGGCAGCACCAGCTCCGCCAGATCGTCGGGCAGGCCGCCGGACCATTGCAGGAAAACGTCGACCCCCACCAGTTCCTTGAGCGCGCGGACGCGCGGCGCCAGACGGTTCAATCCGTCATAGGCCGGCCGCATGGTGGAATAGCCGACCGGCGGCATGGTGACGGGGGTCTGCCCAAGCCGCTCCACCACCGCCTCGGCGAAGGCGCCGGTGCCCGCACGCACCCGGCCCAATCCGCGGGCGTAGATGTCGGCGGTGTGGATGCCGTCCTCGATCGTCTTCAGCCACGCATTGTGGATGCGCGCGGCGATGTCGCCCTGGCCGATATGGACCAGCATCATCACCGCGGCCATCAGCAGGCCGGACGGGTTGGCGATCCCCTGCCCGGCGATCATCGGGGCGGAGCCGTGGATCGCCTCGAACATGGCGCAGGTCTCGCCGATGTTGGCCGAGCCGGCCAGCCCGACCGAGCCGGTCAGCTGGGCCGCGATGTCCGACACGATGTCGCCGTAGAGGTTCAGGGTGACGATGACGTCGAAGCGCTCCGGCTGGTCGGCAAGCCGGGCGGCGCCGATGTCGACGATCATGTGGTCGGCCTTGATCTCCGGATAATCGGCGGCGATCTCGTAGAAGATTTTCAGGAACAGCCCGTCCGTCATCTTCATGACGTTGTCCTTGACGAAGGCCGTCACCTTTTGCCGGTGGTTGGAGCGGGCGAAGTCGAAGGCGTAGCGGACGATGCGTTCCGAGCCCGGGCGCGAGATCAGCTTCACCGACTGGATCACGTCGTCGGTCTGCCGGTGCTCGATGCCGGCGTAGAGGTCTTCCTCGTTCTCGCGGATGATCACCACGTCCATGCGCGGATGCCGGGTCCGCACATAGGGATGGTAGGACACGCAGGGACGGACGTTGGCGAACAGGCCCAGCGTGGTGCGGGCGACGACGTTGAGCGACTTGTTGCCGTATCCCTGGGGCATGGTGATCGGCCCCTTCAGGAAGACGCGCGTGCGGCGGATCGACCCCCAGCCGGCGGCATCCAGCCCGCCGGGATGGCCGCGCTTGTAGACCGCCTCGCCCGCCGGAACCTCTTCCACCTTCAGCCGCGCGCCGGCGGCAGTCATCACATGAAGCACCGCGTCCGTGATCTCTGGGCCGATGCCGTCGCCGCGGGCGACCGTGACGGGGGTGATATCGCGCATGCACTCACTCCAAGGGGACGCGCGACCGTAGACGGAAACCGGGGGATTTTTCAATGGTTGGAGGCAGCGACGGATCGCAGCAACCGGCCGGCAGCGGAAGGGGCCCCCTCTTCCCGCCTTTGGGGGAAGAGGGGGTCGCACCGGTCAGTGATGAGCCCCGGCAAGGCCGCCGTGGCCGTCCGGCACGCCGATGCTGACATTCTGCATCATGCCCTGGTCCTCGTGGTCGAGGATGTGGCAGTGCAGGACATATTCACCGATGAAGCGCTCGTACCGGGTGCGGACGGTCACCTTGTAGGTGCCCTTCGGCGGCTCGGTGGAGCTGAGCGGCTTGGTGATGTCGCTCTTCACCCAGATGGTGTCCTTCCACACGCCCTTCATGCCGGCATAGTCGGGGTCGCCGGAGCCGGCTTCGCTGACGTCGCGCCCGTCGGGACCGATGATAGACACGACCTGGAACGGGTTGACGTGGATGTGGAAGGGATGGCTGACGAAGTAGGACTGCAGTTCCCACTGCTGGGCGGTGCCCAGCACCACGGGCCGGTCGACCACGCTCGGCTGGTAGGCGGACGCCCCCTTGGGGCCATAGGTGCCGTCGGGGTTCTGCACCACCTCGAAGCTGTTGGAGACCTGGAACAGCGGGTTGGTCCGCGTCGCATCCTTGGGCGGGACGTTGATGTAGAAGACCAGTTCCTGCTTGGGCTGGTGCACCACCTCATGCTCGGTGATCGGCGGGTGGGCGGTGAAGCGGGTGAAGCGCGGGCAATAGGGGGTATCGACCATCGTCTTCCCGAAGCAGCGGGCGTTCAGGTCGCCGATCACCTCCTTGGCGACGGCCGGCGCGTATTTCGTCGCGTTGGCCGACAGCTGGCGGATGATCTCCTTCACCGGGTCCTTGACCACGCGGTCGCCGCGCACGCGGACGAAGCCGAGCACGCCGGTGGAGGTCGCGGTCTGGTCCGGGCTGGCGTTGGCCGCCGACGGCTTGTTGACGACGCAATAGATGCCGGGCTCGGGGAAGTTGACGAGCAGGTCGTCGCGATAGCCGGGCTGCATCGGCACGCTGGTGCGCACCTGCCCCTCGTTCAGGGTCAGGCCGTCCGCGGCGGCCAGGATGTAGGGGACCGGTTGTCCGGTGCAGCGTTCCTTGGCGAAGCGGTCCTGGTCGGCGGCCGACAGGGTCTTCTCGCGCTGGAAGAAGTCGGTGACGTCGAGCTTGCGGAACTCCACCGTGATGGGGGAACGCACGCCGCCATGGATCAGGCGCCAACGCTCGGTCTCGCCGGTCTTCGCGTTCGCAAAGATCGGGCGCACGCGGCCGTTGACGGTGGTGAAGCGCCCGGACTGTTCCCAGGTGTTCGGCCCGAACTGATCGTAGGACACGATCTCGCCCACCTCGCCCGGTGCGCAGCTCCAGTCGACGGTCTTCTTCACCGGATCGATGTACTTCAGCTTGCCGTCCTTGGTGCAGGCGTAGGGGATCTGCTCGAACAGCAGGACCCGCTCGGTCATCGCCACGCCCTTGGGGCTCTTCAGCAGGGTGTCGAGATCGCCGTTGGCGTCCTTGGTCGGCGGACGGTCGCCGCGGATGATCAGCGCACCGGCCATGCCGCTGCCGACCTGCAGCGCGGTGGAGCCGTGGCGGTGCGGGTGGTACCAGAAGGTGCCCGCCGGATGGTCGGCCGGGATGTTGTATTCATATTCGAAGGTGACGCCGGGATTGATCGACACCAGGACATTGTCGCTGTTGCCGGTCGGGCTGACCCAGACGCCGTGGCTGTGCAGGTTGGTGCCGTTGAAGCAGTGCGGGTTGTTGATGTCCGCCTGCGCCTGGTTGTTGCAGTCGGGATCGGGCGGCAGCTGGTTCTGCAGCTTGATACGGACGGTATCGCCCGGCGTCGCTTCGATGGTGGGGGCGACATAGGGGTGGTTGGGGTCGACGTCGGTGCCGCGGTAGCTGCGCAGCCGCACCGGATCGGGCCGCCCCTGCGCCGGGTTGCGGATGTAGCCGTCGGTGAAGGCCACGAACAGGTCGTAATTGCGCACTTGGCCGGTATGCGGCCGGGGAGCCGTCTGCGGCTGGCGCAGCAGGAGCGAACCGGCGCGCGGCGAGGCCGAATTGTTCAGCACCGGCGGATTGCCGAAGGATTCGCCGGCCGGCTCGGCGCTGCCCTTCGCGGGAGCGGTTGCCGCCATGGCGGCCGGCGCCACTCCCAGCGTCAGGGGCAGCGCCAGGGGCAGCAGCACGCCCAATAAGTATGCATTCTTCATGAAATGCTCCATCTGATACGGATGGTGGAGGGTATGATGCGTCTCAAAAATTGTTAATTGTAACATTGTCACACGTTGAATCATGCGGCGCCCGTTGATGGGCGACTGCGCAATGCTGGGTGGAGGAACACAATTCATCACCGCATACAGCTTGCCTGAGGCCGGGAAAATCTGCTCACTGTCGCGCCTGCGCCGATGTCCGGCGCCGTAGAAATCAGGCTCCCCGCAGCAGTGGCCGAAGCTGGCCAGAGAAACCGGACCCCACCCGAAATCATGAGCGACGCGCTTCCGCAGAACAGACAGACCGGACGCGGCAAAACCCTGGTCGCTTCGGTGATGATCGGGCTGATCGCCGGCATCGACAATTTGGGTAACGGGCTGGCGATCGCGGCACTTCTGTTCACCGGCCCGCTGGCGACCGGGCTGGGCGCCGGGGTTGGCGTGGTTCTGTTGAGCGCCGCGATCCTGGCCCTGCTGGTCGCCTTGCGCAGCACGCAGCCGAACTCCGTCGCCCTGGTGCAAGAGACGGGGGTCGCCATCCTCGCCTCCACCGTCGCGACCATGGCGGCGGGGCTGCAGGACGCGCCGGACGGGGTGAAGGTCGCCACCGCCTTTGCGATCCTGGGCGGCAGCACGCTAGTGACCGGGCTGCTGTTCTGGATGGTGGGGCGGCTGCGGCTGGGCCGGCTGGTGCGCTTCTTCCCGTATCCGGTGGTGGCCGGCTTCCTCGCCGGGTCGGGCTGGCTGCTTGTGGAGGGCACACTGGCGATGGTCAGCGGGCGGCATGGGCTGGCGGCCGGCATCGCCGAATTGGCGAGCCCGGCCATTGCCTTCACCGCGACGGCGGCGGCCGGGCTGGCGGCACTGCTGGTCGCGGTGATGCGGCGCAGCGACAGCCCCTTCGCCATGCCGCTGGCGCTGCTGGCGGCTGCGCTGGCCTTCCATGCCGCCCTGCCCCTGCTGGGGTTGACGGCGGAGCAGGTGCGCGGCTGGGGCTGGCTGCCGGGCATAGTAGGGGATGCGGGGTTCAGCCTGCCGGTGCCGACCGAGATCCTGGCCCTTGCCGACTGGGGCCGGGTGGCGGAGGCGGTGCCGGCGATGGTGTCGGTCGCCGTGCTGGGCATGCTGGGCCTTCTGTTGAATGTCAGCGGGATCGAACTGGCGCAGGGCCGCGACATCGACGCGGATGCGGAGCTGCGGTCCACCGGTGCCGCCAACCTGATGGCCGGGGCGCTGGGCGGGCCGTCGGGATATGTCGGGCTGGGAATGACGCTGCTGGCCGGGCGGATGGGCGCCACCGGGCGCGGGGCCGGGCTGGCGACCGCGGCGGTGATCCTGGGCGGGTTGTTCGTTGCTGGATGGCTGGTGTCGGTGACGCCGGTGTTCTTGACCGCCGGGCTGATCCTGTTCCTGGGGGTCGAGCTGCTGATGGAGTGGCTGGTCGAGGCCCGCCACCGCCTGCCGCGGACGGAGTGGCTGATCGTGCTGGCCGTGGTGCTGGCGATCGCCGGCATCGGCTTCATGGAAGGGCTGGCGCTGGGGCTGGCGGTGTCGCTGGCCATGTTCGTCTACAGCTATTCCCGGCTGCCGGTGATCCGCGGCCGTCACAGCGGAGCCGAACTGCGCAGCCGCGTCGACCGCAGCCCGGCGGCGAGCCTGCATCTGACCGGCGCCGGCGCGGCCATCGAGGCGATGCAGTTGCAGGGATACCTGTTCTTCGGCACCGCCGAGCAGATCGTCGCCCCGGTCCGCCGCCGGCTGGAGCAGGCGGGCGGGCAGCCCTTGCGCTTCCTGGTCATCGATTTCCGCCACATCAAGGGCATGGATTCGGCGGCGGCCGGGGTGTTCCGCCGCATCCGCAACCTGATGGAGGCGGCCGGCGCCACGCTGGTGCTGAGCGCCCTGCCCGCCGCCGTCGATGAGGCCTTCCGCAACAGCGGCCTGGACCCCGACGGCGACCCGGTGCTGCGCCGCGCCCCCGACCTGGACCATGCGCTGGAATCCTGCGAGGAGGCGCTGCTGGCCGAAACCGGGCGGGACGGCAGTGACGCCCCGCTGCTGCGCCATCTGGAGGGGATGACCGGGCCGCACCCGCGGCTGGGCGATGCGGTGGCGGCGCTCGACACCCTGCATCTGCAGCCGGACGAGCTGCTGATCCGCGCCGGCGAGGCGGCGAGCGACATCTTCATCATCGGCAGCGGCCGGGTGAAGGTGCAGATCACCTTGCCCGACGGCCGGCCGCTGCGCCTGCGCAGCATGACCGCCGGGGCGGTGGTGGGGGAGATCGCCCTTCTGCTGGGCCAGACCCGCGGCGCCGACGTGGTGGTGGAGGCTCCCTCCACCATCCACCGCCTGACCGCCGCGACCCTGGCACGGCTGGAGCGCGAGGACCCGGAACTGGCGCTGGTCCTGCACCGCATCCTGGCGACCACGCTGGCCCAGAAGGTGACTCTGGCGAACCGGGTGATCGAGCAGGCTGCGGGCTGAGGCGGTCGGTTGGCGGTGAATGGAACGTTTGAAACGCCGTGAACCGTTTTCGCGGCAGCGTTCAACCGTTCCATCCGTTCATTGGGGGCCGCTCACCGGCGGCGGGTGTACGGCCCCTCCCCACCCTGCCGTTCCAGCGCCGAGCCGAGATTCGGATACGGATCGCTGGGATTGTAGGTCCAAGGATAGACGCCCTTCGGCCCCTCGGCCTCCGGCCGGGCGAGGATGGCGGCGATGTTGTCCGGATCGGGCTGCCGGCGCTCGCGGATCGCGCCGGGGACGCTGTCTTCGTCGAAATCGGGGACCGACGTGGCCGGCGCTTCGGCGGGCGGGTTTTCCGGAGTGGCCGGAGCGGCGGCGCGGGTGCCGGGGGCGGTCGGGGCGGCGTCCGTCCGGTCGGCGCCGAACTCCTTGAGCAGGCCGAGCTTCTCGGCCAGCCAGCGCACGGTGCCGGGATCGCCGATGGAGACCAGCCGCTCGATCTGCTCCGTCACCAGGGCGCGGAGCGAGGACAGGCGAAGCTCCGCCTCCCGGTTCAGCGCCTGCCTTTCCCACCAGACCCGATGGCGGAAGTGCTGCGAGCCGTAATAGGCCCGCCACAGCGTGGTGCGGCTGCAGCCCATGGCACGGGCGACCTGCTGAAAGGAGGCGCCGCGCGCCAGCATGCCGGCGGCCATGATCCACTGTTCCTCGTGAAAGCGCGATCCGGGAACGAGGGAGCCGTCCGGCGGGACCGGCGGCTCTTCGGCCCAGCAGGGGAAGCGGTCGGCGGGACGGGCGGCGGAGGAGGCGGCTTCGGCGGGGTTCAGACAATCGGGCATGGGGCGTCTCCGGGGCTGGGTGGGTGGACGCTCCTATTTCAGCAGAAGCTAAGACGAATTTATAGGAATAAAATCGTATGTCGCCATTATCCCTGCTTCGCGTAATCGCATACTCTTTGACGAAGATCCACTTGAGCGATAAAGTGTTACTAAGTTCGGTATGATCGGGTTCCGACTATGCATTTCATTACCGATTCGTTCACAATTTCTAATTGTTAAATTAGAAATAATAGTAATATAGTGAGAATATTGGCGCTGGATGATATGCAAAAATGAATCACAGACAGTACATATCGAAACAATTTGAACTCGCCTCTACGAGGTATAGAGAAGAAATCAATATATTTCTTGCAGGTCCATTTATTAAACCTAGCGAACCGATGCCAGAAGGAGAGGGCATAACACCAGCCCACAAGGCACGTTATAGCTTGTTCCACCGTATTAATAGGGACGAGGGGATAAGTCCAAGCCTTGGAGAGCATAAAGATCTTCTGGAAGTTGGAACTAGCGCGTTCAAAGCCCTAAGTAACGCTCATGTTGCAGAGTTGCTAATCGCAAAAGATCATTGCGACGCGATAATTATACTACCATCGAGCCCAGGCTCTTTTTGCGAAATTGGGCTTTTTGCCAACTACGAAGAGATTTGCCGGAAAATGCTAATTATAGTTGATGAGAGGTTTAAAGATGCTGAGTCCTACTTTTCACTGGGACCTCTCAAAGAGGCGGGCTCTAACTATTCCGAGATCGAATTTTGTGATTACGAAAATATTGATAAAATGTGGGAAATATCATCAACGTTTATCGAGAAAATACGCAATAAGAAAATGATCGCTCGGATGAAAGCCGCAAGATGAAACAGGAAAGCGACGAAACAGAAAACATTACACATCTTAAAAATTCTGAACTCATATATTTGTTTTCTTTATCAATTTCTCAACCGGCAAGGATTCAGGAAATTGTAAAGAAGTCAAACATATATTTTGAGAGCCATTCGAGCATATCTTATTTCAACGAGAATTATGAAATCATTCATCGGTCGATGCGCGGTCGAGAACTAGTGATACCGGTACGCCGTGGCGTGTATTTTCTAAGCACTTTAGGACGACTTTTGCTCCGTAATCTGGGTCTACACAAAGCGTCAGCAAACGAGCGACTTTTTTTGATGAAAAGAGAACGCAAACGCGCTAGAAAGAGGTAGGCGGGATGGACGATGTGTCCCTTTGGGTGCTGTTTCGGCATCCAGAGTATATGGTTCTGGATATACGGGGCCACGGATTGAAGGCCGGCACCACGACGTTGGAGCCGGCCAACGTCGTGGCGCCGGCCTTCAATCCGTGACTACAATGCAGTTCAAGTAACTGGCAGTTGAGGGACCTGATGCCATCCCGCTCATATTATAAGCCTACCGACTTCAGCCACATCGAACTTCTGCTACTCGACCTTCATGGGGAGAGCTACGAAGACTATCTATCGGTACCGAATAGAGAATTGCACTGCCCTCTTATAAACGAAGATTCCTTAGCCGCAGCTCTTGGCATAGACCTTAAAATCTTAAAAAACATCGCCCACCGGGCCTCAAAACACTACCGAAACTTCAAAATCACTCAAAAGAACAACAAAATTCGGTCTATATCGGCACCAAGAACCTACTTGAAGGTAATACAATGGTGGATACTCGATAATTTACTAGCTCAATCACATTGGCCTGAATGCGTTCAAGGTTTTATAGCCGGCCGAAGCGCTCTTACAAATGCTAGATTTCACTCAGGAGCAAAGCATATTGTAAACATAGATGTTAAAGATTTTTTTCCTTCTATCTCTGACACAAAAGTGAATTTGGTCTTCGAAGAACTAGGATATCGAAATACTTTATCGAGAATATTAACAAAACTATGCACACTCCATGGAGCCCTACCTCAAGGCGCACCAACCAGCCCTGCTCTTGCAAATCTTGCAAGTAGAGAAATGGATATTGACTTTATACGACTAGGGGAGAGTCTAAATTGCAAATATACTCGATATGCAGATGATATAACCTTTTCGTCTGAAAAAAGGATCGACGCGGATATAGTTTCATATTCAAGCGAGATATTATCGAAATACGGGCTTCGCGCCAACCACTCAAAAACCAGAGTTACGGGCAAAGGGGGAAGACTTGAGGTTACAGGATTTGTAATTAATGATACTCCGCAACTCCCTAGGGCTTGGAGGAAACGGGTCAGAGCAATACTCCACCAAGCATCATTATCTCCGAACAGTTTCTCCGAAAGGAAAAAAGAGGTTTCTGGCTATATCTCTATGTACAGTTCATTTTCTGATAATAAATTAATGATAGAATCATACAAAAAGATTCTAAACGCGATACCAGATAAATAGGTGGGAGAATATTTGTTTAGAACGCCCCCTCACCTCCCCAACTCCCGCATAGCCCCGTCCAGCCCCTCCAGCGTCAGTGGGAACATCCGGCCTCCCATCAGGCGCTGGAGCAGGCGGGTGCTTTCGGTGTAGTCCCAGTACTGCGGCGGGGTCGGGTTCAACCAGACGGCCTTGCCGTAGACCGACAACAGGCGCTGCATCCACACCTGCCCGGCTTCCTCGTTCCAGTGCTCGACGCTGCCGCCGGGGTAGACGATCTCGTAGGGGCTCATGGCGGCGTCGCCGACGAAGACCAGCTTGTAGTCGGCGGGATAGGTGTGCAGCACGTCCCAGGTGGAGATGCGCTCGGTATTGCGCCGCGCGTTGTCGCGCCAGACGCCCTCGTAGACGCAGTTGTGGAAGTAGAAGTGCTCCAGGTGCTTGAATTCGCTGCGCGCGGCGGAGAACAGCTCCTCCACCAGACGGATGTGGTCGTCCATCGAGCCGCCGATGTCGAGGAACAGCAGGACCTTGATCGTGTTGTGCCGCTCCGGAACCATCTTCAGGTCGAGCCAGCCGGCATTGGCGGCGGTGGCGCGGATGGTGCCGGGCAAGTCCAGTTCGCTGGCCGCGCCGCTGCGGGCGAATTTGCGCAGGCGGCGCAGGGCCACCTTGATGTTGCGGGTGCCGATCTCCACCCGGTCGTCGAGGTTCTTGAACTCGCGGCGATCCCACACCTTGACGGCGCGGCGGTGGCGGCTCTCGTGCTGGCCGATGCGCACGCCCTCCGGGTTGTAGCCGTAGGCGCCGAAGGGCGAGGTGCCGGCGGTGCCGATCCATTTCGATCCGCCCTGGTGCCGGCCCTTCTGCTCGGCCAGACGCTGGGCCAGCGTCTCCATCAGCTTGCCCCAGCCGCCGAGCGCCTGGACCTGCGCCTTTTCCTCTTCGGTCAGGAAGCGCTCGGCCAGCTTGCGCAGCCAGTCCTCCGGTAGGTCGGTGACGGGAACCTCCTCGCCGGCGGGAGTGTCGTCGGTCAGGCCCTTGAAGGTGGCGCCGAAGACGCGGTCGAAGCGGTCGAGATTGCGCTCATCCTTAACCAAGCATGCACGACTGAGGTAATAGAAGTCCTCGACGCGGAAGGACGCGGTGCCCTGCTTCATGGCCTCCATGAGCGTCAGGTACTCCGTCAGCGAGACGGGGACGCCGGCCTTGCGCAGATCGAAGAAGAAACTCGTGAACATGAGCGCGGTCCTTCGCACGGTCCTACCAAGCGGAGAGTAATGCCCCAGCCGAGAGAACACCATGAGCCTGCAGAACGCTTCATTGCCGAACGCCCCCCTCCTCGATTTCGCCCGCGCGCTGGATTTCGCCGCGCACAAGCACATCGACCAGCGCCGCAAGGGCGTGCGCGCCGAGCCTTACGTCAACCACCTGTCGGAAGTGGCCCTGCTGGTGGCGGAGGCGACGGCGGGCAAGGACCCGGTCGTGGTGATCGCGGCGCTGCTGCACGACACGCTGGAGGACACCGACGCCAGCTATGAGGAGATCGAGCAGCTGTTCGGTGCCGAGGTGGTGCAGGTCGTCGCCGAGACCACCGACGACAAGCGCATGTCGAAGGCCGAGCGCAAGCAGCACCAGATCGACGCCGCCCCCCATGCCTCGACGCGGGCGAAGCTGGTGAAGCTGGCCGACAAGGTGTCGAACCTGCGCTCCATGGCGCACAGCCCGCCCGCCGACTGGCCGCTGTCGCGCAAGGTCGAGTATTTCGAATGGGCGCATGCGGTGGTCGCCGGCCTGCGCGGCACCGACGCCCGGCTGGAGGCGCTGTTCGACCGCGCCTATCACGACGGGCTGGCGGAGCTGCGCGGTCAGACCGTGTGAGAGGGCCGGCAGGAGCGGGCCGGGCGACGAAAACGGGGCCGGATTGACATCGCGCAATGCGGCTTCATGACGGAAGTCTTATGGAGAAGCGACGAAGCTGACGCCACCCGTGCCGCTGACGGCCGAGGAACCACGCCATGTCCCTTCCGCAAGAAGACTCCACCCTCACCCGTCGCCCTGCCCAGGCCGCCAAGCCGGCCGCAGCGTCCCACGCCGAACAGCATGAGGAGCCGGGCCGGCACTGGTTCATCAACCGGCCGAAGGTCTATGCCGCAGACGTGAAGGGACGCTTCCGCCAGCTGAAATGGGCGGCCCTGATCGTGCTGCTGGCGATCTACTACATCACGCCGTGGATTCGCTGGGAACGCGGGGCGGGCATCCCGGACCAGGCGGTGCTGATCGACATGGTCGGGCGCCGCGCCTATTTCCTGTGGATCGAGATCTGGCCGCAGGAGGTCTATTACCTGACCGGCCTGCTGATCCTGGGCACCTTCGGCATCTTCTTCGCCACCACGCTGGCCGGGCGAATCTGGTGCGGCTACGCCTGCCCACAGACGGTGTGGACCGACCTGTTCATGTGGGTGGAGCGCAAGATCGAAGGGCCGCGCACCGCCCGCATCCGGCTGGACAAGGCGCCGATGACCGGGGCCAAGCTGGCGCGCAAGGGGGCCAAGCATGCGGCGTGGGTGGCGATCTCGGTGCTGACCGGCGGGGCGTGGGTCTTCTATTTCAACGATGCGCCGACGCTGATGAACGAGCTGCTGCACGGGCAGATCACCAGCGGCGTCGCCACCTTCATCGCGCTGTTCAGCTTCACCACCTATTTCTTTGCCGGCTGGGCGCGCGAGCAGATCTGCATCTATGTCTGCCCGTGGCGCAGCTTCCAGTCGGCGATGGTCGACGAGGACACCTTCCTCGTCACCTATGAGGACTGGCGCGGCGAGGGCCGCGCGCCGCTGCGCAAGTCGCAGAGCTGGGACGACCGCAAGGCGGCGGGGCTGGGCGACTGCATCGACTGCAAGCAGTGCGTCCATGTCTGCCCCACCGGCACCGACATCCGCGAGGGACAGCAGATCTCCTGCATCGGCTGCGGCCTGTGCGTGGATGCCTGCAACGACGTGATGAAGCAGATCGGCCGGCCCATCGACCTGGTGCGCTTCGACACCCAGTCGAACCAGATCGCCAAGATCGACGGCAAGCCGGAACGGGTGAAGCTGGTGCGTGCCCGCACCGTCATCTATTCGCTGATCATGCTGGTCGTGGCCTGCGCCATGGCGATCGCGCTGGTGCTGCGCCCGACGCTGGACGTCAGCGTGCTGCGCGACCGGGCGCCGCTGTTCGTGACGCTGTCGGACGGGTCGGTGCAGAACGCCTACACCATCAAGGTGCTGAACAAGACGCACATCGCCCGCAGCTATACGGTGACGGTCGAGGGGCTGCGCGACGGGCATCTGTCGGTGGCCGGCAATGACGAGGCCGGCAGCGGCGGCAGCCTGACGCTGCGGGCCGAGGCCGACTCGGTGGCGACCTACCGCGTGTTCGTGAAGGTGCCGGCGGCGGCGGTGAAGTCGGGGTCGACGGATGTGGCGGTAATCGCCAAGGACCAGACGAGCGGCGAAGTCGGCAAGCACGCCAGCGTGTTCATGGCGCCGTAACGCCGGAGGCCGGACCGGGCGGACAGCGCAGCGTGCATCCCGAAAACGGAACGGACAGGAGGGAAATGAAATTGGGGGTGGGCAGCCGGCATATGCCCCCCTCCGGACGATGCACGGCGATGCCGAAAGCGCTTGCGCGATCGTGGTTACACTGACCTTTTTTGTTTGGTCTCGAATCTGTTTGCGCGATCATCGGGACCGGGCAATGGGCGGCGGCCGCGTGCAGGACCGTGCAGCCGACAAGGGGGGCATGATTTGAAGAATTACGCCAAAACGATTGCGCTCGCTCCGGACGACGTGCGGCGGGCGATCGTCTATGCCGCCATCAGCCCCACGCCGTCGGTAAGGCTTGATCCCGCGATGCCCAGCCTGGACCGCATCAACTTCATGGTCGATCCGGTGAAAAGCGCGAAGAACCGGCTGAAGATGGTGCTGTTCCCCTGGATGGTCGACGAATTCCGGGGGAAACCGACCAAGACCAAGGCGATATGCATCTTCGACATGTTCCTCGCCGACGGCAAGCAGAAGGACGAGAATTTCAGCCGCCTGAGCGGGCGGATGGACACGATCCGGCAGGATTCCGAACTGGCCAAGAGCATGAGCTGGTTCAAGCGGGTCGCGACGTCGAGCAGCCGCAAGGTCGATGCCAACATCTTCGACGACATGTACCGCATCCACATGCTCGGCAAATCCAACGACTCGCTGTTCATAGCCGCTCATCAGGACTTGTTCCGCCAAATCCTCAGCACGCCGCCGACGACGAGCCTCAGCAGCGAGATCTCAGCCGCCGTGCGGGAAATCCGGCAGGCGTGCGAAACCGCCGGATTTCCGCTCAAGAAACTTGGGCTGACCGACAGCTTCGCCTGAACCGGCGGGCTCCGTACAGCCGGTTCAGGCGCCCGTCACCTTCGTCCTTGTCCGCTTCACCGTCGCGGGCGGGGGAGCGTCGCCGGTGGGGTCGTCCAGCGCGCTCAGCAGGCGTTCCTTGATCTTCGCCAGCTTGCCCTCATGGGTCACCTTCAGGCCGAAGACGTCCTTCACATAGAAGACGTCGATGGCCTTCTCGCCGAAGGTGGAGACCTTGGCCGAGCTGATCTGCAGGGTCAGGTTCGACAGCGCGCGGGTCAGGTCATAGAGCAGGCCGGGACGGTCGCGACCGTTCACCTCGATCACCGTGTGGGTGGTGGAGGCGTTGTTGTCGATCAGCACGCGCGGCGGCACATGGAAGACGCGGGTGCGGCTGGCCTGGGTGGTGCGGCGGGTGGACAGGTCGTTCAGCGGCTTCAACTGGCCCGACAGCACCTTCTCGATCATCACCGACAGCTTGGCGAGCTTGTCGCCGCTCTCAAAGGCGCCGCCGCCGGCGGCGTCCTGCACCGAGAAGACGTCGAGCGCCATGCCGTTGGTCATGGTGAAGATGCGGGCATCGACGATGTCGGCGCCGCAGGCGGCCAGCGCCCCGGCGAGGCGCGAGAACAGGCCGCTGTGGTCGGTGGCGTAGATCGTCACCTCCGTCACCGCGCGGCCGCGGTCGACGCGGGTTTCCACCGTCAGGGGACGCTGCTCCCGCTCGGCATCGCGGACAATGCGGGCCTGATGGGCCAGCGTGTCGGTGTCGAAGGCCAGCCAGTAGCCGGGATAGCCCAGGCCCTTGTGATGCTCGAAGGCGACATCGTCGAAGTCTGTCAGCTCGGCGCGCAAGCTCGACTGGGCGGCCTGGATGCGCCGTCCCCTGCCCTCCACCGTCATGCCGCCGGACATCACCTCTTCGGAGCGGTTGTAGAGTTCGCGGAGAAGCGTGGCCTTCCAGTTGTTCCAGCGTTGCGGACCCACCGCGCGGATGTCCGCCACCGTCAGCACCAGCAGCAGGCGCAGGCGTTCCGGCGACTGGACGAGAGCCACGAAATCGCGGACGGTCTTGTCGTCCTCCAGGTCGCGCTTGAAGGCGGTGTGCGACATGGCAAGGTGCCAGCGCACCAGCCACGCCACGGTTTCCGTCTCCTCCGCCGTCAGGCCGAGGCGCGGGCAGAGCTTCTCGGCGACGCGGGCGCCCAGCACGGAATGGTCGCCGCCGCGGCCCTTGGCGATGTCGTGCAGCAGCACGGCGACGTAGAGCGCGCGCTTCGACACCACCTTGTGGATCACCTCGGTGGACAGCGGCAGCTCGTCTGCATGCTCGCGGGACGCGATCTTGTGCAGGATGCCGAGGGCGAACAGCGTGTGCTCGTCCACCGTGTAGACATGGTACATGTCATACTGCATCTGCGCGACGACCCGGCCGAAGTCGGGGATGAAGCGGGCCATCACCCCGGCCTCGTTCATGCGGCGCAGCGTGATCTCCGGATCCTTGGGACCGGTGAGGATGTCGAGGAAGAGGCGATTGGCCTCCGGATCGTTGCGCAGCTTCGGCCCGATGGCCGACAGCGACCGGGTGATGGAGCGCAGCGCCGCCGGGTGGATGTCGATGTCGTGGATCTGGGCGGTGTGGAACAGGCGGATCATGTCGATCGGCTGTTCCTTGAACTGCTTGTCGCTGCGGGCGTTCAGCCGCTCGCCGTCGACGATGAAGCCGTCCACGTCCTTGCGCCGGGCGACCGAGGCCAGCCGCAGCAGGTTGAACTTGGGCGGGCGCTTCGATTCGGCCTCCAGCGCCGCGCAGAAGATGCGCGTCAGGTCGCCGACGTCCTTGGCGACCAGGAAATAGTGCTTCATGAAGCGTTCGACGCCCTTGGTGCCGGCATGGTCGGTGTAGCCCATGGCGGCGCCGATGCTGGTCTGGACGTCGAAGGTCAGGCGGTCTTCCAGCCGGCCGGTCAGGTAATGCAGGTGGCAGCGCGCGGTCCACAGGAAGTTCTGCGCCTTGGCGAAGCGCTGCGCCTCCTCCGGCGTCAGCACCTTCTTGCCGACCAGCTCGTCCACGCCCTCGACGCGGTAGAGGTATTTGGCGATCCAGAACAGGGTCTGCAGGTCGCGCAGGCCGCCCTTGCCGTCCTTCAGGTTGGGTTCCAGCACATAGCGGCTGTCGCCCATCTTCAGGTGGCGGTTGTCGCGCTCCGCCAGCTTGGCCTCGACGAATTCGGGGCCGGAGCCGGCGACGACCTCCTTGTCGTAGCGCTTGCGCAGCTCGGCGAACAGCTTGCCGGGACCCCAGAGATAGCGCGATTCGAGGATGGCGGTGCGGATGGTGACGTCTGCCTTGGACTGGCGGATGCAGTCGTCGACGCTGCGCACGGCATGGCCGACCTTCAGCCCCAGGTCCCACAGGATGTAGAGCATGTATTCGACCACCTGCTCCACACGCGGCGTGCGCTTGTAGGGCAGCAGGAACAGGAGGTCGATGTCGGAAAAGGGCGCCAGCTCGCCACGGCCGTAGCCGCCGGTGGCCGCCACGTCGAACACCTCGCCGGAGGTCGGGTTGGCGGTGGGGAAGATGAAGCGGACGGTGAAGTCGGCCAGTGTGCCCACCACCCGGTCGGCGAGGTAGCAGTTCTCCCGCACGCACTGCTCGCCCGACCCGCCATCGTCGAAGCGGCGCCGCACCTCCGCCCGCCCCTCGGCCAGCGCCTTGCGCAGGCAGGCGATCAGCGCCGGGCGCAGCTTGTCGCCGGTGCCGTGTTCAGCGACCAGATCCTCCAACTCCCCCGACAGCTTGCGGCGGGAGATGATGGCGCGCTTGTTGGGGATGGCCGGCGCGGGGGTTTCGGGCGGCGTCGGCGTCTTGGAGCGGGCGGACAGCATCGGTCGGGGAAAACCTCGGCATTCTGGCGGCTTTCGGGCGATCCGGACTGGCCGCGGCGGTCGCACTATAGCGGTAAAGCCTTCAGGTAGCACGTCCGCACTGGAAAACCAGCCCCGCCGCCATGGGGGAGTGACGGCCGTCACAGCGATGCCGGGATTGCCGGGACAGACTGTCCCGCATGGATCGCAATGCGGGAGACGGACCATGACCGTCGGGAAGAGCACGGGTCGCGCGGCGGGCGAAGCCTCGGTGAAGGCGCGGCGGGAACTGGCGGCGCTGAACGATGCGCTGACGCTGGCCGAACGGGGGCTGGGCCGCCAGTCGACGGCGGCGCTGATGGCGCGGCTGCTGAGGGTGGCGGCGATGTATCCGCGGTCGGTGGACGACACGCTGATGTGGCAGGTCACCGACCTCGTCACCGGCGACGACGTGTCAGACGCCGTCAAGCTGACGCTGATCCGCATGGGCTGGGCCTCCATCGTCCAGGCGCAGTACCGGGCGCACGGCCTGCGGATGGTGGAGCGGCGGGTGGCGGTGAGGGCGGCGGCGTAAGGTGACGACAGCCCTCTCCCGGGGCGGGTGGGGCAATCGCATATGGGAATTTCGAACGACGACGTCGCGCTTCGGATGCCCTTCTCCCCTTGCGGGGCGGGATCGGCCAAACGCCAACGGCGTTTTGCCGACCCGCGGGTTGGGATGAGGGGTGCGGCGGCCGCAAGGCCGTAGGGAATTATTGGATTTGCCACCCCTCACCCCAACCCCTCTCCCACAAGGGGAGAGGGGCTTTGCGTGCGAACATCCCCTGATGCGATTGCCCTATCCTGGGGGAGAGGGGGATTTGGGCGGGTGAGCCCGGTTGCCCGCGGGCGACCGCCGCGCTTATGCTGGCCTCCCCTCCACGGCCATGGACCGTCCGGTGCTGTCCTTCATCCTGTCGAAGCTGCTTTGGGGCGTGGTGGCGCCGGGCAATGCACTGGTTCTGACGGTGGCGCTGGGGGCGCTGCTGCTGCGGACGCGGCGCTGGCAGCGGGCGGGCAAGCGGATGGTCACGCTGGCGGCGGTCCTGCTGCTGCTGGTCACCTACACCGGGCTGGGCGCGCTGGTGGCGCTGCCGCTGGAGAACCGCTTTCCAAAGGCAGAGCCGGAGGGGCGCATCGACGGCATCATCATGCTTGGCGGCGCCCTCAACCCGCCGATCACCGCCGACCGCGGCGATCCCTCCCTGAACGACGCGGCGGAGCGGATCCTGGGCTTCGCCGACCTCGTCCGCCGCCATCCCGATGCCAAGGCCGTCTTCACCGGCGGGTCGGGCCGCCTGCTGGGGCAGGAATACAAGGAGGACGTGACCGCCCGCGCCGCGCTGGCCCAGGCCGGCATCCCGGACGACCGCGTGATCTACGAGGCGCAATCCCGCAACACCTGGGAAAACGCCGTTTTCAGCAAGGACATGGTGAAGCCGGCGCCGGGGGAGCGCTGGGTGCTCGTCACTTCCGCCATGCACATGCCGCGGTCGGTCGGCATCTTCCGCGCGGTTGGCTGGGAGGTGATCCCCTACCCCGTCGACTACCGCACACGCATCGGCGCCAAGCCCTATCTGCGCTTCGAGTTCGGCCAGAATCTGGTGATCCTGGACGATGCGGTGCGGGAATGGATCGGCTTGACCGCCTATTGGCTGATGGGCCGCACCGAGGCGCTGTTTCCGGCGCCCTGATCTCCGGGATCATATCTCGGCTGTGTCATCGTGTTTCCCGGCGTTTCCGGGCATTGGCGCGGCCGTGCCACTCCGCTAGAGTGCCGCCGCCTTGGCGGTTCGAGGCGACCGGGAGATCGAGGGGTTTGGCGGATGCGTCGCTGGCGCGGGGTGGGCAGGATCGTCGTGCTGGTCGGCGTGGCAACGCTTGCCGCCTGTGCGCAGAAACCGGCCGGCACCGGCTCTGGCCTGCCGACCAGCGGCATCTACAAGGTGGGCAAGCCCTATCAGATCGCCGGCGTCTGGTATTATCCCAAGGAAGACTACACCTATGACGAGACGGGCATCGCGTCCTGGTACGGGCCCGGCTTCCATGAGAAGAATACGGCCAACGGCGAGATCTACGACCAGGACGAGCTGACCGCCGCGCACAGGACCCTGCCGATGCCGAGCCTGGTGCGCGTCACCAATCTGGACAACGGCCGGGCCATCGTGGTGCGGGTGAACGACCGCGGCCCCTATGCCAATGGCCGGATCATCGACATGTCGCGCCGCGGCGCCCAGCTGCTGGGCTTCGACGGTCCCGGCACGGCGAAGGTCCGCGTGCAGATTCTGGCGGAGGAGAGCCGGGCCATCGCCGCCGCCGCGCGCCAGGGAACCCCGGCGCCGCTGCTGGCGGAGATCGACGGCCCGCCTCCGAAAGCCGCTCCGCGCGGCCGGATCGAGGTGAGCGGGCCGGTTACCATGGTGTCGGCCTCGACGGGTGCGCCGCGCCCGGCGGTGGTCGGCGCCCCGGTGCCGCCGCCCGCCACCGTCGCCGGCAGCATGTCGGACGGCCGGTTCGTGCCGGCACCGGTGGTGGCGCAGATGCCGGTGAAGCCGCGGGAGTCGATCTATGTGCAGGTCGGCGCCTACGGCAGCGAAGAGAATGTGGCAAAGGCCCGCGCCCGGCTGTCCGCCATGGGCCAGCGCGCCAGCGTAAGCCTGACGCGGTCGGGCGGCATGTCCCTGCATCGCGTCAGGGTCGGGCCGCTGGACAGCGTCGATCGTGCCGACACCCTGCTCAACCAGATCATACAGGCCGGCCTTACGGAGGCCAAAATCGTGGTGGATTGAACCGGCCAGCCGATATCCACTGTGATCGCCCCCGACCGCTCTGCCGAGCGCCTGTGACCGAGTGCCCTTGGAGGATTGTTGCCATGAACGCTGTTGTCGTCCGCCTGTGCGCCGTTTTCGGCCGTTCCGTTGCCCTTTCGGTTGGAATGGCGGCCGGGATCGCGATGGCCGGGGCCACGATAGGCGCCGGCATGACCGCGGCCTCCGTCCATGCCGCGACCATCGACACCATCGCCAAGCAGGCGATCCTGGTCGATCTGACCTCCAACACCGTGCTGTTCGAGAAGAACGCCGACGAGCGCATGGCGCCCTCGTCGATGAGCAAGATCATGACCGCCTACCTGACCTTCGAGGCGATCAAGGCCGGCCGCCTGACGCTGGAGAGCACGCTGCCGGTCAGCGAGCGGGCGTGGCGGATGCAGGGCTCCAAGATGTTCGTGGAGCTTCACAACAACATCAAGGTCGACGACCTGATCAAGGGCATGATCGTCCAGTCCGGCAACGACGCCTGCATCGTGCTGGCCGAGGGGCTGGCCGGGTCGGAAGGCTCCTTCGCCGAGCAGGCGAACCGCAAGGGGCGCGAGCTTGGGCTGAAGGGCAGCAACTTCGTCAACTCGACCGGCTGGCCCGACCCCAACCACTACATGACCGCCCGCGATCTCGCGATCCTGGCCGAGCACCTGATCAAGGACTACCCGGAATATTACCACTATTATTCGATCCGGGAGTTCAAGTACCACGGCATCAACCAGGGCAACCGCAACCCGCTGCTGTATCGCGGCATGGACGTGGACGGCATGAAGACCGGCCACACCGATGCCGGCGGCTACGGCCTGACCGCGTCGGGCGAGCGCGAGGGGCGCCGCTTGCTGCTGGTGGTCAACGGCCTGCCCAGCATGCAGGCGCGCGCCGACGAATCGGCCCGCCTGATCGAATGGGGCTTCCGCGAATTCGCCTCCTACACGCTCTACAAGGGTGGCGAGACGATCGAGCAGGTGCCGGTCTGGCTGGGCGAGCAGGAAACCGTTCCCGTCACCGTGCCGCAGAACCTGAGCGTCACCATGGGCCGCGCCGACCGCCCCGGCATGAAGGTGTCGCTGGTCAGCAACGCCCCCGTCGCGGCGCCGATCAAGAAGGGCGACACGGTGGGCAAGCTGGTGATCTCCGCCCCCGGCTTCCCGGGCAAGGAGGTGCCGGTGGTGGCCGCCCAGGACGTGCCGAAGGCCGGCATCTTCGGCCGCGCCTTCGCCGCCGCCAAGTATCTCGTCTTCGGCAGCAGCCTGTGACCGTGACGACCATGCCGACCTCCTCTCATCGCGGCCGCTTCATCACGCTGGAAGGCGGTGAAGGGGCCGGCAAGTCGACGCAGCTGCGCCGGCTGGCCGACACCCTGCGGGAGGCCCTGCGCGCCCGCGGCGCCGAACTGGTGACGACGCGCGAGCCGGGTGGATCGCCGGGGGCCGAGGAGATCCGCGGCCTGCTGGTGACCGGCGAGACCGGCCGCTGGAGCCCGGTGACGGAGGCGCTGCTGCACACCGCCGCCCGCCGCGACCATCTGGAGCGCAGGGTGTGGCCGGCACTGGAAGCCGGGAATTGGGTGCTGTGCGACCGCTTCTTCGACAGCACCATGGCCTATCAGGGCTACGGGCTGGGGCTGGGGCGCGATCTGGTGGAGACCCTGCAGACTGCGGCGCTGGGCGGCTTCCGCCCCGACCTGACCCTGATCCTCGACATCGACGTGGAGACGGGGCTGCGCCGCGCGGTGGCGCGCCATGGCGGCGAGGACCGCTATGAGCGGATGGACATCGGCTTTCACCAGCGGCTGCGCGACGGCTTCCTCGACATCGCGCGGCGGGAGCCGGAGCGCTGCGCCGTGGTGGATGCCGACGCCGATTTCGACACCGTGCAGGCCCGCATCTGGGACGCGGTGTCCGGGCGGCTGGGGCTCAATCTGGAGCCGGCGCCGTGAGCAAGGCGCGCACATCGGCATCCGCCGCCCCGGCCGCGGAGGAGGCGCTCGCCCCCCGGCGCAATCCCGACCTCGTCGGGCATGAGGACGCGGAACGGCTGCTGCTGGAGGCGTGGAACTCCGGCCGGCTGCCGCATGCCTGGCTGATCGGCGGGACGCCCGGCATCGGCAAGGCGACGCTGGCCTTCCGCTTCGCCCGCTTCGTCCTGGCGCAGGAGCCGCCGGGCGACAGCCTGTTCGGTGGGAATGCTCCGGTCACGTCCCTGCACATCGGGCCGGAGCATCCGGTGTTCCGGCGGGTGGCGTCGGGCGGCCATGCCGACCTGCTGACCGTCGAGCGCCAGCGCGACGAGAAGAAGGACCGGCTGAAGCGCGACATCGCGGTGGACGACGTGCGCAAGATCGGCCCCTTCCTGCGCCGCACCTCGGCGGAAGGCGGCTGGCGCGTCGCGGTGATCGACGGCGCCGACCGCATGAACCTGAGCGGCCTGAACGCCATCCTGAAGATCCTGGAGGAACCGCCGCCCGGCGCCCTGCTGCTGCTGGTCAGCGACAATCCCGGCGGCATGCTGCCGACCATCCGCTCGCGCTGCCGCAAGCTGACGCTGAAGCCGCTGCCGGAAGAGACGGTGATCGACCTGTTGGGCCAGCACCGGCCGGACATCGCCGCCGACGACCGCCCGGCGCTGGCCCGTTTGTCGGAGGGCAGCGTCGGCCGCGCCATCGATCTGGCCGATGCGGGTGGGTTGGCGCTCTACCGCGAGATGATCGGGCTGCTGTCCGACCTGCCGCGCATCGACATCGTCGCGGCGCACGCCTTCGGCGACAAGCTGACCCGCAAGCAGGACGACGGGATGTTCGAGACGGCGACCGAACTGCTGGTCTGGTGGCTGGCCCGCTTCGCCCGCTCGCTCGCCCGCGGGTCCTGGCCGGCGGAGGTGGTGCCGGGCGAAGCCGCCCTGATGACCCGGCTGGCCAACGCCCGCGGTCTTGAACGTTGGGTGGAGGTGTGGGAAAAGGTTCAGCGTCTTTTCGCGCGCGCGGAATCCGCAAACCTGGACCGCAAGCAGGTGGTCCTGAACGCCCTGTCGGCGCTGGAAACGGCAGCCGCCTAGGGTTATTTCAGAACCTGCCGGTTGAACCTGACTTGAAAGAAAGTGCCGCAAATGGCCGGGCCGAAGACCTTCTACCTGACGACGCCGATCTATTACGTGAACGACGTGCCGCACATCGGCCACGCCTACACGACGCTTGCCTGCGACGTCCTCGCCCGGTTCATGCGCCTCGACGGCTATGACGTGAAGTTCCTGACCGGCACCGACGAGCACGGCCAGAAGGTGGAGAAGTCGGCGGAGAAGGCCGGCATCCCGCCGCAGGACTTCACCGACCGGGTGTCGCAGAACTTCCGCGATCTCGTGTCGCTGATGAATTATTCCAACGACGACTTCATCCGCACCACCGAGCCGCGCCACGTCAAGTCGGTGCAGGCGCTGTGGACGGTGCTGAAGGAGAAGGGCGAGATTTACCTCGGGTCCTACGCCGGCTGGTATTCGGTTCGCGACGAGGCCTTCTACGGCGAGGATGAGCTGACCACCAATGCCGAGGGCAAGAAGATCGCCCCCACCGGCGCCGAATGCGAATGGGTGGAGGAGCCGTCCTACTTCTTCAAGCTCTCGGCCTGGCAGGACCGGCTGATCGAGTTCTACGAGCAGAACCCGGACTTCATCGCACCGGCCGGCAAGCGCAACGAGGTGATGTCCTTCGTCCAGTCGGGGCTGAAGGACCTGTCGGTCAGCCGCACCACCTTCAAGTGGGGCATCCCGGTACCGGGCGACGACGCCCACATCATGTATGTCTGGCTCGACGCGCTGGCGAACTACATCACCGCCGTCGGCTATCCCGACACGACGGGCGAGTATGCCAAGTACTGGCCGGCCGACCTGCACATGGTCGGCAAGGACATCCTCCGCTTCCACGCCGTCTATTGGCCGGCCTTCCTGATGGCCGCCGGCCTGCAGCCGCCCAAGCGGGTTTTCGCCCATGGCTGGTGGACGATCGAAGGCCAGAAGATGTCGAAGTCTCTGGGCAACGTCATCGCGCCGGACGCGCTGGTCAACACCTACGGCCTGGACCAGACCCGCTATTTCCTGCTGCGCGAAGTGCCGTTCGGCAATGACGGCGACTTCTCGCACAAGCAGATGGTCAACCGGATCAACGGCAACCTCGCCAACGATTACGGCAATCTGGTGCAGCGTGTCCTGTCGATGATCGGCAAGAACTGCGGCGCCGCCGTGCCGACGCCGGGCGAGTTCACGGAAGCGGACAACGCGCTGCTGGGCTCCGCCTACGGTATCCTCGACATCGTCCGGGCGGAGATCAAGGCGCAGGCCTTCCACAAGGCGCTGGATGCCATCTGGGCCGTGGTCGGCGATGCCAACCGCTATGTCGACGAACAGGCCCCCTGGGCACTGAAGAAGACCGATCCGGCGCGCATGGCCACCGTGCTGTATGTGCTGGCCGAGACGATCCGCCATCTCGCCATCCTGACCCAGCCGGTGATGCCGGACAGCTCCGCCAAGATCCTCGACCTGCTGGCGCTGGGGCCGGACGCGCGCGGCTTCGGCACGCTGGGTCCGTCGGGGGCGCTGGCCGCCGGCACGCCGTTGCCGACGCCGCAGGGCGTCTTCCCGCGCTATGTCGAAGAACCGAAGGCCTGAGTTTCCCTTATGCTCGTCGACAGCCATTGCCATCTCGACTTTCCCGATTTCGCCGAAGAGCTGGACGCGGTCGTCGACCGCGCCCGGCAGGCCGGCATCGGGCGGATGGTCACCATCTGCACCTACATCAGCCGGTTCGACCGCATCCTGGCGGTCGCGGAACGCTATGACGACATCCTCTGCTCTGTCGGGGTCCATCCCCACCAGGCGGCGGAGGAGTTCGCCATCACCACCGTCGACAAGCTGGTGGAGCTGTCGCGCCATCCCAAGGTGATCGGGCTGGGCGAGACCGGGCTCGACTATTTCTACGACAAGAGCCCGCGTGACCAGCAGCAGGAGTGCTTCCGCCGGCACATCCGCGCCAGCCTGGAAACCGGCCTGCCGCTGATCATCCACACCCGCGACGCCGACGACGACACCATGCGCATCGTCAAGGAGGAAGCGGCCGGACAAAAGGTGAAGGGGCTGCTGCACTGCTTCAGCTCCGGCCGCGCGTTGGCGGAGGAGGCGGTGGAGTACGGCTTCAGCCTGTCGCTGTCGGGGATCGTCACCTTCAAGAAGTCGGAAGACCTGCGCGCCATCGTGAAGGACGTGCCGATCGACCGCATCCTGGTGGAGACGGACGCGCCCTACCTTGCGCCGATCCCCTTCCGCGGCAAGCGCAACGAGCCGGCCTATGTTGCCCACACCGCGGCCTGCGTGGCCGAGGTGAAGGGCGTCTCGGCCGAGGAACTGGCGCGCGTCACCACCGACAACTTCTTCCGCCTGTTCGACAAGGCCGCTGCATGACGGTGGACGGCGCATCAACCGGCGTTTCACCGGGCGCGATGCGCGTGACCGTCCTTGGCTGCGGCGGGTCGCGCGGCGTTCCGGTAATCGCCGGGGTGCCGGGCGGCCAGTGGGGCCGCTGCGATCCCACCAATCCAAAGAACCGCCGCATGCGCCCGTCGGTACTGGTCGAGCGGGATGACGTGTCGGTTCTGGTCGACACCTCCCCCGACCTGCGGCAGCAGCTGCTGGACAGCGGCTGTGCGCGCTTGGACGCCGTGCTGTGGACCCACCAGCATGCGGACCATTGCCACGGCATCGACGAGTTGCGCGAGATCTGCCGGCAGATGCATGCGCCGATCGACGCCTATGGCTGGGACGAGCATCTTCGCGACATTGAAATCCGCTTCCCTTACTGCTTCGATCCGCTGCCCGACGGCTATCCCTTCTATCGCCCGGTGCTGAGGTCGCACCGCATCGACGGGCCCTTCAGCGTGAAGGGGCTGGAGGTGGCGCCGTTCGAGCAGGACCACGGCTATATGCGGACGGTGGGCTACCGGTTCGGCGGCTTCGCCTATTCGACCGACGTGGTGCGACTGGACGAGCGGGCCTTCGCGGCGCTGGCGGGGGTGGACACCTGGGTGGTCGATTGCGGCCGGATCGAGCCGCCCCACCCGGTGCACGCGCATCTGGCGCTGACGCTGGAGTGGATCGAACGGGTGCAGCCGCGGCGGGCCTATCTGACCCATATGGACAACACGATGGACTACGACAGCCTGCGGCGGATTCTGCCGGAGGGGGTCGAGCCGGCGTATGATGGGATGGTGGTCGAGGTTTAGGTGTCGGCTGACGAATGCCCCCACCCCTGCCCTCCCCCGCTGGGCAGGGGAGGGAGAACGTCGCAGAGCGGCGGAAGTCCCCTCCCCTGCGAAGCGGGGGAGGGTTAGGGTGGGGGCAACCGAAGACGACTCCCCCACCCAAAAACTCCTTACTTCTTCTTCTCAAGCGGCGGGGCCGCGTAGACGAAGCGGTCGAAGCTGTATTCGGCGACGCGGAACCACAGATACTCCTCCTCGCGGAACTTCTTCCACGCGTCGTAGATCTTGCGGAACTTCTCGTTCTTCGCGGCCTCTTCCTCGTACACCTCGATGGCGGCCTGATAGCAAGCCTGCATCACCTCGTTGGGGAAGGGACGCAGCTGGGTGCCGGCGGCGACCAGACGCTTCAGCGCGGTCATGTTCTGGACGTCGTACTTGCCCAGCATGTCCAGCGTCGCGTCGGAGCAGGCCGCGTGCAGCGCCGCCTTGTAGGCCGGCGGCAGCGATTCGAACTTCTCCTTGCCGAACATCATGGAGACCTGCGGGCCGCCTTCCCACCAGCCGGGATAGTAGTAGTACTTGGCGACCTTGTTGAAGCCGAGCTTCTCGTCGTCATAGGGACCGACGAACTCGGCGCCGTCGATGGTGCCCTTTTCCAGCGCCGGATAGATGTCGCCGCCGCCGATCTGCTGCGGCACGACGCCCAGGCGGGCCATGATGGTGCCGGCATAGCCGCCGATGCGGAACTTCAGGCCCTTCAGGTCTTCGACCGACTTGATTTCCTTGCGGAACCAGCCGCCCATCTGGGTGCCGGTGTTGCCGGCGCCGATGGCGACGAGGTTGTGGCCGGCGAAGAACTCCGCCATCAGCTCCTTGCCGCCGCCATGGGTCATCCAGGCGTTCTGCTGGCGCGCGTTCAGGCCGAACGGCATCGCCGCGTCGAAGGCGAAGGTCGGATCCTTGCCGACGTAATAGTAGGAGACGGTGTGGCCGCACTCGATCGTGCCGTCCTTGACCGCGTCCAGAACCTGGAGCGCCGGGACGATTTCACCGGCCGCGAAGACGCGGATCTGGAACTTGCCGTCGGTCAGCTCGGCCACGCGCTTGGACACGAACTCCGCACCGCCGTAGATGGTGTCGAGGCTCTTCGGGAAGCTGGAGGCGCAACGCCACTTGATCTCGGGCGAGGACTGCGCAATGGCGGGGGCGGCAAGCGTGCTGGCGGCGACGCCCACACCGGCCGAGGTCAGAAATGCACGACGTTTCATCCAGAAGCTCCCTTTGTCCGTTCTCTGTTATGCGTTCTTGTTGCCGGACCGGGGTCAGCCGGCCCGCAACCGGACAAACCGGACCCTCGACGGGCCCGGACGGCACCGGTTGAGCGGGAAAAGCGGGAGTGGTGGGATGCAGCCCGGCCGGATGCACGCTTGACCAGATGCATGCTCGGCCGGCCCGGACGGCGCATCGGGGACACCGTGAAAGCCCACGCGCCTGCACATTGGCGGCACGACCGTTCCCGGTCTCTGCTTGCGCTCCCTCCCATCCATCCGGGTTTGCGGCCGGCCTGTCGGCCGATCCGTCCCAGCTTTCTTTCGCTGATCGGATTATGCAGGAAGCGAATGGTCGGGATCAAGCGTGAAGCGGAATTGACGTCCATATTTCAGAGGTTTAACGCTGCGGCGCGAAGCCGCGGGTTCCATTCAACCACCACGGCCGGACGGTGTCGGCCGTGGGTCCGGCGGCATTGCTTCTCGACTCCGCCGCCGCTGCCCCCATCTGTTGCAGGCACGGCCGAGGACCCGGAGGAATGATCCCTGGAAAGGATGGGCGGCGGAGCTTAAGACCGTGCCGGCGTGTTGTTGGGGGGGAGCGGGACCTTGCGGGTTGGACGGCCATGAGAGACGTGACTGTGGCGGAGCGTGGGGCGGAGACTGCCGCGGCGCGTGACCTGCGGCTGGACTTCTTCCGCGGGCTGGCCCTGTGGTTCATCTTCGTGAACCATATCCCGGCCAACCAGATTTCCTGGCTGACGCCGCGGAATTTCGGCCTGAGCGACGCCACGGAGATCTTCGTCTTCATCTCCGGCTACACTGCGGCGCTGGTCTATGGCCGGACGCTGGACCGGCAGGGCATGCCGATGGCGGCGGCACAGGTGCTGCACCGCTGCTGGACGCTCTACGCCACCTACATCATCCTGTTCTTCGCCTTCACCGCCCAGATCGCTTACACCGCCCGCGCCTTCGACAGCCCGCTGTTCGCCGAGGAGATGGGCATCGCCGGCTATTTCCAGGATCCCGTCACCGCCCTGACGCAGGCCCTGCTGCTGAAGTTCAGGCCGGCGAACCTGGATGTCCTGCCGCTCTACATCTTGCTTCTGCTGGCCTTTCCCCTGCTGCTGCCGGCGCTGCGCCGCCGGCCGCTGGCGGTCCTGGCCGGCTCCGCCGCGGTCTATCTGGCGGCCCGGCATTGGGGATGGAACCTGCCCACCCACCCGGACGGCGGCGTCTGGTACTTCAACCCCTTCACCTGGCAGCTGCTGTTCGTGGCGGGTGCGGCGTTGCAGTTCCGGCCGGACTTGCGCGCCCTGCTGACCCGCTTCCGCCTGCCGGTGATGGTCACCGCGGGGGCGATCCTGCTGGCCGGCCTGTACCTGACCCTGTCCTGGAAATTCGCCCCGCTGCACGCCCTGATCCCCGATGCGGTGACGGAGATCCTCTACCCCATCAGCAAGACCGACCTCGACCCGCTGCGCCTGCTGCATTTCTTCGCGCTGGCCTATGTCGTGCTCCGGCTGGTGCCGGCCGGGGCGTCCTGGCTGAACGGATCGCTGGCCGCACCGGTGCTCGACTGCGGGCGGCAGTCGCTGCAGGTGTTCTGCCTGGGCGTGCTGCTGTCCTTCGCCGGGCAGACCGTTCTGGTCCATGTCAGCGGCTCGCTTTCCGCGCAGTTCCTTGTTACCGTGCTGGGCATCGCCACGATGGTGCTGCTGGCCCGCTTCCTCGGTTGGTACCAGTCGGCCGAACGGGCACGTCGCCACAGGGTCGCGGCCAACAGGAATGTGGGTGCATGAGAGGACGGGGGTTGAGACGGTTGCTGACGGCCACGGCCATCGCGCTGGCGGCTCTTGCCCTTCCCATTCCGGGTCATGCGTCGTCCGTGGCCGTGGATCCCGCCTGTTCCGTGCCGGATACCGTGCTTGCTCCCGGTGAAGGGCTTCCGCGGGTGTCGGCGCAGCTGGCCGCCGGCCAACCTCTGTCGGTGCTGATCGTCCATTCCGCCAAGCAGGCGTCCAAGCCCGGCATCGTCGGCTACCCCGCCCGGCTGGAGGAGGAGTTGAAGCTCCGCCTGTCCGGCCGCGCCCAGCGGACCACCGTCCGGACCACCGTGCTGAGCCTGCCCGGCGAGCCCGCGCCCGCCATGGTGGCGCCGCTGGCCCAGGCGGTTGACGACCAGCGCCCGGCGCTGGTGGTCTGGCAGACCGGCACGGTCGACGCCATGCGCAACCTGGATCCGGAAGGTTTCGGCACGGCGCTGCAGGCCGGCATCGCCGAGGTCCAACGCCGCGGCGCCGACATCGTCATCATGGACATGCAGTACAGCATGCACACGGCGCAGTTGATCGACTTCGCGCCCTACGTGTCCTACATGTCCTGGCTGGCCCAGAGTTCCGACATCTTCCACTTCCCCCGCTACGACATCATGCGGCATTGGGTGGAGGATGGCCGGGTCGATTTCGCCGACGAGGGGGACGAGGCGAAGCGGCGGTCTTATGATTTCGTTCACCGTTGCATCGGACAATTGCTGGCGGAAAGCATCGCCACGATGATCGCCCCCTCGGCGGCCATCCCTCCGGCAATAGCGCGAAGCAACGGAACGAGCCCTTGAACAAGCCCTTCAGCCTGCATCACGCCGCCCGCCTGCTGACGCTGATCGCCACCATCGCCATATCCGCTCCCGCACTGGCCGCCGCTCCCGCGGCCTCGGCACAGTGCCAGCTGCCGCGCGGAGAGACTGCCCTTTCGACGCCCCTGCCGCAGTTGTCCCGGCGCATCGCCACCGGCGCCCCGATCCGGATCGTCGCCATCGGCTCCTCCTCCACCGCCGGGGCGGGGGCGAGCGCGCCCGACAAAGCCTATCCGGCCCGCCTTGCCCACCATCTGGCCGAGCGGTTCCGCAACGCGGACATCGCGGTGCTGAACCGCGGCATCAACGGCGAGACCGACGACCAGACCGAAAGGCGGATCGACGCCGACGCGCTGGCCCCCAGGCCCGATCTGGTGATCTGGCAGGTCGGCGCCAACACGGTGCTGCGCGACGGCGACCAGGGTTTGAGCGAGCGTTCGGTCCGCCAGGGGGTGGAGCGGCTGCGCGCCGCCGGGGTGGACGTGGTGCTGATGGACCTGCAATACGCGCCGAGGATGCTGGAAAAGACCGGCGTCGCCCCGATGTTGTCCCGCATCGCCGGGATCGCCGCCGACCAGCGTGTCGGCCTGTTCCACCGGTTCGACGTGATGCGGTCGCTGGTGGAGACGCGGGGCATGGCCGTCACCGACCTGATCGGGCCGGACGGAGTCCACCAGACCGACGTCGGCTACGACTGTGTCGCCCGCATGCTGGCTATGGGGATCGAGGACGCGGTGCGCGTCCATGAGAGCGGGGTGAAGCGGTAGAGTGGAAGCAGCGGTAAAGCGCCCCCTCAGTCGGCCGTCATTCCCGCGAAGGCGGTAATCCAGACTCTGCAAGCTCCCGCATTGGAAACTATGGATCCCCGCCTTCGCGCTACGGCGTGCACATATCTCGCATCTGCGAAAGAACAGCAGCCTTTGGTAGCGAATAGCCCTTCTCCCCTTGCGGGAGAAGGGTTGGGATGAGGGGTGCTGCCGGCCGCAAGGCCGGAGGAAACCAGATCTGCGCCCCTCACCCCAACTCCTCTCCCGCAAGGGGAGAGGGGCTTTCCTTAATGCCAAGCTCCACACTTTTCCGCAGATGCGAGATGTATGCATCCCGTAGCGCCTTCGCGGGGATGACGGCCGAAGGAAATTTTTCAACCCTGATGCTTGGAGAGGCCCTGTCAGTGGCTGCCAAAGCCCCGCCCGATCACCGCTGCATCATCGCGCTTTCCTTGCCGCAGAGGAAAAACACCTTCGAATAGACCTTCAGCAGCGCGTCGGTCAGCGCCTGGACCTCCGGGCTGCCCATCGCGCGCGGCTTGGCGGGGTCGACATGCAGGACGCAGCTGTCCTTCACGTCGTTGAACGCGGCCAGCGCGTGGATGCGGTCGGGGCGGAACTCGTCGGGGAAATTCTCGTCCATCAGCCAGAAGCATTGGAAGTTCCGGCAGGATTGCGGCCGCTCCTCGTAGATCGAGCAGCCCTTGCCCTGGTCGCAGGACGCGCACCATTTGGCCGAAGGCTTCTTCAGCTCCGGCACCCCCATCAGCTTGCAGCAGAGGGTGCATTCACCGCAGGTGCGGTCCGACATCACGCAAACTCCAAATCAGCGGCTCGCAGCGGCCTTAGGCCGGTGCTGGCAGGGCGATGTGCTCGTCTTCGGCGGCCAGCAGCCGCTCCACCGCCTCCGGCGGGGCCGGGCGGGCGAAGTGATAGCCTTGGGCGTACTTGCACAGACCGCGCAGATACACCGCTTCGTCCGCCGTTTCCACCCCTTCCGCCACGGCGTCGAGCCGCAAAATGGTGGCAAGCCCGGCAATGACCTGGACGATGGCGGCGTTTCCCTCCCCCGTCGACAGCGCGCGGACGAAGCTGCGGTCGATCTTCAGCACATCCACCGGCAGCTTGTGCAGGTAGGCCAGCGAGGAATAGCCGGTGCCGAAATCGTCGATCGACAGCCGGACGTCCATGTCGCGGATGCTCTGCATCAGCATCCGGCATTCGTCCGGGTCCTGCATCAGCAGGCTTTCGGTCAGTTCCAGCTTCAGGCTGGACGGCGGGATCGGCACCGCGTCCAGCAGGTCGCGAACCGCCCCGACCAGATCGTCGTCGCGGAACTGGCGGGTGGAGACGTTGACGCTCATGAACAGCGGCACGGGCCGCGGAAAGCGCGCCTGCCAGAGCGCCAGTTGCCGCACCGCCTCGCCCAGCGCCCAGCGGCCCATCGGCGCGATCAGGCCGGTCTCCTCGGCCAGCGGGATGAACTCCGCCGGCGGGACCAGGCCGCGGTCGGGGTGGTTCCAACGCATCAGCGCCTCGAACCCGGCGATGGCCCCGGACTCCAGCAGGACGATGGGCTGGTAGTGCAGGCAGAGCTGGCCCTGCTCCAGGGCGGCGCGCAGGTCGGCCTCCATCCGCATGGCGGCCATCGCCTGCCGGCGGAGGTTGGCATCGAAGACGTCGATGCGCGCCCGCCCGCCGCTCTTGGCGCGGTACATCGACAGGCTGGCGTCGCGCAGCATGTCCTCCGCCCGGTCGTAGCCGGTCTGGCTCAACGCCACGCCGATGGAGGCGGTCAGCACGAGGTCGCGCCCCTCCTCCAGCGTGATCGGGCGGGAAATGGCGCGCGCCATGCGCTCCGCCGCCTCCAGCGCGTCGCCGGCGTCGTTCAGTTCGTCCACCAGCACGGCGAACTCGTCGGCGGACAGGCGGGCCAGCGTGTCGCCGACGCGGCGGCTGGTGTCGAGCCGCTTGGCGATGATGCGCAGCACGCGGTCGCCGGCGCTGCTGCCCAGCGCGTCGTTGATCGCCTTGAAGCGGTCCAGGTCGATGATGATCGCGGCGAAGGGCCGGGCGCCGGCCCGCCGATTGCGGTCAAGCGCCTGCCCGATGCGGTCGAGCAGAAGCGTGCGGTTGGGCAGCCCGGTCATGGCGTCGTGGACGGCATCGAACAGGATCTGCTGTTCGGCCCTCTTGCGCGCGGTGATGTCGGTCATCGAACCGGCCATGCGGACGGCGCCGCCCTTTTCGATGCGCGCCTTTTCATCGCGCACCGCCAGCCCGCGCACCAGCATCCACATCTCCTGCCCGGCTTTGTCGCGGATGCGGAATTCGTGCTGAAGGTGCGGTCGCTCGCCGGTCAGGTGCAGGTTGATCGCGGTCTGCAGCCCGTCCAGGTCGCCGGGCAGGACGCGCCGGAACCACTCGTCGATTGTGTCGCCGATCTCGGCGTCCTCATAGCCCAGCATCGCCTTCCAACGCGGGGAGTAATAGACCTCGCCGCTGTCGATGTGCCAGTCCCACAGCCCGTCGGCTGCCCCGGCGGCGGCAAGCGCATAGCGCTCCTCGCTCTGGCGCAGGCGCTGTTCGGCGAGCTTGCGGTCGGTGATGTCGGCGACGGAGCCGACCAGCCGGATCGGATCCCCGGTATCGTCCATCACCGCCATGCCGCGGCAGACAAGCCAGCGCCATTGCGGTTTGTCGGTCGAATCGATGGCCGCATCGGCGCGGCGGACGCGGTGTTCGATCTGGAAGGGGACCGTCAGGCCGACCATCTGCGCCTCGAACGAGGCGTGCAGCCAGTCGATGTCCTCGGGGTGGACCAGCGACAGCCAGTCGTTCGGCCGGTTGGTCTCGCGGCTGGGGTCGCCCGGAGGCAGACCGAGGAAGTCCTTGAAGCGGGGGGAGAGGTACAGCGTGTCGCTGCGCAGGTCCCAATCCCAGACGCCTTCGGAGCCGGCCTTTTCCGCCAGCAGATATCGGTCGATGTTGGTGTTCAAGACCCCTCGTCGGACCCGTTGGCGGCCTGCGATTGGTGGGGCCTCCCACCGTTGAGGTCACGATTGTAGGGGTGGTTTGGTGAAGAATCGGTGAATGCCCTCGATGCCGGCGGTTCCATTCGTCATGACCGGTTCCCTTGGGGAGATTTTTTCCTATATTAGGATAGCTCGCCGTCTACCCTGCCACCTCATCTGCGAACGGCACCGATGGATTGGTCCGATCAGGGAATCGTTCTGTCCGCCCGCCCCCAGGGGGAAGGATCCGCCGTCGCGACCCTGCTGACGCGTGAGCACGGCCGCCATGCCGGCATGGTGATGGGCGGCCGGTCGGCGCGCCAGCGCGGCACGCTGGAGCCGGGGACCCTGGTCCATGTCCGCTGGCGCGGGCGTCTGCCGGAGCATCTCGGCCATTTCACGCTGGAGCCGGTGAAGGGCTATGCCGCCAACTTCTTCGACGACGCCCAGGCGCTGGCCGCCCTCATCAGCGCCTGCGCGCTGGTCGAAGCGGCATTGCCGGAGCGGGAGGCCCACCCTGCCCTGTTCGACGGGCTGCTCGCCCTGTTCGACCTGCTGGAAAGCCCGGCCTGGGCGGAGAGCTATGTGCGCTGGGAGATCGGGCTGCTGGCGGAGCTTGGATTCGGCCTCGACCTCGACCGCTGTGCTGTGTCGGGGGCCAACGACTATCTCGCCTATGTCAGCCCGCGCACCGGCCGCGCGGTGACCGCATCGGTGGGCGAGCCTTACCGTGACCGGCTGCTTCCCCTGCCCGATTTCCTGGCCGGGCGCGGCGGCGGCGGGCCGGCTTCGGTGTCCGACGGGCTGCGGCTGACCGCGCATTTCCTGGAACGCCACGTGCTGAACGGGCCGCTGCCGCCCGCGCGCGAACGGTTGAGAGAACGTTACGCGAACGCGGTAGCGCGCTCATCCTGAAACTGCTAGACCACATCATCATGAAGCCGCAAAACCCCGCCTCCGAAATCCTGGAAAAGCCGCTGGCCGACGCGCTCGGCGAGCGGTATCTCAGCTACGCGCTGTCCACCATCATGTCCCGCTCGCTGCCCGACGTGCGCGACGGGCTGAAGCCGGTACACCGACGCCTGCTGTTCGCCATGAGCCAGCTCCGGCTGGAGCCGACGACCCCGCCCAAGAAGTCGGCGCGCGTCGTCGGCGACGTGATCGGCAAGTTCCACCCGCACGGCGACAGCAGCGTCTACGACGCGCTGGTGCGTCTGGCGCAGGATTTCTCCGTCCGCTATCCGCTGGTCGACGGCCAGGGCAATTTCGGCAACATCGACGGCGATAATGCCGCGGCGATGCGCTACACCGAAGCCCGCCTGACCGAGGTCGCCAAGGCCCTGCTGGAGGGCATCGACGAGGACGCGGTCGATTTCCGCCCGACCTATGACGGCGACGGCGACGAGCCGGCGGTCCTGCCCTCCAACTTCCCGAATCTGCTGGCCAACGGGTCGAGCGGCATCGCGGTCGGCATGGCGACCAACATCCCGCCGCACAATGTCGGCGAGATCTGCGACGCGTTGCGCCACCTGATCAAGCACCGCGACGCGTCGATCGAGACGCTGGTCAACTTCATGCCCGGCCCCGATTTCCCCACCGGCGGCGTGCTGGTCGAGTCGCGGGAGAATGTGATCGAGGCCTACCGCACCGGCCGCGGCGCCTTCCGCCTGCGCGCCCGCTGGGAGGTGGAGAAGCTCGGTCAGGGCACCTGGCAGATCGTCGTCACCGAGGTGCCGTATCAGGTGCAGAAGGCCCGGCTGGTCGAGAAGATCGCCGAGCTGCTGCTGGCCAAGAAGCTGATCCTGCTGGAGGACGTCCGCGACGAGTCGGCGGAGGATGTCCGCCTCGTCCTGGTGCCGAAGAGCCGGAACGTGGATCCCGAGGTGCTGATGGCCTCGCTGTTCCAGGCGACCGACCTGGAAATCCGCTTCTCGATGAACATGAACGTGCTGGGGGCCGACCATGTGCCGCGGGTGATGAACCTGCGCGAGGTCCTGCAGGCCTTCCTCGACCACCGGCACGAGGTGCTGGTCCGCCGGTCCAACCACCGGCTGAAGCAGATCGACCACCGGCTGGAGGTTCTCGGCGGCTATCTCGCCGCCTACCTGAACCTGGACGAGGTCATCCGCATCATCCGCGAGGAGGACGAGCCGAAGCAGGAGCTGATCCGCGCCTTCACCCTGACAGACGTGCAGGCCGACGCCATCCTCAACATGCGGCTGCGCAACCTGCGCAAGCTGGAGGAGATGGAGATCCGGCGCGAGCACGACACGCTGACCAAGGAAAAGAACGGCCTGCTGGAGCTGCTGGGCGACGAGAGCCTGCGCTGGAAGCGGATCGCCGAGAGCGTGGCCGAGATCAAGAAGAAGTTCGGCGGCGGCGTGCTGGGCAAGCGCCGCACCGACGTGGCCGACGCGCCGGCGGTGATCGAGGTGCCGCTGGACGCGCTGGTGGAGCGCGAGCCGGTCACCGTCATCTGCTCCGCCAAGGGCTGGATCCGCACGGTGCGCGGCCACCTGACCGACGCGGAAGCGGAGGACGTGAAGTACAAGGACGGCGACGCCCGCGGCTTCATCGAGCGGTGCGAGACGACCGACAAGCTTCTGGTCTTCGCCAGCAACGGCAAATTCTTCACCATCGGCGTCGACAAGCTGCCGCGCGGCCGCGGCTTCGGCGAGCCGGTGCGTCTGATGATCGACCTCGGCAACGACGTCGACATCGTCGACCTGTTCCGCCACCAGCCCGGCCGCACCCTGATGGTGGTGTCGGAGGATGGCCGCGGCTTCCGCGTCGACGAGACCGAAGTGCTGGCCCAGACCCGCGCCGGCAAGCAGGTCCTGAACCTGGAGGACGGCAAGTCCGCCCGCATCTGCCATCCGGTGACCGGCGACACCGTCGCCATCATCGGCAACAACCGCAAGATGCTGGTCTTCCCGCTGGAGCAGGTGCCGGTGATGACCCGCGGCAAGGGCGTCCAGCTTCAGAAATACAAGGACGCCAGCGTCGCCGACGTGAAGACCTTCACATTGGCCGAGGGCCTGAGCTGGAGGAACGGCGAGCGCAACTTCGTCGTCACCGACCTGACCGGCTGGATGGGCGACCGCGCCGGCCAGGGCAAGATGCCGCCGAACGGGTTCCCGAAGAACAACCGGTTCATGTGAGGGCTTGGTCGTTGAGTGGGGAAGTTAGCCCCCACCCTAACCCTCCCCCGCTGGGCGGGGGAGGGAACAGGTGCTGATGCGGGAGCGGGGCGACAGTCCCTCCCCCGCCCAGCGGGGGAGGTTAGGTGGGGGTCTAACTTCGCCGTATAACCGCTCCCCCTACTTCGGCGCCGTGATCGTCGCCGACAGCGGCACGCGCCGCTCCACCAATGCCGAGGTGACCTCCTTGGCCTTCACCGGGTCCATGGCGGCCAGGATCGGGGCGGTCTTCTGCTCCTTCATCTTCTGGATGACGCCCAGCAGAACCGGCATGTCGAGTTCCTCGAAGATGCGGGCCGCTTCCTTCGGCTTCATCGTCTCGTAGATCTTCACAAGGCTTTCCAGCTGGGCCGACTGCTTCTCGTCGCCCTGGGCCATCAGCTTCTGGATGTCGGCGCGGGTCTTCTCCATCTCCGCGACCTTCTGGTCGATCCGCTTCTCGGCGGCGGCGAGCAGGGCTTCGCGCTGCTCCATCTCCTTGGTGCGGCGCTCGATCTCGGCGCGGCGGTCGGCGAAATGCTGAAGCAGTTCCTGGTTGTTGATGGGACCGAGCGGGGCCGGAGGGGCGTTGGCAGCCGGAGCATTGGCCGGGCCGCTCGACCCGCCGGGAGCCGGCGGCGCTTCCTTGCCGGGCTGGCTGCCGCCGGCGCCGGCGACCGGCTTCGTGGTGGCGGCAGGAGCCTGGCCCGGCGGAACTTGAGCAGGCGGAATGGCCGGGGTGGAGCTTTGCGGTCCCTGGGCGAGGCTGACCGGAAAGTCCGGCAGGCGGGCATCATGGGTGGCGAGGCGCCACAAATCGCCGACCCGGACCCCCAGCATCATCACCGCGACGAAGATGGTCAGCGGCAGAAGGCGGAAACGGAGGCCGCGCAGCCGTGCCCGCAGCCGCTCGGTCAGCGGCACGCGCGGCGTCGCCGGCTTACGTGGCTTGGCCTTCGCCTTGCCCTTCTTCGCCGGCACCTTGCCCGCGGCGGGACGCACCGCCGGCAGTTGCGCCTGCTGGGCCTGTTGGGCCGCCAGGGTGGAAGAGGTGCGGACGCCGGTCGGCGCGGCACCGGCCGGGCGGATCACGACCTTCTGTTCCTGGGAAGCACCCGCCGCAGCGGGCCTGCCGTCACTGGTGCGCATGGTCATCCGAGCCCCTTACCGGCATTCTCGATCGCCTGCAGAAGTTCGCGTTCGGCCCGGGACAGGCTCTCGCCGTCTCGCGTGATAGGGTCGCGGGTCATCGGATCACGAGCCTCGGCCTGCGGTTCGGCGCGGGCGGCGGCGCGCCGCGGCGGCGCGTCCAGCCGGGCCGGCGGCGGGGCATGGTCGTCATGGTCGTGATCATGGTCATGGTCGTGATCATCCACGACCGGCAGGCTGCGCAGGGCCGGGCGCGGAGCGACCAGCGGCGTCTTGGCCGGGATGCGCGAGGCGAGCGCCGGGGCCACGGCGTTGGACCGCCCGCCATCACGTCCGCTGTCGCGCCGGCCGCCATCGCGTCCGCCGTCACGCTCGCCGACACCGCCCAGCCGGTTGGCCAGCGCGTCGGCCGCCTCGATCATGAACTCCAACTCGTCGCGCAGGGTCTGCGCCTTGTTCACCGTGCGCTGAAGATCCTCGCCGGTGTCACTCGCCGCCTTCTTCAGCGTGCGCACGCCGGTCTCCGCCCGCGCCATCGCGTCGTTCAAACCCTGGATCAGTTCGGCCATCTCGCCGCGGCTCTCGCGCAGCGCGATGATCTGCCGGTTCAGGATGATCGCATAGGCGATGGTCGCGGCCAGCAGGCCGACCATCACGACATCGATGATGATGGAGATCAGCGGACTCATAACCTCATGACCTCCTGCTTGGGCAGTTCCTTTTCCAGGCGGACGGCGATGTGCCCGCCCTTGCGCCCCATCCGCCCCTGGAACATCGACACGTCGCCACAGCGCAGCTCGATCGCGCCGTCGGGGGTGGCGTTCAGCAGGATACGGGTGCCGACCCGCCAGTTCAGCACGTCGTGCAGGGTCATCGTCACCTCGTCCAGCACGGCCGACAGGTCGACGTCCGTCACCATCAGTTCCGAAGCCAGGTGGGTTTCCCAGATCGAGTCACGGCCGAACTTTTCGCCCATGAACATCTGGAGCAGCAGCTCACGCACCGGCTCCAGCGTCGCATAGGGGATCATCAGTTCCAGCCGGCCGCCGCGATCCTCCATGTCGATGCGCAGCTTGACCAGCACGGCCGCGTTGGCGGGCCGCGCGATGGTGGCGAAGCGCGGGTTGGTCTCCAGCCGGTCGAAGCGGAAGGTGACGGGCGACAGCGGATCGAAGGCGGCGGACAGGTCGGACAGCACCACATGGACCATGCGTTCCACGAGGTTGCGTTCGATGGTGGTGTAGGGACGGCCTTCGATGCGCATCGCCGCCGTGCCGCGCCGGCCGCCCAGCAGAACGTCGACGATGGAATAGATCAGCGCGGAGTCGACGACCATCAGGCCGTAATTGTCCCACTCCTCCGCCTTGAAGACCGACAGCATCGCCGGCAGCGGAATGGAGTTCAGGTAGTCGCCGAAACGGACCGAGGAGATCTGGTCGAGGCTGACCTCGACATTGTCGGAGGTGAAGTTGCGGAGCGAGGTGGACATCATGCGGACGAGGCGGTCGAAGACCACCTCCAGCATGGGCAGGCGTTCGTAATTGACCAGCGCCGAGTTGACCAGCGCCATGATGCCGGAGTTGTCGCCGTCGCCGGCGCCGCCCTGGTCGAAGCCCAGCAGGCTGTCGATCTCGTCCTGGTTCAGGACGCGGGTCGACCCGCCGCCGCCCATGTCGCCGACATCGCCGCTGTCCTCGGCCAATGCGGCCCATTCGGCGGCAAGCCGTTCTTCCTCGCTCAGTTCACCGGTGTCGCTCATCGGTCCACATCCCCACCTGACCGGGCCCTCACTGGACCAGCATTTCCTTGAACAGCACGTCCTTCACCTTCACCGGATAGGCGGCGGCGGTGATGCGCAGAAGCAGTTCCTGGCGCAGCCGGTACATGCCGGCCGACCCGCGCAAATCCTCCAGCCGCAATTCGCGCAGATAGACCTGGAAATTGTCGATGATGCGCGGCAGCACATGTTCCACCGCACCGACATCCTCCGGCTTCGACAGCTGGATGGAGATCTTGATCTTCAGGAAGGCCGGACGCTTGTTGCCGGTGTTCAGGTTCACCAGCATGTCCGGCAGGTCGTAGAAGACGGGAGCCGCATGCGGATCCGGCTTGCCGGGCTCGGCCTTGTGCTCGCCCTCCGCCGCGGCATGCTCGCCCTCTGTCGCCTGTTCCTCCTTGCCCAGCAGGCCGTCGAGCAGGCCGGAGAAATAGACGCCGGCACCGGCGCCGATCAGCAGGACCAGGGGAAGGACGACGAACAGGACCAGCTTCTTGCCGCTGAATTTCTTCCGCGGCAGGCCGTCGGTCGAAAGTTCGCCGGCGTCGGTTTCGGCAGCCATGACATCCTGGATCGTTCGAGGTGCGCAACAGGTGCAGGCATCCGCCGCCCGCCCTACCGTCTGTCCATGCCAAAGCTACTTTTGGGATAGTTAATAACTCCTTTCGAGTGGCTGATGGGACACCCCGGACGAGCAGGTTTCACCCTGTTGTGGCCGTTTCGGCACGGTTCTTGATTGGGCCTGCCCGGCAGTCCGCCACCGCCCGGCCGTACCAGGCACGGCCACGTCCGGACTTGCCCCCGTTGCGGCCAGCCGTCCGTTCGGACCGGCCGGGCCGCCGCCCATCGCCCCGCCGCCGCTCCCCTGCGGCGGGAACGGGAGAATCTTGCCCGGTGGAACCCGGCAAGCTTCGCCCCCGTCCCGGCAGATTCTGCCCGGCATCCCCTGCCCCATGCGGCGGGATCGCCCCCGGCTGGCCGGGACTCAGCGTCTTTCCAGGCTTCGTTGGAGTTGGCACGGCATCTGCAATACCCCTCTCGCCGGTCGGACGCAGTCGCCCGATCCGTTCGCAAGGTGAAGAGGCCGCAAGATGGAAAATTCGATCTACGTCGCCCTGTCGCACCAGATGGCCCTGCGGCGCCAGCTGGACGTGACGTCGAACAACATCGCGAACGTGAACACGACCGGCTACAAGAACCAGCGGATGCTGTTCACCGAATTCCTGGAAAAGCCCGGCCTGCACGAGAAGGTCAGCTTCGTCCAGGACCGCGCGGTGGTGCGCGACCTGTCCAACGGCGCCATGACCCAGACCGGCAATCCGCTGGATCTGGCGCTGACCGGCCAGGGTTACTTCACCGTCGATACCGCCAGCGGCCCCCGTTACACCCGCGCCGGCAATTTCCGCCTGAACGACCAGCGCCAGCTGGTGGATGCCGGCGGCCTGCCGGTCCTGGCCAACAACGGCCAGCCGATCACCATCCCGGCCGGCACCGGCGACGTGAAGGTCAGCGGCGACGGCACCGTCGCCACCGAGCTGGGCCCGGTGGGCAAGCTGAACATCGTCACCTTCAAGAACGAGCAGCTGATGACCGAAGTCGGCAGCGGCCTGTATGTCAGCGACGAGCAGCCCGAGCCGGCCCCGGTCGAGACCAAAGTGGCACAGGGATTGCTAGAAGGTTCCAACGTGAAGCCAGTGGTCGAGATGACGCAGATGATCGAGCTCCAGCGCCAGTACATGTCGGCTCAGAAGATGATCGACAACGAACACGAGCGCATCCGCACGATGCTTCAGCGGCTGGGCCGCAGCGTCTGAACCAGACCGACGACGAGAGGAGAACACCACCATGCGCAGCCTCGCCATCGGCGCCACCGGCATGATCGCCCAGCAGCTCAACGTCGAGACGATCTCCAACAACATCGCCAACTCGACCACCACCGGCTACAAGAAGCAGCGGGCCGAGTTCCAGGACCTGCTGTACCAGAATTTCCGCCGCATCGGCTCGACCTCGTCGGATGCCGGCACCATCGTGCCGACCGGCGTCCAGGTGGGTGCCGGCGTGCGCGTCGCCGCGGTGGCCCGCGTGCTGGAACAGGGCAACCTGAACATCACCGACAACAAGCTGGACGTGGCGATCAACGGGTCGGGTTACTTCCAGGTGACGCTGCCCAGCGGCGACACCGCCTACACCCGCGCCGGCAACTTCAAGCTGTCGCCCGAGGGCATGATCGTCACCGCCGACGGCTATCCGATCCAGCCTAACATCACCGTCCCGACCAACGCGGTGGACATCTCCATCAACTCGTCGGGCGAGGTGCTGATCAAGCTGGACGGCCAGACCGCCACGCAGAACGTCGGGCAGCTCCAGCTCGCCACCTTCGCCAACGCCGCCGGCCTGGAAGCCACCGGCGACAACCTGTTCATGGAATCCGGCGCCTCCGGCCAGGCCGTGACCGGCAATCCCGGCGCCCCCGGCTTCGGCCGCGTCACCCAGGGTGCCCTGGAGAACTCCAACGTCAACGTCGTGCAGGAGATCACCACCCTGATCACCGCGCAGCGCGCGTACGAGATGAACTCCAAGGTCATCAAGACCACCGACGAGATGATGCAGCAGGCCAGCCAGATGAGGTAACGGCGGCACCGCCGGCGCCTCGCCTCAGCCTCGAAATCGGGAACCACCGCCATGATCCGCCACCTCGCCACCCGCCGCCTGCCCGCCCTGATCCTCGGCGCCGCCCTGCTGACCGCCCCGGTCGCGGCGATGGCCGCCACGGCTCCGGCCGCGGGTGCGACGGCGCCGGTTCCGGACGTCGTCTACGGCATGCCGCATGTCGAGGCTGTGCTGTCGGACGCCCTGTCGCGGGTGGTCACGGTCGGCCGGCTCCAGATGGAACTGGACAGCCGCGCGGTGGAGCTGCGGGCGCCCCAGGGCGCCGGCGGGCTGGCGGTGGAGAACCTCTATTACAGCCCGGTCCAGGGCCGCTTCGCCGCCGAGATCGTGGTGACGGGCAGCCAGATCCGCCTGCCGGTGTCGGGCCGCGCCTTCGGCGTGGTGCAGATCCCGGTGCTGTCGCGCCGCGTCATCCCCGGCGACATCATCGGCCCGGGCGACATCGACTGGCAGGACGTGCGCGCCGACCAGACCACCAGCGACACCGCCGCCACCGACGCCCAGCTGATCGGCATGACGCCCCGGCGCGGCGTGTCCACCAACCAGCCCGTCCGCCTGCGCGACCTGCAATCGCCGCGCATGATCGACAAGGGATCCCTGGTCACCATCACCCTGTCGACGCCGTCCATGACGCTGACCACCCAGGGCAAGGCCCTGCAGGACGGCGGCAAGGGCGAGGTCATCCGCGTCGTGAACACCCAATCCAACCGCATCGTCGAAGCGACGGTCGCAGGCCCAAACGTCGTCGCCGTGGCAAAGCCCGGCACCATCGCGCAGTGAGGAGAAAGCTCCAATGTCCGCCACCAAGACCGCCCGCCTGATCCGCTTCGCGATGATCGCCGCCGCCGCCACCTCGCTGACCGCCTGCGGTGCCGCCTCGCGCATCGCCGACATCGGCAAGGCGCCGGAGCTGTCCAACATCCAGGACCCGCAGGCCAAGCCCGGCTACCAGCCGGTCAGCCTGCCGATGCCGACCCCGCTGCCGACGGAGCGCAACCCGAACTCGCTGTGGCGGAACGGTTCGAAGGCCTTCTTCAAGGACCAGCGCGCCAACAAGGTGGGCGACATCCTGACCATCAACATCTCGATCGACGACAGCGCCAAGGTCGCCAACTCCAGCAAGCGGTCGCGCGCCAATTCCGAGGATGCCGGCATGCCGAGCCTGTTCGGGCTGGAAGCCGGTACGCTGAGCCGCGTCCTGCCGGCCGGCGCATCGGCCGCCAACCTGGTGGACCTGACCAGCAACAGCTCGAACGACGGCAAGGGCTCGGTCGACCGCAACGAGCAGATCGACCTGAAGGTCGCGGCGCTGGTGACGCAGTCCCTGCCCAACGGCAACCTCGTCATCCAGGGCCGCCAGGAAGTCCGGGTGAATTTCGAAGTCCGCGACCTGCAGATCCACGGCGTGATCCGTCCCGAGGACATCACCGCCCAGAACACCATCAGCTACGAGAAGATCGCGGAGGCCCGCATCTCCTACGGCGGCCGCGGCCAGATCAGCGACGTCCAGCAGCCGCGCTATGGCCAGCAGCTGTACGACATCATCATGCCGTTCTGAGGATTGTCCGCGGAGTGATGGCGGGGATGGGGCGTGGGCGCTTTGCTCGTGCGCATCCCTGCCGGATGGGAAGATCCTACCGCCCGGCGGGTTGTGCCGGGGCGATGTTGCCGGGACGCGGCCTCAGCTCAAGATGCGCCGGAGCTTCATCCCCCTACCGCCCGGCCCCCTACCGCCCGGCCAGCACATAGCGACTGGCGCGGCCGAGCAGCCACGGCACGACCGCCATCAGCGCGATGGACAGCGCGTTCCACTTCTGCCCGCTCTCGAGCTCGGTTGCCATGGCCGCAGCGAAGAGAAGAATCAGGACGGCGATCCCACAGCCCGTCCAGTAGAGGACGTTGCCGAGGCGGGCCAGAATGCCGGTCATTGTTCCCCATAGCCGTAGCAAGCCACCCGCTGGGTGGTCGGAGCCTGCGGATAGGCAGGAGCGGCAGAGAAACTGGCCGTGAGCATGCCACCGGTATGAGGGTTCACATTCCCCTGCATCGAATAGGTGTCGAACAACGCCGTCCCTTCGGCGCAACCGGATTTTGGCAGAGGGGCTGACGACTGTCCAGGCGGCGCCGATGGGCGACAGGCGAACGGGGTCGTCCCGCAGGGGTGCCCCCGTTCGTCAGCCGCGTTTGTGCCGCTTACTGGTAGCCGCCTTCGCGGGCGCGGTCCTTTGCGGCTTCCTCCTGGGCCTTCTCGGTGCGGCTGTCGATCTTGCCGCCTTCGGTCTTGCCGGCGTCGCCTGCCGGTTTCTGCCGGTCGTCGCGCCGGGCGTCGGTTTGCTGCTTGTCGGGTTGCTGCTTGTCGGGTTGATCAGCCATGTTGATGCTCCTCGGTCGCGTATGGCTTGGCGATGATGAGGAAACAGCACAGGCACCGGATCGTCGCGACCATTCGGTAAGGCGGCCGGAGGGGCGGCCGGTGGCGAATTCAGCCGGTCGGCGGATCGGTCTCGCGGTCGGTGTCGGCACGGTCCAGGGCTGCATTGATCTGGTCAAGCGTGCGGCCGCAGCCGGTGCAGACGTCGCCGTCGATGGCGCACATGCCCAGGCAATCGGGATCGTCGCTCATGCGGTCAGGCCTTTCCGGTTGGTGGTAAAGCGGTTCCATCCCTAGACGAAAGCCACTCGCTCCTCAAGATGTGCGCCAACTTGGAGTGCCGTGAGGCGACCTATCCCGGTATGCATAGCTGCCCTTCGGCGGGGTGCCTCGGATTGCGGCACTAGGACCATGGCGCTAAACCTTCAGCGTAGCCTACCGATTACGAAGGTATTCATGCCGACGGCGCTGCTGGTGTCCTGCGCGATGTATCGTCACGGAGCGGCACGAATGCCGGCGGCCCTGAAGGCTGCGGGTTTTCGCGTGTTTGCCATATGTCCGCAAAACTCCCTGCTGGAGTTCAGCGACAGCATCGACGGCAGGCACTGCTTTCCCGCCGGCTTCGGTCCCGACGACCTGACCGTGATCACCGCAAGGGCCGCGGCACAGCTTCGCGCCGATATCGTGATCGCCTGCGAGGAAAAGGCCGTCAGAGTGTTGAGCTCCGCCAGCCGGCTGCTGGAGCAGGTGCCGGTCGACAGTGCCGATGCGCGGTGTCTTCGCATGGTCGGGGCGTGGTACGCAGGCCAATGCTGGGAGACGGTGCGATCGCAGTGCGTGCAGCAGGCCGCCGCCGCCGGGATCCGCACGCCACGGCAGATCGTCGTCAATCCCGGTGAGACCAGCGTCGCCGAACTGGCCGGACTTGGCACGCCGCTGCTGTTGAAGTGGGACTACAGCTCGGCCGGATGCGGGATTCGACTGGCCCGCTGCCCCCGCGAGGCGCTGGAGCTTGTGGCGCAGGCCGCGACCGGCCGACGGGAAAACGACTCCGCGATGCCCGCCGACGGAAAAATTGTCGCGCAGGAGTTCATCCGGGGACCGGCGGCGTCGGTATCGTTCAGCGCGCTGCACGGCCGGATGCTGGAGGGATTCGCCTACACCACGCTTCACCATCAGCCGGAGCCCTTCGGTCCGGCGTCCGTGATCGAGGTGGGAGACCATCCCGCATTGATCGACATCGCGCGCCGTGTGGTGGAGATGACCGGCTATTCCGGCTTCGGCGGCATCGACGCGATCCTGCCGGAGGATGGCAGCCCGCCGGTCTTCCTGGAATTCAACGCCCGTCCCACCCAGACCAGCCATCTCGGCGGTCTGGTGGGAGCCGACCTGTGCCGGGCAATGGCCTGTGCCCTGGAAGGCCGCCCCTATGACTGCAACGTCGGGCGGAGCGTGGCCATGCCGATCGCCCTGTTTCCGGCGGAATGGGTCCGCGATCCCAACAGCCGCTATCTCAAGTCGGCCCACCACGACGTGCCGTGGAACGAACGCCGGATGACCGCGGCGATCCTCAGCATCACCCCGCAACTCCACCCCGCCTGACGGCTCACTCCGGCGTTCGTTCCAGAGACAGGTCGCCGGTGACCTCGTGGGTCAGGCCGATGCCGTCGACGGTCAGGACCACGCGGACGGGCAGCGACGTCACCCCGTCCAACCGGCCGTCCGCCAGTGCGCGGCCGACGGCGAGTTCGATTTCCCGCTGGGAGGTTACGCCGACCTGCTTCAGGAACTTGCGCAGGTCGAGGTTGAAGGTCTCGTTGTCCATGGATCGTCCCCCGGAGTCGGAACCGCTGTATACCGTGCCGTTCCGAACCCCGGAGGGCTGGCTTTGGTTCCGCCCGCCCAATCGCCCGACCGCCGCACACATGCCAAAGGCACCGGTCGGGATGACCGATGCCTTTGCCAGAACGGCGTGACGGCGGCAGCGATAACACAGGGATGAGCCGCCGGCGACCGGGACCGGCGACGACAGTCCCTTGCGGCCGCGCGGCGTCAGTCGTCGCGCTGGGTCCGTTCCATCCGCTCGTGCCGTTCCTGGGCTTCCAGGCTCAGCGTCGCGATCGGGCGGGCATCCAGCCGGCGGACGGAGATGGGGTCGCCAGTCTCCTCGCAATAGCCGTAGCTGCCATCGACGAGGCGCTCCAGCGCCGCGTCGATCTTGGAGATCAGCTTGCGTTCGCGGTCACGGGTGCGCAGTTCCAGCGCGCGGTCGGTCTCCGCCGAGGCGCGGTCAGCGATATCCGGTTCCTGGATACCGCCTTCCTGGAGGCTGTTCAGCGTGCCGGTGGATTCCGCGAGCAGTTCCGCGCGCCAGCGCAGCAGCTTCTGGCGGAAATACTCCCGCATGATCGGGTTCATGAACTCCTCGTCTTCCGACGGGGAATAGTTCTGGGGCAGAAGCGGCGACGTCATCCGAAAGCATCCAGCGAAAAAGGGGTGATCCGGGCGGCGCGGAGTATAGGCACGCCACGTCAGGACCGCAACCCTATGGTTCGCCCCCGCAACGACCAAACAAGCCCTTGGAATAAAAAAGATTTGTGACCGTGGCGAATCCGCCGCCCCAACTGGGGCGCGTGAGGCGGCCGGATGGCCGCCGGCAGGTCAGGAGGTGAGCTTCGCCAGTTCCACCTGCGCGCGCAGGTCGATCTCGTCGAGAATCTCGGCCAGGCCGGGATCGTCTACCTGGGCGCGGCGCGATTGGACCACCTTGGCGAGATCCACCAGCTTCTGGACCGACAGGGTGCCCGACAGCAGGCCGTGCTGGATTTCCTCCAGCCGGTCAAGCATCTCTTCGGCCCGCATCTTGCCGCGCGACGCACGCGCGGTGGCGTCGTCGGTCGCGTCGACCTCCTGCAGGGCCAGCACGCCCGCGATCCCGGCCGTGGCGGCGGTGCCGCTGACCCCGTGGGCGGAGCCGGCCTCTCCCACCAGCTGCTTGGAGAACGCGGCGCCGGACGAGCCTTCGGCCTTCCCGGTGCGGCGAACCGAACCGCTGCCGCGTATGTTTCCGGTGCCTTCGACTTTCATGATCCGTGCAACCGTTTGCAGTAAAGGATGCGTAAACGCGCGCACTGTAGATGGATCAACCTTAACATCCGGTCAAGGCTTGCCGCAATCGGGCAAAAATTGCCGGGCGGCTGTGACCGAAACGCGTCATCTTCCGGGCGTTTTTCAGGGCCATGACCGAAAGCCGCCGTCCGCCGCATCTGGCACGGCGTTTGTATAGGACCGGGCACGAGTTCAGGAGTGTCCGCGTCATGATCCCCACCACCCTTCGCCTTCTGCGCCGCCGCACCGTCATGGTCGTGCTGACCGCCCTGCTGGCGCTCGGTGTCCAGGCGGCACCGGCAATCGCCGCGTCCGCCCGTATCAAGGACATCGTCGATGTGGAGGGTGTGCGCGACAACATGCTGATCGGCTACGGGCTGGTGGTTGGCCTGAACGGCACCGGCGACAGCCTGAACAACTCGCCCTTCACCGAACAGAGCCTGACCGGCATGCTGGAGCGGATGGGCGTCAACACCCGCGGCACCAACCTGCGCACCAAGAACGTGGCGGCGGTGATGGTGACGGCGACGCTGGGCGCCTACTCGGCCCAAGGCACGCGCATCGACGTCACCGTGTCGGCGATGGGCGACGCCAAGAGCCTGCTGGGCGGCACCCTGCTGGTCACCCCGATGATCGGCGCCGACGGCGAGGTCTATGCCGTGGCGCAGGGGCCGATCGCGGTATCGGGCTTCTCCGCCCAGGGCCAGGGGGCCAGCGTGACGCGGGGCGTGCCGACCTCCGGCCGCATCTCCTCCGGCGCCATCGTGGAGCGGGAAATCCAGTTCTCGCTGGCGGAGCTGCCGGTCCTGCGCCTCAGCTTGCGCAATCCCGACTTCACCACCGCCCAGCGCGTGGCGACCGCCATCAACATCCAACTGCGCGGCAACCGTGCCCAGGCGACCGACCCGTCCTCCGTCCTGATCAACGTGCCGGAGACGCGGCGCGGCGACGTGGTCGGGCTGGTGACGGAGATCGAACAGCTGCGCATCACCCCCGACCAGGTCGCCCGCGTGGTGGTGGACGAGAAGTCCGGCGTGATCGTGATGGGCGAGAATGTCCGCATCTCCACCGTCGCCATTGCCCAGGGCAACCTGACCATCCGCATCACCGAAACCCCGCAGGTCAGCCAACCCGGCCCCTTCAGCCAGGGCCAGACCGCGGTGGTGCCGCGCACCGACATCCAGGTCGACGACCAGTCCAACAACCGCCTCGCCGTGATGAATGCCGGGGTGACGCTGCAGGAGTTGGTACAGTCCTTGAATGCGCTTGGCGTAGGACCGCGTGACATGATCGCCATTCTCCAGTCGATCAAGGCCGCCGGAGCCCTGCAAGCCGAGATCGAGGTGATCTGATGTCCATGAGCTCCGCCCTTTCCGCCGGTTTCGGCGTGCGCACCCAGGCAAGGATTTCCGATCTGGAGGCAAAGGCCGACCCGGCAAAGCTTGCCCAGCTGCGCAAGTCCGCCAACGAGTTCGAGAGCCAGTTCATTTCGCAGATGCTGGGCCCGATGTTCGAGGGGATCGGCACCGACGAGACCTTCGGCGGCGGGCGCGGCGAGGAGATGTTCCGCCCGATGCTGATCGAGCAGTTCGGCAAGCAGATCACCCAGCGCGGCGGCTTCGGCATCGCCAATCAGGTTTACGGAGAGCTTCTTCGCGCCCAGGAGGCCAGCCATGGATAAGGTCGACGTCCGTTTCCCCCAGCAGTCCAAGCCGGCCGCCAACCTGCCGAAGAACGCGCAGGAGCGCGCGGTGGCCCTGGTCGAGCTGATGGGCCGCCTGACCGCCCTGCTGGAGCGCGAGGCCGCCGCCGTCCGCGCCCGCCGACCGGCGAAGGAACTGGCCCAGATCGTCAGGGACAAGCAGCCGATGACCCTGGTCTACGAGGAGATCAGCCGCCTGCTGCGCGTCGACCGCGAGGGGCTGATCGGCTTGGCGCCGGAGATGAAGTCGGCGCTGAAGGATGCGACCGCCAAACTCTATGCCGCCACCGCCGACAACGCCGAGGCCCTGCGCATCGGCGGCGAGGCCCAGAAGGTGATGGTCGATACCGTGGTTACCGTGATCACCCGCCAGCAGAAGGCACCCGCGACCGCCTATGCCGCGCATATGGGCGGCGGCCGCGGCTATTCCCCGCCGCCGAGCGGCCCGCGCACCTCGGCGGCGCTCAACACCCGGCTTTGAGCGACGCTCGCCGACAGCCTTCATCCGTGACTGCCGAGTTGTTTCGGACGGCCGCCTCCCGATCGGAGGCGGCCTTTTTCTTTGCGGGGATCGGCGAGCCGGCATCGGCAAGGCGCCGCGGCAAGAAAGACCCCACAGGGGGACGATTTTGCCGGTCGCGGCCATGCCATGGGGCCGGAACTGCCGCCCTGCCCCTCTCCGGCACCCCGGCGGAGCCCGTCCGGCGTTTGGCCCGCCCGTTGCATTGATCTTGCCGCATCGCCGTCGGTGCGCTCCGCCGTCCTGAGAGGCCGTTCCATGGATATCCAATCGAACAACATCGCCGCATCCTTGTTCGACGGTCTCGGCCAGTCCCAACAGGCGCAGGGGACGGCGGCGAAGAACGACCTGTTCTCCAAGATGATGGACCGCATGCTGGCCGACGCCGCCGCGCGCAAGCGCGAGCAGGCCGCGGACGCCGCCCGCGACTCCGCCAACGAGGCGAAGGAAGCCCGCGACGCCCGCGCGGCCGACGCGCAGCGCAAGGCTCCGGTCCGGGCGGAGCCTAAGCCCGAACTCGGCCGCGACACCCGCGCCCAGGCCGCGCGCCGGAGCGATGCGGATGCCGAGCCCGCCCGGACCCAGGAACCGAAGGCCGCCAAGGCGGACGGTGACCGCGAGGTCCAGGCCGGTCAGGACGACCGCAAGCAGGTCGGGAGCGACAAGCCGAAGGATGCCGCCAAGGCCGATGGCTCCAAGTCCGACACCGCCAAGGCCAATACCTCCAAGTCCGATGCGGCGAAGTCAGATACGGCAAAGTCCGATACGGCAAAGATCGGCACGGAGACCGCCGGCGCCGATCAGGCGCAGGCGAGCGATCAGGCGGATGCGGCGGTTGCGGATGTCGGGGCAGCACAGGCGGACATCGACGCCGCGATGGCCGAGGGGGGCGGAACCGGCGACGCGCCCGCCGAGGATGCCGGAGCGGAAGAGCAGACTGCCGACCAGCCCCTGACCGCCACCGCGGAACCGGCGTTGCCGCCGCCGGTCCCGCAGCCGAGTGACCTGATCCTCGCCGGATTGACGGCGCCCGGCCAGTCCGCCGCCGATACGGCCGGCGATGAAGGCCAGGGCGGCGATGCGGCGGTTGCGGCGGCTGGCGCGGTCGCCGGTGGCGCAACGGCCGGTGCCGTCGACCCTGCCGCCCAGCTGGCCGCCCAGTTGGCCCAGGCTCAGGCCACGGCCGGCACCCCGGGTGCGGCGCAGGCCGGTGCGGATGCCGCGGCAAAGAGCGCTGCCGATGCACAGCCCGTGAACGGAGACGGCACCCGGCAGGCCCAGGCTGCAGCCTTGACCGGGGTTGATGGCGCCACCCGAAACGGCGAGGAAGCGGCGGAGGCTCTGCCGGACGACGACACCGCCCTGCCCGATCGCTTCGCCGACCTGCTCGCCGCCGCGAAGACGAAGTCCGGCGAGGCCAAGCAGGGCGGCAAGCAGACCGGCGCCGATGGCGGCAGCCGGAACGATGCCCAATCCCAGGCCATGCCGCAGCCGGCCGCCGTCGCTCCGGCGGTTCCTCCGGTCGCGGAAACGGTTGCCGCGTCGGCCGCCGCCAAGGCCACCGGCGCGCTGGAGGGGCTCGAGGGCGCAGGTGCCGTCGCGGGCTCGGCCCATGCCGCTGCCGGCGTCCACACCCATCCGGCGCTGGCCGCCATGGAAGGGATGCATGGCAGCATTCCCGGCGGCATTCCCGGCATCGACCAGCCGCAGGCGACCGCGACGCTGCGCCCGTCGCGCGGCAGCGCCGGCATGCCGATGGGCGTCCATGACCAGATCGCCGTCCATATCAAGAAGCAGGTCGGCGACGAGGTCGACCAGTTCACCATCAACCTGCACCCGGCCGAACTGGGGCGGATCGACATCAAGCTGGACATCGGCATCGACGGCCGGGTCAGCGCGATGGTCGCGGTGGAAAGAGCTCAGACTCTCGAACTTCTGCAGCGTGACAGCCGCGGTCTGGAACGCGCCTTGCAGGAGGCTGGACTGCAGACGGACTCCAACAGCCTGAACTTCAGCCTGCGCGGCGAAGGCAACCCCTTCGGCAATGACGGGCGGGGCGACGGCAAGGGGAACGGAGCGGGCCGGCGCGGCCGCAGCCTCGACGGAAGCGGCGAGGACGCGTCCGAAACCGCCGCCTATACCGCGACGCTCGGCAATGGGCGTCTCGACATCCGCGCCTGACCCCGGCAGCACGCCCGCCGCACTCAAGACACCGGCCGCAAGAGCCACGAAGGACGACCGCCATGACCACGACCAACGCCACCACCACCCCGACCGTGAACAAGTACGGCACCTATTCGGGCGGCTTGTCGACCGGGTCGAAGACGGCGACCGAGACGGCCAAGACCCCCCAGACCGATGCCGACAAGACGGCGTCGGCCACCAAGGGCCTGGGCGACAATTTCCAGACGTTCCTCACCATGCTGACCACGCAGATGAAGAACCAGGACCCGCTGAAGCCGCTCGACACCAACGACATGACCAAGCAGTTGGTCGATTTCGCCAACGTCGAGCAGAACATCGGCACCAACAGCCGCCTGGACAAGCTGGTGCAGTTGCAGTCCGCCGGCACCGCCTCCACCAACCTGGCCTATCTCGGCCGCATGGTCGCCTTCGAGGGCGACGGCTTCCAGTACACCCAGGGCATGACCCAGGCCCCGCTGGGCTACGAGCTGGCGACCTCCGCCAAGTCGGTCCGCGTCGACATCCTGGACGACAAGGGCAACATCATCCGCTCCATGAAGGGTGAAACCGGCGCCGGGACCAAGCATGCGGTCAACTGGGACTTCAAGGACAACAACGGCCGCGCCGTGCAGCCGGGCGCCTACAGGATGAACGTCGCACCGGTGGCCGAGAACAAGGACGATATCATCAAGACGACCACCTACACCTTCGGCACCGTCGCCGGCATCGGCAACAGCAAGGACGGCGAAACCGTGCTGAACATCGGCGCCCGTGAAGTCCCCCTGTCCAAATTGACCACGGTTTACTGACAGGCGTTACTGCCGGGCATTTCTCATGGGGCGGCCGGCCATCTCCGGCCGCCGGACGAGCGCGTCGCCCCGACTGTCCGTTCGGGTTAAGGGATAACCCGCGATAAAAAGTTAACCCTATCGTTTAGGCATTTGTTAAGTGCCGGCGCCTAAAGTACCCCGAAATCGTGGAATCCACAGTTTGGGTTGGAGCGTCCGCGCATGGCACTCATAGAACTCGACACCGCCGACGACTCTGCGGCCGGTGCATCGGTCATTGGTCCTGAGGGGCGTCCCATGACCGAAAACGACCTTCCCCCGCCCGACACCAAGCGTTGGGTGATGCGCCGCAAGGCGGAAGTGGTCGCCGGCGTCCGATCGGGCCTGATCAGCCTGGAGGAGGCATGTCGCCGCTATACCCTGTCGGTGGAGGAGTTCCTGTCCTGGCAGCGGCTGATCGACAGCCACGGCATGCGTGGCCTGCGCGCCACCCGCCTGCAGGAGTACCGTCCCGGCCAGCCCGTCCGCGACCGCATCGGCGCCGACTGACGCAACCGGCAGAATTGAAGAAGCGCCGCAGGTCTGGCCTGCGGCGCTTTTTTGCGTTCGAGGTGGTGGTGTTTGGGAAGGCATCGGCTGACGATGCCCCCACCTAACCTCCCCCGCTGGGCGGGGGAGGGACTGCCGCCAGTCTCCCGCATAAGCGCTCGTCCCCTCCCCCGCCCAGCAGGGGAGTGTTAGGGTGGGGGCATCCGTCGGCCGAGGGCTCTCCACCACAAGCCCCGTCGATCAGCGCCGCCGCCGCACTCGCCACCGCCCCGTTGCCCGGACCCAGATCCAGCGCGCGGCCGGCGGCGTAGGCGCCTTCCATCAGCAATTGCAGTTGCGCGGTCAACCGGTCCGGATCGTCCGCGCCGGCGGCGGTGGCCAACACGCGCAGGCGGTCGCGGACCATGCGCTTGTGGGCCAGCGCCAGCGCGTGGGCGCGGTTGGCCGGGTCGCGCAGTTCGGCAGCGGCGGTGGTGAAGGGACAGCCCTGGAATTTGGGGTGGTCGATCCAGTGGCCGAGCGCGACGAACAGCGCCTTCATCTGCGCCCGCGGGTCGCCGGGATGGCGGGCGGTCACCCGGTCCCACCACGCGGCATGCTGGGCAATGTTGCGCTCCAGATAGGCGCAGACCAGGTCGTCCTTGGACGCGAAGTTGCGGTACAGGCTCATCTTCGCGACGCCGGACTTGGCGATGATCGTGTCGATGCCGACCGCGCGGATGCCCTCGCGGTAGAACAGTTCCGCCGCCGTATCGAGAATCCGCTCCCGCGCCGGCTTCCTGACCGTTGCCGCTTCTGCCATCCCACCCCACCCGTTCAGGACGGCCCCGCTGCAAGCTTGGCCGTTGACAATGATACAGACCTGTCTCTACCATCGGGCGGAAGAGACAGGTCTGTATCATAGCCGGCCGATCCGGCCCTGACCACCACAACGAACGGAGTTCCGGGGGATGCGCTATTTCGAAGATGTCACGGTGGGCGACCGCTTCACCGGCGGGCCGCTGATGGTCGAGACGGCGGAGATCGTCGCCTATGCCGAGAAGTTCGACCCCCAGCCCTTCCACCTGGACCCGGACGCGGCGAAGGACACGCTGTTCCGCGGGCTGGCGGCGAGCGGCTGGCACACCGCCGGGATGACGATGCGCATGATCGTGGGCAGCAACGCGGAGTTGGCCGGCGGCTATATCGGCATGGGCGTCGACCAGATCGGCTGGCCCCGCCCGACCCGTCCCGGCGACGTGCTGCGCATCGAGATGGAGGTGCTGGAGGCACGGCGCTCCGCCAAGCGCCCCGACCAGGGCGTGCTGCGGGTGAAGACCACCACCTTGAACCAGAATGACGAGGTGGTGCAGACCATGATCGCCAACCTGCTGGCGCCCGGCCGCCCGTGCTGAACAAGAAAAAAGCCCCCGCGACCGGGCGGGTCGCGGGGGCCGTGACTGCCGATACAGCCGATACAGCCGTCAGCGCTTCAGGCCGGCGGTGAAGGCGAAGTTGTCGAAGGAGTTCTCGGCCACCCGGAACCACAGATACTCGTCGTCGCGGAACTTCTTCCACGGCTCGTAGATCTTGGCGAACTTCGGGTTGGTCTTCGCCGTCTCGTCATACAGCTCGGTGGCGGACTTGTAGCAAGCCTCCATCACGTCGCGCGGGAAGGGGCGCAGCTGGGCGCCGCCGCCGACCAGACGCTTCAGCGCCGCCGGGTTCTCGGCATCGTACTTGGCGGCCATGGTCACGTTGGCTTCGAAGCAGGCGGCCTCCAGAACGGCCTTGTACTGCTTGGGCAGCTGTTCCCACTGCTGCTTGTTGACCAGCAGCGAGACGTTCAGCCCGCCTTCCCACCAGCCCGGATAGTAATAGTACTTGGCGACCTTGTTGAAGCCGAGCTTCTCGTCGTCGTACGGGCCGATCCACTCGGCGGCGTCGATGGTGCCCTTTTCCAGCGACGGATAGATGTCGCCGCCGGCGATCTGCTGCGGCACGACACCCAGCTTGGACAGAACCTGGCCGGCGAAGCCGCCGATGCGGAACTTCAGGCCCTTCAGATCCTCGACGGTCTTGATCTCCTTGCGGAACCAGCCGCCCATCTGCACGCCGGTGTTGCCGGCCGGGAAGTTCACGACGCCGTAGCCGTCGAAGAACTCGCGCAGCAGGGCCATGCCGCCGCCATTGTAGATCCAGGCGTTCTGCTGGCGGGCGTTCAGGCCGAACGGCACCGTCGCGTCGAAGGTGAAGGTCGGGTCCTTGCCGACATAATAGTAGCTGGCCGTGTGGCCGCATTCGACCGTGCCGTTCTGCACGGCGTCCAGCACCTGCAGGCCGGGGACGATTTCACCGGCGGCGAAGGGGCGAATGGTGAACTTGCCGTCGGTCGCCGCGGCGACGCGCGCCGCGATGGTGTCGGCGCCGCCGTAGATGGTGTCCAGGCTCTTGGGGAAGCTGGACGCGAGACGCCAATGGATTTCCGGCTGGGACTGCGCGATGGCGGGAGCCGCCAGCGTGCTGGCGGCGACGCCGACGCCGGCCGAGGTCAGGAAGGAACGGCGCTTCATGAACGTTTCCTCATCGTTATGGCCATGACGCCCATTGCGTGAAGGCGTCTTTCGCCGAACAGCAGACACTATGGTGCCTGAACAATCCTAGAAATCGCAGCGGCTTTCCGGCAATTCGTCAAAATGCATGGCTTCCATTCCCGTCCTATTCCACCGCGTGGAAAATACAGCGCGCACGCAGGACTGTACCGGCGCCGACATCCCGCCGCCGCCCCGGGAATTTTCAAAGTACTGCATCGCAGGACCAAGCGAAGACCGGCGTCTGCTCCTGGGAGCATCCATCAGCCGCATCGATCAACCGCGGAACCGTCTTGCCGTCACCCGAATGGTTGCGTGTACCGATGATATATTCGACGTCCGGAAAGGCACACACCCCTACTTTCGTTCATGGTCCAGTCAGGGTGGGGAGTCACTGTTCCATGCCGTGGGCAAGCGCTTTGTGCACGCACAAAAGCGAGCGCGCGAAATTACATACAACTTGCAGCTTCCAACCGGCAGGGACGCTTGGCATGTTTGCGCCGCGGTCGGGGCGGTGGAACGGCCACCGCCCGCGCCGCTCTGACGGAGGGCAAGAGGATGAATCAGATCCTCACTCTCCTGATCCTGCTGTTGCAGTTGCTCAAGCTGGTGCTTGAGTATCTGAACCGCTGATCGGGTCGGCGTACCGGGGATAGCAGCCTCGGTACGCCTTCCCCGAAAATAGTGCGTTTTCACGCCGCCGGCAACGGGTCAACCGGCAACGAGTCACCCCAGCGCGCGCTTCACGATCAGCGACAGCTTTTCCAGCATTGCCGGGTCGCGGTGGGAGGGGGCGGTCATGATCGCGTTGTCGAGCGCCGTGTGGCAACCCTGGGCGCAGGGGCCGTCGCGATGCGCCACCTTGGGCGCCAGGGCCGACACCAGCGAGCGCGCCTTGCCGGCATTGGCGACGACAACCTTGATCACCGCATCGACCGAGACATGGTCGTGCCCCTCGTGCCAGCAGTCGTAATCGGTGACCATGGCGACGGTCGCGTAGCACATCTCCGCCTCGCGGGCGAGTTTGGCCTCCGGCATGTTGGTCATGCCGATGACGTCGCAGCCCCAACTGCGGTAGAGGTTCGATTCGGCGACGGTGGAGAATTGCGGCCCCTCCATTACCATGTAGGTGCCGCGCCGCTGGTGGGGGATGTCCAACTCGGCCAGCGCCTGCTCGATCAGGTCGCCCAGCCGGCCGCAGACCGGATGGCCCAGCGCCACATGGGCGACCAGCCCGCTGCCGAAGAAGGTCTTGTCGCGGGCGAAGGTGCGGTCGATGAACTGGTCGATCACCACGAAGGTGCCGGGCGGCAGATGCTCCTTCAGCGAACCGACGGCGGACACCGACAGGATGTCGGTCACGCCCAACTGCTTCAGCGCATGGATGTTGGCGCGGAAATTCAGGTCCGACGGCGGAATCCGGTGGCCGCGGCCATGGCGCGGCAGGAAGACCAGCTTGCGGCCCTCGTATTCGCCGGTCAGCAGCTCGTCGGACGGGTCGCCGAAGGGTGTCGTCACCTTGACCCAGCGGGTGTTCTCCAGCCCGTCGATGTCGTAAAGGCCGCTGCCGCCGATCACGCCCAGAACCGCGTCGTTCCCCATGGTCCGCTCTCTCCCGCTGACGATGGCGCGAGTATTTCGGGCATGGGGACGGATTGCAACCGCTCTGGAGGCGCCAACGGATTCCGCTACCGGACGCCGCTACCCGACGGTTGCCGGCCGCCTCGGGCCGGCCAGACACAGCAGCAGCGCTCCCAACAGCAACCCGGCGGACAACCCGCCGGCATGGGCGCCCCATCCGACTTCCGCCAGCGGAGAGCCGGCGGCCGGCGGCATCAGCGTCATCGCCGCATTGAGCAGCGCGAAAACGACGATCGCTCCCTGCACGAGCCGCCGGGGAAGGCGCCGCGACAGCAGCCCGAAGCGCGGGCGCATCCACAGGAAGGCACCCATCAGCGCGCAGATCGCTCCGCTCGCCCCGATCAGCGGCGCCATCCGGTCTGCCGCCAGCAGCCCCTCGGTCAGCGCCGCCGCCACGGTGCCGGCGAAGAACAGCAGCAGAAAGCGCAGATGCCCGGCTTCGCGCTCCACCACGTCGCCCAGCAGCAAAAGCACCGCCATGTTGGACGTCAGGTGCGTCAGGTCGCCATGGATCAGCACATGCCCGAACAGTCCGCGCCATAAGGCGGCGGTGGGCAGCGGCCCGGCCAGTTCGACCGTCCCGAAGAAATAGGCGGGGACGAAGGCGAAGGACTCCGGCGGAAGCCGCAGCACGAAGGCGAGGACGCATACCAGGATGATGGTGCGGTTGGCGTAGGGCGGCAGTGGCGCGGCGACGACCGGCCGTTTCCCGCCACCCCTGCCCCGCCCCTGCCGATCCCCCTGCCGGTCCAGAGCCAGCGCCATTCCCCGCCTCCGCCCGTCGGTCACGCCATCCCGGCCCGCCAGGCGCTGCCGCGGCGATCGGCCTCACCCCAATGTAGGAAGGGGTATTGTGGAAGAACAGGCGTTTTCCGCGAAATCAGGCTTGTTCCTATACCGGTCGTACGGATTGGAGCGGTGCCCTCCCGCTGTCACAGTGGCTCTACCATCCGGCGAGGAACCCTCCGCCGGACAAGGACAACCGGGGAAGAAACGACCATGAACGAACGACAGGATACCGGCAGCATGACGGTGGAACGCCAGGGCCGCGTCATGGTGCTGACCATGAGCGACGCCGGCACCCGCAACGCGCTCGGCCTGCGGATGATGGCCGCCGGCCGCGATGCGCTGGACGAGGCGACGCACGATCCCAACATCGGCGCCATCGTGCTGACGGGGGCCGGCGGCGCCTTCAGCTCGGGCGGGCACCTCAACAACCTCTATCACCACGGCAGCCGCTCGCGGTCGGAGAACCGGGATGGGATCGAGCGTTTCCACGGCTGGGTCCGCGCCATGCGCGAATGCCCCAAGCCGATTGTCGCCGCGGTGGAGGGACCGGCCGCCGGCGCCGGTTTCTCGCTGGCGCTGGCCTGCGACCTGATCGTCGCGGCGGAGGACGCGCAGTTCCTGACCGCCTACGTCAAGGTCGGGTTGACGGCGGACGGCGGCGCCTCAGCCTCGCTGGCCCGCGCGCTGCCGCCGCAGCTCTATGCGGAACTGATGCTGACCGGCGGCCCGGTGGATGCCGCCCGCCTGCATGCGGCCGGCGTCGTCAACCGCGTCACGGCACCGGGACAGGCGCTGTCGGATGCGGTCGCCTGGGCAAAGACCATCGCCGAGGGCCCGAGCGGCGCCATGGGCCGCGCCAAGAAGCTGATGGAACTGGCCTATGGCAGCTTCGCCACCCAGCTCGCCCGCGAAAGCGACCTGTTCGTCGAAGCCCTGCACCATGGCGAAGCGAAGGAGGGCATCACCGCCTTCTTCGAAAAGCGCCCGCCGGTGTTCCACAAGCGCTGACAAGGAGCCGGCAGGCCGGGGCTGTCACCGGAGCAGGGGCAGCGGAGCAGGATCAGCGGACCAGGACGTGCGCCGCCTCCTTGGTCCGTTCGACCGCTCCGGCCACCTGACTGACCGCCGTGGAGATCGCCGCGATGTTGGAGGTCACCGTCGCCACGGCGGCCGACGCCGTCTGCATGTTGGCCGACATGTTCTGGGTGACGGCGCTCTGCTCCTCGACTGCCGAGGCGGTGCCGGTCACATGCTCCCGCACGACGGCCACCGCCTCGCGGATGGCGTTCAGCGCGCTGGCGACTTCGGTCGAGGTCGACTGGATGCCCTCGATCTCCGCCGAGATCTGCTCGGTCGCCTTGCCGGCCTGATTGGCGAGGTTCTTCACCTCCGACGCCACGACGGCGAAGCCCTTGCCGGCCTCTCCGGCGCGGGCCGCTTCGATGGTGGCGTTCAGCGCAAGCAGGTTGATCTGGCCGGCGATGGAGTTGATCAGCCCGACGATACCGTTCATCGCCTGGGCGGCGGCGGCCAACCGGTCGGTGCTTTCCCCCACCGCGACGGTGCGGTCGAAGGCGCCGTCCGTTGCGGCGCGGGCGCGGGTCATGCTCTGCGAAATCTCGCCGATCGAGGCGACGAGCTCCTCTGCGCTGGCGGCCACCGCCTGGACGCTGGCGGACGTCGAACCGGCGGCGGCATTGGCGGAGCCCGCCTCGCCCAGCGACAGGTGAAGCGCCTGATCGACCTCGCCGAAGTTCTTGTCGATCATCACCTTCAGATTGTTCAGGAGGGCGATCTGGGCGGTGATGTCCACCGCGAACTTCACGACCTTCGTCACCTTACCCTTATCGTCGAAGATCGGGTTGTAGGCGCCTTCGATCCACACCGGATTGCCGGACTTGCCGATGCGCTTGTATTGCGCAGCCTGGAATTCGCCGCGGCGAAGCGTATCCCAGAAGCGGGCATAGTCGGCGCTGTTGCGCTGGGCCGGTTCGACGAACATGCTGTGATGCTTGCCGATCACCTCATCCCGGCGATAGCCCATCACCTTCAGGAAATTGTCGTTGGCCTTGGTGATGGTGCCGTCCGTGGTGAACTCGATCACCGCCTGCGACCGGCTGATCGCCGCCATCTGCGCCGCATAGTCGAGATTCTCCAGCCGCTCCTTGGCGTCTGCCCATTCGACGACGAAGCCGATGCGCTGCCCGTTTTCCGTCAACGGGGTGACCAGCAGGTCGAACTGATGGCCGCCAACCTTGATGGTGGCGTTGTACGGCTTCGTTAGGGTGGCGAGCAACCGGCGCTGGTGGTCGGGATTCTTGTGGAACACGTCGATGTTGCTGCCAACCAGACGACTCACGTCCAACCGGGGCAAATCCTTGCGGAGGTCGCCCTCCGCTTCGCGCAGCAGAGAGACCACGGCGGGATTGACGTGGACGATGGTCAGATCATTGTCGGCCACCATCACCTTCGCCCGCAGAGCATCGAGCGCCGACAACTTCCGCGCCAGCGCCTGGTTGATTTTCCCCCGTCCGAACATCGCCCACCCCCCAGTCCATAATCCGTGGCCAATGATACATACCAATGGTCACGGTTCTATTGGGGAAACTCCGGCATACGTCGCTATTCCGAAATGATCACAAACCACTGATTTGACCGGATTCCATTATTGTTGATTGAGAACGCCCTTCATCGCGACACGCCTTGATGGAGGACCGTCGTCTCAAACGGGCGCCAACGGACCGAAACTTTATTACTTGCGGATAGTGTTTCATTGCCTTGAGCAGCAACGCAGCCACGCGACACCCCGCCGCAATTGATACAAGCGTAGGTTCCACATGGTGTTGCCGGGCCGGCAGGGATGTGTCCCGGCCGGCGATCCGAAAGGAGGGAAGAGTTCAAGGAGGCAGAAGGACGGCTCGGCCCTACCCGCCGGATTGTGTCAGCGGCGGCACGCACTCTTCGCAAGAGATCTTTCCGGGCATGGAGTCGCCATACGTTCGCATGTTGATGCCCCGCATGGATCGGTTGTATGATCTCCAAGCATGACACAACCGCGCCGCCCCTTGTCCGATGCCGAACGGCTCGACTGGATCCGCCTCATTCGCACCGAGAATGTGGGACCGATCACCTTTCATCGCCTGCTGGAGCAGTTCGGCAGTGCCCGTGCGGCGCTGGACGCCCTACCGGACTTGGCGCGGCGCGGCGGGCGGACCAAACCGCTGCGCGTCGCCTCCAAGGCGGAGGCGGAGCGGGAGATGCAGGCGAACCGCCGCTTCGGCGCCCGCCTGATCTGCTCTTGCGAACCCGACTACCCGGAACCGCTGGCCGCGGTCGACGACGCGCCGTCGGTGGTGTCGGTGGCGGGTCACGCCCATCTGCTGAAGCGGCGCGCGGTCGCCATCGTGGGCGCTCGCAACGCCTCGCTGAACGCCAAGAAATTCGCCGAGTCGCTGGCGCGGGAGCTTGGCGCGGCCGGACTGCTGGTCGTTTCCGGCCTTGCCCGCGGCATCGACACCGCCGCCCATGCCGGGTCGATCGCCAGCGGCACCGCCGCGGTGCTGGCGGGCGGCATCGACGTCGTCTATCCGCCTGAGAACGAGGGACTCTACCGCGACATCGTGGCACAGGGCGTGGTGGTGGCGGAAAGCGCCATCGGCACCCAGCCGCAGGCGCGTCACTTCCCCCGCCGCAACCGCCTGATCTCCGGCCTGTCGCTGGGTGTGCTGGTGGTGGAGGCGGCGTTGCGCTCCGGCTCGCTCATCACCGCGCGGATGGCGCTGGAACAGGGGCGGGAGGTGATGGCGGTCCCCGGCTCCCCGCTCGACCCGCGCTGCCACGGCGCCAACAATCTGCTGCGCCAGGGGGCGACGCTGGTGGAACGGGCCGACGACGTGCTGCGCGCCATCGAAAACCTGCGGCCGCCGACGCTGGCGGAACGGCCGCGAGACCTGTTCAGCGCCGCCGGACTGGTCCCCGGCCCCACCACGGAACCGGACGAATCCGACCTTGCAAAGGCACGCGCCCTGGTGCTGGAAAACCTCGGCCCCTCGCCCGTCACCATTGACGAACTCGTCCGCGGGTGCCAATTGTCCGCTCCGGTGGTGCTGACCGTGGTTCTGGAACTTGAGCTTGCCGGCCGAGTCCAGCGTCTTCCCGGTCATCAGGTCTCTCTCGCCTGATCGGCATCGCCGTGGTTTGGGTGGGCATACGCGAAGGGCTGGTTTCTTGCCGGGCAGCAACGTCGTCATCGTCGAATCGCCGGCCAAGGCGAAGACCATCAACAAGTATCTGGGCGACGACTATACCGTCATCGCCAGCTTCGGCCATGTCCGCGACCTTCCGGCGCGGGACGGCTCGGTGCGCCCGGATGAAGACTTCGCGATGGAATGGGAGCTGGGCGACCGCTCCAAGCGCCACATCGACGAGATCGCCAAGGCGGTGAAGTCGGCCGACCGCGTCTATCTCGCAACCGACCCGGATCGCGAGGGAGAGGCCATCGCCTGGCACCTGTCCGAACTGCTGCGCGAAAAGCACCTGACCGACAATCGCGACGTCCAGCGCATCACCTTCAACGAGATCACCAAGAGCGCGGTGCAGGCCGCCATCGCCAACCCGCGCGACGTGTCGCGCGAACTGGTCGACGCCTATCTGGCGCGCCGGGCGCTGGACTATCTGGTCGGCTTCACCCTGTCGCCGGTGCTGTGGCGCAAGTTGCCGGGCTCCAAATCGGCCGGCCGCGTGCAGTCGGTTGCACTGCGCCTGATCTGCGAGCGCGAGTCGGAGATCGAGGTCTTCAAGCCGCAGGAATATTGGTCGATCGCGGTCGGCTTCACCACGCCGGCCGGGGCCTCCTTCACCGCGTCGCTGACCCAGCTGGACGGCAAGCGGCTCGACAAGTTCGGCCTGCCCAACCGCGAGGCCGCGGAAGCCGCTGTGGCGAAGATCCGCCCGCAGGCCTTCGCCGTCTCGACGGTCGAGCGCAAGCAGAGCCGCCGCAACCCGTCGCCGCCCTTCACCACCTCCACCTTGCAGCAGGAGGCCTCGCGCAAGCTGGGCTTCGGCGCCACCCGCACCATGCGGACCGCGCAGAAGCTGTATGAGGGCGTGGACATCGGCGGCGAGACGGTCGGCCTCATCACCTATATGCGAACCGACGGCGTCAGCCTGTCGCAGGAGGCCATCGACGGCGCCCGCAGCCTGATCGGCTCCCAGTATGGCGAGCGCTACGTCCCGGCCCAGCCGCGCGTCTACAAGACCGCCGCCAAGAACGCCCAGGAGGCCCACGAGGCCATCCGGCCGACCGACCTGCAGCGCCGTCCCGATTCGGTTGCCGGCTATCTGGAACAGGATGAACTGCGCCTCTATGAGCTGATCTGGAAGCGCACGCTGGCCAGCCAGATGGAAAGCGCCGTGCTGGACCAGGTTGCGGTGGACATCGCCGGCCCCTCGAAGGACGTGGTGCTGCGTGCCACCGGCTCCATCGTCGTGTTCGACGGCTTCCTGAAGGTCTATCAGGAGGACCGCGACGACGCGGCCGAGGACGACCAGCAGGAACGCCGCCTGCCCGCCATGGACCAGGGCGACGCCCTGGCCCGCGGCGACATCAATCCGGAACAGCATTTCACCCAGCCGCCGCCGCGCTATTCCGAAGCCAGCCTCGTCAAGAAGCTGGAGGAGCTGGGGATCGGCCGGCCGTCGACCTATGCCTCGATCCTCCAGGTTCTGCAGGACCGCAACTACGTCCGGCTGGACAAGCGGCGCTTCATCCCGGAAGACCGCGGCCGGCTGGTCACCGCCTTCCTGGAGAATTTCTTCCACCGCTATGTGGAGTACAACTTCACGGCGGAGCTGGAGAACCAGCTGGACGAGATCTCCGACGGCAAGATCGATTGGAAGACCGTCCTGCGCGACTTCTGGACCGCCTTCGACGTGGCGGTGAACGGCACCAAGGATCTGACGATCACCCAGGTGCTGACCACGCTCGACAACGAACTCGGCGCGCACTTCTTCCCCGCCGCCACCGAGGACGGTCATGATCCGCGCGTCTGCCCGGTCTGCCGCGAGGGCCGGCTGGGGCTGAAACTGGGCAAGATGGGCGCCTTCATCGGCTGCTCGCGCTATCCGGAATGCCGCTACACCCGGCCGCTGGCCGTCGCCAACGACGAGAACGGCGAGGCGCAGGAAGGACCGCGCGAGCTGGGCAACGATCCTGAGACCGGCCTGCCGGTGACGGTGCGCCGCGGCCCCTACGGCGCCTACATCCAGCTGGGCCCGGCGCCCACCGCGGCGGTCGCTCCGCCGGAAGAGCCGGCTGCCGAAGAGCCCGCTGCCGACGGCAAGAAGCCGAAGGCGAAGAAAAAGAAGAAGGACGAGGCGCCGAAGCCCAAGCGGGTGTCGCTGCCCAAGGGCATGGCTGCGGCGGACGTCGATCTCGACACCGCGCTGAAGCTTCTGGCCCTGCCGCGCACCATCGGCAACCACCCGGAGACGGGCGAGGAGATCAGCGCCGGCATCGGCCGTTTCGGTCCCTACCTGAAGCATGGCAGCGTCTACAAGTCGCTGACGCCCGATGACGACGTTCTGACCATCGGCATCAACCGCGCCGTCGATCTGCTGGCCGGTGCGGCCAAGAAGGCGTCGGCGCCGGCCAAGACGTTGGGCGATCACCCGAAGACCGGCAAGCCGATCACCATGGGCTCCGGCCGGTTCGGCCCCTATGTGAAGCACGCCAGCGTCTATGCCTCGATCCCGAAGGGGACCGAGCCGGACAGCGTCACGCTGGAACAGGCGCTGGAACTGATCGACGCCAAGGTCGCCAAGGACGCCGCCAAGAAGGGCAAGGCCCCGAAGGAAGCCGAACCGGCCAAGGCCGAAGGCACAGACGCGGAAAAGCCCGCCAAGGCGAAGGCGCCTGCGAAGAAGCCCGCCGCCAAGAAGGCGACCAAGGCCAAGGCCGCCAAGGACGCACCGGCGGAAGCCGCCGCACCGAAGAAGAAGACCGCCAAGGCATCCTGACCGAACGAACGGCGGCGTATGGCGGGGACTGAGCAATGGCGACCATCCGTGAAGCCCTGCTTGCCGCCCTCGACCATCACGGCTCCGGTCGGCTGGATGCCGCGGCGACGCTTTACAGCCGCATCATCGAGGCGGATCACGGCCAAGCGGATGCCCATCATCTGCTCGGCGTCGCGCTGACGCAGATGGGGCGCGCAACGGATGCCGTCGCGTCCTTCCGGACGGCGATCCGTCTCGCGCCGGAGCAGGCCACCTACCGGTCGAACGCCGGGAATGCCCTGAAGGCGCTCGGGCGGAACGACGAAGCCCAGGTTTGCTACCGCATGGCCCTTGCCCTGGAACCCGATCATCCGGATGCACTGGGCAATCTCGCCGCCATGATCGCCGACCCGGCCGGGGCGCTGGTCATCGCCCGCCGCAGCGGCCGTCTCGATCCGTTTAAGGAGGAGACGCTGTTCAACTGCGGCGTTCTCCAGCGCCGGCTTGGACGCGAGGGCGAGGCGCTGGACAGCTTTCGCGCCTGCCTACTGCTTTCGCCGGCGCATGCCGCAACCCTTCATGCGGCAGCCGAACTGCTGGAAGCGGATCGGCCGGCCGAGGCGGCCGCCCTGTTCCTGCGGGTCGCCCGTCTGGTTCCGGACTCCTTCGGGTCGATCCTTCGCGCCGCGGCGGCTCTCTCGCGATCCGGCGCGGTGGACGGCGCCATCGCCCTCCTCGACAGGTTGGTCCGCAAGGTTCCGGATCTGGCGGAAGCCCACTTCAACCGCGCCAGCCTTCATCACGAATCGGGCAGCCTGGAGGCTGCGTCCGCAGGCTACCGCCAGGCCCTCGCGCTGACGCCGGGCGATGCCGAGGCATGGTACAGCCTCGCGTCCGTCGAGAAGGACCGGCACCGGATGGATACGGCAACCGCGGGATACCGCCGGGCGCTGGCCGTCGAGCCTTCCTTCCAGGCAGCCCAACTCGATCTGCGCCTTGTGCTTGGCAGGCAATTTCCCGCCTGGCATTTCACCATGCTGGCGGATCAGGCACGCAATGCCGCCTATCAGCGGGCGATCGACTCAGCTGTGAAGCCCGGCATGATCGTCCTGGAGATCGGCACCGGTGCGGGCCTGCTCGCCCTGATGGCTGCCCGGGCCGGCGCCGCCCATGTCTACAGCTGCGAACTGTCGCGACCGCTGGCGGAGCTTGCGAGGGGAATCGTGTCCGACAACGGCTTGTCGGACCGGATCACCATCATCAACAAGCGATCGTCGGAACTGCGCGTCGGAATCGATCTTCCCGAACCGGCCGATCTGCTGATCTCCGAAATCCTCGACGCCGGACTGCTGGGCGAGGGTGCCGCGGCAAGCGTGGCCAAGGCCGCACGCGCGCTGGTGAAGCCCAATGCCGTAATCCTGCCGCGAGGCGCGGTCATCAAGGCGATGCCGATCGAATGCCCCGGCTTGCGAAGCGCAAACCCGGTCGGCACCATCGCCGGATTCGACCTGTCGCGGCTGGAGGCGTATCGCAACCCCTCCTACATGGTGCTGGCGTTGAACGATCTGCCGCACCGGCCGCTGGGGCCGCCGACCGATGTCTGCTGGATCGATCTGCGCAATCCACCCGCGCATGGTCCGGTCGGGTCCGTCCGCCTGCCGATCGCCGCCGACGGTGCCTTGCACGCCATCGCCTTCTGGTTCGAACTGCACATCGACGACCACACGATGCTGTCCACCGCTCCCGGTTCGGAGTCGCGCCATTGGCAGCAGGCTTTGCAATTCTTGACGATCGACCGGCGGTTCCGGGCTGGCGACATGGTCGAGGCCCGCCTGAGCTACATCGCCGGACGGCTTCACTTCTCGGTCTGACCATCCCTGCCGCATAGGCCGGACGTCTGTCCGCACCGTGTCGCTCGAAGATATTCCCTATTAATACAGTAGTTTTTTGAGCGGTTATAGCAAAATTACCCGTTGAATTCCTTCTCCACCTGTCGTCTCATTGTCCCTGCCCTGCAGGTTACCCGTGTCGCCCGCAGGCCCGGCGCGTTAAGCTGCCGGCGGTGCGCAACCAAAGGAATACGGGAGGACAACGACCATGAGCGCCGCGGTTTCCACACACGATCCCCATGCCCCTCTGGTCCTGCGCGAGGACCGTGATGGGGTCGCCACGCTGACGCTGAACCGGCCGAAGGCGCGCAACGCCCTGTCGGTGGGGCTGATGGCGGCGTTGCAGGACGCGCTGGATGCCATTCATGAGGACCGCTCCGTGCGCGCCGTGGTTCTGGCCGGGGCCGGCGGCGCCTTCTGCGCCGGGCATGACCTGAAGGAGATGCGCGCCGCCCCGTCGCGCGAGCTGTACGAGGCGCTGTTCACCCAGTGCTCCCGCCTGATGCTGACGATCAACCGCGTCCGCCAGCCGGTGATCGCCAAGGTCCGCGGGGTGGCAACCGCCGCCGGCTGCCAGCTGGTGGCCACCTGCGACCTCGCCTATTGCGAGGAGGAGGCGCGCTTCGCCACGCCGGGCGTGAATATCGGGCTGTTCTGCTCGACGCCGATGGTGGCGCTGACCCGCGCGGTCGGACGCAAGGCGGCAATGGAGATGCTGCTGCTGGGCGACCTGATCGACGCGGAAGAGGCGGAGCGCATCGGCCTCGTCAACCGCGCGGTGCCGACCGACCAGCTGGACGAGATGGTGGACAGCGTCGCGGCGAAGATCGCGTCCAAATCGCCGCTGACCCTCGCCACCGGCAAGGAGGCCTTCTACCGCCAGATTGATCTGGATGCGGAGGGCGCCTACGCCTATGCGGCCAAGGTGATGACCGAGAACATGATGGCGCAGGATGCCGCCGAGGGCATCGACGCCTTCCTGGGCAAGCGCACGCCGGTCTGGTGCGGCCGATGACCGATCCCAAGACGGGCGGGCAAAAGATCACGGAGCCCGCCGACTACACCGACGCCTTCCTGCGCGGCATCCTGGACAGCGCCAAGAGCATCGCCGTGGTGGGCGCCAGCGCCGACTCGGTGAAGGCCAGCTTCTTCGTGATGAAGTACCTGCGCGACAAGGGCTATCAGGTCATCCCGGTCAACCCGAAGATGGCGGGCCAGACCATTCTCGGCCTGCCCGTCAACGCCAGCCTTCAGGATCTGCCGGAGCCGCCGGACATGGTCGACGTCTTCCGCAACTCCGCCGCCGCCGGCGGGGTGACGGACGAGGCGATCGCCGCCGGGGCCAAGGTGGTTTGGATGCAGCTGGGCGTCCGCAACGACGAGGCGGCGGCGCGGGCACAGGCCGCCGGACTGACCGTGGTGATGGACCGCTGCCCGAAGATGGAAATCCAGCGCCTGTACGGCGAGATCGGCCGGATCGGGGTCAATTCCAACGTGCTGGTGACGCGCCGCATGGCGCCGACGAAATCGTTCAAAAAGCTGATCTGAAAATTTGGGGGAATCACGCAGATGACTGAGCAGAAGAGCTTCGGCTTCGAGACCCGCGCCATCCATGCCGGCGCCGCTCCCGACCCGGCGACGGGCGCGCGGCAGACGCCGATCTACCAGACCACCAGCTTCGTCTTCGAGAATGTCGACGACGCCGCCTCGCTGTTCAACCTGCAGAAGGTCGGCTTCATCTATTCCCGCCTGACCAACCCGACGGTTGCGGTCCTGGAAGAGCGGCTGGCGAACCTGGAAGGCGGCGCCGGCGCCACCGCGACCTCGTCCGGCCATGCGGCGCAGCTGCTGGCGCTGTTCCCGCTGATGGCGCCCGGCGACCACATCGTCGCGTCGAAGAAGCTCTATGGCGGTTCGCTGAACCAGCTCGGCATCAGCTTCCCGCGCGCCTTCGGCTGGCAGCCGAGCTTCGTCGACACCGACACCGTCGACACCGTCAAGGCGGCGCTGACCGAAAAGACCAAGGCGATCTTCGTCGAAAGCCTCGCCAACCCCGGCGGCGTGGTGACGGACATCGAGGCCATCGCGAAGATCGCCGACGAGGCCGGCATCCCGCTGATCGTCGACAACACGCTGGCCACCCCCTACCTGATCAACCCGATCCAGTGGGGCGCCACGCTGGTGGTGCATTCCACCACCAAGTTCCTGTCCGGCAACGGCACCTCGGTCGGCGGCGTGGTGGTGGACAGCGGCAAGTTCGACTGGAGCAAGTCCGGCAAGTTCCCGGCGCTGAGCGAACCCGACCCCGGCTATCACGGCCTGCGCTTCCACGAGACCTTTGGCCATCTGGCCTTCACCATTCACGGCCATGCCGTCGGCCTGCGTGACCTGGGGCCGAGCCAGGCGCCGATGAACGCCTTCCTGACGCTGAACGGCATCGAGACCCTGCCCTTGCGCATGCAGCGCCATGCCGACAGCGCGCTGAAGGTGGCGCAGTTCCTGGAAAGCCACCCGGCGGTGGGCTGGGTCAGCTATGCCGGGCTGGAATCGTCGAAGTATCGCCCCCTGGCGCAGAAGTACCTGCCGCGCGGCGCCGGTGCGGTGCTGACCTTCGGCGTCAAGGGCGGCTTCGAGGCCGGCGTGAAGGTGGTGGAGAGCGTGGAGCTGTTCAGCCACCTCGCCAACATCGGCGATGCCCGGTCGCTGATCATCCACCCGTCCTCGACCACCCACCGCCAGCTGTCGGCGGAGGCCCAGGCCTCGGCCGGCGCCGGCCCCGACGTGCTCCGCCTGTCCATTGGGCTGGAGACGCCGGAGGACATCATCGCCGACCTCGACCAGGCGCTGAACAAGACGCTGGGGTAAGGCCCCTCAATCCGGCGGCGGATCACTCCGCCGCCGGCAGCGGCTCCGCCACCGGTTCGGCCTTGCGACGGTCGTCGGGCAACAGCAGGGCGGCGGCGAAGGCCAGGGCGGCCAGCGCCGACAGGGTCAGGTAGAGCATGGTGAACTCGCCTGTGCGCTCGTAGACCCAGGCGACCAGTTGAACCGCCAGCGGGCCCGCGCCGAAGGACAGGATGTATTTGGCGCCGAAGGCCAGCCCGCGGTGCTTGTCCGGGGTGTAGCGGGCCAGCAGCATGTTCTCCGCCGGGATCTGCGTCTGCGAGGCGATGACCACGAAAGCGGCGGCGGCCACCAGCGGCAGGTCTGCCAGGACGGACACCGCGGCCATCATCGGAATCTGGACCAGCAGGCAGAGCATATAGACCCGCTTCAGCGAATGGCGGTCGGCCAGCACGCCGCCGATCATCTGCGGCAGGGCCGCGATCAGATAGACCGCCGTCACCAGCCCGCCGACCCCAAGCGTTCCGCTGCCGAGCCAGCCGCCCAGCCGCGCCTCGAACAGCTTGGGCAGCACGACCTGCATGGCGTTGAAGATCAGCCCGGCGCAGACCATGGTCAGCGACAGCACGAAGAAGGCGCGCACCACGTCGCCGCGCGATGGCTTGGGCTGCGGCTTCACGTCGGCGTGACGGTCCTGGACGATGCCGCTCATGATCAGCAGGGCCAGGGCGGCACCCATCACGAGGCAGATGGCGCCGGGGATGATGAAGGCCATGCGCCAGTTCAGCCATTCCGTCAGGCTGCCGGCGACGATGGCGGCGGTGGCGACCCCGAAGGTGCCGAACAGGCCGAGCCAGCCCATCGCCTTGCCGCGATTCTCGGCATTCGCCATCATCCAGGCCATGCCGACGGGGTGGTAGATCGACGCCCCCAGCCCCAGCAGGGCCAGCGACCACATCAGCATCTCCGGACCGTCCGACAGCCCGGCCATCACCGCCCCGCCTCCGGTCATCAGGTAGAAGACCGCCATCATGCCGGCCGAACTCCAGCGGTCGCCCAGCCAGCCGGCCAGCGGCGCCCCCAGCCCGATCATGAAGGCGCCCAGCGTCCACAGCCGGATCAGTTCGTCATAGGAGAGCTTCCATTCGGTTTCCAGCGCCAGCACGATGGTGAGGAACAGGGCCGACACGATGTGCATCAGCGTATGCCCGACCCAGGCGAAGCCGACCGACAGACGGGCCGAGGTCGGCGACGGCAGGGCGGCGCTGGCGGATGGATGACTCATCGAACGTCTCCGGCCCCGGATTTGTCCTCGCGGGGGAATGTTTCACGGGCAAGCGAAGAGCAAAGCTGGCACGGGATGGTTGAACCGTCCAATGCACCCGCCTCATGGCGGGCATGCTGCCTGATTTCGAGCGCTGGTTTCGTCCGGCGACTGCAGGCGGCGAATAGCCCGATGTGCTAACTTGCCATATGTGGCTTCACCACATCGCAGGGACGACCTATATTGAAGCATGCACAAAGCCGCGCTCCTCGTATCCCGCAAGACCGTCTACGACGACGGAAGCATTGTCCAGGTGCGGGTCTGGTCGGTCGCGGTTCCGGTGCCGCCCTCGGAACACCGGTACAAATACAGCCTGTTCTACGGCAAGGACGGCGAGCGGATCGTCGGATACGACAATGAGAAAGGCAACGGCGACCACAAACACATCCGGGACCGGGAACTTCCGGTTCGGTTCGAAACCATCGAGCAGTTAATCGACCAGTTCTTCACCGACGTTGCCGCGGTTAGAGAGGGAAGATCATGACCACGCTTCAGATCCACATCGGTGTCGATCTCCAGGCCGAAGCGGCTGCGATCAAGGATGCGCTCCGCCGTCATGAGGCCGGAGAGACCATTAGGGAACACCACATCACCTTCGAGTCTTTCGAGGGAATGGCCAGGATCCTGACGCCGAAACGGCTCGAAATCCTCCGTTACCTGCACCGTACGCCGACCGCCAGCATCCGGGCGCTGGCCGGGGCGCTGGGCCGCGATTACCGCAACGTCCATATGGACGTGACCGCATTGGTCGAGGCCGGTCTGATCGACGACCAAGACGGATTGCGGGTCGACTATGACGATGTCGAGATGAAAATGGCTCTCTAGATCGGGACCGCTCAGTCGTTAACGTTCCCGCGCATCTTCTTCACTTCCGACCGCTTGGCCTTCCCTTCCAGGCGCCGCTCCTTGGAGCCCTTGGTCGGCTTGGTCGGGCGGCGGGGCGGCGGCGGCGGGGCGGCGGCGTCGCGGATCAGGTCAATCAGGCGCTCGCGGGCGTCCTCGCGGTTGCGGATTTGCGAGCGGTGGCGGTCGGCCACCAGGATCAGTACGCCGTCCTGGGTCAGGCGGGACCCAGCGAGCCGCTCCAACCGATAGCGCACCGGGTCGGGCAGGTTCGGCGAGCGTCGCACGTCGAAGCGAAGCTGGACCGCCGTCTCCGTCTTGTTGACGTGCTGGCCGCCGGGGCCGGAGGCGCGGACGAATTCCTCCTGCAGTTCGTTTTCGTCCAGGCTGATGCGGGGGGTGACCCTGATCATTCAGTCCTCTCCGACGGTGGCTCCAGCGGATGGCGGGCACGGAAGGCGCGGGCGAGTGCGGCAAAGCCGGCGACGTCGATCTCCTCCGCCCGCGCGGTCGGGGCGAGGCCGGTCTCCTCCAGCAGGGCTTCGGCGTTGCCCAGCGACTTCAGGCTCTGGCGCAGCATCTTGCGGCGCTGGCCGAAGGCGGCGGCGGTGACCTGCTCCAGCGCGCGCCAGTCCGCCGGCTCCGGGTTGGCGCGCGGGGTCAGGTGGACGACCGTCGATTCGACCTTCGGCGGCGGGGTGAAGGCGCGCGGCGGCAGGTTGAACAGCACGCGGGCGTCGGAGCGCCATTGCGTGATGACCGACAGCCGGCCATAGGCCTTGCTGCCGGGCTTCGCCACCAGCCGGTCTGCGACCTCCTTCTGGAACATCAGGGTCAGGCTGACATAGGCCTCGATCCGCGCCAGCCAGCCCAGCAGAAGCGGTGTCGCCACGTTGTAAGGCAGGTTGGCGACGATGGCGCGCGGGGCGGGGGCGAGATCCTCAGGGTCCACCGTAAGGGCGTCGGCCTCGACGATGGACAGCCGGCCCTGGGACGCCTCGATCACGTCCTGCAGCGCCTCGATGAAACGGCGGTCGCGTTCGATGGCGATGACCTTCACCGCGTTGGTCGCCAGGAGCGCGCGGGTCAGGCCGCCGGGACCGGGACCGACCTCGATGGCGGTGGTGCCGGCCGGCAGGTTGGCCGAGCGGGCGATCCGCCCCGTCAGGTTCAGGTCGAGCAGAAAATTCTGACCCAGCGACTTGCGCGCCTCCAGCCCGAAGCGCGCGATCACGTCGCGCAGCGGCGGCAGGGCGTGCGGGTCGAAGGCGGCGGGCGCGGCGGCGGCGGCAGGGGCGGAGGTCGGGTCGGTCATTCCCGACTTATAGGCATCCCCCGCGCGCTTCACCAGACGGCAGTTTGCCCCGATCGCTGACTTCGTATTTCAGGTGCTTGCAGCAACATTGCATATAGAAAGCCCTTCTCCCCTTGCGGGAGAAGGGTTGGGATGAGGGGAAACCGGCCGTAGGCCGCTGGATTCTCTAAATTCGCAACCCCTCACCCCAACCCCTCTCCCACAAGGGGAGAGGGGCTTTCAACAGTTGCTACAGCAGGCGGCGCAGCAGCACGACGGCGACCACGCCGGCCGCCACCGCCACCACCATCGGCACACGGCGGGCGATCAGGCAGACGAAGGCGGCGGCCAGCGCATCGGACGGGCGCGACAGGGCGGCGGGCGCCACCAGCGCCACCAGCACCGCACCCGGCGTGGCTTCCAGCGCCGCATTGGCCACCGGGCCGAGGCGCACCCGCGCGATCAGCCACGGCCCGCCGATCCGGGTCATCCAGGTGACCAGCGCCCCGCCCAGCACGATGGCGAGGAGGCTCCAGTCCAGATGCAGCGACTCAAGCATCGCTCGCCCTCCCCTGCCACTTGGCTTGAACGGCAGCGACGGCGCCGCCGGCCAACGCGCCGGCGATGATGTGCCAGGTGCCGCCGGGCGACAGGGCATGGACGGCCAGGGCGGCGGCGGCGCTCGCCAGCCAGGGCGGCAGCGAGCCGACGCCTCGCCAGAATCCGGCGAGCAGGCAGAGGAAGACGGCGATGAAGGTGAAATCCAACCCCCAGGCGTTCGGGTCGGCGATCAGCGCCCCGGCCAGCGTGCCGGACACCGTGCTGGCGAGCCATGCCAGATAGAGAGTCGCCGCCACCCCGTACCAGTAGGCCAGCGTCAGCTCCGGCCCGCGGCGCAGCGCCAGCGCCCATTGCTCGTCGGTCATGAAGAACAGCGCCAGACCGGCCCGTGCCCGCGGAATGCCGCGGAAACGCGGTTCCAGCGTCGCCCCCATCAACAGGTGGCGCAGGTTGACCAGCAGGATGGCCCCGACCACCGCCAGCCCGGCGCTGCCCCCGCTCCCATTCTTGTCCAGCAGTTCGACCGCGACGAACTGGGAGCTGCCGGCGAAGACCAGCGCGCTCATCAGCCCCATGTCCAATGCCGACAGCCCGGCCTTGGCGGCGAGGCTGCCCAGCAGGAAGCCGAAGGGAACGGCGCCCGCCACGATGGGCAGGGAATGGACGACACCCGCCGCGAACTCCTGTCGCGGGGATGCCGGGATGGTGATGCTGTCCGTGCTCATAAGTGTGCCATATGCTTGCTCATGGGCGGCAAGCTAGGCGGCCGAGGCGCGCACGTCTTGGACGGGATTGCTGCCGCGCCGGTATTGACCGGGAGAGACGCCGACCCGCCCCTTGAACACCCGGTTGAAATGCGCCTGATCGCAGAAGCCGCAGGCCAGCGCCACGTCGGCGAGCGGCAGCGGCCCGGCGAGCAGCCGCTTGGCCTGCGCGACCCGCCGGTCGGTCAGATAGCCATGCGGGGTCGTCCCCACCGCCGCCCGGAAGACGCGCAGCAGGTGGAACCGGCTAAGCCCGGCCGCCTCCGCCAGATCGGCCAGTTCGACCGGGCTGTCGAGATGGGCGTCCAAGAATTCCCGCGCACGGCGTACCGCCGCCGGCTCCCGCCCCGCCTCGCGCGGGCGCGCACTCAGGTCGCCGTGGCGCAGGGCCAGCGCGGTGAAGGCGCGCAGCGCGTCGGTATCGGTGCGCAAGGGGTCTCGATTCGGCCCCTCCAGCCCATGGTGCAGGCCGCGCAGGGCCTGGAACAGTTCCGGGTCGTCCAGTTCGGTGGCGGCGAAATGCGGCGCGACCGGCCGGCCGAGCGCGTCGGCCATCGCCTGTTCGAACAGGGCCACCGACGGGTAGAACATGCGGTAGGCATAGCCGTCCGCGGCCGGCCGCCCGTCATGCAGAACCTCCGGGTCGAGCACCACCACCTGCCCGGCCCGCGCCACCCGCTCGCTGCCACGGCAGCGGTACAGCTCGGTTCCGGCGGTGATGACGCCGACCACATAGGTCTCGTGCGTGTGCGGCGCGTAGCTGTGGCGCTGGAAGCGGGCGTTCAGGCATTCCATGCCGTCGAAGCGCGCTTCCCGCCACAGCCGGGCGAAGTCGCCGCCGGCGGCCGGCGTCTCGAAGAGTGCGGATTGCTGGTCCATGCCGCAGTCTAACAGGCGGGCGCGGCGGTCGTCTTGGACAGGATTGTTGCGGCGGGACCGCAGACTACCCCATCACGCGCCGGCCGACGGCATGCTCCGCCGGGTCGCCGGGATGCTCGGGGAACGAAACCCCATGGGACGGCTGGTGGCTGTCATGGACAAGACACGCATCGGCGATCAGCGGCCACAGGTGGGAGCGGAGGAAGCGCTGGTCCTGCCAGCGGTCGGCCTCCGCCGCAGCGAAGCGTTCGATCAGCGGTTCCAGCGGCGGCAAAAGGCCCGCGGTCCCGCCCCACATGCCCGCCAGCATCAGTTCGCTGTGCAGCGGGTGGTCGCGCATGACGTGGAAGGGCTTGCCCGAGGCGATCCACGCCTCCACCGCCGCCCGCTCGCGCGGACCGACGCGCGAATCGCAATCGCGGCAGACGAAACGGCGGACGTTCGGATCGTCGGAGGCCAGGAACCGCCAGTAGAGGCCAATGACCGGGCCGCTGCCGGGCGGCATCACCACCCGTTCCGCGCCCAGTTCGTCCAGCTCCGCCAGAATCTCCGGCGGCACGCTGTCGTCGTGGTAGATCCGGCAGGTCCAGCCGGGATAGACCGACCGCACCAGCCGGGCATTCTCCACCGCACCACGGCGGTAGATGTCGGCCGTTCCCCACAGGCTGAAGGCCACCACGTCGCGGATGCGCCGCTCCGGAGCGGCCGGGCGGTCCCGAAGCGGCGGCAAAGCCAGCGCCGCGCCCTCCTGCACCGCGATCCGCTTTTTCATCGTCAGGAGCCTGTCGCCCTCGGCCAAAGCCTCCGCCTCCCGATAGGACTGGAAGAGAAGGATGGCGAGGTTTTCACGCGCGTCGAGAAAATCGGGCGCCAGCGCCACCGCCCTGCCCAGGATGGGCGCCGCCTGTTCCAGCGCCGCCAGATCCAGTCCGCCCGCTTGCCGGGTCAGGACGCCGAGGTTGAAGACAGCCCCGACATGGTCGGGCTGCAGAACCAGTGCCTGCCGGTAGCGGGACTGCGCATCGTCCGCCCGTCCGGCGCGGGAGAGGGCGTTGCCGAGTTGGAACATCCGCTCCGCCGTCGGCGGTTCCACGTCGATCAAGCGCGACAGGTCGGCGACCGCCAGTTCCGCCCGCCGCCCTTCCAGATGGTCGAGGCCGCGCAATTCCAGAAGCAGGGACAGGCGCTGCCGGGTCTCGCCGTCCTGCGGGTCGAGCGTCAACGCCCGGCCCAGCGCGTCGATGGCGGCGCCGGTGGCGCCCGTCATCTGCGCCGTCACGCCGAGAAGAGCCAGGACCGCCGCATCGTCGGGCTGCAGGACGGCGGCGCGGCGGTGGCTGACCATGGCTTCCGCCGGTTGTCCGAGCGCCTGATGGACCTTGCCGAGATCGCGGTGGTAATCGGCCACCTCCGGCCTGCCCCGCACCGCATCGGCGATATGCGGCGCCGCTTGCTCCAGCCGGCCGGTCTGGGCCAGCAGCATGCCCAGCAGATGGGATGCGGCATGGGTTTCGGGGGCGGCGTCGAGGATGCGGCCATAAAGGATTTCCGCCTCCCGCAGCCGCCCGGCCCCGTGATGGTCGACGGCGACCCGCAAGGCTTCCTGAATCGAGGCCATGACACTCCCCAAACACATCGCGGACAATGACGGGCGACACGGCCGATAACATGCCGGCCGGCGCGTTACACACTGTTACACAGCCGCACCCTGCTGGATATTGTCCAGTTACAGTCGCGCGCGATCATGGTCGCTCACCAAGAACAACAATGTTTCAGGGGCGACTGCCATGACGATGTCAACCTCCAAGACCATGACCCGCGACGTTGTGACCCCCGTCACATCGTCACCTTCGTCGTGTCCACCGTGACCGGCATCATGCTGCTTCTGCATTGGAACGCCGGGCTGGTGCGCTTCTCCCACGAATGGCTGAGCGTGGTGTTTTCCGCCATCGCGCTCTGGCATCTGGTGAAGAACTGGCGCGCCTTCATGGGATATCTCAAGCGCCATGCGGCGCAGGCGGCCTTCGTCACCAGCATCATCGTATCGGTGGTCTTCACCGGCATGACCGGCACCACCGGCGGCGGCGGGGTCAATCCGGGCGCGGTGTTCGGCGCGCTGTCCGCCGCCCGGCTGGAAGCGGCGGCGCCGGCCCTGGGCATGACGCCGGACAAGGCGGTGGAAGTGCTGAAGGCCGCGAACATCGAGGCCGCGCCGGGCGAGACACTGACCGCCATCGGCGAGCGCGCCGGCAGGACCGGGGCGTCGGTCGCCAGCATGCTGGCCGCCCAGCGGCCGCGCTGACGCCTATTATTCCTCCTCCTCCCCGTCGCCGAGCAGATAGTCGATGTCGCCGCCGTCGAGCGCGCTGACCAGCCCCTTGCCCTCGATGGTGGCGGCGGACAGGCTGCCCTTGCGGCGCTGGAGATCGAGGATGCGCTCCTCCACCGTGTTGGCGGCGATCAGCTTGTAGACGAAGACCGGCTTGTCCTGGCCGATGCGATAGGCGCGGTCGGTCGCCTGATCCTCGGCCGCCGGGTTCCACCAGGGATCGTAATGGATCACCGTGTCGGCGGCGGTCAGGTTCAGGCCGCGGCCGCCGGCCTTCAGGCTGATCAGGAAGACCGGGACCTCGCGGTTCTGGAAGCGGTTCACCGGCAGGGCGCGGTCCAGCGTGCGGCCGGTCAGCTCGACATAGGGGATGGCGGCCTTCTCCAACTCCAGCTTGATCAGGTCGAGCATGGTGGTGAACTGCGAGAAGATCAGGATGCGCCGGCCTTCCGGCACCATCTCCTTCACCATCTCGGTCAGGGCGTCGAGCTTGGCGCTCGACCGCGCCTTGCCGCCCAGCGCGGCGATGGATTTCAGCAGGCGCGGGTCGCAGCAGACCTGACGCAGCTTCAACAGCGCGTCGATCACCGCGATGGCGTTCTGGCCCAGCCCCTTGCCGCTGGCGGCCAGCGCCGCGCGCACCGTCTCGTTCACCGACAGGCGGATGGTCTCGTACAGGTCGCGCTGGTCGCGGTCGAGGTCGATGCGCACCACCACCTCGGTCTTCGGCGGAAGCTCCTTCGCCACCGCCTCCTTGGTGCGGCGGAGCAGGAAGGGGCGGATGCGGCGCATCAGCAGGTTGGCGCGGGTGTTGTCGCCACGCTTTTCGATGGGGACGCGATAACGCTTGCCGAAATCCTTGCGGTCGCCCAGCAGCCCCGGCATCAGGAAGGCGAACTGGCTCCACAGCTCGCCCAGATTGTTCTCCACCGGCGTGCCGGACAGGCAGAGCCGGTGCCGCGCCGGCAGCGCCGCCACCGCGCGGGTCGCCTTGCCGTCGGGGTTCTTGATCGCCTGCGCCTCGTCCAGAACGATCATGTGCCAGGTCAGCCGCTTCAGCAGGTCGATGTCGCGCGCCACCACGCCATAGGTGGTCACGACGATGTGGGCGCGGTCGATGTCGGCCAGCTTGCCGTGACGGTCGACGCCATGCAGCACCACCACCCGCAGATGCGGGGTGAAGCGTTCCGATTCCGCCACCCAGTTGGGTACGAGGCTGGTCGGCACCACCACCATGCAAGGCTCGGTCAGCCGCCCCTCGTGCTCCTCCATCGCGATATGGGCCAGCGTCTGGGCGGTCTTGCCCAGCCCCATGTCATCGGCCAGGATGCCGGCGACGTTGTTGGCGCGCAGGCTCTGCATCCAGGCGAGGCCGGCGCGCTGGTAGTCGCGCAGCTCGCCCTTGAAGCCCGGCGGCGGCGTCATGTCGCCGGGCATCTCGTCGGCGCGCAGGCGCTGGAGATAGCCGTCGATCTGCGCCGTCTCGTCGCCGCGCCGGGCGATCAGGTCGTCGATGTCCAGCAGGGAGTCCGCCTCGGCCAGCGGCACCTTCAGCCGGTCGCCGCTGCTGCGCCCGCTGTCCAGCATCGCTTCGAGAACGCTGAGCAGCCGCTCGATCCGCTCGGCCGGCAGGGCCAGGACGTTGCCGTCGTCCAGCACGATATGGGCGCGGCCGTCGATGATGCGGGTGGTCGACAGGCCGCCCTTCTCCACCAGCCGGGCCAGGATGGGCAGAAGCGGCTGGCGTTCGCCGTCGATCTCGACGCCGACATCCAGGTCGAACCAGCCGTCGCCGGCGTCGCGCACCGCGACCTCCACCTCGGCCCCCGGCTCGATCACCTTGGTGCCGAAATCGGCGCCGACCTCCATGACCCAGCCGGCCTTGGTCAGGGCCGGGACCTCGGTGGTGAGGAAATGCTGCCAGCGCTCCTCCACGTCGCGGCCGGTCAGCCAGTGGACGCGCGAGCCGCGGGCGTTCAGCGCACCCTTCGGCGGCTCGATCCGCGCCTGGGCGAAGCCGAGGCCGGACAGACGGTCCAGCGCCGCCTGCTCGTCGGCCTTGTCGCGGCGGACGAAGGTGACGTCGCCGAAATCATCCTCGTAGCGGGCGAACTGGCGCTGGTCGTCGGGCTCGATCTCCACCGGGCGGCCGGGTTCGCCATAGTCGAAGGACAGGCGCAGCACGTCGACCAGCCCGTCGGCCGGCGTCACCACGCGGCCCAGCCGCGCGATGATGCGCGGCGACCGCTCGACGATGGCCGCGGCATCGGCGGCTCCGCTGCGCACGCCGGGAATGCCGGTGTCGCGGAAACTGGAACCCGGCATCGACGGCGGCGGGGTGATGCGCGGCATCGACGCCGCCCCCGGTTTCGAGGGACCGCCGCGCGACGGGCCGAACAGGCGGGACGGCGTCGCTTTGGACGGAACCGGCGGCGGGACGGGAGCGGGCGGCACCGGCTTGGCCTTCGGCACCTCGACCACCTGGAGATCGACGGGGAAGACGGTGCCGGTGGCGCTGTCGACGCACCAATAGGTCTGGCCCTTCACCAGAACACTGCGTTCGGGCAGGCCGGTCGGGCGCAACTTGCGGGTGGCGGGGTCACGGAAGGTCCGGACGGTGCGGCCCGGCGCCTCGGCCAGCGGGGTGCCATCACGCCAGCGCAGCCGCCCGGTGGAGAGCAGGCGGCGCAGCAGGCGGTCCACCGCCTCCCCCCGGCTCTTGGCGACGGGCGTGCGCTCGGTCCCGCCGCCGCCGAGCAGGCGGGCGATGGCACGGTCGGCGTCGCCGTCGAGCGAGCGCGGCGCCTTCGCCAGCACGTCGCGCGGGGTGGCGGGGCTGCTGTCGGCCGATCCCTCCGCCACGAACTCCGCCAGGATGTAGCAGGCGACATCGCCCTGCCCCGGCTCCAGGGTCCAGCGCAGGCTGCGCACCGGCTCCGGCTTCGGCGGGGCCGGCGGAGGCGGAGGAGGCGCGATGGTGCGGATCGGCGGCGGAACCGGCGGGCGGACCAGCGACAGCGGGGTCTTCGGTGCTGGGGGCGCAGGCGGCGCGGGCGTAGCCGCGGGCGGCTTCGGCTGGGGAGCCGGCGAAAGGCTTGCCGGCGCGGTCGCCGGGGATGGGATCGGGGGCGGTGGCGGGGGCGGCGCGATCGGCGCCTTCAGGTCGGCGACGTCGAACAGGGAGGCGCGGCGCCATTCCGGGCGGCTTTCCAGCGCCAGCATCGCCGCCGCGGCCATATGGGCGCAGGCGTTGCGTCCGCAGCTGCAGGTCCGCTCCAGCACGACGCTGCGCTTGCCCTGCACCGGGGTCACCGTCACCGACAGGCGGCGGCCGAGATCGCTGACCTCCGCCTCGATCCGGTCGCCGCCGGCAGGTCCCAGCGTCGCCGCACCGGTCATCATCAGCGTGCGGCCGCGCTGCAGCGTCTTGGCATCGAAGACGCGCGTCAGGTCCTCCTGGGCGAAGGGGACGGCGGCGCCACCCGAAGGGCCACGCGGCAGGGCATCGAATAGCGACATGCGGTGCGGAAGTGACCTGGCCGGAACGGAACGGAAACGGGGCGTCGGTATAGGACCTTGCGCCGCGGGACGCAAGCCCCTGGCTCAAGCTTGCAGGGGTGTCAGGCTTCCGGGGGCTCGAACCTCCGGGTCACGCGCGACCGCCCGTCATACCACAGGACGCCGCCGGCTTCATCCCGATTGGTGGTTTATCCGCGGGCACCGGGGAAGACCCGGCCGGCGAGTTCGCACAGTCCGGCGCCGCTGCCGAAATGGTAGGCCACGCGGCGGATGGTCCCCTCGACGAAGGACGGGTCGCCGGCATGGACCAGCAGGGCGAGCCCGAGCGCGAGAGCCCCCAACAGCCAGGGCGAGACGCGCAGGCGCGGCGCGCCGTCCTTCCGGCTGGTCCACAGGAACAGCAGGACCGACAGGCCGCCGATCAGCAGCCCGGCCACCACCTCCGCCCCCGAATGGGCCGATACCGCGACACGGGACGCGCCGATGGCCAGCACCAGCGCCACCGCCGCCAGCGGCAGGCCGATCCTGAGCCAGACGGATCGGGCGTCGCGCGCAGCCAGTGCAGCCACGGAACCGTAGAAGACGGTGGCGAAGGCGGCGTGCCCGCTGGGGCTGACGAAACGGTCGCCGGCGAACAGCGAGGGGAACAGCGGAAAGTCCGGCAGGCCGCAGCCATGCCCCACCAGCTTCAGCACCACCATGATACCGAGGCAGAGCGACAGCGCCAGCAGCCAGCGCAGCGCCAGCGGCGCCGAATGGTGCCGCCAGAGGGCGGTGGCGTAGAGGGCGGAAAGCGGGACGAGAAGGCTGCTGCTGCCCAGATGGGTGATGGCGCCGCTGGCGGTGGCGAACATCGGGACCCCGTGCATGGTGGTGGAGGCGGCGGAGGAAGGAACGGCTTTGCCAGATGGTGCGGCGCAGCACGAACGACAAGGGCCGGGAAATTCCGCCCCGCCCTACCCCTCCACCTGATCGGCGCGCGCGTCGGCGATGACGCAGTTGCGGCCGGACCGCTTCGCCTCGTACAGCGCCTCGTCGGCGCGGCGGATGAGGCCCTCGGCCGTGTCGCCCAGCCGGCCGCCGATGGAGATGCCGATGGAGACGGTCACGTTGATCTCGCCGCGGTCGGCCGACACGGCGAAGGGGGTGTCGGCGATGCGCGAGCGCAGGCGTTCGGCGACGATCAGCGCAGCTTCCCCGTCGGTGTCCGGCAGGATGACGACGAACTCCTCACCGCCCAGCCGGGCGACGAGGTCGAAGGTGCGCAGGTTGCGGCTGGCGCGCGCCGACACCTCGCGCAGCACCTCGTCGCCGATGGCGTGGCCGTAGGTGTCGTTGACGACCTTGAAGTGGTCGATGTCGAACATCAGCACCGACACCGGCTTGTGGCTGTCGATGGCGCGTTCCAGCAGTCGCGGCAGATGGGCGTTGACATAGCGGCGGTTGAAGACGCCGGTCAGGCTGTCGGTCAGCGCCATCGACAGGCTCTGCTCGTAATTGGAGCGCAGCCGTTCCTGATAGCGCTTGCGCCGGATCTGGGTGCGGGCGCGGGCCAGCAGTTCGTTCCGGTCGACCGGCTTGACGACGTAGTCGTTGGCGCCGAGTTCCAGCCCCTTGGCCACTTGCCCCAGGTCGCCCTCGTCCACCATCAGCAGGATCGGCACCTGCCGCGTCCGCTCGTGCGAGCGCAGCTGCGAACAGAGCCGCAGCCCGTCCTCGTTCAGCAGGGTCAGGCTGACCACCACGAGGTCCAGTTCGCTTCCCAGCGCGCGTTCCAACGCCTTGGCGCAGGTGTCGGCCGACATCACCGTGTTGTGGTCGCGCCGCAGGGTCTCCGTCACCTTCTCCAGGTCGAGCATGGAATCCTCCAGCACCAGCACGGTGGCGTGCTCGAAGGATTCGCTCAGCATGGTGCCGCTGCGCTCGATGACGCCGAACTGGCCGGACGTGCTTTCGCGCAGCCGCCATTCGTCCATCATCATCTTCAGGCGGACCAGCGAGCGCACGCGCGCGAACAGCGCGATGTCGTTCACCGGCTTGGTCAGGAAATCGTCGGCCCCGGCCTCCAGCCCGCGCACCCGGTCGGCGATGTCGGACAGCGCCGTCACCATCACGACGGGGATGTGCATCGTGGCGGGGTCGGAGCGGATCTTCTCGCACACCTCGAACCCGTCCATGCCCGGCATCATCACGTCCAGCAGGACGATGTCCGGCGATTCCCGCCGCACCATCTCCAGCGCGTCCGGCCCGTTGTACGCCGTCAGCACATTGAAGTACTCGCGCGTCAGCTTCGCCGCGAGCAGCTTCACATTGGGCAGAACATCATCGACGACAAGGACACGCGCGGACATCGAAAGGCAAATTCCTGCAGAATTGCTACAGAGAAAACCGACTTACCCGAGAAACTTCTTGACGGTTTCGAGGAACTTCACGACCGAAATGGGCTTCGCCACATAATCCTCGCAGCCACCCTGGCGAATCTTTTCCTCGTCGCCCTTCATCGCGAAGGCGGTGACGGCCACGACAGGGATCGATTTCAGATCGGGATCGTCCTTGATCCAGCGGGTGACCTCCAGCCCCGACACCTCGGGCAGTTGGATGTCCATCAGGATCAGGTCGGGATGGTGCTGGCGGGCCAGCCGCATCGCATCCATGCCGTCGCGGGTCTGCAGCGTGTCGTAGCCGTGCGCTTCGAGCAGGTCATGAAAGAGCTTCATGTTCAGCTCGTTGTCCTCGACGATGAGGACGGTCTTCGTCGGCTTACCACCGGCCAAGGTTGGACCGCCCGGCTCCGCTGACATGCATCCTCCCCTGGGTCAGGCCCCCGCCTTCACGCCATCCGATACCCGGTTGCGCCCGCCATTCGACCATCGGGCGGCGGGTACCCGTGCGGCATCGCACTCCGGTATACCCCCTTTCTGAATAGGTCGCGACGGTTAAATAGTCGTTACCCGACCAATGGACGGCACCCCTGACACCGTTCATTGCCCTGTCCGGACAGGAAAAAAGCCGCCCGCGTCGGGCGCGGACGTCTTTGTTCGAGCAGGTGCGTGGCGGGTGCCCCGTCTCAGGCGGCCTGCCTGGTCTTCCGCCTGATGTCGCACTTGCGCTTGGCGTCGCGGCGGCGGGCGCCCTTGGCGCCGTACATCATGGCGTCGGCACGGCGCATCACCTCGTCCTCGCTGTCGTCGGCGCCATAGGGCTGGGTGCCGACGGAGAAGCGGACCGGCAGGCTGTGCCCGCCCCATTCCACATGGGTGGCGTCGGCGATGGCCGCCAACTGCCGGGCGCGGGCGAGGCCGCTGGCGGTGTCGGTGTTGGTCAGCAGCACGGCGAACTCGTCGCCGCCCAGCCGGGCGACCACATCCTCCTGGCGGACATTGCCGACGATCATGCGCGCGACCTGCCGCAGATAGGCGTCGCCGGCGACATGGCCGTGGGTGTCGTTGATCGCCTTGAACCCGTCCAGGTCGATCATGACCAGCAGGCCGCCGGCGGACCCGTTGCGGCGGGCGGACGCCAATTCGCGGCGGAAGTGGCTGTAGAAACCGCGCCGGTTCAGCAGCCCGGTCAACTCGTCCGTCATCGTCAGGCTTTCGAGGTAGGCGATGCGCTCCTGCAACTCGGCGATCGTCTCCTTTGCCTCGGCGAGCAGTTCGATCGTCTCGTCCAGCGTCTGGCGCTCGGTCCCCCGCAGAAGCCCGACGCGCGAAGCCAGCGCGACCGGCGACCAGCCCACCGGCACGTCGAAACGGTCGGAGGCATGATGCTTCAGGTCCAGGGCGGCGACGATGGCGTTCATGGGGTCGGCTCCTCTGATGAAGGTCGGAACACTTCGACCTCATCCAAGCAACCACCGTGCCAACCCGACGGACCCCGCAGATGCCAGGCATTTTATCGATCGGCGGCGAATTGTGCCTGCCGATCACCGGCCGGGCATGGAGCGTCTTTCCCACCCGGCCGGCATCTTCTGCCCACCGCCGCTCTTTGGTGGCAGGAAATCCCTGCCGGGCAGCGGTCACACCCGCCTCAAGGCGGCGGTTCACACCACCCGGTCGGGCGCCGGACGGCCGGCCATCACCGCGTCGATGTTGTCCAGGGCCTTGAAGCCCATGGCGTTGCGGGTCTCCACCGTGGCGCTGCCCAGATGCGGAAGCAGGAAGGCGTTGGGCAGGTCGCGATAGCCGGGATGCAGGTTGGGTTCGTTCTCGAACACGTCGAGCCCGGCCGCTGCCAGCCGTCCCCTCTTCAGCGCATCGATCACGGCGGCGTCGTCCACCACGCTGCCGCGCGCGGTGTTGACCAGGATGGCTCCCGGCGGCAACCGCTCGATCCGCTGGGCGTTCAGCCAATGGCGGGTCTCCGCCGTGGCGGGGAAGTGGAGCGACAGGACATCGCAGACCGCCAGCATCTCCTCCGGGTCGGCATGGTGGGTGGCGCCCAGTTCCAGTTCCGGGGTCAGGCGGCGGCGATTGCTGTAGTGGATCGCCATGCCGAAGGCGCGGGCGCGGGCCGCCACCGCCTGGCCGATGCGGCCCATGCCGACGATGCCCAGCCGCTTGCCGCCGACATGGGTGCCCATCAGCTGGGTCGGGGTCCAGCCGGGCCAGGCATTCGCCCGGATCATCCGCTCCCCCTCGGACGCACGGCGCGCGGCACCCAGCAGGAGAAGCAGAGCGATGTCGGCGGTGGCGTCGGTCAGCACGTCGGGCGTGTTGGTGACGGTCAGGCCGCGGGCGCGCGCCGCCTCCAGGTCGATGTGGTCGGTCCCGACGGAGAAGGTCGCCAGCACCCGCACCCGCTGCGGCAGGGCGGCGATGGCGGCGGCGTCGAGCCGGTCGCCGGCGCAGCACAGGACGGCATCGGCCCCCGCCTCCGCGGCGCGGGCGGCGATCTCCGCCCCGCCGAAGGCCCGGTCTTCGGGGTTGAGGATCGCCCGGTAATCGCGCGACGCCCGCGCCTCCACCGCATCGGGAAGGCGGCGGGTCAGCAGCACCACCGGACGGGTGGCGGCGTCCAGCGGGGTCTCGGCAGGGCTTGTCATTCGGGCTGTTCCCTTCCATTGATTAGGAATCAAGGGTGGCGGCTCTTTCGGACCGCGGCAAAAACACCCATACTTCACCCAGAGCCGTCAATCACCTGTGGATCCCGTCTTGCTCGACCGTCTCTCTGCCCTGCCGGCGACCGTCGGCACGGTCCTCGCCGCCACCGTCACCGCCGGTGCGCTCCTCGCGGCCACTCCCGTCCTGGCACAGCCGGCCGCCACCTCCATGGCGGCGGTCGCGGCCAAGATCCAGCCGCACCGGGCGATCTACGCCATGTCGCTGGGATCGGCGCGCAACGGGTCGAAGGTCAGCGACGTCCGCGGCCGCATGATGTTCGAATGGGCCGACGCCTGCGACGGCTGGACGACGGAGCAGCGTTTCCAGCTGCGCTTCGTCTACAGCGAGGGCGATGACATGGCGATGAACACCAACTACACGACGTGGGAGGCGAAGAACGGCATGCGCTACCGCTTCAACGTCCGCAAGCTGGTGAACGGCGAGCTGGACGAGGAGGTGCGCGGCGAGGCGAACCTGCAGGCCGACGGCGCCGGCACCGCCCAGTTCACCAAGCCGGAACCGCAGGAGATGGAGCTGCCGGCCGGCACCATGTTCCCCACCGCCCACACGCTGGCGATCCTCGACCATGCCGAGCGGAACGAGCCCTTCTTCACCCGCACCATCTTCGACGGATCGGATGCGGAGGGACCGACCGAGGTGTCGACCGTCGCCGGCAAGCCGGGCGCGCCGAAGGAAGCCGGCAAGGATCCGCTGCTGAAGGTGGGCAAATCCTGGCCGGTCCGCATGGCCTTCTTCCCGCTGCAGAGCGATTCGGCGCAGCCGGAATATGAGATGAGCCTGCGCCTGCTGGAGAACGGCATCGCCGAGTCCATGCAGATCGACTATGGCGATTTCACCGTCAACGCCGTGCTGGAGAAGATCGAGGCGCTGCCGAAATCGGGCTGCTGACGGTTGGCCGCCCCGTGACAATCATGCCTGCATCATCGCATCAGGTGGAAGAACGGCTGTTTCCCTGTTGATCGCGACTCGTTGCTGCGTTTAACTGTGGGTTGAGTTTTGCGCAACAGGCCGACTCGGCCCCATCAAGGGGGTGCGGGCGGCCGTCGAAGGGTTTGTCCGTCATGAGCAAGAAGCATGTCCAGATCGGGCAGGTTTTCCAACCGGTCGGCACCGCCGGCGTCCGCGGTTGGCGGGTGACGGCGACGGTCAACCTGCTGGGTATCCCCCACGCCCGCGTCGTCAGCACCGAAGACGACGGCGTGTCGAAGACCCTGAGCTGCTCGGTCCTGGCCGACACCAGCCACTACCGCCTGATCGCGGCGGCACCGTCGGGTGGGATGGCGGCGTAAATAGAGACTTGAAAGGCGTCAGCCGGCTCCCCCCACCCTAACCCTCCCCCGCTGGGCGGGGGAGGGGACCGGTGCTGAAGCGGGAGAGTGGCGGCAGTTCCTCCCCCACCCAGTGGGGGAGGTTAGGTGGGGGTCTAACGCGACAAGACGCCGAGCCCCCTACTCCTCCCCCCGCCGCTCGCGCAGCTTGGCCCAATAGTCCAGCCGCTTGCGCAGGTCGCGCTCGAATCCCCGTTCCACCGGCTGGTAGAACTCGCGCCGAGCCATGCCTTCGGGGAAGTAGTTCTGGCCGGAGAAACCCTCCGCCGTATCGTGGTCGTATTCGTAGCCCTTGCCGTAGCCGATGGTCTTCATCAGCTTGGTCGGCGCGTTCAGGATATGCTTGGGCGGCATCAGCGAGCCCGTCTCCTTCGCCGCGCGCACCGATGCCTTGTAGGCGGTATAGCCGGCGTTCGACTTCGGCGCCGTCCCCAGATAGATGACCAGCTGCGCCAGCGCCAGCTCGCCCTCGGGGCTGCCGAGCCGCTCATAGGCCTCCCACGCCGCGATGGCCTGGGTCAGGGCGTTGGGATCGGCCAGCCCGACATCCTCCACGGCAAAACGGGTCAGGCGCCGGGCGATGTAGCGCGGGTCCTCCCCGCCGTCCAGCATGCGGCTGTACCAGTAGAGCGCCGCGTCGGTGTCGGACCCGCGCAGCGATTTGTGCAGGGCGCTGATGAGGTTGTAATGCCCCTCCTGCGCCTTGTCGTACAGCGGGGCGCGGCGCTGGATGGTGGCGGCGAGCGCGTTGGTGTCCAGCACCGTCTCGCCGGGCAGTGCGAACAGCTCCTCGCACAGGTTCAGGCAGAATCGGCCGTCGCCGTCGGCCATCGCCTTCACCGCGGCGCGCGCATCGGCATCCAGCGGCAGGGGCCGGCCCATCTCCGCCTCCGCCCGCGACAGCAGCTTTTCCAGCGCCGTGTCGTCCAGCCGGTTCAGCACGAACACCTGGGCTCGCGACAGCAAGGCGGCGTTCAGTTCGAAGGACGGATTCTCGGTGGTGGCGCCCACCAGCGTGACGGTGCCATCCTCGACGAAGGGCAGGAAGCCATCCTGCTGCGAGCGGTTGAAACGGTGGATCTCGTCGATGAACAGCAGGGTGCCCTGCCCCGCCACCCGCCGGGCACGCGCAGCGTCGAAGATCTTGCGCAGGTCGGCGACGCCGGAGAAGACCGCCGAAAGCGGTTCGAAATGCAGGTCGGTGCTGTGGGCCAGCAGGCGGGCGATGGTGGTCTTGCCGCAGCCGGGCGGCCCCCACAGGATCATGGAGGCCAGCCGCCGCGCCGCGACCATGCGGCCGAGCGGCCCGTCCGGTTTCAGCAGATGGTCCTGGCCGACCACCTCGTCCAGCGTGCGCGGGCGCAGCCGGTCGGCGAGCGGGCGGGGAGCCGCCGACTCGAACAGCCCGGCATCCCCGCCCGACTCGCCGCGTTTCGCCATGGCCGCTGCCTCAGCGCGCCGCGCCGCAGCGCTGGTAGCACTGCTTCAGTTGGAAGCTGCAGTTGTCGGTCGGGCTGAAGGGAGTCGAATCGGCGCGGTCGATGCCGCCCTGGTTGCGCGCGGCCACCGAATCCATGCACACATTGTGGCTGCGCTCGCACTGGGCCTGGCAGGAGGCGCCGACATCGGCGCCGGTGCCATTATCCAGGCGCAGGGACTGGTCGTCGGCGCCGCCGCGCGGGGTCGAGGGGCCGGGCACGACGGTGACGGTGGGCGCCGGGCCCGAAGCGGCCGGACGGTCGGACGGACGGTCGGCGCAGGCCGACAGGCCGAGCAAGGCGACGGCCACCAGCGGGGCGATGAGACGGACCGGACGGAACATAGCCACGACGGCTCCTATTCTTCTTGTTGTGAGGACGGTCGCGGGCATGGCGGAATGCCACACCCCTCTGGACCATCCCCCGTTCGGTCCCCACTATGCCGACAACCGCATCAAGAAGGGAATGACTGAAATGACACCGGAATCGGACGGCAGATCAACACGCAACCCGCCGCGCCACCGCTCTCTGCGGCTGCTGCTGGCGCTGCTGGTCCTTGGTCTGGTCATGCTGGCCTCGCGCGCGCTGGCCCTGCCCAACATCGGCATGGGCGAGATGATCATCCCGATGTTGGGCGGGCTGTTCGTGGCGGTCGCCATCGTCATGATCGTGCGCCGCGACCGTGCCGACCGCGACGCCCTGCCCCCGTCCCGGCGCAACCGCCAGGACCAGGGCATGCCGGACTGATCCGAGGTTTCCCGTGTGATCACGCTTCAAGCGGCTTCGCTTGAAGCGACCACACTCTAGACGAACTTGAAGCTGAGCAGGCCGCCGACCACCACGACCAGAAGGACGGTGGCCACCAGCATCAGGCGCTTTTCGATGATCTGCTGAACCTGCGGCCCGTAGAAGTGCAGCAGGATGGCGATCATGTAGAATCGGGAAAAGCGCGCGACGATCGAACAGAGGATGAAGACCGTCAGGTCCAGATGGGCGAATCCGGCGGTGATCGTCAGCAGCTTGTAGGGGATCGGCGTCACCCCCTTCAGGATCAGGAACCAGGGGCCGAACTCGGCGAACATCTCCTGGAAATGCTGGAACGACTCCTGCGCATTGTAGAAGTCGATGATCATCCGTCCGACGCTCTCGAACAGATAAAAGCCCAGCGCATAGCCCAGCAGCCCGCCCAGCAGCGACGCCAGCGCGCAGATGTTGGTGTAGAACCACAGCTTCTTGGGCTTCTCCAGGCACATCGGCACCAGCATCACGTCCGGCGGCAACGGGAAGAAGGAGCTTTCGGCGAAGGAGATCGCCGACATCCACCAAACGGCATCGTCGCGGGCGGAGAGGCGCTGGAGGCGCGTGTAAAGGGAACGCAACATTCGACCGGCCACATAAGAGAAAACCCTTCCTCCGGGGGGTGGCCCGAAGGAAGGGTCTAATATATCACCGATATCGGCGGTTCCGTCCTGCACAACACGGGGTCCTGGGACCCGATGCCGCACGGGGCGAGAAACCGGCGCGATGCCCGGTCATGTTACTCGGCGGTCTCGCCTTCGGCCTCGGCGACATCCTGCGTCGGGCCGGAGTTCTGGCCCTTGGCGGAGACATCGCGCTCGACCAGCTCGAACACGGCCATGTCGGCGGCATCGCCATAGCGGAAGCCGGCCTTCAGGACGCGGCTGTAGCCACCCTGACGGTCCTTGTAGCGGTCCGCCAGAACGGTGAACAGCTTGGTGACCGTCTCGTTGTCGCGCAGCTGGGCGAAAGCCAGGCGACGGTTGGCCAGGCCACCCTTCTTGCCGAGCGTGATCAGCTTGTCGACGATCGGACGCAGGTCCTTCGCCTTCGGCAGGGTGGTGGTGATCTGCTCGTGCTTGATCACCGCGTTCGCCATGTTCGAGAACATGGCCTTGCGGTGGCTGCTGGTCTTGCTGAACTTACGTCCCGAAACGCCGTGACGCATGGCGGTCCTCCTTCATGGCTTGGCCCCCCTCGGGGAGCCGATCGTGAACCCCGCCGCCCAGTCGAAATGCTGGTACGGCTGTGGGGTCGGGCCGTGGCGGCCCTGGGAAACGCGCCCTTCCCGCCTGACGACGGAAAGGGCGCGGAAAACGCGAGATGCTTAGTACGGCTCTTCCAGACGCTTGGCCAGCTCTTCGATGTTCTCCGGCGGCCAGTTCGGGATTTCCATACCGAGGTGCAGGCCCATCTGGGACAGCACTTCCTTGATCTCGTTCAGCGACTTGCGGCCGAAGTTCGGGGTGCGGAGCATTTCCGCCTCCGTCTTCTGCACCAAGTCGCCGATGTAGACGATGTTGTCGTTCTTGAGGCAGTTGGCCGAACGGACCGACAGCTCCAGCTCGTCCACCTTGCGGAGCAGGTTCTTGTTGAACGGAACCTCCTCGTGCTTCTCCTCGGAGACGGCGTGCGTCGGCTCCTCGAAGTTGATGAACAGCTGCAGCTGGTCCTGCAGGATGCGGGCGGCCAGAGCCACCGCGTCGTCCGGCTTGACCGAACCGTTGGTCTCCACCGTCATCGACAGGCGGTCATAGTCGGTGACCTGCCCGACGCGGGCATTGTCGACCTTGTAGGACACCTTGCGCACGGGCGAGAACAGGGCGTCGATCGGGATCAGGCCGATGGGCGCGTCTTCCGGACGGTTCTGGCTGGCCGGGACATAGCCCTTGCCGGTCTCGACCGTCAGTTCCATGTTCAGGCGCGCGCCGTTGTCCAGCGTGCAGATCACCAGTTCCGGATCCATGACCTGGATGTCGGGACCGGTCTCGATCATGCCGGCCTTGACCTCGCCCGGGCCTTCGGCGCGCAGACGCATGCGCTTCGGGCCGTCGCCGCCCATGCGCAGACCCATCGTCTTGATGTTCAGGACGATGTCGGTCACGTCCTCGCGGACGCCGGGAATGGACGAGAACTCGTGCAGCACGCCGTCGATGTGGATCGAGGTGACGGCGGCACCCTGCAGCGAGGAGAGCAGGATGCGGCGCAGCGCGTTGCCGAGGGTCAGACCGAAGCCGCGTTCCAGCGGCTCGGCGACCACGGTCGCGAAGCGGTCGGCGTCGTCACCGGGCTGGATGTCCAGCTTGCTCGGCTTAATCAGTTCCTGCCAGTTCTTCTGAAGCACGGATCGACCTCAAGATGCCATCGGGTGGACACGAACCCGCGGGGCCCGAACCATTCCCATGCTGAGGGGGCCGCGATGGCAGCGGCCCCCTGTCCCGGAACGGTCGGTCCCCGCGGGTGCGGAAACGGTACTGGATCAGACGCGACGCTTCTTCGGCGGGCGAACGCCGTTGTGCGGGATCGGCGTGACGTCGCGGATCGAGGTGATCTGGAAGCCGATCGACTGCAGGGCGCGCAGGGCGGACTCACGCCCCGAACCCGGACCCTTCACTTCGACTTCCAGGGTCTTCATGCCGTGTTCCTGGGCCTTGCGGCCGGCGTCCTCGGCAGCGACCTGGGCGGCGTAGGGCGTCGACTTGCGCGAACCCTTGAAGCCCATGGTGCCCGACGACGACCAGGCAATGGTGTTGCCCTGCGCGTCGGTGATGGTGATCATCGTGTTGTTGAACGAGGCGTTCACGTGAGCGACGCCGGCGGTGATGTTCTTGCGCTCGCGACGACGCAGGCGCTGAGAAGCGGCGGAGGGCTTGGCCATTTTGCGTTCGTCCTCTTACTTCTTCTTGCCGGCGATCGGCTTGGCCGGACCCTTGCGGGTGCGGGCGTTCGTGTGGGTGCGCTGGCCGCGGACCGGCAGGCCCTTGCGGTGACGCAGGCCACGGTAGCAGCCCAGGTCCATCAGACGCTTGATGTTCATGGCGACTTCACGACGAAGATCGCCCTCGACGCGGTAGTCGGCGTCGATGGTCTCGCGGATCTTCAGGACTTCGTCGTCCGTCAGCTCGTTCACGCGACGCTCGGCCGGGATTTCCAGCTTCGCGCAGATTTCCTTGGCCTTGAAGGGGCCGATGCCATGGATGTAGGTCAACCCGATCTCCACGCGCTTCTGCGCGGGGATGTTGACGCCAGCGATACGCGCCACGTTACTCTCCTCGATCTCGATATCTCAACGGCAGCCCGTCGGGCCACCTACACACCGAGCAAATCCCGTCCGGCACAAGGCCGCGACCAGGAACGCACAATGTTACCCGCCACCCGGTGGGGCGGCGAGAGGGTGGGACTATAGAAAAACCCCGGAACTTGTCAAGGCCGATTACTCGGCAGGAACCGCCGGCCGCACAAGCCCCGGCGCGGTATCGAGCGGTTCGCGGCCGGGGTCGGCGTCGTTGACCGACATATCCCTGGCCGGAACCGGGCTCCGCGGCAGCCGCCCCGCATTCAGAAGCGCGCGGTCGCGGTTCACCTGCGGCAGGTCGAGACTCAGCTTCAGCTCGATGTTGCGCCAGATCTGGCGCAGGCGCTGGACATGCAGATCCTCGCCGATGGCCTGCACCACCGAGTCCAGGTTCTCCAGCGTGATGCCGCGGTCGGCCACCAGCACCGTGCCCTTGCCGTCCGTCTTGGGGCAGTTCAGCGCCTGGACCAGCCGGGGCCGCGACTCCGGCCGCGCCATGAAACGCTCGATGTCGAAGATGGTCCGCACATTGACGACCCGCAGCGCCTCGATCTGGTCGAGGTCGAGCGCGAGAATCAGCTGGGCCTGGGCCACCCAGTCCATCGTTTCGTAGATGCCGTAGGGTGTCTCCACGAACAGCAGGATTGGATTCGCGGTGGCGAGGTTCTGCACATCCTCGATCTCGAACTCGGCCAGCCGGAATTTGATGGACGAGTCGATGCCCAGGATCATGTCGATCGGATATTCGCGGATGAAAGCCTGCGCCCGCGGGTCGATCCGCCGGACCTGCAACTGCGGCACCCGGCTGAGCAGCGTCTGCAGGCCGAGCTTGGGGAAGAATCCGATCAGGAACGCCACGATCAGCTCCGGGACCCGGTCGCCGACCGCCCCTTCCGGCACCATCTGCGCCAGATCCATATAGCCGTGGTGCAGGGTGACCGCGGTAACGCAGGCCAGGATCATGTGGCCGGTCACGCGCAGGAAGGAGATCGGCGACAGGTCGTAGTTGGAGATTCGGCGAATCAGGTAATTGATCGACCAGACATAGGCGCCGAAGAAGGTGAAGGACAGCACCGCCACGGTCTGAAGCTGATAATGCACCAGATCGACCGGCGTGACCCCGTCGACTCCGTACAGCGTCATCCCGCTGAACAGTGGCTGGAAATGGTCCAGGCGATCTTTGCCCAGCAGCATGCCGCTGGAAGTCAGGAAACCGCTGAAGGACACCATGATGAAGACCAGGACGGGAAGAAAATAGGCCCGCCACTCCGACGGTTGCGTGTTGTCCGGTCCTTGCGGCAAGGCGCGGTATTTGTAGGCAGCGAACTCGAAGGACGGGATCAGCTGGTCGTGCTCGCGCCCCTCGATGCGGAAGACCGACTCCAGATCGGCGATGATCTTCTGCCTGACATTCTTGATGTTGGTACGGCCGATGAAGATCGTCAGCGGCAGAATGAAGGACAGGCCGAGCAGGCCCAGTGCGCTAAGCACCCGCAATTCGCCGATGAGATGGATGGCTTGGTCGAACATCGTACCCCCGGCATCCGGCCCAGCCGCACCGATTGCGGACGCGCAGGATTGAGACGGCGACCGCCCATTGATCGCATCACCGAAGGTTATACCTCCATCGCGCGTTTTTTAGGAGCTTATTGCTCGTGACAATCGGTAGCAGCCGATCCTGCCGGCCTGCCTAGAGGTCGGTACCGGCGGCGCGGTGCCGGAGGGCGTCGACCTGCGCCCGCACCCGGCCGAGATGCGGGTTGATCTTCAGCGCCGCGTCGAAGGCTCGCAGCGCCGGCTTCTCGTCACCCAGCGCCAGATAGACCAAACCCAGTTCCACCAGCGCCCCGAAATGGCGCGGCTCCAGCGACAAGGCGTGGCGCAGGTCCAGCATGGCCGACCGGTAGTCGCCCAGCATGTAATGGGTCGCGGCGCGCTTGTTCCAGCCTTCGGCATAGGAGGGGTCGCGGGCAACCACCGCATCGAAGGCGCGCAGAGCCGACTCGTAATCGTCGCCGTTCAGGCTGAGCACGCCGGCGCGCATGTCGCGGACCATCGCCGGGTCGGGATGGTCGAGCCAGAAGTCCCAGATATGCTCCTCCACCGATTCGGCATAGGCCGCGTCGGTGGTGCTGTGCAAGGCCTGGAAAAGGCTGTCCAGACGCAGATTCCCCTGCCCCGCCCCGGCCGGCACCCCGAGGGTCAGCAGCAAAAGCACTGTCAAGGAAAAGAAGCGCCGAATCATCATGCTCCAAATTTGGGCACGGATTCGACGCTCTGCCAACTATTTTTTGGTTGCAAATCGCTAAAGAATTGGTCAGAGGTGCTGACTCGGCGCCATAAGCCGCCGATCTATGACCCTTACGCCATCGGTGCAGTCCCCGTCGGGTGACGGAGCGGACCTGAGCCGGAAGTTCAAGATCCACCCACAACCTCTTGAAACGGCGAACGGCCGGCGGATCGCTCCGCCGGCCGTTGCTTTACCGGATGTGTCCCGACTGCCAGCCCGATGACTCGGGCCGGGCGATCAGGCGGCCTTGTTGCGGCCGGCCACGATTTCGTCGGTGACGTTGCGCGGCACCGGCTCGTAGTGGCTGAACTCCATCGTGTAGGACGCACGGCCCGAGGTCATGCCGCGCAGCTGGCCGATGTAGCCGAACATTTCGTTCAGCGGGACATTGGCCTCGACGGCGATGTTCGAACCACGCTCCAGCTGGCCCAGGACGGTGCCGCGACGACGGTTCACGTCGCCGATGACGTCGCCCAGGTAATCGTCGGGGGTGACGATCTCGACCTTCATCACCGGCTCGAGCAGGATCGGACCGGCCTTCGGCAGAGCCTCGCGGAAGCAGGCCTTGGCGGCGATTTCGAACGTCAGGGCGTTCGAGTCGACGTCGTGGTACTTGCCGTCCACCAGGCGGGCGCTGAAGTCCACAGTCGGGTAGCCGGCGAGGACGCCGTCTTCCTTCTGCATCTCCAGGCCCTTCTTGACCGACGGGACATATTCGCGCGGAACCGTGCCGCCGACGGTCTCGTCGAGGAACTCGAAGCCCTCACCCCGCTCGCGCGGCGCGAAGACGATCTTCACCTCGGCGAACTGGCCCGAACCACCGGTCTGCTTCTTGTGGGTGTAGGTGTATTCGACCGGCTTGGTGATCGTCTCGCGGTAGGCGACCTGGGGCTTGCCCATGTTGCCTTCCACGCCGAACTCCGTGCGCATACGGTCCAGCGTCACTTCCAGATGCAGCTCGCCCATGCCGCGCAGGATGGTCTGGCCGGTTTCACGGTCGGTCTCCAGGCGGAGCGACGGATCGGCGCGGACCATCTTGCCCAGAGCGATCGAGAACTTCTCCTGCTCGCCCTTGGTCTTCGGCTCGACCGAGACGCTGATGACGGGGTCGGGGAAGCGCATGCGCTCCAGGATGACCGGCGCGGAGGCGTCGCACAACGTGTCACCGGTCTCGGTCTCCTGCAGGGAGACGAGCGCGATGATGTCGCCGGCGCGGGCTTCCTCGATCGGGTTGGCGTCCTTCGCGTACATCTCGACCATGCGGCCGATCTTCTCGCGCTTGCCGCGGGTCGAGTTCAGGATCGACATGCCCTTGGTCAGCACGCCCGAATAGACGCGCACGAAGGTCATCGAGCCGTAGGTGTCGTTCAGCACCTTGAAGGCCAGCGCCGAGAAGGGCGCGTCGTCGGAGCTGAGACGCTCGCCGTTGGCGTTGCCGTCCTCGTCCACCGTCTTGATGGCCTCGACGTCGGTCGGGGCCGGCAGCAGATCGACGACCGCGTCCAGAACCTGGCAGACGCCCTTGTTCTTGTAGGACGAGCCGCAGAGCACGGGCGTGAAGGCGCTGGTGATGGTGCCCTTGCGCAGGCAGGCGCGCAGAACGTCGGGCGAGGGATCCTCACCCGAGTCCAGGTAGGCTTCCATCGCCGCCTCGTCCATTTCCAGGGCGGTGTCGACGAGCTCGGCGCGAAGGGCCGGGATGCTGGCGAGGTTGTCGAGGTCTTCCTTGACGGTCAGGTTGAGCTTCTGGGCGAGGTCGTCGGTGACCTCCCAGGTCTCCCACTTGGCGTCCTTGTCGTCGGAGAACCAGACATAGGCCTTCATCTCGACCAGGTCGACCATGCCGCGGAAGTTGTCTTCCGAGCCGAGCGGGACCTGGATGCAGACCGGACGCGCGTTCAGGCGGGTCTTGATCATGCTGACGCAGCGCTGGAAGTTGGCGCCGGAGCGGTCCATCTTGTTGACGTAGCAGATGCGCGGAACGTTGTAGTTGTCCGCCAGACGCCAGTTGGTCTCCGACTGCGGCTCCACGCCGGCGACGCCGTCGAACACCACGACCGCGCCGTCGAGCACGCGGAGCGAGCGGTTCACCTCGATGGTGAAGTCCACGTGGCCCGGGGTGTCGATGACGTTGATCTTCTTCTCGCGCCAGAAGGCCGAAACGGCGGCCGACTGGATGGTGATGCCGCGCTTCTGCTCCTGCTCCATGTAGTCGGTCGTGGTCGACGTCTTCAGATCCTTCGTCTCGTGGACGTCGATGATCGTGTGCTTGCGACCGGTGTAGTACAGAATGCGCTCGGTGGTCGTCGTCTTGCCCGCGTCGACGTGGGCGATGATGCCGATGTTCCGAATGTCAGACAGTGGCGTTTGGCGCGGCATGTTGCGGTTCCATTGCAGTAACGCGACAACCGAAGCGCGACCGTCAGGGTCGTCCGCTTCGGCGGCAGAGGTTGGTCGGGGTTTTACGGGCGATCTGTTAAGGCGTCATTAACATTCCGTAAACCGACAAGCAATTTGTCGGATTATTGAAGCGCGCGGCCCTCACAGCGTTCGGGCCACGCCGGCACACCCCAACCGAGGCTGCCGGGTCGCCCCGTTTCCGCCGCCTTATTTAGCAGCGGTGACCTGAATTTCAACGAGATACTCCGGGGCCGCCAGCTTGGTTTCCACCGTGGCGCGGGCCGGCGGATTGGCCGGATCGACCCAGGCCTCCCACGCCTTGTTCATTGCGCCGAAGCTGGCGATGTCCACCAGATAGATCGTGGCCGACAGCAGCTTGCTCTTGTCGCTGCCCGCTTCCGCCAGCAGGGCGTCGATCTGGGCCAGGATTTGGGCGGTCTGACGCTCGACGTCGGGCGTCGGCTCGTCGGCGACCTGACCGGCGAGATAGACCGTGTCCTTATGGACGACCATCTGGCTCATGCGCGGTCCGGTGTGGAAGCGCTGGATCGACATGACGAGAAGACTCCGGGTTCCGGGGGCTCGAAAAAGACGCGCGTACGTCTATGCCATTCAGAGCCTCGCGCGAAGTAAAAAATGCGCCTCCCCCGCTCAGGGCTGCTCCGCGGCGGTATCCTTCGCCAAAAGTGCGGCAAACCGGCCGGAGGGGACCGCGAAATTGCGCACGGCCGGGGCATTTCCGGCAGCGACGCCGACTCCGGCGACCGCCCAGCCGCCGCCGGCTGCGCCGTCCCGGCCCGCCGACCGCACCAGCAGCGGCCCACCGCTGGTCCCGCGCGTGGCGTCGCAATCATGCACCAGCAGTCCGGCACTCTCCCCCAGCATCCGACAGTCGCGATCGGCCATCAGGATCTGTGCCCGGTCCTGGCTGTAGCCGCCAAGCATCAGGGGCGTCCCCGCCGGCAGGGGCGCGGCGCTGACGGGGAGCGGCGGCACCGACTCCGGCGCCGCCTCGGCCAGCGTCAGCACCGCCCAGTCGGCCGAAACCACTGGATTGGGCGCGGCGGGATCATAGGCCGGATCGGTCGCGACGCGGGCCACCGTGACATGCCGGGTGAACTCCCCCCGGTCATAGCCGAACAGGACATGCAGCGAGGATGCCTGCAGGAAGCGCCGCGTCCGCGGGTTGAACAGGCAATGGGCGGCAGTCAGCACCGTGCGCGGCCCGACCAGGGCCCCGGTGCAGCGGCCGGCCAGGTTGGTCTGCACCCGGACGACGCTGCGCCACGGAGCCGCCGACGCATCCACCGGCACCCGCCGGTCCCCCGGCCCGACACCGGGCAGCAGCGGCCGCTCCGCATCGGCTCCGGGCGCACCGGCCAGGATTGCGAGCGCAAGCGCCGCTGCGACCATACGGCCAGCGCCAAGGCGGCGCCGACAGCGCGCATGTTCTTGCTCCGTTTCCCTCAATCCCGTATTCTCCCGCACATGGCGACGCTGATCATCACTGAGAAATCCAGCCAGGCGAAGGACCTGCGCGCAGCCCTGGGCGACCGTTACGGCCGCATCCTGCCGGCAGAGGGGCACCTGTTGCGGCTTGCCGAGCCGGACGAGGTCGATCCCGCCTGGAAACGCTGGTCGCCGACCCTGCTGAAGCCGGACGGGCTCTATCCCACCCGCCCCGACCAGGGCGGCAACAAGGCGGCGAAGCTGCAGGCCATCACCGCCGCGCTGCGCGCCTGCGACGAGGTGATCCTCGCCACCGACTGCGACCGCGAAGGCCAGCTGATCGGGCAGGAGATCCTGGAGCATGTCGGCTATCGCGGCAAGGTGCGGCGCGCGCTTTTCACGGCGCAGGACCCGAAGACCCTGCGCGATGCCTTCGCCGCGCTCAAGCCCAACGACAGCATGCGCCCGCTCTACGAGGCGGCGGTGGCGCGCCAGCAGGCCGACCAGATCTACAACCTGTCGCTGACACGCACCGCGACCAAGACCCTGCTGGCGCCCGGCACCCGCGGCGTCATCGGCATCGGCCGGGTGAAGACCCCGACACTCGCCATCGTCTGCCTGCGCGAGCTGGAGATCCGCAACTTCAAGCCGGAGGATTATTTCGAGGTCGTCGCGACCGCAACCGTGGCGGAGGGCAGCTTCCAGATGCGCCACGCCCCGGCGCCCAAGGACCGTATCAAGGACCGCGCTGCGGCCGAGGCCATCGCCCGCGCCGCGGACAACCACCGCGGCCCGCTGACCGTGACGGTGGAGGAGAAGCGGCAGGCGCCGCCAAAGCTGTACGACCTGCCTTCGCTGCAGAAGACCTGCGGACAACGATGGGGCTGGACCGCCGACCGCACGCTGTCGGTGGCGCAGGAGCTGTATGACGGCGACGGCAAGAAGCTGATCACCTACCCGCGCGCCGAGGCGCGGTATCTGTCGGAGAATCAAATCGCCGACGTGCCGGCCATCGTCGGCGCGCTGACCCGGCTGCGCGGCTTCGCCCATCTCGACATTGCCCGGCCGGTGATCCGCAAGGGCAAGTCCGGCCATTTCTGCGACAAGGCTCTGGAGGGCGTGTCGCACCATGCGGTGATTCCCAACGTCAATGTGCTGGACGATCTGGAATCGCGGCTGGTCCGGCTGACCGACGACGAAAAGCGGCTCTATGCGCTGATCTGCCGGTCCTACCTCGCCACGGTGATGCCCGACTACGAGTATCGCCAGACCAGCGTGACCATGCCGGTCCCGGTGCCGACGCCCGGGGGGGCCAAGCCGGTCGCCTTCCGCGCCGTCGGCCGCATCCCGCTGAAGCTGGGCTGGAAGGCGGCCTTCGGCTCCGCCGACTCCGACGGCAAACCGGAGGAGGAGGCCGAGCAGACCTTGCCGCCGCTGACCGACGGCGAGCCGGCGACGTTGAGCGACCCGAAGGTGGAGGCGAAGCGCACCCAGGCGCCGCCGCGCTACAACGAAGGCACGCTGGTGGACGCCATGCAGAACTCCTGGCGGTTCGTCGAGGACCCGGCCCTGCGCGACCGGTTGAAGGAGGCCAAGGGAATCGGCACCCCGGCCACCCGCGCCGAGGTCATTAAGGGGCTGCGCAAACAGAACCTGCTGGGGGCGGACGGCAAGTGGCTGGTCCCGACGCCGGCCGGCCTGCACCTGTTCGAGACGCTACGTGCCGCCGCCCCGACGCTGGTCGATCCCGGCACCACCGCGCTGTGGGAAATGAAGCTGGACGAGGTGGTGACCGGCCGCGCCGATTTCCGCCGCGTGATCGACGCCATCGCGACCGAGGCGGAGCGGCTGATCGGTGCGCTGGTCGGGCAGCGCGGCACGACGCTCGACCTCGGCCTGCCCGCCCCCAAGGCACGCTTCACCCGCCGCGGGGCGGGGGGCGGGCGCACCAGCTCCGCCGCCGCCGCCGCCGGTGCCGCCAAGCCGGCGCGTCGGCGGACCCGCAAAGCCGCCACGCCGGTGGAGGGAGAGGCTGCGACGCCAAAGCCGCGCCACGCCCGCAAAGCCAAGGCCGGCGCATCGGCGCCGCCGGAGAGCGTCACCCTGGACAGCGAGCCGCCCGCGGGCCCGGCGGCGGCGAATGCGCATCGCCGACGCGAGCCGACGGAACGCATGGTCGCCTTCGCCCGCAGTCTGGCGGAACGCAAGGGCATCGCCCTACCCGATCCGTGCCTGCGCGACTTCGACCAGTGCCGCAGCTTCCTGGACCAGCACGCACGCTGATCACCCGGTGGACCGCGGGGCAATGGTCGCGCCAATGGTTGTGGCTTTGCAAAGATTCGCTCTTTCTTGACAAGAATGATCACTGGACGGCACTCGCGATGCCAGCAATTCTCAAGGCATTCTCAATCAATGCTGAGTGGTGCCATGAATTTTTCCAATTTGACCACCCGTACTGTGACCGTCGCGGCGTTGAGCCTCGCTGCGGTGGCCCCCACCTTGGCGCAGAGCCTGCCCAGCTATGACGGCGCCAGCGTCACCCAATGCATTCCCTTCGCCAATTTCCAGCCGGTTTCCTTCACAGAGGCCCCCCAGCTGAATTTCAGCATCGCCGGCGACAGCACCATCCATTCCGTGACGATGGACACGGGGTCGGTCGGCATCGCCATTTCGGCCGCCAACATCCCCAACTATGACCAGTTGAAAACGGCCGCCGGCGCCACGGCGGGCACGCAATTCCTGTCCAGCAGCAAGGTGCTGTGGGTCGGCACCTGGGTGCCGATGACGGTTACCCTGTATGACCGGAACAAGCAGCCGGTGGCGACTTCGAACGTCTTCGTGCTGGGCGTGGAGCAGTCCGGCCGCTGCGACACCTACCAGACCGACCAGCAGATCTGCCCCAACCTGCCGGCGCCGCAAAAGCCCGTGCTCTACATGGGTGTCGGCTTCGGGCAGGAGGCGGATTTCCAGCCGCAGGGCACGCCGGACAAGAATGTTCTCCTGAACCTGCACAGCGTGAACGGCCAGCCCGTCGCTCCGGGAACGCTGAACAAGGGCTACATCATCGGCCGCCAGGGCATCCAGGTCGGGCTGACCGCGGCCAACACGGCGGGGTTCCGCTTCGCCAAGCTGCAGCCTTATCTGCAGTATCCCGGCGACTGGATGATGCCGAGCGGCTGCATCACGGTGAACCCGGACCAAAACCGCGATGCCAACGGCCCGATCTGCACCTCGGCGAACATCCTGGTCGATACCGGCATCCCGCAGAGCTACATGACGGTGCCGCCCACGATCCAATTCAACAAGGTGGCGCAGACGGATCTGAGCGAACCGACAAAGACGGTGAACGTTCTGGCGCCGCAAACGTCGGTTGCCGTGCAGATCCCCGACGCCGTCAACCCGATCGCCACCGACGCCTTCATCGTCGGCAGCGGCGTGCCGAACGAGCCGGCGCAGGTGATCCCCTCGAGCACCCAGCCGCCGCCTCCTGCCACCCCGAGGGCGCCTTTCATCAACACCGGCCGCCATTTCCTGCGGCAGTACCAGTTCCTGTATGACGCGAGCCAAGGCTATGTCGGCATGAAGGAACAGCCGAACCCCTGCGGCGAGCAGTGACCGGCAAAGGGGCGCCCATCCGGCGCCCCTCGCCTTCCGGGCATGAAAAAAGCCCCGGAGCGGGGCCTGACTGCGAAAGCGCGGATATGGGTGGTGGGCGATGAGGGGATCGAACCCCCGACATTCTCGGTGTAAACGAGACGCTCTACCGCTGAGCTAATCGCCCGATGCCTGAAAAGGCTTTGCTTTCAAATACAAGCCGGCCGGGTGGTTGCCCGGCCGGCCGCACTATGCCCTGAATGGGCCGGAAACTTCAAGCCCGTCCGGCTGAACCTCAGTTCAGCGCGTCCTTGAGGGTCTTGCCGGCCTTGAACTTCGGCTGCTTGGACGCCGGAATGTCAATCTTCTCACCCGTGCGCGGGTTGCGGCCCTCGGTCGCGGGACGCTCAGCCACCGCGAAGGTGCCGAAGCCGACCAGACGGACCTCATCGCCATTCTTCAAGGATTCGGCAATGCTGTCGAACACGGCGTCGACGGCCTTCGTGGCGTCGGTCTTGGACAAACCGGACGCTTCGGCAACATGCGCCACGAGATCGTTCTTGTTCACGCAATCCCCCTTCCAAATTCAGCAAATACTGAAAGACAAAAGCCGCCCCAGGACTTTTCGTCCACGACTTATTGGAAGCAAAGGATAAGCACAGCGTTTGCCGCCCGTCAATTCCCGACGGGCGGCATAGCTCATCATGTCCCAAAAGTCGCGCGTCCGGTGGCGGCCACGATCGCATCGCAACCGCCGGTCCCGGATCAGTGACGCAGGGCCTCTCCGTCAGCGCCCTTCTCCTGGGCCTTCGCCGCCGCCGGATCGACCTCCGGCTCGGTCCACTCGATGGGCTCCAGCGGACGCACCAGCGCGTTACGCAGCACCTCGTCCACCGTGGCGACGGGCATGATCTCCAGCCCGCGCTTCACGTTGTCGGGGATGTCCGCCAGATCCTTCTCGTTGTCCTTCGGGATCAGCACATGCTTGATGCCGCCGCGCAGTGCGGCCAGCAGCTTCTCCTTCAGGCCGCCGATCGGCAGGACCCGGCCACGCAGCGTGATCTCGCCGGTCATCGCCACGTCCTTGCGCACCGGAATGCCGGTCAGCACCGAGACGATGGAGGTGGCCATGGCGACACCGGCCGACGGGCCGTCCTTCGGCGTCGCGCCTTCGGGAACGTGGACGTGGATGTCCTTCTTCTCGAACAGCGTCGGCTTGATGCCGAAGGCGACGGCGCGCGACTTGACGTAGCTCTCGGCCGCCTGGACCGATTCCTTCATCACGTCGCCCAACTTGCCGGTGGTGGTGACACGGCCCTTGCCGGGCAGGCCCACGGCCTCGATCGACAGCAGCTCGCCGCCGACCTCGGTCCAGGCCAGACCGGTGGTGACGCCCACCAGATCCTCCAGCTCCGCCTCACCATAGTGGAAGCGGCGGACGCCGGCATACTTGTCGAGGTTACGGCGGGTGACCGACACCTTGGCGCCGCCGGTGCCCTTGAGCAGGATCTCCTTCACCGCCTTGCGGCAGAGGTTGGCGATCTCGCGTTCCAGGCTGCGGACGCCGGCTTCCCGCGTGTAGTAGCGGACCAGATCGCGTAGCGCGTCATCGGAGATGGTGAACTCGCCCTTCTTCAGGCCGTTCGCCTCGATCTGCTTCTCGATCAGGTGGCGCTTGGAAATCTCGACCTTTTCGTCCTCGGTGTAGCCGGCGACGCGGATGATCTCCATGCGGTCCAGCAGCGGCTGCGGCATGCGCATCGTGTTGGCCGTGCAGACGAACATCACATCGGACAGGTCGTAGTCGACCTCCAGATAATGGTCGTTGAAGGTGCCGTTCTGCTCCGGATCCAGGACCTCCAGCAGGGCGGACGACGGATCGCCGCGCCAGTCGGCGCCGAGCTTGTCGATCTCGTCGAGCAGGAAGAGCGGGTTGGAGGACTTCGCCTTCTTCATGCCCTGGATGACCTTGCCGGGCATCGAGCCGATGTAGGTGCGGCGGTGGCCGCGAACCTCGGCCTCGTCACGGACGCCGCCCAGCGACATGCGGACGAAATTGCGGCCGGTGGACTTGGCGATCGACTTGCCGAGCGAGGTCTTGCCGACGCCGGGCGGGCCGACGAGGCAGAGGATCGGACCCTTGACCTTGTTCATCCGGTTCTGAACGGCAAGATACTCAAGGATACGCTCCTTGACCTTCTCCAGACCGTAATGGTCGGCGTCCAGCACCTTCTGGGCCAGCTTCAGGTCGCGCTTCACCTTGGTGCGCTTCTTCCACGGAATGGACAGCATCCAATCCAGGTAGTTGCGGACCACGGTGGCCTCCGCGGACATCGGGCTCATCGACCGCAGCTTCTTCAACTCGGCCAGGGCCTTTTCGCGGGCTTCCTTGGAGAAGCGGGTCTTGTTGATCTTCTCTTCCAGCTCGGCCGATTCGTCGCGGCCGTCCTCGGTCTCGCCGAGCTCCTTCTGGATCGCCTTCAGCTGCTCGTTCAGATAGTACTCGCGCTGGGTCTTCTCCATCTGCCGCTTGACGCGGTTGCGGATGCGCTTTTCCACCTGAAGAACGCCGATCTCGCCTTCCATGAAGGCATAGACCCGCTCCAGCCGCTCCGACACGGTGGCGCATTCCAGAAGCTGCTGCTTCTCCGGAATCTTCAGCGCCAGATGCGAAGCGACGGTATCGGCCAGCTTGCCGGCTTCCTCGATCTGGTTGATCGAGACCAGCACTTCCGGCGGGATCTTCTTGTTGAGCTTGATGTACTGCTCGAACTGGGAGACGACGGCGCGGCTCAGGGCTTCAAGCTCCTGGTTCTCGCCGGTCTTTTCCTCGACCAGTTCGGCCTGGGCCTGGAAGAACTCCTCATTGTCGGCGAACTTGGTGATGGCGGCGCGCTGGCCGCCTTCCACCAGCACCTTGACGGTCCCGTCCGGCAGCTTGAGCAGCTGCAACACGGTGCCGACGGTGCCGACGCTGTAGATGTCGGCCGGAGTCGGATCGTCCTGCGCGGCGTTCTTCTGGGTGACGAGCAGGATCTGCTTGTCATCCTTCATCACGTCTTCCAGCGCGCGCACGGACTTCTCGCGCCCGACGAACAGCGGCACGATCATGTGGGGGAAGACCACGATGTCGCGCAGCGGCAGGACCGGGTAGAGGGCACCACGGGAGAGTTCGATCATGGGCAGGGCCTCAATGAATGGATCGCCGCCAGCCCGGAATGGGCCTGACACAGCCCCCGCCTCGGGTTGAGCGCGGGGATCGCCTACGGCACCCGACTAACGTGGCACACGGCCATGCGCCCTTCAAGGGGGCTGCGGCCCCCTTCCCGACGTTTCCACGGGGTGAGAGGGCCATTCCACCGGCCAACACCGCGCTTATTCCCCTTTCGGACGGCTTGAACGCCGGTTCGGGGTGTCTTTCCGTCCCTTCGACCGCCCCAAGGGGAAGTTTACGGCCCCGTTTGCGTCCCAACCCCAGGCCGGACCGCCGTGATCACTCCGACGAGGCGACGATTCGGGATGGAGGGTTGGCCGGCACCCGCACCGGCAGCGCCGGAACCATGCGGACATAAGAAAAGGGGCGCCGAAGCGCCCCTTTATTCGCCGCGTCGCGAGACGCGCGACAGAGTGTCACCGGGTCAGGCGCCCGGCGCCTCGCTGCGCCGTTCGGCATGGACGTAGAGCGGCTTGGCCCGCCCTTCGACCACTTCCTTGTTGACCAGGATGCTTTCGATGCCGGTCAGGCCCGGCAGGTCGAACATCGGGTCGAGCAGGATGGCTTCCATGATCGACCGCAGGCCGCGGGCGCCGGTCTTGCGGGCAATCGCCTTGTGGGCGATGGCGCGCATGGCGTCCTCGGAGAACTCCAGATGGACGTCTTCCATCTCGAATAGGCGCTGGTACTGCTTGACCAAGGCGTTCTTCGGCTTGCTGAGGATCTCGACCAGCGCGCCCTCGTCCAGGTCGGACAAGGTGGCCAGCACGGGCAGACGGCCGATGAACTCGGGGATCAGACCGAACTTCAGCAGATCCTCGGGCTCGACCTCGTGCAGGATCTCGCCGGTCGCACGCTCGTCGGCGGAGCGCACATCGGCGCCGAAGCCGATGCTGGTGCCCTTGCCGCGCTGGGCGATGATCTTGTCCAGGCCGGCGAAGGCGCCGCCGCAGATGAACAGGATGTTGCTGGTGTCGACCTGCAGGAATTCCTGCTGCGGATGCTTGCGCCCGCCCTGCGGCGGCACGGAGGCGACGGTGCCCTCCATGATCTTCAGCAGGGCCTGCTGCACGCCCTCGCCCGACACGTCGCGGGTGATCGACGGGTTGTCGGACTTGCGGCTGATCTTGTCGACCTCGTCGATGTAGACGATGCCGCGCTGCGCCCGCTCCACATTGTAGTCGGCGGCCTGCAGCAGCTTGAGGATGATGTTCTCGACGTCCTCGCCGACGTAACCGGCTTCGGTCAGCGTCGTGGCGTCGGCCATGGTGAAGGGAACGTCGATGATGCGGGCCAGGGTCTGGGCCAGCAGCGTCTTGCCGCAGCCGGTCGGGCCGATCAGCAGGATGTTCGACTTCGCCAGTTCGACGTCGTTGTGCTTCGTCCCGTGGGCGAGGCGCTTGTAATGATTGTGGACCGCCACCGACAGCACGCGCTTGGCGTAGGACTGTCCGATGACGTAATCGTCGAGCACCGCATGAATGTCGCGCGGAGTCGGAACCCCATCGCGGGACTTCACGAGGGTCGTCTTGTTCTCCTCGCGAATGATGTCCATGCACAGTTCGACGCATTCATCGCAGATGAACACCGTCGGACCGGCAATCAGCTTGCGGACCTCGTGCTGGCTCTTGCCGCAGAAGGAGCAGTAGAGCGTATTCTTCGAATCGCCGCTGCTGGACTTGCTCATCGGTACTCCGTCATCTCGCGGGAGGCGTGATCCTTGAGGACCATGCCCGTTCGCGGCGCCCCCCGACGCCGGTCCTACTCAGGTTATCGCGGACGACGCCCGCGACAAGGTCATGCGCCGATTTGGCGACGCATCACGATCCGCATATCCGGGTCCCTGCTCGGGACTCCCCCTATGACCGGATCGTGTCACTGCCATTCAACAACAGCGTCACGACCCGATCAACCCTTTGTTGGGAGGGCTCGGGAACCTCGGTTCACGAATGGTGGTCGACGCCCGGACGCTTCTCCACCACCTCGTCGATCAGGCCGAAGGCCTTCGCCTCTTCCGGCGACATGAACTTGTCGCGCTCCATGGCGGTCTCGATGGTGTCGAGATCCTGCCCGGTGTGCTTGACGTAGATGTCGTTCAGGCGCGAGCGCAGCTTCAGGATTTCCTGGGCCTGGATTTCGATGTCCGAGGCCTGGCCCTGGGCGCCGCCCGACGGCTGGTGGATCATGATGCGGCTGTTGGGCAGCGAGAAGCGCTTGCCCGGCGCGCCGGCCGCCAGCAGCAGCGAGCCCATCGACGCGGCCTGCCCCATGCACACCGTCGACACCTGCGGACGGATGTACTGCATGGTGTCGTAGATGGCGAGGCCGGCCGAGACGTAACCGCCCGGCGAATTGATGTAGAGCGCGATGTCCTTGTTCGGGTTCTCCGACTCAAGGAACAGCAGCTGCGAGCAGATCAGGCTGGCGACGGCGTCGTTCACTCCGCCGATCAGGAAGATGATCCGCTCCTTCAGCAGGCGCGAATAAATGTCGTACGCGCGCTCGCCCCGGTTGGTCTGTTCGATGACCATCGGGACCAGAGCATTCATCTTCGGCTCGAAGTCGTACATGTGTTCTTCCCTGCCCCCGCAGTTGGCTGAACCGGTGATCGTTGCCGGCACGGAACCACATATAGGAACCTTTGGGGGCGGATGGTAGTCCGCCCCCACTCCTTTTGGGGAGTTAGGCGGCCTCAGCCTCGTCCTCGTCCTTCGTCAGCTCTTCGACGCTGACGGTCTTCTCGGTCACCTTGGCCTGATCCAGGATGTGATCGACCACCTTGTCCTCGAAGATCGGGGCGCGGAGATTCTCGAGCGCCTGCTGGTTCTGCTTGAAGAACTCGAACACCTGGCGCTCCTGACCGGGGAAGCGACGGGCTTCGTTGATCAGGGCGCGGTTCACCTCGTCCTGGGTGACCTGGATGTTGTTGCGGCGGCCGACTTCCGACAGCAGCAGACCCAGGCGGACGCGGCGCTCGGCGATCGAGCGGTACTCGGCCTTCAGCTCGTCCTCGGACTTGCTGGCGTCCTCGCCGGCCGTGCCGTTCTTCAGCTCTTCCTGCAGGCGGGCCCAGATGCCCTCGAACTCGATGTCGACCATGCCGGCCGGCACCTCGAACGAATGGGCCTCGGCCAGCTTGTCGAGCAGCTGGCGCTTCACGCGCAGGCGCGACAGGCCGTCATACTCGCCCTTGATGCGGTCGCGGATGGCTTCGCGCATCTTCTCCAGGCTCTCCATGCCGAACTCCTTGGCGAGTTCGTCATTGACCTCGGCCGGGACGTTCTTGCGCAGCTCCTTCACGTCGACCTCGAAGACGGTCGCGGCACCCTTCAGGCGCTCGTGCGGGTAGTCTTCCGGGAAGGTGACGTTGACGGTGCGGTGCTCGCCGGCCTTGGCGCCGACCAGCTGCTCCTCGAAGCCCGGCACGAAGCGGCCGGCGCCCAGCTCCAGCGGGTAGTCCTTGCCGTCCATGCCCGGCAGGGCCTCGCCATCGACGGAACCGGCGAAGTCGATCACGGCAATGTCGCCGGTCTCGGCAGCGCGGTCCTCGGTGACCGGGGCCTGGGTCGAGTGGGCCGAGGCCAGACGGGCCAGCGCCTCTTCCACCGACTCGTCGGTGACCTCGGCGACCGGCTTCTCCAGCTCGATGCCGGTGAACTCGCCCGGCTCGACGTCCGGCAGCAGCTCGACCGCCATCTTGTAGGTGAGGTCGCCGCCGTCCTCGTACTTCTCGACTTCGATCTTCGGCTGCAGGGCGACGCGCAGGCCGCGCTCGCTCAGCGCCTGGCGCGAGCTGTCGGAGATGGCGTCCTCCAGCACCTCGGACAGCACGCCACCGAAATAGCGCTGCTTGATCACGGTGACCGGCACCTTGCCCGGACGGAAGCCCGGCAGCTGGACCGTGCGGCGCAGCTCTTCCAGCTTGCCGTTCACCTTCTCTTCGATGTCCTTGGCGGAAATGACGACCTGAAATTCGCGCTTGAGGCCGTCGGTGCTGGTCTCGGTGATGTTCATCGGAACGAAAGCCTATCTCGTTGTTCCGGCCCGGCGGCGCCCGTCCGGGCGGCCCGAATCCGTGTTGTCCATGCGGTCCAAGGTGTTGCCATGGTGCGGGCGAAGGGACTTGAACCCATACGACCGAAGTCACTGGAACCTAAATCCAGCGCGTCTACCAATTCCGCCACGCCCGCGTTCATGGCAAAGGCAGCCGCGACGGGTGCGCAAACACCCGCCGGACCGCCGGCGAAGTCCGGTCTATAGCACAGCGCGCCGGAAGCAAACAGGCAAAATGGCCCCGCTCAATAGAGTGAGGCCCGGTCTGTTCGCGTCAGCCGCCGGCCTTGCCCAGCGACCTTACCGCGGACGAGGTGATGATGCGCCCCTCGCCGGTATAGGCCTCGTGGTTGGCGTCGATCTCGCCCAGCCGGTAGCGGTAGTTGATCATCATCCCCAGCGACTGTTTCAGCCCCTTGGCCGAGCGGTCGGCCAGCCAGTTCAGCCGCTCCATGCGCGCGCCGTTGGTCAGATGGAAATGCGCCACCGGATCCTGCGCGCGGGCGCGTCCATGACCCTTCGCCTCCTGCACCGTCGTCAGGTAATGGGTACACATCCGCATCAACGGACCGCGCAGGCGTTTCTGCAATTCCTCGTCCGCCGTCCAGCCGGGGCGTGAGAGGGCGCGGGCGAGCAGCGGCGATTCGTCGGTGCCGACGCCGCCCTCGGTCGGCGCTTCGGCATCGTCGGACTGTTCCAGTTCGGTCAGCCGCTCGGCAATGCGCTCGGCTTCCGTGTTGGTCAGCACGGCGTCGCCGTCGCGGTCGAGCGTGCGATCGAACCAGCGGCGGAATCCGGGAATCGGCGACAGGGTGGCGTAGCACTTGATGTTGGGGAACTCGGTCGCCAGCCCGTCGACCACCCGCTTGATCAGGAAATTGCCGAAGCTGATGCCGGCCAGCCCGCTCTGGGCGTTGGAGATCGAATAGAAGATGGCGCTGTCGGCGCTCTTCGGATCGCAGACCGGTGCGGTGGGATCGAGCAGCGCCTGCACATTGTCCGACATGCCCTGGACCAGCGCGACCTCGACGAAGATCAGCGGCTCGTGCGGCATGCGCGGATGGAAGAAAGCGAAGCAGCGCCGGTCGGAATCGAGACGGTCCTTCAGATCCTGCCAGCCGCTGATCTCATGCACCGCCTCGTACTTGATCAGCTTTTCCAGCAGCGAGGCCGGGCTGTCCCAGGTGATGCGGTGCATCTCCAGGAAGCCGACGTCGAACCAGGCGCGCAGCAGGTTCTTCAGATCGTCTTCCAACGCCTGCAGCAGCGGTTCGCCGCGCGCCATCTCCATCAGTTCGGCGCGCAGGTCGACCAGGAACTTGACGCCTTCAGGCAGGGCGTTGAACTGGGTCAGCAGGCGCAGGCGCGGCGGTTCCAGCGCACGGCGGAGCGCCCGCTCGGCATGGCCGCGGGCGACCGGATCGGCCGCCGCCTGGAAGGTCGCCATCGCGTCCATCACCGCGTCGCGATCGACGTCGAAGTCGCGCGCGAGCATCAGAAGGAAGTTCCGGCGCCCCTGGGGATCGAGCGCCAGATAGGTGCGGCCGAGCTGGGCAGCGCGGGCGCGGGCCGAAACCTCGCCGCCGCGCGATTCCAGGCAGGCCTCGATCTGCTCCTTCAGCCGTTCGGCGTCCTCCCGGGGCAGATGGGTGCGCGGCGGTGCGCCGACGGCGCCGCGGGCCGAGGCCGCGACCTCGCGCCAGCGGGTGCGCAGGTTGTCCAGCGCGCGGTCGAAGAAATTGGGCTGCGCGACCTGGGATGGCGGCACAGGATCCAGCGTGGTCGTGTCGGGTGCGTCGCTCATGCCCCGGAGTCTGGCCCGCCTCGACCGGCACCGCAAGGGGGCGCGTGGACGCTGCCGTCGGGAGTACCGCCAACGTCACCCTTGGGTGACCCTTCGCGGATTTCAGGCCTGCGCCTTCAGTGCCTTCAGCACACCGGGAAGCGCACCCGCCAGATCGTCGGAGATCAGGCCGGGGCCCAGCGCGCGCCCGGCCTCGCCATGCAGCCAGACGGCGGTGCAGGCGGCCTCGAACCCGTCCATTCCCTGCGCCAGCAGGCCCAGAACGATGCCGGCCAGCACATCGCCGGTCCCGGCGGTCGCCAGATCGGGCGGCGCGTTGACGTTGACCACGGCGCGGCCGTCGGGCGCGGCGACCACTGTGTCCGCCCCCTTCAGCACCACCACGGCACCGGACCGGGCAGCGGCGGCGCGGACCCGCGACAGCTTGTCGCCGTCCATGCCGACGGAGTCGCCGAACAGCCGGGCGAACTCCCCCTCATGCGGCGTCAGGACGCAGCGCTTGTCGAGCCGGTCGAGCAGGTCGTCGGCCGCTTCGGCGAAGCTCGTCAGCGCATCGGCGTCCAGCACGCAGGCCTTTCGGGCGTCCAGTGCGGCCATCACCGCGGCGCGGGTCTGCGCCCCCCTGCCCGCCCCCGGCCCGATCAGCACCGCGTTCTTCCGCTGGTCCTGCAGCAGGCGGGCGAAGGCGCCGTCATCCACCAGCGGGTCGACGATCACGCTGGCGCATCCGGCGGCATAGATCGGGAAGGCCTCCTGCGGGCAGGCGATGGTGACCAGCCCGGCCCCGGCCCGCAGGGCCGCGACCGAGGCAAGCCGCGCCGCCCCGGTCATCCGAGCGCCGCCGAGAACCACGGCATGGCCGCGCGCATATTTGTGGCCGTCCAGCGCCGGCCAGGGAAAGCGGTGGCGCCACAGCGACGGCTCGTTGACGGCGGTCTGCGGGGCGATGCCGTCCAGCACCCGATCCGGAATGCCGATGTCGGCGACCACCACCTCGCCGCACAGGGTTCGGCCGGGCAACAGCACATGGCCGGGCTTGCGGCGGAAGAAGGTGACGGTCAGCGCCGCCTGGGGCGCGGCGCCCAGCACCCGGCCGCTGTCGCCGTGCAGGCCGCTCGGCACGTCCACCGCCACCACCGTGCGCCCGTCCATCGCTTCGACGATGGCGCGGGCGTGGCCGTCGAGCGGCCGGGAGAGGCCGGCGCCGAACAGCGCGTCGATGACCAGGGGATTGCCCTTGAGGATGTAGGGATCGGCCGCCTCGATCGGACCGGGCCAGCGGTCTGCAGCCACCGCGGCGTCGCCTGTGAGTGCCGAGCGTGTGCCGAGCAGCGCCAGCCGCACCGGCCAGCCGGCCTCCAGCAGAAGGCGGGCGATCACGAAGCCGTCGCCGCCATTGTTGCCGGGACCGCAGAGCACCGCGGTCGGGTGCGGCGCCCAGCGTTCGCACACCGCGCGGACCACGGCGGCGCCGGCGGCCTCCATCAGGGCCGGGCCGGGCACCCCGGCGGCGATGGCCAGTTGATCGGCCCGATACATCTCTGCGACGGACAGAAGCTCATCCATCCCCCACTCCCCGGCGCTGCGTTCCGTTACGGGCGAACTTGCACGCCCTCACTCTACCCCTGGGCTGCGTCTTTGCCCGCAACGGACGATGCAGACAAGCATAAACGCCCGCAAGACGGCCAGTAAGCCGTGCGGACGATAAGAAGAACGGATTTTAAGGGGAAAGGAAAGGGAAGATGGGGCGATGGATGGGACTCGAACCCACGACCACTCGGACCACAACCGAGGGCTCTACCAACTGAGCTACCACCGCCGCCGTCAGCGTTTCCGCCGTCGGGAGCCGCGTTATCCTCCACCTCGGCTTTCCGGTCAAGCGCCTTTTTCGCGAAAAGTGAAAAAACTTCTTTGGGGGTTGGAGCACACCCCTTTCGCCGCCGATTGCCGCCTTCGATGACGCGCAGGCAGCGCAGTGCTTGCGCCAATTGCACAAATATTGTTCAATCCGCTGAATCCTTCGGCAGCACCCTGCCCCATCGGACGGCACCCGACCGTCTTATGACCAGCGTCGATGCCGCCGGACCGGATCGGCCGAATGTGGCACGTTCCATGCTTACCGTCGTCGCTGTCGGCAGTGCCGTGGACGGTGCCTGCCGGCGTTGGCACCTCGTACACGAGAGACCCATGAAGAAGATCGAAGCCATCATCAAGCCGTTCAAACTCGACGAGGTGAAGGAAGCCCTTCACGAGGTCGGGATCAAGGGGATCACCGTCACCGAAGCCAAGGGCTTCGGCCGCCAGAAGGGCCACACCGAGCTTTACCGCGGCGCGGAATACGTCGTGGACTTCCTGCCGAAGGTGAAGATCGAGGTGGTGATGGAAGACTCCCTGGTGGAACGGGCGATCGAGGCGATCCAGCAGGCCGCCCATACCGGCCGCATCGGCGACGGCAAGATCTTCGTCACGCCCGTGGAGGAAGTGGTCCGCATCCGCACCGGCGAAAAGGGTGCCGACGCGATCTGATCGCGCACCGCACCTGTTCCCGCACTTCCAACCGGCTCCCTTCCGACCAGCACCCGCCAACATGCGCCGCTTTCCCCATCCCCTCGCGCCGGCCCCTGCCGCACCCTTCGCCGAACGGCCGATGGCCGCCTATGGCGAACGTGCGACTTTTTGGGTTGGCGCGTTGTACGGGGAAGAAAGGCGTGAGATAACGTCCGCCGCGAGCGCCGCCCTCCGCCGCCGAAGCCCCGAAGGGGCTGGGGCAGCGGCTTGACGCAGCGGGATCCAACCCTCTTAAAGCGTGGAAAAAGAGACATGTCCGACATCAGCAAGGTCTTCGACCTGATCAAGGAACACGACGTCAAGTACGTGGACCTGCGCTTCACCGACCCGCGCGGCAAGCTGCACCACACGGCCCAGCACGTCTCGACCATCGACGAGGATGTGTTCGAGGACGGCATCATGTTCGACGGTTCCTCGATCGCCGGCTGGAAGGGCATCGAAGAGTCGGACATGATCCTGAAGCTGGACCCGACGACGGCCGTCATGGATCCGTTCGCCGCCCAGCCGACGCTGAACATCCTCTGCGACGTGTATGATCCGGGCACCGGCGGCTCCTACGCCCGCTGCCCGCGTGGCATCGCCAAGGCCGCCGAGCGCTACACCGCCTCGGCCGGCATCGGCGACACCGTCTTCTTCGGTCCGGAAGCCGAATTCTTCGTCTTCGACAACGTGAAGTACACGGTCGAGATGAACAAGGTGTCCTACCAGTTCGATTCGGACGAAGGCACCTATTCGTCCGACAAGGACTATGAGGACGGCAACCTGGGCCACCGCCCGGGCACCAAGGGCGGTTACTTCCCGGTCGCCCCGATCGACAGCTGCAACGACCTGCGCGCCGAGATGCTGAGCGTCCTGGCCGAGATGGGCGTTCCGGTCGAGAAGCACCACCACGAGGTGGCCGCCGCCCAGCACGAGCTGGGCATCAAGTTCGACACGCTGGTCCGCACCGGCGACAACATGCAGTACTACAAGTACGTGGTGCACAACGTCGCCCACGCCTACGGCAAGTCGGCCACCTTCATGCCGAAGCCCGTGTTCGGCGACAACGGCTCGGGCATGCACTGCCACCAGTCGATCTGGAAGGACGGCCAGCCGCTGTTCGCCGGCAACCAGTACGCCGACCTGTCGGAGCTGGCGCTGTACTACATCGGCGGCATCATCAAGCACGCCAAGGCGCTGAACGCCTTCACCAATCCGTCGACCAACAGCTACAAGCGTCTGGTCCCGGGCTATGAGGCCCCGGTGCTGCTGGCCTACTCGGCCCGCAACCGTTCGGCGTCCTGCCGCATCCCGTACGTTGCCTCGCCGAAGGGCAAGCGCGTCGAGGTCCGCTTCCCGGATCCGTCGGCCAACCCGTACCTGGCCTTCGCCGCCATGCTGATGGCCGGCCTGGACGGCATCCAGAACAAGATCCATCCTGGCGACGCGATGGACAAGAACCTGTACGACCTGCCGCCGGAAGAGCTGGCCAAGGTCCCGACCGTCTGCGGCTCGCTGCGCGAAGCCCTGAACTCCCTGCGCGAGGACAACGAGTTCCTGCGCAAGGGCGACGTCTTCTCGCAGGACATGATCGACGGCTACATCGACCTCCGCACGGAAGAGATGATGGCCTTCGAGACCATGCCGCACCCGATCGAGTACAAAATGTACTACTCGGTCTGATGTTGCCTCGCGGCGTCCGGCAACGGGCGCCGCGGTCGGTCACGCATCATTCGAAAGCCGCTCCCGGTTCGCGCCGGGGGCGGTTTTCTTTTTTGGCCTGTTCGATCCAGACGCCGACATCGGGCGGCGCGCAGCCCTTGCGTTCGGCGCAGTCCGCCTTGGCGCATGTGCAGGCGGGGAACAGGCAGCCGTCGCCGTTCAGGTCGGTTGCCCGCACCGCCAAGTCGTAGCGGACGCCGCGCATGATGGCGGGGCCGGCGGTGCTGTGGCGTTCGTAATGCTCCACGACATGGCGCACGCGGGTGAGCAGTTCTCGCCGTTGATCGTTTCCCGGGTCCATGCAGTCGCCCCCAGTCGCCAGTGATTGCAGCCATGAACAGGGACGCCCGAAAGGCGCATCCTGTTCCGGCATCCAAGCGCAGTACGGCGCAAGGGGAACTCAACGCACAGGAATGATGCGGCAGCCCGGCTGTTGGCACGCCAGTGAACAACATGAGTGACCAGGATGGGAGAGCATGATGGATCGCGATCGGCTGCACCGCGTCGCCAAGGCCCTGGGCGACGTCCGCCTCTACGAGAAGCACCACACCGGTGAATTCATCACCATGCGGCTGCGCGACTCCCTGGCCGACAATCCCGGCTACGACAAGGAGGAGGTGGACAAGAAGCTGCTGGAACTGGCGCGGGTCGCACTGGAAGCGGCGGAATAAGCGCGGCGGGGGTGACGAAGCGGCGGGCGGCCTGTTGGTGGGGGTGAAGCGTCCACCAGAGGGAGAATGCCGCCATGGCCGAGGAAAAGACGTCCGATATGCCGCAGAATGATCGGGCCGGCGGTGACCGTCCCGCCACCAAGCCGATCCCGGTGAAGCCGGCGGTCGAGCCGATGAGCGACAAGGACGAAGCACCGCCGGGCACGCCGGGCACGGGCGAGAACATCGATCCGAAGACCGGCGAGAGCTATGTGCAGGGGATCGGCGGGGCTTGATGGGTAGGCGTCGGCTGGCGATGCCCCCTCCCTAACCCTCCCCCGCTCTCGGCCGGCCGAAGGCCGGTCCGATCACGGGAGAGGGGATCATCGTCCCATTGCGAACTCATTTGTTCCTGCCAAAGCTCAATCACAAACGAAAAGGGCCGGCTCCTGCGAGCCGGCCCTTTCGGATTCAACGCACCCGCGTCACGCCACGAAGGGCGGAACCGCGGTGAAGTTGGCGGCCTTCTCGACGACATGGCCGACGCGCAGCAGCGTCTCCTCGTCGAAGGGGCGGCCGATCAGCTGGAGGCCGAGCGGCAGGCCGTCGGCGCCGAGACCGGCGGGGACCGACATGGCCGGGAGACCGGCGAGGTTGATCGGAACGGTGAAGACGTCGTTCAGGTACATCTGCACCGGATCGTCCATCTTCTCGCCGATGGCGAAGGGCGTGCTGGGGGCGGTCGGCGTCAGGATCACGTCGCAGCTCTTGAACGCCTCGTCGAAGTCCCACTTGATGCGTGTGCGCACCTGACGGGCCTTGTTGTAGTAGGCGTCGTAATAGCCGGCCGACAGCACATAGGTGCCGATCAGGATGCGGCGCTGCACTTCCTTGCCGAAGCCGGCGCCGCGGGTGTTCTCGTACATTTCCTTGAGGTTGCCGCCCTCGACCCGCAGGCCGTAGCGGACGCCGTCATAGCGCGCGAGGTTTGACGATGCCTCGGCCGGCGCGATGATGTAGTAGGCGGCCAGCGCGTATTTGGTGTGCGGCAGGCTGACCTCGACCGGCTCGGCACCGGCCTCCTTCAGCCAGGCGATGCCCTGGTCCCACAGCGCGGCGATTTCCGGCGACAGGCCTTCCACCCGGTATTCCTTCGGGATGCCGACGCGCAGGCCGCGGATGTCGCCGGTCACCGCGGCGCGGAAATCCGGCACCGGCATGTCGACGGAGGTGGAGTCCTTCGGGTCGAAACCGCACATGGAGCGCAGCATGATCGCCGCATCCTCGACCGTGCGGGTCATCGGCCCGGCCTGATCCAGCGAGGAGGCATAGGCGACGATGCCCCAGCGCGAGCAGCGGCCGTAGGTCGGCTTGATGCCGACGGTGCCGGTGTAGCCGGCCGGCTGGCGGATGGAGCCGCCGGTGTCGGTGCCGGTGGCGCCCAGCGCGGCGCGCGCGGCGATCACCGCGGCGGAACCGCCCGACGAACCGCCGGCGACGATCTTCTTCTCCCAGGCGCCGGGCGCGCCGGGGCTCCACGGGCTGACCGTCTCGCCCTGATGGGCGGTGATGGTGGCGGAACCCATGGCGAACTCGTCCAGGTTCACCTTGCCCAGCATGACGGCGCCGTCGCGCCACAGCTGGGAAGTGACCGTGGATTCATACTCCGGCTTGAAGCCGTCCAGGATGTGGCTGCCGGCGGTGGTCGAAACGCCCTTGGTGCAGAACAGATCCTTCACCGCGATGGGCAGGCCGTCCATCGGCCCGGCCGAGCCCTTCGCGCGGCGCTCGTCGCTGGCCTTGGCCATCGACAGGGCGGCGTCGGGGGTCTCGGTGATGAAGATGTTGAAGGGCCGCACGGCCTCGACCGCGCGCACATGCGCCTCGGTCAGTTCGACCGCGGTGAACTCCTTCTTGGCGAGGCCGTCGAGGGCCTCCGCCATCGTCAGATGCGTGAGCGCCGTCATCACTCGACCACCTTGGGCACGACGTAGAAGCCTTCGGCCGTTTCCGGACCGTTCGACAGGACCTGCGCGGCGTAACCGCCGTCGGTGACCTCGTCCTTGCGGCGGCGCAGCTTTTGCGCGGCCACGCTGGTCATCGGCGGCACGTCCTTCGTGTCGACCTCGTTGAGCTGTTCCACGAAGGTCAGAATCTGGCTCAGTTCCCCAGCCAGGGATTCCAGTTCCTCGTCCGGCACCTTGATGCGGGCCAGATGCGCGATCTTGGCCACCGTGGCCTTGTCGAGCGACATGCCTCTACTCTCTTCCAAAACATTGGAAATCGGCCGCGAAGCTATCACCCGCGCACGCGCACCGCAACGTTTGCGGCCCGCGACCCCTCAGAAGGCGTCCGGATTGCCCGCGTTGGGGCCGGCGGCCAGCGCCAGCGGGCATCCGCAGGACCGGCAGGAGGTCTGCCGGAGCACCTGCAGCACCCGGGCGTCGGGCAACGCCAGCCCAAGCGCGCGTTCCACCGCGACGATCTGGCGCTTGTGGTCGGCGCTAGCGCCGCAGGCAACATCCAGCATGGCGCCATAGTCGGACCGCGGCTGGGCCGTGATCGCCCTCGCCCCACCGGCCGCGAAAAGGCCGGCACCGCCGGCAGCCAGCCCGGCCAGCACCGCACGCCGGTTCGCACCCGCCCCTGTCCTGCTCATCCGTCCGCTCCGTCGATGGGATGACCGACTATACGCCGCACGGGCCGGCGCGCCAGCGGCCGAATGATCAAGCAAGTGGACGCTCAGGCGGCGATGCGCGATGCCGACTGCCAGCTGGCATGGTCCATGCGCAGCTTGAACAGCGCGATCGGGTCGCCCCAGGGCGTCACCCGCGTCTCCAGCGCGATCGGCGTCAGGCCGAGCTTGGCATAGAGCAGCAGGGCCGGCGTGTTGGTGTTGAAGCAGTAGAGGGTCAGCTCGGGCAGGTGGTGGTGGTCGAAGGCGCGGCCGATCATCGTCCGCACCAGATATTCGGCGATGCCGCGGCGGCGCAGGGTCGGGTCGACGCTGACATTGCCGATGCTGGCGGTCCGGCCGTCCTCGAAAGTGGCGTAGTTGGCATAGCCGACGACCCGTTCCCGCCCGTTTTCGGACAGGGTCACGACGGTCGGGTCGCGGCGGGTGCCGAGCGTGGCCCGGACCTGCTCCGGGGTCAGCGGCCAGGCCGCGCGCGGGAACAGGAAATACAGTTCTTCCGCGCTGCGGGGGAATCCACAGATGGTCGGGATGTCGCCGTCGGCAAGCGGCCGGTGCGACAGGATGGGCGGGGTCGATGCGCAGCTCATGATTAGAAGAATAAGTATCTTGAACAACAACTCAAGCGATCTTGCGGTGACAAGGCTGCGGCCCTATGGTCGGGTGATGATCCACACCCTCTCCGAACTCGCTGCCCGCCTGGGCAAAAACCAACGTTTGCTTGGCCTTGACGTCGGCACCAAGACCGTCGGGCTGGCGGTTGCCGATCCGGGACTGATCGTCGCATCCCCGATCGGAACGCTGAAGCGAACCAAATTCACCCAGGACGCGCGTGAGCTTGGCAAGACCATCCGCGACTACGGCATCGGCGGTCTGGTGGTCGGGCTGCCGCTGAACATGGACGGGACGGAGGGGCCGCGGGCCGAATCGGTGCGCGCCTTCGCCAAGAATCTGCTGGAGCGCCCCGACCTGCTGGGCTGGGAGGCCGAGATCGCCTTCTGGGACGAGCGGCTGTCGACCTCGGCGGTGGAGCGCTTCATGATCGGCGAGGCCGACATGACCCGCAAGCGCCGCGACGAGGTGGTGGATAAGATGGCCGCCGCCTACATCCTGCAAGGCGCGCTCGACATGCTGGCCAACCAGCGCCGCCTCGCCGCGGAAGCGGAAGAAGAGGACGACCGGAACGACGATTACGACGACCGGGGCTGAAACGGGTTTCGGCGACAGTTCAATCAGAGACAGCCGGCCGAAGCAGCGCGGCGCGGCGAAGCAGCCCCGCCGGGTCAACTCCTTGTGACCACAGCAGGGCGCCGGCTTTGACCAGAGCGGCTGGCGTAGCAGGGGTGAGCGCCAGCGCCCGGCAGTAGCACCCCTCCGCCAGAGCGACATGGCCGGCGACGGCCAGCTTTTCCGCCGCCGCCAGCAGGCCATCCATTGCCATGGCGAGATCGCCGTCGAGGTTCAGCGCCCCGGCGAACGCCTGCACCGCAGCCGGCAAATCGCCTTGGCTTTCCAGCACCAGCCCGTAGGTGGCCCACCAGACGGCGACGCCGGGGCGGGCTGTGATGGCCTGGGCGATCAGTTCCTGCGCCTCGGCCCAGCGGCCGGCCTGCGCAGCGATCAGGCCTTGGCGGTAGATGCTTTCGGCCTGATCCGGCGTCATCGTCATACGTCCGTTCTTACGAGTCGCTGCGGCCGAGCTGGTCCATCAGCTCGCGCCATTCGCGCTTGGACATGCCACTGGCTTCCTGCGTCACCGGCTCGCCGGCCAACAGGCGCTTCACCACGTCCAGCCCGGTGCGCGACAGGTGGGCGCCGCCCATGCGGTATTCCGTGAACGACTCGAAGACCGCCGGGACCCAGCGCTTTACCACGTCCAGCATGGCGTCGGCATAGACGCGGATCTCGTACTGGGCGTGGGCATCGGCGCGCAGCGACAGGAAGTGCAGGAGGTTGTGGAGATCGACCTTCCAGTACCACTGCGTGTAGTAGTTCAGCGACAGGTTCATCCGCGCCAGTTCGCGCGCCAGCCCCTGGCGGGACGGGTCGATGACGGTGCCGTCCTCGCGGTGGTTCAGCATCTCTTCATAGTGGCTGTAGGCGCGCTCGGAATCCTCGCGCAGCAGCCGCATGACGTCGGCCGCCTCCTCGCCCTCCAGCACGTCGCCGCGGCCCTGGCGGTTCACCACGGCCTGGGCGCCCAGCTGTTCCGGCGCCGGCACGTAGAACTCGCGGTCGAGGATGGAATAGCGGGCCGAATATTCGTTCACGTTCGCGGTGCGGTGGCGAATCCACTGGCGGGCGACGAAGATCGGCAGCTTCACATGGAACTTGATCTCGCACATCTCGAACGGGGTCGAGTGGCGATGGCGCATCAGATACTTGATGAGGCCGGAATCCTCGCTGACCTTCTTGGTGCCCTTGCCATAGGACACGCGCGCCGCCTGCACGACCGCCGCATCGTCGCCCATATAATCGATGACGCGGACGAAGCCGTGGTCCAGCACCTCCAGCGGCTGATAGAGGATTTCCTCCAGGGCCGGGACGGTGGCGCGGCGGGTGGTGGCGGTGACGGCGCGCAGGCGATCGATTTCGTCGCGCTGCTCGGGCGTGATCGGCATGGTGACTCCGGGGTTACGGTGCCGGCTGTCTTATCAGACCGCGTGGCTATCGGGAACGGTGAACGAACGGTTCGGCCCGCGTCAACGCAACGCATTCGGCGATCATGCACACACCCCCTTCCCTTGCCGGACGGGAGTGCCTATATTCGCGTCGTCGGTTCGCCGACTATGGCGATAAACGCCTTGTGGAATAAGCGTTGTGGACCCGGGGGCGGTACCCGGCGCCTCCACCAACCATACACCGGACTCGTTGACCGGGGTCGTTGGGGGCGAAATAGGATCGACACGCGTGGTAAAGGCATGGTTTTCGCTCGGCATGGTTCCGCCGTTATCGGGCCGTTGCAATAGTTGCCAACGACAACGTTGCTCAGGCTCGCCTCGCTGCCTAACGGCGGCTGGTAGCCTAAACCTAATCCCCGAGGGTTAGCGCCTAAGGGTGGGGCCGTGGGCCGCCTAGCAACAGAAGGCCCACACCTCTTCTTCCCAGCGTCCGCAACCGGCCTTTCCGCCGGCGGGACGCCAGACCGATGCGTTATCAGGGATCCGCCCAAGCATGCCGAAAGAGCAGCTCCGCTATGACCGCATGGTCGAGACCGCGTTGCGCGGCGTTGTCCGCGACGCGCTGACCGAGGTTGCCGAGCGCGGCTTGCCGGGCAATCACCATTTCTACCTGACCTTCCGCACCGGTTTTCCCGGCGTCGATATTCCGGACTATCTGGCATCCCAGTATCCCAACGAGATGACCATCGTCCTGCAGTTCCAGTACTACGGTCTGGACGTCACGGACGATCATTTCGAAGTGACGCTGAGCTTCAACAACGTGCATGAGCGGCTGGTGATCCCCTTTGCCGCCATCACCACCTTCGCCGACCCGTCGGTGAATTTCGCGCTGCAGTTCCAGCCGCTGGCCGCCGCCGAATCGGCAGAGGTCTCCTCCATCCCGCCCCGCCCCGCTGCCGAGCGCGCCGAGGAAAAGGTGGAGGAAGCCGCTCCGGTCGAAGAGCCCAAGCGTGGTGAGGTCGTGGCGCTGGACGCTTTCCGCAAGAAGTAACCGTCTTCCACAAATGCCCGCCCAGCCGCCCAGCGAATATGTCGTCACGCTCTGCGAGATGATGGCGTCGCTGGGTGACGTGCGGGCGCGCCGCATGTTCGGCGGCTATGGCCTGTCGATCGACGGGCTTACCTTTGCGCTGGTCGCGGACGAGACGCTGTATTTCAAGGCGGACGACGTGAACCGCTCCGCGTTTGCGGAGTTGGGCCTGGAGCCCTTCCGGCCGATGCCGGACAAGCCGACCACCCTGTCCTACTACCCGCCGCCCGACTCGGCCCTGGACGACCGCGACGAACTGCTGCCCTGGGCACGGTCCGGGTTCGAGGCGGCTTTGCGGGCTGCCGCGAAGAAGGCGGCGAAGGCGGGGCGGAAGAAGAAAGCCACCGCGGAATAAACCCTCTCCCGTGGCGGGAGAGGGATATTCACGCATCCTCAGATATTCTCCGCCATGTGGACGGTCGCGTTGCTGGCCTGGGCACTGGTGGTGCGCTGGCGCATCTGGCGGGCGAAGCGCAGGGGGTTGGGGAGGAAGTTCAGCATCGAGCCGAGCTTGCCGACCGACGAGGTCGCCTTGCCCACCGCCATCACGTCGGCCAGCCGGCGGTCGATGAAGGCGCGGGTCTCCACATGGCCCTCCGACTTGTCGTCCAGCCAGTAGAAGGTGGAGGAACTGACCACCGCGGACAGCAGCGCCCGCTTGGTATAGTGGTTGTAGTCGGTGGAGGTGTCGCCGGCGGCGAACCACATGGCGTCCACCGTGCGGTAGAGCAGCCGCAGGCCGAGCGCCACATTCTGCGGCATCGCCAGGTAGGAGAGCTGCCGGCGCTTGGCCTCGCGGTAGGGCTCCAGAACCTCGAAATAGGTGCGGACGGCGAGAGAGATGCGCTCGCGCACCTTCATCTCGGCCAGCGGCTGGGCCTCCAGCCGGTCGAGCATCTGGCGGTCGGTCCAATCGGCGAAATGCTCGACCGCGTCGGTCACGCCGCCGGGGAAGGCCCGCAACAGCGCGGAGGGCTCGTGGCCGGCCATCTGGGTTCCGTCGCGCAGGGCCTGCAGGCTCCAGCCGTCGAACACCACATTGGGCAGGCTCGCCACCAGGATATCGTCGCGAAGCTTGTCGATGCTCATGGCCAACTCTCCCTGCGCCCGCCCTCAGGTCCGGGACGGCGCGTCCGTGGCCGCGGCAAGCGCGGCGTTGATATGATGCATCTCCTCGGTGCAGACGAGGAGCCGAAGATCATCCATGCGATCAAGATAGAGCACGCCATCCAGGTGGTCGACCTCGTGCTGGACCACACGGGCATGGAAACCGGTTGCCTCGCGTTCGATCCGGGCGCCGTCCAGGCCGTAACCGCGATAGCGGATGCGCCCATAGCGCGGCACCAGACCGCGCAGGCCCGGGATCGACAGGCAGCCCTCCCAGCCCAGGACCTTGTCATCGGACAACGGCTCGATCACCGGATTGACCAGGACGGTGTTCGCCACCTCCTCCCCTTCGCCGCGGTCGGCGGGAACGCGGAAGACGATGATCCGGCGCGACTCCGAGATCTGCGGCGCAGCCAATCCGACTCCGGGAGCATCCAGCATGGTGGCGATCATGTCGGCCGCCAGCCGGGCGACGGCGGGATCGGTGGGGTCGGCGATGGGCTCCGCGATCTTGCGGAGCACGGGATTGCCCATCCGGGCTATTGGAAGCACTGGCATGCCGCTATATCTGGAGTGTGGATGGGGCTGGAGCAACCGTTTCCTGTGGGTTCCTGCCCGGCCCATGCTTGCGGACCGAAGACACCCCTTCACAAAGGCGATGGGGCGTGCTACACACTGCGCCCACACAAGGGGTGCGCCCGCCGCGCATGCCTATTTGTTGCCTTTGCGCAACATGCTTCACTTGGAAGGGTGACGGTTAACGTGCAAGTTCTGGTCCGAGATAACAACGTCGATCAGGCCCTCCGCGCGCTCAAGAAGAAGATGCAGCGCGAGGGCATTTTCCGTGAAATGAAGCTCCGCCGTAACTACGAGAAGCCCTCGGAGAAGCGTGCGCGTGAGAAGGCTGAAGCGGTGCGTCGCACCCGCAAGCTGCTCCGCAAGCGGATGGAACGCGAGGGCTACTAATCGTCGGTCGCTTTTAGCGACTGCGATGGGCGCGTGTGATGCGCGCCCAAGACCCCTTGTGTCTTGCACCCGACCGTCCCGCGATCTTCGCGTGGGCGGTTTTGGTGTATCTGCGCCATTCTGCGTGGCCCGATTGTGCGCCGGGCAAGCGTATTGAATGCTCAGCGAGCCATTGCGCCGCAGCCAGTATCGGAGAGGCCCGATCATGAGTGCGTCCAACCTCACCGCCCGCCAGTCGGTCCCGGCGCTGCGTGCCCGCAAGGGAGGCGAGCCCATCGTCTGCCTGACCGCCTACACCGCTCCGGTGGCCCGGCTGCTCGATCCGCATGTCGATCTCCTGCTGGTCGGCGACTCGCTGGGTATGGTGGTCTATGGGCTGGACAGCACGCTGCCGGTGACGCTGGACATGATGATCGCCCATGGCGCCGCCGTGGTCCGCGCGTCCGAGCGCGCCTGCGTCGTGGTCGACCTGCCCTTCAGCAGCTACCAGGAAAGCAAGGAGGCGGCCTTCCGCGCCTCGGCCCGCGTGATGGCGGAGACCGGCGCCCAGGCGGTCAAGCTTGAAGGCGGGATCGAGATGGCGGAGACGGTGGCCTTCCTGACCGCCCGCGGCATCCCGGTGATGGGCCATGTCGGGCTGACGCCGCAATCGGTGAACACGTTGGGCGGCTACAAGGCGGTCGGTCGCGATGCCGAAGCAGCGGAGCGGATCGCCGCCGATGCCCGCGCCATCGCCGAGGCCGGCGCCTTCACCCTGGTGATCGAAGGCACGATGGAGCAACTCGCCCGCCGCATCACCGAAGAGGTGGCGATCCCAACCATCGGCATCGGCGGTTCGCCGGCCTGCGACGGTCAGGTTCTGGTCACCGACGACATGCTGGGCCTGTTCGGCGCCTTCCAGCCGAAATTCGTCAAGCGTTACGCCAATCTCGGCGAATCGGTGAGCGAAGCCGCCGCGACCTATGCCGCCGAGGTGCGGACTCGCGCCTTCCCAGGTCCGGAGCATTGCTTCGGGGTCAAGAAGGCGGCGACGGTTTAAATCCCTCTCACGCACTTCGTTCTTCCTCCGTTCCAGGCGATCCGTTACAGTCCGGCCGCCATGGATGCACCCTCCCCAGCCCTGATCCCGCCCAACGTCGCCGCGTGGTTCCGGTCGCGCGGCTGGGCGCCGCACCCGCATCAGGTCGCCATGGTGGAGGCTGCCGAGCGGGGCGAGAGCGCGCTGCTGATCGCGCCGACCGGCGGCGGCAAGACGCTCGCCGGCTTCCTGCCCTCGCTGATCGAGTTGGCGGAACGGCCGCGCGACGGCCTGCACACCCTCTACATCTCGCCGCTGAAGGCGCTGGCCGTCGACATCCAGCGCAACCTGGAACAGCCCATCGCCGAAATGCGGCTGCCGATCCGGGCGGAAACCCGCACCGGCGACACCCCGGAGGCCAAGCGCAAGCGCCAGCGCACCCATCCGCCGCACATGCTGATGACGACGCCGGAAAGCCTGGCCCTGCTGCTGTCCTACACCGACGCCGACCGGCTGTTCCGCAACCTCCGCTGCGTCATCATCGACGAGTTGCATGCGCTGGCCGGCACCAAGCGCGGCGACCTGCTGGCGCTGGGGCTGGCGCGGCTGTCCCGCCTCGCCCCCGCCGCCCGGCGGGTCGGGCTGTCGGCCACGGTGGCGGAGCCGGAACGGCTGTTGGCCTGGTTGTCGCGCTGCGGCCGGCATGACGGAAGCGACTCCGACGACGTCCGCCTCGTCCTCGGCCGCTCCGGCGCGCAGGCGGAGGTGGAGATCCTGACCTCGCAGGAGCGGGTGCCCTGGGCGGGCCACATGGCGATGCACGCCATGAAGGAAATCTACGAACGCGTCCGCCGCCAGCGCACCACCCTGCTGTTCGTCAACACCCGCGCCCAGGCCGAGCTGGTGTTCCAGGCGCTGTGGCGGGTCAACGACGACAACCTCCCCATCGCGCTCCACCACGGCTCGCTGGCGGTGGAACAGCGCCGCAAGGTCGAAGGCGCCATGGCGCGCGGGGAGTTGCGGGCGGTGGTCGCCACCTCCTCGCTCGACCTCGGCATCGACTGGGCGGCGGTGGACCTCGTGGTGCAGATCGGCGCGCCCAAGGGATCGAGTCGGCTGGTCCAGCGCATCGGCCGCGCCAACCACCGGCTGGACGAGCCCAGCCGTGCCCTTCTGGTTCCCGCCAACCGTTTCGAAGTGCTGGAATGCCGCGCCGCGCTGGAAGCGGTGCACGATCACACCCTGGACGGCGAGGCGCCTCGGCCGGGCGGGCTGGACGTGCTGGCGCAGCATCTGCTCGGCATGGCCTGCGCCGCCCCCTTCCTGGCCGACGAGCTGTATGAGGAGGTGGTCTCCGCCGCCCCCTACGCCGCGATGACCCGTGACGAATTCGACGACGTGCTGGATTTCGTCGCCACCGGCGGCTACGCGCTCGGCGCCTATGAGCGGTTCCAGCGGTTGACGCTGCGCGAAGACGGCCGGATGGCTGTGGCCGGCCCGGCGGTGGCGCGCCAGTACCGGATGAATGTCGGCACCATCACGCAGGAGGCGCTGCTGCGCGTCCGCCTGAACCGCGGTCCGGTGCTGGGCGAGGTGGAGGAGTATTTCATCCAGGGCCTGACCCCCGGCGACACCTTCCTGTTCGCCGGCCAGCTTCTGAAGTTCCTCGGCGTGCGCGAGATGGAGGCGCAGGTCGCCAAGGGCGGCACCGGCGATCCGAAGGTCCCCGCCTATGCCGGCGGCCGGCTGCCGCTGACCACCCATCTGGCCGAGCGGGTGCGCGCCATGCTGGCCGATCCTCGCCAGTGGGACGGGCTGCCGGAGGATGTGCAGGAATGGCTGCGGCTGCAGCGCTACCGCTCCGTCCTGCCCAACCGCGACGGGCTGCTGGTGGAAACCTTCCCCAAGGCCGGCAAGCAATTCCTCGTCGCCTATGCCTTCGAGGGGCGGAATGCGCACCAGACGTTGGGCATGCTGCTGACCCGGCGGATGGAGCGGTTCGGATTGGGGCCGCTGGGCTTCGTCGCCACCGACTATGTCTTGGCGGTGTGGTCCTTGCGTTCGCCCACGGACATGGACGCGCTGTTCGACCAGGACATGCTGGGCGACGATCTGGAAGCCTGGATGGATGAGTCGTCGATGCTTCGGCGGACCTTCCGCAACGTGGCGCTGATCGCCGGGGTGATCGACCGCCGCCATCCGGGGCAAGAGAAGACCGGGCGGCAGGTCACCTTCTCCTCCGACCTGATCTATGACGTGCTGCGCAAGCACGATCCCGGCCATGTGCTGCTGCGGGCGACGCGGGCTGATGCGGCCGGCGGGCTGACCGACATCCGCCGCCTGTCCGACTTCCTGGCGCGGGTGCGCGGGCGGATCACCCACAAGGATCTCGACCGCATCTCCCCGCTGGCGGTGCCGGTGATCCTGGAGATCGGCCGCGAGCGGGTGGACGGCAGCGCCACCGACGAACTGCTCGCCGCCGCCGAGGCCGAACTGCTGGCCGAGGCGATGCCGGAACTCGCCCCGCCCAAGCCGACCGCTGCCAAACGTGCCAAACCGGAGCAGGGCCGGTTGATCCTGTGATGAGCCTCACTGAGAGCACCGGCCACGCGGCGCTGACGCTGTGCGGCGCCGATCTGCTGGCTGACGCGTCGGGCGCGCTGCTGTGGCCGGCGGAGGGCATGCTCGCCGTCGCCGACCTGCATCTGGAGAAAGGCTCCGCCTTCGCTGCCCGCGGCCGGATGCTGCCGCCCTACGACACGCGGGCAACGCTCGACCGGCTGGCGGAGTTGATTGCTCTGACGCGGCCGGCGCGCGTGCTGTGCCTGGGCGACAGTTTCCACGACCGCCGCGCGGCGGAGCGTATGGACCAGGCCGATGTGGAGCGTCTGCGCGGCCTGACCGCCGCCGTCGCCGACTGGGTGTGGATCACCGGCAACCACGATCCCGAACCGCCGCAGGGGCTCGGCGGCCGGGTGGTGGCGGAGCTGTCCATCGGCCCCCTCATCTTCCGCCACGAGGCGCAGCCGGGCGCCGTCGGCGAACTGTCGGGCCACCTGCACCCGGCCGCCGCGCTGGCGCTGGCCGGGCGGCGGGTGCGCGAGCGTTGCTTCGCCCATGACGGCGCCAAGCTGATCCTGCCGGCCTTCGGCAGCTTCACCGGCGGGCTGAACGTGCTGGACGCCGCCTTCGACGGGCTGCTGGCGCGGCGGTTCGAGGTGCTGATGACGGTGCGCGGCCGGGTCTATCGCTTCCCCTGCGCCCGTTTGTCGCCGGACCGCATGCGCTGACGCTCTGGCCGAAGCGTGAGCGCGGCCTATATCGGTTGGTCCGGAGACGACCAACCGAGCGCCGTGCATGTCCGCCTCTCCCATCATCGTCTGGTTCCGCAACGACCTGCGGCTTGCCGACAATCCGGCGCTGACCGCCGCCGCCCAGGCCTCCGCCGAACGCGGCGCGCCGGTGATCCCGCTCTATATCCTGGAGGAGGACACCGGCGATCTCCCCTGCGATCCATGGTCGCTCGGCGGGGCGCAGCGCTGGTGGCTGCACGGCAGTCTGGAACGGCTCGCCACCTGCTGCGCCCGCCACGGCTCGCCGCTGGTTCTGCGCCGGGGCGAGCCGGGGGCGGTGCTCGACGCACTGACCAAGGAGACCGGGGCGGAATGCGTGCTGTGGAACCGCCGCTACACCCCCGCCCAGACCGCCCGCGATGCGGCGATCAAGGAGCAGCTGAAGGCGCGCGGCGTCGATGCGCGCAGCTTCAACGCCGGCCTGCTGGCCGAACCCTGGACCGTCCGCAACAAGAGCGGCGGTCCATTCAAGGTCTTCACCCCTTTCTGGCGCCACCTGTCCGCAACGCTGAACCCGCCGCTGCCCACCCGGGCGCCCGCCGCCCTGAAGGCGCCGGACAAGGCGCCGGCCGGAGATTCGCTCGACGCATGGGGCCTGCTGCCGACGAAACCCGATTGGGCGCCCGGATTGCGCAAGCGCTGGATTCCCGGCGAGGCGGCGGCGCTGTCCCATCTGGCCGATTTCCTCGACGGGCCGGTCGGCGTCTATGCGACGGACCGCGACCGGCCCGACCGCGACGGCACCTCCGCCCTCTCCCCCTATCTGGCCTTCGGGGAGATCGGGCCGCGGCAGGTCTGGCATGCCGCCCGCCACGCCGCCGACGCCCGGCCGGAACTGGCGGCCGGCATCGACGCCTTCCTGCGCGAGGTCGGCTGGCGCGAGTTCCAGTACCATCTGCTGCATCATGCGCCGGAGCTGCCCGACAGCCCGCTCGATCCCCGATTCGCCGATTTCCCCTGGCGCGAGGATGCGGCGGGCCTGCGGGCGTGGCAGCGCGGGCGCACCGGCTACCCCATCGTCGATGCCGGCATGCGCCAGCTGTGGGAAACCGGCTGGATGCACAACCGGGTGCGGATGATCGTGGCGTCCTTCCTGATCAAGGACCTGCTGCTGCCCTGGCAGGAGGGGGAGCGCTGGTTCTGGGACACGCTTGTCGATGCCGACCTCGCCCAGAATGCCGGCAACTGGCAATGGGTGGCGGGATGCGGCGCCGATGCCGCCCCCTTCTTCCGCGTCTTCAACCCGGTGCTGCAGGGCGAGAAGTTCGATCCGCAAGGCGATTACGTCCGCCGCTACGTGCCCGAACTGGACCGGCTGCCGCCGCGCTGGATTCACCAGCCCTGGGCCGCCCCGACCGAGGTGCTGCGGCAGGCCGGCGTCCGGCTGGGCGACGACTACCCGCGGCCGATCCTTGACCATGGCGCCGCCCGCGACCGTGCGCTGGCCCTCTACAACGCGCGCAAGGGACGGGTCGAGCCGGTGTCCTGACGGCTATATTTCGTTGCCATCTTCACCGAAGCGTCACCGGCCTGCCCGCAAACGGTCACGCCCGGTTGCTATTCTCCCTCCAGCGGCCCGGTGCGGCCGCCCTGTCCCGCCCAGCCTTCCGGGTCAGAAGCGATAAGGACGCCGGCCGCTCCGCCGCGGCCGATGCATGTCCAGGCTTGCAAAGAGCCCGGCCCCAAAAAGAACAACCGCCACTCGGCAAGGCGGCCCCAACCCCCGGGGCCGCCTTTTCCATGCCGCGTTGCGTCGCGGGCGAGAGTGTTATAAAGTAACACCCATGTCCGCCCTTCACGACCATACCCACTGCATCGCCGATGCGCTGACCCGTGCCGACGCGCTGTGCGCCGAACGGGGCGCGCGACTGACCGCGCTGCGCCGCCGCGTGCTGGAGCTGGTGTGGTCCAGCCACCGGCCGCGCGGTGCCTACGCTATCCTCGAAGACCTCAGCCAGCAGGACGGCAAGGCGGCGGCGCCGCTGACCGTCTATCGCGCGCTGGAATTCCTGGTCGAGCAGGGGTTGGTCCACCGCATCGAATCGCTGAACGCCTATGTCGGCTGCGCAGCACCGGGGGCCGTCCATTCCGGGCAGTTCCTGGTGTGCGAGGCCTGTGGCGACGCCGCCGAGATCGACGATCCGGGCGTCGGTGCCGCCATCGACGCCGCGGCGGCCGAGCGCGGCTTCCGCGTCCAGCGCCCCACCGTCGAGGTGCGCGGCCTGTGCAAATCCTGTCAGGAGAATCCCCGTTGAGCGCTCCCGCCGCAAGTCCCGCCCGCCTTCCCGTCTCGGTGCTGACCGGCTTCCTCGGCAGCGGCAAGACCACGCTGCTGCAGGCGCTGCTGCGCAACCCGGCCATGGCGCGCACCGCCATCGTCATCAACGAGTTCGGCGAGGTCGGGCTCGACCATCTGCTGGTCGCCAAGGCGTCGGAGAACATGGTGCTGATGGACAGCGGCTGCCTGTGCTGCACCATCCGCGGCGATCTGGTCGACACGCTGCGCGACCTTTTCCTGAAGCGGGTGAAGGGCGAGATCCCCGATTTCGACCGGGTGGTGGTGGAGACGACCGGGCTGGCCGATCCCGCACCCATCATCCACACCCTGATGTCGGATCCGCTGCTGGCCGCCCGCTTCCGCCTGGACGGGGTGATCGCCACGGTGGACGCGGCGCATGGATCGCTCCAGCTCGACCGCCAGCCGGAAAGCGTGAAGCAGGCCGCCGTCGCCGACCGCATCGTCCTGACCAAGACCGACGTCGCTACCCCGGCGGCGACCGCCGCCCTGATGCAACGCCTCGCCGCCATCAACCCGGCCGCCCCGGTCCTTCCCGCCGCCCATGGCGAGATCGACCCGAAGCGGCTGTTCGACGCCGGGCTCTACAACCCGGAAACCAAGAGCCCCGACGTCGCCCGCTGGCTGCGCGAGGAGGCCTATCGCGACGAACAGGCCAAGGGGCACGGGCATGAGCACCATGACCACGATCATGGGCATGACCATGACCACCATGGGCACGACCATGGCGGCCACGATCATGGCGACCATTGCGGTCCCGACTGCGGCCATGATCACCATCACCATGACGCCAACCGCCATGACGACCATATCCGCGCCTTCTGCATGGTGATCGACCGGCCGATCCCGTGGAATGGCTTCGTCGACTTCATGGAGGCGCTGATCGCCCAGGCCGGCGAGAATCTGCTGCGTGTGAAGGGGCTGCTGAACGTTCAGGAAAGCGAGCTGCCGGTGGTGGTCCACGGCGTTCAGCACATGTTCCACCCGCCCGTCCGCCTGGAGGACTGGCCCAGCGACGACCACCGCACTAAGCTGGTCTTCATCACCCGCGACGTCGGCCAGTCGGTGATCGAGCCGCTGTTCAACGGGCTGGTCTGGGGCGAGGGGAAAGAGGCGGAGTAAGGGGCGGCCACTGGGAGCCCCCTCCCCATCCCTCCCCCGCTTCGCGGGAGAGGGGGCGGGAGCTTTGCAGGATTTCGGCGGCAGTCCCCTCTCCCTCGAAGAGGGGGAGGGTTAGGGAGGGGGCATCGTCAGCCGACGCCTCACCGCCCCACCACCCGCCGCAACGGACTGTCGCCGACCGACCACACCCCGCGGTCGGTCGCCTTCGCTCCGTCGAACACCAGCCAGCTCTGCCGTCCGTAATGCGGCAGCGGCCGGACCAGCGCCTGCAACGCCGCGGCATCGGCGCCCGACACCACCAGCGCAGTCCGCCCGTCCGCCGCGCGCGACACCCACACCCGCGCGCTGCCCCGCCCGGCCAGTTCAGCCGGCACCGGGGGCAACCCGCGCCGCTCCAGTTCCCGCGCGACCGCCGCGTCGGTCCCGACCAGCAACACCGGCGCGTCCCCACTCCCGCCCTGCCGACCCGCACCGTCCATCAGCCGGCCGGCCAGTGCCCGCGCCGCCTCCGCCGCGTCGCCGTCGGCGGCGATCACCCGCTCGGCACCAGGTCGCAGGGTGACGTCGCGCAGGATCGGCGGCGCCTCGCCCGGAGCCAGCCGGCGGAACAGGTCGAAGTCGGGATCGATGGACACCGCCCGCACCGCCGCGCCGGCCGGAATGCGCAGCGTCGCCTCCTTCGCATCGAAGCGCACCTTGCGGTCCTCCACCCCCGCCGCCGTCTCCAGCCGCACCGGCACGGCCAGGGCATAGGGCTTGTCGGCCTCCTGCCGCAGGGTCAGCAGCACGCCGTCCCCATCGGCACGGGCATCCGCCAGAACCAGCAGCGGCGCGCCGCGACGCTCCAGCCATTGGGCGAACGGCCCGCCGAGGTCGCGGCCGGATGCCGCCTCGAAGGCGCGGCGCAGGTCGGACCAGCCGGCATCGCGGAAGACATGGTCGCTCCAGAAGCGCCGTATGCCGGCGTCGAAGGCATCGCGGCCGATCTCCGCCTCCAGCATGTGGAACAGCATCGCCGCCTTGCCGTAACCGACGATCTGTGACGCGTCATGCGTCTTCGAAAGGAACTCCGTCAGCGGACGGTCGCGTTCGGCCGGCAGGGCGGCGTAGTCGCGCAGCCAGTCCAGCCGCATCGCCCGGGCCGCGTCGGCGCCGCGGTCGCGCGCGGCGGCGTAGTCGGCCATATAGGTGGTCAGCCCCTCCGCCCAATTGCCGCCGGCGCCGACGCGCACGCCGTTGCCCCACCAGTTGTGCATGATCTCGTGGGTCAGCGACTGGCTGCGGATGAAGGGCAGCGGCAGGACGGACCGGCCGATGGCGGTCAGCCCCGGAAAGCCCAATCCCACCGGCGGCGGAACGGAAACGATGCTGAATCCGTCGAAGGGATAGGCGCCGATGCGGGCGGCGCCGGCGGCGATCGCCTGCTCCGACAGGGCGAGATAGCCGTCGGCAAGCCCGGTCTGCTCCGGATGGCGGTAGAGCCGCAGGCGCAGCGCCCCAGCCATCCGCTCCTCCACCGTCCAGGGACCCGCGAAGACGGACGGCTCCTCGACGCTGCGGGTTTCCTCGAACACGGCGCGATAGCCGGCGGCGTCGCGCCCCTCCTCCACCAGCCGTCCGGTGGCGACGGCGACATAGGGCGCCGGCACCCGCACCGACAGCCGCCAGCTGGGCGGCTCGTCGCCATCGGCGGCCGGGTCCGGCAGCCAGCCACCCTGCCCGGGCAGGAAGGCGCCCTCCCCGTCCAGCGCCACCCCGGTTCCGGCGGTGAAGCCCGGCAAGCGCCCACCATAGCGGATGGTCACCGGCCCTTCTCCCTCCGGCACGACCAGCCGCAGCCGGTCGCCGCGCCGGTCGGCCGGAACTGCGCGATCGCCAACCCGCACCTCATGCAGGGTCAGGGCGGGGTCGAGCTGCAGCGACTGCGCCCCTGCCGGCAGGCTCAGCCGGTCCACCACCTCCAGCCGGCCGGCGGCGGGGTCGAGCGTCAGGTCGATGTCGTGGTGAAGCGGTGCGGCGCCGGCCGGGGCGACCACGCCCAGGGCCAGCGCCGCGCCCGCCAGGGTCCCAAGGACTGGGGCCCGGATGCGCAGGGTCGTCATGCCCCTCAAGATGGGCCGTGGACGACCGCTGCGCCAGCGCTGCCTTACGCGGCGCGGATGCTTGCCAGGAAGCCGTCGACCTCTCCGCGCAGACGGTCGGCGACGCCGGTCAGGCGGCCGGATTCGCCCAGCATCTCGTTGGCCTTGGCGCCGGCATCGGTGGTCGCCTCGCTGGCGCCGGCGACGTTGACGGAAACCGCCTGCGCACCCTGGGCCGCCTGATGGACGTTGGCGGAGATGTCGCGCGTCGCCGCCCCCTGCTGTTCCACCGCCGCGGCGATGGCGCTGGAGATGCTGGTCATCTCGCCGATCACATGGCCGATGTCGCGGATCGCCACCACTGCCACGTTGGTGGCCTGCTGGATTTCCGCGATCTTCCGCTGGATGTCCTCGGTGGCGCGGGCGGTCTGGTTGGCCAGCCCCTTCACCTCGCTCGCCACGACGGCGAAGCCCTTGCCATGCTCGCCGGCACGCGCGGCCTCGATGGTGGCGTTCAGCGCCAGCAGGTTGGTCTGCCCGGCGATGGAGTTGATGAGGTTCACCACCTCTCCCACCTCGTTGGCGGCACGGACGAGGCCGTTCATCACCTCGTTGGTCTTGGTCGCCTCCGACACCGCTTGGTTCGCCACATCGTTGGAGGCGCTGACCTGACGGCCGATCTCGCCGATCGAACTGGACAGTTCCTCGGTCGCACCGGCGACGGTGTTGACGCTGACCGCCGCCTCTTCCGCGGCCTGGGCGGCGGCTGTGCTGCGGGTCGCCGCGGTGGCGGTGCTGGACGTCAGCGCCTGGGCGGTCTGGCGCATGGTCCCGGCCGACGCCGTCACCTGCCGCACCACCTCGCCGATCGACCGTTCGAAACCGTCGGCCAGCCTGGACAGCAGGGCGACCCGTTCCGCCTCCGTCTTCACGCGCATCTCCTCCTGCTCGGCGCGCAGCCGGCGGTTCTCCAGCCCGCGCTCCTTGAAGATGCCGACCGTCACCGCGATCTGCCCGATCTCGTCGCGCCGGCCGCCGTCGGTGACCTCCACATCCAGATCGTCGTTGGCGAGCCGGCGCATCGCCGCGGTCAGCCGCGAGAGCGGCAGCGTGATCGACCGGGCGATCCACAGCGACAGCAGCAGCGCACCGACGCCCAGCACGCCGCCGAACAGAGCGGCCTCGATCGCGTGGCGGCGGAAGTCGGCCTCGATGTCGTCGATATAGACGCCGGTGCCGACCACCCACTTCCAGCCCGGCGTCATCTGCGCATAGGCGATCTTTGGGCTGGGCACCGTCTGGCCGGCCTTGGGCCAGGAATAGGAGACATAGCCGCCACCCTTGCGCGCCGCCTCCACGAGAAGCTGTGCGAAGGGAACGCCGTTGGGGTCCTTGGCACCCCCGAGGTTCTGGCCTTCGATCTGCGGCTTCCCGCCGTGGACTTCGATCCGCGATTCCAAGTCTGTGACGAACAGATATTCGTCTCCATCATACCGCATCGCGCGGATCGCGTTCCGTGCCGCCAGGCGGGCGGCGTCCAAGGGCATCTCCCCCTTGGCCGCGCGCGTCTCGAAGTCTTTGATCGTACCGATCGCCACCTCGACGATGGACTGAACCCTTTCCCGGCTTGATTCCTCTTGGGTATCGCGAAGAGACGACAGAAGGATCGTTGCGATACCAATGATTGCGCAGAGCATGACTGCGGATATGGTGAGGAATTTTTTTCTTATGCTGATGTTTTGCATTCAAACGACCTCCCGGATAGACAATTCGAAGTCTATGGATCCGGTCGGTCAGAGTCAAAACCGTACAATTCAGACATAATCCGCGGACAAAGTTCAAAGCCGCGTTACAAGGTGACATCAAGATTGGTGAAAATGATCACATTTGCCACAAAGACTCCGAGCGCCATCGTCCAGGCATAGGTCAACCCGGATAAAGCCGCACCAAATCATACAACCTTGACAACCTTTCATCGCGAATCCCCAGTTCGTCCAGATGCCGGACTGTGTTCGCGAGGTAATCGATGTTCGGTCCGCGCTGGCCGCAGCAGTCCGCGATGCGACAAACGACCGCAGCCTCGTCCATGCCCCTGCAATATTGGGGATGGCTGCGGTCGACGACGAAGCAGCAGGCGCGCACCGTCTCCAACCCTTCGGCCGACCGGCCGTCGCGCAGCCTCACATGCAGCATCTTCGGCAGATAGACGCGGTTGTCCATCTCCCGCTCCCACAGATAGTCGAGGGCAACGGGCACGTCCGCCGCCGCCACCCGGAAGACGATGCCGCGGCACGATCCGCCACGGTCGAGCCCCAGCACCAGTCCCGGCCGCTCCGGCGTGCCCCGGTAGCGATGGGAGGCGACGCAGAAGCTGCGGTGATAGCCCGGCAGCGTCGCCGCATGCCGCTCGGCAAAGGGAAAGCCGGGATTCCACATCAGGGAGCCATAGCCGAACACCCAGAGGTCGCTGCCGGGTTCGACCGCGATGTCGGCGGACCAGGCGGGACGCGGAAGCTGCTGATCGGGAGCCATGGAGAATGAAGGGTGTCCGGAAGCGAATCGGCGATGCCCAAACCTAGCATGCGCCTTCCGGGGTCGCTATAAGGGTACGGAGATGGAACGGACATGCCACCGATGCGACCCACCCCCACCACTTCCGCGCCGCGCCGCCTGCTGACCGGGCGCAGGATTGGCACGATCCTCGTGCTGATGGTCCTGCTGCTGCCGGCCGTCGTCTATACCCTGTGGTGGTGGCAGGCGGCCCGTGCCGTGCGCGGCGGCCTGGAGGATTGGGTCGCCGCGCAGCGCGACAACGGGGCGGTGGTGGAGCATGGCGGCCTGACCGTCGCCGGTTTCCCCTTCGCCCTGCGGGCGGAGTTGGACAGGCCGCATCTGGCCACCCGCGGCGCCGAATGGCAGGGCGCGCGCCTGATGGCGGAGGCGGCTCCCTGGAACCCCACCCGGATCGCCCTGACCTTCTCCGGCGAACAGCGCCTGTCGGTGGTGCAGCCCGGCCAACCGCCGATCGACATCCTGGCCCCGCAGGGCGGCAGCGGCGACCTGACCATGCGGATGTCGGGCACGCTGGAGCGTCTGGCCCTGCGCTTCACCGGCCTGACCGCGCAAGTCGCCAGACAGACAGTGCCGGTCGCGGCATTGGACGTCGGCGCCGCCCAGCCGGACCAGCCGCCGGCAGAACGCACCGTCGCCGGCCTGACGTTGACCCTGTCCGCCGACGGCCTCACCCTGCCCGACGGCATGGTGCCGACGCTGGGCCGCGAGGTGAAGCGGACGGAGTTGACCCTGCGCGTCATGGGCACCCCGCCCCGCCCCGAACCAGCCAGCCTGTCGGCCTGGAGCCGCGACGGCGGCACGGTGGAGGTCGATCGGCTGGCGCTGGACTGGGGACCGCTAGGGGCGGTGCTGTCGGGCACGCTGGCGCTGGACGCGCAGTTGCAGCCGCAGGCGGTGCTGACCGCCGAGATCCGCGGCGCCCCCGCCATCCTCGACGCGGTGAAGCCGATGATGCGCCCGAACGAGGCTGCCATCGCCCGCACCGTCCTGACCATGCTGGCCCGCCCGACCGGCCCGAACGGCGAGCCGGTGGTCACCGCTCCCGTCACCGTGCAGGACCGCGCCCTGTTCGTCGGCCCGTTGCGCGTCGCGGCCCTGCCCAGGGTCGTGTGGTGACAAAAGCGGGGCACGCCCGCGCCGAACCGGCGGAAATGCAACACCCGGCGGGCGGCGTGACGGTTCCGTGACTCCGCCCCCTTGTTTCACACCCCGCATCGGGTCAAATTGACGCAGCTCCTGTCGCGGCTGCCATGGTGCGTCGGTCGATGTGTCGGTTCCTTGCCTATTGCGGCGAACCTGTGTTCCTGGAAACGCTGGTCTGCACGCCCTGCCATTCCCTGATCGAACAGTCGATGCACGCCGCGGAGGCGAAGACCGAGACCAACGGTGACGGTTTCGGCGTCGGCTGGTACAGCGAGCGGACCGAGCCCGGCCGCTATTGCGAGATCCGCCCGGCCTGGTCGGACGAGAACCTGCAGTCGATCTGCAGCCATGTCCGCTCCCACCTGTTCTTCGCCCATGTCCGTGCGGCCACCGGCACCGCGGTCAGCCGGGCCAACTGCCATCCTTTCAAGGCCGGGCGTTTCCTGTTCATGCACAATGGGCAGGTCGGCGACTGGCCCCGCCTGCGCCGCAAGGTGGAGGCGATGATCCCGGACGAGCTGTACGGTGCCCGCACCGGCACCACCGACAGCGAGGCGATCTTCCTCGCCGCGCTCGGCCAGGGGTTGGAGCGGGATTCGGTCGGCGCCTTCCAGCGCGTCCTGCACGCCATCCGCGACGAGATGCGGGCGCTGGGCATCATGTCTCCCCTGCGTTTCACCGCGACATGGACCGACGGCGACCGTGTGTGGGCCGTGCGCTGGGCGTCGGACGACAAGCCGCCCAGCCTCTACTGGCGGCGCGGCGACAACGGCCTGATCGTCGTGTCGGAGCCGGTCGATTCCCAGCGCGACCAGTGGCGCCCGGTGCCGCCCGGCGGCGGGCTGGTCGCGCGCATCGGCGCGCCGCCGGAGATGTTCACCTTTCATTGAGGGGGGTGGTTCCTTGCAGGCTTAGCCCCCCACCTATCCTCCCCCGCTGGGCGGGGGAGGGATTGGACCTTTGTCGGCGTTCAGCGGCAGTCTCCTCCCCCGCCCAGCGGGGGAGGATTAAGGTGGGGGTCTAACGTCGCAAGGCTCCTACACCCCTCATCCCCCCAGCAAGCGCTCCTTCGGCAGCAGGATCGTCACCGCCGTCCCCCGGCCCGGTGCGCTGTCCACCTCCACGCCGCCGCCATGCAGTTCGGCGAAGCGGCGGACGATGGGCAGGCCCAGCCCCACCCCCTCATGCTGGCGGACCAGCGAGCGTTCGGCCTGGGTGAAGGGGTTGAAGATGCGGCCCATCAACTCGGCCGGAATGCCCGGGCCGTCGTCGCGCACGGTCAGCCCGACGAAATTGTCGCGGTCCTCCACCACCAGCGCCACATGGCCGCCGGACTGGGTGAACTTCACCGCATTGTCCAGCAGGTTCAGCACCATCTCGCGCAGCCGGCGGCGGTCGATCCGCATGCGGAAGGCCGGGCAGGGCTGCACCGTCACCGCCAGCCGCTTGGCCGAAGCCTTCGGCGACAGCAGGTCGGCGCAACCGGACAGCAGTTGGGGGATGTCGACGTCGCTCTCCTGGATTTCGATCGAGCCGGTCGAGCCCCGCGTGTAGTCCAGGATGTTGTTGACCATGGTCAGCAGCGACCGGCCGCTGTCCTCGATCAGCTTCACATATTCCAGATAGTCGGGGTGGCCCAGCTTGCCCATCCCCTCCCCCGCCAGCACGTCGGCGAAGCCGATGATGGAGTTCAGCGGCGTGCGCAGCTCGTGGCTCACCACCGCCAGGAAATCCAGCTTGGCGCGGTCCGCCTTGCGCGCCGCCTCCAGCGCGTCCGACAGTTCGGCCGTGCGCTCCGACACCCGGCGTTCGAGTTCGCGGTTCTGCTCCGCGGCGCGGCGGTAGAGCTTGCGGATCTCCACCATGTTGCGGACGCGGTGCAGCAGTTCCCAGGCGATGAAGGGCTTGGTCAGGAAGTCGTTGGCGCCCAATTCCAGCGACTTGCGTCGGGTTTCCTGGTCGGTCTGGGCGGTCAGCACCAGCACCGGCACGTAATCATCGCCGAAGACCGGCTTCAGCCGCTCCATCAGTTCGAAGCCGCTCATGTGCGGCATGCGGATGTCGATCAGCAGCAGGTCGAACGGCTCGACCGTGCAGAGGTCCGGCACCTTGCGCGGATCGGTCTCGCCGAGAACGCGGGTGTAGCCGTCATGGCTCAGGATTTCGCGCAGCAGGTCGACGTTGGACTGGTTGTCGTCCACGATCAGGATGCTGGCGTCCCTGACCTGCTGGGCGAGCGCCGGGTCGAACTGGCTCCTGTTCATTGGGGAGCTTGTACCTTTGACCATCCACACTGGCAGTTAGATTTGCCTCTGAACGGATCAAATGCAATCGAAATGATCAGGAAAGGCGGCCTGTGGGACCGCCCTGCTCAGGCGCGCTTTTCCCAGCCGCCGCGCTCGTTCTGCTGCCAATAGGTCAGGGCGTAGCCGGCCGCCTTGCAGGCCTTCCAACGCTGGCGGGCGGCAAGCACCGCTTCGTCGTCGTTGCCGTCGAAAAGGTCGCAGACGAGCTCGAAGCTGTCCATCCGGTCACTGACGCAGCCGTCCACCGTGACCAGCACGGTGGCGCCGTTGGGGTTCTCGTCGGCATCAGTCAGCCACACCGGCTGCTTTTCGGCGAAGCCGTCGCGCACCGCCCCGTGCGGCAGGAAGGAGCCGGGATCGTAGGTCCACAGATGCTGGTTCAGCATGTCCACCCGCTCCGGCGAACCGGCGAGCACGACGGCGCGCCAGTTCCGCTCAAGAACCTTTTCCAGGATCTTGGGCAGCGCCTGTTCCATCGTGCGCCGTTGCAGGTGGTAGAAGCGGACTTCGGTCATGGCTCCTTCACGCACACATCAAGCCTCTGCCATCAAGCCTCGTGGAAGTCCGCCACGAAGCGGTCGAGCAGGCGCACGCCGAAGGCGGAGGCGCCCTTCGGCACCGTGGCGCTGTCCTTCTTCGCCCAGGCGACACCGGCGATGTCGATGTGGGCCCACGGCACGTCGTTGACGAAGCGCTTCAGGAACTGCGCACCGACGATGCTGCCGGCGCCGCCGCCCGACCCGGTGTTCTTCATGTCGGCGGCCGGCGATTCGATCTCCTTGTCGTAGCCGTCGCCCAGCGGCATGCGCCACACCGGCTGGCCCACCTTCAGGCCGGCGGCCGTCAGGTTCATGGCGAGGTCGTCGTCGTTGGCGAACAGGCCGGCATGCTCGTGGCCCAGCGCCACGATGACGGCGCCGGTCAGGGTGGCGAGATCGATCATCAGCTTGGGCTTGTAGACGTCCTGCGCGTACCACAGGCAGTCGGCCAGCACCAGACGGCCTTCGGCGTCGGTGTTGATGACCTCGATGGTCTGGCCCGACAGCGAGGTGACGATGTCGCCCGGACGCTGCGCCGTGCCCGACGGCATGTTCTCCACCAGCCCGACGATGCCGATGGCGTTGACCTTCGCCTTGCGGGCGGCCAGCGCGTACATGGTGCCGATCACGGTGGCGGAGCCGCCCATGTCCCACTTCATGTCTTCCATGCCGGCCGCACCCTTGATCGAGATGCCGCCGCTGTCGAAGGTCACGCCCTTGCCGATGAAGGCGACCGGACGCTTGTCGTCGGCCTCCGGATTGCCGTTCCAGCGCATGACGACCACGCGCGGCTCGCAGGCGCTGCCCTGGGCGACGCCCAGCAGGGCGCCCATGCCGATCTTCCGCAGCTTCTTCTGGTCGAGGATCTCGACCTCCACGCCGAACTGCTCCAGTTCCTTCGTCTTCTCGGCGAGGCTTTCCGGATAGATGACGTTGGCCGGCTCCGACACCAGATCGCGGGTGAAGCGGATGGCGTCGGCCAGCGTGTCCAGCTTCTTGAAGGCGGTCTTGGCGGCACCGTCTTCCTCGACCAGCAGCGTCAGCTTGCGCAGGCTCGGCTTCGGCTCCTTCTTGTCGGCCTTCCGGTCGTTGGTCCGGTACTTGTCGAACTTGTAAGAGCGCAGCTGCGCGCCGAAGGCGATCTCGGCCGCCGCGGCGGCGGGCGATTGCGTGGCGCCGTCCGGCAGCTCGACCAGCAGCGCCGCCTCCTCGGTGGCCTTGTCCAGCGCCACGGCGATGGCGCCGCCGGCGGACTGCAGGATCAGGTCGCTCAGATCGGCACCCTTGCCGAGGCCGACCAGCAGGATGCGGTCCAACTCGGTCCCGGCCGGGGCGAGGAGCGTCAGCGTCTCGTCCTTCTTGCCGTTGAAGCGGGCGGCGGCCATGGCGCGGGCCAGCGCCCCGCCGGTCTTCTGATCGAGCTCGCGCCCGATCGGGCCGAGGCCGCGATCGGCGGCGACGGTCACGGCGAGCACGCCGGAGGCAGGCAGGGACGGCTTGGCGAAGGAGAACTTCATCTGGTCCTCTTGGGAGGTGGGGCGGATATGCCCGGACGAATTCAGCGGCGGAAAGCCTACCCCACCGATAAGGAGCGCGCCACCCCGGCTGTCAAGGGCGGGGGGAGTTGGCGCTTTGCGAAGCTAGACCCCCACCTATCCTCCCCCGCTGGGCGGGGGAGGGACTGCCGCCACCCTCCCGAACAAGCACCAATCCCCTCCCCCGCCCAGCGGGGGAGGGTCAGGGTGGGGGCATTCAGCAAGCGCTCACTCAAGCATCGATCGCCTTGCCCAGTTCGACCGGATCGACCTCGCCCTGCTCCAGACCGACGTCGGACACGCTCTCCTCCGACACGCTCTCTTCCGCGCGGCGTTCCAGCACGGCGGCGAAGAAGCCGTCGGTGTCGTGGCGGGCCGGCGTCAGGCGGAGGTACGGACCCTCGACCGGCGGGGCGCCGGCCTCTTCCTCCGCCCACACCTCGGCGACCGGCTTGACGATGAAGTCGTGGTGGGTCTGCAGGAAGGCTTCGACCTGCGCCTCGTTCTCGTCATGCAGCATGGAGCAGGTGGCATAGATCAGCCGCCCGCCCGGCTTCACCAGACGCGCGGCGCTGTCCAGGATGTTGGCCTGAAGCGGCAGCAGCTGCTCCAGCCCCGGCCCCAACTGGCGCCAGCGGGCGTCCGGGTTGCGGCGCCAAGTGCCGGTGCCGGAGCAGGGAGCGTCGACCAGCACGCGGTCGAACTTGCGCTTGTGGCGCTTCACCCAGGGGTCGCGCTCGCTGGTCAGCGGATGCGCTTCGATGTTGTGCAGGCCGGCGCGGCGGAACCGCTCGGCGGCGCGCTTCAGGCGCTTGTCCAGCACGTCGCAAGCGACGACGCGGCCCTTGTTCTTCATCAGCGCGGCGATGGCCAGCGTCTTGCCGCCGGCCCCGGCGCAGAAATCGACCACCTGATGGCCGGGCTTCGGCGCGACGGCCAGCGCCACCAGCTGCGAGCCCTCGTCCTGGATCTCGACCAGACCGTCCTTGAAGGCATCGACGCTGCCCAGCGGCGGCCGGCCCTTCACCCGCAGGCCCAGCGGGGACCAGTGAGTGGTCTCCGCCGTGATCTGCGCCTTGGCCAGCGCCTTGATCGCGCTCTGCTGGTTCGCCTTCAGCGGGTTGATTCGCAGGTCGAGCGGCGCCGCCTCCAGCAGCTTCTCCATCTCCACCCCGAACCGGTCGCCGAGCGAGGCGCGCATCGCCGCTTCCGCCCACTCCGGACACTCCACCCGCACCGTTTCCGGCATGTCGGGGTGGTCCATCGTGTGGCTTTCCAGCTTGCCGACCATCGCCAGTTCGTCGTCGGTCAGGCGGGCGGGGGCGAACTTGCCGCCGCTGAACATCTCCAGCACCACGCCAGCGTTGCGGTTCTCTTCCAGCAGCAGATAGGCCAGCACGCGGGCGCGCGGGGTGGGACGCTCGTAGCCGCCGCGCTCGATCCACCAGCCGAGCCGCGCATGGCGACGCAGGATCGCGTAGGCCATCTGGGCGACGGCGGTGCGGTCCTTCGACCCGATGTAACGGCGGTTGCGGAAATAGGCGCTCATCACCGCGTCGGCGGGGCGAGGGGTCTCGTCGATCTCGGTCAGCAGATCGATGACCGCCTGGAGGCGGGCGGCGGGTGTCATGGCGTCTGGTCCCTTGGGGTGTCTCATGGCGGCGAACAGGACCGGGGCCGGCATGTTCCGGGTCGATGATCCGGATTTCGGGCGGTCCTTCGCGTATGGGCTGTCGATACCGCGTTTGCCGCGCGCTGTCACGCTTCGCCGCCGCGCGGCTGCCCAGACCGCGACTCGGGGATGCCGCTCCGCTCCCGCTCCCCGTGACAACCGGCCGCGACCTATCCGAAAGTGCAGGTTGGGGATTGACGACTCGGGGTAACCACCGGCACAAACGATCGGGTGATGTGACCTTCGCGTGACCGGACCGGCCCTTGGCCGGCGGGCGGCGAGGTCTTCGACCGACATGACGGATTTTTACGGCGGAGTTGCGCGATGGCGGCTGCGGCTGGGGTGGCGTGTGCGCGTGTCTTGAAGCGGGCCGGAAGGCTGTCGCTGGTCGCGGGCCTTCTGGCGACGCTGGCGGCCTGCGCCGGCGCCACCCCGATGGTCGAGGGCCAGCGCCCGACGGCACAGCGCCCGACGCTGGATCAGGTGGCGCCCGATTTCCGCCATCTCGCCGGCTGGATCGACGACGACCATGCCCAGGCGGTGCCCGCGGTGCAGCGCACCTGCGGCTGGGTGAAGAACCAGCCGCCGGGCAAGCCGCTGGGGCAGTTGCGCGCCGCCGGCACCACCGACGACTGGCGCGCCATCTGCGCCGCCGCCCGCGATTTGGCCCCCGGCGACAGCGAGGCGGCCCGCCGCTTCTTCGAGGCCTTCTTCGCCCCGCGCGATGTCGCCAACGGCGAGGACGGCCTGTTCACCGGCTATTACGAAATCGAACTGCGAGGCAGCTGGACGCGCACCGAGCGCTACAACGTCCCGCTCTATCGCATGCCGTCGCGCGGCAAGAAGGGCCTGCCCACCCGTGCCCGGATCGAAGCCGGGGCGCTGAAGGGGAAGGGGCTGGAGCTGATGTGGGTGGACGACCCGGTCGACGCCTTCTTCCTGGAAATCCAGGGCTCCGGCCGGGCGATCATGGCCGACGGGTCGGTGGTCGGCATCCATTACGGCGGCCAGAACGGTCACAGCTATTACCCGATCGGCCGCCATATCATCGACCGCGGCGACGCCACGCCGGAACAGATGTCCTTGCAGACGATCCGCCGTTGGCTGAAGGACCATCCGGCCGAGGCACAGCGGGTGATGAACCTCAACCCCTCCTACGTCTTCTTCAAGGTGAAGTCCGAGGTCGGCGCCCGCGGCGCCCGCAACATGGAACTGACGCCCGGCCGCAGCCTTGCCGTGGATGCCGAGCATATCCCGCTGGGCGTGCCGCTTTGGCTTGAGGTGCGCGACGCCCCGGTGCCGGGCGGTGCCATCAACCGGCTGGTGATGGCGCAGGACACCGGCGGCGCCATCAAGGGTCCGGTGCGCGGCGACCTGTTCTGGGGCCACGGGGCCCAAGCGGAGGAAGGGGCCGGCGTGATGAAGGCGCGCGGCCGCTACACCATGCTGGCGCCGCGCAACCTGTCTGTGGAAACCGCCCAGCGGAAGTGAGGACGGCGGAAGCGATGACGGTGGGTGGCGACATCCGGCTGGAACGGCTGACCGCCCTGCCCGACCGGGATGGGGCGCTGGCGGCGCTGGAGGAGATCTTTTTCGCCTCCACCACCCGGACGGAGTTCGCGTCGGATACCGAGCGCGCCGCCTTCCTCGCCACCTGGACCGGCTGGTACGTGGATGATGCGCCGCGGGACATCTGGATGGCCGTGACGGCGGACGGGCTGGTGGTGGGCTACCTCACCGGCTGCAAGGACAGTGCGGGCACGCCCGAACTTGCCCGCCGCATCCCGAAATACGAGGTCTTCGCCGACCATTTCACCGCCTACCCCGCACATTTCCATGTGAATGTCCGGCCGGGCTGGCGGGAGCACGGGCTGGGGCGCCGGCTGGTCGACCGCTTCGCCGAGGATTGCCGGGCCGACGGCCTGCCCGGCGTGCATCTGGTCACCGCCGTCTTCGCCCGCAATGTGGAGTTCTACCGGCGCGCCGGCTTCACCGACGCCTGCCAGCGCGGGCCGCTGCTGTTCCTGGGCCGCTCATGGGCCGGAACCTGAAGACCTGACTTCGGCTCCTGACTTTCGGGACACGGCTGTGCTAGGCAGGGGCATATCCCTGCCGGAAAGCCCGTTGCCATGACCCGCCCGCCCCTGCTGATCGAAAGCCCGCAGAACCCGCAGTTCAAGCTGTGGGAATCGGCGCTGGAAAGCCGCGGGCTGAAGAAGAACGGCAAGTTCCTGCTGGCCGGGCTGAAGACGGTGCCGGAGGCGCTGCGCCAGCATCCAGAGCGGTTCGAGCGCATCCTGTTCACCGACCCGGCGCAGATATCGTCCTGGCGCCTGCCGCCGGGGGTGGAGCCGGTGCAACTCGCACCATCCCTCTTCCGGACGCTGGACGTGTCGGGCACCGGATTCCCGCTGCTGGTCGGCGCGGTGCCGAAGATGCCGGCCATCGACCTGTCGCAGCCGCCGCAGGGCTTGGAGCTTCTGTGCGCCCTGGGCGATCCCAGCAACCTGGGTGCCCTGCTCCGCAGTGCCGCATCCTTCGGCGTGTCGCGGATCGTGCTGCTGGAGGGCGCGGCCCATCCCTTCCACCCCAAATGCCTGCGCGCGGCGTCCAACGCGCAGTTCGCGCTGACCCTGCTGCGCGGCCCGCGCTGGAGCGCGGTCAACGAGGCGGCGGGGCCGCTCTATGCTCTGGACGGCGGCGGCGAGGATTTGACCCGCTTCGACTGGCCGGCGGACATGCGGCTGATCCTGGGCGAGGAAGGCCAGGGCGTGCCGGCGGACTGCACGGCCACGCGGCTGTCGGTGCCGACGACGGGCGCGGTGGAGTCGCTGAACGCCACCGTGGCGGTCAGCGTGGCGCTGTTCGCGCGGTATGCGGCCGGTAAGAGGTAGGCTTCGGATGCCCCCACCTATCCTTGTATGTTTGTTTTTCGTTATAGTGCCTTGGACGGATCGCGCTGCTGGGGGTGGCCACCCCCAGCAGCGCGGGCCGGCTGGCAGGCCGTCCTATCCGAGGCTGCTTGAGGCCGTGGGGGAGCGAGGTCCCAGCCGGTTGTCTTCCAACAAACCCGAATGGTTGCGCGGGCCATGAGCCCGGATTTGCAAGGCAGGGGCTGGGAGATGGCTGCTTTTTCCAAGACACTTGGCCTGGATGTCTCCAAACGCCAGCTGGATGGCCATTTCTGGCCCGATGGCGTGAGCGTCAGCGTCGGAAACAATGAAGCAGGGTTCACCACCCTGCTGCGTCACTTGGCCGAACGGGCGGTGGATGCCATCGCGGTCGAGGCATCGGGTGGCTATGAACGCAAACTGGTCGAGGCGATGCGGCAGGCCGGCTTTCGCGTGCTGGTTCTGCAGCCCCGCGACGTGCGGCTGTTCGCCCAGATGCGGCGCCGGCATGCCAAGAATGATCGGCTGGATGCCCGCGTGATCGCCGAGTTCGCCGCACTGTTCGGCGAGGAGCGTCCGGCACGCTCCCCGGTTCTGGAGCGTCTGGCGGCTTACCTGACCTACTACGAACAGCTCAGCGCTGCCGCAGCACAGACCAAGACCCAGCTTGAGGGCTTTGTCGACGACGAGGTGCGGGCGCTGGTTGTCGAGCAGATCAGGCGCCTGACCGCCGACAAGCGGACGTTGCTCGCCCGCATCCGGGCTCTGGTCGAAGAGGACCAGGACTTGGATAAGCAGGTGAAGCGCCTCCAGAGCATGCCGGGCATCGGCTTCCTGAGTGCGGTCACGCTGGCTGTCCGTTTGCCCGAACTCGGCCGGCTGACGCGACACGCCATCGCCTGTCTGATCGGTGTCGCTCCCTTCGACGACGAGAGCGGCCAGCATAAGGGACGACGATACTGCAGTGGCGGCCGAGAACGGGTCCGAACCATGCTCTACATGGCCGCCACCACCGCCAAACGATGCAATCCCATCATCAAGGCTTTCTGCGAACGCCTCAAAGCCGCTGGAAAGCCACATAAACTCATCATCGTCGCCGCAATGCGAAAGATGATCGTCACCCTCAATGCCATGGTCCGAGACAACAAGGAATGGCAGGACAACCTAGCCTCACCATGAAAAACAACATGGTTGCTCCCCCGCTGGGCGGGGGAGGGACCGCGTACTTGTTCGGAAAAGCGGCGGCAGTCTCCTCCCCCGCCCAGCGGGGGAGGATTAAGGTGGGGGTCTAACCCCATCAGAATTCTACCCCATCACCGACGCCAACACCTGCACCACCTGATCCGACCCGTAGGGCTTCTTCAGCACCGGCACGTCTGCAAACCGCTCCGGCACCGCGGCGGACTCGCCATAGCCGGTCGCGAACACGAATGGAATCCCCAACTCCCGCAGCCGGTCGGCCACAGCCACCGACGTCTCGTTGCCGAGGTTGATGTCCAGAACGCCGACCACCGGCGGATCGTCGGCCAGCAGGCGCAGGGCATGTCGGACGCCGGCGGCGGTGTTGACGCGGCTGGCGCCGAAGCTCAGCAACACGTCTTCCGTCGCCATGGCGATGATCATGTTGTCTTCCAGCAGCAGCACCGGGCCGTCGATGGAGAAGTCGGCCGCCGGCACCGGCAGGCTGTTCCGGCCGCCATCGGGCAGGCTGTCGGCGACGGTCACATACTGGGCCGGGATCATGAAGCGCGCCCGCAGGCCCGACAGCGCATAGGTGACCTCGGCCTCGCCCTGCAGGTCGTGGGGGACGGAGCGCTCGATCACCGTGGTGCCGAAACCGGTGCGGGTCGGCGCGCGCACCGGCGGACCGCCGTTCTCCTGCCAGTCGATCAGCAGCCGCCCGCCCTGGTCGATCGACCAGTCGGCCTCGACCCAGCCGCCGCCGTCGCTGAGCGCGCCGTATTTGGCGGAATTGGTCGTCAGTTCATGCACCACCAGCGCGAAGACGGAAAATGCCTGCGGCGCCAGCAGAACGTCGGGACCGGTCAGCCGCACCCGCTCGCTCTTGGTCGACAAATAGGCCCCGATCTCCGCGGCGATCAGCGAGCGCAGCGCGGCCGGCCCCCAATTGTCGGCGGTGATCTGGTCATGGGCGCGGGCCAGCGCCTCGATGCGACCGGCGACGATGGCGGCGAACTGCTGCACCGTTTCCGCCCCGCTCTCGCTCTGGCGCACCAGCGCGCGGACAAGGCTGAGGATGTTGCGGACGCGGTGGTTCAGTTCGGCGATCAGCAGTTCCTGCCGCTCGGTCGCCTCCTTGCGCGTGCGGCCGGCCACGTCGGCCAACCGCAGAACCACTTCCAGCAGAGTCACCCGCAGCGATTCGGCGCTGCGCTGGTCCAGGTCGCTCCAGGGCTGCGACCGGCCGCGCACGGTCTCCTTCCAGGCCTCGAAGCTCTTGCGTGGGGTCAGGCGCGGGCCGTTGGGGCCATACTGCGCCGGCTTGGACGGGTCGCCGCCCCAGGTGATGGTGCGGACCAGTTCCTTGCGGAAGAAGACCAGATAGTCGCGCGGCGTGCGCGACACCGGGATGGCGAGCAGGCCGCAGGCGCGTTCGGTGAAGTCGCGGGCCGGCGGATGGACCGTCCCCAGCTGGTCGGTGAAATAGACCTTGCTGGGCGGGGTCCGGTGCAGGAAGCGCATGACGCCCTGCGTCTCCTCCCGCGTCGGCGTCTCGCCTTCCATCTGCAGCTGGCCGTCGATGCAGCAGGCGAAGCCGTCGCACTGGATCAGCGTGCGCAGTTCGGTGGCAAAGGTGACGAGGCTGTCCAGCGGCGATTCGCTGTCGGCCAGCATCGACATGATGCGGACATGGGCACGGCGCACCTGCGCCTCGCGCTGGTCCTCCTGCTCGCGCTCCCGGCCTTCAAGCAGGAGCGAGACCATCTGGCCGAACAGTTCGGCGGTGGTGCGCCGTTCGAAGGACAGCGAGCGGGCCTGCCGATGGTGGCATGCGAACAGGCCCCACAGCTTGCCGTGCCGCAGGATCGACACCGACAGCGAGGCCCCGACCCCCATGTTGCGCAGATATTCGACATGGATCAGCGAGACGCTGCGCAGCAGGCTGAGCGACAGGTCCAGCGGCTGGCCGGTAGGGTCGAGCGCCGGGATCACCGGCACCGGCGGCGCGTTCACGTCGGCGATGCAGCGCAGCCAACTGCGCTCGTACAGCCGCCGGGCCTGCTGCGGGATGTCGGAGGCCGGATAGCGCTGGCCGAGGAAGCTGCCGATGCCGTGCACCGCCGACTCAGCGATCACCTCGCCTGCGCCGTCGGCATCGAAACGGTAGACCATCACCCGGTCGAAACCGGTCAGCGCCCGCATCTGGCGCGCCGCCTCCCGGCAGAAGGCGTCGAAGCCGCGGGTGTTCTGGACCCGCCCGATCATGGAGCGCAGCAGCGACCCGGAATCCTGCGGCCCCTCGCCCTCGCTGGGTTCCGCCTCGATCACGATGGAAGAACCGGAGAGATGGACGGCGACGTCGCAGACCGGGGCGGTTTCCGAAAGCTGGATACCGAAGGCGCGTTCGACGCTGCCGTTGATGTGGGCGACCTGCAGCCTCCCGCGGATGGTGTGCAGCGCATCCGCGTTGATCACGCGCGACAGCGGCGTGCCGAGCAGATCCTCGGCCTCCACCCCCAGCCAGCGCGCGGTGTTGGCCGACGCGTGCACGACGATCCAATCGGCCGTGACGGCGATCAGGAAACCGGTCGGCTGGATCAGACCCAGCTGGTGGATGGGTTCCCGGTCGCAATCGGTGAGGTCGACAGACCCCGAAGGAACAGGGCTGCTCATCGAGCAAAGACTTCGGACAAACGCAACCTCAAGCGGAAGCTAGACCAGTGGCGCTTGTCACGCCCTGCCAAGGGATGTGTACAACAATTTAGGCAGGACAATGGAGCGCCGCAACGCTCCAAAATGGCTATTCCTATGTTCTTATTAAGGCGCGTTAACTTAACATAGGATAATTTTTGAAGAGCTCTGCGTCTGTTTCTGACCAGTGAATAGTCATTTTTTTCGAGGAACGATTCAGATATCTCGTCACGCTCGCACAACTCCGGATCGTGAGCCGCACAACGGTTCGCCGGCATGACGGGGAGGATGCGCAAGCAAGCGAGCCGGGAGTCCGGGCCTGACGGCGGACTCCCGGCTTGCGGAAGCTGCGGCTGGAAAAATGAGGATCAGCCGCGGCCGGCGATCAGGCTGTCGGCCGCCGCACGGGCTTCGGCGGTGATGGTGGCGCCGGACAGCATGCGGGCGATCTCCTCGCGCCGCTCGTCGCCGTCCAGTTCGGCGACGCCGGTGGTGACCTGCTCGCCCTTCTGCGACTTCTGGACCTTCAGGTGGACGGCGCCGCGCGCCGCGACCTGAGGGCTGTGGGTGACGACCAGAACCTGCAAGCCATGGCCCAGCGTTTCCAGCCGCTCGCCCACCGCCGCGGCGACGGCGCCGCCGATGCCGGTATCCACCTCGTCGAACACCAGCGTGCCAACGGTGGAGGTCTGGGCCAGTACCACCTTCAACGCCAGCATGAAGCGGGCCAGTTCACCGCCCGACGCGATCTTGTTCAGCGCACCCGGCGGGGAGCCGGGGTTGGTCGCGACCTGGAAGGCGATGCGGTCGATGCCCGACGCGTTCCATTCCGACTCGTCGAGCGGCTCGACCAGCGTGCGGAACTTGGCCTTTTCCATCTTCAGCGGCGCCAGTTCGCCGGCGACCGCAACGTCCAACCGGCCGGCAGCCTCGCGGCGGGCGGCGCTCAGCGCCTCGGCGGCCTTGTGGAAGGTGGTGCGGGCCTGCTCGGCTTCCTTCGCCAGCTTGGCCAGCAGGTCGCCCTGATCCTCGATCAATAGCAGACGGCCGGCCATCTCCTCGCGCAGGGCCGCCAGGGCGTCGACATCCACGCCATGCTTGCGGGCGGCGGCGCGCAATGCGAACAGCCGCTCCTCCAGCTTTTCCAGCGCCCGCGGATCCATGTCGACGCTGCTGGAGGCGGTCTGCAGGGCGGCAATGGCCTCTCCCGCCTCGGTCGCGGCACGGTCGAGCGCGGCGATCACCGGGTCCAGCGTGCCGCCAGCCCGGTCGGCGATGCGGCTCAGCGTGCGGATGGCCGAGGCCAGTGCCCGTTCGACGCCACGGTCGCCCGACAGCTCCGCATAGGCGGCGTTCATGCCGTCGACCAGCTTTTCCCGGTGCATCAGCACCGCGCGGGTCTCCGACAGTTCCTCCTCCTCGCCGGACTTGGGAGCGAGCGCATCCAACTCGGCCACGGCGTGGCGGAGATATTCCTCTTCCGAGCGGGCGCGGGCGATGTCGGCGGCGGCGGAATGCCGCGCGTCCTCGACCTGCCTCCAGGCGCGGTGCGCGGCAGAGACCTGCGCCGCCTGCGCCGACAAGCCGGCATAGGCGTCCAGCACGCCGCGGTGGGTCTGCGGGTTCAGCAGGCCGTGGGTGTCGAACTGGCCATGGACCTCGACCAGTTCGGCGCCGAGCAACTTCAGCAGGCCGACGCCGACCGGCTGGTCGTTGACCCAGGCGCGGCTGCGCCCGTCGGTGTTGACGGTGCGGCGGATCACCAGCGAGCCGTAACCGGAGGCAGAGTCACCGGAATCGGCGTCGAGCCCCTGTTCCTTCAGGATGGCGAAGGCCGGGTGGTCGCCCGACAGTTCGAATTCCGCGGTGACGGAGGCCTGATCGGCGCCATGGCGCACCAACCCGGAATCCGCGCGAGCGCCGAGGGCAAGCCCCAGCGCGTCGAGCAGGATCGACTTGCCGGCGCCGGTCTCGCCGGTCAGGGCGCACAGGCCCTTGCGGAAGGACAGGCTCAGCCGCTCGATCAGGACGACGTCCCGGATCGTCAGCGACACGAGCATGGAGCGTCCTAGAACAGGGAGTTCCAGGCTTTGCTGATCCACGACTTCTCGTTTCGCTCGGGACGCAGATTGGCGTCCACCAGCAGTGCGTAGCTGTCCGTGTACCATTCGCTGCCGGGGAAGTTGTGGCCAAGCACGGCCGCGGCGGCCTTCGCCTCGTCGGTCACGCCCAGCGCCAGATAGCACTCCACCAGCCGGTGCAGCGCCTCCGCCACATGGGACGTGGTCTGGTAGTTTTCAACGACGACGCGGAAGCGGTTGATCGCGGCGGTGTACTGATGCTGACGCAGGTAGAAGCGACCGACCTCCATTTCCTTGCCGGCAAGGTGGTCGTTGGTCAGGTCGATCTTCAGCTTCGCGTCGCGGGCGTATTTGCTGTCCGGGAAACGGCGCACCACCTCCGACAGGGCGTCGAGCGCCTGCCGGGTCATCCGCTGGTCGCGGCGCACGTCGGTGATCTGCTCGTAATAGCACAGCGCCCGCATGTAATAGGCGTAGTCGACATCCGGGCTGCCCGGATGAAGCTGAATGAAGCGGTCGAGCGCCAGGATGGCGTCGTCGTACTTCAGATCCTGATAGTGGGCATAGGCGGCAAGAAGCTGCGCCTTGCTGGCCGAATCCGAATAGGGATGCTGCCGCTCCACCTCGTCGTAGAGCCTTGCGGCCTTCTTGAAGGCCTCCTCGCGCATCGCCGCATCGGCTTCCGACAGAAGCTGGTCGGCCGGACGTTCGACATACGCGTCCTCCTTGGTGGAGGAGCAGGCGGTCAGGGCGGCGGACAGAAGGATGGCCGTCAGCGGCAGGCGGTACGGGCGAGGAAGCATCGTCGTCTTGGGCGCTTTCGAAGTTGCCCCTGTATAGCACGCCGGGGTGAGGGCGCCGCAAGCGGTAACGCGGGGGTGGGCCGGGCAATCGGGTTTGAGGGCCGAAATATTGAGAAGCCCCTCTCCCCTCGTGGGAGAAGGGCTTTGATTTTCTTACCCGAACAGCGCGTCGATGTCGGCCTGGCTGATGTTACCGCTGTCAGGGGTGGCTTCGGCCGGGCCGTGCAGGTCCAGATCCTCGTCCTTCTTGGTGACGGACGGCGGCAGCGGCATCGCCTCGAACTCGCGCTTGTTCCACAGGCCCATCATGGCGTCGACGCGCTCCTCGATGAAGGACATGGCGCGGACGACCTTGGTGATGCGCTGGCCGGTCAGATCCTGGAAGTTGCAGGCCTCGTAGATGCGGACGATGACGTCGACCATGTCGTTGACGCGGTCGTTGTGATAGCCCTCCGGCAGGGACGACTTCAGTTCCGACACCACCTCTTCCAACTCTTCGGCGCAGGCCATGATGGTGTTGGTCGCGGCCTCCGTCGCGGCGACGACGGCGCTCAGCTCCTGGCTGGCCTGCTGGAACTTGTCGTCGCCGGCCAGCGGGTGGCGGATGGCCGCCATCTCCACCTTGGTCGCCTTGATCTTGCCGGAGATGTCGGCGATCTCGACCTGGATCTGGTCGATCTGCGCCGCGTCCATGGTCAGGAAGCGGTCCAGCTTGGCGCCGAGATCGCCGATGGCGCGCAGCACCTCGGTGTTGTCGGCCTGGACCACCTGGGCCGGCACCGGAAGCGCCGCCGCGGCGGCACCGTCTTCGATCAGGGCCTGGAACGGGTGCCCGGACTTGCGGGCTTTCTGAAGCTCGGCCATGAAGGGCTTGGTCATCTGCTTCATCCTCGGTCCCGCCTCTCGGAAACGGCCGCCTGTGGCCTGGGTGGTGAATGTGTGGGGTGGTGGAATGTCTGGTTGCGTACCGGGTCTGCGTTCTGGAGCCGTCGACCGCGCCGCATCGGGCCATCGGCCTGCCGGGCGGGTCAATCGGGGGAAACCTAGGGGGAGAGGTCGGCCGGACAGGCCGGCGCGGCTTCCCCGCCCTATCCGAAGAGAGCGTCGATGGCGGCCTGATCGAGCGGCACCGGTGGCTCCGCCGCCGCGGGCGGCGGGGGCGGTGCGGCGGGCTTGGAAGCGGCCTTGGCCTTCGGCGCCGCGCCGGGCGGCTTCGGCACCGGCTTCTTCGCCGGGGCGGGCGCCGGAGCCGGGCTGTCGAACATGCTGTCGATATCGGCCTGACTAGCCTTTGCCGGTGCGGCAGCGGGTGCCGGCGCATCGAACATGCTGTCGATGTCCGCCTGGCTCGCCTTTACCGGTGCAGCGGCGGGTGCCGGCGCGTCGAACATGCTGTCTATGTCGGCTTGGCTCGACTGTACCGGTGCGGCGGCCGGCGCCGGGGCGTCGAACATGCTGTCGATGTCGGCCTGGCTCGCCTTCGCCGGGGCCGGCGGCGGGGGCGGAGGTGGCGCGGGTGCGGGCGCCGGAGCGGCAACCGGGCTGTCGAACATGCTGTCGACATCGGCCTGGCTGACGCCGTGGCCGTCCAACTGCGGACCGTTCAGCAGATGCGCGTCCGGCCGGCTGTCGGTCTGCTCTTCCTTGACGACGATGCCGGCCAGCCCATCCTCGCCCCAGATGCTGATCATGGCCATGACGCGCTGCTCGATGTAGCGGAGCGCGTTGACCACCTTGCTGGTGCGCTGGCCGGTCAGATCCTGGAACGAACAGGCGGTGAAGATGTCGTTCACCTGCGTGTCGATCTCGCCGCACATCGTCGGATCGGCCCCGCTCGCGCGCAGCTTGCCCGCCAGATCCATCAGCCGTTCGGCCGCATTCAGGATTTCGAAGGACGCGCGTTCGGTCGAGATGACGATGGCATCGAGTTCGTTCGTGGCGGAGAGGATCTTGTCGCCCGACCCGTCGGGGGGGCGCAGTGCCGCAACCTCCCGCCGCGCCTGTTCGATCGACGCCGCCATTTCCATCAGCTCGCGGCGCAGGACGCCGACATGCTTGCCGGCCTCCACCGCTTCGTTCTGCCGGTTCCAGGAGTCGCGGAACTCCTGGAGCATGGCGCGCACTTCCTCCGTCGCGGCCCCGAGGGACCGCCGGTGGAGCCGCCGCAGGAACGCCCTGCCCTTCGCCGAACGGGCGATGGCGTCCTCGATCTGCTCGAACTCCTCATCGGACAGCTGCGGAAGCTGCTCCAAACCGGTCCACTCCCCAAACTGGATTCGCCAGCCGCCCCAAGGACCGGGCGCCGGGCGGCATGTGCCGCCGCCCACCCGGACCGGTCACGATAAGCTTCGATCGTCCCTTGCGGGTTTTGCCCTTGCGGGATCAGCCGCCGATGACGGCCTGGATCTTCTGCTTCAGCGTGTCGGCGTTGAAAGGCTTGACGATGTAGTTGTTCACGCCGGCCTGCTTGGCGGCGATCACGTTCTCGGTCTTGCTTTCGGCGGTGACCATGATGAAGGGCGTCGCCGCCAGCTTCGCGTCGGCGCGGATTTCCTTCAGCAGCTGGAGGCCGGTCATCGGCTCCATGTTCCAGTCGGAAATGATGAGGCCGAACTTGCTCTCACGCAGCTTCGCCAGCGCCGACACACCGTCGCCGGCCTCGTCGATGTCGGTGTAGCCGATCTGGGTCAACAGGTTCCGCACGATGCGCCGCATGGTGGCGTAATCATCGACGACGAGGATCTTCATCTAGACGTCTCCGCAATAATCCGTTGCCGGTGTCTGTCCGGCCGTTACGCCCACCCGGCGCGGGGGCTGCGCCGTAATCCGGGAAGTGATGCCGACTGTAGTGCCCTAACTGCCGCCAAAAGTCATCCCCTTGGGACACACTGCATCAGCCTGGTAAAGAACGTGTTACCACGCGGGACATCATCTTGCCGAATCAGGGTCATCCCCACGTTCGATCACGTCCGGCCATCCCCGGATCGGGCCCGTGGGGGCGGCCGCACCCGATCCGATGCGGCCCACCGCCCGTTCACAGCGGCGCCGTCGCCCCGGAGAGCCAGCGGCGGGCCGCCTCGTCCAACAGGGGGGACAGCGACTCGCGCACCCGTGCATGATAGGCGTCGACCCAGGCGGCCTCCGCGTCCGACAGCAGCGCGCGCTCGATCAGCGAGCGGTCGATCGGCACCAGGGTCAGCGGTTCGAACTCCATCATCTGGCGCTCGGCGCCGGCCGGTTCGCCCTGCGGCTCCACCGGGCGGACGACGATCAGGTTCTCGATGCGGATGCCGTAGGCGCCGGTCTTGTAATAGCCGGGCTCGTTGGACAGGATCATGCCCGGCTGCAGGGCCACGGTGTTGCCGACCTTGGAGATGCGCTGCGGCCCCTCATGCACCGACAGGAAGCTGCCAACGCCGTGGCCGGTGCCGTGGTCGTAGTCCAGCCCCGCCTGCCACAGCGGCAGCCGCGCCAGCGCATCCAGCTGCGAACCTGTGGTGCCGCGCGGAAAGCGCGCGGTGGACAGCGCGATATGGCCCTTCAGCACGCGGGTGAAGCGGTCGCGCATCTCCGCGGCCAGTGCCGGGTCAAGCTCGCCGACCGCCAGCGTGCGGGTGACGTCGGTGGTGCCGTCCAGATACTGCGCGCCGCTGTCCAGCAGGAACAGGCTGCCCGGCTCCAGCCGGCGGTCGGTCTCGGGCGTCACGCGGTAATGGACGATGGCGCCGTTCGGACCGGCGCCGGCGATGGTGTCGAAGCTGACGCCGCGGAACCGCTCGTTCTCACGCCGGCAGGCCAGCAGCCGCTCCACCACCGCAAGCTCTGTCAGCTCGCCCTTCGGCGCCTCTTCCGAGAACCAGTGCAGGAAACGGACGATGGCGGCGCCGTCGCGGGTGTGGGCGGCGCGGGTGCCGGCCAGTTCCGCCGGGTTCTTGCAGGCCTTGGGCAGGGCGCAGGGATCGCCCTCGCGCTCCACCTTCGCACCGGCCAGATGCAGCCGGTCGACGATCCAGGCCGAGGTGCAGGTTGGATCGGCCAGCACGCGGGCGGAGCCGCGGGCGACGGCGTCCAATGCCGGTCCGAACTCCTCCACCGGCCGCACCCGCACCTGATTGCCAAGATGGGCGCGGGTCTGCGGCGCCAGCTTGCGCGGGTTGAGGAACAGGTCCACCGACGCATCGGCGGACATGATGGCGAAGGACAGCGGCAGCGGCGTGCACGGCACGTCGGCACCGCGGATGTTCAGCAGCCAGGCGATGCTGTCCGGCTGGGTCAGCACCGCGGCGGCGATCCCCGACTGCCCCAGCTCGTCGGCCAGCCGGGCGCGCTTGTCGGCGGAGCTTTCGCCGGCCAACGCCTCGTCCTGCGGCACCACCGGGGTGAGGGGAGCCGGCGGCTGGCCCTGCCAAACCGAATCGAGCGGATTGTCCTCGCAAGGGATCAGCAGGATGCCGGCGCGTTCCAGAGCGGCGCGGGTCTTCTCCACCCAGCCGATGGTGTGCAGCCAGGGATCGAAGCCGAAGCGCCCGCCTTCGGGCAAGGCGGCGATGATCCAGTCGGTGACCGGATCCTCGACGAGATGCTTGTACTCGTACAGGTCGGACGGGACCTCGCTGCGGACCTGCAGGGTGTAGCGGCCGTCGACGAAGATCGCGGCGCGGCCGGATGTCACCACCGCGTTGCCGGCGGACCCGGTGAAGCCGGTGAGCCAGCCCAGCCGCTGGGCGCGCGGCGGCACATATTCGCCCTGATGCTCGTCGCCGCGCGGAACGATGAAGCCGTCGAGATCCCGGCGCTTCAGCGCGGCGCGCAGATCGGCCAGCCGCTGTGCCGGACCCGGCCGGGCCGCCGGGGCTTCCGCCGCGAGGACCGCCTTCAGCGCCTGGAGCTGTTCGGCCAATGCCGGCGGCAGGGTCTCGCCCACCAGCACCAGCCACGCCGCCGGGTCCTCTCCCTCCGGCGCCGCCAGCACGCCGGCCAGCAGCGCGCGGACATCCGCGGGGGAGCGGCCGGTCCCGGCCTCGGTCAACAGGGTCGCAAGGGCGTCGTCGCCACGGTAAGCGCCGGAGGGAGTCGCGCTGGACACGGAACGTGTTCCTCGGAAGGGTGAAGCCTGTGACTCCAGGCTAGGCACCCGGCCGGTCCGGCGCAAGCGACGGGGTGGCGGCTATGCCGGTTGGGGTGGGGGTATAGGGATGTGGGGCGTTAGACCCCCTCCTAACCTCCCCCGCTGGGCGGGGGAGGGAAATGGACTCTTGTCGGCGTTTGGCGGCAGTCCCTCTCCTGCCCAGCGGGGGAGGGTCAGGGTGGGGGTCTAGCCTCACAAGAATTCGTCCCTACACCGGCAACCCCGCATCGTCCGGCAGCCCCAGCCGCTCCAGCACACGCTTGCGCGCCTCGCCGCGCTCGATGTCGGACACATGCAGAAGGCCGCCGATGCGGCGCAGCAGGCTGGCCTCCAGGTCGTTCAGCACACCGTCGGCGTAGGCGACCTCCCACAGCATCTCGATGATCCAGACCCGGCGGCCGGGCGGGCAGCGGTTCATGATGATGCTGACATAGTGGTGGTAGGGCGACACGTCCTCGGTATCGAAGACCGCGGCGGACAGCAGGTCCTGCGCCTCCTCCTCGTTCAGGTGGAAGTGGCGCTGCGCGACGGAGATGATGCGGTCGCGCTCCGCCTGGGTGATGGTGTCGTCGGTGCGCGCGGCCTCGACCATCAGGGCGGCGGCGGCGGCCTGCAGGGCGTCCTCGCCCGGCTCGGTGCCGTCGTCGTCGCCTGCGAACAAGGACCGGATGCGGTTCAGCATGGTGTCTCCCCAGGTGAGTGTCGGGACATCGTCCCTAGGGGAAGTCGCAACCCGGCCCTTTGGTTTCAACGGCCCCTGGCTTAACGCTTGACCACAAGAGTGGTCCATTCCCCGACCGGGATGCGCGCGACAAGCCGAAGGCCCTGGTTGCGGTGGGCCTGGATGACGTGGCGTTCCTGCCGGTTCAGCAGGCCGGCCAGAACGGCATAGCCGCCCTTCTTCAGGTGGCGGCGCAGCTGCGGCGCCATGCGCGACAGCGGGCGGGCCAGGATGTTGGCTGTGATCAGGGTGTAGGGCTTGTGCCGGCCGACGATGCGGGTGTGGTAGCCGTCGCCGCCCTGGGCGCGGATCATGCCCTTCTGCCCGTTCAGCGCCGCGTTGATGCGGGTGACGCGCACGGCCTCCGCATCGATGTCGACGGCGGTCACCGGCACGCGCCAGCGCTTGGCCACCGCCAGCGCCAGGATGCCGGAGCCGCAGCCCATGTCGAGCGCGCCGCGCCGGCCGCCGCGCGGCAGCTTCAGATGGCGCGACAGCCGGTCGAGCGCCTGCAGGCAGCCGTTGGTCGAACCATGCTCGCCCGTGCCGAAGGCGGTGGCGGCGTCCACCAGAAGCGGGATGCTGCCGGCCGGCACGATGCCCTCATGGTGGGAGCCGTGGACGAAGAAGCGGCCGGCGCGAATCGGCGGAAAGCCCTGGTAGCTGTGCGACACCCAGTCGATGGGCGGCAGGTTCTCGACCGCCAGCCGCGGCTCCTCGATTCCCAGCGCCTTGGCCAGCACGGCCACGCGCGACTGCAGCCGCGCCTCGTCCGGGGCGCCGTACAGCGTCGCCTCGACCAGCCAGTTGCCGCCCTCCTCCAGTTCGAAGGTCGACACCGCATCGGCATGGTCCCCCACCGCCTCGGCGAAGGCGGGCGCATGGGCTTCGGGAACGACCAGCGCGATGCGCCAGAGCGGGGTTTGCGACATGACAGGGGCTTTCCGACGACGACGCGAGAAGAAGCGGCGTTTTTAGCATCAAGCCGGAAAGACACCAAGGATTCCGGATGCCGCCTTGTTTCGATGAAATGGCTTCGATGAAAAGGCTTCGAGGGAAACCCCTACCGTCCCGACAGCCGATCGGCGATGTCGTGCATGCCCTGGGCGCGCAGCACCGTCTGACGGTGGCGCAGCAGACGCCGCTCCAGCGCCTTTTCCATCGCCGCCCCGCCCAGCAGTGCGCCGTCCGCCCCCTTCAGCCGGTCGGCAAGGTCGCGGGTCAGCACGCCTTCCGCCTTCGCGTCGCGCCGGTCGAGCGGCTGGTCCCCGGCGACACTCTGGCGCAGCCGTTCCAGCAGGACGGCCAGGCTCTGCGGCGCGCGGCCCTGCAGGGCGAGGCGGCACACCCGGCGCAGCGACGCGGCCATCGGCGCCAGTGCCGGATCCGCGTCGCGGTCGAACAGCGCGTCGGCCAGCGCGCAGAGCCCGGCATGCAGGCTGGGCTGCGCGCCCAGCAGTTCCTTCATCGTGTCGGCGGAGCCCATGATGTCGGCGATCACCCCGTCCAGCAGGGCAAGATGCCGCGGCCAGACGTCGTCGTCGATCATCGCCAGCAGCAATTCCAGCTTGCCGGCCAGCGTCCCGCCGCCTTCCAGATGCTGGCACAGCAGGATCAGGAACAGCGCGTCGTGCCCTGCCTCCCCCACCGACTCCTCGATCCTGTTGCTGGTGCCGGGCAGGTCGGCGGCGTCGAAGCGCGGCAGCCGGCGCCGTTCGGCCAGGGCGTCGCGGGCGGACCCGGCGACCGCCTCCACCATCTGCCGCAGTTCGCGGGCGCGGGCGGCATGCGACACGCCGTGAAGATCGGCATGGTGGCGGGCCACCGCATGGATGGCGGCGCCCAGCAGCGCGCCCTGCTCCTCCAGGCGGCGGAACAGCGGCCAGGAATGCAGCAATTCGGTCGAGGTGATGCGCTGGGCATCCAGATAGGGGCGCAGCAGCCGGCCGATGACCACCCGGCTTTCGAAACCGCTCAGGTCGTCCGGCTTGCGGCAGATCGGCGCCCCTTCCGCCGTGCCGCCCAGGGTCAGCCCCTTGCGCGCAACCTGCGGCGCCGTCTTGTGCAGGATCACCGTTTCCAGCGACAGGCCGGCGATGGTGCGGAACTTCACCACCTTCGCCTCCTCCACCCCGGAGGCGGCCAATTGGGAGCGGGCGGCCGACAACGCCGCCTCCTGGTCCGTATAGGCGCCTTCGATGAGCCAGCGTCCCTCGCGGCGGCTCTGCACCTCGTAACTGACGCTGCCCGTTCCGAACACGGCGGAAGACCTCCGGCTCCGTTGCAATGCTGCAATACTGGCCGGCGACGGAAGCCGCGGCTGTGACGGCCGTCACAGTGCGGCAAACCGTCCGCCCGCCCCCTCAGCCCCCCTCAGCCTGCCTTGTCGGCAGGCACGACGAAGCTGTCCATCACCTTCTTGGCGCCGGAATGGTCGAAATCGATCTCCAGCTTGTCCTCCGCCACCGCGGTGACGGTGCCGTAACCGAATTTCTGATGGAACACGCGCGCCCCCTTGGCGAAGGGTGCATCGGGCCGCGGACGCGGCGCCACGGCATAGGCGCCCTGGTCCAGCGTGATCGTCTTGGGCGCCGGCGCCTGCCGGGTGGAGCCGCGGAACTGGAAGCCGCCGCCCGAACCGCCGCCGAAGCTGCCGGCTCCATAGGCCCCTGCCCCACCGCCGAAGCTGCCGCGCCCGCCGCTGCCGGCGAACAGGCCGTTGGCGGCCTCCGCCTCCACATTGTCCTGCGGGATTTCCTCGACGAAACGGGAGGGCACGGCGCTGACCCAGTTGCCGTAGAGCCGGCGGTTGGCGGCATGGCTGACATAGGCGCGGCGTCGCGCGCGGGTCAGGCCGACATAGGCCAGCCGCCGCTCCTCCTCCAGCCCGGCGATGCCGGTCTCGTCCAGCGCGCGCTGGTTGGGGAACACGCCCTCCTCCCAGCCCGGCAGGAAGACATGGTCGAACTCCAGCCCCTTGGCACCGTGCAGCGTCATCACCGTGACCTGCTCGATCCCGGCGGCCTCGGCATTCTCCATCACCAGTGCCACATGCTCCAGGAAGCCCGGCAGGTTCTCGAACTCCGCCATGGCGGTGATCAGTTCCTTCAGGTTCTCCAGCCGGCCGGGAGCCTCGGGCGTCTTGTCCTCCTGCCACATGCGGGTGTAGCCGGATTCGTCCAGGATGGTGCGGGCAAGCTCGGTGTGCGGCACCGTCGCCATCAACGTCCGCCAGCGGAAGAAGTCCTGCAGAAGCCCGCGCAGGGTGGCGCGCAGCTTCGGCTTCAGCTCGTCCGTCTCGGTCAGTGCCCAGCCGGCCTCGGTCAGCGACAGCCCCTGCGCGCGCGCCGCGGTGTAGAGGCACTGCATGGCCGCCGGGCCGACGCCGCGCTTGGGCAGATTGATGATGCGCTCGAAGGCGAGATCGTCGTCGCCGGAATTGACGACGCGGAAATAGGCCATCGCGTCGCGGATTTCCTGCCGCTCGTAGAAGCGGGGACCGCCCAGCACCTTGTAAGGCAGGCCGAGCGTGATGAAGCGTTCTTCGAACTCGCGGGTCTGGAAGCCGGCGCGGACCAGCACGGCGATCTGCGCCAGGGACGTGCCCTTGCGCTGCAGCGTCTCGATCTCCTCGCCGACCCAGCGCGCCTCCTCCTCGCCGTCCCACACCGCCTTGACCTTGACCGGCTCGCCGCCGTCGGCCTCGGTCCACAGCGTCTTGCCGAGACGACCCTGGTTGTTGGCGATCAGCCCGGATGCCGCCGCCAGGATATGGCCGGTGGAGCGGTAGTTCTGCTCCAGCTTGATGATGGTCGCGCCGGGGAAGTCGGTCTCGAAGCGCAGGATGTTGCCGATCTCCGCACCACGCCAGGCGTAGATCGATTGATCTTCATCGCCGACGCAGCAAATGTTCTTGTGCGCCTGGGACAGTATCCTCAGCCACAGATACTGCGCGACGTTGGTGTCCTGATACTCGTCGACCAGCAGATATTTGAACTTGCGGTGATACTCCGCCAACACGTCCGGATGGTTCTGGAAGATGGCGAGGTTGTGCAGCAGCAGGTCGCCGAAGTCGCAGGCGTTCAGGGTGCGCAGGCGCTCCTGATAGGCACGATAGATCGCCACAACCCGGCCGCCGGCCACATCGCCGCCGTCGGCGTCGCCGAGACGGTCGGGTGTCAGGCCGCGGTCTTTCCAGCGTTCGATGGCGCCCAGGACCTGCCGGGGCGGCCATTTCTTGGAATCGATGTTCTCGGCCGCCAGAAGCTGCTTGATCAGCCGCACCTGGTCGTCGGTGTCGAGGATGGTGAAGTTCGACTTCAGCCCCACCAGCTCGGCATGGCGGCGCAGGATGCGCGCGGCCAGTGCGTGGAAGGTGCCGAGCCACCAGCCCTCCGGCTCGATCCCCACCAGATGGGCGACACGCTCGCGCATCTCGCGGGCGGCCTTGTTGGTGAAGGTGACAGCCAGGATCTGGAAGGCGGCGGCCCGGCGCGTCATCAGCAGATGGGCCAGCCGGGTGGTCAGCACCCGCGTCTTGCCGGTGCCCGCGCCCGCCAGGACCAGCACCGGCCCGTCCAGCGCCTCCACCGCCGCCCGCTGGGTCGGGTTCAGCCCGTCCAGATAGGCGAAGCGCTGCGCCGCGCTTGGAAAGCCCGTGGCCGAAGCGGCGGCGGGGGGAGCGGCATGGCTCAACGGATCGTCGTCGTACGCGTCTGACATGGGCGGCCCGGCTTGGGGAAAAGAAGAAAAATCGGCTCAAGCATGGGAATGCTGTCTTGCGGTTGGAACGTATATAGCACAGAGCGCCCCGGCACGAACCCTGCGACAGACCGCGTCTCCCATTCGGGATTGCGCGGTTGCGCGACCGAACCTAGGCCGAAGGGCGGGCGTTCAGGACATAGGACTCCAACCATCGGGCAGGGGCGCAATCCTCGCGCGGCCTATGCCGGCCGGGGTCGAAGTCCCGCCATATTGCAACTGAGAAACATGACCAAGTCAGAGGCCCGTGGTTAACGATTTCCCCTTTTCTGTCACAGGCCGTTATTCCGCCCGACCATCAAAGTTCGAATTATGTCCGCATCTTGTCTTATCCGGTCTTACGGCATATGCCCATTGCTCGACGCGAAATTTACCTAAGTGGTGCGTCCGACAAGTTAATTGGAATTCCCGGGCTTCGGAGCGGTTGGTAAGGGAAACCCACCGACCCGGAGCCGGACCATGGCCATCCGCGTGCAGGACTTGAGCGACGAGGAGCTGGAGAAGTTGAGGACGATGGCACGCTCGCGCACCTTGGGCGCCGGTCTCGTCCGGCGGGCGCAGATCGTCCTGCATTCGGTCGAGGGTCTGACCGCGCCGGCCATCTCGGAGCGCATGGGCCTGTGCGGCGAGACCGTCCGCCACTGGCTCAAGCGCTTCAAGGCCCGCGGTTTCGACGGTCTGGAGGAAGACGTGCGGTCGGGGCGCCCGCCCACCTACACCGCGGCCGAGCGCAGCGCCGTGATCGACACCGCCCTGACCCCGCCCGCGGAGCTGGGCCTGCCCTTCGCGTCGTGGACGCTGGACCGCTTAGTGGTCCACCTGTCGGGGAAAGGGATCGGGATGAAGCGCAGCCGCATCGCCGAGATCTTTGTCCAGGAGGGGTTGAAGTGGCGCCAGGAGGAGACTTGGTTCGGGGCGCGGGTCGATCCAGACTTCGCCAAAAAAAGGGGCCAATTGAGCAGCTCTACACCGCCCCGCCGACGGGCTGCGTAGTCGTCTGTCTCGACGAGATGGGGCCGCAGGCGAGCAAGAGCTATCCGGGCCGCCGGCTCGTCCGGCCCGCCGGCCCGAAGGCCGAGCGCGCCAAGCAGGAGATCGACTACGGCCGGCGGGACGTGGCCGGGTACGTGTTTGGCGCCTTTCGCCCGGCCACGGGAGACGCCCTCACGGCGACCTACGAGGGCCGGACCACCGCGAATTGGATCGACTTCCTGGGCCGGGTCGAGGCTTGGATCGACCCCGCGGTGGAGCGGGTCTACGCCGTGCTCGACAACCTGAACTGCCACGCCGGCCCGGACGTGCTGCTGTTCAACCTCGCCCATCCGCGCTGGGAGTTCGTCTTCCAGCCCAAGTACGCCGCCTACCTGAACCTCATCGAGCCCTGGTGGAAAGTGCTGCGCTCACTGGCGCTGAAAGGGCGCCGGTTCGATGCCTGGGCCGAGATCGAGGCGGCGGTGGAACGGGCCACCGCCTACTGGAACGTGCACAAGCACCCCTTCGTCTGGGGCAGGCGCAGGCGCCATCGCGCGCCGAGCCGACTGGGCGTCGCCGCGCTCCCGAATGTCTAAACAACTTGGTGGATGCACCACTAAGCGAAATTTTGCGCCGCGCAAATCGGGGGTATCTATGGATCACAACGAGGCACCCCACACCCTGAGGGGGGAGCGGGCCGGACGCGAGAGCGAGCGGTCGGGGATGCCTCGGAAGCGCCAATCGGCGCCACTTTGATCGGAACGGAACAAAAGGCGGGCTGAGACCATGGATGCCATCAACGTTTTCCTCATCGATGCCAACAAGCTTTTCCGTGAAGGCATGAAGCGCCTGTTCGAGGGCACTCCCTTCAACGTCGTCGGCGAGGCCGGCAGCCTGCGCGAGGGCCTGACGGCGCTCGGCACCGGCACCACCCCCGACCTGATCCTGATCGATCTGCCGAGCGGTGCCGACGAGGAAGTCGAGGCGATGCGCACGCTGCGCGAGGGCCATCCGTCGATCCGGATCGTCATCCTGACCAACGACCTGGAAACCCGCCGGCTGTCTGCCGCGCTGGGCGCCGGCGCCGGCGGCTACCTGCTGAAGGACATCGCCTGCGAGGCGCTGATGCAGTCGCTGAAGCTGGTGATGATGGGCGAGAAGGTGTTCCCGACCCATCTGGCCGAACTGCTGGTCAGCGGCCGCACCGAGGACATGGGCGCCGAGCTGCCGACCCGCCGCAAGGGCCTGTCGCAGCGCGAGGTGCAGATCCTCCGCTGCCTGCTGAACGGCAACAGCAACAAGATGATCGCCAACCACCTGAACATCACGGAAGCCACCGTGAAGGTTCACCTGAAGAGCCTGCTGCGCAAGATCAACGCGTCCAACCGCACCCAGGCCGCCATCTGGGCGCTGAACAACGGCATCGGCGACCAGGCCGCCGAGACGGGCGTCGCCGCCACCGTCTGACCTTAGCCGTCCGATCCTCATCAGACAGAGTTTCGCCAAAGGTCTCGCCAGCCATCCGTCCTGGCCGCCCGCCCCTTCCATCCGGGGCCGGCGGTCGGCGGGGCGGCGCCGTTTCCGATTCCGGCGTCAAGGCGAATGACGCCGCCGTTCCGGACGCGAAAGGAACGGGCATAGAGGAAGCGGTCTAAGACGAAAAGCGAACTACAGCGTCAGAATGACCGTGCCTATGTGAACGTCCGGGCCGATGACGCCATTCCGGTGTGCCATCGCCGCAACCTTCCTGGAAATGCCCGCGATGAACGTGCTGATCGCCGACGATCACCTGTTGTTCCGAGACGGTCTGCGCCGCCTGCTGGCGCAATTCGACGACGACATGACGTTTTTCGAGGCCAGCACCTATGACGAGGTGCGGTCGCTCTGCGACGGGACGAGACCCTTCGACCTGATCCTGCTCGATCTCGGAATGCCGGGCTGGACCGGCTTCTCGGCGCTGGGCGACATCCATGTAAGCCTGCCCAAGGCGCTGCTGGTGGTGGTATCGGGATCGGAGAAGCGTTCCGATCTTCTCGCCGCGCTGGAGAATGGTGCGGCCGGCTACATCCCGAAATCCTCCAGCGCCAAGGTGCTGCTGGGCGCACTGCAGCTGGTGCTTGCCGGTGGCATCTATCTTCCCGAACAGGCGATCCGCGGCGGCGACCGCGTCGATCAGATGCAGGGCGGCTATGGCGGCGGCGCTGCCGGCGACCAGACGGACGACTCCGCGGCGCTTGGCAACGGCAGCGGCGGCGACCAGCTGACACCACGCCAGCGCGACGTTCTGGCCCGTCTGCGCGACGGCAAGTCCAACAAGCAGATCGCCCATGAACTGGGGCTGACGGAAGGAACCGTGAAGGTCCACGTCACCGCCATCCTGCGGCATCTGGGCGTGCGCAACCGCACGCAGGCCGCACTGACGGCGCAGAGCTTCTAGGCGTTACATTTCGACGGTCATCCCCGCGAAGGCGGGAACCCAGGCTTGAGCCCGCCCTTGCACTGGAAACTCTGGATCCCCGCCTTCGCGGGGATGACGCAAAGTTCCTTTCGCTCCAGGGACTTAGCAATGCCTGGAAATATGTGCATTCCGTAGCGCGAAGGCGCGGATCCAGAAGGTGGGGATCCAGGGTGCATCATTGGGGCGCCCCCTACCGCTGCGCCCGCTCCACCGCTGAGACCAGGGCCAGCAATGCGCCGCGCAGTTCGGCGGCATGGGTGCGCGGGCGGACGGCGGCGGCATCGGGGACCGCGACGACGGTCAGCGTCCGGCAGCCGGTCAGCCGGCTTTCCAGCCGGGCGAACAGCTCCGCCGGTTCGCTTCCCTGCATCAGGGTCACCGGCACCCGCACCGCCGGCAGTTCCGCCTCCAACTCGCCGAGGCGGTCGGTCAGGTCCACGGGCCGAGGCCGGCCGAAACAGGCGGACAGGGCGTTCCAGCGCCGCCGCAGCGGCGAATCGGCCCCGACATCGTCGACGATCATCACGCCGCCGACCTGATCCGGAAAATCCAGCGCCGCCACGATGGCGAGCGGCGCCGTCACCGCACTCGCCACCAGCACCGGCCGCCGCCCGCCGCGTTCCACCAGCATCGACGACAGCCGTGCCGAGGCGGAGGCGGGCAAGGTCAGCCATTCCTGGCCCGACGGGACATGGTCGAGCAGGCGCCACCAGGCACCCTTGCCGGGATGGAGGAAGATCACCTGCCTGCCACACGGATCGCCCGCCCGGTCAGCCGTGCGGTCACCGGCCGTGCCGTTCACCGCGAAGCGGACGGACTCTGCCCGTCCGGTGCGGACGGTGGAGGGCTGGGTGTGAAAGAACACGTTCGGGTTCCCCGGTGCTGGCGTTCCGCGATGGGACGTTCCCACCGCCGACGCCAACCCTAACGAAGCCGAACGCAAGTCGTCCCGTACGATAAATCGGGCAAAACCCTTAACACGGCCTCGAAAGCCGCCCTGCCCGCAAAAGGTTTCAGCCGCCGCCGAAACGGCTCAAAAACAAACCAAATTCCATTACTTGCCGGTGCTGTTTTTTTGGCCGGTGCTGTCGGCAGCTGCTCAATGCAGCGTCACCTCCATCTCCTCGCCGTCCGGCGCCACCGCCATCGGGCGGCGCAGTTCACCCGCCAGGCTCCGCCATTCCGGCGCCCCGCCCAGCTGTTGCAGCAACTGTGCAGTGAAGGCGAAGACGGCATGTTCCAAGGGCCCGTTGTCCTCGGCGTGGGCGTTGACGGTCAGGCAGGACTCGGCCGCGCTTTCGAAGATGGCGGCGGCGGCGCTGGTGCCCGGCCCGGGGTCGGGCAGAGGGATGGCCTTGGGCTTTTCCCCGCTGACGCGCAGGCGCGACAGGTTGTCGGCCAGCAGGCGGGTGCGGATGGCGTTGTCGACCGCGGCGGCCATGGTGTAGCCGGCCTCTTCTTCGACGGTGGCGCGCAGGACGCGCAGGCCGGCGATCAGCCCGCGGACGACGTCGCCGCCGCTGCCGCGCTTGGTTGCCGCCGCGACGGCGGTGCCGAGGATGGCGGCGACCACCGGCGACAGCGATTCGCCCTCGCGCGGCATGTTCGGCGCATCGGCGCCGGGGTCGGTGTTCAAAGCCTCGTTCATGCGGCCTCCGATCCGTATGGTCCGGAAACGGGCGGCCCGCCGGCGGTGCTGTCGGCGGAGGACCCGTCCGGACGCGTCGTCATGATGCCTCTACCGGATCTGTGGACCCTGCGGATCCGGTTCAAGGCATGGATTGCATGAACCTCCCCCTCTTTCGCGCCACCGGACGGGGTGCCCCATCGTTGCGGCTGGTCCCGCAATCGAAAGCCGCCCCTCTGGTCCACGGCCGGGGCCGTCCCCACATCTGCGGCGAAAGGGAGGGTTCGTGTCATGCCTCTGCTCAGTCTTCTCCTCAATGCGCTGTGGTTGATCACGGGCGGCATCTGGATGGCGCTCGGCTGGCTCCTGGCCGCGGTCCTGATGGCTCTGTCCATCATCGGCCTGCCCTGGGCCCGGTCCGCCCTGACCATCGCCCTGTACACCTTGCTTCCCTTTGGACAAACCGCCGTACGCCGGGATGAGTTCCGCGGACGCGAAGACATGGGCACCGGCGCCCTGGGCTTCATCGGCAACGTGGTGTGGTTCGTGCTGGCCGGCTGGTGGCTGGCCGCCGGCCATCTGATCGCCGCGGTGGGTCTTGCCATCACCATCATCGGCCTGCCCTTCGCCTGGGCGCATCTGAAGCTGGCGCTGCTGGCGCTCTGGCCGGTCGGGACCGAGATCGTGCCTGCCGACGACGCCGACCGCCGCCGCATGCCGGGCCGCATCTGACGGTCCGGTGATCGGCCGGGGGCGGCCGTCGCGGCAGGACGCCCCCTACCGTTCCGGCGTTCCATTGCAGTACGGTCGTCTTGGCGGCGGCAAAGTTACGGCGCCGTAACCGATGCTTAGGCCATTAACCGTTACTAAAGGATATGCCCCCAAAACTGTCGGAATATGTCGGCGTGGTTTCAGGCTTCCGGAACGAGGGGACATCGCTCTTCATGTCTTGGCTGTCGATCTTTTCCGGGGGCAACAAGGCGTCCGGCGCCGCGAAGACCACCGGCGAGCCGCGACGGGAACGGCCGTCCGCCCCGCCGACGATCGTCATCGATCACCACGACTACGTGCCGGAGGAATTCGTCCTCGGCTCCTTCCGCATCCGCCCCTATGACGGCGACCTGATCGCCAAGCAGAAGTTCGATTTCCGCCTGCAGTTCGACCTTGGCGGCGATCCCGTGGACGTCTCCTGCATCGGCATGGTGGTGAAGCTGACGGAGGAGGCCGGCCTCGTCGCCCGCTTCCAGTCGCCCCAACCCTTCTACGAACGCAAGCTGATCGAGTACATGAAGGCCCTGAAGGGCCTGTAAGCGCGCGAATATGCCCGAAGATGGTGGTGCCGGGCGCCGGCTGCCACTATATCTATGGGCATGCCGATCCGTCTTCTCCCTGAAACGCTCGTCAACCGCATCGCCGCCGGCGAGGTGGTCGAACGTCCCGCCGCCGCCGTCAAGGAGTTGGTGGAGAACGCCATCGACGCCGGCGCCACCCGAATCGACGTGGTGGCGCGCGACGGCGGCAAGTCGCTGATCGCCGTCACCGACGACGGCTGTGGCATGACCGCGGACGAGTTGGTTCTGGCGGTCGAACGCCACGCCACCTCCAAGCTGCCGGGCGACGACCTGCTCGACATCCGCTCCCTCGGCTTCCGGGGGGAGGCGCTGCCGTCCATCGGCGCCGTCAGTTGCCTGACCATCACCAGCCGCGCCCGCGGTGCCGACAATGCCTGGAGCCTGACCGTCGATGCCGGCGCCAAGGGGGCGCCGCAGCCGGCGGCGCTGGCCCAGGGCACGCGGATCGAGGTGCGCGACCTGTTCGCCGCCGTTCCCGCCCGGCTGAAGTTCCTCAAGGCCTCCCGCACCGAATACGACCACATCGCCGATTGCCTGGAACGGCTGGCGATGGCCCATCCCGGCGTCGCCTTCACGCTCAGCGACGGCGGCCGCGGCGGCCTGCGGCTGAGCGCGGCGCAGGGCGACCTGCTGGACGCCCGGCTGACCCGGTTGGGCGCGCTGATGGGCCGCGATTTTCAGGAGAACGCCGTTCCGGTGACGGCGGCGCGCGAGGGGGTGACGCTGGCCGGCTGGATCGGCCTGCCGACCCTGCACCGCCCGACCGCCAAGCACCAGCACCTGTTCGTCAACGGCCGCCCGGTGCGCGACAAACTGATGGTCGGCGCCGTGCGCGCCGCCTATGCCGACTTCCTGCCCCGCGACCGCCACCCGATGCTGGCCCTGTTCCTCGACATCGACCCGCAGGAGGTCGACGTGAACGTCCACCCGGCCAAGGCCGAGGTGCGCTTCCGCGACCAGGGTCTGGTGCGCGGCCTGATCGTCGGATCGCTGAAGCACGCGCTGGCCGAGGCCGGCCACCGCGCCTCCACCACCGTCGGCCTCGCCACGCTGGGCGCCCTGCGGCCCGAGCAATCCGGCAAAACCGATGGCGGCTTCCCCCCCTCCCCCCTGCCCTACGGCCGCTCCGGTGGCGGCTCAAGCGGCAGTTGGGGCGGGTCCTACACGCCGGCCACCGTGCCGCGCGGTCTGGCGGAGCGCTCCGCCGCCTTCCAGGCGCCGACCCAGACCGGCCTGCCGCCGCTGCAGGGCCGCCTCAACGGTTTCGGCAATGGTTTCGCCCCGGCGGCCCGCCCGCCGGAATACCGCACCCCCGACCCGTCCGCGCAGAGGTCCGAGCCGCCGCTCGACAGCCATCCGCTGGGCGCGGCGCGGGCTCAGGTCCACACCACCTACATCGTGGCGCAGACCCGCGAGGGCATCGTCATCGTCGACCAGCACGCCGCCCATGAGCGGCTGGTCTATGAGCGAATGAAGGCCGCCTTGCTGGAAGGCGGGGTGAAGCGCCAAGCCCTGCTGATCCCCGAACTGATCGAGCTGGACGAACCCTCCGCCAACCGCCTGCTGGCCCGCAGCGCCGAACTGGCCGAGCTGGGTCTGGTGATCGAGGGCTTCGGCCACGGCTGCGTCATGGTGCGCGAGGTGCCGGCCCTGCTCGGCCAGTCCGACGTGAAGAACCTGATCCGCGATCTGGCGGAGGAACTGTCCGAACTGGGCGACGCCCTGTCGCTGAAAGAGCGGCTGGACGAGGTCTGCGCGACGATGGCCTGCCACGGCAGCGTCCGCGCCGGCCGGACCTTGAGCGTCGACGAGATGAACGCATTGCTGCGCCAGATGGAGGCAACCCCGCACAGCGGCCAGTGCAACCACGGCCGGCCGACTTATGTGGAGTTGAAGCTGGCGGATATTGAACGGCTGTTCGGGCGGAGGTAAAAATAGAGGTCGAGATTATTTTTCCGCCCGACTCCGATCGATGCACTGCCACAAAATGATAGGTAGAGGGCTCAGCTTAGATATGTGGTCTCCTGCTGGCCCTCTTTTTAACTTTCGTCTTATTTACACCTTACTGGCTTACACTGAGTACGGCAACGCGTGACTTTCGCTTGCTCCGGCTGCGAAAGTGCCAACGACATTGTGCGGTGGAACTCCCGATCAAGCGCATAGGCATCATCTTCGCCGTCAACACCGGAGTAAAGCGGCACCCCAAAAAGCTCATACCAAAGATGATCACATTGGTTTGCCTGCACTGACCAAGCCACGCGGTCGGCTTCTCCCATCATGCCGAAGTATGGATCATGGTGAAGAATCTCGCCAAACAGCACATTACAATCCGTCGCATACTTGCGAGTATCAAGTATGTGCATATGCCAAATCTCATCGATCATGCGATCAGGAACGATTTCGAGAAGTACACCTGATGCTTTAGCAGCCGATTGCACGCACAGGAATTTTCGGTATCGATCCTCCATTGTGTCAACGACATCAGGATCCCAACCAAAAGTTTCAACCATTTTTCTTTTTATCAAAGACAGATCAATAAGGTTAACAGAGAGCTCCGCCTCCATGACCTTAATCTTTAGGTCTTTGATATTGATACCGACCATAATCATTCTTCCTCTTGCGGCAGTTTTCTCTACGCCCATCCATGCGCAGCGGGCTGACGAAGTCTATCAGCGCTCTGTTTTCTGAAGCAAGCAAAGCTTATATAGCAAATACAGTTTACGAACGATGAATTACATACTGCCGCATGATTCACCGTAATTTCATTGATACGCGAATAAATTGGATTCGTTTGCTCACCTCTTCCATGCTTCCTTTGCATCACGCGTGAAATGCCTTCTGTTCGTTCGCTTGGGCTCAAAAGCAGCACAAGGAGCCGAATTATACTAACGATATCCGTAAATGGACTACTGTCGTCAAAATGCCATGTTAGCACCACCGCTAAGGCTCGCGGTCTGTGGGGTCGTGCTGACGGATCAAGTAATAAGCCTTGACCTTGCCGATGATCCGGCGGCTATCGGAAGGCCTGCACATTCCCGTCGATATCCTGGTGCGCGACTATCCTGTCCAGCGGGCGGCCTGACCAGACTCCCAAACACAAATGGGCGGCGCTCCTCTCCGAACGCCGCCCGCCTCCCCTCAGTACCCCACAGTGAACCGCTTGCGCTCGTGCTTCGGCGTCTCGATCTCGTCCACCAGCGCCACGGCGAAGTCCTCGTAGGAAATCCAGCTGCGGCCGTTCGCGTCCGACAGCAGCGTGTCGTCGGCCAGCCGGAAAATGCCAGTGCGCTCACCCAGAACGAACTCCGCCGACGGCGACAGGAAGGTCCAGTTCAACTCGGGCTCGGCCTTCAGGCGGTCGAGGAACTCGGCGCCCTTGGTGGCTTCGGCCTTGTAGGCTTCGGGGAATTCCGGCAGGTCGAGCACGCGCACGCCCGGCGCCACTTCCAGGCTGCCGGCGCCGCCGACCACCAGATAGCGCGGCACGCCGGACCGCTTCACCGCACCGATCAGACTGTCGGCATCGCCCATCAGGAACATCACGGCACTGACCACCGCGTCATGGCCAGCCAGCTGCGGGGCCAGCGTCCCGGCGTCGTTGGCGTCGCCGGTCTTCACGGTCAGGCCGGGGGCGGCGGCGACCTTGGCGGGATCGCGGACGATGGCGGTAACGCTGTGGCCGCGGCGGAGCAGTTCGGCCTGGATGCGGCTGCCGGCGCGGCCGGCGGCACCGATGATGGCGACGTTCATGGCAGGTGTCCTCTGACTAGGTTTCCAATGGTGACTTGATGCCGCTTTGGAAATCTGGTGTAAAGAAGGCACCTTTTCGTTACATGGTCACCCGCACGTAACCGCGGGCGGCCTTCTGCCGGGGGATGGCCCATGCACCAATGCGCAACCGATCAGGATGGCAACGCCTATGCCTCCGGCTGCCCGACGCGGCAGGCGCTGGATCGCATCGCCGACAAATGGACGGTGCTGATCCTCGGATTGCTGGAAGGCGGACCGATGCGCTTCAACCAGCTGCGCCGCGAGATCGAGGGCATCTCGCAGAAGATGCTGTCGCAGACCCTGAAAAGCCTGGAGCGCGACGGGCTGGTCAGCCGCAAGGTGTTCGCCACCGTGCCGGTCACCGTCGAATACGCCATTACCCCGCTGGGCGCCACGCTGGCCGAAACGTTGGTGCCTCTGCGGGTGTGGGCCGAGACCCACATCGCCCAGGTGCTGGAGTCGCGCGCCGCCTATGACCGGGACGAGGGAGACGCCCCGGCCCGGCTCGACGTTGCCTGAACTCCTGTCACCTGAACTCCTGTCACCCGGCTCCGGCGCCCGTCACTTCCCGGGCTTTTCCTCCGCCTCCGTCCGGCGCAGCAGGTAATCCAGCCCGCCGACGCGGAACCAGCGATAGCCGTAGGCCTCCAGCACCAGATGGTGGCGGCCCTCGCCGTCGGGTTCGCTGTGCTCCTCCGACAGCAGGTTGACCAGCCGGCAGGTCTCGCCGTGGCCCTCCACGTCCAGCACGATCTCGCAGGGCTTGTCCGACAGGTTGTGCAGGACGACCAAGCCGTTGTTGCGCCAGTCATAGCGCAACGCCAGCACCTCCGGCCGGCCGGTCTTCAGGATCTGGAAGTCGCCCCATCCGATCTCCGGGCATTCCTTGCGCATGCGGATGATGCGCTCGGTCCAGTTCAGCATCGATTCAGGGTCGCGGCGCTGCACCGCTGCGTTGACCCGCTCATAGCCGAAGACCCCGCCGCTGATCACCGGGATTTCCGGCTCGTCCGATTTGGTGAAGCCGCCATGCGGTTCGTCCGACCATTGCATCGGCGTGCGGGCGCAGTTGCGCTCCGGCAGCGACAGGTCGTCGCCCATGCCGATCTCGTCGCCGTAGCGGATGACCGGCGTCCCCGGCAGGGTGAACATCAGGCTGTAGGCCAGCTCGATCCGCCGCCGGTCGTCGTGCAGCATCGGCGCCAGCCGCCGCCGGATGCCGCGGTCGTAGAGCTGCATGCATTTGTCCGGCCCGAAGGCGGCGAAGACGGCCTGACGCTGCTCATCTGTCAGGCGGCCGAGATCCAGTTCGTCGTGGTTGCGCAGGAAGCAGCCCCATTGCGCGGTGGCCGGACGCGGCTTCGTCACCTTCAGCGCCTTGATCAACGGGGCCGTATCGGCGGTGGCCAACGCATAGAACAGGTTCTGGTTGACCTGGAAATTGAACACCATGTGGCAGCGGTCGCCGTCGCTGCCGAAATACTCCAGATCGTCCTCCGGCAGGATGTTGGCCTCCGCCAGCAGAACGGCATCGCCGCGGCGCCACTGCACGAACTCGCGGAAGCTGCGCAGCATGCCGAACTGTTCCCGAGGCTTGGTCACGTCCGCCCCCTTCTCCGCGATGATGAAGGGAACGGCGTCCATGCGGAAGCCGGCGACGCCCAGTTGGATCCAGAAGCCCATGATCTTCAGCAGCTCGGCATGCACCTCCGGGTGGGCGGTGTTCAGGTCGGGCTGGAATTTGTAGAAGCGGTGGAAGTACCAGGCCTTGGCTTCGCGGTCGTAGGTCCAGGTCGATTCCTGCACGCCGGGAAACACCATGCCGGTGTGGGCATTGTCCGGTTTCTTGTCCGACCAGACATACCAGTCGCGATATTTGCTGTTCGGATCGCTGCGGCCCGCCTTGAACCAGGGATGCTGGTCGGAGGTGTGGTTGATCACCAGATCGATGATCACCCGGATGCCGCGCTGCTCGCAGGCGTGGGTGAATTCCACGAAATCGCCCAGCGTGCCGTATCGCGGATCGACCGTGTAGTAGTCGGCGACGTCATAGCCGTCGTCCTTCATCGGCGAGGTCTGGAACGGTCCTAGCCAAATGCAGGTCACGCCCAGGCCGTGCAGATAATCCAGCCGGCGCAGCAGCCCCTGGAAATCGCCGATGCCGTCGCCGCTGGCGTCCATGAAGGTCGACAGCGCCAGATTGTAGATCACCGCATTCTTGTACCAGAGATCCCGGATCATGGCCGTTCCGTCCCGCGTCGTGCCGGTGGCGATCGCCGTCCCAATGCGGGATCGACAGGCGGGCAACAGCGGCAAGGCCGGTTTGGTTGCGGGGCAATGTTGCCGGGTCAAAGATGTGGGATCCGCTGACCGTTTGGGGCAGTAGCACTGCGGCAAAGTTGCAGGTCAGGCAACCGGTATCTGGCATGCAAAACTTTTTGCGATGGTATGCCAGTTTGCTTATGTTGCGTTACAGCATGGCCCTGGCTTGGCCGGCGGATATTGGCCGCCGTAACCGTTGCTTTTCCGGGTCATGCGCTGTTGTCCCTTGTCGATCCCCCTCCCTTGGCCCCTCCCTTACGAGAAGGATGCTCCGCCATGATCGAGACCCAGGCCCTTCTGTTCCTCGCGCTGACCGGCATGATCGGCCACGCCGTCTACATGGCCAGCGGCCGGGGCGGCTTCACCGTGATCGAGCCGGAGAAGGAAGAGACGGAGGAGGAGACCATCCTGTTCACCTCCGACCGGTTCCAGCAGACGCCCCAGAAGAAGCCCGGGACCGAAAAGGGCGAGGATCGTCCCTTCTGGCTTGAATGACGGACGGGCCGGGACCGCTTGTCGCGTCCCCGGCCCGTCGCCTGTCTTTTCTCCTAAGTCGACCCCTCAGGCCGATCCCTTACGCTTGTGCTCTTGGCCGTCAGTTCTTCGGCCGCCGGCCCTTCAGCCGTTGGCGGTACCTGTCGCCACCCCGACCGGGACGCCGCGGGCTGCCTCGCCCTGTTCCTCACGGCGTGCCAGTTCTTCGTTGCGGGCATGGTGGCGGGCCAACATCGGCTTGAGGACCAGCAGCGCACAGGCCGCGGCGGTGAGGTCCATGGTGGCGGTGACGTACAGCACGGTCGCCCAGGTGCCGGTGGCTTCCATCAGCAGGTTGCCCAGCGGGACCAGCAGGGCGGCGACACCCTTGGCGCAGTACAGGACGCCGTAGATCTTGCCGGCATGCTTGGTGCCGAAGGTGTCGGCCGAGGTGGCGCTGAACAGGCTGTACACTTCACCCCAGGCCAGGAAGACCATGCCGCTGAGGATCAGGAACATCATCGGGTCGTGGCCGAACTTGCTGAGCATGATGATGCCCAGGCCTTCCAGGGTGAAGGCGACGAACATGGTCGCCTCACGGCCGATGTGATCCGAGATGAAGCCGAACAGCGGACGGGAGATGCCGTTCATCACGCGGTCCAGCATCAGGGCGAAGGGCAGAGCCGCCATGGTGATGCCGAGGACGCTGACCGGCGCTTCCTTCACGCCCAGATCGTGGGCGATGACGCCCAGCTGGGCCACTGCCATCAGGCCGCCGGTGACGGTGCCGATGAACATCGCCCACATCACCCAGAACACCGGGGTGCGGATGGCTTCGCCCAGCGTGTAGTCGCGGCGGGTCTGGGCGACCTTGGTGGAGGCCTTCACGTGCTCCTTCTGCGGCATGCGCAGGAAGAAGGCGGCGGCGATGATGATCGCGCCCTGCAGCAGGCCGAACCAGAAGAAGGTGGTCTGATAGCCGCTGCTGTGGATCATCGCGGAAATCGGCAGGATGGTGAGGGCCGAGCCGGCGCCATAGCCGCCCGCCGTCAGGCCGACCGCCAGACCGCGCTTTTCCGGGAACCACTTCAGCGCGTTGTTGACGCAGGTGGCGTAGACGCAGCCGACACCGATGCCGCCGATGGCCGAGCCGACATACAGCATGCTGAGCGAGCCGGCATAGCTGTCGATGACCCAGGACAGGCCGGTGAAGAAGCCGCCGGCGCCGACGATCACGCGGGGGCCGTACTTGTCGATGAAGTAACCCTCGATCGGCGTCAGCCAGGTTTGCACGACGACGAAGATGGTGAAGGCGGTCTGGATCGAAGCGCGCGTCCAGCCATGGGTCGCCTGGATTTCCGGGACGAACAGCGTCCAGGCGTACTGGATGTTGGCCGCAGCCACCATGCAAACGATGCCGACGACGATCTGCATCCAGCGGACTGTATCGGACACCGGCGCCTGAGCCGCCGCCGGTTGTGAATTCATATGAGCCATCGTGCCTCCCAATGATCTTGCCTGAGCCGGTGGCGCGGCCCCTCTCCCGGGGACCGGCACACCAATCACGATTGCGGAATGACCCGGACGGACCGCTCTTGCTGACGGTTCCATTCCGGAACTCGGCGCGGATGCCGACAATCGCTCGGAGTTCGATTGTCCCGGTTTTGGCATGCCAGATATGTAATCTGGTATGCCAAAACCGGGGACAGAAAGACCCGGACGGACGGTCCGACGCCGTATGCACACGTACTGACCAAGTAAAACTTACAACTCGTGTCGCTCAGAATGCCCGGTCCACATCGGTTCTTGTGTCCGATCACTCGGTGCGACGCACATCCTGTAAAAAGAAGCCGTGCCGGTACCTGCACGGCCCCCTCGAACGAGGGTGTGCAGTCTTAGGAGATAGATAGATGCCGCCGTTTCCATAGAGGAACCGCATCGGCGACACATAATCTTTTACTCGGATTGTTTTGGAACTCAACAGTCCGTTTGGGCTTTCCGCATGATGGAAAAACGCCGGGGACCGTCTTGGAACGTGCGGCGTTCGCCCGACCCGGCCATGGTCCGCGGGCGCGAAAAATGAAACTCGGGCTTGGGAGGGCGAGGCGGGTGGCCGGGCGGGAAAGGAAAAACCGCCCTGGCGGGGGTCAGGCCGGGCGGCGGACCGTCAGGAAAGCGACGCGGGTATCGCCGTAGCGGCGTTCATCGACGGCGATGAAGCCGTCGGGCAGAGGCAGGGGATCACGGTCGGCCACCTCGACCACGGCGAGAGCGCCGTCGGCGAGCCAGCCGGCCTTCAGCAGCCCGTCGAGCGCACGCGGCGCCAGATCCTGGCCATAGGGCGGATCGAGGAAGGCCAGCATGCAGGACCGCGGCGCGGTCGGCGGCTTGGTGGCGTCGGCGCGCAGGATCCGCGCATTGTCGGATTCCCGCAGGGCATCGACGTTGGCGCGCACGGCGTCCAGCGCCGGCCGGCCCATGTCGAGGAAACTGCACCAGGCGGCCCCGCGCGACAGGGCCTCCAGCCCCAGCGCGCCGGTGCCGCAAAAAGCATCGACGACTGCGGCGCCCTCGAACTCGGGCGCCCAGTCGGCATGGGCCAGGATGTTGAAGATGGCTTGCCGGGTGCGGTCGGTGGTGGGGCGGGTGTCACGCCCGCCCGGCGCCACCAGACTGCGGCCGCGGTGCTTACCGCCGACGATCCGCACGCGGGCGCTCCGTCCGTCCGCCGGCACCGCCGCCCGACCTGTCGCCGGGGCCGCCGGCCTTCGGCCCGCCCTTCGGGCCCGGACCGGCACCCTTCGGGCCAACGGACCTGGAGCCCGCCGATTTCGGGCCGGCAAACTTGGCGTCCCTCGGCTTGGCATCCCTCGGCTTGTCGTCCCTGGGCTTCGAATCCCTGGGCTTGGCATCCCGCGGCCTCGCGCTCTCCGAACGGGCGCTCTCCGAACGGGCACCCTCGGAACGCGGGCCGTCCGACTTCGCGGCACCTGCCTTGAACCCGCCCGGCTTCGGCCCCCGCGGACCGGCCGCACCGGCCGGCTTGGCGGCGTCGCGGCCTTCGGGCTTGCCGGGACGACCGGATTTGGCCGCCACTCCGCCGAGCGACAGCGTGGCGCGCGACGAGGTTCCGCGCCGCGCCGGCTTGGCTTCTTCAACGCGGGCGGCTTCGGCCTCGTGCCGCTTGGAGGCGGACCGCGGCGTACGCTTCGGCGCGGCCCTGGCATCCGTCTTCGCATCCGTCTTCGCGTCGGCCTTGCCACCCGGCCGGCCGCCGGATGCCGACTTCGCCGGAGCGGCCTTCACCGCCGCGTCGGCTCTCGCCTTGGCGCGCTGCTTGGTGCCGGACTCGGTCGACTCCGCCCCTTCGGGGGTGCCGAAGAAGGGGGCGATCTGTTCGCGGACGACGCGCTTCGGCACCTCCTCGACGGCGCCCTCCTCCAGCTTGCCGAGTTGGAAGGGACCATAGGCGACGCGGATCAGCCGGTTCACCTGGAGCCCGAGCGCCTCCATCACCTTGCGGATCTCGCGGTTCTTGCCTTCCTTCAGGCTGACCGTCAGCCAGGCGTTGCGGCCCTGGACGCGGTCCAGCACGGCCTCGATCGGGCCGTACTTCACGCCTTCGATGGTCGGCCCCTTCTCAAGCGCCGCCAGTTGCCTCTCGTCCACCTCGCCGAAGACGCGCACGCGGTAGCGGCGGGTCCAGCCGGTGGCCGGCAGTTCCAGGAAGCGGGCCAGCTCGCCGTCGTTGGTCAGTAGAAGCAGGCCTTCTGTCGTCAGGTCGAGACGGCCGATGGAGACCACGCGCGGCAGGTCGGCCGGCAGCCGGTCGAAGACGGTTTCGCGCCCCTTCTCGTCGCGGGCGGTGGTGACCAGCCCCGACGGCTTGTGATAGCGCCAGAGGCGGGCGGGTTCCGGCTCCGGAATGACCTTGCCGTCGACCTGGACGATGTCGCCGGGGCGCACGACGCAGGCGGGGCTGTCGAGCACGCGGCTGTTGACCGCGACGCGGCCCTCGGTGATCCAGCGTTCGGCGTCGCGGCGCGAGCAGAGGCCGGCGCGCGCCAGTCGCTTGGCGATGCGTTCACCGCCATTATTGGCGGAATCGGATTTCTTGGCAGTATCGGAGCGGTCCATGGCCGGACCATAGGGCTTGGACGCGCCGCCCGCAACACGAGTCCGGCGCCCGGACACCGGAATCCGGTTGACGCGCTCGGCGGCCGGTTGGCACCCTGCCCGGCCATGCCGTCTCCCCGCTATATGGACCTCGCCTTCGCCGCCGCCGAGGCCGCCGCCGCGCGCGGCGAGGTGCCGGTCGGCGCCGTCGTCGTCGATCCCGCGACGGGTGCCGTCCTCGCCACTGCCGGCAACCGGACGGAGGAGCTGTGCGACCCCTCCGCCCATGCCGAACTGCTGGCGATTCGCGAGGCCTGCGCGCAACGCCGCCAGCCACGCCTGCCCGGCTGCGACCTGTATGTGACGCTGGAGCCCTGCGCGCTGTGCGCCGCCGCGATCAGCTTCGCCCGCATCCGGCGGGTCTATTACGGCGCCTACGATCCCAAGGGCGGCGCCGTGGACCACGGCCCACGCTTCTTCGCCCAATCCACCTGCCACCACGCGCCGGAGGTCTACAGCGGCATCGGCGAGACGCGGGCGGGCGCGCTGCTGCGGGATTTCTTCAGGCAGCGGCGGTAACGCCTCCCCAAGCAACGATCTGCCCGAAGGGGCCCGGCCGTGCGCACAATATTGTTTCTGCAGCAATGCAATATAATTTCCGAAATCCGCGCCCATGCAGGCACAATTCCCAGTCGTCAAACTTGGATGAAAATCCTAGGCACTCAACAACCGCCGACATGATTCGTGTAAAAACGATATATTCTGTTAAGTGTTTGTTTAGCGAATATATGCACATGATGGGCTGACCGCTTCCAGCCATCAGGAGTTACGAATGTTGTCGTTCCGCAAGCCGCAGGACAATCAGGCGGCCGAAGAGTTGGCCCTGCTGGGCCGCCATGCGGGCGTCGGGCTGTGGGACGCGGTGATCCACAACGGCGATCCGATGCACGCGCAAAGCCAGTGGCACTGGTCGCCGGAGTTCCGCCGGCTCGTCGGCTTCGACCGCGACGACAAGGCGGGCTTCCCCGACAAGGTCGGTTCCTGGGCCGACCGGCTGCATCCGGACGATGCCAAGCCGACCTTCGATGCCTTCATGGCCTGCCTGAACGACCGCAGCGGTCGCACCGGCTATGACGTGAACTACCGGCTGAAGGTGAAGGACGGCAGCTATCGCTGGTTCCGCGCCATCGGCGGCGTCGCCCGCGACGGCAGCGGCCTGGCCCTGCGCGCCTGCGGCTCGCTGATCGACATCGATGCGGAGCGCAGGGAACTGGAGCGCGCCAAGCTGCTCGACCGCCATGCCGGCGTCGGTCTGTGGGACGCGATCTTCCACAACGGCGACCCGATGCATGCGCAGAGCCGCTGGCACTGGTCGCCGGAGTTCCGCCGTCTCGCCGGTTTCGACCGTGACGACACCATCGGCTTCCCCGACGGCGTCAATTCCTGGGCCGACCGGCTGCACCCCGACGATGCCAAGGGGACCTTCGACGCCTTCATGGCCTGCCTGAACGACCGCAGCGGCCGCACCGGCTACGACGTCGATTACCGGCTGAAGCTGAAGGACGGCAGCTATCGCTGGTTCCGCGCCATCGGCGGCGTCGCCCGCGACGGCAACGGCCTGGCTTTGCGTGCCTGCGGGTCGCTGATCGACATCGACGGGCAGAAGAAGGCCGAGTTGCGGCAGGCGGAGATGGACGGCGAGCGCCGTCGCAGCGTCACCACCCTTGCCGAATCGCTGGACCGCGAGGTTGGCACTGCCGCCGATCGCGCCACCGCCAACGCGCAGACCGTCGCCGCTGCGACGGAGGAGCTGTCGGCCTCCATCTCCGACATCAGCACCCGCGCCAACGAGGCGTCCGGCGCCTCGCTGAAGGCATCGGAGGAGGCGAGCCGCACCAACGCCGCGGTGGAGGCCCTCGTCACCTCGGCCGAGCGCATCGGCGCCATCACCAAGCTGATCAACAGCATCGCCTCGCAGACCAACCTGCTGGCCCTCAACGCCACCATCGAAGCCGCCCGCGCCGGCGAGGCGGGCCGCGGCTTCGCCGTCGTGGCGAACGAGGTGAAGTCGCTGGCCCAGCAGAGCGGCAGCGCCGCCGACGACATCGCGGCGCAGATCGCGTCGGTCCAGCAGGAGGCCCTGCACGCGGTCGACGCGATCCGCCGCATCGGCACGATCGTCTCCGACGTCCAGCAGATCTCCACCACCATCGCCGCCGCCGTGTCGCAGCAGGAGTCGGCGACCAAGGAGATCGCCCACAGCGTCACCCGCGTGGTCCGCGACATCGAGGTGGTGTCGCAGAACATCGCCACCGCGTCGGAGCGTCTGCGGGCGTGATGCGGACATGAAGAGGGGGGCGCAACGATGCGCCCCCCTCTTTCGGTCGAATGGGTATACCGCGACGTCTATTAGGGAGCGGCAGCGAGAAGGGAGCGGACGTCGGTGATCAGTCGCTCGGCGTTGGCAAGATGCTTGGCCGCCCGCTCGCGCGTCACATCCGCCGCGGGTTCCTCATAATCGGTCAGCAGACGATCACGCAATGCCGCCGCCAGCGCCTGGGCGTGCTCCATCGGCATCAGGCCGGGCTTGGCGACATGCTCGAAGAAAAGGGCCTGGACGCCACGATGCGACTTCGAACCGAAGCCGTGCCGGGTCAGGATCGCCAATGCCGCCAATTCCATCGCAAGATGCGCACGATTGACGCTGTCACGCGGAAATCCACCGGAATAAGGGAGCTTCGCCGCATTCAGAGCTTCCTCGGCCCGGTTGAGACGCGCCAGAGGGTCGATGGTTCCGCTCACACCGGAACTCCCTGTTCCCGCACGGTCCTGATAAGCGGGTGCTGGGACGTGCGCAACGTCCGCATCGACCAGACGAAGGGTTGAACGATTCTGCCCGCTTCCATGGTGGGAACGAAGGCGATGTCCATGACGCGGTCCGCTTCCTCCAGCGGATCCGCCGGTTCGTCCTTCAGGATCACCGCCAAATCCAGATCGGAATCCTCAGTGTAATCGTCGCGTGAGCGCGACCCGAACAGCAGGATGGACTCCAGACGGGAACCGAAGACAGCTTCGGCCCCCTGGCGGAATGCGGCGATGGCCGCGCGGGTCTGGGGAGCGGTGTCCATAGCGGAGCAAACGGCGTCTGTTGGGACCAAGCCCAAAATAGCCCTTTCAGGACTATTTTTGTAGCTGCTTACCGCCCCACCGCCCGCCAGCCGATATCGCGGCGGCAGAAGCCGTCCGGCCAGTCCAGCGCGTCGACCGCCTTGTAGGCCGCCGCCTGCGCCTCCGCCACCGTGGGCGCCAGCGCGGTGACGCCCAGCACGCGGCCGCCGACCGACAGCACCCGGCCGTCCTCGGACCGCTTGGTGCCGGCGTGGAAGACGGTCACATTCTCCACCGCCCCGGCCTTGTCCAGCCCGCGGATCTCGGTGTTCTTGGCGTAGTCGCCGGGATAGCCGTTGGCCGCCATCACCACGCACAGCGCGGTCTGGTCGTGCCAGCGCAGGTCGATGCTGTCCAGCACCCCGTCGGCCGCCGCCACCAGCGCCGCCAGCGCGTCGGACTTCAGCCGCATCATCAGGGTCTGGCATTCCGGATCGCCGAAGCGGACGTTGAACTCCAGCGTCTTCGGCACCGCGCCGTCCGGCGTCTGCATGATCATCAGGCCGGCGAACAGCACGCCCTTGAAGGGCTTGCCTTCCGCCGCCATGCCCTTGACCGTCGGCAGGATGATCTCGCGCATCACGCGGTCCTGCAGGTCTTGGGTCAGCACCGGGGCCGGGGAATAGGCGCCCATGCCGCCGGTGTTGGGGCCGGTGTCGCCGTCGCCGACCGCCTTGTGGTCCTGGGCCGAGGCCAGCGGCAGCGCGTTCTCGCCGTCGCACAGGGCGAAGAAGCTGACCTCCTCGCCGTCCAGGAACTCCTCCACCACCACTTCGGCACCGGCGGCGCCGAAGCGGCCGCCGACCAGCGCGTCGTCGATGGCCTCGAACGCCTCCTGCTCGGTGCGGGCGACGGTGACCCCCTTGCCGGCGGCCAGACCGTCGGCCTTCACGACGATGGGCGCGCCATGCTTGCGGACATAGGCCTTGGCGGCTTCCGGATCCTTGAAGCGTTCGTAGAAGGCGGTAGGCACCCCGTATTTCGCCAGGATGTCCTTCATGAAGCCCTTGGAGCCCTCAAGCTCCGCCGCAGCGGCGCTCGGCCCGAAGGCCTTGACACCCAGTGCGGTCAGCCGGTCGACCAGCCCCAGCACCAGCGGGCCTTCCGGTCCGACGACGACGAAGTCGATGGCGTTGTCCTGGACGAAGCGCACCAACGCGTCGACATCCTCCGACCCGATTGCCACCAGCGTGGCGACATCGGCGATGCCGGCATTGCCCGGCGCGCAATAGAGCGCGTCGCACAGCGGCGAATTGGAAATGGCCCAGCAGAGCGCGTGCTCACGACCGCCCGATCCGACGACGAGGACTTTCATGGGGTGGCGCTCCTTCCGCCTTGTTGCGAACTGCGCGCCTTGTATCATGGCGGCGCCCCAACTCAAGAGCGCCATGACCACCGACTCCGACTCCACTCCCCTGATCGCCCCGGAGCCGCGCCCCGGCTCCAACCTGCCGGAATTCACCGTCGGCGACCTCGCCCGCCGGCTGAAGCGCAGCATCGAGGAGGAATTCGGCTTCGTCCGCGTCCGCGGCGAGATCAGCCAGCCGAAGAAGCACAGCTCCGGCCATTGCTACATGCGCCTGAAGGACGACACCGCGGTGATCGAGGCGGTGTGCTGGCGCGGCACCATGGCGAAGCTGGCGGTCCGGCCGGAGGAAGGGCTGGAGGTCATCGTCACCGGTCGCATGACGACCTATCCCGGCCGCTCGCAATACCAGCTGATCGTCGAGTCGATGGAGTTGGCCGGCGAAGGCGCGCTGCTGAAGATGTTGGAGGAGCGCAAGCGCCGGCTGGCGGCGGAGGGGCTGTTCGACCCCGCCCGCAAGAAGCGTATCCCCTTCCTGCCCGACGTGATCGGCGTCATCACCTCCCCCACCGGGGCGGTCATCCGCGACATCCTGCACCGGCTGAACGACCGCTTCCCCCGCCATGTCCTGCTGTGGCCGGTCGCCGTCCAGGGCGAGCGCGCGGCGGCCGAGGTGACTGCGGCCATCGAGGGCTTCAACCGCATCCAGCCGGGGGGGCGCGTTCCCCGCCCGGACCTGATCATCGTGGCGCGCGGCGGCGGCTCGCTGGAAGACCTGATGGCCTTCAACGAGGAGAATGTCGTCCGCGCCGCCGCGGCCAGCGCCATTCCGCTGATCTCCGCCGTCGGGCACGAGACCGACACCACCCTGATCGACTTCGCGTCGGACCTGCGCGCGCCCACTCCGACCGCCGCGGCGGAAATGGCGGTGCCTGTGCGTGGCGAACTGATGGCCCAAATCCTCGACGACGAGCGCCGCCTGCTCGCCTGCGCGTCGCGCGCGGTAGAGGACCGCCGCAACCGGGTGGAGGGGCTGGCCCGCGGGCTGGGCGATCCCCGCGCCCTGCTGGAGGGTCACGCCCAGCGGCTGGACGACCGGGCCGAACGCCTGAACCTCGCCGCCTCCGCCCTGCTGGAGCGGCGCCGCACCCGCGTCGGCGAACTGGCTGCCAAGCTGCGCCACCCGCGCGAGAAGCTGGCCCAGGCCGGGCAAAAGCTGGCGTCGGAGAGCCGGGCGCTCGACTCAGGTCTGCGCCATGCCCTGACCACCGCCGGCGGACGGTTCGAGCGCGTCGCCGGCCGGCTGTCGCTGACCCCGGCGCGGGTGAAGCTGGACGAGGGCACCCGCCGCGTCGCCGACCTGACGCCGCGCCTCGACCGCAGCTATGCCAAGGGCGTCGCCGACAAGGCGGCCAAGCTGGCGTCGCTCGGCCAACTGCTGGAAAGCTACAGCTATAAGGGCGTGCTGGCCCGCGGCTTCGCCCTGGTCGAGGACCGCGACGGCCGTCCCGTCACCCGTGCCGATCAGGCGGTGCCGGGTCTGGCCGTCAACATCGTCTTCGCCGATGACGCCAAAGTTGCCGCAACCATCGACGGCGGCGCGCCGAAGATGGAGGCAAAGGCGGAGGCGAAGGCCGAGCCCAAGCTCGAACCGAAGCCCGAGCCGAAGCCCGAGCCGAAGCCCGAGCCGAAGCCGGAAAAGAAGGCAAAGCCGCGGGTGGCCCCGGTGCAGGGCAGCCTGTTCTGACGACCTCGGCGTGCCGGCCGCTGCCCTGCCGGCCGCTGCAATGTGTCGCAGGGCGTCGCAGGCGGCGGCCCTTCCCAGGCGGCATCCGCCGGGACTAAAGCCATCGGCTTCTCAGGTTCGCTCCGGACATTCCGGGGCGAGCCGCCCTCCGATGGCTGATCGATGACGACTGTCCCGCGCGACTGCGACGTCCTGGTGATCGGGGGCGGGAACGCAGGGCTCTGCGCCGCCATTTCCGCCCGCCGCTCCGGTGCCGCCGTCACCCTGCTGGAAAGCGCGCCCAAGGCGTTGCGCGGCGGAAACGCCCGCCACTCCCGCAATTTCCGCGTCATGCATGACGGGCCGACGCCCTGGCTTCAGGGCCGCTATCCGGCGGCGGATTACTGGTCCGACCTGGAAGCGGTGACGGACGGCGCGGCCGACGAGAGGCTGGCGCGCCTGCTGATCGCCGAGTCCGCCGGAATCATCGACTGGATGGGCGAAAACGGAGTGCGGTTCCAGAGCGGCGCCGACGACGCCCTGCCCTATTCCCGCAAGACCGCGTTCTTCCTCGGCGGCGGCAAGGCGCTGGTGAATGCGCTCTATGCCACCGCCGAAGCGCTGGGCATCACAATCCACTATGACAGCGAGGCCTGCGCGCTTCATGCAAAGGACGGGCTGCCCTCCGTCACCGTCCGCCATCCCAGGGCCATGCGCGTGATCCGGGCGCGTGCGGTCGTCGTCGCCTCCGGCGGGTTCCAGGCCGACCGCGGCTGGCTGCGCGACCAGTGGGGCGACGCGGCCGACGGCTTCGTGATCCGCGGCACCCCCCATGCAACGGGCACCATGTTGAGGGCGTTGCTGGAGGACGGGGCACGGCCGGTGGGTGCCGCCGGCCATTGCCACATTGTCGCGGTGGACAGCCGCTCCCCCGGCTTCGACGCCGGCATCGTCACCCGGCTGGACGGGATCGCCCACGGCATCGTGGTGGACCGCGACGGCCGCCGCTTCGCCGACGAGGGCTCCCACACCGGGCCGACGCGCTTCTCGGTCTGGGGGAATCGGGTGACGCACTGTCCAGGCGCCGCCGCCTTCTCGATCTTCGATGCCGCCATCGAGCAGCGCTTTCGCCCCTCCATTTTCCCGGCAATCCGGGCGGACGGCATCGGCGAACTGGCGCGAAAGCTGGGCATCGATCGCCAAGCGCTGGAAGCAACGGTGAGCGAGTTCAACGCCGCTATCGGAGGCGACGGCTCCACCATGGGAATCCAGCCGCCGAAGACGCGGCTCGCCGCGCCGATCCTGGTTCCGCCCTTCGGCGCCTATCCGATGCGGGCCGGCGTCACCTCCACCTGCCTCGGCGTTCGGGTCGATCAACATGCGCGGGTCCTGCGGGAGGAGGGAGAGGCCATCGACGGCATCTTTGCCGCGGGCGTGATCATGGCGCCCAACATCCTCGGCCGCGGCTATCTGGCCGGAAGCGCCATGTCCATCGGTGCGGTGTTCGGGCGCATCGCCGGGCGGGAGGCCGCGGCCTATGCCCTGCACTGACGGTCCGCGGGAGCAGATCGCGGCGCAAGCGCGGCGGGCGCTGGAGATCTGCAACGCCTGCCAATACTGCAACGGCTATTGTGCCGTGTTCCGGGCGTTGAAATCGCGGCGGCAGGTGGGGACGGCCGACTTGGTCTTCCTGGCGAACCTCTGCCACAGTTGCCGGTCCTGCTATCACGCCTGCCAGTACGCCCCGCCGCACGCCTTCGGCGTCAACCTGCCGAAGAGCCTCAGTCTGGTCCGGCAGGACTCCTACCGTGACCATGCCTGGCCGCCGGTCCTGCGGGGCCGCCTGCATTATTCAGGGCGAGCGGTCGTAGCCGCCGCCCTGCTGGCGGTCGCGATCCTCTCATTTGCAGCGTTCCTGGCGGTTCCGCCCGAGGCACTGTTCGGACGCCATTCCGGCCCCGGTGCTTTCTACCAGGTGGTGCCGTGGGAGATCATGGCCGCACTCGCCGGAATCGTGATGCTGTGGTCACTGATGGCCATCGGCTTCAGCGTCGCCGCATTCTGGCGCAGCATGGGGCCGGCGCCCTCCGGCGTGTCGCTTCTGCCGGTGTTGCGGGAGACGCTGCGCGATGCCGCCACCCTGCGCAATCTCGGCGGCGGCGGGGCAGGATGCGACGGGCGGGATGGCGGGCTGTCCCAGGCGCGGCGGCGCTGCCACCATGCGCTGTTCTACGGCGTGGCGCTCTGCTTCGCCGCCACCGGCGTCGCCACGCTGTACGACCATCTGCTGGGCTGGCACGCGCCCTATCCGCTTTTCAGCCTGCCGGTCCTGCTGGGCAGCCTGGGCGGGGCCGGGATGCTGGCCGGCACCGCCGGACTTGCCCTGCTGAAGCGCCGGGCCGATCCGGGTCCGGTGGCGGCGAGCGTGACCGGCGCCGACTACGCGCTGCTGGCGCTGCTGTTCCTGACGGCGGCCAGCGGCTTCGCCCTGCTGGCTCTGCGCGAGACGGCGGCGATGGGACCGCTGCTGCTGGTCCATCTCGGCATCGTGCTCGGCGTCTTCGCGACTCTGCCCTATGGCAAGTTCCTGCACGCGCCGTTCCGCATCGCCGCCCTGCTGCGGGCGGCGATGGAACGGCAGGCCGAGGCGCACAACCGGCCGCCCGCCTGAAAGGGCGGGAAGACCGGTACGGCCCGGCCTCAGCCCTGTTCGCCTCAGACCGGGCCGGCGAAGCTCCAGCGCAGGGTCTCGCCGCTGCGGAAGGGCAGGACGGCATCGCCCTCGCTGACCAGGATCAGGTCGGGAGCGACCGACGGGCGGCGCTCCAGCGCCACACGCTCCTCGCTGACCGGCATGTTGTAGAAACGCGGGCCGTTCAGGCTGGCGAAAGCCTCCAGCTTGTCGAGCGCCCCGGCCTCGTCGAAGGCCTCGGCATAGAGTTCCAGCGCGTTGGCGGCGGTGAAGCAGCCGGCGCAGCCGCAGGCGGATTCCTTGGCGGTGACGGTGTGCGGGGCGGTGTCGGTGCCCAGGAAGAAGGGGCCTTCGCCGGAGATCGCCGCCTCGACCAGGGCAACCCGGTGCGTCTCGCGCTTGGCGATCGGCAGGCAGTACAGGTGCGGGCGGATGCCGCCCTGGAAGATGTGGCTGCGGTTGATCAGCAGATGGTGCGCGGTGATGGTGGCGCCGATCCGGCCGCCGGCGGCATGCGCCCGCACGAACTGCACGGCATCCGCCGTCGTCACATGCTCCAGCACCACCCGCAAGGTCGGATGGCGCTCCACCAGCGGGGCCAGGATGGTGTCGATGAACACCGCCTCGCGGTCGAAGATGTCGACCGACTGGTCGGTCACCTCGCCATGGATCAGCAGCGGCATGCCGATTTCCGCCATCCGCTCCAGCACCGGGGCGATGCGGGCGATGTCGGTGACGCCATGGGCGCTGTTGGTGGTGGCGTTGGCCGGGTAGAGCTTGGCGGCGGCGAACACCCCGTCCTTGAAGCCCTGCGCCAGATCGGCGGCGTCGGTGCCATCGGTGAGGTAGGCGGTCATCAGCGGGGTGAAGGCGACGCCGTCCGGCAGCGCCGCCAGGATGCGCTCGCGGTAGGCCACCGCATCCGCGGCCGTCGCCACCGGCGGCTTCAGGTTCGGCATCACGATGGCGCGGCCGAACTGGCGTGCGGTGAAAGGCAGAACCGCCTTCAGCATGGCGCCGTCGCGCAGATGGACATGCCAGTCGTCGGGACGGCGGATGACAAGACGGTCGTTGGGCATGGCAGAGGTCCCGGCGCTGGAGTCGAGGGGGCGGTGAAGGAATGGACGACGTTCTATCGCCATCGCCGCCGCTACTCAACAGAGGCGGTCCCTTCCCCTCGTTCCTCACAGCGCTGCGGCAAAAGCGCCGCCCAAGGTTGACCCGCCCGGAAGAGCCTTGGTCGCTTCTTTGATATATTAGCATGTTACAGGCGTGCCGACGCGGTGCGGCGCCTGTCTCCCGCCTCGACACGAGGGCACCTGCCCCACTCCAAAGCAACGACAAAGCAAGGGTTGCGTCATGAGGAAATGGACAAGTGGCGTGTTTCTGCTTCTGGTCGGCGTGTCGACCGGCGCCCTGGCGGCGTCCGGCGAGCCGGCCGGCTATGTCGACCTGAAACGGGAGAATTTCCAAAAGGAGATCGACGGCAAGCAGGTCGATCTCTACACCCTGACCAATGCCAAGGGCATGGTGGTCAAGATCACCAACTATGGCGCCAAGGTCGAACAGATCCTGGTTCCCGACCGCAACGGCAAGCTCGGCGACGTGGCGCTCGGCTATGAAGGCCTCGATCAGGTGATGACCGGCCAGCCCTCCATGGGCGCCTTCATTGGCCGTTACGCCAACCGGCTGGGTGGCGGCAAGTTCGCCATCGACGGGCAACAGTATCAGGCCTCGCTCAACGACGGCCCGAACAGCCTGCATGGCGGCAAGAAGGGCAGCCGCTTCGTCGTGTTCGACGCCAAGCAGATCGACCCGCAGACGGTCGAGATGCGCTACACCTACAAGGATGGCGAAGAAGGCTATCCCGGAACCGTGCCGTCCCGCGTCGTCTACAAGGTGACGGACGACAACGCGCTGGACATCTCGTTCGATGCGACGACCGACAAGCCGACCATCGTCAATTTCACCAGCCACGTCTTCTTCAATCTGGCAGGTGAAGGCAACGGCAAGATCCTGGACCACCGGCTGCAGGTCAACGCCTCGGCCTTCACGCCCGTCGACTCGACGCTGATCACCACCGGAGAAATCCGGCCGGTGAAGGACACGCCGCTGGACTTCACCAAGCCGCAGGTGGTCGGCGCCCGCATCACCTCCAGCTACGACCAGCTGGGCTTCGTGAAGGGCTACGACCACAATTTCGTGATCGACAAGAAGCCGGGCGAATACGGCCTGATGGCCCGCGTGGCGGAGCCGGTGTCGGGCCGCGTGATGGAGGTCTACGGTACGCAGCCGGGCATCCAGTTCTACTCGGGCAACTTCCTGGCCGGCGCGGTGCCGAAGGACCAGGGCAAGGGCGGCCATCTCTACGGCCTGCAGGAAGCCTTCTGCCTGGAGCCGCAGGTCTTCCCCGACTCGGCCAACAAGGCGAACTTCCCGTCGCCGGTGCTGCGGCCGGGTGAGACCTACAGCGGCCGGATCACCTACAAGTTCCTGACCGAAAGCTGACGATCGGACCGCCCCCACCCGTCGGCCGGCGTTGGCGGGTGGGGGCGGCCGCTTTCGTCGGCTTTACTGGATGTTGGTCGAGGTCTTCACGCCCAGGATGCCGTCGATCTTCGCGGCCTGCTCGGCGGTCACCGGCTTGCCGCCGATGGAGGCCAGCTGCTGGCGCGCTTCGGCGACGGCCTTGTCGCGGGCGGCGCCGTCCTTCAGCGCGTGGGCGGCCAGCATCTGCTCGTGATACTTGCCGAGCTGGACCGACAGCTGGTCGGACGGCTTGGCGCCCAGCTCCTTGGCGACGGCGTCGGCCTGGGTCTTGGTCACCTCGGCCTTCGGGGTGGCCGCGACCTGCTCATGCTTGGTCTTGCCGGCGTCGGCCTTGGTGGCATCCGCCTTGGTGGCGTCGGCCTTCGGGGCATCGATCTTGGTGGCTTCGGTTTTGGTGGCCTCGCTCTTGGTGACGGCCTTCTGCTCGGCTTTCGGAGCCGGGGCGGGAGTGGTCGTCGTGGAGTCGGTCGTCGCGGCGGGGGCCGGCGTGGCCGGAGCGGCCGGTGCGACCGTTGCGGCGCCCGCGCTCAGCACGGGGGCCGTCGCCATCAGGGCGACGAACGCAAAGGTCGAAACGGACGAGCGGATACGCGACCCAAAGACGGTGCCGGACATTTGGTTTCTCCATTTCGGTGAGCGATCCGCGCTGCGGGATCGTGCTTAGATGAACGCAGCCCCGCCCCCGTTCATTCCACGCCCTTCCAAAAAATTTTCGTGTCCCCCGAAAAATTCTCCGCTGCAGGTGACGGGGCCGGCGAAAGGGGCTAGAAAACGCACGCTTTTCCTATCCAAGCGCGGACCTTCTCCGATGAGCCTGATCACGCCCCGCACCCCGCCCGGAACGATGGAGCTGCTGCCGCGCCAGCAGGTGGCCTTCCAGCGCATGCTGGACACCATCCGCCGCGGTTACGAGCGGTTCGGCTTCGTCCCCGTCGAAACCCCGGTGTTCGAGACGGTGGACACGCTGCTGACCAAGTCGGGCGGCGAGACGGAGAAGCAGGTCTATTTCGTCCAGTCGACCGGCGCCATCCAGCAGGGCAACAAGCCGGAGCTGGCCCTGCGCTTCGACCTGACCGTGCCGCTCGCCCGCTATGTGGCGGAGCATGAGCGCGACCTCGCCTTCCCGTTCCGCCGCTACCAGATCCAGCGGGTCTATCGCGGCGAGCGGGCGCAGCGCGGGCGCTTCCGCGAATTCTACCAGTGCGACATCGACGTGATCGGCAAGGACAGCCTGTCCGCCCATTACGACGCCGAGATCCCGGCGGTCATCCACCATGTCTTCACCGAGCTGAACTTCGGCGGCTTCACCATCAACGTGAACAACCGCAAGATCCTGCTGGGCCTGCTCGACGGCCTTGGCGTCGCCGACGCCGACACCCGCGTGCTGGTGCTGCGCGAGATCGACAAGCTGGACAAGATCGGCCGCGACAAGGTGCGCGCCAGCCTGCTCGGCCTCGGCGTGACCGAACATGCCGCCGACACCATCCTGTCGCTGATCGACATGAAGGGCACGAATGCGGAGACGCTGGCGGCGCTGGGCGCCCTCGACATCGAGAACGCCACCTTCCGCGAGGGCGTGGGCGAACTGACCACCGTCATCGAGGGGCTGAACGCCTTCCAGGTGCCGGAAGGGACGGTGCGCATCAACCTCGCCATCGCGCGGGGCCTCGATTACTACACCGGCACCGTCTACGAGACCTTCCTGAACGACCATCCCGGCATTGGTTCGGTCTGCTCGGGCGGGCGTTACGAGAATCTCGCCAGCCACTACACCAAGTCGAAGCTGCCGGGCGTCGGCATCTCCATCGGCGCCACCCGCCTGTTCTACCAGCTGATGGAGGCCGGCCTGATCAAGGACGCCGCCCCCACCGCCCAGGTGCTGGTGACGCAGATGGACCCCGCCCTGTCCGCCGACTATTTCCGCATGGCGAGCGAGCTGCGCGCCGCCGGCATCAACACGGAAATCCAGCTGGACGGCGGCAAGATCGCCAAGCAGATGAAATACGCCGACCGCGCCGGCATCCCCGTCGTCCTGCTGATGGGCTCCGACGAGAAGGCCCGCGGCACCGCGACCCTGAAGCATCTGGTCAAGGGCGAACAGGTCGAGGTCCCGCTGGCCGAACTGGCGACGCGCGCGAAGGCGCTGCTGGAGGGGTGAGAAGGGGCTGTCCTTAAACCCCCCGTTAACCATGAATCCCCTACCGTTCCGACCTACACCGATCACGTGGGTCGGACGGCAGGGGGCACGCATCCGGTATGGCAAAGGCGTGGGTGCAGGCGGGGCGCTGGGCGCGGCGGGCGGTGATCGGGGTCGCATTGACGACCACCGTGGCTGCGGCCGGCTATGCCGGCTGGTGCGAGATGGAAACGTCGCGGCTCCAGGCGCGGCTGCTGTCCGGCGTCGCCCAGTCGATGACCGTGTCCTTGCGCGAAGGCCCCAACGCGGCGGCGCGCTATCCCGCCCATGGACCCTATAACGAACGCCTCGGCTACACCGCCCTGCCCGGCTATCTCGACACGCTGACCCGCGACATCTATGCGGTCGAACAGCAGGCGGTGCTGTCCCCGGCGCTCGACCGCTTCATGGCTGGCGGCGGCTTTCCGATCTACCGGGAAAAGACCCAGGCCGGCCTGACCCTGCTCGACCGCAACGGCGTGCCGATGTACGCCGCGCGCTTCCCCGAGCGGGTGTTCGAGGGCTTCGAGGATGTGCCGGCGCTGGTCGCCGACACCCTGCTGTTCATCGAGAACCGCGAGCTTCTGAACGAGGACGAGCCGCGCCGCAACCCGGCGGTGGAATGGGACCGCTTCGGCGCCGCGGTGGCGATGCTGCCGCTGCAGATGATCCGGCCGGGCCAGCGCTCTCCCGGCGGCTCGACGCTCGCCACCCAGATCGAGAAGTACCGCCATTCGCCGGACGGACAGACCACCGGCAGCGTGGAGAAGCTGCGCCAGATGGCGTCGGCCAGCGTCCGCGCCTATCGCGACGGCGAGGACACCACCCAGGCGCGCCGGCGCGTCCTGGTCGACTACCTGAACTCCACCCCGCTGACCGCGCGGCAGGGCTTCGGCGAGGTGAACGGGCTGGGCGACGGGCTGTGGGCCTGGTTCGGCACCGACCTGTCGATCGCCAAGCGCGTGCTGTCCGAACCCGCGGCGGAGCCGCGCGCCCTGCGGCTGAAGGCGTTGGCCTACAAGCAGGTGCTGGGGCTGCTGCTGGCCCAGCGGCGGCCGTCCTACTACCTGATCCAGGACCGCGTGGCGCTCGACCGGCTGGCCGACGCCCATCTGCGGGCGCTGGCCCAGGCCGGCGTGATCGACCCGGCACTGCGCGACGCCGCGCTCGCCATCCGGCTGGCCTTCCGCGAGGAGGCGCCGATGCCCCCCGCCACCTCCTTCATCGAGCAGAAGGCGACCAACGCCGTCCGTGCCCGGCTGCTCGGCATGCTGGGGGTGCAGAGCCTCTACCAGCTCGACCGGCTCGACCTGACCGCGCAATCGACCCTGGATGCGGAGACGCAGGCCCGCGTGGTGGAGGTGCTGGGCAAGTTGAACGACCCCGACTATGCCCGCACGCTGGGGCTGACCGGCGAACGGCTGCTGGACGCCCGCAACAACGACCTGTCCAAGCTGGTCTATTCGATCACGCTGTACGAGCGGGGGGCCGAGGCCAACTACCTGCGCGTCCAGGCCGACAACCTCGACCAGCCGCTGGACATCAACGAAGGCGCCAAGCTGGACCTCGGCTCCACCGCCAAGCTGCGCACGCTGACCACCTACCTGCAGATCGTGGCGGAGCTGCACAGCCGCTACGCCCATCTGCCGAAGGATTTCCTGGCCGACGTCGAGTCCGAGGCATCGGACAACCTGACGCGCTGGGCGGCCTCCTGGCTGACGACCGCGCCGGACCGGCGCCTGCCGGCCATGCTGGATGCGGCGATGGAGCGGCGCTATTCCGCCAGCCCGGGCGAGGTGTTCTTCACCGGCGGCGGCCAGCACAGCTTCGTGAACTTCAACAAGGACGACAACGGCCGCATCCTGACCATACAGGAAGCGCTGCGCAGCAGCGTCAACCTGCCCTTCATCCGGCTGATGCGCGACATCGTCCAGTTCTACATGGACGAAGGCGCCGACGACGGCGCCGAGATCCTGCGCACGCCCGACCACCCCGCCCGACAGGCCTATCTGGCCCGCTTCGCCGACCGCGAGGGATCGGACTTCCTCAACCGCTTCTACAACGACTACCGCAGGCGCACGCCCGACGAGGCGCTGGCCCGGCTGGCGACCCGCTCGCGACCGGTGCCCTACCGGCTGGCGGTGGTCTTCCGCACCGTGCGGCCCAAGGCCGGGCTTGCCGAGTTTTCCACCTTCCTGCGCGCCCGGCTGCCGGACAAGACGCTGTCCGACGACGAGCTGTCGGCGCTCTACGCCAAATACGGGCCGGACCGCTTCCCGCTGAACGACCTCGGCTATCTCGCCCGCGTCCATCCGCTGGAACTGTGGCTGATCGCCCACCTCCAGAACAATCCCAACGCGACACGGGCCGAAATTCTGGCCGCCAGCGCCGACCAGCGCCAGGAAAGCTACCGCTGGCTGTTCAAGAAGGGCATGGCCGCCCAGAACACCCGCATCCGCATCGGGCTGGAGGAGGAGGCGTTCAAGCGCATCACCGCCCAGTGGCGCAGCGTCGGCTATCCCTTCGACACGCTGGTGCCGTCGCTGGCGACCTCCATCGGCAGTTCGGCCGACCGTCCGGCGGCGCTGGCGGAACTGATGGGGCTGATCCTGAACGACGGAGTGCGCCAGCCCACCGTGCGCATCCGCTCGCTGCATTTCGCCGCCGGCACGCCCTACGAGACGAAGCTGGGCCTGGGTCCGCTGAAGGGCGAGCGCGTGCTGCATCCGGAGGTCTGCGCCACCCTGCGCCGCGCGCTGATGGACGTGGCGCAGAACGGCACCGCCAAGCGGGTCTGGGGCTCCTTCAAGGACCAGTCAGGCGCGGCGGTCCCGATGGGCGGCAAGACCGGCACCGGCGACCACCGGCTGGAGCGCTGGGGTCCGGGTGGCGTGCTGCTTGAATCGAAGGCGGTGGCCCGCACGGCAACCTTCGTCTTCTACATCGGCGACCGTTTCTTCGGCACCATGACCGCCTTCGTCCAGGGGCCGGAGGCCGACGACTACCGCTTCACCAGTGCCCTGCCGGCCCAGCTGCTGAAAAGCCTCGCTCCCGCGCTACAGCCCCTGGTCGACCAGGGCACCACCCGCACCGCCGACACCCGCCCGGCGCCGGCCGGTCTGTAAGGGCCACCAAAAACGCCGCGACAACCGCCGCCCCCTCCTGTTGAGGCTGTCGATACAGCGCAGGCCGGAGGGCAGAGAGATGCAGGATCTGCAAGGCGCCACCGTCGTGGTGGCCGGAGCATCGAGCGGGATCGGGCGGGCCACCGCGCTGGCCTTTGCACGTGAAGGCGCCCGGCTGGCGCTGGCCGCCCGCCGGGAGGAACTGCTGGAGGAGGTGGCGGAGGACTGCCGCAACCTTGGCGCCAGCGCCGTCGTCATCCCCACCGACGTCACCGATGCCGACGCGGTGAAGCGCCTCGCCGAGCGGACGGTGCAGGAATTCGGCTCCATCGACATCTGGATCGCCAATGCCGGCGTCGGCGCAGTCGGCCGCTTCGAGGACACTCCCATCGAGGCGCACCGCCGGGTGATCGAGACCAACCTGCTGGGACCGCTCCACGGCGCCCATGCGGTGCTGCCCCTCTTCCGCCGCCAAGGCCACGGCACCTTCATCGCCACCGTCTCGGTCGGCGCCTTCGCGCCGGCGCCTTATGCCGCCGCCTATGCCGCCAGCAAATACGGGCTGGACGGGATGCTGGAAAGCCTGCGGGCGGAGCTGGTCGACAGCCCCGACCTGCATGTCTGCGGCGTCTATCCCGCCTTCACCGACACGCCCGGCATGATGCACGGCGCCAACTACACCGGGCACGAGCTGTCGCCGGAAGGCCCGATCTACGACGATCCCGAGGACGTTGCGGCGACGATGGTGGCGGTCGCCCGCCGTCCGCGCGCCAAGGCCATGGTCGGGGCGCTGACGCCGCTGGCCCGGCTCGGCCACGCCGTGGCGCCGCGCTTGGTGGAGGCGGTGGCCGGCTATGGCGCCCACCGCCATTTCGACCGCCAGCCCCCGGCCCCGCACGACGACGGCAACCTGTTCCAGCCGGTGGAACGGGGCCGGGACATCACCGGTGGTTTCTACACCCCGCCGCCCGCCTGGGTTTCGCCGGTGTTGATGGCCGGCGCTGCGGTGGCCGCCTTTGCCGCCTACCGCGGATTGCGGCGGCATTGACCGCTCTTGCAGCTTCCGCTTGCACCGATCGGGACTGTCTGTAACCTATAATTTCACCGCGCCGGAAGCTGCTTTCCGCTACAATCAATCCGCGAACATTTCTGCCTGATCTCGATCGGTGGCGGACGGCGAACGACCGCGAATTGATGCCGGAGCGGCGCTGGAGAAGGACTGCCCCCGCCATCCTTCGGACCCTTCACGACACCGAAGCCCCAGGACGGGCACGGGGGAGGATACGCCATGCCTGTCTTCGACATCGAGCTTGCCAGTTCGAATGCGGAGGGCGTCGGGGGAAACTCCAACTCCTCAGCCCCGGTGATCTCCGCCGACGGAACCAAGGTGGTTTTCCAGAGCGGTGCCAGCGATCTGGTCCCGGGCGACACCAACGGCCAGTACGACCTCTTCCTGAAGGATCTGACGACCGGCGCCATCACGCTGGTCAACACCGCCGCCGATGGCACGGTCGCGCAAGGCAGCTTCTTCAGATACGCCCTGTCGGCCGATGGAACGATGGTGGCCTTCGCCAGCGATGCGGATTCGCTCGTTCCCAACGACACGAACGGCACCTTCGACGTTTTCGTGAAGGATATGGTCACCGGACAGGTAACGCTGGTCAGCCAGACGGCCGGCGGTGTTTCCGCCAACGGAGTCAGCTCGTTTCCGGCCCTGTCCGCCGACGGGACCATCGTGGCTTTTGAAAGTAGGGCCAACGATCTCGTGCCCGGCGACACCAACGGCCACGGCGACATCTTCGTGAAGGATCTATCCACAGGGGCCGTTACCCTGGCCAGCCAGACCGCAGACGGCACCCGGACCAACGACTATAGCGTCTCACCCTTGCTGTCGGCCGACGGATCGAAGCTTGTCTTCACCAGTTCGGCCACCAACCTCGTGCCCGGCGACGTGAACGGGGAGATGGACACCTTCTTCAAGGATCTGGCCACGGGCCAAGTCACGCTGGTCAGCCAGGCGGCGGACGGAACCCAGCCGAACCGGCTGTCCGGCGGAATGGGTTTCTCGGCCGACGGCAGCAAGGTCGTGTTCGTCACCGCCGCCGACAATCTGGTTCCGAACGAACTCAACGACACCGACGACGTGTTCGTGAAGGATCTGGCGACCGGCACCTTGACTCTGGTCAGCCAGACCGCCGCGGGCGTCCAGTCCAACGGCTGGTCGGGCGACGCGGACCTGTCCGGCGATGGAACGAAGGTGGTCTTCGTCAGCAGCGCCACCAACCTCGTGCCTGACGACACCAACGGTCTGACCGACGTGTTCCTGAAGGACCTGACCAGCGGAGAGATCACGCTGGTCAGCCTGTCGCCGGACGGCCGGACGGGCAGCGGGGTGAACTGGGGCGATGCGGCAAGCGTTTCCTTCGACGGCAGCCGGGTCGCCTTCGGCAGCGCCGCCCCCGACCTGTCGCCGGACGACGCCAACGGCCTCCTGCTGGACGTCTTCGTCGCCACGCTGGGGACGGAGCCCGGCCGGAAAATCCGGGGCACGCGGCGGGCCGATACGCTGACCGGCGGCGGCGGCGACGACACGCTCTGCGGTTGGTCGGGCAACGACCTGCTTGCCGGCGGGGCCGGCGACGACCTGCTGTCAGGCGGACGGGGAAAGGACACGCTGACCGGCGGCGAGGGAGCGGATCTGTTCGTGACCGGCCGGGCCGCTGGCCGCGATCTCGTCACCGACTTCGACTTCGCCGAAGGCGACCGCATCGGCCTTGCCGGCGGTCACCATTGGCGGGTCCGCTCCAACGGATCGGGCGACGCCGTGGTCGATTTCAGGGGCTCCGGCAGCCTGACGCTGGCCGGCATCGCGGCGGACGACATCACGTCCGCCTGGTTTGCGGTGACCTGACCGGAGGCGCGTTTTCCAGGATTGCTTAAGCCGTCCCGCCGCCCGTGGTAGGGTGGACGGATCAACTCCCCGTCCATGGAGGATCCTGCATGCGGCGTCCCCACCCTGGGAAGTGAACACTGAACAGGGTCGCGGAACCTGTTTCATGCTGTTTCAAACGTTCCATTCGCCGCCGGTTCATGTGGCATCCTGTATGGCAATGGCATTTGAGATTGGAGCGTCAACGCATCCGTCTCGTATGCCCTTCTCCCCTTGCGGGAGAAGGGTTGGGATGAGGGGGGAGCTCGGCCGTAGGCCGATGACAATTCCAATTTGCGCCCCTCACCCCAACCCCTCTCCCGCAAGGGGAGAGGGGCTCTTCTGGGATTTGCGCCCAAATGCGATCCCCCCAAATCCCGCTACGCCTCTTGACGCAGCCCCCCGATTGCCGTAAGCACGCCGCGCACGCGTCGGCACCCCTGGAGGCCGGCGCCCTTTTCGTTTTGGAGCATCGTCATGACCAAGATCATTCCGCTCGGCGCTGAGACGCGCGAACGGGCCGGCAAGGGGACCGCCCGCCAGACCCGCCGTGACGGCCGCATTCCGGCCGTCATCTACGGTGGCAAGCAGGCTCCCCTGACCATTTCGCTCGAGAAGTTCGAGTTCACCCGCGTCCTGCATCAGCCGGGCTTCTTCACGCACCTGTTCGAGGTGACCGTCGACGGCGCCGCCCATCGCGTCCTGCCGCGCGACGTGCAGTTCCACCCGGTGACCGATTTCCCGCTGCATGTCGACTTCCTGCGCGTTTCGGCCGACACCCGCACCAACGTGCAGGTTCCGGTCGAGTTCGTCGACCAGGACAAGTCGGCCGGCCTGAAGCGCGGCGGTGTGCTGAACATCGTCCGTCACGAGCTAGAGCTGAGCTGCCCGGCCGACAACATTCCCGAGAGCATCACGATCTCGTGCGAAGGTTTCGACGTCGGCGACTCGATCCACATCTCCTCGGTCAAGCTGCCGGAGGGTGTGACCTCGACGATCACCGACCGCGATTTCACCATCGCGACCATCGTTGCTCCGTCGGGCCTGAAGTCGGAAGAGGGCGCCGCTTCCTAACCGGAGCGTCCGTTCTTCGACGATGGTTACAGTGGGGGGCTTCGGCCCCCCGCTTCGTTTGTGGAGAGTGCTTTCCAAAGGGTGGGGGACATGCTGCTTCTGGTCGGACTGGGCAACCCCGGCAACGAGTATGCCCGCAACCGCCACAACATCGGTTTCATGGCGGTGGAGACCATCGCCCAACGCCATCGCTTCACCCCGTGGAAGAAGCGCTTCCAGGGCCAGACCGCCGAGGGTACCGTCGCCGGCGACAAGGTGCTGGCACTCGAACCCGCCACCTTCATGAACCTGTCCGGCCAGTCGGTGGTGGCGGCCCTGCAGTTCTACAAGCTGAAGCCCGAGAATGTCGTCGTCATCCATGACGAGCTGGACCTGCCTCCCGGCAAGATCCGGGTGAAGAAGGGCGGCGGCCATGGCGGGCACAACGGCCTGCGCTCCATCGACGCGCATATCGGCAAGGAATACTGGCGCATCCGGCTGGGCATCGGCCATCCCGGCAACAAGGATCTGGTCAGCGGCTATGTCCTGCACGACTTCGCCAAGGCCGACCAGGGCTGGATCGACCCGCTGCTCGACGCCGTCTCCGACAACCTCCCCTTGATGGTGGAAGGCCAGCCGGAGCTGTTCATGAACAAGGTGACGGTGGCGACGCAGGCGCGATAAGCCGCGGCCTGCCCGTCCCCTCCCCCACTTCGCGTTTGCGCTTTGCCCCCCTTCGTAGGATAAAGCGCAACAATTCCAGCATTTCCGACGGCGAGCACCCACCCATGGGCTTCAATTGCGGCATCGTCGGCCTGCCGAACGTCGGCAAGTCGACCCTTTTCAACGCGCTGACCGCCACCCAGGCGGCGGAGGCGGCGAATTTCCCCTTCTGCACCAAGGAGCCGAACGTCGGCCGCGTCAGCGTGCCCGACCCGCGGCAGGACAAGCTGGCGGAAATCGCCAAGTCGCAGAAGGTCGTCCCGACCCAGCTGGAATTCGTGGACATCGCCGGCCTGATCCGCGGCGCGTCGAAGGGTGAAGGGCTGGGCAACCAGTTCCTCGCCAACATCCGCGAGGTCGACGCCATCGTCCATGTGCTGCGCTGCTTCGAGGACGACGACATCACCCATGTCGAGGGCAGCGTCGACCCGCTGCGCGACGCCGAGGTGGTCGAGACCGAGCTGATGCTCGCCGACATGGAAAGCCTGGAACGCCAGCTGACCAGCCTGCAGAAGAAGGCCAAGGGCGGCGACAAGGACAGCAAGATCAAGGCCGACCTGATGGAGCGCGCCCTGAAGGTCCTTCAGGACGGCAAGCCCGCCCGCGTGGTCGAGGTGTCGGACGAGGAGCGGCCGGTGTTCAAGCAGTTCATGCTGCTGACCGACAAGCCGGTCCTCTATGTCTGCAACGTGGAGGAGGCGTCCGCCGCCACCGGCAACGCATTCTCCGCCAAGGTCGCCGAGAAGGCCAAGGCCGAGAATGCCGAGGTCGTCGTGATCTCCGCCGCCATCGAGTCCGAGGTCGCCCAGCTCACCGACCCGGCCGAGAAGGCGGAGTTCCTGGCGTCGATGGGGCTGGAGGAAACCGGCCTGAACAAGCTGATCCGCGCCGGCTTCAAGCTGCTGGACCTGATCACCTTCTTCACCGTCGGCCCCAAGGAGACGCGCGCCTGGACCGTGCGCCGCAACGCCAAGGCGCCGGAAGCGGCGGGCGTCATCCACACCGACTTCGAACGCGGCTTCATCCGCGCCGAAACCATCGACTACACCAGCTACGTCACGCTGGGTGGCGAGCAGGGGGCGAAGGACGCCGGCAAGATGCGCCAGGAAGGCAAGGAATACGTCGTCCAGGACGGCGACATCTTCCACTTCCGCTTCAACGTCTGATCAGACGGGGTTTGAGGGGACGGGGGCGTAACAGCCCCCATTCCACTTCCGCTGTCACCCAACTGTCATATTGTCGTAACAATCAGCACACCCCACCCTTCAGTTAGGGGTGCGGCCTGATCGCATCCCCGATCCGACACAGGGGGTGCGATGCAGGCGACGCGGGTGCTGCTGGAGCTGGCCGGGAACGTCGTGCTGCTCCTGTGGGGGCTGCACATGGTGCAGAGCGGGCTGACCCGCGCGCTGGGCGGCGACCTGCGCCGCATCCTGGGGGCCGGGCTGCGCAACCGCTGGACCGCCTTCCTGTCCGGCATGGGCATCACCATGCTGCTGCAGAGCAGCACCGCCACCGGCCTGATGGCGGCCGGCTTCACCGCCAACGGGCTGGTGTCGCTGATGCCGGCGCTGGCGGTGATGCTGGGAGCCAATGTCGGCTCCACCCTGATCGTTCAGGTCCTCGCCTTTGACGTTTCCCATGTGGCGCCGGTGCTGCTGCTGGGAGGCTTCCTCGCCTTCCGCCGCGGCAGCCGGACGCGCAGCCGCGACCTGGGCCGGGTCGCCATCGGGCTGGGATTGATGCTGCTGTCGCTGCACCTGCTGCTGGCGACCATCGCCCCGGCGGAGAACGCGCCGCTGCTGCGCCGGATGCTGGGCATGCTCACCGCCGATCCGGTGGTGGCGGTGATGCTGGCCGCTATCCTGTCCTGGGCCGCCCATTCCAGCGTCGCCGCGATCCTGCTGATCGCCTCGCTGGCCGGCGGCGGGGTGATCGGGCCGGAGGCGGCGGTCGCCATGGTGGCGGGCGCCAACCTGGGCAGCGCCGTCAACCCGGTCATCGAAGGACCGGGCGGCGACGGCCACAATCCGGCGGCCCGACGGCTGCCGGTGGGCAACCTGGTCAACCGCCTTGTCGGCTGCCTGATCGTCGTGCCGCTGCTGGGGCCGATCACCGCCGGGCTGCAGATGGTGTCACCGGATGCGACGCGGTTGGCCGCCAATTTCCACCTCGCCTTCAATCTGGCGATGGCCGCGCTGTTCATCGGTCCCCTGCCCTGGTTCGCGCGGGCGCTGACCCGGCTGTTCCCGGAACGGGTGGCGGTCGCCGATCCGGCGATGCCGCTCTATCTCGACCGCAGCGCGCTCCGCGTCCCCCACCTCGCCATCGCAAACGCGGCGCGCGAGGCGTTGCGCATGGCCGACACGGTGGACAGCATGCTGCGCGGCGCGCTGGACGTCCTCCAGACCGACGATCGCAAGCGGGTGCAGGAGATCCGGCGGATGGACGACGTGCTGGACCGGCTGCACGACGCGATCAAGCGTTACCTCACGCAGATCAACGTCGAGGATCTCGACGAGCAGGATGCATGCCGGGTATCGGACGTGCTGACCTTCACCATCAACCTCGAACATGTCGGCGACATCGTCGACCGCAACCTGATGGAGGCCGCTTCGAAGAAGATCAGGCGCAAGCTGCGCTTTTCCACCGAAGGGGCGGCCGAGATCGCCGGCATGCTGGAACGGCTGAGCGAGACCCAGCGGCTGGCCGCCGCCGTCTTCGTGTCCGCCGACATCCGCTCCGCCCGCGCGCTGATGCGCGAGAAGGAGGTGATCCGCGACCTGGAGACCAGTGCAACGGAGGCGCATTTCGCCCGCCTGCGCGCCGGACGGACCGAAAGCGTGGAAACCAGCGCCCTGCATCTGGACATCCTGCGCGACCTGCGCCGAATCAATGCCCATCTGGTGGCCGCCGCCTACCCGGTGCTCGATAAATCGGGGGAGTTGCTGCCCAGCCGACTCAAGCATGAGGCAACCCGTGGGTGATTTCCCATCCCAAGGATGAGGTGCGGCATTGCCCACGCTTCGCCTCTTTCTTGTCACCAGCCCAGCAACGTTAATCCTTTTGTAACCATATAAAATTCGTCAAGCTCTTTCGCGACATGGTTAACAAACCATTGCTGTGGTTGTTATGCCAGGGAGAGCCGGGCAGCGACCGGCAAAGGTTGGCGGAATGGAGCGGACGGTGGCGAACACGCACGCGACGTCGAACGGGCCCGATACGCCGGGGACATCCGACGCCGGATTCGTCGAGCGGGTCCGCGACGCCATCGACCGGCAGGAGTTGTCGCTGGTCTTCCAGCCGCAGGCCGACGTCTTCACCAACCGCCTGACCGGGTTCGAGGCGCTGTCGCGCTGGCGCCTGTCCGACGGCACCATGCTGCCCCCCGACGTCTTCGTGCCGATGGCCGAACAGGGCGAGGCGATCCACCTGCTGGGCGAATGGACCCTGCGCGCCGCCTGCACGGCGGCGGCCGGCTGGCTTCGCGCCGGCATCGTCGACGTTCCGGTGTCGGTGAACCTGTCGGCCCGTCAGCTCGACGATCCGGGTCTGGTGCTGAAGGTGCTGGGGATCCTGGCCGAAACCGGCCTGCCCGCCGCCAACCTGAAGCTGGAATTGACCGAAACCGCGATGTTCAGCCAGACCGCCGACGCGCGGGAGGCCCTGCTGCAGCTGCGCGGCGCCGGGATCCGGATGGTGCTGGACGATTTCGGGACCGGCTGGTCGTCGCTTGCCACCCTGCGCCGGGTGCCGGTGGAAGCGCTGAAGATCGACAAGCAGTTCGTCCAGGCAATGGTGGAGGACCGCGACGCCGCCGCCATCGTCCAGGCGGTGGTGGCGCTTGCCCACGCCCTCGACCTCGCTGTGGTGGCGGAGGGGGTGGAGACGGCCGAGCAGCGCCTGTACCTCCAGGCCTACCGCTGCGACACGCTGCAGGGCTATTGGCTGTCGCGACCGCTGACCGCCGACGGCGTGGCTGAGTTCCTGGCCGAGCGCAGCGTCGTCATCGGCCTGAAGCCGGATGGGCCTTCCGCTGTTCCGCCGACATCAGGATGACCCGCCGGGTCTCGTCCCACTCCGTCAATTCGCCGGCTTCGTCGGCGGTGGCCCAGCAGGCTTCCAGCGCGTCGTCGGCACAGAGCGGATCGCCCTCCGCGCTTTCAGCGGCAACCTCAACCAGCGTGTAGTGGTAATGGACGCGGCCCTCGGCATCGGGGGTGATGGCGTCCACGACGGTGACGATGCCGATCGGCACCACCTCCAGCCCGGTTTCCTCCCGCACCTCGCGGATCGCCGTCTCGAACACGGTCTCGCCCACCGACTGCGCCCCGCCCGGCAGGCTCCATTGCCCCAGCCGCGGCGCCTTGCCCCGCCGGATCAGCAGGACCCGGTCCCCGCGCCAGACGACCACCCCCACCCCCACCCAGGGACGGTCGGGATATTCGCGGCTGGAACGGTCGGGCGGAACAGTGGACATGATCGGCTCCTCATCGATGGCTTGACCCGACGGTAACGCGATCCGACACTGGCACACCAGACGCGAAGATGCATCGCCGCGCTCTGCCGGCCCCCCGGACCTCAAGGCCTCCCCATGAAGCTCAACGAAATCCGCACCTTCATCGCCGTGGCCGATGCGCAGTCGGTGCAGGAGGCCGGCAACCGGCTGGGGCTGACGCAGTCGGCGGTGTCGCGGCTGATCCAGCGGCTGGAGGCGGAATTGGGCGTCGTGCTGTTCGACCGGCAGACCAAGCCGCTGGCGCTGACCCGCGACGGGGAACTGGCACTTGCCCATGCACGGCGCATCCTGGCGGCGGCCAGCGACTTCGCCGACGCCTTCGCCGGATCCGTGGAGCCGCGCGGGCTGCTGCGACTCGGGGTGGCGCATGTGCTGACCGCGCTCGCCGCCGGGCGGCCGTTGGACGACCTGCGCGCCGGCTTTCCCGGCCTGACGCTGCGGCTGCATTCCGACTGGAGCAACCCGCTGATCGAGCAGGTCCGCGCCGGTACGCTCGACGGCGGACTGATCCTGATGTGCGAGGAGCAGACGCCGCCCGACGATCTGCCGGCCCGCCGGATCGGAACCGAGGCGGTCAGCATCGTCGCCTCCCCCGACCAGTCGGTCGGCGCCGATCTGGCATCGATGAACGAGCGTGGCTGGGTGCTGCAGCCCAACGGCTGCCGGTACCGTGAGGCGCTTCATCAGGCGCTGGCGCCGCTCGGGCTGCAGCCGAACGTGACGGTGGAGGCATACGACCAGAGCCTGCTGGTGTCGCTGGTGGCGCGCGGGGTCGGGTTCGGGCTGGCCCCGATGGGCCTCATCGCGCCGATTCCCGGTGCCGCCATGGTCCGGCCGGTCGATCTGCCCGATTTCCGGATGGCGGTGACCATCTGGCTGATCCAATCGCGGACGACCGGACGCATCGCCCCGGTGTTCGACCGGCTGGAGGACGCGCTGCGGCGCGAGATGGCGGCCGGACGGCCCGCGCCTCAGGCGATGGAACAGTTCGCGCTTCTGCATTCCGCCGCGGAATGACCCGGTTGCCGATTATGAATTTGCCGAACTGTTGATGCCCGCCTATCGTCGGTGACAACACAGCACCACGATGCGCAACCCCGCGGCACGCGGTTCCGCAACACCGGCGCGCGACGCCGGCCCCTTCCGGGAGGACGCCTTGACCACCGCCACCCCCGCACCGGCGCCCTCCTGGAGGACGCCAGCACTTGTCGTCGTCTGCGGCTGCCTGATCTCGATGCTGGCCTTCGGACCGCGGTCCAGCATGGGCCTGTTCATCGGGCCGCTTTCGGAAACCCGCGGCTGGGGCCGCGATGTCTTCGCGCTGGCGATGGCGATCCAGAACATCCTGTGGGGGGCCGGCGGCCCCTTCGCCGGTGCGCTGACGGATCGTTACGGCCCCGCTCCGGTGCTGGCCGGCGGCGGGATTCTCTACGCCGCCGGGCTGGCGCTGATGCCCTACGCGACGACCAGCGTCGAACTGTACCTCACGGCCGGCGTGCTGATCGGGCTGGGGCTGTCGGGCGCTTCCTTCGGCATCATCATCGCCGGTTTCACCCGCCTGCTGCCGCCGGAACAGCGCAGCTGGTCGGTTGGCATCGCCACCGCGGCCGGGTCGATGGGCCAGTTCCTGTTCGCGCCGATGGGGCAGGCCTTCATCGCCGGCTTCGGCTGGCAGACCGCCCTGCTTCTGCTGGCGGCCTCGATGATCGCGGTGCCGCTGCTGGCCGGCGTCTTCCCCGGACCGAAGGGCATGACGGCGAGCGGTACCCCGGCGGTGACCGGCGCCAACATCGGCTACATCGCCGCGGTGCGGCAGGCCTTCCAGCACCGCAGCTACGTGCTGCTGGTCGCCGGCTTCTTCGTCTGCGGCTTCCAGCTGGCCTTCATCACCACCCATCTGCCGCCCTACCTGACCGAGGCCGGGATCAGCGCGTCGCTTGCCGCCTGGGCGCTGGCACTGATCGGCCTGTTCAACGTCATCGGCTCCTATGCGTCCGGCGTGCTGGCGGGCAAGGTCAGCAAGCGCTACCTGCTGTGCGCCAACTATTTCTCGCGTGGCATCGCCACGGCGATCTTCATCCTGCTGCCGATCTCGTCGGTGACGGTGATCGTCTACGCCGCGGTGATGGGCCTGCTGTGGCTGTCCACCGTGCCGCCGACCTCCGGCCTCGTCGCGCTGATGTTCGGCACCCGCTACATGGGCACGCTGTACGGTTTCGCCTTCTTCAGCCATCAGGTCGGCGGCTTCCTGGGCGTCTGGCTGGGCGGCCTTCTGTACGAGCGCACGGGGTCCTACGACGTCGTCTGGTGGCTGGGCGTGGCGCTGGCCATGTTCGCGACCATCGTCCACTGGCCGATCGCCGAGAAGCCCGCCCCGTCGCTGGCGGCGGCCGAGGCGAAGGCGTAAGGTAGGCACCATGAGCGACCGCCCCGCCCCCGCCCCTTCCGGACACCCCATCGGCCACGGCCTTGCCGCGGCGCTGTTCGGCGGCGTCCTGCTGGTGTGGGCGGCGCTGATGGGGCTGTCGTTGCAACGCGCCGCCCTGCCGGATGCGACCGACGGCATGATGCTGGCGGTCTTCTCCCCAGGCACCAGCGATGCCGAAGCCATGGCGGCGATGGTGCGGGCGGGGGGCGAACCGGTGCGCTCCACCTGGCTTGGATTCGCCTGGGTCGCCCGCGGGACGGAGCCCGGATTCGTCGGCCGGCTGAAGGCGGAGGGCGCGCTTGGCGCCTTCGGGGAGCTTCCGGTCGGGCCGACGCTGGGCGGCTGCACCGCCACCCCGGTCGACACCGCCAAGATCGCCGCGACCCGCCTGCAATAGGCACCTCTTTCCACCCTGCGGAGCAGCTTGGGCCTCACCAACGGTGGACGCGCGTCCGTTGCGGTGTCATAGTGCGGCCCGCATTCGACCAGCCCCGTGTCCGCGGGGCCAGACTCCGGAATTCGTGAGCGACGATGAGCGAGCCGATCTCCCTGTTCACCAAACTGGCGAACATCCACATCCGTTACGTCACGTGGCGTCGGGGCGCCAAGGTCGGCAGCGACCGCTTCGGCAACGTCTATTACCGCAGCAAGGACACCAAGGCCGGCACGCGCGAGCGCCGCTGGGTCCTGTATGCCGGTGAGCCCGACGCGTCCAAGATCCCGCCGGAATGGCACGGCTGGCTGCACCACACCACCAAGGAGCCGCTGCCCGAAGGGTCGAGCGCCTTCCACAAGCCCTGGCAGAAGGAACACCTGCCCAACATGTCGGGCTCGGTCCAGGCCTATCGTCCCCCCGGCCATGTGCTGGCCGGCGGCAAGCGCGTGCCGGCCACCGGCGACTACGAGCCCTGGACTCCGAGCTGATCCCTGCCAAGGACTGACCCTCACGTCAGAGCGGAAAGCCCGGCCCCTTTCGGGCCGGGTTTCGTTTCTGGAACTCGCAGCAGGATAGCTCTATGCGCCGGAATGTGATCGAAACCGTGTTGGGCGGCGTCGTGCTCGCCGTGGCCGCCGTGTTCCTTGCCTTCGCCTACAAAAGCGCCGATCTGCGCAAGGTGCAGGGCTATGACATCACCGCCAATTTCACCAGCATCACCGGCCTGCAGGGCGGCGCCGACGTCCGCATCAGCGGGGTGAAGGTCGGCACGGTCACCGGGCTGTCCCTCGACCCCACCAGCTATCAGGCGGTGGTCCACCTGTCGGTCGACAATTCGGTGAAGCTGCCGAAGGACACCGCGGCGGTCATCGCGTCGGAAAGCCTGCTGGGCGGCAAGTTCCTGTCCCTGGAACCGGGCGGCGATCCCGACACCATCAAGCCGAACGGCAAGATCGAATTCACGCAAAGCACGCCGGGCCTGGAGCAGTTGCTAGGTCAGGTCATCTTCTCGCTGCAGAGCATGAGCAAGCCGGGCGACCAGGCCAGCGGCCAGTCCTCCCAGGCGCCGGCACAGGCGCCGGCCCAGCCGCCGAAGCTCTGACACCGGGCTCCGATACGAAGCAGGGACGTGGCCGGAACCAGCGGCCACGCTCAAGCGTTCCTCCCATATCCGGATGGCGGCCATCGGATAGGCGCTGCCGGATCATGAAGCAGGAGGAAGTGCGATGCGTCTCTCCCACTTGGCCGTGTTCGGTCTGGCCCTGGCGACTGCCGCCTGCGGCGCCAACATGGAAGAGAAATCCGCCAGCGGCGGACTTGGCGGTGCCGCCGCGGGCGCCGTGGTCGGTGGCCCGGTGGGTGCGGTCGTCGGTGCCGCGGCCGGTGCCGGAGCCGGGGCGGCGACCCAGAAGATCGAAGACCGGAACGAAGCGCAGAGCGGTTCCGGCTCCACCTACAGCGCCCCTGCGTCGCGTAGCAGCGTCACGCGCTGAACTGAACCATCCGCCACGAACAACCCATCCCGGCGTCCCCGCCACTGGACGCTGCCCCCGCTTCCGGGCTAGAAGGCGGAGCGCCCCGGCAGAATCCACGCCGACAGGCAGGTTCCGGCCGCAAGGGCGCCGTCCGCAATAACGGAAGCGATCCGACGTGACGCGACTCTCAAGATGTTTCCGGCCAGCCGCCCGGCTGATGGGTGCCGCGGCGGTGCTGGTCCCGCTGGCCATCCAGGCCGCCCCGGTTCCGAGCCAGATGATGGAGCGGCCGGCGGCAAAGCTGCAATGGCTGGACAAGGTGACCGCCCGCACCTCCACCTTCACCATGAAGGTGGGGGAGACGAAGGCGATGAGCAGCCTGCGCATCACCCTGCGCGCCTGCCGCGAGAACCCGCCGATCGAAACACCGGAATCCGCCGCATTTCTTGAGGTGACGGAGATCAAGCCCGGCGAGCAGGCGGAACAGGTCTTCAGCGGCTGGATGTTCGCCTCCAGCCCCGCCCTGTCGGCGATGGAGAACCCGATCTACGACGTGTGGGTTCTGGGCTGCGAGCAGTGAGGTGTGGGGGGCCAAGCTTACTGCCCCCTCCCCATCCCTCCCCCGCTTGTCAGCGGTGGAGGGGGTAGAATGCTTGTCGACGTGAACTGAAACGCGAAGCGGCGACAGTTCCCTCCCCCGCCCAGCTCTCGCACAAAGCAGAGCTTTGTGCTGACGCGACAGGCGGACCGAAGGTCCGCTGAGAGCGGGGGAGGGTCAGGGTGGGGGGTTAACTTACTCCGCCACCGCCGCGATGGGATTGCCCAGCGCCTTGTCCAGGTAATCGTCGACCTGCGTCGCCAGATCGTCGGTGCGGTTGACGAAGAAATGGCTGGCGCCGGGGACGACGCGGTGGTCGATGCGGATGTCCTTCTGGTGCGACAGCTTGGTCACCAGCTTGGTCACCGCGGCCTGGGGCACCACCTCGTCCTTGTCGCCGTGGATGATCAGGCCGGAGGACGGGCACGGCGCCAGGAAGGAGAAGTCGAACAGGTTGGCCGGCGGCGACACCGAGACGAAGCCGTCGATCTCCGGACGGCGCATCAGCAACTGCATGCCGATCCAGGCACCGAACGACACACCGCCGATCCAGCAGAGCGGAGCGTTCGGGTTGTAGGTCTGCAGCCAGTCCAGCGCCGCCGCGGCGTCGGCCAGTTCCCCCTCCCCCTTGTCGTAGGTGCCCTGGCTGCGCCCGACGCCACGGAAGTTGAAGCGGAGCGCCGAATAGCCGCGCTTGGTGAAGGACTGGAACAGGGTGAAGACCACCTTGTTGTTCATCGTCCCATTGTGCTGCGGGTGCGGGTGCAACAGCAGCGCGACCGGGGCGTTCGGCTGCTTGCCGTGGGTGTAACGGCCTTCCAGGCGACCTGCGGGACCGTTGAAGAGCACTTCAGGCATGGGAACGACGTTCCTGACGCGGACAAAGGGTTATTGGGACCGCCGCAGCGACCAACCGGAGATCATCCGGCCTGCCGCCCCGACGCACGGGGCCTTTACGAGCCCGTCACGGATTTTCCCGCATTGGAGTGGGGTTTTTCGCACACAATTCTTGACCGTTTTGCTTGGTCATCATATATGCGTCGTAACGTCCTCCGGGGCAACCCGCCTGACCCGCCCGATCGGCCCAGCGCTAGCGGGACCGGCCGAAAGACCGGGTCCATGCCGGCCGGATCCGCAAGGTTCCGGACCGGAAGGTCCTGAACCGCAAGGTTCCGACAGGCCGAAGCCGGGCGCGGGCGGCCGATGAGAGCGGCGGACTATACCACGGCGGGTGATGGCGTGTTCAAGCATCTTCGCGAAGAGATCGACGGGATCATGGCGCGCGACCCGGCGGCGCGGTCCCGGCTGGAGGTGGCGATCTGCTACCCCGGGTTTCATGCGATCGTGCTCCACCGCCTTGCCCGGCGTGCCCGCGACGCCGGCTGGCACCTGACCGCCCGCCTCGTCTCGCAGATCGCCCGCTCGCTGACGGGCATCGAGATCCATCCCGGCGCCACCATCGGCCGCCGCTTCTTCATCGACCACGGCATGGGCGTCGTGATCGGCGAAACTGCGGAGATCGGCGATGACGTCATGCTCTATCATGGGGTGACGCTGGGCGGCACCTCGCTCAATCCCGGCAAGCGCCATCCGACACTGGGCGACGGCGTGATCGTCGGCGCCGGCGCCAAGATCCTGGGCGCCATCACCATCGGGCGCGGCGCGCGCATCGGCGCCAATGCCGTCGTGGTGGCCGACGTGCCGGCCGACACCGCGGTCGTCGGCATCCCGGCCAAGCCCGTCGTCCCGCGCGACCGGGCGGAAACGCGCAAATTCATGCCCTACGGTACCCCCTGCGGCGAGATCCCCGATCCGGTGGCCCGCGCGCTGTCCGGCCTGCTCGATCAGGTGACGGCGCTGCAGGCCCGCGTCGGCGAGTTGGAGGCGGTGAACCCGCCATCGGCCGCAACCGTACTTCCCCGTTCAACACCCACACCGCTGGAAGCGGTGGCGTCCCACCATGTCGGGATGCACGAAGCCCAAGGAGATCCGCGATGAGACTCAGCACCAAGGGACGCTATGCCGTGATGGCGATGGTCGATCTGGCCGCCACCAGCCAAGGCAGCCCGGTCGCGCTGGCGGACATCGCGGAACGGCAGGAGATCTCGCTCTCCTACCTGGAGCAGCTGTTCGCCAAGTTGCGCAAGGGCGGGCTGGTCAAGAGCGTGCGCGGTCCCGGCGGCGGCTATCTGCTCGCCCATCCGGCCGACGCGACCCGGGTGTCCGACATCATCCTGGCGGTGGACGAGCCGATCCGCACCACCCGCTGCGCCAACGGCACGCCGCAGGGTTGCCGCACCAACCGCTCGCGCTGCCTGACCCACGACCTGTGGGAGGAGTTGGGCAACCAGATCCACATGTATCTCAGCTCGGTCACCGTGGCCGACGTGGTGGAACGGCGGATCATCGGCACCAGCGGCCTGAACCTGCTGCGCCCGGCCCCGGCCGCCGACAGCGCCGCGATCGCCGCCGCCGAGTGAAGACGACCCTGTCCGGACGTGAGTACGCCTGAAAAGTGACCATTCTACCCGTCAGCCCGTTCCGGCGGACCGGAGTCTATCTCGACCACAACGCCACCGCCCCGCTCAAGCCGGAGGTGAAGGCGGCGATGGGTCAGGCGATGGATCTGGTCGGCAACCCGTCCTCCGTGCATGCCTTCGGCCGCAGCGCCCGGCGCGCGGTGGAGGAGGCGCGCACCGCCGTGGCCGCGCTCGCCGGAGTCAAGCCGGCGCAGGTGCTGTTCACCGGCAGCGGGACGGAGGCCAACAACTTCGCGCTGCGCGGCTTCGCCGGCCACCGGGTGGTGACCTCGGCTATCGAGCATGAGTCGGTGCTGGCCGCCCGGCCCGACGCCGAGCGCTTCGGCGTGACCCGCGACGGCGTCGCCGACCTGGAGGATCTGGCACGCCGTCTGGCCCGTGGGGACGAGCCGGCGCTGGTCTCGCTGATGCTCGTCAACAACGAGACCGGGGTGGTCCAGCCGGTGGCGGACGCTTCCAGGATCGCGCACGCCCATGGCGCACTGGTCCATTGCGATGCGGTGCAGGCGGCAGGACGGCTGCCTCTGTTGCTGTCCGCCCTCGGCGCCGACCTGATGACGCTGTCGGCCCACAAGCTGGGCGGCCCGACCGGCGTCGGCGCCCTGATCCTGGGCGAGGGGCTGGAACCCGATGCGCTGATCCGCGGCGGCGGGCAGGAACGGCGCAAGCGCGCCGGGACCGAGAACCTGCTGGGGATCGTCGGCTTCGGCGCCGCGGCGCGTCTGGCGCTGGACGGGCTGGCGGAGGCCGCCGACCTCGCGGCCCTGCGCGACCGGCTGGAGCGCGAGGCGCTGGCCGTTATGCGGCGCGCCCGCGTGATGGGAGCCGGCGCGGCGCGCGTCGCCAACACCAGCTGCCTGATGCTGCCCGGCCTGCCCGGAGAGACCCAGGTGATGACGCTCGACCTCGCCGGGGTGGCGGTCAGCGCCGGTTCGGCCTGTTCCAGCGGCAAGGTGAAGCCGTCCCATGTGCTGGCGGCGATGGGCGAGGGCGACCGCTCCGCCGCCAGCGCCATCCGTGTCAGCCTGGGCTGGACCAGCGACGACGAGGCGGTGGACCGCTTCCTGACGGCCTGGACCGCGATGGCGCGGCGAAGCGCGCCTGCGGATGGCTGAGGTTCCCCCGCTGACGTTCCCCCGACCGCCGGCATCGCTGCGCGACCATCTGTCTCCCATCGGGAAAGCCTGCATTCGCGCATTGCGCCGGATGCGGCTTCTGGGTATGACGCCGCGGAGGCCCCCTATGATGTCGGGCCGGATGGCGGCGGAGGCATGATGTCGGGTAAACCAACCTATCGGCCGAGCCTTTCGGCGTTTTGACGGACAGCGCGCATGACCCGTTCCAAATCCGGCCCGCCCGGCAACAACAGCGGCGGAATTTCCGGCGCAATCGCCGGCGATCTGGAGCCCTGCGGCACCTGCGGCCGCTCGGTGGCGCCGCGCGCCCTGTTCTGTCACGCCTGCGGCGCCGCGCAGCCGCCGCGGCCGCTCGACCCCTTCACCCGGCTGGGGCTGGAACGGCGCTTCGACATCGATCTGGAGCAGCTGTCGAAACAGCATGCCGGCTTCACCCGCGCCATGGACCCGGAGCGCTTTGCCGCCCGCGGCCCGCGCCAGCAGGCCAACGCCAAGGCCCAGGTCGATGCCCTGCGCGGGGCCTTTGAGGCTCTGCGCGATCCCATCCGCCGCGCCCACGCGCTGCTGTCGCTGCTGGGCGGCGCCCCGGCCACGGACGATGGGGCCGGGAACGGAGACGAGGAGATCGCCGACCTCGCCGCCCGGCTGACGCGGGCCGACGACGCGCTGGAGTTGGACCGCATCGGCCTGGACCTCGGCCAGCGGATCGAGGCCTGCATCAAGTATCTCACCCCCGCCTTCCGCAAGGCGCAGACGGCATCCGGCCCGGACAGCCCGCCGGCCACGGACGGTGCAGCGCGCATCCTGGCCCGGCTGGAACGGCTGGAGGCACTGGCCGCCGACGTCCGTGACCGCCGCGCCGCCCGGACGCCGCCGCGGCCCTGATCCGGCCAACCCGTTACCAAAATCCGCCCTTTCAATCGCTAGGCAACCTTAGAAGAACGAGGACCCCATGCCCAAGATGACCTTCATCGAGCCCGATGGCAGCCGCCGCGAGGTGGACGCCCCGCTCGGCCTGTCCGTGCTGGAAATCGCGCACAAGAACAGCCTGGACCTGGAAGGCGCCTGCGAGGGCTCGCTGGCCTGCTCCACCTGCCATGTCGTGATCGAGCCGGAATGGTTCGACGTGCTGCCGGACGCGCAGGAGGACGAGGAGGACATGCTGGACCTCGCCTTCGGCCTGACCAAGACCTCGCGCCTGGGCTGCCAGATCATCATGACCGAAGAGTTGGACGGCCTAGTCGTCCGCCTGCCGGGCGGCAGCAACAACGCGATGAAGTAACGGCGCGGGGGAACCTGTTCCGGCCGCCGGACCAGCGTCAGGCGACGCGATACCCGGCGGCCCCTTTCCCCCTCACCTTCCCCTGTTCCGATTTCCTACTTTCCCGGGCGCCTGCCCGTACCATATAGGGCGCCATGAACTCCCTCGGTCTTTCAAAGCGCCCCCAGGACACCCGCGTCGTCGTCGCGATGTCCGGCGGGGTGGACTCCTCCGTCACCGCCGCCGTGCTGCGGGAGGAGGGCTATGACGTCGTCGGCATCACGCTGCAGCTTTACGACCACGGTCTGGCGTTGCAGAAGCCGGGCGCCTGCTGCGCCGGCCAGGATATCTACGACGCCCGTCAGGTCGCCGACCGCATCGGCATCCCGCATTACGTCCTGGATTACGAGGGCCGCTTCAGCCAGGACGTGATGGACGATTTCGCCGACAGCTATCTGCGCGGCGAGACGCCGATCCCCTGCGTGCGCTGCAACCAGCGCGTCAAGTTCCGCGACCTGCTGAACACCGCGCGTGACCTCGGCGCCGATGCGCTGGCCACCGGCCATTACGTCCGCCGCATCGCCGGCCCGCAGGGCGCCGAGTTGCACCGCGCCGTCGACCCCGCCAAGGACCAGAGCTATTTTCTGTTCGCCACCACGCGCGAACAGCTGGAGTTCCTGCGCTTCCCGCTCGGCGGCCTGACCAAGCCGGAAACCCGCGCGCTGGCCGAGCGCCATGGGCTGGAGGTGGCAGCCAAGCCCGACAGCCAGGACATCTGCTTCGTCCCCAACGGCAATTATGCCGAGGTGGTGGCGAAGCTCCGCCCCGGCTCGGTCGAGCCCGGCGACATCGTCCATGTCGACGGCCGGGTGCTGGGCCGCCACAAGGGCGTCGTCCACTACACGGTCGGCCAGCGCAAGGGGCTGGGCATCGGCGGCATCCGCGGCCAGGAGGAGGAGGCGCTCTACGTCGTCCGCCTGGAGCCCGCCCGCCGCCGCGTCGTCGTCGGCCCGCGCCGCGACCTCGCCCGCTCGCTGGTGATGGTGCGCGACGTGAACTGGCTGGGTCCCGATCTGGCCGACGGCGCGGGGATCGAGGTGTCGGTGAAGCTGCGCTCCGCCCAGCCCGCCGCTCCCGCCATCTGGCGCGCCGGGCCGGACGGCAGCGCGCGGGTGGAGTTGCAGGAGCCCCAGCACGGCATCGCCCCCGGCCAGGCCTGTGTCGTCTACCAGGGGGACCGCGTGCTGGGCGGCGGCTGGATTTCCGGCACGGCCGGGAGTGTGGCCGATGCCGTGGAGGCAGGTGAAACGGTGGCCTGAATCAGGGGGTTATGTGCCTTTCCGTCGTCCGGCCGAAAAAAATCGCACCCCCCGAAAATTCCGCGTTGACAGGCCAAGTCGCCCTATCCTATATAGCGGCTCCCGGCGGCAACGACGGGACACGATGGTAGCCAACGGCGGCGGAAACGCCAACAACGGCGAACACGATGGCAGCGTAGCTCAGTGGTAGAGCAGGGGAATCATAATCCCTTGGTCGGGGGTTCAAATCCCTCCGCTGCTACCATCATAGGAAACCCCCTGATTTCCAGCCGGAAGTCAGGGGGTTTTTCTTTGCGCATCATCGGGTTGACGCGGCGTCGATTGCAGCGCGACCAATGCGGTATGCCGGTCTCCCCTACCCCATCATAGACTTCGGCAGCGCGATCCGCGGCTCCACCTCGACCCGGTTGCGGCCGGCGTGCTTGGCGCGGTAGAGGGCGGCGTCGGCGCGGGCCAGCAGGGGTTCGATGCCGGTGTCGGTCGCGTTCAGCCAGCTCAACCCCAGGCTGACCGTCACGGTCATCTCGCCGCCGGTCTCCAAACGGACCGGCATGGCGGCGACGGCCTGGCGCAGGCGCTGGGCGACCGCGTAAGCGTTGACCGGCGGGGTTTCGGGCATCACCACGGCGAATTCCTCGCCGCCCAGACGGCCGATGATGTCGCTGGTGCGCAAACTCTCCTTGCAGGCGCGCACCGTGCTGCGGATCGCCTCGTCGCCGGTGGCATGGCCGTGGGTGTCGTTGACCCGCTTGAAATGGTCGATGTCCAGCATCACCACCGACAGCGGACGCTCATACCGGCGCGAGCGGCCGAACTCCTCATCCCCCCGCTCCAGGAAGCGGCGGCGGTTCAGGGCGCCGGTCAGGGCGTCGGTGGTCGCCAGCCGCTCCAGGTCGCGCTGCATCGCCACCACGCGCGAGGCGGCCAGCAGGCGCGCCGCCGTCCACTTCCAATCCAGCGGCTTGCGCAGGAACTCGTCGGCGCCGGCCTCCACCAGTTCGTGGAACTGGTCGGTCATGCTGCCGGGGATCATCAGGATCAGATAGAGGTGGCGCAGCCCCTGGGCGGTGCGCAGGTGCCAGCACAGCTCGATCCCCGTCATGTCGGCAAGCCGGATGTCGGCCATCACCACGTCGAAGCGCTCGTTCGCCACCGCTTCGATGGCGGCGGCCCCGGTCTCGACCACGCTGGTCGCGTAGCCCAGCTTCGTCAGCTCATACACCATCATGGTCAGGTGGCGCGGTGAATCGTCGACGATCAGAATCCGCAAATCGAAAGCTCCCGGCGATCCCTTCCCGTTTATGGAGCATGAGGCCCGACTTGTGCAAATGTCCTTAACGTCATGTCGCAGAACGATAACGAAAAGCGGGGGTCATACGCAGGTATGGCGGAGGGTCTGTCCGCGATCGGCCGGTGGGTGGGTCTGATGCTTTTGCACATGTTGCCTACCGGGTCGCCCGATTGGTAATGTTTCATTCAAATCTGTTCGCGGGACAAGCGGACGATATTGCGGGAGGCACGACCATGGACAGCGCGCGCGCGGCCCACATCGATGAACTCGTCCGTGTCTCCGCCGGTGTGCCGTCAGCCCGCGATGCGATCATCGAAAGCTCCTGGCGCCGCTGCGTCGCCGACCACAAGCTGGACCCCACCATCGGGCGCGAGGCCCATATCCTGCCGCAGGAACGGCTGCGCGAGCACCGCGACGCGATGGACGAATTCCTGCGCATGGCCCGCTTCGGGCTGGAGGCGCTGTACCGGCAGGTCGCCGGCATGGGGTATGTGCTGCTGTTGACCGACAGCAACGGCGTCACGGTGGATTTCATCGGCGACCCGACCTTCGACAACCATCTGCGCCGGGCCGGGCTGTATCTGGGGTCCGACTGGAACGAGGGGCATGCCGGCACCTGCGCCGTCGGCACCTGCATCGCCACGGCCCAGGCGCTGACCGTGCACCAGACCGACCATTTCGACTCCACCCACATCCCGCTGACCTGCACCGCCGCCCCCGTCTTCGACAGCGGGGGAGAGCTGGCAGCGGTCCTCGACATCTCCGCCTTGCATTCGCCGGAACCGAAGATCAGCCAGTATCTGGCGCTGCAGATGGTGAAGGCCTATGTCCACAAGATCGAAACCGCCAACCTCTACAACAACTTCCGCCGCGATTGGGTGGTGAAGCTGTCCGCGTCGCAGGAATTCGCGGAGGTCGATCCGGATTTCGTCCTGGCGCTGGACGGCGGCGGCCGGGTGGTCGGCTTCAACCACAAGGCCCACGACCTGCTGGCGGAAGACGGGATGTCGCCGCTCGGCCGCACCTTCGCCGAACTGTTCGACTGCGAGGTGGACGATCTGGTCCGCTTCGTCCGCGCGCTTCCGACCGAACAGCGCACGCTGCGCCTGCGCCGCACCGGCCTGCCGCTGTTCGCACAGGCGATGCCGCCGCCGGCGGTGTCCCTGCCCCGCAACCATCCCCACGACCAGGGGAACGATCCGCTGCCGGAGCCGCTGCGCGTGGTGTCCGGCGGCGACCCGGCGCTGAAGGCGGTGCTGACACGGGCGGCCAAGCTGGTCAACACGCGCATGAGCCTGCTGATCCATGGCGAGACCGGCACCGGCAAGGAACATCTGGCCAAGGCGCTGCACAAGTCCAGCGTCCGCCGCAACAAGCCCTTCGTCGCCGTCAATTGCGCCGCATTGCCGGAAAACCTGATCGAGAGCGAACTGTTCGGCTACGAGCCCGGCTCCTTCACCGGGGCGACGGCGCGCGGCAAGAAGGGGCTGATCCTGGAGGCCGACGGCGGCACCCTGTTCCTGGACGAGATCGGCGACATGCCGCTGTCGTCGCAGACACGCCTGCTGCGCGTGCTGGCGGAGCGGGAGGTGACGCCGATCGGCCGAACCAAGGCGGTGTCGGTGGATGTCCGCGTCATCGGCGCCACCCATCGCGATCTGGTGGAACTGGTCAAGGCCGGCAAGTTCCGCGACGACTTGTACTTTCGTCTCAACGGCGCGGTGTTCACCGTGCCGCCGCTGCGCCAGCGCGGCGACCTGGATTGGCTGATCGAACGGCTGCTGGCCGAACGGGCGGAGCGTGACGGCGTCGGCTACCGCCTGGCCCCGGCGGCGCTGGCGGCTCTGCGCGGCCATGGCTGGCCGGGCAATGTGCGGGAGTTGGTGAATGCGCTGGACTATGCCTGCGCGGTCAGCGACGGCGGGCTGATCGACCTCGCCGACATTCCGGAGCCGGTGCAGCACAGCGGCCTGTTCCAGGCCTGGCCGGCTGAGGCGGTAAGGACGGTGGTGGCTGAGGAGGATCCCGCCGCCCGGCTGCGCGAGACGCTGCGGCGGCACCACTGGAACGTGTCGGCGACGGCGCGGGCGCTGGGGGTCGACCGGTCGACCGTCCATCGGCAGATGCACCGCTTCGGCATCGTGGCGCCGCATCGGGCGGAGTGAGGGGAACTGCAATGGATACCCCCACCCTAACCCTCCCCCGCTGGGCGGGGGAGGGGACAAGTGCTTGATTGGGAAGGCGGCGGCAGTCCCTCCCCCGCCCAGCGGGGGAGGCTAGGTGGGGGGTAATCGCCGCTGCCCCCACCCCCTCACCCCACCGCCCCGAACCCGCCGCCGCCCGGCGTCTCCACCACCAGGGCGTCGCCCGGCCGCATCGCCGTGCTGTCCTGGGAGGCCAGCTCCTGCACGCTGCCGTCGGTGCGCTGGACCCAGGTGCGGCCGAGCGCGCCGTCCGCCCCACCCTTCAGCCCGAAGGGGGCGATCTTGCGATGGTTGGCGAGGATGGCTGCGGTCATCGGCTCCAGGAAGCGCAGGCGGCGGATCACGCCGTCTCCGCCACGCCAGCGCCCTGCCCCACTGGAGCCGCGGCGGATGCGGAAGCCCTCCACCAGCACCGGGAAGCGCCATTCCAGCACCTCCGGATCGGTCAGGCGGGAGTTGGTCATGTGGGTCTGCACCGCGTCGGTGCCGTTGAAGCCGTTGCCGGCGCCGGAGCCGCCGCAGACCGTCTCGTAATACTGGTGCCACTCGTTGCCGAAGGTGGTGTTGTTCATCGTGCCCTGGGCCGACGCCATCACCCCCAACGCGCCGAACAGCGCATCGACGATGCACTGGCTGGTCTCCACATTGCCGGCGACCACCGCGGCGGGCGGGTTGGGCGACAGCATGGACCCCGGCGGGATGACGATCTCGATGGGGCGCAGGCAGCCCTCGTTCATCGGGATCTCGTCATCCACCAGACAGCGGAAGACATAGAGTACCGCCGCCCGGCAGACCGCCGAGGGAGCGTTGAAGTTGTTGGTGAGCTGCGTGCTGGTGCCTGAGAAATCGACGATCGCCGAGCGTGCGGCATGGTCGATCGACACCCGCAGCTTGATCACCGCCCCATTGTCCAGCGTCACCGCGAAATCGCCGTCGCTCAGCACGCCGATGGCGCGGCGGACCTGCTCCTCGGCATTGTCCTGGACATGGCGCATATAGGCGATGACGGTGGACAGGCCGTGCAGGCGGACGACCCGGTGCAGTTCGCGGGTGCCCTGCTCGTTGGCGGCGACCTGCGCCTTGAGGTCGCCGATGTTCTGCGCCGGGTTGCGCGCCGGATGCGGGCCGGAGCGCAGGAGTTCCAGCATGGCCTCTTCAAGGAACTGGCCGTTCTCCACCAGCGGCACGCAGTCCATCAGCACGCCTTCGTCGGCGATGGTCTTGCTGTCGGGCGGCATGGAGCCGGGGGTGATGCCGCCGACGTCGGCGTGATGGCCGCGCGAAGCGACGAAGAACAGCAGCTCCTTGCCGGCCTCGTCGAACACCGGGGAAACGACGGTGATGTCCGGCAGATGCGTGCCCCCATGATAGGGGTCGTTCAGCGCGAAGCTCTCGCCCGCGGTGAAGGTCCCGCCGCGCCGCTCGATGACCGCGCGCACGCTCTCGCCCATCGATCCCAGATGGACCGGCATGTGCGGGGCGTTGGCGATCAGCCCGCCGTCGCGGTCGAACAGGGCGCAGGAGAAGTCCAGCCGCTCCTTGATGTTCACCGACCGGGCGGTCTTCTCCAGCGTCACGCCCATCCGTTCGGCGATGGACATGAACAGGTTGTTGAAGACCTCCAGCATCACCGGATCGACCTTCGCCCCGCCCTTGATGCCGGCGGCCTGACGCTGGGTCGCCGGTTCCAGCCGGGTCAGCACCAGATGGTTCTTGCGGGTGACCTCCGCCATCCAGCCAGGCTCGACCACGGTGGTGGAGACCGCTTCGGCCAGGATCGCCGGGCCGACCACCCGGTTGCCGGGCTGAAGCTGGCGGCGGTCGTAGAGCGGAGCCTCGCGGCGCTGGCCGCCGATATGGGTGGCGACGGTGGCGAGCCGGCGCGGCAGCACGGCGGTGGTGGCGGGAAGCTCCGGATCCTCCAGCACGTCGGTCAGGCCGACCGCCTCCAGCGTCACCGATTCGACCTCCAGTTCGGTGCCGGGGGTGAGGAAGCCGTAGCGGCGGCGGTGCGCCTCCTCGAAGGCCTTGGTCATCGCGACCTTGGAGCCGAAGGCCACCGTCAGCGTGGTGTCGGACCCGGCGGCCTTCAGGTGGACGCGGCGGTTGATCGCCTGCCGGTCGGCGGCAACGCCCTGGCGCGCCAGTTCCGCCCGCCCCTCGGTCTCCAGGTCGGTGAACAGCATGGTCAGCCGGTCGACCACGGGGTCGCTCAACGGGCCTTCGACCGCACGCTCGCGGATGGCGACGGTGTCCGCCAAACCGATCCCGTAGGCGGACAGCACGCCGGCCTGCGGGTGCAGGAAGACCCGCGTCATGCCCAGCGCGTCGGCGACGGCGCACACATGCTGGCCCGCCGCCCCGCCGAAGCCGTTCAGGGTGTAGCCGGTGACGTCATAGCCGCGCTCCACCGATATCTTCTTGATGGCGTTGGCCATGTTGTCCACGGCGATGCGCAGGAATCCCTCGGCGACCTCCTGCGGGGTCATCGTCGTGCCGAGCTTCTCATTGACTGTGGCGGCCAATTCGGTGAAGCGGGCCTTCACCACCTCGGCATCCAGCGGCTGGTCGCCGTTGGGCCCGAAGACATGGGGGAAGAAGCGCGGCTGGATCTTGCCGACCATCACGTTGCAGTCGGTGACGGTCAGCGGTCCGCCGCGGCGGTAGCAGGCCGGGCCGGGATTGGCGCCGGCGCTGTCCGGCCCGACGCGGAAACGGGTGCCGTCGAAGACGCAGAGCGAACCGCCGCCGGCCGCCACGGTGTGGATGTGCATCATCGGCGCCCGCACCCGCACGCCGGCCACCACCGCGTCGAAGGCGCGCTCATACTCGCCGGCATAGTGCGACACGTCGGTGGAGGTGCCGCCCATGTCGAAGCCGATGACCCGGTCGAAGCCGGCCATGCCGGCGGTGCGCACCGCGCCCACCACGCCGCCGGCCGGGCCGGACAGGATGGCGTCCTTGCCCTGGAAGCGGCGGGCGTCGGTCAGGCCGCCGTTGGACTGCATGAACATCAGCGGCACCGGCGTGCCGTCGACGCTGAGGTCGTTGGCGACCCGGTCGACATAGCGGCGCAGCACGGGCGAGAGATAGGCGTCGGCCACCGTGGTGTCGCCGCGTCCGACCAGCTTCATCAGCGGGCTGACCAGATGGCTGACCGACACCTGGGTGAAGCCGACCGCGCGGGCCAGCGAGGCGACCTGCCGTTCATGCTCCGGATAGCGGTAGCCATGCATCAGCGCGATGGCGGCGGCGCGGAAGCCCTTGCGGTAGGCCTCCTCCAGCCCGCGGCGGACGGCATGCAGGTCGACCGGCTTCAGCACCCGGCCGTCGGCCATCACCCGTTCCGGCACCTCCACCACATGGGAATAGAGCTGGTCGGGCAGATGGATGTGGCGGGCGAAGATCTTCGGCCGGGCCTGATGGCCGATGCGCAGCTGGTCGCCCAGCCCTTCGGTGATCAGCAGGACGGTCGGCTCGCCCTTGCGTTCCAGCAGGGCGTTGGTGGCGACGGTGGTGCCCATCTTCACCACCTCCACCGTATCTGGCGGGATCGGCTGGCCGGGCTTCAGGCCCAGAAGCTCGCGGATGCCCTGGACGGCGGCGTCGGCATAGCGCTCCGGATTCTCCGACAGCAGCTTGTGGGTGACGACCGACCCGTCCGGCCGGCGGCCGACGATGTCGGTGAAGGTGCCGCCGCGATCGATCCAGAACTGCCATCGGGCGGGCTTGACCTCCGCCGTCCCGTCCATCGCCGCGCCTTGATTCTCAGCCATCGTCGTCGCACCCGCCGAATCCCTGCGCGGCAACCGCACCGCGCGTGGGCCGGAGTTTCGCGATCCGGCAGCGAATTTCAACCGCCAGCGTGCCCCACGCCCATCAGGGCAGCCATCAAGACAGACGGCCGCGGCGGAAAGAACACAGGATCACCGATGATGCGGCCCTCTGGTCAGGCGGCGAGCCGCTATCTTGTCAAGCGGCGAGCCGCTCCGGCCGGACGCCGGGCAGGCGGGCCAGGATGGCGTTGCCGGACAGGATGCTGTTGAAGGCGCCGCTGCCGTCTTCCAGCGCTTCCAGGGCAAGCGAAAACTGGTTGGGCGGCGGCAGTTCGAACAGGGCCGCGACTTCGCCGCCGTCCAGCGCCAGCCGGCCGCCGAAACGGCGGGCCAGTGCACGCATCCGGACATTCCCGGCCAGACACATCATGTGGACATGGCGGATGCCGCGGTTGCGGGCGACCGTCAGGATGCGACGGACCAGCGTGCTGCCGACGCCCTTGCCCTGAAGCTCCGATTCGACGCTGATGCCGAATTCGGCCTGATCGGGCCAGAGGATGCGGTCGCCGCACAGCTCCACCACGCCGCGCAGCACACCGTTTTCGAACGCGCCCAGCAGAACCGTCCGGCCCCAGTCGATGGCAGCGCAATGCCGCTCCACCGCCTCGTCCGACAGCGTGCCGGTGAAGCGGGCATAGCGGTCGGCACGGTCCAGACGGAGGAGATGCGCCCGGTACTGGGGCAGTTCGGTCGGCATGATCTTGCGGATGACAGGCATGGCTCTGCTCACGGTTCTCGAAATTCGAAAACGCATTCGCGCAGAACGTTTTTCCCCAGAACCCGGCGTCGCACGCTCGTGACAAGCGCTTGGCGGTCGCCGTTGTTATCGAAACCGGCGCTCTCTGCGGCGCCCTTTATTGCAGTGCAACATGGCGTCCCGGGCGGAATTCGCAAGCGCTTATTAGAAATTCGCAATGCGAACAATGCTGGCCTGTTGCAGCCGCGCCACAGTTGGCCGATAACCGTACGGCGGCTATGCTGCCGGCCGACAGGATGACGGACGAGCGGAACGCGGAAGGCGGAGCATGAGCATTTGGGGCAGGATCCTTGGCAGCGCGGCCAGCCTGTTCAGCGGCGGGCCGTTGGGCAGCCTTCTGGGCGGGCTTGCCGGGCAGGCGGTGGACCTGTGGTCGCCCTGCGGCCCCGGCGACCAGCGCAGGGCCATGACCGATGCGGAGGCCGAGGAGGCCAAGCAGACCGTCGCCTTCACCATCGGCGTTATCGCCCTCGCGGCGAAGATGGCGCGTGCCGACGGCGTGGTGAAGCGGGTGGAGGTCGATACCTTCAAGCGGCTGTTCCGCGTTCCGGCCGACGAGTTGGCGAATGTCGGCCGAGTCTTCGACCTTGCCCGCCGCGACACCCATGGCTTCGAAGAGTATGCCCGCCAGATCGCCAACCTGTTCGAGGACAGGCACGCGGTGCTGGAGGAACTGCTCGACAGCCTGCTGATGATCGCCGAGGCCGACGACGAGTTGCACGAGACGGAGGTGGAGTATCTGCACGCCATCGCCGTGATCTTCGGCTTCGACGAGGCCGAATTCCGCCGCATCGTCGCCGGGCACCATATGGCCGGCGGCCCGACCGACTCGGACCCCTACGCTGTGCTGGGCGTGGCGCGAACCGCCGGCGACGACGCGGTCAAGGCCGCCCACCGTGCGCTTGTGCGCGAACACCACCCCGACCGGCTGATCGCCCAGGGCATGCCGCAGGAGTTCGTGGATCTGGCGACGCAGAAGCTCGCGCTTGTCAACGCCGCCTATGACCGCATCCGCCGCGAGCGGGAAGGAAGTGCCGTGCTGCTCTAGCATGTCGAGATTCGTCACGATGTGACTGGATTTTAAATTGCTTTGTCATGGGCTTTATCCCTTTTTCTGACGTATCGTCCCCGATGGGGCGGGCGACCGGTTGCCCGCAGGATTTGGGAACGACACGACATGCAACGCACGATCATCCGGACGATCTTCGCTGCGGCTCTGGGAACGGCGCTGGCGGCAGGTACGCTCTGCGCCGCCCAGGCGCAGACCGCCTCCATCGACAGCCCGGTGGTGCTGGGCCAGCCGCTGACGCTGACTCTGGGAGCGCCGCCGTCCGGCACCGACTGTCCGACGCAAGCCGCGGCGCTCAACGCGCAAGGGCTGGTCCTGGTCGCCAACGGCCAGACCATTCCGGGCGCCCGCGCCAGCTTTGGCTGCTCCGCCAAGGGGGAAATGGTGGGCACCGCTTCCACCTCCATCGCCGGCAACGGTGACGATGCGGCGCAGCGGCGGGCGGCATGGCAAACCGCCTTCAGCGGCTTCTTCAGCCTTTCCGGCACCAAGACCCTGCCGATCGCCTTCGGTCCTGCCACCGGCGGCATGAGCACCGCACCGAAGCTGGTCGCCATCCAGGGGGCGAGCGACCGCGACCTCGGGCTGGCCGGCCTGTGGTTCGCGCTTGTGGCGGCTGGGTTTCTGTTCGCCTTCTTCCGCCATTTCGGCCGCATGGATTCGATCACCCCCATTTCCGGCGTGCCGATGCCGGCCGGTTACCGGGCGCCCTACAGCCTCGCCCGCTTCCAGCTTCTGTGGTGGAGCGGGATCGTCACCGCCTCCTACGTCGCCATCCTGACCATCACCGGATCGATGGACACCGTCACCACCGGCACCATGGCGCTGATGGGGATCGTCGGCGGCACCTCCGTGCTCGCGGCCTTCCAGGACCGCCGGCCGGGCGACGACGAGATCCGGCGCCAGCAGCATGCCGCCGCCTACATCGCCGCTGCCGCGGCCAACCCGCCCGACCAGACGACGATGGCCGCGAGCCTGAACGAGGTCTATCCGCCGACGCAGGGATGGCTGGCCGACCTGCTGAGCGATGCCTCCGGCTACAACATCCACCGCCTGCAACTGCTGGCCTGGACCATGGTGCTGGGCATCACCTTCCTCTACGAGGTCACCCGCACGCTGGGCATGCCGGAGCTGTCTGCCAACCTGTTGGCCCTGACCGGCATCAGCAACGGCACCTATTTCGGCTTCAAGATGCAGGAGCAGCAGGTGGCGACGCCGACGGGGCCGGTTCCGGCGGCCGGGTGACGGAGATCGGGTGACGGGAGCCCGGCTCCGCGGGACGCAACCCGCCCAACCGTTTTTCCGGGTCGCGGTGGAGGGGGACGGCGCGCTATAACCCATCCCCTTCCCTTGATTTTCCGGCGCACGAACGGTCCATGGCTCCTCCCGCACCCATCACGGCGCTCCAGGGCGTCTCCGTCACCTTCGGCGGCCGTCCGCTGTTCGACGGCATCGACCTGTCCATCGCCCGCGGCGACCGCGCCTGTCTGGTCGGCCGCAACGGGTCGGGCAAGTCGACGTTGATGAAGGTGCTGGCCGGGATGATCCAACCCGACGGCGGCACCGTCTTCGTCCAGCCGGGCGCCCGACTCGCCTACCTGCCGCAGGAACCGGACTTCACCGGCTGCGCCACCGTCCACGACTATGTCGTGCAGGGCCTGCCCGCCGACGAGCAGGACGAGGCGCACCGGGTCGACGCCGTGCTGGACCGGCTGCAGGTGGACGGCAGCCTCGACCCCCGCACCCTGTCGGGCGGCGAGTCGCGCCGCACGGCGCTGGCCCGCACGCTGGTCGGCAACCCCGATGTCATGCTGCTGGACGAGCCGACCAACCACCTCGACCTCCCCACCATCGAGTGGCTGGAGGAGGAACTGCTGTCCTTCCGCGGCGGGCTGCTGCTGATCAGCCACGACCGCGCCTTCCTGAACCGGCTCGCCAAGCGCACGCTGTGGCTCGACCGCGGCACGGTGCGCGCCACCGACCGCGGCTTCGCCGAGTTCGAGACCTGGCAGGCGGAGGTGTTCGAGGCGGAGGAGGCAGCGGCCCACAAGCTGGACCGCAAGATCGAAAGCGAGATGAAGTGGCTGCGCGAGGGCATCTCCGCCCGGCGCACCCGCAACATGGGGCGCGTGCGCAACCTGCTGGACCTGCGCGCCGGACGCGCGGAGCAGATCAAGGGCGGCCAGCAGGCCAAGCTCGCCATCGCCGAGGCGGAGCGCGGCGGCCGGCTGGTGATCGAGGCGACCGGCATCTCCAAGGGCTTCGACACGCCCGATGGCCGCAAGACCATCGTGAAGAACTTCTCCACCCGCATCCTGCGCGGCGACCGAGTGGGTCTGATCGGGCCGAACGGTGCCGGCAAGTCCACCCTGCTGAAGATGCTGACCGGCCAGCTCGACCCCGACGAGGGCACGGTGAAGCTGGGCACAAACCTCGACACCGCTTACTTCGACCAGCGGCGCGAGGGGCTGGATCCGGAGGACACCATCCGCAAGGTGCTGTGCCCATTCGGCGGCGACGCGGTGATGGTCAACGGGGTGTCGCGCCATGTCGCCGGCTACATCAAGGACTTCCTGTTCGACACCCGGCAGCTGGACAGCCCGGTGAAGGCGCTGTCGGGCGGCGAGCGCAACCGGCTGCTGCTGGCCCGCCTGTTCGCCAAGCCCAGCAACATGATGATCCTCGACGAGCCGACCAACGACCTCGACATGGACACGCTGGACCTGCTGGAGGACGTGCTGGGCGACTATCAGGGCACGCTGCTGCTGGTCAGCCACGACCGCGACTTCCTCGACCGGCTGGTGACCGCCACAATCGCGCTGGAGGGTGACGGCACCGCCACCGAATATGCCGGCGGCTATTCCGACTATCTGGTGCAGCGCCCTGCCAAGGCGGCTCCCGCCGCCGCGGCGGCCAAGCCGAAACCCGCCACGGCGCCGGCGGCCGCGGCCAAGCCGCGCGGCAAGCTGAGCTACAAGGACCAGCGCGAACTGGACGAGTTGCCGGCCCGCATGGACGGGCTGGGCACCGAGATCGCCAAGCTGGAGAAGGCGCTGGCCGACCCCGACCTGTTCACCCGCGACCCCGCCAAATTCCAGAAGACCAGCGAGCAGCTGCACGCCAAGCAGGCCAATCTCGCCGCGGCGGAGGAACGCTGGCTGGAGCTGGAGGCAATGCGCGAGGAGCTGGAAGGCGGCCGGGCATGAGTTTCGCCCACACGCTCCAGGCGCTGGTGGTGATGGCGCTGTGGGGACTGAACTTCGTCGTGGCGAAATGGGCGCTGGCGGAATTCCCGCCGCTGTTCGTCATGTTCCTGCGCTTCGCCCTGGTGGCGGTGCTGATCATCCCCTTCTTCCGCGTGCCGCGTGACAAGCTGTGGAAGATCGCGCTGCTGTCGGTGACGCTCGGCAGCATCCATTTCCCGATGATGTTCACCGGGCTGCAGGGGATCGACGCCGCCACCGCCTCGCTGGCGGCGCAGGCCCAGGTGCCCTTCTCCTCCCTGCTGGCGGCTGTGGTGTTCAAGGACAAGCTGGGCTGGCGCCGCGGCATCGGCATGGCCGCCGCCTTCGCCGGGGTGGCGGTGATCGCGGGCGAGCCGCGGCTGGGCAATTCGCTCTATTCGCTGCTGCTGATCCTGGCGGCGAGCTTCGCCTTTGCGGTGGCGAGCGTGCAGATGAAGCTGATCGGCGCGGTGAACGGCTTCGCCGTCAACGGCTGGATGGCGCTGTTCGCCATGCCGCAGCTGCTGGTCCTGTCGCTGCTGCTGGAGCATGGCCAGATGGAGGCGCTCGCCAACTCCACCTGGGTGGGCTGGGCATCGATCGTCTACATGGCGGTCGCCGTCACCATCATCGCCTATGGGCTGTGGTATCCGCTGCTCGGCCGCTATTCCGTCAACCAGACCATGCCCTACCTGCTGACGGTGCCGATCTTCGGCGTCGCATCGGGCGCGCTGCTGATGGGCGATCCGCTGACGATCAACCTCGCCGTCGGCGGGCTGCTGACTATCGGCGGAGTGGCGGTGATCGTCCGGCGCGGAGCGAAGGCGGTCAACGAGACGGTCACGAATCCGACATGAACGCCATCCGCCGGATCGACCGCCCCTCCCCCAACCATGGCCCTCGGGCCGATGGTGCGCGGGTGGAGCTGTTGATCCTGCACTACACCGGCATGCCGACCGCCGCCCATGCGCTTGACCGCCTCTGCGACCCGGCGGCCCAGGTCAGTGCCCACTACACGGTGGACGAGGACGGCACCGTCTACGCCCATGTGCCGGAAGACCGGCGCGCCTGGCATGCCGGCCGGTCGAGCTGGCGCGGGGCGGAGGACGTGAACAGCCGCTCCATCGGCGTCGAGATCGTCAACCCCGGCCACGAGTTCGGCTACCGCCCCTTCCCGCCGGTGCAGATGGCGGCGGTGGCGGAACTTTGCCGCGGAATCATCCAGCGCCACGGGATCGCCCCTGCCGACGTGCTGGGCCACAGCGACGTGGCGCCCGCCCGCAAGGAGGATCCGGGCGAGTTGTTCGACTGGCCGGGCCTCGCAGCCCAGGGCATCGGCCTCTGGCCCACGCCATCCCAGGCCGAAGAGGGTCCCTTCACCGACGCCGAAGTCGCCGGGCTGCTGGGACGCTATGGGTACGATCCGGCCGAACCTCGGGCGCTGCTGGCCTTCCAGCGCCATTTCCATCCCAACTGCCTGACCGACACCCCCGATGCCGAGACGGTGCGGCGCCTGCGCGCGTTGCTGCGGCTGACGGGGCGGTGATGGCACGCGCGGTCCGTCCGAGAGATTGAATCCCGGTGTGATTTGGGATTTGCCCCCACCGCCGCTTCTCTATATGAACGGTCGCGCCAGATGGCCGGATGGCCGCCTTCGGTTTCGACCGGGGGAGGAAAGTCCGGGCTCCACGGAAACACGGTGCCGGTTAACGGCCGGCGGGGGCGACCCTAGGGACAGTGCCACAGAAAGCAAACCGCCTGGGTTTCGACCCAGGTAAGGGTGAAAGGGTGCGGTAAGAGCGCACCGCGGACCCGGCAACGGGGACGGCACGGTAAACCCCACCGGGAGCAAGACCGAATAGGAGCGGCCCGACCACCGTCCCCGCAACGGGACGGGCGTGGGTCAAGCGCGTTTCCGCGCCGCCGCTCGGGTTGGTCGCGCGAGGCGTCCGGGCAACCGGCGTCCCAGACGAATGGCCATCGCCTGCCCTTCGGGGCGGGATACAGAACCCGGCTTACAGGCCATCTGGCGCTTTTCCCCTACCCATTGCCCAGTTCATCCAAATCCGGAGTCCCCGGTTGGGCGCATGATCCCATGCCGCCCCATGGTGGCACCCTTTTGCCCCCGCGCCGCCCAATCGGATGGTTCGGCATGGGACGGCATGGGCGCTCTCCGGCGTCATCCACAGGGCGCGGGCCATCCCTCCTTCCCCGCATCCCGCAGTTTGCCGGGCTTTCCCGCGGCCATCCCCAGGATGTGCACGGCCCCATCCACATTTTCCCCAGACTAATCCACAGCCGGTGGATAACTGTGGGGCGATTTCCCATGCCGTCCCATGCCGGACCGGGCTTTCCCACCCAAGGTCCTATGCCGTCGGAGGGGGTCGATTCGACGGTGTAACAAACCATGGATCGGTCACATTTTGTTAAAATTTTGGAACATTCGGAGAACCTGTGTGGATAACTTTATCCACATTGGCGGAGTCCAGCGGAATACTGCGAGGATTCCGGAAATTCGTACACCAACTTGCGCAGATGCCACAGCCTGACCCGAAAGTCTTGACACCCCCGTCTGAATACTCGGGGGGCCGTTGACGCCCATGCCGTCCCATGCTATCCCAAGAATGCCCATTTAAGGGGGGCTCTTACCCATTCTGGTTAACACCGGGGGCGGGGGCTGAATGGGCCAAGCGGGGCTAGCGCGGAGCACCCGACCGCGCACGGGGGATAGCAGGGGGGATCGCCGGGCCTATGGCCGTTTTCCTGTCCACATACGTCAACAAAGTTGACAGGAAAGGGCGTGTGTCCATCCCGGCACAGTTCCGGCAGTCGCTTGCCAAGACGTCGGCTCCCAGCACCGTCTATCTCTGGCCCTCGCTGAACCACCAGGCGCTGGAAGGCGCCGACCAGGACTATCTCGACGTCCTCTCCGAAAGCCTCGAATCCCCTGACCTCGATGCCGACGAGCGCGACATGATCGAGACCTTCATCTTCGGAAAGCTGATCCCCGTCTCCTCCGACGCCGAAGGCCGCATCGTCCTGCCCAAGGAGCTGGCGGAGTTCGCCGGCATCACCGAGGAGGCCGCCTTCATCGGCCGCCGCAAGACCTTCCAGATCTGGGAACCCGACGCTTTGAAGGCCCACGAGGCGGCGCTGCGCGAGCAGGTCGTGCGCAAGGACATCTCCCTCAGCCAGATCGTCGCCAAGGCCTCCCGCGGCGCCGCCAGCCGGAGCGGGGAGGGCGCCTGATGACCGATACCCCCATTCACATTCCCGTCCTGCTGGACGAGGTGATCGCGGCACTCGCCCCGCGCGACGGCGGCGTCTATGTCGACGGCACCTTCGGCGCCGGCGGCTACAGCCGCGCCCTGCTGCGGTCGGCGTCCTGCCGCGTGATCGGCATCGACCGCGATCCCGCCGCGATCGAGCGCGGCCGTGCGCTGGCCCAGGAATTCCCGGGCCGGCTGGAGGTGATCGAGGGCCGCTTCGGCGACATGGACAGGCTGCTGGCCGACCATGGCGTCGCGACCGTGGACGGCGTGGCGCTCGACGTCGGCGTCTCCTCCCCCCAGATCGACGAGCCGGAGCGTGGGTTCTCCTTCCGCTTCGACGGCCCGCTCGACATGCGGATGGGACGGGACGGTCCGACCGCCGCCGACGTGGTCAATACCGCCGACGAGGCGGAACTGGCCGACATCATCTATCACCTGGGCGAGGAGCGGATGGCGCGCCGCGTCGCCCGCGCCATCGTCGCCGCCCGCCGCGAGGCGCCGATCGAACGCACGGCGCGGCTGGCCGAAATCATCCGCTCCGTGGTGCCGAAGGGGAAGGGCGACGGGATCGATCCCGCCACCCGCAGCTTCCAGGCGCTGCGCATCCATGTGAACGACGAGTTGGGCGAACTGCGGCGCGGCCTGTCCGCCGCCGAGTCGCTGCTGGCGCCCGGCGGGCGTCTGGCCGTCGTCTCCTTCCATTCGCTGGAGGACCGCGAGGTCAAGGCGTTCCTGCGGGAACGGTCGTCGCCGCCGCCCTCCCCGTCCCGCCATACGCCCGTGACCGCGGTCGCGGCGCATCACCCATCCTTCCGCCTGCTCTCCCGGAAACCCGTGGACCCGAGCGAGGCCGAAGCCCGCAACAATCCCCGCGCCCGGTCCGCCCGGCTGCGCGCGGCTGAACGTACCGAGGCGCCCGCGTTCCCGGCGCCCGGCAAGGAGGCAGCATGAAAGGCAAGACCTGGCTGTTCTGGGGTGGCCTGATCGCGGCCGCCGGTGGCGTGCTGTTCCAGACCAGCTACGACGTCCAGGATCTGGAGGAAAAGCTCGCCGGGCTGAACCGCAAGATCATCCATGAGCAGGAGTCCATCCAGGTCCTGAAGGCCGAGTGGAGCTACCTGAACGATCCGACCAAGCTGGAGCAGATGGCCCAGTCCTATCTGGCGCTGCATCCGACGGAGCCGCGCCAGTATGTGGCGATGGACCTGATTCCCATGCGCCCGGCCGACGCCGTTCCGCCGCCTGCCCCTGCCCTGCCCGGCCAGCCCGGTGCCGCTCCGCTGCCGCCAATGGTCCGCGCGCCCGGCGCCGGCACCTCTCAGGTCGCTTCCGCCCGCGTCCCCGCCATTCCCAACAACACCGCCGCCGGAATCGTTCCGGCCAGCGTGCCGGCGGCCGCGAAGCCGCTGCCGATGGAAAAGGCGCTGGAACGCGCGGCGGTCGTCGTGCCCGCCTCCCTGCCGTCGGGCGGCGGCCTTGCCGATCCGGCTCCCCGCGTCAAGCCCTCCGCCCTGATACCGGGTGCGGCCCGCGCGCCGGTGGAGAAGACCCCTGAGAGGGCGGCGACCGACCGCGCCCCTGGCAAGCTCGCTCCGAACGCCCCGACCGCGCCCAACCGGACGACCGAGGTGGCGACCCGGCCGATGCCGCCGGCCGCGGCTCCGGTTCCCGCGCCCAAGGCTGCGGCGGCCCAGCAGCCCTACCAGCCCAAGCCGACCGACAGCCTGGGCCTGCTCGTCGCGCGTCTGGGGGCCAATCGATGAGCGGTTACGACCACGGCGGCCCGGCCGGTTACGGCCAGCCCGGCGGTGGATCCGGTGGCGGGGTGCCCGGCAGCCCCGGCAGCACCTATGTCCCGCCCCCGGCGCCCTCGCCCTACCAGCAGCCGCCCCAGCAGCCGCCCGCCAAGCCGCGGACGTCGCTGGCCGTCGCGCTGGAACAGAGCCGTTACCGTCTGCTGGTGACGGCTGCCGTGGTCACGACGGTCTTCACCGCGATCAGCGTCAAGCTGGCGATGGCGACCCTGTTCGCCGGCGGCGGCGAGCCGCGCCAGCATGTCGCGCTGGAGGTGGACACCACCACCACCAACCGGGCCGACATCGTCGACCGCAACGGCAACCTGCTGGCGACCTCGCTGGTCACCCAGTCGCTCTTCGCCGATCCCAAGCTGGTCTCGCGCCCGGAAGAGGCTGCGCAGAAGCTGGTCAGCGTCCTGCCGGACATGGACTACAAGGATCTGGTGGGCAAGCTGAGCGGCGATCGCCGCTTCGTCTGGCTGAAGCGCAACCTGACACCGAAGCAGCAGGCTGCCGTCCACCGGCTGGGCATTCCCGGCATCGCCTTCGAGCGCGAGGAGCGCCGCTTCTATCCGGCCGGTCCGCTGGCCTCCCACGTGGTCGGTTTCACCGGCATCGACAACAACGGCCTCGCCGGCATGGAACAGGGCTTCAACAAGCGCCTGACCGAGGATCCCGGCACGCCGCTGCAGCTGTCTCTCGATCTGCGGTTGCAGCATGTCCTGAAAAAGGAACTGACGGCAACCGTGCAGGAGTTCAGCGCCATCGGCGCCGCCGGCATCGTCTTCGACGTGCGCAGCGGCGAAGTCCTGGCGATGGTCTCGCTGCCCGATTTCGACCCGCAGGACCCGACCGGCCTCAACCCCGACACGCTGTTCAACCGGGCGACGCTCGGCGTGTACGAAATGGGTTCGACCTTCAAGATCTTCAACTCGGCATTGGCGCTGGATTCCGGCAAGATCCGAGTGACGGACATGTTCGACACCAAGCATCCGATCAAGATCGGTCGCTTCACCATCAACGAGTATCATGGACTGAACCGCGCCCTGACGGTGGCGGAGGTGTTCCAGCACTCCTCCAACCTCGGTTCCGTGCGCATGGTCCAGTTGATGGGCATCGCGGCGCAGAAGGCCTTCATGACCAAGATGGGCTTCACCAAGCCCACCGGGCTGGAACTGCCGGAAAGCGGCTGGCCGCTGGTGCCCAACCCGTGGCGCGAGGTCAACAGCTACACCATCTCCTTCGGCCACGGCATTTCGGTCAGCCCGATGCACACGGTGGCCGCCGCCGCGTCCGTCATCAACGGCGGCTTCTTCCACAAGCCGACGCTGCTGAAGCGCAATTCTGAGGCAGAAATCCCGACCGAACAGGTCGTGTCGCGCCAGACCTCCGACATGATGCGGCGCATGTTCCGCTTCGTCGTCACCGAAGGAACCGGCAAGTCGGCCGATGTGAAGGGCTATGTCGTCGGTGGCAAGACCGGCACGGCCGACAAGCAGAAGGGCCGGCATTACCAGAAGAACTCGCGCATGTCGTCTTTCCTGGGGGCCTTCCCCATGCACGACCCGCGCTATGTCGTCTATGTGCTGGTCGACGAGCCCAAGGCGACGGCAAAGACCTACGGCTACGCCACCGGCGGCTGGGTCGCCGCTCCGGCGGCCGGCCGCATCATCAAGCAGATCGGCCCGCTGCTGAACGTGCCGACGGTGGACGAGAGTTCGCCCGAAATCCTGAACTCCACCTTCCTGAACGCCGCCGGGTCCACCAACTGGCAGCAGTCCCTGCCTCCCGTCTCCGCCCCACCCCCGTCGAAGGGAAGCACCGTTGCGTCTTTCCCAACTCAGACCAAGCCCCGCTGACGCCACCGCCCGTGGGGCACATAATGTGGCACACGGTGACCCCGACATCGCCGGGCTGACCGCCGACAGCCGCGCGGTCAGGCCCGGCTTCGTCTTTGCCGCCCTGCCCGGCGTGAAGGCCGATGGCCGCGCCTTCATCGCCGACGCGCTTGCCAAGGGCGCCGTCGCGGTGTTGGCGCCCGAGGGCACCGAACTTCCGCCCGGCTCCACCGCCGTCCTGCTGACCGATCCCCAGCCCCGCCTCGCCTTCGCGCGCATGGCCGCCGCCTTCCATGGCGGGCGCCAGCCGGAGACGGTGGTGGCGGTGACCGGCACCAACGGCAAGACCTCCACCGTCCAGTTCGCAGCCCAGATCTGGACGCGGCTCGGCCTGCCCGCCGCCAGCCTGGGCACGCTCGGGTTGCTCGGCCCCGGACTGCAGGGCTATGGCGGGATGACCACGCCCGACCCGGTGTCGCTGCACCGCGACCTCGCCGCCGCGGCGGAGGCCGGCATCGGCCATCTGGCGATGGAGGCGTCGAGCCACGGCCTGGAGCAGTTCCGGCTGGACGGCGTGGCGATCAAGGCGGCCGGTTTCACCAACCTCACGCTGGACCATCTGGACTATCACGGCACGATGGAGGCGTACCGCGACGCCAAGGCGATGCTGTTCGACCGGGTCCTGCCACCGGGCGGCGTCGCGGTGCTGAACGCCGACTCTCCGGAATTTCAACATTTTGCCACCATTTGTAACCACCGTGGTCACCGGGTCCTGTCCTATGGTCTGGCCGGAACCGAGCTTCGGGTGACCGGGGTCGAGCCGCTGGCCCATGGCCAGCGCCTTGCCCTGTCCGTGCTCGGCCGCGACGTGACGGTGGACCTGCCGCTGGCGGGTCGCTTCCAGGCCTGGAACGTGCTCTGCGCGCTGGGACTCGTTATCGGCTCCGGCGGCGACACCGAGCGGGCGCTCGCCACCCTTCCCTCGCTGGAAGGTGTGCCGGGCCGGCTGCAGCATGTCGCGACCCACCCCAACGGGGCGACGGTCTACGTCGATTACGCCCATACGCCCGACGCGCTGGAAACGGTGCTGCGGGCGCTGAAGCCGCATGCCGCGCACCATCTGGTGACGGTGTTCGGCTGCGGCGGCGACCGCGACCGCAGCAAGCGGCCGGTGATGGGGGCGTTGGCGGCCAGACTGGCCGACCGCGCCATCGTCACCGACGACAACCCGCGCACCGAGGATCCCGCCTTCGTGAGGGGTCAGGTGCTGGCCGGCGCCACCGGGGAACTGGCCGGCCGGTTGGAGGAGATCGGCGACCGGGCCGAGGCGATCCGCACCGCGGTGCGGCAGCTTCAGCCCGGCGACGTCCTGGTCATCGCCGGCAAGGGCCACGAGCAGGGACAAACGATCGGCACCGAGGTGCGTCCGTTCGACGACGCGGACGAGGCCCGGAAAGCCGTAGCGGAGGTTGGAGCATGAGCGACGATAAGACGGTCCTCTGGACTGCCCGGGACGCGGCGGCCGCCACCGGCGGGCGTCTGACCGGTCCGGCTGCCTGGACCGCCACCGGCGTCACCATCGACAGCCGCAAGGTGGCGCCGGGCGACCTGTTCGTCGCCATCCGCGGACCGAATTTCGACGGGCACGCCTTCGTCGGCGCGGCGCTGGCCGCCGGGGCCGCGGCGGCGCTGGTCGAGCATGTGCCGGACGGGCTGCCGGCAGATGCGCCGCTTCTGATCACCCCGGTCGACACGCTGGAGGCGATGGCGGCGATGGGTGCCGTCGCGCGCGCGCGCTGCGGCGCGCGGGTCGTCGGCGTCACCGGCTCCGTCGGCAAGACCGGCACGAAGGAGACGCTGCGCCATGTCCTGTCGGCGCAAGGTGCGACCTACGCCACCGAAGGCAGCCTGAACAACCATTGGGGCGTGCCGCTGTCGCTCGCCCGCCTGCCGGAAGCCAGCGCCTATGGCGTGTTCGAGCTGGGGATGAACCATGCGGGCGAGATCGGCCCGCTGTCGCGGCAGGTCAAGCCGCATGTCGCCATCATCACCACGGTCGAAGCGGCGCATCTGGAGTTCTTCTCCGGCGTCGAGGCCATCGCCGACGCCAAGGCCGAGATTTTCGAGGGGCTGGATGCCAGCGGCGTCGCTGTCCTGAACCGCGACAACGGGCAGTATGCCCGGCTGGCCGCCGCCGCGCGCCGCCAGGGCCTGACCCACATCTGGAGCTTCGGCGCCCATGAGGAGGCCGACGCCCGCCTGATCGACTGCTCGCTGCACGCCACCTGCAGCGCTGTGACCGCCGTCATCCGCGGCGAGCGGCTGCAATACTGCCTGTCGCAGCCCGGCCGGCACTGGGTGATGAACAGCCTCGCGGTGCTGCTGGCGGTCAAGGCGCTGGGCGCCGACGTCACCGCTGCCGCCCGCTCCCTGTCCAGCCTGCAGCCGGTCAAGGGCCGCGGCACCCGCAAGCGCATCAAGCTGCCCCAGGGCGCCTTCACGCTGATCGACGAGAGCTACAACGCCAGTCCGGCCGCCATGGCGGCGACGCTGGAGGTTCTGGGCAAGATCGATCCCGGCGCCGGCGGACGCCGCATCGCGGTGCTGGGCGACATGCGCGAGTTGGGCGACCGCGCCGACACGCTGCACATCGCTCTCGCCGAGCCGTTGCGCGCCGCGCAGGTCGACACCGTCTATGCCTGCGGCCCTCACATGAAGGCGCTGTTCGACCGCCTGCCGGAAGCCATGCGCGGCGCCTGGACCGAGACCAGCGTCGACCTGGCGCCCATCGTGACCGCGGCCGTAAAAGGCGGCGACGTTATCATGGTCAAGGGGTCATTGGGCAGTCGTACAGGTCTGGTCGTCGATGCGCTCGCGGCACTCGACAGCGGACGCGAAAGCGAGGACAAAGCCGCCTCCCGAACCACCAACCAGCCGCAGGCGGCCGCGCAAGGCCAGCAAGGCCCGCGAGGCTGACGGACCCAAATGCTCTACAACCTCCTCTTCGGACTGGCCGACGTCTTCACGCCGTTCAACCTGTTCCGCTACCTGACCTTCCGCACCGGCGGCGCCGTGATCACGTCGCTGGTCATCAGCTTCGTGTTCTTTCCGCGCCTGATCGCCTGGCTGAAGCGCAAGCAGGGCGAAGGACAGCCCATCCGTGCAGACGGCCCGGAAAGCCATTTCAAGAAGAAGGGCACGCCCACCATGGGCGGCCTGATGATCCTGATCGCCATGACGGTCAGCACCCTGCTGTGGGGCGACCTGACCAACCCCTATGTCTGGATCGTCCTGCTGGTGACCATCGGCTACGGCCTGATCGGCTTCGGCGACGATTACCTGAAGTTGACCAAGCGCAACACCAAGGGGCTGTCCGGCCGCTTCCGCCTAGGCTGGGAGATCGCCATCGGGCTGGTCGCCTCCGCGCTGATCATGTGGGTGTCCGCCCCGCCGCTGTCGGGCGGCGTCGCGGTGCCCTTCGTCAAGGATTTCCTGATCCAGCTGTCCTGGTTCTTCGTGCCGTTCGGCGCCTTCATCATGGTCGGCGCATCGAATTCGGTGAACCTGACCGACGGTCTGGACGGGCTCGCCATCGTGCCGACGATGATCGCGGCCGGCTGCTTCGGCCTGATCTCCTACCTGTCGGGCAATGCGATCTTCGCCAACTACCTGCAAATCCACCATGTGCCGGGTTCCGGCGAACTGGCCGTCTTCTGCGGCGCCCTGGTCGGCGCCGGGCTGGGCTTCCTCTGGTACAACGCCCCGCCGGCTATGGTCTTCATGGGTGATACCGGGTCGCTGTCGCTGGGCGGCGCGCTGGGCGCCGTCAGCGTGGTGACGAAGCACGAGATCGTGCTGGCCATCATCGGCGGCCTGTTCGTGCTGGAGACGGTGTCGGTGATCGTGCAGGTCGCGTCCTTCAAGCTGACCGGCAAGCGCGTGTTCCGCATGGCGCCGCTGCACCATCATTTCGAGAAGAAGGGCTGGGCCGAACCGACGGTGGTGATCCGCTTCTGGATCATCGCCTCGATCCTGGCGCTGGTCGGCCTGTCCACGCTGAAGCTGCGCTGAGGGGGGCCTAAGGCGATGATCGACCTGTTCTATATGCAGGAGCTGCCCGTCGCGGTGATGGGGCTGGGCAAGTCCGGCCTCGCCACCGCCCGCGCGCTGCGCGACAGCGGCGCCGAGGTGCGGGTGTGGGACGACAACCCCGCCTCCCGCGCCGCGGCGGAGGCCGAGGGCTTCGCCGTGGTCGATCTCGCCACCGCCGACCTGTCGGACCTGACCACCATCGTCTGGTCGCCGGGTATCCCCCACACCTTCCCCAAGCCGCACCCGGTCGCCGAGCGTGCCAAGGCGATGGGGATCGAGCTGATCTGCGACATCGAACTGCTGGGCCGGGCGGAGCGCGACTGCGCCTTCATCGGCATCACCGGCACCAACGGCAAGTCGACCACCACCACCCTGATCGGCCACATCATGGCCGCCGCCGGGCGCAAGGCCGCCGTGGGCGGCAACCTGGGCACGCCGGTGCTGAGCTTCGACCCGATCGGGTCCGGCGGCACCTGCGTCCTGGAGATGTCGAGCTACCAGCTGGAGCTGACCCACTCCATCACCTTCGACATCGCCGTCCTGCTGAACATCACGCCCGACCATCTCGCCCGCCATGGCGGGATGGAGGGCTACATCGCCGCCAAGGCGCTGATCTTCCACCGCCAGACCTGGCCGCGCACCGCGGTGATCGGCGTGGACGACGAGCATTGCCGGACGATCCACGCCGACCTCGTTGCGGCCGGCGACCAGCGCATCTGGCCGGTCTCCGCCCTGGGGCCGGTCGCGGGCGGCGTCTATGCCGCCGACGGCTGGCTGGTCGACGACACCGACGGCGCGGCCGAACGGGTGGTGGAGCTGTCCACCCTGCCCACCCTGCTGGGCACCCACAACTGGCAGAACGCCGCCGCCGCCTTCGCCGCCTGCAAGGCCGCCGGCCTGCCGGTGCCGGCCATCGTCGCGGCGATGGCGACCTTCCCCGGCCTCGCTCACCGGCAGCAGCTGGTCGGCGAGGCGGACGGCGTGCGCTTCGTCAACGACAGCAAGGCGACCAACGCCGACGCGACGGAAAAAGCGCTGGCCACCTTCGACCCGATCTACTGGATCCTCGGCGGACAGGCCAAGGACACCGGGCTGAACGGGTTGGAGGGCTATATGGGCCGCGTCCGCCACGCTTTCCTGATCGGTGAGGCGCAGGAACAATTCGCCGCATGGCTTGACGCACAAGGTGTTGCTTATACACGCTGCGGAACGCTGGATATCGCAACCGCGAAGGCGGCCGGTCTGGCTCTGGCGGAACGGCTGGAGGGCGCCTGCGTGCTGTTGTCGCCGGCCTGTGCGTCCTGGGACCAGTTCGCCAACTTCGAAAAGCGCGGAGAGGCTTTCTCGGCCTATGTCGCGGGCATACTCGGCGCGCGCGATGCGACGAGCGGGGGCGCTGCATGATCACCTTCGACCGTACCGACCAATCGATCTTCGGCCGCTGGTGGTGGACCGTCGACCGCTGGCAGTTGGGCGCCATCGCCCTGCTGATGTTCCTCGGCACGGTCCTGATCACCGCGGCCAGCCCGCCGGTCGCCGAGCGCATCGGCATCCAGGACACCTTCTATTTCGTCGAACGCCATCTGATGATGCTGATCCCAGCGGTCATCATCATGGTCGGCGTCTCGCTGCTCAGCCCGCGCGGGGTGCGGCGGGTGGCGCTGGGCGTGTTCCTGTTCTCGGTGCTGCTGGTCTTCGCCACCCTGGTGGTGGGCATGGAGATCAAGGGCGCCCGGCGCTGGATCCACATCCCCGGCCTGTCGATCCAACCGTCGGAGTTCGTCAAGCCTGCCTTCGCGGTGGTGGCGGCATGGCTGTTCTCGCTGTCGCGCACCAATCCCGGTTTTCCCGGCGCGCTGGTGTCGATCGTGCTCTACGGCATCACCGTTGCCGGCCTGATCCTGCAGCCCGACCTGGGCATGACCTTCGTCGTCTCCGCCGTGTGGTTCACCCAATTCTTCCTGGCCGGTCTGAACCTGGTGCTGGTGATGGGGCTCGGGGGGCTCGGCGTGGTCGGGCTGATCGGCGCCTATTACACGCTGCCCCACGTCACCAGCCGCATCGACCGCTTCCTCGACCCGAATGCCGGCGACAACTATCAGGTCAACCGGTCGCTGGAGGCTTTCGCCAACGGCGGGCTGATGGGCACCGGACCTGGCCAGGGCACGGTGAAGTTCTATCTGCCCGACAGCCACGCCGATTTCATCTTCGCCGTCGCCGGCGAGGAGCTGGGGCTGATCTTCTGCCTCGGGTTGGTGGTGCTGTTCGCCTTTGTCGTCCTGCGCGGATTCGCACGGGTCTTCAACGACAACAACTACTTCGTCCTGCTGGCGACCGCCGGCCTTCTGATCCAGTTCGGACTTCAGGCGGCGATCAACATGGGATCGTCCTTGCATCTTATGCCGACGAAGGGCATGACCCTGCCGTTCATTTCCTACGGCGGCTCTTCGCTGCTGGCACTCGGGTTCGGCATGGGCATGGTTCTGGCTTTGACACGCAAACGCTTCGGCCCCGCGGAATGAGGAGGCCGACGGATTTGGATCCCGCAGCGCACAAGGTGATCGTTCTGGCCGCCGGCGGCACCGGCGGGCATATGTTCCCGGCGGAGGCGCTGGCGCGCGAGCTGCTGGCCCGCGGCCGTGCCGTGACGCTGGTCACCGACAAGCGCGGCCATGCCTTCGGCGACAATCTGCCGGAGGTGCCGGTCCACCGCATCCGCGCCGCCTCCCCCGGCGCCGGGATCGTCGGCAAGCTGAAGGCCGCCCTGCAGATGGGGATGGGCCTGCTGGAGGCGCGCGCCCTGATGCGGCAGCTCGCTCCCGCGGCGGTGGTCGGCTTCGGCGGCTATCCGTCCGTCCCCACCGTCTATGCCGCCATCCAGTCCAAGCTGCCGGCCCTTCTGCACGAACAGAACGCCGTTCTCGGCCGCGCCAACCGGATGCTGATCGCAGGCGCCCGCCGCATCGCCGTCGCCTTCCCCGGAATCGAAAAGCTGGGCGAGGCGCAACGCGCCAAGATCGTCCGCACCGGCAACCCGGTCCGCCCCGCCGTCGCCGCCCGCCGCCTCTCCCCCTACGAGGCGCCGCAGCCCGGTGGTCCCGTCCGTTTGCTGGTGATGGGCGGCAGCCAGGGCGCCCGCGTCTTTTCGGAGGTGATCCCTGCAGCGCTGGCCCTGCTGCCGGAGGACCTGCGCGCCCGCATCCATCTGGCGCAGCAATGCCGCGCGGAAGATCTGGAAGCCGCCCGTGCCGCGCTGGAGCCGCTGGGCCTTGCCCGGCTGGAGTTGCAGACCTTCTTCCGCGATGTGCCGGAACGGCTGGCCGCCTGCCATCTCGCCGTCACCCGCGCCGGGGCCTCCACCATCGCCGAGCTGACCTGCGTCGGCCGTCCGGCGATCCTGGTGCCCTACCCGCACGCCACCGACGACCACCAGACCGCCAACGCCCGCCATCTGGCGGAGGCCGGCGGCGCCTGGCTGGTCCCGCAGCCGTCCTTCACCGCCCAGGCCCTGGCCGACCGGCTGTCCGCCCTGCTGGCCGACCCGCAGGCGCTCACAGCATCGGCGCAGGCCGCCCATGGCTGGGGCACCGCCGACGCCGCAAGCTCCCTGGCCGACGCCGTTCTGGCGATGCTGGATGGCAGCACCGGGGCAAACCGCTCCGCCGACGCCGGCTCCAACCAGACCGACCCGACAAAGACCAACCACGACCGATCCCACAACGCCCGGCGGGCCGTCGCCGGCGCCAGCGCCAAGGGGGCCGCGGAATGATCAAAGCCAGGACTCTGACCCGACCGACGCCGCGCCCGCTCCAGGATTGGCCGGCGGACATGACGCGGACCGAGGGCGGCTGGTATAACCGTCCGGGCTGCCCGCTGGTGCCGCGCTTCCTCGCCGAAGGCGGCTTTCTGCGGGATCGCCTGTCGATGATCCACGGATCGCAGCCCCTTCCCAACGACCTGTCCGACGGGGCGGTCGACGCCACCCTTCGCCTGATGCTTCGCCGCGGAAAGTAAGCCTGACATGCGCGCCCTCCCCCTCTCGATCGGCACCATCCACTTCGTCGGCATCGGCGGCATCGGCATGAGCGGCATCGCCGAGGTTCTGCGGAACCTGGGCTATACCGTCCAGGGCTCCGACCTGGCCGAGAACGCCAACGTCAAGCGCCTGCGCGAACTGGGCATCAAGGTGTTCGTCGGCCATCGCGGCGAGAACATCGCCGGCGCCGCCGTGGTCGTCGTCTCCTCCGCCGTCAAGCGCGACAACCCGGAAGTGGTCGCCGCCCGCGCAGCCTTGGTGCCGGTGGTCCGCCGCGCCGAGATGCTGGGCGAGCTGATGCGCCTGAAATGGGCCATCGCCATCGGCGGCACCCATGGCAAGACCACGACCACCTCGATGGTCGGCCACATGCTGGAGCACGCCAACCTCGACCCGACCGTCATCAACGGCGGCATCATCAACGCCTACGGCTCCAACACCCGGCTCGGCACCGGCGATTGGATGGTGGTGGAGGCGGACGAGAGCGACGGCACCTTCGTGAAGCTGCCGGCCTGCATCGCGGTCGTCACCAACATGGATCCGGAGCATCTGGACTTCTACGGCACCTTCGACAACGCGCGGGCCGCCTTCGACAGCTTCGTCCAGAACATTCCCTTCTACGGCTTCGCCGCGCTCTGCATCGACCATCCCGAGGTGCAGGCGATGATCCCCCGCGTGTCGGACCGCCGCATCGTCACCTACGGCTTCTCGCCGCAGGCCGACATCCGCGCGGTGAACGTGGAGCTGGGTCCCGACGGCGCCAAGTACGACGTGCTGATCTACGACCGCCACAGCGGCGAGAGCCGCGCCATCGCCGGCGTGCGCCTGCCGATGTACGGGCCGCACAACGTCCAGAACTCGCTGGCCTGCTTCGCGGTGGGGAACGAGATGGGCCTGCCCGACGTGGTGATGCGCGACAGCATGGCCAAGTTCCAGGGCGTGAAGCGCCGCTTCACCAAGACCGGCGAGGCCAACGGCATCACCGTCATCGACGATTACGGTCACCACCCGGTGGAGATCGCCGCCGTGCTGAAGGCCGCGCGCACCGCCGGCACCGGCCGCACCATCGCCGTGGTCCAGCCCCACCGCTATTCCCGCCTCGCCGCCCTGTTCGAGGAGTTCTGCACCTGCTTCAACGACGCCGACGCCGTGATCGTCGCCGACGTCTATGCCGCCGGTGAGGCGCCGATCGAGGGCGTCAGCCGCGACAGCCTGGTGGAGGGCCTGCGCATGCACGGCCACCGCCATGTCGTGGCCCTGCACAACCAGCAGGAACTGGCGCAGGTCGTGCGCGAGATGGCCAAGCCCGGCGACTTCGTCGTCTGCCTGGGCGCCGGCAACATCACCCAGTGGGCGAACGCCCTTCCGGGCGAGCTGTCGTCCCTCTACGGCACCAATCGATGACGGCGGCGCCGCGCATGAGCGCCCCTGACGGCCATCTCATCGGCCACCTGATCGGACGCATGCCCGCCGTGCGCGGCCGGCTGACCGCCGACGCCCCGCTGGCACCGGTGACGTGGTTCCGCGTCGGCGGTCCGGCCGAGGTGATGTTCCGCCCGGCCGATGCCGACGACCTCGCCGGCTTCCTGGCGGCCTTGCCCGCCGAGGTGCCGGTGACGGTGATCGGCGTCGCCTCCAACCTGCTGGTACGGGACGGCGGCGTGCCGGGCGTCACCATCCGGCTCGGCCGCGGCTTCACAGACATCGCTGCCGACGGCATGACGCTGACCGCCGGTGCGGCGGCGCTCGACCTCAACGTCGCCATGGTCGCCCGCGACGCCGGCATCGCCGGGTTGGAGTTCCTGTCGGGCATCCCCGGCACCATCGGCGGCGCCCTGCGCATGAACGGCGGCGCCTATGGCCGCGAACTGGCCGACGTGCTGGTCAGCGCCACCGCCGTGGCGCGCGACGGCCGGCGGCTGGAGTTCAGCCATGCCGGCATGGGCTTCACCTACCGCCACAGCGCGGCGCCGGAGGACTGCATCTTCACCGGCGCCGTGCTGCGCGGCGAACCAGGCAACCCGCTGGAGATCGCGCGGCGCATGGCCGAGATCTCCGACAAGCGCGCCGACAGCCAGCCCGTCCGCTCGCGCACCGGCGGCTCCACCTTCAAGAATCCTGAAGGCCACAAGGCGTGGGAGCTGATCGACAAGGCCGGCTGCCGCGGCCTGTCCATCGGCGACGCCCAGGTCTCGGAAAAGCACTGCAACTTCCTGATCAACAACGGCACGGCCACCGCCGCCCAGCTTGAAGCGCTGGGCGAGGAGGTCCGCCGCCGCGTGTTCGAGACCAGCGGCGTGACGCTGGAGTGGGAAATCAAGCGCATCGGCGTCCCGGCCGCCGAAGGAAGCACCGTCCAATGACCGAAGCCCTGCTCCACGCCCATAAGAAGCATGTCGCCGTCCTGATGGGCGGCTGGTCGGCCGAGCGCGAGGTGTCGCTGGTCAGCGGCGCCGGCGTCGCCAAGGCGCTGGAGGAGGAAGGCTACCGCGTCACCGCCATCGACGTGCAGCGCGACCTGGGCGGGCTGATGCACGCCCTGACCAACCCGCGCCCCGACGTGGTGTTCAACGCCCTGCACGGCCGCGGCGGCGAGGACGGGACGATCCAGGGCGTGCTGGAGTTCCTCGGCCTGCCCTACACCCATTCCGGCGTCCAGGCCGCGGCCATCGCCATGGACAAGGCGATGACCAAGCGGGTGCTGGATACCGTCGGCATCCGCTCCCCCAAAGGAATGGTGCTCTCCCGTGGAGAGATCACCGGCGGTACCCACCCCATGCCGGCGCCCTATATCGTCAAGCCTGTGGACGAAGGCTCGACCGTTGGCGTAACCCTGGTCCGCGAGGGGCAGAACAGCCCGGTCGGCGACGACGGTTCGTTCGGGGGGACCTTTGGCGAACGCGTGCTGGTCGAGGAGTTCATCCCCGGTCGCGAGCTGACCGTGGGCGTCATGGGTGACCGCGCTTTGGCGGTGACCGAGATCGTCTTCCAGGCTCAGGTCTACGACTACACCGCGAAATACAGCGCCGGCCATGCCGTCCACACCATCCCCGCCGCGATCCCAGAGGCCGTGGCGGAGGAGGCGAAGCGGCTGGCGGTGCTGGCGCACCACACCCTGGGCTGCCGGGGTGTCTCGCGCAGCGACTTCCGCTGGGATGACAGCCGGCCGGGAACCGACGGGCTGTACTTCCTGGAGATCAACAACCAGCCGGGCATGACGCCCCTGTCGCTGGTGCCCGAACAGGCGGCGCATGTGGGAATTTCCTACGGCGCGCTGGTCGGCTGGCTGGTGGAGAATGCCGCATGTCAGCTCGCCTGATGGCCGACCCGGACTTCCGCGCCGCAGCCGCCGGCGCGCGCGCCCGGGACGAGATGCCGACCCCGCCGCGCGCCATGGCCGCGTCGGCGCAGAAAGGCAAGCGCCGCCGCGCTTGGCCGCGCTGGACCCGTTCGGCCGTCAAGGCGGCGCTGATCCTGGTGCCGGTGCTGGGGCTGACCGCCGCCGCCGGCTCCACCTGGAAGCGCGGCACCCTGGCCGACACGCTGGAGGCGGCGCGGGAAAGCGTCATCCAGACCACCGGCGACCTGGGTTTCCGCCTGTCGGAGATCCTGGTGGTCGGCCGCAGCGAGACGGAACGCGACGCCGTGCTCGACGCGCTGGGCGTGCGCCGGGGCGAGCCGATCCTGTCCATCGACCTCGCCGAGGCCAAGCAGCGGCTGGAAGAGCTTCCCTGGGTGTCGTCGGCCTCCATCGAGCGCCGGCTGCCCGGTTTCCTCTATATCCGCCTGTCGGAACGCCAGCCGATGGCGATCTGGCAGCATGAGCGGCAGTTCACCGTCATCGACCGTGCCGGCCGTCCGCTGGCCGACGCGGCGGAACTGGCCCGCCGCGGCAACCAGCGCATCGACACGCTGCCCCAGGTGATCGGCGCCAACGCCCCGCAGCAGGTCCACACCCTGCTGTCGGCGCTGGACAGCGCCCCCACCATCGCCCCGATGCTGTCCTCGGCCAGCTGGATCAGCGACCGGCGCTGGAACCTGCAGCTCAGCAACGGCGTGACGGTAAAGCTGCCCGAAGGCACCGCGGAGATGCGCCGCGCCCTTCTGCAACTGGAGCAGATGCATACGGCCAGCCATGTGCTGGACCGCGACATCGTCGCCATCGACCTGCGGCTGCCCGGCCGCGCCGCGATCCAGACCTCCGCCACCGCCCAGCTTCCTGGCTGGGAGGATGAGTCGAAGAAGAAGAACGGCAAGAAATCGTAGGACGGACCGGCGGCGGGCCTTTTCGGGGACGCCCGACGCCGGCAGACAGGGGTAGAGGGGAAGTTTGGGGGGCATGTTCGGGATGGGATTCAACGGCGCCAAGAAGCCGAAGCGGCCGGCCCGTGGCGGAATCGTCACGGCACTGGACGTCGGCTCGACGAAGGTGTGCTGCGTCATCGCGCGGATGGAGGAGCCCGGCTCCCTCCGCGTGATCGGCGTCGGCCACCAGATCGCCACGGGCATCCGCGCCGGGACCATCATCGACATGGAGGCGGCGGAAACCTCGATCGGTGCCGCCGTGCATGCCGCCGAACAGATGGCCGGCGAGACGGTGCACGACGTGGTGGTCAACCTGTCGATGGGCCAGCCGCGCTCCCATGCCTTCACCGCCACGGTCCCCGTATCCGGCCAGGAGGTGACGGAGGGCGACATCCGCCGCGCCATGGCGCATGCCCGCACCCTGCAGGCCGGCCCCGATCAGGCGCTGATCCACACCATTCCCCTGGGCTTCAGCCTGGACGGCAGCCGCGGCATCCGCGATCCCAAGGGGATGAGCGGCCATTCGCTTGGCGCCCAGCTGCATGTCGTCACCGCCGCGGCCGGCGCCATCCGCACGCTGCACGCCTGCATCGCCCGCTGCCACCTGAACATTGAATCCATCGTGGTCAGCCCCTTCGCCTCCGGCCTCGCCTGTCTGGTGGAGGACGAGATGGAGATGGGCGCGGCCTGCGTCGACATCGGCGGCGGCGGCACCACAATCTCGATCTTCGCCGAAGGCAACCTGGTGTGGACCGGCTTCGTGCCGCTGGGCGGACGCCACGTCACCAACGACATCGCCCACGGGCTGACCACGCCGCTGGTCCATGCCGAACGGCTGAAGGTGCTCTACGGCAGCGCCCGGGTGAACCCGGCCGACGAGCGCGAGATGATCGAGGTCCCGCAGATCGGCGAGGACGAGCGCAGCGGCAGCGGCACCGCCAGCCACCCGCGCTCCTTCCTGGTCAGCATCATCCAGGCGCGGATGGAAGAGATCTTCGAAGAGGTGCGCAGCGCCATCGAGCAGTCGGGCCATTCCCGGCTGGTCGGCCGGCGCGTCGTGCTGACCGGCGGCGCCAGCCAGCTGCCCAACACGCGCGACATGGCCGCCCCCATCCTGGACAAGCAGGTCCGCATCGCCCGCCCGACCCGGATCGCCGGCCTCAACGAGGCCCATGGCGGACCGGCCTTCGCGACGGTCGCGGGCCTTCTCCTACACGCCGTCCGCAATCCGACGGAGCTGATGGTGACCGGCCACGAGGCGGTCGCGTCCACCGGGCTCATCGGCCGCGTCGGCCTGTGGCTGCGGGAGAATCTGTAGATGACTCTCCCCGTCGCCATCCACCGATTCCCGAACGGACAGACACCGGACACAACCGGGCGCCGGTCGCGGCATATCAAACATCAAACCCAACGAAAACAGGTTGTGGAGGCCTGAACAGCATGATCAACGTGACCATTCCCCAGATCGAGCCCGAACTGAAGCCGCGCATCACCGTGTTCGGCGTCGGCGGCGCCGGCGGCAACGCCGTCAACAACATGATCAAGTCGAACCTGGAAGGCGTGGACTTCGTCGTCGGCAACACCGACGCGCAGGCGCTGAAGGGTTCCTTGTGCGAAAAGCGCATCCAGCTGGGCACCGGCACCACCCGCGGCCTGGGCGCCGGCTCCAAGCCGGATGTCGGCCGCGCGTCGGCCGAGGAGCAGATCGACGAGATCGTCCAGTATCTCGAAGGCTCCAACATGGTGTTCATCACCGCCGGCATGGGCGGCGGCACCGGCACCGGTGCGGCACCGGTCATCGCGCGCGCGGCCCGCGAGCGCGGCATCCTGACCGTCGGCGTCGTCACCAAGCCCTTCCATTTCGAGGGCGGTCACCGCATGCGGCTGGCCGAGGGCGGCATCGCCGAGCTGCAGCAGTATGTCGACACCCTGATCATCATCCCGAACCAGAACCTGTTCCGCATCGCCAACGAGAAGACGACCTTCGCGGACGCCTTCAAGATGGCCGACGACGTTCTGCATTCGGGTGTGCGCGGCGTCACCGACCTGATGGTGATGCCCGGCCTGATCAACCTGGATTTCGCCGACATCCGGTCCGTCATGACCGAGATGGGCAAGGCAATGATGGGCACCGGCGAGGCCGGCGGCGAGCGCCGCGCCATCGAAGCCGCCGAGGCCGCCATCTCCAACCCGCTGCTGGACGACGTGTCGATGAAGGGTGCCCGCGGCGTCCTCATCAACATCACCGGCGGCTACGACATGACCCTGTTCGAGGTCGACGAGGCGGCCAACCGCGTCCGTGACGAGGTCGACCCCGACGCCAACATCATCTTCGGCTCGACCTTCGACAGCTCGCTGGACGGCGTGATGCGCGTGTCGGTCGTCGCCACCGGCATCGATGCCGCGGCGATGAGCAACCCGCGAACCCTGCATCCGGTCAACCTGTCGCTGGTCGGCGACCGCGCCAAGAAGCCGGCCGCTCCCGGCAACCTGACCGGCGCCCCCGCCGCTCCGGCCGGCGCCCCCGGTTCGCCCATCCCCAGCGCCGCCATCGGCCTGCGCACCCCGCAGCCGGTGACCGCCGGCGCCGCCGCGATCCAGCATGACCCGGCGCAGCAGCACGCCCAGCATGAGGCGCCGAAGCCGGCCGCCGGTCCGCTGCACGGCGAGAACCAGGGCGGCCATTTCTTCGCGCCGAAGCCGGCCGATGCCGGTCCGCGCCAGCCGGTGACCGTCGGCGCCGCTCCGCTGTCCGCTCCCCAGCAGCAGCCGCAGCAGCCCGCCGCCCACCAGCAGGCCCCGCAGGTCCATCAGCAGCCGCAGCAGCCCCAGCCGCAGCAGCCGGTCTCCCACCAGCAGGCCCCGCAGGTCCACCAGCATCACCATCACGCCGCCCCGCAGGCCCACCAGCCGCATCCGGGCGGCCTGTCGGTCGGTCCGGCCCCGGCGCCGGCCCCCGCGCCGGAACCGGCGCCGGCCCGCAAGGGGAATTTCCTGTTCGGTCTGGTGACCGGCCTCGGCCGCAAGTCGGAACCGGCGCACCCGCCGGCCCCGCAGCCCGCGCCGCAGGCCTATCAGCCGCAGCCGGCCCCGCAGCAGTACCAGCCGGCCCCTCACCCGCAGCAGGGCTATCCGCAGCAGCAGCCGGCCTATCCGCAGCAGCCGCAGGCGCCCCAGGCCTATCAGCCGGCCCCGTCCTACCCGAGCGCTCCGCAGCAGGCGCCGGTCTATCCGCAGCAGCAGTCGGCTCCGCAGCAGGCCCCGCAGGCGCCCAGCTATCCGGCCGCTCCGCAGCAGATGGCTCCGGCCCCGCGCGCCGATGCCAAGGCGGGTGAACAGGAGGAATTGGACATCCCGGCCTTCCTGCGCCGTCAGGCGAACTGAGCACCCACCGTTCCGGACCGCCGCGGCCTTTTCCGCGGCGGTCGGCCGATCCCGGCGAAAGCCGGAGATAACCGCCGTCGCCGCACCCTGCTAATCGCGGCGCCGGCGGCTCCACAACCTGACCGAACCTCTCGGACCCCGGGACGCCTTCGTGCGTTTCCGGGGATTTTTTGTTGCGCCGCCATTGTGCGTATACCCGATTGCTTGCAATTCGCACCTCTTTTGCCCTGCAACAAACGGTAACAATGAGTGATTTGCCGATTTCCGAGCCCCGGTGTTACCTATCAGCATGGTCGAAAGCGAAAGCCGCCGACGCGATGATCTTCCAAGATCATCCGGCGCGGCATCGCCGGGAACCTCCCCTTCATGACCAAGATGGAAAAGACATCGTGGCCAACAATCGCAGCAACGCGGACGGCATGTTCCAGCAGACCCTGAAGAAGTCGGTGACGATCGCCGGCGTCGGTCTGCATTCGGGCGTCATCGTCACGCTGACGATTTCCCCGGCCGATGCGAATTCCGGGATCACCTTCCATCGCACCGACCTGCGTGGTGCCGCCGCCGTCATTCCGGCGCGTTGGGACACGGTGGTCGACACCCGTCTGTGCACCGTGATCGGTAACGAACATGGCACCACCGTCGGCACGATCGAGCATCTGATGTCCGCGCTGGCCGGCTGCGGCATCGACAATGCCGTCGTTTCGCTGGACGGTATCGAGGTGCCGATCATGGACGGCAGCGCCGCCCCCTTCGTCGCCGCCATCGAACAGGCCGGCATCGCCGTGCAGAAGGCCCCGCGCCGCGTCATCCGTATCCTGAAGCCGGTCGTCATCGGCGACGGCGTGAAGAGCGCGTCCTTCACCCCCGACGTCGCGACCACCTACAGCTTCGAGATCGACTTCGACAGCGCCGCCATTTCCCGTCAGGCGCATGCGCTGGAGATCGACACGGACAGCTTCAAGGACGAGATCAGCCGCGCCCGCACCTTCGGCTTCCTGCATGAGGTCGAGGGACTGCGCAAGATGGGCCTCGCCCGCGGCGGCTCGCTGGACAACGCGGTGGTCATCTCCGGCGACACGGTGATGAACGCCGAAGGCCTGCGCTTCACCGACGAGTTCGTGCGCCACAAGATCCTGGACGCCGTCGGCGACCTGTATCTGGCCGGTGCGCCCATCGTCGGGCACTTCCATGGCGTGCGCTCCGGCCACGCCCTGAACAACCAACTGCTGCGTGCCCTGTTTGCCGACCGCAGCGCCTGGCGCTACGAGACGGCGGTGTCGCTGCCGGTCGCGCGCCGCGGCCTGGAGCAGCTGGCGGTCGCCTGACCACAGCCTGTTTCCGATTGGGCCGGTTTTCGATTGGGTTTGCCCCTGCCCTCCCCCACTGGGGAGGGCTTTTTCTTTGCGCACACTCCCCTCCCCTGCCGTCAGCAAGAGTCGTACGAAAGAAAAAGCGCCCTCCCCTCTCGGGTTGGGCGCTCGCTGCATTATCGTGGGCGCTTGTGCTTTTCTGAATTATTTCAGTATTTTAGGCAATTTTCTTCAGATACCGCTTGGAGAGCGCTTGCGTCAAGCCCCTCTCCCCTTGCGGGGCGGGATCGGCCAAACGCCAACCGCGTTTTGCCGACCCGCGGGTTGGGGTGAGGGGACGCAATTTGATGTTCCCAATGGCCTGCGGCCATTACACCCCTCATCCCGCCCCGCAGGGGGAGAAGGGCTACTGGCAAGCAATGGTCCCGACCAGATGGATAGTTCCTCTCCCCCTACCCTGCGACCGCCAGTTCCGCTTCGCTGCCGGCATATTCGCCGAAGCGGGTATCTTCCTTCAGGATGTGCTTGCCGAGCCAGTCGGAGCAGAACAGGAACACCTCCTCGCCACTGATGCCGCCGCCGTTGGCGCGGAAGTCATCGCGGTAGCTTTCGACCTGCCGGGTCAGATTGTCATGCAGAGCCTTGTGTGCGGCGAAGGTCGGGTAGTTCAGGCGCTGCATCTGCGCCTCTTCCTCCGCGAAATGGTGGCGGGTATAGGCGATCAGTTCGTCCAGGATCGCTTCGATCAGGGCGGGGTCCTGGCGGTTGGCCTCGTCATACAGCTTGTTGACGATGGCGATCAGGACGCGGTGATCCTCGTCCAGAGCGTCATTGCCGACGCTCATCCAGCGCGACCACTGAATTGGCTCCATGGCGTTTCCTTCGTCCCCCTTCGTTGGGTGCCGGGCAGGCGGATGCGGGCGTTGACCGCCCGTCGATCCCGCCCTGATCCAGGGTCGGGCCACCTGCTTGGCATCGTTTCGCTTCTGACTATAAGCGTTGTCTGATCTCACTCCCCCTGTCTCCGTCCGTCAATCCGAGCGAACGGAGATGCGACATTTTGGCTAAGGCCCGCATCCGGTCAGCCGCCGATCTTGGCCAGCCATTCATCCTCGGTCAGGATCTCGACGCCCAACTCCTTGGCCTTGGCGGCCTTGCTGCCGGCATCGGCCCCGGCGACCAGATAGTCGGTCTTGCCGGAGACCGAACCGGCGACCTTGGCGCCCAGCGATTCGGCCCGCGCCTTGGCCTCCGACCGGGTCATCCGCTCCAGCGTACCGGTGAAGACCACCGTCTTGCCGGCGACTGGGGAGTTGCTGGCTTTCGGCGCTTCGGCCACCAGCACGGTCAGCCGCTCCATCAGGCCGCGGACGATGACGAGATTGCGCTCCTCCGCGAAGAAGCCGGCCAACTCCTCGGCAGCGACCTCGCCGACATCGGGGGTGGCGACCAGGTCGAGCCAGGGCTGCCCCGGCAGCTGCCCGGTGGCCCGCTCCATCGCCGCCCGCCAATCGGCCAGCGTGCCGTACCGCTCGGCCAGCGCCTGGGACGCCGGCTTCTTCACGCCCTTGATGCCGAGCGAGGCGATGATGGTCTCCAGCCGCAGCGCGTCGTTGCCGGCATAGAAGTCCAGCTTCGCTCCACAGTCCGGATCGGCGAACCAGCCGAGGATGGCATCGGCGGTCGCCCGCCCCACCCCCTTCAGCTCATGCAGATCGCGCCACTCCTGGCCGGGCATTGCCTGTGCCGCCGCCAGCATGCCGTCGACCCAGCCCTCCATCGTCTTGTACTGGCGGGCCAGCGACTTGGCCGTCACCTCGCCGACATGGCGGATGCCGAGCGCGTAGATCACCCGGTGCAGGTCGATGCCGCTGCGGCGCTGCTCGATCGCTTTGAACAGGTTCTGGACCGATTTCTCCTTCCAGCCCGGACGGCCGATCAGTTCGACGCGACCTTCAAGGGTGAAGATGTCGACCGGCGACCTGATGAAGCCCTCGTCCCAGAACTCCTCGATGATCTTCTCGCCCAACCCCTCGATGTCGAAGGCGTCGCGGGAGACGAAGTGGCGCAGCCGCTCCTTCGCCTGGGCGGCGCAGATCAGGCCGCCGGTGCAGCGGCGCACCACCTCGCCCGCCTCCCGGATGGCGAGGCTGCCACAGACCGGGCAGGCTTCCGGCGCGACATAGGGCACGGAGTCGGCGGGGCGTTGGGACAGCACCACCTCCACCACCTGCGGGATGACGTCGCCGGCACGCTGGACGACCACGAGATCGCCGACGCGGATGTCCTTGCGGGCGATCTCGTCCTCATTGTGCAGGGTGGCGCGGCTGACCACGACGCCGCCGACGGTGATGTCCTCCAACTCGGCGACGGGGGTCAGCGCGCCGGTGCGGCCGACCTGGATGGTGATCGCCTTCAGCCTCGTCTGCGCCTGCTCTGCCGGAAACTTATGGGCGATGGCCCAGCGCGGCGCCCGGCTGACGAAGCCCAACCGCTGCTGAAGCTCCAGGCTGTCGACCTTATAGACGACGCCGTCGATGTCGAAGGGCAGGCCAGCGCGCCGCCGGCCGATGCCCTCGTAATAGGCCAGCAGCTTGTCCTTGCCGTCGCAAAGCTCCGCCGGCCGGTTCAACTGGAAGCCCCAGCCCTTCAACCGCTCGCGGATGCCCCATTGAGTCTCGGCGATCGGCTCCGACACCTCGCCCAGCGCATAGCCGAAGAAGCAGAGCGGCCGGGCGGCAGTAATCGACGGGTCGAGCTGGCGCAGGCTGCCGGCCGCCGCGTTGCGCGGGTTGGCGAACAGCTGCTCGCCCTTTTCCGCGCGGGCTGCGTTCATCGCCAGGAAGTCGTCGCGATTCATGTAGACCTCGCCGCGGACCTCCAGCACATTGGGGAAGGGGGCCGGCAGGCGGTGCGGCACGTCGCGGATGGTGCGGACATTGGCCGTGACGTTCTCGCCCTCCGCCCCATCGCCGCGGGTGGCGGCCAGCACCAGCTCACCACGCTCGTAACGCAGGGAGCAGGACAGGCCGTCGATCTTCGGCTCCGCCACGAAGGTCAGCGGCGCCTCGTCGGACAGGCCGAGGAAGCGGCGGACGCGGGCGTCGAATTCCGCCACATCCTCGGGCGCGAAGGCGTTGCCCAGCGACAGCATCGGAATGGCATGGCGCACCTTGCCGAACCCGGCCGCCGGAGCGGCGCCGACGCGCAGGCTGGGCGAATCGGCGCGGCGCAGCTCGGGGAAGCGCGCCTCAATGGCGAGGTTGCGGCGGACCAGCGCGTCATACTCGGCGTCGGAGATCTCCGGCTGGTCCTGCTGGTGATAGAGCCGGTCATGATGGGCGATCTCGGCGGCGAGCGCCGCAAGTTCCGCCGCCGCCTGATCCGGCGTCAGCGCCTCGACATCGATGCTGCGGGGATTGGGCGGCGTGTCGAACAGGTCCTGCATGGCGCGTCTCGTGACGAATCGGGGGCCTCCCGCGGAGGCTTCCGGGGAGGGCGGCGCAGGATAGCGCCTGGGGAGCCGTTTCGGGAGTCTTCAGGACCGGGGCCGTGCAGTCGGATTTCGGCATCGGGGCGACGGCCGGCCGGAGTGCCTATATACTGATGGGCACATCTTTTCGGAGTCCGCCTGCCTGATGAGCAAAGCCCATCTCCCGGACCTGCGCATCGACGACCGCATGATCGTCGCCGCCGCTCTGGACCGCATCCTCTACGACGATCCCGACCATTTCGCGGCGGAGGACGCGCGCGCCGTCCGCCGCCTGATCCCATATGGCCGCTCCGGCTGGCTGCGGCTGGGTTTCCGTGCCGAGACCCAGGGGCCTTCGATGAAGGGCGAGGCCGCCGGGATCGGAGACGTGCGGATGGAAGGCGACAAGAAGGTGGTGGAGGGCAGCGTCGGCGAATCGACGGCTTGGCGCTGTGGCCAATACAAGATCACCAACCATGGCGGCGACTTGGAAATCTGGCAGGTGATGAGCGACGAGTATGCGCCGGAGCCAAAGGGCGCCCGGCTGGAGTTCGACGCGCATGGCGAGCCGGAACGACTGACATTCTTCCAGCCGCGGGACATCGAACTGCGCATTCCCTTCACCAGCCTCGCCGTCGGCGTGCGGCTGGGCGGGTGGCAGTTCTGGAAGCAGGTGGCGGAGGGGGTATAGACTGGACGCGCGGAATTAGACCCCCACCTAACCTCCCCCGCTCTCAGCGGACCTACGGTCCGCTGAGAGCGGGGGAGGTTAGGTGGGGGCAACCGTCAGCCGACGCCTACCCCCCAACCACACCTCACCCCTGCCGATAGTTCGGCGATTCGTTGGTGATGGTGATGTCGTGGACGTGGCTTTCGCGCAGGCCTGCGTTGGTGATGCGGACGAACTGGCACTTCTCGCGCATCTCGGCGATGGAGGCGCTGCCGGTGTAGCCCATGGCCGCGCGCAGGCCGCCGACCAGCTGGTGGATGACCGCCGAAACCGGCCCCTTGTAGGGAACGCGGCCCTCGACGCCTTCCGGCACCAGCTTCATGGTCGAAACCTCCTGCTGGAAGTAACGATCCGCGGAGCCGCGCGCCATGGCGCCGACCGAGCCCATGCCGCGGTAGCTCTTGTAGGAGCGGCCCTGGAACAGGATGACCTCGCCCGGGCTTTCGTCGGTGCCGGCGAACAGGCTGCCCAGCATGGCGACGCTGGCGCCGCCGGCGATGGCCTTGGCCAGATCGCCCGAATACTTGATGCCGCCGTCGGCGATCACGGGAATGCCATGCTTCTCGCACTCGTCCACCACATCCATGACCGCGGTCAGCTGCGGCACGCCGACGCCGGCGATGATGCGGGTGGTGCAGATGGAGCCGGGGCCGATACCGACCTTGACGGCGTCGGCACCGGCATCGATCAGCGCCTTGGCCGCTTCGGCGGTGGCGACGTTGCCGGCGATCACCTGGGTGTAGCTGGACATGGCGCGGGCAGCCCGGACCTGCTCCAGCACCTTGGCCGAGTGGCCGTGCGCGGTATCGACCACCAGCACGTCGACACCGGCGTCGAACAGGGCCTCGGCGCGGGCCAAGCCGTCGTTGCCGGTGCCGGTGGCGGCGGCGACGCGCAGGCGGCCCTTGCTGTCCTTGCAGGCGTTCGGATAGGCCTGGGCCTTCTCGATGTCCTTGACGGTGACGAGGCCGATGCAGCGGTAATCCTCGTCGACGACCAGAAGCTTCTCGATCCGGTGCTGGTGGAGCAGGCGCTTGCCTTCCTCCTGGCTGACGCCCTCGCGGACGGTCACCAGCTCCTTGGTCATCAGTTCGCTGACCGGCTGGTTGGGATCGGTGGCGAAGCGGACGTCGCGGTTGGTCAGCATGCCGACCAGCTTGCCGCTGCCGAGCTGGTCGCGGCTCTCCACCACCGGGATGCCGGAGATGCGGTGGTCGGCCATCAGCTGCAGCGCGTCGGCGAGCGTGGCGTTCGGCGTGATGGTGATCGGGTTGACGACCATGCCCGATTCGAACCGCTTGACCTTGCGGACCTCTTCGGCCTGCTGCTCGATGGTCAGGTTGCGGTGGACGACGCCGATGCCGCCGGCCTGGGCCATGGCGATGGCGAGGCGGCTCTCGGTCACCGTGTCCATCGCCGAGGACATCAGGGGGATGCCCAGCTCGATGGTCTTCGTCAATCTTGTCCGGGTGTCCACGTCGTTCGGCAGGACCGAGCTTTCGGCCGGAACCAGCAGCACGTCGTCGAAGGTCAGGGCTTCGCGGATTTTGGTGTCGCGCGCCATGTGTGAATCTCCCGGAAGATAAACGTGGCGCACTTATACACAAGACCATGGGCTTGTGAACCCGTGCGCACACAGCATCTGTTATGCAAGTGCGAAAATCACCGCACTTCGTCGTTCACGTCGTCGTTCGCGCTGCCGCCGCGGAAGCCGGTGGCGACCACATAGGTCTCCGACGACTCCGCACGGCTGGCCGGCGGCTTGGCATGCTTGACCTGGGCGAAGTCGCGCCGCAGCCGGTCGAGCAGCGAGCGTTCCGCCCCGCCCTGGAACAGCTTGGCGACGAAGGCGCCGCCGGGGGCCAGCACCTCCTCCGCGAAATCATAGGCGGCCTCGGCCAGCCCCATGATGCGGAGGTGGTCGGTCTGCTGGTGGCCGGTGGTCGGGGCGGCCATGTCGCTCAACACCACGTCGGCCGGGCCGCCCAGCGCGTCCTTCAGCGCCTCGGCAGCCCCTTCCTCAAGGAAGTCGGCCTGCATGGTGGTGGCGCCGGGGACCGGGTCCATGGGGAGGATGTCGAGGCCGACGACCTTCCAGCCATCCTTGGCGGTCTGCACCTTCTCCACCGCGATCTGGGTCCAGCCGCCGGGGGCGGCGCCCAGATCGACCACGCGCTTGCCGGGGCCGAGCAGCCGGAACTTCTCGTCCAGCTGCAGCAGCTTGAACGCGGCGCGCGAGCGATAGCCGCGCTTGGTCGCCTCGGCCACATAGGGGTCGTTCAGGTGGCGCTCCAGCCAGCGCTTGGAGGATTCCGTGCGCTTGCCGGCGGTCTTCACACGGACCGTGGCACGGCGCCCGCCCGGGCGCGTCGACGGAGTCTTTTCGGTCATGATCGCTGCAGTTCCTCGGTCATCCGGCACGGGCGGGGAGCCTTCTCCCCTGCCCGGCCCATACAAATTCCGGCCGCTCGCCGGCCAAATCCGGTCACTCGCCGGCGGCCCCCATCAGGTCCACCAGAATCCCTTCGCGCAAGCCGCGGTCGGCGATGCGCAGCCGTTCCACCGGCCAGACGTCGCACAGCGCGTCCAGAACGGCGCAGCCGGCGACCACCAGATCGGCGCGGTCCTGCCCGATGCAGGGATGCCGGGCGCGGCCGTCGAAATCCTGGGAGACCAGATGGTCGATCACCGTGCGGGCATGGTCCACGCGCAGATAGCTGCCGTCCACCGCCCGCCGGTCGTAGCGGCAGAGCCCCAGATGCACGCCCGCCAGCGTCGTCACCGTGCCGGAGGTGCCCAGCATCTGCACCTTGCCGGCGGCGATGCGGTCCTGGATGCGGTTGCGCGCCTCGAACGGGGCGATGGCGTCGGCCACCGCCTCCACCATCTGGTCGTAGTTGACGCGGGTGACGTTGGGGCCGCCATATTCCTCGGTCAGTCCGATCACGCCGCAGCGGATGGAGGTCTGGTCCAGCAGGCGCGGCACCCGCCCCTTCTCCACCGCCAGCCACATCAGCTCGGTGGAGCCGCCGCCGATGTCGAAGACGATGGCATAGGGATGCGTCGGCTCCAGCAGGGCGGCGCAGCCCGCGAGCGCCAGCCGCCCTTCCTCCTGGCTGGAGATGATCTCCAGCGCAATGCCGGTCTCGCGCTCCACCGCCTCGACGAAAGCGGTGCCGTTGGCGGCGCGGCGGCAGGCCTCCGTCCCCACGGCGCGCACGGCGGTGACCCCGCGCCGTTCGATCTTGGAACCGCAGACCCGCAGAGCCGCGATGGTGCGCTCCATCGCCGGTTCCGACAGATGGTCGTTGCGGCTCAGCCCCTCGCCCAGCCGGACGATGCGGGAAAAGGCATCGATGACGCGGAAACCGCCGGGTGCGGATTTGGCGATCAGCAGCCGGCAATTGTTGGTGCCGAGGTCCAGCGCGGCGAAGACCGGGCGCACCAGCGCCGACGAACGCAACCGTCCGGTGTCGTTCTGCCGTTCGCTTTGCACCTGTAGATCCACGTACCGTCCCCGCTGCGCCTAAAGAGCGGAGTGTAACCCGGATCGCAGTCCGGCGGGAACCCCTCTCGACCCCGATCCCGCCGGCCCGGCCCCGCAGGGCACCCCTGCGCCGGTTACTGGGCTTTGACGACGGGGCAGGCGCTGGTTTCCAGCGGCAGGAAGGCTTCGGCCGCCGGGATGCTGCGGATCTGTTTGTAATAGTCCCACGGCGCCTTGCTCTCCGCCGGGGTCTTCACCTGGTACAGGTCAAGGTCGTACAGCACGCGGCCGTCCTTGCGGATGCTGCCGGGGGTGCCGAAATAATCGGTCGGCATCGCCTTCATCGCGGCGGTGACCGCCTCGGCGTCGGTGGTTCCCGCCGCCTTGACGCCCTTCAGCCAGTGCAGGGTGGCGAGATAGGTGTTGGCCTGCTCCTTGGTCGGCATCTTGCCGTGGCGTTCGAAGAAGCGCTTGGCCCAGGCCCGCGTCCGGTCGTTCTTGTCCCAATAGAAGCCGCTGGTGACATACAGCCCCTTGGCGAGGTCGAGCCCCAGCGAGTGGATGTCGGTGATGAACACAATGTAGCCGACCAGCCGCTGGCCGGACTCAGTCAGCCCGAACTCGCCCGCCTGCTTGATGGTTCCGATGGTTTCCGCGCCGACATTGGCGAGCGCCACCACCTTGGCGCCGCTGCCCTGGGCGCTGAGCAGGTAGGATCCGAAATCGCTGGTGCCCATCGGGTGGCGCACGCCGCCGACCACCGTGCCGCCGGCCTGTTTGATCGCCTCGGTCGCCGCCTTCTCCATCGCCGTGCCGAAGGCGAAGTCGGCGGTGATGAAGTACCAGCTGGTGCCGCCCGACTGCACAACCGCCTTGGTCGTGCCGACCGCCAGCGATGCCGTGTCGTCCGCCCAATGGATGCTGTAGGGCGAGCATTGGGCGTTGGTCAGCTCGGTGGTCGTCGCGGCGCTGATCATCAGCACCTTCTTCTTTTCGCGCGCCACCGCCTGCACCGCCAGCGCCACGGAGGAGACCGGGATATCCGTCACCATGTCGACGCCGTCGACGTCGAACCAGCTGCGCACGATGTTGGACGCCACGTCAGGCTTGTTCTGCATGTCGGCGGACAGCACCTCCACCGGCCGGCCGAGCACGGAACCGCCGAAATCCTCCACCGCCATCCGGGTGGCGAGCACGGCCCCCTTGCCGCCGATGTCGGACGCGAAGCCCGCCTCGTCGGCCAGCACGCCGATGCGCACCGGCTTTGCGGTCTGCGCCTGAGCGGGAAGCGCCGCAGCGGACAACGCCGCAGCGGACAACGCCGTCGTGGCAAGCAGCGCCGCCAGTGCGAAAGGCCTCAGCAACCGACCCATGCGATCCTCCCCATCCTTGGTCTTGCGTGACGGGTGCGCACCGGCCTGCGACGTCCCGCCGCACCGTCAGTCCCCGTGGATAGCGGGATTTGGTTTCATGCGCAAACAGTATCGTTTGAAACGTATTGCTGGAGAGCTCGCGGCAAAACAAAAGCCCTCGCTCCGAGGTGGAGCGAGGGCTTTCGCAGCGGGCATCTACGGCCCGGATGAAGTCGCCAATCAGGCGAAAGAATTCGGAACTGAAACCTCAGTTATATCGGCCGAGAAGTTCGGCATAATCAGGTAAGCGCCGGTGGAGTCATGATCTTACTCACCCTCCCTGGTATCGGTCTCTACTGTTCCGCCCAAGCTATCCGCTTGGGTGGTAAGGCGTTTCCGATGCTCGCTCACTTCACCTCGGTGTTGATTACTGTAAGACGAAGCCTGCTCCCCTTTCCGGGGGCTGTCAAGAAAATCGCACATTGCGCCGCAGCACCATCCGGGGAACATCGGTCGGCAGTCTCCGATCGGGGGAGGGCTGGCCTTTTGCCAGGGGCGCACCCACCTTGTGGGCATGCCGGAACACGATGAGAACACATGGGGCGGACGGGTCGCGCGATATGCGCGGGTCGGCACCGCCGTTGGCGGGCTGGCCGCGCGCCTAGCGGGCGAGCGCGTGCTGGGAATCCGCGTGGAGCGCGAACGCCACGCGGCGGAACTGCGAGCCGCACTCGGCGGGCTGAAAGGGCCGCTGATGAAGGTGGCGCAGATCCTGTCCACCATCCCCGACGCCCTGCCGAAGGAGTACACCCAGGAGCTGGCGCAGCTTCAGGCCGACGCGCCGTCGATGGGCTGGCCCTTCGTCAAGCGGCGGATGGCGAGCGAGCTTGGCCCCAACTGGCAGTCGCGGTTCCAGAGCTTCGAGCACACGGCCGCCGCCGCCGCGTCGCTGGGCCAGGTCCACAAGGCGATCGGCCCCGATGGGCGGGAGCTTGCCTGCAAGCTGCAATATCCCGACATGGCCTCGGCGGTGGAGGCCGACCTGCGGCAGCTGGGCCTGATCTTCGCGATCTTCGAGCGCACCGACAGCGCCATCTCCACCCGCCAAATCCAGAAGGAAATCGGCGCCCGCCTGCGCGAGGAACTGGATTACGAGCGGGAGGCCAAGCACGCGCGCCTTTATCAATCAATGCTGGCCGGCACACAGGGCGTCCATGTGCCGGACGTGGTGCCGGAGTTGTCGACCAAGCGGCTGCTGACCATGGGGTGGGTGCATGGCCGCAAGATCCTGGACTTCGTCGCCGAGCATCCCGAGGCGCGCGACGAACTGGCGATGAACATGTTCCGCGCCTGGTACGTGCCCTTCTACAATTACGGCGTCATCCACGGCGACCCGCATCTGGGCAACTACACGGTCCGGCCGGACCGGTCGATCAACCTGCTCGATTTCGGCTGCATCCGCGTCTTCAAGCCCAGCTTCGTCAAGGGCGTGATCGACCTCTACAACGCGTTGCGCACCGAGAACCGCGAGCAGGCGGTGGAAGCCTATCGCACCTGGGGCTTCGTCAACCCGTCGAACGAGCTGGTCGACGTGCTGAACATCTGGGCGCGCTTCGTCTACGCCCCGATCATGGAAGACCGCCAGCGCAAGATCGAGGAGACCAACGGCGGCCATTACGGCCGCGAGACGGCGGGCAAGGTCCATGCCGAGCTTCGCCGCGTCGGCGGCGTCGAGATCCCGCGCGAATTCGTCTTCATGGACCGCGCCGCGGTGGGGCTGGGCTCGGTCTTCCTGCATCTGAAGGCGGAGCTGAACTGGTACCAGATGTTCCAGGGGCTGATCCGCGACTTCGACGTCGATGTGCTGACGGCACGGCAGAGCGCGGCGCTCGCGGCGCAGGGGCTGCCGCAGGCGGAGTGAGGGGGGTATCGCTGCGGGTGCCCCCTCCCCGACCCTCCCCCGCTTCGCGGGAGAGGGTGCCTCACGGGCAAGCGGCGGCAGTCCCCTCCACCGCTGAAAGCGGGGGAGGGTTAGGGAGGGGGCATGGGGCTGCACTTCCCAAACCCTTCCCATCCGCCCACCGTTCAGTCTATAGCTTGCCCCTCCCATGAAGACCGCCGATTTCGACTTCGACCTGCCGCCCGACCGGATCGCCGAGCATCCCGTCCGGCCGCGTGACGCCGCCCGCCTGCTGGAGGTCGGCCCGACCCTGCGCGACTTCATCGTGCGGGACCTGCCGACGCTGCTGCAGCCGGGCGACCTGATGGTCGTCAACGACACGCGCGTCATCCCTGCCCGGCTCGACGGCCGGCGCGGCGAGGTGGCGGTGGAGATCACGCTGCACAAGCGGCTGGGCGAGCGGGAATGGGCGACCTTCTCCAAGCCCGGCAAGCGGCTGAAGCCCGGCGACACCATCGTCATTGCGGATGATTTCAGTGCCGAGGTGATCGCCAAGGACGGCATGGAGGTGCGGCTGCGCTTCTCCGCCGGTGGGGCGGCGCTGATGGAGGCGCTGCACCGCCACGGCCGGATGCCGCTGCCCCCCTATATCCGCCGCAAGGCGGACGAGGGCGACAACGCCGATTACCAGACCGTCTTCGCCGCGCGCGAGGGCGCCGTCGCCGCCCCCACCGCCGGGCTGCACTTCACGCCCGAGCTGCTGGCGGCGCTGGACGAACGCGGGGTGCGGCGGGTGCCGGTCACTCTGCATGTCGGTGCCGGCACCTTCCTGCCGGTGAAGGTCGACGACATCGCCGACCACAAGATGCACAGCGAGTGGGGCGAGATCTCTCCGGAGACCGCGGCAGCGGTGAACGAAACGCGCAAGGCCAGCGGCCGGATCGTGTCGGTCGGCACCACGGCGTTGCGCATCCTGGAGACGGCGGGGCGGGAGGACGGGACGCTGGTCCCCTTCAGCGGCGACACCGACATCTTCATCACCCCCGGCTACCGCTTCCGCATCGTCGATCTGCTGTGGACCAACTTCCACCTGCCGAAATCGACGCTGTTCATGCTGGTCTGCGCCTTTGCCGGCTACGACCGCATGCGGGCGGCCTATGGGCACGCCATCGACCGCAACTATCGCTTCTTCAGCTACGGCGACGCCTCGCTGCTGCACAGGACGGACCCATCATGACCGGCATCGGCTTTGACCTTCTGGCGACCGACGGGCGGGCGCGGCGCGGCCGCGTGACCACCGCCCACGGCACCATCGAGACGCCGGCCTTCATGCCGGTCGGCACCGCGGCGACGGTGAAGGCGATGACCACCGACGCGGTGGCCTCCACGGGCGCGGAAATCCTGCTGGGCAACACCTATCACCTGATGCTGCGCCCGACGGCGGAGCGGGTGGCCCAGCTGGGCGGCCTGCACCGCTTCATGAACTGGGACAAGCCGATCCTGACCGACAGCGGCGGCTTCCAGGTGATGAGCCTGTCCGACCTGCGCACCATGTCGGAGGAAGGCGTCACCTTCAAATCGCACCTGGATGGCAGCCGCCACCACCTGACGCCGGAACGCTCCATCCAGATCCAGCACATGCTGGACAGCAACATCACCATGTGCCTGGACGAGTGCACGCCCTTCCCGGCCACGGAAGCGCAGGCGGAATCCTCCATGCGCCTGTCGATGCGCTGGGCCCGGCGCAGCAAGGATGCCTTCATCGAGCGCCCCGGCTATGGCCTGTTCGGCATCGTCCAGGGCGGCATCTATCCGGAGCAGCGGGCGGAGAGCGTCGCCGCCCTGACTGACATCGGCTTCGACGGCTACGCCATCGGCGGGTTGGCGGTCGGCGAGGGTCAGGAGACGATGTTCCGGGTGCTGGACTTCACCGAACCGCTGATGGTCAAGGACCGGCCGCGCTACCTGATGGGCGTCGGCCGGCCGAGCGACCTGATCGGCGCGGTGCGGCGTGGCGTCGACATGTTCGACTGCGTGATGCCGACCCGCTCGGGCCGCACCGGTCAGGCCTTCGTCCGCCGCGGCACCATCAACATCCGCAACGCCCGCCATGCCCATGACGAGCGCCCGCTCGACGCCGAATGCAACTGTCCCGCTTGCCGCAGCTACAGCCGGGGCTATCTGCATCATCTGTTCAAGGCGGACGAGATGCTGGGGCCGATGCTGCTGACCTGGCACAACCTGCATTACTACCAAGACGTGATGCGGACGATGCGGCAGGCCATCCAGAACGGCAATTTCGAAGAGGTCGCCGACGCCATGGAAGCCCGCCTGAACGAGGGCGACATCGAGGCGACCGTCGATCCCATCGCCAAGCCCGGCAAGCCGCCGAAGCAAGGCCGCCCGCCCAAAGCCGAGCGGGTGGCGGAGGAAAAGACCGATGACTGAGAACATCTATGCCGGCCTGACCCAGCTCGGCGGCTCCACCGTCCAGCCCAAGACTCCGGAAGAGGCGGTGCTGGAGCGGGTGCCGAACCCGAACCCCGGCGATCCCTACTGCGTGCGCTTCACCGCGCCGGAGTTCACCTCGCTCTGCCCGATCACCGGCCAGCCGGACTTCGCCCATCTGATGATCGACTATGTGCCGGGCGACTGGCTGGTGGAATCGAAGTCCCTGAAGCTGTTCCTGACCAGCTTCCGCAACCACGGCGCCTTCCACGAGGCCTGCACGGTCGGCATCGGCAAGCGGCTGGTGGACGAGCTGTCGCCGGTGTGGCTGCGCATCGGCGGCTATTGGTATCCGCGCGGCGGCATTCCCATCGACGTGTTCTTCCAGACCGGAGAGCCGCCGAAGGGCGTCTGGATCCCGTCGCAGGACGTCCCGACCTACCGTGGCCGCGGCTAAACCCGCTCCGCTGGCGTCCGCCGACCCGGCGCGGCTGCGGGAGGCCATCCGCAACCGCGCGCTGGCGGTCGGTTTCGACGCGGTGGGGTTCGCCCCCGCCGCGCTGGGACCGGAAGCCCGCGAGCGCCTTGCCCAATTCGTGGCGGAGGGCCGGCACGGCGACATGGGCTGGATGGCCGAGCGCAGCGACCAGCGCAGCCATCCCCAATCCTTGTGGGACGAGGCACGCACCGTCATTGCGCTGGGCACCAGTTACGCCCCCCACGACGACCCGCGCCGGCTGGCGGAGCATCCCGACCGCGGCATCGTTTCCGTCTATGCCCGCAACCGCGATTATCACGACCTGATCAAGGGGCGGCTGAAGACTCTGGCCCAATGGCTGGCCCACCAGACCAAGGCCGGGGTGAAGGTGTTCGTCGACACCGCGCCGGTGATGGAAAAGCCGCTGGCGGCGCAGGCCGGGTTGGGCTGGCAGGGCAAGCACACCAATCTGGTGTCGCGCGACCATGGCTCCTGGCTGTTCCTGGGCGAGATCTACACGACGCTGGACCTGCCGTCCGACCCGCCGGCGCGCGACCGCTGCGGCTCCTGCGACCGTTGTCAGACCGCCTGCCCGACCGACGCCTTTCCGGCGCCTTACCAGATCGACGCCCGGCGCTGCATCAGCTACCTGACCATCGAGCACAAGGGACCGATCCCCGACGAGCTCAAGCCGCTGATGGGCAACCGCATCTATGGCTGCGACGATTGCCTTGCCGCCTGCCCCTGGAACAAGTTCGCCCGCGCGACGGCTGAGCCCGCCTTCCTGCCGCGGGCCGAACTGACAGCCCCCCGGCTGGCCGACTTGGCCCAGTTGGACGATGCCGGCTTCCGGCAGGTGTTCAGCGGTTCCCCCATCAAGCGCATCGGCCGCGACCGCTTCGTCCGCAACGTGCTGGTCGCCATCGGAAACAGCGGCGATCCGTCGCTGAAACCCGTGGCCGAGGCCCTATGCGAGGATGCGAGCGACGTGGTGCGCGAGGCGGCCGAGTGGGCCGCTGATCGGTTGAGCAGCGCGACAAATGCACACGCTTGAGTGACGTTTCTTCAAACTGACGGCACTCTCCGCTTACCTTGTCGCCGCCGGCGCTGTTGCGCTATCATTCCCGCGGAGGCGTGCATGTCCAACAATGCCGAGGTTTTGAACGCGATCCTGGATCTGAAGACCCACTTCGACGGCAAGTTCGATCGGGTTGAGCAGCGCATCGATAGGATTGAGCAGCGTCTGGACAAGGTCGAGCAACGCCTTGATGGCATGGACCAGCGCCTGGACGGCATGGACCAGCGCCTGGACGGCATGGACCAGCGCCTGAACGGCGTGGACCAGCGCCTGAACGGCGTGGACCAGCGCCTGGACGACATGAACCACCGCCTCAAAGACCTGCAGATCACTGCCCACAATCAGGGCGAACGCATCAGCCGGATGGAAGGCCGATTGGACGAGCAGTCGCGCATCCTCGCCGCGCTGATCCCGACCCGCGTCGCCGCGGTTCCGCCAGCCGCCGAATGAGCGGAGGCCAGCCGTTTCCCTCCCCTCGCCAGAGCCCGACTATGGTCCGGCGCATGCCGACGAACTGAGCGCAGTCGCCCGGCTGGCCCGGCTCGGCTTCGGGCTGTCGCGCGACCTGTTCGACCGCTATGCGGCTCTTTTCGGCCCCGACACCATCCGGGTGCTGAGACGTCCGCAGGGCACCGGCACCACCCCGGTGGCCTGCGCCGCGCACTGGATGATGGACCAGTGGTTCGGCGGAAGCCCGGTTCCGGTACAGGCGGTCGCCATGGTGGCGGTCGATCCCGCCCTGCGCGGCGCCGGCCACGGCAAGGCAATGATGCGCGCGCTGCTGATGGAGGCGCGTGCCGCCGGAGCGGTACTCTCTGTCCTCTGCCCCGCCACGCTGCCTTTCTATCGCGGGCTCGGTTACGGGTGCGGCGGCGTCACCTGCCAGTGGAGCGCACCGCCCACCGCCTTCGCCGCGCCAGTCTCCGGCGCCGCTTCCCTCCGGCCGACGGATCCGCTCGACGCCGCGCCGCTGGCCCTGCTCCGCCGTCCATTGCTGGCCGACGGGAACGGGTTGCCGGAACGGACGGAGGCGCTGTGGACGCTTGCCCTTTGTCCGGACGGCGATCCGGCCGACCTCTTCCGAGACGATGACGGATACATCGCCATAATGCCGCCGCGGGATCGGCGGCTTGCGGTCGCCGACCACTGCCTGCCCTCCGGCGCAACGCTGGGCGGGGCGATGGGCCTGCTGGCAGGCTTCCGCGCCCAGGTGGACCGGGTAACATGGTCCGGCGGTCCCAACGACCCCCTGGCGCTCATGGCCGGTGACGGCTTGCGGCTGGACGGGCGCGAAGAATGGATGGTCCGCCCGTTGGACGTTGCAGCGGCGTTGGAGAAACGCGGCTATCCGGCGGGTCTCACCGAATCGGCTACTTTCGAGATAAGAGATTCTTTAATTTTCGGCAATTGCGGGCGATACCATCTTGAGGTTGCCCACTCCAGGGGGAATATCTCCCAAATCGAGCAAGTTGTCGAGGCGCCGGCCAGGATGGAGATCGGCACCTTCGCCAGTCTGTTCACCGGACACGCAAGCGCTCGCGCATTGTGGCGGGCGGGTTTGCTTCATGGTGAAGAAAAGATGATCAACCGGCTGCAGCGCATATTTTGCGGCGCGGCACCGTGGATGCCTGACCGCTTCTGAAATAAGGCAGTTTCCTGACCTGAATCAAACCGGACGTTAACCGACCTGTGGTTCAATCGGACAATGATCGGGAGAAAAGCGTCTCCGGAAGGGCGACGCGAGCGGGGAGTCCACCATTCATGACGATCGGAACGCGGATCGCGCTTGGCTTCGCCACCGTGCTGCTTCTGACGGTTGGCGTGGCGTTCGTCGGCTGGAACAGCCTCAGCACCTATGCCGAGCGAGTCGATCTGGCGGCCCACACCGCCGACCTCGACACGCGGCTGAAATCGGTGCGGCTGGAAGAGGCGCGCTTCGTGACCGAACGCGACGCCAAGGCCGCGGCCAATGTTCCCGGCATGCTGGACGCCCTGCAGGCCGAAGCGCAGGAGACCCGCGCTGCGCTCGCCGACGGGGAAGGCCGGCGCCTGCTGGACGAGGTGCGTTCGGGCATCGACGGCTACCGCGCCGCCTTCACCAATTTCGTCACCCAGGACGCAGAGGCGCACGCCCGCACGGCCAGCATGGAGACTCGCGCGCGCGCCCTGCGCGAGATCGCCGAGAAGATCGGCAAGCAGCAGTCGGAGCGCTATGACCTGAACATGGCCAGCAAGCGCGACGCCGACGCCGAACTGCGCCATGCCATGGACACCGCCGAGCGGGCCAACCGCGTGATCGAACGGGTTCTGGAGGTCCGCCGCCGGCAGAGCGATCTGCGGCGCAACCCCGAGGAGGCGCTGGCCGCCCAGATCGGGGAGGCGCTGGACGAGCTTGTGCAGACCACCGACACCGTCGCCAAGGACCTTGTCGGCACCAATGACGAGACGCTGGCCGCGCGGATCGCCGACGATACCCGCGCCTATCACGGCACGGTGCAGGCCCTGCGCAGCAGGGGAGCCGCGGCGCTGGCTGACCCTGGGGTCGCCGCCGGGCTGGACGAGGCCGCACGCGGCGTGCAGGAACGCGCCGTGGAGCTTCAGCAGAACCAGGCCATCGTGACCGAAGCGCTGCGCGAAGCCTCCAAATACGCCCAGAGCGAAGTGAACGAGGCGGTGATGCTGCGCGGTCTGGCGATGCGCCTGGTGCAGGGTGCCCAGTCCGCGATGCTGGGCCAGCGTGATTTCCTCCTGTCCGGCGCGTCGGATGCATCCACCGGCGCGAAGACCGCGGTCGCCGCGGCGGTCAAGGAGATCCTCGACATCGCTGGACAGGCCGGAGCCGTGCTGGTCGACCAGGAAGGGCGCGCACTGATCGCCGCCATCACCGACGCCGCCCGCGCTTTCGACTCGGAGTTCGCAGCGCTATCGGCCGCCGCCGCCAAGCAGCACGAGGCGTCGGCCGCCATGGCCCAGGCCTCCTCCGCGGTCAGCGGACAGGTCGGCCGGCTGGTCACCCTCCAGCGTGAGGACCGCGAGGCCGGCCGCGCCAGCGCCGGCATGGTGATCGCCATCGGTGCGGCGGTCGCCCTGCTGCTTGGCGCGCTGATGGCCTGGATCATCGACCGCGCGATCACCCACCCGCTGCACGCCATGACCGGTGCGATGGGCCGGCTGGCCGAAGGCGACCTGACGGTCGAAATCCCCGGCGGCGACCGCAAGGACGAGATGCGCCACATGGCCGACGCCATGACCATCTTCAAGGACAATGCCCTGGAGATGCAGCGGATGGAACGCGAGCGCGAGGAGATGCGCATCCAGATCGACGCCGACCGGCGCCGCACCATGAACGAGTTCGCCAACGGCTTCGAGCAGGCGGTTTCCGGCGTGGTGATGTCGCTGACCGAGTCGGCAGGGTCGCTGGGTCGCGACGCGCAGGAGATGTCGTCCGATGCGGCGCTGACCACCGCCAAGTCCACCGCCGTCGCCACCGCCTCGCAACAGGCGACCGCGAATGTCCAGACCGTCGCCGCGGCGGCGGAGGAGCTGTCCGCCTCCATCGCCGAAATCTCGCGCCAGTTGAACGCCAGTTCCGCCACCGCCTCCGGCGCCGCCGACAAGGCGGTGCAGACCAACAGCATCGTCGAAGGCCTGTCGCTCGCCGCCGAGCGGATCGGTCAGGTTGTTGGGTTGATTGGCGAGATCGCCGAGCAGACAAACCTGCTGGCGCTCAACGCCACCATCGAAGCGGCCCGCGCGGGCGAGGCCGGCAAGGGCTTCGCCGTGGTGGCGACGGAGGTGAAGAACCTTGCCGGCCAGACCGCCAAGGCGACGGAGGAGATCTCGGCCCAGGTCGCGGAAATGCAGACCGCCACCTCCAGCGCCGTGGCGGCCATCCGCACCATCTCCGACGCGGTGACGGCCATCAGCGGAACCGTCACCGACATCGCCCACGAGATGGAGCAGCAGGGCAGCGCCACCCGCGAGATCGCCCAGAATGTTCAGCAGGCCGCGGAAGGCACCCAGCAGGTGATGCGCAACATCGCCGAGGTGACCACCGCCGCCACCAAGACCGGCGGCGCCGCCGATGCGGTCCTGAATGCCAGCCGCACCCTGACCGCCCAGGCCGACCGCCTGCGCGGCGAGGTGCAGGGCTTCCTCGACAAGGTGCGGACGGCGTAGCTTTTTCCGGTGATCCGGCTTGCTGCGGTTGCGCCGGTTCCTCCCGTCCCTTCGGTGGCGAGGGGGGCCGGCACCTGCAGCGGATCGCGTCCGCTAAGCGGCCGCCGGCGACGACCAGCGTTGGATGGGTGCGCGGGATAGGGACGAGTTGCCGTAGGCCCGCAACGTGGTGACCTCCGCCCCGATCCAGTCGGGCAGCGGAACGGTCTGGTCGGGGTCTTCCAGTTCGACTTCCGCGATGATCAGGCCGGTGTTCTCACCGTGGAAGACGTCGATTTCCCAGCACAGGCCATCCTGGCGGTGACGGTAGCGCGTCTTGTCGATCACCCGCCCCTCGCAGCCGTAGAGCATCAGGCGGCGGGCGAAATCCAGCGACAGGGGATGTTCCACCTCCTCGCGGCATGCCCCCTGCTTCAAGGATTTGATGGTGAGTGTCGCGCGGTTATCGGCGATACGGACGCGGACCGTGCTGATGCCGTCGGACGGCAGATATCCCTGGACGATTCGCACACCGTCCCGGCAGAGATGCCGGACGTCCCTGCGGACCAGGAATCGTCGCTCGATTTCCAGTGCCATGACCGGGCCCTTCGGACGAGTTCGCCGACGACCCTAGCCGAAAGTCGTGCCCGCCTTCAACCTCGCTGCCCTGTGTGCAGCGCAACCGAGACCGCATGCGGCTGTACTATGCCGTGACGATCAGTCGCAAACGCTCCGTCCTCGGTGCTATCCTGGAGCGATGAACGCCGATTCTTCCGCCAACGGTCTCTGGGCCGCCATTCCCTGGCTGGTCCTGTTCGCCCTTTATGGGCTGCCGCTGCTCCATGTGGCGCTGTCGCGCCGCGGTGGCGGATGGCGCCCGCCTGCCGGATCACGCTGCCCATTCGGACCGCGCGCCGGCTGGCTGGTCATGGTGCTGATGCTGGGGCCGGTCGGGTGGCTGATGTTCGCCCTCCGCCGGCCCCACCGTGCATCAGACAGATAGACTGTCCAACAGGCCGTGGATCAGATCCGGCCCATCAGCAGCAGGACGATCAGGACGATCAGCAGCACGCCGAGGATGCCGCTGGGACCATAGCCCCAGCCGCGGCTGTGCGGCCAGGCCGGGACGGCACCGAGAAGCAACAGAATCAAGATGATGAGCAGAATCGTGCCGAGCATGGCCTTCTCCCTTCTGGTGGAGCATTCGTGACGGACAAGCGGAAACGGAACGGGTATCCCTGGACTTTGTTCCTGTCCGGCTCGAACGTGACCATTCGCCACCACCAAGGGGGGATTTGGCTCCTCCGGCGCTCCCCGAACGCGACGCCTGCGGACTTCCGGCTGGTCGGCCCCTGTTGACGGGGCGGCGGCGGCAGCTTAGGCTGTTTCCATGATCACGCATCGCTTCGACGGCATTCTGCGAATTAGCGGCCCGGTTCTCCTTTGAGAGCCGGGGATTTCGCTCGTCCATTCCGCAGAACCGTCTGAAAGCCTGATCACGCCATGTCCCACACCGTAAAGACCACCGCTGCATCCGCGTCGGATGCGCGCGCCACCGCGCCCGGCCGCCGGGTCGCCTTTTCCCTGGTTGCCGATGCCGATCCCGGAACCCTGCCCCGCGTTCTGGAATTCGTTGCAAAGCGCGGGCTGGTCCCGCTGGCCCTGCACAGCCGCCTGACCGACGATACGCTCGCCATCGCCATGGAGGTGGGTGATCTGCCCCAGGCGGAGACCGACCATATCGGCCGTTGCCTGGGACAGATCCCGATGGTGGCGCGGGTCATCGTTGCGGAACTTGCCGCCACCGCGTCCGCTGCGGAACTGGTGGCGGCGGAATAGCGGCGGCGGAACGCAGCAGGCGGAAGGCCGGTCAGACCGGCTTCCGCGGTTCCTCTCCGGACGCTGCGATGTCGTCAGACGGCTGCGCCCCGGGAGAGGCTTCGTCCCCAGCATCCAGCCCCGGTTCCGCGATCTCCGTGCGCATCAGTTCCGCGGCACTCTGCAGCTTGCGGAACTGGAGGACGGAGAAGGGCAGCATCGACAGATAGGCCAGCCCGACGATGGACAGGGTCCACCAGGGCTGGCTGACCAGCATGGCGGCCAGCAGCCCGACACCGGCCAGCGCCGGCACCACCCATTGGGCCGGCACACGGGCGCCCTTGAAGGAGAATGTCGGCAGGGTGCTGACCATCAGCCCGCCGATCAGCAGGGTCCAGGGCACGATCACCGCCGGATGGCCGAGGAATTGCGGCCCGATCTCGAACCCCAGGATCATCGGCAGCAGGACGAGACCGGCGCCGGCCGGCGCCGGAACCCCGGTGAAGTAGTTGTAGGCCCAGGGCGGCAGATCGACCACACCGAGTCGCGAGTTGAATCGCGCGAGACGCAGCGCGCAGCACACGGCATAGGCCATGGAGGCGATCCAGCCCAGGCTTCCCGCGCCGTTCAGCCCCCACAGATACATCATGAAGGCGGGCGCGACGCCGAAGCTGATGGCGTCGGACAGGCTGTCCAACTCCTCGCCGAACTTGCTCTGGCCGTTCAGCAGGCGGGCGATCCGGCCGTCCAGCGCGTCGAGGATGGCGGCGATGACGATGGCGATGACCGCCGGCTCCCACCGCTCCTGCATGGCGAATCGGATCGCGGTCAGGCCGGAGCAGAGCGCCAGCACCGTCAGCACGTTCGGCAGCAGGTGGTTGATCGACAGCCCCTTCAGCCGCGGGTGCGGCCGGCCGGGACGGCGCGCGCGGTGGGGGCGGAAAATCTGCTGGCGGAAGACGGGCGGTCGTTTCATCGACGCACATCCCCCTGCCGTTGCGCTTCCGTCCCGTCCAGGTCGGCCAGGATCGTCTCGCCGCCGATGGCGGTCTGGCCGACGCAGACCAGCGGGGCGACTCCGTCCGGCAGATAGATGTCGGTGCGGCTGCCGAACCGGATCAGGCCGAATCGCTCACCCGCCTTCACCTCCTGCCCCGCCTTGACCCACCACAGGATCCGGCGCGCCACCAGACCGGCGATCTGGACATAGGCGATCTCGCGCCCGTCGGGCAGGCGGTGGCGGAAGGCCATCCGCTCGTTCTCGTCGCTGGCCTTGTCGAGCGCAGCGTTGACGAAGGTGCCCTTGTGGTATTCGGCCACCACGATGGTGCCGTCGGCCGGCACGCGGTTGACGTGGACGTTGAAGACGTTGAGGAACACGCTGATCCGGGTCAGCGGCTTGTCGCCCATGCCCAGTTCCTTCGGCGGCACGGCCTGGACGATCATGGTGACGCGCCCGTCGGCCGGGCTGACCAGCAGGCCGGGCCGGGTCGGCGTCACACGGTCCGGATCGCGGAAGAAGTAGGCGCACCAGAGCGTGAGGACCAGCCCGATCCAGCCGAGCGGCGCCCAGACGGCGAGACCGAGAACCAGGGAGACCACGGCGAAGCCGGCGATGAAGGGCCAGCCGGCACGATGGATGGGGACGACGACGGTATCGATGGCGGACATCGCCTGCTTTCTTCGTATTTTCAGACCACAGCGAACAGCCATTCTAGACGCGCGTTCCGGGCCTTTACAGAATTTTAGCTGGCGGAGCCCATGCTGTCGTCTCAATCGCCCCAGAAGCCGAGCGTACCGCCTTGTCCGTTCCCGATCTGAAGACCATTCAATCGCTGGCCGAGGTGCCCGACGGCGCCCTGCCGATCAGCCCCGGCTCCATCGAGATGACGCCGGAAGGCGTGCTGGGCATCGCCAGGCCGCCGCGCCCCTGCAAGCTGACCTTCATGGCCGACGGCCTGCCCTTCAACGTCGCCGTCCGGCATGAGAGCGAAGAGGAAGGCGGCGGGTCGATCTGCCAGATTTGGGCCGATGTCGGCCATGTGCCCTACACCGCCCAGGCGCCGGAACGCCGCCGCTCCCTGCTGGCGGTGCTGCGCGGGATCGAGGGGCTGCCCCATGTCCGCTTCATTGTCCAGGGCGGGCAGAAGATCATCCTGTTCTCGGAAATCAGGCTGGAACACCACGCCTCGCCCGAGGATTTGTTCCACCAGACAACGCTGGTCCTGCAGGAAGCGCGCCCGTTCCTGCGGCTTCTGGGCGAGTATCTGTAAAGCGGGGCGGCTGGCCGCCTTCAGCCCTCCGGCCAGAACGCATCATCCATAAGCTGGGCGAAGCTCCACGGGCATTGAACCGGAAACACCGCTTCGTCGAAGCCGGTTTCGGCAGCGGCATCGCGCCGCGCCAACCGGTACGAGTCGGCAATCGACTCGTCGAGCCTCGATTTAAGGCTTGGATTGTCGCGCAGATGCGTTTCGATCTCGTCGCGGCTGTTGGCGACCGATAGACGCCAGGAATTGCCGCGCCGGGCCGGCTGATGCGCCCACTTCAGCAGGTGGTGCAAGAGCACGCGCAGCCGGCTGATCAACTCGCGCTTCTCGGTCTTGCCCATGCTTTCGATCTCCTCGGCGATGTGCTCGATGTCCGCCGCGTCGAGCTTGCCGGCCCGCAGAAGGGCGGCCTGTTCGTTCGCCCAGGCGTAGAAATCGCTGTCGTAGAGGCTGCTTCCGTCCATCGCCCACCTCCCCACATCGCCGAAGGGCGCGACGGACAGGAGGCTTTCACCACCGGTTCGCCGCGCCGTACGCTGCTTACTTCGGAACCTTGCCCTGCACGCCCTCGACGTACCAGTCCATCTTCAGGATCTGCTCGTCGGTGGCGGTCTTGCCCTCCGGGATCACCACCTTGCCGGCCTGGTCCTTGACCGGACCCTGGAAGGAGTGGCGCTTGCCCGACACGATGTCGGCCTTGAGCTGATCGGCCATCTTCACGACGTCGGCCGGGATGGCCGGGTTGTAGGGGGCCAGCTCGACCATGCCGGTGTTGATGCCGCCCCAGGTGTCGATCGGCTTCCAGCTGCCGTCCAGCACCGCCTTGACGCGCTGGACGTAATAGCCGTTCCAGTCCTCGACGATCGCGGTCAGGTGCGACTTCGGACCGAATCGGGTCATGTCGGACGACTGGCCGACCGACCACAGCCCACGCTCCTGCGCGGTCTGGATCGGGGCCGGGCTGTCGGTGTGCTGGACGATGACGTCGGCACCCTGGTCGATCAGCGCCTTGGCAGCCTCGGCTTCCTTGCCGGGGTCGTACCAGCTGTTGACCCAGACGACGCGGACCTCGGCCTTCGGGTTCTGCTCGCGCAGCGCAATCGTGAAGGCGTTGATGCCGCCGACCACCTCGGGAATCGGGTAGGAGCCGATGTAGCCGATGATGTTCGACTTGGTCATCTTGCCGGCGATGGCGCCCACCACCGTGCGGCCCTCATAGAAGCGGCCGGAGTAGGTCGCGACATTCTCGGCGCGCTTGTAGCCGGTGGCGTGCTCGAACTTCACGTCGGGATAGCGCTTGGCCACCTTCAGCGTCGGGTTCATGAAGCCGAAGGAGGTGGTGAAGATCAGCTTGTGGCCGCTGGCGGCCAGCTGCTCGACCACACGCTCGGCGTCGGCGCCTTCCGGCACATTCTCGACGAAGGTGGTGGTGACCTTGTCGCCCAGCGCCTTCTCCACGGCCAGACGGCCCTGGTCGTGCTGGTAGCTGTAGCCGTGGTCGCTGACCGGGCCGACATAGACGAAGCCCACCTTCAGCTTGTCCTGCGCCAGGGCGGAGCCCATGCCCACGCTCAGCGCGATCGCGGCGCCGGCCAGACCCAGCACCGCCTTGCCCATCGTCCTTCTGTTCACGTCGAAGCTCCTTGTTCTTGATATCTCTGTGATATGGGCTTTGTTTCGATTTCAAAACGACGCGTCAAGCATCGGGATGAAACAGTTTTCCCAGACAGGCCGGCGCGTTCAGGCGGATGCGGGCCACGTCCCGCGAAATCAGCACCAGGACCAGGACGGTAGCCAGATAAGGCAACATCGACAAGAGCTGCGAGGGCACGTCGATCCCCAGCCCCTGAACGTGCAGTTGCAGGATGGTGACGCCGCCGAACAGCCAGGCGCCCAGCATGGCGCGCACCGGTTTCCAGGTGGCGAAGACCACCAGCGCCAGCGCGATCCAGCCGCGGCCCGACGTCATGTTCTCCGCCCACATCGGCGTGTAGTCCATCGACAGGAAGGCGCCGCCCAGCCCCGCCATGGCGCCGCCGAACAGCACGGCGAGGAAGCGGATGCGCAGCACCTTGTAGCCCAGGGCGTGGGCGGCCGTGTGGTTCTCCCCAACCGCACGCAGGACCAGCCCGGCGCGGGTGCGGTACAGGAACAGGTGGACCAGCGGCACGGCGGCGACCGCCAGGTAGACCATCATGTCCTGGCCGAACAGCGCCTGCCCCACCACCGGCAGGTCGGTCAGGCCTGGGATGTACAGCTTGGGCAGGCCTTCCAGCGGGATGCCGACGAAGCCCTGCCCGATCAGCGCCGACAGGCCGACGCCGAACAGGGTGAGCGCAAGGCCGGTCGCCACCTGGTTGGCCAGCAGGAACAGGGTCAGCACGGCGAACAGCGAGGCGGTGGCGGCACCTGCCAGCGCCGCGACCAGAAATCCGGTGACGGCGCTGCCGGTCTGGATCGTCACGGCGAAGCCGCAGACAGCGCCCACCAGCATCATGCCTTCCACGCCCAGGTTGAGGACGCCGGATTTCTCGACCACCAGTTCGCCCAGCGCGGCGAACAGCAGCGGCGTGGCGGCCGCGAACATCGCGGCCAGGATCGGGCCGATCAGGGCAAGGTCGTTCATGCCACCACCCTCCGCGCCCCGAAGCGGACCCGGTAGCGGATCAGCACGTCGCTCGCCAGCAGGAAGAACAGAAGCATGCCCTGGAACACTCCGGTGATGGCCTTGGGCAGGCCCATGGCGATCTGCGCCGCCTCGCCGCCGATGAAGGACAGCGCCATCAGCAGCGCCGCCAGCAGGATGCCGACCGGATGCAGGCGGCCCAGGAAGGCGACGATGATGGCGGTATAGCCGTAGCCCGGCGAAATGCTGGCCGTGACCTGCCCGATCGGCCCGGCGACCTCGCCCATGCCGGCGATGCCGGCCAGACCGCCCGACAGCAGCAGGGCCAGCCAGACGATGCGCTTCTGGTCGAAACCGGCATAGCCGGCGGCGGCCGGGGTCAGGCCGATCACCTTGATCTGGAAGCCGATGAAGGTCCGCGCGATCAGCAGCCAGCCGCCCGCCACCGCGAACAGGGCGAACAGCGCGCCAAGATGGACGCGGGTGCCGCTCCACAGGATCGGCAGCACGGCGTCGGCCTCGAACAGGCGCGACTCCGGGAAGGCGAAGCCGTCGGGGTCGCGGTAGGGGCCGTGGACCAGATAGTTCAGCAGCAGCAGCGCCACGTAATTCAGCATCAGGCTGGTCAGGATCTCGCTGGCGTTGAATCGCAGCCGCAGGAAGGCAGGCACCGCCGCCCAGACCGCACCGCCGACCGCACCGCCGATCACCATCAGCGGCAGCAGCCACCAGCCGCCCTCGCCGTAGAAGGCCAGCGCCAGCCCGCCCCCGGTGATGGCGCCCAGCGTCAGCTGCCCTTCGGCACCGATGTTCCAGACATTGGCGCGAAAGCCGATGGCAAGGCCGACGGCGCACAGCACCAGCGGGGTGGCCTTCACCACCAGTTCGCCCAGCCCGCGTACCGAGGTCAACGGGGCGATGAAAAAGGCATGGAGCGCCCTGACGGGGTCGAATCCCATCGCCAGGAACAGGATGAAGCCGCTGAGCAGAGTCAGCGCCACCGCCAGCAGCGGCGTGACATAGACCATTGTCTTCGACGCCTGCCCGCGCGGCTCAAGACGGATAAAGCTCATGCGGCGTCTCCGGCAATCACGAAACCATCAGACCGCACGCGTGATCTCCCCGTCTTCGTCCGGCGGCGTGCCGAACAGGCCGCCCATCAGCAGGCCGATGCGTTCCACCGTCGTCTCGTGCGTCGGACGGCTGTCGGACAGGCGGCCATGAAACAGCACGGAAATCCGGTCGCTCAGCACGAACAGCTCGTCCAGGTCCTGGCTGATCACCAGAACCGCGGCACCGGAGCGCGCCAGCCCGATCAGCGCCTTGTGGATCGCCGCCGCGGCGCCGGCATCGACGCCCCAGGTCGGCTGGCCGACGACCAGAAGCTTCGGCTTCTGCAGGATCTCGCGGCCGATGATGAATTTCTGCAGGTTGCCGCCCGACAGCGACCGCGCTTCCGCCCGGTGGCCGTGGGCGACCACGTTGAAGCCGCGGATGATCGTCTCGGCATAGGCCCGCGCCCGGCCGAAATGGACCATGCCGCCGCGCACCAGCGGTTCACGGGCATAGCCCGACAGCAGCGCGTTCTCCGACAGGCTCAGTTCCGGGACGGCGCCGCGTCCCAGACGCTCCTCCGGCACGAAGGCGAGACCCAGCGCGCGGCGCGCCCGCGGCCCCAGATGCCCGGCCGACGTGCCCTCGATCACCACGGCATCGGAGTCGGCGATCAGCATCTCGCCGCTGAGCGCGGCCATCAGTTCCGCCTGACCGTTGCCGGCGACACCGGCGATGCCCAGGATCTCGCCTGCCCGCACCTCGAAACTGACGTCCTTCAGGTTGGTGGCGAAGGGGTTGTCGGAGGTGGTGGACAGGTGGCGCACCGACAGGCGCGCGGCCCCGGCGGCACCCTGCGGCGGCCGTTCGGGCGTGGACAGCTCCGCCCCCATCATCATCTCGGCAAGGCTGCGCGCGGTCTCCTGCCGCGGGTCGGTGGCGCCCACCACCTTGCCGGCGCGCAGGACGGTGGCGCGGCTGCACAGCGCGCGGATCTCCTCCAGCTTGTGCGAGATGTAGAGGATGGTGCAGCCCTCCGCCGCCAGGACGCGCAGCGTCTCGAACAGCTTGGCGGCCTCCTGCGGCGTCAGGACCGAGGTCGGCTCGTCCATGATCAGCAGCTTCGGGTCCTGCAGCAGGCAGCGCACGATCTCCACCCGCTGCCGCTCGCCCACCGACAGGTGGAAGACATGGCGTTCCGGGTCGAGCGCGAGGCCATAGCGTTCGGACACGCTGCGGATGCGATCGGCCAGCTCGTCCATCCGGCCGGCATCGTCCAGGCCGAGCGCGATGTTCTCCGTCACCGTCAGCGTGTCGAACAGCGAGAAATGCTGGAACACCATGCCGATGCCCAGCCGCCGTGCGCCGGCCGGATCGGGGACCGTCGCCTCCACCCCCTGCCACAGCATGGTTCCGGCGTCGGGGTGCAGCACCCCGTAGATCATCTTGACCAGGGTGGACTTGCCGGCACCGTTCTCACCCAGCAGCGCGTGGATCTCGCCCGGCTGGAGGACGAGGTCGACATGGTCGTTGGCGAGGCATCCGGGGAATCGCTTGGTGATGCCGCGCAGCTCCAGGCGGGGCGGCGGAGCGTCCGGGGGAAAAGTCTCGGCGTGCGAAGGCAAGGAGGGTCAATCCGGGAAAAGGTCAAACCTGTATGGCAATGCCAAAGCCGTGCCACCGCTACCAACAGAGTAATCCGGTGGCACCACCGGCCGTCAACAGCCGATCCTCTGCCTATACGCAATGCATTTGCCGCTTTGGTCATCATGCCACAGTCCGTGGCGGCAACCCAGCCCTTCGCTGTGGCGGTCTGCTGCGATGCGGCAGGCCCTTGCCAGCCGCCCCGTTCGGACCAACACTCCAGACGGTCGGCAGTTCAGCCGATCGGACAGGGTGGAGGCAAGGATGTCGGCGGGTTACGCGGTGCTGGACCGGCGGAGCGTGGTGGCGGTGACGGGGGAGGACCGCAAGGCCTTCCTGCAGGGGCTGGTGTCCAACGACATGCTGCGCGTCACTCCCGATCATGCCGCCTATGCCCTGTTCCTGACCCCGCAGGGCAAGTTCCTGCATGATTTCACCATTGTTGAGTCGGATGCCGTCGAGTCGGGTGCGGATTCGGCCGCCGCGCTTCTGCTCGATCCGGAGACGGACCGCCGCGCCGACCTGCTGCGCCGGCTGAAGATGTACAAGCTCCGCTCGAAGATCGCGCTGGAGGACCGGGCCGACGGGTTGCGCGTCGCCGTCGCTTTCGGCGACGGCGCGCTGACGGCGCTGGGACTGCCGGCGGAACCGGGCACGGCTCGGCCCTTCGGCGGCGGGATCGCCTTCACCGACCCCCGCCTGCCGACGCTGGGCGCCCGCCTGTTCCTGCCTGCGGACGGCATCGCGGCGCTGGAGGCGGCCGGGCTGGTGCGACGGGATGCCGCGGACTACGACCGCCTGCGCCTGTCGCTCGGCGTGCCGGACGGGACCGCCGATCTGATTCCGGAAAAGTCGATTCCCCTGGAGAACCGGATGGACGCGCTGAACGCCATCTCCTGGGACAAGGGCTGCTACATGGGGCAGGAGCTGACCGCCCGCACCAAGTACCGCGCCCTGATCAAGAAGAAGCTATTTCCCGCCGCCGTCGATGGCCCCATGCCGGAGCCCGGCACCGCGGTGACGCTGGACGGCAAGGAGGCCGGGGAGATCCGCAGCGTCCGCGACGGTGCGGCACTCGCCCTGCTGCGGCTGGAGGAGGTGGAGCGCGCGGCCAAAAACGGGCTTTCGTTCCAGGCCGGTCCGGCGACGCTGACGCCGCAGGAACCGGGTTGGGACATTACCACCAAGGGCTAGTTCCACACCGAAAGAGTTCACGGAAGGTGAAATCAAACGGGGCTTGCGCCTGTTGTTCTGATGTCTTTCGACACAACGACAAAGGAGCCACCCCATGCGTCGCACCCTGATTGTCACCGCCGCCACGCTGGCTTTGCTCTCCGGCGCCGCCGTCGCGCAGACCACCTCGCCGACCGTGGGCAATCCGTCCTCGTCGACCTCCACCATGTCGAACAGCGCGTCGCCGGACAGCGCCACCACCGGCAGCTCGGCCACCAGCGCCACCGGCGGCCAACTCGCCAGCGCCGAGGAGTTGATCGGCAAGAACGTCTATGGCCGCGACAACGAAAAGATCGGCGAGGTCGACGACGTCATCCTCGACGCCAACGGGCAGGCCAAGCAGCTGGTGGTCAGCTCCGGCGGCTTCCTCGGCATCGGTGAGAAGCAGGTCGCGGTCGACTACACCGCCGCCAACTGGGATTCGCAGAACAACCGCCTGAATCTGGCCGGCATGAGCCGCGACGACGTCAAGGCGATGCCGGAATTCAAGTACGACGACACCATGACGTCGCTGAACAAGAACCGGAAGCCGGCCGAGGACGAGAAGGCGGCGCCGGGCGCGGCGCCGACCGCCGGCTCGACCGGGACCACCGGCAGCAGCACGGCGAAGTAAGATTCGTCGCGCTAGCGGGTCGCGCTCATGGGGAAGTTAGACCCCCACCTTAATCCTCCCCCACTGGGTGGGGGAGGAGACTGCCGCAACAGCGTCGACAAAGCTCCTACTCCCTCCCCCGCCCAGCGGGGGAGGGTCAGGGTGGGGGTCTAACTCGGCACCCTCACCCCCGCAGCAGATCCACGAAGCGCCGGCAGGCCACGATCTCCGCACGCACGTTCGCGCGGCGCTTCGTGGCTTCGGCGTCTTCACCCCATTGCTCGATCTGGTAGGTCTCGTCCAGCTGCGAAACCTCGAAGGCCTCTTCCGCGCTGATGCGGCCTTCCAGCAGGGCCAGCGCCACGATGATGGAGCCGCAGACGCCGGTCGTGGTCTGCAGCGCCGACAGGTACCAGTCGTCCGTCCGCTCCACCACCCGGCGCAGGGCGGCCAGCGCCTCCTCCGGCTGCGGCTTCGGCATCAGGCCGGCGCAGACATGGAGAGGCGCGTCGTAGGTCAGCGCCGCCCAGTCAAGCAGCGGCTGCCACAGTTGGGCCTGACGGTCCACCAGCGGCTGGGGATGTTCCGCGCGGTAACACAGCAGGTCGGTGCCGGCATAGGCGCTGATGGCCTGGACGATGTCCTGCCGCTTGGCCGGGATCAGGTCGACGGCGGTGCTCGACAGCTGCATCAGCGGCATGGAATGGGCGTCGATCTGGTCGCCCTGCGCTGCCCATTCGTCCGCCACGCCCTGGGCCAGCGGCTGGCTGGGGAAGACCAGCGGCGCCTTGGCCGGGCTGCGCACCGGACGGCCGTCCAGCTCGACCCGGAAACCGCCCTCGGTCTCGCCGACCCCGGCCGCCTTGTAGAAACGCTTCATCGCTTACCCTTCCAAAAGCTCCAGCACCGCGGTGGCGACATCCCGCCCGCGGTGAACGATGCGGTCCGCCCCGGCCCGCTCCAGCTCCGGCACCGCATGATAGCCCCAGGAGACGCCGACCGAACGCACCCGCGCGTTACGGGCCATTTGAATGTCGTAGGTCGTGTCACCGATCACAACCGTGCCTGCCTCCTCCGCGCCGGTCTCCGCCAGCGCGCGCTGGACCATGTGCGGGTTGGGCTTGCCCGGACCGACGTCGGCAGTCTGCAGCGTGACGAATCGCCCGGTCAGGCCGTGCCCCTTCAGCACCGCGTCCAGCCCACGGCGCGACTTGCCGGTCGCGACACCCAGCAGGACGCCCGCCTCTTCCAGCGCCGCCAGCGTGTCGATGATGCCGGGGAACAGCGGCTCGTCCACATCGCCCCGGCTGCGCGCGGCGGAGAAGGCGCGCTTGTAGCTTTCCGCCACCGCGACATGGGCTTCGGCATCATGCGCCGGCAGCAGCAGGGCCACCGCCTCCACCAGCGACAGCCCGACCATGCGGCGGACCTCCATCGGGTCGGGCTCGCCCAGCCCGTGCTCGGCCCAGGCCTGGGTCATGGCGTCGATGATCGCGAACTGGCTGTCGACCAGCGTGCCGTCGCAATCGAACAGGGCCAACCGCAGGGGCGATTTCCCGGAAGCGGGCATCACTCGAAATCCTCGAACGGATCGTCGCGCAGGTTGGGGCTGAAGCCGAAATACTTCCAGGTCGCCTGCATGTGGTCGGGCAGCGGCGCCGTCACGTCGATGGTCTTGCCGCCGCGCGGGTGCGGCAGGATCAGCCGGCGGGCATGCAGATGCAGCTTCTTCGCCACCTCCGCCCCGGCCAGGAAGGCGCCCTGCCCGGCATATTTGCCGTCGCCGAGGATCGGCGTCCCGACCGCGGCCATGTGCACGCGCAGCTGGTGGGTGCGGCCGGTCAGCGGCCACATGGCGACGAAGGCCGCCTGCTTGCCGACATTCTCCTGCACCGAATAGACGGTGACGGCGCGCTTGCCATCTTCCTTGTTCTCCGCCACCCGCTCGCCATGGGGACCGCCTTCCTTGGCAAGCGCGAGGTCGATCTTGCCCTGGTAGGGCGTCGGCACGCCGACGGTGACGGCCCAGTAGATCTTGCGCACGGCGCTGCCGCGGAACAGCTCCGTCAGCTTGCTGGCGGCGAAGGTGGTGCGGGCCAGCAGCAGGACGCCCGAGGTGTCCTTGTCCAGCCGGTGGACCAGCTTCGGCCGCTCGTTGCCGTCGAAGCGCAAGGCGTCGAGCATGGCGTCGAGGTGCTTGGAGGTGCCGGTGCCGCCCTGCACCGCCAGACCCGCCGGCTTGTTGATGGCGATCACGTCGGCGTCGCGGTAGAGCACCAGCGCCTGCAACTCGGCAATCTGCTTGTCCGACATGCCCTTGGGCTTGCCCGCCCCCGGATTGGGCCCCCTGACCGGCGCCGCCCAGGCGGCCAGCGGCGGGATGCGCACGCCCTGCCCCGCCGCCAGACGCGACGACGTCTCCGCCCGCTTGCCGTCGATGCGGACTTGGCCCGTACGCAGCAGCTTCTGCAGATAGCTGTGGTTCACGTCGGGGAAATGCCGCTTGAACCAGCGGTCGAGCCGCATGTCGGCCTCGTCGGCCGTGACGATGCGGGTTTCGACCTTGCTGTCGCCCTTGGGTTCAGTCGACGCGGTATCGGCGTGATCGGCGGCGGGATTGGGAGAGTCAGTCATCAGAGGGACACCGAAACAAGAGAACGCACGGCCCACAGGCCGGCAAAGAAGCCCACCACGCTGAACAGCGTCGAGGCGAGGAAGTATCCCGCCGCCGCGGCGAACTCGTCACGGGCGACGAGAACACCGATGTCCAGCGTGAAGGAGGAGAAGGTGGTGAAGCCGCCGAGCACGCCGACCAGCAGCAGGGCGCGCAGCTCCGGGGACGGCGACCAGGTCAGCGCCGCCAGTTCCGACAGCACGCCCATCACCGTGCAGCCGATCACGTTGACGACGATCGTCCCCACCGGGAACCGGGTGCCGGCCCACTGCATGATCGCCAGCAGCATCAGATAGCGCGCCACCGAACCGGCGGCACCTCCGGCGGCGACGGCAAGCAAGGACAGGGGGGATGCGAGCACGGCGCCTCCGATTCAGCGCAGAACGGTGGGAATGGGGATCGAGCGCCGGATTAGAGCCAGAAACCGCGCCACTTGTCACGCGATGGACAATGGCGGCAGGATCGTCGGCATGGAAACGCTCCCCAACAACACCGCCCTGCTGGTCGTCGACCTGCAAAAGGCCATCGACGACCCGCGCTGGAGCCGCGTCGGCCCGCGCAACAACCCGCAGGCCGAAGCCAACATCGCGGCATTGCTGGCGGCTTGGCGGCAGGGCGGGCGGCCCATCGTCCATATCCGCCACGATTCGACCGATCCGGCCTCCACCTATCGTCCCGGCAGTGCCGGCCATGCCTTCAAGGAGGAGGCCATGCCGCTGCCGGGCGAAACGGTGATCGGAAAGCGGGTGAACAGCGCGTTCATCGGCACCGGCCTGGACGAGTGGCTGCGCGGCCGCGGCATCGGCACGTTGGTGGTGGCCGGCGTCATCACCAACAACAGCGTCGAGGCGACGGTGCGGATGGCCGGGAACCTGGGCTACGACGTGCGTCTGGTCGCCGACGCCTGCTTCACCTTCGCCCGGAACGACCGGTCGGGCAGAGTGTGGACGGCGGACGAGGTGCACGACCTGTCGCTCGCCAATATCGACGGCGAATATGCGACGGTCGTGGAGACGGCGGAGGTGTTGGGAGAGATGTTGCAGTGATGCCCCCTCCCCATCCCTCCCCCGCTTTGCGGGAGAGGGGTAGGAGCTTTGCGGGAATCCGGCGGAGTTCCCTCTCCCGCGTTAGCGGGGGAGGGTTAGGGAGGGGGCAACAGCACGCCTGCCTACGCCAGCTTCGCCTTCAGGAACTCCACCGTGCGCTTCCAGGCCAGATCGGCGGCGTCCTTGTTGTAGCGTTCGGCCGAAGTGTCGTTGTGGAAGGCGTGGTTGACGCCCTCGTACATGTGGATCTGATGTTCGACGCCGGCCTTCTTCAGCGCCTCGTCATAGGCGGGGATGCCGGCGTTGATGCGCTGGTCGAGCCCGGCAAAATGCAGCATCAGCGGCGCCTTGACGGTGGTCACCAACGCCGGGTCGGGCGTCGGGCCGTAGAAGGCGACGCCGGCCATCAGGTCGGGCGCCTTCAGCGCCAGCCGGTTGACCATGCCGCCGCCCCAGCAGAAGCCGATGGCGCCGACCTTGGCCGAGGAATAGCGGTAGGCCATCAGGTAGCTCATGGCCGCGATCAGGTTGTTGACCGTCTTGTCGCCGTCGAGCTGGCCGATCATGTCGCGGGCCTTGTCGGGGTCCTGCGGCGTGCCGCCCAACGGCGACAGCAGGTCGGGCGCCAAGGCCACGAAGCCTTCGGTGGCGAGCCGGCGGGTGACGTCCTCGACATAGGCGTTCAGGCCGCGGTTCTCGTGGATGACGATCACCGCCGGGGCCTTGTCCGAGAGCTTCGGCCGGGCGAGATAGCCGGCAACGTCGCCGGTCGCCCCCTGGAAGCTCACTTTTTCCGCCGCCAGACGCTTGTCGTCCTCGCCGACGATGGCCGCGTGGGCATAGTTCGGCTCGATCGCCGCCAGGATGGTCGGGATCGCCGCCGCGCTGCCGGCCAGCACCGCAAGCCGTTCCAGGAAGACCCGGCGCGGCAGCGGTGCATGGGTGTATTCGTCGTAGAGATCGATGATACGCTGGTCCATCCCCGATGCCCCCTGTCTTGCCTATGCCGCAGCTCAGCCGGCGCGGTCGCGCTTGAGAGTGGGGGCACGACGCCGGCTTGGCAACCGGGGGAAGGACGCGCTTTCGGCCTATGACGCGTCCGGCACCGCCTCGGCCAACGGGACCAGTTCCGACGGTTGGTACTCGACCAGCCGCCCGTCGCGCATCTCCAGAACCCGGTCCATGCGGCGGGCGAGGTCCAGATTGTGCGTCGCGACCAGAGCGCCCACCTTGGCCTGACGGACGATCGCCGACAGCATGGTGAAGACATGCTCCGCGGTGTGTGGGTCGAGGTTGCCGGTCGGCTCGTCGGCGATCAGCAGCGACGGCGCGTTGGCCAGCGCGCGGGCGATGGCGACGCGCTGCTGCTCGCCGCCCGACAGGCGGGCCGGGCGGTGGGTGCCGCGCTGTTCCAGCCCGACCATGCGCAGAAGCTCGTCCGCGCGCTGCTTGGCGACGGATTTCGGCACGCCGGCGATCATCTGCGGCAGGACGATGTTCTCCCGCGCCGAGAATTCCGGCAGCAGGTGGTGGAACTGGTAGACGAAGCCGATGGAGCGGCGCCGAACCTCGGTCCGCTTGCCGTCGTCCAGGTTCGACACGTCGGTGCCGGCGATGCGCACCGTGCCGCCGGTGGGCCGTTCCAGCAGGCCGGCGATGTGAAGCAGCGTGGACTTGCCGGCACCCGACGGGCCGACCAGCGCCACCAATTCTCCGGCGCCGACGGTCAGTTCGACCCCGCGCAGCACCTCCAGAATCTCGCCCGCCTGTTCGAATCGGCGGACGATGTCCTTCAGTTCCAGCATCGGCTGCATGACCGCGTCACTCATAGCGCAGGGCCTCCACCGGATCGAGCCGGGCGGCGCGCCAGGACGGGTAGATGGTGGCCGCGAAGGACAGGCCGAGCGCCATCAGCGTCACCTGCACCACTTCGCTCCAGTCGATCTTGGCCGGCAGGTGGGAGAGGAAATAGATCTCGGCGTTGAACAGGTTGGTGCCGGTCAGCCCCTGGATGACCTGCCGGATGCTCTCGATGTTCAGCGCGAAGGACACGCCCATCGCCAGCCCCAGCAGCGTTCCCGTCACGCCCACGCTGGCGCCGGACAGGAAGAAGATGCGCATGACCATGCCGCGCGTCGCCCCCATGGTGCGCAGGATCGCGATGTCGCGCCCCTTGTCCTTCACCAGCATGATCAGGCTGGAGATGATGTTGAAGGCCGCGACCATGATGATCAGCGACAGGATCAGGAACATCACGTTGCGTTCGACCTGGAGCGCGGTGAAGAAGCTGGCGTTCGACTGCTGCCAGTCGACCACCCGCCCTTCCCCTGCCACCGCCGACTGGACGGCGGCACGCGCGGCCACGATCTGCATCGGGTCGTCGATGAAGACCTCCAGCGAGGTGACGGCGTCGCCGGTGCGGAAGAAGGCCTGCGCCTCCTCCAGCGGCAGGAAGATGAAGCTGTTGTCGTATTCGAACATTCCGACGTCGAAGATCGCGCCGATGGGATAGCTGCGCATCCGCGGCACGGTGCCGAAGGCGGTGACGTTGCCCTGCGGCGCGATCAGCGTGATCTGGTCGCCGACGCTCAATCCCAGCCGCTGGGCCATGCGCGATCCGATGGCGATGCGATCGTCGCCGAACTCCTCGGCCGAGCCGCGGATGACGTTGTTGGCGAGCGTCGGCCGCATCTTGAAGTCTTCCGCCCGCACGCCGCGGATGACCGCGCCCGACGCGACGCCGCGCACCGACACCAGCGCCTGGCCTTCCACCGTCGGGGTGACTGTGTTGACGCCGGGCGTGTTGCGCAGCTTGCCGGCCAGGATGTCGAAGTCCGGCAGCGGCCCGCCACGCATGTTGTAGACGTTGAGGTGCCCGTTGAGGCCGAGCACGCGGCCCAGCAGCTCCGCCCGGAAACCGTTCATCACCGCCATCACGATGATGAGCGTCGCGACGCCGAGCGCGATGCCCAGCAGCGAGAACCCCGCGATGACCGAGATGAACCCTTCCTGGCGGCGCGCCCGGAGGTAACGCATCGCGACCATGCGTTCGAAGGCGTTGAAGATCATGCGGCTGGGGTCCTGTGGGTGGGCTGAAACGACGCCCTACATAAGAACGTGAGCGTGGCGGGAAAAGGGCGAAGCCCGGATCGCCGGCTTAGGCGAACCGGGCTACCTTTTCGAGCTAATCCGATCAGCCCAGCAGCTTCGCCAGGGCCGCCTCGACCGGCAGTTCTTCCTTCTCGCCGGTGGCGCGGCGCTTCAGCTCGACGACGCCGTTCTTCAGGCCACGCGGGCCGACGACCAGCTGCCAGGGAACGCCGATCAGGTCCATGTCGGCGAACTTCGCGCCGGGACGCTCGTCGCGGTCGTCATAGGCGACCTCCAGGCCGGCCGCTTCGAGCTTGGCGTTCAGTTCGGCGCAGACGCGGTCGGTCTCTGCATCGCCGGACTTCAGGTTGATCAGGCCGACGTTGAAGGGCGCGACGGCGTCCGGCCAGATGATGCCGTTGTCGTCGTGGCTGGCCTCGATGATCGCACCCATCAGGCGGGACACGCCGATGCCGTAGCTGCCCATCTCCACCGGGATCGACTCGCCGTTCGGGCCGGCGACCACGGCATTCATCGGCTTGGAGTATTTGGTGCCGAAGTTGAAGATGTGGCCGACCTCGATGCCGCGGGCCGAGACCAGATCCGACTCAGGCACCGGGCTGTTGGCCGGGTCGTGCTTCTCGTCGGTCGCGGCATAGATGCCGGTGACGCGGTCGAAGAAGGGCTGCAGGTCGTCCTCCATGCCGGGGGCGTCCTTCAGCACGTCCAGGTTCATCCAGTCCTTGTGGCAGAAGACGCCGCTCTCGCCGGTCTCGGCCAGGATGATGAACTCGTGGCTCAGGTCGCCGCCGATCGGACCGGTGTCGGCGCGCATCGGGATCGCCTTCAGCCCCATGCGGGCAAAGGTGCGCAAGTAAGCCAGGAACATCCTCTGGTACGAACGGCGCGCGCTGTCCGCATCGATGTCGAAGGAGTAGGCGTCCTTCATCAGGAACTCGCGGCCGCGCATCACGCCGAAGCGCGGGCGGATCTCGTCACGGAACTTCCACTGGATGTGGTAGAGGTTCAGCGGCAACTGCCGGTAGCTCTTGACGAAGGAGCGGAAGATGTCGGTGATCATCTCCTCGTTCGTCGGGCCGAACAGCATCTCGCGGTCGTGACGGTCGGTGATGCGCAGCATCTCCTTGCCGTAATCGTCGTAACGGCCGCTCTCGCGCCACAGATCGGCCGACTGGATGGTCGGCATCAGCAGTTCCTGCGCACCGGCGGCGTCCTGCTCCTCGCGGACGATCTGCTCGATCTTGCGCAGAACCCGATAGCCCAGCGGCAGCCAGGCATAGATGCCGGCGCTGGTCTGGCGGATCATCCCGGCCCGCAGCATCAGGCGGTGCGAGACGATCTGCGCCTCGGTCGGGGTCTCCTTGAGGGTCGGCATGAAGAAGCTGGACAGCCGCATGGCTCTGCTCTCGTGTGCGAGGTGTTCGACAAGGCCGCGCGGACATGCTCCATTTTCGAACAGGAGCGGACTCGGGCGGCGGGTGAGCGACTTTAGGAAGGTCGCCCGCACTTGTCCACTGTAAGCCCCCGCTTCCTCCCCTGCCTGCTCCGGCCCTACCGGGCGCGGCAATAGGCGTAGAGGCGGTCCTCCGCCCCCGGATCGATCGGTTGGCCGTTGAGATAGAGCCGGTCGCCGACGACGCTCAGCCAGACCGAGGTCACGTCGCCGGGCAGGAACGGCACCGACGGCAGGGCGATACCCATCCGCCGGGCGAGATCCACCGACAGCGGCAGGTCGATGGGAATCGGCGGCTGAGTGCCGGCGGTGCCCGGCAGGTCGGCCGGCACCACCGGGCGGCCGTTCACATCCACCCCTGGCCGGTATTCCACATCGGCGGCCGGCACATGGCGTGTCAGCCGCTGGCACAGCGACAAATCGATCACCGGCCGCTCGCGGGCGGCATCGGGGGTCAGCGGAATGGGGCCTGGCAACTGCGGCTGCGATTGCGCCGAAGCGGTGCCGGCCGCCAGAGCCAGCAGGCACGCCGTCAGGCAGGCGCGCAGGGCCTTTGGCGCCGTCACAGCGTGTGCCGCTCGGCCACCAGGGCCGGGTTGCGCATGGCTTTCCAATAGAGCGACAGGTAGGGCATGCCTTTCTCCGCCTCCTCCTGGGTCCGCGCCGACTGGCGGATGTATTTGCCGATGAAGGGCTTGTTCACATGCTCCAGGTCCACCGCGGCCTTCAGCACCAGGAACTCGCCGATCTTGTCCGGCAGATTGTAATGCCATTTCTGCAGGCAGTCCGAGGTCGCACCCGGCTTCGCCTGCTCGGGTTCGGGCATATAGAATTCCTGGTGGTGGTACTGCGTGATTTCCTTCCAGGCCTGCGCCACCCGGCCGGGCTTCAGCCGCGGCAGGGCCTTCAGGATGCGGACGTCATCGTGGAACAATGGTAGGAAACCGCGCTTCTCCGCCAGTTCGGTCAGCATGATGTGCAGCCCGGCCATCACGCCGCCCTCCGCACCACCGCCATGGCCGCTGTCGGACCTCTCCTCGCGCTTGCGGCCGAACAGGGCGCTGAAGAAGCCCTTCTTCGGCTTGGCGCCGCCACCTGCCCCGCCACTGTCCTGCCCGACCTTGCGCTCGTCCCACAGCGAATCCCAGGCATACTCCCAGGCGGTGAAGACGGCATTGGAGCGGTCGTCGAGGACCGTCAGCAGATATTCGCGCCCCTCCCGCGCCCAATCGACGTCGCCGACAATGGCGCGCACCGGCCGGCGGCTGAGCACGACCGGCAGGATGCCGACACGCACGAGGTCCTGATAGAACTCGACGAAGGACGGCGTCTGGATGAAAGGCAGCATGGAGCAAGGCTGCTGATCCGGCGCCAGCAACTCCATGCTTTTCCTGGTCCGCTCCAACAGTTCGGTCGTCAGAACCGCGGCGAACTGATCGAACCGTTCGTTTTCGTTCGCGGCCATCGGCGCCTCGACTGTCGTCCTTCTTCTGACGCCCGCCGGAACGGGCGATGACCGGCTTGTCCGATCGGCCAATGCGGACGGCCACCTGGGCGGCGCGTGCCTCCGGGCGGCGTTCTTTGCGACCATTCCCGCCGGAAAGGGAGAAACCCCGGGGCAGAGGCGGGCGGAGCAACGCTACCAAGGAAACCGTTAACGTTTTCTGGACCTGCAGCGGAAATTTCCAGTCCGCAGGCAAACAATCGGCATGGCGGATAAAGAAAGGCCGCGCGGCAAATGCGGCGCGGCCTGTCGAGTTTAGGGAGGAATTGCCACCAGGCGTCGGAAAGGGAGGAAGAACCTCCCTCGTCACAGCAAAAGTGTGGACCCGAGCCGATCCCGTGGCAAGCCTAAAACTGAGGCAGAGCCCTGTCATGCTCAAAGTTTTTGCAATTTTGCCCAGCCTTTCGGCGATTGCCGCCGTTCTGACCGGGACATTGCCTATTTCCCGGGCTCATACCCGCGATAGCCGTTATCGACCGCGGCTTTCCAGGGCGGACTCTGCGCCAGGACGACGACGTGGACCGGGCAGTCCGGCTGATGCGCCCCCGGCAGGTAGCCCAGGCTCATCAGGAACTCCCCGACGATCTCGCCGCCGGTGAAGCGAAAGGTCCGGCCGAACAGCTTCACCCATTCCGCTTTGGTCAGCGGATGGTGGGCGCGCAGCCAGCCGTCGAAGGAACCGTGGGTTTCGCGCAATGCGATGATGCGGCGGGCATTCTCGATCACCGCATCGACCTTCAGTCGGTTGCGGATGATGCCGGCGTCGGCCAGCAGCCGTGCCCGCTCCGCCTCGCCATAGGCGGCGACCCGGTCGATGTCGAAATCGTCGAAGGCGGCGCGGAACGCCTCGTGCTTTTTCAGGATGGTCAGCCAGGACAGCCCGGCCTGGTTGATCTCCAGAACGAGCCGCTCGAACAGCACCCGGTCGTCGCCGCTCGGGAAGCCGTATTCACCGTCATGGTAGGGACCATGGTGGGGATGGCCGGGTGCGGCCGCGCAGTAGGTCAGGCTCACCCCGCCCTCTCCTCTCCGGTCGGTCAGTACATATGCCGCGCCATCTCGCGGAAGGAGATGATCCCGGACCGTTCCACGCCGAAGATCACCAGCCAAACCAGCAGGGCGACCACCGACGTGATCATGAACTTGCGCAGGATGCGCGGTTCGACCGGCGCGGAAGAGGCCATGCCGGGCTCCGGCTCGTCCGGCGTCCTGACACCCCAGGGCAGCACCCCGAACAGCACCACCCACCACACGACGATATAGACGAAGACCGCCGTCACCCAGTTGTCCATCGCCCTCTCCGCGCTCCAGTCCCGTCAGGCAGGGTCAGGCCTGTTCCAGTTCCACAAGCGTCCCGCAGAAGTCCTTTGGGTGCAGGAACAGGACCGGCTTGTCGTGGGCGCCGATCTTGGGCTCGCCGTCGCCAAGCACGCGGGCACCCTGCTCCTTCATCCGGTCGCGGGCGGCGAGGATGTCGTCCACCTCGTAGCAGATGTGGTGGATGCCGCCGGACGGGTTCTTTTCCAGGAATCCGGCAATCGGCGACTTCTCGCCGAACGGATGCAGCAGCTCGATCTTGGTGTTGGGCAGGGTGACGAAGACGACGGTCACGCCGTGCGGCGGCAGATCCACCGGCTGCGACACCGCGGCACCCAGCGTGTCGCGGTAGAGCGCCGTCGCCGCCGGCAGGTCCGGAACGACGATGGCGACGTGGTTGAGCTTCCCGATCATGCGTGTCCTCTCGCTGGCTTTCCGTTCGGCCCGTTAGCGGGCTCTGATAAGCCTGTTATACACAATTTCCGTCAGACGCGGACCAGATGGACCTCCGTCACCGGCTTCTTGCCATGGGTCGCATTGAAGCAGCGGCGGACGGCGATCCGCGCCGCCTCCTTCACCTGGGCATCGTCGGCCCGCGCCGATTTCGGCAGCATCGCCACCGATTCACGCACCGCGTCGATCACATCGAGCAGAATGTCGCGGTCGGTCGCCTCGTCGATCAGCCCCATCACCGCCACCTGCGGCGCGGTCAGCAGTTCGCCCGTTCCGGTCATGACCAGCGTCACCACGGCGGCACCATTGTTCACCATGCGGTTGCGCGCCCGCATCATGCCGGTGTCGAGCGGCACCAGCCGCTTGCCGTCCACCGCCATGCGGCCGGACCGCACATGGGCCACCACTTGAGCGCCCTCCACCCCGTCGAGCCGGATCAGTTCGCCATTGGCCGGCACGATGCTGTGGGCAACCTGACAATCCTCGGCCAAAGCGGCGTGGGCCTGCTGGTGGCGCTGCTCGCCATGGACCGGCACCGCGATGCGCGGACGCACCCACTGGTACATGCGCACCAGTTCGTCCCGCGCCGGATGGCCGGAGACATGGACCGCCGCCTCGTCCGCCGTCACCAGTTCCACGCCCTGGGCGACCAGCTGGTTCTGCATGCGGCCGATGGCCCGCTCGTTGCCGGGGATCTCCCGGGAGGAGAAGATCACCACGTCGCCGCGCGACAGCGTCACCTGCGGATGGTCGTTGGCGGCGATGCGGGCAAGGGCGGAGCGCGGCTCCCCCTGGCTGCCGGTGCAGATCAGCACCAGCTTTTCCCGCGGCAGGTAGCTGGCGTCATGCTCCGACAGGAATTTCGGCACGTCGGCCAGATAGCCGCTTGCCCGCGCCGCCTCGTTGATCCGCCACAGGGACCGTCCGACCAACGCCACATGGCGGTCGTGGGCGGCGGCGGCGGCGGCGATGCTCTCCAGCCGCGCCACGTTGGTGGCGAAACAGCTGACGGCGATCCGCGAGTCGCGGTAGCGACCGAACAGCTCCATGAGCGAGGCGCGCACCGTCGCCTCCGACCCGGCGGAGCCCGGAACCAGCGCGTTGGTGCTGTCGCCGACCAGCGCCAGCACCCCTTCGTCACCGATGGCGCGCAGCCGCGCCTCGTCGGCGATGTCGCCGACCAGCGGATCGGGGTCCAGCTTCCAGTCGCCGGTGTGCAGGACGGTCCCGGCGGAGGTGCGGATGGCGAGCGCGTTCGGCTCAGGAATCGAATGCGTCATGGTGACGTATTCGACGGAGAAGGGACCGATCTCCACCGTGCCGCCCAGCGGAATCTCATGGATCGGAACCGTCGCGCTCAGCCCCTTCTCGTGCAGCTTGGCGCGCAGGAAGGCTGCGGTGAAGGGCGTGCAATAGACCGGGCAGCGCAGTTCCGGCCACAGATACTGTACGGCGCCGAGATGGTCCTCATGCGCATGGGTCAACACCAGCCCGACCAGATCCTGCCGCCGCTCGGCGATGAATGCCGGGTCGGGCATGATCACGTCGAGGCCGGGCATGGTGTCGTCGGCGAAGGAGATGCCGAGGTCCACCATCAGCCACTTGCCCTGATGGCCGTAGAGGTTGAGGTTCATCCCGATCTCGCCGGAACCGCCGAGCGGGAGGAAATACAGGGCGCCATCCTCCGGAACGAAGGTGTCCGCCGGGGCTGCAGGGGTTCCGGCGGCTGTCTTGGAGGATTGTGTCATTGGACCGTGTTGCGCTTGTGGATCAGGAGGAGACCGCGGAGCGTCAGCTCATTGTCGGTGTGTTCGATCACATGGGTAGCCTTGGCGAAAAGAACAGCCAATCCGCCAGTGGCGACAACCCGCATCGGTTCGCCGTACTCCGCCCGGATGCGGGCCACCAGCCCTTCGATCAGGCCGACATACCCCCAGAAGATGCCCGACTGCATGCAGGCGATGGTGTTCCTGCCGATCACGTGGTCCGGCGGCTGGATCTCGACCCGCGGCAGCTTGGAGGCGGCCATCTGCAGCGCCTCCAACGACAGGTTCAGCCCCGGTGCGATCACGCCGCCGCAATAGTTGCCGTCGGCATCCACCACGTCGAAGGTCGTCGCCGTGCCGAAATCGATGACGATCAGCGGGGTCTTGTAGGTCGCGGCGGCTGCCACCGTGTTGACCAGCCGGTCGGCCCCGACCTCCTCCGGCCGGTCGACCAGCGCCTTGGCGCCCAGTTCGACGCCGGGCTGGCCGACGATCACCGGTTCGCAGCCGAAATGATCCTTGCACAGGCGCTTCAGGTTGAAGGTGGCGCCGGGCACGACGCTGGCGATGATGGCGCCATGGATGTCGACCGGTTTCAGCCCTTTCAGCGCCATCAGGTGCGTCAGCCACACCATGTATTCGTCGGAGGTGCGTTTGGGATCGGTCGCCGTGCGCCAGATGCCGCGCTGGCGGTCGCCGTCATAGATGGCGAACACCACATTCGTGTTTCCGGCGTCGATGGCTAGCAGCATGGCGTGGTCCTGAAGGCGATGGGCACTTGGGATTAGCTGGCGGCGGGAGGCGCGAAGAACACGTCCCCGGCGGCGATCCGCTGGCGCGGTCCGCCGTCCGTTGGATCAAGCAACAGAACGCCGTCGCTGTCCAGATCGGCGAAGGTGCCGGGGATCGTCCGATCGGCCAGCCTGACCAGGATCGGCCCGCCCAATCCGCGGGCACGAGCCAGCCACGCTTCACGCACCGGAGCGAAGCCATAAGCGCGCCAGCGCCCATACCAGTCCGCCAGATGGCCGGCAAAGACCTCCAGCAGGGCGCCTGCCCCCATCGGCGGCGCCCCCTCCGCGATCAATGATGTCGCGCCGTAATCGGCGGTCGCGGGAAAATGCCGCAGGTTGATGCCGACGCCCAGCACCACCCAGGCGACCGTACCGTCCGCCGCAGGCTCCGACTCGAGGAGGATGCCGGACAGCTTGCGGTCTTGCACCAGCACGTCGTTCGGCCATTTGCAGCGCACGCCGCCGGGATCGGGCAGCACGGATTCGGCGGTCTCGGCGATGGCGAGCGCGGCGACGAAGGAAACCTGTGCGGCTTCCGCCGGTGGCATCCCGGGCCGCAGGATCGTCGAGCTGTAGAGATTGCCTTCGGGCGAGGTCCAGGCCCGGCCGCGTCGGCCGCGCCCGCTTTCCTGGCGGCGGGCCCAGACGATGGTGCCTTCGGGTGCCCCTGAACGCGACAAGGCCTTCGCTTCGTCGTTCGTACTGCCGACGGAGTCAAAGGCCTTGACCTGGAAGCCGGGAGGCAGGCGCAGACGCGCCGCCTCCGCTTCGAGCGATACCGTCATCGGTCCGCCGTCACCCGGCGAACAGGGCCGCCGCAGCAGCCGCCGCACCGTTCAGGATCGGCGCCGGGGCGACGAAGAACAGCAGGGTGAACAGGCTGGTGACAACCAGGACGCCGGTCATGCCGTCGTCGTCCACCTTGTCGACCACCACCGCGGGCTCATCGAAATACATGATCTTGATGATGCGCAGGTAGTAGAAGGCGCCCACGACGCTCGTCAGCACGCCGATCACGGCCAACGTGTATTCCTGTGCCGCGACGGCAGCCAGGAAGACGTACAGCTTGCCGAAGAATCCGGCCATCGGCGGGATGCCGGCCATGGAGAACATGAAGATCGCCATGGTCGCCGCCAGCATCGGGTTGGTCTTCGACAGACCGGCGAAGTCCTTGATCTCCTCCAGCATCTGGCCCTTGGCCTTCATGCTGAGGATGACCGCGAAGGCGCCGATGTTCATGGCGATGTAGAGCGCCATGTAGATCAGCACGCCGCGCACGCCGTCCTGGGTGCCGGTGGTCAGGCCGACCAGGGCGTAACCGACGTGGCCGATGGAGCTGTAGGCCATCAGGCGCTTGATGTTGGTCTGCATGATGGCGACGAAGGACCCGATCACCATCGACAGCACGGCGGCGGCGACCAGCACCTGATGCCACTGGGCGGCGAGATGGCCGAACGGCTCGATCACCACCCGGGTCAGCAGGGCGATGGCCGCGACCTTCGGGGCCGCCGCGAAGAAGGCGGTCACCGGGGTCGGCGCGCCCTCATAGACGTCCGGGGTCCACATGTGGAACGGGGCCGCGGAGATCTTGAAGGCTAGGCCAGCCATGACGAACACGAGGCCGATCACCAGCCCCGGCGACACGTGGGCGCCGCCGGCGAACAGCGCCGCCACCTTGTCGAACGAGGTCGTGCCGGCGAAGCCGTAGACCAGCGACGCACCGTACAGCAGCATGCCCGAGGAGAGCGAGCCGAGGACGAAGTACTTCAGGCCGGCTTCCGACGACTTGGCGCTGTCGCGGCGGAAGGCCGCGATGACGTAGAGCGCGAGGCTCTGCGTCTCCAGGCCAACATACAGGGAGATGAAATCGTTGGCCGAGATCATCATCAGCATGCCGAGGGTCGCGAAGATCATCAGCACCGGGAACTCGAAGCGGGCCATCTGCTCCCGCTCGTTGAAGCCGAGCGAGAGGATGACCGCGAAGGCCGCCGAGACCAACACCAGCACCTTCATGAAGACGCCGAAGACGTCCATCACGAACATGCCGTTGAAGGTGACGATGCGGCCGCTGCCGTAGCCCATCGCCAGGACGGCGGCGAGCAGCATGCAGACGATCGCCAGGTAGGAGACGGGACGGGTGAAGCCGTCGCCGCGGAACACGCCCAGCATCAGCAGGGCGACGCCCGAGAGTGCCAGGAAGATCTCCGGCAGGGCCGGCCAGATGTCGGGAAACACTGCGGTCATGTCGAAGAACCCCTTACCGAGCGGCGACCGAGACGCCGGACGCAGCGTGCGACGCGGCCAGCTTGGTCTGGTAGGTCTGGATCAGCTGCTCGACCGATGCCGAGGTGACGTTCAGGAAGCTGCTGGGATAGACGCCCATCCACAGGACGACGGCGACCAGCGGCAGGAACACCGCGATTTCGCGCGGGGTTATGTCGAACATCGCCTTGACGTCCGGCTTCACGAGCTTGCCGTAGACGATGCGGCGGTACAGCCACAGCGCGTAGGCGGCACCCAGCACCATGCCGGTGGCGGCCAGGGCGGCGACCCAGGTGTTGTCGCGGAAGACGCCGAGCAGCACCAGGAACTCGCCGACGAAACCGGCGGTGCCCGGCAGGCCGACCGAGGCCATGGTCATGAACAGGAAGATCACCGCGTATTTCGGCATGTTCTTCACGAGGCCGCCGTAGCGGGCGATCTCGCGGGTGTGCAGCCGGTCATAGACGACGCCGACGCACAGGAACAGGGCTCCCGACACGATGCCGTGCGACAGCATCTGGAAGATCGAGCCCTCGATGCCCTGCTGGTTCAGCGCGAACATGCCGATGGTGACGAAGCCCATGTGCGCGACCGACGAATAGGCGATCAGCTTCTTCATGTCCTCCTGGGCGAGAGCGACCAGCGAGGTGTAGATCACGGCGACGACCGACAGGGTGTAGATCAGCGGCGCGAAATACTCGGTCGCTTCCGGCAGGATCGGAATGTTGAAGCGCAGGAAGCCGTAGCCGCCCATCTTCAGCAGCACGCCGGCCAGGATGACCGAACCGGCGGTCGGTGCCTCGACGTGGGCGTCCGGCAGCCAGGTGTGGACCGGCCACATCGGCACCTTCACAGCGAAGGAGGCGAAGAAGGCGAGCCACAGCCACAGCTGCATGTTGCGCGGGAACTGGGTGGCGGTGATGGTCGGGATGTCGGTGGTGCCGGCCACGAAATACATGGCCAGGATCGCCAGCAGCATCAGGACCGAGCCGAGCAGCGTGTAGAGGAAGAACTTGAAGGCGGCATAGACGCGGCGCGGACCGCCCCAGACACCGATGATCAGGAACATCGGGATCAGGACGCCTTCGAAGAACATGTAGAACAGCACGAAGTCCAGCGCGCAGAACATCCCGATCATCAGGGTTTCCAGCGCGAGGAAGGCCATCATGTATTCCTTCACCCGGACCTGCACCGACTCCCAGCTCGCCAGGATGCACAGCGGCATCAGGAAGCCCGACAGGACGACGAACAGCACCGAAATGCCGTCGACGCCCATGTGGTAGTTGATGCCGAATTCCGGGATCCAGCCCGCCTTCTCGACCATCTGGTAGCCGGGATTGCGCGGATCGAAGTTGGCCCAGACGAGCAGGGTCAGCACGAAGGTGACGAGCGTCGTCCACAGCGAGATGTACCGCACGTTCCGCAGCACGTCCGGGGAATTGCCCCGGCAGAACAGCAGGATCAGCGCGACGCCCACGAGCGGCAGGAAGGTCGCGAACGACAGGATCGGCCAGCTAGCCATTGTTGTTGTTCTCCTTCGATACCGCTCAGCCGAAGACCGACAGCCAGGCGACGAACAGGACGACCCCGATCACCATGGCAAAGGCGTAGTGATAGACGTAACCGGACTGCAGACGGCTGGCGCGCGCCGCGACGTCGCGGGTGGCGGCGGCGACGCCGTCGGGACCGACGCCGTCGATCACCGCACCGTCGCCCGCCTTCCACAGCCCATAGCCCAGGGCCTTGGCCGGACGGGTGAACAGCGCGTCATACAGCTCGTCGAAGTACCACTTGTTGTAGAGGAACTGGTGGATGCCGCGGAAGGTGCCGGCGATCTTGCCCGGCAGGCCCGGCATCATGATGTAGCCGACATAAGCCATGGCGATGCCGAGCAGGCCGACCACCAGCGGGGCCAGCTTGACCCAGCCCGGAGTGTGGTGGTGCGCGGCCTCGATCGTGTCGTGGTCGTGCAGGACCATCAGGGCCTTGCCCCAGAACTCGGCACGGTCGTGACCGATGAACCACTCGTGGAAGCCGACACCGGCGAACAGCGCGCCGAGGGTCAGCACCGCCAGCGGCACCAGCATGACGACCGGCGATTCATGGGCGTGGTCGTACACCTCCTTGTCCATCCGCGGCGTGCCGTGGAAAGTCATGAACAGGAGACGCCAGGAGTAGAAGGCGGTCAGCAGCGCGGCTGCGATGCCGAGCGCGAAGGCGAAGCGCCCAACCCCGCTGCCCGACGCGAAGGCCGCCTCCAGGATCATGTCCTTGGAATAATAGCCGGCGAAGAAGGGCAGACCGGCCAGCGCCAGGTTGCCGATCCACATCATCGCGTAGGTGACGGGGATCTTGCGCCAGACGCCGCCCATCTTGCGCATGTCCTGTTCATGGTGCAGGGCATGGATGACCGAGCCGGCACCAAGGAACAGCAGAGCCTTGAAGAAGGCGTGCGTGAACAGGTGGAACATGGCGGCGCTGTAGGCCGACACGCCGATGGCGAAGAACATGTAGCCGAGCTGGGACATCGTCGAATAGGCGATGACCCGCTTGATGTCGAACTGGGTGAAGCCGATGGTCGCCGCGACGAAGGCGGTCAGGCCGCCGACCACCGCGACGACTTCCAGCGCCGTCGGCGCGTACTCGAACACCGGGGACAGGCGGCAGAGCATGAAGACGCCGGCCGTCACCATGGTGGCGGCGTGGATGAGCGCCGACACCGGGGTCGGGCCTTCCATCGCGTCCGGCAGCCAGGTGTGCAGGCCGAGCTGGGCCGACTTGCCCATCGCGCCCATGAACAGCAGCAGGCAGGCGATGGTCAGGCCGTTGAAGTCCCAGCTGAGGAAATGCAGCGTCTCGCCGGTCAGCGTCGGGGCCTTGGCGAAGATCGCGTCGAACTGGACGGAGCCGGTCAGCACGAAGATCGCGAAGATGCCGAGCGCGAAGCCGAAGTCGCCGACGCGGTTGACCAGGAAGGCCTTCATGGCTGCGGCGTTGGCCGAGGGCTTCTCGTACCAGAAGTTGATCAGCAGGTAGGAGGCGAGACCGACGCCTTCCCAACCGAAGAACAGCTGAACCAGGTTGTCTGCCGTCACCAGCATCAGCATGGCGAAGGTGAACAGCGACAGGTAGCCCATGAAGCGCGGCTTCTGCGGATCCTCGGCCATGTAGCCGATAGAGTAGACATGCACGCAGGCCGAGACGGTGTTGACGACGATCAGCATCACCGCGGTGAGCTGGTCGACGCGCAACGCCCACTTCACGTCCAGCGTGCCGCTCTGGATCCAGGTCATCAGCTCGATGGTGCGCGGATGACCGCCCACGGCGACGTCGAAGAACAGGACCCAGGACAGAATCGCCGACACCAGCACGGCACCAGCGGTCACGAACTGCGAGACGCGGTCGCCGACGGTCGGCGGGCCGGCGACGACATGGTGGTCGTCGTGGGCGTCATCGTGCGCGTGGTCCAGCTCGTCGTGCGAGATGTGGTGGGCATGATCGTCATGGGCGTGGGCGATCTGGGCGTGCCCGTGATCGTCATGGCCATGACCGTGGCTTCCGTGACCCGCAGCCGCCGGCTCGGCCTTCGGCCCGCCGAACAGCGCGATCGATCCGGCGACGAGGAACGCCAGGAGCGGAAGGAATACGACTAGCACTTCCATGGCGCCGCCTCAGCCCTTCATCATGTTGATGTCTTCGACTCGGATCGAGCCGCGGTTGCGGAAGTAGACCACCAGGATGGCGAGGCCGATGGCCGCCTCGGCGGCGGCGACGGTCAGGATGATCATGGCGAAGATCTGGCCGACCAGATCGTGCAGGAAGGTCGAGAAGGCGACGAGGTTGAGGTTCACCGCCAGCAGCATCATCTCGATCGACATCAGGATGATGATGACGTTCTTCCGGTTCAGGAAGATTCCCAGCACACCCAGCGTGAAGATGATGGCCGAGACCGTCAGGTAATGTCCGAGACCGATCTCCATGATCACACGCCCTCCCCGGTCGTGACCTTGCGAATGACGACCACGTCTTCCCGGCGACGGGAGATCTGGGCGCCGACATTCTGTTTGCGCACGCCCGGACGATGCCGCAGCGTCAGCACGATGGCGCCAATCATGGCGATCAGCAGGACGATGCCCGACGCCTGGAACAGGTAGACGTACTGCGTGTACATCAGCCGGCCGAGCGCATGGGTGTTCGTCACCTGATCGAGCGCCGGCGTCGGCGCACCGGCGACGGCGGCGACGTTGGGAGCCACGATCCAGCCGCCCAGCACGGCCGCCAGTTCCGCCAGCAGGATCAGCCCGACGAGCGCGCCCAGCGGCAGCGCTTCCATCGCACCCTTGCGCAGTTCGCGGAAGTTGATGTCGAGCATCATCACCACGAACAGGAACAGCACGGCCACGGCGCCGACATAGACGATGATGAGAATCATCGCGATGAACTCGGCGCCCATCAGGACGCAGAGACCGGCCGCCTGGAAAAAGGCAAGGATCAGGAAAAGGACCGAATGAACGGGGTTCCGCGCCGAGATGACCATCACACCGGAGGCCACCAGCAGCGCGGCGAACACGTAGAAGGCGATGCCTTGGAGTATCATCGTTTTTCTCGCTTCCGCTTACCGGTAAGGAGCCTCGGCCGCGAGGTTCTGGGCGATTTCCGCCTCCCAGCGGTCGCCGTTCGCCAGCAGCTTCTGCTTGTTGTAGAAGAGCTCTTCACGGGATTCGGTGGAGAACTCGAAGTTCGGCCCCATGACCACCGCGTCGACCGGGCAGGCCTCCTGGCACAGGCCGCAGTAGATGCACTTGGTCATGTCGATGTCGTAGCGCGTCGTGCGGCGGCTGCCGTCGTCACGCGGTTCGGCCTCGATGGTGATGGCGAGAGCCGGGCACACCGCTTCGCAAAGCTTGCACGCGATGCAGCGCTCTTCGCCATTCGCATAGCGGCGGAGCACATGCTCGCCGCGGAAGCGCGAGCTGATGGGGCCCTTCTCATAGGGATAGTTGATCGTGACCTTGGGCTTGAACATGTAGCGCAAGGTCAGCGCCATGCCGCCCAGCAGCTCGGTCAGGAACAGGCTGCGCGCCGCGCGGTCGAGGAACGCCATGGCCTCTTCGTCTCCTTCCTCGCCGGCGGACGCCCTTTTGTTCGGACGGCTCGCCGGCACTCAAATCGACACATCAATGATGGGTTCGGTGCAGGCTGGCTTGTTTGGGGCCCGCTTACTTGGGCAGCCAGCCGAAGGTCACCAGGACACCGGCGGTGAGCACGACCCAGAACAGCGAGAAGGGCAGGAAAACCTTCCAACCCAGCCGCATCAGCTGGTCGTAGCGGTAGCGCGGCATGGTGGCGCGAACCCAGACAAAGGTGAACAGGCACAGCGCGATCTTCAGCGCGAACCACACGATGCCCGGCACCCAGGTGAAGGGCGCGAAAGGCAGCGGAGGCAGCCAGCCGCCGAGGAACAGGATGCTCGTCATCGCGCTCATCAGGATCATGTTGGCGTATTCGCCAAGGAAGAAGAGCGCGAAGGGAGCGGAGCTGTATTCCACCATGAAGCCGGCGACCAGTTCCGATTCGCCTTCCGGCAGATCGAACGGGGCGCGGTTGGTTTCTGCGAGCGCCGAGATGAAGAACATCACGAACATCGGCAGCAGCGGGATGGCGAACCACACCGTTTCCTGCGCTTTCACGATGTCGGTCAGGTTCAGCGACCCGACGCAGAGCAGCACGGTGATGATGATGAGGCCCATCGAGACCTCGTAGGACACCATCTGCGCCGCGGAGCGCAGCGCGCCCAGGAACGCGTAGCGCGAGTTCGACGCCCAGCCGGCCATCACGATGCCGTACACGCCCAGCGAGGAAATCGCGAACAGGTACAGCACGCCGACGTTGATGTTGGACAGCACCACCCCGTAGTCGAACGGGATGACCGCCCAGGCGATCAACGCCAGGAAGAAGGTGAGCATCGGGGCGATGTAGAAGACGATCCGGTTGGCGCCTTCCGGCAGGATCTGCTCCTTCGCGAACAGCTTCAGGCCGTCGGCGAAAGGCTGCATCAGACCGAAGGGGCCAACGATAGCCGGACCCTGGCGCAGCTGCATCGCGCCCATGATCTTGCGCTCGGCATAGGTCATGAAGGCGACCGCCACGAGCAGGGGCACCGTGATCGCCAGGATTTGCAGGACCATAATGATCAGCGGCAGGAGGAAGCCGCTCCAGAACTCAGCCATGGGTGCCAGTCCTCTCCTGAGCAGGGCCCACCAGCGCTTCCGTGCAGTTGGCCATCGTCACCGATGCCCGGCTGATCGGGTCGGTCATGTAGAAGTTGGTGATCGGCGTCACGAAGGGAGCGGCGTCGACCGGCCCCTGCGCGCCGAACGGCGCCCAGGCGGCGGGCGTCATCTCGCCGATCGCACCGAAGATCGGGTTCGCCGCCATCAGCCGCTGGCGCAGCTGGCCATGGGTGTCGAAGGGCAGCGTGGTGCCCAGGACTTCCGACAGGGCGCGGACGATCTTCCAGTCCTCGCGCGCTTCGCCGGGCGGGAAGACCGCGAGACGGGCGAGCTGCGGACGGCCTTCGGTGTTGACGTAGACCGCGTTCTTCTCGGTATAGGCGGCACCCGGCAGGATGACGTCGGCGCGGTGGGCGCCGGCATCGCCATGGTGGCCCTGATAGACCACGAAGGCATTGCCCAGCTTGGCCGTGTCGATCTCGTCGGCGCCCAGCAGGTAGACCACGTCGATCTCGCCCTTCGACGCGCCGTCGAGGATCCCGTGAACGTCGCGACCGCCCTCGCCCGGCAGGAAGCCGGCCTCGATGCCGCCGACACGCGCCGCGGCGGTGTGCAGCACGTTGAAGCCGTTCCAGTCGTCGCGGAACATGCCGTAGGCCTCGCCGACCAGACGGGCGGCGGCCTGCACCGCGAGACCGTCGGCGCGCTGGAAGGCGCCCATGCCGACGATGATCATCGGGTTCTTGGCGGCCCGCAGGGTCTCGGCGAACGGGTGGCTGCCGTCGACCAGCTGCTGCAGCGTCTCCGGACCGGAGCCGATCACGCTGTAGGGATAGGTCAGGTCACGCTGCTCGCCGATGGAGGCGATGGTGACGCCGCCGGCCAGATAGCGCTTGCGGATGCGGGCGTTGACCAGCGTGCCTTCCCAGCGCGGGTTGGCGCCGACCAGCAGGATCACGTCGGCCTCCTCGATGCCGGCGATGCCCGAGTTGAACAGGTAGCCGGCGCGCACCGAGGTGTCGAACCGCGCACCGTCCTGACGGCAGTCGAGGTTTGCCGAACCCAGGCGGGACAGCAGCTCCTTGAGCGCGAACTGGGCCTCGACATCGACCAGATCGCCGGAGATGGCGGCGATGCGGTTGCCGGACAGGCCCTTCAGGCGCGCCGCGATGGCGGTGAAGGCTTCGGCCCAGCTGGCCGGGACCAGCTTGCCGTTCTGGCGGATGTAGGGGCGGTCCAGGCGCTGGCGCTTCAGACCGTCATAGGAGTAGCGGCTCTTGTCGTTCAGCCACTCCTCGTTGATGTCGTCGTTCACGCGCGGCAGGACGCGCATCACCTCGGCACCACGGGCGTCGACGCGGATGTTCGAGCCGACGGCATCGAGGACGTCGATCGTCTCGGTCTTGCGCAGCTCCCACGGACGCGCCGTGAAGGCGTAGGGCTTGTGGGTCAGCGCGCCGACCGGGCAGACGTCGGCGAGGTTGCCCGACAGCTCCGAGCCGATCGCCTTCTCGACGAAGGTGGTGATCTCCATATGCTCGCCGCGATAGACGGCGCCGACATCGGGAACACCGGCCACTTCGTTGATGAAGCGGATGCAGCGGGTGCAGTGGATGCAACGGGTCATGATGGTCTTGATGACCGGACCCATATACTTGTCGTTGACCGCCCGCTTGTTCTCGCCGTAGCGGCCGCGGTCGAAACCGTAGGCCATGGCCTGGTCCTGCAGATCGCACTCGCCGCCCTGATCGCAGATCGGGCAATCCAGCGGGTGGTTGATCAGCAGGAATTCCATGACGCCCTTGCGGGCCTTCAGGACGGTCTCGCTGTTGGTGCGGACGACCATTCCGTCGCCGCAGGGCATGGCGCAGGACGCGACCGGCTTGGGCGCGCGCTCCATCTCCACCAGGCACATGCGGCAGTTGGCCGGCACGCTCAGGCGTTCGTGGTAGCAGAAGCGCGGAATCTCGATCCCCAGCTGCTCGCAAGCCTGGAGGATCGAGGTGCCCGGCTCGACCTCGATCTCGATCCCGTCGATGGTCAGTTTCGGCATGGGAACGGGAACTCCTTACTCGGCCGCCAGCGGGGCGCTGTTGCGGTAGGCCTGGATGCGCCGCTCGACTTCCGGACGGAAGTGGCGGAACAGGCCCTGGATCGGCCAGGCGGCGGCGTCGCCGAGCGCGCAGATGGTGTGGCCTTCGACCTGCTTGGTGACCTGCAGCAGCATGTCGATCTCTTCCATGCGGGCATTGCCGGTGACCATGCGCTGCATGACGCGGTTCATCCAGCCGGTGCCCTCGCGGCACGGCGTGCATTGTCCGCAGGACTCGTGCGCGTAGAACTGCGACAGGCGGGCGATGGCCTTCACGATGTCGGTGGACTTGTCCATCACGATCACCGCGGCGGTGCCGAGGCCGGACTGCACTTCGCGCAAGGAGTCGAAGTCCATCAGGACGGTGTCGCAGATCGACTTCGGCAGGACCGGGACCGACGAGCCGCCGGGGATGATGCCCAGCAGGTTGTCCCAGCCGCCGCGCACGCCGCCGGCATGCTTCTCGATCAGCTCCTTCAGCGGGATGCCCATCTCCTCTTCCACGTTGCACGGGTTGTTCACGTGCCCGGAGATGCAGAAGAGCTTGGTGCCCGAGTTCTTCGGACGGCCGAGGCCGGCGAACCAGGAGGCGCCGCGACGCAGGATGGTGGGAACAACCGCGATGGATTCGACGTTGTTCACCGTGGTCGGGCAGGAATAGAGACCGGCCTGGGCGGGGAACGGCGGCTTGTTGCGCGGCTGGCCCTTCTTGCCCTCGATCGATTCGATGAGCGCGGTTTCCTCGCCACAGATATACGCGCCCGCACCGCGGTGGATGTAGACGTCGTAGTTGTAGCCGGTGCCGCAGGCGTTCTTGCCGATCAGCCCCGCCGCATACGCCTCGTCGATGGCGCGCTGGACGTTGGAGCCCTCGTTGTAGAACTCGCCGCGGATGTAGATGTAGCAGGCGCTGGCACCGATGGCGAAACCGGCGATCAGGCAGCCTTCGATCAGCTTGTGCGGATCGTGGCGCAGGATGTCGCGGTCCTTGCAGGTGCCGGGCTCGCCTTCGTCGGCGTTGATGACGAGGTAGACGGGCTTGTCGGTCACGTTCTTCGGCATGAAGGACCACTTCATGCCGGTCGAGAAGCCGGCGCCGCCGCGGCCGCGCAGCCCCGATTCCTTCACCTGCTCGATGATCCAGTCCCGGCCATTGGCCAGGAAGGACGCCGTGTTGTCCCAGTCACCGCGCTTGCGGGCCGCCTCGAGACCGAAGTCCTGGTAGCCGTAGAGGTTGGTGAAGATGCGGTCCTCATCGCGAAGCATCGCTGTCCCCTCCCCCTCAATCGTCCGCTTGCGCGGTGTTGGCGTCCGCTTGCGCGGTGGTAAAGGCCTTCAGCGTCGTCGGGCCGCCGACCGGCTCCGACGACTGACGGCCGGTCTGCGAACCGGGCTTCGGCGTCTCGCCGCGCGCCAGCGCGTCGAGGATGCGCTCCATATGCTCCGGGGCCACGTCTTCGTAGTAATCGTCGCCGATCTGCACAACCGGCGCGTTGACGCAGGCGCCCGAGCACTCGACCTCGCCCAGCGTGAACTGGCCGTCTGCCGTGGTCTCGCCCACCTCGATGCCGAGCTTCTTCTTGCAGGTGTGGACGATGTCGTCCGACCCGCGCAGCCAGCAGGGCGTGGTGGTGCAGACCTGGATGTGGTGCCTGCCGACCGGGTTCTTGTTGTACATCGTGTAGAAGGTCGCGACCTCGTACACGCGGATGCGCGGCATGCCGAGCAGGTCGGCCACGGCGTCCATGGCGACGCGCGGCAGCCAGCCGCCGTTCTGGCGCTGCGCCACGTCCAGCAGCGGCATGCAGGCGCTGGCCTGCTTGCCCTGCGGGTACTTGGCGATGATGCGCTTCGCCAGCTCCAGGTTTTCCGGAGTGAAGGTGAAGCTGGTCGGCTCGGCGTGGCCGTGATCGGAAGCGGGCGCGCTCATCGATCGATTTCTCCGAAAACGATGTCCATCGAGGCGATGTTGGCGACGGCGTCGGCCAGCATGTGACCCTTCGACATGAAGTCCAGGCCCTGAAGATGGGCAAAGCCCGGCGCGCGGATTTTGCAGCGGTAGGGCTTGTTGGTGCCGTCGGACACCAGATACACGCCGAATTCGCCCTTGGGCGCTTCGATGGCGGTGTAGGTCTCGCCGGCGGGGACGTGGAAGCCCTCGGTGAAGAGCTTGAAGTGGTGGATCAGCGCTTCCATCGAGCGCTTCATCTCGCCGCGCGGCGGCGGCGACACCTTCCGGTCCTCGATCTTGTAGGGGCCGGCCGGCATCTCCTTGCAGCACTGGCGGATGATTCGCAGCGACTGCCGCATCTCTTCCATGCGCACGAGATAGCGCGCCCAGCAGTCGCCGGTCAGGCCGACCGGCACGTCGAACTCCATGCGGTCGTAGACCTCGTAGGGCTGCGACTTGCGCAGGTCCCAGGCGACGCCGGAGCCGCGCAGCATCGGGCCGGTGAAGGCCCAGTCGAGCGCCTCCTCCTTGGTGACGATGCCGATGTCGACCGTGCGCTGCTTGAAGATGCGGTTCTCGGTCAGCAGGCTTTCGAGGTCATCCATGAACTTCGGATAGCGCTCGGTGAAGGCCCAGATGTCGTCCAGCAGCCCATCCGGCAGGTCCCAGGCGACGCCGCCGGGCCGGAAATAATTGGCGTGCAGACGGGCGCCCGAAACCCGCTCGTAGAACTCCATGAGGATTTCGCGTTCCTCGAAGCCCCACAGGGCCGGCGTGATGGCGCCGACGTCGAGCGCACCCGTCGTGATCGACAGGATGTGGTTCAGGATGCGCGTGATCTCCGAGAACAGCACGCGGATGTACTGGGCGCGCAACGGCGCCTTGATCTGCAGCAGGTTCTCGATGCCGAGCACATAGGCGTGCTCCATGCACATCGGGCTGACATAGTCCAGGCGGTCGAAATACGGCACGGCCTGGACGTAGGTCTTGTACTCGATCAGCTTTTCGGTGCCGCGGTGCAGCAGGCCGATGTGCGGATCGCAGCGCTCCACCACCTCGCCGTTCAGCTCCATCACCAGACGGAGCACGCCGTGGGCGGCCGGGTGCTGCGGCCCGAAATTCATCGTGTAGGGCTTGATCTGCGTCTTGGTCTCAGGCCCCGACGCGCTGATCGGCCCGGTGGGGCCAGTCGTGACGACACCGGTCGCCGATTCGGTCGAAACGGTCATGCTCACGGCTTCTTGCTCCCGTCCTGGAGGGCCGCCTTCTCATCGCCGGGCAGCATGACGTTGGTCATGCCTTCCCACGGGCTGAGGAAGTCGAAGGCGCGGAAATCCTGGGTCAGACGGACCGGCTCGTAGATCACGCGCTTCTGGTCCTCGTCGTACCGGGCCTCGACATAGCCGGTCAGCGGGAAGTCCTTGCGGAAGGGGTGCCCCTCGAACCCGTAGTCGGTGAGGATGCGGCGCAGGTCCGGATGATTCTCGAAGAAGATGCCGAACAGGTCCCACACCTCGCGCTCGAACCAGTTGGCCGCGCTGAAGACGGAAACGGCCGACGGAACGGGCGTGTCCTCGTCGGTGGTCAGCTTCACGCGCATGCGACGGTTGTGGGTGTAGCTGAGCAGCTGATAGACGACCTCGAACCGCTCGACGCGATCCGGGTAATCGACCGCGGTGACGTCGGTCAGCTGCTCGAACCGGGTGGCCGGATCGTCGCGCAGCGCGGTCAGCACCGTCAGGATGGCCGGCCGCTTGACCGTCACCATCAGCTCGCCGAGCCTCACCTCGACCTTCAGGACGTCGCCGCCGAGTTTGGCCGCGATGACGTCCCCGAGTTCCTTCAACGCCTGTTCGGACATGGGTGGGACCCTGCCTTCCTACTTGTCTTCAGCGCGCTTGTCGTTCGTCCCGCCCGGCAGCGGCATGGCTGCGGGCGGGAACGGTACGCCGTGGTCAGCGGGCGATGCGGTTGCCGCGCTTGATCTTCTTCTGGAGCTGGAGGATGCCGTAGATCAGCGCCTCCGCCGTCGGCGGGCAGCCGGGGACATAGATGTCGACCGGAACGATCCGGTCACAGCCACGAACCACGGCGTAGGAATAGTGATAATAACCGCCGCCATTGGCGCAGGACCCCATGGAGATCACCCAGCGCGGCTCCGGCATCTGGTCGTAGACCTTGCGGAGCGCGGGGGCCATCTTGTTGGTCAGGGTGCCTGCGACGATCATGCAGTCGGACTGGCGCGGGCTGGGACGCGGGATCACGCCGAAACGGTCCAGGTCATACCGGCTCATATAGGCGTGGATCATCTCCACCGCGCAGCAGGCCAGGCCGAAGGTCATCGGCCACAGCGAGCCGGTCCGGGCCCAGGCCAGCAGGTCCTCGTACTTCGCCAGCACGAAGCCCTTGTCCTGGATCTCGTCGGAGACCGCGCGGATGTAGGCGTCCTGTTCCGGTCCGGGCGGAATCGGCGCCAGCGGCTTGGCGACCTCTACTCCCATTCCAGAGCTCCTTTCTTCCACTCATAAATGAAGCCGATGGTCAGGATGCCCAGGAACAGCATCATCGACCAGAAGCCGAACAGCCCGATGTCGCCGAGGGCGATCGCCCACGGGAACAGGAAGGCGACTTCCAGGTCGAAGATGATGAACAGGATCGAGACCAGGTAGAACCGCACGTCGAACTTGGTGCGCGCGTCCTCGAACGGCTCGAAGCCGCATTCGTAGGGGGAGACCTTCTCGGCGTCCGGGTTCTTCGGGCTGATGACGTAGGATGCCCCAACCATCACCGCGGCCAGCGCGATGCCGATCAGCAGAAACACCAGGATCGGAAGATACTCAATGATCAGCGGAGTCGACACCGCGTTCCTCCCATAAGCCCACGACCACGGGCGCCGTTCCAGCCGGAAATCGGCGGAAGCGCAAAGCCGTGGCAGCCATGCCTTGGATTAGCCCATCAGACGGGCCGGAATATATGCCGAGACCGTGGGCAAGGAAAGCGCTTTGAATCGCTTTTCACTACGCGGAAGGACAAGTCGGTCCCTGCGGTAGAGCCTGGTAATACCACGTTTTTAAAAAAGGGCAAAGGGTAGACTATTCGCATGCGAAAAAGGACCCGCGATTAGCGAGTCCTTGGGCCATACTGGCGAATGACAGCGAAATTTTAAAAGGAAAGTGGCGCGAGTGACGGGACTTGAACCCGCGGCCTCCGGCGTGACAGGCCGGCGCTCTAACCAACTGAGCTACACCCGCGCAGAGCGACTTTGTTTCGACACCAGCCAATCGCAAAGCCAACGCTTTGAACTGTCTGCTGTTTTCACCGGGACCGTTGAGGCCCCCGTCGTTCGGTGGGCGGTTTGTAGTCGCCCGGGAGGCCGCCTGTCAATCACCAAATTGCAAAAAATTAATGCCGAGCCCGCTGATCCGGTTCTGTCCGTTCCCCTGCCCTGCTCAAGGCAGTTGATGCGCCTCCCGGCGCAGCGCTTCCAGGCGGTCGAAGGCCTGGATCATGCCGGCCGACAGTTCCCGATGGTCGACCGCATCAGGTCCGCCGAAGCGGGTCAGGGTTTCTTCCAGGGCCCGGGCGAGATGCTCGGCGACGTCCAGATGCTTCTGTTCCAGCGCCAGTTCGAGTGCGGCGAGGATGCGGTCGCCGAGCCGCCGGTCGTTCGAAGTCATGCGTTTCCCCAGCCCGTGGATTTCTGCGGCCGGCCAACGGCCGCCGGTGTTTCGGTTGCGTCTGCAGGATAGCAGCTTCATCGCGGCGGGGCGGTGGGAATCGCACGCTGCGACATTTCGGAGGCACCTCTTCCGAACAGGGGCCACGCCATGCGATAGTCCGGCCATGCCGTTCCATGTTTCATTCCGCCGCAGCCTCCGCGTGCTTCTGCTGGCCGCCGGCCTCGTCCCGGTCGCGGGACCGGCGCCGGCCGCCTCCAATGTCTCCGCCGCGCAGGCGGAGGCGAAGGAGATCGCCAAGTCCATGGGCAACTGCACTCCGGCCAAGGTCGAGGTGCTGCGCTATACCGTCGGGCGCGAGGGATCGACGACTTTCAAGATCGGCTGCAGCGAGGACAAGGACGCCTTCGTCGTCGTGCAGTGCCGGTCGCGGATCTGTGCGCTGGCGCGTTGAAGATCGCAAGGACGAGCCGTATGAGTGAATTCACCGCTTGTTAACCGCGCTCGCGCGCAATTGCGGAATGCGGCGGACCACGAGCGGTGCGCGCATGGCAACAGGGGCCGGATGACGATGGGCATGGGACGGACGGCGTCGATGCGGGGTTGGCTGGCCATTGCCCTGGCAGGGCCGGTTATGGCGTTGGCCGGCTGCACCTCCCCACTCGGGCTGGCGGCGGCCGGCGCGGATGTGGTGACGCTGAACGCCACCAAGAAGACCATCGGCGATCATCTGGTGTCGGCCGCCACCGGTCGCGACTGTTCGATCATCAGCTTCGAGCAGACCGGCGATTACTGCCCGGACAAGGTGGTGATCGACCGCTCGCGGATTTATTGCTACCGCACGCTGGCCGATGTCGATTGCCACCACATTCCCGACCCCTACCGCAACGGCAACACGGCGCTTGCCAGCCCGCCGCCGGACATCCGGACTGTGCCGCGGAGGAAGAGCTGGTTCGACGACGCCACGCCCTATACGGCGAACAACGGAACCTAGGGGGTTCTCAGCGCACCTTCTTGGCGACGAAGGCCTTGGCGATCGCCATCATCGCCTTCTCGTGCGTCGGCCCGCCGGCCGGGGCGTCGTGAACGGTGGCCCCCTTGGCAGCCGCCGCAGCCTTGCCGACGGGGGCGCCGCGCTGGGGAACCGGTTCCCCTGAATCGCGGCCCAACTGGTTCAGCAGGTTTTCAAGCGCATCGCGGCTGAGGCCCGAGGCCGATGGCCGCCCACCCCCTGCCCCGCCGCCGGCGGCCGGACGCGCGGACGCGTTCCGGCTGGGCGGACGGCCGGCACGCTCGATGGCGGCGGCGGCGATGGCCTTCAGGAAGGGCTGGGCGATCCCGCGCAGCAGGTCGGGATCCTCGACGGCCCAGGCCATCAGAATTTTCTGCGCGTTCATCCGGCTGCCCTTGGCCGCCAGGATCGCTTCGCGGACCTTGCCGTCGACGTAGGAATTGCTCATCGGGAATCGTCCACCGGGATATGTCCGCCAGCCGCGTGAAGACCGCGGGAACCATGGAGGACTGTCGGGCCAACTCGGTTAACAAACGGTTGCAGGTGCTTTGCGCTCTGCGGAAGCGATGGAAGAAGCGGTTGCCGCCGGCCGGGGAGGCGCGGATAGTGGCGGGATGCTGATCGAAATCTTCGCCGACCTGATCTGCCCCTGGTGCTACATCGGCAAGCGCCGGCTCGACCGGGCGCTGACGCAACGGCCCGGCCTGCGCCCGGAAATCCGCTGGCAACCGTTCCAACTGAATCCGGACATGCCGCGGGGCGGAATGTCCCGCGACGATTATCTGGCCGCGAAGTTCGGCGGCGGGGAGCGGGCCCGGCAGATTCACCGGGTGGTGGAGGACACGGCGGCACGCGACGGGCTGCCGCTGGCGCTCGACCGCATCCAGCGCACCCCCAACAGCTTCGACGCGCACCGGCTGGTCCGAATCGCCGGGCGCCACGGGCTGGGCAACGCCATGGCCGATGCGCTGTTCGCGGCCTATTTCGTCGAGGGCGTGGACATCGGCGACCGGGACGCGCTGGCCAGCGTCGCCGCCGGGTTGGGCCTGGATTTTGTCGAGACGCGGCGCCAGCTGTCCACCGACGCCGAATCGGCTTCGGTACATGCCGCCGATGCACTGGCCCGCCAGATGGGACTGCAGGCGGTTCCCTGCTACATCTTCAACCGCCGCTACGCGCTGTCCGGCGCGCAGGAGCCGGCGAGCTTCCTGCCGCTGCTCGACCTCGGCAGCGAAGAACCGGAAAATTTGTCGGTTGTTTCCGGCTGACATCCCGGAATGAGAAAGGGCGGCCTGAAAGCCGCCCTTTCCCAGTCGTTCCACTCAGGCCGCAGTTCAGGCCGGCGTGCTGGTGGTCTTGGCGTAGCCCAGCGTCTTCAGCGCATCGGCGATCTCCGGCAGGATGCCCGGATCGTCGATGGTCGCCGGCATCTTGTAGTCCTGGCTGTCGGCGATCTTTTGCATGGTGCCGCGCAGGATCTTGCCCGAACGGGTCTTCGGCAGACGGTCGACCACCAGGGCACGCTTGAAGTCGGCGACCGGGCCGATCTGTTCGCGCACCAGCTGGACGACCTCCTTGACGATCTCCTCATGCGGCCGGGTGACGCCGGCCTTCAGGCAGACGAAGCCCAGCGGCACCTGGCCCTTCAGGTCGTCGGCCACGCCGATCACCGCGCACTCGGCGACGTCCTTGTGGCTCGACAACACCTCTTCCATGGCGCCGGTGGACAGGCGATGGCCGGCGACGTTGATGATGTCGTCGGTGCGCGCCATGACATAGACATAGCCGTCATCGTCGATGAAACCGGCATCGCCGGTCTGGTAATAGCCCGGGTAATCGGCCAGGTAGGACTTCTTGAATCGCTCGTCGGCGTTCCACAGCGTCGGCAGCGTGCCCGGAGGCAGCGGCAGCTTGACGCAGATGGCGCCGATGTCGCCGCGCGGAACCTCCTTCAGCTCGGCATTCAGCACCCGCACGTCCCAGCCCGGCATCGGGCGGGTGGCGGAGCCGTACTTGATCGGGAACAGGTGCACGCCCAGGGGGTTGCCGGAAATCGCCCAGCCGGTCTCGGTCTGCCACCAGTGGTCGATGACCGGAACGTTCAGATTGTCCTCGGCCCAGTGCAGCGTATCGGGGTCCGACCGCTCGCCGGCCAGGAACAGGGCGCGGAAGTGCGACAGGTCGTACTTCTTCAGGTAATTGGCGTCCGGATCCTCGCGCTTGATGGCGCGGAAGGCAGTGGGGGCGGTGAACAGCGTGCCGACCTTGTGCTGCTCGATCACGCGCCAGAAGGTGCCCGGGTCCGGGGTGCCGACCGGCTTGCCTTCGAACACCACGGTGGTGCAGCCGGTCAGCAGCGGGGCATAGACGATGTAGGAATGGCCGACGACCCAGCCCACATCCGACGCCGCCCAATACACCTCGCCGGGCTTGACGTTGTAGATGTTGGTCATGGTCCAGCGCAGCGCCACCGCATGGCCGCCGTTGTCACGCACCACGCCCTTGGGCTGCCCGGTCGTGCCGGAGGTGTAGAGGATATAGAGCGGGTCGGTCGCCTTGACGGGCACGCATTCCGCCGGCTCCGCCTTCGCCACGGCTTCCATCCAGTCGACGTCGCGGCTGGCGACCAGCGTCGCCGTCTCCTGCGGGCGCTGATAGACGATGACGCTGCTGGGCTTGTGGGCCGACTGTTCGATGGCGGAGTCCAGCATCGGCTTGTACTTGACGATGCGGTTCGGCTCGATGCCGCAGGAGGCGGAGACGATGGCCTTCGGCTTGGCGTCGTCGATGCGGGTCGCCAGTTCGTGCGGGGCGAAGCCGCCGAACACCACCGAATGCACGGCGCCCAGGCGGGCGCAGGCCAGCATGGCGACGACCGATTGCGGGATCATCGGCATGTAGAGGAGGACGCGGTCGCCCTTCTCCACGCCCTGGGCGCGCAGCGCGCCGGCGAAGCGGGCGACCTGATCCTGCAGTTCGGCATAGGTGATGGTCTGGACGGTCTGGGTGACCGGGCTGTCATAGATGATCGCCGCCTGGTCGCCGCGTCCGCCTTCCACATGGCGGTCCACCGCGTTGTAGCAGGTGTTCAGCTCCCCGCCGGTGAACCAGCGGTAGAAGGGCGCGTTGCTGTCGTCCAGCACCTTGTCCCACGGCTTGAACCAGGAAATGTCCTTCGCCGCCTCGCCCCAGAACCCGGCTGGGTCCGACAGGGAACGGGCATGCATCTGGTCGAAAAGCTCTGCAGTCGTGGTGCTGGCGGTCGGGCTCATGGCAGGGCGTCCCTCGTTCTATTTTGGTACTATTCGGTGCGCATTTCCTCTCGGCCGCGAAACGATCCGTTACGCAGCCTCCACAATCTGCGACAAAAGCATAAGTGCAGGCAAATGTCAGAAGGTCGGGGGTGCGGCGAGCTGTCGCATTCCCCATTGGTGAAACACCGTTCCGGAACCTGGAATTCAAAAGGAAACGCAGACCGGCCGGATGGCGAGTCCGACCGACTGCTGGTGGAACCGCTCCTTGTACGATTCGACGATTTCGCGGATGAGCGACAGCGTCGCCGGCCCGCCTTCGGCCAGCAGGGTCAGCACCTTGCTCGGCTCCCGGATCAGACGGCCGGTCTCGCTGTCACGCCAGTGGCCGGAGGCGTCGATGACGGTCAGGCCGTTGGGGAAGCGCGGCGTCACCTCCCCATCCAGGAAATCGGCCCAGTCGCGGTCGCTGACGCCCACGTCCGCACCGATGTTGCGGCCGAAGAACAGATGCGCCTCGATCATCGGGGCGGCGGAATAGGCCTCGCAAGCCAGCGCCGCCGCAGCCGGAGCAAGGACGGGCTGCGTGGAAGGGGGCGCCAGCTGCGCCGCGGCCGGACCGCTCAGTAGCAGGAGCGGGAGAAGCACTGACGGCAGAGTCGGGACGGGATGCATCGGCGAGACTCCGTTCTGGCGCCGGATGGCGCGTCAAGTCGTGCGGGCGGCATGGAGATCAGCGATGCTCTGGTCAGGACGCCCCCGGACCGTTATGCATGGATCATGGCCATTGATCCACCCATCACCGGGATTCGCCCGATCCTGACCGTCGTCCACGGCAACGGCGAGCGCCTGATCGTGGCCCGTCTCACCAACTTGGGCGGCGGCAGCCAGTCCAACCGCTTCGTCCTGCGCCGCGCCGATTTCCGCGCACCGTGGGAGCAGCCGGAGAAGGGCTATTTCGGCTATGCGGAGGTCGCCCGCGCGCTGGACGCCAACGGCTGGCGCGGCTGCAGCATCGAAGCGATGGCCACCACCGATCTCGAGGAACGCCGCGCCCGCCAGCTCGCCCGCAAGAAGCTGCACCTGCAATGCGTGGAGGCGGCGATCCGGCGGGCGCAGGAGGGGGAAACGTCCGGAGCGGAGTGAGCGCGCGATAGGCGCCGCCCTTACCGCCTCCCCAACGCGGTCATCCTCCGATCGAAATCGGCGGCGAGGTCGGCAAGCGTCACCTGCCCGAGGTGGCGGACGAGCACCGCCTCCGCCTCGCGCAGCGCCCCGTCCAGGGCGGCATTCACGGCCTGCTCCACCAGGCAACTCGGCTCGTCCGCCGTCGGGCCGATGGCGAAAATCCCCGGCTCCCCCAATGCCCGGTGGATGTCCAGCAGCGTGATTTCGTTCAGCGGCCGGGCCAGCCGCCAGCCGCCGCCATGACCCTTTTCCGACCGTACATGACCCGCATCGCGCAGACCCGCCATGGTCCGGCGGATGACCACCGGATTCGTGTTCAGCATGGCGGCGATCGCCTCCGACGTCAGGGCGCCGTCATGCCGGTCCATGTGGATCAGCACATGCAGCATGCGGGATAGGCGGCTGTCCTGTCTCATCGATGCTCGGTTCCTTCCGGTGTCGCGCCGGGCGGCCTCGCACTCAGGCCACTTCATAAGTTACATGGCACATTGACCACGCGCTTTCATGTAACTTATCGTGTGTCGTGAAAAGGGCGCGAACGGCGCACCCTGCAATCCCTGGAAAGACAAAAGCCATGGACGCAAACGATACGACGACCTACGACGCGATCATCGTCGGCGGCAGCTACGCCGGCATCGCCGCGGCGCTGCAGCTGGCGCGCGCCCGACGCCGGGTGCTGGTGATCGACGAGGGGGTCCGGCGCAACCGCTTCGCCTCCCATTCCCATGGGTTCCTCGGCCAGGACGGCCGCCCGCCGGGAGAAATCGCCGCCGAGGCCCGCAACCAGCTGATGCGCTACCCGACCGTCACCTGGAAAACCGGCCGGGCCGAAAATGCCGCACGGACAGCCGAGGGGTTTCGAATCACCGATTCGGATGGAATTGCCCACCGGGGGCGCCGGCTGCTGCTCGCCGTCGGTGTGGTCGACGAGTTGCCGGCGATTCCCGGCCTGAAGGAACGCTGGGGCCGTTCCGTCTTCCACTGCCCCTACTGTCACGGCTACGAGTTGATGCAGGGCCGGATCGGCGTCGTCGCCGTCTCTGGGCAGTCCATGCACCATGCGTTGATGCTGCCGGACTGGGGACCGACGACACTGCTTCTGAACGGGGCGTTCGTGCCCGACGCCGACCAGTCGGCCCATCTGGCCCGGCGCGGGGTTGCCGTCGAAACCAGCCCCGTCACCGGGATCGGCGGCGATCCGGTTGAGGTCGCGCTTGACGATGGGCGCAGCCTGCCCTTCGCCGGCCTGTTCGTGCTGCCGAGAAGCCGCATCGCAAGTCCACTGGCGGCACAATTGGGATGCGCGACCGAGGACGGACCGCTCGGCACCCATATCCGGGTCGACGCGATGCAGGAGACGAGCGTCCCCGGTGTCTTCGCCTGCGGCGACGCGGCACGGGCGGCGGGATCGGTGGCCCTGGCCGTCGGCGCCGGCACCATGGCCGGAACGGCGCTGCACCGGTCGCTGCTGTTCTGCGAGGACGAAGCCCTGTTCGCCCGCCCCTAACCGATCAGCAGGCCCGCCGCGATGGCCCACATCACCAGGGCGATGACGCCGTCCATCACCCGCCAGGACGCCGGCCGGGCGAATAGCGGGCGCAGCAGGCGGGCGCCATAGCCGAGCGCGAAGAAGAACAGGAAGGACGCCGTCATCGCCCCCAGCGCGAAGGCCCCCCGCGCCTCGGCGAAGCGGGCGGAGACGGAACCGACCAGCACCACCGTGTCCAGATAGACATGCGGGTTCAGCCAGGTCAGCGCCAGACAGGTCAGCAGCGCCGGCAGCAGCCCGGCCGGTTCCCGGTCCGCCGGAGCCAGCCCGGTTCCGCTACGCAGTGCGGATCGGGCGCTGCGCAACCCATAGACCAGCAGGAACGCGGCACCGGCATAGCGCATCAACGGTTCCAGCCATGGCCAGCGCGCACCGGCCGTGGCGAACCCGCTCACGCCGACCAGGATCAGCACCGCGTCGGACAGCGCGCAGGTGGCGCAGATCGCCAACACATGTTCGTTGCGCAGGCCCTGGCGCAGCACGAAGGCGTTCTGCGCTCCGATGGCGACGATCAGGCTGAAGCCTAGGAACAGGCCCGGCAGGAAGGCGGTGAGCAGCACGGAGGAAAACAGGGAGGCGGCGAAGGGGTCGGTCATGGCGCGGTTCCGGAGTCGGTGGATACCAATCCGCTACCATCCGACCAACCTTTGCCCTACTTAATCCTTCTTGCCCTGGTTAAGCGGAGCTAATCCATGCTGGACTATCCGCTGCTGATGGCGCTGGCCGCCGTGATCCGCACCGGCAGCTTCGAACGCGCCGCCCAGCAGCTGCACGTCACGCCCTCGGCGGTGTCGCAGCGGGTCAAGCTGCTGGAGGAACGGCTGGGCAGCGTCCTGGTGGTGCGTGGCCAGCCTTGCACCGGGACGGCGGCCGGCCAGCGCCTGTGCCAGCATGTGGAGCGGGTGGCCCTGCTTGAAAGCGAACTGCGCGGCGCCCTGCCCGGCCTGATCCCGGCGGAGGGGCCGACCACTTTGCGCGTCGCGGTGAACGCCGACAGCCTCGCCACCTGGTTCGTCGCGGCGATGGCCGAGATGCCCGGCTGCCTGTTCGATCTGGTTCTGGATGACCAGGACCACAGCGCCGAATGGCTGCGCAAGGGCGAGGTGCTGGCCGCCGTCACCGCCAGCGCGGCGCCGGTTCCCGGCTGCAACAGCCACCCGCTGGGCGCGCTGCGTTACCGCGCGACTGCAAGCCCCGGCTACATGCGCCGCCATTTTCCGGACGGCGTCACCGCCGACGCCCTGTCCCGCGCGCCCTGCCTGACCTTCAACCGCAAGGACCGGCTGCAGGCGCAATGGCTGCGTCTGGTGCTGGCAAACACCGCACCGGGACACCTGCCGACTCCGCCAACCCATTGGCTTCCCTCCACCCATGCCTTCGTCGATGGGGCGCTGGCCGGGCTTGGATGGGGGATGAACCCCGACCCGCTGGTGGCCGACCATCTCTCCGCCGGCCGGCTGGTGGAACTGGTGCCCGGCCATCCGCTGGACGTGCCGCTGCATTGGCAGCAGAGCCGCATCGCCGGAACAGCGCTGGCCGAGCTGTCGCATGCGGTCCTGCGCGCCGGCCGGCGGGCGTTGCATCCCGCCGACGGAGAGGAGAGCGGCGCAAGCCCGCCGGACGCATGAGGACTTTGCCCGCGGCGCGTGCGCGCTTATATGGATCCAACCAATCTCTGGAGGGATTCGATGACCAGCAGCGCCGCCACGGCCGCAAACGACACCGCCGAACTGGGTGCGCTTCCCACCTGGGACCTGAGCGATCTCTATCCCGGCATGGAGTCGCCGGAGCTGAAGGCCGATCTCGACCGGATGGAGCGGGAGTGCAAGGCCTTCCGCGAACGCTATGCCGGCAAGCTGGCCACGCTGAAGGGCGACGAATTGGCCGCCGCTATCCGCAGCTATGAGGACATCGACGAGACGCTGTCGCGCGTCATGTCCTATGCCGGGCTGGTCTACAACGGCAACATGGTCGACCCGACCATCGCCAAGTTCTACCAGTCGGCGCAGGAACGGGTGAACGACATCTCCGCCCACCTGATCTTCTTCACGCTGGAGATCAACCGGCTGGACGAGGGCGATCTGGCGGCCAAGCAGAAGGCATCCTCGGCGCTGCGCCATTACGAGCCTTGGCTGCGCGACGTCCGCCTCTACCGCGACCACCAGCTGTCCGACGAGATCGAGCGGCTGCTGCACGAGAAGCATGTCGTCGGCCGCGCCGCCTGGAACCGCCTGTTCGACGAGACCATCGCCAGCCTGCGCTTCCCGATGGGCGGAAAGGATCTGACCTGTGCGGAGGCGCTGAACCGCCTGTCCGACCGCAACCCCGTCGTCCGCCGCGAGGCCGGCGAGGCGGTGGGCAAGGTGCTGGGCGAGAATGCGCGTCTGTTCGCGCTGATCACCAACACGCTGGCCAAGGACAAGGAGATCGAGGACGACTGGCGCAACTATCCGACGCCGACCTCCGCCCGCAACCTGTCCAACCGGGTCGAGGACGAGGTGGTCGACGCGCTGGTCTCCGCCGTCAAGGGCGCCTATCCGGACCTGTCGCACCGCTATTACGCGATGAAGGCCAAGTGGTTCGGCCAGGACCATCTGGACTATTGGGACCGCAATGCCCCGCTGCCCGAGGATGCCGACCGCAGCATCCCGTGGGAAGAGGCCCGCGACATCGTGCTCGGCGCCTATGGCCGCTTCTCTCCCGACCTCGCCAGCCTGGGCAAGCGCTTCTTCGACAACCCCTGGATCGACGCGCCGGTCCGGCCCGGCAAGGCACCGGGTGCCTTCGCCCACCCGACCGTGCCCAGCGTCCACCCGTATCTGCTGGTGAACTACCAGGGCAAGACCCGGGACGTGATGACGCTGGCGCATGAGCTGGGGCATGGCGTCCACCAGATCCTGGCCGGCCGCCAAGGCCATTTCCTGTCCGACACCCCGCTGACCCTGGCGGAAACGGCATCGGTGTTCGGCGAGATGCTGACCTTCCGCGCCCTGCTGGCGGCGGAGACCGACCCGAAACGCCGCCGCATCATGCTGGCCGGCAAGGTCGAGGACATGCTGAACACGGTGGTGCGCCAGATCGCCTTCTTCGACTTCGAACGCCGCGTCCACACCGAGCGGAGCGAGGGCGAGCTGACGTCGGACCGCATCGGCGAAATCTGGATGGCGGTGCAGACCGAAAGCCTCGGCCCGGCGTTGCGCTTCGACGAGGGATACCGGCACTACTGGTCCTACATCCCCCACTTCATCCACTCGCCCTTCTACGTCTACGCCTATGCCTTCGGCGACTGCCTGGTGAACTCGCTCTACGCGGTCTACCAGGATGCGGAGAAGGGCTTCGCCGAGAAGTATCTGGCGATGCTGTCGGCCGGCGGCACGCTGCGCCACAAGGAGCTGCTGGCTCCCTTCGGGCTGGACGCCTCCGACCCGGCCTTCTGGCAGAAGGGCCTCGGCGTCATCCGCGGCTTCATCGACGAACTGGAGGCCGGGGAGGCGAAGGGCTGACGATCCGGGTGTCTTGACCGCCGTCAAGAGACCATGACGGCTGTGCGGGTATGGTGGCCTTCGGAGCGTCGTCTCCGAAGGCCATCTTCGTTTCAGGAAGCCCCGCCATGCTTGCAACCGCCACGCCCGCCGCCGCCCCTGCCGCTGACGTCCCCCTCCTCGGCTTTGCGGTCATGGACCGCGACCATGTCGATTCCGTCGCCCTGTTGCAGGCGGCCTGCAACGCGCCGGCCGGGCAGCTACAGGCCCCTTTCGCCGCTTTCGCCAAGCATCTGCGCGAGCATTTCGCCCGCGAAAACGCGCTGATGACGCAGCACGGCTTCTTCGCCCTGCATTGTCACAAGGACGAACACGCCCGCGTTTTGAACGTGGTCGCGGCCATGGAAGCCGAACTGGCGGAGGGCAAGGAGGACCGGGCGCGCCTGTACGTGACCGAGCATTTCCCCGACTGGTTCCACACCCATCTGGCGACGATGGACCGTGTGACCGCGGACTTCCTGGCTCAGGCGGAGGGGTGAGGGTTTGGCCGCGGGTGGCCCCTCCCCATCGCTTCCCCACCTTCGGTGGGAGAGGGGGCCGGATGCTTGTGGACGCTATCCGAAGAACGGCGGTAATCCCCTCCCCCGCGATCGGACCGGCCTTCGGTCGGCCGAGAGCGGGGGAGGGCCAGGGAGGGGGCATCACGCGAGGCGCCTCGCCCTCCGACAGAACCCCGGAATTGGAAAGGGGCCGGAACCTGTTCGGTTCCAGCCCCTTATGGATGGTGGGCGCACAAGGACTCGAACCTTGGACCCGCTGATTAAGAGTCAGCTGCTCTACCAACTGAGCTATGCGCCCATCCGTAGGAAATGTTCAAGAGATGGTGGGCGCACAAGGACTCGAACCTTGGACCCGCTGATTAAGAGTCAGCTGCTCTACCAACTGAGCTATGCGCCCATCTCTTGATGCGGTGAACCTGACTGAAGTCTATGCCGAAATCAGCCGACTGTTCATCGCGCCGGCCAAGCCGTTCTCCCGGCCGGTGTGGCGCGGTTTATAGCGAAGGGCTTTTGGCCTGTCGATAGCAAAATCGCACCCCATGTGAATTTTTTGGCGCGCGCTTTTCGGTGGCCGGACTCCGCCCCCGGCGGCTACACCGGCGCTGTCGATAACGGGCATCGAAACGGGAGATCGGGAATGGACGGCTGGACGGAAGGCTATGTCGGCGGCATCGACTATATCCGCGCCGTCTATCGCGACTGGTCGCCGCCCCTGCTCGGCTTTGCCCTGACGCTGCGCGGTTGGCGTCCGCCCGAAGCGCTGCGCCGCGGCTGCTTCACCATGGCGGAGCCCGGATGCGGCCACGGGCTGACCAGCGCGCTGCTGGCCGGCGCCCATCCGGCCGCAAGTTTCGAGGCGATGGACTTCAACCCTTCGCACATCGCCGGGGTCCGGCGGCTGGCCAACGATGCCGGGCTCGCCAACGCCACCTTCCTGGAGGAGAGCTTCGCCGACCATGCGCGGCGCGAGGGACCGATGCTGGACGTGGTTGCCCTGCACGGCGTCTGGTCCTGGGTGAGCGCCGAGAACCGGGCGATCCTGCTCGACACGCTGCGCCGCCGGCTGGCACCGGGCGGCGTCGTGTTCGTCAGCTACAACGCCCTGCCCGGCACGTTGGCCCATATGCCGTTGCGCCGCCTGCTGGTGGAGCGTTGCGCCGACGGCGATGGTCCCCTGCCGGACCGCATCGCGCGGGCAGTCGAGTTCGCCTCGCGGATGGCCGCCCAGGGCGGAGGCTGGTTCGGCGCCACCGACGGCGTGGTGGAGCGGATCGAGCAGTTGCGCCACAAGTCGCCGAACTACATCGCCCACGAATACCTCAACGGCGACTGGACGGCGTTCTACCATGCCGATGTGGCGCGCGAGATGGCGGCCGCCAAGCTGGAATTCGCCGGCGCCGCCGTGCCGATGGAGCAGATGCACGACCTCAGCCTGTCCCCCGCCCAGCAGGCGTTGGCGGATGAAGCGCGTGACCCAGCCCAGGCCGAGACCCTGCGCGACGTGATGACCAACCGCAGCTTCCGCCGCGACCTGTTCGTGAAGGGCGGCGAGCGGCTGGGACCGGCGGAACGGCGCGCGCTGTTGGGCGAGACCCGGTTCGCGCTGTTGGTGGGCGCCGACGATTTGCCGGAAGTCGCCTCCACCCCCGTCGGCCGCCTGCCCTTCCCGCGGGCGCTCTACCAGCCGCTGGGCGAGGCACTGGCCGAGGGGCCGCAGAGTCTCGATGCGCTGCTCGCCCGGCCGGCCCTGGCGGCGCAGGGGGAGGACGCCGTGCTGCGCGCGCTGGTCCTGCTGACCAGCCTGGCGCTGGCGGCGCCGGTCATGCCCGAAGAGGGATTTGCCGAACGCAAAGCCTCGAGCGAGCGCTTCAACGCCGTGGTTCTGGAGCGCCACCGCTTCGGCGATACGCCGGGGCAGCTCGCCTCTCCGCTGCTGGGCGCCGGGGTGCCGGTGTCACGGATCGAGGCGTTGTTCCTGCTGGCCGCGCGGCTGGGTGAGGACCCCGCCGGCTTCGCCTGGCGCCACCTGTCCGCCGACGGGCTCACGCTTGGCCGCGACGGCGAGCGTTGCGAGGGAGATGAGGCCAGCCAGGCGGAACTGGCGCGCCGGCATGCCGCCTACGTGCAGCGGCGGCTGCCGTTGCTGGAAGGTTTGGGAGTGTTTTGAGGGTTGGGAGCGTCGGCGTCGTTGCCCCGACAGTCCCGCTCAGCGCTCGGCGACCACTTTCGGCAGCTTCTCGGCGATGCCGTAAAGCGCTTCGCGCCGGCGGATTTCGGCGAACACGTCGTCCGGGTGGATGTTCAGCGTCGCCCACAGGACCGACAGGTTGTACAGCAGGTCGGCACTTTCGTTGATGACCCCCTGGCGGTCCTCGTTCATGGCATCCAGCGCCACCTCGACCGCTTCCTCGCCCACCTTCTTGGCGATCTTCTTCGGACCGGCGGCGATCAGCCGGGCGGTCTTGGACTGCGCCGGGTCCATCTGCTGGCGGTCAAGGATGGCGTCATAGAGGCGGATCAGGTCGTCGGTCATCAGGGAGGGTTTGTCTCGTCTGCGGGTGGGAACGGCATCCCGTTAACGTGATCGCTCCGCAACGGAAATGCTATCCCCCATCGGCCCGGTCCCGGGCCGAACGATCGCCTTATGCCTTGCGGTGACGCCTCCAGGCATCACTTCACGGCCTCAACCCACCGGATCATAGGAATGGTCGGCCTTCGGACGCTCGTCCAGCAGGGTCTGGCCGGTGCTGACGAAATGCACGACCTCGGCGATGTTGGTGGCGTGGTCGCCGATGCGCTCCAGGTTCTTGGCGATCATCATCAGGTGCATATGCGCCATGAACTGGTCCGGAGCCGCCAGGGCAGACCGTTCCACTTCCGCAACGAGGCTGGTGTAGAGAGCATCCACCTCGTCGTCGGTGCGCCAGATGCGCAAGGCCGCCTCGCTGTCGCTGTCGACATAGGCGTCCACCACGGCGCTGAGCCGCTCGCGCACCAGCCGGCCGAGTTGCGGCAGGCCCGACAGCGAGGCCGATTCCGCAAGGCTGAAGATGGCGACCGCGCGCTTGGCTGTGTTGGCGGCATGGTCGCCGATGCGCTCCAGGTTGCCGGCGATCTTCAGCGCCGCCACGACCTCGCGCAGGTCGTCGGCCACCGGCTGGCGCAGGGCCAGCAGGCGCATGCAGTGCGCTTCGATGTCATGCTCGAAAGAGTCGAGTCGCGCGTCCGACTCGACGATTTCCCGCGCCAGATCGGGGTTGCGCTGGGCCAGGCAGGTCAGGGCCTGGTCGATCTGCGTCTCCGCAGCGCCGGCCATCTGCACGATGGCGGATTTCATCCGCTTCAGCGCGTCCTCGAACGCGGACACGATGTGCGGAGCGGAGGTCTTCATGGTCGGCAAACCCTTCCCGGCGGTCTCATCCAAAGCCGCGACCATAGCGTCTCGACGTTACGGTACGATGACAATGCCTATGACGAATGGAGGTTCCGCCCCCCTCCGCGCGACAATTGAAATGCCCGGTTGATTTTGCGGCGCAGCATTGCGACACATCCGTCGTCCCCGCATCTTACCCACTCAACGACGTGCCGAACCCGCCATGATCGAACGCCGCTTCGAACAGATCATTTTCGCCAGCCGCTGGCTGCTCGCGCCCTTCTATCTGGGGCTCGTGGTCTCGCTGATGGCCCTGCTGGTGAAGTTCACCCAGGAAATCCTGCACATCCTTCCGCATGTGCTGGACATGAGCGAGAAGGACGTGCTGCTGGCCGTGCTCACGCTGATCGACCTGTCCTTCGCCGGCAATCTTCTGCTGATGGTGATCTTCGCCGGCTACGAGAACTTCGTCTCGAAGATCGACGTGGCCAATCACGAGGACCGGCCGGACTGGATGGGCAAGGTCGATTTCGGTGGGCTGAAGCTGAAGCTGATCGCCTCCATCGTCGCCATCTCCGGCATTCATCTGCTGAAGGCCTTCATGAATTTGTCCCAGACCTCGCAGGAGGAATTGATGTGGCTGGTGATCATCCACATGACCTTCGTGGTGTCGGGCGTTCTGCTGGCCTGCATGGACCGGCTGGAGGGACACCACGCCCATGCGGCGAAGCCGGCCGACAAGCCCGGGGCGGGGCATCACTGACCATCCCGCCGGACCGGCGGGCAATTGCCCGTTGCGGCACGGCATGGTTCGGACTAGACACTGAACCGCCACACCGGCCGAACGGCTATTCGGCGGATCGGGACGGCATTTACCGCAAGGGCCGACCTCAAGAGTTTGGCTGTTGACGGAAAATTAACCCTGATCCGCCAGTTTTGCCTTCACCAGACACCGCAAGAGGCGGCGGGCACCGGCCAACCGGAAACCGCTTTCGCGACACGGGTCAGGCCTGCCGGGCGCACTCTCCGCTTGAGCGTGCGGACGCATTCGACTATGGAACCGTCGGCGGGCATGCTATGCCAGTCTCCGCCGGTTCGGCCGTCTCAACCGCTTTGATAGAGTTCGTCAGCTCCATGCTCTCCAAACTGCTGGGCGTTCTGTCCGCCGACATGGCGATCGATCTGGGGACGGCCAACACCCTGGTCTATGTCAAGGGCCGCGGCATCGTCCTGAACGAACCGTCCGTCGTCGCCATCGCCAACGTGCGCGGCAAGAAGCAGGTCCTCGCCGTCGGTGACGAGGCGAAGATGATGCTCGGCCGAACCCCCGGCAACATCCAGGCCATCCGGCCGCTTCGCGACGGCGTCATCGCCGATTTCGAAGTCGCGGAGGAAATGATCAAGCATTTCATCCGCAAGGTTCACAACCGCCGCAGCTTCGCCAGCCCGCAGGTCATCATCTGCGTGCCGTCGGGCTCGACCGCGGTGGAACGCCGGGCGATCCAGGAATCGGCGGAGGCCGCAGGCGCCCGCCGCGTCTTCCTGATCGAGGAGCCGATGGCCGCCGCGATCGGCGCCGGGCTTCCGGTGACGGAACCGACGGGCTCGATGGTCGTCGACATCGGCGGCGGCACCACCGAGGTGGCCGTGCTGTCGCTGGGCGGCATCGTCTATTCGCGTTCCGTCCGCGTCGGCGGCGACAAGATGGACGAGGCCATCATCGGCTACATCCGCCGCAGCCACAATCTGCTGGTCGGCGAAGGCTCGGCCGAGCGGATCAAGAAGGAAATCGGCTCCGCCTGCCCGCCCGAGGACGGCGAGGGCCGCATCCTCGAGATCAAGGGCCGCGACCTGATGAACGGCGTGCCCAAGGAACTGATCATCTCCGAACGGCAGATCGCCGAGTCGCTGGCCGAGCCCGTTTCGGCCATCGTCGAGGCGGTGAAGGTGGCGCTGGAACACACCGCTCCGGAACTGGCCGCCGACATCGTCGACAAGGGCATCGTGCTGACCGGCGGCGGCGCCCTGCTGGGCAACCTGGACTTCGTCCTGCGCCACGCCACCGGCCTGCCGGTGTCGATCGCCGACGATCCCCTCTCCTGCGTGGCGCTCGGCACCGGCCGCGCGCTGGAGGAGATGAAGACGCTGCGAAACGTCTTGGTCAGCGCTTACTGATTGGTGTATCCCTGATTGGAAGGCCTCCGGTCCGCCGCCCAACTCCCGGGCGGTGAGGGCCGGAGACGGACCGCGTATCTGGACGGGAATTTCCTGTGAAGTCACGCTCATCCGGCTCCGTCATCCGCCTTGCCGCGCCTTTGCGGGCCCTCGCGCAGCGTTTCTCCTTCCTCCTGCTTGTCCTTGCCTCCATCGCATTGATGATGGTCGGCAAGATCGAGTCCGTGTCGGTGGACAGCGCCCGCGCCCGTGTGACCGACGCCTTCGCCCCGATCCTCGACGCCATCTCCCGCCCCGCCGCGACCGCGGCGCGCGTGGTCGAGTCGGTGGTCGAGCTTGAGAACGCCTTCGACGAGAACCAGCGCCTGAAGGCGGAGAACGCCCGGCTTCTGCAATGGAAGCAGGCGGCTTTGCGGCTGGAGGCGGAGAACAGCAGCCTGCGCAGCCTGCTGCGCGTCCGTCCGGAGCCCTCCGTCAACTATATCGCCGCCCGCGTCATCGCGACCCCCGGCAGCTCCTTTGTTCGCACGCTGGTGGTGACCGCCGGCAAGCGCGACGGGGTGCGCAAGGGTCAGGCCGCACTGGCCGGGGCCGGTCTGGTGGGCCGGGTGATCGAAGTCGGCGAATGGTCGTCCCGTGTCCTGCTGCTGACCGACATCAACGCCCGTGTCCCGGTGGTCCTGGCCAACACGCGCCAGCGCGCCATCCTGGCCGGCGACAATTCCGACCAGGCCAAGCTTCTCTATCTGCCGCCGGAGTCGCCGATCCAGGTGGGCGAGCAGGTGGTGACCTCGGGCGACGGCGGCCTGTTCCCGTCCGGCCTGCCGGTCGGCGTGGTGACCGCGGTCAGCGAGCGCGGCGTGCGTGTGTTGCCCAGCGCCGACTTGGCGCGGGTCGAACATCTGCGCCTGGTGGATTTCGGATTGCCCGGCACCGACCTGGACCCGTCACCGGAGTGGAAGTGAGCCGGTCCGACAGCGCCCCGGCGGGAAGTCCGCCGGTATGACGGCAACTTTCTGGCAACGGGTCGACAAGGCCGGGCGCAATCTGGCACCCTTCGCCGTTACCGTCATGATGGTTCTGGTCGGCATGATCCCGGTGCCGGTGCCGGGCTACGCCCCGGTGGCGCCGAACCTGACGCTGGTTTCCGTCTACTATTGGACGATCCACAGGCCTGACCTGATGCGTCCGGGGGTGGCCTTTCTGATCGGGCTGCTGCAGGATTTCCTGATCGGCGGACCGCTGGGCGTCAATGCCCTGTTGCTGGTCGTGGCGCAATGGGCGGTCCTGAACCAGCGCCGGGTGTTCCTGGCCAGCACCTTCGCGTTGCTGTGGTTCGGCTTCACCCTGGTGATGGCCGGTGCCGTGGTGCTGCAATGGCTGGCCTTCACGGCACTGGATGCGGCCGCGCTGTCGATCCTGCCGGCGCTGTTCCAGGGCTTGCTGACGGTGGCGGTGTTTCCTGCGGTGGGCTGGCTGCTGATCCGCGTCCACCGTGCGTTCTTGAACGGGTAAAGGGTCCCGGCGGTTTCATGAGTTCGATCGATCGCGATACCGACCGTTCCCGCCTGCTGGCGCGCCGCGCCCTGGTGCTGGGCGGCATCAAGCTGGCCGGCCTGTCCGCGCTGGTCGGTCGGCTCTATTACCTTCAGGTCGTCGAATCCGCGCGCTACACCATGCTGGCGGAGGAGAACCGCATCAGCCTGCGGCTGATCGCCCCGTCGCGCGGCAACATCGTGGACCGGTTCGGCGTGCCGCTGGCGGTGAACGAGCAGAACTACCGGGTCGTCGTGGTGTCGGAGCGCACCCACAACATCCAGGAGACGCTCGACAAGATCTCCCGCATCGTGCCGCTGACCGACGGCGACCGCCGCCGTGTGATGCGCGAACTGCACCGCAAGCGCCGCTTCGTCCCCGTCACCGTGCGCGAGAACCTGACCTGGGAACAGGTGGCGACGCTGGAGACCAACACCCCCGACCTGCCGGGCGTGGCGATCGAGGTGGGCGAGCTGCGCCACTATCCGCAGGCGGAGGCGACCGCCCATATCCTGGGCTATGTCGGCGCCGTGTCGGAAGCGGAGTTGAGCGGCAACAGCGATCCGGTGCTGTCGCTCCCCGGATTCCGCATCGGCAAGGCCGGCATCGAAAAGCATCACGAGAAGGTTCTGCGCGGCACCGCCGGCACCAGCCAGCTGGAGGTCAACGCGGTCGGCCGCGTCATCCGCGAACTGTCGCGCGACGAGGGGCAGTCGGGCCGCGAGATTCAGCTGACCATCGACATGGCGCTGCAGCGCTTCGTTCAGGAACGGCTGTCGCAGGAGGTCAGCGCGTCGGCGGTGGTGATGGATGTGCATACCGGCGGCATCTATGCGCTCTGTTCCCACCCCAGCTACGACCCGAACCAGTTCACCATGGGCATCAGCGCCGAGCTGTGGGAGGAGCTGCTGTCCAATCAGGCGACGCCGCTGAACAACAAGGCGGTGGTCGGCCAATATCCGCCGGGCTCCACCTTCAAGATGATGGCGGCGCTGGCGGCACTCGAATCGGGAATCGTCAACAGCCGGCACACCGTCTTCTGCCCCGGCCACATGGAGCTGGGCGACCATCGCTTCCACTGCTGGAAACGCGGCGGCCACGGCACGGTCGATTTCGTCGGGGCGCTGCGCCATTCCTGCGACGTGTTCTTCTACGACGTGTCGCGCCGCATCGGCATCGATCGCATCTCCGAGATGTCCAACCGCTTCGGCCTGGGCGCCCGCACCGGCATCGACCTGCCGCACGAGCGCGCCGGGCTGATGCCGTCCATCGCCTGGAAGAAGGCGACCTTGGGCAAGGGCTGGGACATGGGCGAGACGCTGGTCGCCTCCATCGGCCAGGGCTATGTGCTGGCGACGCCGCTGCAGTTGGCGGTGATGACCTGCCGGCTGGCCAACGGCGGCTATGCGGTCAAGCCGCACCTGACCAAGCAGATCAAGACCGTCAGCGGCGAACAGACGGCCTGGCCCAGCATCGGCGTGAAGAAGGAGAATCTCGACATCGTGCTGCGTGGCATGAACGAGGTGACCAACGCGCCCAACGGGACCGCCTTCAAGTCGCGCATCACCGAGGTCGGGTACGAGATGGCGGGCAAGACCGGCTCCGCCCAGGTCCGCCGCATCACCATGGCGGAGCGCACCACCGGCGTGAAGAAGAACGAGGACCTGCCCTGGCGCGAACGCGACCACGCGCTGTTCGTCGCCTTCGCACCCGTCCAGGCGCCGCGCTATGCCTGCGCGGTCTTCGTCGAGCATGGCGGCGGCGGTTCCACAGCGGCGGCACCGATCGCCCGCGACATCCTGCTGGAAACCCAGAAGCGAGACCCCGGCCGCGCCGCGGTGGCCGAAACGCCGCCGACGAGCTTCAAGGATCCGCGGGGCTGAAAGGCGCGCCGGCTCAAGCTCGGGGCCGGGCCGGGATGGTCATTGCCGCTACCCCCAGCACAACAGCGGCACAGCCTGCCAGGGTGGTCGGCTCGAAGGTCTCGCCCAACATCATCACACCGATCCCCACGCCGATGGGAACCCGCAGATAAGCCTGAGCCGTCGTCGGAACCGACCCTATGGTTTGAACCAGCCGGAAATAGAGAACGAAGGCGAGCGCTGTCGAGAAGATCGACAGGCAGGCAAGCGCCAGCAGCGACTCCCACGAGGGCGCCAGAGTCCAGGGTCGGTCAACCGCCAAGCTGATAGGCAGCAGCACCACCGCCCCACAGATCAGCGATCCAGCGGCAGGCATGATCGGGTCCAGGGACTTGAACGTACGGCCGAAGATGGCGGCGCCGGCATAGCAGACGGTGGCGACAACGATGGCGCCCTGCGCCAGGAGGTCATGGCCGATGCCGTCGATTGCCCCCGCCCCAATGACCAGGATCGTCCCGCCGAGTCCACCAAGCACGCCGACGGCCTTTCGCAGGCTCAAGGCTTCGTGCCGGGTCAGCAGCAACGTGATGAGAAAAGCGAAGATCGGCGTCGTCGCATTGAGAATCGCTGCGGTCCCGGCATCGACCGTCCGTTCGGCCCAGGCGATCAAGGTGAAGGGCAAGACGCTGTTCAGACAAGCCTGTACCAGGAAGCGGCCCCATACGGCCCGGTCGCGCGGCAGGGAAAGTCCGCGCCAGCGGATGACGGCCAGCAGAATGGCTCCGGCTATCAAGGTCCGGCCGGCAATGAAGGTCAGCGGTGGAATCGTCTCCACGCCGATCCGGATGAAGCTGTAGGACGCCCCCCACAAGGTTGCGAGGGCCAGCAGCAAGGTGAGTTCCACACGCAGATCAGGTCGCGAATCGGGCACACCTGAAACAGTAGGGATGGTCATGAAGGCTCCGTCATTCGAAGAATGCGGCTCACCATGCCCGTAAGATCGGAAGGAGACTGCCGCCAACGCTTCGGTCACGGACGAAGCGTCCGCGGCTGACGGGGCAAGCGAACAGGCCTAAGCTGGCGGGCATGACCAGCCCGCCCATTGCCTCCGCCAACGCCATTGCCATCATTGCCGCCCTGATCGGCGATCCGGCGCGCGCGAACATGCTGTCTGCCCTGATGGGCGGACAGGCACTGACCGCCGGAGAGTTGTCATGGCACGCCGGCGTCGGCGCGCCGACCACAAGCGGCCATCTTGCCAAGTTGACCGAAGCAGGGTTGCTGGAGGTGGAGCGTCAGGGGCGGCACCGCTATTACCGGCTGGCTTCCCCCGACATCGCCCAGGCAATGGAGAGCCTGATGGCCGTGGCAACCGCAGGTCCGCGACGCCATCGCGCCCCTGGGCCGAAGGACGAGGCGCTGAGGGCAGCCCGGACCTGCTATGACCATCTCGCGGGACGGTTGGGCACCGCATTGGCCGATCGGCTGAACGATCTTGGGCTTGTGATCCTCGGGGATGGCGGTGCCCTGGTGACGGAGGAGGGTCGCGTCTTTCTGAATGGCCTGGGCCTCAGATTCCCTGAATCCGGTGAGGGTCGCCGGCCGCTCTGCCGAGCATGCCTCGACTGGAGCGAGCGGCGGCCCCATCTGGCCGGACGGCTGGGCGCGGCTTTGCTGACCTGTTCACTGGAACGCGGCTGGATCGTCCGCATCCCCGACAGCCGGGCAGTGACGATCACCGATGCCGGCAGCGAAGGATTCGCCACGGTGTTCGGCATCACCCCGGAGCACCTTGCTCCCAAATGAAAAGCGCGCCCCCGAAGGGACGCGCTCTCCAACGAACTGATTGGGCTTTCGCCGGATCAGTTCTTCGACTTGTCGACCAGGCGGCGCTCGGCGATCCACGGCATCATGGCGCGCAGCTTCTCGCCGACCTTCTCGATCTCGTGCTCGGCGTTGCGGCGGCGGATCGCCTTGAAGGACGGCTGGCCGGCCTTGCACTCCAGCATCCAGTCGCGGACGAAGCGGCCTTCCTGGATGTCGGTCAGGACGCGCTTCATCTCGGCCTTGGTCTCAGGCGTGATGATGCGCGGGCCGGTGCGGTAGTCGCCGTATTCGGCCGTGTTGGAGATCGAGTAGCGCATGTTGGCCATGCCGCCCTCGTACATCAGGTCGACGATCAGCTTCACTTCGTGCAGGCACTCGAAGTAGGCCATCTCGGGGGCGTAGCCCGCCTCGACCAGCGTCTCGTAGCCGGCACGGATCAGCTCGGTCAGGCCGCCGCAGAGCACGGCCTGCTCGCCGAACAGGTCGGTCTCGCACTCTTCCTTGAAGGTGGTCTCGATGATGCCGGCGCGGCCGCCGCCATTGGCCGAGGCGTAGGACAGGGCGATGTCCAGCGCGTTGCCCGAGGCGTTCTGGTGCACGGCGACCAGCGACGGGACGCCGCCGCCACGCTGGTATTCGCTGCGCACGGTGTGGCCGGGGCCCTTCGGCGCGATCATGAACACGTCGAGGTCGGCGCGCGGCTCGATCAGGTTGAAGTGGACGTTCAGGCCGTGCGCGAAGGCCAGAGCGGCGCCCTGCTTCATGTTCGGGGCCAGATCGTCGCGGTACAGGTCGGCCTGCAGCTCGTCCGGGGTGAGAACCATCACGACGTCGGCCCAGGCGGCGGCTTCGGCCGGGGTCATCACGGTGAAGCCGGCGGTCTCGGCCTTCTTGATGGTGGCCGAACCCGGGCGGAGCGCGATCCGCACGTCCTTCACGCCGCTGTCACGCAGGTTGTGGGCGTGGGCGTGGCCCTGGCTGCCGTAGCCGACGATGACGACCTTCTTGCCCTTGATCAGGTTGACGTCGGCATCACGATCGTAATAGACGCGCATGGAGATGGTTCCTTAAATTTCACTAGCCGGGTGTTGAACGAAGCGATTAGTGCGCGGAGCGGATTAGTCCATCGGCGGCAAGGCCGCGTCAAGCAAAAGCCGTCCGTCCGCGGTGAAGGGGTTCAGGAAAGTGACTCCGCCAAGTCGCCGTCCGCCCTGAAAATCTTCGGACACAAGGTACTTGCAGCCATACGCATCGGCATTTGCCCACAAGACCGCATCCCAGACTTGCAAGCCGTGCGCGGCTACTGCGTCGAACGCACGCCGGAAGGCATCAGCAGCAACGGGCAGGCGTTCGAAGGTCTGTTCGTAATCACGGACCAACTCCAACGCTTCACCCGGCGGCAGAATTCGCTTGCGGGTCAACGACGCATAAAGCTCGCACAGCACCTGTCCCGCGATGACGACGGACGTTGCCGCCGCCGCCCTTTCAAGCAGATCCAACGCGATTGCATATTTGACGGGATCGCGCTGGTCGGCCGCATAGAACAGGATGTTCGTATCGAAGCTGACCACGGGGCGGATCATGGCAAGGAACCGCGCTCGTGGAGGTCGTCACGGGTCCAGTCACGGCCGCCCAGGTCATAGCCCTTGCGCAGCTTCTGGAGAAGCCGTTCCCCAGCTGCTCTCCGGCGTTCCTGATCGGAGACCGCCTCGGACGCCGTTTCCGTTGCCGAAAGCCGGGCCACCGGCGTGCCGTTCTCGGTCAGCACGATCTCTTCGCCGCGCTTGGCGGCTTCGATCAGCGCGCCGAGCTGGTCCTTCGCCTCTTCCACCGACAGCATCTTCATGACCGTTCCCCGCTGCTCGCCGCCCGGCCATGCCGGCAGGACATCCTAACCCGAAACGGGCCGGACGGCGATGGAGCCTGAAGAGACCCTCGGGGGGAGCGTCAGAACGCCGCTGGCCCCTTCGACATGGCGACCACGCCGGTGCGGCTGGCTTCCACGAGGCCGAGCTGGCCCATCAGGCCGACGAAATCGTCGACCTGCTCGGTGGTGCCGGTCAGCTCGAAGACGAAGCTGCTCAGCGTGGCGTCCACCACCTTGGCCTGGAAGATGTCGGCGAGGCGAAGCGCCTCGATCCGGCGGTCGCCGGTGCCGGCCACCTTGACCAGCGCCAGTTCGCGTTCCACCGACGGCCCTTCGTCGGTCAGGTCATGGACGCGGTGGACCGGAACCAGCCGGCCGAGCTGCGCCTTGATCTGCTCGATGATCATCCGGGTGCCGGAGGTGACCAGCGTGATCCGCGACAGGTGGTCGGCGTTGTTCACCTCCGCCACCGTCAGGCTTTCGATGTTGTAGCCGCGGCCCGAGAACAGCCCGATGACGCGGGCGAGAACGCCCGGCTCGTTGTCCACCAGCACGGCGATGGTGTGCTTTTCGATCGCGTTTTCCATGAGACCCATTCCCCCCGTTCGTTCGTCGTCAGCCGATCAGACCAGCACCATGCCGTCTTCCGGCGTGGCGTCGGACGGGCTGTCGTCCGGACCGAACAGGATTTCGTTGTGGGCCTTGCCGCCCGGGATCATGGGGAAGCAGTTTTCCTTCGGATCGACGGCGATGTCGATGATGCAGGGGCGGTCGGTGACCGCCAGCATCTTCTCGATCACCTGATCGACCTCGGCAACCGTGGTGGCGCGCAGGCCGACGCAGCCCCAGGATTCCGCCAGCTTCACGAAGTCCGGCAGGGCTTCCGAATAGCTCTGGGAATAGCGCGAGCCATGCAGCAGTTCCTGCCACTGGCGCACCATGCCCATATACTGGTTGTTCAGGATGAAGATCTTGATCGGCGCGCGGTACTGCACGGCGGTGCCGATCTCCTGCATGTTCATCAGGAAGCTGGCCTCGCCCGACACGTCCACCACGATGGCGTCGGGGTGGGCGAGCTGGGCGCCGATGGCGGCCGGCAGGCCGTAGCCCATGGTGCCGAGCCCGCCCGAGGTCAGCCAACGGTTCGGCTGGTCGAAGGGCAGGAACTGGGCGGCCCACATCTGGTGCTGGCCGACTTCCGTCGTGATGTAGTGGTCCTTGCCGCGCAGGGCCTCGCGCAGGCGCTCCAGCGCGTATTGCGGCTTGATGACCGATTCGGTGCGGTTGTAGTTCAGGCAGTTGCGGGCACGCCAGCCCTCGATCTTGCCCCACCACTCCTTCAGCGCCGGCTTGTCGGCGCTCTTGGCGCGCGCCTTCCAGATGCGCAGCATGTCTTCCAGCACGGCGCCGCAATCGCCGACGATCGGGATGTCGACCGCCACGTTCTTGTTGATCGAGCTGGGATCGATGTCGACGTGGATCTTCTTGGAGCCCGGCGAGAAGGCCGACAGCTTGCCGGTCACGCGGTCGTCGAAGCGGGCGCCGATGTTGATCATGACGTCGCATTCGTACATGGCGAGGTTCGCCTCGTACGTGCCGTGCATGCCGAGCATGCCCAGCCACTGATTGTCCGACGCCGGGAAGGCGCCGAGGCCCATCAGGGTGGAGGTGATCGGGAAACCGGTGGTCTTGACGAACTGCGTCAGCAGCTTGGCCGCGAAGGGACCGGCGTTGATCACGCCGCCGCCGGTGTAGAAGACCGGCCGCTTGGCATTGGCGATCAGTTCGACCGCCTCTTCGATGCGGGCGATCTCCGCTTTCACCTGCGGACGATAGGTCTTGTGCTTGACCTCCGCCGGCGGGACGTAGGTGCCGTCGGCGAACTGCACGTCCTTGGGGATGTCGACCAGCACCGGGCCGGGACGGCCGCTGCGCGCGACATAGAAGGCTTCGTGCAGGGTGCGGGCTAGATTGTCGACGTCCTTCACCAGGTAATTGTGCTTGGTGCATGGACGGGTGATGCCGGTGGTGTCGGCTTCCTGGAAGGCGTCGTTGCCGATCAGGTGGGTCGGCACCTGGCCCGACAGGCAGACGAGCGGAATGCTGTCGCACAGGGCGTCCAGCAGGCCGGTCACCGCGTTGGTGGCGCCGGGGCCGGAGGTCACCAGCACGCAGCCGACCTTGCCGGTCGAGCGCGCGTAGCCTTCGGCCGCGTGAACCGCGGCCTGCTCGTGGCGTACAAGGACATGCTTCAGGTCGTTCTGCTGGAACAGCGCGTCGTAGATGGGAAGTACGGCGCCGCCGGGATAGCCGAAGATGATGTCAACGCCCTGATCCTTCAGGGCCTTGATGACGATCTGGGCGCCGGTCAGCTTCTGTTCGGACATCGCTCACGACCTTCTCATGTGGGCGCCTCCTCTAGGGCACCCGGTTCCTTGGGAACACCAACCCCGCCGGATGGGCATAGCCGTTCAGAACAACGGCTTAGCCCCGATGGCGTGTGCTGGGACCGGCAAATTAGTCAAATCATCCGTCATAGGTCAACCCTATTCGCGAATGTTTGCAAAGTTTTTTTGCCGCAGTTTTTCCAATTGTTGCGCGCCCATAGGAGGTGTCCATCCTGCCCGGCCACCGCTTGCCCGAAACGGAAACGGCGACCGCACCGAAGCGCGGCCGCCGTTCCGAAGGGGCGACGACTGGGAAGGACGGACGGTCAGGCGGCCGTCTTCAGCAGTTCGCACAGCCGGCGGATGCCCTCGCGGATCTGGGCCGGCTTGGTCACGGAGAAGGCCAGCCGCAGCGTGTTCTTGCCCGACCGGTCGGCATGGAAGGCCGATCCGGGGACGAAGGCGACGTTGGCCTCCTTGATGGCGCGGGCCAGCAGTTCCGTGCCATCGACGCCCTCCGGCGCCTCGATCCAGACGAACAGGCCGCCTTCCGGCTTGGTCCAGGTGACGCCCGGCGGGGCGAATTCGTCCAGCGCCGCCAGCATGGCATCGCGGCGCTCCTTGTACTGGGAGCGCAGCAGCTTGATGTGGCTGTCGAAGATCTGCGAGACGACGTCGTGCATCACGATCTGGTTGATCGTGCTGGCATGCAGGTCGGCCGCCTGCTTCATCAGCACCAGGCGATTCACCACCTCCGGTGCGGCATTGACCCAGCCGACGCGCATCGCCGGGACCATCGTCTTGGAGAAGGTGCCGCCGAAGATGACGTTGGTCAGCTTGCCGCCGTTGCGCTCGCAATCCAGCGCCGCCATCAGCGGCAGATGCTCGCCGTCATAGCGCAGCTCGCAATAGGCGGTGTCTTCGATCACCGGCACGCCGGCCGCTTCGCAGGCGTCCAGGATGGCGTGGCGCCGGGCCAGCGTCACCGTGGTGCCGTTGGGGTTCTGGAAGTCGGGGACGAGATAGAAGAACTTCGGCTTCTGCGCCAGCGCCTCGGTCAGTGCGGTCATCTCCGGCCCTTCCTCGTCCATCGGAATGGAGAGGTAGGTCGGCTCGTAGGGCGAGAAGGCCTGCAGCGCGCCGAGATAGGTCGGGCGGGTGACGACGATCTTGTCGCCCGGGCCGATCAGCAGCTTGCCGACGAACTCCAGCACCTGCTGCGAACCGTTGGTGACCAGCACGCCGTCCAGGCCGATGTTGACGCCCTTGCCGCCCATGTAATCGCAGATCCACTCCCGCAGCGGCGTGTAGCCTTCGGTGATGGAATACTGCAGCGCGGCCCCGGCGCCGGCGTTGGACTGGAAGATCTTCTCGTAGGACCGCGCGATGGCCGAGTTGGGGAACAGGTCCGGGTCGGGAATGCCACCGGCGAAGGAGATGATCTCCGGACGGTCGATCAGCTTCAGCAGTTCCCGGATTTCGGACGCCGTCATGCCGCTCACGCGGCCCGCGAACACATGACCCCAATCAACCGACACGGTGCTTCTCCTTCGGATCAGTAATTTAGTATCGTTCTCAGGCGGTCGAGCATTGCATTTCGTACCGCAGGCGAACAAGGCGAATCGATGGTATGGCAGCTATGCTGTCCTGTATGACTTACCAGCATTTCGGCCGCTTTGCCAACAATCTGATGCCGGAACCACGTCACCTGCCGTTTGGCATAGCGGCGGGTGGATTGCTGGGCCAGCGCGACCGCCTCGTCCAGCGGGATTTCGCCATCCAGGTGGCGGCGCAGCTCCGGCACGCCGAGCGCCTTCAGCACCGGCAGGTCGGGGGCAAGGCCCTGCTCGCGCGCCAGGGTATCCAGCCGCCGCACCTCCTCCAGCGCACCCTGCCCCATCATCAGGTCGAAGCGCTTGTCGCACTGGGCGTAGAGGTCGGCCCGCGGCGGATCGAGCACGATGATGGTGAAACGCAAGTTCTCCGGCGCGCCCTGGGCGGTCCGGCTCTGCCAGTGGGACAGCGGATGGCCGGTGGCCTCCAGCACCTCCCAGGCGCGGGTCAGGCGGGTGGTGTCGCCGGCGTGCAGCTTGGCCGATGCCGGGTCACGGGCGACCAGTTCGGACCGGAAGGCCTCGCCGCCGATGGACGCCAGCCGGGCATGGGCGGCGGCGCGCACGTCGTCGGGGATAGGGGGGACCTCGCTCAATCCCTGCATCAGCGCACGCAGGTAGAGACCGGTCCCGCCGACCACCACGGGCAGCCGCCCCTCGGCCTTGGCGGCGTCGATCTCCGCCAGCGCCATGTCGCGCCAGCGCGCCGCCGACCCGCGCTCCGCCGCCGGCAGCACGCCATAGAGGCGGTGCGGCGCCCGCACCAGATCCTCGGCCGGCGGGCGGGCGGTCAGCACGTCAAGGTCGGCGTAGAGCTGCATGCTGTCGGCATTGATGACGGTGCCGCCGAACGCCTCGGCGACGGCGAGCGCCAGCCCCGACTTGCCCGACGCAGTCGGCCCGCCGATGACGATGACGTCGGCAAGGTGGGTGGTGAGAGGGGTGGTAAGGTCGCTCATTGCCCTTCCATGGCGTTCCGGCGCTCTCTTTGCAACACCCAACCGCATGCCGACGCCGAAGCTTCGTTGGACCCGGCTCCCCGCCTGTGGTAGGCAGCGCGCAAAGGCCCTCTTTTCCTCGGGATACCCGCCGATGAACGCCGTCGCCACGCTGATCGCCCCCCGCACCGCCTCGCTCGACGAGTCCGTCGTCCAGACCGCCAAGGCGGCGCTGGTCGGGCTGGGCGCCGATGCAGGGGCGCCGGATTGGCTGGCTCCCGGCACCGCCTGCGACCTGCCTTTCGGCAACCTCGCGCCGGAACAGGCGGAGGCGGCGATCCGCCATGCCCTGACAGGCATGGCCCTGGACATCATCGCCCAGCCGGCGGCGACCCGGCGCAAGCGGCTGCTGGTCGCCGACATGGAATCGACAATCATCGAGCAGGAGATGCTGGACGAACTCGGCGACTATGTCGGGCTGAAGGACCACATCGCCGCCATCACCGCCCGCGCCATGAACGGCGAGATCGATTTCAAGGACGCGGTGCGCGAGCGCGTCGCCCTGCTGAAGGGCCTGAAGGAGACGGTGATCGACGAGGTGTGGCAGCGCGCCACCCTGATGCCGGGGGCAGCCCAGCTGGTCGGCACCATGCGGGCCAACGGCGCCGTCTGCGTCCTGGTGTCGGGCGGCTTCCGCTGCTTCACCGGCCGTGTGCGCAACTGGATCGGCTTCGACGACGACCGCGGCAACGATCTGGAAGTGGTCGACGGCGTGATGACCGGCACGGTGATCGAACCGATCCTGGACAAGGACAGCAAGCTGCAGGCGCTGATGGCCTATGCCGGCGAGCACCGCGTGCCGATGGCGGAGACCATGGCCGTCGGCGACGGCGCCAACGATTTGCCGATGCTGCTGGCTGCCGGTCTGGGCGTCGCCTTCCATGCCAAGGCCGTCGTCGCCGCCGAAGCCCGTGCACGCGTCGACCACGGCGACCTGACGGCCCTGCTCTACGCCCAGGGCTATCGCGGCACCGAGTTCGTGGGGTAAAATCGGCTGCGTTCGCTAATAGCGAATATTTGTTGACCTGTGTTGCTTGTGTTCCGATCATGGACACATGAAGCTCGTCATCGAAGCCTCGGCGCTGAAGATGCTGCTCCGCATGCCTGCCTCGGATGCGGACGGTCTGCGAAGGAAGCTGAAGGCATTTGCCGCAGCTCCTCATGATCCGCATCCTTGGGCCAAGGCTTTTGGCGGAGGCCGAGGTCGCATCCGCCATGGCGACTAGCGGGCCGTCTATACCATCGACGGCGACGTGATGGTGGTCACAGTGTTGAAGATCGGAAATCGCAAGGAGGTTTACCGATGAGCGCGCTGCCAATCCGCCCCATCGCAGAGACTCCCGACAGCGTCACGCTGAGCCGCGCCGACTTTGAAGCGTTGGCGGAGCTGGTAACCGACGCGCAGGATCTCGCAGATGCGGAGGCGGTGAAGACCCGGCTTGCCGCCGGAGAGACAGAAGCATTTCCCTTCGAGGTCGCCGAACGAATCCTGGATGGCGAGCATCCGGTGACGGTCCTGCGCAACCATCGCGGATTCACTCTGCGTGGGTTGGCGGAAGCGGCCGGCATTGCGCCATCCTACCTCTCGGAGATCGAGAATGGCCGCAAGCCGGGAAGTTTCGATGCCATGGGGCGCATCGCTGAGGCGCTGAACGTACCGCTGGACCTGCTGGCGCGCCGCTGAAGCGCCCGCTCACGCCCAGACGCCGCGCACATAGGGCGTCAGCTGGGTGTCCATCAGGATTATGTGGCGGACAAGCCAGTCGGCGGTGAATTTGTACAGCTTCTCGGCGTTCTCGTGGGTGGGTTCGATGGAGAAGCGGTTGGACAATTCGCTGACCATCTTGACCGCGGCGCGGTGCATGGCGACGTGCTCCTCGAATTGCGGATAGCGCACGATCTGCATGATCCGTTCTTCGCGGGCGAAATGCTCCTTGGTGTATTCCAGCAGCTTGACCAGAATCTTGGCAACACGAACCGGCTGGAACCGCGGGGCGGCCAGCGCTGCGTCGAGTTCGTTCAGATACTCGATCAGATGCTTGTGATCGTCGTCGATGGCCGGCTGGCCGACGCTCAACTGCCGTCGCCATGTGATGGCGCCCATGACCTTGCGGCCTCCCCCCTTACCGGCACCCAGTTTGGACGGAGTATGGCTGGTGCTACCACCGCACCCAAACAGTCGGGACGTCACACGGCAATTTGACGCACCTTGGAGAGGCGTTCCAATCGAAACGGGGCGGATGCGTCGCCGCACCCGCCCCGTTCTTCAACCGGAAATCGGCAGGCTTCAGCCGATGCCAGCCTCAGCCGATGATGGAATAGCCGCAGTCGACGTAGGTGGTGTCGCCGGTGATGCCCTTGGCGCCGTCGGTGGCGAGGAAGGCGGTGGTGTAGCCGACCTCCTCGATGGTCACCAGCCGGCCCTCGGGAGCCCGCTCGGCGGCCTTGTTCATCAGCTCGTCGAAATGGGCGATGCCGGACGCGGCGCGGGTCTTGATCGGGCCGGGGGAGATGGCATGGACGCGGATGCCCTTGGGGCCGAGTTCGGACGCCAGATAGCGCACGCTGGCCTCCAGCGCGGCCTTGACCGGGCCCATCACGCCATAATTGTCGATGACGCGGTTGGCGCCGAAATAGGACATGGTGAACAGCGACCCGCCATCCTTCATCAGCGGCTCCGCATACTTGGCCATGCGGATGAAGGAGTGGCAGGAGACGTCCATCGCCTGCTGGAAGCCCTCGCGCGAGCAGTCGACGACGCGGCCGTGCAGATCCTCCTTCGGCGCGAAGGCGATGCTGTGCAGCGCGAAGTCCAGCTTGCCCCACTTCTCGCCGATCTTGTCGAACATCGCCTTCAGCTCGCCTTCGCCGGTGACGTCCACCGGTTCGAAAATCTCGGCTTCCAGCTGCTGGGCCAGCGGTTCGACGAACTTCTTGGCCTTGTCGTTCAGATAGCTGACCGCAAGGTCGGCACCCAGCGCGCGGAAGGCGCGGGCACAGCCCCAGGCGATCGACTGGTCGTTGGCGATGCCAAGGACGAGCCCCTTCTTGCCTTCGAGCGTGGCGGCGGCGGGAATGATCGTGGTCATGGCGGACGGTCCTGCGGTCGGTGTGACGGGAGGAGCGGCCGCAACCCTGGCGGCCCTTTCGCCGGGCAAGGGCACGCGGCGTTCCTTGTGCGGTGCACCATAGACCAATCGCGACAGGTCCGCAACGTGCAATGGGCGCAATTCACGCACCCATCCCAATCATTGCGCAGCATTGATGCCGGCATATCCAGTAAAAGCCGAAGTCCTAGCCGCGATCCCTTTCATTGATCCATATCAAGACGGCCCTCCGACACCGGGCCGGAAGACCGTTTCTTGATGACATTTCTGTTATCCGGCCACATCACTTGGCCGATCACCCCTTACCGGGCAACGCCGGGCGTGAAGGAGGGTGGATCGCTGGCCGGGAAGGATTCCTGAGACGCCTCGTCGACGATCTCCTCCTCGCAGGCTTCCTGATAGATGTCGCCGGGATGGCGGGAATAGGGATCGATCCCCCGTTCCACATCCTGCGACGGAATGGCCGCGCGGTCGCGTTGCGCCCAATCGGCCAGCATCGACTTGCCGGGGCAGAAGCCGGTCAGGCCGCGCGCCACCAGGACGCCGCCGGCCAGCGCCATAGCGGCGCCGGTCCAGTTCGGCCGGCGCAGGCCCAGCACCGCCAGGGCCACGCCGCCGGCCAGCGAGGCCAGCCGTTCGCTGTGGCCGACATTGATGGTATAGCCGCCGCCGGGACCATGGATGCGGTCGTTGAAGCCGCGCAGGCTGCGCTGGGCCGTATCGGTGATGGAAGAGAGTTCCATGTCGGTCCTCCTGGATGCGGGACCCGAAGCCGGGTGCTCCCGCGATCGGATCGTTATCGTGTCACTGTTGGGAAACCGGCGGCTGGGGGGTGTCGTTCCCCGACGGTGCCTGCGGAGATGCCTGAGGAGTTGCTGGGGAGGCGCCACCCTGCCCGCTTCCGCCTGCCGTCGCGGCGCTGGAGCCGGATGCCCGCGCCTGCTGCAGTTCCTGGTTCAGCCGCGACACCTCCTGGGACAGGCGCTGGACCTCCTGGCGCAGGGGCGCCGCCGCGGCGTCGCTGCCGCCGCCCGTCGAGCCGGCGATGGCGGCCAGCGTCGCCGACTGCTGCATCCAGTAGGGAGCGACGCCGTAATAGGTGTGCACCGCCATCGCCCACTGGCGATCGTTCATGTTCGGACGGTTGCTGTCGTCGAAGCGCGGGGCGTTCGTCAGCTTGTCCTTCGGCACGTTCAGGACATAGCCGTCGCCGGACGGCGCGAACAACGCCCACGGAACCGGAAAGTCGCTGTCGCCGATGCCGAGGAAGCCGCCCAGCTCGACCACCGCGTAAGCGATTCGCCCGGTGGCCGGATCGATCACCAACTCGGAGATTTTGCCCAGATCCTTGCCGTCCGGGCTACGCAGCTTGGCGTCCTCGAGGTCGTCGGCGGCCATCGCGCGGGGGTGGGCGATGGAGTCCTGCAGCGCCGTGGCCTCGCCCAGAATCGCCTGGCAGGCCGGGGCGTTGCCCTTCTGCGCCGCGCCCTGGGCCGCCTGCTGCAGGGCACGCAGCTGCGCGATTTCCTGCTGGGTCACGGGCGCCGGATTGTTGGGTGCCGCGGCCTCGAGGGCCGCCGCCTGCTGTCCCAGCCGGTCGAGCCCGGCCGCGCAGTCGTCGGCGGCAAGCGCGGGCGCGGCGATGGGTCCCAGCGCGGCCAGCAGCAGCGCAGTGCCCAAGGCCGTTGCAGGGGTCGGGCGCGTCATCAGGGCATCCTCCGGCTTGAATCGTCTCATGCTGCATGAACAGCATGGTCAAGCCGGAGGTTCCCGTGCGCCGGTCTTCCTGCGGTTGTGTCTTCGGATGTAAGACTCTCAACCCGGCAGGGGCAGACCGCCGCGCTGGACGATGAAGGACTGGATGGCGTCCACGCCCTCGCCCGCCTTGACGTTGGCGAAGACGAAGGGGCGGTCGCCGCGCATCTTGCGGGCGTCGCGGTCCATCACCTCCAGGCTGGCGCCGACCATCGGGGCGAGGTCGGTCTTGTTGATCACCAGCAGGTCCGACCGGGTGATGCCCGGCCCGCCCTTGCGCGGGATCTTGTCGCCGGCCGACACGTCGATGACGTAGATGGTGATGTCCGCCAGTTCCGGCGAGAAGGTGGCCGCGAGGTTGTCGCCGCCCGATTCGATGAAGATCAGGTCGAGATTGGGGAACTTCGCGTTCATCTGGTCGACGGCGGCGAGGTTGATCGAGGCATCCTCGCGGATCGCGGTGTGCGGGCAGCCGCCGGTCTCCACCCCCATGATCCGTTCCGGCTTCAGCGCGCCGGAGCGGGTGAGGAATTCGGCATCCTCCTTGGTGTAGATGTCGTTGGTGATCGCCGCGACCTCCCAATCCTCGCGCATGCGCTTGCACAGCGCGTCGGTCAGCGCGGTCTTGCCGGAGCCGACAGGGCCGCCGATGCCGACGCGAAGCGGACCGGCGTGGCTCTTTTCGATAGCGGGGAGAGCGCTCATGAGCGGAACAGCCTCGTATATTGGGTTTCGTGGATCATCGAGGTCCAGTCGACGGCCATCGCCCGGCCGCCGAGATCGTCGAGCGGGGTCGCCAGCGCCGCCTCCGCCGCGCTATGGGTGATGGGGTCGAGCGCCGCCAACGCGCGCTGCCCATCGGTCTGGCCCAGCGGCACCAGGCGGACGCCGGCCGACACCAGGTTGGCGGCGAAGGCATGCAGGTAGGCGGTCAGCGCCGGCCCCTCCGCTACGCCGATCAGCGCCGACACCAGCGCCACCGCCACCGCATAGGCGACCGGCCGGCCAGTGGAGGCGATGACCGCATCCCAGCGCGGCAACTCGTCGTGCGGCCATGCGGCGCGGATCGCCAGCAGGAAAGCCTGCCCCTGCGCCCGCGATTCGAGCGCGGTTTCGGATGAGGCGCGCAGGATGTCGGCGCGCTCCACCGCCCAGGCGAAGGCGGCTTCGTCCCCCGCCAGCACCGCGCGATGAGCGGCGGCGAACAGCATGCCGTCGGTGCGCCCGGCGCCATGGCGCAGGATACCGTCGAGCCAGACGATCATCGTCGCCCGGTCCCGCACCAACCCCTGCTCCACCGCCGCCTCGATCCCATGGCTGTAGGAGAAGCCGCCGACCGGAAAGCTGGGCGACAGCCACGCCAGCAGGCGCGTCAGGGCGTGGGTGGAGACGCTATCTTGTCCCCTCTCCCCCCCGGGGAGAGGGTTAGGGTGAGGGGGATGCGCGTCGAGGATTTCTTCGGCTGCGCCGAACCCCCTCATCCCAACCTTCTCCCCGCTTTCGGCGGACCATGGGTCCGCCTGTCGCGTCAGCGCAAACTCCGTTTGCGCGTGAGCGGGGGGGAGAAGGGGTTTATCAGTGCGAATGCCCATGCCCGCCGCCATGCGAGTGCCCGCCATAGGCGCCGCCTTCCGGCATGAAGGGCGCGCTGACGTCACGCACCTCGGCCCCCAGCCCGCGCAGCATGTCCTCGATCACATGGTCGCGGCGCAGCCGGATGGTGTCGCCGACGATCTGCACCGGCAGGTGACGGTTGCCGAGATGCCAGGCCACCCGCGCGAAGGCCTCCACCGGGCCGGGCACGCGGACCTCCATCAGGTCTTCCGGCGCGGCGACCACACGCAGGAAGCTGCCGTCGATCAACTCCAGCCCGTCGCCGTCGTCCAGCGCCACCGCGCGCGGCAGGTCGAGCAGGAAGGAGCCGCCGGCATCGTCGGTCATCGCCATGCGGCGGCGGAAGCGGTCGTCGAAGGCGAGCGTCACGGTGCCGGCCGCCTGCTCGGCGGGCCAATGGCCGCGGGCATGCACTCGGGTGGCGCGGCGGGTGGGATCGGTCATCAGCTAAGCCGTTCGAAGGGGGTCGGGTGGCCGAAGAAGCGGCCGGCCAGTTCGCTGACCAGCGCTGCGTCCCCGGTGGTGAAGAAGCGTAAACCCCGTTCAGCCGGTTCGGGCCGGTATTCGGGATGACGGTCGAGATACTGCTCCAGCGAGCGGGCGGTCAGGGTCGGCTGGCACAGCACCTCCACCCCCGGCGGCAGCGCGCGGGCGAACAGGTGGCGGACCAGCGGGTAGTGGGTGCAGCCCAGCACCACCGTGTCCAGCGGCTGGCTGCCCATCTTGTCCAGCAGCACGCGGACATAGCCGGCGACGGCCGGTTCGATCTCTGCATCCGACGCGCCGCGCTCGATCAGCGGGACGAGGTCCGGGCAGGCCTGCTGCACGACGCGGACGGAAGGCGCGCGCTTGCCGATCTCCCGCGGGAAGGAGCCGGAGTTGACGGTGGCCGCGGTGGCGAAAATGCCGACTGTGCGCGGTTCGGCCAGATGGTCCGGCGGCACGGTGTCGATCATCCAGGGAACCCGCGTGATCGCCTCCACCATCGGCACCAGCACGCCCAGCACGTTGCGGCCGGGATGGGCCGATGGCAGCCATTCCTGCTGGAGACGACGCAGCGCCACCGCGGCTGCGGTGTTGCAGGCGATGACGACCAGCCGGCATCCCTGGGCGAACAGCCGGTCCATCCCGGCGATGGTCAGCCGGTAGATGTCGTCCTCGCTGCGCGGGCCGTAGGGAGCGGCGGCATGGTCGCCGAGATAGACGAAGGGCCGGTCGGGCGCCGCATCCACCAGGGCGCGCAGCACCGTCAACCCGCCATGTCCTGAGTCGAATACACCGATCACGAATAGACCCTGCCTAAGACTCCTTCTCCCCCCTGGGGAGAAGGTTGGGATGAGGGGGTTCGGCGCAGCCGAAGAAATCCTCGAAGCGCATCCCCCCCACCCTAACCCTCCCCCGCTGGGCGGGGGAGGGGATTAAAAAAAGCGCCTCAGAACAGAAAATACCGCTGCGCCATCGGCAGGACCTCGGCCGGTTCGCAGGTCAGCAGTTGCCCGTCCGCCCGCACCTCGTAGGTTTCCGGGTCCACCTCGATGTGCGGAGTCGCGTCGTTGTGGATCATGTCCTTCTTGCCGACGGTGCGCGTGCCCTGGACGGCGATGAGTTCGCGGTGCAGGCCGAGTTGCCGTCCAACCTCCAGTTCCATCGCCTTGGCGCTGACGAAGGTGACGCTGCTGGCCTGCATCGCCTGGCCGAAGGCGCCGAACATCGGGCGGTAATGCACCGGCTGCGGCGTCGGGATCGAGGCATTGGGATCGCCCATCAGCGCGGCGGCGATGGTGCCGCACTTGATGACCATGTCCGGCTTCACCCCGAAGAAGGCCGGCGACCACACCACCAGATCGGCCAGCTTGCCGACCTCTACCGAGCCGACGACATGGCCGATGCCGTGCGACAGCGCCGGGTTGATGGTGTATTTGGCGATGTAGCGCTTGACCCGGAAATTGTCGTTGTCGCCGGTCTCCTGCGGCAGGCGGCCGCGCTGAAGCTTCATCTTGTGGGCGGTCTGCCAGGTGCGGATGATCACCTCGCCCAGCCGGCCCATCGCCTGGCTGTCAGACGAGATCATGGAGAAGACGCCCAGGTCGTGCAGGATGTCCTCCGCCGCGATGGTCTCGCGCCGGATGCGGCTTTCGGCGAAGGCGACGTCTTCGGGAATGCGGGCGCTGAGGTGATGGCACACCATCAGCATGTCCAGATGCTCGTCCACCGTGTTGATGGTGAAGGGCCGCGTCGGGTTGGTCGAGCTGGGCAGGACATTGTTGAGCCCCGCCACCCGGATGATGTCCGGCGCATGGCCGCCGCCCGCCCCTTCGGTGTGGAAGGTGTGGATGGTGCGGCCCTTGAACGCCGCGATGGTGTCCTCGACGAAGCCGGATTCGTTCAGCGTGTCGGTGTGGATCGCCACCTGCACGTCCAGCTGGTCGGCGACGGTCAGGCAGGTGTCGATGGCGTCAGGCGTGGTGCCCCAATCCTCGTGCAGCTTCAGGCCGCAGGCGCCGGCGGCGATCTGCTCCAGCAGCGCGTCGGGACGGCTGGTGTTGCCCTTGCCGAAGAAGCCCAGGTTGATCGGCAGCCCTTCGGCGGCCTGGAGCATCCGCTCCATATGCCACGGCCCCGGCGTGCAGGTGGTCGCCGCGGTTCCGGCGGCCGGGCCGGTGCCGCCGCCCAGCATGGTGGTGACGCCGCTGTTCAGCGCCTCGTCCACCTGCTGCGGGCAGATGAAGTGGATGTGGGCGTCGATGCCGCCGGCGGTGACGATCTTGCCCTCGCCCGCGATCACCTCGGTGCCCGGACCGATGATGATGTCGACGCCGGGCTGGACGTCGGGGTTGCCGGCCTTGCCGATGGCAGCGATGCGCCCGCCGGTGATGCCGATGTCGGCCTTGACGATGCCCCAATGGTCGATGATCAGCGCGTTGGTGATGACGGTGTCGACCGCCCCCTGGTGGCGCGAGCGCTGGCTCTGGCCCATGCCGTCGCGGATCACCTTGCCGCCGCCGAACTTCACCTCCTCGCCATAGACGGTGTGGTCGCGTTCGACCTCCACGATCAGGTCGGTGTCGGCCAGCCGGACGCGGTCGCCGGTGGTCGGGCCGTAGAGGGCCGCGTATTCGGCCCGGTCGATGCGGTGCGCCATGTTCTCGCCCTTCCTGTCGGCCCGTCAGAGGGCGCCGTTGACCATGCGGTTGAAGCCGATCACCACCCGGTCGCCGCCATAGGCGACCAGCATCACGCGGCGGGTCTGGCCGGGCTCGAAGCGCACCGCCGTCCCGGCCGGAATGTCGAGCCGGAAGCCCCGCGCCTTCTCGCGGTCGAAGGTCAACGCGCCGTTGGTCTCGTAGAAATGGAAGTGCGAGCCGACCTGGATCGGGCGGTCGCCGGCATTGGCGACGTCGAGCTCGACGGTGGCGCGGCCGTCGTTCAGAACGATCTCGCCGGCCGCCGGGAAGATTTCACCGGGTTTCATCGGGTATCCCCTCAACGGATCGGCTGGTGGACGGTGACGAGCTTGGTGCCGTCGGGGAAGGTGGCCTCGACCTGGATGTCGTGGATCATCTCGGGGATGCCCTCCATCACCTGATCGCGGGTTAGCACGGTGGCGCCATCGCGCATCAGCTCGGCCACCGTGCGGCCGTCGCGCGCGCCCTCCACCACGTAGTCGGTGATGAGGGCGACCGCCTCCGGATGGTTCAGCTTGACGCCGCGCTCCAGCCGCCGCCGCGCCACCATCGCCGCCATCGCGACGAGCAGCTTGTCCTTCTCGCGCCCTGTCAGGTTCATCGGGGGATTGCCCTTTCGCCACCCTGTTCGTCACCGGATCATTGCCGGCCGGTTGGGAGCGATTATGCCACGATGATGCGGTGCGCCAAGTGCGTCGTATGACGTAGGGGGTTGAAAGTGCTTGGCATCAGTAACGGGCGATGTTGGTCCGCGCACCGTTCAGCAGACAATGGGCGTGCAGCGTGCAGCACAGCCACTCGAGATTCGCCGGAGCTTCCTTCAGCAAGCAGTACTCGATGTCGTCCTGCAGAAGTCCGTCCACGCGCGCCGGATCGATACCGAGCAGAGCCACCAACACCGCATTCATCATGGTCGCCATGACCAGCCGCTGGGAGTCGACGGGCGCATCGGATGGAAAGCGGAACAGCGACTCCGCCGGCACCTTGGACAGCAGCCAGACATAAAGGGCCGCAACCTTGTGGTTTGCCAGGAGGTTTTCGCCCATGCCGTGGCGGGCCACGAACTGGTCGCGCAAGGCGCCGTAATCTTCAACCAGTTGATCGAGGTGCAGGCTTTCCGTCAGGAAAACAGGGCGGAGACCATCCGGCAAGGCGATGACGGCGGCACGACCGCACTCAACGAGAAACTGCCGCCGCTTGAGAAACAGGGTCGATAATCGGTCGCTCATTCCTTCGCGGAACCCTGCGCAATACGCGCAGCCATCCGCTTCGAACGTTCGGCCAGGAATGCGCTGGACGCCGCCAGATGCCGAACCGCAGCGTCGTAATCGAGCACCTCACTGCCGTTGCCCATGCGAACGCCGTCCAGCCCATCCGTATCCGGCAGCGGTTCGTAGTTCTTGCGGTAGGAGTCCATTGCCCACGTCCCTGACATTCCCTGCTCTGCGTACGCTCCGCACACATGCTCGAAAAGGGTATCACACTCGCGGAAAAACGCGAGATCTTCGCAGCAATTGCAACGCGGCGCCGATTGCCTCGGTCAAACCTCCCACAGCCGCGGCAGGCGGGTGGGCAGGCCGGCGGCCTCATTGCGCAGGCCGGACCACAGCGCGGCGTAGGCCAGCCGCACGGCACGGGCGTCGCCGCCGAGGATGCGGACGACCAGCAGACCGTCCAGCGCCGTGGCGCCGATGCGCGCGCCCTCCAGCGGCTCCGCCAGGGCACGGACGGAATCGAGGTTGCCGGCTGCGTCGGGGGCAGCGTGCAGCAGGGTGGCGCAGGCTGCAGCTCCGCCGAAGCCGGCGGGGTGGGCCAGCGCCTCGGCGATGTCGTCGTCCAGATGCAGGGCGTCGGCCCAGATCAGGCGGCCGTCGCGGGCGACCTCCCAGGCGTCGCGGATCAGGCCGCGGGTCACCGTCTCGCCGAAGGCGGCGCGGCCGAAGACCAGCATCTCGCCGGCGATGGCGCGGCCGTCGCCCGACAGGTCGATCCGGGTCAGGCGGCGAAGGCGCGAACCTTCGAAGACGATGGCTTCCTGCGGCATCCATTCCAGCCACGCGCCATCTTCGACCGACAGCGTGGTGTCGATGCGGCAGTCGGCGCCGGTGGAGCGATAGACCTTCTCCGCCGCCTGGGTGGTGACCAGGGCCTTCGCCCCCGGCCCGACCGAGAGCGCGATGTCCATGCGGTCGCCGCCGACCATGCCGCCGGACGTGGTGGCGAGCACCGCGATGGGAAGGTCGTCCCGGCGCGGCGTCGGCATCAGCACCCGCAGCGGGTCGTGGTGGTAGAGCGTCGCCAGCCGGGTCTCGCCGTGGCGATGCTCGAACCGGACGGTGGCGGCGCCATGGACAGCGACCTTCTTTTCCTCGCCACCTGCGTCTTTCGGCCTGTCGGCCACCGCCACCTGAACCAAGCGCCCGCTCCCACCCCGGATGTTGCGGGCGCCAGTCTGCCGGAAGCGGGACGGTTGAGGCAATGCGGACGAAGGTCCGGACTATCCTTCGCCGGAGAAGCAGCCGTTGCGGGCGGCGACCACCGCCACCTGGGTGCGGTTGCGCACGCCCAGCTTCTGCATGATGGCGCGGACATGCACCTTCACCGTGCCCTCCAGCACGCCGAGGCCGCGGGCGATCTCCTTGTTGGAATGGCCGGCCAGCAGCAGTTCGAACACGTCGCGCTGGCGGTCGGTCAGCCTGTCGAGGATGTCGTCGTTGCCGCGCGGTCCCTCGCTCAGCGCTCCGTTCAGCACGGCGCGCGGCAGCGGCAGGAAGACGTCGCCGCTGAGCGCCAGCGAGATGGCATGCTCCAGCACCTCCGGCGGGCTGGTCTTCAGCACATAGCCGCGGGCGCCCATGCGGACGCTGTCGACGATGTCCGCCACCTCGTCGGAGTTGGTCAGGATCAGGACGGGCACCTCGCCCAGCGTTTCCTTCAGGCGGCGCAGCCCGTCGATGGCGCCGCCGCCGCCGGCATCCGCATCGTCCAGGCGCGGCGGGCCGGGATCGTACAGGACCAGGGCCAGTTCGGGAGTCTTGCGGCCGATGTCCAGCGCTTCATCCAACGACCCGGCCTCCAGCACGCGCGTTCCGGGGCAGATTTCGCCGATGGACAGGGCGAAGCCGTGGCGAACCATCGGCTGCTCGTCGACCACCAGAAAAATCCGCGTCGGATTGCCCGCGCTACGCGAACTGCCGCGCGCTTGAAGCTCGAACTCCATCGTGTCCCCTTATGCTCAGCGGACCACTTTTCAGAAGGGCCAAGAACACCAAAAAGCCCCATTGGGAAAGCGGTTCATTCGCGCCGCTCTATGACGCGCCTACCTCTAAATATCGAATGAACGGGTCTCCGTTCAATTTCTGCCCAAATCCGATCTATTGGCTGTGACTTTCCTGTTCTCATCTTGCGCGGTTGGTTAATGAACCGTATAAATCATCCCGGCACGAAGCGTAAAGCCCGCTGTTCCGAACAATATTGTTCTAATTTTTCATGTTCGGAGTCTGCCTGGACCGGATCAGTCGGCCCGGTCCTTGGCCCTGGTCTTCGGACCAAGGTCCAGGGGATGCAGATCAAAGGGGGGATCGCCGCCGCCCGGCAATGGGCGGCCCAGCGGAGGATGATCGATGAAGACATGGACTGTGATGCTGGTCGACCACGACCGGCTTTTCTCGGCGGCTTTGGCGACGCTGATCGGCGGCGGCCCCTTCCGGGTCAGCGCCCACGCGGCCAGTGCCGACGACGCGCTCGACCTCATCGCCGACGGCGACCAGCCCGACCTGATCGTGCTGGCGCTGCAGGACGGCATGCCCGAGGAGATCGCCGGTATCCGCCGCCTGCGCGAAGGCACGTCGGCGCGGATCGTCGTGCTGGCCGACACCATCGCCGACCGCAGCCTTTCGCAGTCGCTGAAGGCGGGTGCCGACGCCTATCTGAACAAGAGCATGTCGAGCGAGAGCCTGCTGCGGTCGCTGCGGCTGGTGATGCTGGGCGAGGTGGTCTACCCCACCCATGTCGCCGGCCTGTTGATGGCCGCCGCCAACGAACGTCCGCAGCACACCCCGACGCCCATCGCCATGCCGCCCAGCGGCGACCTGTCGAAGCGCGAGGTCCAGATCCTGCGCTGCCTTCTGGCCGGCCAGTCGAACAAGGCCATCGCGCGAAACCTGCACATCACGGAATCCACCGTGAAGATGCATTTCAAGAACGTGATGCGGAAGATCAACGCGCAGAACCGCACCCAGGCCGCGGTGTGGGCGATCCAGAACGGGTTGTCGCCGTTGGTGACGGCGTAGGGCGTATGTTGGGAAGGCGTCGGCTGGCGATGCCCCCCACCTTAATCCTCCCCCGCTGGGCGGGGGAGGAAACCGAGTGCATATTCGCGGGAGTGGCGGCAGTCCCTCCCCCACCCAGTGGGGGAGGATAGGTGGGGGTCTAGCGCCGCAAGTATCCTGCGCCCCCCTACTCCGCCGCGTGGCGATGGCCGGCGTGGCGGCCTTCGCAGAATTCCTCGATCATCTTGCGGCAGAAGGCCGGAATGTCGTCGGGCTTGCGCGAGGTGACCAGCCCGTGGTCGGTCACCACCTGCTCGTCGACCCAGGTCGCCCCCGCATTGCGCAGGTCCGTCTGCAGCGACGGCCAGCTGGTCATGCGCTTGCCGCGCACGCCGCCAGCATCGATCAGTGTCCAGGGGCCGTGGCAGATCGCCGCGATGGGCCGGTCGGACGTGACGAAGCTCTTCACGAACTCGATCGCCTTGGGCTCCAGCCGCAGCGAGTCCGGGTTCATCACGCCGCCGGGCAGAAGCAGCGCGTCGTAGCGGGCGGCATCGGCCTGGTCGAGCGTCACGTTCACATCGACCATGTCGCCGCGGTCATGGTGATTCCAGCCCTGGATTTGCCCGCCCTTGGGCGCGACCACATGGACGGTGGCCCCGGCCTCGCGGAGCGCCTTCACCGGTTCGGTCAATTCCACCTGCTCGAAACCATCGGTGGCGAGGACGGCGACGGTCTTGCCGTCGAGTTTCTGTGCCATGGAGGGGTCTCCTTCGCTGAAGGTCGTACCGCAGCAACCGGATTACCCCTGGATGGTTCCGTGGGAACCGTCCCGCAATTCCCATGTTGATTGTGACATACGAGACACACATCAGCGATGGGAGCCCGACTCATGCGGTTCCAGACCATGTTGGCCGGCCTTGCGCTGGCGACGACCCTATCCTTTGCCCATGCCGAGTCGGCGCTGGCCGCCGATCCGCGCGGCGGTGACGACCTCGTCGGCGTGGAGGTGACCGGCCTGCTCGGCGAAGAGTTGGGCCAGATCGTTTCCGTTTCCCCGGCCGCCAACGGCAAGGATGACAGCATCCTGGTCGAGGCCAGCGGCATGCTGGACGTCGGCCACCGCTTCTTCACCGTCCACCGCTCGCAGTTGGCGCCGGGCGAGGACGTGGACACCGTCACCTACAAGAAGACCGCGGAGGACGTGATCCGCCGCCTGCATCGCGATACCCAGGTCGCGGAGCGCTAGATCCCATTCGCGGAGCGCTGAACCGACGCTCCGCCCGGCCATTCAGGCGATCCGGTCGGGACCGGCTTCGTCGGGGTGGCAGGGCTTGCAGCCGGTGGGCCAGGGCTCGCCCAGATCCTCCACCACCATGCGCCACGACGGCCCGTCGAGCCGGACACAGCCGCCGCCGGCGAAATGCAGGGCGACCCCGCCCTCCACCGTCTCCATCGACAGCAGTTCCAGCATCTGGCCGCGGTCCTTCAGGTCGAAGCCGCGCAGCTTTGCGCCGGTCACCCCCTCCACCCGCACGCCGCAATGGACCCGTTCGTAGGGAGCCAGATCGTCGTCGTCGGCGGTGGGACCGGGCCGGGGCTGGTCGGCCGACTCCCAGCGAAAGCGGTTGACGACCATGACGAACCGTTTCTCGTCAGGCTGGAAGCACATGTCGCCGACCGGCAGGATGGCGTCCTGCAGGCAGGCGGAAACGACCTTCAGGTCCTCCTCATCCTCGGCACGCAGGCGGATCGGGGTGATGGCCGTCATAATCAAGGGCACCTCTCGGGAAAGGCCAACCTCTATGGGATGGCGGGAGGGGCGCCCCCGCCGCTTACTCGTCGCCGCCGTGGATGCGCTCGATCTCCGCACCGCAGGCGGCCAGCTTCTCCTCCACCCGCTCATAGCCGCGGTCGAGGTGGTAGACGCGGTTGACCATCGTCTCCCCCTCCGCCGCCAGCCCGGCGAGCACCAGCGACACCGAAGCGCGCAGGTCCGTCGCCATCACGGGCGCACCGGTCAGCCGCTCCACGCCGCGCACCAGGGCCGACGAGCCGTGGACCGTGATCCGCGCGCCCATGCGCGTCAGCTCCGGCGCGTGCATGAAGCGGTTCTCGAAGATCGTTTCCGTGATCATCGCCGCACCCTTGGCCGTGCACATCAGGGCCATCATCTGGGCCTGAAGGTCGGTGGGGAAGCCGGGGAACGGCTCGGTCATCACATCGACGCCGTGCAGTTCGCCGTTGGCGCGCGAAACGCGGATCCCGTTCTCGATCTCCTCGAAGGCGACGCCGGCCGGAGCCAGCGCCTTGACCGCCGCCTTGATCAGATCGAGACGGGTGTTCATGATGTCAAGACGGCCCCCGGTGATCGCCGCGGCCATGGCGTAGGTGCCGGTCTCGATGCGGTCGGCCACCACCATGTGGCGGGCGCCGTGCAAGCGGTCGACGCCTTCGACCACCAGCCGGTCGGTGCCGATGCCGGTGATCTTGGCGCCCATCTTCACCAGGCATTCGGCGAGGTCGGTCACTTCCGGCTCGCGCGCGGCGTTGACCAGGATGGTGGTGCCCTTGGCCAGCGTGGCGGCCATCAGCAGGTTCTCGGTCGCGCCCACCGACACCTTGGGGAAGACGTATTCCGCACCGCGCAGGCCGCCGGCCGGAGCCTTGGCGACGATGTAGCCCGCCTCGATCCGGATGTCGGCGCCCATCGCCTCCAGGCCCTTGATGTGCAGGTCCACCGGACGCGCGCCGATGGCGCAGCCGCCGGGCAGCGACACCTTGGCTTCGCCGCAGCGGGCCAGCAGCGGACCCAGCACCAGCACGCTGGCGCGCATCTTGCGGACCAGATCATAGGGGGCGGTGGTGTTGGTGACGTCGCGCGCGGTGAAGTCCACGGCGCGTCCGGCGCAATCGCCGCCCGCCCCGGCCATATGGATCGCCACGCCATGCTGCAACAGCAGATTGCAGAGCGTGTTGATGTCGGCCAGGATCGGCAGGTTGGTCAGCGTCAGCGTCTCGTCGGTGAGCAGCGACGCCGTCATCAGCGGCAGGGCGGCGTTCTTGGCGCCACCAACGGTGATGGAGCCATTCAGCGGGCGGCCGCCGCGGATGCGGATCTTGTCCATGGACCTGTTTCTTTCGCGGATACGCTCTGACGAGCGTTCAGATTAGGAGTGCTCAGAGCCGGGGCAGCGTGACGCCCTTCTGCCCCATGTATTTGCCGGACTTGTCGGCGTAGGACACCTCGCACACGCTGTCGCCCTTCAGGAACAGGAACTGGCACAGCCCCTCGTTCGCATAGACCTTGGCGGGCAGCGGCGTGGTGTTGGAGATCTCCAGCGTGACGTGGCCCTCCCACTCCGGCTCCAGCGGGGTGACGTTCACGATCAGGCCGCAGCGGGCATAGGTGCTCTTGCCCAGGCAGATGACCAGAACGTCGCGCGGGATGCGGAAATACTCCACCGTGCGGGCCAGCGCGAAGCTGTTGGGCGGGATGATGCAGACGTCGGTCTTGCGGTCGACGAAGCTCGAATCGTCGAAGCGCTTCGGATCGACGATGGCATTGTCGACGTTGGTGAAGATCTTGAACTCGTCGGCGACCCGGGCGTCGTAGCCGTAGGACGACACGCCGTAGGAGATCACGCCTTCGCGCTTCTGGGTCTCGACGAAGGGCTCGATCATGCCCTTGGTCTCGGCCATCTCGCGGATCCAGCTGTCCGGCATGATGCCCATCGCGGGGGTACTCCTTGGCGTATCGATTGGATTGAGGGTCGTGAAGGCTGGTTTGTAGCCGAGCACGCGGCGGGGCTCAAGGAAAGGTAGGCCGCTTGGGGCGCATGGACGGTTCTTTATCACGGCGCTGGTCTTGCCCGCCGCCGCGGCTAAGCTCCCCGTCATGATCCAGAGCTTCACCCTGTCCGTGACGGACACCCCCGCCCCGGCCGACTTGGCCGGAGTCTTCGACGGCCTGCGCGCCTACAACGAGGCGTCGCTCGGCCGTCCCTATGACCGCCGCGACCTGGTGGCCGTTGCCCGCGATGCGGACGGCACGCTGAAGGGCGGGCTGGTCGGCTACACCAACTGGGAATGGCTGTATGTCGACCTGCTGTGGGTCGACGAATCGACCCGCGGCAGCGGCCTCGGCGGTCGGCTGATGGCCGCGGCGGAGTCGGAGGCGCGGACACGCGGCTGCCGCTGGTCGCGGCTCTACACCTACGACTTCCAGGCGCCGGGCTTCTACCCGAAGCTGGGATACGAGGTGTGGGCGGAGATGGAGGGCTATCCGCCGGGACACAGGCAGATCTGGTTCAGGAAGGATTTGGTTTAGGGGGTGGAGCGGCCTTCGGCCGCTCGCCCCCTCCCCGACCCTCCCCCACCTTCGGTGGGAGAGGGTGCCTTAAGGCGAAACGGCGGCAGTCCCCTCCACCGCTGAAAGCGGGGGAGGGCTAGGGAGGGGGCAATCGAAGGCCACACTCCCACTCACTCCCCCCGCTGCCGCGCCTGCTCCTTGCGCTTGCGCAGGTTCTCGCGCAGGCGGGCGGCGAGGCGCTCGTCGCGGGCAGCAGCAGCCGGCTTCGGCTTCACCGGAGCCGGCGGTTCCTTCATCGTCTCGGCGGTGTCGTCCATCGGAGCGGCTCCGCAACCGGCCTCGGTGGCCGGCCTCAGTGGTTGGACTGGTGCAGGATCTGGTCGCGCAGGCCGGTGTCGTACTCGACGCCGGCCGCGGTCAGGATCGCCGCGCCGGGGGTGCGCTTCACGATGCCCTTGCGCTCCAGGATGGTCCAGACGGCGTCGTTCTGCAGGCCGGTGGCGTCCTTGGCGGCAACGACGGAATGGCCCAGATGGAAGTGGTTGCCGTGCGCATGCGGCAGGGCGGTGATCTGGAAACCACCCTCCTCGTCCTCGGCCGGCTTGTTCTCCAGGCGGGCCAGTTCCTGCAGCAGGGTCAGGGTGCGCAGCTGCAGCGGGTTCAGGTTCAGCGGATTCTTCTTCGGGGGCATCGATGGTCCCATCGGTCCTGATGTGTCGCGGTCGCGCAGTAGACCGGCAGCGTGGAGCGCCTGTCAAGCGTGCGAACCGGTCCCGGAAAGGTCGTGGATGCAGGCTGGCGCCCCGGCCGCCGCTGGGGCATAAGACCGTCGGACCATCGTCATAAGGACTGTGAGACCATGACCATCCTCGTCACCGGTGCCGCCGGCTTCATCGGATCGCATGTCGTCGCTGCGCTGCTGGACCGCGGGGAAAGCGTGCTCGGCCTCGACAACCTGAACGACTATTATGCGGTGGCCTTGAAGGAGGCGCGGTTGGCCCGGCTGACCGGCCGGCCCGGCTTCCGCTTCGTCAGGGCCGACATTTCCGACCGCGCGACGGTGGAGTGTCTGTGGCCGCAGTTCAATGACGTGACGGGCGTGGTCCATCTGGCGGCGCAGCCGGGCGTCCGCTACTCCATCGAGAATCCCTACGCCTATGTCGATGCGAACGTCACCGGTCAGGTGACGTTGCTGGAGGCGGCACGGCGCATGCCGGACTTGCGGCATTTCGTCTATGCCTCGACCTCGTCCGTCTATGGCGCCAACCGCAAGATGCCGTTCTCGGTGGAGGATCGGGTCGACAGCCCGGTGTCGGTCTATGCCGCCACCAAGAAGGCCGCGGAGATGCTGGCCTTCACCTATAGCCACCTCTATCAGCTGCCGATGACCGGCCTGCGCTTCTTCACGGTCTATGGCCCGTGGAGCCGTCCGGACATGGCGACCTGGCTGTTCGCTGACGCCATCACCGCCGGCCGGCCGATCCGCGTCTTCAACGGCGGCAAGATGAAGCGCGACTTCACCTATATCGACGACATCGTCGCCGGCGTGCTGGCAGCCCTCGACCGCCCTGCCCCCGTCGATGCGGAGACCGGCGCCCCGCACCGCGTCTTCAACCTCGGCAACAACCGGTGCGAGGAGCTGATGCGCTTCATCGGCGTGCTGGAACAGGCCTTCGGCCGCGAGGCCGTGAAGGTGATGGAACCGATGCAGGCCGGGGACGTGCAGGAGACCGCCGCCGACATCGAGTTGAGCCGCCAAGTGCTGGGCTTCGAACCGAAGACCCCGATAGAGATCGGCCTTCCCCGCTTCGTGGAGTGGTACAAGGGCTATCACAAGCTCTGACCTTCCACCCGCTCCCTCCACCGCCCGAGCCATCATGACCTCCACCGCCTATTCGACCGCGCTGATCGGCGTCTTCCTGCTCTGTCTGGCCGTCGGCTGGTACCTGTCGACGCGGGTTCTGCGCTACCTCCTTGCCAGCAGCATCATGGACATCCCGAACGAGCGGTCGAGCCATCAGGCTCCCACCCCGCGCGGCGGCGGCTGGGCGGTGATGCTGACGGTGGTGCCGGTCTTCGCCGTCGCCGGGATCGTTTTCGGCCGGCCGCTGGAGACGGGGGCGGTGCTGCTGGGGACGCTGGCGCTGATGGGCGTGTCGTGGATGGACGACCGGCGGGAACTGTCGCCGCTGCTGCGGCTGGCGGTGCAGGCGCTGGCGGTGGCCTTCGGGTTGCTGGCGCTGCCGTCCGACCAGCTGGTGTGGCAGGGCTGGCTGCCCTGGGGGCTCGACCGAGCTGCGACCGCCTTCCTGTGGCTGTGGTTCGTCAACCTCTACAATTTCATGGACGGGATCGACGGGCTGGCCGGCAGCGAAACGATCCTGATCGGCGGCGGCGTTGCGCTGGTGTCGCTGGCGATGGGCGATTTCGGGCTGACCGGAGTCGCCGGGGCGGCGCTGGCCGGGGCGGCTGCGGGGTTCCTGACCCACAATTGGCGGCCGGCCCGCATGTTCATGGGCGATGTCGGCAGCATCCCGCTCGGCCATATCCTTGCCTTCCTGCTTGCCTCGCTGGCGGCGCGCGGCGACTGGGCGGCGGCGCTGATTCTGCCTGCCTATTACCTGACCGACGCCACCATCACGCTGCTGCGCCGGCTGCTGCGCGGCGAGAAGATCTGGCAGGCCCACCGCGAGCATTTCTACCAGAAGGCCGCCAAGGGCGCCGGACGGCATGACCGCGTGGTGTTGACCATCATCGGCTACAGCCTCGTCCTCGTCGCCGCGGCGCTGGCCGCCGGAAGCTTCGGCGCCTGGACGCTCCTGCCCGGTGCGGTGACCGTCGCGCTGCTGCTGGCGACGCTGACGCGCATGTCGAAGGCGTGATCCCGATGACCGCTGCATTCCTCGACCTGTCGGTCGTCCTTTACCATCCCGATCCGGAGCTGCTGGCCCGCTCGCTCGACACCATCGGTGCCGCCGCCGACCGGCTGGCCGAGGGGGCCGGGGTGCAAACCCGGCTGTGGATCATCGACAATGGCGCGCCAAAGGACGGCCATGGGGGCAGCGACCCAGGCTCCAGCCCGTTTCGGGCGCTACTGGACCGCTATGCGGAAGCCGGGCGGCCGCCGGTGACGCTGATCGCAGGGCACGGCAATGTCGGCTATGGCGCCGGGCACAATCTGGCGATCCGGCAGGGCGACGCGCCTTATCACCTGATCCTGAACTACGACATCCTGCTGGAACCCGACGCTCTGCTGGCCGGCTGGCGCTATATGGAGGCGCACCCACGCACCGTCCTGCTGACGCCCAAGGTGTTCGGCCCGTCGGGCGAGCAGGAATTCCTGTGCAAGCGCCGGCCGACCGTGCTGGATCTGGGCCTGCGCGCCTTCGCCCCTGCATCGGTCAAGCGGATTTTCACCCAGCGGCTCGACCGCTACGAGATGCGCGACGTCACCCGCGACGCCGTCGTCACCGGGCTTGAGCAGGTCAGCGGAGCCTTCATGCTGTTCCGGCGCGATGCGCTGACCCGGCTGGGCGGCTTCGACGACGGCTATTTCCTGTATTTCGAGGATTTCGACCTGTCGCGCCGGGCGATGGCGCTGGGTGAGATCGCCTATGTGCCGGAGGTGCGCATGGTGCATTTCGGCGGCAAGGCGGCGCGCAAGGGCGGCGCGCACATCCGGATGTTCGCCCGTTCCGCCCTACGCTTTTTCAACACCCACGGATGGCGGCTGGTCTGAGCTGTGCGACTTCCGCAGCCCCGGCCGGCCGCGGGTCTTCAGCAGCAGCGGGTTCCAGGCGATCATGCCGGCGACCTGACCCAGCGTGGCCTTGCGGTCGCGCTGGATGACGCGGCGCTTGGCGATCATGCGAGGCAGCCCGCACAGGGCATCGCGGATGCCGCGGCCGATGGCGCCGGTGCGGTCGCTGCCCAGGCTGCGGAACACCAGATAGACCACCAGCAGCGCATGGCCGAAGAAGGCTAGCGGCAGCAGCGGCAGCGGCATGTTCTTCACCATGGTCCACACCAGATTGCGGACGCCGTGATACTGGGCGAAGGTGCCGTACTGCTTGGACACGCCGCTGCTGACATGCTCCACCACCGCGTCGCCGACCTGGACCGCCGGTCCGGCGCTGAGCCGGATGCGGAAGCCGAGATCGACATCCTCGCAATAGCAGAAGAAATCCTCGTCGAAGCCGCCGACAGCCTCGAAATAGTCGCGCCGGTACATGGCCGCGGCGGCGCACGGCGAAAAGACCGTTCCGCTGTAGTAGGGCGGCTTCAGCATGCGGCGGTAGTTGACCCGCCAGGCGAAGCCGAAGATGGAATACTGGTCGCCCTCGCCGTCGATCATGCGGGGATCGTGCGAGAAAAGTTGGGTCGAGCCGAACATCGCCACATCGGGCTGCGCATGGGCGGCGGCCTGCAGCCGCTCCATCCAGTCGCGGCGCGGGAAGGCGTCGGGGTTCAGCGTGACGATCCAGGGAACGGTGGCACCGGCGGCACCGACATTGTTCGCCTTGGCGAAGCCCACATTCGTGTCCAGCCGGACCATGCGGAATCGCGGATCGGCAGGCAGAGCGATGCCGTCGACGTCCTTCGAGGCATTGTCGACGATCACCACCTCGAAAGCGGGATCGGTCTGGTCGAGCAGACAACCAATGACGCGATTGACGAAGTCGGCGCAATTAAAGCTGACGATGATGATTCGGCTGTGCCGATCATTCGCATCGTCCACGAGATGTGACATGTCTTGGTAGCGTCCTTATTCACGCGTCCCTGTCCAGCTTATAACCATTCCCTTCATCGACCGAAAGCCGGAAAAGGTGCCTGGGACCTTGCGCCGTGGCGCACCCTGGCCAAACCGGATAATAAATCGTTCCTCAGTCCACCATACCAACCAAGCCCGGACCATCCCGCACATGCGCGTACTCCTGACCGGCGCCACCGGCTTCGTCGGCCGCCACACCGTCCCGCTGCTGGCCGCCCGCGGACATCAGGTGCGCGCGGCCCTGCGCACCGCCTCGGAAGGGCCGTGGGAGCCGGCCGTCGTCGGCGACATCGGCCCCGACACCGACTGGACGGCCGCACTCGCCGGTGTGGACGCCGTGATCCACATGGCGGCCCGCGTCCATGTGATGCGCGACACCGCCGCCGATCCGCTGGCGGAGTTCCGCCGCGTCAACACCGCCGGCACCGTCCGGCTGGCGGAGCAGGCGGCCGCGGCCGGGGTGAAGCGCTTCGTCTTCCTCAGCAGCATCAAGGCGATGGTGGACGAAAGCCGCCCCACCCCGCTGGACGCCGCGACGACGCCCGACCCCCACAGCCCCTATGGCGTGTCGAAGCTGGAAGCCGAACGCGCGCTGGCGGAGATCGCGGCCCGCACCGGCATGGAGGTCGCGGTGATCCGCCCGCCGCTGGTCTATGGGCCCGGCGCCGCCGGCAACATGCGCGCCCTGCTGAAGCTGGTGGCGACCGGCCTGCCACTGCCCTTGGGCGGCATCCGCAACCGGCGCAGCCTGATCTATGTCGGCAACCTCGCCGATGCGGTGGTGACGGTGCTGGAGCATCCCGATGCGGCCGGACAGACCTTCCTGGTCCAGGATGGGGAGCCGCTGTCGACCGCCGATCTGGTGCGCGCCATTGCCGCCGCGCTCGGCCGTCCGGCCCGGTTGATCCCGGTGCCGCAGGGGCTGATGGCGCTGGGCGCGGCGCTGACCGGGACGCGGGCGATGTTCGACCGTCTGGCCGGCACGCTGACGGTGGATGACGCTCCCATCCGCAACAGGCTTGGCTGGCGCCCGCCCCATGACCTTGCGACCGGGTTGCGCGCCACGGCGGAATGGTTCAAAGCTTCCCGCGGCTGATCGCGACGTCGAAACAAGCCGAACGAACGAACAAGGTTTAGCGGCATGCGCATCCCGTCCGCACGGGCATCCCTGGTGTTCCTGCATGATCTGGTGATGACCGGGGTGGCCCTGGTCGTCGCCCTCTATCTGCGGGTGGGCGGTTCCGCCTTCGGTCTTTACTTCGACGCGCTGACGATCGCCCTGCCGGTGCTGGTCGGGCTGTCGGCCGCGGTGTTCGTGCTGTTCGGTCTGTACCGCGGCATCTGGCGCTACGCCTCCATCCCCGACCTGATGCAGGTGGTGCGCGCCGTCACGGTGGCGGTGCTGTGCTTCGTGCTGGCGATGTTCCTGCTGACGCGCGCCGAACTGCTTCCCCGCTCGCTGCCGCCGATCCTGTGGCTGGTACAGATGCTGCTGCTGGGCGGGCCGCGCTTCGCCTACCGCTTCCTGAAGGACCGCCGTTTCAGCTGGGCCGAGGCGGTGGAGGGCGTGCCGCGCATCCCCGTCCTGCTGCTGGGCGTCGGCGACGCGGCGGAGCTGTTCATCCGTTCGCTCGACCAGCCGGGACAGTCGGCCTACCGCGTGGTCGGCATTCTTGACGACAAGGGCCGCCGCATCGGCCATGCCGTGCGCGGCGTGCCGGTGCTGGGCGGCCCCGACGACCTGGAGCAGGTGGTCCAGGCGCTGGAACGCAAGGGCGAACGGCCGCAGCGGCTGATCATCACCAAGGGCAATGCCGAGCTGAAGGGATCGACCCTGCGCAGCCTGCTCGACCGGGCGGAGGCGCTGGGGCTGGTCATGTCCCGGCTGCCCAGCCTGACCGAGTTCAAGTCGGCGCTGGGCGAAGGCAAGGGCGTGGAGGTGCGTCCCATCGCGCTGGAGGATCTGCTGGGCCGGCCGCAGGCGGTGCTGGACCGTGGAGCCATTTCCGGACTGATCGGCGGGCGGCGGGTGATCGTCACCGGCGCCGGCGGCACCATCGGCAGCGAACTGGTCCGCCAGATCGCGGCGCTGGGGCCGGAACGGCTGATCCTGCTCGATGCCGGGGAATTCAATCTCTACAGCATCGAGATGGAGGTGCGGGAGAGATTCCCCGGCCTCGACACCCGCGCGGTGATCGCCGACGTGCGCGACCGCGACCGGGTCATGCGCCTGTTCCAGGACGAACGCCCCGCCCTGGTCTTCCATGCCGCCGCCCTCAAGCATGTGCCACTGGTGGAGGCCAACCCGTGCGAGGGCGCGCTGACCAACGTCGTCGGCACCCGCAACGTGGCCGACGCGGCGCGCGCCGCCGGCTGCCTCGCCATGGTGCTGATCTCCACCGACAAGGCGATCCGCCCGACCAGCGTGATGGGCGCGGCCAAGCGCTTCGCCGAGACCTATTGCCAGGCGCTGGACGTGTTGCCGCCGCGCGACGGGACGGAGCACGCCACCCGCTACATGACCGTGCGCTTCGGCAATGTGCTGGGCTCGTCGGGATCGGTGGTGCCGCTGTTCACCCGGCAGCTGGCGCAGGGCGGTCCCCTGACCGTCACCCATCCCGACATGCGCCGCTATTTCATGACTGTGCGCGAAGCCGTGGAACTGGTGCTGCAGGCGTCGGCCCACGGCGCCACCCGCGCGGAGGACCGCGGCAAGATCCTGGTGCTGGACATGGGCGAGCCGGTGAAGATCGCCGACCTTGCCCGCCAGATGATCCGGCTGGCCGGCTATCGGCCGGGGGTCGACATCGAGATCGCCTATACCGGGCTGCGCCCCGGCGAGAAGCTGTTCGAGGAAATCCTGACCGCCGCGGAGGCGCCGAGCCGCACCGAGGCCGATGGCGTCTTCCTCGCCTCCCCCCGGCTGATCGACTATGCGCTGATCAACCGCGCGGTGGGTGAACTGGAAGCCGCGGCGCGGGCCGGCGACGGCGAGCGGGTGCTGTCGATCCTCGGCACCGTCGTGCCCGATTTCCGGGCCGAAGCGGTGCTTCCGCCCGCCGCGACACAGGCGTAATTGGGGAGCTTATTCCGGGAGCGAAAAAAAGTGGCCTGCGGTGTGATTTTAAGCGCTTGCATCCCCAAAAGGCCTGTGGCATAACCCGCGCCACTTCGGGGGGCGGTCAAGCCTGAACGCCTCACCCGGACGCATCGCCCCGGCGATGATCGGTTATCGGGGCTGCCGTAGCTCAGTGGTAGAGCACTCCCTTGGTAAGGGAGAGGTCGAGAGTTCAATCCTCTCTGGCAGCACCATTCCTCCGATCCTGTCATCAGGCGTTCGTATCCGGCGCTGCCGTAGCTCAGTGGTAGAGCACTCCCTTGGTAAGGGAGAGGTCGAGAGTTCAATCCTCTCTGGCAGCACCATCCCCCTTTAAAAACTCCCCTTGAAAATCGGTTCATCGCTTCCTTGACCTTGCCGCCGAAAGGCCGCAAGAAACGCGCGCATGTTCACACAGCGTGAACAGTTGGTACACGATTTCACAGTGCGTGAAATTATAAGCGCGGGTTCGTCTCGGGAGGATGTCACCATGGCCGGCAACAGCTTCGGCACGCTTTTCCGCTTCACCACCTGGGGCGAGAGCCACGGTCCGGCCATCGGCGTCGTCGTGGACGGCTGCCCGTCGCTGATCGACCTCGTTGCGGAATCCGACATCCAGCCCTGGATGGACAAGCGCCGTCCCGGCCAGTCCCGCTACACCACCCAGCGCCAGGAACCCGATCAGGTGAAGATCCTGTCCGGCGTGTTCGAGGGCAAGACGACCGGCACCCCGATCTCGCTGCTGATCGAGAACACCGACCAGCGCTCCAAGGACTACAGCGACATCGCCGGCAAATTCCGCCCCGGTCATGCCGACTACACCTACTGGCAGAAATACGGCATCCGCGACTACCGCGGCGGCGGCCGCTCCTCGGCGCGGGAAACCGCCTGCCGGGTCGCCGCCGGTGCAGTGGCGCGCAAGGTGCTGGGCAGCGCCATCCAGGTGCGTGGCGCGCTGGTGCAGATCGGTCCGCACAAGATCGACCGCAGCCGCTGGGATTGGGCGGAGATCGACAACAACCCCTTCTTCTGCCCCGACCCGGTCGCCGCCACCCGGTGGGCGGAGTATCTCGACGGCATCCGCAAGAGCGGCTCGTCGGTGGGCGCGGTGGTGGAACTGGTGGCCTCCGGCGTGCCGGTCGGCCTGGGCGACCCGCTCTACGACAAGCTGGACAGCGACCTCGCCTGCGCGATGATGACGATCAACGCGGTGAAGGGCGTGGAGATCGGCAACGGCTTCGCCGCCGCCGAACTGACCGGCGAGCAGAACGCCGACGAGATGCGCATGGGTCCGGACGGCCAGCCGCAGTTCCTGTCCAACCAGGCCGGCGGCATCCTGGGTGGCATCTCCACCGGGCAGGACATCGTCGTGCGCTTCGCGGTGAAGCCGACCAGCTCGATCCTGACCCCGCGCCAGACGGTGGACACCGCCGGCAACGACACCGACATCCTGACCAAGGGCCGCCACGACCCCTGCGTCGGCATCCGCGCCGTCCCGGTCGGCGAGGCGATGATGGCCTGCGTGCTAGCCGACCACCTGCTGCGTCGGCGGGCCGAGCGGCGGGAGTGAGGGTGTGGGCTTCTTGCGGAGTTAGACCCCCACCTATCCTCCCCCGCTGGGCGGGGGAGGGACTGCCGCCGCCCTCCCGAATAAGCGCTTGTCCCCTCCCCCGCCCAGCGGGGGAGGGTTAGGGTGGGGGCAAGACCGAAGCGCGCAATTGCTTTCCACACCACAGGACCACCCCATGCCCGCCCTCCGCCACGGACAGCGCCTGATCCTCGCCTTGGCGATGCTGATCGCCGCCATGCCGACGGCCATGGCGGACACCAGGCCCTTCCAGGAATTCGACGAGACCTTCAAATCCTGGAAGCTCTACTGCCAACTCTGGACCGCCACCCGGCAGGTGGAATGCGAGCTGACCGCCCGCGGCACCAACGACCGCACCGCCCGGCTGGTCTGGCTGCGCTCGACCGAGAAATGGCGCGAGGGGCTGCGCTTCCGGGTGTCCGCCGAAGCGCTGGATCTCGACAAGCTGGTGCGCGTCTGGGCCGACCGCGCGGTGTTCAAGCCCGATTCCCCCTGCAAGCCCTACCGGTTCGAGACAAACACCTGCGCGGTGACCGATCCCGACATCAACCGCCGCATGGTGGAGCGGATCGCCCCGGCGCCGGAGGTCTCCATCGTCGGCCAGTCGCCGGCCGGCGAGAAGACGGAGGTGCGCTTCCCGCTCGCCGGCTTCCGCGAGGCGGTGGAGCGCAGCGACGCCATCCGCGCGATGGCTGGCAGGCCGTGGGCGACGAGCCCCGGCCAAGAGTAAACCTGCCGCGGATTGATCCCTATATAGCCATCCCAGCGACAAGAACCGACGGACTCCCCAACCCGTGACCGACAGCCATTTCCCCGGCAAGGACGCCATTCTCGCCTTCATCCGGTCCAGCACCACCCCCGTCGGCAAACGCGAGATCGCCCGCGCCTTCAAGCTGTCTGGATCGGCCGACCGCGAAATGCTGAAGGACCTGCTGCGCGAACTGGAAGCGGACGGAGCTGTGGAGCGCGGCCGCAACAAGCGCATGGCCCCGCCGCAGTCCCTTCCCGCCGTCGCCGTGCTGCTGATCACCGGCGTCGATGCCGACGGCGAGTTGTCGGCCCGCCCGCTGACCTGGACCGGCGAGGGCAACCCGCCGCGTATCTTCCTGCTGCCGGAAAAGAAATCGCGAAGCGAGGACAAGCCTTTGGCGGTCGGCGACACGCTGCTGGCGAAGCTCGCCCGCATCAACGACCGCCTGTATGAAGCCCGCGTCATCCGCCGCATAGATGGCGAGCGCGAGGGCCGCATCCTCGGCGTCTACCGGCCGAGCGCCAATGGCGGGCGCATCCTCCCGACCGACCGCCGCCACAAGACCGAGTTCCTGGTGCTGCCGCCCAACCGCGGCGACGCGGAAGCGGGCGACCTCGTCTTCGCCGACGTCCTGCCGGCCGGACGCGCCGGCCAGCCGCAGGCCCGCGTGGTGGAACGTCTGGGCTCCACCGACGAACCGCGCGCCTTCAGCCTGATCGCCATCCACGCCCACGGCATCCCCACCGTCTTCCCGCACGCAGCCCTGCGCGAGGCGGAGCTGGCGGCGGTGCCGGCGCTGATGCAGCGGGAGGATTTGCGCGGCATCCCGCTGGTGACCATCGACGGCGCCGACGCCCGCGATTTCGACGATGCCGTCTGGGCGGAGTCCGACAGCGATCCGGAGAACCCGGAAGGCTGGCACCTGATCGTCGCGATCGCCGACGTGTCGTATTATGTCCGTCCCGGATCGGCGCTCGACCGGGCGGCGTACGAGCGCGGCAACTCCGTGTACTTTCCCGACCGCGTCGTGCCGATGCTGCCGGAGGCGCTGTCGAACGGGCTGTGCTCGCTCCGTCCGGGAGAGGACCGCGCCTGCCTCGCCTTCCACCTGTGGATCGACCGCAACGGTGTGCTGATCCGGCATCGGCTGGTCCGCGCACTCATGCGGTCGGCGGCGCGGCTGACCTATGAACAGGTGCAGGATTGCCACGACGGCCGGCCGGACGAGGTGACGGCGCCGCTGGCCGAAAGTGTGATCGCCCCGCTGTTCGGCGCATACGCCCGGCTGGCCGCCGCACGCACCAAGCGCGGGACACTGGAGCTGGATCTGCCCGAACGCCGCGTGCTGATCGACGAGCGCGGCCGGGTCGCCGAGATCGCGGATCGCGAACGCCACGACAGCCACCGGCTGATCGAGGAGTTCATGATCGCCGCCAACGTCGCGGCGGCGGAGGTGCTGGAGCGGCGCACCATGCCCGGCCTCTACCGCATCCACGACCGTCCCTCGATGGACAAGATGGAGGCGCTGCGCGCTTTCCTCGCCGAAATCGGCCATCCGCTGGGCAAGAGCGCCGATCTCACGCCCAGCCACTTCACCCGCATCCTGCGCAAGGTGGAAGGCACGTCGCATGCGCCGCTGGTCAGCGAGGTGATCCTGCGCGCCCAGGCCCAGGCCGCCTACAGCCCGGACAACATCGGCCATTTCGGGCTGGCGCTGCACCGCTACGCCCATTTCACCTCGCCGATCCGCCGCTATGCCGACCTGATCGTCCACCGGGCGCTGATCCGCACCCTGGGGCTGGGCGTCGGCGGGCTGGACGACGAGACGCTGGGCCGGTTGGCGGAGATCGGGGAGCATCTGTCCGGATCCGAACGCCGCGCCGCCGCCGCCGAACGCGACGCGGTCGACCGCTACACCGCAGCCTTCCTGGCCGACCGGGTGGGGGAGCGGTTCAGCGGCCGCATCGCCGGCGTCAGCCGCTTCGGGCTGTTCGTGCGGCTGGACGAGAGCGGCGCCGACGGGCTGATCCCGGCCAGCACCCTGCCCGACGACAGGTACGATCATGACGAGGCGGCGCACGCCCTGGTCGGGCAGCGTACGGGCCGTACATACCGCCTCAGCAGCCCGGTCAAAGTGGTCCTGATGGAGGCCGATCCGGTCAGCGGCAGCATGCTTTTCCGACTGTCCGACTCGGACTGACTCCAAGTCTCCAGCCGATACCGTTGCTTAACGGCAACGCTTGCGCCGTGTGACGAACCGATGGCGGACTCGTGGCAAAGCCAAGGGTTCGCCCCTGCGGCACCATACAAGCGTGACCTAGGCGACACAGGCCGGGACAATCCGCAACATTGCGAATCGCTCCGCAATTTTGTCCCGCACACCCTCCTGAACGAAGGTGTATCTATCCCCCATCCGGGACCGGCACCATCCTCGTCCGGTCCGGCTGCAGGAAAGGGAGGCCGCGGTTCGCCCCATGGCCAATTGCGATCACAGCGCGTGCGATCACACCGTACCGTCACGCGTGTCGCCGTTTCGGATCCCCACGATGTCGAGCTTGGCGCGCCGCCTGCGCCGCTCCATCCGCCATTCCGCCCTCCAGCTTTCGACCGCGGCGCTCCTCGCCTCCACCGCGGTCGCAGCCCCCACCCAGTCCCTTCCGGCCAGTGTCCCGCCGCCCGTCAGCGAGCAGGTCTTCGCCGTCGGCTTCGGCAAGATCGCCGAGGTGTATCTGGACGCCGTGTCCTTCAACCGCCTGGGCATGGACGGTCTGAAGGGCCTGAGCGCCCTCGATCCCGCCGTGACGGTGGAGCGCGCCGGCAGCACCGTACGCCTGTACGTGTCGGGCACTCTGGCCGCGGAGTACGGGGCTGCGCCGGACGCCGACGCCGGCGGCTGGGCGGCACTGACCACCCGCGTCATCGACCGCGCGCGCAGCCATTCCCCCGTCCTGTCCAAGGCGACGCCGGAACGGCTGTACCAGGTAGTGTTCGACGGCATCACCGCCGATCTCGACGGCTATTCCCGCTACACCGGCGTCCAGCGAGCGACCAACGAGCGGGCGCAGCGCGAAGGCTATGGCGGCGTCGGCATCTCGCTGGACAGCAACGCCAACGGCCGCGTGACCTTGCATGACATCATGCCGCACAGCCCGGCCGAACGCGCCGGCATCATCGACGGCGAACAGCTTCTGGCGATCGACGGCGAACTGACGACACGGATGACCGCGGCCGAGATGCGCGACCGGCTGCGCGGCCCGACCGGCACCCTGGTCACGCTGACCGTCGCGCGCGACAACGCCGCGCCGCGCCGCCTGCCGCTGCGGCGGGAGCGGGTGGTGCCCAACACCATCACCTATTCGCTGTCCGGCGACGTCGGCATCGTCAAGCTCGACCGCTTCAACGCCACCACGGCCTCCAGCCTGCGGACCGCGGTCAACGCCATCCGCCAGACCGCCGGTCCGACCCTGAACGGGATGGTGCTGGACCTGCGCGGCAATCCGGGCGGGCTGCTGGACCAGGCGGTCGCGGTGGCGGACCTGTTCATGCGCCGCGGCCGGATCATCTCCACCGAAGGGCGCAACCCGGAAAGCCGCCAGCGCTTCGACGCCAACCCCGACGACCTGCTGGACGGGCTGCCGCTGGTGGTTCTGGTCGACGGCCGCTCCGCCTCCTCGGCGGAGGTGGTGGCGTCGGCGCTGCAGGACTCGGGCCGTGCGGTGGTGGTGGGCGCGTCCAGCTACGGCAAGGGCAGCGTCCAGACCGTCACCCGGCTGCCCAACGACGGCGAGCTGTTCCTGACCTGGAGCCGCATCTACACGCCGGCCGGCTACACCCTGCACCGCCAGGGCGTGCAGCCCACCGTCTGCACCAGCCGGGCCGGCCAGACCGATCCGGACACCCTGCTGTCCGACCTGCGCGAGGGGCGGCTGCGCCCGGCGCAGATCGCCAGCTGGCGGTCCAAGGCGGCCGACGACGAGCATGCGCTGAGCGCCCTGCGCGAAGCCTGCCCCTGGAAGGAGCATGAGCCCGACCTGGACCTGAAGGTCGCCATGCGGCTGCTGTCCGAGCCGGCGCTGTACCAGCGCGCGGTCGCCAGCGCCGTGGTCAACACGGTGGCGGAGCGCTGAGTCCGGCCACGGGAACGACGGGCCCTGTGGCAATCGAGGTCGGGCATCGATTTCACCGCCCATAAGGCTTGACATTGCGGCGTCAGACGGTATTTTCCGCCGCTACGACGCCGCCCCCGCCGGGCCGGCGGGGCACGGATTTTTTGTCGGGATCGAGATCATGGCCAAGCAGAACACCGTCCTCATCAAGCTGGTGAGCACGGCTGACACCGGTTTCTTCTACGTGAAGAAGAAGAACCCGAAGAAGACCACCGAAAAGCTGTCGTTCCGCAAGTACGACCCGGTGGCGCGCAAGCACGTCGAGTTCAAGGAAGCCAAGATCAAGTAAGTCTTGTCCGACACTGAGCTGTGCTTCGAATGAACAAGGCCGCCTTTCTGGCGGCCTTTTCGTTTTTGTCAGAGCTTTGCATTTTCCACACCAGTGCTGGTGCGGCATCCGGTCGCTGCCGCTATTTGCGGTGACCGCCACACCACGGATGCGTGCATTCCAAATGGGGCACTTCGGGCGGACACTGTTCGGACGGTAACCGACTCTGGAGGGACCGACCATGCCCGACACGCATCTCATCCCGTCCACCGGCCCGTCCGCCAACCCGCCCCCCGGCCCACTTGCCGACTCCGGCGCGACCGTGCCGGACGCCGACCGGCGGCAGGCTCTCGCGACCCGCTTCCAGAAGGCGCGCGCCCGCACGGCTGAACTGGTTGCCACCTTGTCGCCGGAAGACCTGATGGTCCAGACCGTCCCCGACGGCGCCCCGGCGAAATGGCATCTCGCCCACACCAGCTGGCTTTTCGAGGTGGCGGTGCTGATGCCCTTCAGCCCAGGCTACTGCCCCTACGACCCCGCCTTTCTCGACCTGTTCGCGGCGCGCGGCGAGCGATTCGCCGCTCCGCCCCGCGTGCTGTCCCGTCCCAGCGCCGCGGAGATCATGCGCCATCGCGACCAGATCAACGCCGCGGTGCTGCATCTGATCGAGCAGATCGACGACGGCCTGTGGGACACGGTCGAACCGGCGCTGGTGATGGCCATCGCCCATGAACGCCGCCACCAGGAGCGCATGCTCCTGCACATAAAGCATGCCCTGTGGTCCAACCCGCTGCGCCCAGCCTATGAACCGGCGCCGGACCATCCGCATCTTGGGGCACCGCCCGACGGCTGGGTGGAACAGGCCGGTGGGCTGGTCGAGATCGGCCGCCCCGCCCCCTTGCCCGGATTCGACCATGAAGGGCCACGCCACCGCGTCTGGCTGGACCCCTATCGCTTGGCCGCCCGCCCGGTCACCTGCGGCGAGTTCCTGGCCTTCATCGAGGCCGGCGGCTACAGCGACCGCTCGCTCTGGCTGTCCGACGGTTGGGAGACCGCGCGGGCGGAAGGCTGGAGCACCCCGCTCTATTGGGAGCGCGGCAGCGGCGAGCAGAGCGGGGACCTGAAAAGCGTTTCCGGCTGGCGGGTCTTCACCCTCTACGGCATGCAGCCGCTCGACCCAGACGAGCCGGTCTGCCATGTCAGCTGGTACGAGGCCGACGCCTATGCCCGCTGGGCCGGCAAGCGCCTTCCGCGTGAAGCCGAATGGGAGGCGGTCGCCGCCGGCTGCGACAGCATGGGCAATCTGCTGGGAACCGGCCATCGCCATCCGCGCTGCGGCACCTGTCACGGCACCGGCCCCTGGCAGATGTGCGGCGACGTATGGGAATGGACGGCCGACGCCTTCGCCACCTACCCCGGCTATCGCCGGCCCGATGGCCCGGACGAGGCGGTCAATGGCCGACTCGCCAGCAACCGCATGGTCCTGCGCGGCGGCAGTTGCCTGACCCCCTTCGACCATGCCGGACCCTGGACGCGGCATTACCTGCGCCCGGAGACCCGCCTGTCGGTGAGCGGTTTCCGGCTGGCGGAGGATGCGGTTTAGGAGATTTGGCCGGACGCCCCCGCCGCGCCTGCCGCCACGCGCCCGGCCACCAGCGCCCGCGCCTGCCCCTGGGTCAGGATGCCGCGTTCGGTCAGGCGGGTGAACAGCGCAGCGGCCAGTTCGGCCAGGGCCAGCGCCTCCCCCTGTGAGCCGTTGCGCGGGTGATGGGCCACGCCGAAGGCGGCGGCGAACCGGTCGGGAGACGCACTGGCCAGCGCCGGGTCCAGCGCCGCCGCCAGCACGCCGAGGTCCAGGCCCTGCGGCAGGGCGGGATCGGCGACGCCCGCCAGCGTGGCGGACCGCGCCAGGGCGGCGAGCGCCTGGTCGATGCCGATGCCGACGGCGATGCAGTTGTGCAGCGCATCCTGGATCGCCGGCCAGACGGCGGCGAAGGGGCGTTCGCCCGCCACCATTGCGGTGCCGATGCCGTGACGGGCGGTCGCCTCCTCCGGCACCGGATCGATGGGGTCGATCAGAAGGGCGAGCGACACGGTCGGGAAGATGCGCGATCCCGCCAGCCGCACCGTGCCGACCGCGATGACCGGACCGCTGTCCGGCTCCACCCCCGCCGTCGCCACCCACAGCGCGACGAACGGCAGTGCGGCCAGCGGCTCGTCGTCACCCAGAGGGGCGGCGGGCTGGGCCGGTCGAAGAGTGAGCGCTCGCTTGCCGGTCAACCCGGCGCCGCTGGCCATGCCGCGGGCGGGAAAGGACAGCATCACTCCAGAATTCAGGCCGAGATCGACGAGCCTTGCGGACAGTTCACCCTCTTCCGTCCGGCGCAGCACCGCGGAGACGGGCGCCCCGCCGCCGCGCGCCCGTTCGATGGCACGGGCCAGATCGTCGCGCAGCAGGGCCTTGCCGATGTCGGCACCCTCCTCCACCTCCAACAGCCGGGCGGCGGCGGGGTTGAGCCGCTCCACCCGCCCCAACTCGTCGATGATCAGCAACGGGTCGTCGGTGAGGACCAGCGCCGCGCGAACCGCCCGGTCCATGCGTCCGCCGCCCAGCGGCCCGCGCCCCAAGGGACCATCCGCCAGCGGTCCATCGCCTGCCGGCTGATCGCCGCCCCGGACCAACCCCGCGGCGGCCTCGGCCAGGCGCCCGACCTCGCCGCCGCGTCCGCCCGACCAGGGCTCCAGGTCGACGCGGCTGCGCCCGCCGGACAGGCGGTCCGCCAGACGTTCCAGATCGCCGAAATGGCGGGACAGGCGGGAGAAGACGAACCATACCGCCAGCAGGCCGATCCCGCAGATCGTCAGGCCGCGTGTGAAGGCGGTCCGGTCTTCCGCCGCCAGCTGCGTGATCTCCACGCCCAGAAAGACCAGCGTGGCCGCCGCCACAGCAAGCCCCAGCATCGCCACGCGCCAAACGCCGCCCTTCATCGGGCCGCCTCCCCCTCGTTGTGCCCGGACTCTAGCGGGCCAAAAGGAAACGGAGAAGCGACGTGCGTGTTCAGCGCGCCAGCAGGGCGGCCCACGCGCCGTCCACCTGCTCCATCAGGCCGGCCAGCGCCACCCTGACGTCTCCCGACAGGCCAATCATCAGCAGCGCCACCACCGCCACGGCCAACGCGTGGTCAAGGAAGGATCGATTCGCTTGGTTGCGGAAGAAAGGACGGATCGGCGGCATCGCTGACTGGCTCCGGCACAGGAGGAAACGAGGAATTGACGGGCGGCGCCAGCCTACCGGGGGAAAAGCCCAACGAATGCTTAACAGCGCGGGAACCAAACGGCTTGTCCTGCTTTTGACACCAGCGAATCGCGATTCGCAGGCGTTTTTCAAAGTCGAGGCTACGCTTTCCGCTTCACTCCGGTCGAGTTACCCTTTGTCGCTGCCTGTGCAAACTCGGATTACCGCCTTTGCGTAAAATACATAGCAACTTCCAACCGATCTTTTGCTATCGCTCTGTTGCATTTCCTGGTTTGCCTGCTTGCCGGATGATGCTAAGAGTAGGTCATCCAGCGACAACACTCCTTTCCGCATAGGCAATTCCTTGGGAGGCCGGCAATGACTTTGGTCTATCGTCCCCTGCCCTATGGCGGGCACGAAGACCGGCGGACAGGTCGCCATCTGCTATTGGTGGTGGCTCTGGTCCTTGCCATTCCGACCGTGCTCGGGGCCGGCTGTACCGTCGACGCTCTTCGCAGCTATGCGGTGGAGGCGCGGTTGGCGCAGGCAGTCGATGCCGCGGCACTGGCCGGCGGGCGGGTGATGTTCGACTCGCAGCGTGACGGACACATCCGCAGCTTCTTCGACAAGGCCTTCCCCAGGGGCTTCCTGGGATCGGACCTGTCTCCCCTGACGATCGCGGAGGACGCGGCGGCCGGCACCCTGACGGTCAGCGCCCACGCCACCGTCAACGCCATCTTCCTGCGCCTGTTCGGCAAGAAGGAAGTGACGGTGGAGGCGCGATCCATCGTCCGCCGCGGCCACCACGCGCGCAGCAAGCTGCAGTAAGCCCCCTTCGAAGCCCACATCGCCGATTCGGGACGCTCGCATTCGCGGAATGCAGCCCGCCGGCTTCGCCACTGCGGTAGAAGGACGGACAGCGCCCCTTCCTCCGGAGTCCGCGATGCTCGGAACCCTGACGCTTCTGCTGCTCTGCCAACTGGCGGGCGAGCTGGCCGCCCGCCTGCTGCACCTGCCGATCCCCGGCCCCGTGCTGGGCATGCTCCTGCTGTTCGCCGGCCTGCTGCTGCGCGGCGGGGTTCCCGCAGCGGTGCAGGAAACGGCCGGCGGGCTGCTGCGGCACCTGTCCCTGCTGTTCGTGCCGGCCGGAGTGGGCGTGATGGTCCATGTCACCCGCCTGGAGACGGAAGCGCTGCCGATCATCATTGCGCTGTTCGGCAGCACGCTGTTCGGCATCGCCGTGACGGCGAAGCTGATGGCCTTCCTGCTGAGCCGCATCGACCCGCGGCTGGAGGAAGAACCGGCGGCCGGGAAACCGCTGGCCGGAAAATCGGCGGAAGGGGACCGGGCATGAGCGACGACCTTCACCAGATCTGGGTCTATCTGTCGGCGAACCCGCTGGCCGGGCTGACCCTGACCCTGGTCGCCTACCAATGCGGGTTGTGGCTGTTCGAGAAGCTGGGCCGGCGCCCGGTGCTGAACCCGGTGCTGATCGCGGTCGTCCTGATCGCCGGCGTGCTGAGCCTGTCGAGCATCGATTACCGCACCTATTTCGACGGTGCGCAGTTCGTCCATTTCCTGCTGGGACCAGCCACCGTGGCGCTGGCCGTTCCGCTCTACAACCAGTTCCAGGAGGTCCGCCGCTCGGCCCTGGCGTTGGTGGTGGCGCTGCTGGTTGGATCGACGGCATCGGCGCTGAGCGCGGTGGCTCTGGTCTGGGCCTTCGGCGGATCGGCGGTGACGATCCTGTCGATGGCGCCCAAATCCGTCACCTCGCCCATCGCCATGGGCGTGTCGGAGCAGATCGGCGGGCTGCCGTCGCTGACCGCGGTGTTCGTCATCATCACCGGGATCGTGGCCGCCAGCCTCGGCACCTGGGTGCTGAACCTCGTGCGGGTGAAGGACTGGCGCGCCCGCGGCTTCGGCATGGGCGTGGCGGCGCATGGCATCGGCACGGCGCGCGCCCTGCAGGTCAACGAGGTGGCGGGCGCCTTCGCCGGGCTGGGCATGGGGCTGAACGGTCTGGCGACGGCGCTGCTGCTGCCGACCCTGTATCACCTGATCTGGGGCTGAGCGGCGCTATGGTTTGCGTGTCCCGCAGTCCGTTTTCCGCCAATCCGGGCTTGACAGCGTTGCCGCACCTGCGCAGAGTGCGGCCTATGACCTGCATCGACCGCAAGAACGCTCTTCTTCGACTTCTCGGCCCGGCGCTTTAAGCGTCCGGGTTTGTCGCGTTCGCACACCATTTCCATCGGTCGAAGTGTCAGTTCCATGAGCGATGTTTGCAAAGGCGCCGGTATCGGCGTCACCCGGCCGGGGCCGGGACTGCGACTTACCGACGGTCGCTGAGCCACGTCCGGCGGCTCTGCGGCCGTACCCCTCGCCGGTCCCTCCGCCTTTCAAATTCCGATCCGCCGCCCCTGCCCGTATTGAAGACCGGGCTCCGGGGCCGCCAGTGGAGCCGAACGACGCCATGAGCACCGCGACCCAAACCAGCACCGCGACCAACATCCCGACCCTGCCGAAGTCCCCGTCCAAATACGCCCCCTTCCCCCAGGTGAAGCTGACCGACCGCCAGTGGCCGTCGCGCACCCTGGACAAGGCGCCGATGTGGTGCTCGGTCGATCTGCGCGACGGCAACCAGGCGCTGATCGAACCGATGGGGCCGGACCGCAAGCGCGCGATGTTCGACCTGCTGCTGCGCATGGGCTTCAAGGAGATCGAGGTCGGTTTCCCCGCCGCGTCGCAGACCGATTTCGACTTCTGCCGCGAGGTGATCGACGAGGGCAAGATCCCCGACGGCGTCACCATCCAGGTGCTGACCCAGTCGCGTGAGGAGCTGATCCGCCGCACCTTCGACGGCATCAAGGGCGCCAAGCGCGCCGTCGTCCACCTGTACAACTCCACCTCGGAACTGCAGCGCCGCGTCGTGTTCGGGCTGGACCGCCAGGGCATCATCGACATCGCCGTCGCCGGCACCAAGCTGGTCAAGCAGCTGGCCGCCGAGACGCCGGAGACCGAAATCGTCCTGCAATATTCGCCGGAAAGCTTCACCGGCACCGAATTGGACTTCGCGGTGGAGATCTGCGAGGCGGTTATGGAGACCTGGGGGGCCACGCCCGACAACAAGGTCATCCTGAACCTGCCGGCCACGGTCGAGATGTCGATGCCCAACGTGCATGCCGACCAGATCGAGTGGTTCTGCCGCACCCTGAAGAACCGCGAATCGGCGATCATCTCGCTGCACCCGCACAACGACCGCGGCACCGGCGTCGCCGCGGCGGAGATGGGGCTGCTGGCCGGTGCCGACCGCGTCGAGGGCACCCTGTTCGGCAACGGCGAGCGCACCGGCAATGTCGATGTCGTCACGCTGGCGCTGAACATGTTCACCCAGGGCGTCGACCCGGAGCTGAACATCGACGACATCAACGAGATCGTCCGCATTTCCGAATACTGCACGCAGTTGCCGGTCCACCCGCGCCACCCCTATGCCGGCGAGCTGGTGTTCACCGCCTTCTCGGGCTCGCACCAGGACGCCATCAACAAGGGGCTGAAGGCGCTGACCAAGTCCAACACCGGCAAGTGGGAGGTCCCGTACCTGCCCATCGACCCGCAGGATTTGGGCCGCAGCTATGAGGCGGTGATCCGCATCAACAGCCAGTCCGGCAAGGGCGGCATCGCCTATGTGCTGGAGAAGGACTACGGCCTGCAGATCCCGCGCCGCCTGCAGATCGAGTTCTCCAAGGTCGTGCAGCGCGTCGCCGACGAGAGCGGCAAGGAGCTGTCGCCCGCAGACATCCACGCCGCGTTCAAGGCCGAGTATCTGGACGCCGACAGCCCGCTGGAACTGGTCGAGCATTCGACCGAGCCGCGCGGCCCGAACTCCGGCGCCCGTGCCATGAGCGTGGTGATGCGCCGCAACGGCGAGATCATCACCACCAAGGGCAAGGGCAACGGCCCGATCGACGCCTTCCTGGACGCCCTGCGCCAGGGCTGCGGCACCGACCTGCACGTCGTCGACTACCGCGAGCACGCCATCGGCTCCGGCGAGGACGCCCAGGCCTGCGCCTATGTCGAGGTGAAGACCGGCGACAAGACCCTGTTCGGCGTGGGCATCGACGCCGACATCGTGACCGCCAGCCTGCGGGCGCTGGTGAGCGCGGCCAATCGGGCGGGGCGGTAAGGGGTAGGCTTCGATACCCCCACCTATCCTTGTATGTTTGTTTTTCGTTATAGTGCCTTGGACGGATCGCGCTGCTGGGGGTGGCCACCCCCAGCAGCGCGGGCCGGCTGGCAGGCCGTCCTATCCGAGGCTGCTTGAGGCCGTGGGGGAGCGAGGTCCCAGCCGGTTGTCTTCCAACAAACCCGAATGGTTGCGCGGGCCATGAGCCCGGATTTGCAAGGCAGGGGCTGGGAGATGGCTGCTTTTTCCAAGACACTTGGCCTGGATGTCTCCAAACGCCAGCTGGATGGCCATTTCTGGCCCGATGGCGTGAGCGTCAGCGTCGGAAACAATGAAGCAGGGTTCACCACCCTGCTGCGTCACTTGGCCGAACGGGCGGTGGATGCCATCGCGGTCGAGGCATCGGGTGGCTATGAACGCAAACTGGTCGAGGCGATGCGGCAGGCCGGCTTTCGCGTGCTGGTTCTGCAGCCCCGCGACGTGCGGCTGTTCGCCCAGATGCGGCGCCGGCATGCCAAGAATGATCGGCTGGATGCCCGCGTGATCGCCGAGTTCGCCGCACTGTTCGGCGAGGAGCGTCCGGCACGCTCCCCGGTTCTGGAGCGTCTGGCGGCTTACCTGACCTACTACGAACAGCTCAGCGCTGCCGCAGCACAGACCAAGACCCAGCTTGAGGGCTTTGTCGACGACGAGGTGCGGGCGCTGGTTGTCGAGCAGATCAGGCGCCTGACCGCCGACAAGCGGACGTTGCTCGCCCGCATCCGGGCTCTGGTCGAAGAGGACCAGGACTTGGATAAGCAGGTGAAGCGCCTCCAGAGCATGCCGGGCATCGGCTTCCTGAGTGCGGTCACGCTGGCTGTCCGTTTGCCCGAACTCGGCCGGCTGACGCGACACGCCATCGCCTGTCTGATCGGTGTCGCTCCCTTCGACGACGAGAGCGGCCAGCATAAGGGACGACGATACTGCAGTGGCGGCCGAGAACGGGTCCGAACCATGCTCTACATGGCCGCCACCACCGCCAAACGATGCAATCCCATCATCAAGGCTTTCTGCGAACGCCTCAAAGCCGCTGGAAAGCCACATAAACTCATCATCGTCGCCGCAATGCGAAAGATGATCGTCACCCTCAATGCCATGGTCCGAGACAACAAGGAATGGCAGGACAACCTAGCCTCACCATGAAAAACAACATGGTTGCTCCCCCGCTGGGCGGGGGAGGGACTGCCGCCGCTTTTCCGCATAAGCACTTGCCTCCTCCCCCGCCCAGCGGGGGAGGATTGAGGTGGGGGCATCGCCAGCCCGCACTCCCCCAAACTTGCCCCCACCGCCCCACCCGCCTATAAGTCCCCACGAAACGCGTCGAGCAACAGCGGACAGCGCTATGATCGTGGTCACCGGCGGGGCCGGCTTCATCGGGTCCAACCTTGTCGCGGCATTGGCTGCCCGCGGCATCACCGACGTGGCGGTCGTCGACCGCTTCCGCGACGGCGAAAAGTGGCAGAACCTCGCCAAGCGCGAGGTCGCGACGCTGGTGCCGCCCGACCAGACGCTGGCCTTCCTCGACCAGCATGCGGCCGAAATCGACACCGTCTTCCATCTCGGCGCCGTCTCCGCCACCACCGAGCGGGACGTCGACAAGATCGTCGCAAACAACGTCGCGCTGACGCTCGACCTGTGGCGCTGGTGTTCCTGGCGCGGTTGCCGGCTGATCTACGCCTCCTCGGCCGCCACCTACGGCGACGGGTCGGCGGGTTTCGACGATGACGGGTCCTGCGAGGGGCTGGCGCGGCTGCGGCCGCTGAACGCCTATGGCTGGTCCAAGCATCTGGTCGACCGCCGCATCGCCCGTGCCGTCGCCACCGGCGACCTCGTGCCGCCTCAATGGGCCGGGCTGAAGTTCTTCAACGTCTACGGCCCCAACGAGACCCACAAGGGCGACATGATGAGCGTGGTCGCCAAGCTGCATCCGCAGCTGACGGCCGGCCAGCCGGCGCGCCTGTTCAAGTCGCACAAGGACGGCTTCGAGGATGGCGGCCAGCTGCGCGACTTCATCCATGTCGACGATTGCGTCGCGGTGATGCTGTGGCTGTACGACCATCCCGAGGTCAGCGGCCTGTTCAACGTCGGCACCGGCAAGGCGCGCAGCTTCAAGGATCTGGCGCTGGCCACCTTCGCCGCGCTGGGGCTGCCCCCCCGGATTGAGTACTTCGACATGCCCGAGCATCTGCGCGGCAAATACCAATATTTCACGCAGGCGACGACGGATCGCCTGCGCGCCGCCGGGTTCGACCAGCCCTTCACCGAGCTGGAAGAGGGTGTCCGGCGCTATGTGCAGGATTTCCTGTCGCAGCCCGACCCGTATCGCTGACCGGAGCCCCCATGTTCGCCGCCCTGCCTGTCGTCGCCTTTCCCACCATCGATCCGGTCGCCTTCGCCGTCGGCCCCGTCGTCGTCCGCTGGTACGCGCTGGCCTATCTGGCAGGATTCGTGCTGGGCTGGCGCTATTGCCTGGGACTGGCGCGGCTCGACCCCGACCGGCGTCCGAAGCCGGAGGAGTTCGACGACTTCCTGACCTGGGCGGTGATCGGCACCATCCTGGGCGGGCGGCTGGGCTATGTGCTGTTCTACAACCTGCCCTATTATCTGGAAAACCCGCTGGACGCGCTGCAGGTGTGGCACGGCGGCATGTCCTTCCATGGCGGCATGGTCGGCGTGCTGATGGCCATCGGACTGTTCTGCTGGCGCCGCGGCATCTCGCCCTTCGTCTTCGGCGACATCATCGCCGCCTGCACGCCGATCGGGCTGTTCTTCGGCCGCATCGCCAACTTCATCAATGGCGAGCTCTATGGCCGGGCGGCGCCCGACTTCGCCTATGCCATGGTGTTCCCGCGCGATCCGCTTCAGGTGCCGCGCCACCCGAGCCAGCTTTACGAAGCGGCGCTGGAAGGAGCGGTGCTGTTCGTGCTGCTGGCGATCGCCATCCGCAGCCCGGCGCTGCGCAACCGGCCGGGCACGGTCGGCGGGCTGTTCCTGATCGGCTACGGCCTGTCGCGCATCATCGTGGAGTTCTTCCGCGAGCCCGACCCGCAGCTGGGCTTCCTGTTCGCCGGCGCCACGATGGGACAGCTGCTGTCGCTGCCGATGGTCGCGGTCGGCCTGTGGCTGGTCCTGCGCGGCCGGCGCCACGCCCTGCCGGCCTGACGCCATGCCGGGGGACGAGAACGCCAGGGACGAGAGCGCCGGGGCGGAGACGCTGGCCCGCCTGCTGGCCCGCCGCATCCTGATGGACGGCCCGATCAGCGTCGGCGCCTTCATGGCGGAAGCGCTGGGCCACCCGCGGCTGGGCTATTACATCCGCCAGGACCCGTTCGGCAGCGGCGGCGATTTCACCACCGCGCCGGAAATCAGCCAGATGTTCGGCGAGCTGGTCGGCCTGTGGTGCGTCGACAGCTGGGCACGGCTGGGCGGCCCCGGCCCTTTCCATCTGGTGGAGCTCGGCCCCGGCCGCGGCACGCTGATGGCCGATATTCTGCGGGCGGCGGCCGTGCTGCCGCTGTTCCGCGACAACGCCATCGTCCATCTGGTGGAGACCAGCCCGGTCCTGCGCGAGCGCCAGCGCCGGACGCTGCAGCCCATCCTCGGCGATGCCGTCCAGTGGCACCACCGGCTGGAGGATGTGCCGGACGGCCCGACCATCCTGATCGCCAACGAATTCTTCGACGCCCTGCCCATCCGTCAGGTGCAAAAGACCAGTCATGGCTGGTTCGAGCGGCTGGTGGATTTGGAGCCGGACAGCACCGAGACCGATCCGCGCTTCCGCTTCGTTCTGGAGGCCTTCGGCAGTTCCGGCAGCCGGCTGGTGCCCGATGTGCTCCGCGATGCACCCGAGGGCAGCGTGGTCGAGGTCTCTCCCGCCTCGCAAGCGGTGGCGCGGCTGATCGGCACCCGGCTGGCCGCCGCTCCCGGTGCCGCCCTGGCAATCGACTATGGCCATGCCCAGGGACCGGCGGTGGGCGATACGCTGCAGGCGCTGCGCCGCCACGCCTTTGCCCCGGTGCTGGAGGCGCCGGGCGAGGCCGACCTGACGGCGCATGTCGATTTCGCCGGCATCGCCGCGGCGGCGCGGGAGGGCGGAGCCCAGTCATTCGGCCCGGTCGAGCAGGGAGAATGGCTGACCCGCCTGGGCATCCACCAACGGGCGTCCTCCCTGATGACAAAGGCTACCCCGGCCCAGGCCAAGGATATCCAAAGCGCGATGGACCGCTTGATCGATCCTGCGCAAATGGGCAGGCTGTTCAAGCTGGTCGCGCTGGCCACGCCCGGAGCCTTCGCCGACGACACCCCGCCGGCGGGCTTCTGACGGCCAAGCGCAGACAACCGGTTAGAGACAAGAGCACCAAACCCGCCATCAAGACAAACCGGGCGGACCGTGCATCGCGGCCCCCTGCCCTGTTGGGCAAGCGGGAGCCACAGAACAGGGAAGGACGGCGTTCGTGATCACACTCGGCGCGCTGAACGACATCACCCATATCCGCCACGCCTTTTTCACCCGCACCGGCGGGGTGTCCACCGGGCTGTACGCCTCGCTGAATTGCGGGCTGGGGTCCAACGACTCACCGGCCGCGGTGCACGAGAACCGCGCCCGCGCCGCGGCGCGGATGGAGGTGGCGCCTGAAAACCTCGTCACCTGCCATCAGGTCCACAGCCCGACCTGCGTCGTGGTGGACGAACCGTGGACGCCGGAGACGGCGCCCAAGGCCGACGCCATGGCGACCCGGAGCCCGGGGATCGCGCTCGGCATCCTGACCGCCGACTGCGCGCCCGTGCTGTTCGCCGACAGCAAGGCCCGCGTGATCGGTGCGGCCCATGCCGGCTGGAAGGGCGCCCGGGCCGGCGTGATCGAGGCGACCGTCGCCCGCATGGTGGAGCTGGGCGCCAAGCCGAACCGGATCGTCGCCTGCATCGGTCCCTGCATCGCCCAGCGCTCCTACGAGGTGGGGCCGGAATTCCCCGCTCCGTTCGAGGAGGAGGACCCGCGCAACCGCGACTATTTTGCCCCTGCCCGCAAGCCCGGCCATTTCCTGTTCGATCTGGCCGCCTACGTCACCCGGCGGCTGGGCGACTCCGGCGTGACGGTGATCCAGCGCTGCCCCAACGACACGGTGGCGGAGGAGGACCGCTTTTTCAGCTACCGCCGCTCCTGCCTTCGGGGTGAGCCGGATTATGGCCGCGGCCTTTCGGCCATCGTCCTGCAGAACTGAACCGACCCGAACGGGGGACAATCGTGCCGCGGTCATGCCGCCCGCGCAGGGCGGCATTCCCCAATGGGGAAAGACACCACCGTCATCGAACGTTTACATGGGCACGCCCCTTTGTTATGGTCCGCCCCGTTTTCAAGGGGCGACGGCGCGCAAGCGGCGAACGTGCCTTGAGCCGTTTCCCTGCAAAGAGAGCCGACCCCGATGAAGGTGCTTGCCGGCAACAGCAACCGTCCGCTGGCCGAGGCGATCTCCACCTGTCTCGGCGTGCCGCTGACGAAAGCGAGCGTGCGCCGTTTCTCCGACATGGAGGTGTTCGTCGAGATCCTGGAGAACGTGCGCGGCGAGGACGTGTTCGTCGTCCAGTCGACCTCGTTCCCGGCCAACGACAACCTGATGGAACTGCTGGTGACGATCGACGCGCTTCGGCGCGGGTCGGCCCGGCGCATCACGGCGGTCATCCCCTACTACGGCTATGCCCGGCAGGATCGCAAGACCGGCCCGCGCACGCCGATCTCGGCCAAGCTGGTCGCCAACCTGATCACCCAGGCCGGCGCCAACCGCGTGCTGACGATGGACCTGCACGCCGGCCAGATCCAGGGCTTCTTCGACATCCCCACCGACAACCTGATGGCCGCCCCGGTCTTCGAGAAGGACATCCGCCAGTCCTTCGAGAACATCGGCGAGGTCACCATCGTGTCGCCGGACGTCGGCGGCGTGGTCCGCGCCCGCGCGCTGGCCAAGCGCCTGGACGCCGATCTGGCCATCATCGACAAGCGGCGTGAGCGCGCTGGCGTGTCGGAGGTGATGAACATCATCGGCGACGCCAATGGCCGCCGCTGCATCCTGCTGGACGACATCGTCGACTCGGGCGGCACGCTGTGCAACGCCGCCGTCGCGCTGATGGAAGCCGGTGCCAAGTCGGTCCACGCCTTCTGCACCCACGGCGTCCTGTCCGGTGGTGCGGTCGCCCGCGTCGCCGTCTCCCCGCTGGAACAGCTGGTCACCACCGACAGCATCCAGGCGACCGAGGCGGTCCGCGTGTCCCGCAACATTCGCCAGCTGACCATCGCCCCCCTGCTCGCCGAAGCGATCATGCGCATCAGCGAAGAGCGGTCGGTGTCGAGCCTGTTCTCGTAAAGAGCGACAGCTTCACGGAAAAGGCCCTTTCCCGCCGGGAGAGGGCCTTTTTTGTTGCGCGCGCTTTGCCCTCAGCCCTCCCCCGCCAGCCCGTGGAAGTCGTTCGCCGTCACCTGCCCGCCGGTCGCGGCGGCGATGCGCGCCATCACCGCCGGACGGGGAACCCGGCGGCCATGGCGATAGCGGTTGACCGTGGCCTGACTCGTCCCGATCAGGGCGGCGAAGGCCTCTTCCTTGGTTGCGGTCCGGGTGAGCCAGTCATCGAGCGTCATACCGCAATGGTTTAGACCAGGCTGGGTTCTGCGCGCAACTGGATTTATTCCGTGGGGTTGGACTTTCCAAAGCCGTTTTGGTATGAACAGCCCATGACCACCATGCGCGAACTGCGGCAGGCCGCCGGGCTGAGCCAGGAGAAGCTGGCCGAGTTGGCCGGCACCTCCCAGCCCCAGATCAACAAGCTGGAGACCGGCCAGCGCAAGATGACCGTCGATTGGGCGGTCAAGCTCGCCCAACCGCTGGGCGTGGAGCCGGCGGTGCTGCTCGGCCTCGACCTGCCGGCCGCTCCCGTGATGGCGCGCCCGGCACGGCCCACGATGCCGGCGCTGCTGCGAACGCCGCCGGTCGGGGCGCAGCAGCAGGTCCAAGCGGCCACATCCATGCCGGTACGGGCCGCGGCGCGCGGCGGGGTGGACCAGGAGATGTTCCTGGAGGATGGTCCGATCGACTGGATCGCCCGTCCCGACTATCTGAAGAACGCCCGCGATCCCTATGCCATGTATGTCGTTGGCGAATCGATGATGCCGCGATTTCGGCCGGCCCAGTTGCTGCACGTCAACCCGCACAAGCCGCCGGCGCCGGGGGCCGGGGTGGTGGTGGTGAAGCGCAATAAGGCGGTGCTGGTGAAGGAGTTCGTGCGCCGCGGCCCCGAGGCGGTCGTGCTGCGCGAATACCAGCCGGCCGACCGCGAATTCGCCGTTCCGCTGGAAGACCTCGACACCCTGCATACCGTCGTGGGGCTGCAGGAGCCCTAAGGCTATACCGATCCGGTATCGGTATTCAGTGGCTCTTATAATCCATTTTGGATTATTCCTTCGCTGTGCGGATCGCCGGACATGCCCGGTGCGCCGCCTCAGCCAAGGAGAAAGGGCCATGCACCAGCTTTACCCCCGCTTTCATCCCGGCCCGTCCGGCGGGCGGCTCGACAGCTTCAGCGAGCGCGGCGCCCACGAACTGGCCCGCCGCATCCGGGCCGCCTGGGCGAAGATCGGCTGGGACGTGGAGGTGCGGGTGGAACGCCTCGCCAGCGAGGAGTTGGGCGACGGGCGCAGCATCGCCCATTTCACCGTCCGCAGCGACCTGATCAACGGCCTGCCGCAGCGCCGCCTGGAGCGGCACCCGGAACAGCGCATCAAGCGGCAGGTCGGGCAGCGCCTGGATGAGGAGGCGGCCCAGCCGCAGAAGCGGGCCGCCTGACGCCGCTTCACTTCAGCCGCTCGTCCAGCTCCACCTGATAGCCGACGGCGAGGCGGTTGGTCTCGTTCGCCATTCCCACCACCGCCATCAGCTCGCCGAACTGCGCGTCGGTCATGCCCAGCCGGCGCGCCGCCGCCTCGTGCGAGCGGATGCAGTACTGGCAGTTGTTGGTTACGCTGACCGCCACGAAGATCATCTCCTTCACCAGCGGATCCAGCGCGCCGGGGGCCATCACCTCCTTCAGGCTGTCCCAGGTCCGCGCCAGCGTCGGCGGGTGGTGGGCGATCATCTTCCAGAAATTGTTCACGTCCGGGACGTTGCGCGTTGCCTTGATGTCGTCGTAGACGGCGCGCACCTCCGGTGCGGCGTCAGCCTGTTCGATGAGGGGAAGCGGCATGGCGGCCGGGCTCCTGCACGGGGATTGGGATCCGTCGATATGGCCGGACATCGCGCCGCAAGGCAACCGCCGGTCTATACCCGCCGCCATCCCGCTCATGCCCATCGGCTGCGTTGACCGTGGATCGCCCCACTGGTAGTAAAGACAACGAACAAGATCGCGCAAACGTTCGGGCCGCCAGTCGGCGGCCGACGGCACCAAGCCAAGAAGCCGACAAGACACGAAGCCCATTCGTGCAACGTTCCCATGCGGCCCGGTTCCGGCACACGCCCGGTCAGGCCCGACTGCCGGGAGGAACAGCGTGGAGAGCATGGTTCTCGAATCGGCCGAGCGTCTTGGAGCGGCCAACTTCCCTGCCACCCCACTGGAAGACGCGGGCCTCCGCGACTCGGCCGAAGCCCTGCGCCGCCTCGCTCATTTCCATGCGGAGGAACCGACGCCGGCCCTGTTGGCGGCACTGCGCCAGAGCCCTGCCGGCCGCGGCCCGCTGGCGCTCGACCGCGACGACGCCCTGCAGGCCGCCGCCCTGGTGGACGAGGTGGTGAGCGATCTGCCCGAACGGATCACCCGCCGCTGTCTCGCCCCCCTGGCCGCCGATTTCACCGCCATCCAACACGGCGGCGACGTTCGCGCCTACCCGACCGAGGGGCCGTGGGTGGACGAGCGGGTCCGGGCCGAGGCCGCCGCCTCGCTCCAGCGCTGGCGGACCGGGCTGGAGACGGAGCTTCGCCGCCCACCGTTCGACCGGCTGCCCGACGACCATGTCGCGGTGGAGTTGGCGTTGCTGGCCTCCCTGCTCGACCGCGGCCGGGCCGCCGACGCGGTCCGGTTCCTCGACCGCCATCCGTTGCGTTGGGTGCCGAATTTCTGCAGCCGCGTCGCCACCCGCTGCCGGGAACCCTTCTTCGCCGGCATCGCCATCCTGACCAACGCCCATCTCGACCATCTGCGTGACCGGCTGGGCGCCGTCTGCAACATGCCGCGTTCTGGCGAGGACGAGGCCGACATCCGCCGTCGCCGCTGGACCGAGGGGCGGTTCCCGCGCGCCTGCACCTGCGAATCGTAAGGCCGGGCAGGCCGGAAGTCGGAGTTGCCCCGGCTTCAGTGCATCGTCCAAGGTGGCGGAGGCGGCGCCCCCGTGGCCGTCTCGCTCCTTTTCCCAACATTAGATGGTAATGCCCTTTCGCAGCCCCGAAAGCCGGACCGATCGCAAGGGCTCCCTGCGGCTTCTTCGCCTCCTGCTGGCGGTGTCGGTGGCCCTGCCGCTCGTTCTGTTCGCCGGCATCGGATGGCGCGAGCGGGGAGAGACCCAGGAAGAGGCCGAACGGAGCAGCCGCAAGAACGCGCTGATTCTGCACGAGCATGTGCTGAAGGTGTTCGACACCTTGGCGCAGGTGCTGGACCGGGTGGACGAGCGCGTCCACGGCCGAAGCTGGCGCGAGATCGGCGAATCGGAGTCGCTGCACCGCTATCTGCGGACCATGGTGGGGGAGCTGGATCAGGTCGGCGCCATCGGCCTGACCGATTCCACCGGTACCGTACGCAACTCCAGCCGCGTCTTCCCGTCGCGCAACAGCTACATCGGAGATCGCGCCGATTTCCGGGAACAACGGGAAAGCGACGCCGGCCTGCTCATCGCCGGACCGATCGCGGATGCCGCCACCGGCAAGGCCACCTTCGGCATCAGCCGGCGCCGCAGCGGTCCCGGCGGTCCCGACGGCAGCTTCGACGGGATCATCGCCGCCATCGTCGATCCCGAATATTTCTTCAGCTTCTATCGGCAGGTCATCGGCACCGAAGGTGAATCTATCTCGCTGATCCGCGACGACGGCGTGATCCTGATGCGCTACCCGCCGCTGGAGGGGAGGCAAGGGCCGGCGGCGCTCCCCACCCTGCCGCCCGACCGCGGCCTGCGCGGCCAAATCCGCAATCAGCCGGTCGAAGGGCTGTTCCGCACCGACGTCAGCCATGTGCAAGGCCTGGAGCGCGTGTTCGCCTACAAGCGTGTCGGCGATTTCCCGGTCTATGTCGTCTATGGGCTGGACCAGTCGCAGATCACCCGGTCCTGGTGGCGCAACATGGCGCTGGACGGCGCCTTCGTCGCCCCGGCCACACTGGCGCTGGCGCTGATCGCTTGGCTGGCCTACAGCCGTGCCGCCTCCGAGAATGCGGCGGTGCGCCGCTGGGCGGAGGAGGTGCGCAATCGCGAGAGGCTGGAGGAGGCCCTGCGCCAGAGCCAGAAGATGGAGGCGCTGGGCCAACTGACCGGCGGGGTCGCCCACGACTTCAACAATCTGCTGACCGCGGCGATGGCCAACATGCACCTGCTGGGCCGCCATCTGCCGCCGGAGGGGCAGCGTTTCCTGACGGGCGCCAACACCGCGCTGGAACGGGCGGAGAAGCTGACCCGCCAGCTGCTGTCCTTCTCGCGCCAGGACGCGGTGAATCCGACCGTGGTCGATCTGGGCGACAGCCTGCGCCGGATGGGCGACCTGCTGGAACGGTCGGTCCGGGCCGACGTCGCGCTGGAATGGGACATCGCGCCCGTGCCGATGACGGTCGCCGTCGATTCCGTCCAGCTGGAAATGGCGGTGCTGAACCTGGTTCTGAACGCCCGCGACGCCATGCCCGGCGGCGGACGGATCCGCATAGCCGCGTCGCCCGGACCGGAGCCGCGCAACGTGCGCATCGAGGTGTCGGACACCGGGACCGGCATGCCGCCGGAGGTGATCGCCCGCGCCTTCGATCCCTTCTTCACCACCAAGGGCGTCGGCAAGGGCACCGGGCTCGGCCTGTCGATGGTCTATGGCTTCGCCCGCCAGTCCGGCGGCAATGCCACCATCGACAGCCGGCCGGGCGAAGGCACGCGCGTCCGCATCGACCTGCCGCTGACCGAGGCGAAGGTGCCGGAACCGGCCCCCGCTCCCACTGCGCCGGCGACCGATCACCGCCCGCTGCGCATCTTGGTGGTGGAGGACAATCCCCTGGTCCTGATGGCGACGGTGGAAGGGCTGACCCAGGAGGGCTTCACCGTGGAGACCGCCGAAGACGGCGTGGCGGCCCTGGAACTGCTGGAAACCGACCGCGACTTCGATCTGGTCGTATCGGACGTGGTCATGCCCCGCGGCGTATCCGGCATCGACCTGGCACGGCGCATCCGCGAGCGCTGGCCGCAGCTGCGCGTCCTGCTGGCATCCGGCTACAGCCCGGAATCGCTGGCGACCATGGGGGCGGACACGGCATCGGTGCTGGCCAAGCCCTTCACACCCGACCAACTGGCCGTGCGCATCAGGGCCCTGGCCGGAGTGTAGTTCGATGCTCCGATCCGGCGGCTGCCGACTGTCGGGATCAGGTCAGGGCGCTGACGAACATCGGCGTCCACATCGCCATGCACCAGACGAGGCCCAGGCACAGGCCGCGGGTGAAGTCGTCGAAGGTCGGCTGTTCCAGGCGGTGCAGCTTCCACATCGCGTTCAGGTCGCCGGGCGTCGGGGTGGCGTCATTCGCGGCGTCGGGGGAGTTTGTGGGTTCACGGCTTGCTGCTGCGCGCCGATCGGGGTCGCGTGACGGCATGGCTGGGCCTCGCATCGATAGCGGAATGCCCAGGAAGTTTGTACCCGCCGCCGCTGCCGGCCACCCTTTCTTCCGTCATCGGTGGAATTTTATCGGCATACGAAAAAAGGCCGCCACCCGCTGGACGGATGGGGCCTTTTCGCCGAGGATCCGGCCAAACCGGCCGGATGCGCTCACTTGCCGGGACGAATCACCGGGGTGAGCTGGTCGCCCCAGTTGCCGACTTCGTTGTGATAACGGGCGGTGCGCATCAGCTCCACCGTCACGCCGGCCTCGACCGCCTTGACGACGGCGTCGTTCAGGCGGTGCAGGTTGTTGGCGACGATGCGGATGGCGCTTTCCTGCTCCGGAGTCATCTCCGACCGGTCATCCGGCGGCGCGTCCTTGAATCCCGACATGCGTTGTTCCTTCCCCTGGATTGGGACCGCCCCGGCGGGACCGGCAGCGGTCCAGAACTTGGTCATGATCTTGCCCGGCGTCAGATGCCGGTTTTCATCATGTACCATATCGTGTGCGCCGCGACAAAGTTCCCGACGCGCCAAACGCTTGCGACCATTGGCCTCTTGCAACCCGCAAACTGCCCTATGGCACTTCCAACCCGACGGTGCGGCGGACACGCTGGAGATCTTTATCGCAAACAATGAATGGTTGTTAACGGTCATTACCGGAATGCAATCAAGGAGCACCGACAGTTTCTTTCCCGCAACGGCAATAAACAGTCGTTTAGTCTCGTACTTAACTTTTGGATTAACTCAACTGTTGACGTCCTTCGATTGCAATGCCCAAACTTCGACACAAACTTGCTTTTCCCCACGGAGATCATCTTGAAGAACATCGCCGCCAAGGCCCTGCTTGTTGCGTCCTCGCTGTTCCTGATGCACGGCGCGGCACTCGCCGGCCAGCAGGACTTCACGATCGTCAACAAGACCGGCTACCCGCTGAAGCACGTCTATGTGTCCGAGAACAACAACAACAGCTGGGACGAAGACATCCTCGGCCGTGACGTCCTGAACGACGGCGAGTACTTCGAGGTCGCCTTCGCCAAGGCCGAGAAGACCTGCAAGTGGGACATGAAGGTCGTCTATGACGACGGTGAGTCGGCGGTTTGGGACGGGCTGAACCTGTGCCAGATCTCCAAGCTGACGCTGAAGTGGAACAAGAACACCGGCGTCACCTCGGCCCAGACCGAGTAAGTTCCTCAGCGAAAGTTGTCGGTGCTGCGGTTCATCAGGTGGATGAAGACGTCTTCCAACGTCGGGTCCGTCTCGGTGATCCGCAGATCCGGCCGTTCGGCCCAGGGGGCGAGCGCCCTATCGAGGGCGACAGCGTCGGTCCCGCTGACATGCAGGCGGCTGCCGAAGACGGCCACCATCTCCACCCCCGGCTCGCCGTCCAGCGTCTCGGCGATGCGGTGCAGGCCTTCGCCCGCGACCAGACGGGTGTGCAGGCCCGAATCGGCGATGACCTGCTCCACCGTGCCGTGGGCCATCATCGTGCCGTAGGCGATGTAGGCGATGCGGTGGCAACGTTCCGCCTCGTCCATGTAGTGGGTGCTGACCAGCACGGTCAGTCCTTCCCCGGCCAGCCGGTGGATCTCGTCCCAGAACTCCCGACGCGCCTTGGGATCGACGCCGGCGGTCGGCTCGTCGAGAAGCAGAAGCTTCGGCTCGTGCAGGATGCAGGCGGCCAGCGCGAGGCGCTGCTTCCAGCCGCCCGACAATTCCCCGGCCAACTGCGTGCGGCGGTTGGACAGCCCAAGCCTGTCCAGCGCCTCGGCCACCCGCCGCCGCCGGTCGGGCAGGCCGTACATGCGGGCGACGAATTCCAGATTCTCGGCGATGCTCAGATCCTCCCAGAAGCTGAACTTCTGGGTCATGTAGCCGACCTGCCGCTTGATCTCCGCACTCTGCCGCCGGATGTCGAGGCCGAGGCAGGTCCCCTCCCCCGCGTCCGCGGTCAGCAGCCCGCACAACAGGCGGATCGTCGTGGTCTTGCCCGACCCGTTGGGACCGAGAAAGCCATAGATCTCCCCGGTCTCCACCCGGATCGACACATCGTCGACCACGGTCTTGGAGCCGAACCGCTTCACCAGCCCGCGCACGTCGATGGCGGGTGGGGCCTCCGCCGTCATTGCGGCCTCTCCACCGGACCGACATCCGCAGGCCCGATATCCGCAGGCCAGACATCGACCGGCAACCCCGGATTCAGCGGCTGGCCCGGCACCGCCTCCACCCGGAAGACCAGCTTTTCGCGGCTGCCGACGCTGTAGATCACCGGCGGGGTGTATTCCGCCTGGGAGGCGATGCGCGTGACCCGCGCCGAAAGGCCGGGCGGGCAGCCGTCGCAGCGCACCGTCAGCACGGTGCCCGGCGCCACCGCCGCCATGGCGGTTTCCGGAACGAACAGCACCAGCTTCACCCGCTCCGGCGGCAGCAGCGACACCACCGGGGAACCCGCCGGCACCCATTCGCCCGGGTTGTAGAGCGTGTCCTCCACCAGGGCCGCGACCGGAGCGGCAGGCGCGAGATCGGCCAGCCGCCGTTCCGCCTGGGACAGCGCCGCTTCCGCCTGGGTCACCGCCTCGTCGGCCGCGCGCAACTGCTCGGGCCGGGCGGGCAATGCGGCGACCGCCAACTGCGCGTCGGCCTCCGCCAACTGGCCGCGGTCGCGGTCGTAGGCGGCGCGCGCCTGATCGAGCTTGTCGGGAGAGGTGACTTTGCGGGCGACCAGTTCCTGCTGGCGGGCCAGTTCGGCGGAGGAATAGCGCAGGGCCGCTTCCGCCCGTGCCTTTTGTGCGGTCAGCACAGCCACCTCCTGCGGCCGCTTGCCGGTGGCGAGGTCGGCACGCTGAGCCCGCGCCTGGGCCAGCACCGCGGCCAGCCGGTCGCGCTCCGCATTGGCCGTGGAACGGTCGATGGCGAACAGAGGCGCCCCTGCCGCCACCTGTGCGCCGCGGACCACCGACAGGCTTTCCAGGGTTCCGGCACTGGGGGCGGCGATGCGCAGAAACTCCCCCTCGGCATAGCCGTGGGCGAGCGGCGGCGGCCCGTCGGCACCGAAGGGAATCCCGAGCGCCAGCGCGAAGGCTGCCAGTCCATCGACGAGACCGGCCAGGATACCGCTCATGGCGTTGTCTCCCCCGCATCCCGCAGCAGCACCCGGCGCAGGCTGTCGATGTGCGCCTCCACCAGCGCCGGCACGTCCAGCGGCGGTTCGCCGTCCAGCCCGTCGAAGGAGGTGCGCCAGACCGCGCTCATCAGCAGCGGTGCAACGATCAGGCGGACGGTGTGATCGACGGCCACCGGACGGAACTCCCCGCTCGCGATCCCCCGCAGCAGCAGCGAAGACAGCACGCCGAAGCCGCGGCGGATCACCTCGCGGTGGTAGAAGGCGGCGAGATCCGGGAAATTGCCGGCCTCCGCGATCACCAGCCGCGGGATGGTGGCCGCACGCGTGGTCGCGACCAGATGCGCCACCATGCGCAGCAGCCGCTCCAGCACCGGGAAGCATGGTCCTGCAGCGGTGGCGGCCATGGCTTCGGCCTGCTCCAAATTGGGCAGGATGGCGGCGCGGATCACCGCCTTGAATAGCTCGTCCTTGCTGGGGAAGTACAGGTAGAGCGTCCCCTTGCTGACGCCGGCGCGTGCCGCCACCTCCTCCAGCCTCGCGGCGGCGAAGCCGCGTTCGGCGAAGACGTCCATCGCCGCAGCGACGATCTCCTGAGGGCGGGCATCCTTGCGGCGGCGCCAGCGCGGCGGGGCTTCCGGTTCAGGGCGGGGGAGGCGGTCGGGCATGGCGCAGCCCTCTTCATAACTGACTGGTCAGTTATTAACATGAAAGCGTCGTGCCACCAATGGCTAAGCCCATTGTGCAATGCAACAGAATCTATGCAAAAGGTCTTGCCTTTCGGCGAGTAGTCACAGACACTTTCCACCGGCTGGCAGCGTGCGAACGGGCCGCAGCCAAGCCCGGTCCGCCGAATGGGCACCGAGAACCGGGCACCAGCAAAACAGGGCACGAACAGCGCGGCCGGACCAACGGTCGCCGCGGTTTTCGGGAGGGACGGATCAAGGCGCTGACGCCAGGACCCGATTCATTGCGATGCCCGGATCATTCCGTCCGGCGCGTGGCCGGGTCCCAAGCCGAGCGAGGGGATCGATCATGCCGAGTGCTGCCCAGTCCGCGTCATCTTCCAGCCTCGAGCTGCTGACGATCTACGAGGTCAGCAAGATCCTCGGGTCGTCGCTGGATTTGGAACAGACCCTGCGCGAAGTGCTGCGCGCCTTGTCCTACCAGCTGCAGATGCACCGTGGCCGCGTCTACCTCCAGGGGGAGGACAATGCGCTGCGCCTGGTCGCGGCGCTTGGACTGCCGAAGGATTCGACGGCGCAGGAGATCGACTATGGCCAAGGCGAGGGCATTAGCGGCCGCATTCTGAAGACCGGCATGCCGGCCGTCGTCCCCAACCTGGCCGAGGAGCCGCTGTTCAACAACCGCTCCGGCGGGCGCGACGACCTGGACGAACAGGTGGCGTCGCTGGTCGGGGTTCCGATCAAGGCGGCCGGAACCGTCGTCGGCGTGCTGACCATCGACCGCATTTCCGATGACGGACCGAAAGGCCATTTCGGCTCCGACGTCCGTTTCCTGACCATGGTCGCCAACCTCATCGGCCAGACCGTGCGCCTGCACCGCACGGTGGCGGAGGAGCGGCGCTTCATGATGCGCGAGACCTTCCGCGTCCAGAAGGAGCTGCGGCCGGTGGTGGCGCCGGTCAACGACGTGGTCTGCACCAGCCCCAACATGGTCGATGTGCTCGCCCAGGTGCACCGGGTGGCGCCCTTCAAGTCCACCGTGCTGATCCGCGGTGAGAGCGGCACCGGCAAGGAGCTGATCGCGCGGGCCATCCACAACCTGTCGCCGCGCAAGGACGCCCCCTTCATCCGCGTCAACTGCGCCGCCTTGCCCGAATCGCTGCTGGAGTCGGAGCTTTTCGGCCACGAGAAAGGGTCCTTCACCGGCGCCCAGAAGGACCACAAGGGCCGGTTCGAGCTGGCTTCGGGCGGCACGCTGTTCCTGGACGAGATCGGCGACATCTCCTCCAACTTCCAGGCCAAGCTTCTGCGCGTGCTGCAGGAGCAGGAGTTCGAGCGGGTCGGCGGGTCGAAGACGATCAAGACCGACGTCCGCCTGATCTGCGCCACCAACCTGAACCTGGAGGAGGCGGTCGGCCACGGCAAGTTCCGCGCCGATTTGTATTTCCGCATCAACGTGGTGACGATCCACCTGCCGCCGCTGCGCGAACGGCGCGGCGACATCGCCATGCTGGCCAAGCATTTCATCGCCAAGTTCGCCCGCGACAACGGCCTGACCCTGGACATCGACCGTGATGCGCTGGAGGTTCTGAACCGCTGCACCTGGCCTGGCAACGTGCGCGAGCTGGAAAACTGCATCGAGCGCGCGGCGACCCAATGCCGGAACGGCACCATCCGGGTGCCCGACCTATCCTGCAGCATGAATCTCTGCAACTCTTCGGTGCTGTTCCAGTACCGCACCATGGGGGCCGCCGTCGGCGGGCTGGCCCCTTCGATGAGCGGCACCCCGACAAACCCGTCGGGCGCCAACCCGGCTTTTGGACGCCCGCAGCCGGCCGCCAACGCCGGCATGCCGCCGGCCGTGCCGGCGCCGGCGAACGGGGCGCCCAACGGAACGCAGTGGCCGGCCTGCGCGTCGGGCTGTTCCGCCGGTCCGGCGCCGGTCTGCGGCGCGTCCAAGCCGCTGCCGCCGACCGCCATCGCCCCCCTGCCCATTCCCCAGCCGGCAGCTTCCGCCCCCGCGGTTCCCTCCGCCCCGGCACCGCAGCCTGCCGATGCCCCCGACCTGCCGCTGGACGAGCCGGAGTCGGGCCCCCTGCGCGACCGCCTGGTGTGGGCGATGGAACGCACCGGCTGGGTGCAGGCCAAGGCCGCCCGCCTGCTGGGCATGACCACCCGCCAAGTCAGCTACGCGCTCCGCAAGTACAACATCGAAATCAAGAGGTTCTAGGGCGCTCGCCTGACGGATGTCCCCTCCGATACACTGCGCGGTGTGACCACTGCCGTCGCGCCCCGCCGCGGTTTCATGCTACCCTGCCGCGCCTTCGGTTCGATGGCATCTTTCCGATCGAACGGATTTCCGTCTTGCCCTCGCTTGAGAAGCCCCTCGCCCTGATGTTCGTCGACATCGCGGACAGCACGATGTTGTACGAGCGCATCGGCAACGCCACCGCCGCGGCGCTGACGCAGCAGGTGCTGGCCCATTTGCGCCAACTGGTCGAGGAGCACAGCGGCGGGGTCGTCAAGAGCCTGGGCGATGGGCTGCTGGCCGCCTTTCCGGCCTGCGACGACAGTGTCAGCGCCGCTTGCGCGATGATCGACGGACAGGACCGGCATGGCCTGCGGCTGCGCATCGGCATCCATCACGGCGCGGTGATCGAAGGGGTGGGCGACCTGTACGGCGACGCCTGCAACGTCGCCGCGCGGGTACAGCAGATCGCACGGCAGGGCGAAATCCTGGTGACCCAGGCGTTGGTGGACGGCCTGTCGCCCGACCTGCGCGATCGGACCAAGCCGCTGAACAACGTCGCCATGAAGGGCAAGACGGCACCGATCCGCGTCCACCGGGTCCGCAGCGCCGACGATGCCGACGACGCGATCGAAAGCACCACGCTCGGCTTCTCCATGTTGACTGAGGCCGGCGATGCCATGGTGACGCTGCATCTGTCCTACCGCGGACAGGAGATCGCGATGAGCCGCGCGTTGCCCCGCGTCACCATCGGGCGGGAGGACAGCAGCGGCCTGCGCATCGCCTCGCGCCAGACCTCGCGCCAGCATGCGGTGATCGACTTCACCCGCGAGAGCTTCCTGCTGACCGACCATTCCACCAACGGCACCTTCATCCGCAGCGGCGGATCGCCGCCGCTGGTGCTGCGCCGCGATTCGACCAAGCTGGTCGGCAGCGGCCTGATCGGTTTCGGGGCGGAGGCGCTGGACGAGGGCCAGGACCATGTCGTCGCCTTCCGGGGCGAACTGGCCTGACCGGTTTGTCGGCACCCTGACAATGCCCCCTGCCGGCCCCGCCATTGTCGCAATGACGACAGCGTCCGCGATGCCGACAAATCCCGCCAAGCCCTTGTAGCTCCTGCATGTCCACCTCTGGCCCCGAACTTGCTTTTCTCCACCTCGTCCAACGGTGTCGTCCGGCACGGCAGGGAAGGAGTGGATGATGAGCAACGTGGTTTCGCTCGACAGCATCTTCGGGCTGGGGGAACTGGCCCCGCCCGCAGTGATGCCGGCAGCACCCGAGGCGGCGTCCGGCTGTTCGTCGTCGTCCTGCGGATCGTCGGACGGTCCGGCCGACATGGACCCGGCGGTGTGGGAGAAGGTGAAGAACCACCCCTGCTATTCGGAAGAGGCGCATCACTATTTCGCCCGCATGCATGTCGCGGTCGCCCCGGCCTGCAACATCCAGTGCAACTACTGCAACCGCAAATACGATTGCTCGAACGAGAGCCGGCCGGGCGTGGTCTCCGAAAAGCTGACCCCCGATCAGGCGCTCAAGAAGATCCTCGCCGTCGCCCAGGAGATCCCGCAGTTGTCGGTGATCGGCATCGCCGGCCCCGGCGACAGTCTGGCGGCCGCCGGCAAGAACACCTTCGCCACCTTCGAAATGCTGCAGAAGAAGGCGCCGGACCTGAAGCTGTGCCTGTCCACCAACGGGTTGGCGCTGCCCGAGCATGTGGACACCATCGCGCAATACAACATCGACCACGTCACCATCACCATCAACATGGTCGATCCGGAGGTCGGCGCGCGGATCTACCCGTGGATCTTCCACAAGCACAGGCGCTGGACCGGGCTGGACGCCGCCAAGATCCTGCATGAACAGCAAATGCTGGGGCTGGAGATGCTGACCTCGCGCGGCATCCTGGTGAAGGTGAACTCGGTCATGATCCCGGGGGTCAACGACGAACACCTGCTGGAGGTGAACAAGGCGGTGAAGAGTCGCGGCGCCTTCCTGCACAACATCATGCCGCTGATCTCCGACCCCGCCCACGGCACGTATTTCGGCCTGAACGGCCAGCGCGGACCCACCGCGCAGGAGTTGAAGGTGGTACAGGACGCCTGCGAGGGCGGCGCCAAGTTGATGCGCCACTGCCGCCAGTGCCGCGCCGACGCCGTCGGCCTGTTGGGCGAGGACCGCGGCGAGGAGTTCACCGCCGACAAGATCGAGGCGATGGGCGCCATCGATTATGACGATGAGGCCCGCCGCAGCTACCGCGAGCATGTCGAGGCCGAGCGCGCCGGCCGCCACGCCTCCAAGGCGGCGGCACAGGCCGACGTCCGGGAGAGCGTCGGCACCGCGGTCGACCCGATCCTGATCGCCGTCGCCACCAAGGGCGGCGAGCGCATCAACGAACATTTCGGCCACGCCAAGGAATTCCAGATCTACGAAGTCGGCCCCAACGGCGCCAAGTTCGTCGGCCACCGCCGCGTCGACCAGTATTGCGAGGGCGGCTCCGGCGACGTCGACACGCTGGACGGCGTGCTGGCCGCCATCAACGACTGCACCGCGGTGTTCGTTGCCAAGATCGGCGGCTGCCCGTCCAAGTCGCTCGCCGAGGCCGGGATCGAGCCGGTCGACCGCTTCGCCTTCGACTACATCGAGGAATCGGCACTGGCCTACTTCAAGGACTACGCCGAGCGGCTCGGCCAGGGCGCCGTCCAGTCCCGCGCCGGCCAGGATGCGGTGATCCGCACCGGGGCGCTGACCGCGCGGCGCGCCTGACCTCCTTTTCCCCGTCCCCCTTCCACAGCCATCCCATCACCGAAGGAGAGAGCCATGGCCTACAAGATCAAGTCCGCCGAATGCACCGTCTGCGGCGCCTGCGAGGCCGAGTGCCCGAACATCGCCATCAGCATGAAGAAGGGCACCTACGTCATCGACCCGGCCAAGTGCACCGAATGCCAGGGCCAATTCGACAGCCCGCAATGCGCCGCCGTCTGCCCGGCCGACTGCTGCGTCCCGGCATGACGAACTGATCCCCTCTTCTTCAGGGGAGAGGGGGAACCCCAGGAGCGCCGCGCCATGCTGGACGAGGTGGATGAGGACTGGCTCGCCCGCCGCTACTACGGCGGGGATCTCCCGCCCGAGGCGGAACGCTGCCTGCATCTGGCCGCCGCCAGCTATGCCGACAGCGAGGCGGCGCTCGCACATCTCGCCCGCGCGGCGGAGGTCGCCCCCGGTCATCGCCTCGTCGATCTCGGCCATTACAAGTTCCACTTCTACAAGGCCAATCTCGACCGGGCGCTGGTCTATGGCGAGCGCATGATCGGTCACGCCATGGCCGCGCTGGGCGTCAACCACACCGACTGGCGCACCATCTCCCCGGCCACCGCCGATTTCCGCGGGCTGGAGCCGACGCCCCGCCTGTTCCTGTTCGCCCTTGTCGCCATCGGTTACCTGCTGCTGCGCACCGGCCGGCTCGACGCCGGGCGGGAGGCACTGGGCAAGGTCAGCGAACTCGACCCCGACGACCGCTTCGGCGCCGCCCGCCTGATCGCCATTGCCGACCAGCATGAGCGTGAGGAGGTCGGCGCATGAGCGACGACATCTTCGAATCCCTGGATTGGCGCGGCGAACCGGTGGACTGCACCGCCTGCACCCACCGCGACCGCCGCCTCGACCCCGAGACCACCGTCATGACCGCCGCCCTCCCCGCGGGCGGCAAGCTGCCCGGCCGCTGCCTGCCGCTGAAGGCCTGCGTGGAGGATCGCTACGCCAAGCGCATCCAGCGCTTCTTCGAATGGAATCCGGACCTCGCCGCCGACCATCTCGGCCATCCCTATTTCGAGGTTCGGGCGAATGCCGCCCGCTTCGCCCCGATCTTCCAGCTTCCCCGCCTGATGAACGACCCGGACGAGACGGTGCGCTCCGTCCTGGCCCGGCGGCTGCCGCGCCGGCTGCTGCTGAAGCTGCGCGACGATCCCGACCGCGAGGTGCGGATCGCCGTCGCCACCCGGCTGGAGGATGCCGACCTCGCCCCGCTGATGCGCGACCCCGACTGTTCGGTGCGGCTGCGCGTGGTGCGGCGGATCCCCGACGGCATGCTGCCGGCGATGATGCATGACGAAGACCCTGAGGTGCGGGTGGAGGTCGCCCGCCGCCTTTCCATGGACTGGCTGCCCAGCCTCGCCTGGGACGACAGCCCGCGGGTGCGGCTGGTGGTGGCGCAACGGCTGTCGGCGTCGAAGCTGCATGTGCTGCTGCAGGATGCCGACTGGATGGTCCGCCTCGCCGTCGCCGGGCGGATCGACGCCGGGCAACTCGGCCCCCTGCTCGACGACCCGGAGGAGGAGGTGCGCGCGATCGCCCGCCAGCGCGCCGCCGGTCTCGCCGCGGGGCTCGCCATCGCCAACGACCTTCCGCCCCTGTAGCGGCCCCTCAACCGACGGAGCGCAGCCCGATGACAGAGACAGCCGCCCAATCCTCCACCCTTGGCCGCCGCGAGCGCGCCCGCAGCGCCGAAGACGCCAACGAGCTGGTCGGCCCGCCGGTGCTGGAACAGGGTTTCAAGGTCAAGGCCCTGCGCGACGTGCGCAACGACGGGACCTATCCCGGCCGGCCGGTCGGCGACTTCCTGATCCGCGAGGGCGATGTCGGCTACGTCATCTCCATCGGGACCTATCTGCAGATGTATTACATCTACGCTGTTGATTTTTATGAAAAACGGGTCGTCGTCGGCATGCGTGCGCGCGAGCTGGAGGTGATCGACGCCCACTGCAACGACCCGCAATAGCCACCGGTCCCCACCTGATAAAGGAGCCTCGCGATGTCCGACGTCGAAGCCGCCGCCAAGCCCGGTTTCATCCCGCCGCGCGAACCGCTGTACGACTGGGGCCTGCGGGTCACGGTGCAGGAGGACCTGTTCAACGACGGCAGCCATCCGCAGGTGCCGGACGGCGCGCTGCTGGCGCCGAAGGGCACGCCGGGCGTGATCGTCCGCGTCGGCCGCACCGAGGAAGGCAGCCTGCCGGTCTATCTGGTGGAGTTCCCCGGCGGCACCGTCGTCGGCTGCCTGGAGGAGGAGATCGTCCCGGCCGACGGATCGCGGCGCGGCGTGCCCGGTGTGATGTGATGGGAAGTGATGTGATGGGGGGTGATGTGATGACCATCTACCTCGACAACAACGCCACCACGGCCCTTGCTGCGGAAGTGCGCGACGCGATGATGCCGCACCTGTTCGGCGAGTTCGCCAACCCGTCCAGCCCGCATTCCGCAGGCATGGCCGCCCGCCGGGCGATCAGCGAGGCCAAGGCCCAGATCGCGGCTCTGATCGGCGCCAAGCCCACCGATCTGGTGATGACCGGCAGTGCCACCGAGGCGACGCACGCCGCCATTCTCGGCGCGCTCCGCGTCATCGAGGAGACCGACCACCGCCGCGGCCACATCGTCACCACGGCGGTGGAGCACCCGGCGACGCTCGCCCTGTTCGACGATCTGCGCCAGCGCGGCTGGCGCGTCACCGTCCTGCCGGTGAACCGCGACGGCCTGCCCTCCCTGGTCGATCTCGCCGCCGCGGTGACGGAGGCGACGGCGCTGGTCTCCATGATGTGGGCCAACAACGAGACCGGCGTGCTGATGCCGGTGGAAGGTGCCTCCGCGATCGCCCACGCCCATGGCGCGCTGTTCCACAGCGACGCGGTGCAGGCGGCGGGCCGGGTGCCGGTCGATTGCGGCATCGCCGACTACCTGACGCTGTCCGCCCACAAGATGCACGGGCCAAAGGGCGTCGGCGCGCTCTATGTCCGCAAGGGCGCGCCCTTCCACGCGCTGATCCACGGCCATCAGGAACGCCGCCGCCGTGGCGGGACCGAGAATGTGCCGGGCATCGTCGGCTTCGGCGCCGCCGCCTCGCTGGCGTCCCTCTGGCTCGACGAAGCCGACCTGATCGCCTCCCTGCGCGACCGGCTGGAACAGGGCATCCTCGCCCGCTGGCCGGGTGCGGTGGTGAATGGGGCCGGGACCGCCCGGCTGCCCAACACCAGCAACATCCGCTTCGCCGACGGCCGCGGCCATCCGCTGGATGCGGAAGAACTGCTGATGCGGCTCGACCGCGCCGGCATCGCCGTGTCGATGGGCGCCGCCTGTTCCTCCGGCGGCAACGAGCCGAGCCATGTGCTGACCGCCATGGGGCTGAGCGGCGCCCAGGCCGCCGCCAGCCTGCGCTTTTCGCTGAGCCGCTACACCACCGCGGCGGAGGTGGACGCCGTCCTGTCGGAACTGCCGGCCCTGCATGCCCGGCTGGTCGCCGCCTGACGGAAAAACACAATCATAACAACAGGATGGAGTGTCCGCGATGAAGGTGATGATCCGCAAGGCGTCCCAACAATACACGATCTACGTCGCCAAGAAGGACCTGGAGGAACCCATCGTAGAGATGGAGAAGCCGGGCCTGTGGGGCGGCTGGATCAAGGTCGCCAACGGCTGGACGCTCGACCTGCCGGAGATGCCGGCGGACACCCGCCTGCCGATCACCGTAGACGCCAAGAAACGCGGAACGGAGTGACCCCCATGGCCCTGTCTCCCGAGCGCATCGACAGCATCGCCACGCTGGCCGGCCGGCTGTTCGCCAGGGGCGGCACGCTCGACGCCGTGGTCCGCGGCGTGCGCGAAGCCAACCCGGACCTGAAGACCGTCACCGGCGCCATGGCCGCGGTGATGGCGGAGGATCCCTTCCGGGAGGAGGCGGGCTTCGACCTGCATCTGGTGGACGGCAACAACCACTGCTGGCTCATCACCGACAAGCCGGAGCTTGCCACCGGCGTCGTGATCGCCCAACGGGACGAGGACGAGTGAATGAGCGAGGCCGCCGCAGCCCTTCCACATCCCTCCCCCGCCGATGACGACGAGGTTGACGATTACATCCCGCTGACCGACCCCGACATCTCCGGTGCGGAGGTCGAGATGCTCGGCCGCCTGCTGTCCTCCGGGGACTTGAGCGACGGGCGGATGGTGCGGGCGTTCGAGGATGCCTTCGCCGCCTATGTCGGCCGCGACCATGCGGTTGCGGTGTCCAGCGGCACCATGGCGACGCTGCTGATGCTGAAGGGCTATGGCATCGGCGAGGGGGACGAGGTGCTGTGCAGCCCCTTCGGCTGGCATCAGGTCCAGCATGCGGTGGCGCTGTCCGGTGCCACGCCGGTGCTGGTCGACATCGACTATTGGCAGCACACCATCAACCCGGAAAAGGCGGCGGCGCTGGTCACGGAGAAGACCAAGGCGATCCTGGCCGCCAACGTCAACGGCCACCCCGCCCATTGGGACGAGCTGCGCGCGCTGGCGGAATCCAAGGGCCTGATCCTGCTGGAGGATTCGACCGAGGCCATCGGCTCCACCTACAAGGGCCAGATGGTCGGCACCTTCGGCGACGCAGCGGTCTTCGACTTTTCCGAACCCGGCATCCTGCTGGCCGGGCAAGGCGGCATGATCGTCACCGACGACCGCGACCTCGCCCACCGGCTGCGCTACATGCGCCGGCGCGAGACGGAACACCGCAACACTGTGGTCATCACCCGCACCCTGCCCTGGCAGGCGGGGATGAGCGACCTGAACGCCGCGCTGGCCCTGGTCCAGTTGAAACGTCTGCCGGAGATCCTGACCCGCCGCAATCTGGTCATCGCCTATTACGACGCGGCGATGGCGAGCTTCGAGGGGATCAAGCCGCCCTATCGCGGGCCGGGGGCCGAGGTGGTCAATCCGATGGTCTATTGCGTCCATCTCGGCACCCGCTTCACCGCATCCGGCCGCCGGTCGATCATCGAGGATCTGGATACCCACGACATCGACGCCAGCGACTACGGCCAGCCGCTGCACACCCAGCAATATTACATCGAGGCGTTGGGCGAACAGCGCGCCGGGCGGGGCGCCTGCCCGGTCTGCACCAAGACGGCCGACCGCGTGCTGGCCCTGCCGCTGCACCGCAAGATCACCCGGGATCAGGTCGCTTTCATCGTGGAAACGCTGAAGGACGCCAGCATCAACACCGGCGCCGGCGCCGCGATCTATCTCTAGAAAATCAGGCTCTAGAAAATCAGGGAGAAGCCTTCCATGACCGACACCACGCTGGCAACCGATTCCGAGTCCGTCACGGTGCCGGACGCAGCGGCGGCGCTGGCCGACATCGCCGCGGCGCTGGCGGCGAGGCAGGTGGTGCCCTATCTCGGCCCCGGCGCCTTCGCCCTGCTGCCGCCCGACCTATGCCCGATTCCGCGCAATTCGGCGGAGCTGGTGCAGCGCCTGAACGCCAAGGTCGCCGCCCCCGGCCGCATCCGCTCCAACCTGACCGCCGTCGCCCAGTTCATCGAGACGCGCAAGCACCGCAAGACGCTGGAGGCCATCCTCAACGAGATTTTCCGCCAGACGGTGCCGGCGACCCCGGTGCATGCCCTTCTGGCCGCGATCCCGGCCCCGCCCCTGCTGGTCGACGTCTGGTACGACAACGTGCTGGACAGCCTGCTGAGTGCCGCCACCGACCGGACATGGGGCCAGATCCAGGGCGTGTCGCACCCGCAATCGACCGGCGAATGGGTGCGCTACTACGCCCCCGACGGCGCCGAGACGACGGCGGAGGCGGCGGAGGGCTGGGACACCGTGCTGTACAAGCCGTCGGGCGCGGTGACGCCGGCCGGCAACTACCTGATCTCCGACAGCGATTATGTCGAGATCCTGACGGAGATCGATATCCAGACCCCGATCCCCGCCGTCGTGAAGGACCGCCGCGCCGGCCGTCATTTCCTGTTCCTGGGCTGCCGCTTCGACCACGAGATCCAGCGTACCTTCGCCCGCCAGATCGCCAAGCGCTCTTCCGACAGCCACTGGGCGGTGATCCCCGGCGAACTGTCGAAGAACGAAGCGCGCTTCCTGGCGCTGCATGGAATCAAGCGCATCGACATGACGCTGGAGGAAGCGGTGGAGGGGCTGCGGGCGCGGGTGTGAGGGTGTTGGTGTCGGCTTCGATGCCCCCACCCTAACCCTCCCCCGCTGGGCGGGGGAGGGGACTGGTGCTGATGCGGGAGAGTGGCGGCAGTCCCTCCCCCGCCCAGCGGGGGAGGACAGGTGGGGGCATTCGCCAGCTGGCGCTTCTACCCCCAAAAGAAGCCGCACCGCAGCGCAACACACTCCCCCTCCATCCGTTACCCTGCGAAACGGATGGAGCGTGCCGGAATGGCGACGAAGAGCGGCCCCACCTTGGCCGCAGCATTTGCGACCCTGCTGCTGACCGCGACGGGGACAAGCGCACAGGAAACCACCCCGCCGCCGGTCGATGCGCCCGCGGCTTCCGGTCCCGCCATCGGCTTCTGGATCGACAACGACCTGTTCGGCGGCGGGACCGACCGCTACTACTCGAACGGTTTCCAGTTCTATTACTTCTCCGGCGCGCGGCCGACCTACGGCAGCATCGACTGGCTGGCGAACCTCGTGCCCTGGATCGAACCGGGCGGGGTGCGGCGCTACGGCTTCGCCTTCGGCCAGAACATCTACACGCCGAGCAACCTCAAGGCCCGCAATCCGGACCCCACCGACCGGCCCTATGCCGGCTGGCTCTATGGCCGGATTTCGGTGCTGAACGAGGCGCCGACGGCGGTGGACCGCATCGACCTCGACCTCGGCATGGTCGGACCGTCCTCGCTGGCCGAGCAGACGCAGAAGACGGTCCACAAGATCGTCGGCGGCGCCACCTACCCGGAGGGCTGGAACTACCAGCTGCGCGACGAGCCCGGCGTGGTGCTGAGCTACGAGCATGTCTGGCGCGGCGAGAAGCCGAACACGCTGGGGCCGCTGGAGTGGGATTTCAGCCCCCATGTCGCCGGCAGCGTGGGCAATGTGCTGACCTTCGCCGCGGTGGGGAGCACGGTCCGGCTGGGCGGCAACATGCCGCCGCCGGTCGGCGCCCTGGTGACCCGTCCCACCTCCAGCATCCCATACCAGGATTCCCCCTATTCGGAGCGGCCGGGGCGCTTTTCCTGGTATGTCTACGCCAGCGCGGAGGGACGGGCGGTTGCGCGCAACATCTTCCTGGACGGCAACACCTTCCGGGAAAGCCGGTCCGTCGACAAGCATCCCTTCGTCGGCAGCGTGCAGGCCGGGCTGACGCTGCGCTACGGCCGCTATGGCCTGACCTATGCCCAGACCCTGCAGACGCCGGAGTTCCGCGGACAGAAGTCGCTGACCAATTACGGCTCGCTCCGGCTGTCGGCGCAGTTCTGAACGGCCGGCATCATCCATCCGAATGCCCCGCCCGCCACCATTCGCCCCTTTCACGGGCGGCCGGTTCGGGCTATGTCAGGGGAATGAACCAGTTCGCACGCTTGGCGATCGAGGCCGGTCCGCTGGCCGCCTTCTTCGTCGCCAATTCCCAGGCCGGCATCATGACCGGCACCGCGGTCTTCATGGTCGCCATCAGCATCGCGGTCGCGGTGTCGTGGCGGCTGGAACGCCGCATCCCGATCATGCCGGTGGTCGGCGCCGGATTCGTGCTGCTGTTCGGCGGCCTGACCCTGTGGCTGCAGGACGATCTGTTCATCAAGATCAAGCCGACGCTGGTCAACCTGCTGTTCGCCGCGGTGCTGTTCGTCGCCCATGCGATGCGGCGCAACGTGATGAAGCGGCTGCTGGGCACCGTGCTGAACCTGTCGGACGAGGGGTGGCGCACGCTGGGCATCCGCTGGGCCTGGTTCTTCCTGGTCCTGGCGGTGCTGAACGAGGTGGTGTGGCGGAACTTCTCCACCGACATGTGGGTGAACTTCAAGGTGTTCGGCATCATGCCGCTGACCCTGGTCTTCAGCGCCTTCCAGGCGCCGCTGATCATGCGCCACCAGCTGCCGGAGGAACCGGCGGAAAGCGGGCCGGCCGCCTGAGGGCGCCGCCTTTATCAGGTTCCTTCGGCGCTCGCCTCTTGTGCGGCGCGGAAGGGGCACTCACATTGGTGGCGACCGCGACGTCGTCCGCTTCGACCGATTTGCAGAGGTATTGATCGATGGGCAGTTTCAGCATCTGGCACTGGTTGATCGTTCTGGTCATCGTGCTTCTCCTGTTCGGCGCCGGCAAGCTGCCCAACGTGATGGGCGACATCGCCAAGGGCGTAAAGGCCTTCAAGTCCGGCCTGAAGGACGAGGAGAACGAGGCTCAGGCGGCTCCCGCCCAGGCCCCGCCCGCCGCGATCAACCCGGCGCCTGCCCAGCCGGCCGCCCAGCCGGTCACGCAGGCTCCGGTGGCCCCGGCCGCGTCCTCGACCGTCTCCCCGACCCATCCCACGGCAACCCAGCCGCACACGGCCGACCCGGCCAAGCCGCATCAGGGCTGACCGGCACCCCGGGACGGCAGCCCCTTCTTTGCATCGCCCGGCCGCCGGGCGCGACCGCTTGGCGGTTTGATGGGGCGGCAAAATACGATAAAGAGAAGGGGCTTTCCGCAGCCGGTCCGTGTTCCGCGGACCGGCCGCCGGAAGGCCCCTCGTTGTTTCCAGCCGGCCCGCCATGACGGGCAAGCGCAGGTCGACCGTGACGCTCAAGCCACCGCCCCGGCAGGCTCCCACCCTGTCGACACCGACGTTCAAGGACGAGATGAAAGCAAACGGCAAACCTTCCGACACTCCGCCGCCGGAGAACGAGGACATCGCCAAGCTGCTTCGTGCCTTGAACGAGGATCTGCACGCCGATCAGCAGGACGAGGTCGACGACGACGAGGAAGAGCCGGCAAGCCGCAGCCTGCCGCTGGGCAAGATCGCGCTTGCCCTGCTGGCGGCGGGCGGAATCGCCGTCGGCGTCGTCTATCTCGGATCGGGCGATCCGGAGCCGGTGACGACGGCGGCCAACACCTCCGCGCCCATGGTGCCGGCCCCGGCCATCACCCGCGCGCCGCAAAACCAGGCCCCGTCCGGTGCGGCACCGTCGACCAACGGCACCCCTGCCGCGGCCGTCACGCCGCCGGCACAGACGCCCCCCAACCAGACGGCTCCGGCGACACCGCCGGCTGCGTCCTCCGCACCGCCGCCGCCGGTTGCCGCCCTGCCCGCCAGCCCCCCGCCGGTGCTGAAGGTGCCGGAACCGCCGCCCGTTCCGGCCACGGCACCCGCCGCCGCGCCGAAACCGCGCGCCACGGCCCCGGCCGAGAGCGCACCGCCGCCGGCCGCCCAGAAGCCGGAAGCCCCAAAGCCCGATACCGCCAAGCCTGACGCAGCCAAGCCGGAGCATCCGGCCGCTGGCGAGCCTGCCGACACCGGCTCCCTCCAGGCGATGCTGGCCCCGCCGAAGGAGGCCGCCAAGCGCCCGCCGGCCAGCGCCGCCCCCGCCGCGACTCCGGCCGCCCCGCCTGCTCCCCCGGCCACGGCATCGGCGCCCCCTTCCGCCAATGGCGAGGCGAAGCCCCCGGCCAAGGCCGCCACCCCGCCGGCCTCGATGCCGGCCGGGCGCTATACCGTGCAGGTCGGCACCTTCTCGGTGACGGCGAATGCCGATGCGCTGGCGCAGCGGCTGCAGGGCGGCGGTTTCCAGGCCTATACGGTGGATTGGACCGACAGCTCCAATCGCTCCTGGCGGGCGGTGCGCGTCGGCGGATTCGCCGATCAGGCCGCGGCCAAGCGGGAGGCGGAGCAGTTGAAAGCGAAGATGGCACTCAACCCGGTCGTGGTGACCGCGCGCTGATTCCCCGCCCGACCGGCGGAGGCCACGCAACGGTCCCACTACCTGCGACAACCTGTCATACAAGCGTTGGCCCGGCGGCGACAATTGGTCGCGGCCGGGCTTTTTCTTGCCTGGGCCACCCCATTCTTTGGTCGGGGGAGCTGGGAGTGCCGCTTGATCGCCGCTTGTCTTTGCTCGTACCATGGACATTCCAGGGCACGAATGCATTGCCCCGGCCACAAATTTGGGAAGCCGGCAGCAGACCGGCGCACCGGAGGACTCCCCGCCATGAAGCCGACCATCCTGGTCGTCGACGACGAACCCAGCATCGTCCTGTCGCTCCAGGTCCTCATGCAGCGCGCCGGGTTCGACGTGCGCATCGCCCGTGACGGGGACGAGGCGCTGCGCTCGGTGGAGAGCTTCACCCCCGACCTGATCCTGCTCGACGCCATGATGCCGAAGCGCGACGGCTTCGACGTCTGCCAGACCCTGCGGACCAACCCGGCCTGGAAATCCCTGCCCATCATCATGCTGACGGCGCGCAGCCGCGACGTCGAACGGCAGAAGGGGCTGGCGCTGGGCGCCACCGACTACGTCACCAAACCCTTCTCAACCCGCGACCTGCTGACCACCGTCCGCCGCCATCTCGGCCTGCCGGCGGCCGGCAGCGTGGAGCCGGCGCCGTGACCGGGTCCGTGACCACCCCTGCCCCCCAGCCCCGGCGGATCGTCCCGCTGGCCTTCCGCGCCGCCGGGCTGGGGCTGGTGGCGTTGTCGGTCGGGCTGGCGATGGCGGTGCGCGGGTCGGATGCCGCGGATCCGTTGCTGACCTATGCCGTGGTGATGACGGTGGCCTGCGCGGCAGCGGTGTGGGGGCTGTGGCTGGCGGTCGACCGCTACCTGCTGCGCGCCGCCGAAACGCTGGGGCGGGAGGCCGGGCTGATCGCCCACGGGAATGCGGAGGGCGCGGTCGGCGGCCGGGTGCCGCTGGCGCGCTACGGCGACCTGCAGCCGATCGCCCGCGCGGTCAACGACCTGTCGGACAAGCTGGCCCAGGTCCGCCGCGACATCGCCCGCACGGTGGCCGAGTCGACAGCCAAGGCGGAGGAGCAGAAGACCCAGCTTGCCGCCGTGCTGCGCGACCTGCATGAAGGCGTCCTGGTCTGCAACACCCGGCACCAGATCCTGCTCTACAACCAGACCGCCCTCGACATCCTGCACCTGACGGGGGAGCTGGGACTCGGCCGCTCGATGCTGCATTTCGTGGTGGCGGAGCCGCTGACCCACACGCTGGAACGGCTGACCTTGCGCGTGCGCGAGGGCCGCCACGTCAATCACGAGCACGGCACCACCGCCCAGTTCGTCGGCGCCACCACGGACGGCCGCATCCTGCTGGAAGGCCGCATGAGCGCCATCCTGCAGGACCCGGAACCGGGATCGGACGGGCCTCCCACCATCACCGGCTATGTGCTGACCCTGTCCGACGCCACCAGCGAACTGGCGGCGCTGGGCCAGCGCGATGCCCTGCTGCGCGAGGCGACGGAGGGATTCCGCGCGCCGATCGCCAACCTGCGCGCCGCGGTGGAGACCCTGTACGACGCGCCGGACCTCGGCCCCAGCGACCGTGCGGCTTTCGAAAGCTCGATGCTGGACTCCTGCGACAGCCTGTCCCGCCGGCTGGAGCAGGTGACCGCCGCCTACCGCAACGTCGTCACCGGCAGCTGGCCGATGAGCGACATCCATTCCAACAACCTGATCAACCTCGTGGCCCATCGGGTCGGGACCGCATCCCCCACCACGGTCACGCTGACCGGCCTGCCGCAATGGGTGCATGGCGACAGCCACGGGCTGGTCCTGCTGTTCGCCTATCTGATCGAGAAGGTGCACGGCCTGACCGGCGCCACCGCCTTCGACCTGGAGGCCGCCGGGCCGCAGGACGGCGACCGCTGGGTCTATCTGGATCTGGTGTGGGAGGGGCCGGCGGTACCCAGCGCCATGCTAGACAATTGGCTGGACCAGACCCTGCCGGACGGGCTGGGGGGGCTCAGCGCCGGCGACGTGCTGCAGCACCACCGCAGCACCGCCTGGAGCGAGCCGCTGCCGACCGCCAACGGGACCGCAACACGGGCACGGCTGCGCGTGCCGCTGCCTCCGGCGCAGTCGCCGCGCTCGGCCCAGCCGCGCCCGCGGGCCGGCGCCCGGCCGGAATTCTTCGACTTCGGGCTGCTGCACCAGCCGCTGGCGACCAGCGAGCTTGGCCGCACGCCGCTCGACCGGCTGCATTACGTGGTGTTCGACACCGAGACCACCGGCCTGTCGCCCAGCACCGGGGACGAGATCATCCAGATCGCCGCGGTCCGCGTCGTCGGCGGGCGCATCCTGACGGGGGAGACCTTCAACACGCTGGTCGACCCGAAGCGGCCGATCCCGCCGGAGTCGGTGCCCTTCCACGGCATCACCGACGGCATGGTGGCCGGCAAGCCGACCATCGACGCCGTACTGCCGCAGTTCCGCGGCTTCGTCTCCGGCGCGGTGATGGTGGCGCACAACGCCGCCTTTGACCTGAAATTCCTGAAGATGAAGGAACGGGCGGCGGGGGTGGCTTTCGATTGCCCGGTGCTCGACACCATGCTGCTGTCGCGCATGCTGCTGGGCAATGACGGCGACCACACGCTGGACGGCATCGCCGAGCGGCTGGGCATCGAGGTGGTCGACCGCCACACCGCCCTGGGCGACAGCCTGGTCACCGCCGCGGTCTTCCTGCGGATGATCGAGATGCTGCGCGAACGAGACGTGCGGACGCTGGACGACGCCATCCGCGGCGCCAACATCCTGGTCGAACTCGCCGCCCGGGAACGCGCCTTTTGACCGCGCCGGCCCGCGACGAACAACCCGCCCCCCGCCACCGCGAGCGCATGGCCGGCCTGTTCCTGCTGGCCACCGTGCTGTTCAGCCCGCCGTTGCTCGGCCTGTTCGGGGTGGAGGGCACGGTTCTTGGGGTGCCGGCCCTCTATGCCGGTGTCTTCGGCGTCTGGGCGGTGGTAATCCTGCTGGCGGCGCTCGCCGGCCGGTCGCGGTAGGAGGGCCGCATGGGCGTCGGGCTCGATTGGGGCACTGTCCTGGTCGCGGCGCTGGCCTACCTGTCCGCCCTGTTCGCCATCGCCCATTGGGCCGACCGGCGGGAAGCGGCGGGGCGCAGCGTCATCGCCTCGCCCACCGTCTTCGCCCTGTCGCTGGCGGTCTATTGCACGACCTGGACCTTCTACGGCTCGGTCGGGCGGGCGGCGACGCTGGGGATCGGATTCCTGCCGGTCTATCTCGGCCCCACCCTGCTGATGCTGCTGGCCCCGCTGCTGCTGCGCAAGATCCTGCGCATCGCCAAGGCGCAGCGCATCACCTCCATCGCCGATTTCCTGTCCAGGCGCTACGGCCACAGCCCTTTGCTGGGCGGACTCGTGGCGCTGACCGCCACCGTCGGCGTCACCCCCTACATCGCCCTGCAACTGAAGGCGGTCGCCGTCAGCTTCGACGCGCTGACCGGCGGTGGACTGCAGACGGCCCCGGCCCCCATCCTGGACCAGGGATTCCTGATCGCCGCGGTGATGGCGCTGTTCGCCATCGTCTTCGGCGCCCGCCAGATCGACGCGGCGGAGCATCACCCCGGCATGGTCGCGGCAATCGCGCTGGAGTCGCTGGTGAAGCTGGTCGCCTTCCTCGCGGTGGGGATTTTCGTCGTCTGGGGCTTGCACGGCGGGTTGGACAACCTGTTCGCCGCCGCCGGCGCCCGCCCCGACCTCGCCCGGCTGTTCGGCGGCGACATTGCGTTGGAGGGAGCCGCCTCCGGCGTGTGGGTGACCACCACCATCCTGTCGGCGGCGGCGATGCTGTGCCTGCCGCGCCAGTTCCAGGTGATGGTCATCGAATCGGTGGACGAACGCCAATTGGACCGCGCCGTCTGGTTGTTCCCGCTCTATCTTCTGCTGATCAACCTGTTCGTCCTGCCGGTGGCGCTGTCGGGCCTGCTGACCTTCGGCGGACGGGTGGACCCCGACCTGTTCGTGGTCGCCCTGCCCCTGCATGGCGGGGCGGAGTGGCTGGCCCTGCTGGCCTTCCTCGGCGGATTGTCGGCGGCGGCCGGGATGATCGTGGTCGAGACGGTCGCGCTCTCCACCATGCTGTGCAACGACCTCGTGGTCCCGGTGCTGCTGCGCTTCCGGCCGGCGGCGCTGGCGCGCTCTGCGGATCCGGCACCGCTGCTGCTGATGGTCCGGCGGGCCGCCATCGTCGCGATCCTGATGTTCGGATACGGCTACTACAGGCTGGCGGGATCGGCCTATGCGCTGGTGTCGATCGGGCTGATCTCCTTCGCGGCGGTGGCGCAGTTCGCCCCGTCCCTGATCGGCGGGCTCTACTGGCGCGGGGCGACCCGGCGCGGCGCCATCGCCGGGGTTGCGGCCGGCGCGCTGGTCTGGGCCTACACGCTTCTGCTGCCCAGCTTCGCCCGGTCTGGCTGGCTGCCCGCCAGCTTCATCGCCGACGGACCGTGGAGCATCACGGCGCTGCGGCCCTATGCGCTGTTCGGGCTGGAGGGCTGGGACCCGCTGGCCCATGCTTTGTTCTGGAGCGCGCTCGCCAACATCGGCGCCTATGTCGGGCTGTCGCTGTTCGACCGGCCGAACGCGGCCGAGCGGGCACAGGCCGCCGCCTTCGTCGACGTGTTCGATCAGGCCGCCGCCGCCATATCGCCGACCTCCCCGGCGGACTGGCGCAACGCCGCCAGCGTCGGCGACCTTGCCCGCGTGGTCGCCCGCTTCCTCGGGCCGCAGCGCGCCGAGCAGGCATTCGCCGGCGCCGATCCGGACGAGCCCGCGGGGCCGGAGCGGCTGCGGCTGGCCGAACGGCTGCTGGCCGGCGCCATCGGCGGGGCTTCGGCACGGGTGGCGCTCGCCTCCTCCGTCTCCGCAGGGGCGGTGGAGGCGGCGGAGCTTCTGCGCATGCTGGACGAGACCAGCGACGTCATCGCCCACAGCCGCCAGCTGGAGCTGAAGACCGCGGAGCTGGAGCGCGCCACCGACGCGCTCCGCGCCGCCAACGACCGGCTGACCGAACTGGACCGGCTGAAGGACGATTTCCTGTCCACGGTGACGCACGAGTTGCGCACGCCGCTGACGTCGATTCGCGCCCTCAGCGAGATCCTGCACGACGACCCGGACCTGGAAACCGAACAGCGGCAGGAGTTCCTGGCCGTCATCATCAAGGAGAGCGAGCGGCTGACCCGCCTGATCAACCAGGTGCTCGACATGGCGAAGATCGAGGCCGGCGCGCTCGACTGGCGGATCGAGGCGATCGATCCGGCCCTTCTGCTGACCCAGGCGGTCGCGGCGACGGAGGCGCTGTTCCTGGAGCGCGGCATCGTCCTGTCGGTGGACATCCCCGGCAACCTGCCGCCGGTGCGCGGCGACGAGGACCGGGTGATCCAGGTGGTGGTGAACCTGTTGTCCAACGCAGCGAAATTCACGCCCGTCGGCGGCCGGACCCGGCTGGAGGCGAAGCTGGACGGGGACACGTTGCGAATCACGGTCATCGACAGCGGCCCCGGCGTGGCGCGGAATGACCGCAACATCGTGTTCGAGCGATTCCGTCAGGCTGGCGACATGCTGACGGGCAAGCCGGCCGGCACCGGCCTGGGCCTCGCCATCGCCAAGCGAATCGTCGAGCATCTGGGCGGCCGGATCGGGGTGGAGGACGCCCCCGCCGGGCTGGACGCCGAATCGGGCAAGGGAGCCGCCTTCTGGTTCACCTTGCCGCTTGCGAAAGCGGAGGCGCCGCAAGGAGCCGCCGGCTGACCGGCAATGTCTCAATCACAACCATCTCGCCGCATTGCAATCCCGTGTTATCCTGCCCGCCGACCGCGCGATAATCGATTGGGGGATTCCCGTCATGCAGCCTGATCCCGGGTTGCGGCCACAGTGCCATACAACCGATGGGGCACCGTACGCCACGGTGCTTCCCGTCCGGGCGATCCGCGCTTATGGTGGGGCGCCCGGATCCGGTTGCGGCACGGGTCGGGCGGGTTGGCGGTAGGAAGGCGGGATGGGAAAGATTCTGGTTGTCGACGACGAGAGGGACGTCGAAACGCTGATCATGCAGCGTTTCCGTCGCGCCGTCCGCGCCGGTGAACTGGAGTTCCTGTTCGCCCATGACGGGCAGGAAGCGCTGGAAACCCTGCGCGCCCAGCCCGACATCGATATGGTGCTGAGCGACATCAACATGCCGGGAATGGACGGGCTGACGCTGCTCGACCATCTGCCGCAGGTGAACGCCGACATCCGCGCGGTGATGGTCTCGGCCTATGGCGACCTGGGCAACGTCCGGGCGGCGATGAACCGCGGCGCCTTCGACTTTATTATCAAGCCCATCGATTTCAGCGACCTGGAAGCCACCATCCACAAGACGCTGGAGGCCTGCCGCGCCGTGCGGCGGCTGCGCGACGCGCTGCAGGAGACCAGGACGGCGGAGGCGGCATCGCGCGCACAGGCCGCCCGCCTGCGCCGGGTGCTGGACGGCAGCCCCATCGGCGTGTCGATCATCACCGAGACCGGCGAACTGCTCTACTGCAACCAGCGCTGCACCGACCTGTTCGGCGTGCCGGCGGAGGCGATGCACCAGCGCTGCTCCCCCACCCTGTTCCGCCATGTTCGGGAAAGGCTGCCGGACCGGGCGCCCGGGGCCGTGCCCGCTGCGGACGAAATCCATTATGTGCGCGAGGACGGGCGGACGGTGTGGATGGCGATGTCCGTCGACCGCACCACTTACGAGAACCAGCCGGTCTTCATCGTCTGGCTCTACGACATCACCGAACGCAAGGTACAGGCGGAGGCGCTGCGCAGCGCCAAGGATTCGGCCGAACAGGCCCTGGCCGACCTGGAGCGCATGCAGTCCGACCTGATCCGGGCGGAGAAGATGGCGGTGATCGCCCAGCTGATCGCCGCGGTCGCACACGAGATCAACACGCCCGTCGGCATCGCGCTAACCGCCGCCACCCACCTGCAGACGGCGTCGGAATCGATCATCATGACGTTCAAGGGCGGCCAGCTGCGCAAGAGCGACTTCCAGGACTATGTCGGCACCGCCAGCGAGGTCTCCACCCTGCTGGTCGCCAACATCGAACGCGCCGCCGCCCTGATCCAGAGCCTGAAGCTGGTGACTGAGGGCAAGGCCAGCTCGCCGCGCAGCCGCGTCGGCCTGCGCGACTACCTGTCCGACATCGTGCTGGCGGTGCAGGTGCAGCCGGCGGCGGCGGGGCACCAGCTGGCTCTGGACTGCCCGGACGGGCTGGCGCTGGACACCTATCCCGGCGCGCTGACCGAGGTGCTGCTGGCCCTGCTGACCAACGCCTTCGCCCATGCCTTCGAGCAGGTGCCGGCGGTCGCCGCCATCGGCGCCGATGCCGAGGACGGGATGCAGGAGGATGCGGCATCCGCCCGCCGCCCCGGCGGCAAAGTGACGGTTTCGGTGCGGATGCTGGGAGAGGACCGGGTGGAACTGCGCATGTCCGACAACGGCCGCGGCATCCCGGCCGACATCCGGCCGCGGCTGTTCCAGCCCTTCACCACCACCCGCCGCGGTGCCGGCAGCATGGGGCTGGGGCTCTACGCCGTGTTCAACCTGGTCACCGGCAAGCTCGGCGGCGAGATCGACATCGACAGCGAGGTCGGCCGCGGAACCAGCGTCGTCCTGCGGCTGCCGCTGGATGCTCCCTGATCCTGCCTCCCCCTGATCCTGCCTGGTAAGCGGCAGAAGCCCTGTGGACGACATCTTCGGGATCCTTCCCATGCACGACAAGACCGATCTGCTGCGATCCCTGCCCCCGCTGTCGTCCTATTCGCCGGAGGAATCGGTGGCGCACTCGCTGGACCGGGCGCGGCTCTACCATGACCAGCTGGTCGCCGCGATGCCGGGCCTGATCGTCCATCGCGACGGCGTGATCCTCCATTGCAGCGGCACGCTGGCCCGATTGCTGGGCTACGAGTCGGCGGAACAGGTGATGGCCCTGCCCGACGTCATGACGCTGGTCCCGGAAGACGCCCATCTGGCGGAGCGCAACGCCTATGCCCGTTGCCTGCAGGGTCCGACCCAGCCGCTGGCCCGCCGCATCAAGCGCCACCGCGCCGACACCAGCATCCAATGGTTCGACCAGTTGCTGGAGCCGGTGGACTGGGGCGGCGCGCCTGCGGTGATGGAGATGCTGACCCAGATGCGCCCCGAGGCTGCCAATGCCGAGGTGCCGCATCAGGGACAATTGCTGCAGGCCGCCATTGACGCCATGCCCAACGGCGTGCTGATGCTGGACCGCGACCTGCGGCTGGAAGGGGCCAACAGCGAGTATTTCCGGCTGTGGGACTATCCCCCCGGCATGTTCCCGCCCGGCACCCCGGTGGCCGAGACGCTCCATTACAATCACCGGCGCGGCGATTACGGCGACGTCCCCTGCGAGGAGACGGTGGCGGAGCTGTGCACCCGCTTCCTGGTCAAGGGCGTCATCAATTCCGAACGCCAGGTGCCGACGAACGGCCGCATCCTGGACATCCGCACCGCCCCGCGCGCGGACGGCGGTTACGTCATCACCCAGCACGACATCACCGACCGCAAGCGGATCGAGGATGAATTGCGGGAGGCCAAGGAGCGGGCCGAAGCGATCCTGAAGGAACTGCGCGAGACCCAGCAGCAGCTGATCGTGCAGGAGAAGATGGCGTCGCTCGGCCAGCTCACCGCGGGCATCGCCCACGAGTTGAAGAACCCGCTGAACTTCGTCAACAACTTCGCCGAACTGTCGGGAGAGCTGCTGGACGAGATGCTGGCGCTGCTGGAACCGCTGAACGACCATCTGGACGACGCGACCCGCGCCGACGTGGACGATCTGGTCGACAGCCTGCAGAGCAACCTGCACAAGATCGCCGACCATGGCCGGCGCGCCGACAATATCGTCAAGAGCATGCTGGCCCATTCGCGCGGCGGCGGCGGCGAATGGCAGACGACCGATCTGAACGCTTTGGTGGAGGAGGCTCTGTCGCTGTCCTACCACGCCGTGCGCGCCCAGGATCGCAACTTCAACGCTACGCTGGAGCGTCGATTCGCCGCGGATGTGGGTGAGGTGAAGCTGGTTCCGCAGGACATGTCGCGTGTCCTCGTCAATTTGTTCACGAACAGCTTTTACGCCGTCCGCAAGCGGCAGTTGACCTGTGGCGACATGGTTTATGAACCGACGCTGACGGTGACAACCGAAACAAGAGGAACTGAAGTTTCCATAAGAATTCACGACAATGGCGTCGGCATGCCACCCGCCGTGGTCGACAAGCTATTCACGCCTTTTTTCACCACGAAGCCCACCGGCGAAGGAACCGGCTTAGGCCTTTCACTCAGCTATGACATCGTGGTACATCAGCACAGGGGCCGTTTCGACGTATCCAGCATCGAAAACGAGCATGCCGAGTTTACGATCACGCTGCCACGAACCGTGACGGCATTGTCGCTAGGGGAGCGCCGAAAGACATGACCCTGGGAATCCTCGTCGTCGATGACGAACCGGATATCGAGGATCTGTTCCGTCAGCGCTTTCGCGCAGAATTGCGCCGTGGAGAACTGGCCCTTCATTTCGCCTCTTCTGCGGAGGAGGCACTTGAAAGCTTGAACACCGGCCTGCAACCGGAAGCTGTTCTTGTCCTGAGCGATATCAATATGCCCGGCATGAGCGGCCTTGACTTCCTGCAGCGCCTCCGCGCGGACGCCCCGCAGGTACCGGTCATCATGGTCACCGCCTATGGCGACATCGAGAACCGCCGCCGGGCGCTGGATATCGGCGCGACCGAACTTGTGACCAAGCCGGTCGATTTCGTCGCGCTGAAGAAGCTGGTCCAGAACGTCATCGTCCAGAAGACGGCTGCCTGAACACAGGCGCTCGCCTACCCCGGCGGGAGAGGGGGCGGACGCCCCCGCACCATTCACCCCGCACAGACCGCAGCGATGTCGCTCAGCTCCGGCCGCGCGCCCGCCGAGCAGGACGGGCAGTCCGGATCGACCGGAACCGCGATCTCGTTGAACTCTCCGCGCAGGCCGTCATAGAGCAGCAGGCGGCCGGCGAGCGGTTCGCCGAGGCCGAGCAGCAGCTTGATCGTCTCGGCCGCCATGATGGTGCCAATCACGCCGGGCAGCACGCCCAGAACGCCGGCCTCGGCACAGGACGGCGCGTATTCGGCCGGCGGCGGTTCCGGGAACAGGCAGCGATAGCAGGGCCGCAGCCCCGGTACGGCACCGCCGAACACCGACACCTGCCCCTCAAAGCGGAAGATGGCGCCATAGACGTTCGGTACGCCCAGCCGCAGGCAGGCGTCGTTGACCAGATAGCGCGTCGGCAGATTGTCGGACCCGTCGACCACGACATCATGGCCGGCCAGCAGGTCCAGAACATTGGCAGCCTCCAGCCTCGTGTCGTGCGACACCACCTCGATGGTCGGGTTGAGGTCGAGCAGCGCGGCCCGGCCGCTTTCAACCTTGCGCTGGCCCAGCCGGCTTTCGGCATGGAGGATCTGGCGCTGCAGGTTGCTGCGCTCCACCCGGTCGTCGTCGATCAGGGTCAGGCGCCCGACCCCCGCGGCGGCGAGGTAGAGCGCGATCGGCGATCCCAGCCCGCCGGCACCGATCAGCGCGACGCGGCTGCGCAGCAGCCTGTGCTGCCCGGCCTCCCCCACCTCCGGCATGGTCAGGTGGCGGCGATAGCGCTCGCGCTGGGCGGCATCGAGCTGCGGCGGCACCTCCACCGGCAGACCCGCGGCCTTCCAGGCGGAGAAGCCGCCGGCGACCGACCGCACATCCTCATAGCCCAGCCGCAGCAAATCCTCCGCCGCGAACAGCGACCGGGTGCCGCCGGCGCACATCAGCAGGACGGGACGCGCCGGATCGGGCGCCTTCTCTTCGATGCGCAACTCCAGGAAGCCGCGCGGCAGGCGCAGCGCCCCGGCGGGACTGCCGGTCGCCGTCTCCTCATCCTCGCGGACATCGACCAGCAGGGCGCCATCCCGTTGCAGGGCGAGCGCGTCGGCAGCGGTCACTTCCGCTATGCGGGCGCGCAGGTCGGCAAGGCGGCGGTCCTTCAAGCTCATGACGAGACGCTCCTCAACCGCCCGCCAGGGCGACCATCAGGGTCAGGGTGGCGCCGGCCGGCAAGGCCGCTTCCAGTCCGCCCAGCCGCCGCACGTCGTCACGGCCGAGATAGACGTTCACGAAGCGGCGCAGCTCGCCTTCGGCGGTGAACAGCCGGTCGCGGAAGACGTCCTGCCCGGCGGTCAGCGCCGACAGCGCCTCGCGCACCGTGGCGCCCGGCACCGTCACCTGATCGCGCCCGCCGACGAAGCCGCGCAACGGGGTCGGCACGCGGATGATCACTTCTGCGGTCGTCACGTCTGCATCTCCTCTTCCGGCACGGGCTGTTCCGGCATGTGCTCCTGCGGCACCGCCTGGGCCAGCGCCGCCTCCGCCTCCACCGCCAGCTGGCGGAACAGGTCGCGCACCTGCTTGGCCCGCATCAGGTCGATGCGCAGGTCCAGCAGGTCCTTGAAGCCATATTCATAGGACCAGACGTCGGCCGGCGCATCAACCCGGCAAGCGGTGCCGGCGACATGCTCAGCCAGCAGCTGCTCCACCGTTTCCTTGGGCTGCCGGCTGGCGTCGCCGAAATGCAGTTCCATCACCCGGTCGACCAGCGCCGCCTCCTCGGCGGTGGACTCGTAAAGCCCGCGCAGGCGCAGTTCGTTCAGCACCGGCTTTGTCGTGCGCGCCAGGAAACGGCGGGGGATCAGCCAGAGCCGCATCGCCCGTTCGATGGCCAGCTCGGTCATCAGTTCCGAGAACTCGGCATCGGTCAGGTCGTTGCGGCGGCACCAGTCGGCCAGCGCCTCCGCCCCATTGAGGCCGCGCATGGCGCAGAAACGCTGGGTTTCCGTCCGCACCGCCGCCTCGTCCACCGTCACGCCCATCACCTCGGCGAACTGGCGGATCAGCAGACGGCCGAGTGCGGCATTGTTGATCTCGGCGAAGTCCGGCCGGTGCAGGGCTGCGTGGGACGCGATCTCCGACAGCGGCACGGTGTTGCCGCCATGGCAAACCCGCCGGTCGCGCTCGTACAGTACGTCGAAGTAATGGGATGCGTTGAAGTCGAAAGGCGCCGGCCGCGGCGGCGTGATCAGGCTGGCGAGATGGCCCAGCAGAATCTCCGCATCGCGGCGCTTCTGGTCGATCGCACCGGTTTCCAGGAAGCGCTCCAGCCGGTCCGTCTCCTCCCGGCTCAGTCCCGCTTCGGCGAAGATGCGGTCGCGGGTGCGTTCGGTGAAATACAGCGCCTTCGCGGCGGCGATCACCCGGTCGTGCAGGCTCCGGTCCACCGCACCGGCGGCCAGCGCCGCGGCCATGCTGGCGCGCAAATTCACCAGCGGCTCCGACAGCGGGAACCAGCCATCCTCCGGCCCGGCATGGGCCAGCGCCACCTCGTCGTCGCCGGTCAGCCGGCCGTCGACATAGCCGCGCGCCACCTCGCCGACCGGCACCATGCCGAAGGGATGGCATTCGGCCGCCCGCAAGGCGCCCATGCTGGACGCGCCGTAGACCGCCACCCCCTTGTGCAGGGCATAGAGGATTTCCTTGTGCCAGACCGACAGCGACTGGCCGAACACCCCGTCGATCAGGGCGATCACGTCCGGCCGGTGGATGGTCATGGCGCTGATGATGTCGGCCTGCGCCGCCGGCGGCAGAAAGACCGCGCCCGGCAGGATGGCACGGGCATCCTCCACCGGCATGGTGGGCCCCAGGAACACACAAATCTTCATGCGACCGATCCCACTTGCGCCTGAGATGCATGCGCTTTCAACGCCTCCGCGAAAGCCAGCGGCCGGGCCCCCGGAGTGTAGAAGTCGAACTGGTAGCCTTCCAGCCCCGGCACCAGAACGCGGACCACCGGAATGCCGATTTCCGGCAGGGTCAGGTCGAAGACCAGCGCCTGCTCGATCCCGGCGCGGCGCAGCACGGTCAGCAGGATGGTGATGTCGCCTTCGAAGGTCGGGGTGGCATGGTTCAGGTGGCGGCGGCCGTCGGTGTTGATCGGCGTCGCTTCCAGCGCCGCGATCTCGGCGCTGCCGTCGGCATTCTGGTTGCGGACCAGATCGCGGCGGAAGAAATCGTCGCGCGAACCGGCGATCAGGACCAGCCGCGACTGCACCGCCTCGGTCAGGGCGCGGCACATGGCGACCGCCGGCTCCAGATGGCTGCCATAGCCGCGGTTCATGCCGGTCTTGCGCAATTCGCGGTCATAGACGATGGCCATGTAGCTCGGCACGCCCATGTCCGTGGTGACGTCGAACAGCAAGGGGCGGATCCCGGCCAGATCGAAACGGTGCAGCAGGTCGCGCACGGACGGCGCGTCGATGCTGGCCAGATCGACCCGCGGCGTCGGCCAGTTCAGCCGGTCGCCGGCATAGCGCCAGCAGGCGACGGAATCGCGCTCGATCACCTCGTAGAGGCCGGCGGCGACCGCCTCCAGGATATGGTTTCCGCTGGCCAGCCCGTTGGTGCCCATGGCGTAGAAGCTGCGCGCGCCCGGCTTGGTGCCCGGCGGCATGCTGTGCAGCCCGACCGATGTCCAGGGTGCGGCGACCGGACGGCCGCTCATCAGATCCCAGCCCCAGGTCCAGATTTCCGGCCGGTCGGGACGGAAGGCCCCGTGCTTGGTCCCCGGCAGCCGGTCCAGCGGGATGCGTCCATCGACCGGCAGGTCGTTCCACGCCGCCTCGACATGGGGCAGGCGCAGATGCTCGGCATGGTGGAACTCGATCGCCTCCATCGCGGCGGAGACGGTCGCGGCCGCGAGGCTGAAGCCCTTGCCGGCACTGCCCGACAGGGTCGGACTGTTCGGCCGGTGCCCAATGATCGTGTGGATGCCCAGGCGGTCCAGCCCGGTCACGTCGGCCAGCCGGGTGATGCCGCAACGGGCGAAATGGGGCGATATGCGGGCCAGCGTCTCTTCCGGTGTCGCCGTGCGGTGGGTGCCGAGGAAGAAGCGCTTGGCGGCGCGGTGGACGGTGTCGCCCAGGCGGATGCCGGGAAACTCCGGATAGACGGTGTCGGGCGATGCGCTGTCAGCCATGGGATGGGTCAGGACTCGCGGCTCCGGCCGGTTCGGGGAGGATGGATTACGGTCCCGCAGAGTGCGGGAAGGCAAAGGGGGGGCCGGCCGTCTCCCAAAGGAAAGGCCGGCCTTGATCCTATCACGCCTCGGTCGTGGGATCGTCGCTCGCCGCTGCAGGCCCCTGCGAGGCGGAGGCCGACGCCCCCGGACCGGCCGCTGCGGAGGTCGCCGACGCGGACTGCGCAGCAGCGGAGGTGGCCGACGCGGAAGTCGCCGAAGCCGACATCGCCGACGCGGAGTGAGCAGACGCCGGAGCGGCGACCGCAGAGAAGGCCGGAGCCGGAACGGCAGAGGCCGACTGCGCCGCAGCCGAGAAGGCGGACGCCGGAGCGGCGACGGCCGAGAAAGCCGGAGCCGGAACAGCGGACGCCGACTGTGCGGCGGCGGAGAAGGCGGACGCCGGAGCAGCCACCGCCGAGAACGCCGGGGCGGGGACAGCGGACGCCGACTGTGCCGCAGCCGAGAAGGCCGAAGCCGGGGCAGCAACCGCCGAGAACGCCGGAGCGGGGACAGCGGACGCCGACTGCGCAGCGGCGGAGAAGGCAGATGCCGGAGCAGCAACCGCCGAGAAAGCCGGAGCGGGGACAGCGGACGCCGACTGCGCCGCAGCCGAGAAGGCGGATGCCGGAGCGGCGGCGGCCGAGAAAGCCGGAGCCGGAACCGCGGACGCCGACTGTGCGGCGGCCGAGAAGGCGGACGCCGGAGCAGCGACGGCCGAGAAAGCCGGAGCCGGAACAGCGGACGCCGACTGTGCGGCGGCGGAGAAGGCGGACGCCGGAGCAGCCACCGCCGAGAAGGCCGAAGCCGGGGCAGCCACCGCCGAGAACGCCGGGGCGGGGACAGCGGACGCCGACTGTGCGGCGGCGGAGAAGGCCGAGGCGGGAGCAGCCACGGCGGAGAAGGCCACCGGGGTCGGAACCGCAGACGCGGACTGCGCTGCCGCGGAGGTCGCGGACGCCGAAGTCGCCGACGCGGACTGTGCAGAGGCCGAGAAAGCGGGTGCCGGAGACGCCGACGCGGAGGTAGCCGAAGCCGAGGTGGCGGAAGCAGACGTGGCCGACGCGGAGGTTGCCGAAGCCGAAGTGGCGGAGGCGGAGGTCGCGGACGCCGAAGTGGCCGAAGCTGAGGTGGCGGAGGCCGAAGTGGCCGAAGCGGAAGCAGCCGTCGCGATCGATTCGACCGCCACGTCGCTGTCCAAGCCGCTCTCTTTGCCGGTCAAGGAATTGAAGGCGTCGGCGGCGGCGCTGCGGACATGGTCGGGAAGGACGCCGCCAAACCCGCTCTGCGCCAGAAGCGCCTGTTTGCCCGGAATATCGAGGGCGTTCAGCTGATTACGGAATTCGCCGTCGGTGGCGAGGCGCTTTATGAGGGCGAGTGCCTGTTCCTTGGCCATTTACGGGCCCCTCCTGCAATCGGTCAGCCAATAGGATTGCTGCGAATGGAATGCAACGGCTAAACCAATAGCATAGGCAATCCGCAAAAATTCTAGTGAAAACACATAAGAATCTGTGCCTGACATCGAAATTTAACGTCCGTTACAGGCTTGGCCCGGCCATAAGACGGCAGAATGGCGAAAAGCAGGCAGAGCAGCGCCCCGATCGTAGTCCACGATCGTCATCAGGAGCGATGCTTCCGCCTGAAACGCACACGTATGAATGACGCTGGGAAAGAGTGGCCGCGACTCGGACGGAAAAGCGGTCTCAGCCGGCCAGTGCGGCTGCCCGCCGCCGCGCCCGCCATTCTTCGCGCGTCTGGTGCCAGACGTCGGCCTCGGGCGGGTTGACCGGTTCAGGCAGCAGGGTGGTTCCGCGCACCTCCGCCCCCAGCCTGCGCGCAACCGCCTGCGACGCCGTGTTGCGGGGATGGATGGTATGGATGACCTCGGTCCAGCCGAGATGGTCGAACACCCAGTCGATGGCCGCGACGGCGCTCTCGACCGCATAGCCGCGTCCCCAGCAGTCCCGCATGATCGCCCAGCCGACCTCCGGCCCCGGCCAGCCATCCGGCACCCACGGCCCGACTCGGCCGACCCAGCGGCCGGTCTCCTTCTCGATGACGGAGAACATGGCGAAGCCCTGGATCGACCAGGCGCCGGCCATCGACAGGAAGCCGCGCCAGGCAACGGGGCGCGACTGCAGGCCGCCGATGAACTCGGTCGCCTCCGGATCGGCCATCATCGCCGCCCAGCCATCGAAATCCTCCGCCCGGGTCGGCCGCAGGATCAGACGAGCGGTTTCCAGCATCGGTTCATCCATGGAGGCCTTCATCCCACCGACCAGACCCTCAGCAAAAAGCGCAGCCATGCCGCGAACACCCTCTCAAAAATCGCCCGCAAAAAGAATATGGGCAAATCATTCACAACCGAAACATGTTGGCGACAACAATTCCGTCAACGGTTAGAAGAAATATCATTCACAAGCATCAAACCTGCGTCCAGAGCGAACTGTCGGCACCACCCTTGCGCAGCGCGGCCTTAACCGAACACCCTAGGCTTTCTGGGCTAAGGCGACGGCGCGTATCGCATCCCATATAATGGTGCGATGCCCGGTCGCTCCCTTGCGCCCGGGCTGACAAAAAGAACAGAGACAAGTACGGAGCACAACGATGTTGCGGTTTCGGATGGCGATCCTGGCCCTGGCGGCGGTGAGCGGCACGACCCTGGCCGTCGCCGGCTTCGGCGGCGGTGCCGCGGCCCAGTCCAAGCTGGATTCCTCGGGCCAGCCCGTGTGGGACGACAGCCACAACCAGCGCCCGACCGCGGCCAGCGACCGCGCGCTGCCGGCCGGCGTGGTCACCCTGCGCACGGCGACCTCCGGCCCCGGCCTGCTCGGCGTCTATGCCCGCAACGGCCTGCCCTTCGACATCGTGCTGAGCCGTGTCGACGCCACCCAGTGCGTCAACATCCTGCCGGAGGATTGCGGCCTGCTGGGCACCGATGTCCGCGTCGCCAGCGGTGCGGAGGTGCTGGTGCGCAGCCTGCGTCAGGCCGACATGACCCGCACCTACGGCATCACGCCGGTCTACAACTGGCGCCCGGCCGTCGCCGCGAAGTAAGCGGCGTGCCCGACGGGTCGCCGCCCCATCGGGGACGGCGGCCCTTCCCTTCTCCTATTCCCTTGACTTCCCGTCGGCCGCGGGCTGAATGCGCGCAAGAGCAGACGGGTTGCCGGCGATGATGTCCTTGTCCAAGATTCTCCTCCTTGCGCTGGTGATCGGCGTCGTGTGGTTCGGCTGGCGCTGGATCAACCGCGTCCAGGCGATCGGCCGCGCCCGCACCACCCCCCGCCGGGCGGACGGCCGCCGCGATGCGGCCGCCGGTCCGTCGCCGCGCGAAGCCCGGACTTCCGCCGCCGCGGAAGCAGAGGACATGGAGAAATGCCCGGAATGCGGCGCCTATGTCGCCCCGCGCTCGGCCGTGTCCTGCGGCCGCCCGGCCTGCCCCTACGGCCGCTGACGGCGCACTGCACTCTCTCCTCTTCCCCGACATGAGGTCGGCGCGCCGCGATCCGCCGCGCTGCGGCTTGATTTGACGGTGGCGCCCGCCTATCGTGCGGCGCGTTTTCAACATTTCTATTGTGGACCGTCCATGGCCTCCCAGATCGGGACTTCCGACGGCGGGAATTCCGCCGACCGCCGCGGCCTGTCGTTCCAGGCCCTGATCCTCAAGCTCCACCAGTTCTGGTCGGAGCAGGGTTGCGTCATCCTGCAGCCCTACGACATGGAGGTCGGCGCCGGCACCTTCCACCCCGCGACCACGCTGCGCGCGCTGGGTCCCGATCCCTGGAAGGCGGCCTATGTCCAGCCGTCGCGCCGGCCGAAGGACGGCCGCTATGGCGAGAACCCCAACCGCCTGCAGCACTATTACCAGTACCAGGTCATCATGAAGCCCTCGCCGGCCAACGCGCAGGAGCTGTACCTGGAAAGCCTGCGCGCCATCGGCATCGACCCGGCGCTGCACGACATCCGCTTCGTCGAGGACGACTGGGAAAGCCCGACGCTGGGCGCCTGGGGCCTGGGCTGGGAAGTGTGGTGCGACGGCATGGAAGTGACGCAGTACACCTATTTCCAGCAGGTCGGCGGCATCGAATGCGACCCCGTCGCGGTCGAGCTGACCTATGGGCTGGAGCGCCTCGCCATGTATGTGCAGGGCGTGGAGAATGTCTACGACCTGGACTTCAACGGCCAGGGGGTGAAGTACGGCGACGTGTTCAAGCGCGCCGAGGTCGAATACTCGAAGCACAATTTCGAGTTCGCCAACACCGACATGCTGCTCCAGCATTTCAAGGACGCCGAGGCCGAGTGCCAGGCGCTGGTGGCGCAGAATCTTGCGCTGCCCGCCTATGACCAGTGCATCAAGGCGTCGCATCTGTTCAACCTGCTGGACGCCCGCGGCGTGATCAGCGTTGTCGAGCGCGCCGCCTATATCGGCCGCGTGCGCGCGCTGGCCAAGGCCTGCTGCGAAGCCTGGACGGGGGCGAAGTAATCCCATGACCGAACTCCTGATCGAATTCTTCTCCGAAGAAATCCCCGCCCGCATGCAGGCGCGGGCCGCCGACGACCTGAAGCGCCTCGTCACCGACAAGCTGGCGGCGAACGGCCTGACCTTCGCCAAGGCCGAAGCGCACTCCACCCCGCGCCGGCTGGCCCTGGTGGTCGACGGGCTGCCGGAGCGCACCGCCGACGTGCGCGAGGAAAAGAAGGGTCCGCGCGTCGGCTCGCCGGAGCAGGCGGTCGCCGGCTTCCTGAAGTCGACCGGCCTCGACAGCCTCGACCAGTGCGAACAGCGCGACACCGGCAAAGGCGTGTTCTATTTCGCGGTGGCCGAGAAGAAGGGCCGCGAGACCGCCGAGGTGCTGGCGGAGATCATCCCCGCCGCCATGGCCGAGCTGCCCTGGCCGAAATCGATGCGCTGGGGCACCGGCACCGTGCGCTGGGTCCGTCCGCTGCACTCGATCATCGCCCTGTTCGGCGGGCGCGTGCTCGACGGCGGCTATGACATCGGCGGCACCCAGGGCCGCATCGCCTTCGGCAACGCCACCCGCGGCCACCGCTTCCTGGCGCCCGACGCCTTCACCGTGGAGAGCTTCGCCGACTACCGGGAGAAGCTGCGCGCCGCCAAGGTCGTGCTGGACCGCGAGGAGCGCAAGGCCAAGATCAAGGCCGACGCCGAGGCGCTGGCCAAGGCCCAGGGCCTGACCCTGTCGCCCGACGACGCCCTGCTGGAGGAGGTCGCCGGCCTCGTCGAATGGCCGGTCGTGCTGATGGGCGGCATCGACGAGAGCTTCATGGACGTGCCGTCGGAGGTTCTCATCACCTCCATGCGCACCCACCAGAAGTATTTCGCCGTGCTGGATGCCGAGGGCAAGATGGCCCCGCGCTTCATCGTCGTGGCGAACACCGAGACGCTGGACGGCGGCAAGGCCGTGGTCGCCGGTAACGAGCGCGTGCTGCGCGCCCGCCTGTCCGACGCCAAGTTCTTCTGGGACCAGGACCGCAAGACCAAGCTGGAAGCCCGCGTCCCGGCGCTGGAGAAGATCACCTTCCATGCTAAGCTGGGCACGGTGGCCGAGAAGGTCACCCGCGTGCAACTGCTGGCCGCCGAAATCGCCCGCGCCATCGGCGCCGACAGCGACGCCGCCAGCCGCGCCGCCCTGCTGTGCAAGGCCGATCTGGTGACCGAGGTGGTCGGAGAGTTCCCCGAGGTCCAGGGGATCATGGGCCGCTACTACGCTCTGGGCCAGGGCGAGAGCGCCGACGTCGCCAACGCGATCGCTGACCATTACAAGCCGCTCGGACCGTCGGACTCTTGCCCGACTGCGCCGGTTTCGGTGGCGGTGGCGCTGGCCGACAAGATCGACACGCTGGTCGGCTTCTTCGCCATCGACGAGAAGCCCACGGGCTCGAAGGACCCCTACGCGCTGCGTCGCGCTGCGCTGGGCGTGATCCGGCTGGTGCTGGAGAACGGGCTTCGGGTGAAGCTGTCGGAGGTTTTCGCGGCCGCCCATGGCGCCTACAAAGTCAGCGGCTTCGCCCCGGCCGGCAGTGTCGGCGGCGATCTGATGTCCTTCTTCGCCGACCGCCTGAAGGTGGTGCTGCGCGAGCAGGGCGTGCGCCACGATCTGGTCGACGCCGTGTTCGCGCTTGGCGGCGAGGACGATCTGGTGCGGCTGCTGGCCCGCGTGAAGGCTCTGCAGGCGTTCGTCGGCTCCGACGAGGGCGCCAACCTGCTGGCGGCCTACAAGCGCGCCTCCAACATCGTCCGCATCGAGGAGAAGAAGGACGGTGCGAGCTTCGACCAGCCGGTCGATGCCGCACGTCTGGCCCAGGACGAGGAAAAGGCGCTGTTCGCCGCGCTGAACGAGGCTTCGGCCACCGCGAAGCCGCTGCTGGACGCGGAGGACTTCACCGGCACCATGGCGGCGCTGGCGAAGCTGCGCGGCCCGGGGGATGCCTTCTTCGACAAGGTCACGGTGAACGCGGAGGACAAGGACCTGCGCGCCAACCGCCTGCGCCTGCTGACGCAGATCCGCACGACCCTGAACACGGTCGCCGACTTCTCGAAGATCGAGGGCTGAGTCCGGAGGGGGCGTTCGCGCCCCCTCCTCCTTCCCGTTCCGCGAAACGCAGGCATCACATGGCCGCTTAGACGGGCGGTCGGCCATTTGACCTCTTCCCCAGGGAAATCGCATTTGGAGTTCTTTGGAGGGAAATGCCCCTCTCCCCTTGTGGGAGAGGGGTTGGGGTGAGGGGTGGCAAATCCAATGTTCCCAAGGGCCTACGGCCTCCGCACCCCTCATCCCAACCCTTCTCCCACAAGGGGAGAAGGGCATCCGACACGCAAAGTCGTTGCTCGAATCCCCATATGCGATCGCCCTGACCTCTTCCCCGTTCCGCGTTGCCCTCCCATTTGCTAGACAGACAGGAGACCAACCGGAGAGCCTGATGACCGTTTCGCCGAACGACCAGCACCGGACGGATCCGTCCGGGGTCCTGAACCTGCTGGACGACCTGATCGCCAAGGCGCGCGCCGCCGGGGCGGATGCCGCCGACGCCGTGCTGTTCGACAGCGCGTCCGTGTCCCTCGCCCAGCGGCTGGGCAAGACCGAAAAGCTGGAGCGGTCCGAATCCGGCGATCTCGGCCTTCGGGTGTTCGTCGGCAAGCGGCAGGCCATCGTCTCTTCCACCGACCGCAGCACCAAGGCGCTGGACGAGCTGGTCGAGCGCGCCATCGCCATGGCCCGCGTGGTGCCGGAGGACGGCTTTGCCGGCATCGCCGATCCCGAACAGCTGGCCCGCAGCTGGCCCGACCTCGACATCTGCGACAGTGAGGAACCGTCCTCGGAAACGCTGATCGAGCGCGCCCGCATCGCCGAAGAGGCGGCGCTGGCGGTTCAAGGCGTCACCAATTCCGAAGGCGCAGATGCCGGCTGGAGCCGCTCGACCATCGCCATCGCCGCGTCCAACGGCTTCGCCGGCACCTACGGCGTGTCGCGCCAGTCGCTGTCGGCGTCCGTCATCGTCGGGACCGGGACAGGGATGGAGCGCGACTACGACTTTGACAGCAAGGTCTATGGCGCCGACCTGCGCGATGCCGCCGAAATCGGCCGCGAGGCCGGCGAGCGCGCGGTCCGCCGCCTGAACCCACGCCGGGTCAAGAGCTGCAAGGTGCCGGTGGTGTTCGACCCGCGAGTGTCGCGCGGCCTGCTCGGGCACCTGACCGGCGCCATCAGCGGCCCCAGCATCGCCCGCGGCACCAGCTTCCTGAAGGACAAGATGGGGCAGCAGATCTTTGCCCCCTCCATCACCATCGTCGACGACCCGCATGTGAAGCGCGGCCTGCGCTCCCGCCCCTTCGATGCCGAGGGTGTCGAGGTGAAACGCCGCACCCTGATCGAGGACGGCGTACTGACCACCTGGCTGCTCGACCTGCGCTCCGCCCGGCAACTCGGCCTGCAGACCACCGGCCACGCCGCGCGCGGCACCTCCGGCCCGCCCGGCCCAGCCCCGGCCAACGTCTATATGGCTGCCGGAAAGCGCAGCCGCGCCGATATCCTGGCGGAGATCAAGGACGGCTTCTACCTCACCGACCTGATGGGCATGGGCGTCAACGGCGTCACCGGCGATTACAGCCGCGGCGCCGGTGGTTTCTGGATCGAAAACGGCCAGATCGCCTATCCGGTCAACGAGATCACCATCGCCGGCAACCTCAAGGACATGTTCCTGAACATGGAAGCCGCCGACGATCTGGAACTGCGCTTCGGCATGGACGCGCCGACCGTGCGCATCGACGGCATGACCATCGCCGGCATGTAAGCGTTGAGGGCGGAGACATCTCCGCCCACCCATTCATCACTTGGCATCGTTCTTGCGCAGACAGCGGGCAACCCAAAGCGGGTTCGCCCGCTTTTTGTGCTGCATTTCCGCCACGCTGCCTAGCCAAACGTCAGCTAGGCCCTTGCGCGTATTTGCCTGATCTGTTAGCAATTTGCCACTTTTTTAGGCTATTTGCTGAAGGCTTGTGCAAATGGATGCGGCAAAGACGGGTGGCGACGTTCTTTTCGTGCTGATGGGCGCGGTGATGGTGCTGGCCATGCACTGTGGCTTCGCCCTGCTGGAGGTTGGAACGGTCCGGCGCAAGAATCAGGTCAACGCGCTGGTGAAGATCCTGTCGGACTTCGCCATGTCGACGATCGCCTACTTCTTCATCGGCTACACCGTCGCCTACGGCATCGACTTCTTCGCCGACGCCCATACGCTGGTCGGGAAGGGCAGCGGCGGCTTCGCGGCCTATGGCTATGACCTCGTGAAGTTCTTCTTCCTGGCGACCTTCGCCGCCGCGGTGCCGGCCATCGTGTCGGGCGGCATCGCCGAGCGTGCCCGCTTCTGGCCGCAGGCCGGCGCCACCCTGGCGCTGATCGCGCTGTTCTATCCGCTGATGGAAGGCACGGTGTGGGGCACCCGCTTCGGCCTGCAAAGCTGGATGGCCGCCACCTTCGGCCAGCCCTTCCATGATTTCGCCGGATCGGTGGTGGTGCATGCCTTCGGCGGCTGGGTGGCGCTGGGCGCCGTGCTGAACCTGGGCAACCGCCGTGGCCGCTACCGTGCCAACGGGTCGCTGGTCGCCATCCCGCCGTCGAACATCCCCTTCCTGGCGCTGGGCGCCTGGGTGCTGTGCGTGGGCTGGTTCGGCTTCAACGTGATGAGCGCGCAGGTTCTGGACGGCGTGACCGGTCTGGTCGCGCTGAACTCGCTGATGGCGATGGTCGGCGGCATCGTCACCTCGCTGGTGATCAGCCGCACCGATCCCGGCTTCGTCCACAACGGCGCGCTGGCCGGTCTGGTGGCGGTCTGCGCCGGCTCCGACGTCATGCACCCGCTGGGGGCGCTGATCACCGGCGGCGTCGCCGGCCTGCTGTTCGTCTGGGCCTTCAACAAGTGCCAGATCGACTGGAAGATCGACGACGTGCTGGGCGTCTGGCCGCTGCACGGGCTGTGCGGCCTGACCGGCGGCCTGCTGGCCGGCGTCTTCGGGCAGGAGGCGCTGGGCGGCCTGGGCGGGGTGTCGATCCTCAGCCAGATCGTCGGCACACTGGGCGGCGCCGGCTTCGGATTCGCCGCCGGTCTGGCGGTCTACGGCCTGCTGCGCGTCACCGTCGGCATCCGCCTCGACCCCGAACAGGAGTACAAGGGCGCCGACCTGTCGTTGCACCACATCACCGCCTACCCGGAAGAGGATGCGCCGGGTATGTAATGCGCCGCACACAACTCCGCCGCCCCTTGGCCGACTCTTGCTTTGCCGGGGCGGCGGCTTTAGTGTCCGGCGCGAACTCCTCCCCCTCACGACGCCGGATTTTGACCGCCCCATGAAGGCCGCCATCGTCGTTTTCCCCGGCTCCAACCGCGAACGCGACGCCGTCGCCGCGCTGGAGGCCGTCAGCGGGTCCAAGCCTCATCTGGTCTGGCACCGCGACACCGAACTGCCCAAGGTCGACCTGATCGTCGTGCCCGGCGGCTTCTCCTATGGCGATTACCTGCGCTCCGGCGCCATGGCGGCGCATTCGCCGATCATGCGCGAGGTGAAGGCGCGGGCCGATCAGGGCGTGCGGGTGCTCGGCATCTGCAACGGCTTTCAGATCATCACCGAGGCCGGTCTGCTGCCCGGCGCGCTGATGCGCAACGGCGGACTGAAGTTCATTTGCCGCGTCCAGCATCTGCGGGTGGAGAACACCGACAGCCCCTTCACGGCGAAATACGCCAAGGGTCAGGTCGTCCGTTACCCGATCGCCCATGGCGACGGCAACTATTGGACCGACGCCGAAACGGTGAAGCGTCTGGACGGCGAGGGCCAAGTGGCCTTCCGCTACATCGCCGACGAGACCCGCGCCGATCCGCGCGGCAATCCCAACGGTTCGGTCACGGACATCGCCGGCATCTTCAACGCCAAGCGCACCGTGCTGGGCCTGATGCCGCACCCCGAGGACGCGGTGGAGGCCCTGCACGGCAACACCGACGGCAAGCCCATGTTCGAAGGTCTGGTGGAGGCCCTGTCGTGAGCGCTGAAGCTACCAAGGCGCAGGAGCGTCCGGTCACCGTCGAGCTCGCCAAGGAGTTCGGCCTGTCCGCCGAGGAATACCGGAACGCCCTGGACATTCTGGGCCGCACCCCGACCTTCACCGAACTGGGCATCATTTCGGTCATGTGGTCGGAGCATTGCTCCTACAAGTCGTCCAAGGTGTGGCTGAAGACGCTGCCGACCACCGGCCCGCAGGTGATCTGCGGCCCCGGCGAGAATGCCGGCGTGGTCGACATCGGCGACGGCGACGCCGTCATCTTCAAGATGGAAAGCCACAACCACCCGTCCTACATCGAGCCCTTCCAGGGCGCGGCGACGGGCGTCGGCGGCATCCTGCGCGACGTGTTCACCATGGGCGCCCGACCCATCGCCAACATGAACGCGCTGCGTTTCGGCTCGCCCGACCATTCCAAGACCCGCCACCTGGTGTCGGGCGTGGTCGCCGGCATCGCCCATTACGGCAACTGCGTCGGCGTGCCGACCGTGGGCGGCGAGACCAACTTCCACCCGGCCTTCAACGGCAACATCCTGGTCAACGCCATGACCGTGGGTGTCGCCAAGACCGATAAGATCTTCTATTCGGCCGCCGCCGGCATCGGCAATCCGGTCGTCTATGTCGGGTCCAAGACCGGCCGCGACGGCATCCACGGCGCCACCATGGCGTCGGCCGAGTTCACCGAGGATTCGGAGGAGAAGCGCCCGACCGTGCAGGTCGGCGATCCCTTCACCGAAAAGCTGCTGATCGAAGCCTGCCTGGAGCTGATGGAGACGGACGCCATCGTCGCCATCCAGGACATGGGCGCCGCCGGCCTGACCTCTTCCTCGGTCGAGATGGCCGGCAAGGGCGGTCTGGGCATCGAGCTGACGCTCGACACCCTGCCGATGCGCGAACAGGCGATGACGCCCTATGAGATCATGCTCTCCGAAAGCCAGGAGCGCATGCTGATCATCCTGAAGCCCGGCCGCGAGGAGGTGGCGAAGGCCATCTTCGACAAGTGGGAGCTGGACTTCGCCGTCATCGGCCACCTGACCGACACCGGCAACCTCGTCATCAAGATGTATGGCGAGACCTGGTGCGACATGCCGATCGCCCCGGTGTCCAACGCCGCGCCCGAGTACAACCGCCCGTGGGAGCCGACGCCGAAAGCTTCGGATGTCGACGACAGCGCGCTGGCCGGTTATTCCGCCGATCTCGGCGACACCCTGACCAAGCTATTCGGCTGCCCCGACCTCGCTTCCAAGCGCTGGATTTGGGAGCAGTATGACAGCCTCGTCGGCGGCGACACCCGCTTCATGTCGGGTCAGGCCGACGCTGCGGTCGTCCGCGTGCCGGGCCAGACCAAGGCGGTCGCCATCACCACCGACTGCACCCCGCGCTACTGCCTGGCCGACCCGGTCGAGGGCGGCAAGCAGGCCGTGGCCGAGGCGTGGCGCAACCTGTCGGCGGTGGGCGCCCTGCCGCTCGCCATCACCGACAACATGAACTTCGGCAACCCCGAGAAGCCGCGGATCATGGGCCAGTTCGTCGGCGCCGTTCAGGGCATCGGCGAGGCCTGCAAGGCGCTGGACTTCCCGGTCGTGTCGGGCAACGTCTCGCTCTACAACGAGACGAACGGCGAGGCCATCCTGCCGACCCCGGCCATCGGCGGCGTCGGCATCATGCCGGACGCGATGATCGCGGTCGGCATCGCCTTCCGAGGTGAGGGCGACGTGATCCTCGCGGTGGGCGACACGAAGGGCCATATCGGCCAGTCGATCTTCCTGCGCGAGATCCTCGGCCGCGAGGAGGGGGCTCCCCCGCCGGTCGATCTGGCGGTGGAGCGCCGCAACGGCGACTTCGTCCGCAGCCTGATCCGTGAGGGTCGGGTGGTGTCCAGCCACGACGTGGCCGACGGTGGCCTGATCGTCACCATCGCCGAGATGGCGCTGGCCGGCGGTGTCGGCGCCTATCTGACCGCCTTCGACGGTGCCAGCCCGCGCGTGCTGTTCGGCGAGGACCAGGGCCGCTACGTCCTGGCCGTCCATGCGGACGTCGCCGCGTCGGTGCAGGAGAAGGCGAAGGCGGCCGGCGTCCCGGTCACCGTTCTGGGCGAAACCCGCGGCACGGCGCTGTCGGGCCGCGGCGGCGACATCGTGTCGCTGAAGCGCCTGCGCGATGCCAACGAAAGCTGGCTGCCGACCTACATGGCGGCCGAGCTGTAAGACAAAAAAAGGGGCTGCTTCGGATGAAGCGGCCCCTTTTTATTCGTGTGCCTTTTTAGGACCGGCGGACGCCTCCCAACCTTCTCAGGTCAGGCGCCTCACTCCGCCGGATTGGTCGCAGCCAGCGCCCGGCGGCGGACCCAGAGGATGCTCTTGATGGTGAGCCACAGGCCGCCGATGGCCAGAGCGGACAGCACCAGGATCTTCGGGCCGTCCTCGCCGATGGCGGCAGCGGCTTCGCCGAACAGGTAGCCCGCACCGGCGAAGCTCCAGGCCCAGATACCGGCGGCGATGAAGTTCCAGAACAGGAAGCGGGACCACGGCATGCGCGAGGTGCCGATGGCGACCGACGCGATGTTCCGCACACCGTAGAGAAAGCGGAAGACCAGGATGAAGGCGACGCCGTATTTCTCAAGCCAGCGCAGCACCCGGCTGGCATGCACCTCGGCCGAGGGAAAGCGCGCGAGCGCCCTGTTGCCCCAGCGGCGGCCCAGCCAGAACCAGACCTGATCGCCCATGAAGCTGCCGATCCAGACGGTGCCAACCAACCAGTATAGATTGATGATCCCGAGCTTTGCACCCATCCCGCCGAAGATTACAAATGTTTCACCTTCAAAAAAGGCCCAGACAAAGGCCAGCGGGTAAAAGGCGTTCCCCCATTCCTGCAACCAAGTAATCCAGTCCAAAGCCCCCTCCGGGAGACGTCGCTTGTGGGTTCGGCGGGCCCGATGACGTCAGACGGCCGCTTTATTGTGCGATGCGGCATGTAAAACGCGGGCTGAGGACGATCATGACATAAAGGCGCGTCGTTTGTCTCGGAAACTTTCTTGACTAAGGAGTGCCCCCAGGAACACCCAACCGATCAGAAGTCGTCACCCGACAGTTCCCCCACCGCCTGCCTTGCGGCACGCAGCAGGGCCTGGTTCGGCTCCTGCGGCATATCGCCGTCATCGCCGTCCGGATCGCTGCGGTCCGGCGCGGCGCGGCGCTTCAGTTCCCGCGCGGCCTCGATCAGCAGATGGGCCAACCGCTGGTTGGGCAACGCCTGCACCAGCGCCCGCAACTCCGGATTGGACAGCGCAGCCGGGTCGAACGCAGGCGGCGGCGGCGGAGGGGCAGGCGGGGCCAGCGGCAGCGTCGCCACGCCGGCCGCGAGCACCGCGGCCCTGGGCAGGGGGGCAGCCTCCCGCACCACGTCGACCGCCACCTGTGCGGCCATGGTTGCCGCGGCGCCGGCCGTCCGGCTGCGGCGCGGCTTGCGCGCCGGTTCCGTCTCCGGCAGGTCGTCGAACAGAAGCCGTTGGACGCTCATCGCTGCAGATGCCCCCTGCACTCCACCATCGGCGCGGCGTCACCGTCGCCGCAGCCATTCCCGTTCACTCGCGGTTTGCGATGTGTTCTCTTTTCATTCTAGGAAGAGCGTCCCGTTTGTCGAGTGGATTCTGTGGGGCTGTCCGATCAGCACTCCGCATCCAGGGCGGCCAGGAAGCGTTCGGGCCGCAGAACCCTTGCCTCCCCGGCCCGGCGCACCGACAGGAGTTGGCGGTCGACGGTGACCAGCCAGGGCACTGACCCGCCGACGGCGGCGGCCAGGAACATGTCGTCCTCCGGATCACGGCACAGGCGGCCGACCGCCGCCGGCTCTACCAGCACGGTTTCCGCCCTGATGCGGTCGAGGAAGGCGCGGCGATCGGCCGCGGTGGCGTAGCGGTCGAAGGTCGGGCGCATCAGCACCTCCTCCAGTTCCGCCAGCGTTTCGCTGCTGCCGGTCAGCCCGCCATCCTCACGCACGCGCTCCACGCAGCGGCGGATCGCGTCCTGGCGCCGGATGGCCGTGTCGCCCAGCAGCGCATAGGCCACCAGGATGTTGGTATCGAGCACGGCACGCACCTTGGCGCGGACCGGGGTGGGGTTCGGCGGACGAAACGGTTCGGGCACTGTGTTGTCCTGGGCGAACATTGATATATCGGAAGGCTGTAAAGGTTGAAGAACTCAGGCCCCTGGCGAGGCCTCTGTTGTGGGGCGGACCGGTTTGCGGTAAGAAACCCGCGAGGTCTGAACGGAATCTTTAGGACGGAAATATCGGCATGACCAGCATCCTCGTCGTCGACGACAGCCGACTGGCGCGCAACATGGTCTCCAGCGTCATCGCTTCGCTGCGGCCCGACTGGACCATCGTCACGGCCGCGAGCGGCGAAGAGGCCCTGGAGATCGTCGGAGAGGTGCCGCCGGCCGCCGCCATCGTCGACTACAACATGCCGGGCATGGACGGTCTGGCGCTCGCCGAACGGCTGAAGGAACGCTTCACCGGCCTCACCATCGGCCTGCTGACCGCCAACGTCCAGGACGCGCTGCGGCGCAAGGCCGAGGCCCTGGGCGTCCGTTTCATCGCCAAGCCGATCACCTCGGACAAGATCCGCGACTTCCTCGCCGCGGCCGGGCAGTGACGCCGATGGCAGAGCCCGCATCGGGGGACCCCCTGCGCCTGGACGACGACGAGGCCGACGCCATCGCCGAGTTGTTCAACATCGGCATGGGCGAACCGGCCGCCGCCCTCAGCTCCATGCTGGGGGAGGAAGTGCTTCTGTCGGTGCCGTCCTTCGCCGTGTCGACCCGCGCCCGCATCACCCGGGAAGTCGGCGGCGACCTGGAGGGCGACCAGCCGGTCTGCGCCGTCCGCGGCGCCTTCACCGGGCCCTTCACCGGCGAAGCGATGCTGATCTTTCCCGAACGCGGCACGCTGGCCCTCGTCGGCCGGCTGGTCCCCGTCGATCCTGCCGCCGAGGCGCCGGGCGAGATGGAGCAGGACGCGCTGACCGAGATCGGCAACATCATCCTGAACGGCTGCCTCGCCAGCCTGTCGAACCTGATCGGTGGCGAATTGTCGGGGGCGGTTCCGGGCTATGGCGCCGGTGTCCCGGCGTCGGTCATCGGATCCGCAACCGACCCCGTGCTGTTCGTGCGCATCGACATGGCGCTGGCGGCGGGCGATGCGCGCGGGCATGCGCTGTTCCTGCTGGACATCGCATCGCTGGATGCCTTCCGCGAGGCGATCCGCCGGGCGTTGGCGGGGCTTTAACAAGAAAGGGGAGGCGGCATTGTGCCCCCTCCCCCGTTCCACCCATCGTCGGGTGGCGTTCGTGTTCCCGGATCAGGCCAGTTCGCGCTGGCCGGCAGCGGCGGTGCCCAGCGCCGGAACCTTCACCGCGAAGGCGCCGTCACCCAGAAGCGACTGCACGACCAGCAGGACCGTCCAGAAGGCCGGAAATTCCCAGCCGCCACCCTGTGCGCTGAACACCCAGCCATTGCCGACATGCTGCAGCGTGGCGCCGATCATGATCGGCAGCAGGGCCAACGCGATCCAGCGGGTATAGACACCGGCAATCAGCAGAAGTCCGCCGCCGATCTCGCCAAGGATCACGAGATAGGCGAAGATGCCGGGATAACCGATGCTCTCGAAATAGCCGACGGTACCGGGAATGGAGAAGGTCATCACCTTCAGCACCAAGCCGTGGGCCAGGAACAGCAGGCCGAGGCCGACGCGCAGCAGGAAGGCGGCATAGGGAGCGGTGCGATTGTCGATCATGGTCAGGGTCTCCTCTGTCAGGCGGTCGGTTGGGACCGCGTTTCGTCTGAAGAGGAGATTAGCCGGATCGATCCGCGCGATAATCTGCGGAGTTGGCGAAGATTTGTTGTGGCCGGAGGGACAATTCCCGGGAACTGTGCCCTCTCCGGCCTCAACTCCCTCTCCCCCCTGGGGAGAGGGGCGGGGTGAGGGGGATGCACAGAGAGGATTCTTGGTAAAGGCCTGCCACGCTCCCCCCTCACCCTAACCCTCTCCCCAGGGGGGAGAGGGGAGCTTCCCTTCTCACCCCCGCTTCCAGGTCGTGCCCTGCGGGCCGTCCTCAAGAACGATGCCCTTGTCGGCCAGTTCCTTGCGGATGCGGTCCGCCTCGGCGAAGTTCTTCGCCGCGCGGGCGGCCTTGCGATCGGCGATCAGCTGCTCGACGTCGGCGTCGCTCAGCCCTTCGGCCCCGCCTGTCGGCGCCCAGCGGAACCACGCCTCCGGGTCCTGCTGCAACAGGCCGAGCTGCCGACCGGCGGCCAGCAGCGCGCCCTTGGCCGCGGCCTTCTCCGCATCGCTCTTCGCCTTGTTCACCGCGGTGGCCAGCTCGTGCAAATGCGCGATGGCGAGCGGGCTGTTCAGGTCGTCCTCCAGCGCCGCCAGAACGTCGAAGGGCACCTCGCCAGCCGCCGGCACCGGCTCGCCGCGCAGGGCCTGATACCAGCGGTCGAGCGCGCCCTTGGCCTGCCGGATGCCCTCGCGGGTGAAGTCCAGCGGCTGGCGGTAATGGGCGCTCAGCAGGGTCAGGCGGATCGCCTCGCCGGGGAACTCGTCCAGCAGGTCGTGCACGGTGAAGAAGTTGCCGAGAGACTTCGACATCTTCTCGCCTTCGACCGTCACGAAGCCGTTGTGGACCCAGGTGCGGGCCAGCCGTTCGGTGCCGTTGGCGCAGCAGCTCTGCGCGATCTCGTTCTCATGGTGCGGGAAGATCAGGTCCAGCCCGCCGCCATGGATGTCGAAGGTTGCGCCCAGATGCTCCTTCGCCATGGCGGAGCATTCGATGTGCCAACCCGGACGGCCGCGGCCCCATGGGCTGTCCCAGCCGGGCTGGTCGGGCGTGCTGGGCTTCCACAGCACGAAGTCCGAGGAGTCGCGCTTGTAGGGCGCCACCTCCACCCGCGCGCCGGCGATCATGTCCTCCAGCGAGCGGCGGGAGAGTTGCCCGTAGCTGGGCATCGACGGCACGGAGAACAGCACATGCCCTTCGGCCGCATAGGCGTTGCCGCGTTCGATCAGCGTGGCGATCAGCGCGATCATCTGGCCGATATGCTGGGTCGCCCGCGGCTCGATGGTTGGGCGGAGCGCGTTCAGCGCGTCCATGTCGGCATGGAACAGGTCGGTGGTGCGTGCGGTCAACGCGTCGATCGGCTCCCCGCTGTCCCGCGCGCGGTCGATGATCTTGTCGTCGACATCGGTGATGTTGCGGACATAGGTCACCGCCGGATAGAGCCGCGACAGCAGCCGGAACAGCAGGTCGAACACCACCACGGGCCGGGCATTGCCGATATGGGCGGTGTCGTAGACGGTCGGACCACAGACATACATGCCGACATGGTCCGGGCGAAGCGGCTCGAAGCGCTCCTTACGGCGGGTCAGCGTGTTGTAGAGGTCCAACGGCACGGTCCGAACTCCTGGAATAAGAAGGTTTCAGGCGGTTTCGCCGGCCAGTCGCCGGAGGCTGCGCGCCCGTCCGATCAGGGGTAGCAGGTTCTTCAATTCCGGTCCATGGTCGCGCCCGGTCAGCGCCCGGCGCAGAGGAAGGAACAGCTCCTTGCCCTTGCGCCCCGTCGCCCCCTTCACCGCGTTGGTCCAGGCGCCCCAGGTGCCGAGGTCCCACGGCTCGTCGGGCAGCAGCGCCGCCGCCTGGGTCAGGAAGCCGGCATCCTCGACCACCGGCGTCACCGGCGCATGGGTCACCGCCCACCAGTCGCCTGCGTCGCTCAGCCGCGCCAGATTGGGCCGCACCGCCTCCCAGAAGGCGGCGTCGGCGCCGGTCAGGCCCAGCGCCTCCAGCCGGTCGGCCACCGCGTCGAACGACGTCAGGTGCAGGATGCGGGCGTTCAGCCGGCCCAGTTCCTCCGGGTCGAATTTCGGGGTGCCGCGGGCGATCTTCGACAGGTCGAACTCCGCCACCAGCTCGTCCAGCGTCTGCCGCGCCTCGATGGGGTCGGAGGTGCCGAGCTTGGCCAGCAGGCTGTTGACCGCCATCGGCTCGATGCCGTCCTCGTCGCGCAGGCTGCCGACCGACAGGCTGCCCAGCCGCTTCGACAGCCCCTGCCCACCGGCATCGGTCAGCAGCGGCAGATGCGCGAAGGACGGCACGGCGGCACCAAAGGCGGCACCCAGCGCCTCGAAGATCTGGATCTGCACCGCGGTGTTGGCGACATGGTCCTCGCCGCGGATGATGTGGGTGATGGCGAAGTCGGCGTCGTCCACCACGCTGGTCAGGGTGTAGAGCGGCCTGCCATCCTCGCGGATCAGCACCGGGTCGCTCAGCACCGTGCCTTCGAACCGCACCGGCCCACGGACGAGGTCGGTCCATTCCACCGGAGTCGGATTCAGCTTGAAGCGCCAATGGGCTTTGCGCCCCTCCCCTTCCAGCCGGGCGCGGTCCTCGTCGGTCAGGCGCAGCGCGGCACGGTCGTAGATCGGCGGGCGGCCCTGCGACACCAGACTGGCGCGCTTGAGGTTCAGTTCCTCCGGCGTCTCGTAGCAGGGATAGAGCCGGCCGGCGGCCTTCAGAGCCGCTGCAACCTCGTCATAGCGCGGATAGCGGTCGCTTTCGCGGGCGAAACGATCCCAGGTGAGGCCGAGCCAGGTCAGGTCGGCGGCGATGCCGTCGGCGAACTCCTGGGTGGAGCGCTCCTCGTCGGTGTCGTCCAGCCGGAACATGAAGCTGCCGCCGGTCTTGCGCGCGAACAGCCAGTTGACGAGCGCCAGGCGCACATTGCCGACATGGATGCGGCCGGTCGGGCTGGGGGCGAAGCGGACGGCGGTGGACATGGCTGGACTCGATCTGCAGACGGGACAGGCGGGCAGTCCTAGCACGGCCGGCGCATCTTCCGAAAGCGGTCCGGAACCGATGCATCCGCGCAACAGATGGGATGATGCGGCCGTTGGCGTGGTAGGCGCGGCCGTCCACCTGCGTTAGCTTGGCGGCAAATCCAAACTCGGAGACATCCTATGGCGGACAAGAGCTTGCGCATCGGCGTCGTGCTGTCGGGTTGCGGCGTGTATGACGGCGCGGAAATCCACGAGGCCGTCTGCACCCTGCTGGCCATCGCCAAGGTGGGCGCCGTGGCGGTGTGCTATGCCCCCGACATCCCGCAGGCCCATGTCGTCAACCACCTGACCGGCCAGGAGACCGGCGAGAGCCGCAACGTGCTGGTCGAATCGGCCCGCATCGCCCGCGGCAAGATCACCCCGCTCAGCGACTTCTCGGCCGGCGACGTCGATGCGCTGATCTTCCCAGGCGGTTTCGGCGCCGCCAAGAACCTCAGCGACTTCGCGTTCAAGGGTGCCGACTGTTCGGTCAACCCTCAGGTGGTCGCCGCCGTCGCCGCCATGCGCGCCGCCGGCAAGCCGATCGGCGCGCTGTGCATCGCGCCGGCCATTCTCGCCAAGATCCTAGGCCAGCAGGGGGTGGAACTGACAATCGGCAACGACCCCGGCACCGCCGCCGCGCTGGAGACGATGGGCGCCATCCACCGCACCACCACCCATGGCGAAATCGTGGTCGATCCGGGGCTGAAGATCGTCACCTCGCCCTGCTACATGCTGGATGCCAATCTGCTCCAGATTGCCGAGGGCGCAGAGAATACGGTCAAGGCTCTGGTCGATCTGGCGAAGTGATCAAGTGAATCGGACGACAAAGGGGGTAGCCGTACCCCCTTTTCCACCCGTAATGTCACAAAGCTGGGCAATAATTCATTAACCGGCTTCCCACACCCTTTGCCTCAGTTTCGTATTTATCGGGCGAGGGCTGGCGATGACCTGCATTGTGGGATTGGTGGAAGGCGATCGGGTGTGGATGGGCGGCGACAGTGCCGGGGTGAACGGCCTGGACATCACGGTGCGCGCCGATACCAAGGTGTTCCGCAACGGCGATTGCCTGATCGGCTTCACCAGTTCCTTCCGCATGGGCCAGCTGCTGCATTACCGGCTGGAGGTTCCGTCGCGCGACGGCGACACCGATCTCTTCCGCTACATGGTGGTGGACTTCGTCGATGCCGTGCGTAATTGCCTGAAGGATGGCGGATACGCCCACCGCTCCAACGACGTGGAGACCGGCGGCACGTTCATGGTGGGGCTGGAAGGCCGTCTGTTCACCGTTCAGTCCGATTATCAGGTCGGCGAGGCGGTGCGCGGCTATCACGCCATCGGCTGCGGCTCCGACTATGCGCTGGGCTCTCTTGCCTCCACCGCCGGGCAGCCGCCGGAGGAGCGTGTGCTGAAGGCCCTGGAATGCGCCGAGCTGTTCAACGGCGGCGTCCGCGCGCCCTTCACCATCCAGTCCAGCCTGCGCCGTCCGCAGCTGGCGCTCACCGAGGCTGCATAGCCTCCGACCAAAGTCGAAAGCAACGGCCAAGGCCAGGCTCTGGTCACCCAAAGCATCGTGGGGTATGAACCGACGTCCTGCTGCAGTGCGGGACAGGGAATAACCACAAAAATTTTGGGTGATAGAGATGACGGACCAAGCGGTTACCGCCGATGCTTACTTCGGTGAAGACGAGAACCCGGCCGGGTTGCTGACCAACTGGGGCAACTCTCCCTATCTCGTCTTCCCGGCCATGCTGCTGATTTTCATCATGCCGCTGGCGATCATCTTCCATCCGACCTGGATTGTGCTGCCGGCCGTGCTGTGGAGCTTCGGCATGATCGCCACGATCATCAAGCTGACCCGCGGCTGACGCCCGGTCCGGCAAAAGGACATGCGAAGGGGGGCCGTTCGCTCCCCTTCGCGCTCCAATCCTCTCAAGCCAGATCGATGACACCCCCGCCGGCGGGAAGGCGCCGCAGCCGCGCGACGGCTTGGCGCGAGACCCGCGGCCCCGGCGGCGACCTTCGGCGGTCCGTTTCCGCCTGAACCACCATCCGCCAGACCAGATCCACCGTCTCGGCCGCATGTCCGCGCCCGGCGAGATCGGCCGGCGAAAGGCCGCCGTCGAGAAGGCCGCTCAGCAGATCGTCCAATGCCTCGACCGGCGGCAATCCGGCCGGCGTCGCGGCCTTCAACCGACGCGCCAGCACACGTTCCGGAACCACCCGGCCGGCCGGCCCGCGCGATCCCGCCGGCTGGTTGACGTTGCGCCAGCGCGCCAGTTCCAGCACCTCGGTCTTCGGCAGGTCGGCCAGCACGGCATAGCCGCAGCCCGACTCCTCCGGCACGAGGCCGAGCAGCCGGTCGGTGCGGTCGGCGGTCGACAAAAGCAGCGCCCCCATCCGCTCCGCCAGCGCCGCCAATGTGGCGGCGCGCAGACGGGCATGCAGCCGGTCCGCCGCACCGGCCGACTCGCGCCCGGCAAAGGCGGGCGCCAGCAGCGAGTCGGCAGCCTTCAACACCGGACCCAGCGCCACATTGTCCAGGCGGCAGCCCAGCAACTCGACGATTTCGGCCGCATCGTCCAGGCTGTCCGCCAGCGCATCGACCTCGCTGCCCGGCAGCGGGGCGCGGACGGCCAGCACCCGCTCCGGCCCGAGCGCATCGACGGCGATGGCGGCGGTCAACGCCGAGTCCAGCCCGCCCGTCAGGCCGACCACCACGCCCGGCGCGCCGCCTTTTGCCACTGCGTCGCGCAGACCCAGCATCAGCGCACTGTAAAGCGCCTCCGTCCCCTCGACCGGGGCAATCATTTCGGCTTCGGAACTGTCCCAGGAATCATCGTCACCACGTTCCCAGCGAGACAGCAGCAGATGCTCGGCGAACAGCGGGGCCTGGGCAACCAGCCGGCCGCCGGACGCGAGGGCGAAGCTGCCGCCGTCGAACACCCGCTCATCCTCGCCACCGACCGCGTTCACCGCGACCAGGGGCAGGCCGCACTCCACCACCCGCGCGACGGCGGCTTGCACCCGATCATCGGCACGGCCGGGGGCGAAGGGGCTGGCCAGCAGCGCGACCAGCAGTTCGGCGCCGCTTTCGGCCAGCGTTTCCGTCACGTCGGCGCTCGCAAGATCGCCGCCGACCAGCAGGCCGACGCGCACGCCACGGACATTCACCGGTCCCGGCATCGGACCGATGTCGAAACGGTCATCCTCCGGTGCGCCAATCTCGCCACCACCCATTTCGGCCTGGAAACGAACCGCGGCGATCTTGCCCGCGTCGAGCAGCAGAGCGGCATTGTGCCGCTTGGCGCCGTCACGGCAGGGGGCACCGACCAGCAAGGCCGGTCCGCCATCGGCGGTATCCGCCGCCAGCGCCCGGGCCGTCGCCTCTACGGCGTCGAGGAAGGCGGGCTGGGCGATCAAATCCAGCAGAGGAACGCCGGACAGCGCGCCGGCCGGGCAAACGACGAGGTCGGCGCCACGGGCTGCGGCCTCCGCCCGGGCGGCGCGGATGCGGTCGGCGTTGGCGGCGAGACTGCCGGCGGCCGGATCGGCCTGGGCGAGCGCGATGGAAAGTCGGTCGGTCATGATGGCTGGTTCCCTTCTTGCGGGTCCTTTTGCCATCAGGGTAGCAGCGCCCCCGGCCGGGCGAAAGCCGCCGCTCGTCGCAGGTCGTCACGCAGGCGGAACAAGTGGCGAAAAGCTTGGATAGAGAAGATATGAAGACTTCGACGATTAGTAAGGTAACGAAGTTGTTTCAATCATTCAAAGAAGTGTCCGAAATTAACAACTGGTAAAGGTTGCCGGCGTCATGCTTCCACTTGCACACAAACTACGCGATGCGGGGGCATCCATGTATTACGCGGAGCTCAGCGGCCCGAACGGCAAACCGTCGGTGCTGTCCACGGCTGTGCAGAACGGCTCGTCAAAGACGGCCGGCACGGCGAAGGACGCGCTGGCCAAATCGGACGCGAAATCGGTCGATGGCGACAAGGCGGATAAGAAGAGCCAGTCGCCGGCCTACACCATCAGCCAGTCCATGGAATCGCTGCTGGACAGCATGACCGGCAAGGGCGGCGCCCAGGGGGCGGGCGGGGGTGGCGCCCTGGCGGCCGGCAACAGCGGCGTCGACCGCGCCAAACAGGCGCAGTCGCTGATGCAGTCGGCGCTGGACCACGGCAACGATCTGGCCGGCATGTTCGGCAAGGGCATCGACGCGCTGAAGCAGGGACTGGGCGACACGCTGAGCATGCTGGGCGTTCCGAAGAACCGCATCGACGACGCGGTCAGCGGCTTCGGCGACAAGCTGAAATCCAAGCTGGACGGCATGGACCTCAGCCAAATGTCGGTGGACATGCAGGCCACACAGTCGCAATGGTCGATCGAATCCCACGGGATCGAACTGGAGATCCAGGACGGCGACCGCAGCGTCCGCATCTCCTTCGCCAAATCGACCCTGGACTTCCGCCGCGACGACCAGCGGCTCCAGGCCTCCCTGGGCAAGGGTGGCGACATGGAGCTGAGCGCCATGGGCATGACCACCACGGCCACCGGAAAGTCCACCGGCATGATCGTCCGTTCCGAAGGCTTCAGCGAGGACGAGATCAAGGACATCCTCGGCAAGCTGAACGACATGGCCTCCAAGTCCGGCGGCGACGGGATGAAGGGGCTGGCGGTGCTGAAGCCGACCACCTCCAAGGACGGCGTCACCCATTTGACGCTCGACCTGTCCGCCCCGGTTGCCGGGTTGTCCAGCGGCAAGGACGGCGCGGCGGTGAAGGAAGCGGCGGCAGCCTCGGCGTCGGGCTCGACTGCGAAGCCGCAGAGCGTCGACCTCAAGGCCTGAGGCGCTTTTTTCGCATCCAACTTGTCACAGCGCCGGCCCGGAACCGACCGGACCGGCGCTTGCCCATGCCGGATGGCTTCATTACAAGCGGACTGACGCCGGCCGGACAGCCGTGCCTCACCCGTTCCCGGAACCATCGCCCGGACAGAAGTCATGACCGACCGCGACACGCTGCTGGCCCTGAACCAGGCCTTCTACCGCGCCTTCACCAACCGCGACGCCGCCGCGATGGAAGCGCTGTGGGCGGAGACGCTGCCCGTGTCCTGCATTCATCCCGGCTGGACCGCCCTGTTCGGCCGCGATGCCGTGCTGACCAGCTGGCGCGACGTTCTGCGCGCTCCCAGCGGCATCACCGTCGAGGCGCGGAACGAGCGCGTCACCCTGCATGGCGACACCGCCCTCGTGGTCTGCGAGGAGACGCTGGGTGGTGCCGTGCTGGCCGCCACCAACCTGTTCGCACGGGAAAACGGCAGCTGGCGTCTTGCCCACCATCAGGCCGGTCCGATCGCCCAGGCCCGCGCCGACGTGGAGGTCCCCGCCAAGGCACCGCGCCGCCTGCATTGAAGACGGTGCCGGCTCAGGGCAGGCTCGCCACCTCCGGCCGGGTTTCAAGATGGCGGACGAGGTCGATCACGACCCGATCGGCGGTGACCTGATCGGGATCGCTGTTGGTCAGCGCCACCACGCCCCAGCGATGCGCCTTCGAAAAGGCGATGTAGGCGTTGAAGCCGCCGGTGGAGCCGGAATGCCAATGGATCGGCGTTCCATCCCCCGCCCAGGCAACGAACCAGCCGAGCGCCATCGCCCCGGCCCCCAGGCTTCCCGCGTCGGCCAGAGCCCGGCCATCGACCTGCACCGTCTGCGCCAGGGCCAGGGTCGCCGATGCCGCGGGGGCGCAGCCCTGTCCGTCCGGTCCGGCGGCGCGGCCGGGACAGTCGCCCAGGTTGGCGGACAGCCAGCGCAGCATGTCGTCGGCGGAGGAGTAGAGGCCGAAGGCCGGCAGCATCGCCGGCGCCTCCCAGTCCGGCACGATCCGGCCGCGGGCGTGGCCGGCCGCCTTGCGCGCCCGCTGCTCCGCCGTCGGCTGCAGGGTGGTGTCGCGCAGGCCGAAGCGGTCGGTCACCACCCGCTTCAGCAGGGCGTCAAAGGATTGGCCGGCGGCGGCGGAAAGCGCCTCCCCCAGCACCGCCATGCCGGCGTTGGAGTAGCTGAAGCGCACGCCCGGCGGCACCGGCAACCGATAGCCGGACAGCCACAGCCCGAGTTCGGCCCGCGACAGTGGCTTGTAGGGATTGCGCGGATCCTCCAGCCGGTTCCAGGAAAACCGCGGGGTCTCCGGCACGCTGGGCAGGCCGGCGGTGTGGGTGGCAAGGTCGCGCAGGCGGATGCGCAGGCCGTCATGGTCCGGCAGATGGGCGACCTGCACCGGCCCGACGCGCCGCAAATGCCGTTCCAGCGGATCGTCGGGGGACAGGCGGCCCTCCCGCACCAATTCCGCCATGATGGTGCCGGTGAAAGGCTTGGTGAGGGAGGCGATCTGGAACAGCGTGCGCCCGTCCGCCGGTCCGCCGTCCGGACGCCCGGCGTCGCCGCGCCCGACCACCAGCGTCTGGCCGTCGCGGATCACGCCGACGACCAGACTGCCCGCCCCGGCCGGCGGCTGGCGCTCCTCCACCGCGCGGGTCACCAAGTCGGCCAGCGGATCGCCGCTCCTCTCACCGGATCGATCGAGTCCGATGGCCCCGGTCGGGCCGAGGGGAACACTCCACAGCAGCAGACATAAAACGCCCAAGAGCAGCCTGCGCCGCATCCCCGCCTCCGCCCGGCCTCAAAATCGCAGGTTCGGAGAGTGGGGGGAGGGTCGACGGGCGGACAGGGCCGCGAAGGGCGATTCGGCGAAAGACGGCGGCGGAGCGGTGGGGGGTACTCCCCAACCACCCGCGCTGCCTCAACCGGTCACTTCAGCCGGGCATTCGGCCGGGCGGTCATTCAGTGGGGCGGTCATTCGGTCGGGACATCAGCCTTTGGCGGACGGCGGTCCTTGACGATGGACAGCGGAACGTCGTCGGCCGCGATCTCCAGGATCGGATGGCCGTCCAGCAGCGACGGGCAACGCTTCACCTGGGTGAAGGCCAGGAAGAAGTCGGCCTTGCGCCAGTCCGGCTCGATCCCGTTGACCAGACGCAGCCAGGGCGGCAGTTCGAACCGGACTGCCAGCGTGTTGCCGCAGACGGTCAGGGTATACTGCCGCGGCGGGGGGCGGCCGTCGTTCTCGCGCTCGACATACTCGATCAGTTCCTGCAGCGCTTCATGCAGGGAATTGCCCCAGTAATCCAGTTCGAACTTGCCGTCGGCGCCCCGTACGCCTCCGACGAACTGGTTGTAGTACACGTACTGGTTCGGATGCATGGCGCCCAGCTGCCACGCGTACACCACCGCGACCACGGTCATCGCGGCGGCGAAGCCCTGCCCCAGCGCCCGGCCGCCGCGCTGGCACAGCGTCCACAGCCGGTCGGCGGCGATGGCGGCCATCACCACGAAGGGCGGCACCAGGAACAGGAAATGGCGGATGCCGTTGTAGACCGACGGCCGCATCAGGATGAACAGCAGGATCGGCAGGAAGCCCGCCAGCGCCAGTGGGGTGTAGCGCACCAGCGTGAAGGCGCCGGTCCGCCGCCAGCCGCCGCGGGCCAGCCAGATCCCGGCCAGCACCACCGCCGCGGCGACGCCGATCACCACCGCTTCCGGCAGCTTCACCGCCAGATAGACCGGCAGATACAGGGCAGGCGGGTCGTTGGAATGGACCAGTTCGCCCATGAACAGGGTCTGGATGTCGATGGGGAAGTGCGAGACGACGCGCAGCGCCTCCAGGGGATTGCGGAACGGCCTCTGCACGACCCAGGGCCAGAACACGGCCATGATCGCATAGGCGACGGGGATCGCCGGCCACAGGGACAGGAAGGCGCCGCGCGCATCGACCAGTGCCCAGCGATGCCCCTCCTGCCGCGTCACCAGGGCGAAATGCAGAGCCATGGCGACCGCGAGATAGAAACCGGCCAGCACCCCGCCGACGCGGATCGCCAGCGTCAGGCCCAGCACCAGCCCGAACTTCAGCACCGCGCTGCGGTTGGGCCGCGGCAGCTGCTTGAGGATGCGGGTGGCGAAATAGAGCGTCCACACCATTCCGGCCGCGAACGGCACGTCCTTGGTGTTGTTGAACATTGCACCGTAATAGACACCGCTCAGCGACAGCAGCGCCGCGGCGATGAAGCCTGCGCGCGGGCCGGCCAGCAGCCGGGTGTAGCGCCATGTCCCGGCAATGCCCAGCACGCCGACCAGCGCGCAGAGCAGATGCCGCGTCTCGTATTCCTCGAAGGGGGAAAAGGGCACGATGACGGCGGTGACGAGGTCGAACAGTCCGCCGTAATAGGCCAGATCCTTGAAATGGAAAGCAGAACGGTCCTGGAAGAAACTGGTGTAGTAGGACAGCAGCTTCTTGCCGTAGATGTGCTGCACCTCCTCGTCCGTGCTGATGCCGTAGCTGAGGAAGGTCAGGGCGGCAAGGATCAACAGCCCCAGCAGCAGTGCGCGCGACAGCCCGTCCCACAGCGCCGCCTCGCCGCGCGGCAGTGCGAGGCCGGCGGCAGTGGCGATACCGGAGGCGGGGGATGGCGGGGCGGTTCCGGAGGGACGGCGTCGGGCGGCGGGCATCCCGTCACCGGCATCTTCGTCGCCGGTGCGCAGGCGGGTCTCGATGCTCATCGCCGCCGCTCCTGACCCGCCGGATTGCCGACCGGATCGAACTGGTGCTCGTGCTCCTCATCCGACGGACCGAAGCCGTGGGCTGAGCGTACGATGAACAGCGGTCTGCCCTTTACCTCTGCGAAGACGCGGCCCAGATAGTCGCCGATGATGCCCAGCGTGATCAGTTGGATACCGCCCAGGAACAGCACCGCGACCAGCAGCGATTCATAGCCGGGCACGTCGACGCCGTGGAGCAGCGTGCGGACCAGCCGGATAAGGATGTAAACGAAGGCCACGCCCGACACGGCCATGCCCACCAGGCTCCAGACCCGCAGGGGGAAGGTGGAGAAGGCGGTCAGACCATCGAAGGACAGGCGCAGAAGCTTGACGAAGCCCCATTTGGTGTCGCCCCCGGCGCGCTCCCCCTGTTCATAGGGGATGGCGGCCTGCCGGAAGCCGACCCAGGCGAAGATGCCCTTCATGAAGCGCGTGCGCTCCGGCATCCGGTTGATCACCTCGACCACGCGGCGGTCCATCAGGCGGAAATCACCGACCTCGCGCGGAAGCTTGATCTCCGACAGATGGTCGAAAACCCAGTAGAACAGCTTGGCGAACAGCCGGTGCTTCAGGCTCTGCCCGACGCGGGCGTGCCGTACGGCGACGACCACGTCGAACCCCTCGCGCCATTTGGCGATGAAGGCCGGCAGCAGTTCCGGCGGATGCTGCAGGTCGGCGTCCATCGGCACCACGGCGTCGCCGGTGGTGTGGCTGAGCCCGGCGGACAGCGCCAACTCCTTGCCGAAGTTGCGCGACAGGTCGACCACCTTCACCCGCGGGTCGCGGTCATGGACGTCCAGCAAACGGTCGACGGTGTCGTCGCGGCTGCCGTCGTTGACGCAGACCACCTCCCAATCCATCTCCAGCCCGTCCAGCACCGGGGTGAGCCGGGCGAACAGGGCGTCGATGTTGGGACCTTCGTTGTAGAAGGGGATGACCACCGACAGGCGTCCGCGCCGCGGACGGCCCGAACGGTCGGTGCCCGACCGGCCGGTGGATGGCTGGCCGGTGGGTGGCTGGCCGGTGGGTGGCTGGACATCGCCGGGACGGCGTGCGGAAGCGGTGCGGGCATCCGAAGAGGCCGCGGAAATGGGCGCGTCGGGAATGGACATGGCCAGCCGTCGGGTCAAAGCGTCAGAGACCGGGAGGAAGAGGGATCGGCGACGACCCCGGACGGCCGCTGCGCCCTTTGGCATATACCACGATACCAGGGGATGTTCAAAATGCCTCTCCTGTGACCGCCGCGGCACAAAAAATGGCCTTTCCGCCCGTGAAAGCGCCCGCGGGACGGCAGCCCGCGACCCCACGCAACGGGCAAACATGCAAGGCGTCCGTTTATTCCACGCCCGCCGCCCATCGCGTTCCCCTGCGTCACCCGGGCCCCTTCCCGCTGCCCGCCCCTACGGCCCGGCCATACCGGGGCATGTGGCATGCTTCCTGAAACAGGTCGCAGGGGCTGACCTTTCCCGGTCGCCTTGACCAAGCGCTGAGCAGCGCCCCTGTGCCGCGGAGGCCTCGACCATGAGCCTTTTCAATCGCTTTTCCGTGGGTTCCAAGATCACGGCGGCCAGCGCCGGCATCCTGGTGTTCCTGGTGCTGATCGGCGGCATCGGCGTGGTGGCCCTGTCCGATGCCGGCGGTGCGGTGGAGACCTACCGGCGGCTCGGCCAACAGACCAACGAGGCCGGGCGCATCCAGGCCCTGATGCTGGAGATGCGCCAGCAATCCACCCGCTTCCTGCTGACCGGAGATCCAGAAGTCGGCACCACCGTCCGCCGTCTTGCCGGCGAGGCGGCGCAGACCATCGACAAGGCCCGCACCCTGTTCGCCGACCAGGCCCTGCTGCAGACCGTCGACCACATGGCGCTGGAGATCGCCCAGTATCAGGAGGCCTTCGCCGCGACGATGGAACTGCAGGCCCAGCGCAGCAAGGCCATCGCCGAACTGGACGAGATCGGCCCCCGGCTGGAGGGTGCCCTGGACACCATCATGGACAGCGCCGGCGCCGCCGGCGACACCGACGCCGCCTATCTGGCGGGCATGGCGCTGCGCCACATGCTGTCCGCCCGTGTCTCGGCCACGCGCTACAACGTCGACGGCTCCCCGGCGCTGGCGAGCCAGACCCGCTCGCAATTCACCGACGCCGCCAGCCGCGGCGGTGCGATGATGGCGAAGCTGACCGACCTGGACCGCCGCAAGATGGCGATGTCCTATACCGCGATGCTGCGCGTCTACACCACCGGCTTCAACGCCGTGGTCAAGGCGACGACCGAGCGCGACCGGCTGGTGACCGAGGTGCTGACCCCCGTCGGCGATTCCATCGCTGCCGAGGCCGAGCAGCTGACCGTCGCCAGCGTCGACCATCAGAAGCAGCTGGGCGAAGAGACCGGCGCCTTCATCACCAAGGCGCTGACCGTGATGATCGCCGCTTCTCTGGTCGCGGTGGTGCTGGGGCTGGCGACCGCGCTGCTGATCGGGCGCGGGCTGTCGCGCCCGGTGGTGGCGATCACCGACCGCATGACCCGGCTGGCCGGCGGCGACCGCAGCGTCGACATCCCCGGCCTGGACCGCGCCGACGAGATCGGCGGCATGGCCAAGGCCCTGCAGGTCTTCAAGGACAGCCTGATCGAGAGCGACCGGCTGGCCGAGGCCCAGCGCGCCGACCATGAGGCGCGACGCAGCCGCGGCGAGCGGATCGACCGGCTGACCCAGGAGTTCGACCGGCTGGTCCTGGCGGCGCTGGGCCGGGTGTCGGCGGCGGCGACGCAGCTTCAGGCCACCGCCCAGACCATGTCCGCCACCGCCGAGCAGACCACCCGTCAGGCCGACGCGGTCGCCAGCGCTTCCCATGAGGCGACCGGCAATGTCGAGACGGTGGCATCCGCGACCGAAGAGTTGACCGCCTCCATCGCCGAGATCGGCCGGCAGGTGGCCGAAAGCACCCGCATCGCCGGGCAGGCGGTCGCGACCGCCGAGAAGACCGACGGCACTGTCCGCGGGCTGGTCGACGCCGCCCAGCGCATCGGCGAGGTCGTGCAGCTGATCACCGACATCGCCAGCCAGACCAATCTTCTGGCGCTGAACGCCACCATCGAGGCGGCGCGCGCCGGTGAAGCCGGCAAGGGCTTCGCGGTGGTGGCGTCGGAGGTAAAGAACCTCGCCAACCAGACCGCCAAGGCGACGGAGGAGATCGGCAGCCAGATCGCCGGCATCCAGGAGATCAGCCGGCAGGCCGCCGGCGCCATCGCCGAGATCGGCCGGGTGATCGCCGAGATCAACCACATCTCCACCACCATCGCCGCCGCGGTGGAGGAGCAGGGTGCAGCCACCAAGGAAATCAGCCGCAACGTACAGCAGGCGGCGCGCGGCACCCAGCAGGTGTCCGGCAACATCGCCGGCGTGTCGGAGGCCGCGGCATCCACCGGCGACGCCTCGCGCGAAGTGCTGACCGCCGCCGACGGATTGAACCATGAGGCGACCGACCTGCGCGGCTTCGTGTCGCGCTTCCTGACCGACATGCGGGCTGCGTAAGAAACGGTATCGAACGTCAGCGCGGCCGCGACGCTTGTGGCGCCGGCGCGACCCGAACGGACCGGGTCTTGCCGGCGCCCTTCTTCTGACGGGCGGCCCTGCTCTTTTGCCCGGTTACATTCCCCTTGCGCCGGGACGCCCCCTTGGGCACATAGGCGCCATGATCCTGACCCCCATCGCCATCGACGACATGCCGAAGGCCATCGCGGCCTTCGACGCCCATCTGGACGGCCATGCCCAAGCGCGGGCCGCCTTCCGCCGGATCGCCGCAACCTGGCCCGTGCGGCCGGAGGACGAGCCCGGCGGTGGCGTCGACACGCCGGCCCACCGGGCCGAGGCGGTGCGACTGGCCCATGCCCATGGCATCGACACGCTGGACGAGCCGCCCAGCCGCTCCTTCATGTGGGACGGCAAGGTGATCCGCACCGATGTCGAGGCGACGGTGATCGTGCATGAGGTGGCGCATTGGCTGTGCGCGGCGCCGGAGCGGCGGACGCTGATCGACTACGGCCTGGGCCCCGGCCCGGAGACCACCGCTCGCAAGGAGGCTCGCGCCGACAAGCGCCTGTGTTTCGAGGACTGCATGCATGAGGAGCAGCAGACTTCGCTGCTGGGAGTGCTGTGGGAGGTGGAACTGGGCCAGCCGGGGATCCTGGCCTTCCTGGAACAGAACTGGATGGAGCATTGGGAGCGGCCGAGCACCGCAGCCTTCTTCATCCGCCACGCCGAGGAACTGTTCACCCGCGGCCTGATCGACGCCGACGGCCGCCCGACGACCGCGCGCGAGTGGGCGGATGCGCGGCGCGGAGTGCTGGTGGGGTAAGCGTAGGCTTACGATTGCCCCCACCTATCCTCCCCCGCTGGGCGGGGGAGGATAGGTGGGGGGCTAACGCCCCCAAGTCTCAACCATCACGCCGCGGTGATGCGGGCGATGAAGGCCTCGATCTCGTGGTCCAGGCGATTGAAGCTGCGCGACAGCTCTTCCGTGGTGTTCTGCACCGAGCCGGCGGAATGGCCGGTGGTCTCCGCGGCCTGCTGGACCAGACGCATTTCCTGCATCACCGCCATGGTGTCGACGGCAGCGCGCTGGGACCGGGCGCTGATGTCGCGGGTGGCGGCGTCCTGCTCCTCCACCGCGGCGGCGACGGTGCCGAGCGACTCGTCGACCTGACGGATGGTGCCGACGATGGCGCGGATGGCGCCGACTGCCGCATGGGTGGCGGCCTGGACCGCCGCGATTTCCGCGCCGATCTCCTCCGTCGCCTTGGCCGTCTGGTTGGCGAGGCTCTTCACCTCCTGCGCCACCACCGCGAAGCCCTTGCCCGCCTCGCCGGCGCGTGCCGCCTCGATGGTCGCGTTCAGCGCCAGCAGGTTGGTCTGGCCGGCGATCGACTGGATCAGGCCGACGACCTCCTCGATCTTGCGGCTGGCCTCGCTCAGCCCCTGGACGATGCTGTCGGTGCGGCCGGCCTCGTCCACCGCGCCACGGGCAAGCTGCGCCGACTGGCTGATGGAGCGGGTGATCTCGTCGATCGAGGCGCGGAGCTGCTCGGCGCCGGCCGCCACGCTCTCGACCTCGCTGGTCGCCTCCTGCACGGAATGGGCGACGCTGTCGCTGTGGTGGCTGGTCTGCTTGGCATTGTCGAGCATCGAATTGGCTTCGTTGCGCATCGACGTGGCGGAGCGCACTACCTCGCCCATCATCGCCTTGACCGACGCCTCCAGGTCGTTGGCGAGCGCCGACATCGCCTGACGCCGTTCCTGGTCGTTGCGGATGCGCATCGCCTCCTGCTCGCGGGACAGTTCCTGCACCCGGACGGCGTTCTCCTTGAACACCTGGACGGTGCGGGCCATCTGGCCGATCTCGTCGCCGCGGTCCGCGGCGGGAATGTCGGCTTCCAGGTTGCCGCGGGCCAGCCGCTCCATCACGTCGGTCAGGCGCACGATCGGCCGGGCGATGTTCATGCCGATGAACAGGGCAACGCCGACCGTCACCAGCAACGCACCCCCCGCCACCAGCATGAAAGCCTGGGTCGTGTTGTCGACCGACGCGTTGACCAGGGTGTAGGCGTCCGTGGAGACCTTGCGCTTGTAGGTCAGATAGTCGCGGCTGGTCGCCTGCAGGCGGGTGTAGGCCGACTGCACCTCCTGCAGGAAGTCCAGCGGATCGACGCCCATCTTCAGCAGGTCGAGGAAACTTCCCACCTTTGCAAGATAGGTCGCGGCGTCGCTGCCGAACCGCTCGAAATACTTCGCTTCCTCGTCGGTTTCGGCGGTGGCGCCCTTCAATGCTTCCGATTGGCCCTTCAGCTTGTCGAGCTGCGCGTTGAGCGCCTTCATCTCCTCTTCCACCGCCTTGGGCGAGGCGTTCGCGCTGCTGAGGATCACCGTTCGGTACATGCCGGCGTGGGCCACCGTCAAGGTGTCGGTCAGTCCCTGGATCTCCGCCTCGCGTGTGAAGGAGCGGTTGAACAGGGTATCGAGCAGCGTCGACTGCTGGGTGATCGCCGACCAGCCGAGCAGCGCGATCACCAGCATGCCGATGATCGCCGTCGTCGCCGGAATGGCCATCTTGACGGGGATGTGGAAGTTGTTGAGGAGGGTCATGGGGCACCTGCGTCGGCCGCCGGTCCGTGGCGCGAACCATCCGGCATTGCTTTGGAGCGGAGGAACGGGCCGCGGTCGCACGACGCCGGCGGCACCATCGGCGCCGCCCTGCGTTCCGCCATCGCCGCACCGCTCCGCGATACGTGGTTGGAACGAGATCCCTTTACGGGTCCGAATCCGCATCCGGGGCGGCCGTCCCGCCGGCACGATCGCCACCGCGTCATCTCATCCCGGAAATCTTTTTCAATGATTAACGGGGCTTCTTTTGTCTGAGTCTTTGATCTGTCACAACCGATCGCCGATTTTTCGGCATATCCCCGCATGTACTTCTCGGTCATACTATCATATGCACCACAAAAGACCGGATTTCTCTTTTCCGGATCGGACCCGGCCGGATACCGCCGCATTGGCGGCAGACTCTCCTTTTCCGTGTTTTTCCCGAACAAGAGACAGCCTCTGCGCAGACGAGTTGCTTCGGAATTCATACAATTAGAGGCTAACAGGATTTCACTCTCGCATCAATGGCGAGCAATCCGGTCATACTGCCGCATGCGGCATGTGCACCGGCGCGCCTTCCCGCCGGATGCACGGCGGGTGGCCCCAGTCGATTTCCAGTCTTTTCAAATATATGCCAAATAAATGCGCCTTCGCAGCGGCCCTGCGTCAGCCCGCGGCCGATACCATGAAGGCGATGGAGATCGACACCGGGGACAGCAGGGTGGAGATCAGCAGCGACATCGACACCACATCCCTCCCGGCGTTGTAGCGCTCGGCGAAGACGTAGGCGTTGATGCCGATGGGCAGGGCCGCGGCGGTCACCGCCGGGGCGACCCACACCGGCGGCAGGTCGAAGACATGGGTGGCCAGCAGCCAGGTCAGCAGCGGATGCAGCCCGGTCTTCAGCAGGGCCACGACCGTCGCGGGCAGCACCGCGCCCGAGGCCGGGCTCAGCGCCAGCGACGCGCCCAGCATGAAGCAGGCGCAAGGAAGCACCGTCTGCGCCATCATGGTGAAGCTCTTCATCACCATGGGCGGAATCGGCAGATGAATCAGGTTGGCCGTCAGCCCGAGAATGACCGACACCACCAGCGGGCTGGTCAGAGTCGCCTTGGCCGCCCCCAGCGTCGCCTGCACCGGACGCCCCGACCGGCCGCCGCGCGCCGACCGCTGGGTCTCCGCCAGCATGGTGGCGGAGGTGAACAGCAAGGGCGACTGGAAGACGATCAGCAGCATCACCGGCACCGCCACCGTCGGCCCATAGGCCTCCATGATGATGGGCGAACCGAGAAGCGCGATGTTGGAAAAGGAGCTGGCAAGGCCGATGGGTGCGATCTGCTCCCGCCGGCCCGCCATCCGCATCCACAGCCCGCCCACCAGGAATACCGCCACCGCCGCGATGTAGAAGGACCCCAGCACCGCCCATTCCAGAGGATCGGGGATATCCGCCCGCGCCATGTTGGAGAACAGCAGCGCCGGCAGCGCATAGATGCCGAGGAAACGGGAAAGCCCCTGAACCATCGCATTGCTGAACCCGCGGTAGCGCGCCGCCCAGTAGCCAAGGGCGATCAGGCCGAACATCGGCAGGACGATCTGGAAAATCAGCGACATGGACGCGGCACCGTGTGGGCGGGGTCGGCCGGTCGGGCCGATAATGCGGGGGCTTTCCTTACACCGATCCGCTCATTCGGCGGGAACGATCTCCAGCGGCGGGACACCCAGCACGTCCACCAGGGTGGCGCCGGCCTCAATCTGCTCGGTCCACTGGCGCTCGCGTTCGAGCAGGGCGAGGCTCTGGGTCAGGGCGGCATCGGCGAAAGCCAGCGGCACGACCACCACGCCGTCCTCGTCGCCCAGGATCAGGTCGCCGGGGTTGACCGGCACGCCGCCGATGGCCGCGGTGACGTCCATCTTGCCGCCGAAATTCTTGTGCGGGCCACGGGCAACGGCCCCCTTGGCGAACACCGGCAGGCCGAGTCCGCGGATTTCGTGCAGGTCGCGGACGGAGCCGTCGACCACCAGCCCGCCGAGCGCCCGGCGCTTGCAGCAGCGCACCACCCATTCGCCGGCCAGCGCCACGTCGTCCAGACCGCCGCCGGCCACGACGACGACGTCGCCCGGTTCGGCCAGGCTGACGGCATGATGAACCATGCTGTTGTCGCCGGGCATGGTGACGACGGTGCGGGCCTGACCGCAGATGCGCATGCCCGGCACCATCGGCTTGATCCGCGAATCCATGCTCTGGCAGCGGTTCAGCGCATCGGAGGCGACGCTGCTGGGCACCGACGACCATTTGGCGAGGGCGTCGGTGGACAGCCGGCGGTAGTCGACGAGGTAGCGTTGCATGGCCATGGCAGGGTCCTTTCTTCGGATTGGTCTTCGTGTCTGGATCGGGTTCGGAGGGGGCGTGGGGGCGGTGGCGATTCCTGCGTCGGTCGATCCCGAGACCGGCCGACCCGATATGGCGGACCCGTCCGCCATGCGGCCGGGTGACCGGCGCCGGCGAACGGGCCAAGCGATCCAGGCGTCCTTATGCGGGAAGGCTTCGGGACTTCAACGCGCTTTTCCGCGGATCATCTGCGAGCGGCACAACCCCCGGAGCTTTATACGCCATTTATTTAGATTTTGAAGTGTACCCGCATAGGCCGTCATACGCAAGGAGGTTTACAATCTGTAAATACGTCATAGGAAATTTCATCTCTTGATGCTGGTTATGACAAAGCATCACACGCTCTAGACGTGAAATTACAAGACAATCACCAGCCAAGCTCCGGCGATCCACAACTGTCGTGGCAGGCAGCGGGAACTGAGCAGAATCGGAAAAACGCACCCTCGTGTAAGCTGGGGAACTCGCCTACAATTGTATGATGCCGACCGCTCGTCTTGGCACAATCTCTGGATAGGCCATTCAACCCGCAAACGCGGACCGGCGCCGCCGGGCGCACAAGGCGGAGGAAAAGGCGGAGGAACCGCGACGCGGGGGCCGGTGGGCCGGTGCGGATCGCCCGAAGATGACAGGCCGGCAAATGCGAGCGCCAAAAAGCGAAAGGCCGGCACCCGAAGGTCCGGCCTTTTGAGATCGCATGCTCCAGCGGGAAGGCTGGAAGAAACTGGAGCGGGCGAAGGGATTCGAACCCTCGACCCCAACCTTGGCAAGGTTGTGCTCTACCCCTGAGCTACGCCCGCGCTCCGTACCATCGTTCAGCAGCTTGTCGGTGCCGTTCGGCGGTGTGCGGCGGACTATACTCATCGGCCGACGCATTGCAAGCGCGTTGTTTCAGTTTTTTTGACCGGCTGGACGATTTTTTGCGGGACCGGTACAAGGGGTGTCATGGACACAGCACCGACCTCCCTTCCGGACGCCTGCCTTCCAGATGGGGACGCGCCCCTGCCGACCTCGCCGGACCAACTGCTGGCGCGGCTCGACGCGCTGGGCATCCAGGCGACCACGCACCGCCACCCGCCGCTGCACACGGTGGAAGAGAGCAAGGCCCTGCGCGGCGCACTGCCCGGCGGCCATTGCAAGAACCTGTTCCTGAAGGACAAGAAGGATCAGCATTGGCTGGTGGTGGCGCTGGAGGATGCGCAAATCGACCTGAATCGGCTGGACAAGGCGATCGGGTCGGCGCGGCTGTCCTTCGCCTCGGCCGACCGGCTGTGGCGCGTCCTCGGCATCCGGCCGGGGTCGGTCACGCCCTTCGCCCTGGTCAACGACACCGGGCACAAGGTGCGCGTCGTCCTGCAACAGGCGATGATGGAGCATGACCTGCTGAACTATCATCCGCTGCTGAACGACCGCACCACGGCGATCCGGCGCGACGACCTGCTGCGCTTCATCCGCGCCTGCGGGCACGAGCCGGCGATCGTCGATTTCGGCCGCACCGGGGATTGACCGGCTCCGGCGGCGGTTCCACGCAGTGCCTGCCCACGCAATGCTTGCTTGAGCCGCCTTGCGCGCTCACATATGTCGGCAACGATCAGGATCCGGACCGGCGACGGCCGGGCCGGCAACTCCATGGCCCACCGGGATGACCTACTGGGCCAGGCATCACCAACGGGACCGAAACACGCCATGTTCTCCATGCCCCCCGCCAACGGGTCCAAGCCCGCCGCTCCCGCCGCCGGTGCCGCCCCCAGTGCCGCCGACGTCGTCAAGGACAGCAGCGACCGCGCCTTCATGGCCGACGTGATCGAAGCCTCGCGCGACGTTCCGGTGATCGTCGATTTCTGGGCGCCTTGGTGCGGCCCCTGCAAGCAGCTGGGTCCGATCATCGAGAAGGTGGTGCGCGCCGCCAAGGGTGCGGTACGCCTGGTGAAGATCGACACCGACGCCAACCCGATGATCGCCTCGCAGCTGCGTGTTCAGTCGATTCCGGCGGTCTACGCCTTCTTCCAGGGCCGCCCGGTCGACGGCTTCATGGGCGCCTTGCCCGAATCGCAGGTGAAGGCCTTCGTCGACAAGCTGGTGGCGCTGGCCAAGCAGGCCGGCGCCGGCGGCGGGGCCGGTGACCTGCTGGAGGAGGCCTTCGCCCAGGCCAAAGAGCTGATGGAGGGCGGCGACCTGCAGGGCGCGCTCGACCTCTACAGCCAGATCATGCAGGCGGAGCCGGAGAACGCCCAGGCCTATGCCGGCATCATCCGCTGCCTGATCGCCGCCGGCGACCTGGAGAATGCCAAGCAGATGCTGGCCCAGGCGCCGGAAGCCATCGCCAAGGACAAGGAGCTGGACAACGTCCGCGCCGCCCTCGACGTGGCGGAGCAGGCCGCCAACGCCGGTCCGATCCCCGAGCTGATGGAGAAGGTCGCCCACGATCCGAACGACCACGCCTCGCGCTTCGACCTCGCCATGGCGCTGTTCGCCGCCGGCAAGCGCGAAGCCGCGGTGGACGAACTGCTGGAGATCTTCAAGCGCGACCGGACCTGGAACGAGGACGGCGCCCGCAAGCAGCTGGTGAAGTTCTTCGAGGCGTTCGGCCAGACCGACCCGCTGACGGTGAAGACCCGCCGCCGCCTGTCGACCATGATGTTCAGCTGACGCTTTTCCCGACGCAGGACGGCTGTTCCACCGGCGAAGGGGTTCTATCTGATTGGCATGACCAGGAACCCAACCAGAAACTCCTTCGACCCGGATTTCAGCCAGTTGCCGGGGATGCTGCCCATCTTCCCGTTGGCCGGTGTCCTGCTGCTGCCGCGGGCAAGGCTGCCGCTGAACATCTTCGAGCCGCGCTACCTCGCCATGGTCGAGGACGCGCTGGGCAGCGGCCGCATGATCGGCATGGTCCAGCCGCTCGACCCCGTGGGGCGCGAGCGTGAACCGGCCGTCTATGACTGCGGCTGCGCCGGCCGCATCACCAGCTTCGCCGAGACCGACGACGGCCGCTTTCTCATCACCCTGACCGGCGTTGCCCGTTTCGAAGTCGGGCGGGAGGTGGAGGGAGCGCGCGGCTACCGCCGGATCGTTCCCGACTGGCGCCCCTTCCGTACCGACCTGGAGCATGAGGCCTGCGGCGACATCGACCGCAACCGGCTGCTCGGCGCGCTGAAGAGCTATTTCCGCGTCCAGGGCCTTTCTGTCGACTGGAAGTCCATCGAATCGACGCTGGACGAACGGCTGGTCAACTCGCTCGCCATGATCTGCCCCTTCACGCCCGGCGAGAAACAGGCGCTGCTGGAGGCCCCGACCCTGGCGGAGCGTGGGAAGCTCTTGATCGGGCTGGTCGAGATGGCCATTCTCGACAGCCATGACGGGGACGGTCCGCCGCCCAAGCATTGATCCTTATCCTTGAACACTGCGAGACACGACATGGCGACGCCCGAGGACAAGAACAGCGAATCGAAAACCAGCGCGCGGGTCGACCCGAAGCTGCTGGAAATCCTGGTCTGTCCGCTGACCAAGGGCCCCCTGCGCTACGACGCCGAACGCGGCGAACTGGTCAGCGAGCGCGCCGGGCTGGCCTACCCGATTCGCGACGGCATCCCGATCATGCTGATCGACGAGGCCCGCAGCCTGGACAAGGCGGGGGCGTCGCGATGAGCCCCGGCGACAGTCCGGATAATGGGTTCGGCACGGTCCACTGGCCGACCGAGCTCCGCCTGAAGAAGGAGGAGAAACGGCTGGAGGTCGATTTCGACGATGGCCGGACCTTCTCCTACCCGGCGGAGTTCCTGCGCGTGGTCAGCCCATCGGCCGAGGTGCAGGGTCACAACCCCAGCCAGAAGCAGACCGTCGCCGGCCGCCGTCATGTCGGCATCATGCGGGTGGAGCCGGTCGGCAACTACGCCGTCCGCATCGTCTTCGACGACCTTCACGACAGCGGGATCTACACCTGGAAATACCTCTACGAGATCGGCACCGAGCAGGATGCCGTATGGGCCGAGTATCTTGAAGAGTTGCAGGCCAAGGGCCTGAGCCGCGACCCGCGGCGGTGATTGCGTCCCTCTCCCGACATTGGTCGGGAGAGGGACGCCTCCTTACTTCCAGATCGGCTTTCCGCTGCCGGGCAGGCCGTATAGGTCCCATTTCCGGCTGACCTTCTCCACCACCTCGTCGGTCATGTGGAGCTTCTCACCCCATTCGCGCTTGGTCTCCGGCGGCCATTTGTTGGTGGCGTCCAGGCCGACCTTGCCGCCCAGGCCCGATTCAGGGCTGGCGAAGTCGAGATAGTCGATCGGGGTGCCCTCGATCACCGTGATGTCGCGGGCCGGGTCCATGCGGGTCGAGATCGCCCACATCACGTCCTTCCAGTTCCGCGCGTCGATGTCGTCGTCCACGACGATCACCCATTTCGTGTACATGAACTGGCGCAGGAAGGACCAGACGCCCATCATCACCCGCTTGGCATGGCCGGGATAGGCCTTCTTCATGCTGACCACCGCGATGCGGTAGGAGCAGCCTTCCGGCGGCAGCCAGAAATCGACGATCTCCGGGAATTGCTGGACCAGCAGCGGGATGAACACCTCGTTCAGCGCCTCGCCCAGCACCGAAGGCTCATCGGGCGGGCGGCCGGTGAAGGTGGACAGGTAGATCGGCTTGCGCCGCATCGTCATGGCGGTGACGGTGAAGACCGGGAAGGGCTCGACCGAGTTGTAATAGCCGGTGTGGTCGCCGTAGGGTCCCTCGTCGGCGTATTCGTCCAGGCTGACATGGCCTTCCAGGACGATTTCCGCCTGGGCCGGCACCTTCAGCGGCACCGTCTTGCATTCCACCAGTTCCACCTTCTTGCCGCGCAGCAGGCCGGCGAACTGGTATTCCGACAGGGTGTCGGGCACCGGCGTCACCGCGGCCAGGATGGTGCCGGGATCGGCCCCCAGCACGACGGCGCAGGGCAACGGCTCGCGCTTCCCGCTGGCGGCCCAGCGGTGATGGTGCTGGGCGCCGCCGCGGTGCTTCAGCCAGCGCATGATCGTCTTGTTCTTGCCCAGCACCTGCATGCGGTAGATGCCGAGGTTGAAGTCGTCCTCGCGTTTCCCCGTCGGCCCCTTGGTGACCACCAGCGGCCAGGTGATCAGCGGCGCCGGCTCCCCCGGCCAACAGCCCTGCACCGGCAGGCGGCCGAGGTCGATGTCGTCGCCGGTCAGCACCACCTCCTGGCAGGGGGCCGAACCGACGGTCTTCGGCTTCATCGACAGCACGGTCTTGGCGAGCGGGATCAGTTCCAGCGCCTCGCGGAAGCCGCCCGGCGGTTCCGGCTGCTTGAGGAAGGTCAGCGTCTCGCCGACCGCGCGCAGTTGGTGCGGCTCGCGGTCCATGCCCCAGGCGACCCGCTCCACCGTGCCGAACAGGTTGACCAGCACCGGCATCTCCGACCGCGTACCGTCGGCCTTGATGACATTCTCGAACAGCACCGCCGGCCCGTTCTCGGCCAGCAGGCGGGTCTGGATCTCGGTCATCTCCAGAACGGTGGACACCGGTTCCTTCACCACCACCAGCCGCCCCGCCTTCTCCAGCCGGTCGATGAAGTCACGCAACGAGGTGTAGGGCATCGCAAGGTGTCCAGTGTGTGGGTGGTGCGTCCGAAACGGACGATAACCTTCAACTCGGCGGCCTGTCCGTCAAGTGCGGTGGGGCCCGATATGCGGAGAATTGCCCCAGCTCATCGCCTCCCAAGCCGGTCGACGATCTGCCGCCGGTGATCGACGCCCCCAAAGAAAACGGCAACGATCAAAACCTCAGCCTGCGAGTCGTCGATGCTGAAATAGAACGTAAACCTGTTGCTGGTCACCGTTCGGAGGCCTGAGTGGATTTCCGGATGTTCCGTGCCGCGATGGGGATAGGTTGCAAAGGTCCGAATGTAATCGGCAGCCTCGACGATGCGACGCGCAGCCCTTTCGGTTGCTCTTTCAGCGTCGTCTCCCAAATCCTGGTATGCTTGAAACAAATAGTCTTCGATGAGGCCGAAGTCTTGAGTGACGATCGGCGCGTAACGCAGCTTATAGTGCTGCACGGGCTTTCCTCTTGCGCTCCAGCATGGTGTGGATATCGGCTATCCCCTCTTCAAGATCGACAAAGGGGCCGGCAAGGCGCTGGTCGATCAGCAGTCGGAGAGCTTCAAGCTCCAGGTCACGGGCTTCCGTCTCGTGGCGCAGCACCTCCAGTCCCCGCTGGATGACAGCGCTGAGGCTTGGATAATGTCCGGCTTCGACGAGGCTGCGCGCGTAGGCTTCCTGCTCGTCGGTCAAGGAAATCGATGTCTTCACGGTCATGATTCACCTCCGGTGCCAAACGGTACTACTGGGTAGCACCACCATCAAGACCGGAGTGCAATCCGCTCAAAACAAAACCCCTCCCCCACCCCGGCGGACCAAAGGTCCGGCCGGACGCGGGAAAGGGGCTCCGTCACAACTCGCGAACCGGGGTGCGAGACCCGGTGCGGGATCAGTACATGTGCTGGCCGCCGTTGACCGACAGGGTCGAGCCGGTCATGAAGCCGTTGTCGTCGTCGACGAGGTACAGCACGGCCTTGGCGATCTCCGACGCGCGGCCCAGGCGGCCGACCGGGATGCGGGCGACGATCTTCTCCAGCACGTTGGCCGGCACCGCGCGCACCATGTCGGTGTCGATGTAGCCGGGGGCGATGGCGTTGACGGTGATGCCCTTGGCCGCGCTCTCCTGCGCCAGCGCCTTGGTGAAGCCGTGGATGCCGGACTTCGCCGCGGCATAGTTGACCTGGCCGTACTGGCCGGCCTGGCCGTTGACCGAGCCGATGTTGACGATACGGCCGAAACCACGCTCGCGCATGCCGTCGATCACATTGCGGCACATGTTGAAGCAGGAGGACAGGTTGGTGTGGATCACCTTCTCCCACTGATCGTAGGTCATGCGGTGCATCACGCCGTCACGGGTGATGCCGGCATTGTTGATGAGCACGTCGACCGGGCCGAGATCGGACTCGATCGCGGCGATCCCCTTCTTGCAGGCGTCGAAATCCGCGACGTCGAACTTGTAGGTCGGGATGCCGGTGCGGGCGGTGAACTCCTCGGCCGCCTGATCGTTGCCGGCATAGTTGGCGGCGACCTTGTAACCGGCATTCTTCAGGGCGACGGCAACCGCCTCGCCGATGCCGCGGGTGCCACCAGTGACGACTGCAACACGAGCCATAGTTCTTCTCCCCAGATTTAGTGATGGTTGGTTGGTTTCTTTGATTTTTTGTTTTTGGGCATAGGGCTCCCTCCGCAGGTCCGGCGGATGCCCCAAGCCTTCAAGCGAAGCGGGCCGCTTCCATTTTGGAAAGCGGCCCGTCCGATCCTCAGTCGCGCTGGACGCAGAGGGCGATGCCCATGCCGCCACCGATGCACAGGGTGGCGAGACCCTTCTTGGCGTCGCGCTTCTGCATTTCAAACAGCAGCGTGGTCAGAACGCGGGCGCCCGAAGCGCCGACCGGGTGGCCGAGCGCGATGGCGCCGCCGTTGACGTTGACCTTGCTGGTATCCCAGCCGAGGTCCTTGTTGACCGACAGCGCCTGGGCGGCGAAGGCCTCGTTCGCCTCGATCAGGTCGAGGTCGTCGACGGTCCAGCCGGCCTTTTCCAGCGCCTTGCGCGAGGCCGGGATCGGGCCGGTGCCCATGATCGCCGGATCGACGCCGGCGGTCGCCCAGGAGACGATGCGGGCCAGCGGGGTGACGCCGCGCTTGGCCGCGTTCTCTGCCGACATCAGAACCAGGGCGGCGGCGCCGTCATTGATGCCCGAGGCGTTGCCGGCAGTCACCGTGCCGTCCTTCGAGAAGGCCGGGCGCAGCTTGGCCAGCGATTCCGGCGTGGTGCCGTGCTTCGGATACTCGTCGTCCGACACGACGACGTCGCCCTTGCGGCCCTTGATGGTAACCGGGACGATCTCGTCCTTGAAGCGGCCGGCCTTCTGGGCGGCCTCGGCCTTCTGCTGGCTGGCGGCGGCGAAGGCGTCCTGTTCATCGCGGGTCAGCTGCCACTTCTGGGCGACGTTCTCCGCGGTGGTGCCCATGTGATAGCCATGGAAGGCGTCGGTCAGGCCGTCGCGCAGCATGGTGTCGAGCAGCTCGGCGGAGCCCATCTTGGTGCCGTTGCGCAGGTGCATGACGTGCGGCGCCATGCTCATGCTCTCCTGGCCGCCGACGACCAGGACGTCGGCGTCGCCGTTCCTGATCGCCTGATAGCCCAGCGCAACCGCGCGCAGGCCGGAACCGCAGAGCTGGTTGATGCCGATGGCGGTCGCCTCCACCGGGATGCCGGCGTTGACGGCGGCCTGGCGGGCCGGGTTCTGGCCCTGACCGGCGGTCAGGATCTGGCCCAGGATGACTTCGTCCACTTCCGCCGCGTCGGTCTTGGCGCGGGCCAGCGCTTCGCGGATCGCGACCTCGCCCAGAACGTGGGCGGGAACGGTGCTGAGGGCACCGTTGAAGCTGCCGATGGGCGTACGGGCGGCACCGGCGATGACGACTTCGGTCATTGAACGCTCCTCGAAATAGGACAGTTTTATTATAGCGCTGGTGGGACGCTCGGAGTGATTGTTACCTTAAGTCGGGCAATGTGACGGGTGCAAGCTGGCCGAAGGTCGCGGCGCTAACCTGTCGCAGCAAGCCATTCGGCCAGAGGATTCCACACTCCGGTCTCGGCACCGGCACTCACAACCATTCCGATATGGCCCAGCGGCGGGCGCAGGATGCGCGCATCGGGGATCACGGCGGGCAGCGCCAGGGCGGACGCGGGCGGGACGATGCGGTCGCGCTCCGGGATCAGGGCCAGGGTGGGCACGCGGATGGCGGCCGGGTCGACCGGCAGGCCCGCGACCATCCAGGCGCCGGCCACCGTGTCGTTGCGCCCGTACCAGCCGGCCAGCGCATCGCGCGCCACACCGGCCACCAGCGGCACCCCATCGTTCAGCCAGTCCTCCAGCGCAACGAAGGCCGCGGCGGCGCGGGACTCCGGCGCCATGCGGGCGAAGCTGCCGAACTTCTTCAACGCCAGCAGCGGGTCGAGCTGGGCGAACAGCGCCTGCAGCGCGTCGGTCGGCAACTCGCCCCAGCGCTCCAGCGCCGGCCCCCAGGGCTGGATGAAGGCGGCCACCCGGCGCGCCGTGGCTGCATCCTCCGCATGGAAATCCCAGGGCGTCGCCATCAGCCCCAGCCCGGCGAGCGAGCGCGGACGGCGCTGTGCCAGTGCCGCGGCCAGCAACCCGCCCATGCAGTATCCCACCACTGGGACCGGCCGCCCAACCGCCTCCACCAACACATCCAGCGCACGTTCAAGCCGGCCGGCGATATAGTCGGTCAGGGTGAAGCGACGTTCCAGCGGCCCCGGCCGGCCCCAGTCCAGCAGAAGCGGCCGGAAGCCGCGCGCCGCCAGCCAGCGCATCAGGCTCTTGTCCCGTGATAGATCGAGAATGTAGGCCCGGTTGACCAGCGACGGCACGAACAGCACCGGCCGCCCGCCGGCCTCCTCGCCGTAATCGAGCAGGCGCGATCCGCCTTCGGCCCAGACCACCGGCGGGTCGGGCAGGTCGCGGACATAGGGGTGCCGGCGGTAACGCTCGATCCCGGTCAGGACCGCGTCGATGCGGCGCCGGACCTCGCGGTCAACCTCCCGGCTCAGAGGGTCGTCGGCGCTTGCCCCCGCGTTGCCCCGCAGCCGGTCGGCCTGCGACATTTCGTCCCTCAGCGCCGCCGCCCGTTCCCTCAGGGCCGGATTCCAGGGCAGCGAGCCGTTCCTCAAGAGCGGCAATGCGGCCGAGGAGCTGAGCAAGCTGCCGAGCGCCGCCGTCAGATGCAGGCCCAGCGGACGCGGCCCCATGCGAAGCGGCGTCCCGTCCGCCCGCTTCCCCTTTTCCCCTTTCCTGTCCTGTGGGCGCTCGCTCATCGAAAGGCCGTTCGCTTTGGGGAGAGACGTTGTGGGAGAACGGTGCCGGACGAGGATCCCAACCGCCGCCGGGCATGCCGCCCCCGCCTAATCCGAACCCGGCGGGCCCGAAGGCGAAGGGTGCCGCGGCCGCCATCCCCTGCCCCATCATCTGGAACATCCGGGCCATCATGTCGGCCGTCTCCGGATCGGCGGCACCCGCCGTCCACTGGTCCTGCCACAGGTCCAGGTAGCGGCGCGCCAGCGATTCATAGGATGGCGGATCAGGCGGAGGATTTGGTTGCGACGGGTCGGCCATGGCCGGATTATAAGGGCGGCGGGGCCGGATTGACCAGTGCGGCATGGCTCCCCACCTGTCCATTCGGGTATCGTCGGAGGCTGTCCGGGTGCGTCTCGCTTCTCCGTCAGTGCGGCAATCCGAACCGCAACCGCGGCGGTATGCCGCGGCGCAACGCTGGACAAATTGCTATCCCTTCGAGTAGTCCTAAGGACGGAACAATTTCCGCCGCAATGTCCCCGTGTTCTGGAACATGATGGTTCTGGAATATGTCCCTTCTTGAAAGAGTCCGCGATGGCCGACAAGGAAGACCAGAAGTCCGCTCCGATCACGATCAAGAAGTACGCCAACCGGCGGCTCTACAACACCGCCACCAGCAGCTATGTCACGCTGGACCATCTCTGCCAGATGGTGAAGGACGGGCTGGACTTCGTGGTCTATGACGCCAAGACGGGGGAGGATATCACCCGCTCCGTCCTGACACAGATCATCGTGGAGGAGGAGAGCAAGGGCCAGAACCTGCTGCCCATCAGCTTCCTGCGCCAGCTGATCGGCTTCTACGGCGACAACATGCAGTCGGTCGTGCCGCGCTATCTGGAATATTCGATGCAGGCCTTCTCCCGCAATCAGGAGCAGATGCGCGACTATTTCCAGAACACGCTGGGCGGCATGTTCCCGTTCGGCCGACTGGACGAGGTCAGCAAGCAGAACATGGCGATGTTCGAACGGGCCATGCGGATGTTCACGCCCTTCGGCGTCGCCGGCGCCCCGGACGACGTCGCCGGTCAGCGTCCGGCCGGACAGCCGGGCGCCACGACTTCTCCCACTCCGGCGGCCGGCGCCACCTTCGACGAGTTGCAGAAGCAGATCGACGAATTGCAGAAGCAGATCGCCAGCATCGCCAAGCCGCCCGGCAAGACCGACGTCAAGTAACCGGTCGGCAAGGTTCCGGAGGACTGGCAGCACGGAAGGCGGGGGCATACCCCGCCTTTTTCATTGCGCCGGCCGAATCGGGCGCGCAGGCTTGGGGCCGTGCATAGATCGGATCGCGTAAAATCGAACTTGATTTGAAGCGTGAATCCGATCGCCGAACTCCAGAAGGCACCTTCTCGTCCACGGTGCCGGTCCGGCGGCTCTGCCGCGCGGTCCGGCCCGTCCAACCGTCAGGAGGGAACCGACCATGACCACCGAACTGACCGTCTCGATCACCTTGGCCAGCGACGATCCGCGGGAGGTTTCCCGTTTCGAGGACATGCTGCGCGAGTGGGTCGACCACCAGCCGGGCGTGGCCGGGCTCGCCATGGCCGACCGCGGCAACGATCTGGCGGCCGAGAGCATCTGGCGCGCCGCCCGCAAGGCCACCTTCGGCCCGGCGCTGAAGAACCCCTTCGCACCCTGACAGGCCGAACCCAGGGAGCGATCAGCCCCTGAACAGGTGCGGGACCATCGCCCAATCCGGGCCGCCGCCAAGGCCAAGCCGCGGATCGGTCGATTCCCGCACCCCCATGCCCAGGCACTTGTCGCCGACGATCCAGGCATGCAGGACGGCGCGGGTATCCTCCTCGCGGAAGCAGGGCGGAGTTTCCAGCCATACGGCCCCATGGGCGGCGACATCCCCGCCGATCTCCGGCCCGTCGTCCGCGACCACCGCGCCGTGATCCACGACGCGGGTCGGCGCGCCGTCCAGCCCGTGGAAGGCCCGCACCGTCACCATTTCCGCCCCGGCGATGCCGCTGGGGTCCAGTGCCGCGCGGCACAGGTTGGGATGGCGCGGGTACAGGGACGACAGCACCGCCAGCAGGCCGTGGTTCGACCACAGCCAGCACCACAGCGGCGACAGCACGCTCATGCCGCTGCTGCGCAGCCGCTGCAGGAACCCGTCGTCGGCCAGTCCGTCCCAGGGATAGAGCTTCGCCAGCCAGGAGATCGCCTGCCCCTCGTCATCGAGGAAGCGCCGGCCGTCCCAGGCGATTGCGTGCAGCGGCAGCAGCCGGCTGTCGATGCCGGCCTCCGCCGCGGTGGCGGCCAGATAGACCAGTTCACCCTCGCGCACCGGATCGGGGGTGGCGCAGGTCGCATGCATGCGCCCACGGCCGGGCACCCCCGCCGCCATCTCCTCCCAGCGCTCGACCAGCGCCTCGTGCAGGCCGTTGAACTGGTTGGCGTCGGGGGCCATCGCCTCGCGCCAATTGCGCTGGATGATGGAGGCGGCGAACAGCCCCTCGCCGGTGTCGTAATTGCAGCCCAGCAGCTTGATGCTGTCGCGCCCGTCATAGGCCAGCGTCAGCCGCCCGGCGAGCCCGCCGGCCCGCTCGTTGCGCCGTCCACCGGCCCAGTAATCGGCCCAGGACGCTTCCAGCATCCGCGCCAGATCGCCGCGGATGCCGAGTGCGGCGAACAGCTTGTGCTCCACCACATGGCGCACGGCGACGGCGATCATGCTGTGCAGTTCGTCCGCGACGCTTTCGATCAGGTCGATCTGCGAGGCGCTGAACTCATAGACGGTGTCCTCCCGCCAGCCGGCCCCGGCCGACATGGCGCGGACACCATAGGGATATTTGCGGAGACCCGGGCGCCAGTCGGCCCGCGGCTTCATCGTCGTCCTGCGCATGCCTGTTCCGATCCCCTGCGTATCAGAACCGGGGAGCCGGACGGCACGCGGCGGCGAAGGTCCGGCGCATGGATGAGATGACGGGCGGCAAGCTGGTCAACTGTCCACTGGGCAACGCTCTACTCCGGGGGAGGCCAATCCGAGGAAGATGCGGATGCTCGCGACGCAATCGCTGCGGCGCAAGCACGGCCTTGCGTATGTAACCTGCCCCGCCGCGGCGCGCCAGCGCGCATCCGCGATAGCTCCCCCCGATCGGGCGGACAGCGGAAACGGAACGGACCGCCGCGACGCAAGGCCGCAGCGGTCCATTCCCGCAGTCTTCACAAGCAGGTCTTCAAAAGGGCCGAATCTTCAAAACGGCGACCGGAAAAGCGCGCTCAGATCAGACCCACCGAGGGACGGTGGGCGAGCGAGCGCATCGCCCACAGCGCCAGACGGCCGCGCCGCGGCTTCATCACTGCCGCCGGCCGGATCGGGGCTGCCGCCGCAAGCGCGGGCACCAGGGCCGGCATGTCGTTTTGTGCGCTGCTGCCGAGGCGCCGGAGCCGGCGGGCGGCCAGAACGACGCGCAGCACCTCTTCTTCGGACACGGCGCGGCGGGCCGGGCCGGTGGCGAGGCTCGCCGCCTCGCACAGGGCCGCCCGTTCGGCCAAAAGCCCGGTCAGGCCCTTGGCAGCCGCCGTCAATGCAGCTTCATCGTAAAGGGCGAGGACAAGCGTCCTCAACCCGTGTTCCATCCGTGTGGACATGGCGGGCGCTCCGGAAAAAACGGAATGGCGTGCGGATCGGATGCCGGTGGATCGGCAGGCGAGATTATCCGTGCGCGGCACCCGTTCGGCCATGCGCCCCAAGGTGGTAACACCCCGACTGCGGCTCCGTGATGCCGGAAAGCCACACTCGGCGTACCGATAAATATCTGGAGGTGTCGGGAACAGTCCGCCCCGACCAGCGGGAAGAAATGGTGGAGCCAAGGAGGATCGAACTCCTGACCTCTACAATGCCATTGTAGCGCTCTCCCAGCTGAGCTATGGCCCCACTATATTTTTCTTCTACTTCACCAACACTTTGGGTGTTGGTGCGCTTGGAGGGAGTCGAACCCCCACGGCCTTTCAGCCACTAGGACCTGAACCTAGCGCGTCTACCAGTTCCGCCACAAGCGCGTCCGCGTTTCTTGGGGTCACGCGGGGCGCTCTATGTACCCAGGCTGACCGCCGCGCTCAAGAGGAAAAATGCAATCGCGCAAAAGTTTTTTCGGGGGGCTGGGTGGCGGCATCGTCAGCTGACACTTCCCTGCCCCTACTCCGCCGGCTTGATCGCGTAGAAGCGATAAACCCGCACGCCGGCCTCGATGGCGGCGACGCGGCGGGCCCAGAGTTCGACCTCCTCCATCACCGCCAGCTTTGTGGGGGTATCGAGCTGGAATCTCTCCAGATGGTCGACCAGCCCCTGGATGGCGGACAGGATTAGGCCGCGGTGGGTATCGGTGATGTCCTCGGCGATGCGGAGGTCGAGGTTGCGCTGGGCGAAGGCGTTGGCCATGCGGTCCTTGGGCCACAGGTTCGGCGTCAGCGGTTCCTTGTCGCACCAGGTCTGCACCGCCTTGGCACCCATCACCTCTTCCTCGGCGATATAGTCGGTGATCAGCAGATGGCCGCGCGGCTTCAGTGCCAGTTCCATCCCGTCGAACATCTGCTCCTTGTCGCGGACGAAGAACAGGCCTTCCTTGTAGACGATGGCGTCGACGCGCTTGGGATAGCCGAAATGCTCGGGGTTGAAGGTCTCGATCGGCGCCTTCTTCTCCAGCCCCAGCTTGAAGGAACGGACCATCCCTTCCTTCGCCAGAAGGTCCGACGCCTCCAGCCCGGTGACCCAGCAGCCATATTTGCCGGCCATGGTGCGGCTGGTGCCGCCCAGCCCCGCGGCGAGGTCGAGCACGCTCATCGCCGGGTTCAGGCCCAGCGGCTTGACCAGATAGGGGATGTGATCGGCGCCGCCGGGCGTGTTGAATCCCTCGCCCCACATCTTCTCCGCCACTTCGATGCGGGTGGCGGACCACAGCGGCTTGCCCCAGCGGTTCATGCCGGGACCGGGACCGGGATTCGACGGCTGCGGCTCCGCGGAAGCCTGCTGCGATTCGTCGCCCTTCCTGGTCTTCAGGCCGGACAGGTCGTAGCCTTCCCACCAGGCGTAAAGCCGCGTCTTAAGGCTCGGTCCGTGCCCGGACGCTTCGTCCTTGTCCGTCATCGCCGTCGTCCACCCCATCGGCCGATCGACGCCTCCGGCGCCGCCGGCATCCCCCGTTCGGCGCCGCGCGGCGCATCATCCTTGCGGTTGTTCCGTGACATTGAAACACACCACCCGCAAGAATTCTTCCAGCCTCAGGTTAGACTGACGCTAATTGCATGCAAGTGGAAAAATTTCCCTGCTGTAACGCCGCCCTTGGGGCGTGGCGTCAGCGCGCCGCCTTGGCCGGTGCCGGGGTCGATTCCGGCAAGGAGGCCATGCGTGTACCCGCTGCGTTCAGGACCGGGGCACATGCGGCGGGCATCTTGCGGACCACCCGCGGTTCCGGCTTGTAGCCCGGCGGACGCTCGATGGCGGGGGAGGCGCTGCTCAGCCAGGACATCAGTTCATCGTCGCAGCCGTCGCCGTCGGGCTGGGCCGTCTGCTGCTCGCACAGCGGGCTGCCGGCCGGACAGTTCAGGCGGATGTGCATGTGGCCGTCATGGCCGTGCCAGGGCCGCAGCTTGTTCAGGAAACCACGGTCGGGCCAACTGCGCTGGCACATCGCCAGCTTGATCGCCGGGCTGACGAAGATGCGGGACACCCGCGCGTCGCTGGCGGCGATCTGGACCATCTTCGCCTGCCGGTCGGACCAGTCCGCGGTCACGCGCATCCGGTCGTAATCGACATACTTGATCTCCTCCAGCCGCTCGCGGCCGGCGCGTCCCATCGGCGGCAGGTCAAGCCGCAGCCAGACATCGGCGTCCAGCCCGATCTGGTGGCTGGCATGGCCCGACGGCATCGGACCGCCGCGCGCCTGCCCCATGTCGCCGACCAGCGCGGTGCCCAACCCGGCGAGCGCCACCCGCTGGCCGAAATCACGGAGCATGTCGACCAAAACCGGGTGGCCGAAGTTGCGCTGGCGCGACAGGCGGATGACCTGATAGCCGACCCCTTCCGGCGGCAAGGCGCGGGCGCCGGCGACGCATCCTGCGGCATAGCCGCCGATGGACTGCGCCGCCCCCAGCGACGGGCCGGCCACCGCCCCCCAGGCGACGCTGGTTGCGTAGGCCGGGATCGGCGCCGGCTTCTTCTTCCGCTGCTTGGCGTCGGCCCCACCCGACGCCAGCAGGGCCGACACCAGCAAGGCGAAAGCCAGCCCGACGCACGCGACAACCCTGAAGGCACGCCCCCCGAAAGCGCGAAATCCCATATCCGTTCCCCGCATCGCCGCCAGCACCGCCGCCGGCACCGCCACTGTTACGGCTATAGCGGAGTCGTGGTTAAGGAATGATGGAGGACACGTCGGGGCCGCACAACCGAACGGTCAGGCGCAGTGCCGGTCCATCCGGAGTGCGTCCGATGAGTCCGGCCTTGACGCCCCTCGTCTTGCCGGAGCACTCCCCCTGGCCGAGCGGCCTAGCCGCAGCGAATATTGACAGTCCGTTATTAGCAATGGAAACGTCGGATTGTCGCAAACAAGGAATTTGATAAAATGCCACCGACAATGAGCTTTCGTATTGGCGATACCGTCAGCGTCCGCGGTTGCTTGACCAGATTGATCGATATTATCAACCGTGATCCTATTCATTTGGAGGATCTGATCGGCTTCCATCGGGGACGACTCAGCCGTGGCTATTACTTGTTGCTGCTGAAGGAGCCCCTGTCTGCCGGTGAGTTCCAGTTTCTTGGCTACACCCACCTGTCCGGCGGCAAATACGGCTTGCCCAGCAACGATCCCGCGGTCGAGGCGGCTCGGCCGACGGTACAAGGCTCACTGGAGCAGAAGTTCGGGGCTGCCGGGGTGAACGGCCTTGCGCAGAAGATCGCGGGCGACATCCCCGCGACGGGAGAACGTCGCTTGGCCAAGATCGTCCCGGTGATCGGCCATGACCAGGCGATGGGGCCAGCCGACCAGTACCCGGCGTCCAAGCACGGCATCGCGCAATTCAACCTGACGGTGCCCAAGAAATTCCTGGTTTCCGCCTTCATCGGCGCGGACCGGCGGTTCCAGGGCGGCGGCCTCGATCTCGTCGTGGACAAGGGTACGGCCTATGACAGCCGGCGCACGGTGTTCAAGTACCTGTCGGCTGCCTGACGGCGCTCAGTCCAGCGTCTGGCGGTAGCGTCTCAGCGCCACCACCGTCACCACCGTCAGGAACAGGAGGAGCGCCAGCACCTCCGCCGCGATCTCGGCCAGCCCGTTTCCTTTCAGCAGGATGCCGCGGACGATGCGCAGGAAATGGGTCAGCGGCAGCAGCTCCCCCACCGCCTGCGCCCATCCCGGCATGCCGCGGAACGGAAACATGAAGCCGGACAGCAGCATCGACGGCAGAAAGAAGAAAAAGGACATCTGCATCGCCTGCAACTGGTTGCGCGCCAGCGTGGAAAAGGTAAAGCCGACGGCGAGGTTGGCGGCGATGAACAGGATCAGCACGGCGGACAGCAGGCCGAGGCTGCCGACGATGGGCACATCGAACAGCAGCCGCGCCGCCACCACGATCAGCAGCACCTGGACATAGCCGACGGCGACGAAGGGAACGATCTTGCCCAGCATCACCTCGAACGGGCGGACCGGCATGGCCAGCAGGTTCTCCATGGTCCCGCGCTCCCGCTCGCGGGTGACAGCCAGGGCTGTCATCATCACCATGGTCATGGTCAGCACCACGCCCATCAGGCCGGGCACGACATTGTACTGGGTGATGCCTTCCGGGTTGTAGCGGCGATGGATGCGCAGTTCCACCGGATCGGGATCGGCGCGCAAGGCCGCCAGCGGTCCGGTCAGATCGGGGTTCAGCGCCTGCCGCGCGATGGTGGACAGGGCCGACAGCGCATTGCTGGTCGCCGCCGGGTCGGTTGCATCGGCCTCCACCAACAGCACCGGGCGGGTACCGCGCTGGAGATCGCGGGCGAAGCCGGCGGGGATGGTGACGGCGAACTGCACCTCCCCCTCCGCCAGCAGCCGGTCGACCTCGGCCTCCGACGTCGCGGCACGGGTGATGGCGAAATAGCGGGAGTTCTCCATCGCCGCCACCAGCGTCCGGGCGAAGGGGCTGGAATCGGCGACCAGGACTGCCGTCGGCAACGCCTTGGGGTCGGAGTTGATGGCGAAGCCGAACAGGATCAACTGCAGGATCGGCACCCCCACCATCATGGCGAAGGTCAGCCGGTCGCGCCGCATCTGGATGAATTCCTTCACCATCACCGCCATCAGGCGGCCCGCCGATATCCGCGCCATCGCACTGCCTCATGGGGCTGGGGATGGAGGGAAGGGTAGCGCGGTTGGATGGAGGCGTCGACGCCCCTACGCCACCCCATCCGCCCGGTCGAACTGCAAAGCAGCCAGCCTTGCGTAGAGACCGCCCTGCGCCACCAGTTCGGCATGGGTGCCGGTCTCCACCACGCGGCCCTTGTCCATCACCACGATGCGGTCGGCGTTCAGCACCGTCGCCAGCCGGTGGGCGACGATCAGAGTCGTGCGGCTGTGCATCAGCCGGTCGAGCGCGTCCTGCACCATCCGCTCGCTCTCGGCGTCGAGCGCGCTGGTCGCCTCGTCCAGCAGCAGCACCGGCGGGTCGCGCAGGATGGCGCGGGCGATCGCGAGGCGCTGGCGCTGGCCGCCCGACAGCCGCACGCCCTTCTCGCCCAAAAAGGTGCCGAGCCCCTCGGGCAGCGCGTCGAGGAAGTCCAGCGCATGGGCGGCCTCGGCGGCGGCGCGCACCTCGGCATCCGACGCGTCGGGGCGGCCGTAGCGGATGTTCTCCCAGGCATTGGCGGAGAAGACCACCGGGTCCTGCGCGACCAGGCCCAGGCGGCGCCGCACAGCCACCGGATCGGCGTCGCGGAGTTCGACGCCGTCGAGCCGCACCGATCCGGCCTGCGGGTCGTAATAGCGCAGCAGAAGCTGGAACACCGTCGACTTGCCGGCTCCCGACGGGCCGACCAGCGCCACCCGCTCGCCGGGCTTCACGTCCAGCGAGAAGCCCTCCAGCGCCGCCCAGTCCGGGCGCGACGGGTAGTGGAAGCGGACGGCGTCGAAGGACAGCGCCCCCGCCGCCGGGGTGGGCAGCGGCTTGGGCGCGGCCGGCGCGCGGATTTCCGACTCGATGGCCAGCAGGCCGAACAGACGCTCGGTCGCGCCGGCGGCGCGCTGCAGGTCGCCGATCACCTCGCTGATGGCGCCGACCGACCCGGCGACGACCACGGAATAGATGACGAAGGCCGACAGCTCGCCCGGCGTCAGCCGCCCGGCCACCACGTCATGGCCGCCGATCCACAGGATGATGCCGACGGCGCCGAACACCAGAACGATGACGATCACCGTCATCAGCGCCCGCACCCGCACGCGGCGGATGGCGACGTCGAACGCCTCCTCCACCCGCTTGCCGAACAGGGCACGGTCAATGGCTTCGTGGGTGTAGGCCTGAACCGTGCGGATCGCCGCCAGCGTCTCCTCCACGAAGGAGCCGACGTCGGCGATGCGGTCCTGGCTGTCGCGCGACAGCTTGCGCACCCGGCGGCCGAAGAACACGATGGGCGCCACCACCAGCGGAACCACCAGGGCCACCAGCCCGGTCAGCTTGGGCGAGGTGATCAGCAGCATGCCGGTGCCGCCCAGGAACAGCAGCGCGTTGCGCAGTGCGATGGAAGCGGACGATCCGACCACCACCTGCAAAAGCGTGGTGTCGGTGGTCAGGCGCGACAGGATCTCGCCGGTCTTGGTCGTCTCGAAGAAGCCCGGCGACAGGGTCAGCACATGGTCGTAGACGGCGCGCCGAATGTCGGCGACCACCCGCTCGCCGATCCAGCTGACCAGGTAGAAGCGCCCATAGGTGGAGGCCGCCATCAGCGCGATCACCCCAAGCAGCACCAGCAGCGCCCGATCGAGCAGCGAGGTGTCGCCGCCGGCGAAGCCCTGGTCGATCAGTACCCGCATCCCCTGCCCCAGCCCCAGCACGGTGCCGGCAGCCACGGTCAGCGCCACCATCGCGCCCAGGATGCGCAGCTTGTAGGGAAGCAGGAACGGCACCAGCCGCCGCAACGGCCCAAGGTCGCGGCGGCGGGCATCCGCCTCGCCGCGGGTGGAGGCGGCGATCAGATCGGGGGAGGGTTGGCGAGCCACGCTGTTCCCGCTTGTCTGTTGGGAGTATTGCTGCGGATCGCTGCCATATAGCGTGGTTGAAAGGCCCCAACAAGGCGACCGACGGGCGAAGCCGCCCGGAAACCGCCCGTGGATACTGGCATGGATGCCTCGAATGAGCGGCGATTCCAGGGTTGCGCCGGCTGAGGTGTTTTGGTATAGACGCCGCTCGCTTTGCAGGAACCCCGGCCATGAAGACTGACATCCATCCCGACTATCACGAGATCACCGTGGTCATGACCGACGGCAGCTCGTTCACGACCCGCTCCACCATGGGCAAGCCGGGCGACACGCTGCGCCTCGACATCGACCCGAAGTCGCACCCGGCCTGGACCGGCGTGCAGAAGCTGCTGGACACCGGCGGGCAGATCGCCAAGTTCAACAAGCGCTTCGCGAACTTCGGCCTCAAGAAGTAAGCGGTTCTCGCGCTTCTATCCTGCCGATGCGAAAAGGGCGTCCGACCGGTTCGGACGCCCTTTTCGTTTGTGCATGATCTGGCGGAAACCGTCACCCCACCGCCGCCGCGGCCTCGCGCTCCACGTCGGCGCGGACCATGGCGTCGAGCCGATGGACGCGCATGTACAGGCTGTGGCTGCGCTCCAGCAGGCTGCGCAGGCCGGACGGCAAATCCTCGTTGTCGGGACCGCTGGGATCGGAACAGATTTCGCCGCCGGACAGTGCGAAATCCTCGCTCGCCGCCTGCTCCTTCGACATCTCGCCGGCATGCACGGCCTTCTGCGCCAACAGCCAGGCCATCACCTGGGTCAGGCGGCTGGTCACCCGCATCGATTCGTAGGAGATCTGCAAACGAACCGGCGGCGGCAACTTCCGGTGTTCGGCCGCGTCGTGGTAGGCAATGTAATTCCGCGCCTCGATCAAGAGGGCCATGGTCTCGTCATAGGGACCGTTGAAGAAGAAGGTGTGCGTCATGGTCGTCGGCCCCCTCCGGCGGACTTACGGCCCTAGCTTGAGCCTTGCCGCAACTGATTAACAATTGGTGACTGGGCGGTATCCGGCAACCCCAAGCGGGGTTTCACCCGAGTTTGTGCGGCCGCCCTCTTGAACAGGACAGAGCGTCGATTATCTCTCGCTCGTCCGGCGGATGCCCATCAGGGGTCCGCCATCAACCGGGCCCTTGGCCCAGCCCTATGAGGACCGACCGAAGCCGTGGTCCTCGACGGCCGTATCGCTCTATCGGAGGATATGTCATGCGCAGCTACGACCTTTCGCCGCTGTTCCGTTCCACCGTCGGTTTCGACCGCCTGTCGCGTCTGCTGGAGACCGCGACCACCGGTGACGAGGCGGCCTCGTACCCGCCCTACAACATCGAAAAGCTGAGCGAGGATTCGTACCGGATCACCATGGCCGTTGCCGGCTTTGGCCTGGACGACCTCAACATCACCGCTCACCAGAACTCGTTGACCGTCACGGGTAAAGCTAAGAAGGACGAGCCGACCGGCCAATTCCTCTACCGGGGTATCGCCGGCCGCGCGTTCGAGCGCCGCTTTCAGCTCGCCGACTTCATCAAGGTGACCAGCGCGTCTCTTCAGAATGGCCTTCTGCACATCGAGTTGGCACGCGAGGTACCCGAAGCGATGAAGCCGCGGAGCATTCCGATCGTCACCGCCGCCGGCAGCGAAACGGTGCAGGTCGAAGCGCCCGCTCCGGCTCCCGCCCTGACCCAGCAGGCGGCCTGACGCACCGACGCGGTCCGTCCGTGCATGACGCGGACATGAGAACGGCGCCCCGGACCGTCCGGGGCGCCGTTTCCTTTGTCGAACCGCGGGTCTTCGCGGCGTCTATTGGCTTAGCTTCGCGGTGTCCAGCACGATCATCGCCACGCCGATCTTCTGCTTTCCGGCAGGGTCCATCACCGGAACGCTGGCTTCGGTCAGCATGGCGCCGGTCTTGGCGTCCTTCTCCGGGTCGGTCATGTAAAGATCGGCATTGCCGGTGAAGACCTTCTGCCATTTCGGCTCGTCGCCCTGCCAGAGGTCGGAGGTTCCCGCGGTCTGGGCGACATTCAGTCCGTGATCGTCCATCAGTAGGATTTCGACGATCTTGCCGCCGCTGCCGGCGACGACCTGTTTCAGCTGCTTGGACACCGCATTCGACGAGACCTCATCGAAGGCTGGATTGGCACCACCAGCCTTGGCCGCCGCCTTCCACTGGGTGTCCATCTCGTCGATCTTCGCCTGGGCGATACCGGCATTCTTGGTGTTCTGCGATTTGACCGCCCCCACCACCGCCGGGTCGCTCAGCCAGGGCTGGGCCTGCTGGCTGACTGCCTTGCGCACAGTTCCTTCCAGGGCAGGGTCCGCGGCGGATGCCATGGAGAGCGTGCCTGCGCACAGAAGGGAAATCGCACAGCCGGCAATCCAGTATCGAGTCTGCGTCATGTGATGTCCTCCCAGTCGTTTGGCCCGATCATGGGCGTGGCGATGGTCGGACTCCCTGTGCCGGCGCCACAGCACCGGGCCTTGTTTTTCCGTCAATCGGAAGATCCGTGATACGGATCAAATGCCGCATATCGGCTCGGCTACCGGTAAGACCCGGCAGGGCGTCATTGCCGCGGAAAGCTGTCCGGCGGCGCCAGGACCCACTCGGCATAGCCGGCGCGCAGCAGTTCGAAGGCGGCGACCAATCCGGCGGCCCCGGCATAGGCGGTGACCAGCACCTGCTCCGGCGACACCTGCGCCCCGAAGACGATCAGCAGAGCCCCCAGGAACGGACCGCCCAACAGGAACGCCGCCAGCCACAGCGGTTCCGCCGACAGCCAGGCGCTGAGCACCGCACGCGTCCGCTGCGACAGGCGCAGCAGCCCCCCTGCCTTGGCGTCGAGCGCTTCGAGGCTGCCGGCCCTCAGTTCCGCCACCCGCCGGCCGTCGGCATCGATGAAGACGACCTCCACCCTCATGCCATGGCGCCGAACCGAGGCACGCACCGAGTCGCCGAGTCGCGTCTCCAGCAGGATCGTGTTGCCGCCCAACGCGGGCAGCGCGTCGCGCACCTCCTCCGGCGGTTCGCCCCACTCGCGCAGCGCCGCCAGGATGACGCGGGGGTCGTCGCAGGGGATCGCATCCATATGGATCACCCGCCCCTGCGGGGCCTTCACCGTCAGAATCAGCACCTGCTCCACCGGATCATGCATACCCTCCACCCGCAGACCGCCCTCGGCCACATAGGAGAAGCGCAGGCACCCATCATGGCGGCTGAGCGTGTTCATGGCGGCGGCACCCTTCCGGTCGCTGGCGTTGACATGACCAACAATCCAGCCGGGGGAAAGGCCATCGCGATCGCGCGGCGAAAAAGGGGAAGCTCGACCGGACGAAGCCGGAACGCGGACATGAAAAAAGCGCCTAGCCGGTCCGGCTGGCGCTTTCCGCTATCTTCCCTCTCTCAGAAGAGAGAGAATGGCGGATGGGGGGAGATTCGAACTCCCGATACCCGTGAGGGTATGCCGCATTTCGAGTGCGGTGCATTCAACCGCTCTGCCACCCATCCGCTGCCCCGTTTGGCGGGGTGGGCGGAACCTATATAAACGCCTGCGGCCGCGCAAGCCTTTTTTGCAGAAAAATGCGAAGCTTTTGGGCCGCATCCCTGTTGACTCCGAGCCCCTCCTGAGTATAGATCGTCGCTCCCATGAACGGGCTTGCGCATCGAACGGTGGGCGAGAAGCCCGCCGTTTGTTTTGACATAGGCAGTGACGACAATGTTTGCAGTGATCCGCACCGGCGGCAAGCAGTACAAGGTCGCCAATGGCGACGTGATCCGTGTTGAGAAGCTCGAGGCCGATGCTGGCGCCTCCATCACGCTCGATGACGTGCTGATGGTCGGCGACGCAGGCAACACCACCATCGGCACCCCGACCGTGGCCGGCGCCTCGGTCGTCGCCGAGGTCGTCGCCCAGGATCGCGGCCCGAAGATCATCGTCTTCAAGAAGAAGCGCCGCCAGAACTACCGCCGCAAGAACGGCCACCGCCAGGACCTGACCGTCCTGCGCATCACCGGCATCAACGGCGCCGCCTGATCCGGGTCTCCCGGTCCGGCGTTCAGGCGCATCTTCAGTTTAGGAGCAACACCCCATGGCACACAAAAAGGCAGGCGGCTCGTCCCGCAACGGCCGTGACTCCGCCGGTCGCCGTCTCGGCGTGAAGCGTTTCGGTGGCGAGAACGTCGTCTCCGGCAACATCATCGTCCGTCAGCGTGGCACGAAGTTCCACCCGGGCGAGAACGTCGGTCTCGGCCGCGACCACACCCTGTTCGCGATGGCCGACGGCCAGGTTTACTTCAAGCACAGCTCGAACGGCCGCACTTTCGTGAACGTCGTTCCGGCCAACGACCAGGTTCCGGCCGTCGCTGCCGAGTAACCATTAAGGTCGTTGCGCGGCCTGTGTCGCAGGCCTGCACGCTTGTGGGATAAGATCGGGGGACCGGGCGACCGGCTCCCCGATTTTCGTTTTGAGTCCGGTACCGTCCCGCTGCCGGTTTCCCTTCCGTTTACGGGCAAGGTTCTCCGATGAAGTTTCTCGATCAAGCCAAGGTCTTCCTGAAGAGCGGTGACGGCGGTCCCGGCGCCGTGGCGTTCCGGCGCGAGAAGTTCATCGAGTTCGGCGGTCCCGACGGCGGCGACGGCGGACGGGGCGGGGACGTGATCATCGAGGCGGCGGACGGCCTGAACACGCTGATCGACTACCGCTACAAGCAGCACTTCAAGGCGCAGCGCGGCCATCACGGCATGGGCAGCAACCGCAACGGCGCGCGCGGCGAGGATGTCGTCCTGCGCGTTCCGGTCGGAACCCAGATCCTGGACGAGAACCAGGAAACCGTGCTGTGCGACCTGACAGAGGCCGGCCAGCGCCGCGTCTTCCTGCGCGGCGGCGACGGCGGGCACGGCAACGCGCACTTCAAGACGCCGACCAACCGGGCGCCGCGCAAGTTCCACCCCGGCTGGCCGGGGCAGGAGCAGTGGGTCTGGCTGCGGCTGAAGCTGATCGCCGATGCCGGCCTGCTTGGCCTGCCCAATGCCGGCAAGTCGACCTTCCTGGCGGCGACCACCGCGGCCAAGCCGAAGATCGCCGACTATCCCTTCACCACTCTGGCTCCCAACCTGGGCGTCGTCCGCGCCGGTGACGAAGAGTTCGTCATCGCCGACATCCCCGGCCTGATCGAGGGCGCGCACGAGGGTCATGGGCTGGGCGACCGCTTCCTCGGCCATGTCGAACGCTCGCGCATCCTGCTGCACCTGATCGACGGCACGGCCGACGACGTCGTCGCCTCCTACCGCACGATCCGGAACGAGCTGGAGGCCTATGGCGGGAACCTCGCCGTCAAGCCGGAGGTGATCGGGCTGAACAAGTCCGACGCCTTGCTGGACGAGGAGATCGAGGAGAAGAAGAAGGCGCTGGAGGAAGCCTCTGGCGCCGAGGTGATGGTGCTGTCCGGCGCCACCGGCGACGGCGTGAAGCAGGTGCTGTACCGGCTGCTGACGGTCATCAAGGAATCGAAGGCGGAAGAGCCCGAGGTCATCCACGCCCCCGCGACCCGGTCCATCCCGCGCCCGCCGGTCGGCCAGAAGCTGCCCGACGACGGCGAGATGCAGTGGGACGATGAAACCGGCGAATGGGTCGGCGGCGAGGACGACGATCTTGAGGATGAGGACTTCGAGGAGGACGACCTCCAAGAAGGCGGCCTTGAGGAGGGCGAGGAACTGGACGGCGAAGAGCTGGACGGCGACTCGGACGAAGCCCTTGACGGAGACGAGCCGGAGGGCGAAGAGGACGGCTCGGACGACGATACGGACGGAACCTCCCGCCATGGCGCTTGACGCCCCTACCCTTCTCGAATCCCGCCGGCTGGTCGTGAAGATCGGTTCGGCCCTTCTGGTCGATGGGGAGACCCGGCAAATCCGCCGGGACTGGCTCGACGCGCTGGCCGACGACGTCGCCGCCTGCCGCAAGCGCGGACAGGAGGTGGTGATCGTCACCTCCGGCGCCGTGGCCTGCGGGCGGGAGCATCTGGGCCTCGTCGGCCGGGCGCTGAAGCTGGAAGAGAAGCAGGCCGCCGCCGCCACCGGCCAGATCCGCCTTGCCCACGCCTATCAGGAAACGCTGGCCCGCCATGACGTCACCGTCGCCCAGGTCCTGGTGACGCTGGAGGACACGGAAGAGCGCCGGCGTCACCTGAACGCCCGCAACACCATCGACACGCTGCTGAAGCTGGGCGCCGTTCCCGTCATCAACGAGAACGACACGGTGGCCACCGCCGAAATCCGCTTCGGCGACAACGACCGGTTGGCCGCCCGCGTGGCGCAGATGGTCAGCGCCGACACGCTGGTGCTGTTGTCGGACATCGACGGCCTCTACACCGCCGACCCGCGCAAGGACCCGGACGCCCGCCACATCCCCACCGTGCGCGAACTGACGCCGGAGATCGAGGGCATGGCCGGCGAGCCGCCCCCCGGCTACAGCAGCGGCGGCATGGTGACCAAGATCGCCGCGGCGCGCGTCGCCCTGTCGGCCGGCTGCCGCATGGTCATCGCCAAGGGCAAGCGCATGAACCCGCTGGCGGCGCTGGAGCAGCGGCCGGAGGATGGCGGCGCGCTCTGCACCTGGTTCCTGCCCTCGGCCGAACCCACCAGCGCGCGCAAGGCCTGGATCGCCGGCCATGTGAACGCCACGGGCGTGCTGGTGGTCGATGACGGCGCCATGCGCGCCCTGTCCCACGGCGCCAGCCTGCTGCCGGCCGGCGTCTCCGCCGTGCAGGGCGAATTCGACCGCGGCGACGTGGTGATCGTCCGCACACAGGACGGGCGCGAGGTCGCCCGCGGCCTGGTCGCCTACAGCGCCGACGATGCCCGCAAGATCCTTCGTCACAAGAGCACCGAGATCCCGGAGATCCTGGGCTATCAGGGGCGCGACGAGATGATCCACCGCGACGATCTGGTGGTGCGGTGACCGGCATGGACCATTCCACCGTCCGCAGCCCGATCCGCGCCATCCTGTGGGACATCGACGGCACGCTGATGGACAGCGAGCCGTGGCACCAGCAGATCACCGTCGAGGTCTGCCGCGGCTACGGCCATGAGCTGAGCGACGAGGATTGCCGGTCGATGCACGGCGTCGCCTTTCGCGAGATTTACGCCGCCCTGCACGCCCGCCGCCCCTTCCCCATCGACCTGCACGCCTGGGCGGACGAGATCAACGCCCAATATGTCGCCAGCGTCCATCAGGTCCGCCCGCGCGAGGGCGCCTTCGCCCTGGTGGAGGCCTTCGCCGCCCGCGGGCTGGCGCAGGCTTGCGTGTCGAACGGCGGGCGCATGATCGTCGACGCCAACATGCGCGCCATGTCGATCCCGCATTTCCGCTTCAGCATCGCCCGCGAGGACGTCGCCAACGGCAAGCCCCATCCGGAGCCCTACCTGCTGGCCGCGAAGATGCTGGGCCTTCCCCCGGAAGCCTGCGCGGTGATCGAGGACAGCCCCACCGGCGCCCGCAGCGCCAAGGCCGCCGGCATGCTGACCATCGCCTGGCCCCAGCACCCCGCCGTGGTGTTCGACACCGTCGACCATCTGGTGGAGGATCCGGCGGCGTTGGACTGGGATGCGCTTTGCGGGTGAGGGGCTGCGGTTTTCCCCCACCCCAACCCTCCCCCGCTCTCAGCGGACCTATGGTCCGCCTGCCGCGTCAGCACAAAGCGAAGCGTTGTGCGAGAGCTTTGCGGGAGAGGGGGCAGGACGCTTGCGGGAATATCGCAAAGGAACGGCGGCAGTCCCCTCTCCCGCGAAGCGGGGGAGGGTTAGGGAGGGGGGCGCCTTTCAGCGACCTCTCAGTCCCACGTCCACTTCGCCATTTGCGGGAACGGTGCCAGTCCGTTGTCGCCCATATAGGCGAACATCCCCGCATAGCCGGTGAAGCCGGCCTGCGCCAGATTGATCAGGCCGAAATGGGTCCCCTGCTCGATCCAGGCCTGCATCGGGTGCTTCCCCTCATACTCGTGGTACTGATAGGAGCCGGGGAAGAACAGGCATTCCTGCGGCAGGCCCATATGCTGGATCGCCGCATAGGACCAGGCCTGCGACATGAACTCGCCCTGGCGGGCGGCCCGGGTCAGGACCGGGTCGGCAACGCCGTCGCGCGCGGTCTGGTCGGCGAGGATGTTGTCGATGTCCGTCTGCACGTTGCGGTTCAGCAGCGGCCAGAAATGGCGCGGCATGACGATGATGTGGCCGGCCTCGTGCAGCAGGTCGCCCGGTCCCTTAAGGGTCTCGGGATCGACATGGATCGCCCCGGCATGGATGTTCACGCCGGGCAGGAAGCCACCAAGCCCGCCCTCGCCGTACTCCACCTGCATGCCGATGCCGCGCAGGAAGGCGACGATGGGTTCCAGCGCTTCGGGGTGATACATCCGCCCTCTCCATCTATTCGAAATCTGGCGGAGATATTCTCGCAACGGACGCAGTGAAGCAAGCCGCACACGGGCGATCACCCGATGCGCGTTGTCGCATCGGCCGAAATACGCGCAGACGCTACTTCTGGATGTTGACGACCGCCGAAACCGGGGCCAGTGCGATGCCGCGGTCGGCCAATGCGGTCAGCCACAGATTGAGGCGCTCGATCGTCGTCGGATAGGGGGATGCGAAGCCGACGGCGGCACCGTTGGTCTTGGCAAGCTCCTCCAGTTCGCGCAACTGGTCGTCGATGGCGCCGCGCGACAGGTCGCGGTCGATGATGCGGTCGCCCAGCGCCCGCGGCACGCCGGCCAGATTGGCGAGCGGTCCGGCGACGCTCTTCGGGTTTGCACGGGCATCGACCAGAAGCAGGCCGCGGGCCTTCAGCGCGTCGATCACCGGCTGCATCGCCGCCGGGTTGGCGGTGAACTTGCTGCCGGTGGTGCTGGTGATGCCAACATAGCCCACTGCCTTGCCCAGCGACCATTCCAGCCGCTCCACATTGCGGTCGGGGCCGAGCATGGTCAGCAGCGCGTTGGGGCCGGGATCGTCCCGCGGATAGTTCAGCGGCTCCATCGGCACCGACAGCATCACCTCGTGCCCCTTGGTGCGGGCCCGCTCGACCCAGTCGTCCAGCCGCTCGGCATAGGGCAGGAAGGCCAGCGTGATGCCGGGCGACAGCTTCGCCAATGCATTGCCGGTGGTGACGCCGCTGAGGCCCAGGTCCGACATGACGATGGCGACACGCGGACGCTTGTCGGTCGCCGGGAAAGGCCGCGCATAGACCTGCCAGGGCTTGCGCCCGTCCTGGGCGATGCGCGGCAGCGGGCCGCTGCGGCTGTCCTCCACCAGTCCCGGCACCGGCGCCGGAACCAGCGTCACCGCCGCCGCCGGGGCGCCGGGCAGGGGCAGCGGCGCGGCGTCGGTCGGCAAAGGCGCTGCCGGCGCAGCGACCTTCGGCTCCGGCTTCGGCGGCGGCGGCAGTGGAGCGACCGCCACCGTGGTCGAGGGTATGGACGCCTGCCACGCCTCCCGAGTCGCGTCGGCGTTCAACGCGAGCCATCCGCCCAATCCGGCATAGGCGACGGCCACCAGGGCGACGGCACCCAGAAGCGGCTTGGACAGCGGCTTGCGAGGTCCCGCCCCGCCACGGATGCGGCGCAGCCAGCCGAGCCCGGGGCGCAGGCCCCGGACATCGAACCGCAGACGACCGAGCAGAGCGGGAGCCTTCACCGTCGTCAGCCCCGGTCAGCGCGCCGCGGCGCGCTGCTGGAACAGGGCGACGCCACGCAGCAGATCCAGCGCGCGGGCGAGCTGGAAGTCGAAGGGCGGCTCGGCCCCCTCCGCCGCGGCGCCATCGGTCGGCGCGGCGCCCGGTACCGGAGCGGCACCGGGAGCTGGAGCAGCTCCCGGAGCGGCCGGGGGCGCACCGGCGCCCGGCGCGCCCGGATTCGGGGCGGCGGGAGTTCCGGGCGCGGCCGGGTTGGTGGTGGCCGGCCGCGGCGCCTTGTTGGCGTCGGGGTTGACCAGCGCACCCTTCAGGTCGGCTTCGCGGCGGCGGACGATGTTCTTGTCCAGATCCTCCACCTTGGCGACATGCACCTCGATGTCCGGGGTGATGCCCAGCTGCTGGATCGACCGGCCGGCCGGCGTGTAGTAGCGCGCCGTGGTCAGCCGCATGGCGCCATGGCCGGGCAGCGGGATGATGGTCTGCACCGATCCCTTGCCGAAGCTCTGGGTGCCCATGATGATCGCGCGCTTGTGGTCCTGCAGCGCGCCGGCGACGATTTCCGAGGCCGAGGCCGAACCGCCGTTGATCAGCACCACCATCGGCAGGTTCTTGATCAGGTCGCCCGGCTTGGCGTTGAAGCGGGTGCCCTCCTCCGCGCGCCGGCCGCGGGTCGACACGATCTCGCCCTTGTCCAGGAAGGTGTCGGACACCGACACCGCCTGATCGAGCAGGCCGCCGGGGTTGTTGCGCATGTCGAGCACGAAGCCCTTCAGCTTGTCGCCCAACTGCTGCTGGATGGAGGAGATCGCCTTCTCCAGCCCGCTCTGCGTCTGCTCGTTGAAGCTGGTGACGCGGATGTAGCCGATGTCGCCTTCGGTGCGGAAGCGGACCGACTGCACCTTGATGACGGCGCGGGTCAGCGACACGGTGAAGGGTTCCCCCGCCTCGCCGCGGCGGACGGTGACCTTCAGCTCGCTGCCGATGGGTCCGCGCATCTTCTCCACCGCCTCGTTCAGGCTGAGGCCCATCACCGCCTCGCCGTTCAGCTGGACGATCAGGTCGCCCGGCTGCAGGCCGGCGCGGAAGGCCGGGGTGTCGTCGATGGGAGAGACGACCTTCACCAGGCCGTTCTCCATCGTCACCTCGATGCCCAGCCCGCCGAACTCGCCGCGGGTCTGAACCTGCATATCCTGGAAGCTTTTCTTGTTCAGATAGCTCGAATGCGGGTCGAGCGAGGTCAGCATCCCGTTGATCGCCGATTCGATCAGCTGTTCGTCGGTGACCTGCTCGACATATTCGGCGCGGACGCGCTCGAAGACGTCGCCGAACAGGTTCAGCTGCCGGTAGGTGTCCGACGAATTGCTGGACTGAGCGGTGACGGTGGCGACGCCGGCGCCCAGAAACACCAGAGCAGCCGCCGTGGCGGCGCGCTTGATCATCCTCATCTACCCTTGTCCTTTCCCCTCCGGGGCGCCGAACCCGCGTTGCGGGTTGATCGGCTGGCCGTTTCGTCGCAGCTCGAAATAGAGATCCGGATTGCCGTCCGGCGGCATGACCGCCAGCGGTTCCCCGCCGGCCACCTTACGCCCGACAGCCGTGTCGATCCGGCCCAGACCCGCAATCAAACTATGATATCCGTTGCCGTGTTCCACGATCAAGATAAGGCCATAGCCCTTGAACGGGCCGGCGAACACGATCGTGCCGCTACGCGGCGCCACCACGGCCGCCCCGGCGCGGGTCTGGACCGTCACGCCACGGCTGGTGGCACCAAAGCGGTCGGCCTCGCCGAAGCGGGTGGTCAGCTTGCCGGCGGCGGGCAGCACCATGCCGGCGACCGCCGGCGGCCCATCCGGCGCCTTTGCCGCCAATTCGCGCTCGCGCGCCGCTTCCCTGGCGGCTTCATCCTTCGCGCGCTTTTCCTCGGCGGCCTTCTGTTCAGCGATCTTCTGCTCGGCGGCGCGAAGTTCGGCCAGCTTGCGTTCGGCCTCCTTGCGCTCGGCTTCCTTCTGGGCGGCGAGGCGCCGTTCGGCCTCGCGCTTTTCCGCTTCGCGCTTGGCGGCTTCCCGGCGCTCCGCCTCGCGCCGTTCGGCTTCGCGGCGGGCAGCGGCCTCGATGGCGGCGCGGCGTTCGGCCTCGATCCGCTCCATCAGCTGGCGCAGGTCGGTGGCTTGACCGGACAGTTCCGCCATGCGCTGGCCGACCTGGAGGCGCTCCTCCTCGGTCTGGCGCGAAAGTTCCTCGCGCCGGGCGATCAGGCGGTTCATCTCGCCCTGCTTCTCGGCCAGCGCCACCCGCGCCGCCAGCGCCTTGGACCGCTGGTCGACCAGCTTGCCGCGGGTGTCGGCCAGGGCGGTCAGCGCCTGGCCCAGCGCATCGGCCCGCGCCTTCAAGGCCGGAACCGCGTCGCGCAGCAGCAGGGCGGAGCGCAGGGTGTCGACCGGACTTTCGGGCCGGGCCAGCGCCGCTTCCGGCGGAATGCGCGCCAGCCGCTGCAGGGCGGCCAGCAGGGTGGCGATCTGCTGCCGTTCGGCGTCCAGTCCGGCGGAGCGCTCGCGTTCCTCCGCCTCAAGGGCGGTAAGCGTTTCTTCCAGCTGGTCGAGTGCCTGCTCCTGCCCGCGCGCCTGGTCGGCCAGCGCGATCAGTTGGCCGCGCAGGTCGTCGAGTTCGGACTGCAGGGCTTGCGATTGGCGCTCCAGCTGCTGCTGGCGCTGCTTGCCGGTCTGAAGCTGCTGTTCGACGCGCTTCAGCGTGTCCTTGGGGGCATCGTTCTGGGCATTCGCGGGCTGGGCAAGAATCAGCCCGGCGATGACGACGAAGCCGGCGAGGACCCCCTCTCCCGCCCCGGATACCATTCCCGCTCCCGATACCCTCTCCCCCCCGGGGAGAGGGCTAGGTGAGGGGGATGCAGTACGGGATGTGAATCGAGATGCAGGACCAAGCGCCGAGCTTCTTGCAACTTCGCGCCACGCGCCCCCCTCACCCCGACCCTCTCCCCGGGGGGGAGAGGGGGACAATGAGGTGAAAGGGACGGGCGCCATCCGTTACTCCGCCGCCGCGCGGGCGGCGGTGCGGACCAGCAGGTTGCGGCCGGTCATCTCGGACGGCTTCGGCAGGCCCAGCAGGTCGAGCAGCGTCGGGGCGATGTCGGCCAGACGGCCGCTCTCGATCCGGGCACCGGCCGGACCGTTGACCAGCACCAGCGGAACCTTGTCCAGCGTATGGGCGGTGTGCGGTCCGCCGGTCTCCGGGTCCTTCATCAGCTCGCAGTTGCCGTGATCGGCGGTGACCAGCATGGTGCCGCCGGCGCGGCGCACCGCGGCCTCCACCTGACCCAGGCTGCCGTCGACCGCCTGCACCGCCTTGATGGCGGCGTCGAGCATGCCGCTGTGGCCGACCATGTCGGGGTTGGCGAAGTTGACGACGATCAGGTCGTACTTGCCGGAATCGATGGCGCCGACCAGCTTGTCGGTCACTTCGGCGGCGGACATCTCCGGCTGCAGGTCGTAGGTGGCGACCTTCGGCGACGGCACCAGGATGCGATCCTCGCCCTCATACACCCGCTCCTCGCCACCGTTGAAGAAGAAGGTGACGTGGGGATACTTCTCCGTCTCGGCGATGCGCAGCTGCGTCATTCCCGCCTCGCTGACCACTTCACCCAGCACCTTGGTCAGGGATTTCGGCGGAAAGATGGTGGTCATCAGCTTCGCCAGCGACGACGAATATTCGACCATGCCGACAACGGCGGCCAGCTTCGGCGCGCCGCCCGCCGGGGAGTTGGCCACCGGGAATCCGTCGAAATCCTTCTCGACATAGGCGGCCAGGATCTCGCGGGCACGGTCGGCGCGGAAATTCGCCATCAGGATGGCGTCGCCGTCCTTCATGCCGGCATAGTCGCCGATCACCGTCGGCAGGATGAACTCGTCATGCTTGTCGGCGGCATAGCTCTGTTCGATCGCCTGGATCGGATCGGCGGCGCGCTCGCCCTCCGCCTTGGTCATCGCGGCATAGGCCTTGGCGACGCGGTCCCAGCGCTTGTCGCGGTCCATGGCGTAATAGCGACCGATGACGGTCGCCACCTCCACGCCCGGCAGCTCGAAGACGTCGGCCATGAACTCGGCGACCTGATCCTTGGCGCTCTGCGGCGGCACGTCGCGGCCGTCGGTGAAAGCGTGGACGGCCACCGGCACGCCTTCGCGCGACAGCACGCCAGCCAGCGCCGCGATGTGGTCCTGGTGGGAGTGGACGCCGCCCGGCGACAGCAGGCCCATCAGGTGGACGCGCCCACCGGTCTTGTGCATCGTCTTCACGAGATCGTTCAGCGCCTGATTGCGCTCGAGATCGCCCTGGACGATGGCGTGGTCGATCATCACGAGATCCTGCATGACGACCCGGCCGGCGCCGAGATTCATGTGCCCGACCTCGGAGTTGCCCATCTGCCCCTTGGGCAGGCCGACCTCTTCCTCGCTGGCGTTCAGGAAGGCCTTCGGCTCGGCCGACCACAGGCGGTCCCAGTTCGGGGTGTCGCCCAGCGCAATAGCGTTGTCGGACCGCTCCTCGCGATAGCCCCAGCCGTCCAGAATGCACAGGACGACAGGGCGGGGTCGGTTGGTCTCGGTCATCGCGCTTACCTTTCTCGAAAGGTTGTGATCTCGGAATTTTCGGTTCGGTCTTTTTAGGCTCCGGCGTGTGCGAACGCCGGTTCCCGACGTTCGGTATCAGGATCTGTGATAGGGGTGACCGGCAAGAATTTGTTGGGCGCGATAGAGTTGCTCCGCAAGCATGCCGCGCACCAGCATGTGAGGCCAGGTCATCGGCCCGAAGGCGAGCAGGAAGTCGGCCCGCGCGCGCACCGCGTCGCCGTGGCCGTCGGCACCGCCGATCAGAAAGGCGAGGTCGCCGGCGCCGCGGTCGCGCCAGTCGCCGATCTTGGCAGCGAAGCTCTCGCTGGGCAGCGCCTTGCCGCGTTCGTCCAGCGCCACGACGATGGCGCCGGCCGGCACGGCGGCGAGCAGCAGCTCGGCCTCCTGCCGTTTCAATTCATCGGAGGAGAGGCGCTTCTTCACCTCGACCTCCTTCAGGGTAAAGGGCCAGCTGAGCCGGCCGACATACTCGTCGAACAGGTCGCGGGTCGGTCCGCCCCGCGACCGCCCGACGGCGGCGAGCCACAAACGCATGATGCGGCCCTCCGCCTACTGCCCGTCAGGCGCTCAGCCGTGCCGTGCCCGACGGCGTCGGCAGGTCCAGGCCCCACATCTTCTCGATGTTGTAGAAGGTCCGGACTTCCGGCTTGAACAGGTGGACGATCACGTCGCCGGCATCGACCAGGACCCAGTCGCACTGGGTCATGCCTTCCATCTCGACGCCGCGGACGCCGGCCTGCTTCAGCTTTTCGGCCAGCTTCATCGCCATGGCGGCGATGTGCCGCGTGTTGCGGCCCGACGCCACGATCATGTAATCGGCGAAGGTGGTTTTCCCGGCGAGATCGATGACGGTCACGTCATCCGCCTGGTCGGCGTCCAGCGACGCCTGAATGAGCGCCTTCAGGTCCTGCGGTTCCAGGATCTGGGGAACGGCGGCTGGCCGCGGAGCGGTCGCGGCCGTTTCGGTGTGCGTGGTGATGGCTCCAACCTCTTGCAACGGTTTCACGACCCGGCGGCCCGTGCCTGCCGGATCGCCGTCGCCGAGGCCGGATGCAGGGGGTTGCGTAAGAACGCCCAGGCCGGCCGCCTGCGGCGCGCCAGCCCTTTTACCCCCGACACGGACACCCGTCGACGGGTGAAACGCTGGGCGGCTTTGCCGCTCAGCGCACTAAGAGAATAGGTGGGGCGGGCGAAAACCGCAACGGCCACCGAGTCGAAGATTCGTGTCCAAAGCTTCCAGCGCGGAATTTGTCGCAGATTGTCCGCTCCCATCAACCAAACGAACCGCGTTTTCGAGAAGCGGCGCTGAAGCTTGGCCAGCGTATCGGCGGTGAAGCGGGTGCCCAGCGCCGTCTCGATCGCCGTCACCTCGATGCGCGGATGGGCGGCGACCGCCCGCGCCTCCGCCAGCCGTTCGGCCAGAGAGGCCATGCCGGAGGCGGACTTCAGCGGGTTCTGCGGGCTGACCATCCACCAGACCCGGTCGAGGCCGAGCGCCTTCAGCGCGAACAGGCTGATGTGCCGGTGCCCGGCATGGGCCGGATTGAACGACCCGCCGAGAATGCCGACCGTGAGCCCGGCATAGAGCGGACCGGAATAGAGGTGGGGGGCCTTTTGGAAGCTGCGCTCCGCCCCGGAGCGGTTACCCTCTCCCCCCCGCTCTCGCGCAAACTTCGTTTGCGCTGACGCGACAGGCGGACCTTCGGTCCGCTGATAGCGGGGAGAGGGTTGGGTGAGGGGGTTCCGCTTGCCGGACGATCCTCGCGATGCATCCCCCTCACCCTGCCCTCTCCCCGGGGGGGAGAGGGTTCCACGGGTGGGAGAGGAGTCGCTCTTACGGCCGCGTCTGGCCATCGCCGCGCACGACATACTTGTAGCTGGTCAGCTGCTCCGCACCCACCGGGCCGCGGGCGTGGAACTTGTCGGTGGAGATGCCGATCTCGGCGCCCATGCCGAACTCGCCGCCATCGGCGAACTGGGTGGAGGCGTTCCACAGCACGATGCCGCTGTCCACGCGGGACAGGAACCGCTCCGCCGCCGCCGGGTCCTCGGTCAGGATCGATTCGGTGTGGTGGGAGCTGTGGGCGTTGATGTGGTCGATGGCGGCGTCCACCCCGTCCACCACGCCGCAGGCGATGATGGCGTCGAGATACTCGGTGTCCCAGTCCTCCGGCGTCACCGGGGTCACGCGCGGGTCGACGGCCTGGGCCGCCGCGTCGCCGCGCACGGCGCAGCCGGCGTCCAGCAGGTCCGTCACCAGCAGCGGCAGGGCCTTGTCGGCGATGGCGCGGTCGACCAGCAGCGTTTCGGCGGCACCGCAGATGGAGGTGCGGCGCATCTTGGCGTTCAGCACCACCTTGCGCGCCTTTTCCAGGTCGGCGGCGGCATCGACATAGACGTGGCAGTTGCCGTCCAGATGCTTGATGACCGGCACCCGGCTCTCGTCGGCGATGCGCTGGATCAGCGACTTGCCGCCGCGCGGGATGATGACGTCGATGTAATCGCGCATCGTCAGCATGTGGCCGACGGCGGCGCGGTCGGTGGTCGGCACCAGTTGGATCGCCGCCTCCGGCAGTCCGGCCTCGCGCAGGCCCTGGACCAGGCAGTCGGCGATGGCGCGGGACGAGCGGATGCTCTCCGACCCGCCGCGCAGGATGGCGGCGTTGCCCGACTTCAGGCAGATGCCGCCGGCATCCGCCGTCACGTTGGGCCGGCTTTCATAGATTATGCCGACGACGCCCAGCGGCACGCGGACGCGCTGGATGCGCAGGCCGTTGGGCCGCGTCCACTCCGCCAGCACGCCGCCGATGGGATCGGGGAAGTCGGCGATGTCCTCCAGGCCCTTGGCCATGCCCTCGATGCGCGTGTCGTCCAGCATCAGCCGTTCGCGCATGGGGCCGGACAGGTCGCGGGCGTTCGCCATGTCCTCGGCATTCGCGGCCTTGATCTCGGACGCGCGGGCGCGGATGGCCGCCGCCGCCGCCCTCAGCGCCCGGTCCTTCGACGGCCCTGGCACGGTCGCCAGCGCGGCCGCGGCGGCGCGGGCGGCGCGGCCGAGGGCGATCATCTGGTCGTGCAGGGCGTCGGTGGTATCGAGCAGGGCGGACATGGAGGTCTCCGGACACTCTATCCGTTGAAGGGACGACGACCTTAACGAATTGTTCGGGGTTGCGAAAGCCGCGCGGTTGTGGGACTTCGGCGTTGCGGTATGGGCGGGCGTGTGCAAAACGCAACGCGCCTGTCCCGCCGGGACAAGGTTTTCGGGTAAGGTGACATGCTGACGCTGCTGCTGATCGTCTCCGCCTTTTTCGCGGGCGTGCTGAACGCCGTGGCCGGAGGCGGCAGCTTCCTGACCTTCCCGGCGCTGATCCTGGCCGGCGTGCCGCCGCTGAACGCCAACGCCACCAGCACCGTCGCCGTGTCGCCCGGCGCGCTGGCCAGCGCCTACGGCTATCGGCGGGAGTTGGGCCGCATCCGCGACATCCACCTGCCTTCCTTCCTCGGCATCAGTCTGGTCGGCGGGCTGCTGGGCGCGCTTTTGCTGCTGTGGACGCCGCAGCGGACCTTCGAGGCCATCGTCCCCTGGCTTCTGCTGTTCGCCACGCTGCTGTTCGCCATCGGGCCGAAGGCATCTGCCTGGATCCGCCGCAACTGCACCATCGGCCATGGCACGGTGCTGGCCGTGCAGTTCCTGATCGCCGTCTATGGCGGCTATTTCGGCGGCGGCATCGGCATCCTGATCCTGGCGACGCTGGGCGTCTTCGGCCTGACCGACCTGCATGCGATGAACGGGTTGAAATCGCTGGTGTCCGGCTGCCTGAACGCCGTCGCGGTGGCGGCCTTCGTCGCCGGGGGCGCCGTCTATTGGACGGAGGCGCTGATCATGCTGGTGGCCGCCATGGCCGGCGGCTATGCCGGCGCCTCGGTCGCCCGCCGCATTCCGCCGCCCGTGCTGCGCAAGGTGGTGATCCTGGCGGGTGCGGCGATGACCGTCTATTTCTTCGTCACGAAAGCCTGATTCCAACGGAGTTCCCCAGCATGACCGCCCCCATCGACCGCAACATTCTGCCCTACCGCCCCTGCGTCGGGATCATGCTGCTGAACGGCTGCGGCGAGGTGTTCGTCGCCAGGCGCTGCGGGTCGGACGCCGACTGGCAGATGCCCCAGGGCGGCGTCGACGAGGGCGAGGACGTCCGCACCGCCGCCTTCCGCGAGCTGGAGGAGGAGATCGGCACCGCGAAGGCGGAGTTCATCGCCATGACCGCCGCTCCCCACCGCTACGACCTGCCCGACGATCTGCTGGGAAAGGTCTGGAAGGGGCGCTGGCGCGGGCAGGAGCAGATGTGGATGCTGGCCCGCTTCATCGGCGACGAGTCCGACATCCGGCTCGACACCGACCATCCGGAATTCGATGCCTGGAGATGGATCGACGCGGAGGAGTTGCCGGGCCTGATCGTCGCCTTCAAGCGTCCGGTCTACGAATCGGTCCTGGCGGAATTCCGTCCGTTGATCGCCGGGCTGAAGGGCTGACCAGCATACCCCTGCACCGATCCCGGCGGCATGTCCCAATTTTGACTGCGGTTATCCCCAACTTCTCGACGACGCCCGGTCCATCCGCCACTTCCGCTTAACGAATCCTTGAGACGCCTTCTGGCAACGTCGCTGCTGCAACCGGAATGCGCAAGAGTGCGTCTGCTGTGGACGGAGGGGTGGCGTGTCGCTGATCAAGTGGACGGAGGAGGATGGCGGGCGGATTCGCCTTGGCCTGCCCAGCGACCTGGATTTGCCCATGGCGCAACCGCTGCTCGACAGCCTGCGCGCCGCCTTCAAGGCGTCGGCGGACGTCGCGGTGCAGGCGGACGCGGTGGAGCGGATCAGCGCCGCCTGCATCCAGGCGCTGGTTGTCGCCGCCCGCGACGCAACCGACCGCGGGGCCGCCTTCGTCCTCGCCGCCCCGTCCGAGGTCCTGTCCGAAGCGTGCGAGGATCTGGGTCTCGCCGCCTGGCTGAAGCAATGGAGCCGAGCGTGAAGAAGAAAGTGATGACGGTGGATGATTCGCGGACCATGCGCGACATGGTCTCCTTCACCCTGCGGGGCGCCGGCTACGACGTGGTGGAGGCCGCCGACGGCCAGCAGGCGATTAGCGCCATCGCCACCACCAAGGTCGATCTGGTCATCACCGACCTGAACATGCCGGTGATGGACGGGCTGACCCTGATCCGCAAGCTGCGCGCCATTCCCGCCCACCGCACCCTGCCGATCCTGATGCTGACCACCGAAGCGGACGAGAGCAAGAAGGCGGAGGGCCGGGCCGCCGGAGCGACCGGCTGGATCGTGAAGCCCTTCAACCCCGACAAGCTGGTGTCGGTGGTGCAGAAGGTCTGCGGCTGACCGCAAGCCGTCAGCGAAGGAAGGGGTACAGCCGTGGACGATCTCAGCCGCTTCAAACAGACCTACTTCGACGAGAGCGCCGAACTCCTGGCCGTCGCCGAGGCCGGGCTGCTGCGCCTCGCCCCCGGCGAGATCGACATGGACGAGGTGAACGCGATCTTCCGCGCCGTCCATTCGATCAAGGGCGGCGGCGGCGCCTTCGGCTTCAACGACCTCGTCGCCTTCGCGCATGAATTCGAAACGGTGATGGACGGCGTGCGCAACGCCGAAATCCCCGTCACCACCGGGCTGGTCGATACCCTGATCCGCGCCAACGACGTGCTGGCCCGCCTGCTGGCCCATGCCGCCGACGAAACCGACGCTCCCGCCGGCACCACCGACGACACGGTCGCGGCGCTCCGCCATTTCCTGGGCAAGGCCGAGGCACCGGCGGAGGAGCAGCCCCCGTCGCCCGCGGACAGGCTCTATCCCGACGACGAGGATGACGAGGCCGGCATCTTCGGCGACGCGCTGGCCGCCATCCAGGCCGCCCGCGACGACCAGCCCTCCCCCGCCCTTGCAGGCCCCGTCTCGGAAGGCCCGGTGCCGGAGGGTAAGGTCCGCTGGACCATCGTCTTCCGCCCGAAGGCCGAACTGCTGCTGTCCGGCAACGAGCCGACCTACATGCTGCGCGCCCTGCGCCGTCTTGGCGACGCGGAGGTGGTCTGCCACCTGGACAAGCTGCCCTCGCTGCGCGATCTCGACGCCGAACTGCTGCACCTGTCCTGGACGGTGACGCTGCTGGCCGATCCGCTGGTCGACCGCGCCCAGATCGACGACGTGTTCGAGTTCGTCGCCGACGACTGCGACATCCGCATCGGCGCCGAGGCGCCGCCCCCCGCCATCATCCGGGCGGCCGAGCCTCTGCCGGCCGCCACCGCGACGGCCGCCAACCTGCCGGAACCGGCGGCACCCGCCTCCGCGCCGGCCACAACGGCCCCGGCCACCACCTCCGGCTCCCCCGGCGCCGCGAAGGCCGCCGATGGCGCCAAGCGCGGGAACGGCGGCGGTGCCGGCGGCGACCATTCCGGGCCGACCACCCACACCATCCGCGTCGACCTCGACAAGATCGACCGGCTCGTCAACATGGTCGGCGAGATGGTCATCACCCAGGCGATGATCGCGGAGCATCTGCGCGACCTTCCGCCCGGCCAGTTCCAGGAACTGCTGGAGGGGCTGGAGAGCCTCGCCCAGCACACCCGCGAGCTGCGCGAGAGCGTGATGTCGATCCGTGCCCAGCCGGTCTCCAGCGTCTTCTCCCGCATGCCGCGGCTGGTGCGCGAATGCGCCGCAGCCACTGCCAAGGAAGTGATGCTGGTCACGTCGGGCGAGACGACGGAGGTCGACAAGACGGTGGTGGAGAACCTCGTCGATCCGCTGACCCACATGATCCGCAACTCCATCGACCATGGATTGGAAGGGCCGGAGGAGCGCGAACGCCTCGGCAAGCCGCGCGCCGGCACCGTGCATCTGTCCGCCGCTCACCGGTCCGGCCGCATCGTGATCGAGGTGACGGACGACGGCCGCGGCATCAACCGCGCCAAGGTGCTGTCCAAGGCGATCGAGAAGGGGCTGGTCCAGCCCGGAGCCACCATGTCCGACGAGGAGATCGACCACCTGATCTTCCTGCCCGGCTTCTCCACCGCCGACCAGGTGTCGAATCTGTCCGGCCGCGGCGTCGGCATGGACGTGGTGCGGCGCAACATCTCCAGCCTGGGCGGGCGCATCGGCGTCTATTCCACCCCGGGCGAGGGCTCGCGCTTCGTGCTGTCGCTGCCGCTGACGCTGGCGGTGCTGGACGGCATGGTGATCTCGGTGGGGGAGGAGCGCTTCGTCCTGCCTCTGACCAACATCGTCGAAAGCCTGCGGCCCAAGCCCGCCGACCTGCATGGGCTGGTCAACAAGTGCGACGTGATGATGGCGCGCGGCGAGTATGTGCGGCTCGTCCACCTGCACCGGCTGTTCGGCATCCCCAAGGCCATCGACGACGCCACCAAGGGGCTGGTCGTGCTGGTGGAGACGGAGGACGGCTCCCGCCTCGGCCTCGTGGTCGACGAGGTGCTGGGCCAGCAGCAGGTCGTCATCAAGAGCCTGGAGGCCAACTTCCGCCGGCTGGACGGCGTCGCCGCCGCGACCATCCTGGGCGACGGCCGGGTCGCCCTGATCCTGGACGTCGCCGGCCTGCGCGAAATGAGCCGCCACGGTGGCGGCTATGGAAACAGCGGCCCTGACGGCGCCACCCCGCCGTCCCCATCCCTGCCCGCCCCTGCGGACAGGTTCGACCAGCGTCAACGCCAAACGGTTTGAGGCCCAGCGATGAGCAGTTCCTCCGCAATCGCCACCGTCAACTCCCGCACCGACCTCCAGCCCGCCGGCGCCAGCGCCAACGGGACGGAGGAGCAGTACGTCACCTTCACGGTCGGCAGCGAGGAATATGGCGTCAACATCCTGGCCGTGCGTGAAATCCGCGGCTGGACGCCGGAAAGCCGCCTGCCGAATCTGCCCGACTATGTCCGCGGCGTGATCAACCTGCGCGGCATCATCATCCCGATCTTCGACCTGCGCGCCCGCTTCGGCGGCGGCCCGACCCAGGTGACGAAGCGCCATGTCGTGGTGGTGATGCAGGTGGGCGAACGCACGCGCGGCATCCTGGTCGACGCCATTTCCGACATCCTGGCGATCGGCCATGACGCGATCAAGCCGCCGCCCGACGTCGACAGCGGCCTGATCGACGCCGAATATCTCAGCGGCCTCTACACCGCCGACGACCGCATGGTGACCCTGCTGAACGTCGAGAAGCTGTTCGCGGGCGAGCATGTCGACCAGGACGCCGCACCGCGCGCGCCGGCGCTCGAAGTCACCTGACCGGAAAGAGCGAGGCAAACCTTCGGCGCCTCTGCAACGAGAAGCAATAAAAAGAGGGAACGTCACCGATGGCCACCGACGGTACGATCGCCAAAGCCGGCAGCTTCCTCAGCAACATGCGCATCGCCAAACGGCTGTGGCTGGTCTTCGGCCTTCTTCTGGTTCTGATCGCCGCCCAGTCCGGCGTGGGCATCCTTGGGCTGGACGGGCTGAACCGCCGCATCGACGGGGTCATCGCCTCCGGCGACCTCGCCGTCTTCGCCAAGGATCTGGAAAGCCGTCTGGCCGCCGAGCGGCTGCAGACCCGCGAGTACATCAATCTGGGCACGCCAGAGGCACTGGACCGGCTGCGCGTGCTGCGCGGAGAGTTCGACTCGGCGATGACGCAGCGGCAGGCGACGCTGGCAGCCTCGCCCCAGGCCGCCGCCTTCGCCGAGCTGAACGGCCTGCACACCACCTACCATGAGCGGTTCGAGGCGGTTCGGGCCATGCGGGAGCAGGCCGACCGCAGCCTGCGCGAACGGATGGACCCGTTGGGTGCCCAGGTGACGACGCGGCTGGAGGAGGTGGTGTCGATGGCCGACGCCTTCGGCGACAGGGCCGACGCCTCCGGCGACAAGGATGCCGCCTTCGCCGCGCAGGAGGTGGAGAAGCGCTGGCTGATGACCCGCTTCAGCGCCAACCGCGCCATCGGCCTGCGCGACGCCGCAGCGGCCCTGCAGGTGGAAACCGAAGGCAAGGCGATGGCCGACGCCCTCGCCCGGCTGTCCGCCATCCTTGGTGCCGGGGGCCGTACCAACAGCGGCCTGTCGATGGCCCTGCGCGAGGTCGATGCCCGCGCAGCCGACTATCGCGCCGCCTTCCGCGACGTCATCGCCGCCAATGACGAGGCGAAGCGCCGCGCCGACCGGCTCGCCGCCGCCGCCACGGCGGTCAACGACGCCATCGACCGCATCGTCGGCCGGATCGCCGCCGATGCCAGGGCGACGGAGGAGGAGGCCGGGACCGTGGCGGCCTTCACCATCCGCCTGACGCTGGGGCTGGGGCTGCTGTCGCTGGTGATCGGCGTCGTCGCCGCCAACCGGATCGCCGCCTCCATCGTCACGCCGGTCACCGGCATCCGCCGGGTGATGGCCGACCTGACCGACGGCAAGCTGTCGGTCAGCGTCCCCCACACCGGTCAGCAGGACGAGCTGGGCGACATGGCCCGCGCCGTCGCGGCCTTCAAGGACGAGGCGGTGGAGGCCCTGCGCTCCCGCATTGCGCTGGAACGGGTGTCGGCCAACATCATGATGGCGGACACCGACGGCCGCATCCTCTACGCCAACGACTCCATCATGGCCATGTTCCGCAATGCCGAGGCCGACCTGCGCAGTTCTCTGCCGGGCTTCGACGCGAACAGGCTGGTCGGCCGCAACTTCGACGCCTTCCACCGCGATCCCTCGCACCAGCGCCGCCTGCTGGCCGACCTGAAGCAGACCCACCGCGGCTGGGCCAGGACCGGCGGCCGGACCTTCCAGGTCATCGCCAACCCGGTGGTCAGCCGCCAGGGCGAGAAGCTGGGCACCGTCATCGAATGGCGCGACCTGACAGAGGAACTGGCGATCGAGGCGGAGATCAGCGCGATGGTCGAGAACGCCGTCCGCGGCGACTTCAGCCACCGCATCGCGCTGGACGGCAAGACCGGCTTCTTCCGCCTGGTCAGCGAGGGCATCAACCGCCTGTCGGAGAATGTCGCCGCCGTCACCGAGGAACTGGCATCGGTGCTGAAGGCGCTGTCGCAGGGCGACCTCACCCGCCGGATCGACCAGCAGTACGAGGGCGTGTTCCAGAGGCTGAAGGACGACTTCAACGGCACCGTGTCGCATCTGTCTGAGATCGTCCGGCGCATCGACCATGCCGCCGGGTCCATCGCCGTAGCCAGCCGCGAAGTGGCCGAAGGCAGCCTGGACCTGTCGGAACGGACCGAGCAGCAGGCCTCCTCGCTGGAGGAGACCGCGGCGAGCATGGAACAGCTCGCCGCCACCGTGCGCTCCAACGCCGACAACGCCCAGCAGGTCAACGGCTATGCCACCGAGGCGCGCACCGCCGCATCCCGCGGCGGCGAGGTGGCGACCAGTGCCGTGGAGGCGATGCGCCGGATCGAGCAGTCGTCGCAGAAGATCGCCGACATCATCGGGGTGATCGACGAGATCGCCTTCCAGACCAACCTGCTGGCGCTGAACGCGGCGGTCGAGGCTGCCCGTGCCGGCGATGCCGGGCGCGGCTTCGCCGTGGTGGCCCAGGAGGTGCGGCAGCTCGCCCAGCGTTCCGCCCAGGCGTCGAAGGAGATCAAGTCGCTGATCCTCGACAGCGGCGGGCAGGTGCGCGAGGGCGTCGGATTGGTCCGGTCCGCCGGCGGCGCCCTGACGGAGATCGTGTCGGGCATCGGCCGCGTCGCCGATCTGGTGTCGGAAATCGCGCGGGCCACGGCCGAGCAGGCTTCCGGCCTGGACGAGGTCAACATCGCCATCGCCCAGATGGACGAGATGACGCAGAAGAACGCCGCCCTGGTGGAGGAAAGCACCGCCGCCGCCCGCTCGCTGGAGGATCAGGCCGACCAGCTGCGCCGGCAGATGACCTTCTTCACCCTGGACCGCCAGTCGCGGGGTGCCGCCATCACCGCCTCCGCCGGGGAAATCCGGCGGCAGCCGGTGCCCGTCTGACGATGCCGCCGGTGCCGCGATGACCGACCGTTCCTCCGCCCTGTCGATCGAATCTCCGGCGTCGCGCCGGGTGCCGGCCGCGGTGTTCGGCGGCGCGCGCGAGTTCCATTTCGAACGGCATCATTTCGACCTGATCGCAGGACTGCTCTATCAGCTGGCCGGCATCGCACTGGCCCCGCACAAGGCGGAGATGGTCTATGCCCGGCTGGCGCGCCGCCTGCGCGAACTTCGGCTGCCCGATTTCGACGCTTATTGCGCCCTGCTGCAGGGTGATGGCGGAGCGGATGAAATCGGCTTCCTCGTCAATGCGCTGACCACCAACCTGACCAGCTTCTACCGAGAATCGCATCATTTCGACTTCCTCGCCTCCACCGTCCTGCCGGAGGCGCGGATGCGCAATGCCGGAGCCTCCCGCCCGCGGCTGCGGCTGTGGTCGGCCGGCTGCTCCTCGGGTCCGGAGCCCTACACCATGGCGATGGTGCTGGTCTCGACCATGGGCGCGGACCTGCGCCGCTGGGACGCCCGCATCCTTGCCACCGACATCGACACCCACATGGTCGGCACGGCAAGACGGGGCATCTATCCGCTGTCGGGCGCCACCGGCATTCCGCCCGCCATCCGCCAGCGCTTCACCCACGACACCCGGCTGAACGGCGAGCCGGCGGTGGAGATGGGCGAGGATCTCAAGCGTCTCGTAACCGTCAAGCCTCTGAATTTGCTTGAACATTGGCCCATGTCAGGTCCGTTCGACGCGATCTTTTGCCGCAACGTCCTGATTTATTTCGACCGCCGCGGCCGCACGCAGGTGATAGAAAACTTCGGCCGGATGCTCCGCCCCGGCGGGTATCTGTTCCTCGGCCACTCGGAGAGCCTGTATGGCGTGTCGAACCTGTTCCGACAGGCCGGCCCAACGATTTACCGGAGGGAGTGAGCGATGAGCGCCTCCACCCTCCCCCATGCGGCACCCAGTCCGGCGGCACTCAGCCCTGCGACACCGGCGCGGCGGCTGGGCAGCGGCCGCTATTTCAACCACGAGTTCAAGACCGAGACGGTCAAGATCGCGCTGGGCCAGCAGGCGGTCAGCGACCGGGGCGACCTGATGATCGCGACCACGCTGGGCTCCTGCGTGGCGGCCTGCATCCACGATCCGGTGCGGGGGATCGGCGGCATGAACCACTTCATGCTGCCCGACCTGCCGGCCAGCGAACTGGAGGGGGCCGGCGCCGCCGCGCGCTACGGATCGGTCGCGATGGAGCGGCTGATCAACGCCCTGCTCGCCGCCGGGGCCGACCGCAGGCGCCTGAAGGTCAAGCTGTTCGGCGGCGCCAGCGTCATCGATTCGAGCTACGACATCGGCGGTCTGAACAGCCGCTTCGCGCTGGACTATGTGCGGGCGGAGGGGCTGACGCTGGCCGGGCTGGATCTGGGCGGCGGCTCCGCGCGACGCCTGCATTACTTCCCGCACAGCGGCCGCGCCCTGCGCCGCCTGCTGCGGCCGGAGGCGGCGGCCGACACCGTCACCCGCGAACGGTCCTTCATCACCCATCTCGCCCGCACCCCCGTGGAGGGCGAGGTGGAGCTGTTCGGACCGACCGATGCGGGAGGGAACTGACCCATGCCCAGACCGATCCGCGTCGTCATCGTCGACGACAGCGCCCTGATGCGCGAGATGCTGAAGGACATCCTGACCCGCGAGCCGGGGATGGAGGTCGCCGGCGTCGCCCGCGACGCCTTCGAGGCCCGCGACGTGATCAAGGCCACCAATCCCGACGTCATCACCCTGGACGTCGAGATGCCGAAGATGGACGGCCTGTCCTTCCTGGAAAAGATCATGACGCTGCGGCCGACGCCGGTGATCATGGTCTCCTCCCTCACGCGCGAGGGCTCCGACGCCGCCATCCGCGCGCTGGAGCTCGGAGCGGTCGACTGCGTCGCCAAGCCCGGCGGCTCCGACGGGCTGGGGTTCGAGGCGACGGCGATGGAGCTGGTCTCGAAGATCCGGGTCGCCGCCACCGCCCGGCTGGCCATGCGCAGGCCGCCTGCCGTCCACGGCGTCCTGCCGACGCCGCGCCGCGCCGGATCGGGCAAGCGGCTGATCGCCGTCGGCGCCTCGACCGGCGGGGTGGAGCGCATCCGCGACCTTCTGGCCGCCATGCCGGCCGACTGCCCGCCCATCCTCATCACCCAGCATATGGGGCCCAGCTACGTGCCCAGCTTCGCCGCCCGGCTCGACCGGCTGTCGGCGCCGACGGTGCGGGTGGCCGTTCACGGCGACCGGCCGGCCCAGGGGCTGGTGCTGATCGCGCCCGGCGACCGCCACCTCGCCGTCGTCCGAGACACCGCCGGTTTCGTCTGCCACATCCAGGACACGCCGCCGGTCAGCGGCCATCGCCCGTCCGTCGACGTGCTGTTCGCCTCCGTCGCCAAGGCGGCGGGCGGCAAGGCGGTCGGCGTGATCCTGTCCGGCATGGGCCGCGACGGCGCCATCGGCATGAAGGCCATGCATGAGGCCGGCGCCTTCACCATCGGCGAACAGGAATCGAGCTGCGTCGTCTACGGAATGCCGCGCGCCGCCAAGGAGGCCGGCGCGGTCGCGGTCGAACTTCCGCTCACCCAAATCCCCGCCGAAATGCTGCGCGCCTTCGACGCCGTCGGCGAGCGCCCCCGCACCGCCTGACCCGGGCGGGCATCCGGGCCGAGTTCCCAAGGAGCACCAGTATGTCTATCCACGCCGCCGCCAGAGATGCCGCCCAGTTCGCCGTCCGAGATGCCGCCCCGGCCCCGGCGGACCGCCCGGCGCCACCCCCTGCGGATGGCGAGGCCAAGGTCGCCGTCACGGCAGAGCTTCTGTCGACCTGGCTCGGCTTCGCCGACGTGCAGCGCCGCACGCTGGACATCGTCCAGAGCGAGCTGACCCGCACGTCGGACCATGTGGAGACCTCCACCCTCGACCTGTCGGAGCGCTTCCGCGAACTGGCCCAGAAGGCCCTGGAACAGTCGGAGCGCGTGGCCCAGATCGTCGCCATGGCGGGATCGGTCGACATCGACGGCGAACGGGTGCCGATCGATACGCTGGTCGTCGCCATGCAGGACATGATCACCGACATGGTGACCAACATCGTCACCCTGTCGCGCCATGCCATGAGCATGGTCTATCTGCTGGACGACGTGCAGAAGGACGTGGCCGAGCTGGAGAAGTCGATCGGCGACATCGACGGCATCAACCGCCAGACCAACTTCCTGGCGCTGAACGCCACCATCGAAGCCAGCCGCGCCGGGGAGGCCGGGCGCACCTTCGCCGTGGTCGCGCAGGAGGTGCGGCACCTCTCCCGCTCCACCGGCGAACTGGCGGACCGCATGCGCAGCAAGGTCGGCGCGGTGGTCAAGGGCGTGCGCAACGGCCACGACATCCTGCGCCAGATCGCCAACACCGACATGTCGCCGCAGATGCTGGCGAAGGAACGCGTCGACAAGACGATGGACAGCCTGGTGGCCCAGACCACCCATTTCCAGGCGGTTCTGGAAACGGCGGCATCGGTATCGACCGACATGTCCTCCACCATCGCCCATGTCATCACCGGCATGCAGTTCCAGGATCTGACCAAGCAGCGGATCGAGGCGATCAACGACAGCCTTGCCATCATGAGCGCCGGGCTGGGCGAACTGGAGACCCGCATCCGCGCCCAGGTGCCGCCCGGCATAGGCGCGCGGGAGCCGCAGGAGTGGCTGAACCAGCTGATGGGCCGCTTCACGCTGAGCGAGATGCGCGAACGTTTCGTGCGCAAACTGCTGCTGGAGGGCACCGCACTAGACGAGAACGGCGTGCTCGACCTGGATGTCGGAGGGGACAATGGTTCCGGTGGCGATATTGAACTTTTCTAGCGCGGAACAGCCGGCGCTTGTACAGTGAGATACCTACTCTGAAAGACGATATCATGGATTACGGCATCGAAGTGCGAGACCAGGAGGCGGTGGTCCGCTTGCGCGGCCGCCTGACCTTCAACGACCATGCAAAGTTGCGCGCCCTGATCGGCGAAATGGGGCAGAACAAGCCCCGGCGCCAAGTGCTCGACCTGTCCTCGCTGGAATTCGTCGACTCCGCCGGCATCGGCATGCTGCTGATCGCGCGGGAAGAGATGGACCGCGCCGACAAGCAGTTCGTGCTGCGTGCCGCCGCCGGCCAGGTGAAGCGGGTGCTGACCGTGGCGCAGATCGCCAAGATCGTCCCGATCGAGGACTGACCCGCTTGACCGACGGGGACACCCTTCCCGGCGGCGCCGCCACCGGGCTCCGCACGCGCTTCGCCGGGTTCGTCGCGCCGGGTCTGCCGCACGACCGCAGCAATCGGCTGGCGCGGGCGCTCGGCCTGCGTCCGGCAGAGGGGCCGGCAGAAGGGCCGGCAGAGAGGCCGGCCGGTTCCGGAGCGCTGGCGCTGCTTCTGACGGACGGTGGCGCGGCGGAGGCGGACTCGCTCTGGCTGCCCCCTGTCGCCGCCTGGGTCGAACCGGCGGCCGGCGATGAGGATGGCCGCGGCGTGGCCGCATTGCTGGCCGAGGCGTCCGACACCGACCTCTATGTCAACCTGACCACCGCGACCGCACACGACCTGCAACTGGGCGGTCGCCTGCTGGCCGCCATCGGCGCCCGCCACCCGCTTTCCGGGCACCGCCGCGACGATATCGAACTGGCTCTGCATGAAGCGGTCAGCAACGCGCTGGTGCACGGCAATCTCGGCGTCAGCGGCATGAAGGAGTTGAGCGCCCAGGAACTGGAACGCTTCTCCCGCGATCTGGGCGACGGGCTCGCCGACCCGGTGCTCGCCGCGCGGCGGATCGCCATCGCCGTACGCATCGAGCCGCCGCAAACCGCCCCGGCCGGGCATGGGCTTGGGCCTGGACCAGCCGGGAGCCGACCGGAAGACGCGCCGGAGAATGGCCGGGCATTGGCGACGGTCGAGATCACCGACCAGGGCGCCGGCTTCGTCCCGCGCAGGCCGGAGCGGGCCGGGGCGTCGGGCCGCGGACTCGACCTGATCGGCAGCATCGCCGACGGGCTGGAGATCGAGGATGGCGGCCGGCGCATCCGCCTGAGGTTCCGGCTGTGACCATGACCGGGCAGGACATCTCCGGCACCGGCCGTCCGCAAAGCCTCGAAGGCCGGGATCCGGAATTCCAGGTCGCCGACTCTCAGATACCCGATTCGCAGATCCTGGATTGCCCGATCCTGGTGGTGGACGACACCGCCTTCAACCGCACCGTGATCGGCACCTTCCTGGCCGAGGCGGGATTCCGCAAGGTCTCCTTCGCCACCAACGGGATGGAAGCACTGGCGATGATCGAGGCCGGCGTTCCCGACCTGCTGATCCTCGACATCATGATGCCGGGGATCGACGGCTACGAGGTCTGCCGCCGCCTGCGCGCCATGCCGGAGACGGCGGACCTGCCGATCCTGGTGCAGACCGCCCTGTCGTCGGGCGAGGACCGCAACAGAGCCTTCGCCGCCGGCACCACCGACCTCGTGGCGAAACCGCTGGAGCGGACGGAGCTGCTGGCCCGCGTGCGCATCCATCTGGAAGACCGCGTGCTGATCCGCCGGCTGCAAAGCTACCGCGCGCGGGTGGAGGCGGAACTGTCCATCGCCCGCTCGATGCAGGAGCACCTGCTGCCGACGCCGGCGCAATGCACCGCCGTCGCCGGGGCGGCCGGCTGCACGCTGCGCGCCCACAGCGTGATCTCGCCCCATCTCGGTGGCGATCTCTGGGGGCTGCTGCCGCTCTCCGGCCGGCGCTTCGGCGTCTATCTGCTGAACGTCGCAGGCCAGGGCGTGTCGGCGGCGCTGAACGCCTTTCGCCTGCACACCCTTCTGCAGGAGCTGGGGCCCATCAACGGCGAGGATGCCGCCGCCCTGCTGAGCGCCCTGAACGACCGCGCCGCCGGTCTGCTGGCACCGGGGGAGACGGCCACCATGACCTACGGCGTGGTCGATGGCGAGCTCGGGCGCTTCACCCACGCCTCCGCCGAGGGAGCGCCGCCGATGATCCTGCGCGGCGACGGCGGATCGGATTTCGGCGTCGCCACCGGATTGGCGATCGGCATCGCTCCCGGCACCCGCTATCGCGCCGAGGTCATGGAACTGCCGCCGGGTGCCGTGCTGGCGCTTTACTCCGTCGCGGTGCTCGAGGCGCTGGATGCCGGCGGGACCGGGATCGGGCTCGGCTGGATGATCGCCCGCGCGGTGGCGGAAGGCGACGGCTTCGAGGCCGTCGTGCGCTCGCTCAGCTTTGCACTGGGACAGGTCAGTGGCGACGACCACACGCTGCTGTGGATCGAGCGGGGGGCCAGATGAATACCGGGAACATGAATACCGGAGACATGATGGCAGCCGGCCCGCTTGCCGAAGGAAGCGACTCCGCGGACGGATTGGCCGGCGCCCGCGTGCTGGTCGTCGACGACAACCGGATCAACCGCCATCTCCTGCTGGCCCTGCTGGAGCGCGGCGGCATCACCATGGTCGAGCAGGCGGAGGATGGGCAGGAGGCGCTGGCCCGGATGGAGCGCTTCAAGCCCGATCTCGTCCTGCTCGACCTGATGATGCCGCGGATGGACGGGTTCGAGATGTGCCGGCTCCTGCGCGCCGACCCGCGATGGAAATCGCTGCCGGTGCTGGTGCAGTCCAGCCTGAACCGCGTCGAGGACCGTGCCCGCGCCTTCCGCGCCGGGGCGACCGATTACGTCACCAAACCGATCAACGCGGTGGAGCTGCTGGCCCGCGTGCGCATCCAGCTTCGCAAACGCGCCATGCTGCGCGACCTGGAGCAGTATCACAGCCGGACCGAGAGCGAACTGGCGCTCGCCCGCGCGATGCAAAGCCGGCTGCTGCCCGGTCCCGACCGGCTGGCGGACCTGCAGGCGGCGACCGGCATCGCCATCGACGCCCATTTCGCCCCCTCATCTGAGCTTGGCGGCGATTTCTGGGGCATCGACCGGCTGCCGGGCGGCCGGGTCGCCGTCTACATGGTCGATTTTTCCGGCCATGGCGTGGGGGCGGCGCTGAACACCTTCCGGCTGGACGCCATCTGCCGCCAGATCGGCAGCACGGAGCTGACCCCTGCCGAGTTCCTGGCCGCGATGAACCGCCGGCTGTGCGGCCTGCTTCCCTGCGGTCAGTTCGCCACGATGCTGACCGGCCTGATCGATCCGGTGGCGGGGGTGTTCGATTACGCCTCTGCCGGATCGACGACGCCGATGATGTGGCTGCCCGGCGACGAGGCGCCACGGCTGGGCGACGGCAGCGGCCTGCCGCTCGGCCTGCTGCCGTCCGCCACCTACGACAGCCGGCAGTTGCCGATGCCGCCGGGTGCGCGGCTGTTCCTCTACTCCGACGCGGCGATCGAGATTCCGCTCGGCTCGGAGGGCCATGATGTGCTGGACGAACCGGGCCTCGCCGCCCTGCTCGCCCGCCGCCTGCACGAGCCTGACGGCGCCCGCCTGCTCGACGGCTTGCTGGGCGATCTCCACGCCACCGGTCCCATCGACGACGACCTGACGGCGCTGCTGGTGTCCCGGCGGAGGTGAGTGTGGTGTTGGGGATCTAACGTCACATCAATAGGCACTGCGCCCAAAAGCAAAAAGGCCGCCCCCGAGGGAGCGGCCTTTCGCGTTCGGCAGGAGCCGACCGATCAGCGCGAGTAGAACTCGATGACCAGGTTCGGTTCCATCTGGACCGGGTACGGAACGTCGGCCAGCAGCGGGGCGCGGACGAAGCGGCCCTTCAGCGCGCTGCCGTCGACTTCCAGGTAATCGGGGATGTCACGCTCGCCGGAAGCGGCGGCTTCCAGGACCAGCGCCATCTGCTTGGACTTGGCGCGCACCTCAACGGTGTCGTTGTCCTTGATGCGGGCCGAAGCGATGTTCAGGCGGCGGCCGTTGACCAGGATGTGGCCGTGGTTGATCAGCTGGCGCGCGGCGAACGGGGTCGGCGCGAACTTCATGCGGTAGACCACGGCGTCCAGGCGACGCTCCAGCAGGCCGATCAGGTTCTCGCCGGTGTCGCCCTTGCGACGGACGGCCTCGGCATAGATACGGCGGAACTGCTTCTCGCCGATGTTGCCGTAGTAGCCCTTCAGCTTCTGCTTGGCCATCAGCTGCAGACCGTAGTCCGACGGCTTCTTGCGGCGCTGGCCATGCTGGCCCGGGCCATACTCGCGCTTGTTCAGCGGGCTCTTGGCACGGCCCCACAGGTTGACGCCAAGGCGGCGGTCGATCTTGTACTTGGACTCTTGACGCTTGCTCATAACTCTCACGCCTCGTTGTACACGAGTTGATGTTGTCCCGGTAGTTCCGACCGCCCTTTCAGGCGGCGGACGGGGCGCCAAAGATTGCGCGCGCCCGCTTTCCCAGGAGGTGAAGGCGCGCACAATACCCATTGGCGTGCCGGAGTCAAGCCTGACGGCGTATCTGGAACCCCTTGCCCGCCCTGCCGTTTTGCGCTCCCCTTCCCCACACCGCAAGCGGCAGGCAGGAATGACGCGATGGAACGGGTGGAGTGCGTGGTCGTCGGGGCGGGGGTGGTCGGTCTGGCGGTGGCGCGCCGGCTGGCGCGGGCCGGGCGCGAGGTGATCGTGCTGGAGGCGGCGGACGCCATCGGGACCGGCACCAGTTCCCGCAACTCCGAAGTCATCCATGCCGGCATCTATTATCCCACCGGCAGCCTGCGCGCCCGGCTGTGCGTGCCCGGCCGCGACGCTCTCTACGACTACTGCGCCGCCCATGGCGTGGAGCATCGCCGCATCGGCAAGCTGATCGTCGCGACGGAGGAGAATCAGCTGCCGAAGCTGGCGGCGATCCGCGCCCAGGCCGCCGCCAACGGCGTCACCGACCTGACGGAGGTCGACGCCGCCACGGCGATGCGGTGGGAACCGAACCTGCGCACCGTCGGCGCCCTGCTGTCGCCCTCCACCGGCATCATCGACAGCCACGGGCTGATGCTGGCCCTGCTGGGCGACGCCGAGGAGGCCGGCGCGATGCTGGCGTTGCAGAGCCCCCTGCTGCGCTCCCACCGCATCGCCGACGGTTTCGAGCTGGAGGTCGGCGGGGCGGAGCCGATGCGGCTGGCCTGCTCCACGCTGGTCAACGCCGCCGGGCTGGGCGCCTGGGCGGTCGCGCGCGGGCTGGAAGGGCTGGATGCCGCGCATGTGCCGCCGCGGGTGCTGGCGAAGGGCAACTACTATGCGCTGGCAACCGGCCGTTCCCCCTTCTCGCGGCTGGTCTATCCGGTGCCGGTGGAGGGTGGGCTGGGTGTCCACCTGACGCTGGATCTCGCCGGACAAGCCCGCTTCGGCCCCGACGTGGAATGGCTGGGCGATATCGCCGGCCATGGAGAGGGGCCCATCGACTATGCCGTCGATCCGGTCCGGGCCGACTCCTTCTACGGTGCGGTGCGCGCCTATTGGCCGGGGCTGCCCGACCACGCGCTGGTGCCGGCCTATTCGGGCGTGCGGCCCAAGCTGTGCGGACCGGGGCAGCCGCAGGCCGATTTCCTGATCCAGGGGCCGGGCACCCATGAAGTGGAGGGGCTGGTCAATCTGTTCGGCATCGAATCGCCGGGCCTGACCTCCTGCCTCGCCATCGCCGACGCGGTGGCGGCGGAGTTGGGCGAGGCTTCCGAGATCATTGGCGGTGCTTGGAGCTCACAGGGTTCTTGACCGCGACCTCGGCTCTCCCAATCTATAGGCGTGGCGGCGCCGGCATGTGCTGGGCCGCCGATCCGCCGGGCGCCGGAAACGGGCCCATCTTCCGCAACTCGCTCCCGTCGTGAGGAGGATGCGTCGTGACGACTCGCCTTTCGCTCTTCAACAGCCCGCTGCTTCTCGGCTTCGATCAGTTCGAGCGGACGCTCGACCGCATCGCCAAGAATTCGGCCGAAGGCTATCCCCCCTACAACATCGAGCAGATCGGCGACGACGGCCTGCGGATCACGCTTGCCGTGGCCGGCTTCACCTCCGAAGACCTGTCGGTCCAGATCGAGGACAACCAGCTCGTCATCCGCGGCCGCCAGACCGACGACAAGTCGCGCGTCTACCTGCATCGCGGCATCGCCGCCCGGCAGTTCCAGCGCAGCTTCGTCCTGGCCGAAGGGATAGAGGTCGTGGGCTGCTCGCTCGACAACGGGCTGCTCAACATCGACCTGACCCGTCCGATGCCGGAACCGAAGGTCCGCACCATCAAGATCGAGCAGCCGAAGAAATCCGCCGGCGGTGCCATGCCGCGCACCATCGACGTATCCGCCGACGGCAAGGACGACTGACCCGGCCCCCTTTTCCTCCCACCAGCCTTCCCGACACTCTGCACGCGCGGCCGCCCATGACGGGGAGCCGCCGGGAGACCACGATCATGATGAACGATACCCACAGCCAGCTGCGCCAGCTTTCGACCCAGGATTTCGCCAGCTTCGGCCTGGGCGACGTCGCCTATGTCCGCCCGGTGGAACTCGAGGGCACCGCCGCCTTCGCGATCCACGCCGCCGACGGCACGCCGCTGAGCGTCGTCGCCGACCGCGAGCTGGCCTTCGCCGCCATCGTGCAGAACGACATGGAGCCGGTCAGCGTCCACTGACCACCGGCCGGCATCTCGATCCTTGTCAGCCCTAACTCCTGTTGTAAGGTGCGCTCTGCCATAATCACGGGCGCTATACGCGAAAAAGGCATCGGGGGACGGTCGGTTGGACGGCGGGGCGAGCGATACGGCGGTGGACACGAAGACCGCCGCCGAAACGGAGAAACGGAAGGCGTGGGACGACGAGGCCCGCGATTCCCTGCATATTCTTCCGCTGTCGTCGATCCCGCTGGACACCCCCGGCCTGCAGCATGCCCGGCTGATCAAGAATGTCCGGCTGCAGACGGTGGTGGAGATGTTCCACGACGCCCAGGCGGGCAGCGGCCAGGTGACCGCCCGCCATCTGCCCGCCTATTTCGAGTCCTACAAGGACGAGATCGAGCGCGATCTGGTGAAGCTGGAGAAGATCGGCGCCGCCTCCAGCTTCGACGTCTACTCCTCGCGCATCGAGTTGCGGCGGCTGAACATCGACGTCAACAACGTCGAATCGTTGACGCTGTCGGACCGCAAGAAGGCGGAGCTGACCAACTACATGCGCGTCTTCACCCGGCCGCTGATGGAATATGTCTACGGCACGGAAGAGCTTCAGGTCGCGGACGTGACCGACATCATCCAGCTGTTCGCCAATCCCAACCGGGAGGAGGCGCTGCGCAACCTGCGCATGATGGCCGACCGGCTGGACATCGGCCTGAACGAGATCCCGCAGTTCCTGGAGGAGTACGGCGACATCTTCCTGTCGCTGGCCTATTTCCGCAAATGCCTGGACGAGATCGTGCCGGAGGTGCAGCGCTTCGTCACCTGGATGGGCGAAATCCGCAGTTCCGCCGAGGTGAAGCGCGATCCGCGCCAGATCAGGCTGCTGGATGAGATCGCCCGCGACCTGACAGACATCTCCACCTCCATCACCGGCCGGTTCGAGAGCTTCGACAACCGGTCCAAGGATTTCTGGAGCGACATCAACGCCGACACCTTCCGCGCCATCCGCGAGTTGATCTCGTCCCACCACGTCACCATCGGCGGGGTGCTGTGCGGTCTGGCGGTGAAGATGAACCTGTGGAAGCACCGCTTCGCCCGCGGCGGCGGCGGTCCGAACCGGCGCATGGAGTTCGTGAAGTCGGAGATCCTGCCCGGCCTCTCCCACATCAAGGCGCTGGAGCAGTCGGCGCGGACGGGGCATTTGTAGGCTGCGGGCACCGCCCCGGCGGGCGTAATCAGTCCATCGAGAGAATCGTCGCCACCGCGCGGTTGTCCAGCAGGATCGTCGCGGCCAGCGTCAGGATCGGCGCCAGGAACAGCAGCCCGATGACACAGCGCACGATCAGATCGGTGCGCCGGGCGGAGCGGCAGAGTGGACACTCGTCGGGACCATGCCCGTAGTCGGAGCCGCAATAGGGACAGGCGGTGGTGTTGACCATGGCGAACGGGCTTTCGGAACGGGCCGGCGGCCGTGGAGCTGCCGCCATTCTGGACCGGTGCAACACCCGAACGTCATGAATTCACTGTCATCTTGCCGTCTTCGCCCCGCCTGTGGCCGAAGGGACGCTCACGCCGCCCTGTCCATCGGCACCAGCCCGGCGACGATGCGGCGGAACTGACCGGCAAAGCGCTCGCGGTCGGCAGCGGCCAGGGTGAAGGTGACATGCAGACGGCCGCCAACACCGCCACCAACACCGCCGTCAATCGCGCGCACCGTGGCTGGCATTGGTTCCAGCCCCGGCAACACGACGCTCAGCGCCGTCCCCTGCGCCAGAGCGGCCCAGCACTCCTGCGGCAAGCCGCTGATCTGCGCGCCGCCTTCCGAAGCATTGTCGACGGTCACCGGCACCTCGCGCCCGCCGATGGTCAGCCGGCCCGGCCGGTTCAGCGGGTAGCGCGGGGCGGCGCGGCGGTTCACCTCCGGCGTGGCGGTGCGGATCGCCTCGATCAGGACGCGGCGCAGCTGGTCGATGCTGGAGGCCACGCGGGTGGACAGGGCGTTGACCTCGCTGGCGCGTTCGCCGGTGGCCGTCGCCTCCTGCGAAACGGCGGCGATGCGGGTCGCCACCTCCTGCGCCGCGTTGGAGGTCTGGAGGACATTGCGGGCGATCTCGCCGGTTGCCGCCTCCTGCTCCTCGATGGCGGCGGCGACGGTGGCCGATACCGACTCCACCCCGCGCACCCGGTCGGCGATGGCGCGCACCGCGTTGACCGCCTCCGCGGTGGTGGCCTGGATGGTGGCGATCTGGCTTTCGATCTCGTCGGTCGCCCGCGCGGTCTGCCCGGCCAGCTGCTTCACCTCGCTGGCGACCACCGCGAAGCCCTTTCCGGCCTCCCCTGCCCGCGCCGCTTCGATGGTGGCGTTCAGAGCCAGCAGATTGGTCTGGCCGGCGACGTCGTTGATCAGGTCGGTCACTTCGCCGATGCGGGTCACGGCCTCGGCAAGGCGCTGGATGGTTTCCTCCGCCCGGACCGAGGCGCCGACCGCCTCGCCGGTCATGGCGGTGGCGGCGCCGACCTGGGTGGCGATCTCGCGGATGGAGGCGCTCAGCTGCTCCGACGCGGCAGCCACGGTCTGGGCGTTCGACAGCGCCTGGGTCGCGGCGGCGGCCACATTCTGGCTGTTGTCGCTGACCGCGCGGGCCGATTCGGCCATGCGGGTCGCGTTAGCGGCCATCTGGCTGGTCTGGCTGGCGACCACATCGACGGCATTGGACGCTTCCGTCTCCACCGTCTCGGCCATGCGCAGCAAGGCGGCCTGCTTCTCCCGTTCGGACCGTTCCCGCTCTTCCTCGCGCAGACGGCGCAGCCGCTCGGCCTCCTCGGCATTCTCCTTGAAGACGCGCAGGGCCCCGGCCATCGCACCGATCTCGTCGCCGCGGTCGGAACCGGGAATGGCGACGCCGAGGTCGCCCTGGGCCAAGCGGCGCATCGCGGCGGTCAGCTCACCCACCGGCCGTACCACCCGGCGCCGGATGCCCAGCACGCCCAGCACCACCACCGCCAGCACCAGGGCCGAAACGCCCCAAACCGCGCTCATGAACAGGCTTTCGCGTCCGGCGGCATAGACCTCCGTCTCGCTGTTGTAGCGGGTGGTGTCCGCGACGATCCGGTCGACGACGGCGCGATGGGCCGCATAGGCCTCGGCGATGACCGCGTAGGAGGCGCGGGCCGCCGCCTCGTCCTTGCGGGCGAGCGCCGGCAGGAACTTCGTCTCGACTTCGGTCCAGAAGCGCATCACCGGCGCATGCGATGCCTTGGTCAACTGGTCGACGAGCGACGGCTCGAACCCTTCCTTCAACCAGTATTCGTGCCGGTCGTCGTAATCCTTGCGCAGCTGCACCAGACGCGCCCGCCGCTGCTCCACCGACGCCGGGTCGCTCATCGCCAACGTGGTTTCCAGATAGGCCTCGATCACATATTCCGGCGGCGGCAGGATGTCGGCGATCAGATCCTTGCCCAGCACGATGCGCTGGTAGATCGGACCACCCACCTTCAGTTCGCGGATCGCCAGCGCACCCGTCAGGACGACCGCCAGGAAGCCGAGCGTGACCACCACGCCGAACAGGTTGGTGAGCGCGGCAATCCTGAGGTTCTTCAGCATGATGCGACCCCTGCGCAAAAACGACTGCAGAGGGTTGCTTCTCAGATTGAACTATTCATGACAAGCAAAAAACTTGCTCGATTATCGGGTCAAATAGAAATGATGTTTCATTGTGCGCTTTGCATACGGAATGTGCAGTGTCTGCGCAATGACCGACCAAAGTACCGGCAATGGAATCAAGTGAGGACCAAAGTACCGATCCAACCGACCAGAGCGAGGATCACCAGCATCACCAGCAGGGTGACGATCACCGCATTGCTGCGTCGAATCGAACGGCAGCGCGGACAGCCCCCCTCCGTCACGGCGGGATAGGGATGGTTGCAGCGGTCGCAGCGGACGGTCTGTTCGGTTCCGGTCTGGTCCGTCATCGGCGGGTTCCATGGTGTCGAAGCCTGTGAGGCCGCATGGATAGCACGGCCGACGCTGCACCGCAGCGGTGAACACGTGCCCGTGGGCACGGTTACGGACAGGACGGAATGTCGCAGCAACGGGCCGCGCCGCCGTCAATCCGCGGCGGAGGATTCCACCGGCGGCACACGCAGTTCCGTCGCCTGCAGGCGGCGCGGGCTGTGGTCCAGAGGTTCCAGCAGCGGCATCTCCGATCCCTCCGGTGCGGCATGCAGGTCGCGGAATCGGCGCGCGCTGACCAGCACCCGCGATTCCAGCGTACCGACCGCACTGTTGTAGCAGCCGACGGCCTTGTCCAGCTGCCCGCCCAGCTTTTCCATATGGCCGCCCAGGTCGGACAGGCGCTTGTACAGCTCCGCCCCCAGCGCGCTGATCTCGCGGGCATTGTCGGCCAGCCGCTCCTGCCGCCAGCCATAGGCGACGGCGCGCAGCAGCGCGATCAGAGTGGTCGGGGTGGCCAGGATGACGCGATGGTCGATGCCGGCCTCGATCAGCGCCGGGTCCTGCTCCAGCGCCGCGGAGAAGAAATTCTCGCCGGGCAGGAACAGCACGACGAATTCCGGGCTGTCGTCGAACTGGTCCCAATAGCCCTTGGTGCCGAGCTGTTTCATATGCTCGCGCACATGGCGGGCATGGCGGACCATGCCGTCGCGCCGCGCACCGTCGTCCGCCGCCTGGACGCCGTCCAGATAGCCTTCCAGCGGCGTCTTGGCATCGACCACGATGGTCTTGCCGCCGGGCAGGGTGACGATCAGGTCGGGGCGCAGCCGGCCGCTGTCGACCGATACCTGCTCCACGAAGTCGCAATGGTCGAGCATGCCCGCCATCTCGCAGACCCGGCGCAGCTGGATTTCGCCCCAGCGCCCGCGCGCCGCCGGGGTGCGCAGCGCACGGACGAGGTTGCCGGTCTCCGCCCGCAGCTGGCTCTGGGTCTCCACCAGCGACAGCACCTGCTGCTTCAACCCCTCATAGGCGCCGGCGCGGCTGCTTTCCAGGTCGCGGATCTGGCGGTCCATCGCCTCCAGCGACTGGCGCACCGGATCGACGATGGCGGCGATGGCGGTCTGGCGCTTGTCCAGGTCGCCCTTCGCCTGCTCCTGGAAGCCTGCCAGCGTCTCCCGCGCCAGATCGAGGAAGCTGCGGTTGTTCTGGTGCAGCGCCTCCGCCGACAATGCCTTGAAGCTGTCGGCCAGCGCCGCCTGCGCCCGCTCCAGCAGGGCCATCTTCTCCGCCGCCGCGGTCCGTTCGGCGTCCAGCCGGGTCGACAGCTGGGCGTGGCGTTCGCGGGCGTCGGCGACCTCGCCATGCAGCCGGGCGATCTGGTGGTCCCGCGCCTCGATCTCCTCGCGCAGGTCATCCTCGGTCCGCTCGGCGAGGTCGAGGCGGGTGGCGAACTCCGCATGCAGGGCAGCAGCCGCGGCCTCCCCCCGGCCCGCCGCGGCGCGCAGCACCGCCCAGGCGATGGCGGTGCCCAGCAGCAGGCCGGCTGCCAGCCCGATCGCCAGGGACATCCCGTCCACCACCATCCCGTTCACCACGAACTGCGTCACACCCGCTCCCTCACCCCTGCCCCACACCTGAAACGAGCACAGCCTATCGGAACGAAACGCGAATTGGAACAGGGCGCGAACAGACAGGGTGACGCAGCATTGCCCAGCCGCCGCTTTCCCCGCTTGCCCAACCAAGTCCGCGGCGCCATATCGGAGGCCATGCCAGACGACAACACTCCCGACAGCAAATCCCCCAATGGCGCCCCCAACGGCGCCTCCAATGGCGCCTCCGATTGCGGCCCCGGCTGCGGCGGCCCCCGCGTCCGCGCCATACCCCCCGGCGAGGATCGCGAGCGGCTGATGTGCCCGGATTGCGGCTACATCGCCTACCAGAACCCGCTGATGGTGGTCGGCGCGGTGGCGACCTGGGAGGATGGCCGCATCCTGCTGTGCCGCCGCGCCATCGAACCGCGCAAGGGCTTCTGGACCCTGCCCGCCGGCTTCATGGAGGAGCGCGAGAGCACCCGCGAGGGAGCGGCCCGCGAAGCCTGGGAGGAGGCGCGCGCCCGCATCGACATCGACCATCTGCTGGCGATCTACGACATCCCGCGCATCAGCCAGGTTCAGATGATTTTCCGCGCCCGTCTGCTGTCCCCGGACGTGGAGCCCGGCCCGGAGAGCCTGGAGGTCGGGCTGTTCGCCTGGGACGAGATCCCCTGGGGCGAGCTTGCCTTCCCCACGGTGGTCTGGGCTCTGCGCGAGCACCGCGACCGGCTCGGCCGCAGCGATTGCGCCCCCGCGGTCAACCCCACCCCGGACGCGCTCGCCCGCTGGGACCGGATGCTGTGAGGAGCGCCGCCTAGCGCCGTTCCACCGGGAATTTCGCCACCAGTTCCTGCTCCGCGCCGTCGCGCCGGATGGTCAGCGGCAGCCATGTGCCGGGCGCCTGACGGCGGATGACGGCGACCAGATCGGCCGGCGCCCGAACCGGGCTTCCGGCGGCGATCAGGATGCGGTCGCCGGTGCGCAGGCCGGCCGCCGCGGCAACGCTGCCGTCGCTGACCGATCCCACCGTGATGCCTTCCGGACCGGGATCGAGCTGCACGCCCAGCCGCGGCCGCTGTGGTTCGGCATCCTCGCGCGCCGGCCCCAGCCCGAAGACCGCATCGGCGATGCGCCCGTCCAGCTCGTCGCAGTCGCGGTCGGCATCCCACGGCAGCAGCACGGCGGCATCGGCGATGCCGAGGTCGGCCAGCTGGTGCGGGACGCCGTCGCGGTAGAGGGTATGGCCCTGCCCCAGGATGCCGACGACGGCGCGGCCGGTGGTCCGACGGGTTTCCGCAATCTTCTCCGCCATGGCGCGGTCCCAAACACCTTGCGCGTCGATGAAGCGCTTGGCCGCATCGGTGGGGGCGGCCGCCTGCGATTCCGAGCGGTCGTGTGCCGCCAGCGTTTCGGTCAGGCGGTTGCGGTAGGTTTCCGTCGGGGCGGCGGGGGTGCCGACGCCCTCGCGCTCCGCCCCCGGAATGGCGGCCCAGCCGTTGCGGGCGGTGCGGCTGATCAGCGAACGTTCCACATTCAGCGCCACCACCGGCAGCCGGTGCAGACGGGCGAATTGCAGGATCGGCAGGTAGAAGGCCGGATCGAAGCCCCAAACCGTACGCCAGTCCGTCTCCTTCAGGAACTCGCTTTCCGTCAGTTCCCCCGCCACCCAGCGGTCGAGCACCGGCTGCAGTCGGCGTGGCAGCATCTCCATCCCGACGGCAAGGTCGGGGTTCAGCGCATGCAGGCCAGCCAGGGTGTGGAGCTGCCAGCGGTGGTGATCGGCCTTGTCATGCTGCTCCCCCAGCAGGACGACCGGCGCTTCGGCGAGCCGGCGCAGCAGCGGTGCCGGCTCCACCGCCGTTCCGGTGCCGTCGGCCCACACGCCCGGCGGCACGCAGCCGATGCGCGCGGCATCCTCCGCCCGGACGCCGGATGCGGCGACGAAGGACAGCGCCGCGAAGACCAGCGGGGCAAGACGAAAGGGACGGGCCAAGGGAAGGGGGATGGGACGGAAGATCTGGCGCAAGGGTCGGCTCCGTCGGCTCAGGCATTGCGCCAAGGTTGGAACTGCCGGACACAAGGTCAATGGCGAACGCCACCGATTGCGTCGTTCGGCCGCGCTGAAGATCCGCGGCGGATGACAGCCGGTGCATCGGCGGGTAGGATCGGCACCGGCGGTGGACATACGGCGGATGGCGGCCTTCCGCGCCGGCATCCGTATACTCCCGAGGCCAGACCCAGGGCGTCCGCTCTCCCCGCCCGACCGCAATCATTCGTGAAGCGCACCGCCGCCATGCCGCACCGCAAGACCGTCATTCTCACCGGCGCCAGCCGGGGTATCGGACACGCCACCGTCACCCGGTTCAGCAACGAAGGCTGGCGCGTGATCTCCTGCTCGCGCGAGGATGTGCCGGAGCATTGCCGGCGCGATCCCAACTGGACCCACCACATCCCGGCCGACCTGTCCGACCCCGCCAGCCGCGCCGCGTTCGTGGAGGAGGCGAACAAGGCGCTGGACGGCGCCCCCCTGCATGCCCTGATCAACAACGCCGGCATCTCGCCCAAGACCCCGATCAAGGAGCGGCTGGGCTGCCTGAACGGCTCGATCGAGGGCTGGCACCGGGTGTTCGAGCTGAACTTCTTCGCAGCACTGGTTCTGGCCCGCGGCTTCGCCGCCCCGCTGTCGAAGGGCAAGGGGGCGATCGTCAACGTCACCTCCATCGCCGGCCATTCGGTGCACCCCTTCGCCGGCTCCGCCTATTCCACCTCCAAGGCGGCGCTGTCCGGCCTGACCCGCGAAATGGCGGTGGAGTTCGCGGAGATCGGCGTCCGCGTCAACGCCGTCGCCCCCGGGGAGATCGAAACGGCGATGACCGGCCCGGAATACGACGTGCTGATCCCGCGCATCCCGCTGAAGCGCATGGGAACGCCGGAAGACGTCGCCGCGGTGATCTTCTACCTCTGCGGCCCGGATTCGGCCTATGTGACCGGTACGGAGACCTTCATCACCGGCGGGCAGCATCTGTTCTGAGGGGGTGCCGCAGACCGGCTAAGTGATACCCCCACCTAACCTCCTCCGCTGGGCGGGGGAGGGACTGCCGCTGAACGCCGACAAAAGTCCAATTCCCTCCCCCGCCCAGCGGGGGAGGTTAGGTGGGGGTCTAACTCCGCACTTTACTTCCCCGCCCGCCAGGCGATCAGCCGCCGCGCCGCCTCGGCGATGGTCTCCTCAGACCCGGCGAAGCTGAAGCGCAGGAAGCGTCGGCCGCGGGCGGTGTCGAAATCGATGCCCGGAGTGCAGGCGATGCCCGTCTCCTCCAGGATCTGCTTCGCCAGCGCTTCGCTGTCGTCGGTCATGTCCGACACGTCGGCATAGATGTAGAAGGCGCCATCGGCCGGAGCCATCTTGGTGAAGCCCGCCTTCGGCAGTTCCTGCAGCAGAACCGCGCGGTTGCGGGCGTAGCGGGCGACGTGGCCGTCCAACTCCGCCGTGCAGTCGAAGGCCGCGACCGCCGACACCTGGCTCAGCGTGGGCGCCGAAATGAACAGGTTCTGCGCCAGACATTCGACCGACCGCAGCAGATCGTCCGGCACGATCATCCAGCCCAGACGCCAGCCGGTCATCGAGAAATATTTGGAGAAGCTGTTGACCACCAGCGCCTGTTCGTTCACCTCGGCCGCGGTGACCGCGTCGGTGCCATAGGTCAGTCCGTGGTAGATCTCGTCCGACACCATGCGCACGCCGTTGGCGCGGCACCAGTCGGACAGCGCGGTCAGTTCCTCGCGGCTCAGCATCGTGCCGGTCGGGTTGGCCGGGCTGGCGACGATCAGCCCCTGCACCGGCTCCTCCAGCGCCTCCAGCAGTTCGATGGTCGGCTGGAAGCGATGCTCCGGCCCGGTCGGCAACTCCACCGGGATGACACCGGCAGCCGTCAGGGTGTGGCGGTAGGCCGGATAGCTGGGCGACGCCATCGCCACCCGATCACCCGGATCGAAGGCGGCGAGGAAGCCCAGCTGGAAGGCGCCCGACGACCCGGTGGTGACGACCACCCGCCGCTCCGGCACATCCACGCCGTACCGGTCCTTGTACCATTTGGCGATGGCCGCGCGCAGCGGCTGGATGCCCAGCGCCCCGGTGTAGCCCAGCGGGTCGCTTCCCACGACGGCGGTGGCAGCCGCCTGCACCACGCCCTTAGGCGCGCCGGTGGAGGGCTGCCCCACCTCCATATGCAGGACCTCAAGCCCGGCGGCCTCGCGCTCCGCCGCGGCGCGCATCACTTCCATCACGAAGAAGGGCGGAATGGCGCCCCGCTTGGAAACCTTGGGCTGCTTGCTCATGATCGTCCGTCTCTAACTCTCTTTTGGGCGGGCCGCTTTTTCGCGGTTCAGTCCCGCTTGCGTTCGCTTTCGACCGTCAGCGCCAGGCTGCCGGCGCGCGGGTCGGTTGCCGTCTGGCAATAGCGGATCCCGTCCTCCGTTGAAACCCGGCAGCCGATGAAGCTGACCCGCCCGGGGACGGATTGCGGACGCGCGGCCTGGATCTGCGGCGCGGTCGACTTGTCCTCCAGGCCCGACGGGAATGCCACCGACAGCAGGGCGGCCGGGCCGGCGGCGGGGCCGTCGCTGCCCCCGGCAGTGCCGACCCCGGCGAACAGGGTGCGGCCGATGATCGAGTTGGCGATCAGGGCCGGCGCGCCGAAGCCGCCGCGGTCCACCCCCTGGGCCACCAGCATGCCGGTGCCGGGAATGCCGCGCCCGGTGCCGAAGGGAGCGCCCTGGGTAAAGGCGCAGGCGGCGCCGTTCTCGTCCGGATCGATCACCATCACCCCGGCGCCGGCCGCAGTGGCAGTAGCGCCGGCACCGGTGGCGCCCAGCAGCTGGGCGGCACGGGTCGCGCGTTCGGCCGGCGGCAGGGCGGCCACCGCTTTCCAGGCCTGGATCAGGGCAGCCCCCGACTCCGGCTCGGTCGTGTCGGGAACATGCAGGTCGCTGATGTCGAAGGGCACGGTCAGCGTGGCGCCGACGCGCGGCTGATAGGCGCGCAGCTGCGCCGCATCCAGCCCAATGCCCTGGGCGACCGTCGCGGCGAGCGGCCCGGCATAGAAGGCGCCCACGCCCTGGCGGCGCAGCACCGACAGGGTCGCGGCCAGTTCCGGCTGGCCGGCGACCGTGCCGACCGCCGGCGTGCCGGCGCCCATCAGACGGCGACGTGCATCGGAATCGGCGGCCAGACGCCCGCCGAACGCGCTCAGATCCTGTACCAGCGCGCGGCTGAGGCCGGGGGAGAACTGGGCAAGCTGTTCCGCCGGGGCGACCACCTGCTCCCACCGCATCACGCCGGCCGAGGCCTGGACGGCATACAGGCCGCGCGCCATCGCGGGCATGCCGACGCCGCCGGCACCGACAGGGCGCGGCAGGAAGTCGATGGTGCGGGCCTTCTTGGACGCGGCGTCGAACAGAACGCAGACGCCGCCGCCGGTCAGCCCGACGCGCGACGGCAGGCTGGCGGTCATCGCCAGCGCCATGGCAGCCACCGCGTCGCCGGCCTTGCCGCCCTGGGCGATGATGTCCCGGCCGATGCCGGCGGCATAGGGTTCGTCGGCGACGACGAAGCTCTGGACCGTCGCGTCGGTCTTGAACTTCGTGTTGACGCAGCCGGTCAGCAGTGATGCAGCTATGGCAACCGCGCCCAACCGTCGCCAGATTCGCAAGCGAGTGTGTCGCGGCCCGGAGTTCCGCCGGTTCCGCGCGGGGGTCCGCTGTTCAAAGCCGGAGGTCGTCACGGTGCGCAAGCCCAGCAGGCTGGTTTCGGTCGTCGCCATCATGTCCATGTGTCTGATGTCGCTGGTGTGGGAAGCGCCACCGGCGAGCGCGCAGCGCCGCTCGGACATGCAGATCCTGGGCGACGCCGAGACGGACCATATCATCCGCAAGATGGCCCGGCCAATCTTCCAGGCGGCCGGCATCGACCCCGACTCGGTGCAGATCCTTCTGGTCAACGATCCGTCGGTGAACGCCTTCGTCGCCGGCGGACAGAACATCTTCCTGCACACCGGGCTGCTGCTGACGGTGGACGATGCCGACCAGCTGCTGGGCGTCATCGCGCACGAGACCGGCCACATCTCCGGCGGACATCTGGTGCGCGGGACGGAGGCGATGGACAACGCCTTCCTGTCCTCGCTGCTCGGCATGGGCCTGGGCGTCATCGGCGGCCTCGCCTCGGGCAACGCCGGGGCCGGCGCCGCGGGCGTCATGCTGGGCCAGCATCTGGCGGAGCGGAACTTCCTGTCCTTTTCCCGCACGCAGGAGGCATCGGCCGATCAGGCCGGCCTGTCCTTCCTGGAACAGTCGGGCATCTCCGCCAAGGGGATGGAGACCTTCCTGGAAAAGCTGGGCGTCGGCGAGCCGCTGATGAACGACCGCGACGCCGGCTATCGCCTGACCCACCCGCTGACGCGCGAGCGCATCGAAGCGGTGAGAGCCTTCGTCGCCCGGTCCCGCTATGCCGACGCCCGGCTGCCGACGGCGACGGAGGCCGACCTGCGGCGGATCCAGGCCAAGCTGTACGGCTATCTCGACCCGCGCGGCGCGCTGCAACGCTACAAGGCGAACGACCCGTCGCCCGCCGCCCGCTATGGCCGCGCCTATGCCTATTTCCGCCAGGGCGACGTGAGGCAGGCCACCCCGCTGGTCGACGGCCTGATCGCGGACGAGCCGAGGAATCCCTACCTGCACGAGATGAAGGGCGACCTGATGCTGCAGACCGGCCGCGCGCCGGATGCGGTCGTCCCCTACCGCAAGGCCATCGAGCTGGCCGGTTCCGAAGCCGGAACGATCCGCGTCTCGCTCGCCCACGCCCTGCTGGAACAGCGCGATTCCCGGCTCGCCGACGAGGCGTTGAAGAACCTGCAGATCGCGTCGAAGGGCAAGGCCCAGTCCGCCTTCCTGTGGCGGCTGACCGCCCAGGCCTGGAGCATGAAGAAGAACGACGGCATGGTCGCCTATGCCACCGCCGAGGAGGCGCTGGCGAGAGGCGACATGCCGATGGCGAAGGCGCAGGCCGAACGGGCGGAAAAGCTGCTGCCCGCCGGGTCGCCGGGCTGGCTGCGCGCCCAGGACATCCGCGGCCAGACCGGCGGCGACAGGACGCGCTGATCGGGTTGGGACGGATCGGTCATATGACGAAAGCGTCCTTCCGGTAACGCAACGGTCACCGAACCGTCCCGGCCACGTCATCGCCGCTTGCTATTCCGCGGACATCGAGCGCGTCCCCCCGCCACTTGGCCCCGCCACTTGGCCCGGACGCGCTGTACCGTCCACGGGAGTGCATGCCCATGCTGTCCGTCCGCCTGCCGTCCTGGCGCGGCGCCCTGTTCGCCACCGCAGCCCTGCTGTCCATCGCCCTGACCGCCGCGACCCCGGCTCAGGCCCAGGAACAGCAGGCCAAGCGCTTCCCCGCCACGCTGGCCGGCCATGCCCTGCTGCCGGCCGACACGTTGGTGCAGGCGCCGGCCGATGCCGGGCCGCTGTTCGCCACCGCCGGCAAGTTCACCAACGCCGACCGCAAGCGGGTGGACACGGTGGGCAGCATCCGCGCCACCTCCTTCGCCTCCGACCCCAAGGTCCCGCGCCAGACGGAGATCATGCTGCCGGTGGCCGGTCAGGCGGTTCAGGGCTTCTCCGCCATCGTGCCGCAGGGCAACGGCGAGTTCATGGCGCTGACCGACAACGGCTTCGGCAGCAAGGTGAACTCGGTCGATGCGCTGCTGATGGTCCATCGCGTCAAGCCGGACTGGCAGAGCGGCGCCCTGCAGCGGCTGGAGACGATTTTCCTGCGCGATCCCGACCGCAAGGTTCCCTTCGCCATCGTCAACGAGAACAGCACCGCGCGCTACCTGACCGGCGCCGACTTCGATCCCGAATCGCTGGTGGTGCAGGCCGATCGCCTGTTCATCGGCGAGGAGTTCGGCCCCTACATCCTGGAACTGAGCCGCGACGGCGTGGTCGTCGCGGTGCATGAGACGATGGTCGACGGCAAGCCGGCCCGCTCGCCCGACCATTACCGCAACGGCATCCTGCCGCCGGTGCCGGGCGCCGTCGCCTTCGAGGTCCGCCGGTCGCGCGGGTTCGAGCCGATGGGCGTGTCGCCGGACGGCAAGACCCTGTACCCGTCGCTGGAAGGCCCGCTGTGGAATGCCGCCGCCAACGCCTTCGAGAACAAGGACGGCCGCGCGTACACCCGCATCCTGGAATTTGACGTCGCCAGCCGCACGTACACTGGCAAGTCCTGGAAGTACAAGCTGGAGGACAACGCCAACGTCGTCGCCGATCTGGCGATGATCGACGCCGGCACCGCCCTGGTGATCGAGCGCGACGACAGCAGCGAGGGCGCGAAGACCCAGGCCTGCCAGGGCGAGGCGAAGCCCGACTGCTTCAACGCGCCGGCCGCCTTCAAGCGGGTCTACAAGATCGACATCGCCGGGGCCGACGCCGACGGCTTCGTGCGCAAGGTCGGTTACATCGACCTGACCGACATCGCCGATCCAGACCGCAAGGCCCGTGCCGGACAGGCGCCGGAAGGCCGCTTCGTCATGCCCCATCTGGGGCCGGAGGGGGTGAACATCGTCGATGCCGACCATATCGTGGTCGTCAACGACAACAACCTGCCCTACTCCACCGGCCGGACCATCGGCAAGGCCGACGGCGACGAGATGGCGCTGCTGTCGGTGGGCGAACTTCTGCGCGCCCGCTGATCACGCGATAGTGAAACCGGGGGTGTGGTCCGGGCGAGCGCTTTGCACTTGTCCGGACCCGATTGTCGGTCCAGTGTGGGCGGCCTTCGGCCCAATGTCCCCAGCGTTTTCGGAGACCGCCCACCATGCGCCCCGTTCTGCCGTACCTGCGTTCCGCCCTTTTGGCCCTGCCTGTCGCGGCGCTGGCGCTGTCCGCCGCCGCTCCGGCCCATGCGCAATCGGCGAGCTTCGACGGCAACCAGAAGGCCGCCATCGAGAAGATCGTCCGCGATTACCTGATGGAGCATCCCGAGGTCATCCTGCAGGCCGTCGACGCCATGCAGGAGCGCCAGAAGGCGGCTGAGGCCGAACAGGCCCGCAAGGCCCTGGTCGAGAACAGGCAGGAGCTGACGCGCAACCCCGCCGACCCGGTCGCCGGCAACCCGCAGGGCGACGTGACGGTGGTGGAGTTCTTCGATTACCAGTGCGGCTACTGCAAGGCCGTGCAGGCCGACACCCAGGCGCTGATCAAGGGCGACCCCAAGCTTCGCTTCGTTTTGAAGGAATTCCCGATCCTGGGGCCGGCCTCGCTGCTGGCCTCCAAGGCCGCACTCGCCTCCCGCGCCCAGGGCAAGTACATGGAATTCCACAATGCCCTGATGGCCCACCGCGGCCAGTTGGACGAGGCGGTGGTCATGCGGCTGGCCAAGTCGGTCGGTCTCGACACCGACCGGCTGAAGAAGGACATGGAGTCGCCGGACGTGCTGAAGGTGATCGCCTCCAACCAGGCGCTGGCCGAGAAGCTGAACATCCGCGGCACCCCGGCCTTCGTCTTCGGCGACGAGCTGGTGCCCGGCGCCATCAAGCTGGACGACATGAAGCGGCTGACCGACGCCGCCCGCGCCAAGGGTTGAGGCGGGCCGTTCCATGACCGCAACGACTGAGCCGCTGAAGCCGACCGTCGTCGTCTTCGACGTCGGGCAGGTGCTGATCGAGTGGGACCCGCGGCACCTCTACCGCGAGTTGTTCGACGGCTATGAAGACCTGATGGAGGATTTCCTCGACCGGGTCTGCAGCCCCGCCTGGAACCTTGAGCAGGACCGCGGCCGTCCCTGGAGCGAGGCGATCGCCCAGCTGACCGAGGAGCATCCGGACTGCGCCGAACTAATCCGCGCCTATGACGACATGTGGGAACGCATGGTTCCCGGCCCGATTCCCGGCACGCCGGAGATCCTGGCAGAGTTGAAGGCCCGCGGCGTCCCGGTCTACGCCATCACCAACTTCTCCACCGACAAGTTCGAACTGACGCGCAAGCGCTTCGACTTCCTGAACGGCTTCGACGGCATCGTCGTTTCGGGTCAGGAACGGCTGGTGAAGCCGGATCCAGCGATCTATCGACTGCTAATGGATCGTTACGGTCTCGAACCGAAGCACTGCTACTTCATCGACGACAACCCCGACAATGTCGAAGCGGCCAAATCAGTGGGCATGCCGGCCCACCTGTTCTTAGGAGCCGAGGCGCTGCGGCGGGACTTGGTGGCGCTGGGGGTGTTGTAGGGGGCGATTTTCGTGGGGAGTTTAGACCCCCACCTATCCTCCCCCGCTGGGCGGGGGAGGGACTGCCGCCGCTCTCCCGCATCAGCATTTAATTCCCTCCCCCGCACAGCGGGGGAGGGTTAGGGTGGGGGCATCCGAAGCCGAAAGCTCCCCAAACCTACTCCGCCGCCGCCTCGCGGTCGGTCGCGGAGTTGAAGGCGTAGGTCTTCCAGGTCGGCTCATAGCTGTCGTCGGCCTGGTTGCCCCAGACCGACCAGTTGGGCCGGGCGCCGCGGGCGAACATTTCCAGGAAGGGGCCGGGGCTGCAGGCCTCGATCAGTTCATACTGTTCGTCGGGCTTGCGGCTGTGCTCGCGCTTGCGGCTTTCGATCAGGTTCACCTGGGTCCGGCCGGGGGGCAGCGTGCGGGCCTTCTTGCCGCGGACGCCGAACAGGATCAATTCGGTCACGTTGCGGAAATAGAATCCGACCCCGCGCCCGTCCGACCCGCCATCCTTGCGCACCTTGTGCCAGATGAGGTTGGTCTTGTACTCGAACCCCCAGCTGCGCATGACCTGCAGGCCTTCCGGCAGCAGCGCGTTGGGAACCCAGAGATAGAGATGCGCAGTGGGGGCGGCGATGTCGGCAACCGGCAGCGCGCAGATGTCCTCGACCGTCATGGTGCCGTAGCGCGATAGGCGGCGATGCTCCGGCGCCATCTTGCCGGTGCGGTTGACGAAGCGCCAGGGCGGGTCCGCCATGACGGTGGCGAAGCGCCGGTCACCGGCGAAAGCCACCAGATCCCGCGCCGGATCCGATGCCGTCGCCACCGTGTTGCTGTCGCCCATCGCTGCCTCGAAATCCTGAACAAACCCGGTACTGGGAGGGGTGCAAACTCGCACGCGGCGGCAACCGCCGTCAATCCAGTCTAGCCGCTCCGCCGACGCTGTCACAAGCGGCGGCGGGCAGCCGTCGGTCACTCCTCCTCGCCCGCCTCGGCGACGGCGCGCAGGGTGGCGCGCTCGGCCACGCTGACGGTCAGTCCCTGGGTTTCCACGCCGGAGGCGCGCAGCTTGGCGAGCGCCCGCGACAGGGTTTCCGGCTGCATGCCGAGGCGCCGTGCGATCAGCGCCTTGTCGAAGGGAAGCTGGAACTGCGCCGGCCCATCCCCGGGCGGGCAGACGCGCATCAGGAAGGCGGCGACCCGCTGCGGCGCCGGCTGGACCTGCAATTGCTCGATCTGCGTCACCAGATGACGCAGGCGCACCGACAGCGAGCCCAGCATGCCGAAGGCGATGCGGTCATCCTCACGCAGGCAGCGGGCGAATCCGTCGGCGGTCAGGGTCATGACACGGGCGTCGGTCACCGCCTCCGCACAGACCGGGAACTTGCCGTCCGCGAACATGGCGGCCTCGGCGAAGCTCTCGGCCGGACCGATGACATGGACCACCGCCTCCGTCCCGTCGCGGGTCAGGCGGTACAGCTTCACCCAGCCGTCGAGCAGCACGAAGAAGCGGTCGGCGGGCTCGTCCTGCAGGAACAGGGTGGTGCCGCGCGGCACCGGGCGCACGATGGCGACACCGCCCAGCAGGGACACGGCGCGGTCGGTCAGCTTGGCGAAGAGCGGAATGGCGCGCAGTGCGGCGGCATCTTCCGCCGACAGGTTGCTGTGGTGGGTGGTCATGACAGCTTCGCCTCCCCGGCCGTTGGCGGCATTGATGTTGGTGGGCGCGGCGCCGTCCGGTCGCTCAGAAGCCTCCAGACATTGACGGCGATTCCGGTCAGATCGGAGATCATGCCCGGGATCGACCCCACCAGACAGTTGTGCACGAACCAACAGGGCAATGCCACCAGCATGGCGCCGCGGAACGCCGCAACCCGGGTCTGGTAGCGCGCCAGGCTGATCAGCGCCATGCCGGCCGCGGCAAAGACGGATGGCAGGCCGGTCCAGGTCACGGCCATAACCGCGGCAATCACCGGCAGGATCAGCAGATAGACGACTCGGAAAGCCGGCCATGTGCCGAGCGCCAGCGCCGCCAACACCTGCAGCGCCGCAAGCCCGTTCAGCGCCGCCGCGGTCGGAGCGCCCACCAGGGCGAAATGCATGGCAAAGCCCAGGCAGGGCACCAGCTGCACCAGAAGCATGGCCTGCCGGCTGCGGAAAAAGGGCCAGAGCATGCCGCCGAGCATGCCGCACAAGCCGACCAGCTGCGCAACGGACCACCAGATGTCCGTCTCCCCTCCCCCGCCGAAGAGCGCGGGGAGCCGGATGGTCAGCATCTCGATCATGCAGGAAATCCCCCCAGCAACGAAACGGGAGGCGGGACAAGGGACGGGAAACGGCGCCGGCCGCCCCGAAGGGCGGCGCAAGGAAAGGCGCGGAGAGCAAAGTACCGAATGAGAAGAGCGGAAGACACACGCAACGCACCGCCGGGCCGAACCAAGCCACGGCCGGATCACTCACGAGCCAGGACCGCAAAAAACCGAGAAGCAAAAGACAAGAACGCACGGCGCGCCCCCGAAGGGAGGCACCGTGCGAAAAGAGTCCGGAGTTTCACCGGGAAGGCTGGAACGATGACCGCTCAAGCCTTCGATACACTTGTCAGATGAGCGGAGCCGACCGAGCCGGCGCACGTCCGAAAACGGGCGCCGTCCGGTCGAGGTCCGGGATACCCCGAACCTTACAGGTACTCGACCTTGCCCGCTTCCGGACCCTTCTGGCCCTGGCGAACGGTGACACGCACCTGATCGCCTTCCTGGAGGGTCTGCATGCCCGAGCGGCGCAGCACGTTGACATGGACGAAGACGTCCTTGCCACCGGTGCTCGGCGTGATGAAGCCAAAGCCCTTGTCGGCATTGAACCACTTCACGGTGCCGTCGACTTCTTCGCCGCCGCTGCCGCCGCCGGCATCGTAGCCGCCGCGGTCATAGCCGCCACGGTCGAAGCCGCCGGTCCGCGGACGGGCCGAACGCTGAGCGGTCGACGTATCGACCGTGTGGATGGAGGCCACCTGCGGACCCTTCGGCCCACGGGCCAGGTCACAGGTGATGGTGGTGCCTTCGTCCAGCGCGTCATAGCCTGCGGCCTGAACCGCAGAGACGTGCAGGAAGGCATCGGGCGAACCGTCCTCAGGCGACACGAAGCCGAACCCCTTGGTGGGGTTGAACCACTTCACGGTGGCTGTGACGTTGGACTTGGTGATCTCGGGAGCGCGGAAGCCCTGGCGGGGCGGGCGGTCGAACATGTGTCTTCAAGCTCATAGAGTGTGCCGAATGTCTTTTGTCACAGGGATCCGGTCCCAGGTCAAGCCTTCCAAAGGAAAGATGACCGAATCGCCGTTAAATGCCCCACCCCAGGCTCACGCTTGCCGCCGCGCCGGCGCTCCGGAACGGGGCGGACGGCACCGAAGTGCCGCTCCGCACTCGTCCTCCGGCCCCTTCGCCTCGCCATATGCGCGGCGACTCGGGGACGATCTGCACGCCGCCCGTGCGTCGAACGCTCAGGCCGCCGACTGCTTCAAGGGAGGATAGTCGGTGTAGCCGTGTTGGTCGCCGCCGTAGAAGGTCTTCTGGTCCGGCTCGGCCAAGGGAGCGTCGATGCGCAGCCGCTCCACCAAATCGGGATTGGCGATAAAGGGGCGGCCGAAGGCGATCATGTCGGCGTGACCGCTGGCCGTCGCCTGGATCGCCATGGCGCGGTCATAGACGTTGTTGGCCATGTAGCGCCCGGTGTAGAGCCCGCGCAACTCGGCGAGGTCGCCGCCGAATCCGGGATGCGGCCCGCGGGTTACGCCTTCGATCATATGCAGATAGGCGAGGCCGTAGTCGTTCAGCCGGCGGATCACCGGGCTGAAGGTGCCGATCGGGTCGCTTTCCTGCGCATCGTTGGCCGGGCTCAGCGGCGACAGGCGGATGCCGACGCGGTCGGCTCCGGCCTCCGCCACCACGGCGTCCAGCACCTCGAACAGGAAGCGGGCGCGATTCTCGACGGAGCCGCCATAGGCGTCGGTGCGCTTGTTGGTGCCGTCGCGCAGGAACTGGTCGATCAGGTACCCGTTGGCGGCATGCACCTCGACCATGTCGAATCCGGCCGCCAGCGCGTTGCGGGTCGCCTTGCGGTAATCCTCGACGATGCCCGGCAGTTCGGAGATGTCCAGCGCACGCGGAGCCGGGATGTCCTTGAAGCCGTCCGTGGTGAAAGCCTTCATCTCCGGCTTGACGGCGGAGGGAGCCACCGGCAGGGCGCCGCCCGGCTGCAGGTCGGGGTGGGAGATGCGCCCGACATGCCACAGCTGCAGGCAGATGTGCCCGCCCCTGGCATGGACGGCGTCGGTGACCAGCTTCCAGCCCGCCACCTGTTCGGCGCTGTGGATGCCGGGGGTATAGGCATAGCCCTTGCCCTGCGGCGAGATCTGCGTCGCCTCGGCGATGATCAGGCCGGCGCTGGCACGCTGGGCGTAATATTCGGCGTTCATCGCGGTCGGCACGCCGGTGGCGTTGTCGGTACGGCTGCGGGTCAGGGGCGCCATGGCGATGCGGTTGGGCAGGTTGTAGCGCCCGATCGTCACCGGCTGGAACAGGGGGGCCGCGTCCTGGCTGTCCGTCATGTCCGATCCATTCAGATGGTGAAACTGGACAGAAGAGTGTGGCCCGGCCTCCGCCACCGGCAAGGTGCCGATTGGCCGCAGCGGGCGAGCGGACAGCATGGCTGCCATACCGCCTGCCGCCGGGCCGCGGGACCTTTCGCCCCGCCCGCCGGTTATTCCCGACAGCCCCAGACCACCAGCCCAAGTCCACCAGCCCAAAACCTCCAGCCCAAGACCTCCAGCAAATGGGATCGCCGATGCAGCAGCGCTGGCCCGACCGACTCTGGATCGTCCGCCATGGCGAGAGCGCCGGAAACGTCGCGCGCGATGCGGCGCACGCGGCCGGCCTCGTCCGGATCGACATCGACGAACGCGACGTCGACGTTCCTCTCAGCCAGTTGGGAGAGCGGCAGTCCGACGCGCTCGGCCGCTGGTTCGCCGCCATGCCGGCGGCGGAGCGGCCCAACGTGGTCCTGACCTCGCCCTACCGCCGGGCCCTGACCACGGCGGAGCGGCTGCACCAGGCCGGCGGACTGCCGGTCGATCCGACCGACTTCGTCATCGACGAGCGGCTGCGGGAGAAGGAGTTCGGCGTCCTCGACCGGCTGACCACCGCCGGCATCCGGCAGGAGTTCCCGGAACAGGCCGAGTTCCGCCGCCTTCTGGGCAAGTTCTACCACCGCCCGCCGGGGGGCGAGAGCTGGTGCGACGTGATCCTGCGACTGCGCAGCGCGCTCGACACCATCAGCCTGCATCACGGCGGACGGCGGGTGCTGATCGTCGGGCATCAGGTGGTGGTGCTGTGCATGCGCTACCTGCTGGAGAACATGACGGAGGACGAGATCCTGGCCATCGACAGGGCCGGCGACGTCGCCAACTGCTCCGTCACCGAGTACCGGTTCGACGCCAATGCCGGGCCGCGCGGCGGGCTGTGCCTGCACCGCTACAACTTCGTCGCTCCGCTGGAGGAGGCCGGCGCCCCGGTCACCGCCGAGCCGGATGCCCCCGTCGCGGCCCGATAGGGAACATGCCCGTGGATCGTATCGAGGAAATTCCCGTCACCGCGGAGTTGCTGCGCGGCATGCCCCTGCCCCAGCCGGACGGCGACGGCGACAAGGAAACCCGCGGCCGGGTGCTGGTGGTCGCCGGTAGCGTGACGGTGCCGGGCGGCGCCCTGCTGGCCGGGATCGGCGCCTTGCGGGCGGGGGCCGGCAAGCTGCAGATCGCCACCGCCGCCAGCATCGCCCCGCATCTGGGCCTCGCACTGCCCGAGGCGCTCGTCGCCGGCCTGCCGGAAACGGCGGAGGGCGGCATCGCCGCCGACTCGGGCGAGGCGTTGGCCGAGCGGGCATCACGTTGCGACACCGTGCTGATCGGCCCCGGCATGATGGACGAGGCGGCAGTGGCGGAACTGACCGCCGATCTGCTGACGCGCCTGGAACCGGCTGGAAACCCGGCCGGCGGCGGGCCGCGCTTCGTGCTGGATGCGGGGGCACTGGCCGGGCTTGGCCGCGACCCGGGGCCGGTGCAGAGGCACGCCGGCCATGTAGTGATCACCCCCCATGCCGGCGAGATGGCCGGATTGCTGGGCTGCCCCCGCGATCAGGTGGAGGCCGACCCGCTCGCCACCGCCCGGCAGGTGGCGGCCCACCTGAAGGCAGTGGTGGCACTGAAGGGGAGCTGCACCCGCATCGTCACGCCCGAGGGCCGTGCCTGGGCCTATCGCGGCGGCACGGTGGGGCTCGCCACCTCCGGTTCCGGCGATACGCTGGCCGGGATCGTCGCCGGCCTGCTGGCCCGCGGCGCCAGCCCGGAGCAGGCCGCCATCTGGGGTGTCTACCTGCATGGCGAGGCCGGCAACCGGCTGAGCCGCCGGATCGGCCCGCTCGGCTTCCTCGCCCGCGAACTGCTGGCGGAAATCCCGGCGGCGATGGCGGCCCTGGCCGAGGGGGCGGAAAGCGATTGACCGCCTCAGCGCGCCGGAGCGCTGGCCGGAGCGGGCGCCGCGGCTGGAGCCGGCGGCAGGGCCGGGGTGGCGGGGGCGGTGTTGAACGTCCGGGGCTGGGCCGGCGCAACCTCGGCAGACAGGGCGGCGTCGCGGTCGCGGCAACGGTCGACCACCTTCTGGCCGCAGCTCATGAAGCCCAGATCCTTGTTCAGGCAGACCCTGACCTCCGACACGTCGCGGCGGGAGCAGACGACCGCCACCCCCTCCGCCGTCAGGCCGGGATTGGCTTCCAGGAACAGTCGCTCCACCTGGATAGCCGGCACGGTCGGGCCGGGCGTCTTCAGCGGATCGGGTATCGCGACCTTGGCGGCAGCGGCGCGCAGCTTGGCGAAATAGTCGGTGGCGTTCAGGCCGGAGCAGGTCCCGTGCTTGCGCCACTGGTGCATCATCAGCCCGACGCTGGGCATCACCGGCATGGTCTGGTCCACCACGGCCTTGGGAACGTTGCGATCGCGGGTGCAGGTTGCGGGATAGCTGCCGTCGGTGTATTGCGGCCACAGGCCATGAACGACGAAGCCGTGTTTCCGCTCACCGCACTGGTCGGGATCGGGACCGTTCCTGTCGCGGGCGCAGTAGGTCGGCGACCAGGACAGCGAGAGGATGTAGTAATCGAAGGCGCCCGGCTCCGCCTTTCTCTGCGCCCAGGCGGGGCTTGCGGCGAAAAGTCCGGCAACCAGAACGGACAAGGCGACGGCAATGGCGCTGCGCATGACGAATCTTCCCACGGATGTGCTTCCCAGCGTTGCATACCATGGAAGGAGGTTGCTGTCGCGGGGTCTCGACACCAGTATCACTCGGCCGGATCGCTGGCCCTCGCCTTCGGCATCGGTGTTTTGCCGCCATCGCCTGCCCCCATTCATCGGGTATAGTCATCGGCATGTTCACGTTGTCCGCCCCGATGCTCCTGCGCGCCTATGCCGCCGGTATCTTCCCGATGGCCGAAAGCGCGGAGTCGCAGGAACTCCACTGGTTCGATCCTGAGCGCCGCGGCATCCTGCCGCTGGACGCCTTCCATGTGCCGCGCAGCCTGCGCAAGACCCTGCGCCGCGGCCCGTTCGAGCTGCGGTTCGACAGCGCCTTCCGCGCGGTGATCGAAGGCTGTGCCGAATCGACGGAGGATCGGCCGAAGACCTGGATCAACGACGACATCGTCCGCCTCTACGGCGAACTGTTCGACGCCGGATTCGCCCACAGCGTGGAATGCTGGCGCGACGGCCGGCTGGTCGGCGGGCTCTACGGGGTGTCGATCGGCGGCGCCTATTTCGGCGAGAGTATGTTCAGCCGCGAGACCGGGGCCAGCAAGGTTGCGCTGGTCCATCTGGTCGCCCGCCTACGCGCCGCCGGATTCGCCCTGCTCGACACCCAGTTCGTGACCGAGCATCTCTGCCGCTTCGGCGCCGTCGAGATTCCCCGCACCGAATACCGCCGCCGCCTTGCCGCCGCGATGGAGCGCAAGACGGACTTCCACGCGGTGGACCAGCAGGCGGCGCTGGCGGATCTGCTGGAATCGGCAGCCGGTTAAGCGGCCGGGTGGAACACGCCCCCGCATTGGGGGGCCGGCACGCCGGTGGTCGCCGGCAGGCTGAGCGGCAGCCCGAGCCGGCTGCGCACCGCGAGATAGCCGAAGGCCTGGGCTTCCAGCGCGTCGCCGTCCCAGCCGACGAGATCGGCCGAGTCGACGGGCACCCCCAGCCGGTCGGCCAGCATCGCCATCAGCGTGGCATTGTGGCGGCCGCCGCCGCAGACCAGCCAGCGCACCGGCGGGGCCGGCAGGTGATCCACGACGCGGGCCACCGAGTCGGCGGTGAAGGCGGTCAGGGTCGCGGCGCCGTCGGCGGCAGGCAGAGCGGCCACCGGCGCCGGGTCGAAGGCGTCGCGGTCCAGCGACTTGGGCGCCGGGCGGTCGAACCAGGGATGGGCCATCAGTGCGGCCAGCGCCGGATTGTCCACTTGGCCGGTCGCCGCCAACGCCCCGCCGGCATCGAAGCGGCCGAGGCCATGGCGCAGCACCCAATCGTCGATCAGGGCGTTGCCCGGCCCGGTGTCGCAGGCGACGACCTCCGCCTCTGCCTCCGCCGAACCGTCCGAAGTCTCGGGGCCGATCCAGCTGACATTGGCGACGCCGCCGATGTTGAGGATGGCGAGCGGGCGGGCCAAGCCATGCGCCAGCGCGCGGTGGAACAGCGGGACCAGCGGCGCCCCCTGCCCGCCCGCGGCCACATCGGCGCTGCGGAAGTCATTGACCACGGCGATGCCGGTCGCCGCGGCCAGCCGGGCGCCGTCGCCGATCTGGCGGGTCAGGCGCCGGTCGGGATCGTGATGGATGGTGTGTCCGTGAAAGCCGATCAGTTCGACCTCGGCCGCCGCGACGCCCGCCTGGTCCAGCAGGCGGCGCACCGCGTCGGCATGGGCGTCGGTCAGCTCGCGCTCCACCGCCGCCACCGGCCCACCGCTGTCGGTCCTGCCCAGGCAACCGCGCAGCCGCGCGCGGAAGTTATCGTCATAGGGAATGGTCAGGAAGGAGAGCGCCTCCACCCGGTCGCGCCCGTCGGTGCGCAGCAGGGCGGCGTCGATGCCGTCCATCGACGTGCCGCTCATCAGGCCGACGACGGTCCGCAGCCCCTCCCCGACATTTCCCTCCCGGTTCTTCATCGTCCGCTCCGCGCCCGCTTTGGTGACGGGGCGCAGTCTAGAGTCTGTCGAACGCTTATCAAAGCATCCGACAGACTTCAGGCCTTTGGAGCTAGCTGAGCCAAAGCTGCAGCATAAGCCGGTTGCGGTTGGCCGGCGGCACGGCACGGTGGTAGCAGGAGGTGTCCTCCAGGAAGCCGGTGCCGGCCGGCCCCTCCACCAGCAGGATGCGGTCGCGGGCGAAGCGGGTGAACAGCTCCTCGTCGCGGGCATTGGCCGAGCCCAGCAGCATGCGCAGCGACTTGCCGTGATGGCTGCCGCGCACCAGCTCATGCTCCCCCGCACCGGGGCTGACGTCGGTCAGGTAGAACTGGGCCGAGCAGAAATGGAAGTCGTGAACGTCGTAATGCCAGTCGATGGTCTGGCCCAGCTGCCGGCGCTCCTCGTCGGTCGCGTCGGTGACGAAGCTCCAGAACAGGCGCGGGATGATCTTGGTCGCGGGGAAGCCCAGGAAGGCCCCGGCGCATTCCATCAACAGCGGATCGCGGCAGATCCGTCGCACCGCCGGGCAGTCCAGCGGATCGGGGACGATGCCCATCACCGCGGGCGAGCCGTCGGCAAGCCGGCCCTTGCTCACGTCGTGGCGGTAGAACATCCGCTCGTCGCGCAGCCGCCGCTGCAGGGGAGAATGGGTGGCGAACTCCACCATCTCCTCCACCATCGCCCAGGGCAGGTCGAAGCCCGTGGCGATCGAGTCGCGACGAAGCTCGGCCAGCGCCCGGTCCACGGTCTGGCCGGCGAACAGGCTGACCGGAAGGGTGGGCAGGGCGACGGGCGGCCCGGCCGGGGCACGCTGCCGCGAGCGGGGGGACAGACGGCGCAAGGCGCTGTAACCGCGCCTGACCGATTCGAAGCGGCCAAGCGCATAATGAAGCTCTCCGGCGACGAGGCGCCGGGCGATGTTCGCAACGTTCATTGATGGTGCATCCCTGGGGCAGCCGAAGGACCAAAACCGCGGTGGGTTGCGCGGCCACTGGTGCGGGAATGCACGGAGTGTAGGCGGGTTTGGGGCGATTCTAAAAATACCCTTGTGGCGTACGCCCACGCGCCGGAGGAATAGCCGGGGCGGCGGGGTGTCCATCCCGGACGGTTCATACCGGGAGAAAATGGCACCCCGCCTTCACGCGACAGGTTACAGCGCCTGCACGGCCTTCAGCACCGCCGCGACATGGCCGGTCACCTTCACCTTGCGCCAGACGTTGCGGACCACGCCGTCCTTGTCGATCAGGAAGGTGGCGCGGTCGATGCCCATGTATTTGCGGCCGTACATGCTCTTCTCGACCCAGGTGCCGTAGGCCTCGCAGACGGCGCCGTCGGTGTCGGAGGCGAGCGTGAAGGTCAGCTCATGCTTGGCCTTGAACTTGTCGTGGCTGGCGACGCTGTCCTTCGACACGCCGATCACCACCGTATCGACGGCGGAGAAGTCGGGCAGCTGGTCGCGAAAGCCGCAGGCCTCCGACGTGCAGCCCGAGGTATCGTCCTTGGGGTAGAAATACAGAACCACCGGCTTGCCGCGCAGGGCCGACAGGGTGACGCTGCCCCCGCCGTCGGTCGGCATGGTGAAATCCGGGGCGGGCGATCCGACGTCTACGGTCATGGCTGCTCGAATGTCCTTCTTCTTGCCGGCTGGGGAAGCGATCCCTTAGGCCGGAGGCGTGGTCGTGTTGGGTGGGGCCAGGCGGCCCGCCGGTTCCTCGACCAGGGCCTTGAAATGACCATGGGCGCGGGCGGCGACGGCACGGATTCTGTGGTCCAGTTCGGGGAAGTCAACACCGCCAGGCTCAAGCTCATCCGGAAAGGCTGCGCGGACCAGCCCGGCCAGCAGGCTGGGCGACACCTGGTTGGGGTCCAGCACCCCGGCGGTGGTCAGCCGCAGGAAGCCCTGCACCCGCCGCCAGACCCGCAGCGTCGCCTCCAGATCCGCCGCCACCTCCGCATCTAGGGCACCGGTCCGGGCGGCGCATTGCAGCGCCTTGGCGGTGCCGATGTGCAGGATGTCCGGCCGCTCATGACCGAAACGCAGCTGCAGGTACTGGGCGATGAACTCGATGTCGATCAGGCCGCCGCGGGCGTATTTGACGTTCCAGACATTGGTCGTCCCGAACTCCTTCTCGATTCGCCGCCGCATGTCGGCGACGTCCCACAGCAGCCGGTCGGCATCGCGCGGCGCCGTCAGCACCGAGCGGATGGCGGAGCAAACCCGGTCGGCCAGAGCGGGATCGCCGCCGATCACCCGGGCGCGGGTCAGGGCCATATGCTCCCAGGTCCAGGCGTCGGCCGTCTGGTATTTCAGGAAAGCGTCCAGCGAGGTGGCGAGCGGCCCGGCATTGCCGGACGGGCGCAGCCGCATGTCCACCTCGTAGAGCCGCCCATCGCCCATCGGGGCGGTGATGGCATTGGTCAGCCGCTGGGTCAGCTTGATGTAATACTCGTTGGGCGACAGCGGCTTGGCGCCATCCGACAGGAGAGGGCCGGACAGGCGAGGCCCCCCGCCGCCCGCTTGGCCCTGCGCCACGTCGTAGATCACGATCAGGTCGATGTCCGACGTGACGGTCAGCTGCCGGCTGCCCAGCTTGCCCATCGCCACCACCACCCAGGCGCCGCGGGGAATGCGGCCATGGCGCTGGGCGAACTCCTCCTCCACCCGGCGGGCGAGGTCGGGAACGACGATGTCGGCCAGATCGGCCAGGAAGGCGCCGCAGCGGTCGCCGTCGGTGATGCCGCGCAGGATGTGGACCCCGGCGCGGAAGCGCTGATCGTTGGTCCAGCGCCGCGACAGCGTCAGCGCATCCTCGAAATCGCGGGCCGGCGCCATGACGCGGGCATGATCGTCGGCCAACCCGTCCTCCTTGCCCGGAAGCGGGTCGAAGAAGTCCGGCGACAGCACGGCGTCGAGCAGCGACGGGTTGCGCGACAGGGTCTGCGCCATCTGCGGCGCGATGCCCATGATCTCCGCCACCAGTTCCAGCAGCCACGGATTGGCGACGAACAGGGAGAACAGCCCGACGCCCGCAGGCAGCTTGCCGAGGAAATCGTCGAAGTTCATCAGCGCCGCATCGGGGGCGGGCGTCTTGGCCAGCGCGCTCAGCAGGGCCGGCGTCAGTTCCGTCAGCAGCTCCCGCGCGCGGCCCGACCGGGTGGCGCGGTAGCGGCCGCGGTGCCAGGCCGACACCACGTTGATGACGCGCGCGGCGTCGGCAAAGCCCATGCCGCTCAGCGTCTCCACCGTGCCGGGATCGGGATCGGTGCCGGTGAAGACGAGGTTGCCGGGACCGGAGAGCGACGGCGCCTCCTCGAACAGTTCGGCATAGCGGTCCTCGACCTGCCCCAGCGTCGCCAGCAGTTCCGCCCGGAAGGCATCCGGGTCGTCATAGCCGAGAAATGTCGCCAGATGCGCCACCCCGGCATCGTCGGCGGGAATACGGTGGGTCTGCTGGTCGTCGATCATCTGGATGCGATGTTCGACACGGCGCAGGAAATGATAGGCCCCCGCAAGATCCTCCACCGTTTGCGCCGGCACGCGCCCGACGTCGCGCAACGCCTCGTTCGCCATCAGCGTCGGGGCGATGCGCACGCGCAGGTCGCGGCCGCCGAAGATCAGCTGCTGGGTCTGGGCGAAGAACTCGATCTCGCGGATGCCGCCGCGGCCGACCTTGATGTCGTGGCCGTTGACCGTCACCTCGCGGTGACCCTTGTGGGCGTTGATCTGGCGCTTGATCGAATGGATGTCTTGGATGGCGGCGAAATCCAGGTTGCGGCGCCAGACGAAGGGCTCCAGGAAGCGGATGAAGGATGCCCCCGCCTCCGGATCGCCGGCGATCGGGCGGGCCTTGATCATCGCCGCGCGTTCCCAGTTCTGGCCGACGCTGCCGTAATAAATTTCGGCCGCCGAAACCGAAACCGCCAGCGGCGTGGCGCCGGGATCCGGCCTAAGCCGAAGGTCGGTGCGGAAGACGTAGCCGTCCTTGGTACGTTCATCCATAATGCGGACAAGATCGCGTGCGAGCCTGATGAAGGTTCGCGCGAGGTTGTCCGGCTGGGGCGTCTGCACAACAGCGTCGTCGTACAGGACGATCAGGTCGATGTCGCTGGAATAGTTGAGTTCGCGCCCGCCAAGTTTGCCCATGCCCAACACGATCAGACCTGAGCCGATCCACGGTCGCTGCGGATCCGGCAGCGTCAGCGTCCCCGCCTCCGCGGCGCGGCGCAGCAGGAAATTCGCGGCCAGCTGCACGCCCGTCTCCGCCAGCTCCGACAGGGCGCCGGTGACGCGGAACAGCGGCCACACGCCGGCGATGTCGGCCAGCGCGATCAGCAGGGCCGCCCGCCTCTTCGCCACCCGCAACCCGGCCATCAGCCGGTCCATCGACGTCTCCTGTCCATGCTCGGCCTGGAGCGCGGCGATCAGCCCGGCAAAGCTGGCGTCGAACCCGTCCTCCATCACCCGCCGGACGAAGGGCATCTCCCGCGTCAGGATATGGCCCAGATACGGGCTGTTGCCGCACACCGCATCGACCAGCGCACGGCCGGGCTCCGAATCGGCGAAGGCATCCGCCCAGGCCCGCGTCTCCGGCTCCGCCGCAGCGGCCTGCTGGCGCCAGCGCTCCATCCCCAGCGCCGCCTGCGCGGCGTCGAAGGGCTTCGGCAAGGGGGCGGTGAACGGGACGAGGCTGGACATGGGAACGGTCTTTCCTGCTCAAAACATGTGCAGAAAGCTGCACGCGTCGGGAGAGAACGTCAATCGGGCCGATTCGCGCGCCCTCTCCTCCTTCCCCCTCACCTCCCTCCCCCTCTCCTCTTTCCATGGTGCCCGATGATCCGGCGCACCGCCAAGATTCTCGGCCTGACGCTGACCGGGATCGGGGCCGTGGCGCTGGCGGCGGGCGGGCTGTTCGCCTGGCGGCTGTCGCAGGGGCCGATCGCGCTCGACCCGCTGATCCCTTATGTGGAAGAGGCGCTGGGCGACCGCGACGGCCGGTTCCGCATCGATGTCGGCGAGCTGGTGCTGTCGCTGGAGGATGAGGACGCTCTGGAAAGCGGCGGCGGGCGGCGTCTCGACCTGCGCGCCCGGCGGGTGCAGGCGCTGAACGCCGACGGGGCGGAGCTGGCCGCGGTGCCGGAGATGGGCATCGGCTTCTCGGTCGCGGCGCTGCTGCGCGGCACGCTGTCGCCGACGCGCCTCGATCTGGTCCGGCCGCGCCTCAGCGTACTGCGGCGGGCCGACGGCAGCCTCGCCTTCGATGTGCGGTCCGATACGGAGGCGGTGCAGAAGCGCGAAAGCGACGGCCCCGACCTGCTGGACGAGGCGCTGGACAGCCTGCGCCGACCGCCCGACATCGACCGGCCGCTGGGGCTGCTGCGCCGGCTGTCGGTGGTGGGAGCCGATCTGCGGATCGAGAACCGCATGCTGGATCTCTCCTGGCATGCGACCCGCGCCGACATGATCCTGACCCGCGACGACCACGGCGCCCAGGGCCGCGCTCGTCTGACCCTCGATCTCGGCACGCAGAACCAGGGGGATGCGAACCGCCGCCCGGTGACCGTCGCCGCTTCCGGCCATTTCAACATCGCCGACTCCACCACCGACCTGACCCTGTCCGTCGAAGGCCTGGAGCCGGCGGCGCTGGCGGAGGTCGGGCCGGCGCTGGCCCCGCTGGCCGCGGTGAAGCTGCCGCTGTCGGGAACGGTCACGGCGAAGCTCGATCCCCGGTTCGAGCCGTCGACGCTCGACCTGAACCTGCGCGGCGGTGCCGGCACCGTCGCCCTGCCCGCCCTGCGGCCGGACTCGCTCGCCGTGCAGAGCGTGGCCTTGCGCGGCAGCCTGGACGTTCCGGGACGGCGGCTGCGCGTGGACGATCTGTCGCTGATGGCGGCGTCTGCGGACGGCGGCGAACCGCTGGCGCTGAGCGGCCGGGGCGAGCTGACGGAGACCGGCCGGGGCCGCGACCTCCAGGCGTCGCTGTCGCTGACCGCCGGCGGCCGGACCGCCGGGCTGGAGCTGTCGGGGCAGCAGGGACCCGCCAAGGACGGGCGGGCGGCGGCGCGCCTGACCGGCGTCACCCCCGCGGCGCTCGCCGGCATCGCCCCGATGCTGGAGCCGCTGAAGGCCGCCGCCCTGCCGCTGTCCGGCACCGTGGAAATCGCTTTCGATCCGTCCCTGCAGCCGACCTCCGGCAAGGCCGACCTCACCGCTGGCCAAGGCCATCTGCACCGTCCGGACCTGTTCGAAGGGCCCGTGCCCGTCGAGTCGGCCCGGCTGCGCCTGCATGGCGACCGCGACCGCATCGCGCTGGACGGCCTGACGGCGGTTCTGGGCGAGGCCGGCGGGCCGCAGCCGCGGGTGGAGGCCAGCGGCACCGCCCTGCGCCAGGGCGACCGCATGGCGGTGGAGGCACAGGCGAGCGCGCGCGGCATGGCGCTGGACGAGTTGCGCCGCTACTGGCCGAAGGTCGCCGGCCCCAACGCGCGGGAGTGGGTGACCACCAACCTGTCGCGCGGCACGGTGACGGAGGCGCGCGCCGAGGTGGTGCTGTCGCTGCCGCTCGACCGGCCGGCCGAGCCGGAGATGACGCGCTTCCTGGCGACCATGGCCGGGGAGGACATCAGCGTCCGCTATTTCCACGACCTGACGCCGGTGACCGGCGCCGGGATGGAGGCGACCACCGACGGCAAGACCTTCACCATCCAGACCAAGGGCGGGCGAATCGCCGATCCGAAATCGGGCGACATCGAGATCGGCGACGGCAAGGTGGTGATCGGCGGGCTGGACGTCGGCAAGGAGACGATGGACATCCGCATTCCGGTCCAGGGGCCGGTGCGCTCGATCCTGACCCTGATCGATATGCCGCCGCTGGGCTATCCAACCAAGCTGGAGATGGACCCGAAGCGCACCCAGGGCACGGCGGAAGCGCAGCTTCACTTCGCCTTCCCGCTGCTGGTCGACCTGAAGGTGGAGCAGTTGGACCTGGAGGTGGCCGGCAAGCTGCACAAGGTGGCGGTGGAGAAGGTGGCGGCGGGGATGAACGCCACCGAGGGCGAGCTGTCGCTGGCGCTCGACCTCAAGGCCATGCAGATCAAGGGCGCCACCAAACTGGACGGCATCCCCGTCACCGTGGACTGGAACGAGTCGTTCGACAGCGCGGCCAAGGGCCCGCGCACCCGCATCGCGGTGAAGGGCGACGCCACCGCCGACGACCTGCGCGCCCACGGCATCGACCTGGAAGACCGGGTGCAGGGTCCCTTCGGCGCCGACATCCTGTTCACGGTGGACCGCCGCCACAAGCTGGCGCTGACGGCGAACCTGAACCTGGAGAAGACCCGGCTGTCCATCGAGGAACTGGCCTGGGCCAAACCGCCCGGAAAGCCCGGCACCGGCAAGCTGACGCTGGAGTTCGACAAGGACCGCCCGACCCGGATCAGCAACCTGACCGTCGATGCCGGCGGGCTGAAGGCCGTCACCAACCTGGAGTTGGCCGACGGCGGCAAGCGGGTGGCGCGGGTGCAGACCCCCAGCTTCAAGCTGGGCCAGACCGACCTGCGCGCCGACCTGACCGTTCTGCCGCCGGCGAAGCCCGGCGGTCCGGCCGGCGGCTATGCCGGCACCATCACCGGCAACAGCCTGGATGCCCGCGGCCTGACCGGCAAGACGCCGTCCGGCGAGGGCGCGGTCACCCCCGACCCGCAGCGGGCGCGGAGCGGCGACGGCCGCAAGACGCCGCTGGACGTCGCCATCAAGTTCGATTCGGTGGTGTTCGGCGAGGGACGCCGGCTGCGGCAGGTCGCCGGAATCATGCGGCGCGACACCGCGGCCTGGACCCTGCTGGACCTCACCGGGCGCAGCGAGGGCGGCGGCGTGTCGATGAAATGGCGGCCGGGGGCGCAGGGGGCCTACGACCTTGCCATCACCGCCGACGATCTGGGCTCCGCCCTGCAGGCGATGGACTTGAACGACCGCATGCGCGGCGGCCGGCTGACCCTCTCCGGCCGGTCGGTGGAGCCGCGGGCCGACGCCGCCATCGTCGGCAAGGCGGAAATCCTCGACTACACGCTGCTCGACGTGCCCGCCCTGGCGCGCATCCTCAACGCCATCTCGCCATCAGGATTCGCCGAGCTGCTGGGCGGCGGCAAGGGCGTCAATTTCGGCCGCATGTCGGCGGAATTCCGCAAGGAGGGCCGTCTGCTGACCCTGAAGGACCTGCGCACCTCGGGTTCGGCGCTCGGCCTGACGCTGGAGGGACAGGTCGATCTGGAGACCGAGACCGCCAATCTCCGCGGCACCATCGTTCCGGTCTATGGCCTCAACCGCCTGATCGGCCAAATCCCGCTGCTGGGCGACGTGCTGAGCGGCGGCGAAGGCCAGGGCATCTTCTCGGCCACCTGGCATGTCCAGGGGCCGCTGTCCGACCCCGACGTGTCGGTCAACCCGCTGGCGGTGCTCGCCCCCGGCTTCCTGCGCAACCTGTTCTTCCTGGGCGGCGACGGGACACCGACGCCGGACAACAGGCCGCCGCCGGAGGCGCATACGCGGTGAGGCTTCGGCCCAGTTGCTGCGTTATACCCCCACCTTGATCCTCCCCCGCTCTCAGCGGACCTATGGTCCGCCTGCCGCGTCAGCACAAAGCTTTGCTTTGTGCGAGAGCTGGGCGGGGGAGGAGACTAGACCTTTGTCAGCGCTCAGCGGCAGTCCCTCCCCCGCCCAGCGGGGGAGGTTAGGAGGGGGTCTAACGCCGCAAAAGGCCAGCGCCTCTCACCCCACCTTCACCAGCGCATGTCGCTTCTTGCCGGCGCTGAGCTTCACCACGCCGTCCGCGTTCAGGTCCGCAGTCGTCGCCTTCGCCGTCTCGTCCGCGATCGGCCCGTCGTTCAGCTTGGCGCCGCCGCCCTTGATCAGCCGCCGGGCCTCGCCCTTCGACGCCGCCAGACCGGCGGACACCAGCAGGTCCACCACCGGCATCCCGGCTTCCAGCTCGGCGCGGGCGACCTCGATGCTGGGCAGACCCTCGGCCGCGACCCCTTCCTCGAAGGCGCGGCGAGCGGTCTCGGCGGCCTCCAGCGCGGCTTCCTCGCCATGGGCGAGCTTTGTCACCTCGTTGGCGAGGATCTTCTTGGCCTCGTTGATTTCGGCGCCCTGCAGGTTTTCCAGACGGGCGACCTCATCCAGCGGCAGTTCGGTGTAGAGGCGCAGGAAGCGGCCGACGTCGGCATCCTCGGTGTTGCGCCAATACTGCCAGAAATCGTAGCTGCTGAGTTTGTCGGCGGTCAGCCACACCGCACCGGCGGCGGTCTTGCCCATCTTGGCGCCCGACGACGTGGTCAGCAGCGGCGTGGTCAGGCCGAACAGCTCCGCCCCGTCGGTGCGGCGGCCGAGCTCGACGCCGTTGACGATGTTGCCCCACTGGTCCGACCCGCCCATCTGCAAGCTGCAGCCGTAGCGGCGCTTCAGCTCCACGAAGTCGTAGGCCTGGAGAATCATGTAGTTGAATTCCAGGAAGGTCAGCGGCTGCTCGCGGTCCAGCCGCAGCTTGACCGATTCGAAGGACAGCATGCGGTTGATGGTGAAATGGCGGCCGATGTCGCGCAGCAGCGGGATGTATTTCAGCTCGTCCAGCCAGTCGGCGTTGTTCGCCATCACCGCATCGGTCGGCCCGTCCCCGAAGGTCAGATAGCGGCCGAAGATGCGCTTGATGCCCGCCATGTTGCCGGCGATCACCTCGTCGGTCAGCAGCTGGCGCGCCTCGTCCTTGCCGGACGGATCGCCGATCTTGGTGGTGCCGCCGCCCATCAGGACGATCGGCTTGTGGCCGGTCTTCTGCAGCCAGCGCAGCATCATGATCGGCAGCAGGCTGCCGACATGCAGGCTGTCGGCGGTGCAGTCGAAGCCGATATAGGCGACGATCGGCCCCTTCTGCGCCCGCTCGTCCAGCGTGGCGAGATCGGTGCACTGATGGATGAATCCGCGCTCCTGCAGGGTGCGCAGAAACTCCGAAGCGGGGGCCGAGGAGGAGGTCGTCGTCATGGCCGCAATCCGGCTGTCGTTGGAAAGAAGGGCGGAGAAATCCCGCGGTCTGTTAGCACGGAACGGCCCCTGCCTCAATGCGGCGGCCCGATTGCGTGTGGGGAACCGGCAAGCGGACGGGCCTGTTCTCCCGCTCAAGCATCGCTGCGCCGGCGCAAGTCAAAAACCGCAATCCGGGGCGGGGAATTCACCGCAATCCTCTCCAATCGCAATTGACATTGATTCGCAAAACAGGGAAGTGGCCTTGACTGTATTTTGGGCATCCGAAATCCGGTCCAATTGATAGTGACTATCAACTACATCTTTATCCGAAAGGGATATTTTTATTGTGCGAGTCCTTCGGTTGTGCCAAGGTGCGACAAATCGTCTATTTCGGAGAATCCTGCCATGCAAGGCGATCAAGGGGTCCTGGACCGTTTGAACAAGCTGCTCACCGGCGAGTTGAGCGCGGCCGACCAGTATCTGTCCCACGCGCGGTCGATGGAGGACATGGGCCTCAAGGCGCTGAGCGAGCGCATCTCGCACGAGCGGGTGGAAGAGCTGGAGCATGCCGATAAGCTGATCCGCCGCATCCTGTTCCTGGAAGGCACGCCCGACGTCGCCAGCCGCGACCCGATTCACATCGGCAAGACCGTTCCGGAGATGATGCGGAACGACCTGAACCTGGAATATGAGGTGGTGGCCGCCCTGAAGGAGGCAATCGCCTATTGCGAGCAGGTGAAGGATTACGACACCCGCCGCATCCTGCTGGAATTGCTGGTCGACACGGAAGAGGACCATGCCCACTGGCTGGAACAGCAGCTCGGCCTGATCGACATGCTCGGCCTGCAGAACTATCTGCAGTCGGCCATGGGCGGCTTCCCGAGCTGAGCGGAGGACGGATCATGAAAGGCAACAGCGACGTCATCGCCCAGCTGCAGATCGTCCTGAAGGACCAGCTGACCCAGATCAACCAGTATTTCCTGCACGCCCGCATGCTGAAGAACTGGGGCGTCAAGGCGCTGGGCAAGTGGGAGTATCACGCCTCGATCGAGGTGATGAAGAGCGCGGACGAGATCATCGAACGCATCCTCTTCATCGAGGCGATCCCCAACCTGCAGGATCTGGGCAAGCTGCACATCGGCGAGAATGTGCAGGAAATCCTGTCCAGCGACCTCGGCGCCGAGCAGGAAGCCCGCGACCGCATCGCCCACGCCATCGCCGTGTGCGAGGAGAAGGCCGACTACGTGTCGCGCGACGAGCTGTCCGAACTGCTGGAAGAGTCGGAAGAGCGCATCGACTATCTGGAAACCCAGCTGAGCCTGATCGACGACATCGGCTTGGCCAACTACATCCAGTCGGCGATGGGCGAGATCAAGGACTGAATGGGATTGGGGGCTGTCGGCTGACGATGCCCCCTCCCCATCCCTCCCCCGCTTCGCGGGAGAGGGGGCAGGACGCTTGTCAGCGTGACTTAACTGCCGAAGCGGCGGAGTTCCCTCTCCCGCGTTAGCGGGGGAGCAACCATGTTGTTTTTCATGGTGAGGCTAGGTTGTCCTGCCATTCCTTGTTGTCTCGGACCATGGCATTGAGGGTGACGATCATCTTTCGCATTGCGGCGACGATGATGAGTTTATGTGGCTTTCCAGCGGCTTTGAGGCGTTCGCAGAAAGCCTTGATGATGGGATTGCATCGTTTGGCGGTGGTGGCGGCCATGTAGAGCATGGTTCGGACCCGTTCTCGGCCGCCACTGCAGTATCGTCGTCCCTTATGCTGGCCGCTCTCGTCGTCGAAGGGAGCGACACCGATCAGACAGGCGATGGCGTGTCGCGTCAGCCGGCCGAGTTCGGGCAAACGGACAGCCAGCGTGACCGCACTCAGGAAGCCGATGCCCGGCATGCTCTGGAGGCGCTTCACCTGCTTATCCAAGTCCTGGTCCTCTTCGACCAGAGCCCGGATGCGGGCGAGCAACGTCCGCTTGTCGGCGGTCAGGCGCCTGATCTGCTCGACAACCAGCGCCCGCACCTCGTCGTCGACAAAGCCCTCAAGCTGGGTCTTGGTCTGTGCTGCGGCAGCGCTGAGCTGTTCGTAGTAGGTCAGGTAAGCCGCCAGACGCTCCAGAACCGGGGAGCGTGCCGGACGCTCCTCGCCGAACAGTGCGGCGAACTCGGCGATCACGCGGGCATCCAGCCGATCATTCTTGGCATGCCGGCGCCGCATCTGGGCGAACAGCCGCACGTCGCGGGGCTGCAGAACCAGCACGCGAAAGCCGGCCTGCCGCATCGCCTCGACCAGTTTGCGTTCATAGCCACCCGATGCCTCGACCGCGATGGCATCCACCGCCCGTTCGGCCAAGTGACGCAGCAGGGTGGTGAACCCTGCTTCATTGTTTCCGACGCTGACGCTCACGCCATCGGGCCAGAAATGGCCATCCAGCTGGCGTTTGGAGACATCCAGGCCAAGTGTCTTGGAAAAAGCAGCCATCTCCCAGCCCCTGCCTTGCAAATCCGGGCTCATGGCCCGCGCAACCATTCGGGTTTGTTGGAAGACAACCGGCTGGGACCTCGCTCCCCCACGGCCTCAAGCAGCCTCGGATAGGACGGCCTGCCAGCCGGCCCGCGCTGCTGGGGGTGGCCACCCCCAGCAGCGCGATCCGTCCAAGGCACTATAACGAAAAACAAACATACAAGGGTTAGGGAGGGGGCAATCACTGCAACAGCCCCTTCCCCCTCAAACCCGCCCCAGAATCTCCTCGGCCAACGCCTGCATCTCCGCCGCCGCCTGGGTCTTGCGCGCGGCCTCCGTCACCGACAGGCCGGTCATCAGCGTGCCGGCATAGGCGGTGCGGTTTCCGACCTGCGCAGCCGCCAGTTCGACCGCCGGCGGGGCGACCAGTTCATGCACCTTGGCGATCAGCTCGTCGGCAATGCGGGCGCGCGGCGGAACCCGGTTCAGCACCAGCAGCAGACGGCGCTTCTCCTGCCCGGCCAGATCGATGGTCGGGTGGACCGCCCACAGATCCATCGGGCTCGGCTGCACCGGGGCGATCACCAGCGTGGCGGCGCGGACGGCGATGCGCGCCTCCGTCTGGGCGTGGGGCGGGCTGTCGACCACCACGATGTCATGGGCGCGCGCCAGCTTCTCCACCTCCGCCTGGGTGCGCCAGCCGGTGATCTGTACATGGGTGAAGCCGGGCTGCCCACCGGTGGCCTCGGCGCGGACGGCGTGCCAGCGGGTCAGGCTGCCCTGCGGGTCGATGTCGACGGTGGCGACCTTGTATCCAAGCTGCGCCCAGGCGATGGCGAGGTGTGCGGCCAGCGTGGTCTTGCCGGCGCCGCCTTTCTGCTGCGCCACGGTGAAGACCTTGCCCGTCATGCCCGCACCCATCATGTTGTGTTCGGTGATTGCGCACTCCCCTCATAACCTTGGGCATGGCACCGGTGCAACCGCGCGAATTGACCCCCATCATGATTGACAGGTTAGCCGCACGGGCTAGAAAGACGCCGTGACCGACCATTCCGCACCCGATACCGGTGAAAAGCGCCCGGCGCTGATCCCGGCCACCCCCGCCGGCATTGCCCGCGCGGCCGAGCTGCTGCGCGCCGGCCGTCTGGTCGCCTTCCCGACCGAGACGGTCTATGGCCTGGGCGCCGACGCCACCGACGACCGCGCCGTGGCCGCCATCTTCGCCGCCAAGGGCCGGCCGCAGTTCAATCCGCTGATCGTCCATGTCCCCGATCTGGCCGCCGCCCATTCCTGGGGCCTGTTCGACGACCGCGCCCATGATCTGGCGACGCAGTTCTGGCCCGGCCCGCTGACCATGGTCGTGCCGCGCCCGGCCAACTCCGCCCTGTCGCTGCTGGTCAGCGCCGGGCTGGACAGCATCGCCATCCGCGTGCCCAACCACCCGGTGGCCCAGGCCATCCTGCGCGCCGCCGGCAAGCCGATCGCCGCCCCCAGCGCCAACCGCTCCGGCGCCGTCAGCCCGACCACGCCGCATCATGTGCTGGAAAGCCTGGGCGACCGGGTCGACGCCATCGTCACCGGCGGCAAATGCATGGTCGGGCTGGAGTCCACCGTCATCGACCTGACCGGCCCCGAGGCGACACTGCTGCGCCCTGGCGCCGTGCTGCCCGATGAGATGGAGCGGCTGATCGGCCCGGTCCGGCTGTCGGCCGGCGATCCGACCGCGCCAAAGTCGCCCGGTCAGTTGGAAAGCCATTACGCCCCGAACGCCGCGGTGCGCCTCAACGCCTCCTCGGCGGAAGAGGACGAGGCGTTCCTGACCTTCGGCCCCGACCGTTTCGTCTTCGGCGGCACCACTCGCCTGAACCTGAGCCTGGAAGGCGACCTGAACGAGGCCGCGGCCAACCTGTTCTCTCACCTGCGCAGCCTGGACCAGAGCGGCGCCCGCCGCATCGCCGTGATGCCGATCCCGGAGGTCGGTCTGGGCATGGCGATCAACGACCGCCTGCGCCGCGCCGCCGCGCCGCGGAGCTGATTTTCTCCCGGCCTCCGGCCGACCGGGACTTGGACGCACCGACAGGGAATTCCAGAGCAAGAATCGGATAGCGGGCGGCGGTGACGCCGTTCAGGATGGCGACGCTTCGGACACACTCTTGCACGCAGGAATTGCGGGCAGAAGGAGCCAAAGGATGATCGCGCCATCTCTCAGGCCGATGGGCCTGACCGACTGGAGCCTGCTGGCCTTCCTCTCGATCCTGTGGGGTGGCTCGTTCTTCTTCGTCGGCATCGCCGTGCGCGAGTTGCCGCCGCTGACCATCGTCGCCATGCGGGTTGCGTTGGCCGCGCTGGCGCTCGGTGGACTGCTGCGGCTCCTGGGAACGCCGATGCCGCGCGACTGGCGGACATGGACGGCGTTCTTCGGCATGGGAACATTGAACAACCTGCTTCCCTTCTGCCTGATCGTCTGGGGGCAGACGCAGATCGCCAGCGGCCTTGCCTCGGTCCTCAACGCCACCACCCCGCTGTTCGGCGTCGTGGTGGCGCATGTCCTGACCCGGGACGAGAGGATGACGGGCAACCGGCTGGCGGGGATGCTCGTCGGCTTCGCCGGTGTGGCGGCGATGATCGGACCGGCTGCATGGGGCGGGCTGGGCGACGGGCTGCTGCCGCAGGTCGCAGTGCTGGGTGCCGCCCTGTCCTATGCCTTCGCCGGCATCTTCGGTCGGCGGTTCAAAGGGATGGGCGTATCGCCCATGATAACGGCGACGGGACAGGTCGCCGCATCCTCCCTGATGCTGGTGCCGGTGGCGCTGCTGGTCGACCGTCCTTGGACCCTGCCGTTGCCCACCCCAGCCACCTGGGGCGCCGTCGCCGGCCTGGCCCTGCTGTCCACCGCCCTGGCCTACGTCATCTTCTTCCGCGTTCTGGCCTCCGTCGGTGCGACCAACCTGATGCTCGTCACATTCCTGATCCCGGTCAGCGCCATCCTGCTGGGCAGCCTGTTCCTCGACGAACGGCTTGCGGTAAGGCATGGCGTCGGCATGGCACTGATTGCCGCCGGCCTCGCCGCCATCGATGGGCGGCTGTTCGCACGGCTGAGGCAACACAGATGCGCATCGGTCGCCAAAGGATAGAAAATGGTCGGCGAAGACGTTAGAAGAGGTCGATTGTAAGCCCCCCAACCTGCTTCGGACGCCTTGCCATGACCGTTGCCGCCGCCCTCGACCAGATCCGCGCCATCGTCGGCCCGTCCGGCATTCTCACCGACGCCGCCGACATGGCGCCCTACCTGTCGGAATGGCGCGGACGCTTCAAGGGCAACAGCCCGGCGGTGGTCCGCCCGGCCAGCACCGAGGAAGTCGCGGCGGTCGTCAAGGTCTGCGCCGAGGCCGGCATCCCCATCGTGCCCCAGGGCGGCAACACCAGCCTCGTCGGCGGCTCCATCCCGTACGAGGAGGGGCGCGAGATCGTGCTCAGCCTGTCGCGCATGAACCGCATCCGCGACATCGACACGCTGAACTACACCATGACGGTGGAGGCCGGCGTGGTGCTGACCAGCATCCAGGAGGCCGCGGCCGACGCCGACCGCCTGTTCCCGCTCAGCCTGGGGGCGGAGGGCACGGCGCAGATCGGCGGCCTGATCTCCACCAATGCCGGCGGCATCAACGTCCTGCGCTACGGCAACACCCGCGACCTCGTTCTGGGGCTCGAGGTGGTGCTGGCCGATGGCCGCGTGTGGGACGGCATGCGCCGGCTGCGCAAGAACAACACCGGCTACGACCTGAAGAACCTGTTCGTCGGCGCCGAGGGCACGCTGGGCATCGTCACTGCCGCGGTGCTGAAGCTGTTCCCGCGCCCGCGCCAGTCGATCACCGCCTTCGTCGCCGTGCCCAGCCCCGCCGCCGCCATCGAGCTGCTGGCCCGCCTGCGCGCCGCCTCGGGCGACGCCGTGTCGGCCTTCGAGCTGATGTCGCGCCGCTGCCTGGACTTCGCGCTCAAGCATGTCGCCGGCACCATCGACCCGCTGTCGGAGCCGTCGCCCTGGTATGTCCTGACCGAACTGACCGCCGGCACCCGGTCCGATGCTTTCCAAGAGACGGTGGAGACCGCGCTGGGCGAGGCGTTCGAGGCGGAACTGGCGACCGACGCCACGCTGGCCCAGTCGGACGCCCAGGCCAAGCAGTTGTGGTTCATCCGCGAAGCCATCGTCGAGGCGCAGAAGTTCGAAGGCGGCTCGATCAAGAACGACGTGTCGATCCCGGTTTCCCGCGTCGCCGAGTTCCTCGAACTGGCCGAGGCGGCGGTGGCGCAGGCCTGCCCCGGCATCCGCCCGACCCCCTTCGGCCATGTCGGCGACGGCAACATCCACTTCAACCTCAGCCAACCCGAGGGTGCCGACACCAAGGCCTATCTCGACCGCTGGGACGAGATTTGCCACGTCGTGAACGAGGTGATCTTCAAGCTCGACGGCTCCATCTCCGCCGAGCATGGCGTCGGCCGCTTCAAGAAGGACGAGATGCCGGTGATCAAGGGGCCGGTGGAGTTCGACATGTTGCGCGCCATCAAGGCGACGCTCGATCCCAAGGGCCTGCTGAACCCCGGCAAGATGCTGCCGTAAGGGCTTAGCGCGATAGAATGTTGCGGGGGACAGGCTTGCGGCGAAAGACGTATGGCCGCGCTTGTCCCCGGCGCGACACAAGGCTATGGTGCGGCCTCCGATTGTTCTGCGCCTGTCGTACCGCGAGAGAGAGTTTTTCCGATGTCCAAGCCGCGCACTCTGTTCGACAAGATTTGGGACAGCCACGTCGTGCATCGCCAGGACGACGGCACCTGCATCCTCTACATCGACCGCCATCTGGTCCATGAAGTGACCAGTCCGCAGGCGTTCGAAGGACTGCGCGTCGCCGGCCGCAAGGTGCGGCGTCCGGAAGCCACTCTCGCCGTGCCCGACCACAACGTCCCCACCACCGACCGCTCCAAGGGCATCGTGGAGGAGGAAAGCCGGATCCAGGTGGAGACGCTGGACAAGAACGCCCGCGACTTCGGCGTTCGTTACTTCCCGATGGACGACGTCCGCCAGGGCATCGTGCACATCGTCGGCCCGGAACAGGGCTTCACCCTGCCCGGCGCCACCATCGTCTGCGGCGACAGCCACACCGCCACGCATGGTGCCTTCGGCGCCCTGGCCTTCGGCATCGGCACGTCGGAGGTGGAGCATGTGCTGGCCACCCAGACCCTGCTGCAGAAGCCGGCCAAGAACATGCTGATCCGCGTGGACGGCAAGGTGAACCCGGGCGTCACCGCCAAGGACATCGTGCTGGCCATCATCGGCAAGATCGGCACCGCCGGCGGCACCGGCTACGTCATCGAATTCGCGGGCGAAGCCATCCGCGACCTGTCGATGGAAGGCCGCATGACCGTCTGCAACATGGCGATCGAAGGCGGCGCCCGCGCCGGCCTGATCGCCCCGGACGAGAAGACCTTCGCCTATGTCCAGGGCCGCGCCCTGGCGCCGAAGGCCGGCGCCTGGGAGCAGGCCGTCCAGTACTGGAAGACGCTGCCGTCGGACGAGGGGGCGGTCTATGACGCCACCGTCGTGCTGAACGCCGCCGACATCGTCCCGCAGGTCACCTGGGGCACCAGCCCGGAAGACGTGCTGCCGATCACCGCGACCGTGCCGAACCCGGCCGAGATCGCCGACGCCGGCAAGCGCGCCGCCGTCGAGCGCTCGCTCGCCTACATGGGCCTGACCCCCGGCCAGCCGCTGACCGAGGTGAAGGTCGACACCGTATTCATCGGCTCCTGCACCAACGGCCGCATCGAAGACCTGCGCGCCGCCGCCGAGGTCGCCAAGGGCCGCAAGGTCGCCGAGGGCGTCCGCGCCCTGGTGGTCCCCGGCTCGGGTCTGGTCAAGGAGCAGGCCGAGGAAGAGGGTCTGGACAAGATCTTCACCGAGGCTGGTTTCGAGTGGCGGGAGCCGGGCTGCTCCATGTGCCTGGCGATGAACGCCGACCGTCTGGCTCCCGGCGAGCGCAGCGCCTCGACCTCCAACCGCAACTTCGAAGGCCGTCAGGGCCGCGGCGGCCGTACCCACCTCGTCAGCCCGGCGATGGCGGTCGCGGCGGCGGTGACGGGGCATCTGGCGGACGTGCGGGCGCTGTAAGGTCAAGCGGCCCGAGTAAGTTAGCCCCCCACCTTAATCCTCCCCCGCTGGGCGGGGGAGGAGACAAGTACTTGTACGGGAGAGTGGCGGCAGTCCCTCCCCCGCCCAGCGGGGGAGGTTAGGTGGGGGCGTCGCCAGCCGATACCTCCCCCTAATCCCCCCTCCCCCGCGCCTGCCCCATCAGCCCCTGCGGCCGGAAAATCAGGAACAGCGTCAGCAATCCGAACGCCACGATGTCCTTGTAGGCGATGGCGAAATAGGCCGACCAGAAGGTCTCCACCAGCCCCAGCAGGGCACCGCCGAGCATCGCCCCCGGCACCGAGCCGATGCCGCCGACCACCGCCGCGGCCAGCGCCTTGAAGCCGATCAGATAGCCGGTGAAGAAGTTCACCCCGCCGTAATACAGCGCGATCACCGCCCCCGCTGCCGCGGCCAATCCGCCACCGATGGCGAAGGTCGCCGCCACCGTGCGGTTGACGTCCACCCCCACCAGTTCCGCCGCCGCGATGTCATCGGTGCAGGCACGATGCGCCCGGCCGAAGGCGGTGCGCTGCATGATCCCCCACAACAGGGCATAGAGCCCGCCGGTCAGCGCCAGGATCGCCAGCTGCGCCGTCAGCGCGGTGACGGTGAAGGCGCCGTCGCTCAGCAGGTCGTGGCGGCCGGTCAGTACCGGCGCCGGCCACCAGTCGCGGGCGCCATGCAGCAGCCGCACCCCCTCCTGATAGGCGATGGACAACCCGACCGCGACGATCAGCGGCATGTGGCTGCGGACCCCGCGCAGGCGGCGGAACACCAGCCGGTCCATCGTCCAGCCCTGCACCGCGGTGAAGCCCATCGCCAGCACCAGCACGCCCAGCAGGGCCGGCGGCCATGTCGCCCAGCCGGCCATGCCCAGCCCGGCCGCCGCCATCGCCGTCAGCATGGCGCCGAGCATCGTCAGTTCCCCCATCGCCAGATTGATCTGGCCTAGGATCGCGTAGACCAGGGTGTAGCCCAGCGCCAGCAGCCCGTAGACGCAGGCGACGGTGGCGGCATTCACGACCTGCTGGATCAGGAACAGGACGGGCGTCCAACGGGTCGGCGGCGCACGGTCCACTGCCGCGCCTGCCCCTCCGGCATCGCGCGGCGGCTTGATGCGCAGCCACTGCTGCAGCATGGCGAAGCGCATGTCCGTCAGCCAGCCGGTGCGGTCGGTCGCCACAGAAACGAGCGTCCGACGCCCTTCCTCCATGCCGGTTCCGGCGAAGCGGCAGGCGATCCAGTGGCGCTGGTCGCCGCTGCGGTAATCGATGCGCAGAACCCGCCGGTCCTCGGCGTAAGAGCGGGTGGACAGTTCGGTGACGGGACCGGGTTCGAAGGCCGGGATCAGTTTCCGGCACAGGATATCCTGGTCGGCATCGATGCCGCACCCGGTGAGCACCAGCAGGACGAGGCACAACAGCGGCAGGATGCGGAGCACGGAACCGCCCGGGCAGGTGGGACGGTTCAGCCTACCGACAATTTGTGAGGGTGGGAAGCGCCGGCAATTTGCCCCCACCCTAACCCTCCCCCGTTGGGCGGGGGAGGGGACAAGCGCTTGTTTGGAAGGGCGGCGGTAGTCCCTCCCCCGCTCAGCGGGGGAGGATAGGTGGGGGGCTAAGTTATGGGTAGAGAATCCCTCACTCCACCATGTAATCCCGCACCAGCAGCTCCGCGATCTGCACGGCGTTCAGCGCGGCGCCCTTGCGCAGGTTGTCGGCGACGCACCAGAAGGACAGGCCGTTCTCCACCGTGAAGTCGTCGCGGATACGGCTGACGAAGACCGGGTTGTCGCCGGCGACCTCGACCGGGGTGACATAGCCGTCGCCGGTCTGCTGGTCGACCACCGACACGCCGGGGGCGGCGCGCAGGACGACACGGGCCTCCTCGGCGTTGATCGGCTCCTCCGTCTCGATGTTGATCGACAAGGCATGGCCGATGAAGGTCGGCACGCGGACGCAGGTGGCGGCGACCTTGATCTTGGGGTCGAGGATTTTCTTGGTCTCCACCATCATCTTCCACTCTTCCCTGGTGGAGCCGTCCTCCATGAAGGAATCGATTTGGGGGATGACGTTGAAGGCGATCTGCTTTGGGAAGACGCTCTTGGCGATGGGATCGTTGACGAAGATGGCGCGGGTCTGGGTGAACAGCTCGTCCATCGCCTCCTTGCCGGCGCCCGACACCGACTGGTAGGTCGACACCACCACGCGGCGGATTTTATAGCGGTCGTGCAGCGGCTTCAGCGCCACCGCCATCTGGATGGTGGAGCAATTGGGATTGGCGATGATGCCGCGCTTGCGATAGCCGACCAGCGCCTCCGGGTTCACCTCCGGCACCACCAGCGGCACGTCGGGGTCCATGCGGAAGTGGGAGGTGTTGTCGATCACCATGGCACCGGCGGCGGCGGCGCGCGGCACATGCACGGCCGACACCTTGGCGCCGGGCGACGACAGCACGATGTCCACGCCATGGAAGTCGAACTTGTTGAGATCCTCGACCTTGAGGATGTCGTCCTCGCCATAGGACACCTCCTGGCCGATCGACTTTTCGGAGGCGAGCGCGATGACCTTGTCGGCCGGGAACTTCCGTTCGGCCAGCGTTTGCAGGATCTCGCGCCCGACATTGCCGGTGGCGCCGATGACCGCGACGGTATAGCCCATGACGGTGGTTTCCTTCTGCCGAATGTCCGCGAATACAAGAATGGTGCCGGGGGGCGTTAGGAGCTAGGCGCTTTCCCCGCGAATTGCAACCCGTCGCCTTATGAAACCTGCCCTCCGGCCGGGTTGACAGGCCATGGAAGGCGGCGGGAAGATTCCATCCCTCGACAGTGCCCGCCCTCAACAGCGCCCGAATGGGCCTCCAGGGAGACATCACGGATGACCAGCTTCAAGCGCGGCCTTATTGCGCAGACGGTTCTTGGCGCCGCCGCTCTCGCCATCGCCGGTTTCGCCGCCCCCGCCATAGCCGACACGCCGAAGGACGCGCTGGTGATGGCTTGGCAGTTCGACGACATCGTCAGCCTCGACCCGGCCGAGATTTTCGAACTGTCGGGGGCCGAATACAGCGCCCAGGTCTATGACCGGCTGGTCCATTTCGACGTCAACGACGTCAGCAAGATCGAGGGCGAGGCCGCGGAGAGCTGGACGGTGTCGCCCGACGGCAAGACCTTCACCTTCAAAATCCGCGACGGCATCGCCTTCCATTCCGGCAACCCGCTGACGGCGAACGACGTGGCGTGGTCCTTTGCCCGCGCGGTGAAGATGAACAAGGGTCCGGCCTTCATCCTGACCCAGTTCGGCCTGACCCCGGACAATGTCGAGCAGATGGTCCGCGCCACCGATCCGCGCACGTTGGTCTTCACCACCGACAAGGCCTATGCACCGACCTTCGTGCTCTACTGCCTGACCGCCGACGTGGGCTCCATCGTCGACTCCAAGCTGGTGAAGAGCAAGGAGAAGGACGGCGATTTCGGCGCCGGCTGGCTGAAGACCGCCTCCGCCGGTTCCGGCCCCTTCGTCCTGAAGCAGTGGAAGGCGAGCGAACTGCTGACCTTCGACGCCAACCCGAAATACTGGCGCGGTGCGCCGAAGCTGAAGCGCGTTCTGATCCGCCACATCCCGGAGCCGGCGACCCAGCGCCTGCTGCTGGAGAAGGGCGACGTCGATGTCGCTCGCAACCTGAAGCCGGAGCAGTTCGAACCGCTGAAGTCCAGCGACGCCATCCGTCTGGTGCAGGCGCCGAAGGGCACGCTGTGGTATCTCAGCCTGAACCAGAAGAACGCCACCCTGGCCAAGCCGGAGGTGCGCGAGGCGTTCAAGTATCTGGTCGACTATGACGGCATGGCCGGCACGATCATGAACGGCATCGGCGCCGTCCATCAGGCCTTCCTGCCCAAGGGCTTCCTGGGCGCCGTCAACGACAATCCCTACAAGTACGACCCGGCCAAGGCGAAGGAGCTGCTGGCGAAGGCCGGCTATCCCGACGGCTTCACCGTCAGCATGGATGTGCGCAACACCAACCCGACCCAGGACATGGCCCAGGCGATCCAGGCCAGCGCCGCGAAGGCCGGCGTGAAGATCGAGATCATCCCCGGCGACGGCAAGCAGGTGCTGACCAAGTACCGCGCCCGCAACCACGACCTGATGATCCAGCAGTGGGGCGCGGACTACCAGGATCCGAATTCCAACGCCGACACCTTCGCCTCCAACCCGGACAACAGCGACAACGCCAAGTCCAAGCCGCTGGCCTGGCGCAACGCCTGGGACATTCCGGAACTGACCAAGAAGACCGCCGCCGCGGTCGAGGAACGCGACAGCGCCAAGCGCGCCCGGATGTACGAGGAACTCCAGCGCTCGGTCCTGGCCGATTCGCCCTTCGTCATCATGTTCCAGCAGACGGAGATGGTGGCGGAGCGCAAGACCGTCAGCGGCCTCGTCTGGGGTCCGAGCTTCGACACCAACTATTACTGGAAGGCCGAGAAGAAGTAAGGATGTAACGGTGAAATCCCCCTCTCCCCCCCGGGGAGAGGGTCGGGGTGAGGGGGATGCGTTGCGTGGCGCTCCCAAGAATCCTCGCTTTGCGTCCCCCTCACCCTAACCCTCTCCCCGGGGGGGAGAGGGAATTCACCCCCAGGCCCGTGCATCCTCCACCACCACGGCGAGGCTGTCGGACAGGCCTGTCAGCACGCCACGCTGGATGTCGGCCGCCGGCACCACGCCCCCCTTGCCGTCCGGCAGGTCGCGGGTGGCGGTGGCCGACGCCACGACCGTCACCCGCCAGCCATGATCCACCGCCGAGCGCACGGTGCTGCTGACGCAGTTGTGGGTCATGAAGCCGGCGACGATCATCTCGCTTCGCCCGGTGTCGCGCGCCACCGTCTGCAGGTCGGTGCCGGCAAAGGCGTTGGCGAGCTTCTTCACGATCACCGGTTCTCCCTCGCGCGGCGCCACCGCCGGGATGATCTCCGCCATCGGTCCGGTCGGGTCGAAGACCGGCGCGCCCGCCGCGGTGTGGTGGACGATGTGGATCACCGGCACGGCATGGGTGCGGGCGAGGTCCAGCAGCGCCGCCGCCTTCTCCACCGCCGCATCGACGCCCGACAACCGCAGGGCGCCGTCGGTGTATTCGCGCTGAAGGTCGATCAGCACCAGCACCGCCTTGTCCAGTGGAGCCGGAGTGTTCGGCGCACCGGCGATCTGGCGCAGGGTCTTGGCGGTTTGGGTCGTCATCGGGGGTGCTCCGCGTTTGTTCGAGCGTTGATGGAGGCGATGCTGCCCCGTTCACCGATGCGCAGCCATCCGCTATCCTTGCACCATGACTGTTCAGAAATTCACAGGCCCGTTGGACTGGGACGATCTGCGCGTCTTCCTGGAACTGGCGCGGGCCGGCAGCCTGTCGGCGGCGGCGCGCAGCCTGCGGCTGAGCCACGCCACGGTCGGGCGCCGGCTGGCCGCGCTGGAGTCCGCGCTCGGCCGCAGCCTGATGGAGCGCCGTCCCGAGGGCTATGTCCTGACCGATGAGGGCGAGAGCGTCCGCGCCCTGGCCGAGGCAATGGATGAACGGGCGCAGGCGATCCGCCGCCGCGAGGGTGCAGACACCGGGCTGACCGGCACCGTGCGGCTGACGATGACCCAGGCGCTGGCGGACATCTTCCTGATCCCCCGCATGGGGGCCTTGCGGGCGGCCAACCCCGGCCTGGACCTGGAGATCATCGTCGACAACCGCACCCTCAGCCTTGCGCGGCGGGAGGCCGATCTGGCGATCCGGCTGGCCCGGCCGCAGCGCGGCGATCTGGTCGGGCGGCGGCTGGCGACGCTGGGCTATGGGCTCTACGCCGCGCCGGACGCGCCCGACACGCTGATCGCCTATGACGAATCGATGGCGGAATTGCCGGAGGCGCTGTGGCTCGACCGCCATGGCGGCGGCCGGCGCGTCGCCTTCCGGTCCAACAGCGTGCAGGGCCAGCTTGCCGCGGCGGTCGCCGGCTTCGGCACCGCCTTCCTGCCCTGCATGCTGGCAGACGGCGTGCCGGGGCTGGAGCGCTTGCCCCTGTCCGGCCCGCCGCTGACCCGCGAGGCTTGGCTGCTGGTCCACCGCGACCGCCGCGAGGTGCCGCGGGTGCGGGCGGTGATCGAGCATCTGGTGACGGTGTTCACCGCCGAGAAGGAGCGGTTGGCGGGAACCGCCGTCGCTCAGTAACGCGCCGCCATGAAATACAGCCCGTCCGGCGGACAGGTCGGTCCGGCTTTGGCGCGGTCGCGGGCCTCTAGAGCGCGGCGGACATCGTCGGGGCTCCATTTGCCGGCACCCACCAGTTCCAGCGTGCCGACCATATTGCGGACCTGATGGTGCAGGAAGGAGCGCGCGGCGGCATGGATGCAGATCTCCTCGCCCTGGCGCTCCACATCCAGCTGGTCGAGCGTCTTCACCGGCGACTTCGCCTGACACAGCGCGGCGCGGAAGCTGGTGAAGTCATGCTGGCCGACCAAGACCTGCGCCGCCTCGTGCATCGCTTCGGCATCCAGCGGGCGGGTGACGTGCCACGCACGGCCGGCGTCGAGGGCCAGCGGCGCACGGCGGTTGACGATGCGGTAGACATAGGCGCGGCCGGTCGAGGTCAGGCGGGCGTGGAAGTCCTCGTTCACCGCCTCCACCTCCAGCACCGCGATGGGGGCCGGCTTCAGGTGGAAGTTCAGGGCATCGCGCAGCTTCAGGCCGGTGAAGGGCTTTTCCAAGTCGAAATGGCAGACCTGCCCCAGCGCATGCACCCCTGCATCGGTGCGGCCGGAGCCATGGACCCGCACCACCTCGCCCGACAGGCGCTGAACCGCCTCCTCCAGGCTCTGCTGGACGGAGGGGCCGTTGTCCTGGCGCTGCCAGCCGACGAAGGGACGGCCGTCATACTCGACGGTCAGTTTCCAGCGCTGCACGGCGGTCAGTCCGCGACGGTTTCGGCAGATATGGGGGCGGAGACCGGCTGCCCGACCGCCAGCGCGAAGCCGCGCAGGAAGGCCGCGCCGTCCACCGGCGCCTTGCCGGGACGCTGCACCTTGACCAACCGCACCGCGCCATCTGCGCAGGCGACCGTCAGCCGGTCGTCCAGCAGCGTGCCGGGCGTGCCCTTGCCGGAGGCCGGCTCGGCGGACAGCACCTTGATCCGCTCGCCGTTCGCCGCCCCATTGGCGACATCGAACCAGCAGCCCGGCCAAGGCGTCAGCGCGCGGACCTGCCGCTCGACGTAAGCGGCGGGCTGGGTCCAGTCGAGCCGGCCATCCTCGCGCGTCAGCTTGGCGGCGTAGGTGACGCCCTCTTCGGGCTGCGGCACGGCGGCGAGCGTTCCGGCGGCCAGACCTTCCAGCGCCGGAGCGATCATGCGGGCGCCGAGCGCCGCCAGCTCGTCATGCAGGCTGCTGGCGGTGGTGGCGGGGGTGATCGCCACCGCTTCTTTCGACAGCATGGCGCCGGTGTCGAGCCCGATGTCCATCTGCATGATGGTGATCCCGGTCTCGGCATCGCCGGCCAGGATGGAACGCTGGATCGGCGCCGCCCCGCGCCAGCGCGGCAGCAGCGAGCCATGCACGTTGACGCAACCCAGCCGCGGCGCATCCAAAATCGGCTGCGGCAGGATCAGGCCATAGGCGGCGACCACAGCGGCGTCGGCCTTGAGGTCGGCGAACTCGGCCTGAGCCTCGGCATTGCGCAGGCTCTTGGGCGTGCGCACGGGGATGCCGTGCTCCTCGGCGAAGCGGTGGACTGGCGATTTCTGCACCTGCTGGCCGCGGCCGGCTGGTCGCGGCGGCTGGCTGTAGGCGCAGACGACCTGATGCCCCGCCTCGATCAGCGCGGCAAGGCTGGGCACGGCGAAGTCCGGCGTGCCCATGAAGACGAGACGGAGCGGGGTCATCGAATCAAATCGCCGATCTGTTTTTGGGCGGGTCAGGCCGTCGCCTTCTGCATCTTCTGAACCTTCTTCAGCAGGATGTTCCGCTTCAGCATCGACAGGTAATCGACGAACAGAACGCCGTTCAGATGGTCGATCTCATGCTGGATGCAGGTGGCGAGCATCCCGTCGGCCTCGATCTCCTGCTGCTGGTTCTTTTCGTCCAGATAGCGGACGCGGATGCGCTGGGGACGGGTGACCTCGGCATACTGCTCCGGCACCGACAGGCAGCCCTCCTCGCAGATCGCCTTTTCGTCCGACGACCAGACGATTTCCGGGTTGGCGAGGCGGATCGGGTTCGCCGGCTCGCCCTTTTCATGGACGTCGACGACGATGACGCGGTCGAGCACGCCGACCTGCGGGGCGGCCAGACCGATGCCGTTGGCGTCGTACATGGTCTCCACCATGTCGTCCATCAGCTTGACGACGCGCGCATCCACTTCGGCGACGGGTTGCGCCTTGCGCTTCAGGATCGGATGCGGGGCGACGAGGATCGGAAGACGGGCCATGGGTGCTCGATGATGATAGGGGGAGTTCAAACGGACAAAGTAGGCGGACCAAGTGTTTTGGTCAAGGAATCGGACCGGCAGGAACGCGGGCCAAAGCAGTCCGCCGAGCAGGGTTGCACCGAACGCCGCTTGGGCGTAGTCGATGCCGATCATGCGTGACGCGACCACCGCCCCCACCCCTCCCCCGCGCTGGACCCAGGACGCCGCACTGGCCCTGGTGTTCCTGACCCGCCTGCCCTTCCCACCCATTGGCCCACTCGACGGACCACTGGCGGACGGTGCTGCGGCGCGGGCGATGGGGTGGTTTCCGCTGGTGGGGGCGCTGGTGGGGCTGGCCGGCGGTGCCGTGTTCGCGCTTGCGGCACTGCTGAACCTGCCGCCGCTGGCGGGGGCACTGCTGGCCTTGGCGGCGACGGTCCGGCTGACCGGCGGGCTGCACGAGGACGGCGCGGCCGACGTCGCCGACGGATTCGGCGGCGGACGCGATCTGGCACGCAAGCTTGAGATCATGCGCGACAGCCGGGTCGGCAGCTATGGCGTGCTGGCGCTGGTCTTCTCGGTCGGCATCCGTGCGGCGGCGCTGGCGGCCCTGCCGGTGCCCGCGGCGGTCGCGGCGCTGGTGGCTGCGGGCGCCCTGTCGCGTTGCGGGCTGGCGGCGATGGCGCGCGTCCTCTCCCCGGCGCGGCGTGACGGGCTGGCGGCGGCACAGGGACGGCCGGCGATGGCGACGGTGCTGCTGGCGCTCGTCTTCGGCATCGCGATTGCGGCGGTGGCTCTCGGCGGGCTGGCCCTGCCGGCGATGGCGGCATCCCTCCTGGGGGTGGCCGCGGTGGGCGCCCTCGCCCGACGCCATCTCGGCGGACAGACCGGCGACGTCTTAGGCGCGTCCCAGCAGGTGGCGGAGGCCGCGGTACTGCTGACCCTTTCCTCCTTCCTGGGGTCCGCCCTCATTGGAGCAGCGGCATGAACGCGGTGAGCCTCACCCCCCTGACCGTCACCCGCTGGTGGCTGATCCGCCATGCGCCCGTCCACAACCCCGACAACGTCATCTGCGGGTCGAGCGACCGCGAGGCCGATATCGGCAACCGCGCGGCTGCGGCGGCGCTGGCGGCCGGTCTGCCCGCCGACGCCCTGTGGCTGACCAGCCCGCTCCGCCGCAGCCGGCAGACCGCCCAGGCGCTGTGGACCCGCAATCCCCGCCTTGCCGACACCGCGGTGGTGGAGCCGGCGCTGGCGGAGCAGGATTTCGGCGCGTGGGAGGGCATCAGCCACGACACCGCGGCGATGCGCGATGCCGAGGCGGCGGCGCGCTTCTGGCGCGACCCGGCACGCCACGCGCCGCCCGGCGGCGAGAGCTTCGCCGCGGTGATGGACCGCACGGCGGCGGCGCTGCGGCGGCTGACCGACATTCATGTCGGACGCGACGTGGTTGCGGTGATCCATGCCGGAACCATCCGCGGCGCGTTGGCGCTGGCGCTGGATCTGACGCCGGAGGCGGCGTTGCGGCTGCGGATCGACCCCTGGTCGCTGAGCCGGATCGACCACTACCACGCCGGGACAGGATCCTGGTCGGTCGGGGGAGTGAACGCTCAACCCGGAACCTTCTGACCACGAAAGGCGTTCCCCTGTCTCCGCTGGGCTACCGAACGAGAGGCAGACCATGGTCCATAGCACCACCGCCGGCCACAGCCCTGACCAGGGTGAAGTCAAGAAGCTCTGGGAGATGATGAAGGGCGTCCAGGTCGCGATGATGACGACGCTGGACGACAACGGCCGGCTGAACTCCCGTCCGATGGCGACTCTGTCCCATGCGGGGTTCGAAGACGGCACCTTGTGGTTCTTCACCCGCGCCCATTCCGAAAAGGTGGCGGAGATCGACCGCCATTGGCGCGTCAACCTCGCCTACTCCAACCCGGACAAGCAGGATTACGTGTCCGTGTCCGGCATCGCCGAGGTCGTGCGCGATCGCGACAAGATCCGCTTCCTGTGGCGCGACATCATGAGCACCTGGTTCCCCCAGGGTCCGGATGATCCGGAGGTCGCCCTGCTGAAGGTGTCGGTCGATCAGGCCGAATACTGGGACAGCCCGTCGAGCACCATGGTCTATGCCTATGGCTATGTGAAGGCGAAGCTGACCGGCCAGTCGCCGGACCCCGGCGACAACGCGAAGATCGCGTTTCAGTAAGGCGCATCTGAAAGAGCGGGCCTGAAATGAAAACGCCCCCCTGCCGACCGCGAGGCCGACAGGGGGGCGTTTTCATTCGAGGGCCAGAAGCGTCAGAGACGCTGCTGCTTACCAGCTCTTCGCACGGGCAGCCGGCTTGCCGTTGCCGTGGGCTTCACGGCGGGCATGGGCATGGTCCGGACGGGCATCGCCGCGGTGGTTGTCGTTGCGGGCATAGTCCGGACGCGGGCCGCGCGGGGCGTGCGGACCCTTGGACTCGCCGTTGCGGTGCCACGGCTTGCCGGCGCCGCCACCCGGACGGCCGCCGCGACCGGCCGGACGGCCGGCGCCGCCGGTGGTGAAGGGGCGCGTCGGCTCCAAGCCGGGCACCACATGCACCTCGAGCGTCGCCTTCGTGTAGCGCTCGATGCGGACCAGGGTCTCGCGGTCGGCGCGGGCGGCGAAGGAGATCGCAACGCCCGAGGCGCCGGCGCGGCCGGTGCGGCCGATGCGGTGGACATAGTCCTCCGCCGAGCGCGGCAGGTCGAAGTTGATGACGTGGGTGATGTCGCGCACGTCGATGCCGCGGGCGGCGACGTCGGTGGCGACCAGCAGGCGGACCTGACCGGTGCGCAGACGCTGGAGCGTGCGGTTGCGCTTGGTCTGGTCCATGTCGCCGTGCAGGGCGGCGGCGGCATGGCCGGCGGCGCTCAGCTCCTCGGCCAGCGTGTCGGCATCACGCTTGGTGGCGGCGAAGATGATCGCCTTGCCGACCTCTTCCTGGGCGGCGAAATGCTGCAGCAGGCGGCGCTTGTGGTCGAGGTCGTCGGCATGGTGCAGACGCTGTTCGACGTTGATCGCGGTCGCCTGGCTCTCGACGGCCACGCGCTCCGGGTTGCGCAGCAGGTTGCCGGCCAGCTGCGCCATGCGGCGGTCCAGCGTGGCGGTGAACAGCAGGGTCTGGCGCGTCGGCGGGCAGCACTTGGCAATGGTCTCGACATCGTCGAGGAAGCCCATGTCCAGCATGCGGTCGGCCTCGTCGAGGATCAGCACCTCGACCTCGTCCAGCGCGATGCGGCGGCGGGCGACATGGTCAAGCAGGCGGCCCGGGGTGCAGACGAGAACGTCGACCGGGCGCGACAGCAGGCGCAGCTGCTCGCGGTAGGGCATGCCGCCGACCACGTCCACGATGTTCAGCTTCATGAACTTCGCGTATTTGCGGGCGGCGTCGGTGACCTGCTTGGCCAGCTCGCGGGTCGGGGCCAGAACCAGCACGCGCGGGGTGGCGGCGCCGTTCAGCGGCAGTTCGGCGGTGCGGGTCAGCGCCGGCAGCATGAAGGCGGCGGTCTTGCCGGTGCCGGTCTCGGCGGTGGCGAGGATGTCGCGGCCCTGGAGCGCCGGCGGAATGGCGGCGAGCTGGACCGGGGTGGGAACGGTGTATTCGAACGCCTCGAGGGCCTTCAGGACGAGCGGGTGCAGGCCGAGTTCGGAAAACGTCAAGTCGTAACAACCTTCTCAAAGCAACACGGCACGGCCCCGCGCGCCCCGATGGCGGGCGTGGGACATACCGGCGGACTCGCCGGGAGGAGGTCGATAGAGGGAGAGGCGTCTATCCGATGCAGCGGCCAGTGCGCCCCAGAACCTTGGGGGCGTTCGCCGTTGCGCAATCACAGCGCGTCTCGCTCAAGAGACGCGCGAGCCTCCAGCGATCAAGACGCCCTACATAAGCTATTGCGCCGCACAAGACAAGGGGCATCGCCGAACGAGCCCCGCGTCGTTCACTTGACGACCATGCGTTCGATGTAGATGTCGCTGATCAGGCCGGTCCCGGCCTCGCGGTTCACGGCGTCCCTTATGCTCTGTTTCAGGAAGTCGGCGGAACCGGTGCCGGTCAGGGTTTCGGCACCGGCCTGGCTGACGGTCTGGAACAGCCGGTCGGCGATGCGGTCCTGGTAGCGCAGGACGCGGTCGGCCTGCACCTTAGGCGCCAGCACCAGCGAGACCTGCATTTCCACCGCGCGCAATCCCCCCAGCGGAACCTCCATCGCCGGCAGCTGCGCAAGATTGGGCTTCGGCCCCATGCGCGCCTCGATCCGCCGCTGTTCCACGATGCGGTCCACCGCGATGCCGCCGCCATAGGCCAACCCCGCCAGGGTCATCAGGGCGATCAGGACGACGATCAGCGTGCGGGTGGGATGGGCAGGTTCGGAATGGGGCGCATGCTGCGGGGCAAGCGCATCCAGCGGATCCGGCTTCAGCGGATTGGGAGGCGGGGCCGGGTACGGCGTTCCGTGCAGCGTGCGGTGCGTGGCCATGGTCGGCCTCCTCCGGGCCGGGCAGGGGCATGGAGGAGTCTACCGCCGCCGCGGTTAAGATTCGGTGGAGGTGGGGACGCCGCCCTGGAGCGGACGCCCCCCACTTGAGTCCTCCGGCCGGCGCTCAGGCCGCTACGGCCATCCGCCCTTCCCGCGTGCGCATCAGCAGCCACACCGCCGACACGCCCACCAGCTTCGACGCGAGGCTGGCTGCCCACACGGTGGGATCCCAGATGTCCAGCATGCCGAAGAAAATGGCGGTGTCGACCGGCACCGACAGGGCGGCGCTGATCCACAGACGGTCGCGCAACGGGCGGCGGGTGATGGTGAAGACCGCCCAGTCGATCATCTCCGACACCGCGAAGGCGAGGACGCTGGCGGTGGCGACGAAGGGATCGGTCAGCAGATAGGACAGCACGGTGCCGCCCAGCATGGCGGCGAGCGCCCAATGGCCGAAGCGCACCTGAACCATGTCGCGCAGGATGAAGATCAGCCCGGCCCAGCAGGACCAGACCAGATCCAGGTGCGGAAACAGGCTGAAGGCGAAGTTGATGGCAAGAATGCTGCCGATATAGGCGGCGAGCCAGAGCATGGCGATGATCCTCCGAGAGCGGACCCGCGGCAATACGGGCGCCGGTGACCGGAGCAGTCCCCGCGTGAATGCGAGCGCCCCGAAACCGCCGTTGCTATCAGAACATCGCCATTGTGGGAAGGTGCCGCGTGGCTCCCCCTCAGACCGGCTTCGCCTCGCTCTTCATCAGGGCGTAGGTGTAGCTGTCCACCAGCGCTTCCATCGAGGCTTCGATGATGTTGGTGGAGACACCCAGCGTCGACCATTCGCTGCCGTCGGTCCGGGCGCTGCGGATCAGCACGCGCGGCATGGCGCCGGTGCCGTCCTTGGCGGCCAGGATGCGGACGCGGTAGTCGGACAGGCTGACCTGGGCCAGCGCCGGATAGACAGGCTCCAGCGCCTTGCGCATGGCGACGTCCAGCGCATGGACCGGACCGTTGCCGTCCGCCACCTCCAGCCGGATGGCGTCACCGACGCGCACGCGCACCACCGCTTCCGATTCCACCACCAGCTTGCCGACCGCGTTGTAGCGGCGCTCGTCGGTGACGTGGAAGCGCAGAAGCTCGAAGAAGCGCGGCACCTCGCCCAGCTCGCGCCGGACCAGCAGTTCGAAGCTGGCCTCCGCCGTGTCATAGGCGTAGCCCTCGCTATCGCGCTGCTTCACCAGATCGAGCAGGCCGGCCAGCCGGTCGTCCTTCGCATCCACCGCCATGCCGATGTCGCGCAGCCGCACGATCAGGTTGGAGCGGCCGGCCTGGTCCGACATCACGATCTGGCGGCGGTTGCCGATGGCCTCGGGCGCCACATGCTCGTAGGAGGACGGGTCCTTCTCCACCGCCGAGACATGCAGCCCGCCCTTATGGGCGAAGGCGCTGGCGCCGACATAGGGCGCATGGCGGTTGGGCGCGCGGTTCAGCCGGTCGTCGAAGGCACGGCTCAACTGGGTCAGGAGATGCAAATCCTCGCGCCGGATGCCGGTCTCGTAGCCCAGCTTCAGCATCAGCGTCGGGATCAGCGAGACGAGGTTGGCGTTGCCGCAACGCTCGCCCAGGCCGTTGGTGGTGCCCTGGACCATCCGCGCGCCGGCCCGCACCGCCGCCAGCGAGTTGGCGACGGCATTTTCGGTGTCGTTGTGGCAGTGGATGCCCAGGCGGTCGCCGGGGATGCCGTGCGTCTCCACCACCTCGCGCACGATGGCGTCGATCTCGTGCGGCAGGGTGCCGCCATTGGTGTCGCACAGCACGATCCAGCGCGCGCCGGCCTCATACGCCGCCTTGATGCAGGAGACGGCATAGGCCGGGTTGCGCTTGTAGCCGTCGAAGAAATGCTCGGCATCGAACAGCGCCTCGCCCTTGGCGGCATGCAGCGCGGCGATGCTGTCGCGGATCAGGTCGAGGTTCTCCTCGCGCGGGATGTTCAGCGCGACGTCGACATGGAAGTCCCAGGTCTTGCCGACCATGCAGACCGCCTTGGCGCGCGACTGCACCAACGCGGTCAGCTGCGGGTCGTTGGCGGCGCTGCGGCCGGGGCGGCGGGTCATGCCGAAGGCGGTGAAGGTGGCGCGGGTCAGCTCCGGCGCCTCGGCGAAGAACTGGTCGTCGGTCGGGTTGGCGCCGGGCCAGCCGCCTTCGACATAGTCGATGCCCAGCCGGTCGAGGTCCTTGGCAATCGCAATCTTGTCGGCGACCGAGAAATCCACGTCCTGGGTCTGCGCCCCGTCGCGCAGCGTGGTGTCGTAAAGATAGATGCGTTCGCCCGTCATCGCCGCCTGACCCGTCTTAAGCCGGTGGAACGGCAGAAGGTCCGCCGCCCCGTGGAAAGCCGGGAGAATGGACGATGCGGCGCCTGCGCTCAACCGTTTTGAGAAGAAACTTGCGAAAACCGCCCCTTTGCCGCAACGGAAGGGATTGGCGACCGGAACATGCCGGCCGGAGCGGAGTGACCGGTCAGGCGGTCCGCACCTGCCGGATGAAACGCTCCACCTCCGTCGACAGCCGGTCGGCGTCGGCGGACAGGATATCGGCCGCACCCAGCACGTCGCGGGCGGCGCTGCCGGTGTCGTCGGCCGCCTGACGCACCACCACGATGTTGGAGGAAATCTCTTCCGTTCCCACCGCGGCCTGCTGGACGTTGCGGGCGATCTCGCGCGCGGCGGCATCCTGCTGGTCGATCGACGCGGCGACGGAGGCGGCGATGCGGTTGATGTCGTCGATGGTCCGGCCGATCTCGGTGATGGCGTCCACCGCTTCGCCGGTCACGCCCTGCATGCTGCCGATCTGGCTCGCGATCTCCTCGGTTGCCTTGGCCGTCTGGTTGGCGAGGTTCTTCACTTCGCCGGCCACCACCGCAAAGCCCTTGCCGGCCTCGCCAGCGCGCGCCGCTTCGATGGTGGCGTTCAGCGCCAGCAGGTTGGTCTGGGCGGCGATGGCGTTGATCAGTTGCACGACGTCGCCGATGGCCTTGGCATGGTCGGCCAGCTGGCGGATGGTGGCATCGGTGCGGCCGGCCCGTTCGGCGGCGTGGCGCGCGACGGCCGCCGTGTCGCTGACCTGCCGGGTGATCTCCCCGATTGAGGCGGCCATTTCCTCGGCCGAGGCGGCGACGGTCTGCACGTTGGCGGAGGTCTGCTCGCTGGCCCCCGCCACCGCCGCGGCCTGCGAGCGGCTCTGCTCCGCCAGCGTCGACAGCGACCGCGCGTTGGCGGTGAGTTGCCCGGCGGCGCCGCTGACCTGGGCGACCACGCCGCGAACCGCCTGTTCGAACCGGTCGGCCAACTCGGCCATCATGCGGCGCCGTTCGGCCTCCATGTTCTGTTTCTGCCGATCCTGCTCCGCCTCCATGCGCTGCTTTTCGATGGCATTGTCCTTGAACACGGCCACGGCGCGGGCCATCCGGCCGATCTCGTCGCCGCGGTCGGTCGCAGGAACCGTCACGGTCACGTCGCCACCGGCCAGCCGGGCCATGGCGGCGGTCATCGCCGTCAGCGGTGCGATCACCCGGCGGATCACGATGGCGATCCCGACCGCAAGCAGCAGGGCCGCGCCGGCAAGCAGCATCCAGGAGCCGCGGCGCTCGCGCTCGTAGGACTGCTGGGAGCCGGCGAAGTCGTTGCCGGCGACGCGGACCTGAAGGTCGATCAAGCCGCTGACATGCTCCGTCACCGGGTCGATGGTGGGGTACAGGTCGCGGGCGATGAAGGCTTCCAGCCCCGCCTTGTCGCCGCCGTCCAGAACGCGCAGCAGCGTGGCGACGCCGGCGTCGGCCCGCTCCATCGCCGCCCGCGTCTCCGCCACCATCCGGGCCTCTTCCGCCGTCAGCGAGGTGGAGGTGTAGGCCTGCCAGCGCTCGCGCACCGTAGTCAGGGCCTTGCGCACGGAAGCGGCGCCGTCGGTCCAGGGCATAGCCCCGCCGCGGACCTTGTGCGAGGTGTCGACGATCATCACCGCATAGGCGTCGGAGACGATCTTCAGGTCCCGCAGCGGCACCACCCGGTCCTCATAGACCGACTTCATCCGCCCATTGGCGGTTTCCAGCGTGGTGATGCCGTTCAACGCCTCGAAGCCCAGCATCAAGCCGAGCGACGCGAGAACCCCAACCAGAATCATGCGCAACGACATTGCCATCCCCCGCCGCGGCGTCACAGAACTGCAACACCGCAGACCGGTATGGATCAGGATTATTGCTTAAGGCAATGCGAGGTGTTGACGCATACAACCATAGTCGGGGCTCGAAGGGGTCTTTCAGCGCGCGAACAGGCGATAGAGCGCGGAATGGTCCAGCGCGCCGTCTCCCTGTTCGACCAGCATCTCGAACAGTTCCAACGACAGGCCCAGCGTCGGAAGGTCGATGCCGGACTGCTGGGCCAGTTCCTCCGCCTGCCGCAGATCCTTGACCTGGGTGGTGACGCGGCCGCCCGGCGTGAAGTCGCCGCTGACCATGCGGCCGCCATGCAGGTCGAGGATGCGGGATTCGGCGAAGCCGCCGCGGATGGCGTCCCGCACCTTCGCCGGATCGGCGCCGGCCGCACGCGCCAGGGCCAGCGCCTCCGCCACGGCGCCGATGGTCAGGGCGACGATGACCTGATTGGCCGATTTGGCGATTTGTCCGGCGCCGCTGGCCCCGACATGGGTGATGCGGCGGCCCATCGCCTGCAGCACCGGCAGGGCACGGGCGAAGGCGGCGTCGGAACCGCCGGCCATGATGGTCAGTGCCGCGGCCTCCGCCGCCACCGTGCCGCCGGAAACGGGAGCGTCGAGCCAGTCCGCGCCGGCGGCGGCAGCCCGCTCGGCGAGCGCACGGGTGGCGGCGACGGCGGTGGTGCCCATGTCGATCACCAGCTGACCGGGGCGCAGGACCGGAAGCAGCGCGTCGGCCACCGTCTCCACCGCAGCCGTGTCGGTCAGCATCAGGATGATGATCCCGGCCTGTCCGGCGACCGCGGCCGGACCGGTGGCGGCGATCATGCCCTCCGCCGCCAGTTCGGCGACCGGGCCGGGGCTGCGGCTGGTCACCACCGGCTCCACACCGGCGCGGGCCAGGGCGCGGGCCATCGGCTTGCCCATCAGGCCAAGCCCGATGAAGCCGATGCGCTGGCCGGAAAGGTCGGGGCGGGTGGTCTCTTCGCTCATGTCCAGGCTTTCGGTAGAATCCGGGCTTTCGGTAAAATTCCGGGCTTTCAGAAGAAGGCCGGCAGGATCACAGGCGCATGTGGCGGGCGCGGGCGCCGCGTTCGATGGCGGCGGCGCACAGCCGGTCCACCCCAAGCCGGTGGCGAATCAGCTCCAGCATGCGCAGCTCCTCCTGCGAGGCCTTGGGATCGGCGGCGGCGATGTCGCAGGCAACCGCATAGGCGGTCTCGCGCAGCTTGGCCGGCAGCGCCTGCTCGACAATGGTCAGCACGGTGTCCAGCCCGTCATTGTCGGTCAGCATGGCGGTGCATTCGCGGGTGGCGGCCATCACCTGATCGCCGCTGTAATCCTTGAAGATCGGCAGGTAGCGCTCATTCTCGCCGATGGCCTCCAGTTCCGCGTCGGTCATGTCGCCGTCGCAGGCGGATACCAGGACCATGACGTAGATGAGGGCGCTGTGGTGGTCGATCATTGCGTCTGTCGGCTTTCTCATGAGGCGGTCTCCCTCGGGGAGCGGTCGCGTGTCCGGGCGGCAATCTCGAACGCCGCTCCACCCGCGTCAAGCCCGGCGTCCGACGCCGCCTGTACGGCGTCAAGGGTGCCATGCTCGGGGCGGAGGGGTCGGTCGCTCGACGCGACGGTTGGCTCCCCCTATTGTCGCGCATCATGAACGTCGTCCTCAATGTCGCTTTTCCCGTATTCGCCATCATCCTGGCCGGTTTCCTGTCCGGAAAGTCGAAGCTGCTGGGTGCGGCTTCGTCGGAGGCGCTCAACAAGTTCGTCTACTGGATGGCGCTGCCGCCGGTGCTGTTCCTGGGCACGGCGCGGCGGTCGATCCCGGAGATCTTCAACGGCCCCTTCATCGGCGCCTTCCTGGGATCGATGCTGCTGGTCTATGCGCTGGGGGCGGTCATCGGCCGGCTCCTGCGGCGGGAACGCACGCAGATCCAGTGCATGCAGGGGCTGAACGCCGCCTTCTCCAACACCGGCTACATGGGCATCCCGCTGTTCCTGGCCGCCTTCGGCCCGGACCATCTGGCGCCCACCATCCTGGCGACCGTCATCATGAGCGCCATCATGGTCGGCATCGCCGTGGTCTGGATGGAGTTCGCCAACAGCCACGGCAACGGGGTGGGCAAGGCGCTGCGCGACGTCGGGCGCGCGCTGGCGAAGAACCCGCTGATCCTGTCCACCGCCGCCGGCCTCGCCTGGTCGGCGCTGCTGCCCGGCGTGGCGGTGCCCAAGCCGATCGCCACCTTCTGCGAATTGATGGGAGCCCCCGCCGGCCCCTGCGCCCTGTTCGCCATCGGCCTGTTCCTGGCCTCGCAGCGGCTGACCGCGGGGCTGGCGGAGGCCGGGTGGATCAGCGCGCTTAAGCTGCTGGTGCATCCGGCGCTGGCCTGGGTGCTGACGCAGACCCTGTTCCCGATGGACCCCTTCTGGACCGGCAGCGCCGTGATCCTGGCGGCACTGCCGACCGGCGCCCTGACCTTCGTGGTGGCGACCCAGTACCAGACCTATGTGGAGCGCACGTCCTCGGCCATCCTGGTGTCCACGGTGTTCAGCGTGGTGACGCTGTCGGCGCTGCTCGCAGTCTACGCCCCTGCGGGATGATGCAGCGCAAGAAAATGATCGGCAGGGATAAGGCACCGGGATGACCGGCCCCTGCCGCATCCAATAAAGCGAAATGTAACGTTTGCATGAAACTCTTGCTCAGTCGCGTGGCGACAGCGAGAATGCATATCGGAGAATGCAGGAAGCCCGGTTGGAAAATAACGCGCGGAATTGACGCGGGCACCGGGATCGGCAGCCGGGCGCCAGCCCGGATGGAGCGGAGCGGAAGCGATGCGGCACGCCATGGACCATCGATTCCCCGAAGCGGCCGCAGGACCGCCGACAGCTCGCGTCCGCCGGTCCCGGACTGCCGTGCCACCCGCAAGCATCGCGGAGCCCGCTCATGTCTGACGGCGGCCTTCCAGGTCGGGCAGCGGCGATCCCGCCGGAAAACGAAGGAAACCCGCCCGCCCCGGAGCGGCGCAGTTCCATCCCATGGCCGGGCGGCGGCGGGATCGCCGTCAGCCTGCTGTTGTGGATCCTGCTGTTCAGCACGCTCGTCACGCTGGTTTCCACCGCGCTCCAGCTTTATTTCGATTTCCGCCGGGAGGTGCGCGGGATCGAGGAGCGGTTCGACGAGATACGGGTCAGCACGGTTCCCAGCATGAGCAACAGCCTGTGGGTGGTCGACCATGACCAGCTGCGCCTTCTGCTGAACGGCATCGTGCGACTGCCGGACATGCGCATGGCGGAGGTGAGGGAGGACAGGGCGACCGCGAAGACCCCCCTGGTTCTCACCGTCGGCACACCGCAGCAGCGCCCCGGCCTGTCTGCCGAAATGCCGCTGACCCGCATGGCGGAAGGAAAGACCCTGACGCTGGGCACGCTGCGGGTGGAAGCGACGCTGGACGACGTCTACCACCGCCTGCTGACCACGGCGGAGGTGATCCTGATCAGCCAGGGCATCAAGACCTTCCTGGTGTCCGGATTCATCCTGTTCATCTGCCACCGGCTGGTGACGCGCCACCTGATTTCGATCGCGGCCAGCCTGCGCCTGCACGACCGCCGGTCCTCGCCGCCGCTGCTCACCCTGGACCGGCCGAAGCGGAGGCGGCCCGACGAGCTGGACCAGCTGATCCGGTCCCTCAACGATCTGGCCGGCGACCTCTATGCCGCCAACTGCGAACTGGCCGGGGCGAACGCCGCGCTGGAGAACGACATCGCCCTGCGCCGCAGCTATGAGGAGCAGCTGTACCGGCAGGCGCATTTTGACGAGCTGACCGGGCTGGCCAACCGCCTGCTGACCCGCGACCGGCTTGAACAGGCGATCCTGAGCTCCCGGCGCAACCAGCTGCCATCGGCGCTCCTGTTCATCGACCTCGACAACTTCAAGAACGTCAACGACACGCTGGGCCACGAGGCGGGCGACACGCTGCTGCGGGAGGCCGCGAACCGCCTGTCGACGTCGATCAGGCAGGGCGACACGCTGGCCCGCATGGGCGGGGACGAGTTCCTGATCGTGCTGCCCTGCATCGCCGGCAACGTCTCGGCGCGCGGGGTGGCGGAACGGGTGCTGGAGGCCTTCGCCCCGCCCTTCCGGATCTGCGGCCACGATCATTTCGTGACGGCCAGCATCGGCATCGCGCTCTACCCGTCGGACGGCAGCGACTCGCCGGAGCTGCTGCGCAATGCCGACCTCGCCCTCTACCGGGCGAAGGAGCGCGGACGGAACCGATACGAGTTCTTCACGGCCGAAATCAACGAGCGGGTCCAGCGGCGGATCATGTTGGAAAGCCGCCTGAGGCTCGCCGTCCTGCACTCCGAATTCGTGCTCCACTACCAACCGATCGCCGAGGCGGAGAGCCGCCGGCCCGTCGCCCTGGAAGCGCTGCTGCGCTGGCGCCAATCCGACGGCACGCTGGTGGCGCCGGGACATTTCATCGGCGTGGCGGAAGAGGTCGGGTTGATCGGCGAGATCGGCAACTGGGTGATCGAGACCGCGATCCGCGAAACCGCCGGCCTGTTCGGCAGGGAGGAATCCGCACCGCGGGTCGCCGTCAACGTCTCGCCCCGGCAACTGCGCGACCCGTCCTTCGTCATCCGGGTGATGGAGGCGCTCGTCGCCCACGGCCTGCCGCCGGGCCGCCTGGAGCTGGAAATCACCGAAGGCGTCCTGATGGACGAGGCCCCGGAGGTGACCGACGCGCTGCACCGGCTGTGCGGCCACGGCATCCGCCTGTCGATCGACGATTTCGGTACCGGATATTCCAGCTTGAGCTATCTGCAGCGCTATCCCTTCGACATGCTGAAGATCGACCGCTGCTTCGTCTCCAGCGCCACCGACGGGGCGGCGGCGGCCCGGCTGGTCGAAACCATCATCATGATGGCCCACGGCCTTGGCCTGGAGACCATCGCCGAAGGTGTTGAGACGGAGGAGCAGTTCCGCTTCCTGCAATCGAAGGGCTGCGACCTGATGCAGGGTTATCTGCTGGGCCGTCCGGCTCCGCTCGCCGACATCGCCGTCCGTTTCCCCGCCGACGCCGCGCCGCCTCCGCCGAAACTGTTGGAAGCCATGGCCGGGGATGGCCCTGCACCCTCCCCTGCCCCCTCGGCGGACTGACCCTCACCAGCCCCTCAGGAACTCCGCCGTCTCCTCCACCGCCTGCTTCAGCCCCACACGCCGCATCTCCACCCCCTCCGGGAAGGCGCCGGCCAGCCGGCTCGGCATCATGGAGTCGAGCAGGACGAAGACGCCGGTGTCGTCGGCGCGGCGGACCAGACGGCCGAAGGCCTGCTTAAGGCGCAGCCGCGTGATCATGTCCTCGTAGCGGCGGCGGCCGAAGGCCTCGCGGCGGGCACGGTGGAGGATGTCGGGACGCGGCCAGGGAACGCGGTCGAAGACGATGAGCCGCAGCGAGCGGCCGGGCACGTCCACCCCGTCGCGCACCGCGTCGGTGCCGAGCAGGCAGGCATGCTCCTCGTTGCGGAAGATGTCGATCAGGGTGGACACGTCCAATGGATCGACATGCTGGGCGTAGAGCGGGATGCCGACCTGATCCAGCGGCTCGGCGATGCGGTCGCGCACGGCGCGCAGGCGGCTGATCGCGGTGAACAGGCCGAGCCCGCCGCCGCCCGCCGCCAGGAACAGCGATTTGTAGGCCGCCGACACCTGACCGAGATCGTCCTTGCGCACGTCGTTGACCACGAAGACGCGGGTGCGGTTCGGATAGTCGAAGGGCGAAGGGACCTGGGCGCGGATCGCCGGGGCCGGCAGGTGGCTGGCGCCGCAGCGGTCCTCCGCCGCGCGCCAGTCCTGCCCGACATCGCCGGTGCCGTCGGTCAGCGTGGCGCTGGTCACCACCAGCCCATGGGCGGGACCGGCCAGCGCCTCGGCGAAGGGAACCGTCGGATCGACCCAGTGGCGGTACAGCCCGACATCGACGTCGCGGCCGTCGATCCGCTCCACCGCGAACCAGTCGACGAAGTGCGACGGCGTCTCGGTCGGCAGGGTGCGCAGCATGGCGCGCCAGGCCTCCACCGTCAGGGTGCCGCGGCGGTGGAGGCTGCGCGACAGCGCGTCGATGCGGCGGCGCTGGTCGGAATCCAGTTCGGCGCTCTCGTCCTCAAGACGCTGCCCCAGCCGGCGGGCCAGCGCCTCCACCGGTTCGGACAGGCGGACCAGCGCCTGCTCCAACTCCGCCGCCGCCTCCAGCAGGCCATCGACCGGATAGGCCTTGTCCGCCTCCAGGCTGTAGGGGCCGCCCTGCCCGGCGGTGCGGGCGTAGACCTGCTGGCGGGCCAGCAGCAGGAAACGCTCGGTCGGCCCCTGCGGGTTGTCGGCGGCCAGACGCGCCGACCAGCCGTCGCCGGGCAGGACGCGGGCGCCCATCAGGATGTCGTCGAGGTGGCGCAGCGCCTCCTCGTCGCCGGCGACGATATCCTCCAGCCGGCGCTTCAGGCCACGGGCGCGGCTGCGTCCGGTTTCCTCGGCACCGAGCAGCCAGCGTCTCAGCTCCTGCGTCTCGCGGCAGGTCAGGTGGCCGGCGAAGGCGCTGTCGGCGGCGTCGAAGACATGGTGCCCCTCGTCAAAGACATAGCGGCTGGGCAGCGTCGGCTCCTCGCCGCCGCCAAGCGCCGCCTGCACCATCACCAGCGCGTGGTTGGCGATGACGATGTCGGCGCGCCGCGCCCGGCGCACGCTCTTCTCGATGTAGCAGCGGGCGTAATGGTCGCAGGCGGAGTAGATGCATTCGCCGCGGCGGTCGGCCAGCCCCATAGTCGGGCCGCGCCCGGCGATGTCGACCAGCCAGCCGGGGAAGTCGCCGCCGGTCATGTCGCCGTCGCGCGTCGCCGCCGCCCAGCGCGCCATCAGCCCGACGCCGATGGCGTTGTGCGGCTGGAAGGGCATGGCGCGCACCGCCTCTTCCAAATTCAGCAGGCACAGGTAGTTCTCGCGCCCCTTGCGCAACACCACCTTGCGCGCCTTGGTCGCGGGGTCGGCATAGAGCCGGTCCATTTCCCCGTCGATCTGGTGCTGGAGGTTGCGGGTGTAGGTGGAAATCCACACCGTCCCGCCATTCTTCTCAGCCCACACGGTGGCCGGCGCGAGGTAGCCCAGCGTCTTGCCGACGCCGGTCCCGGCCTCCGCCAAGACGACATTGGGCGTGTCGGGCAACTGGCGCGGGGCGAAGGCGGCGGACACCGCGCTGGAGTAATCGGCCTGCTGCGGCCGCGGCTCCGCCACCTTGCCCAGCACGTTGGCCGACAGCATGGCGGCGAGGCGGCGGCGCGCCTCATCCGGATCGACCGGGTTCTGGGCGGGCGGCGGCGGCGGCGCACCCTCCTCCCACTCCTTGATGCGGGTCCAGACGCGCAGGCCCGAGCGGGCGGCACCCTTCTCCGGCCCTTCCGGCTTGCCGAGTGCCGCCAGCACCGCCGGGGCCCAGGGCCAGCCGGCACGCCCCATCTCCCAGGCGAATGCGACGGGGTCGGAGGACTCCTCGCGCGCCCCAGGAGTCAAGGGGGCGCCGAGATCGCCCAGCAGGCGGCGCACGGCGCGCTGCAGGGCCAGCGCCTCAGCCTCGTGCCCGTCGGGGGTGGGCAGATCCAGCGCCTCGGCGATGCCGCGCGGGGTGGGGACGCAGAAACGGGCGGGGTGGACGAAGGCGAACAGCTCCAGCACGTCGAAGGCCGGGAAGCCGTCGATCCCCAATCGGCGGGCGAAGGCGCGGGCATGGCAGACCAGCGGCGGCTGGCGGCGCACCTTCGATGCGGCGGCGGCCAGCGACAGTTCCTCCACCTCGCCGTCGAGCGTCAGCGACACGACGCGGCGCGCGCCGGCCACCATGGCGGGCGCGTCGTCGAGACTGTGGAGCGGGGTGGGATCGGCGGTCAGGTCCATCGGCGGCACTATATGGCGGCGGCATGCCGCAAAGCGAGTGCCGGATGTTGACGGGCCGCCGCTTCACCCCCATTGAGGGAAGTCCGGGGGAGCCGAGCGGAGACGGGACTTTATGCGGAAGCTGCTGCGCTGGGCGCTGATCGGGGTGGCGGGTCTGGTGGCCTTCACCATCCTGTGGGCGGCGCTCTACCGGATCGTGCCGCCGCCGGCGACGCCGCTGATGCTGATCCGGGCGCTGGGCGGTTCCGGCCTGTCGCGCGACTGGGAGCCGCTGGAACGCATCTCGCCAGCGCTGGTGGAGGCGGTGATCGCGTCGGAGGACAGCAATTTCTGCGGCCATGGCGGCTTCGACTGGGCCGCCATCGAGGGCGCCTTCGAGGACAACGAGGAGGGCAAGCGCCTGCGCGGCGGCAGCACCATCAGCCAGCAGACCGCCAAGAATGCCTTCCTCTGGCCCGACCGCAGTTGGACCCGCAAGGGGGCGGAGGCCTGGTTCACCCTTCTGATGGAAGGGCTGTGGACCAAGCGCCGCATCCTGGAGGTCTATCTGAACATCGTGGAGTGGGACGACGGCGTCTATGGCGCGGAGGCCGCGGCGCGGCACCATTTCGGCAAGTCCGCCGCGGCGCTGACCCGGCGCGAGGCGGCGCTGCTGGCCGTGGTGCTGCCCAGCCCGCGCAACTGGTCGCCCACCCGCCCCGGCCCCTATGTCGTCAGGCGGGCGGGGGTAATCGAGCGGCGGATGGCGGTGGTGCGCCGGGACGGGCTGGCGGACTGCGCGCGGTAGGGCCAGCCCTCAGGCCGGTCCCCGCTTCAGAACTTGATGAAGCGGTTGAACAGCCGCCCCACCGGACCGGTCAGCCTCAGGCCGCCGATGGTGGTGGCGAGGCACAGGCAGCCCTCCGGGTCCGACACCGGCCGGTGGACCAGCGACGGGTCGCCGATGGCGAGGTCGCCGGGCAGGAAGGCGCCGAACTCGTCGGAGAAGCCGCCCTCCAGCACCACGGTCAGTTCGATGCCGCCATGGGTGTGCTTGGGCACGCCGACGCCGCCCTTCATGCGGATCAGCCGGGTCGTCCCGTTCGGACCGGACAGCAGATCCATGCAGCGCATGCCCGGCTGCAGAAAGCGCCAACCGCCCTCCCCGATCCGGCCATCACGGTCGAGACGGCCGCGCAGGTAGCTGCGCAGCGGCTCCGGATAGCGCGACTGCTCGGCCGGCGGCTTCGGAGCAGGACGGCAGGGCGCCGGCCGCTCATGGTCCAGGCGGGCCATCAGCGCTTCCAGGCAGCCGCTGGACAGCGGTTCCGGCTCCAATTCGTCGAGCAGGACGCCGCCGATCGCCTCCATCTCCGCCACCTCGTGGCGGCAGGCGGGACAGAAGGCCAGATGGGTCGCCACCGCGAGCGACGCGCCTTCGCACAGGGCGCCGCCGGCATAGTCGATCAGCAGGGTATCGCCCGGATGGTGGCTGGGCCGAATCATCGGAAATGCCTCATCCCACATCCCTCAGCGACCGGCGCAGGCGTTCCATCGCCAGACGCAGCCGCGATTTCACGGTGCCCAGCGGGATGCCGTGCTCCGCGGAGATGACGCTGTGCGGCTTGTCCTCGAAATAGGCCATGCGCAGCAGTTCGGCCTGTTCGGGCGGCAGGTCCTTCAGCGCGGCGCGCAGGCGGCCGCTGCTCTCCTTCGCCTCGATCCGCCGGTCGGCGGCCTCCTGGGGTTCGGGGACCAGGGCCGGATCGTCTGGATCGATCTCCGGCCGCTGTTCACGGCGCAACACGTCGATTCGCTTGTTGCGCGCGATGGTGAACACCCAGGTGCCGGCCGAGGCATGGATCGGATCATAGGTTTCGGCACGACGCCAGACCAACAGCATGACCTCCTGAACGAGTTCTTCCGCGGCGGCGGAATCGCATCCCAACCGGCGCAGATACGTCTTCAGCCGTGGCGCGAAGTGGCCGAACAGGACCCCGAACGCCTGACGGTCCCGCTCGCGCCCGACGGCGACGAGCAGGTCTTCCAGGCTGGGGGCCATGTCGGCCGCGGGGGTGTGCTGGTCCTGCATGGACCCATTCAAGGGGAACATCGGCCGCCGCACAAGCCGGGGATGGCACCCATTCCCGGAATTCGCGGCACCCTCCCCTTTCCAGGCACCTTTTCAGGTCTCCTGCACCGGCCCCCCACGCCACCGGCCGTGACGCCGGGCTGTATGTCGCATCGTGACCGTCGGTACGCAACCGCCCGGCCGTCGGATCACGAAAAATCCTGACCTGCGGCATTTTGTTCGGATTTGGCGGAAGAACTGGTCGAACCCTATCGCATGAACCCCATGGCGCGCAGGGCCTCCGCCACCTCCGGCGTCTCCAGCGCCTCGACGAAGCGGCGGACCGCCGGACGGTCGCGGCGGGCGGCGGGGACGATGAAGTCGTAATGCTCCTCCTGCAGCGGCAGGAAGCCCAGCCCGTACAGGGTCGCAGCCGTCTCGATGGCGACACCCCAGTCGGCGCGGTTCTGCGCCACCGCGACGGCGACGGCATTGTGCGACTTGGCCTGTGTCCAGTAGCCGGTCGGCCGCGCCGCGCCCAGCAGCCGGTCGGTCAGGATGCGGGTGCCGCTGCCGGCATTGCGGTTGATCAGGATGCAGTCGGGCAAGCCCGCCACCGCCGCCACCGCCTCTGCCGCCGACTTGCCCTCGAAGCGCGGGTCGCCGCGGCGGAAGACGATGCCCTGCATCCGGCGGTAGCCGGTGACGAGTTCCAGCCCCGGCGCCAGGAAGGGCGTGTTGTAGGTGCCGGTGGCGGGATCCATCAGATGGACCGGCGCGATGTCGCACTCGCCGCGCCGCGCCGCCGCCAGCCCGCCCATCGAGCCGACATTCAGCGCCTTCACCGTCATCCCCTCGCCGATCAGGCCGCCGAGCACGGCGTTGAGGCCGATGCATTGGCTGCCCACCACGATCAGGTCGGCAGGCGTCACCGAACGGCCGAGCAGTTGGACCGAGACCGGCGTCCCGGCTTCCACCGCCTCGGCCTGGGCGTCGATGGCGAGGAAGCCGTCGGCATGGCTGAAGGCGGTGACGGCGCCCGATCCCTTGGACAGCGGATAGGCCGCCAGCGCGTCCCCATCGGCGCCATGGACCAGCGAGACCATGACATATTCGGTTCGCCCGCGCTCCGACCCCAGCCGCACCGGCAGGGTGGCCGGCACCTCCTCCGCCGTCGCGGGCGGCAGGCCGGCCATGGCACGGATCACCGGCGCCACGAAGCTGTGGAAGGTGAACATGGCCGAGGTCGGGAAGCCCGGCAGGATCACCACCGGCTTGCCGCCGGTGACCGCGAGGCACAGCGGCTTGCCGGGTTTCAGCGCCACGCCATGGGCGACGATGCCTGGATCGGACAGCTGCGCCACGATGCGGTGGGACCGGTCGCCCGCCCCCTTCGAGGTGCCGCCCGACAGCAGCAGCGCATCGCATTGCAGCCCCTGGGCGACCAGCCGCTCCAGCGCCTCGTCCTCGTCCGGGGCGATGCCCAGCGGCACCGGCTCGGCTCCCAGCTCGGTCACCGCGGCGGCCAGGATGGCGCCGTTGCTGTCATAGACGGCCCCGGTTCGGATCGGCTGGCCGGGCGCCACGATCTCGTCGCCGGTGGACAGGATGGCGACGCGCGGCCGGCGCACCACCGCGACCTCGGCCAGCCCGATGGCGGCGAGCACGCCGATCTCGCGCGAAGTCAGCGCCTGCCCCTTGCGCAAGACCACCTCGCCACGGCCGATGTCGGACCCGGCGGCGGCGACGAAGGCGCCGGGGGTGGCGGGCCGGGTCAGCGTGACGAACAGGCCGTCCGGCCGCTCCACCGCCTCCGTCGTCTCCACCATCACCACCGCATCGGCGCCGCGCGGCAGCATGCCGCCGGTGGCGATCACCGTGGCGGTTCCGGGCTCCACCGTCAGTTCGGGAGCATGGCCGGCGGCCAGCACCTCGTCGTTCAGGCGCAGGGCGACCGGGCTGTCCTCCGCAGCGCCCACCGTATCGGCGGCACGCACGGCGAAGCCGTCCACCACCGAACGGTCGAAGCCGGGCACGTCCACATCCGCCACCACATCGGCGGACAGCACGCGGCCAAGGGATGCGGCCAGCGGCACCCGTTCCTCCCCGCGAGGAGACAGATCGAGGTGACGGTGGAAGCGGGCGCGCGCCTCTTCCCCGCTCACCACCTCCAGGAACTGGTCCTGGCGGGCGGCCTGGGCGACGAAACGGCGGATGTCCTCGCGGCTGCGGTCGGAACTGTGCACGCGGCAAACCCTTGCAGAGTCAAATCAGGCGAAACGATACATGGTAACCGCGACGCCGTCCGGCACGCCTTCGCTGTCCGCCCCGATCAGGACGAAGCCGTCGGCCCGCGATGCCGCCGCCAATCCCGGCCAGCCGGGCGAGGCGACCGGCTCGATACGGCCATCGTCGGCCAGCCGGACCCGGTGCAGGTCGAGACAGCCGATTTCCGAAACCAGCTTGCGCGCGGTCACCGCCTGAACGGTGGCATGGGGCAGCCCGGCGGGCAAGCCGGCGGCACGCCGCACCGCGCGCCCGGCCAGCAGCTCGTAAGCCGCCAGCGCCGCCATCGGCTCGCCCGGAAGCAGCAGGACCGGGGTGCCGCCTGCGGCTCCCAGCCCGGCACTTCCCCCCGGCCGCATGGCGATGCCGTGCAGGTCGAGGCCGCCGGCCTTCGCCAGCGCGGGCGGCGCCGCATCGTCCGGGCCGGTTCCGGTGCGTCCGGCCGACAGGATCAGGTCGGCGCCGGCCTGGGTGAAGGCGTCAGCCAGCGCATCCATGTCGGCGGGCAGCGGGACGACCGCCTCGACATCGCCGCCGTCGCGCCGGACCAGCGCGGCCAGCATGTCTCCCAACTGCTCCGGCGCGCCGGCCTTGGGACCGCCGGCGAGCAGGATTCGCACCCGCGGTGCCGGCAGGACCGGCAGGATGCGGTGCCCGGCGGCGGCGAGCAGGCCGAGATCGGCGGGGCGCAGGCGCCGGCCGGCCGGCAGCAGCGGGCCTCCGGCCGCCATCCAGGCGCCCCGGCGCTCCACCCCGCTGCCGGGCGCCACGGCATCGACCGCCTCGACGAAGGGGCCGGCGGCCTGCGCCGCTTCATACGGGATCACCGCGTCGCAGCCCGGCGGCAGCGGATCGCCGGCCACCACCGCAACCGCGCCCATCAGCGGTACCGGATTGTAGGAGCCGGCACCCAGCGTATCGGCCGCCGCCACGGCATAGCCGTCCGTCGCGGCCCGGTCGGACGGCGGCCAGTCGCCCACCGCTCCGACCGCCTCGGCCAGCACCAGACCGCCGCAATCCGCCAGCGGCAGAGGCCGGGCGGACGGCGGAACGACCCGACCGTCGATCCAGTCCCATGCGGCGTCCAGCGTCGAGCGGCGGGAGAAGCCTCGGCCGCGGACATCATGGAATGCGGGCGCAGCGGGCGGGGCGGCGGACGGCGGGGCGGTCACAGCGCCGGCACCGTTGCGTCCTGCACGCGGTTGCGGCCGGCGCGCTTGGCACGATAGAGCAGCTGGTCGGCCATCTCCGCCAGCCGCTCCGGACTGCCGTCGGCGGACGGGATCACGGTGGCGACGCCGAGGCTGATGGTGACGAAGGGGGCGACGGGCGACTGGGCGTGCGGGATGCGCCGTTCGGCCACGCCGGCCCGGAAGCCTTCGGCGACGCGGGTGGCGCCGGGACCGTCGGTCTCCGGCAGCAGGCAGACGAACTCCTCGCCGCCATAGCGGGCGACGAGGTCGCTCGGCCGCCTCGCCCGATCCGCCAGCACCTCGGCCACCACGCGCAGGCATTCGTCGCCGGCCTGATGGCCGTACTGGTCGTTGTAGGCCTTGAAATGGTCGACATCGAGGATGATGAGCGACAGCGGCAGGTGCGAGCGGGCGCAGCGCCGCCATTCGCGGGTCATCGCATCGTCGAAGCGGCGGCGGTTGGCGATGCCGGTCAGCCCGTCCAGGAAGGACAGGCTGCGCAGCAGATCGGTCTGGCGTTTCAGCAGCAGGTGGTTGCGCACCCGCGCCTTCACGATGGGCGGGCTGATCGGCTTGGTGATGAAGTCGATGGCCCCGACCTCCAGCCCACGGGTCTCGTCCTCCACCTCGCTTTTGGCGGAGATGAAGATGACGGGGATGTCGTGGGTGGCCGGGTCGGCCTTGATGCGGCGGCACACCTCGAAGCCGTCCATCCCCGGCATCATGATGTCCAGCAGGACAAGATCGGGCATCCGCGCCTGGACCAGATCCAGCGCCTTTTCGCCGTCGGTGGCGAAATAGATGTCGTAGTCGCCCTTCAGGATGCGGCTGAGCACATGGACGTTGGACGGAATATCGTCCACCACCAATATCTTCGGGCGGGGTTCGGCCATGGGCGCGTTCAGACCGTCGGCAATGAGAGGCCAAGGTCACGCGCGATCCGCTGCACGATCCCAAGCGCCTTGATGAAATCCAGACCGTCGATGGCGGCGGACAGCCCCTTGATCGTCGAGGGCTCGACCGAATCCGTCAGCAACGGTGCCAGCATAGCGAACTCTTCCGCCGCTGCGAAGTTGCTGTCATGTAACAATGTTGCGAACTGCGGCAGTCGCTCCGCCAACTCCTTGCGGTTTTCCGCCGACCGGCCGGGGTTGCCGTTGCCTGCCGGGTTCCCACGACCGTCGGCCGTCGCCGCCAGCAGGGCAGCGCTCTCCAGCACCAGGGCCAATTCGGCGTGCAGCACCGGCACCTGGGCGGCGGCCGCGGCGGCATCGCCCCTTTGCGCGGCGATCTGCACCGCGTCGGCGGCTGCGGACAGGCGCACGGCGCCGACATTGCCGGCGACGCTCTTCAGTTCATGCGCGATGCCCTTGGCCGTCGTCAGGTCGCCGGAACCCAGCGCCGCCGAAATCCGGTCGGCGACATCGCCGTAGCCTGACGCGAACTGGCCGATGAAGCGGCGGAACAGCCCGGCATCGCCGCCAAGCCGGTTGAGCGCGTCGGCCAGATCGATTCCCGGCAGGTCGCTTGGCAGGTCCCCTGCCGAGCGACCCGACACCGCCACGGGCGGCGTGGCGATGCCGGGAGAGGCCGCGGCGGTCAGCATGGTCTGGCCGCGTGAGGGGATCGGACCGGGGGCGCAGGGCGTGCTGGGCCGGATCGCCACCAGCGGCGGCCCGATCCAGCGGGCCAGCGTGGCGAACAGCTGCGGCAGGTCGAGCGGCTTCGGCACATGGGCGTCCATTCCATTGTCCAGGCAGCGCTGACGGTCGGCGGGCAAGGCGCTGGCGGTCATCGCGATGATCGGCAGATGCCGCCCACCCGGCAGCGCACGGATCGCCGCGGTCGCCGCGAACCCGTCCATGTCCGGCATCTGCACGTCCAGCAGCACGGCGTCGAAGGGCTGGGCAGCCGCGCGCACGCAGTCCACCGCCTGCCGCCCGGTGGCGGCCACGGTGACGGCCGCCCCCGCCCGCTCCAGGATCTCGCGCGCCACCTGCTGGCTGATGGCATTGTCGTCGGCCAGCAGCAGCCGGCGGCCGTGCAGCGCCCGGCTGGCATCCCAGGCCGCCCCGGAAAGCCCGCCATCCGCACGCCCGCCGCCCGCCGCTTCGGATCGAAGCGTGGGAAAAGCCGGGGCCGGAATGGCGGCGGGGAGGCGAACGCCCTCGCCGGGCGGCTCCGTCCGGGCATAGGCGACGGTGACGGCGTCGAGCAGGGTGGAGGCGGTGACCGGCTTCACCAGGAATCCGGCGGCTCCGGTCTCTTCGAAACGGGCGCCCAGCCGGTCGCGGCCATAGCCGCTGATGACGATGATCATCGGGGTGCCGGCACGGGCATCGGCACGGATGCGGCGCGCCGCCTCGATCCCGTCCATCCCCGGCATCTTCCAGTCCATCAGCACGACGTCATAGGGGTCGCCGGCCGCCGCCGCCCGCTCCAGCTCGTCGATGGCGGCCTGTCCGTCGGCGCAGGCGGTCACCGCCCAGCCGAAGGCGGCGGCGATCTCGCTCAGCACCTCGCGCGCGGTGGCGTTGTCGTCCACCACCAGAACCGTCAGGTCGCGCGGAACCTGGCGCGGCAGCCGTCCGGCCGGCCCGGCCGCGATCCCGAATGCCGCCCCGCTCCCGGCATGAAGCCCGAACTCGGCATGGAAGCGGAAGACGCTGCCCTTGCCGGGCTCGCTCTCCACCTCCATGGCGCCGTTCATCAGCCGGACCAGCCGCGCGCAGATGGCCAACCCCAGCCCGGTGCCGCCGAAGCGCCGGGTGGTGGAACTGTCGCCCTGGCTGAAGGCCTGGAACAGCCGTTCGCGCTGCTCCGGCGCGATGCCGATGCCGGTGTCGCGCACCGCGAAGTCCAGCACGGCGCGGTCGTTGGACAGCGAGCGGACCCTGACCGCCACCACCACCTCGCCGGCCTCGGTGAACTTGATGGCGTTTCCGGCAAGGTTGATCAGGATCTGCTGCAGGCGCAGCGGGTCGCCGATCAGGTCAAGCGGCACGTCCGGCGCCACGGAGAACAGGACGTCGATGTCCTTTTCCTGCGCGGCGGAGCCGACGATCACCGCCAGCGTCTGCAGCAGGTCGTCCAGGCGGAAATCGACCCGCTCCAGATCCAGCTTGCCGGCCTCCACCTTGGAGAAATCGAGGATGTCGTTCAGGATGCCCAGAAGCGACTGTGCCGACACCCGCACCTTGTGCACGTAGTCCGCCTGACGGTCGGTCAACTCCGTCTGCTGAAGCAGGTGGATCAGCCCGAGGATCGCGTTCATCGGCGTGCGGATCTCGTGGCTCATGTTGGCCAGGAACTCGCTCTTGGCGCGGCTCGCCGCCTCCGCCGCCAGCCGGGCGCGCTGCATCGCCGCCTCCGCCCGCTTGCGCTCGGCGATCTCGTGGAAGACCACCACCGCCCCCTCCACCTTGCCGTCGGCCAGCATGGGCGAGGCGGTGTATTCCACCAGGAAGGGCTTTCCGGCCTTGGTCCAGTAGGTGTCCTCCAGCCCACGCCGGCTTTCCCCGCTCAGCAGCACCGCGGTCACCGGGCACTCCAGCGCCGGGAATGGGGAGCCGTCGGCGCGGCGGGAATGGATCAGCGCATGCAGGTTGCCGCCCAGAAGCTCCTCGTTGCGATAGCCGGTCAGCACCGAGGTGGCGGGGTTGGCGAAGGTGATCCGCCCCTCGCGGTCGACGCCGCAGATGCTGTCGGATGCGGAATGCAGGATCAGGTTCAGGCGGCGGTTGGCGCTGACGAAGGCCTCGTTGGCGGATTCCAGCTCCTGCTTCTTGGCGTCGAGTTCGGCATTGGTGTCGGCCAGCCGGCGGCGGCCGGCCACCTCGCGCTCCAGGCTGCGCAGGGCACCATAGGCCAGCCCGGCGCAGGCCAGCACCGCCAGCCCGACCAGCATGCCGCCACGGACCGCCCGCTCCCGCCACGCCGCCAGTTCCGTCCGCTCCGACAGGGCGACGAAGACGACCAGCGGGAGGGTCGGCACCCGCTGGTAGGACAGGATGCGCCGCTCGCCCGGCACCGGCCCTTCCACGTCGAAGGTCTCCATGGCGGCTTCGGCGGCGTGGCGCAACACGATCCTGCCGTCCGGCCCGTCCAGCGGTTCGCTGTCGGGGAAGCGCAGCACCGGCTTGCCGTCGGTGCGGTAGACCGCGACCGCCGAACCGGCGCCGAGATCAAGGCTTTCGTACAGCTGGCGGTAATAGTCGAGGTCGATGTTGGCGTGGACGACCCCCAGGAAGCGGCCGTCCTGCAGGACCGGCCGGCTGACCGTGAAGGACTGGGAACCGGTCATCCTGCCGGTGATCCGCTCGCCGACATGGAATTCCGCGCCGTCGCGGTGGACCTGGAAATAGGTTCGGTCGGCGGCATTGCCGCGCGGCACCGGAAATTGCCGGCTGGACTGGACGGTGTCGCCGGTGGGACCATGGACCCACAGGGCCGCGATCTCCGGCAGGGCGTCGACCATGTCGCGGACGGTGATCCACGCCTCGCGGTTGGTGTCCAGCCCCGGCATGCCGTAACGGCTTATGAGATCCTGGGCCCGCCGGATGGCGAGGTCGGCGGTCGCGACCGTCCGGCGCACATGCTCCTGCATGAGCCGCGCCGACGCCTGCGCCTGCTCCTGCGCATGGCGCAACGTCTCCGTCCGGTCGGCCCAGACCACATAGCCCCAGAATCCGATGCCCAGCAATGCGATCAGCGAAAAGGCGGCGGCAAGCAGAAGGCGGGTGCGGGAGGGGGACAGGGCAAGAGCCGCAGCGTCGATCGCGTTTCTGTCCATCATTGCCGAACCGTCGCCGCACTGCTGCCGTCGACCAGCGCCCGCCGCCAGCCTTTTCGCCTAGATCGGTCGGAGTATGGTCTGGCGCGCTCCGTGACCGCAAGCAACTTGATGTGCGCAACGGTGACGATGGGGACATCCGGCGCTTGCGGGGGACCCCGACGGTACAGCCCCCCTTGCACCGCCTGCCTTTGCACGCGGCCGGCGGCATCGTGCCCCATATTTGTCATGCCGCCCGTTTCCGCTCCCGCCCCGTTTGAAAGTGCCCCGATCGATGGCCGACCGCCGCCTCGTCACTGCCAAGTTTCTCCCAACCACCCTGTTGGGCGCCGGCCTGCTGGCTCTGGCGGTCTGCACCATCCCGGCCGCGACGGCGCTGGCCCAGGCGTCGATGACGGGGCCGGTGCGGACGGACCCGATGCAGACGGTCGGCGCCGAGGTGCATGTGCGGATGGAAACGCTGCCCAAGCCTTATGCCACGCCTGCCGTCGCCAACGAGGCCGTGCTGGTGCCGCGGCCCGGAAACCAGCCGCTGCGGGCACCGCGCGGCTTCACCGTCACCCTGTTCCGCGACGGGGTGGAGAATGCGCGCAACCTGCTGGTCCTGCCCAACGGCGACGTGCTGGTGGCCCAGCAGCGACCCGGCACCCTGACCCTGCTGCGCGACGGCGATGGCGATGGCCATGCGGAGATGGCCCAGGTCTGGGCCGAGGGCTTCGACCATCCCTTCGGCCTCGCCTTCCATGACGGGGCGGTGCTGGCCGGCGACCTGAACGGGGTCTGGCGGCTGCCCTGGACGGCCGGGACCGCACAGGCGGGGGAGCGGCGGCGGCTGACCCCGGAGGGCGCCTTCGGTAAGCGCGGCGGCCACAACACCCGCTCCGTCGTGGTGGCGCCGGACGGCCGGCATTTCTACGTCGGCATCGGGTCGGAGGGGAACATCGGGGTGGAGCCGGAACCGCGCGCCACCATCCAGGAATTCCGCATCGACGGCAGCGGCCAGCGCCTGTTCGCCGGCGGGCTGCGCAACCCGGTCGGCCTTGCCTTCAAGCCGGGCACCGGCGACCTTTATGCCGTGGTGAACGAGCGCGACGGGCTGGGCGACCAGCTGGTTCCCGATTTCCTGACCGCGGTGACCCCCGGCGGCTTTTATGGCTGGCCCTATTCCTACATCGGCGCCAACCCGCAGCCGGATCTGGCGGGGCGGCGGCCGGACCTGGTCAAGGCGGCGCTGGTACCGGGGCTGCTGTTCCAAGCCCATTCCGCGCCGATCGGGCTGGTCTTCGGCGACGCCACCCATTTTCCGGAGCGCTACCGCATGGGCGCCTTCGTGGCTCTGCGCGGGTCGTGGAACCGGTCCCGCCCCACCGGATACGCCATCGCCTTCGTGCCCTTCGACACCGCCCCCTTCGACAGGAACCGCCCGACCGGCACCTACGAGACCTTCGTCACCGGCTTCCGCATCGACAGCCGGTCGGACGGCGACGAGACCCCGCGGGTCTGGGGCCGGCCGAGCGGGCTGGCGGTCGCCGCCGACGGCGCCCTGCTGATCGCCGAGGACGCTTCCGGCACGGTCTGGCGGGTGGCCTATGCCGCGGCGGACCGGGAGCCGGAACCGGCAGCCAGACCGTGACCGTGCCGCCGCCCGATCCGCGATCCGGTCAACAGCACTCGTCCTCCAGCCGGCGCAGCATCGCCAGCCCCTCCTCGTCGTCATGCTCTTCGAACAGGTCGGCGATGTAATAGATGTTGGAGCAGAGCAGGCACAGCCCGTCGGCCTGCCGCTTCAGCGGGTCCTCGGCAACCGCCAGCTTGGCGCGGAACCGCTCCCAGAAGGCGTTGGTCTTGGCCGGATCGTCGATGTGCATGTACAGCCGTTCGATGATGCGGCGGCTGTTGCCCTCGCAATCGATTCCCTTGAACGAGACGTAACGGTCGGGCGCGTCAATGCTGTCCACGGGATGGGGCCTCCTCATGCCGGTTGCCAGGGGTGGGGAACATGGCATCGATGCTTCGCCAAACGCGACCCTGCCCGCAAGCCGCGCAGCACCAGCGGCATCCGGCCTGCGCGAACGGTGGAATCGCTGCGTGAACGGAGACGCCTAAAGCGCCAGCCGCTTCTTCAGCGCGTCGGCCCGGTTGCGGCTGACCGGCACGCGGGGAGCGCCGGGGGCGGCCATGACGAAGGCGGCGCGGCCGTCCTGCCGCTCCACCGCGCGGGCATGGCGCAGGTTGACGATGTAGCCGCGGTGGGTGCGCACGAAGGACCGCGGATCGAGCCGAGCCTCCAACTCCGACAGGGGCAGGCCGCAGAAGAAGGCGCCGTCGCCGGTGTGGACGGTGGTGTAATGGCCGTCGGCCTGCAGGTAGACGGCATCCGCCGGGTCGAGCAGGACGATGCCCTGCCCCTTTTCCACCGGCAGCTTGACCAGCGGTTCGGGAGCCTGCTCCGCAGCGACCGGCGCATCGGCGATGGCCGGCAGCGGAACGGGCCGCGCCGCCTCCATCAGCATCAGGGCGGTGACGGCACTCCCCTCCGCCACCGTCGCGGCGGGCGCCAGCGCGGTCGCCTTCACCACCAGAACCCGGCCGGGCAGCGCCACCATCATCGAACAGGCGGAGGCCGGAGCGGCCGGATCGCCGGCCGCGGCCAGCAGCAGTTCCACCTTGGCCCGGTGCGAGGGCGGGTGCAGGTCGTGCAGATAGGCGCCGACCAGCCCGGCCGCCCGTTCCCCCAACAGCCGCACCGCCGCCGGATTGAGGGTCAGCACGCGCCGCGCGCTGTCCAGCAGCACCAGCCCGACGTCCATGTTCTGCAACGCATAGTCCATGGACGCCCACTATAGCGGTGATTCAGTCCTGGCTCTCGCCTTTCCGGCGGCTGCCCTGCACCAGGGCGGTGACGACGCCGTGGAAGGTGCGCACCTCCTGCTCGGTCATCTCCATCCGTTCGAAGGCGTTGCGCAGGGTGCGGACCATCGACGGGCGCTTTTCCTCGCTGGTGAAGAAGCCGGTGCGGTCCAGCGCCGCCTCCAGACGCTCGAAGAAATTCACCCGTTCCGCCATCGTCGCCGGGCGGGTCTGGCCGGTGTGCAGGAAGCGGTCGGGCGTGCGGTCGCCGGCCTGGAACCATTCGTAGCCGATCAGCAGGACCGCCTGCGCCAGGTTGAGCGAGGAGAAGGCCGGGTTCAGCGGCACCGTAACCAGCGTCTGGGCGAAGGTCAGGTCGTCGTTGAACAGCCCGGTGCGCTCCGGCCCGAACATCACGCCGACCTTCTGCCCGGCGGCATAACGTTCCCGCATCTCGCCCGCCGCGACGCGCGGTGTGACGAAGCGCTGGATCATGTCGCGGGTGCGCACGGTGGTGGCGTAGACCGCCTCGAGGTCGGCGACCGCCTCTGCCGTCGTCTCGAAGATCCTGGCGTTGTCGATGACGAGGTCGGCGCCCGATGCGGCGGCACTCGCCTTCGGGTTCGGCCAGCCGTCGCGCGGCTTGACGAGGCGCAGGTCGGTCAGCCCGCAATTCAGCATCGCGCGTGCGCAGGCGCCGATGTTCTCGCCGAGTTGCGGCTGCACCAGGATGACGGCGGGGCCGCCTAGGATGGACTCACGCGTGGGGTTCTGGCCGGAGGTCATGGGACGTAAGTTCGTTTGAGGTGAAGTGCTGAGGCCCCCTCCCTAACCCTCCCCCTCTTCGAGGGAGAGGGAACTGCCGCCGTATTGCGCATCATCCCCTCTCCCGCGATCGGATCGACCTGCGGTCGACCGAGGGCGGGGGAGGGAGGGACCCGCGGCGAAGCCGGGGGAGGGAGGGGGCAATCCGGACCGGCGCCCGGCTTATTCCTGCTGCTCCGACGGCTCCGCCTCGACCTTCACCGGGCCGCCGTCGATGGCGGTCAGGCGCTTCTTCAGGTCGGAGACGTCGGCGAACAGGCGCTTCAGGCGGGCAAGGCCCTTGTATTGTTCGAAGGCGCGGGCGCGCGGCACGGCGGGATAGCCCATCCACACCGACTTCGGCGGGATGTCCATGCCGACGCCGGAATTGGCGGCCACCACCGCGTCGCTGCCGATCTTCACATGGTCGGCCACGCCCACCTTGCCGGCCAGCACCACGCGGTCGCCGATCACCGTGCTGCCGGCGACGCCGACATGGCCGCACAGCATGCAGTTGGTGCCGACCTGGACGTTGTGGCCGATCTGGACGAGGTTGTCGATCTTGGTGCCGTTGCCGATGCGGGTGGCCGTCACGGTGCCGCGGTCGATGGTGGCGCCGGCGCCGATCTCGACATCGTCGCCCAGGATCACCGTGCCGATGGAGTTCACCCGGCGGATCAGCACGTTGGTGCCGACGACGCGGCCGGTGGTCTTGGCCGATTCGACGCTGCCCGGCTCCGGAGTGACGAAGCTGAAGCCGTCGTTGCCGACGGCGGCGTTGGGATGGATGATGCAGCGCGCGCCCATTTCCACCCGCTCGCCGATGCGGGCGCCGGGATGCAGCAGGCAGCCGTCGCCGATCACCGCGTCGGCACCGACGGTGACGTGCGGCAGGATGATGGCGCCGGCCCCGATGCGGGCGCGCGGGCCGATGTAGGCGAAGGGGGCGATGGAGGCATCCGGCGCCACGACCGCGTCGGGCGCGACATAGGCCTGCGGCGACACCCCAGGCTCGGCATGGACCGGCTTCTCGAAGATGTCGAGCATCCCGGCCATGGCATAGCGCGGGCGCTTCACCACGATGCGGTTCTCGATGCCGTCCGGCACCTCGACCCCCTCGGCGACCACGGCGGCGACCGCCTTGCTGCCGGGCAGCAGGGCCAGCAGGTCCTTGTCCATGGCAAGCGCCAGATCCTCCGGCCCTTCCGCCTCCGACGGGTGGACGGCACGGCGGACCAGGATGGAGCCGTCGCCTTCGACCGTCGCGCCCAGCGCTTCGGCGATCTCGGCCAGAGTACGGGGGATCTGGGTCGGGTGGGGCTGGGTCATGGGGGAGCACCGGTATCAGAGTCGTCATGAACCGCCCTGCCGGACGGCGCGGCGGACCCTAACACGGGCGTCCGGCGGATGGCGAGGTATCAGAACGCGGCCCCGGCCTGCGCATCTCCCGTCTGCCCGCCCTTGGCGCCCCGACGCAACAAGCCCTTCACCCGCTCCTTCACCCGCCGCAGCAGCGGCTGGCGCGCCTGGACCGCATAGTATTTGCGCACCGTCTCCAGGATCTCCCAGGTGCCGGTAAATCCCATCGGCAGCACCAGCGCGTCGCCGGCCTTGTATTCTCTCGGCATTCCGCCTTCGGGCGTGATGATGACGCGGCCGGACAGCAGGACGCAGAACTCGTGATACGGCCAGTCCCTCATCGCCACCAAGCCCGGTGTGCATTGCCACACCCCCGACTTGAAGCGGCCAAAGTCGCCGTCGAACAGGTTGCGGTGAATCTCCTGCGGCTGGCCGGACAGGATGGCGCCGAACACCGCGGGCTTGCCGGTCTCGTCATCGGCGATGCGGCGGCTTTCGATGGGCACGGGGGTGAAGTCGGGCATCGGCTCTCCCGGTCAGGAAGGTGTAAGGGTCGGCGGCGCTCCTGCGCAACACCGCAAGCCCCCGAAGGTTCCCGGCAGGACCAAAAAAATCAGCCGCCCAGATTGACGATCTCCACCCGCCGGTTGGCCGCCGCCTTCGGCTCGTCGGGCAGCAGCAGTTCCCGCGCGCCCATGCCCGATGCCTCCAGCCGGTCACGGCGAATTTGGTGGTTCGCCCCCAGATACTCGACCACCGCCGCCGCCCGCCGCCTGGACAGGGTGAGGTTGGCCGCATCGCCGCCGACGGCATCGGTATGGCCGACGATGCGGAAGCGCGTGTTCCCCGCCGTCGCCATCACCGCGGCCACCTTGTCCAGGATCGCCCGCGACTCCGGCTTGATGCGGGCGGAGTTGAAGTCGAACTCCACCCGGAAGGCGGCGCGCAGTTCCGGCGCCGGCAGCGCGGCCGGTCCCGGCAGCGGCGGCAGCGCCACCGGTCCCGGGGGAGCGGCCGCGGTTGCCGGCGGCGGGGCGGCGGGACGCTGCATCGTCACCGGCGGACAGTTGGGGCCGGTGGTGCCGAGCAGCGCCGCCTGGATCTCGCATTCGCTGGGATTCGGTCCCATCGGCATGGCCGGGTTGGGCAACCCCTGGGCAATGGCGGCCACCGGTAGAACCAGCCAGACGCAAGCACCGAGCATCAGGCCGAGCCGCATGGCCGCATTGTTCGGACCGCGGACGGTCGTGTCACATTGCCCGTGGAACAGTCCTGCGTGCATCTGTACGATCCCGGTCCGTATCTTTCGTATAGGGCGCTTGGGAGGAAACAAGCATGAAATCGCTGAAGGCTCTGCTCGCCGGCATCGCGCTGGCCGCGCTGACGGTTCCCGCCGTTCTGGCCGGTGCTGCGAACGCTGCCGACTACAAGGCGGAGTACAAGCTTTCCACCGTTCTGGGCAAGCCTTTCCCCTGGGGTGTGGGCGGCGACCGCTGGGCCGAACTGGTCAAGGAGAAGACCGGCGGCCGCATCAACATCAAGATGTATCCCGGCACCTCGCTGGTGAACGGCGACCAGACCAAGGAATTCACCGCGCTCCGCCAGGGCACCATCGACATGGCGGTCGGCTCCACCATCAACTGGTCGCCGCAGGTGAAGGAACTGAACCTCTTCTCCCTGCCCTTCCTGATGCCCGACCACAAGGCGCTGGACGCCCTGACCAAGGGCGAGGTGGGCCAGAAGCTGTTCGACCTGCTCGCCACCAAGGACGTGGTGCCGCTAGCCTGGGGCGAGAACGGCTTCCGCGAGATCTCCAACTCCAAGCACCCGATCCGCACGCCGGCCGACCTGAAGGGGCTGAAGATCCGCGTCGTCGGATCGCCGCTCTATCTCGACACCTTCACGGCGCTGGGCGCCAACCCGACGCAGATGAGTTGGGCCGACGCACAGCCCGCGCTGTCCACCGGCGCCGTCGACGGCCAGGAAAACCCGCTGACCATCTTCGTCGCCGCCAAGCTGGCGACGCTGGGCCAGAAGAACCTGACCCTGTGGGGCTATGTCGCCGACCCGTTGATCTTCGTGGTCAACAAGGAGGTGTGGGCGAGCTGGTCGAAGGAGGACCAGGAAGCGGTGCGCGCCGCCGCCGTCCAGGCCGCGGCCGAAGAGGTGGCGATCTCGCGCAAGGGCATCACCGCCGAGGACGACAGCCTGCTGAAGGACATCGCCGCCCAGGGCGTCGAGGTCGTCCGCCTGACGCCGGAGCAGCAGAAGGCCTTCCAGACCGCCACCCAGCCGGTCTTCGACAAGTGGTCCAAGCAGATCGGTCCCGATCTGGTGAAGGCCGCCCAGACCGCCATCGCCGAGCGGAAGTAAGCACCTTCTCGCGGGAATGACGAAAGGCGGCGCCTTCAGGGGCGCCGTTTTTCATGACCGCAGGGCACTTGCTTGTGATGCGTGCCCGTGCGGATTGCGCTACAACTCCCCCAACTTGCCGGATGGTTTGCGGAGCGGGCCGTATGACGTCGGAAATGCTGCTGGCGCTGTTCTGCATCGGCGCCACCCTGCTGTTCCTGGCGGTCCGGCGCGGGTTGATCCTACGCACCGACCAGGAAATCCGCCGCGCCGGCGCGACCCTGATCAGGGAGCGCGATGCGCTGGAACGTCAGGCCAACGAGCTTGAGGCCATGCAGGCCGGCATCGGCGCAATGAAGGCCAAGCTGGTCGAACTGTCGACCGACAAGCTGATCCTCAGCCGCCGCGGCGGCAAGCGAGCCGCGGCGTCGCGCCTCTTCATCCACGAGATCGGCCGGCCGGAGCCTGGGCGCAAGTGCTTCGCCTTCCGGCTGGCGATGGCGCCGGGCTTCGTCGCCCAACCCGACGCCAAGGCGGTGGTTCATCCCACCATCTGGCGTTTCGAGAATGTGGCGCAGGTTTGGGCTGCCGATTTCGCCGCCGCCCAGATGCTGACCCGCAGCATTTTCCATGAAGGCGTCGGCGTGACAGTTTCCGGCGAGGATGCCGAGCAGGACGCCGTTGCGGGAGCCGCCGCGCCATGACCATCCTTTGGGTGCTGGGGGCGGTCGCCAGCCTGGGCGCGGGTGTGGTGGGAGAACGGATCCTCGGCATCCGCGCCCGCCGCCAGTCGCAGAAGCTGGCCGCGCTGAAGGAGCGGCTGGACGTCTACGCCAACTACGCCAAGCTCGCCGCACTCCGCCGGGCGGAGACGGAGGAAACGCTGGCCGGCCTGCGCCGCGAAGTGGCGGAGGTGGAGGGCGAGATCCTGTCCCTGCAATCGGCCGTGACCGACGAGGCCGCACTCGCGCCGATGGAGTTTTACTCCGTCGACCGCGTCGCCCGTTCCGGCGGCCCGCTGTGGTATGTCGCGGTGGAGGCGCTGGACGCCACCGCCCCATGGTCGGGCGTGCGCCATTACGCCGTCGCCGCCGAAAATGCCGAGGACGCGCGCAAGCGGATCGCCGAACGCTATCCCTCCCCCACGGCTTTCGCCATCTCCCCCGCCGCGCAGTTGGTGCTGCCGGAGCGTTGAGGGGATTCGGTGTTGTAGCGTGGTCGGCTGACGATGCCCCCTCCCCATCCCTCCCCCGCTATCGCGGGAGAGGGGGCCTGACGGAAAAGCGGCGGCAGTCCCCTCCACCGCCGAAGGCGGGGGAGGGTTAGGGAGGGGGCAAAATGCCACCGATATTCCAAGAAAAAGGGGCGCCCCACCAGAGCGCCCCCTCTTCCATCAACCGCAGATCAAGCGTTGTTCATGCGGTTGTCGATCAGGTCGGTCACCACGCCCGGATCGGCCAGCGTCGAGGTGTCGCCCAGGCTGTCATGCTCGTTCGCGGCGATCTTGCGCAGGATGCGGCGCATGATCTTGCCCGAACGGGTCTTCGGCAGGCCCGGAGCCCACTGGATCAGGTCGGGCGAGGCGATCGGACCGATCTCCTTGCGGACCCAGGCGACCAGTTCCTTGCGCAGCTCTTCCGTCGGGGTCTCGCCGGCGTTGAGCGTGACGTAGGCGTAGATGCCCTGGCCCTTCAGGTCGTGCGGATAGCCGACGACCGCGGCCTCGGCGACCTTCGGGTGGGCGACCAGCGCGCTTTCGACCTCTGCGGTGCCCATGCGGTGGCCGGACACGTTGATGACGTCGTCGACGCGGCCGGTGATCCAGTAATAGCCGTCGGCGTCGCGGCGGCAGCCGTCACCGGTGAAGTACTTGCCCGGGAAGGTCGAGAAGTAGGTCTGGACGAAACGCTCGTGGTCGCCGAACACCGTGCGCATCATGCCGGGCCATGCGTCGGCAATGCAGAGGTTGCCCTCGGTCTCGCCGTCCAGGATCTGGCCTTCGTTGTCGACGACGACCGGCTGGACACCGAAGAACGGCTTGGTCGCCGAACCCGGCTTCTGGCCGATGGCGCCGATCAGCGGCGTGATCAGGATGCCGCCGGTCTCCGTCTGCCACCAGGTGTCGACGATCGGGCAGCGGGCGTCGCCGACCACGTTGTAGTACCACAGCCAGGCTTCCGGATTGATCGGCTCGCCGACCGAACCCAGGACGCGGAGCGAGGCGCGCGACGTCTTCTTGACCGGGCCCTCGCCCTCGCGCATCAGCGAGCGGATGGCGGTGGGGGCGGTGTAGAAGATGTTGACCTTGTGCTTGTCGATGACCTGCCAGAAGCGCGAGGAGTCCGGATAGGTCGGGATGCCTTCGAACATCAGCGTGGTCGCGCCGTTGGCGAGCGGGCCGTAGACGATGTAGCTATGGCCGGTGACCCAACCCACGTCCGCCGTGCACCAGTAGACCTCGCCGTCCTTGTAGTCGAAGACATACTGGTGGGTCATCGACGCATAGACGAGATAGCCGCCGGTGGTGTGCAGCACGCCCTTCGGCTTGCCGGTCGAACCGGAGGTGTAGAGGATGAACAGCGGATCCTCGGCGCTCATCTCCTCCGGCGGGCAGTCGGCGGAGACGGTCTCCATCTCCTCATGATACCAGAGGTCGCGGCCCTCGGTCCAAGCGACGTTGCCGCCGGTGTGCTTGACGACCAGCACATGCTTGACCATCGGCGCGCCGGCAACCGCCTTGTCCGCGTTGGCCTTCAGCGGCACCTTGCGGCCGCCGCGCAGACCCTCGTCGGAGGTGATGACGAAATGGCTGTCGCAGTCGACGATGCGGTCCTTCAGGCTGTCGGGCGAGAAGCCGCCGAAGACGATGGAGTGCACGGCGCCGATGCGGGTGCAGGCCAGCATCGCATAGGCGGCCTCCGGGATCATCGGCAGGTAGATGGTGACGCGGTCGCCCTTCTTGACGCCGTTCTTCTTCAGGACGTTGGCGAGGCGGCTGACCTTCTCGTGCAGTTCCTTGTAGGTGACGGCCTTGGAAACGCCGGGATCGTCGCCTTCGAACAGAATGGCGGTCTGGTCGCCGCGGGTCGCCAGGTGGCGGTCGATGCAGTTGGCCGAAACGTTCAGCGTGCCGTCGTAGAACCAGCGGATGTGAACGTCGTCGTTGAAGTTGACGTCCTTCACCTTGCTGTAGGGCTTGATCCAGTCGAGCCGCTTGCCCTGCTCGCCCCAGAAGGCCTCGGGGTCCTTGACCGACTGCTCGTACATGCGGGCATAGGCTTCCGCATTCACGTGGGCGGTCGCCGCGATCTCGGGCTTCACCGGAAAGAAGCTGTTGTCGGTCATGAGTGCGATTCCCCCGTGGTGCTTCCGAATTGGCCGGAAGATGTTGCAGGGCGGCGGGCCGCCGCCCGGAATTGAGCGGCATTATCCACACATGTTGCGGGACTAACAAGCAAATCGGCCCCCGCAGGCCCCCCGACCAAAGGAGGATTGTGTCGCTGATTTTGCGGCGCGAGACTGTTTCTTCCTCAAGCATACCCAAGCAAATCAGGGCACGCAGGATCCGGCGCCGGTCGGGTCCGGGCGGCGGCGACTATTGCGTCGATCCTTTGCCGCGACCATCCGCCGCGCCGCAGTGCAAAACGCGTCATGACCATCCTGTAACGGGTGATCCCTTGCTTAACCCGACCTTAACCGGGTGGCAGCTATAGAGTTGCTGCATCACGGTAACGATCATCGTCGGCAAGGATCGCAATGCCCAGCACCACGAACGCGGATGATCTTCCCGAAACCGGCGACCGCAGCGACCGCCTCGCCTGTCTTGCCGACCGCACCAGCCTGATGGCCATCGACGCCACGCTGCGCGCGCTCGGCGCTCCCCTCAACGTGAATTCCGCCGCCGGCGTGGCGGACATCGCCCGGCGCATGAAGCAGGCGACCAACGACTTCCACGCGGCGATGCAGGACGCGGCGGAGTAGGTTTTCCATTAAGTGCAAGGCGTGTTGGCGTTAGACCCCCACCTAACCTCCCCCGCTGGGCGGGGGAGGGACTGCCGCTGCACGCCAACAAAGGTCCAATTTCCTCCCCCGCATCGGACGGACCTTCGGTCCGCCGAGAGCGGGGGAGGGTTAGGGTGGGGGCATTCGGCAGCCCCTCAAGCCGGCACCCCAACCCCCGCCAGATCGCACACACGCCCCCATTCCTCGTCGCTGACCGGGCAGACCGACAGGCGGGACTGGCGGACCAGCGCCATCGACTGCAGCAGCGGATCGGCCTTGATCTGCTTCAGCGTGACGGGCGTCTTCACCGGCATCACCGGGGCGACGTCGACCATGCCGAAGCGGCCGGACTCATCGCTCGGGTCCGGATAATAGGTGCGGACGATTTCGACGATGCCGACGATCTCAAGCCCTTCGTTGGAGTGATAGAAGAAGGCGCGGTCGCCCACCTCCATCGCCTTCAGATTGTTGGACGCCTGGTGATTGCGCACCCCGTCCCAATGGGTCCGGCCGTCGGCGACCATGCGGTCCCACGAGTATTTGAACGGCTCGGACTTCAGCAGCCAATAGGCCATAGCCGGCGCTCTCCCGCTCAGGCCTTGGGGTAGACGCGGCGCCAGGGCCGGATCGTCACGCTGTCGAACAGGCCGGCCTTGGCATAGGGATCGCCGGCGGCGAACTCCTGCGCCGCCGCGGCATCGGCGCACTCGACGATCAGCAGGCTGCCGACCATGCCGCTCTGGTCGTCCGACAGCAGCGGACCGGCGGCAAAGATACGGTCGGCGTTGGCTTCCAGATAGGCCAGATGCTCGGCGCGGTTGGCGGCGCGGACATCGGCGGCACCCGCCTTGTCGACGCAATGGAACATGAACAGCATGCGGTCCCCTCCTCCATACGATGGAGCGGGAGCCTAGATCGGATCGCGGAAAATCGGAATCGATTTGAAGCGTGAATCCGATCGCAAGAATTTGAATGCAGGGGACGGCGGCGGGAAAGCGTGGGCTTGCCCCTTCGGCTTTATGCCACCACACGCGGACGACGCTGCGCCTTGCCCCCCTTGCAGGGGCTGTAACCGCCGGGCGCGATGCGGCCCAGGCTGATGCCGGCGCGCTCGATTTCGCCGAAGCCGCGCAGCCCCATCTCCTGCGTGGCAGCCAGCGCGATGCGGCCGCAGGCTTCGGCATCGCTGCCGGCACGGTGGTGGTCGAGCGCGATGCCCAGGAAATCGGCCAAGTGGTTCAGCCTGTGCGCGGTCAGCGCCGGCCAGGCACGGCGCGCCAGCACGACCGTGCAGAGATAGTCGCAGGCGGGCCAGTCGAGCCCGTAGTCGGTCAGGGTGTGGCGCAAGACGCTGAGGTCGAAGGCGGCGTTGTGCGCCAGGATCAGCCGGCCCTGCACCCGCTCGCGCAGGGCCGCCCAAACCTCCGGGAATTCGGGCGCCCCGGCCACGTCCTCTTCGCGGATGCCGTGGATGGCGCTGTTGAAGGAGTTGAAGCGCAACTCGCGCGGGCGGATCAGATGCTCCTCCGTCCCGGTCACGCGGCCGTTCTCGATCCAGGCGACGCCGATGGAGCAGGCGCTGGTGCGGGTCTCGTTGGCGGTTTCGAAGTCGATGGCGACGGCGTGGCCGGAGATGACGGTCATTGATGTCCGATTTGCAGGCAGGTCAGAGGCGGAGAATGCCGGCCAGATCCTCGGGAAGCGCCTCTTCCGCCGCCAGAACCCGCAGCTTCAGCAGGCTGGCGACCGCCATGGCATCGGTGATGGCGCCGGCCAGCACCATGTCGATCACCTTGGGGAAGGGCACGCGGCGGACCGCCAGAACCTCGGTCTCGTCGGGGGCGGACTCGCCCTGCTCCAGACCCCAGGCGACGAAGGTATGGGCGACCTCGTCGGTGATGCAGTTGGACAGGTGCAGCTTCATCAGCGGCATCCAGCGCCGCGCCGTCAGGCCGGTTTCCTCGCGCAATTCGCGCGCCGCCGATTCCTGCGGTTCCACCCCCTTGCGCCCGCCGCCTTCCGGAATTTCCCAGCTGTATTGCTTCAGCGGGAACCGATACTGGCCGACCAGGGTCACCGTGCCGTCGTCGTGGATCGGCACCACGCCGGTGGCCAGGCTGCGGGGATGGACGACGCCGTAGATGCCGGGAGCGCCCTTCGGGGTCAGAACCTTATGCTCGACCACCTCCATCCAGGCATTCTCGTACTTCGTCGTGCTGGTCAGCACGGTCCAGGGATTGCCGGTGGACTCACCGGTTTCGATCGGCACGCGAGGCCCCCTCCGTCGGTTGCGATCGGAGTATAGGGAGACGGCCCCGCGGTCGCAATGGCTGCACCGCGGCAGGTCACAGACAAAAAATGATAAAATTTTCCAACAATTGGCGGAAACCAAGTCCAAATCGTTAAATAATGGTTTCTTGACAGACAAATCGACCGCACTTACTTCTAAATCGTGTCAGGAAAAGTCGCGGTCATACTCCGAATGGGTGGGGCGGCAACCCGCCCATTGACCTGGAAAGGGCAGCTACGTGGCTCCGCAGTTCAGTCCACAGGATTTGGAGCGGTGGCGAAATCCCGACTGGCGTAACCGTTTGGTTGCCTGGTGGGAAGGGTATGACCTCTCTCGGTTGCCCCGCGTTACGAACCGGTCTGCCCTGCGTAACTTGACGGATGAGCGCAAGCACGGGCCGGTCAATGCGGTCGGCACCGCGTTCGGTCTTTCCGCTCCCTTCCCCGCTGCGGTCGATCCGCTTGCCCCCGGCCCGGCGTCCGGTGGCAATCCGGAACTGGACCGGCTGGCGTTGATGCAACTCGACCGCCATGGCGACCCCGTCTGGTCGCCCGCACGCAGCGAGGGGGCACAGCTTCTTTGGGGCCAGGACATGACCGGGCCGGAGGAGGCGGCGTGGATGATCGACTCCGTCCGCTCCTTCGGGCTGAATCCCGCCAAGAGCGTGCTGGACCTGTCGGCCGGTCTCGGCGGGACTGCCCGCGCCCTGGTGGAGAGTTGCGACACCTGGGTGACCGGGCTGGAGCCGTCGCCGTTGCTGGCGAAGCTGGCGATGGACCGGTCGAAGGCTCTGAGACTGTCGAAGAAGGCGCCGATCGCCCATTACGACCCGGAGCATTTCAATCAGGCCGGCAGCTTCGACCTCGTCATGGCCGACCGCGTCGTCCACCGGGTTCGCGACAAGGAACTGTTCCTGGACCGGGTCGGCGAGTGCGTGAAGCCCAAGGGCGGCGTCGCCCTGTTCGATTACGTGATCGACGGTGCTCCCGGTTCCTGGGATGCCTGGACCGCATGGCGGGACGAGGAGCCGATGGAGGTCTATCCCTGGACCGCCACCCGCATGGCCGACGAGTTGACGCAACGCAACCTCGACCTCCGCATTTCGGAGGATCTGACCCAGTTGCACCGCCGCCACATCATCGACCGTGTGCGCAGGCTGGCAGACACGCTGGCCAACGCCGTACCGCCGGCGGCCCCGGTGCTGGCGGCGCTGAAGCGCGAGCTTGCCCTGTGGTGGGCGCGGCTGCGGGTGCTGGGCAGCGGGCTGCGCTTCGTCCGTTACGTGGCGATGAAGCCGGCGTAACGCTTCCGAGCAGACATCCCTAATGTTCATATGAGTAAAGAGAGCATCCATCGATACCGCATAGGACGTTCGATGAGCTTTGCCTTCAGGCCGTCCTGATCGACAGGTCCGGCACCACACCCACGACCATGCCCATGCTCCCGCTTTCTTCGAGCCAGACGTTTGATCTGTACAGACCACGCCCTACATCTTGCCTGCATGACGCACGGGCGCCCTTGCGGCCGCCCCAGTCTTTTGGACGATCTCTGGCGTCCTCTTGACCGTCATCAGCCGGACCGTAATCGAAGCGCCCTCCCAAGCGCCGCCCAAGGCGCACGCCCGACCCAAAGCCAAGGAGGCTTCCCGTGACCACCTTCACCGGTCAGGATTCGCTGAAGACCCGCCGCTCGCTCACCGCGGGCGGCAAGAGCTACGACTATTTCAGCCTGAAGGCCGCCGAACAGGCGGGTCTCGGCGATCTGTCGCGGCTGCCGTTCTCGATGAAGGTGCTGCTGGAAAACCTGCTGCGGTTCGAGGACGGGCGCACCGTCTCCGTCGACGACGTGAAGGCGGTGGCCCAATGGCTGGTCGACAAGCGGTCCGACCGTGAAATCGCCTATCGTCCGGCGCGCGTGCTGATGCAGGACTTCACCGGCGTGCCGGCGGTCTGCGATCTGGCGGCGATGCGCGAGGCGATGGCGTCGCTGGGCGGCGATCCGGCGAAGATCAACCCGCTGGTTCCGGTCGACCTCGTCATCGACCACTCGGTGATGGTCGATTACTTCGGCGGCAACGACGCCTTCGAAAAGAACGTCGAACTGGAATTCGAGCGCAACCTGGAACGCTACGCCTTTCTTCGCTGGGGCCAGAAGGCCTTCGACAATTTCCGCGTGGTGCCGCCGGGCACCGGCATCTGCCATCAGGTCAACACCGAATATCTGGCGCAGGTGGTGTGGACGGACAATGACCCGTCCGGCAAGCCGGTGGCCTATCCCGACACGCTGGTCGGCACCGACAGCCACACCACCATGGTCAACGGCCTGTCTGTTCTTGGCTGGGGCGTCGGCGGCATCGAGGCGGAGGCCGCGATGCTGGGCCAGCCGATCTCCATGCTGATCCCGGAAGTCGTCGGCTTCAAGCTGACCGGCCGGATGAAGGAGGGCATGACCGCCACCGATCTGGTGCTGACCGTCACCCAGATGCTGCGCAAGAAGGGCGTGGTCGGCAAGTTCGTGGAGTTCTTCGGGCCGGGGCTGGACAGCATGACGCTGCCCGACCGCGCCACCATCGGCAACATGGCGCCGGAATATGGCGCCACCTGCGGCATCTTCCCCATCGACGCCGAGACCATCCGCTACCTGACCTTCACCGGCCGCGATCCCGACCGCGTGGCGCTGGTCGAGGCCTATGCCAAGGCCCAGGGCATGTGGCGCGAGCCGGACAGCCCCGATCCGGTGTTCACCGAGGTGCTGGAACTGGACATGGCCACGGTGGAGCCGTCGCTGGCCGGTCCGAAGCGTCCGCAGGACCGTGTCGCCCTGTCGGGCCTCGCCCAGGGCTTCGCCAAGGACATGACCGAGGCCTACAAGGCCGACGATCCGAAGAAGGCGGTTCCGGTGAAGGGCGCCGACTACAGCCTGGAACAGGGCGCCGTCGTCATCGCCGCCATCACGTCCTGCACCAACACCTCCAACCCGGCGGTGCTGGTCGCCGCCGGCCTGCTGGCCAAGAAGGCGGTGGAAAAGGGGCTGAAGCAGAAGCCTTGGGTCAAGACCTCGCTGGCGCCGGGTTCCCAGGTGGTCACCGACTATCTCGCCAAGGCCGGGCTGCAACCCTATCTGGACCGCATCGGCTTCAACATCGTCGGCTATGGCTGCACCACCTGCATCGGCAATTCCGGCCCGCTGCCGGAACCAATCGCCGCGGCGGTGGAGGAGGGCAACCTCGTGGTCGGCGCCGTGCTGTCGGGCAACCGCAACTTCGAAGGGCGCGTCAACCCGCACACCCGCGCCAACTATCTGGCCTCGCCGCCGCTGTGCGTCGCCTATGCGCTGGCCGGCAACCTGAACATCGACCTGACGACGGACCCGATCGGCGAGGGCACCGACGGCCCGGTCTACCTGAAGGACATCTGGCCGACCAACCGCGAGGTGCAGGACGCCATCGACGCCTCGCTGACCGCGGACATGTTCCGCAGCCGCTATTCCGACGTGTTCAAGGGCCCGGAGCAGTGGCAGGCCATCGCCACCGCCGAAGGCCAGACCTACCAGTGGCAGGAGGGCTCCACCTACGTGAAGCTGCCGCCCTTCTTCAGTGGCCTGACCAAGACGCCGGACCCGGTGTCGGACGTGCGGGGGGCGCGGGCGCTGGCGGTGCTGGGCGATTCGATCACCACCGACCACATCTCTCCCGCCGGATCGATCAAGAGGACCAGCCCGGCCGGCGAGTACCTGCTGAGCTATCAGGTCCGGACAAATGACTTCAACAGCTACGGTGCCCGCCGCGGCAACCATGAAGTCATGATGCGCGGCACCTTCGCCAACATCCGCATCCGCAACGAACTAATCCCCGGCGTGGAAGGCGGCGAGACCAAGCACTATCCGTCGGGCGAACAGCTGCCGATCTACACCGCCGCCATGCGCTATGCCGACGAAGGCGTGCCGCTGGTCGTGGTCGCCGGCAAGGAATACGGAACGGGGTCGAGCCGCGACTGGGCGGCGAAGGGCACCCGGCTGCTGGGCATCCGCGCGGTGATCGCCGAGAGCTTCGAGCGCATCCACCGCTCCAACCTCGTCGGCATGGGCATCCTGCCGCTGCAGTTCAAGGACGGCATCACCCGCGCCGACCTGAAGATGGACGGGTCGGAGACCTTCGACATCGCCGGCATCGAACAGGACCTGCGCCCGCGCAAGGACGTCACCCTGACCCTGACCCGCGCCGACGGCAAGGTGGAGACCTATCCGCTCCTGCTGCGCATCGATACGGTGGACGAGGTGGAGTATTACAGGAATGGCGGCGTGCTGAACTTCGTGCTGCGGAATCTGGCGAAGTAAGGCCTGCCATGGGCTGAGTAAGAAAAGGGCCGCTTCCCGGTGGGGAGCGGCCCTTTTTCTTGGTGTCCTGTTTTGGCCCGCGTGCCCTCACGCAGCCCCGGCGCTCGCCATCATGCGGCGGAGGTCGTTGGGGAAGACCGGCTTGTGCAGCAGGCGGAAGCCGCGGCGTTCGGCCTCTTCCTGGCGTTCGGAACTGGTGTCGCCGGTCAGGATGATGCCGGGAACGGTCCGGCCCAGCATGGCCTGCACCGCGACAACCGCCTCCGGGCCGGTGCGGCCCTGCTGGAGCTGGTAGTCGGCCAGCACGATCTGCGGGCAGCGTCCGTCGGCGCGCAGCCGCTCCAGCGCCTGATCGCCCGACTTGGCTGTCAGCACGTCATACCCCCACCCTTCCAAGATCGCCTTCAGGCCGAGCAGGATGATCGCCTCGTCGTCGATCACCAGCACCATGCCCTTGGCATCCGCTCCCTGGCCCGGTGTGGCCGCCGTCGCTCGCTGAGCAGCGGGCGCTGCGGGTGATTGGATCGACGAAGAGGCCACGGCAGGCGCGGCGACCGCCGTCTTGACCGCAACGTCGCCTCCACCGCCATTCGTCGCCCCCCTGCCCTTGCCGCCACCGAACGCGCTGGCGATGGCGCTGATCGCCTGTCCGCGGTCATTGGCGGCGGCATTGGCCGCATCGTTGGCGGCGGCGGAGCGGCGGGCCAGCGTCGCCGCGGCGGCGGCCGTGCCGCTGGCGGGACGGGCATTGCCCAGGATCACCCGCGGCAGCTCCACCGCGAAGACCGAGCCCTTGCCCTCCCACGACCGCACCGTCACCGGATGACCGAGCAGCCGCGACAGCCGCTTGACGATGGCCAGCCCCAGGCCCAGGCCGCGCTCGCTGCGCTCGCCCAGCTGGGTGAACTCCTCGAAGATGTCCTCCAGCCGGTCGGCGGGGATGCCGGCGCCGGTGTCCCAGACCTCCACCCGCATGCCCGACGGCGTGCGGCGGCAGCCCAGCAGCACCTTGCCGCCGGTGGTGTAGCGCAGGGCGTTTTCCACCAGATTGCGCAGGATACGCTCCAGATGGGCCGGGTCGGTGCGCACCCAGGCACGGGTCGGCACGGCGCGCAGTTCCAGCCCCTTCTGGGCGGCGCGCGGGCCATATTCGGCGACCAGCCGGCCGAGCAGTTGGTTCAGCCGCACCTCGACCGGAGTGGCGACGATCTTGCCGGACTCCAGCCGCGACATGTCGAGCAGGCCGTCCAGCAGGCTCTTCAGCGTGTCCAGCCCCTGGCGGATGTTGTCCAGGATCGGCAGCGCCGGGTGCCCCTGCAGCCGGTCGCTCAGCGCCGCGGTGAAGAGATAGAGCGACTGGACCGGCTGGCGCAGGTCGTGGCTGGCGGCGGCCAGGAACTTCGATTTGCCTTCGTTGGCCTGGTCGGCCTCCTCCCGCGCACGGTGCAGCTCGGCCTCGGCCTTCTTGCGGTCGGTGACCTCGACGGCGGCGCAGGTGACGCCCTCCACCCGGCCGGAGGGATCGCGCAGCGGATCGACGGTCAGGTCGAAGAAGCGCTCCTCGCCCTTGCAGCGGATGCGAACCTCCTCCCGCGCGCCGACGCCGCTTTCCATCACGCGGCGCTTCAGCGCCATCAGGTTGTCGGCTTCCTCGCCATGGTCGAACAGGTCGGCGTCGGTACGGCCATTGAGCGTCTCCGGCGAGAAGCCCAGCAATTCGGAATGGGACCAGGTGTAGCGCAGCTCGCGGTCCTGGTTGAACACCGCCACGCCCGAATTGCGCAGCCCGGTGCGCACGCGCTCCTCGGCGACGCGCAGGGCCTCCTCGGTGCGCTTGCGCTCGGTGATGTCGATGCCCGACGCGATCAGGTGGGTGACATGGCCGTCGGCATCGACCATCGGGGTCAGGTTGACGTCGACGGTCATCTCGCGCCCGTCGCCCAGCCGCAGCCCGGAGTCGAAGCGGGAGGAGCGGCCATGCGCGCCCAGCGCCAGCGCCTGGCGCAGCCGTTCACGCCCGGCGTCGTCGAAGGACAGCCAGCAGATCTCGTCGAAGGGGCGGCCGACGATGCGGGCGGCGGGCAGTCCGGCGGCATCGGCGGCGGCACGGTTGACCTGGGCCACCGCCCCGTCCGGCGTCAGCACGCCGACATAGGCCGGCAGCGCGTCCAGAACCGCGCGGATGTGGCCTTCCGACTGGCGCAGCGCCGCTTCGCGCGCTTCCAGCCGGTCGGCCATCATGTCGAAGGCATGGCCGAGCTGGCCGATCTCCGACGAGCGGTCGGACAGCTTGACGCGGGTGGCGGTCTTGCCCTCGCTCCAGTCGCGGGCGGCGCAGACCAGCGCGTCGACCGGGCGGCGGATGAACACGGTGCCGCCGATCCAGGCGGCGGCGGCGGCGACCAGGAAGCCCGACAGGGTCATCAGCAGCCCGTCGCGGGTGGCGCGGTCCACCGCCCCCATCGCGGCGCCGCGGTCGACGCCGACGCTGATGAACAGGTCGCGGATTCCGGCGGTGGGCGGGGAGAAGGCCAGGATGCGGGAGACGCCGTCCAGTCCAGGCAGCATCGTCACACCCATGTCGGTCGCCGACAGCAGCGGCAGGTAATTGTCGGGCAGCCGCTCGCCGACGCGGCCCTGGGTACCCGGCAGCTTGACCAGGATGGTGCCGGACCGGTCGGCGACGGTCAGGGCCGTGTTCTCCGGCATCGGGCGGGTGGCGAAGATGGAGGTCAGCCGCGGCACGTCGAGAGACAGGGCGATCACGCCGGCCCGCTTGCCCTCGGCATCGGTGTAGGGAACCGCGACCGGAAGCTCGCCGCCGGCGACGCCGGAATGGGTGATCGTCCATTCGCCGACCACGAAACGCCCCTGGGCCATCGCGCGGCGGAAATGCGGCTGGGAGGTCAGGGAGGAGCCGATGCGCGCCGGGTCGGCGCTGCACCTGATGCGCCCGCCGGCATCGGTGACCGACAGGGTGCGATAGTCGGCGGAACGGGCGGACAGCCGCTCCAGATAGGCTTGGCAGCCGGCGACCTCGCCCCCGCTCCCGTCTCCGCGCAGGAAGGGGGCCTCCGTCACCGCGGTGACCATCAGGCGGGCGCTGTCCAAGATGCGGACATGTTCGCTTTCCACCTGGCGCAGCAGCCGTTCGGCCTGGAGAGTGACCTCCGCCTCGCGCTCCGCCCGCTGTTCGAGCACGCTGTAGATCTGGATGCCGATCGCCGGCAGAACCGCGAGCAGGACCAGGATGAAGAGGCGTGCCAGAAGGGTCATGGCGTAGACGAGGCTCCCACCGCGAAACCGACCGGATGGCGCATCGGGCGCGCCACCGTGCCGCTTGCCTATCGCTAACGCACTTATGGTTAAGCGCCGGTTAATTTAGAAAACAGTTGGGTAGAATAGGCGGAAAGCTCCCCACCAATCGAAAGAATCGCCCTCAAGAATGCCGGTTGGTTAGCCGAATTTGTATAAAAATTCAAAACATACCCCCAACGAGTGTTTACGGCCGAAAGAGGTATGACGTCCCCAGCACCTGAACCTCCCATCCAAGGCCGGATTTGGATTTCCGACAGCGCGGGAACAGCGCCGGCAATGGGGTGTTGATGGCTTGCAATGACCAATCCCTTCTTCCTCCCCCCGCTCCGCACCACCCCCCAGGGCACGCCGCGCCGCGTCGGGGTGGAACTTGAATTCGCCGACCTGGACGCGCCGTCGGCCGCGTCCTGCGTGCGCGAGCTGTTCGGGGGGACGGTCACCGTCGAAAACCCGCACCGATGTCTGGTGAGCGGCACCAGCCTGGGCGACTTCACGGTGGAACTGGACATGCGCTCCGCCCACCCCGGCAAGGGAGGGGCCGCGGTGCTGGACCCCTTGCGTCCGCTCTGGGGCAACATCGGCAGTTTGGTGATGCCGTTCGAGATCGCCGCCCCGCCGGTGACGGTGGAGCGGATGCCGGACCTGGAGAGGCTGGTCGCCTGCCTGCGCGACCGTGGTGCCGCCGGGACGGAGGCAAGCCCGCTGTTCGCCTTCGGCCTGCATTTCAATCCGGAGGTGGCGCGGACGGACGGCGACTATGTGCTGGACCACCTGAAGGCCTTCCTGATCCTGGCGCCCTGGCTGCGGCGAGAGATCCGCGTCGATCCGACCCGCCGCCTGTCCGGCTTCATCGCCGCATTCCCCGCCCCTTATGCCGCCAAGCTCGCCGATCCGGCCTATCGCCCCGACCTGGGCGTGCTGATCGACGATTATCTGGCCGACAATCCCACCCGCAATCGCGAGTTGGACCTGTTCCCTCTGTTCGCCCATCTCGACCCCGATCGCTTGGCGAAAGCGATGGAAGACCCGCATGTCCGCCCGCGCCCGACCTTCCACTACCGGCTGCCTAACGCGCGGTTGAGCGATCCGAACTGGTCGCTCGCCGCCGACTGGAACCGTTGGGTGGCGGTGGAACGGCTGGCGGCGGACCGCGCCTTGCTGGACGCACTGGGTGCCGAGTACCGGCAGATGGCCGACACGCAGGCGCTCGATCGCTGGGCCGAGCGGATCGACGGCTTCATGGCCGCGAATCCCGTCATCCATGGCCCTCCCGGTGAGGACGATGCCGCGGACGGCACTCTGCGGCAGGCCGGCTGAAAAGGGAGCGTGCCATGGCAGCCGTCATCGGAAGATCCCGGCCGCTGGTCGGCATCACCGCCTCCGTCCATGGCAGCCGCATCGCCGCCATGGCCAATCGCCTTGCCCTGTGGCGGGCCGGTGCCGCGTCGGTCCGCATCACGGCCGAGGCGCCCTTCCCCATCGACCGGCTGGACGCGCTGGTGGTCGGCGGCGGCGACGACATCGACGCGGCGCTCTACGGCGAATCCGCCCGGCCGCACATCCGCATCGATCCCGAACGCGACCGGCTGGAAATGCGGGCGCTGGACTGCGCCGCCCAACTCGGCTTGCCGGTTCTGGGCATCTGCCGCGGGTCGCAGATGATCAACGTCCACCGCGGCGGCTCGCTGCACGTCGATATCCACGAGGTGTACGAGGAAGCGCCGCACATGCGCACCGTGCTGCCGCGCAAGCGCATCCGCATCGAGCCGGACAGCCGGCTCTACCGCATCCTCGGCATCGCCGAATGCCGGGTGAATGCCCTGCACCACCAGTCGGTGGACCGTGTCGGCGACGGCCTGCGCGTCGTCGCCCGCGAGCGCGCCGGCGTCGTCCAGGGCATCGAGGCGCCCGACGAGCCATTCATGATCGGCGTGCAGTGGCACCCGGAATATCTGGTGACGGACAACCGCCAGCAGGGCCTGTTCCGCCGTCTGGTCGCCACCGCCATGGGCACCGTCCCGCTGGACGACATCGCCGGAACCGCCCCGGCCGACCTTGACCGGACCGAGGCCTCATCCACCCGCCAGTCGGTGCGGGCGCAGGGCTGAGACGTTTCGGATCGCGGCAGCCGCCGCGTCTTTCCTCCGCCTCGCGCGGACCGTCGCGCCATACACGTGAAAACGTCCCATTCCAAAACGACACGGGCGCCGCCGGAGGGATGGCTCCGGGGCGCCCGCGGTGTGAGGACCGCTAAGCGGACGTTACTGGCTGCCGCCCTGGTCCGGGCCGCAGTTCGGGGTGCCCGGCGGGCAGTGGGTGCCCGTGGCGGTCTGGTTGTCGCGCGGGATGTTGCTGCCGGTGTTGTTGCCCATGCCCGACGGCGCGGTGGTCACGCCCGGCGTGGACGAACCGGACATGCTGCCGCTGGAAGTGCCGGTCGAACCCGAGGTGCCCGGAGCATTCAGCGGGCCGCTGCCCGACGAGCCGGCCGACGGCGAGGTGGTGGCGCCCGGCGTGGTGCGGACCACACCGTCCGGACCGGTGTAGCTGGTGGCGCTGTCGGCCGAACCCTGCGGAACTTGCGGGGCCGTCTGGGCCAGGGCCGGGGTAGCCATCAGGAGAACCGCCGAAACGGCGCCGATCATCAGGTTACGCATCCTCGAACTCCTTCATGGTGGCAACGCCTCGCATTCGGGCGTCTTTCGGATCGGGGCCGATGACGGACCTTGCATCGCGTGCCGCGTCGGCGTCGCGCTTGCAGGCCGGGCCATCGCCTCTTTCACCGGGTTCAACAGGGCAATCCGGCCATGGTTTCGGTCGGTGAATGCGCTTTTTTCAAGAATCCGCGGCAAAAGCGTGCCTGCGGGACCTCCTTCGGCGTGATCCCGACGGACCGGCCCTGCGGCGGGAACAACCGGCCCGCGCCGGGGTTCAAGCCGCGAGGCGGACAGTGTGCCGGACAGCCGACCGGACGGTATCCATGCGTTTCCGCCGCGCCCGGAGTCGAATTTTCCCGATGAAGCTCAATCCTTCCGCCCCGCCGATCCATTCCCCGCAACCCGCAGCCGGGCCGGTGCTGCGCCCAGGCGTCACCTGCTGGCGGACGGAGCGGGCCGGGCGGGTGGCGGTCCTGGTCGATGGCGCCGATTATTTCGTCGCCGCCCGCGCCGCGATGGAAAAGGCGCAGCATTCGATCCTGCTGGTCGGCTGGGACGTCGATCCGCGCATGCGGCTCGATCCCCACAGCCCGGAAACGCTCGGCCGCTTCCTGGCCCGGCTGATGCGGTCGCGCCCCGGCCTGCATGTGCGGGCGCTGAAATGGGACATGCCCTTCCCCATCGCGCTGGACCACCCGCACGAACCGCTGGAGCGCTGGAACCGCAACACCGGCCGCCGGCTGAACGCCCGGCTGGACGGGGAACTGCCGGTCGGTGCCGCCCAGCACCAGAAGATTTTGGTGATCGACGACGCGCTCGCCTTCTGCGGCGGCATCGACTTCTCCTTCGACCGCTGGGACACGTCGGAGCATCGCGACGACGACCCGCGCCGGCGCTGCCCGAACGGCGAACCCTACGGCCCCCGCCACGACGTGATGATGATGGTGGACGGCGACGCCGCCCGGGCGCTGGCGGAACTGGCGCGGGAGCGCTGGCGCTGCGCCACCGGCGAGGCGCTGGACCCCTGCCCGCCGCCAAGTCCTGCTGCCTTGGCCCACGATCCCTGGCCCGACTGCCCGTTGCGCGACTGCTCCCACCCGGTTCTGACCGACGCCGTGGTCGGTGTGTCGCGCACCGTGCCGGCGACGGACGACAGCCCGGCGATCCGTGAAAGCGAGGCGCTGACCTTCGCCGCCATCGCCGTGGCGGAGCGGACCATCTATCTGGAAAACCAGTATTTCGCCTCCGCCCGCGTCGCCAGTGCGCTGGCCCGACGGCTGGCCGAGCCCGACGGGCCGGAGGTGGTGGTGGTGGTGTCGATGGAAAGCCCGAGCTGGTTCGACCGCATGGCGATGGACACGCCCCGGTCGGTCGCCCTGCGCTGCCTGCGCGAGGCCGACCGCTTCGGCCGCCTGCGCGCCATGACCCCGGTGACCGAACAGGGCGCGCCGGTGATCGTCCATTCCAAGGTGGTGGCGGTGGACGGCCGGCTGCTGCGCATCGGCTCCTCCAACCTGAACAACCGCTCGATGGGCTACGACACCGAATGCGACCTGACCATCGAGGCGCCGGAGGAGGACGGTCCCGAGCGCGACCGGGCGGCGGACGCCATCACCGGCGTGCGCAACCGCCTGCTGGCCGAGCATATGGGCATCGACCAGGACCGGCTGGAGGCCGAACTGCGGGAGACCGGAAGCCTGATCGCTGCCATCGACCGCCTGTGCCGGCAGTCCGGCCGCCGTCTGGTGGACCTTCCCGCCACCGATCCCAGCCTGACCGAACAGGCCTTCGCCGCCCTGCGCATCGCCGATCCCGACGATCCCGACGAGGCGTGGGCTCCGTGGAAGCGTCTGCCCGCGCCGCCGCGCTCGGCCTTGCGCGTGGCCGCGGCGGCGCTGCTGACCGTGGGTCTTGCGGCGGGCGCCTGGGGTGTGGTGCGGGCGGTGCGGAAGGAGGAGCGCGGGCGGTAGGGCCTTTCGTCCTCAAGCCAAGGCCCCCTCTCCGCTGTATGCGGGAGAGGGGGGCTTTTCCAGGCGGTGGAGAAGGGGGCGCGAGCCCCCTTTAGCGTGTCTTTTAGCGTGTCTGCGCCACCGTGCCGTCGTCGGAGATGATGATCTCGACGCGACGGTTCTGCTGGCGGCCGGCATCGTTGCTGTTGGAGGCGACGGGCTGCGCCTCGCCCATGCCCTGGGTGACGATGCGCGACGGCGAGACGCCGCGGGCGGACAGGGCATCGCGGACGGCCTGGGCGCGGGCTTCCGACAGGCGCAGGTTGGTGGTGTCGCTGCCGGTGTTGTCGGTGTGGCCCTCGATCCGCACGGTGCGGGCCGGATGCGCCTGCAGGAACTGGGCGAGCCGGTCCATGCGCTCATAGGCGCCGGGGGTCAGTTCCGCCCGGCCGGTGGAGAACAGGATGTCGCCGAGCGTCATCACGAGGCCGCGCTCGGTCCGCTGGGCCTGGAGGTCGCGCAGTTGCTGCTCCAGCTCGGTGTTGCGGGCCTGGAGGCGGTAGGTGTCCGCGTTGGCGACCACGGTCTGGGCGCCCTTCACCCCGGCCGTCTCCTGCGCGATCTGCACGCGGCGGCTGACGATGTAGGCCTGATGATCGACCTCGGAGGCGTCGGCGCCCTGGTCGCGCAGCGCCTCGGCCCGGCGCAGGGCCTGCTCGGCGTCGCGCAACTGAAGGGGAGCGTTGCCGGCGATCTGCGGGTTGGCGGCGGCGAGGCTGTAGTCCTGGCGCGCCTGGGTCAGGGCGGCGCTGTCGGTCGGCTGGGTGGCGCAGCCGGCAAGGCCGAGCCCGAGGCCGGCCAGCACCAGCAAGCTGCGGGGGGCGAAGGCGTTCATTGCCGCACCTCCGGATAGCTGTAGCCCCAGCTGTTGCCGGTGCTGGTCCCGAGAGAACCGGCGGGGGCCGGCGGAACGGCGGACGGTGCGGGGTAGCTGGAGCCGCTTGCGCCGGAGCCCGTTGCCGGCAGCGTGCCGAGCGTCGAACCGCTGTAGACCGGTGCGGCGCCCGGCACGGCATTGGGCGCCATCGCCGACTGCGGCGTGGTCGGGGTGGCGGACTGGCGGACCGCGGTGGCGGCCTGCTGGGTCACGGCGCGCTGCGAGGTCACCGTCGCCAGTTCGGCATCGACGCGGGCCTCCTCGGCGAGGCGGCGGGCGCGGGTGCGCTCGTCGGCGCGCATCGCCTTGTCGGCGGCGGCCAGCTTGTCGCGGGCGCTCTGCAGGGCGACCGGGGCATATTGCAGGGCGTTGGCGCGCTCCGCCTCCTGCACCGCCTGGGAGGCGGCACCGAGCTGCGCGGTGGGCGGCGGCACGTCGGAGGCGCAGGCGGCCATGCCGAGCGCCGCCGACAGGACGGCGGCGGCACGCCACCGGTTCGTCGTTGCGGAATTGCGGGTCATCGCATTGGGTCCTTTCGGAAACGGCTCATGCCGAAAATCCTGGCCGACGCTACTGGCCGTAAGGCCATGTCCGTTCGGGTGGTTCGTGCCTCCAACGCGCAAGCCTGCACGAAGGTTCCACGGCGTTTCACGGCGGATCAGCCTCCGCTGCGCGATACCCCGCTCCGGGCCGCGCGGCGGCTGTCGCGGCGGTGGCGGACCAGTCGCAGCACATAGGCGCCGATCAGGGCGACGAACAGCAGCAGTGTCCCCGGCACCATCAGGTCGGCGATCCAGGGGAACCCCACCCGCACCAGATAGCCCGTGCTGGCCAGCACCAGCGACCACAGCGTCGCTCCCGCCGCGGCATAGAGCAGGAACACCCCCATCGGCAGCCCGCAGGCCCCGGCGGGGACGGAGATCAGCGTGCGCAGGCCCGGCAACGGCTGGCACAGCAGGACGGCGAGGCCGCCGCGCCTGGCGAACCATCCGGTGGCGCGATGGACCTGCTCCGGCTTCACGGTCAGCCAATGGCCATGGCGGCCGAGGAAGGCCTCGAACCGCTCGCGCCCCATCCAGTGGGCCGGCGCATACCAGACCAGTTCCCCCACCGCGGAGCCGAGCCCGGCGGCCAGCGCCACCAGCAGCAGGTTGAACTCCCCCGTCGCCGCCCCCATTCCGGCCAGCGGGATCACCGTCTCCGCCGGGATCGGCGGCAGCGCGCGGGCCAGGATCAGCATCAGGAAGATGCCGAGATAGCCGAACTGCTGCACGATCTGGATGATCCACTCGGTCATTTGCTCGATCGGGTTGGCGGTGAAATGGGGAGTATCGATACTGTGAACCGCGCGACCGGCGCGGGCGTTCCCCGACTGCGCACGCGAACTCCTCTTGACCCGCCCCCCTCTTGACCCGCCCCCTCTTGACCCGAGTCAAGGCGCGGGCCGTTCGTCCACGGTTTAGTGTCTCCATCATGACCGCATCCCTCGCCCTCGCCGCCGCCCTGCTGTTCCTCAGCCATGCCCTGCCGTCCTGGCCGGGGGTGCGGCCCGCCCTGATCGCCCGGCTCGGCCGCGGCGGCTTCGTGACGATCCATTCCGTCGGCTCGCTGCTGACCCTGACCCTGTTCGTGCTGGCCTACCGTGCCGCCGATGGCGGGGAGGTGGTGTTCACGCCCTTCGACTGGGCGGCGCCGCTGGTGGCGGTGGTGATGCCGGTGGTCTTCCTGCTGCTGGTCGCCCGCGTCACCACCCGCTTCGGCAGCCAGAGCGCGCCTAACCCGCCGCGCGGCATCTACCGCCTGACCCGCGCGCCGGGCAGCCTGGCGCTGCTGCTGTGGGCGCTGGCGCATCTGAACGCCACCGGCGACGGGCGCCGCGTGCTTTTGTTCGGCACCATGGCGGCCATCGCCCTGTTCGCGCTGGTCAAGAACGAGATCGTCCTGGGCCGCAGCCCGGCCGGCCGCGCCTTCCGGGCGGAGACCTCGCTTCTGCCGCTGGCCGGCCCGCAAGGGGTAAGAGGCGCGCTGGCGGGGCTGGCGGAAATGGGGCCGGCGCGTTTGGCGGGAGGGCTGGCCGCTTATGGGGGCATGCTGTTGCTGCATCCCTGGCTCTTCGGGGTGGAACCCCTCTACTGGATAGGTTGAGCGCGACGGTGGACTGGCGCATCTGTTGAGACGGGACTGGAGTACCGCGCCTCACCGCCACTGTGCCAGGAAGCCCCCGCATGAAAATCCGCGAGATCATGACCCGCGACGTGCAGACGGTACGGCCCGACGACAGCATCCGCCGGGCCGCGCAATTGATGGACGAGTTGAACGTCGGCATCCTGCCCGTCTGCGAAGGGCGGGATCTGGTCGGCGTGGTGACCGACCGCGACATCACCGTCCGCGCCATCTCGGCCGGAAAGCAGCCCGACCGCTGCAAGGTGGCGGAGGTGATGACCACGAACCCCCGCTATTGCTACGAGGACGACCCGGTCGGCAGCGTCACCGAACTGATGGCCGGCCAGCAGATCCGGCGCGTGCCGGTGGTCGACCGCAACGACCGGCTGACGGGCATCGTCTCGCTGGGCGATCTGGCAACCGAAGCCAAGAACGACCGCGCCGTGCAGGGCGCGCTGGAGCGGATCTCCTCCCCCTCCCAGCCGGACCGCAGCTGACCGGCACGCAACCATTCGAATTGGAACCGACCATCATGGAACACACACTGGGTCCGGACGACCCGCGGGTCCGCGAACGCGCCTATCGGCTTTGGGAACAGGAAGGGCGGCCCGAACACCGCCATCTCGACCACTGGGCGCAGGCCGCGCGCGAGATCGAGGAGGAGGACCGCCGCAACTCGGGCGGTCCCCGCGTCAACAGCCCGGACGCCGGGCTTGCCGTCCCCGACGACCCCGCCGCCCGCAATCAGCGGGAAGCGGCGGAGCATCTGGGGCAGTCCACGCTGCCGTCCGACCAGTAGGCCGGGCGGCGGAAGCGGTCACTCGACCTTGAGGCTGACCGCCTCCATGCCCTTTTCGGTCTGGCGGACGGTCATGCGCACGCGCTGTCCGTCATCCAGGCCGCGCAGGCCGGCACTCTCCAGCGCACGGGCCGGGATGAACACGTCGCGCCCGCCGCCGTCGGGCTGTGCGAAGCCATAGCCCTTGCCGCCGTTGAACCACTTCACGGTGGCGCCCATCTCGCTGGTCGGGCCGCTGTCCTGCTGCGGGCGACGCGGACCGCGATCCTGGAAACCACCACGGTCCTGGCCGCGATCCTGGCCACGGTCCTGGAAGCCGCGGCCCGGGCCACGATCCTGGAAACCACCGCGATCCTGGCCGCGATCCTGAAATCCACGGCCCGGGCCACGATCCTGGAAGCCGCCGCGGTCGCCGCCCCGGTCACCGAAGTTGCGCTCACGCGGACCACCGACATCGCGGCGCGCGCCGAACCCGCGATCGCCACCCTGATCACCAAAGCCGCGGTCACCGCCCCGATCCCCGCCCCGATCCCCGAAGCTGCGCTCGCCGAAGCCGCGGTCGCGACCCTGCGGACGGGCCGGGGCGGCGGCGGTGGAGAGGTCGACGGAATGCAGGACGCTGACCTGCTGGCCCTTGCGGTCCTCGACGATGTCGACGACGACGGTGGCGCCGTCCGGCAGGGTGGTGTGGCCGGCGGGCACGACGAGCGAGGCCGGCAGCAAGGCGTCCTTGCCGCTGTCCCCGACCTTGACGAAGCCGTAGCCGCGTTCGGGGTTAAACCATTTCACGGTGGCCGTCACCTGGGTGGCGACGACGTTGGGCTGACGATAGACGTGGCTGCGGGGCGGCTGATTGTACATGGGAAACCCGAACTCCGGCAAACAGAAGCGGCGCCCGCACCGGTCCCGACATGGACCGGCGGACGCCAACCCCTGACACATCGCCCGTCCCGGCGGCTTTGGCAAGTCGGGACCACTCCGAATACGCCGGACAGGCTGTAAAATCTCACGCCCGGGCCATCGACCCATCGGCCGTCAGCCCATCAGGCGATCCATCAGACGGTCGGGCACCGGCGGCGGTTCGCGCGGCGGAACCGGGATGGGGGCCGGCGGCTCCCCCAGCGGCGGGCGGGACGGATCGCCCGGCACCGGCAACGGTTCGTCGGGACCGACCGGGGGAATGGACGGCTCGCGCGGCGGAGACGGCGGAAAAGGACCAAGGCTGAAATTCATGCTCTGTGTCCTGCATCGGTGGAAGGGCATCGGTGGAAGGGCTGCGGTGATCGGAATGGACGCGGCGGGTCAGCCGCCCTGGCCGCCGGGCGCCGTCTGCGACAGGCGGCGGGCGTCGTTCAGGCTTTCCATGCAGCGGGCCTCGTCGCCGTCGCGGGCGGCGCTGCGGGCCGCCGTGACCAGGGCCTCCAGCTGCGCGTTGCGCGCCGCCTGCCCCATCAGCCCGTTGGCCCCGCCGGAACCGCCGGGTCCGCTGTCCGGCATGGCGCGGGAGTTGGCCTGCGGAGCGACGGAGGGGGCGGTCGGCATGTTGCTGCCGGTCGCCGGGGGTTCGATCACCGACCGGTCGCCGACGGCGGGCGGCGCCACCATGCCGCCGGACTGGGCCAGTTCCTCGCTGCTGGTGCCCGATCCGGAACCGGAGCCCTGCTCGTCGCGCGGGGTCGAGCCGGACAGGCCGGGTGCAGCGCCGTCGGGGACGGCGACCGGCGGCGGTTCGGTCGACAGGCCGCGGTTGGCGGCGAACTGCTCCACCATCGCGGCACATCCGGTTTGCGCCCCTGTCTGTGCGGCAGCCGGCTGGACGGCCAGAAGCCCGGCCGCCACCGCAAGCGCGAGGGGGGCGATGGGGCCAAGCCTCGTGAAATCTGTCCGCATCGGTCGCATCCTCCTGGGTTGGCTGTGCCACGGACGGCGTATGTCAACCGATTCAACGGCGGCCGGCAGGGCCGGGTTCCGATGGCGGGTTCCGATGGCGAGTTCGATGGCCGCTTCCGATGGCCGGGCGGAAGATAGGCCCGGCCATGCAGCTTGCTCATTTCGCGGGCAGTCGCCGGCTGCTGTAGAGTGCTGGTCCACGATCTCAACCAACGGTTCATAATTTCATCATGATCGCCAATATGGCTGCGCTCGGCGCGGCGCTGTGCTGGGCCGCGGGCGGCCTGATCGCCATCGGGCCGGTGCGGGTGCTCGGCTCCATCGCGTTCAACCGCGTGCGCCTGACCATCGTCGCCGCAGTCCTGCTCGTCGCCACCACGCTGCTGGGCGGCTGGGAGACGTTGGACACCGGAGCGGTCCTGACCCTGGCCCTGTCGGGAGCCGCCGGCATCGTGATGGGCGACATGGCGCTGTTCTGGTCGCTCAGCAGGCTGGGGCCGCGGCGCAACGTGGTGATCTACGCCGCCAACGCGCCGCTGACGGCCCTGCTCGGCTACACCCTGCTGGGCGAGGCGCTGGGGCCGTGGACGACGCTGGGGATCGTGCTGGTGACGCTGGGGGTGATGCTGGCGGTGGCCCTGCGCTCCGGCTCCACCCACAATTGGGAAGCGGTGCAGGGCAGCCTGCTGGCCGGCGTCGGCGTCTGTCTGGTGGCGGCGGTGGCGCAGGCGGTGGGGTCGGTGATCGCCAAGCCGGTGATGGCGGCCGGCGCCGATCCGGTCGCCTCGGCCACCGTCCGGGTGACGACGGCGGCGCTGATGTTCACCGCCATCGGCGCCCTGTCGGCGCTGCGGGGCGGCGATGCGGCGGCGGCCGGCGGCGGCCTGTTCCTGCCGCGCGGCCTGACGCCGAAGCTTGCCCTTCAGGTCGCCGGCAACGGGTTGCTGGGCGTCGGTCTGGGGATGACGCTTCTGCTGGTCGGGCTGGCACACGGCAATGCCGGCGTGGTCGCCACCCTGTCGGCCCTGAGCCCGGTGCTGATCCTGCCGATGATGTGGCTGATGACCGGCCAGCGCCCGTCGCTGGGCGCCTGGGCCGGCGCCGCGGTCGCCGTGGCCGGCGTCGCCCTGATCGTCAACCGCTGACCCTCAACCGCTAGAAACGAGCGTCAGCGCGCCTGCTCCACCGCGACGCCCAGGGTGGGCAGCGCCGCCTGCAGCGCGGCGGAGGCGCGGTTGACGGCGTCGCGCAGCTGCGCCTTCAGCGCCGGCACGTCGGGGCGATCCTGTTCGCAGGCATGCTGCAGCTTGCGGGCCAGCTGCGACAGCTCCAGCAGGCCGACATTGCCGGCCAGCGACACCATGGCATGGGCGTCGGCGGCGGCGTCCTTCATGGTCTCCGCCTCGCTGATGCGGTCGGCGCGCAGGGCCAGTTCCGCCAGCGTGCCGGTAACGAAGCGGGGAAGCACGTCGCCGCCCAGCGTATCCGCCAGCGTGTCCAGCGTAGCGCGGTTCAGCACGGGCGCGCCGCCGGACACCGGAGCGACCCCGGCCAGCACGGCCGCCTCCTCCGCGTCGCCGCCGGACTGGGCAGCATCCGCCGCAGCTTTCGCGTCTGCATCCGCCTTGGCCTCCAGCCAGCGGTCGACCGCCGACAGCAGGGTGTCGCGCTCGATCGGTTTGGTCACATGGTCGTTCATGCCGACATCCAGGCAAAGCTGCAGCTGATCGGTCAGCGCGTTGGCGGTCAGCGCGATGATGGGCACGGCGCCCCGCCGTCCGCCAAGCTGACGGATCGCCGCGGTCGCCTGCAAGCCGTCCATCCGGGGCATCTGCATGTCCATCAGGACAAGGTCGAACTCGCCGCCGCGCACCGCCTCCACCGCCAGCACGCCGTCCTCCGCCACCTCGACCGTGTGGCCGGCCTTGCAGAGGATGGAGGAGGTGACGATCTGGTTCATCGGCACGTCTTCGGCCAGCAGGATGCGGGCGCTGCGCCCGGCGGCACCCTCGGCCCGCCGTTCCGCCACGAGGCCGGGAGCCTCCGCCACCGGAAGCGGCAGCTCGAACCAGAAGGTGCTGCCGACGCCCGGGCTGCTCTGCACGCCGATCCGCCCGCCCATCAGCTCCGACAGCTGCTTGGAGATGATCAGCCCCAGCCCGGTGCCGCCGAAGCGCCGCGTGGTGGAGCGGTCGCCCTGGCTGAAGCGCTGGAACAGGTTCGCCTGATCGGCAGCCGGTATGCCGGGGCCGGTGTCGCTGACGGAGAAGCGAACCAGGGCCGGCGCGCCTTCGCCACGACCGTCCTCCTCCCCCGACAACAGCCCGACGGAGACCAGCACCGATCCGCGTTCGGTGAACTTCACGGCATTGCCGACCAGATTCAGCAGGATCTGGCGGATGCGCGCCTCGTCGCCGCGGACGAAGCGCGGCACCGTGCCGCCCAGCGACAGCTGAAGCAGCAACCCCTTCTGCGAGGCGGCGTTGCTCATCAGGTCGCGGCAGTCGCGCAGCAGCCGGTGCAGGTCGAAGGCGCGCTCCTCCAGCTCCAGCTTGCCGGCCTCGATCTTCGAATAGTCCAGGATGTCGCCGATGATCGCCAGCAGCCCCCGCCCGGCTTCACGCTGGAGCGAGACATACTGGCGCTGTTCCGGCGTCAGGTCGGTGCCCAGCAGCAGGTCGGCGAACCCGATGACGCCGTTCAGCGGCGTGCGGATCTCGTGGCTCATGGAGGCCAGGAATTCCGACTTCACGCGGTTGGCCGCCTCGGCCTCGGCGCGGGCGGCGGACAGTTCCTCCTCATAACGCTTGCGCTCGGTCACGTCGCGGACGACGCCGACCACGACGAACACGCCGTCGGCCCCCACCGTCGGGCGCATGCTCGATTCGACCCACAGATAATGGCCGTCGCGGTGGCGCAGCCGGTGGGTGAAGGTAACGGGCGGCGACCCCGGCTGCATGCCGGCGAAGGCCATCGCCGCACTTTCCAGATCGTCGGGGTGCAGCAGGGTGGCGGGCGCGCGGCCGACGAGCTCCGCCGGATCATGGCCCAGGATGTCGCGCACCGACGGCGACAGGTAGCGCACTGATCCGTCCGCCTTCATCTCCAGGATCATGTCGGTGGCATTGTCGGCCAGCAGGCGGTAACGCGCCTCGCTTTCGCCCAGCCGCTGCTCGGAACCGTGATGGCGCTGCTCGCGCAGCAGCAGGACGCCGAGGAACAGGGTGCCGAGCGGCACGATCGCCAGCATGGGCGCCGCCGTCCGCCCCGCCACCTGCAGCGCCAGTTCCAGGTTGGGAAGCAATGCCAGCGTGGACAGCGACGCCAGCGTCAAAAGCAGGCCGAACAGCAGGAGCGGCAGCACCCCCAGCCCGACGCGGCGCCGCTTCACCCAGGCGGCGAAGCCGACGCCGACCAGGAAGGACAACCCGGCATTGGCGACCCCGGCCTCCATTCCCACGCCGCCCAGCGAGAAGCGGTAGCCGGCCACGCTCGCCGCCGCCATCGCCGCGGAGACCGGCCCGCCGAACAGGGCGGCCAGCCCGATCAGGGGTGCCCGCGCGTCGATGAAGATGCCCGGTCCGACATGGATCGGGTGGACCATGGAGAACAGGGCGGTCAGCGCCATCACCGCGCCGAAGACGACCTGACGGGTGAGCTGGTTCCAGCCGCCTGACCGGCGGATCAGGAAGGTATAGGCGAGAACGACGAAGGCGCTTGCCGCGATGTTCTCGGCAAGATCGTAGGCCATCGAAGAAAAGTTGCCCAACATCGCCCGGCCATCGTCCCCGCACAATTCCCGGCTACCTCTATACCACGGAAGAGTGTCGCGAAACCGCTAACACCGATGGGCGGGATGTGACCTGGACGGGACAAAAGCCGGGCGTCTGGCGATTCCGCCTCACGCCTCCGCGTCGGGCTGGCGGTCGGGAGCGGCGGCGGCGAAGGCCGGCAGGGCCCGGCAGGCTTCGTCGATGCGCAGCAGGGTCGGATAGCCGTCCAACGGGCAGGCCAGCCGGCGGGCGTTCGCCAGTTGCGGCACCAGCAGGATGTCGGCCAGCCCCGGCGCGTCGCCATGGCAGAAGCGGCCGGTGCGCGGATCGTCGGCCAGCTGCGCCTCCAGCGCGGTCAGCCCGACGGCGATCCAGTGGCGGTACCAGTCGTCGACCTCCTCCTGGCTGTGGCCCATCGCCTTCAGCCGGCCCAGAACCCGCAGATTGTTCAATGGGTGGATGTCGCAGGCCACCGCCAGCGCCAGCGCCCGCACCCGCGCGCGGCCCAGCGCATCGGCCGGCAGCAGCGGTGGGGCGGGATGGGTCTCGTCCAGATACTCGATGATGGCGAGCGACTGGGTCAGCACATGGTGCCCGTCCGGCCCATCGACCTCCAGCGCCGGCACCAGATGCTCCGGGTTGAGGTCGGCGAAGGGCGGCTTGGCCTGCTCGCCCCGGCGCAGATGGACGAAGGCCTGCTCCGGCGCCAGCCCCTTCAGGTTCAGGGCGATGCGCACGCGGTAGGCGGCGGAGGAGCGGAAGTAGGTGTGGAGTTTCACGAGGGTGTGTCCTGTGAAGTGTCGCGGCGGGTGCCCCCTCCCCATCCCTCCCCCACCTTCGGTGGGAGAGGGGGCAGGATGCTTGGCGGGAGCTAAAGCAAAGGTCCGGCGGCAGTCCCCTCTCCCGCGAAGCGGGGGAGGGTTAGGGAGGGGGCATTCGAAGCCAATACTCTACCAACCCTCACAGCCCCAGATAAGCCTGCCGCACCCGCTCGTTGCTCAGCAGTGCCGCACCGCTGTCGCTCAGCACGATCTCGCCGGTCTCGATCACATAACCGCGGTCGGCGATGGCCAGCGCCGCATGGGCGTTCTGCTCCACCAGCAGGATGGTGGTTCCCTCGCGCTTCAGCCGCTGCACGGCGTCGAAGATCTCCGCGACCAGCAGCGGCGCCAGCCCCATGCTGGGCTCGTCGAGCAGGAGCAGGCGGGGCTTCGCCATCAGCGCGCGGGCCAGCGCCACGATCTGCTGCTGGCCGCCCGACAGGGTACCGGCGGGCTGGTCGCGCTTGACCTTCAGCACCGGGAACATTTCGTACAGCCGGTCGATGTCGTCGTCGGGCTTGCCGCTGCCGCGGCGGAAGGCGCCGAGGCGCAGGTTGTCCTCCACACTCTGCGGGCCGAACAGCTGCCGGCCTTCCGGCACCTGCACCACCCCTTCGGCGACGCGGCGCGACGCCTTCATCCGGGTGATGTCGCAGCCGTCGAAGGTGATGCGCCCGCTGCTGGCGGGGTGGACGCCGGACAGGGTGCGCAGCAGCGTCGTCTTGCCGGCGCCGTTGGCGCCGACCAGCGCCACCAGTTCCCCTTCCCGCACGGACAGGCTGGCCGATTTCAGCGCGTGGATGCGGCCGTAATGGCTGTTGAGGCCCTCGATCTCCAGAAGCATTCGGGCCCTCCTTACGGTGCTGCGCCGAGATAGGCGGCGATGACGTCCGGGTTGGCCGCCACCTCCTGCGGCGTGCCCTCGGCCAGCATGCGGCCCTGGTTCAGCGCGGTGATCCGGTGCGAGATGCCCATCACCATCTTCATGTCGTGCTCCACCAGGACGATGGTGACGCCGCTCCCTGCCACGGTCTTGATCACCTCGTCGATCTCGCGGCTTTCGGTGGCGTTCAGGCCGGCGGCCGGCTCGTCCAGCAGAAGCAGCTTCGGTTCCGACGCCAGCGCGCGGGCGATTTCCAGCCGCTTCAGGGCGCCGTAGGGCATGGAGGCCGCTTCGGCGTCGATGTACTTCTCCAGCCCGACGTCGGTCATCAGCTGTGCCGCCCGGTCGCGCGCCTCGCGGTCCTTGCGCACCAGCGAGGGGAAGCGGAACAGCGCCGGCAGCAGCCGGGTGTTCAGGTGCAGGTGCCGCCCCACCATGACGTTCTCCAGCGCCGTCATGTTGAAGAAGATCTGCAGGTTCTGGAAGGTGCGCGACATGCCGCGGGCGGCCAGCCTGTAGGGCGCCATGCCCGACACGTCGGCCCCGTCGAACAGGACCCTGCCGCCCGACGGCTTGTAGACGCCGGTCACCAGGTTGAACAGCGTGGTCTTGCCCGCCCCGTTCGGCCCGATGATCGAATGGATGTCGCCGGCCGCAATGGTGAAGCTGAGATCGCCGACCGCGAGCACGCCACCGAACTCGCGGCTGAGATGCTCCACCTGCAGGATCGGCGGGCCGATGCGGCGGGCTTGGGTCGTCATATCGGGGGAAAGATCCGTGGTCGCCAGCATGTTCATGCCCGCCTCCGCGCCGGGATCAGCGCCGCCAGGGTGGGGAGAAGGCCCTTCGGCATGAAGACCATCGTCGCCATCAGGATGCCGCCCAGCACGATCTGCTGGTAATCCTGGAAGACGGTCAGCGCCTGCGGCAGCAACGTCAGCACCACGGCCCCGACGACGGCGCCGAAGGTCGATGCCATGCCGCCGAACACCACCATGGTCACAAGCTCGATCGACTTGAAGAAGTCGGCCTTGGCCGGGGTGATCAGGCCGGCGTAATGAGCGAACAGGCTGCCGGCCACGCTGGCGAACACCGCCGACAGCACGAAGACCATGACCTTGAAGCGGGCGGTGTCGACGCCAACCACCTCGGCCGCCACCTCCGACCCATGGACGGCGCGCAGCGCCCGGCCCATCGGGCTGTCGATCAGGTTCAGCGACAGCCAGACCACGCCGACCAGCAGCACGCCGACCACCCAGTACCAGACCTTTTCGCCATACAGCTCAAAGCCGAAGATCCTGAACGGTTCCACCATCATGCCGTCGGGACCGCCGGTCAGGCCGCTTTCGGTGCGCAGGACGATCGACACGATGATGCCGATGCCGAGAGTCGCCATGGCGAGGTAATGGCCCTTCAGCCGCAGGATCGGCTTGGCGACCAGGAAGGCCAGCAGCCCGACGAACACGGCGCCGGCCAGCAGCGCCAGCACCGGCGGCCAGCCATAGGTCCCGACCAGCACGCCCGACGCATAGGCGCCGATGCCGAAGAAGCCGGCATGGCCGAGGCTGATCTGTCCGGCATAGCCGATCAGCAGGTTCAGCCCGACGCAGACCACGGCGTTGAATCCGGCCAGGATGGCGATGTCGAGATAGAAGTTGTTGGGCAGGAAGGCCGGCAGGACCGCGATCACCGCGCCCAGTGCCAAAAGCCCGGTCAGCCGCCCGTGAAGGAGTGCGTTCATCGGAGATAAGTCCTTACACCCGTTCGGTGCCGCGCTTGCCGAACAGCCCGTTCGGCATGAAGAGAAGGACGGCCAGGATGATGACGAAGGCCACCGCATCCTTGTACGCCGAGGAGATGTAGCCGGCGCCCAGCGCCTCCGCGACGCCGACGATCAGCCCGCCGGCAACGGCGCCCGGCCCATGGCCGAGGCCGCCCAGCACCGCGGCGGTGAAGCCCTTCAGCCCCAGCATGATCCCCATCTCGGTGTAGGAGAAGGTGATGGGGGCCACCACCGCCCCGCCGATGGCGCCCAGCGCCGCCGACAGCGCGAAGGAGGCGAGCACCACCCGCTTCACGTCGATGCCGACCAGCTGCGCCGCCAGCCGGTTGTGCGAGGTGGCGAGGATCGCCTTGCCGGTCAGCGTCTTGTTGAAGAACAGGCCGATGGCGACGATCAGCACGCCTGCGGTGCCCACCACCCACAGCGACTGCGGCTGCATCGAGGCGCCCAGGATCTGGATCGGCGTTTCGCCGGAAAAGGCGTCCAGCCGCTTGAAATCCTTGCCCCAGATCAGCTCGGCCACACCGCGCAGGAAGATCGACGCGCCGATGGTGATGATGATGAGGGTGACGGTGGAGGCGTTGCGCGCCCGTTCCACCGCGAATTTCGCCACCAGAACGCCGACCAGCATGGCGCCGCCGCAGCCGATCAGGATCGCCAGCGGCAGCGGCACGCCCGACGCGGTCAGGGTGGCCGACGCCATGCCGCCGACCATGATGAACTCGCCCTGTGCGAAGTTGATGACATGGCTGGCGTTGTAGATGATCGAAAAGCCGAGCCCCGCCAGCGCATAGATCGCGCCGATGGTCAGCCCCGACAGCATGTATTGCAGCAGTTCCGCGAACATCGTTGGGTTCCTGATGTTCCTCTCCCGCACACAACTCCCCCTCTCCCCCCCGGGGAGAGGGTCGGGGTGAGGGGGATCCATGGGGTGGATTAGCGGGGATGCGGAGCGTGGCAAATCAACTAGCGCCACGCTGTGCATCCCCCTCACCCTAACCCTCTCCCCAGGGGGGAGAGGGGATAACAGGGGACCGGTGATTTACTTCACCAGAGCCCAGTCACCCTGCTTCACCTCCACCATGTGGAAGGCGTCCAGCGTCAGGCCCATGTGGTCCTTGGCGCTCATGGTCACGGTGCCGCCGGTGCCGACATAGCCCTTGGTCTGCTCGATGGCGTCGCGCAGCTTGCCCTTGTCGGTGCCGCCGGCGCGCTTCACCGCGTCCAGGGCGATCATCAGACCGTCATAGGCATGGCCGGCGAAGGTCGAGACCTCGGTGTTGAAGCTGTCCTCGTAGACCTTGGTGAATTCGGTCACGACCTTCTTCTGCGGGTCGCTGTCGGGCAGCTGCGCGGCGACGACCAGACCGGCGGCCGGCAGGCGGACACCCTCGGCGGCACCGCCGGCCAGCCGGATGAACTCCTTCGACGCGACGCCGTGCGACTGGTAGATCGGCAGCGAAATGCCGAGCTGGCGGTAGTTCTTGGTCACCACCGCAGGACCCTGGCCCAGGCCGAACACCAGCACCGCCTGCGCTGCCGCGTTGTTCTTGATCTTGGTCAGCTGGGCGGTGACGTCGGTGTCCTTGGCGCCATAGGTCTCGTCGGCGACCAGCTCGATCCCGCGTTCCTTGGCGACGGCGACCGTCTGTTCGCGACCCGACTTGCCGAAGCCGGAATCCTCCGACAGCAGCGCCAGCTTGGTCAGCCCGCGCTTCTTCATGTCCTCCATCACCTTTTCCGCCGCCATGCGGTCGGTGTGGGGGGTCTTGAACACCCACTTCTTCACCGGCTCGACGATCACCACCGCGCCGGCCAGCGAGATGAAGGGCACGCCGGCCCGCTCCACCAGCGGCACCGCCGCCATGGTCGCAGCGGTCGTGGTGCCGCCGACGATCACGTCGACGCCGTCGCTCTCGATCAGGCGCTTGGTGAATGAGGCGGCCTTGTCGGCAGCGCCGCCGTCGTCATAGACGGTCAGTTGCACCTGACGGCCGTCGATGCCGCCGGCCTTGTTGATGCGGTCGGCATACAGCTCCAGCACCTTCTTCTCCGGATCGCCGAGGAAGGAGGCCGGGCCGGTTGCCGAGACGATGGCGCCGACCTTGATCGGGTCCGCGGCCTGCGCCGCACCGGACAGCAGGCCGGACACCGCCGTCATGGCGGTCAGTGCAGTGAAGGCGATGGTGGCGAACAAGCGTTTGCGCATGATGTCCTCCCTTGGGCTGCCCGCCTTGACACCGGACCGGGCGGCGGCCCGATCCCGGCGCGGCGGGACGATTTGCATCACATAATGTTTCAAACGAAACAGTTTCGGAAGAAGAATTTTGGTCGCTGCAACCACAATCGAAGTACGGATGTTGCCGTCCGCCTCCCCTTCCCTTTGCGATCCCTCCATCTTCGGCACGGGGGATCGTCGTTTCGTTTTATGACACAATTTTGCTTTGATGATCCAACGTAGTGTATCACATTAATGATTGTCAAACGGAAAGTCCGGATTGCCTCCTATCGGACGCCGGCGCGCTGTCCATTCCGGCCGTCCACGCCGTCGTGGCACTGGCCGAACCGGGTCCGGGTTTCGTATACAACTCCGTCGCGCCGCTTCCCTCGGCTCCACCCGCATCACAAGCCGTTTCGATAAGGACGTCCCCACCGCATGGCCCGCCCGCGTCGCCCCGAAGACCTTGCCGCCCAGCTGACCGAGACGATCGCGCCGCGGGCGAAGTCGCTGATCATCACCGTCTATGGTGACGCCGTGCTGCCGCATGGCGGATCGCTGTGGCTGGGCAGCCTGATCGACCTGATGGGCCTGTTCGGGATGAGCGAGCGGATCATCCGCACCTCCGTCTTCCGGCTGTGCAAGGATGATTGGCTGACCAACACCCAAATCGGCCGGCGCAGCTTCTACCGCGTCACCGACAGCGGGAAGGAACGCTTCGCCGCGGCGGAGCGGCGGATCTACGCGCCGCTGGCCCGCGAATGGGATCGCGGATGGGACCTGCTGATGGTGCCGCCCAACGCACTTGATGCGGAGACGCGCGACGCCCTGCGGCGGGAGTTGACCTGGCAGGGCTTCGGCGCCGCCTCGGCCACCGTCTACGCCCATCCCAACTGCGACGAGGCGGCGATGCACCGCTCGCTGGCGGAGTTGGGGGTCGCCGACAAGATCGTCCATATGAAGGCCAGCCTGGACCGGGCGGAGGGGTTCGGGGCGCTGCGCGATCTGGTGCGCGGCTGCTGGGATATCGATCAGCTCGAGCACGACTATGCGGCGTTTCTGGATCACTTCCGTCCGGTCTGGGCGGCGGTCGATGCCGCCGACACCCCGGACCCGGCATCCTGCTTCGTCCTGCGCACGCTGATGATCCACGACTTCCGCCGCATCCTGCTGCGCGACCCGATGCTGCCGCCCGACCTGCTGCCGGCCGACTGGCCGGGACAGGAATCGCGGATGCTCACCCGCAACCTCTACCGCCGGCTGGCCGGCCCGTCGGAAGCCTTCCTGATGCAGGCGGCGACCACCGCCAACGGTCCGTTGCCCGATGCGCAGCCCGCCTTCCACGGCCGCTTTGGCGGACTGGAAAGCATCCCGGCCGGTTGACCCGCATCCCTGCGACAATGGGCGCCCGTCCCGCCGGCCGCCTCGGGTAAATGCCTATACATAAAATGCAAGGAATCGCGGTAAGCTGGAACCGTCGCCGTTCAATCCGGCTCTTTCCGGGATGCCGCCATGCTGACCATCGTCTACCGCAGCGAGGCCGTTGACCGACTGCCCTACAGTGCGCTCGCCGACATCTGCCTGTTCAGCGCCCGCAAGAACCGGGAGCTGGGAGTGACCGGCTTCCTGGTGGAGTTCGAGGGCATCTTCCTGCAGGTCCTGGAAGGCGAAGCCGAGGTGGTGGAGCGGCTATACGCCCGCATCGCCGCCGACCCGCGCCATCGCGGCGTCGAACTGCTCCTGCGCGAGAGTTCGGCCGGCCAACCCAATTTCGGCTTCTGGGCGATGAATTTCGGACCGCTCGACACCCCGACCTTCTGGCAGGCGGTGTTCGGTTCCCCGGTCCGGATCGAGGAGTTCCGCCGCCGGTCGCACGATGCCGACTTCGCGCTCGACGTGCTTGCCCGTGCCTACATGCATGCCTGCATCCTGGCCGACGTCGATCCCGCCACCCGTGAACTGGTGCATGGCAACATCCCCTGCTTCGTGGACGGCTGACGCGGGCCTGACGCAGCTGAGACGAAGTCCTCCGTTACGATACTGCTTGACCAGATAGAGACCGCATCCTGAACGAATTGATCTGGATCAATTCGGCGATTCTGCATGTTTTCCTTTCCGAATCAATGAACTGAGTTGTCGCTTGCGTCTTTCGATATGATACATAAATCGTTGAAGAGAGGTATTTTCCGTGTCATATAAAGACCATAGGGCGCCGATGGAAAAGTGAGCGCCCGCCGAATGTCCCGGAGGAAACGCCCCCATGTCCAAGGACTACACCCCCATCGCCAACACGATGGAGTTCCCCCCCGCCACGCCGCAGCCGAACGTCTATCCGCTGTCCTGGGTGTCGCAGACCAAGAAGCTGGAAGAGGTCTACGCCGCCGCCCAGCGCGAGAACTGGGACCCGGCCAAGCTGCCCTGGGACAGCTTCGACGTGTCGCGCTACAGCTGGGAGGAACGGGAGGCCATCGCCTATTGGTGGACCATCCTGTCGGTGTTCGACGCCTCCGCGCCGCCGGTCTTCGCCCATGCGCTGATCAAGACCTACGAAGTGCATGAGGAGGATCCGGTCCGCCGCTGCTTCTTCTCGGTCACCCGCGACGAGCAGAACCACGAGCAGATGTGCGGGCTGGCCATCACCAAGCTGCTGGAGGCCACCAGCCCGCTGACCTACGAGCCGAAGACCGATCTCGGCCGCCGGCTGCAGAAGAACGCCCACTGGCTGTACTACAATGGCGGCCGCTATTGGGACGGCTACAAGAAAGCGGTTCCGAAATACTCGCTGGCCGTTCTGTTCAGCTCCTTCCTGATGGGGGAGATCGCGGCGGCGACCATCTTCCACCAGATGGCGGCCGGCTGCAGCGAACCGGTGTTCAAGGAGGCCTTCCGCAACATCGGCCGCGACGAGGGCCGTCACATGGCGATCTGCATGTCGGTGATGGAGCGTGACTATCCCCATCTGGCGGTGGAGGACAAGTCCGTCATCACCAAGCAGATCCGCGCCGGCTACCTGTTCCTGTCCGCCGTGCTGTTCGAGCCGCCGCCCCAGTTCTGGGATCTGCCCGACGACTTCATCGCCACCCAGCGCGAGGCCGAGGCCATCGCCCGCAACGCCGGTTTCCACATCCCGGACTACGAGGCGAAGAAGGAGAACTGGCGCAACGCCATGCTGAACCTGAAGGGCGTGCTGGACCGCTACGGCATCCCGTTCCCGGCGATCCCCGAAGTCGGCATCACCGGCGAGGAGGTGCGGGACGTCGACATGGACGAGATCATCCCGGTGTTTTGAGGCGCTTCGTCAGAGCGCCGGCCCGTTTGCCCCCACCCTAACCCTCCCCCGCTGGGCGGAGGAGGGAACTCCGCCGCCTTCCCGAAAAAGTACCCAATCCCCCTCCCCCGCCCAGCGGGGGAGGGTCGGGGTGGGGGCAAGTGTTTCCCGACCGATCAATTCCCAAGGATTCCCCCGGTGAGCCGCATCCGCCTCCACCCCTCGGGCCGCACGGTCGAGTGCCGTGACGGCGAGACCGTCCTGTCGGCGCTGGAACAGGCCGGCTACGCCCTGCCCAACAACTGCCGCGCCGGCGCCTGCGGCGAATGCAAGGTCAAGGTCCTCAGCGGCCAGTTCGACCAGGGCATGGTGCTGGACATGGCGCTGTCCCAGGGCGAGCGGAAGGACGGCTATGGCCTGATGTGCATGGCCAAGCCGATCTCCGACGAACTGGTGATCGAATACGGCACCGCCGATGCCCAGCCCAAGCTGTTCCCGCCGCGCGAGAACGTGCTGTTCATCGTCACCGACCGCATCCCGCGCACGCCGCGCATCGTGGAATTGCGCCTGCGCCCTCTCGGCCAGCCGCTGCGCTACTGGCCCGGCCAGTATGTGATGCTGGGCGACGCCGCGGCCGGCGCGCCGCCGCGCTGCTATTCCATCGCCAACGCGCCCCGTCCGGACGGCGAGATCGTGCTGCAGGTGACCCGTGTCGACGGCGGCCCGACCAGCGGCTGGATCCACGACACGCTGACGGTCGGCAGCATGGTGAAGCTGTCCGGCCCCTACGGCACCTTCATCGGCGACCCTTCGGTGGACAGCCCGGTGCTGTGCATGGCCGCCGGGTCCGGCCTCGCCCCCATCCTGGCGCTGACCGACGCGGCGCTGCGCCGCGGCTACCGCCCGCCGGTGACCCTGCTGTTCTCCGCCTGCACCCAGGCCGATGTGTATGAGCTGGGGCTGCTCAGCTACTGGCAGGCCAAGTACCGCAACTTCAAGGTCAAGGTGACCCTGACGCGCGAAGACGCTGCCGACCATCTGAAGGGCCGCATTCCCGCCATCCTGCCCGACCTGTTCCCCGACCTGTCCGGCCACGCCATCTTCACCGCCGGCAGCCCCGCCTTCGTGGACTCCTGCGTCGCCGCCGCCCGCGCGCTGGGCGCCAGGGACGACCGGATCCACAGCGAAGGCTACGTCTCCCAGCACATCCCCGAAGCCCCGCCGCCCGAACGCCTGCTGGCCGGCGCGCTGGGGTAAGGCGGACCACGACGACGATGAAAACGCCCGGATCGGACTGGTCCGGGCGTTTTCTTTCCGTTGTTCCCAAATATGGAACTTGCTAATCTGATGCCATGCAGATCATTGCCCGGCGGACGCTGAAGGAGTTCTGGGACCATCATCCCCAGGCGGAGGCGCCGCTGGAGGCATGGTATGCGCAGGTGAAGACCGCGTCCTGGCAAACACCGGCGGATATCAAGCGTGAATTCGGAGCCACGGTCGATTTCATCGCGGACAACCGCGTTATCTTCGACATCGGCGGTAACAAATTCCGCCTCATCGTGCATGTCGCTTATCGCTTCAAGCGCGTTCTGGTGAAGTTCGTTGGAACGCACAAGGACTACGACCGTATCGACCCGGAGACCGTCTGACCATGGACATCCGCCCGCTGAAGACCGAATCCGACTATGATTGGGCCTTGCGCGAGATCGAACCGTATTTCGCGCAGGAACCCGAACCGGGAACCCCCGAGGCCGACCGGTTCGACCTGCTGGCCCTGGTCATCGAGCGGTATGAGGATGAGCACTGGCCGATCGACCCACCGGAAGCCCCGGATGCACTGCGCGCCCGCATGGAGCAGACGGGAAAGCGGCAGAAGGATTTGGCCGAGCTGCTGGGCTCCAAGGCACGAGCGTCGGAGGTGATGAACCGCACCCGCCACCTGACCCTGGAACAGGCTTGGAAACTGCACAGAGAGTGGCGGATCCCGGCCGAAGCCCTGATCCGCCCCTACCCGCTCCGCCGCCGGCCGGAAACACCGACCGCCTGATCCCCTCAGGCCCCCTCGTACCGCACAACCTGCTGGTCGATGGCGCCGAACACGCTGGCGCCGTCCGCGTCGAACAGCTCGATCCGCACGCGGTCGCCGAAGCGCATGAAGGGGGTCTTCGGCGCGCCGTGCTCGATGGTTTCGATCATCCGCAACTCGGCGAGGCAGGAATAGCCGACGCCGCCGGCCGTGACCGGCTTGCCCGGGCCGCCGTCCAGCTTGTTCGACACCGTGCCCGACCCGATGATGCTGCCGGCCGCCAGATGGCGGGTCTTGGCGGCATGGGCGATCAGGGTAGGGAAGTCGAAGGTCATGTCGATGCCGGCGTCCGGCTTGCCGAACGGCTCGCCGTTCAGCGTCGTCACCAGCGGCCGGTGCAGCTTGCCGCCGTCCCAGGCGTCGCCCAATTCGTCCGGCGTCACCGCGACGGGGGAGAAGCTGGAGGCGGGCTTGGACTGGAAGAAGCCGAAGCCCTTGCCCAGCTCCGCCGGGATCAGGTTGCGCAAAGACACGTCGTTGACCAGCATCAGCAGCCGGATATGCCCACGCGCCGCCTCGGCCGAAACGCCCATCGGCACGTCGCCGGTGATGACGGCGATCTCCGCCTCGAAATCAATGCCCCAGGCCTCGGTCGCCGCCGGGATCGGGTCTGTCGGCGCCAGGAAGCTGTCGGAGCAGCCCTGATACATCAGCGGATCGGTCCAGAAACTGGGCGGCATCTCCGCCCCGCGCGCCTTGCGGACCAGTTCCACATGGTTGACGTAGGCCGACCCGTCCGCCCACTGGTAGGCACGCGGCAGCGGCGAGGCCGCCCCGGCCGGGTCGAAGGGTTGGCCGGCCGCCGCATCGGCGTTCAGCGCGCGATAGGCCTCCTCCAGCTTCGGCGCCAGCGCCGTCCAGTCGTCCAGCGCCGCCTGGAGGGTGCGGGCGATCTCCGGCACCGGGGTGGCGCGGGTCAGGTCGCGCGACACCACGACCAGGGTGCCGTCGCGCCCGCCCGCCTTCAAACTTGCCAGCTTCATTCGTCTCTTCCCTTCCTGAAATTTCAGCGTGCGGCGGCCTTGACCCTTGTTTCCGGGTGGCCGCTCATTTCGCCTTCCAGCTGTCGGCGTAGCCGCCCCACTCGACGCCTTCCATCGCCTGATAGACGTCCAGCGGATCGCGGGTGTCGATCATCACCGCGACCTCGTCGGTCTCCTTGCGCTCGAACTTCTGCGCCACCTCATAGGCCTTCGGGTGCGGCCCGTGCGGGAAGCCCGAGGGATGATAGGTGACCATGCCGGGATGGATGTTGTCGCGCGAGAAGAACTGGCCGCGGTGATAGAACAGCACCTCGTCGAAATCCTCGTTGGAGTGGTAGTAGGGCAGCTTCAGCGCCTCCGGGTCCGACTCGATGGGCCGCGGCACGAAGGTGCAGATGATGAAGCGGCCAGCGATCCAGGTGCTGTGCGCCGAGGGCGGCAGGTGGTAGCGGTGGCTCATCAGCGGCCGGATGTCGCGCCAGTTCAGTCGCACCGGTGCCAGATCGCCATGCCAGCCCACCGCGTCCAGCGGATTGAACGGATAGGTCATGGCGCAAATCTGCCCACGCTTTCTGACCCGGACCATGGTCTCGCGCTCGTGCTTCTGCGCCTGGAAGGCATCGTCCAGCGCCGGAACGTCCAGCACCGCCGGGTCGAAGATGGCATGGGTGCCGACCAGCCCCTTGTGCGGCAGCTTGTAGGCGTCGTTGGTGGCCTCCACCATCAGCACCATCACCGCCTCGTCCGTCTCCAGCCGCCAGCAGGTGTTGCGCGGCAGCACGACATAGTCGCCCTCGCGCACCTCCAGATGGCCGTAGTCGCAGAACAGATGGCCGCCGCCCTGGTGGAAGAACAGCAGGTCGTCGCCATCGGCGTTGCGGACCAGATGCTCCATCTTGCCCTTGAAGCGCCACAGCCGGACCTGGGTCGCCCCGTTGCCCATCAGGGCCGGCGCCTCCAGCGGGCAGCCGGGCATGTGATCGACGTGGTTCAGGTCGAAGGCGCGCGGACGCAGCGGCCCGTCGAAGCTGGTCCAGCCGGTCGGCGGGTGGGCATGGTGCATCTGGGTCGCCGGGCCGAAAAAGCCCTCGCGCCCCATCTCGCGCTCGTAGGTGCCGGCGGGAAGCCGGACATGGGCCTGACGCGATGCGGTGCCCTCGACCTTCGGAAACGAAATCCAGTTCTTCATGGCGCTTCCCCCTCACTGCCGCCGACGCCGTCCGCGACGGGCACCGGCAGGCTTGTTCCGTTGCCGCCATTTTAGTTTCGTTTGAAACTGTTGCAAGAGCCAAATTCCGGCGCAGGATGGAGGCACCCGCGCCCTCCATCACAGACGACGCCCCGCCTATGCCGCCCGTCCGCCGTTCCAGCACCGCCTCAACGAAATCCGCAGCCGCACCGGCTGACATCCCGGCACTGCACCTGACACGCTTCCTGCCCTACCGGCTGTCGGTGCTGGCCAACACGGTCAGCCACACGCTGGCCAAGCTGTACGAGAAGCGGTTCGGCATCACGATCCCGGAATGGCGGATCATCGCCGTGCTGGGCGGCGGCGAAACCATGAGCGCAGGCGAGATTGCGCAGCGCACCGCGATGGACAAGGTGCAGGTCAGCCGCGCCATCAGCCGGATGCTGGAGTCCGCGCTGATCCTGCGCGAATCGGGCGACACCGACCGGCGCAAGGCCCTGCTGACCCTGACGCCAAAGGCGCTGGCGATCTATGCCGAGATCGTGCCGATGGCCCTGACCTATGAGGAAGAGGCAACCGACGCCCTGTCGATCGACGAGCGGGCGCAGCTCGACACCCTGTTGTCCAAGCTGCAGGCCCGCGCCGACCAGCTCGCCGCCCGCCCCGCACCGGTTACAGCCCAGGCGGGGCCGGCTGAGGAATAACACCGCTCAGCCGCCCTTCACCTTGTGCAGCGGCTGGCTGGTGCCGGCATCGACGCGGCCGCGGCCGGGTTCCTCCGCCTCCAGGGGCGCGCAGGCGACCATGGTGGCGAGCGAGCGGCGGGCCAAGCGCTGGTATTCGTCGGTCCCTTCCGACTTCCAGGTGATCTCGTCGGGACGCAACTCGCGGATCACCTTGGCCGGCAGGCCGGCGGCCAGCGTGCGCGGCGGGACGACGAAGCCGGCCTTGACGAAGGCCATGGCGGCGACGATCGACTCCTCGCCGATCTCCGCCCCGTCCATCACCACCACATTCATGCCGACCAGCGCATTGCGGCGGACGATGCAGCCGTGCAGCACGGCGCCATGCCCGACATGCCCGTCCTCCTCGACGATGGCGTCATGGCCGGGGAAGGCGTGGAGCGTGCAGTTGTCCTGAACGTTGCTGCCCCGCTGCAGCACGATCCGGCCGAAATCGCCGCGCAGGCTGGCGCAGGGTCCGACATAGCAGCCGGGCCCCACCACCACGTCGCCGATCATCACCGCGGAGGGATGGACGAAGGCGGTCGGATCGATGACGGGAATCACCCCGTCGATGGCATAGACGGTCGGGCGCGGCAGGGTGGGCGTGATGGTGGGTGCGGTCATGGTCGGCGTTCCTCGGTGTCTCTATCCGGTCTTTTGCCGCAAGGCTACACTGCCGCACCCTGTACGCGATACCGATTTTCCGTCATAGTAGCTTTCCCTGTATCGCTTCCAAATCGGTCGCGTTGAGTGCTTGATTGGTATCATTTGAAACTGTATCGTTGGCAACCATAACGGTTCGTTACAAGCCGGCGCACCAATGCGTCCGTTCATGGTTTCCGGGGGAGGAAACGCCCAATGCACGCGACCTTCAGCTATCCCAAATACAGCTTCACACCCTCGGAGGAACAGCGCACCGGCAGCGTCCGGCGCCATCCGGTGGTGGTCATCGGCGCCGGTCCGGTCGGGCTGACCGCCGCACTCGACTTCGCGCGCAAGGGCGTGCCGGTGGTGGTGCTCGACGCCGAGGACACCGTCAGTGTCGGCAGTCGCGCCGTCTGCTATGCCAAGCACGCGCTGGAGGTGTGGGACCGGCTGGGCGTCGGCCAGCGCATGATCGACAAGGGCGTGGTGTGGAAGATCGGCAAGGTCTTCAACGGCGACCGCATGGTCTACCAGTTCGACCTGCTGCCGGAGCCGGACCATAAGATCCCAGCCTTCATCAACCTCCAGCAATATTACCTGGAGGATTTCCTGGTCACGCAAGCGCGGAAAAGCGACCTGATCGACCTGCGCTGGCTGTCGCGCGTCATTTCCGCCAGGCAGGAGGCCGACCACGTCGTGCTGCAGGTCGAGACACCCGATGGTGTCCATGCGGTGGAGGCCGATTGGGTCATCGCCTGCGACGGCGCCAAGTCGTCGGTGCGCAAGATGCTGGGGCTGGACTTCCAGGGCGAGGTGTTCAAGGACCGCTTCCTGATCGCCGACGTGGTGATGAAGGCCGATTTCCCGGCGGAACGCTGGTTCTGGTTCGACCCGCCCTTCCACCGCAAGCAGTCGGCCCTGCTGCACATGCAGCCCGACAATGTCTGGCGCCTGGATTTCCAACTGGGCTGGGACGCCGACCCGGAGGAGGAGAAGAAGCCGGAGCGCGTCATCCCCCGCGTCCAGGCGATGCTGGGCGCCGACACGCCGTTCGAACTGGAATGGGTGTCGGTCTACACCTTCCAGTGCCGCCGTCTGGAGCGGTTCCGCCATGGCCGCATCCTGTTCGCCGGCGACAGCGCGCATCAGGTATCGCCCTTCGGCGCGCGCGGCGCCAACAGCGGCGTGCCCGACGCCGACAATCTGGTGTGGAAGCTGGCGCTGGTGCTGGACGGCAAGGCACCCCAGTCGCTGCTGGACAGCTACAGCGACGAACGTGTGGCGGCGGCGAAGGAGAACATCCTGAACTCCACCCGCTCCACCGACTTCATCACGCCGAAGAGCGAGATGAGCCGCGTTTTCCGCGACGCGGTGCTGGAACTGGCGGTCGACCAGCCATTCGCCCGCTCGCTGGTCAATTCCGGCCGGCTGTCCACGCCGACCACCTACACAGACAGCCCGTTGAACACGCCGGACGCCGACACGTTCGCCGGAAAGATGGTGCCGGGCGCGCCGGCCACCGACGCGCCGGTGGAGCGCGACGGCCAGCCCGGCTGGCTGATGGAGGCGCTGGACGGCCGCTTCACCGTGCTCTATGCCGCTGCCGGCGACGAAATGGGTGGGCCGGTTCCGGCCGATGTGGCGGAGGCGCTGGACGGACTCGCTGCCGGGCCGCTGCCCCTCGCCTGGCACGCCGTGACCGAGCGGCGGCGTGGCATCGCCGGGGAACTGGTGGACTGCGCCGGCCGCCTGCGCGAGCGCTACGACCTGACGCCGGGCAGCGTCTATCTGATCCGCCCCGACCAGCACATCGCCGCCCGCTGGCGCCGCTTCGACGCCGGGGCCCTGTCCGCCGCGCTGGACCGCGCCACCGGCCGTTGACCGCCGCTGACATTCGAACTCGTGGAGCCCACCCATGGCCAAACTGATGACCGAGCAGCGCTTCGCCAGCCCGGACGACGTCTATCAACTGCTGATCGACAGCCACCGCGACCTGACCCCCGACCAGAGCACCCGCCTGAACGCCAAGCTGATCCTGCTGCTCGCCAACCACATCGGCGACGCCGAGGTCCTGGCCGAGGCGCTGCGGGTGGCGCGGCAGGGGGTGGAGTAGAGGGGGGCGAAGTTAGACCCCCACCCATCCTCCCCCGCTGGGCGGGGGAGGGGATTGGACCTTTGTCGGCGTTCTGCGGTAGTCCCTCCCCCGCCCAGCGGGGGAGGGTTAGGGTGGGGGCATCGTCAGCCGACACTCCGCCCACCTCCCCCCTGACGCCAAGCCAAAGTTGGCGTACAAGAGCGCAGCCCCCTTCCCTTGCGGAGACTGCGCCCACCATGACCCTGCGCCGCCTGATCGTCCTGCTGTTCATGCTGTCGTGGTGCGGCCCGGCGCTGGCCGAAGGGCTGGTGCAGACGCCGCTGTCGATCCCGGCGCGCTTCCCCGACGGCTCCTCCGCAACGCTGGAGGCGATGCTGCTGCGGCCGGACGGTCCCGGTCCCTACCCCATCGCCATCATCAGTCACGGTACCCCGCGCGACCCGGCGGAGCGGGCGCAGATGACGCCGTTGCGCTATCTGCCGGAAGCCCGCGAGTTCGCCCGGCGCGGCTGGGCGACGGTGGCGGTGATGCGGCGCGGCTATGGCGGATCGGACGGTCCCTACAGCGAGACGACCGGCGCCTGCAACAACCCCGACTACCTGCACTCCGCCCGGCAGAGCGCCGAGGACCTGCGCCAAGCCGTCCGCTATGTGGCGGCCCAGCCCTATGCCGATCCCGGCCGCATCATCGCGGTGGGCGTGTCGGCTGGCGGGCTTGCCAGCATCGCGCTCAGCGCCGATCCCCTGCCCGGATTGAAGGCGGCGATCAGCTTCGCCGGCGGGCGCGGCTCCATCGCCGACAACGAGGTCTGCCGGGAGGAGCGGCTGGTCGCCGCCTTCGGCACGCTGGGCCGCAGTTCGCGCGTTCCGACACTGTGGATCTATGCCGAAAACGACCTGTTCTTCGGCCCCGACCTCGCCCGCCGCCTGTGGGAGGCCTTCACCCATGAAGGTGGCCGGGGCGAGTTCATCGCCGCACCGCCGCACGGCAAGGATGGGCATTCCTTCTTCACCGCCGCCATTGCGGAATGGACACCGATGGTCGACGGGTTCCTGGCGCAGAACGGACTGGTCCCGCGCAGGACGCCGATCGTGCTGTCCCTGCCGGCTCTGGCGCCGCCGCCCGAACTGTCCGCCGCCAACCGGGCCAAGTTCCCCGCCTATGTCGAGGCCGGCGGCAACAAGGCCTTCGCCGTGTCGCCCGACGGCGCCTATGGCTGGAAATCCGGTCTGCGCAGCCTGGACGACGCGCAGAAGGGAGCGCTGGAGACTTGCGCGAAGCATACCCGCCAAAGCTGCCGCATCGCCTATCTGAACGACCGCCCGGCCGGTGCCGGTGCCGATATGGCCGCCACGCCGTCGGAAGGACCGCGCGGCACGCAAGTGAGGCTGGAGCCGCCGCCCGAACTGTCCGACGCCAACCGGCCGAAATTCAGCGCCTATCTCGAGGCAGCCGGCCGCAAAGCCTTCGCGGTGTCGCGGGACGGCGCCTTCGGCTGGAAGTCCGGCATGTCCAGCGAGGACGCCGCCCGCCGCGGCGCCCTGGACAACTGTGCCAAATACACCCGCCACACCTGCTATGTGGTGATCGTCGACGACCGGCCGCTGCGCTGAGGCGTCGTAGTCCCCAAAAGAGAAAGGCCCGTCCGGCATCCCGGACGGGCCTTTCCCGTAACGTCACCCCGCGTCAGCGCGGAGCCAGCACCATGACCATCTGGCGGCCTTCGAGCTTCGGCATCTGCTCGACCTTCGCCAGTTCGGTAAGCTCGTCGCGGACGCGGACAAGCACATTCATACCCAGATCCTGATGCGCCATTTCGCGGCCGCGGAAGCGCAGGGTCACCTTGACCTTGTCACCTTCCTCGAGGAAACGGCGCGCCGAGCGCATCTTCACGTCGTAGTCGTTGTCATCGATGTTCGGCCGGAGCTTGATCTCCTTGACCTCGATGATCTTCTGCTTCTTGCGGGCCTCGTTCGCCTTCTTCTGCGCCTCGTACTTGAACTTTCCATAGTCGAGGATTTTGCAGACGGGCGGTTCCGCCTGGGGAGCGATCTCGACCAGGTCGAGACCGGCATCCTCGGCAGCCAGCAGAGCATCGCGCAACGACACCACCCCGATCATCTCGCCATCTGCACCGACGAGACGAACGGAACGAGCCGATATCTCCCGGTTAACCCGCGGTCCATCGCGGGTCGGGGCGGCTTCGGACGGGATCCTGGCTATGGACGCTTCTCCATGGTCTGAAACCACGCAGAGGCCGGCCGTCCAAAGGAGCGGCCGGCGGCGTCGCGCGGTCGGTTAAAACGGCGAGTCGGTCATGGTTTCGCCGGCGGGCGATTTCGCTTCCTCAACCAGTTTAGCCACGGCGGCGTCGAGGGCAAGAATTTCCTGATCCTTGCCGCCCAGCACGCGGAGCGCGACCGTCCGCTCGTCCGCCTCGCGCTTTCCGACAACTAGCATCAGGGGAACCTTCTGCAGGCTGTGCTCGCGGACCTTCAGGTTGATCTTCTCGTTGCGGGTGTCGAGTTCGACGCGCAGGCCCTTGCGCTTCAACAGCTTGGCCACTTCCTCGGCATAGCCGTCGGCCTCGCTGGTGATGGTGGCGACGGTGACCTGCACCGGCGATAGCCACAGCGGGAACTTGCCGGCGTAATGCTCGATCAGCATGCCGATGAAGCGCTCCATCGACCCCAGGATCGCCCGGTGCAGCATGATCGGCCGATGGCGCGCGCCATCCTCGCCGATATAGCTGGCATCGAGTCGCTCCGGCAGGTTCGGATCATACTGCAGCGTGCCGCACTGCCAGGTCCGGCCGATGGCGTCGGTCAGGTGGAATTCCACCTTCGGGCCGTAGAAGGCACCCTCGCCCGGCAACTCCTCATACTCCAGCCCGGCGTCGCGCAGCGCCTGGGCCAGCGCTCCTTCGGCCCGGTCCCACAGCTCGTCAGCGCCGGTGCGGACGTCCGGACGCAGGGCCAGCTTCACCGAGATCTTGTCGAAGCCCAGGTCCTTGTAGACGCCGAGCTGCAGCTTGAAATACTCGGCCGCCTCGCTCTGCACCTGATCCTCGGTGCAGAAGATGTGGGCGTCGTCCTGGGTGAAGGCACGCACGCGCATGATGCCGTGCAGCGCGCCCGACGGCTCGTTGCGGTGGCAGGCGCCGAACTCCGCCATGCGGATCGGCAGGTCGCGGTAGGAGCGCAGGCCGTGGCGGAAAATCTGGACATGGCCGGGGCAGTTCATCGGCTTGATGCCCAGCAGCTTCTCGCCGCCGTCGGCCTCCACCTTGAACATGTTGTCGCCATACATGTCCCAGTGGCCCGACGCCTTGAACAGCGAGCTGTCGATCAGCTGCGGCGTCTTGACCTCGACATAGCCGGCGCCCTTCAGCTTGGTGCGGATGTAGGTTTCCAGCGTCTGGTAGAGCGTCCAGCCCTTCGGATGCCAGAACACCGAGCCGACCGCCTCTTCCTGCACATGGAACAGGTCCAGTTCCTTGCCCAGCTTGCGGTGGTCGCGCTTCTCCGCCTCCTCGATCTGGTGCAGGTAGGCCTTCAGTTCCTTCTCGTCGCGCCAGGCGGTGCCGTAGATGCGCTGGAGCATGGGGTTGCGGCTGTCGCCGCGCCAATAGGCGCCGGCCACCTTCATCAGCTTGAAGCCCTGCCCGACCTTGCCCGTCGTCATGGCGTGGGGCCCGCGGCACAGATCCAGCCAGTCGCCCTGGCGGTAGATCGACACCGGTTCGCCCTGCGGGATCGCCTCGATCAGCTCGGCCTTGTAATGCTCGCCGAGATTCTTGAAGTAGGCGACCGCCTCGTCGCGGTCCCAGACCTCGCGCATGATCGGGATGTCGGCCCCGACGATCTCGCGCATCTTCGCCTCGATCTTCTCCAGATCCTCGGGCGTGAACGGCTCGTCGCGCGCGAAGTCATAGTAGAAGCCGGTGGCGATCGACGGGCCGATCGTGACCTGCGTGCCGGGATACAGCTTCTGCACCGCGTCGGCCAGCACATGGGCGGCATCGTGGCGGATGACCTCGAGGGCGTCGGCGTGGTTGCGCGTGACGATCTCGATCTTGGCGTTGGTAGTGACGGTGGTGGTGAGGTCCTTCACCGTGCCGTCGATCTTGACGGCAAGCGCATCTTTGGCCAGGCGCGAACCGATGGACTGGGCAATCTCGAGCCCCGTCACCGGCCGGTCGAACTCCCGCACGCTGCCGTCGGGCAGCGTGATGGCGATGTTGGACGTCACCGAAGTCACCATTCCACTAGTGTTGCGTATCACCCGCATCGGGTGCCCGGACAGGACCGGGAACGCGAAATTTCCATCGCCGCGTGGGGGAATGTCAAGCGCGGTGGCAGAAATCAAGGGCTCCGGGCAACTCATGGGTTTATTTTTGCCACGCTCGCCGTATATCCTATGAATATCCAGTCAACAGCCATCGCAGCGGCAAGGAGGCAACACGGATGCAGGTCCAACTCGCACGATGGGGCAATAGCCTGGGCATCCGCATCCCCAAGGACATCGCCAATCAGGTGGGGCTGCGCGACGGCGCAAGGGTGGACATTCACGCCGAAGGCGACCGGATCGTCATCACCGCGGATCGCCCCCGCTACAGCCTCGATGAACTCATGAAAGGCGTCACGCCGGAGGCGATGCGGGAGGCGTTCGACTGGGGGCCCGATGTTGGTCGTGAGGTCATTGAGGAATGACCGAAGATGAATGGGAGCCGGAAGCCGGCGATCTCATCTGGACTGACTTCGATCCACGGACGGGGCGTGAGCAGGGCGGGCGCAGGCCGGCACTGATCGTGTCACCTCATGCTTTTTGGCAGGCGACGCGCTTTGCAATCGTATGCCCGATCACCACGCGCGTTCGCCCGTTTCCAAGCAGTGCCGTATTGCCGCCGGGTCCGCCGATCTCCGGCGAAATCCTGACCAGTCATGTCCGCAGCATCGACACCATGGCCCGGCCGCTGCTGTTCTCCGGCGCACGCGCACCATCGACCATCCTGGCCGAAGTGCGCGGAAAGCTCGCCGCACTGATCGGGCTTTAAAACCTCTCCCTCACTCCGGCTTCCGGCTCAGCCGCGGTTCGCCGAACAGGTAGCCCTGGCCGAAGTCGAAGCCGGTGTCGAGCACCTCGACCAGCTGGTTCTCCGTTTCGATCTTCTCGACGATCAGGTCGATGCCGTCGGCGGCGCAGCGGTGGCGCAGCTCGCGGATGCGCCCGGCATTGGCGGGGTCGAGCACCAGGGCGCGGTCCAGCTTGATGCAGCGGAACTCGTGGCGCAGCAGCCGGTCCAGGTCGATGGCGAGGTCGGTCACCTGATCCATCGAGAAGCGGAAGCCCAGTCGCGCCAGTTGCGACAGGATGCCCATCGTCACCGCCCCGCCGGCGCGCAGATCGTGCTGGCTCAATTCGAACACCAGCTTCGGCACCAGGGCGTGGTTCTGCGCCATCATGTTCAGGAACTGGCGCATGAACTCCGCATCGGCCAGCGTCGCGGCGGAGATGTTGGCGAAGAAGCCGATGGCGTGCTGGCGCCGCTCCGTCTCGCGGATCAGCTGTACGCAGCGGACCAGTTGCAGGTTGTCGATGGTGGCGATCAGCCCCTCGCGCTCGGCGATGTCGAGATAGCGGTCGGGCATGATCTGCTGCCCATCGGCGGACCGCACGCGCGAGAACACCTCGTAGAACCGGTGCTTGCGCTGGGGAAGGCTGACGATGGGCTGGAGATAGACATCGATGCGGTCGGCCTTCAGCGCGTCGCGAACCGCCTCCAGCACCGCGGCATCGTCCATGGGTGCGGCGGGCGGCGGAGCCGGCTGCGGAGCCGGGAACGGCATCGCGGCCGGACGCCGGCCGCCGCCGAGGTCTCCGCTGGCTGCCGGCGGGCGCGGGGCGCGCCGCTCGGTCAGGCGGGCGACCAGCGACTGCAGAAGCTTCACCTCTTGCATCACGGCGTCGTAGCGGACGCCGTCGGGCTGGGCGCCAGGATCGGATGCAAGGCGCTGCTCCAGCAGGTGTGCCAGTTCCTCCACCCGGTCGCTCAGGCGGGCGATGCGGCGGGCGGCCTTGCGCTCGCGCTCCAGCCGGGTCACCACGTCATGGACCAGCGCCCCGGCCAGCACCACCAGCGCGCCGGCCATCCACGACACCAGCGGATCGGCCTCCGGGCGCAGAGCCCACAGAGCGGCACCGGCCGAGATCCCGGCGATCAGGTAAGCCAGCGCATAGACGAGGTGCGTCAGCAGGGTCATCGCGGGATCAACGGTGATCCGCCCCCACCGCCTCGGCGACCGAGCGGAAGCCGTCGCGGCGCAGCAACTCCGCCAACTCGCGGCGGATGCGGTGGACCACAGCCGGCCCGGCATAGACCATCGCCGAATAGAGCTGAACCAGCGAGGCGCCGGCCCGGATCTTGGCATAGGCGTCCTCGCCCGTCGCCACGCCGCCGACACCGACGATCGGCAGCTTGCCGCCGGTCAGCGCGTAGATCTCGCGCAGGACGGAGGTGGAGGGCTCGAACAGCGGCGCGCCGGACAGCCCGCCGGCCTCACTGCGCATCGCCGCCGGGATCACGTCCGGCCGGGCGATGGTGGTGTTGGAGACGATCAGCCCGTCGATGCCGGACTCCAGCGCCACCGCGGCGATGTCGCTCTTGTCCTCCACCGTCAGGTCGGGAGCGATCTTCAGCAGAAGCGGCGGATTGCGGGTCAGGTCGCAGGCGGCCCGCGCCTCCAGCACCCGTTCCAGCAGGGCGCGCAGGGGATCCCGGCCTTGCAGCGCGCGCAGGCCCGGCGTGTTGGGGGAGGAGACGTTGACGACCAGATAGTCGGCCAGCGGCGCCAGCCGGCGCACGCCGATCACGTAATCGTCGGCGGCGTCGGCCGTGTCCTTGTTCTTGCCCAGGTTGGCGCCGACGATGCCGGGCGCGCGCTTGGCAGCGGCGCGGCGGCGCTCCAGCCGCTGGGCGAAGGCTTCCAGCCCTTCGTTGTTGAAGCCCATGCGGTTGATGACCGCCCGCTGCTCCACCAGCCGGAACAGGCGGGGGCGCGGGTTGCCGGGCTGGGGCCGCGGGGTGACGCTGCCGGGCTCGACGAAGCCGAAGCCGAGGTTCAGCATGGCGTCGACCACCTCGGCATTCTTGTCGAAGCCGGCGGCCATCCCGACCGGGTTGGAGAAATCCAGTCCCCAGACGCGGGTGTGCAGCGCCGGTTCGTCCCTGCCGCGGGCCGGTGGGACCAGTCCGGTCTTCAGCGCCTTGATGGTCAGGCCATGCGCGGTCTCAGGGTCGAAGCGGAACAGCAGCGGCCCGGCAAGCGGATAGAGGTCGATCACGGAACGAGGTCCTGGAGGGTGAAGGGAAAGCCGGCCGGGAAGACGTGGCGCCCATCCGGCCCCAGCGGCAGCGGGTCGACCCGCAGCACGGCGTCCACCGGCAGCGGCCCGTAGAGGTGCGGGAACAGCTGTCCACCGCGCGAGGGTTCCCAACGCAGGGCGGCACCCAGCCGGTCGGCGTCCACCGTCAGCAGCAGCAGGCCGTCCTGGCCGGCGCGATGCTTGGCGGCGCTCTCCACCACCTGTCCGGCAGTGGAGAAATGGATGAAGCCGTCCTGGACATCCTGCGACGAACCCGGGTAGCTGCCGGCCGGGCGGGCGGCGTCCCACTCGTCCGCGCGGCACATGTGGTGGATGATTCGGTCGGTCATGATGGTCGGACACTATCCCAAGGCGCGGCCACCGGCCAGACACATCAAAGCCGCAGTCCGAAAGCCGCAGTTGCCCGCGCTGCGGGGCGTCCCATGCGGTCGGGTCCGGCAGGGCGTCGGCCACAACGCAAGATCGACTCCCCGAATGCAATTCCGCACGCGTCGCGCGTTGCATTTTGCAAAGCACACTCGAAACTATTCGGCATTTTGCGGGTATTTTTGAGTTTCCGCCGCCTTCATTCCTGCTGAAACGGCGTGCCATCCAGTTCAACCCCCGCGATTCCAAGGGCCGGAGCCGCTTTCGCAGGTTGGCATTGCTTTTGCTGTGACAGAAGCAAGTCAACGGAGGACCCGTCATGAACGCGATTTCCATGAGCCTGATGAAGAAGACCCAGTCCTGCGACACGGACCTGGGCGCCTCGGTCACCGCCATGGGCGCGCTGTGCGAGCCGGGTCAGACCGCGGTCCCGCTGAAGCCGAGCGCCACCATGCTGGCGGCAGGCGCGCGGGCCGGCGGCGTGTCGGTCGAGGTGGCCTGGAAGATCTACCAGGCGATGATCCACCACGCCGACTGAGCCGACTCGCCCGTTGCGGCCGTTGACGGTCAGCGCCGTCCGCCCTCGAAGGGCATGAAGCCCGAATCGAGCTTGGTCTCGATCCGCAGCAGATGGTCGGTCAGGCGCTGTTCCACGTCCTTGAGCGTCGCGAAGGAGACGTAGGTCTTCGCGACCTCCAGCTTGTATGCGGCGAGATTCTCGCGCACCTGCGCCTGAGCCTCCTCCGCCCGGGCGCGCAATTCGTCCAGCGCGCTGTCGGCATCCTTGCGCACCCGCGCGATCAGCCAGAACAGCCCGCCCATCGCCGGCAGTTCGACCGCGGTGATCCACCAGGCGAGATCCAGGCCTCCGGTCAGGGTGTCGTGCATCGGGGTCTCCTGTGGTTGAGGTGGGGAAACGACTCAAAGCTCCCAATCCGACGGCGCCACCACCGTGCCGATACCCCGCCAATCGGGGCGGCGTTCGGGGACGGCCGTCGCGTCTTCGAAGCGGTAGGGTTCGGCGCCGAGGCAGCCGGCCACCGCGTCCAGGCCGTCGTCGGGCCCGCGGTATCGGCCATCCGGACGCCAGTCGCGCATTTCCCGGATCAGCGGCGTGTCCCATACCGACCGGTGGGCCAGCAGGCGGCGGTCGGCCATCAGGGCGTTGAAGGCCTCGGTGATGCGCTGGGCCTTGGGCTTGCGGCTCGTCTGCTCGACCACACCGACAGCCAGCCGGTCATGGCGCAGGCGTTCGCGCAGCAGACCGGGCAGGAAACGGCCCAAGCCGTTGATCTCGATATGGATCGCCGACAGGTGGTTGTCGGCGAGAAGGCGGGAGACCTGCCCGCATTGCTGGTCGGCTTCCGTCTCTTCCAACCGCGGGTCGACCGTCAGATACAACACCCGGTGCAGGTAGAATTGTTTGTCGGCGCCGCCGAATACCACGGCGACCACGCTGCCGTCGCCGCTTTTCGCCTTGCCGTCCGCCTCCAGCCGGGCAAAGGCCGGGTCCCACCAGCAGGAGGCGGAGACCAGCCGCACTCCGTCCAGCGTCAGCACCGCGCGGCCCCGCGCCTCGCGATACACCAGCTCGGCGTCGTAGCGGCCAAGCTTGGCGACATCCAGCATGCCGTCCGCGACGCTGACCGGGCGCAGCAGCATCTGGCTGGTGAACTTGTTGGGGCCGGTCGACTTGCGGATGCGGGCGACATGGGCCTCGCCGAAGCGCTCCTTCCATGTGTAGGTGCGGCGGCCCTCGGCGTCCTCGGTATAGACCGGCAGGACCAGCCGCTCGAATCCGTCCAGGAAGGGCGGGCTGCCGTCATCGGTCTCCTCGGCATAGAGGCTGTCCTGCGCATGCGGCGTCCCGACATAGAGCTGCGCCCCGCCCGGCACCAGCACATACTCCAGCTCCGACAGGCGCTCGCGAAGGGCGGCACGCTTGACCGCGGTGTCGGCGTTGCGCGGCACCTCCACGTCGTCGCAGATCACCACGTCGGCGCGGCTGCCGGTGATGTTGCCGCCGATGCCGGCCGCCGCCATCGACGGGTCGCGCAGTTCCATCGGACGCACGACCGTGAACTGGTCGGCCGCCCACTGGTCGCGCACCGACGCAGGCGGTTTCAGGTGGCTGCAATCGGGATGGCGTTCCAGGATGCGCTTGACGTTGCGCACCATCTTCGTCGCAAGCCGCATGTCGGCGGCGAGCACCAGCAGCCGGCGGTTGGGATCGCGCAGCAACAGCCACGCCGCGAACAGCCCGACCAGGGTCGACTTGCCCGACCCGCGGAAGGCCATCAGCAGCATGCGCCGGTTCTGCCCGGCCATGCATGCCTCCAGCCAACCCGCCATCCGCGCATGATGGGCGGGGGTCTTCAGCTCCACCATGTCGTTCCAGCCCCGAGCGAAGGCGCGAAAGCTGTCGTCCTTCCCCGCCGTCATGGATTCCGCCCCAGGATGTGCCAGCCGGCGCCGTTCGACATCACCGTCACCGCATGGCCCTGGGCGGCCAGCGCGATGGCCTCGCTGTCCGGCCCGCCGCCGCCGGCCTGGGTGACGGTGACGCGGTTGCCGCCGGTGTCGGACTTCTTGATGGTGACCGTGCGGCCGACCGCATGCGGAGCCGAGGGCGCCGGCAGCCGCACCTCCACCGCCCCGTTCCAGGCGCTGACCAGATAGAGCTGCTGGTTCAGGTCAGGTTCGAGCAGACCGGCGGCCTCGTGATACCGGGCATTGCCGGGCTGGCTGTTGCCGGCGACGATCCACCAGCCCGCCCCGTTCGACACCAGCGTCACGAAGTCGTAGCGGTTGCCCAGCGCCAGAGCCCGCCCGTCCGGCCCCGGTCCACCGGTCTCCGTCACCGTCAACCGGTTGGCCGAGGCGTCGGTGCGCTTGATCGTCACCGCATGGCCGTTGACGGTCTCGGCCCTGGGTAGACGCAACTCCACCGGCCCGCCATAGGCGCTGGCGAGATAGACGGAGCTGGCCAGATCCAACGCCACCACCCCACCCTTGGCCGGCTCGACATAGTCGGTGTCGTACCGCAGCGCCTCCACCACCAGTTCGGTGATGCGACTGCGCTGAAGCCGGTTCTTCTCCGGATAGCCGGCATTGACCGCGGTGTATTGCCCGCCGGACCGGTCGAGGATCGCCGGCCCGGCGGCGGCGGAGAACAGGTTGACGATCGCGGTCTCGACCGATCCGGCATCGAGCTGCAGGTTCGGCAGGGCGCCCAGCGACTCGGCATAGAAATTCACGATCAGCGTCTTGTCGGTGACGGCGCCGACGCGGAAGCAGGCCTCCGCCTGCGGCCAAAGATTGGCTTCGCAGTCGAAGAAGGCGTTGTTGTAGCGCCCCTGCTCCACGAAGAAGCCGCAGCCGGTCATCGGCGCCGACAGCGAATAGACCCGTACGGCGTGAAAGCGGTTGGCGTTCGGCGTGTCGCCCGCCCCCGTCCGCGTCAGCCACACCCCATGCCGCGACGGCCGCGCCACCAGCACGCGGGCGATGTTGTTCCAGTAGCAGGGCAGGTTGGGATCGATGTGGCCGTCGAACAGCAGCCCCACCTCCGGCTCCCACAGGGTCAGGTCGGTCAGGCTGTTCTGCACGCAAGGCCCGTCACGCCCGAACAGACGCACCCCCGCCCGGCCCTGCTCCAGCCGCAGGCCCGACAGGGTGGCGTAGCCGTCCGGCAGGTGGACGAGGTCGAAGCCGTTGGACGCGCCGCGGATCACCGAGGCCTGCCCCGCCCCGTACAGCGACTGCCCATGGCCGAGCGTCAGCGTGTTGGCGATGCGGTAGGTCCCCGGCGGCACGAACACCGCGCGGGCGGAGGTCAGCGCCGCCTGCAGGGCCAGCGTGTCGTCGACCAGTCCGTCTCCCACCGCGCCGAAATCCTTGACCGAGACGAGGTCGGCCAGCTTGTCGCGCACCGGCCGCGCGGTGGCCCCGGCGCCCGGCGGCACATAGGTCGCCAGCGCCTCCTCGTCCACCGGCGGGCGGACGGTGGGATTGCCGGCGCCGTCGAAGGCCAGCAGCTTGCCCTGGCGCAAGCCCCGCTCGGGCAACAGGGGGGAGGCCGGCAGGTCGCTGTCGGCATAGCGCAGCATCAACTCCTGGTCGCCCGCCACCTGCTGGAGCGCCGCGGTCAGCCGGTCCAGTTCGCCATTGAGGGCGGCGGCCGGCAGCGGCCCGCTCTCGCCGAAATCGCTGCGCCGTTCGATGGGCAGGCGGCGGCGCAGCAGGACGACGGTCCCCTCCGCCGGAGCCGTGGCGAAGGTCACCGCCCCGCCCGCGCTTGAGCCGGCCCCGCCGACCGCATAGCCGGTGCTCTGAAGCGCCGCACCCAGGAAGACCTGCAGATCCTCGTCGGTGAAGATCGGAAACGGGTAGGTGAAGACCCGCTGCATGCCGTCGGCGAGATACTGCACGCGCGGGGTCCCGCGCGGGATGAGAAGCGACGTGGACATCGGGGGTCTCCGCGAAAACGGACACAAGCGCGCTCAAAAGAACTTGCTCATGTATTCCAGCCGCTGACGGTCGGCGAGTTGCGACAACTCCAGCAGGTTGCGGCGCTTAGCCTCGTCCAGGCTCTGCTGGATGGCGGCGCGTTTCAGCTGCTCGGTCGCCTGCGCGTCCTTCCGTTCGGTCTCGCTGGAGTTGGTCAACCCCAGCAGGATCGCCTCGCCCGACCCATCCTGCGCGGTGACGCCCCGCGCGCCCAGCCCGGCGCGGGTCTTGCTCACCGCCTGACGCAACGCGGTGAGCCGGCGCTGCTCGGCCGCGTCCGCCGCCGCGGTCAGCTGGGCCAGCTGGGTCTGGGCGTCGGTTTCCTTGGAGTGGACGGTCTGCTCCTGGCTGGCGCGCAGTTGCGCCAGCGTCTGCTCCTGGGCGGAGCGGAAGTCGTCCATCTCCTTGGCCCGCACCGCAGCAGCAGCCTCGTCCCTCTGGCGCTGAAGCTCCTGCTCGCGTTGACGCAACTCGGCATCATGCGACCATTGGCGGGCCTGCGCCTCGGCCTCCAGCTGGGCCTGCTGCTGGCGGGCCACGGCGGCGGCCTGGGCCGAACGTTCGGCCGCAGCCGCTTCCTCGCGGTATTTCCGTTCCAGCGCCGCCTGGGCCGCGGCGGCCTGCGCGGCGTCCTGCTGGCGCTTGTACTCCAGCTCGGCGGCGGCCTGCTGGGCCGCGGCCTGCTGGGCGGCCTGCTGGGCTGCGGCCTGTTGCGCGGCGGCGCTGGACTGGCCGGCATTGGCGCTGCGCACGGTACCGATGACCGAGTTCGCCAGCGGCAGCGCCGTGGTCACGAGGGGAGCGATTCCACCCATCAGTCGTTCACCTTCAATTCCATGGTCACGGAAAGCAGCGTGAAAGGCAGCGGCGCGTCCTGTTCGATGCGCCACAGCGGGACATTGGTGTCGTGGCGCCAGCCGAGCGCCCGCAGCCGTCGGTCGCCGGACACGCGCGCCGGCACCCCGCCGGCCGGTTGCGGCCCAAGCCGGTGAAGTGGAAGTTCCTGCAACCCGCGCCCCAGATCGACGCGCAACGCCGCCGTCTCCTCCAGCCGGAAGGTGACCGCGACAAGCCGCACGATGTCGGCCCCGGTCGCCTGCCCCAGCAGGTTGGGCGGCAGCGGCTCGATCCGGTGGGTGTAGGGCAGTCCGATCTCGACCTTGCGGGCAGGCGGGTCGAGCGTGACGCCGCCGGCCTGGACGGTGGCCGGGTTGCGCACCACCCCGTCGGCAACGACGGCGACCGTCCGTCCCTCCAGATGCGCCAGCCCGCTCCAGACCGCAGTTGCATCTACCCGCTCGGCGGTGATCGCCGTGTCGAGGTTCAGCGCATCGTCGAACCGCTCGATGGTCCAAACCCCGCGCCGTTCCACCAGCGTATAGACCTCGTCCCCCACCGCGGCGACGGAGCGCACCGCCCCATCGGTCTCCAGCAGGGTCCAGGCGGTGACGTTCTCCGCCCGGTAGGCGGTCAGCGCACCCAGCGTGCCGTCCTCCATCGCCACGAACAGCAGTCGGCGGTTCTGGTCGTAATCCTGGTCGCGCGGGCTGGACACCAGATGGCGGGCCAGCAGGGCGAGGTCGTTCGCCTGATAGGCCGCTTCGGTGTCGGTATAGAGGAACTCGCGGATTTCGCGCCGGTTGCGCGGCACGAACAGCGTCGCCCCCTCCACGTCGCGTGGCGGAATGGCGCGGTCCATCGGCGAGCCGATCCGCGTCTGCCGGTTGACCTGCATGCTCTGCGGGGTCAGCGGGTCGCCGGTCACCATGTATTCGGCGCCCGAGGTGAAGACCTGCAGATGCCGGCCGGAGAAGACGGCGCGCACCGCGTTGACCTGATCGGACAGGATGCCGAACTCGATGGCCTGATCGTCCAGCCCCTCCCCCAGGTCGAAGTTCCAGATCTGGGCGGAGCGCGACAGCCACAGCCGGTTGGGCAGGTCGCGCGACCCGCCGATGACCAGCCGGTCCTGATGGAAGGCGGCCGACACCGGCCAACCGCGCAATGCCGAGAAGGCCTGCTCCTCCCATTGCGTCGTCGGCTGGGTATCGGCCAGCGTTTCCTTGACCGTCGCGTTGACCTGGGTGCCCGACACCACGCCGGTCACCTGCAGTTGCTTGCCCTTGATGCGGATGCGGGTGCCGTCATGGTGCGGATCGAACACCGGGGCAGACGCGGTGACGGTGATTGCCCCGCCGGTGCCGGACGGGGTCACCGTCACCGCCGGATCGCCGAAGCGGTGGAAGGGTGTGCGCAGCAACTCCCCCTCCACCGCGAAGGCCCATTCTGCCAGGGTCCAGGTCCCGTCGTCGCCGCGCGTCAGCTTGCGCGGCGGCAGGTCGGGATGGCAGACCAGCAGCGTGTCGGCGCTCTGCGTCCAGGTGATCTGCGCCAGTTGCGTCAACGTCCAGGGTGCGGAAACCGACGCCACCTTGGTTCCGCCCTGGAACACGTCGATCCAGCGGTCGGTGAAGACCAGCAGATAGGTTTGTTCGCTGTTCCGCTCGAACGCCACCAGCCGTCCGTCGCCGCGGGCCAGCGCGGTGAAGGCAAGGCCGGACCGCCGCGTCACCCCGCCGGTCGGGTCGATGAACAGGTTGCGCAAGACCAGCGCGCCGTTGTCGTAGGCCTTCAGGTCGCCGCGCCCCAGCAGGCGGCGCGACACCTCTCCGGCGGTGAAGTTGGTCTTGACCTGATGCAGCCGTCCCATCACGTCCTCCCCATCATGCCCGCACATTGATCAGGGTGAAGTCCTCGAAGCCGGGCTGGCTGTCCTGCTGGGCGTCGATCTGGCGGGCGCGGCGGAACTCGCTTTCGGCCAGCTGGGCCAGCAGCTCCGCCCGCGTCGAACTTTCGGTCAGCGGCAGGCAGAACTCGGCGGCGAGGCGCGCGATCAGCGCCTGGTCGAAGAAGGCGGGAAACGCCTCTTCCGCCGGGCGGCCGATGTAGGACAGGGTGACGGCGCCGGCATCGCACAGCAGCGTCCGCCCGGCGATGCGGTAGGACAGGCCGCGCCCCCGCCCGTCGCCGCCCGCCCCCAGCGCCCGCAGGAAATCGGCCGGCAGTTGGAAGGCGCAGGCGTAATCGGCGACCGGCGGTTCGGCCAGCCGCGGAAGCGTCGCCTGCAGGCTGGCGAAGCTCCAGGCATTGGCCGACAACAGCGCGTCGCGCGTCGGCCCATAGAGGGCGGCGGCCACCTCCGCCTCGGCGGAGCCGTCGTCGAAGGAGGCGATGGCGGTGGCGCCGAGCTTGATCAGCGCGCGGCCGCACAGGCCGATGGCGGTCAGGGCCATGGACGGTCTCCCTTTGCGGAATTCCGGGGAGGCGCCGGGGAAGCGGCGCCTCTCTCCTCGATGGATCAGTCGCTGTTGGTGCTGCCGAACGGCGTCAGGTTGGCGACGTCCACCGCCCCGTTGGCGCTGGCCGCCACCACCAGCACGCCGGTCGCCGGCGTGGCAGCGCCGACCGCGCAATTCGCCAGCAGCATGTCGCCCACCCGCAGCAGGTCGGCGGCGCCGTTGAAATAGCCGGCGGCATCGACATCGGTCGCCACGTCGGGCGTGGTGTAGTGCCAGAGCGTGAAGCCGTTCGCATAGGCGAGCACGCTCAAATCCTTGGACGCATAAGCCATGGATCGAAGACTCCGGATTGTGTCGGGGAGAAAAATGCCCTCTCCCGCCCCGGGAGAGGGAGGGGACCCGCGCCACGCGCGGGGAGGGTGAGGGGTAAGGCAAGGGTCCGGAACCGCATGGTTCCTTGAATCACCCCTCACCCTTCCCATGCTCCGCATGGGTCCCTTCCCTCTCCCGGGACGGGAGAGGGAAATTCACCCCCACTCAGTTCTCCAGGCAGCGCAGGGTCACCACCCCGGTGGTGTCGATCAGCGCGGCGCCCTGGCTCATCATGTTGTTGACGAAATGCGCCGCGCGGTCGCCATGCCAGGTGATGTCGGTCTTCACGTCGGCACCGGCCGCATGGCCGACCGCCGTCTTGTGGTACCAGTGGCAGAGCCGGACACTGCCGCTCAGCGTCAGACCCGAATGCGGCAGCCACAGCGTGCCGAGCCAGCGCTTGGCCTGGGTGCCGCGCCAGGGCAGTTCGTCGGTGCCGACATAATCGGAACTGGCGAACTCCTCGATGCCCAGCAGCTGGCTCCACTGCTTCCAGCCGACGACGGCATAGCGCTGGCCGTCGTCGGGCACGTCGGCCTCGCCCATCATCTCGAAGGCAGCCAGGATCTTGGCCTTGGTCAGCCCGTCGGCGGCGCTGCCGGCGTAATTGACGGACTTGTTCAGCTCGGCGATCAGCAGTTCGTCGGTCTTGCGGCCCAGCGCATAGGCGCCGGCATTGGCGATGATCTGCCGCTCGTCGATGTTGGTCTTCAGCTCGTCCAACCGGTCGACCCAGTCGCCGGCATAGAAATCGTACAGCGCGCATTCGACCGGAGTGTGGTCCAGGTTCATCACCGGGACCGCGCCGTGGCGCGACTTGGTGGAGGCGGCGCCCTTGCCGACCTTCTGGAAGACGGTGGAGGCGCCCTGCACGTTGTTCTTGCTTCGCACCGTGTTGCGCAGCTTCGAACCCATGCGCTGGTAGGCCTCGTGGACCTCGCGCTCGAACTGCTTGACGAACGCCTGGGCGATGGTGGTCGACATAAGGATATTTTCCTTTCGCGTTCCTGCGGATCCCGCGACGGCGTGGCGGGAGGAGTCGTTCCGCCACCCGGTTGTCGGAGATGCGCGCAAGGCGCAGCGCCGGCCGCGGGCGAAACGCGAAAACGAAAAGGGCCGGCCGGACTTTCAAGTGTCCGGCCGGCCCTTTTCGGACCGAAGCGAGGGGGGAGCTTTGGGTCTGTCGGGCGCTGAGGTCCGGGGGCGGACCCGTCGCCTTGACGAGATCGGTTTTAGGATTTTATGCTGGGGAGATCAAGGACTATTTTCACATAAGGCGTCGGCTGGCGATGCCCCCACCTATCCTCCCCCGCTGGGCGGGGGAGGGACTGCCGCCACTCTCCCGCATCAGCACCAAGCCCCTTCCCTGCCCAGCTCTCGCACAAAGCTACGCATTGTGCTGACGCGACAGGCGGACCGTGGGTCCGCTGAGAGCGGGGGAGGGTTTAGGGTGGGGGCAACCGCAGCAACCACTCTCCCCCCTCAGTGCCGAACCGGCCCCGCCACCCAATGACTGACGATGGTCTCCGCCTGGGCCGGCGGGATCTCAGGATGGTGGTAGCGGTAGACGGTGACCGCCGCCTCCAGCGCATAGCGTTCCGGCTGGCCGCAGCGGCACAGGCCGGAATAGCAGCGCTGCACCGCATCGCGGCAGGCGATGGCGTCGACGATCGGCTGCTCCGCCTCGGGGAAACGGGGATCGGTCATGGACGCTCCTCCTCATCCAGGGGCACGCCGTAAATCTCCAGCCGGTGGCCGACGATCTTGTAGCCGAGCTCGCGGGCGATGCGCTCCTTCAGCGCCTCCAGCTCCGGGCTGGCGAACTCGATGATCCGCCCGGTGCGGGTGTCGATCAGGTGGTGATGGTGGTCGGCCGACGCCTCCTCGTACCGCGCACGGCCGTCGCCCAGGTCGACACGCTCGATCACCTGCGCGTCTTCCAGCAGCCGCATGGTGCGGTACACCGTGGCGATGGAAATGCGCGGGTCGATCTGCACGGCCCGGCGGTGCACCTCCTCCACATCGGGATGGTCGTCGGCGTCCGACAACACCTGGGAGATGACGCGGCGCTGTCCGGTCATCTTCAGCCCCTTCTCCATACACAACGCTTCCAGACGCGACGTCATCACCCCAACCCTGGTCTTTGCTTCCCGAGACCCCCATCATACTGAAAACCGTTCGCAATCCCAGAGCGGTTTCGCAGCGACGGAAAGTCGCTGAACCCGCCGGCGCCGCCCATGGCCCGGCCAAGATGGAGGACTCACCCGCATGACCCGTGCCCACCCGCCCCGGATCGGGACGACGCAGGCCCTGCTGATCGCCGGCCTGTCGCTGTTCGCCGCCCCGGCCTTGGCCCAGCAGTCGGCCCCGGCTCCCGCTCCCGCCGCCCAGGCCGCCGTCGCCGATGCCCAGGGCAAGCCGCTGGGGACCGTCACCTTCACCCGCTTCCCGCACGGCATCCTGGTCCACGGCCAGCTCGAAGGGCTGCCGCCGGGCTGGCACGGCATCCACATCCACGAAAACGGCGCCTGCACGCCCGACTTCAAGGCGGCCGGCGGCCATTTCGCCGCCCAGGGCTCCAAGCACGGACTAGAGTCCGAAAAGATGCATTACGGCGAGCTTCCCAACATCTGGGCCAACGAGGCCGGCAAGGCCGGGTTCGAGGCGATCACCCACATGGTCACCCTGACCGACGGGCCGGACGGCCTGTTCAAGCAGGGCGGCACCTCCATCGTCGTCCATGCCCAGCCCGACGACTATCTCAGCCAGCCTGCCGGCAATTCGGGTGACCGCATCGCCTGCGGCGTCATCAAGAAGCCGTAAGCACCTCCTGAACAGCCCCGGGGCGCGACTATTTGCCGCAGCATCGCGGCGGGGATTCGCGCCCCTCCCCCGCGCGTCCTGACCGGCGCACCCCTGCCGCGCGCCGAGTTCGCTTGCCAAATCAAGCCACCGGCCCTATCTGTCCGGGGTCGGACGGCGCCCGGCGCCGCGCAGGACTTGCGCGCGCCCGGATCGCCCGCCGCCCGACGGCTCCGCGCCAACCCGCCGCGGAGCGCGCAAGCCCGGCCGCTCCCTCCTGGCGCGGCCCCCATTTTGGTGACCAGGACCATCGCTTCCATGACCGAATTCTCCGGCCTCGGCCTGATCGAGCCTCTTCTGCGCGCCGTCGCGGAGGAGGGATACTCCACGGCCACGCCGATCCAGGCCGGCGCCATCCCGCTCCTGCTGGCCGGCCGCGACGTTCTGGGCCTCGCCCAGACCGGCACCGGCAAGACCGCAGCCTTCACGCTGCCCATCCTGCAGCGGCTGTTCCAGAACAAGAAGCGCGTGGCCGCCAAGTCGCCGCGCACGCTGATCCTGACCCCGACGCGGGAACTGGCGCTGCAGATCGGTGACAGCTTCACCACCTATGGCCGCCATCTGCCGATCCGCCGCACCGTCATCCATGGCGGCGTCGGCCAAAGCCCGCAGGTCGCCGCCATCGCCCGCGGGACGGAGGTGCTGATCGCCACCCCCGGCCGCCTGCTCGACCTGATGGCGCAGAACCATGTCCGCCTCGACCAGATCGAGGTGTTCGTGCTGGACGAAGCCGACCGCATGCTCGACATGGGCTTCATCCGCGACGTGCGGAAGGTGGTCGCGGTGCTGCCGAAGGAACGGCAGACCCTGCTGTTCTCCGCCACCATGCCGGACGCCGTGGTCGACCTGGCCAACAGCATCCTGACCGATGCCGAACGGATCGAGGTGACGCCGCAATCGACCACGGTGGAGCGCATCAACCAGCGCGTCCTGTTCGTGGACCGCAGCGACAAGCGCCGCCTGCTGGCCGACCTGCTCGAAGACTCCGCGATGGCCCGCACCATCGTCTTCGCCCGCACCAAGCACGGCGCCGACCGCATCGCCGACCACCTGAAGAAGGCGGGCATCGCCGCCGACGCCATCCATGGCGACAAGTCGCAGTCGGCCCGCGTTCGCGCACTGGAAAGCTTCCGCGCCGGCGAGTTGCGCGCGCTGGTGGCGACCGACATCGCCGCCCGCGGCATCGACATCGACGGCATCAGCCACGTCATCAACTTCGACCTGCCGAACGAGCCCGAAAGCTACGTCCACCGCATCGGCCGGACCGCGCGCGCCGGCACCGACGGCAGCGCGGTGTCGTTCTGCGACCATGAAGAGGTCGGCTACCTGAAGGACATCGAAAAGACGATCCGCCAGCCGATCCCGGCCGACGCGACCCACCCCTACCATGCGGTGGAGGTGGCGCAGATCCACGCCTCCAGCAAGCCGCCGCCCCGTCCCAAGGCGCCGGGCAGCAACCGCAACCAGCACAACCGCAACCAGCAGCAGGCCCGCCCGGCGCATGCCGCGCCGAAGCCGGCGGCGGCGCCCAAGGCCGCGCAGCCGAAGCCCGCAGCGTCCGCCGCCAAGGCCCCGCAGAAGGCCGGAAAGCCGACCGGCGCGCCGCGGCCGGATGCCGCCCGCAACGACCAGAACCGGCATGACCGCCGCCCGGCTCCGCATGCCGTTTCGCACGGCAACAACCACGGGGGCGGCAAGCAGACCCCGCGTGCGGCCGGCACTCCCGGCGGCAACACGCCCATGCGCCGCAAGCCCAGCGCCGCCTGATTCGGGCAGCGCCAGCAAAGAAAAAGGCCCCGTCTCTCGCCGAGACGGGGCCTTTTCCGTTCACAATCGCAATCGTCAGCCCTGGGCTTCCGCGGCATGCGCCGCCTGCACCGCCGGACGGGCACCGACACGTTCGCTGAAGGCGACCAGATTTGGGAAGGCCGACAGGTCGAAGCCGATGCGCGGCAACCAGCTCAGCACCGTGTAGGCATAAGCATCGGCGACGGTGAAGACGTCGCCGGTCAGATACGCCTTGCCCTCCAGCTGTGCGTTCAGCACCGACAGCTTGCCGCGCAGCACCTTGGCGGCAAACTCGCGGTGGGTGTCGGACACCACATCCTTCAGCATCGGGAACAGCGGCACGACGCCCTTGTGCAGCTCCGACCCGATGAAGCTCAGCAGTTCCTGGACACGGTAGCGCTCCATCGTGCCCACCTGAGGGATCAGGCCGCTGCCCGGCACCTTATCGGCGATATACTGCACGATCACGGCGCCCTCGGTCAGGATGCCACCCTCGTCGAGCGCCAAGGTCGGCACCTGCCCCTTGGGGTTCACTGCAAGGAAATCGCTGCCGTCGGGCAGGGTCTTGGTCACCAGATCGACCTTCACCAGCTCGAAGGGCAGCCCGGCCTCGCGCAGGACGATGTGCGGCGACAGCGAACAGGCACCCGGCTTGTAATAGAGCTTCATGTCTCCGGAACCCCATTTGGGTGTTGGTGGTTGGAGCGGAAGGGGTAGCGCAGTCCACCGGCCGCCGCCAGCCCCCTCCCGCCCCGTCCTCACCGTTTCACGCCGCGCGGATCGAGGTGGCGAGCGACGCCACCTCGCTCTGCAGTTGGGCGGCACTGCGGCGCACGACGTCCAGCCGCCGCTCCATGGCCTCCGCCGCGGAACCGGAACCGTCGGCGACCGCGCGCACCCCCTCCACCGTCGTCGCCAAGCCGCGGGCTTCCTCCGCCGTGGTCTGGATCTGGCCGATGATCGACTGGGCGGCGACGCCCTGCTGCTCGATCGCCCCGGCGATTCCCACGGTCACTTCATTCATGCTGCCGATGGTGTCGACAATCTCGCCGATGGCCTGTGCGGTGCGCCGGGACGAAGCCTGGATGTCCGCCACCTGCCGGGCGATGTCGTCGGTCGCCCGCGCGGTCTGGCTGGCCAGCTGCTTGACCTCGCCGGCGACGACGGCAAAGCCCTTGCCCGCCTCCCCGGCCCGCGCCGCCTCGATGGTCGCGTTGAGCGCCAGCAGGTTGGTCTGGCTGGCGATGTCGCCGATCAGATGGGTGATGTCTTCGATCTGGGCGGCGGTGCTTTCCAATAGGGAGACGATCTCCCGTGTCGCCGACGCCTGCCGGCTGGCGGTGGAGACGATGCCGGTGGCACGGTCGAGCTGTCCGCGGATGATGCCGGTCGATCCGGCGAGCTGATCCGCCGCCACCGTCATGTCATGCGCCCGTTCCACCGCCCCGCCGATGGAGCGCAAGGCGTCACCCAACTGCACGCGCGTGCTGCCGATGGTGGAGGCAACGGCTTGAGAGTCGCCGCTCAGCGCATCGGACGCCGTCAGGATCTGGTCGGCGGAGGTGCCGATCACCGCCTGCAGTCTGCCGGCCACCTCGGTCAGGGTACGACGGCGCTCCTCGCCCGCGCGTTCCTCCGTCGCCCGCTGCTCGGCGGCCAGCGACTCGGCCCGGCGACGTGCCTCCTCGGCGGTGGCCAGTGTCGCCTCCAGGTTGTTCAGCAGGTCCTGCCCTTTCCAGGCGACCGCCACCAGAACCGTCACCTCCACCAGCACCGCCACCGCGTGGTAGAGCACCCGCACAAGGTTCCCGCCTTCCGGCAGCAGGGCATAGGGCAGGGCGAAATTCAGGACCAGATGATGGCCGGCTACGGCCAGCGTCGCCATCACCAGCGCGCCGACATCGATGAAGGCGATCAGCGCCGCCAGATTGGCGAAGAACAGGAAATGCAGATCGACCTGCCAGGGTTGTCCCTGCCCCACGGCAACGACCAAGGCGCTCTGAAGCATCAGCGCGACCGCCGACAGGCTGCGCCGCGTGGCGCCATTGGCCGAGAGCCGGCCCAGCGTCGCGCCGGCCGTGACCAACAGTGCCAGGGCCGGAATGACCCACCCGCGGTCCATCGACCAGGAGAACAGGGCCAGGATCGGCACATAGCTCCACAGATAGGCGAGAATCGCCCGCTCGCTGGCGGCGCGCAGGCGGTCGAGATTGTTCATGGAGTGGCTCCGGGTCATGACGGCAGACGGCGCGGGTCCGCGCATCCGGCAAGCAGCGGATCGAGCAGCAGCCAGGCGCCATGCCGGTAAAGGGAAGCGGCGAAGTCGGGGTGCGTCGACCGGGCGACGACGATGTTCGCGAAGGGGCCGCCACGCAGCGGGGTTCCGCCCGCCGCCGCCACATGCGCCATCGCCTCGGCCAGTGTCGTGCCGGGAGCGAACACCGCGGCGACCGGCTCGGCTGGATCACCCGCGCCGGAAGCGGCCACCGGCAGGGCGGCGGCGCCGGCCAGAAGCAGGAGGATGGCGGGAAGATGGGAACGGATCATCGGCGGCGGGCATCCATGCGCATACGAACGGACATGTTCACAGCGACCGTTACGCAGCGCCTGCACGCGTGGATCTCGGGCTTGGCCTAAAATTCGATCCGCAACAAGGCGGATGCGCCAAGCGGATGATGTCTATGACGGCATCCAAGCCCAATCGTTGCGGCTGATCTGCGGCGCTGAACACACCCGCTGAACAGAGCTCTACAATAAGCAGATTGGGGATTTTGCATTTCATCAACGCCGCCCCTGGTGTTTCCCCCAATGGCGGCGGACGACCTCTTGCACGTCGCGTGACAGAGGCGAAAAGAACAAACCGGTTCTTTGGAACATAACGACCGACGGACGCCAGCCCACCACCCGAAGACCGGCATCGGGGCGACGGGGGTGGGCAAGGAAACCGGCAGGCCTGACGCGGTCAGACCGCTTGAGCGGCCAGCTTCCTGGCTTGGCGGTCGATAAACCACCAGGCCCCACGCGAGGCCACGCTGCACAGCCGCGAGTGCGGCTTCAGGCCGCAGGCCTTGAACACCATGGCGATGGCGCGGTCGACGTGTTTGCGGCGGTAGCGGCCGAACGCGCGGCGCTTGTAGGCGGCGTTGTAGACCTTGTGCTCGTACGCGGCGTCGGCCGGGGCATTGGCGGCGTAATAGGCATAAGCCAGCTCGTCATCCTCGGACTCGCCGATGCGCGACAGCGCCACCTTCAGGCGCTGCACCTTGTTCAGCCCTTCACGGTCCAGGTACTTCTTGGCGTAGGTGTAGAAGATCTTGTAGTGGCGCAGCTCGTCGGCGGCGATGTTGCGGCAGATCTCCTTCAGCACCGGCTCGTCGGTCGAATCGCCGATGGCGGCGTAGTAGGAACTTGTGCCGGTCTCCACCATGCAGCGGGCGATCATCTCGCCGGTGCGCGATCCGCGGACCGAGGCGTCCAGATCGATCGGCACCCGGTAGCCGGCGCGGAAGCGTTCCACCGCCGCCCGGAAATCGAAGGTCGGGTCGACCAACTCGGCCCAGCGGCCGAGCGCCTCGCCATGCTGGACCTCCTCGACCGCCCAGCCGCGGGCGACCTCCTGGAACTCCGGATCGTCATTGAAGACGTTGCACAGATAGGCCGTGTAGTCGTCGGCATTGAACTCGACCAGAGCCGCCGCCTTGATCAGGGGGACCAGGTCGGGATCCACCCGGCCGGCATCGAAACGGTCCCAGGGAAGCTCATCGATCCGCCAATGCGCACGCGCCATGATCCGCTCTGCCGCCTCGTCTTGGGCCGCCCTGGCGGCGGCCGTGTCCAGTATCGGGTAGGGTCTGTTCCCGTGTCCCCACCAGTGCCGTCGGGGTGCGGCGGGGCTTGCGGTTCAGGCCTTCGAATGTAATTCGTCTTTTCGGCGATGCAACCGAGTCGCAACGGAAACGGGCGGCCTGGAAGCCCAAGCCGCCCGTTCGACCGAAGAGATGTATGCCGTCTGCCTCGGGAACCCCCTGGGCCGACGGATTTTCCGCTCAGTGAGCGGAAGACTGGCTCAGCGCGTCCAGCTTGGCGCGCGCGACGGCCAGCTTGGACTCGGCAGCGGCGCGCTCGGCGTCCGACTTGCTGTCGTCCAGATCCTCGGACAGGTCCTTGATCTGCTTCTCGACCGTGGCGCGGTCCAGGTCGGTCAGCGCCACCGCTTCCTCGGCCAGCACGGTGCAGCGGGCCTCGGTGACCTCGGCGAAGCCGCCGGCGACGAAGACGCGGTCGACCACGCGGTCGCCCTCATAGACGTCGATGACACCCGGACGCACGGTCGAGATCATCGGCGAGTGACCGGCGAGCACGCCGAAATCGCCTTCCGAACCCGGCACCACGACCATGTCCACGGGCTGCGACTTCAGCAGCTTTTCCGGCGAGACCAGCTCGAATTCGACTTTATCGGCCATGGGTTTCCTGGTGCCTCTTCATAGGAACCCCCTCCCCCGATGACGGGGGGAGGGGGTGTGCTGATGTCGATTTCCGCCCGGCTTTCTCAGGCCCCTTCACAAGGCCGATGGAGCCGGGTCGGAATGCCGCAATCCCAGGTGGGGATCAGGCGGCGGCCAGCTTCTTGGCCTTGGCGATCGCCTCGTCGATGGTGCCGACCATGTAGAAGGCGGCCTCCGGCAGATGATCGTAGTCGCCGTTCACGATGCCCTTGAAGCCCTTGATGGTCTCCTCGAGCGGGACCAGCACGCCCGGGGTGCCGGTGAACACCTCGGCGACGTGGAACGGCTGGGACAGGAAGCGCTGGATCTTGCGGGCGCGGGCCACGACCAGCTTGTCCTCTTCCGACAGCTCGTCCATGCCCAGGATGGCGATGATGTCCTGCAGCGACTTGTAGGTCTGCAGAACCTTCTGCACCGAGCGGGCGACCGAGTAGTGCTCCTCACCGACGACGCGCGGGTCGAGGATGCGGCTGGTCGAGTCGAGCGGGTCCACGGCCGGGAAGATGGCCATTTCGGCGATCGAGCGCGACAGCACCGTGGTGGCGTCCAGGTGGGCGAAGGAGGCGGCCGGGGCCGGGTCGGTCAGATCGTCGGCGGGCACGTAAATGGCCTGCACCGAGGTGATCGAGCCCTTCTTCGTCGAGGTGATGCGCTCCTGCAGGGCGCCCATGTCGGTGCCCAGCGTCGGCTGGTAACCCACCGCCGACGGGATGCGGCCCAGCAGAGCCGACACTTCCGAACCGGCCTGGGTGAAGCGGAAGATGTTGTCCACGAAGAACAGCACGTCCTGGCCTTCCTCGTCGCGGAAGTATTCCGCGAGCGTCAGGCCGCTCAGCGCGACGCGGGCGCGGGCGCCCGGCGGCTCGTTCATCTGGCCGTACACCAGGGCCACCTTGGAACCCGGGCCGTCGAGCTTGATGACGCCCGATTCGATCATCTCGTGGTAGAGGTCGTTGCCCTCACGGGTACGCTCACCCACGCCGGCGAAGACCGACACGCCGCCGTGCGCCTTGGCGACGTTGTTGATCAGCTCCATGATCGTCACGGTCTTGCCGACGCCGGCGCCGCCGAACAGGCCGATCTTGCCGCCCTTGGCGTAGGGAGCCAGCAGGTCGATGACCTTGATGCCGGTGATCAGCACTTCGGCGTCCGTCGACTGGTCGACGAAGTCCGGGGCCTGACGGTGGATCGGCAGCGAGCGGGCGGCGTTGACCGCGCCGCGCTCGTCGATCGGCTCGCCGATGACGTTGATGATGCGGCCGAGCGTCTCCGGGCCGACCGGCACGGCGATCGGCGCGCCGGTGTCGGTCACCTCGGCGCCACGCACCAGACCGTCGGTGCTGTCCATGGCGATGGTGCGGACCGTGCTCTCGCCCAGGTGCTGCGCCACTTCCAGAACGAGGGTCTTGCCGTCGTTCTGGGTGTGCAGCGCGTTCAGGATCGCCGGCAGGTCGCCGTCGAACTGCACGTCCACGACGGCGCCCGTGACCTGCGTGATCTTGCCGACAGAATTGGTGGTGGCCATGGAGTAAAGCTCCCTAGGAACTCGGTAAGTGTCGGTATGCCGTCGCCGGCGCAAATAGGCTGGACGCTACGTGCGGATGCGGCCGTTACAGGGCCTCGGCACCGGAGATGATCTCGATCAGCTCCTTGGTGATGTAGGCCTGGCGCGTCCGGTTGTAGGTGATCGTCAGCTTGTTGATCATGTCGCCGGCGTTGCGCGTCGCGTTGTCCATCGCGGTCATCCGGGCGCCCTGTTCGGACGCGGCGCTCTCCAGGAGGGCGCGGTAGATCTGGATGGACAGGTTGCGCGGCAGCAGTTCGGCGAGGATCTGCTCCTCGTCCGGCTCGAACTCGTACATCGCCTTGGCCTCAGCACCGGCGGCCTCGGCGGCCTCGGTGGCGACGGCGAAGGGAATGAGCTGCTGAACCGTGACGATCTGGGAGATCGCCGACTTGAACTTGTTGAAGATGACCGAGCAGACGTCGAACTCGCCGGCATCGAACATCGCCAGCACCTTCGTCGCGACCATGTCGGCGTCGCTGAAGCCGAGCCGGCGGCGGCCGACATCCTCGTAGCTCTCGACGATCAGGGAGGCGAACTCGCGCTTCAGCTGGTCGCGGCCCTTGCGGCCGACGGTCAGCAGCTTGACGGTCTTGCCTTCGCTCTGCAGGCGCGTGATCTGGCGCTTGGCCTCACGGACGATGGAGCCGTTGAAGGCGCCGCACAGACCGCGGTCGGAGCTGATGACGACCAGCAGGTGCACCTTGTCGGCGCCCGTCCCGGTCATCAGCTTCGGGCCGTTGCCGCTGTCCTGCACGTTGGCGGCCAGGGAGGACAGCATGCGGCCCATACGCTCCGCGTAGGGACCGCTGGCTTCCGCCTGGTCCTGAGCGCGGCGCAGCTTGGAAGCCGCAACCATCTTCATGGCCGAGGTGATCTTGCGCGTCGACTGGACGCTCGAGATCCGGTTCTTTAGGTCCTTGAGGTTAGGCATGCCGGCCCTTCAATTCCGCTCGAGGTCGTTCCGTGACCGTCTCTACAAGACGGTGGGGGGCGGTCTCCCGCCCCCGCGCGCGGTCGGTCAGGCGAAGACCTTGGCGAAGCCGTCGAGGAACGCCTTCAGCTTCTCTTCGGTCGCCGAGGTGATCTGCTTGTCGGTGCGGATCGCCGCCAGGATATCGGCGCCCTTGGCGCGGATTTCCGACAGGAACTTGGCCTCGAAGCGGTTCACGTCCTCGACGCGGATGGCGTCCAGGTAGCCCTTCACGCCGGCGAAGATCGAGACGACCTGCTCTTCGACGGGCAGCGGCTGGAACTGGCCCTGCTTCAGCAGTTCGGTCAGACGGGCGCCGCGGGCCAGCAGGCGCTGGGTCGAGGCGTCGAGGTCCGAGGCGAACTGGGCGAAGGCGGCCATCTCGCGGTACTGCGCGAGTTCCATCTTGATGGTGCCGGCGACCTGCTTCATCGCCTTGATCTGGGCGGCGGAGCCGACGCGGCTCACCGACAGACCGACGTTGATGGCGGGGCGGATGCCCTTATAGAACAGGCCGGTTTCCAGGAAGATCTGACCGTCGGTGATCGAGATCACGTTCGTCGGGATGTAGGCGGACACGTCGCCGGCCTGGGTCTCGATGACCGGCAGGGCGGTCAGCGAGCCGTTGCCGTGGGCGTCGCCCATCTTGGCGGCGCGCTCCAGCAGGCGGCTGTGGAGGTAGAACACGTCGCCCGGATAGGCTTCGCGGCCCGGCGGACGGCGGAGCAGCAGCGACATCTGACGGTAGGCGACGGCCTGCTTGGACAGGTCATCGTACACGATCAGGGCATGCATGCCGTTGTCGCGGAAATACTCGCCCATCGTGCAGCCGGTGTACGGCGCCAGGAACTGCAGCGGAGCCGGCTCCGACGCGGTGGCGGCGACGACGATGGAGTATTCCATGGCGCCGGCGTCTTCCAGGGTCTTGACGATCTGGGCGACGGTGGAGCGCTTCTGGCCGACGGCGACGTAGATGCAGTAGAGCTTCTTGCTCTCGTCGTCGCCCTGGTTGATCGGCTTCTGGTTCAGGAAGGTGTCGATGACGACGGCGGTCTTGCCGGTCTGGCGGTCACCGATGATCAGCTCGCGCTGGCCGCGCCCGATCGGAACCAGGCTGTCGACGGCCTTCAGGCCGGTCTGCATCGGCTCGTGCACCGACTTGCGCGGGATGATGCCGGGGGCCTTCACCTCGACGCGCTTGCGCTCGACGTTGACCAGCGGACCCTTGCCGTCGATCGGGTTGCCCAGGCCGTCGACCACGCGGCCCAGCAGGCCACGGCCGACCGGAACGTCGACGATGGTGCCGGTGCGCTTGACGGTGTCGCCTTCCTTGATGCCGCGGTCGTCGCCGAAGATCACGATACCGACATTGTCGGTCTCGAGGTTCAGCGCCATGCCCTGCAGGCCACCCGGGAACTCGACCATTTCGCCGGCGCGGACGTTGTCCAGGCCGTGCACGCGGGCGACGCCGTCACCCACCGACAGGACCTGACCAACCTCGGCGACATCCGCCTCGGTCCCGAAATTCGCGATCTGCTGCTTGAGGATCGCAGAGATTTCTGCGGCGCGGATATCCATCAGACTGATCCCCCTGAGGCCTTCATGGCGAGTTGCAATTTGTTCAGCTTCGTGCGCACCGAGGTATCGACCATGCGCGAACCGAACTTAACGATCATGCCGCCGATCAGCTCCGGATCGACGGAGGTGTTCACCAGCACCTTGGAACCGATGGACGCCTTGAGCGCGTCGATGACGGCGTTGCGCTGGGCGTCGTTCAGCGGCTGGGCCGTCGTGACCTGCGCCGTGACCTCGCCGCGGCGCCGGGCCAGTTCGGCCAGGAAGCCTTCGATCATCCCGTCGATCGCGAACAGGCGGCGGTTGGCCGCCACGAGCCCGATGAAGCGCTTGGTCAGCTCCGACAGGCCGGCGCCGTCCAGGACGGCGGCCATGGCCCTGCCCTGGTCAGCACGGCTGATGACGGGGCTGCGGACGAGGCGACGGAGGTCAGCGCTCTCGGCCAGGATCTGCTTCAGCGTGGTCAGATCGCTCGCGACCGTGTCCAACGCCTGGTTTTCGTCCGCAAGCTCGAACAGCGCGATGGAGTAACGCGCGGCGAGTTCGGATACGCCTGTTCCTTCGGATGCCACCTGATCCCTCGAATTGAGTTCGGTAGACGGTGAATTCGGCGGCCTTATAGGGTGTCAACCCGAGGCACAAACACCCCGGCCGCGAAAGCGAGCGGTCCAATATCACAGGAATCGCGCCTACGCAACGGGGTCTGGACAATTTGACTGCGGCGTTTTGAGCAACTGCGGAATCATTGGTCGCAACTGCGCTCGCCAATGACTCGAGTCGGCCTCGACTGGTCATACCGGCTGTGACTTCGATGTGGCCCCAATCTCGGCTTAATTCAAGGTTAACCAATCTGATCCACGGTCGAACCGAACCGCCCAGCCGGCCGATCCGCCACCGTTTCCGGTCGTTTCGCCACGCTCGAGGCCGGTCCAGAGAGACCAGGGGCCCTTCCGCCATGACCATCCTGCCGACGCCAGATCCTAGTGCCGATACCGTTGCGATCGCCGATGCCGGCACCGGATCCCGGCCGTCGAACGTCATCCAATTCTGCCGCGCCCGTTTCACTCCGGAAGACCTGGACGCCTTCTCCGCGGTCGCCGAACCGAAGCTGAGCCACGGCCATTGGGCCGGCGTGCTGCGCGAGTCGGGCCGCGACCATGACCGCCTGCTGGTGCTTCTGCCCGAGGTGGACCGCCCCGTCTTCCGCTTCGAACGCGACGCCAAGGGGCGCTACAGCCTGTCCTTCCACGACCGTTCCGGCTGGTACGGCATCGGAGCCGGCGACAGCGCCGCCGAATGCCTGTCGATCTGGCGCCCGCGCCGACCGCGGGCGCCGTGACCACCGGACGGACTCCAGCCGGCTCACGATCGCCGTCCGCTGAATTCCACCATGTAAAAAAGTGACGTGCGGCAGGATGCCGCATGAGTTCCACTGACAAGGCGGACCGTCGAACCGCGCCTTCGTCCGGCCGGTCTCCGCAGCTCTCCGCTTATCGATAGACCCCGACCGCCAGCATGTAGGGCTTGCCGTTCAGCACCAGACGGCGGGCGTGCATCGTCTTGCGCGCGACCTGCCCGGTCAGCGGATCGATCCACTGATAGGTGATGTCGGTGCGTCCGTCGCGCGCCACCCCGGCCAGCGCCTCGCGGATGAAGGGCTTGCCGTCGACATCGCGCAGATCCTGCAGGTCCGACCCGTTCAGCGTCGCGGTCCAGCCATGGGCGATCATCACGCCCTTGTCGTCCAGCAGCATCGGGTAGAGGTCGCGGTCGATGTAAGCGCTATCATGACCGGCAAAGGCTTCGGCCGCCGCATCCGGACCGATCCGCTCCAGCAGATGCTGGGCACGGTCGATCATGGTCAGCGCCTCCGCATCCGTGCCGCGGGTATGGGCCGGCGCGCCGGCGGCGAAGGCGATGACCAGCAGCAGCAGCAGAACCGGCAGCACGGTCAGCAGGGTTTGACGCTGTACGCGCAGACGAAGCTTGGAGATCATGCCGACCATCAGCCTGAACCTGTGCCTGTGATGTTTGGGTCCGGGAAGGATGTTTGGAATCGGAACCATCCCGGCCGTGGTAGTACCATGGCCGCTACGGCGCAATGGACCAAACGTCACAGGTGCCATGCCCCGCCGTCGCGGCGACCGATTCGGGTCAATTCGCCGCAGCTTCACCGGACGGCGCTAAGAACGCCTAAAGGAAGCTGTAAGGGTCGACATCGATCTGCACCCGGATGGCGGGCGGGATCTCCACCCTGTCCAGCCACTCCGCGATCAGCGGCTGCACCTGGGTGCTGCGCGGCGCCTTCAGCAGCAGGCGGCGGCGATGCCGCCCGCGCAGCAGGGCCAGCGGCGCCGGGGCCGGCCCCAACACATGGACGTCGTCGCTGCGCGGGGCGGCACGGCCCAGCGCCATCGCCACCCGTTCCACCAGCGTCGGGTCCTCTCCCGACACGATCAGCGCGGCCAGACGGCCGAAGGGCGGCATGCCGGCCTCCAGCCGCATCTCCGCCTCCAGCTGATAGAAGCCGTCGCGGTCGCCGGCGGCCAGGGCCTGCATCACCGGGTGTTCGGGCATGAAGGTCTGCAGCATCACCCGTCCCGGCCGCTCGCCGCGCCCGGCGCGCCCGGCCACCTGATGCAGCAGCTGGTAGGTGCGCTCCGCCGCCCGCAGGTCGCCGCCGTTGAGGCCCAGGTCGGCATCGACCACCCCCACCAGGGTCAGCATCGGGAAATGGTGGCCCTTCGCCATCACCTGGGTGCCGATGATGATGTCCAGCTCGTGCCGGCCGATGCTCTCCACCATTTCCTGGATGGCGCGCGGGCCGTGCAGGGTGTCGGACGCCATGATGGCTGCGCGGGCATCGGGGAACAGCTCCGCCACCTCCTCGGCGATACGCTCCACCCCGGGACCGCAGGCGGCCATCGTGCCCTCCTCCCCGCATTCCGGGCAGGCATGGGGCAAGGGCTGCTGCAGGCCGCAATGGTGGCATTGCAGCTTGCGGGCGAGCCGGTGCTCCACCAGCCAAGCCGTGCAGTTCGGGCATTGCATGCGGTGGCCGCAGGCGCGGCACAGGGTCAGCGGGGCATAGCCGCGGCGGTTCAGGAACAGCATCGCCTGCTCGCCCCCCGCCAGCGTGTCGGTCAGCGCCTTGCGCAGGCTGGGCGCCAGCCAGTGCCGGGCCGGCGGACGGTCGCGCCGCAGGTCGATCAGCTCCACATCGGGCAGCACGGCGCCGCCATGACGGGCCGGCAGGGCGATGCGGGCATAGCGGTGGCTGTCGGCGTTGACCTTGGTCTCCAGCGACGGCGTGGCCGAGACCAGGGCGATCGGCAGCCCGCCGAGATGCGCCCGCGCCACCGCCATGTCGCGGGCATGGTAGATCGCCCCCTCCTCCTGCTTGTAGGCGGAGTCGTGCTCCTCATCGACGATGATGACGCCGAGGTCCGGATAGGGAAGGAACAGGGCCGAACGCGCGCCGACCACCACCGGCACCTCGCCCTTCGACACCGCGCGCCAGGTGTCGCGGCGCTGCGCCCCGGTCAGCTCCGAATGCCATTCCGCCGGCGGCGCGCCGAAGCGCCGGGCGAAGCGGTCGAGCCACTGCGCCGACAGCGCGATTTCCGGCAGCAGCACCAGCGCCTGTTTGCCCTGCTCCAGCGCCGCAGAGATCGCCTCGTAATAGACCTCCGTCTTGCCCGACCCGGTGACGCCGTCGAGCAGCACGGTGGAGTAGCGACCCGACGCAACCCGTTCGCGCAGATCGTCGGCCGCCGCCCGCTGGTCGGGCGACAGGGTGGGTCCGGGCCGCTGCCAGTCCGGCCGGCCGAGCCGGGTCGGCTGCAGCATCACCGGCTCCAGCAATCCGGCCTCCGCCAACCCGCGCACCACGGTGACGCCGCAGCCGGCCTCGTCGGCCAGTTCCACCGGGGTGCGGGGAGGCCCATCCTCCAGCAATGCCAGGATGCGCTTGCGCGGGTCGGTCATCTTGAAGCCGGGCGGCGGCTCGGCACCCTGCTTGCGCAGATAGGCCAGCATAGGCTTGGGCGGCTCCAGCGCCGCCGGCACGCTGACCGCCATGCGCAGGACGAAGCCCGGCGGCGTCATGGTGTAGGCGGCGACCCATTCGACGAAGCGGCGGCCGACCTCGGTCATCGGCGGCACGTCGAACCGGCGCACCACCGCCTTCAGCCGGCCGGACTCCAGTGTCCCGGCGCCCGGTCCCCAGACGACGCCGATGACCCGGCGCGGACCCAGCGGCACCTCGACGAAATCGCCGGGGACAAGCTCCATGCCGTCCGGCACGCGGTAGTCGTAGGCCTCGCGGAGCGGCAACGGCAGCAGAACGGCGACGCGGCGGTCCGGCCCGCGAAGCTGCGGCTTTGCCGGAACTTCGGTGGTTTCACGCGCAAAATCGCCTTCGGGCTGCCCCGTTTCGGGCGTGTCCCCAAGAAGATCCCCCTGAATGCCCGGGGCGGAACTGGCGGAAGTCGAACGCATCGGCTAGAGTGGCCTCATGTCCCGGGCACCGGGCGGGACGGCGCGTCGGTCAGCTTTCCGGCGCGGCCGGTTCCGGTCAACATCAGCAAGCATGGACCCTTCGTCATGAAGTTCTTCGTCGACACCGCCGACATCGCCGAGATCCGCGATCTGGCCGATACCGGTCTGCTGGACGGTGTTACCACCAACCCCTCCCTGATCGCCAAGTCCGGCCGTCAATTCCTCGACCTCGTGGCCGAGATTTGCGACGTCGTCAACGGTCCGGTCAGCGCCGAGGTGGCGTCCACCGACTTCGAGACCATGCTCGCCGAGGCCCACAAGATCGCCAAGATCTCCCACCGCGTCGCGGTGAAGGTGCCCCTGACCCCGGCCGGCCTGAAGGTCTGCAAGATCATCTCGTCCGAAGGGACGATGGTCAACGTCACGCTGTGCTTCTCCCCCGCCCAGGCGATCCTGGCGGCCAAGGCCGGCGCCAGCTTCGTGTCGCCCTTCGTCGGCCGGCTGGACGACATCGGCCAGGACGGCATGGGCATCATCAAGGACATCTGCGAGATCTATAACAATTACGACGCCTTCAAGACCGAGGTGCTGGTCGCCTCGATCCGCAACCCGATGCACATCGTCAAGGCCGCCCGCCTGGGCGCCCATGTCGTGACCGCGCCGGCGTCGGTGCTGAAGCAGCTGTTCAACCACCCGCTGACCGACAAGGGTCTCTCCCAGTTCGTCGAGGACTGGAAGAAGACCGGCCAGTCGATCCTGTAAGGCGGGCCGGAGCGATCATGGCCGACAGGGGCCGCGAACCGGGCCACCCCCCGCGTCAGGCGTCGACGCTCTCTTCGGAGGATGTGCGCGCCTATCTGCGGAGCCACCCGGACTTCCTGGCCCAGAACGCCGATCTGGTCCACCACCTGACCCCGCCGTCGGTCGACCGCGGGCGTGGGGTGGTGGACCTCCAGGCCTTCATGGTCGACCGGCTGCGCGCCGAGGTCCGCACCCTCAAGGACCAGCAGCGCGAGTTGATCGGCACCAGCCGGGCGAACCTGAACAGCCAGAACCGCATCCATGCCGCGGTGCTGTTCCTGCTCGACGCGCAGAGCTTCGAGCAGCTGATCCAGACCATCACCACCGACCTCGCGGTCCTTCTCGACCTCGACGTCGCCTGTCTGGTCATCGAATCCAACGGCAGCGACATTCCCCACGTCCACCGATCCGGCGTGCGGGTGGTGGAGCCCGGCGCCATCGCCGAGCGGCTGGGCCGCGCCGACGTGGTGCTGAACACCGACATCCAGGGCGATCCCGAGATCTACGGCCCCGGCGCCGGCCTCGTCCGGTCGGAGGCGCTGATCCGCATCCAGGTCTCCAGCGAGACGCCGGACGGCCTGCTCGCCTTCGGCAGCCGCGAACCGGACACCTTCCACAGCGGCCAGGGCACCGAACTGGTCGGCTTCCTCGCCCGCGTGATCGAGCGGGTGATTCGCGGCTGGCTGGAGCTGCCGGCGTGACCGAACCTGTTTTGGGATTCTCCGCAAAGCCGGACGTTCAGGACGTGCTGGCCCACTGGCGGCGCTGGATGGAGAGCGAGAAGGCGGTTTCCCGACACACCCTGTCTGCCTACACCGCCGATGTGGGCGAGTTCCTGCGCTTCCTCACCGAATTCCGCGGCGGCTCCCCGCCCTCGCTGAACGACCTTGGCGACCTGAAGGCGGCGGATTTCCGCTCCTGGATGTCCAGGCTGGCGATGGATGGGCTGGTCGGGGCCAGCCGGGCACGCAAGCTGGCGGCGGTACGTAACCTGTTCCGCTGGATGGACCGCAGCGGCCGCCTGCACAATCCCGCCGTCGCCACCCTGGCCACCCCGAAGGTCAAGCGCCCCGCTCCGCGCCCGTTGACGGAGATCGACGCCGACCGCCTGCTGGAGGAGGCCGAGCGCGACCGCGAGGAGCCCTGGATCGGCAAGCGCGACCGCGCCCTGTTCACACTGCTCTACGGCTGCGGCCTGCGCATTTCGGAGGCGCTGGGTCTGGCCCGAAAGGACGCGCCGCTGGGCGACACGCTGCGCGTCACCGGCAAGGGCCGCAAGGACCGCATGATCCCCGTCCTGCCGGCCGTGACGGAGGCGGTGCGCGCCTATATCGACAGCTGCCCCTTCACGCTGGCACCCGACGGCCCGCTGTTCGTCGGCACCCGCGGCGGCCGGCTGAACGCCAGCGTCGCCCAGCACCAGATGCAGAAGCTGCGCGTCCTGATGGGCATGCCGGACAGTGCGACCCCGCACGCCCTGCGTCATAGTTTCGCGACCCATCTTTTGGCGGACGGCGGCGACCTGCGCGCCATCCAGGACCTGCTCGGCCACGCTTCGCTTTCCACAACCCAGCGTTACACGGATGTGGAGAACGAGCAGCTGATGAACGTGTACCGCAACGCCCATCCTCGGGCGCGCAAGGGCTGACCGACGCCGGATTGCTCAACCCAATCGGCATATTCTGGTATGCGTCCCAACGTCTGGCCGAACTCTCCATCGAAGCACTCGCAGTTACGCTGCAAATCGCGCAACAATCGAACTGACCGCATTCACTTTTACGTCAATCAAACGCATTCTGCACATTGCAGAATACCCAATAATAATGATTATCAAACTCCCTGAGACTCTAAGACTTTTGTACAGGATATCGGCGAGAAACCCTTATAAACTGTTATCCTTTGCTTAACATTTCAATTTGTTAATGTTACCCCAGCGCGAATCTCACGCGGGGAAACCGAAATGCAAATAAAATCAATCCAATCGAAGATATCCATCCTATCTGGACTTTGCTTGGCCGGCACGGTTGCCGTACTCGTCGGTTTCGGAATCCTGTCGACACGATCCAGCAACGAATTCGTCACGGACAACGTAGAGCGAATTCTTGAGAGCAAGACGACGGAATCCCTGCAGAACCTCGCCGCCACTCAGGCCGGTCTGCTTCGGTCGGAGTTCGACACCGCATTGAACGCCGCCCGGACCATGGCCGCCAGTTTCTCCAGCCTCGCCGATGGCAGCGCGGGCGGCCATGTCCCGTCCGACCAGCGCCGCGACGCCTTCAACGGCGTTCTTCTGTCGGTGCTGAAGCGCAACCCGCTGTTCAACGGCACCTATTCGGCATGGGAGCCCAACGCCATCGACGGCCGGGACGAGGAGTTCCGCAACCGCCGCGAAACCGGCACCGACGGCACCGGCCGCTTCATTCCCTATTGGAACCGCGACCAGAAGGGCCACATCGCCATGCAGCCCCTGGTGGAGTATGACAGCCGCGAGCGCCATCCCAACGGCGTCATGAAGGGTGGCTGGTACATCGGCCCGCAGGAGAACGGGCGTGAAAGCGTGCTCGACCCCCTGCCCTACATCGTGCAGGGCAAGCAGGTCTTCCTGGCGACCCTCTCGGTGCCGGTGGTGATCGACGGCAAGTTCCGCGGCGTGGCCGGTGCCGACTTCAACCTCGACTTCGTGCAGCAGCTGTCGACCAAGGTCAGCGCCGCCGTGTTCGACGGCCGCAGCCAGGTGGTCATCATCAGCAACATGGGCCTGATCGTCGCCCACAGCGCACGGCCCGATTTGATCGGTCAGCCGATTTCCACCTTCGACGCCTCGTGGCAGGCCGATCTGGCGAATGTCCAGGCCGGCAAGGCTCATGTCGATATCGAAGCCTCCACCAACATGCTGCGCAGCTTCGCCCCCATCACCATGGGCAACACCGAAAAGCCGTGGGCGGTGCTGGTCCAGGTGCCGAAGGACATCGTGCTGGCCGACGGCATGGCGCTGTCATCCGCGCTGGGCGAGCGTGCCAATTCCAACATCCTGTGGCAGATCGCCGTCGGCGCCCTGGTCGCGCTTGGCGCCGTCGCGGTGATGTGGGTGGTCGCCGGCGGCGTCGCCCGGCCGATCCGCGCCAGCGTCGCCTTCGCCGAGGGCATCGCCGCCGGCCGCTTCGACCAGACGCTCGATGTCCGCCAGTCCGACGAGGTCGGCGCCCTGGCCGACGCCCTGCGCAAGATGCTGGCGGACCTGAAGCGGATGATCGACCAGCGGGCGGAGGATCAGGCCAAGGCCGACGCCGAACGCCGCGCCGCCATGCTGCAACTGGCCGATAACCTGGAAGCCCAGGTGATGAATGTGGTGGACGGCGTCGACCGTGCGGCCCAGTCGATGACCGGCACGGCCCAGACCATGACCGCCACCGCGACCCAGACCAGCCAGCAGGCCGGCGTCGTCGCCAACGCCTCGCAGGATGCCAGCAGCAACGTGCAGACTGTCGCCAGCGCCACGGAGGAGCTGTCGGCCTCGATCCAGGAGATCGGCGAGCGGGTCAACCGCTCCGCCCAGATCGCCCGCGAGGCGGTGGAGGCTGCCCAGCAGGCCAACGGCCAGGTGCTGAGCCTGACCGAGGCGGCGGAGAAGATCGGCACGGTGGTTCAGTTGATCCAGGACATCGCCAGCCAGACCAACCTACTGGCGCTGAACGCGACCATCGAGGCCGCCCGCGCCGGAGAGGCCGGCAAGGGCTTCGCCGTGGTGGCGCAGGAGGTGAAGAGCCTCGCCAGCCAGACCGCCCGGGCGACGGAGGACATCGCCGGCCACGTCAGCGGCATGCAGCGCGTCACCGACGAGACCGCCAGCGCCATCAAGGGCATCGGCGGCATCATCGCCCAGATCGACGAGATCTCCACCGCCATCGCCGCTGCGGTGGAGGAACAGGGATCGGCCACCGCCGAGATCGCCCGCAACGTCCAGCAGGCCGCCAGCGGCACCCAGGAAGTGACCAAGACCATCGCCGACGTCCGCAGCGCCGCCGTCGAGGCGGGTCATTCCGCCGAGAACGTCCTGTCCGTCTCCGGTGAGCTCGCCAGCGATGCCGGCCGTCTGCGCAGCGTGGTGAACGGCTTCCTGTCGACCATCCGCGCGGCGTGACGAGCGGCCCAAGCGCCATACCAAAAAGGCTCCCCCGCCAAACGGCGAGGGAGCCTTTCGTCGTTACGGACCTTGCGGACCGCGGATCAGATGGACAGGGGATCAGATGTGCAGCGGACGACCGTCCACCGCCAGGGCCGCTTCCTTGACCGCTTCCGACAAAGTCGGGTGGGCGTGGCAGGTGCGGGCGACGTCTTCGGCGGACGCGCTGAACTCCATGGCCAGCACCAGCTCGCCGATCATCTCCGACACGTTCGGGCCGATCATGTGGACGCCCAGCACCTGATCGGTGGAGGCATCCGACAGGATCTTCACGAAGCCGTCGGTGTTGCCGCCGGCACGCGCGCGGCCGTTGGCGGTGAAGGGGAACTTGCCGGTCTTGTAGGCGACGCCCGCGGCCTTCAGCTGCTCCTCGGTCTTGCCGACGGCGGCGACTTCCGGCCAAGTGTAGACGACGCCGGGGACGAGGTCGTGGTTGACGTGGCTCTTCTGGCCGGCCAGCTGCTCGGCCAGCGCGACGCCCTCTTCCTCGGCCTTGTGGGCCAGCATCGGGCCTTCCACCACGTCGCCGATGGCGTAGATGCCTGGCACGTTGGTCTGGAAATGGTGGTCGATCTTGACGCGGCCGCGCTCCAGCTCGACGCCGACCGCCTCAAGGCCCAGCCCTTCGGTGTAGGGGCGGCGGCCGATGGCGACCAGGACGGTGTCGGCCTCGATGGTCTGCGCCTCGCCACCGGCGGCGGGCTCGACCGTCAGGGCCACGCCGGTCTCGGTCACGGACGCGCCGGTCACCTTGGTGCCCAGCTTGAAATCCATGCCCTGCTTGGCGAAGATGCGCTGGGCCTGCTTGGACAGCTCGTTGTCCATGCTCGGCAGCACGCGGTCGAGATACTCGACCACCGTCACCTTGGCGCCCAGGCGGCCCCAGACGGAGCCCAGCTCCAGACCGATCACGCCGCCGCCGATGACGACCAGATGCTTCGGCACTTCCGGCAGCGACAGGGCGCCGGTGGAGGAAACCACGCGCTTCTCGTCGATGGCGATGCCCGGCAGCGGGGTGACGTCCGAACCGGTGGCGATGACGATCGCCTTCGACGCGGTGATCGTGCCGACGCCCTCGACCTCGACGGTATTCGCGGCGGTGATCTTGCCGGCGCCCTTCAGCCAGGCGACCTTGTTCTTCTTGAACAGGAACTCGATGCCGCCGACGTTGTCCTTAACGACCTTGTCCTTGTGGGCCAGCATGCCCGGCAGGTCCAGCTCCACGCCGCCGACCTTGATGCCGAACTTGGCGAGACCGTGGGCCGCTTCCTCGAACTTCTCCGACGCCGCCAGCAGAGCCTTGGACGGGATGCAGCCGACGTTCAGGCAGGTGCCGCCCAGCGTGCCGCGCTTTTCCACGCAGGCAACCTTGAAGCCGAGCTGCGCCGCGCGGATCGCGCAGACATACCCGCCGGGACCGCCGCCGATCACAACGACGTCAAAAGTGCTTTCAGCCATGAGAGGCTTTCCTTTCGCCATTCTTGCTCGTTGCCAAAAGCCGTCCCATCCAGCGGGGAGGGCGCGCGGAATAATCCGCGGGGCGATTTATGCCCGCGCTCACGCCCGGTGGCAACGGGACACTTCGTCTCTGCAAGCAGGGTCGCCTAATGGACGAGGTCAGAACCCGAGGTCGCGGTAAAGCTCGGCCAGCGGTATGTCGAGGCCGGCGGTTTCCAGCACCAGCCGCCCCTTATCCTCCAGCACCTCGGGTGCGGCGGGCCAGAGATTGTCGGCGTCGCGGCGATGCAGCTCCGCCCGGATGATCCGCGAGTCGAGGAACAGGATCTCCCGCACCGACGGCATGGCGGCATAGGCGTGCAGCTTCGCCCGCTGCGCCTTCTCCTCCGTCGGCGACAGGATCTCGATCAGCAGGACCGGTGCCGTGGTGTAGGGGATCTCCGGATCGAAGGGCTCGCAGGTCACCGCGAGGTCGGCGACGCGGTAATTGTGCGTCGGATCGAAGTGCGGACGGACGCCGGCCTCCGACAGGGCGCGGCAGCGGGTTCCGTCCCGCTTGCCCTTCTCCCGCAACGCATCGCGCAATGCGCCGCCCAGGGCGACCTGCAGGGTGCTGTGCGCCGGGCTTGGATGCGCCTGCCCCACGATCTCGCCATCGACCAGTTCGTATTGGGACTCGTCACGGAACTCCATAGCCAGGAATTCGTCGACGGTCGTCAGCGGGGTGAAGCGGCGGGCGAGCGGCATGGCGGTCTCCGGTCCGGGCGCGACGTACGGCAACACCCCAAATGTAATCCATCCCGGCACCGAAGCGAAGGGCACCCCTTTTGCGCAAGCCCCTCCCCGATCGGATCGGGAAACCTTAACGGCCCCGCTTGCGTTCCAGTGGACATCACACAGCCACCGCAACGGAGACCACCATGACCACCGTCAAGAAGTTCGCCCTGCTCGCCGTCCTGGGCACGCTGCTCGGCACCACGCTGGCCGCCTGCAACACCATGGAAGGCGCCGGCCAGGACGTGCAGGCCGGCGGCCGCGCCATCGAGCGTGGCGCCGACAACGTCCAGAAGAAGATGTAACTCAGTATTCAGCACGGCTCCGGAAACCGATCCACCCGGAGCCGACAATGAAAAAGCCATGACCCTCATGCGTTCGATCCGAACCGCATGCGGGTCATGGCTTTTTCAACAACCGCTTTGTTCAACGACCGGATTCGCGGTGCGGATCGATTTCCGACTTCCCGCGATCCGACTCAGCGGTTCCTGGCCTTGCGGGCGGCGTAGCGGGCGTCTCGGGCGGCTTTCGCCTCCGCGGCCGTCGCCACTTGGCGCTTGGCCTGCTCGGCAAGCTCCTGAACCGCCAGAGCCTCGCGGGCGGCCCGTTCGGCCTGTTCGGCCTGCAACACTTCCTGTTCGGCGGCCTTGCGGGCTTCGCGCGCTGCATTGCGTTCAGCCTCGCGGGCCTCACGCGCGACGCGGACGGCCAATCGCGCCTCTTCGCGCTCGGCGAAGACCGGATCGTTCACACCGGGCTGCGCCTTGAACTTTTCCAGCAGCGCCTTTTTCGCGCCGGCGGCCGCACTCAGACGTTCCGAAAGCCCTGCATTCTTAAAGCCGTTCATTTCCATCCATTTCGTGAATTCGGTCGTGAATTGGCCGCGCCCGCAGGCAGGCCATCAAGCAAGTCCCGTATCGGGCAGGGCCACCAAAGGCGGCGATGCGGCGCCGGGGATCAGTGATCCCGGCTGCGGCGCTCCCAATTTCCGGTACGAAAAAGGGCGGCCGGAGCCGCCCTTCCTCTTCGAACCTGCTGCGCTCAGAGCGCGCGCAGGTTCTCGGCCGCAACCTTGCCGCGGCGCGGATCGCGAACAGCGTCGAAGGACAGCTTCTGGCCTTCACCGAGGTTGCTGATCCCGGCGCGTTCCACCGCAGAGATGTGGACGAACACGTCGGCCGTGCCGTCTTCCGGCTGAATGAAGCCAAAGCCCTTGGTGGAATTGAAAAACTTGACGGTACCGATAGCCATGGGTCAGTTCCCTTCCTGGCGTTGCCCTGCGCGAGGTTGCGCAGGCGCATCAATTTCACTTCGGGGAAGAGACCCAAATCCGTGTGACGGATCGGAATAACAAAGCCCAGAGCAACGTCGATTACCCATAGATGGGCCATGCATTGGCCGCTTACAAGTGACAATTCATACCCACGGCGACGGCCCGCCGGATTGTCTCAGCTCTTCATGCGCTTGATGGTGTTGGTCGTGCTCTGTCCTTGGACCAGTTCGGCCAGCACAACCTTGCCGCCATAGCTCTGGACGAAATCGGCCCCCACCACCGTCGCGATGGTGTAGTCGGCGCCCTTGACCAGCACGTCCGGGCGCAGCGCCCGGATCAGCGTTTCCGGCGTGTCCTCGCCGAAGATCACCACCAGATCGACGCAGCCCAGCGACGCCAGCACCGTGGCGCGCGCCGTCTCGTTCTGCACCGGCCGGCTTTCGCCCTTCAGCCGCTTCACCGATTCGTCGCTGTTCAGCCCGACGACCAGAATGTCGCAGGCCGCCCGCGCCTGCTTCAGCAGCGAGATATGGCCGGGGTGCAGCAGGTCGAAGCAGCCGTTGGTGAAACCCACGCGCTTGCCGCGCAGCCGCCAGCGCTCCGCCCGCTCCGCCGCGGTGTCGCGGGTCGCCACCTTCTCCTCACCCTGGCGCCACTCCTGCTCGTGCAGGCCGGACAGCAGCTCGGCCGAGCGGACGACCGCGGTGCCGACCTTGCCCACCACGATGCCGGCCGCCAGATTGGCCAGCCGCGCCGAGTCCACCAGATCGATCCCCACCGACAGCGCGGCGGTCAGCGTCGCCACCACCGTATCGCCGGCGCCGGAAACGTCGAACACCTCGCGCGCCTCGGCCGGCAGATGCACCGCATCCTCGGCCGTCACCACCGACATGCCCTGTTCGCTGCGGGTGGCGACGACGGCGCCGATGCCGCATGTGGCGATCAGGTGACGCGCGGCGGCGACCACCTCCTCGTCCGTCCGGGCCGGCAGGCCGGTGGCCTCCATCAGCTCCTTGCGGTTGGGCGTCACGATGTCGGCGCCGCGATAGCGGCGGTAGTCGCGCCCCTTGGGATCGACCACCACCGTGCGCCCGGCCTGCCTTGCGGCGGCGATCACCGCCATCACCAGATCGTCGGTCAGCACGCCCTTGCCGTAGTCGGACAGGATGACGCCGCCCACGTCGGGCAGCAGTTCGCGCACCCGTTCCAGCACGCGGTCGGCGACGGTGATCGGCACCACCGTCTCGATGTCGGTGCGCAAGAGCTGCTGCTGGCCGGCGATGAAGCGGGTCTTCACCGTGGTCTGGCGCCCATCCTCGATGACGATTGCACCGTCGCTGACGCCCTCGCGCCGCAGCAGGGCCAGCAGGTCGGTGCCGATGCCGTCGCGCCCGACCACCGAGACGAAGCGGCAGGCCGCCTCCAGCGCCACGAGGTTGGCGGCCACATTGCCGGCGCCGCCCAGCTTGGGCACTTCGCGCTCCACGCGCAGGACGGGGATCGGCGCCTCCGGCGACACCCGGTCCACCGAACCATAGACGAAACGGTCGAGCATCACGTCGCCAAGGCAAAGCACGTTGGCGCGCGACAGGGAATCGATGTGACGGGCAAGGTCGCTCATGGCGCCTGTCTTACCAACGCCAAAGCGGTAACGCCAGCGCATCGGAGCCCTGGCGGGGGTGACGCTCGTTTGTCACCGTCGTAGGATGGCGTTCCTGCAACACACGCTCCGTTCCCCCATGCCCCGCCACACCGTCGCGACCAGCCTGTCGGCCAAGCTGCTGGTGCTGACCATCCTGTTCGTGCTGCTGGCGGAGGTGCTGATCTACACCCCCTCTATCGCCCGCTTCCGCATGAGCTACCTGGAGGAGCGGCTGGCCACCGCCCACATCGCCGCATTGTCGGTGGAGGCCGCCCCCGACCTGATGGTGACGAAGGAGCTGCAGGCGAAGCTGCTGGCCTACACCGGAACCCATGTCATCGACCTGATCCAGCCGGGCGCGCGGGTCTACATGCTGTCGCGCCCGATGCCGCCGCAGGTCGATGCCGTGTACGATCTCCGCACCACCGGCATGGGCATGCAGATCGTCGATGCCGGCCACGCCCTGCGTCTTGCCCTGGAAGGCGCCTTCGGGCCGCCGAGCAACCGGGTGATCCGGGTGATCGACCGCTCGCCCAACGACCCCGCCCAGCGCGTCGAGGTGACGATGGACGAGCGGCCCCTGATCGACGCGATGCTGGAGTTCTCCCGCCGCATCCTGGCGGTGTCGGTCGCCATCTCGCTGATCGCGGCGATCCTGGTCTATCTCACGCTGCATGCGCTGCTGGTGCGGCCGATGCGGCGGCTGACCGCGGAGGTCGTCGCCTTCCGCCGCGACCCAGACGGCGCCCCGCCGCTGGTGCCGGGAGCCCGCGCCGACGAGATCGGCGTGGCGGAGCGCGAGCTTGCCGCCATGCAGGGCACGGTGCGCGCGGCGTTGCGCCAGCGCGAACGGCTCGCCACGCTGGGCACCGCCGTGGCGAAGATCAACCACGACCTGCGCGGCATCCTGTCCACCGCCTCCCTCCTGTCGGAACGGCTGACCGAGAGCGCCGACCCGGAGGTGCGGCGGGTGACGCCGCGGCTGGTCGCCTCGCTCGACCGCGCGGTGGAGCTGTGCGGACAGACGCTGTCCTTCACCCGCGACGGCGTCCTGCCGCTGTCCCCTGTTCCCACCGACCTGCACCGTGTGGCGGATGAGGCCGGCGCGGAGGTGCTCGCCACCGTCCACCCCGACGGCGGACGGGTCGAGGCGGAGTGGATCAACGACATCCCCGCCGGCACGCCGGCGCCGGTGGATGCGGCACAGCTAGGCCGTGCGCTGGTCAATCTCGGCCGCAACGCGGTGCAGGCCGGCGCCGGCCGGGTGCGGATCGCGGTCCAGGCCAGGTCGGCGGGCCTGCTGACCCTGACAATCGCCGACAATGGTCCGGGACTGGCGCCGCGGGCGCGGGAGAACCTGTTCCAGCCCTTTGCCGGATCGGCCCGTGCCGGCGGGATTGGCCTCGGCCTCGCCATCGCGCGGGAGGTGCTGCGCGCCCATGGCGGGGAACTGCGGCTGGTGCGCAGCGATGCGGCCGGAACGGTCTTCGCGCTTGACATACCGCAAGGCAACAAGGAAACCGATCCGGTAGATGTTGCAGAGCACAAGTCATTTGTGTCGCATTGATTCCGTGGGTTCCGTCCCGCAGAATCCCTTCAATGACGAAGCGTTCGCGGGAAGCCCGGCGGGGCGGGAGGCGGGCGCTTTCCCTCCACCAACGCCTTGTTCTGAAAGGACTTCGCGACGTGAAAGCCTTCTCCTACTGGATCAATCCCATCCTCGCCGGCCTCATGGCTTTTATCGGTCTGCTCGCCTCCTCGCGCGCGGCGGACGACGCATTCGCCATCGGTGGCCTGATCGTCTTCCTCGGCTGCGTGCTTTTTATCTTCGCGTCGATCGGCCGTTATTTCGACCGCATGGGCTCCGCCCACTGACCGTACGGGCTCCGATCTGCGGAGTCCCGACAGTCGACGCGAAGGCTGGAGGGCGTAAGCCCAACAAAGCGGGTGCCACATGACACACAGCATGGCATGGGACCCTGACGCCTTCGCGACGCTCGATGTCCTGCGCCGCCGTCCCGTCATCGACCTGACGGCGGCGCTTCCCTCCTCCCTCATACCGCGCTCGGTCGTCGATCTCGGCTGCGGCGCCGGGCAGCTGTCCCGGCTGCTGGCGGCGCGCTGGCCCCAGGCCGACGTTCTGGCGGTCGACCATTCGCAGGCGATGCTGCGCTGGGCCGCCGACACGCCGTCGCCCGTGCGCTATCTCCACGCCGATCTGGCGGTATGGCGTCCGCACTGGCCGACGGATCTCGTCATCTCGGCCGGCGGGCTTCAGCATGTGGCCGGGCATGACCGGCTGTTTCCCGAACTGCTGCAATCGCTCGGCCCCGGCGGCGTGCTGGCCGTCGCCCTGCCCCGCCCGCAGGACCAGACCACCCACAGCCTGCTTCTGGAAACCGCCGCCGACGGCCCCTGGGCGGACCGGCTTCATGGCGCCTGGCCCGCGGCTCCGCTGACCGAGGGCCGGGGTTACGATGCCCAGGATTATTACGACTGGCTCGGCGCGGAAGGGGCGTCCATCGAGCTGTGGGAGACCGAGTATTTCCACGTCCTCGACGGCGACGTTCCGCTTCTGCAATGGCTGCATCAGGCGGCGCTGGCGCCGGTGATGGATCGCCTGACCGGTCCCGAACTCGACCGCTTCCTCGCCGCCTACCGCCGCCGCCTGGAGGCCGCCTATCCGGAGCACTCCAGCGGCAACACGCTGATCCCGACCAAATGGCTGTTCGTGGTGGTGCGGGTGTAGGGGAGGCCGCATGTAGCCCCCTTCTCTCAAACCCCGTCGATGTAGCTCAGCAGCGGTTGCCAGTCGCCGCGATGCTCGGCAGCGCGCTTGCCCGGCATGTCGAACAGGCTGAGGCCGCTTTCGGCCGCATCGGCATAGATCTGGCTGTCGCGCAGGCGGGTCACCACCTGATGGCCGATGCCGCCCAGGAAACGGTCCAGCCGGTCGGCGGCCCTGGTGCGGGCGCGCATGCGGTTGCCGACCACCGCCACCGTAGTCTTCTTCTTGGCGATGCGCTTCAACTCATCAAGCTTGGTGAGGAAGCGCTGGGTGGCCTGTTCGTCGAAGGCGCCGGGAAGCACCGGCAGCACGACGACGTCGGCCATCTTCACCAGATCCTCGATCTGCTTGGTCTTCAGCGCGGCGGGCGCGTCGATCACCAGCCGCTTGGTGCCACGCGGCGCATCGGAGAAGTCCTTGGCCCAGTCGAGCCCGACTAGGGTCGGCGCCTGTCCCGGCCGGCGCTCCAGCCAGCCGAGCGAGGAGTGCTGACGGTCCACGTCGGCCAGCACCGTGGGCAGGCCCGCCGCGGCGGAGGCGGCGGCGAGATGGGTGGCGACGGTCGTCTTGCCGCAGCCGCCCTTGATGTTGGCGACGAGGATGGTCAGCATGGGGCCGGACTCTACACCGCTGGGTCCGGCTTCGACCAGAAATGCTTGGTGTCGAGGAAATCATGCCACAGGGCGACCAGCGCCGCTTCGGTGTCGGCAACCCCACGGGCGTGCCAGCCGATGACGATGCCGGCCGCGCGCGGCTCGCCGGGGGCGGAGCGGCTGCCGTCGTCATGCAGCTCGTGCAGAAGCCGCGTCGCCGTCGCCACGTCGTTCAGGTGGCCCAGCGCGTCCTGGAAGGCGGCAAGCTGCTGGATGTAGCGGCGCACCGGCTTGTCGTCATACAGGCTGCGGAAGAACTCCACGGCATAACGCAGCTTCTTCAGGGCAATGCGCAGCTGATGGCGCTGGGCCACCGGCAAATGGGCGAAGCCGTGTCCTGCCCGCTTGGCCTTCTTGTGGCGCTTGTTCAGCAGATGGTCGGCCAGCCCGATCACCGGCTGGAACAGCCGCACCGAATCCTCGCTGACCGGCTGGTCGCGCCAGCCGCGCTTCTCCACCCAGCCGCCGACGCCCAGCAGGAAGGCGGTGTAGCGGTCCGACCGGATCGCCTCGCGCACGCCCTCATAGGCGCGCAGCCGCTTCGCCTCGGCCGCCGCCGCCAGCGTGTCCAGATCCTCCACCGCCGAGCGGCCATGCCCGTCGGCCTTGTGAAAGGCGTCGCGCACCGGGGCCAGCAGTTCCTCGCCGAACACGTCCCAGTCGCGCGCCGGCCCCAGGCTGCCGGCCAGCCACTTGATCTCGCCGACCAGCCAGAGATATTGCGCGGCCGGAATGAAGGGCCGGAACAGTGCGATGGCCGAGCGGAGCCGGCGCAGCGCGACGCGCATCTGGTGCACGCCCTCCGGATCGTCGCCGGCCAGCGTCACCGCTTCGTTCGCGACCATGTGGGCAAGACAGGCGCGCACGATGCGGGCGACCGCCCCTTCCACCGTCGTCTCGGGGTCGAGCAGCAGCTTTTCCGCCTTCAGCGCCTTCTCGGTCGCCCCATTCGCCAGCGCGTGGCCGCGCTCCGCCTTGGTGCGCATCTCCAGCCGCAGCGGTGCCGCCTTCGTCAGCTCCTGCGCCAGATCGTAGAGTGCGGTGGGCGAACCGCTCTTCAACTCCAGTTCCACCTCGCACAGGTCGCTGGACCGACCGTCGGGCAGCAGGATCCGGCCGCGGTCGAAGGCGACCTCGATGGCGGCGGCGTCACCCCCCTCGCCCAGCGTCACGTCCTGGATCGTACGCTCGACGACCGAGGTGAAGACCGGCTGCAGTTCCGATTCGCTGAGCGTTCCCAGCAGTTCGATGGCGGCGCCGTCGGTGATCAGCGTCAGGTCGGGCACGGCGGAGGTCACCGCGCATTCCCATTCCCCGCGTCCCAGCCCGTCCTCGTCCGGCGCGGACTTGACCGTCTGGACATAGCCGTCGCCGGTCTTGCGCACCCGCAACGTCACCTTGCGCGCGGCGAGCCGGCGGTCTTCGGTGTCGTAATAGGTGCTTTCCAGGGTCTTCGCCGTTGCCGGTCCGGTTGCCCGGTCCGCAATGGCGGGAGCGGCACGCAGCGTGTCAAAGTCTTCCGGCTTTGCCGCCAGCTTCAATTCCGTCTCGCGGTTGATGTCCGCCTCAGCCATCGCCTGCGCTTCAACCCCCGTTTTACGGCCCATGGGCCTACAGTTGGGTGTTTGCACAGGCCATGGACAGGGTCAAGTTACGGAAATGTTGCAGAAGCCTGGGGTTGCAGTACCCATCTTCCCCGCATCTTCCTTTCGTTCGTAGCGCTTTGACAGGGGTTGCAGGGTCAATATGCCCCATTTCACCCCACCCTTGGGGCGTTGCAATGCGGTCGGCGCTGTGATTGGGTTCCGGCAAATCGACCGAGGGCCGATCCCGGACGGGAAACGGCCATTATCAGGGGAAGTGTGAAGATGACCGATTTCAACACGATCGACGACCTCGAGGTCAGCGGCAAGACGGTGCTGGTGCGCGCCGACCTGAACGTCCCGATGCAGGACGGCAAGGTGTCCGACACCACCCGCATCGACCGCCTCGCCCCGACCCTGAAGGAGCTGTCCTCCAAGGGCGCCAAGGTCGTCGTCCTGTCGCATTTCGGTCGCCCGAAGAACGGCCCGGACGCCAAGAACTCGCTGCGCAACGTGCTGGATGCGCTGAGCGCCGCCGTCGGCCAGAAGGTCGCCTTCGCCGAGGATTGCGTCGGCGACAAGGCGAAGGAGGCCATCGCCAAGGTGCATGACGGCGCCATCGTCCTGCTGGAGAACACCCGCTTCCACGCCGAAGAGGAAAAGAACGACCCGGCTTTCGCCAAGCAGATGGCCGAACTGGGCGACCTCTACGTCAACGACGCCTTCTCCGCCGCGCACCGCGCCCATGCCTCGACCGAGGGTGTCGCCCGCCTGCTGCCCAGCGCCGCCGGCCGCCTGATGGAAGCGGAGCTGAAGGCCCTGACCCTGGCCCTTGAGAAGCCGGAGCGCCCGGTCGCCGCCGTCGTCGGCGGTGCCAAGATCTCCACCAAGCTGGAGCTGCTCGGCAACATGGTCCGCAAGGTGGACCTGCTGGTTCTGGGCGGCGGCATGGCCAACACCTTCCTGTTCGCCCAGGGCACCGACGTCGGCGCCTCGCTGTGCGAGAAGGACATGGCCGACCAGGCCCGCGCCATCATGGCGACCGCCAAGGAATCGAACTGCGAGATCCTGCTGCCGAAGGACTTCGTCGTCGCCAAGGAGTTCAAGGCCGGCGCCGCCAACCGCGTCGTCGCCTTCGACGCCATCGGCGCCGACGAGATGGCTCTCGACATCGGCCCGGCGACGGTGGAGTACCTGGGCCTGAAACTGCAGGGCGCCAAGACCGTCGTGTGGAACGGCCCGCTCGGCGCCTTCGAAATCCAGCCCTTCGACGCCGGCACCAACGCGGTGGCCGGTCTGGTCGCCGCCCGCACCGAATCGGGCGGCCTGCTGTCGGTCGCCGGCGGCGGCGACACCGTGGCGGCGATGGCCCATGCCGGGGTCGAGGACAAGTTCACCTACGTGTCCGCCGCCGGCGGCGCCTTCCTGGAATGGCTGGAAGGCAAGGAGCTGCCGGGCGTGGCGGCGCTGAAGAAGTAAGGGACGTTCGATTCCACGCAGTCGAAGGGGGGTGCCGCGGCATCCCCCTTTTTTATCGCCTCCACCCACCCCTGGAAGGCAAAGCCCCCATCAGGACCGATCATGGGCGGAACCATAAATTATAGTCCGAAAAATAATCACCCGTAGTCCGCCGGCAGCCCCCGCACACGAACCGTTTCCTCTTGCATCCGCCCGCGCAAATGCCCATAACAGCGGCGGGAGACTGGCGTCGGACGAGTCCCTCGCCAACCCGGTCAGGTCCGGAAGGAAGCAGCCGCAACGAGTTACGGCTCGGGTCGTTCGTCCAGTCTCCCACCCTATCCGAAAATTGCCAGCACGAAACAGACGGCGACAGCGCGGCGCCGGGACGCTATCCTGCGGCCCGCAAATCCCCTCCCGTCGTTTCGACAGGCCAGCCGCGTGACCGATACCACAGTCGACACTCCCGCTTCCGCCCCCGCCACGGCTCCCGCCACCGGGCAGGCCTATCGGGTGCTCGCGCGCAAATACCGGCCGAAGACCTTCGACGAGCTGATCGGGCAGGATGCGCTGGTCCGTACCCTGACCAACGCCATCCAGTCCGGCCGCATCGCCCAGGCCTTCATGCTGACCGGCGTGCGCGGCGTGGGCAAGACCACCACCGCCCGCATCATCGCCCGCGCGCTGAACTGCACCGGCCCCGACGGCACCGGCGGGCCGACGGTCAGCCCCTGCGGCGTCTGCGACAATTGCCGCGCCATCGCCGAGGATCGCCACGTCGACGTGATGGAGATGGACGCCGCCAGCCACACCGGCGTCGACGACATCCGCGAGATCATCGACGGCGTGCGCTATTCCCCCGTCTCGGCCCGCTACAAGCTCTACATCATCGACGAGGTCCACATGCTGTCGAAGAGCGCGTTCAACGCGCTCCTGAAGACGCTTGAGGAACCGCCGAGCCATGTGAAGTTCGTCTTCGCCACCACCGAAATCCGCAAGGTGCCGGTCACGGTGCTGTCGCGCTGCCAGCGCTTCGACCTGCGCCGGGTCGACGCCCAGGTGCTGAAGGAGCATTTCACCCGCATCACCGCCCTGGAGGGCGCCGACATCGAGGGCGACGCCGCCGCCCTGATCGCACGGGCTGCCGACGGGTCGGTGCGCGACGGGCTGTCGCTGCTCGATCAGGCCATCGCGCTGGCCGCCGGCACCGTCACGGCGCAGCAGGTGCGCGACATGCTGGGTCTGGCCGACCGCACCCGCGTCATCGACCTGTTCGAGGCCGCCGTCTCCGCCCGTCCCGCCGAGGCGATGGACATCCTGGCCGACCTGCACCGTGTCGGCGCCGATCCGGTGGTGATCCTCCAGGACCTGCTGGACCTCGTCCACAACCTGACCCGCCTGAAGGTGGTGCCCGACAGCGCCAACGACCCCTCCCTGCCGGAGGCGGAGCGCACGCGCGGCGCCACCCTGTCGACCAAGCTCGGCATGCCGGCGCTGACCCGCGCGTGGCAGCTGTTGCTGAAGGGGCTGAACGAGGTGCAGGCCGCCCCGGTGCCGCAGCAGGCGCTGGAGATGGTGATCGTCCGCCTGTCCTACGCCGCCGATTTGCCGACGCCGGGCGAGCTGATCCGCCAGTTCCAGGCCCAGCAGGCCAATGGCGGAGCCAACGGGGGGGGAGGCGCCCCGATGGGCCGCGGCCCCGGCGGCGGCGGCGGTCCCGTCGCGGTCGCCAGCCAATCCACTTCCATGGCGACGCATGCGGTTGCCCGCCCGATGGGCTCGGCCCAGCCGCAGAGCGCTCCCATGGCGCAAGCCGCCCCTGCCCCCGTCGCCGTCCCGGCCGGCGAGGAGCTGTCGCCGATGCCGCACGACTTCCGTGCGCTGGTGCAGCTGTTCTCCGACCGGCGCGAAGGCGCGCTCTACGGCTATCTGATGGAAACGGTGCAGCTGGTCCGGATGGAGCCGGGCCGGCTGGAACTGAAGCTCCGCCCCGCCGCCCCGCCGACCCTGCCGGCCAAGGTCGGGCAGTTCCTGACCGAATGGACCGGCCATCGCTGGATCGTCGCCCTGTCGGAAGGCAACGCCCAGCCGACGCTGGCCGAGCAGGGCCAAGCCGAAAAGCGACGCGCGCTGTCGGAGGCGGAGGCCAACCCGGTGGTGCGCGCCGTGCTCGACGCTTTTTCCGGTGCGAAGATCATCGACATCCGCGACCTCGCCGAAGTTGCCGCGGCGGAGAGTGCGGTGGTTGCGGATGACGGCGAGACACCCGATTTCATGGTTCAGCAGCAGGACGATGGGGTCTACTACCCCCTCGACGACGAAGGAGAGTACTGACCGATGAAGAATATCGGCAACATGATGAAGCAGGCCCAGCAGATGCAGGCCAAGATGCAGGAAATGCAGGCCAGCCTGGAGCAGGTCGAAGTGACCGGCCAGAGCGCCGCCGGCATGGTCGTCGTGACCGTCAACGGCAAGAGCGAGATGAAGAAGGTCAAGCTCGACAAGTCGGTGGTCGATCCCGAGGACGTCGAGGTGCTGGAGGACCTGATCGTCGCCGCCTTCAACGACGCCAAGAAGAAGGTCGAACAGCACGTCGCGGACGAGACCTCGAAGCTGATGGGCGGCCTGAAGCTGCCGCCGGGCATGAAGCTGCCGTTCTGAACTATTACAGTATCTGTGAAAATCCCCTCTCTCCGGAGGGGAGAGGCGGATTTGCACATCCATGATCGGACCTGAAATCGAACGCCTGATCCAGTTGCTGTCCAAGCTGCCGGGGCTCGGTCCCCGGTCGGCGCGGCGGGCGGCACTGCATCTGATGAAGCGGAGGGACAGCCTGCTGGTTCCCCTGTCGGAGGCGATGGCGGCGGCCGGCGAGTCGATCCGCGCCTGCTCCGTCTGCGGCAACCTGGACAGCCGCGATCCCTGCACCGTCTGCTCCGACCCCACCCGCGACCGCTCGGTCATCTGCGTGGTGGAGGATGCCGGCGACCTGTGGGCGCTGGAACGCACCCGCGCCTTCCGCGGCACCTACCATGTGCTGGGCGGCCTGCTGTCGGCCTTGCAGGGCGTCGGCCCCGACGACCTGAACATCGCCGGCCTCGCCGAACGCGCCAAGGACCCGGCGGTGCACGAGATCATCCTGGCCTTGAACGCCACCGTCGACGGCCAGACCACAGCCCATGTGGTGACCGACCGGCTGACCGAGTCCGACGTGTCGGTCTCGCGTCTGGCGCACGGCGTCCCGGTCGGCGGCGAGCTGGACTATCTCGACGACGGCACGCTGACTGCCGCACTGAAGGCAAGGCGGCCGTTGTAGCCGCGGCCGCGCGGCCCCCACCCCAACCCTCCCCCGCTCTCAGCGGACCTACGGTCCGCCTGCCGCGTCAGCACAAAGCATAGCTTTGTGCGAGAACTGGGCGGGGGAGGGGGTAAGTGCTGATGTGGGAGAGTGGCAGCAGTCCCTCCCCCGCCCAGCGGGGGAGGATAGGTGGGGGTTTAACGTTCCCCCACACGTACACCCCGCTCTCACCCGTACGCCCCCGCACTTCACGCATCGCGAACCGCCGTACGCCGCAGTTCACGAAGCCAAACCCGCTTCTTACGCACCCGCGCTGGCACGTACACCCGCCTGCCGACGATGGTCCTTCGCAACGCACACCAACCGCGAAGGCACCATCCCGATGCGCACGCACGCCAAGCTTCCCATCGCGTTCCGTATCCTGCTGGGCTTCTCTCCCTGGCTGCTGTTCGGCGCCGTCCTGCCGCTCGGCGGACTGCTGCCGGCCTCCCTCACGGCACTGGCGGCCAGCCTCGCGCTCTGCGTCCTCGACAGGCTGCGCGGCTCCCTCAAGGCGCCCGAACTGGTGGCTGCCGCCTTCTTCGCCATCCTGCCCGTCTGCGGTCCGCTCGGCTGGGATTGGCCGGTCCACAATCTCGGCCTTTCCATCCACTTGGCGCTGGCGGCCATGGCCTTCGGCAGCATCGCAGCCGGCAGCCCCTTCACCCTCCAATATGCCCGTGACGACTGGCCGCGCGAGTATTGGCACCTGCCGCATTTCGTCGCCGTCAACCGGCTGATGACAGCGGTCTGGGGCGTGCTGTTCCTGATCGGCGGTCTCGGCTTCGCCGCCCTGCCCGGCTGGGAGGCCGCTTTCTCCATCGGCAGCAGCGCACTTGGCATGGTCGCCAACCGGCTGCTGCCGGATTGGATCGTCGGTCGGGCGATGCGCCGCCGGCTGGCCGAAGCCGATCCGCATCCCTGGCCGGCGCCCGCGATCCTGAACCGGACGCGTGCAACGCCGAACGAGCGTGACGTGGTGGTGGTCGGCTCCGGCATCGGCGGCCTGACGGCGGCGGCGCTGCTGGCGCGGGCCGGGGCACGGGTGACGGTGCTGGAGGCGCATGACCGTCCCGGCGGCTTCTGCACCTCCTGGACGGTCAAGGCGCGCAACCGCAGCGAACCGGGCGCCGAGCCTTTCCGCTACGTCTTCGATGCCGGCGTCCACGACATCAGCGGCGCCCATCCCGGCGGTCCGGTCGACCATCTGCTGCGCTCGCTGGGGGTCGAGGACCGGGTGGATTGGCAGCCGGTGAACCGCGGCGTCGCGCTGGACGGCAAGTTGCTTCAACTGGCCGACGATGCCGATGGACTGGCCGCCCAGATCGCCGCCGACCACCCGCCCAGCGCCGCCGGAGCCGCCGCCTTCCTGGCGGAGATGCGGGCGGTCTATGACGACATGTATCGCGGCTGCGCCGACAGCGGCCTGCCCAACATCCCGCAATCGGTGGCGGCGATGCGGCGCTATGTGACGGAAAGCCCGCACGCCATGCGCTGGATGGCCCGGCCTTTCCAGGAGATGCTGGACCATTACATCCCCGACCGCGCCGGCCAGCGCCTGCTGACCGTGTTGACCGGCTATCTCAGCGACCGGGCGGAACTGCTGACGGCCGGCCAGATGGCGCCGATCTTCGGATACTGGTTCTCCGGCGGCTACTATCCGGCCGGCGGGTCGCAGGCTCTGGCCGATGCGCTGGCCCAGTCGATCCGCGCCGACGGCGGAGAGGTCCGGCTGCGCACCCCCGTCACCCGTATCCTGGTCGAGAACGGCCGCGCCGCCGGGGTTGAGACCGCCGATGGCCGCACCGTCCGTGCTCCGGCCGTGATCTCAAACGCCGACGTGCGGCGGACCATGCTGGAACTGGTGGGGGCGAAGCATCTGCCGGCCGCCTATGCCGCCCGCTGCGCGGCGCTGCGTCCGTCCACCTCGGCCTTCATGGTCACGCTTGGGCTGGACATGGTCCCCGACCTGCCGGCGATGACCTTCCTGCCGCGGGATCAGACCGGCTTCGGCATGGCGATCGCCGTCCCGTCCACCCACGACCGCAGCCTCGCCCCCGAAGGGCATGCCGCGGTGGCTCTGCTGCGGCTGGCCCCGGCCGATGCCGGCTGGAACCGCGCCGACCCAGCCTACAAGGCGCGCAAGCGGGCGGAGGGCGATGCGATGATCGCCGCTGCTTCCAGCCTGATCCCCGATCTGGAACGGCACATCACCACCCGGCAGGAGGCCAGCGCCGCCACCTTCGCCCGCTATGCCCACACCAGCGCCGGCAGCATCTACGGCATCGCCCCCGACCAGCATCGGCTGACCCGCCGCAGCCCGATCCCCGGCCTGTGCCTGACCGGCGCCGGCGTCTTCCCCGGCCCCGGCGTGGAGGCCTGCGTCATCTCCGGCCGGCTGGCCGCCGAAGCCCTGCTGGGCAAGGAGAGCCTGACGCCCGAGGCACTGCGCAACGCCGCCGGGCGGAGCACCGCCCGTTGTCCCGCTCTACCGGTGGCGCAAATGGGCTGAGTCCCATTCCGCAAACCTTGCCCCGGCAAACCCGGCCATCGCCCGGACCTCTGCCGGACTGCGGCCTTCGTCGCGGAGCGAGCGCAGGGTCTGGGCGCGGTCGCGCTTGGCCAGCCGCTCGCCCGCCGCGTTTCGCAGCAGGCCGTGATGGTGGTAGTCGGGAGGGTCGTAGCCCAGCAGAGCCTGCAGCAGGCGGTGCAGGTGGGTGGCGAAGAACAGATCTTCGCCGCGGGTGACCAGCGTCACGCACTGCAGATGGTCGTCGACGGTGACGCTGAGGTGATAGCTGGTCGGCGTGTCCTTGCGGGCCAGCACCACGTCGCCCAGCAGTTCCGGAGTCGCCTCCTGCCAGCCCTGGGCGCGGTCATGCCAGCGCAGCGGTCCGGTCAGCCGGCAGGCGGCGGCCACGTCGAGTCGCAGTGCCCAGGCATCGCCACGGGCGATCCGCTCCGCCCGCTCCTTGGGCAGGCGGTGGCGGCAGGTGCCGGGATAAAGGGGACCGTCGGGGCCGTGCGGCGCTGCACCGGCCTGCGCGATCTCTGCGGCGATGTCTTTGCGGGTGCAGAAGCAGGGGTAGAGCACGCCCAGCGACTCGAGCCGGGTCAGTGCCGCGCGGAAATCGTCGAAATGGTCGGACTGGCGCCGGACCGGGCCGTCCCAGTCGAGGCCGAGCCAAGCCAGATCCTCGATCAGGTCGCGCTCGTAGTCGGGGCGGCAACGGTTGGGATCGATGTCCTCGATCCGCAACAGGAAGCGGCCGGCGGCGCTGCGGGCGGTGGTCCAGCCGAACAGCGCGGAATGGGCATGCCCCAGATGCAGGTGCCCGGTCGGGCTGGGGGCGAAGCGGGTGACGAGATCGCTCATTCCCGCTTTATACCGGATCGCGCGCCGGACAGGGCGCGGGATGTGACGATCCGATTGGTCTCAGATGTAGGGATTGTCGCGGATCGGCTCGACCGGGATCTCTTCGCCCTCCAGATACAGCGCCAGGCGGCGGCGCAGCTCGCGGTCGAAAGCGTCGATGCGGATCTGGCGCTCCCGCTCCTCGCGTTCGCGGCGCTTCTGGGCGAGGTCGATGATGACGGCGGTCATGGCGGACTTTCCTCGGGGTCGCTTCCGGTCGGCTCGGGCCGGCAGGATCGGCTTGGATCAACGAGACCCACCATGGCGCCGCTATGGTTAACGAGGGGTAAGCGAGCAAGGCAAGCGCTGGTCTTTTTTCCCGATGTCACAGCCGCCGCGCGTGATGCCGGATGACCGGTTCCCGCCCCTGCCGGTAATGCCCTCAGCGCGAAAAAGGTTACATAACGGTGAAGAAATTCGGCCCCACCGGGTCAAGATGTTGAGTCCGGGCCGCCGATCCACTATGTATCTGGTTGTCCCGGATCGGCGATCCAGCAGTTGGGCCGGCCGCCGGGGCGGAGTAGACACGCCCCCGCGCACAAAGCCGCCTTGGTGTCGCGTGCCGGGATCCAGACACGGTTTCAGACAAGGGAGTGGCCATTGGCTCCACCACCCGATCACTGTCCGGCTCTGGTGCTGAACGCGGATTTCCGCCCGCTCAGTTACTTCCCCTTGTCGCTATGGTCCTGGCAGGAAGCGGTCAAGGCGGTCTTTCTGGAGCGGGTCAACATCGTATCGCACTATGACCGGGTCGTCAGATCCCCAAGTTTCGAAGTCCGGTTGCCCAGCGTCATCTCTCTGAAAGAGTTCATTCCGGCAACGCGCCGTCCGGCCTTCACCCGCTTCAACGTCTTCCTGCGCGACCGCTTCACCTGCCAGTATTGCGGCCGCCCCTTCCCCACCCACGACCTGACCTTCGACCATGTGATTCCGCGGTCCCGCGGTGGTCGGACGACGTGGGAAAACGTCATCACCTCCTGTTCCGCCTGCAACTTGGCGAAGGGCGACCGGCTTCCCCATGTCTGCGGCATGATCCCGCTCAGTCCGCCCTTCCAGCCCACCGCCTACGAGCTGCAGGAGAACGGACGCGCCTTCCCGCCAAACTTCCTTCACGAGAGTTGGCGGGATTTTCTTTATTGGGATTCGGAACTGGACCCGATGTAGGACCGCGATACACGATACGGGCGGGGGTGGGGGCAAGGCCGGGCCTCCACTCTACTCCACCCGTCCCAGCCTGACCGTCAGGGGCCAGCGGATCCGCCGCTCGCGCTCCGGCTCGCCCCACAGCGGCGCGATCTCCTCCGCGAACTCCTCCAGCGGATTCCGCCCAAGCGCCCGGGTCGCCGCCTTCACCCCCGACCAGGTGTTCATGTAGCCGAGCAGCCGGGGCAGCGACCAGACTGCCTCCATCGCCAGCGGCGGCACCGGCACTGTCGCAAACGGGAAGTCGAGGTCACGGTAGCCGTTCACCACCTTCCAGCGGTCGGCCGGCCAGTAGGGACCCAGCGTGCCGTTGTGAAAACGCTCCACCACCGGGTCGAGCACCGGATCGTCCAGTTGCTGCAACGCGTAGCAGACCAGCGCCACCGCCGCCCCCGGCTTCGCCACCCGCCTCACCTCGGCGTAGAAGCGGTCCAGGTCGAACCAGTGCGCCGCCTGCGCCGCGACGATCAGGTCGCAGCAGTTGTCGGGCAGGCCGCCGTCCTCCGCCGGGGCGACGGCGTAGCGGATACTGGGATGAGGTTCGGCTTGCGCGATCTGCTCCGCGCTGGCATCGGTGGCATGGACCGCTTCGAAGCGGGCGGCGAGCGCGACGGAGAATTGCCCGTTGCCGCAACCGACGTCCCAGGCCAGCCCACGGGCCGGAGCCGCATCGGCCAATGCGTCCGCCAGAGCATCCGGGTATGTCGGCCGGAAGGCGCGGTAATCGCCGGCATGGCCGGAGAAATGGTCCTTGAAGGAGGTCATCGGTCTGGAGTCGCCCCGGAATGATTAGGGTTGGAATTCCGCGGCGGATGAGGATAAACCCTGTGGGTTCGTCGCGGAACCCTTCCCAGGCCGTCCCGCATCTTTCCGCTGTGGCGCAGGCGCGCCGGGCGTGCTAACCAAGCGCGCGCTTTTTCGTGCGCCCCGCCAACCACCCGTGTCCGGCATGCAGACCTTCCTGGAATTCGAAAAGCCGATCGCCGAGCTTGAAGGCAAGATCGAGGAGTTGCGGCACCTGACCAACGCCGGCGACATCAACATCGCCGACGAGGTTGCAAAGCTGCAGGCCAAGGTCGACAAGCTCCTGCGGCAGACCTACGCCAAGCTCACGCCCGCGCAGAAGGTTCAGGTGGCCCGCCACCCCAATCGTCCGCACTGCCTGGACTATGTGCACGGCCTGATCGAGGACTTCACGCCGCTGGCCGGCGACCGCCATTTCGCCGAGGACCGCGCGGTCATCGGCGGTCTGGGTCGCTTCCGCGGCCGTTCGGTGGTGGTGATCGGCCAGGAAAAGGGCAACGACACCGAATCGCGCGTCCGCCACAATTTCGGCATGGCGAAGCCCGAAGGCTACCGGAAGGCCCAGCGCCTGATGGATCTGGCCGACCGCTTCAAACTGCCGGTCGTCTCGCTGGTCGACACCGCCGGCGCCTTCCCCGGCGTGCAGGCGGAGGAGCGCGGCCAGGCCGAGGCCATCGCCAAGAGCATCGAGCGCTGCCTGCGGCTGAACGTGCCGATGGTCGCCTCGGTCATCGGCGAGGGTGGATCGGGCGGCGCCATCGCCATCGCCACCGCCGACCGCGTGCTGATGCTGGAACACGCCATCTATTCGGTGATCTCGCCGGAAGGCTGCGCGTCGATCCTGTGGCGCAGTTCCGACATGGCGGGCGAGGCGGCCATCGCGCTGCGCCTGATCAGCCAGGACCTGAAGGAACTGGGTGTCATCGACCGCGTGGTGAGCGAGCCGATCGGCGGCGCCCACCGCGACCCGGCCGAGACCATCAAGAAGCTCGGCGACTGCATCGAGGAGTCGCTGGGCGAACTTGACGGGCTGGACGGCGTCACGCTCCGCGCCAAGCGCCGCGAGAAGTTCCTGGAGATGGGGCAGAAGGGGCTGGGGTGATCTGATCCCTGGTATTGTTGCCCTGGTATTACCCCCACCCTAACCCTCCCCCGCTGGGCGGGGGAGGGGACAAGCGCTTGTTCGGAAACCTGTCGTTTTACAGAAAAGCGGCAGTCCCTCCCCCGCCCAGCGGGGGAGGTTAGGTGGGGGTCTAACGCCTCCATCCCAAAAGCACCTCACCCCAAGAACCCGTGCAGGAACCAGCGCGGCCATTCCCCCGGCCGGTACAGTCCGGCGCGGAACAGCCAGAAGCGGCGGCCGGCGCCATCCTCCACGCGGTAGTAATCGCGCACGGCCAGCCCCAGCGATCCCTCCGGACGCCACCATTCGCATTCGATCCGCTCCGGCCCCTCGGCCCGGCTCACCCGGTGGCGCAGGCCGCGCCAGACGAACTGCAGCGGCGGGTCGTCGGGCAGCGGGGCGGTGGCCTCGATCGGTTCGGGCGGGGTCAGCAGGCGCAAGGGCCGCGGCCGGCCGGCCGGCCAGGGCTTCGGCAGCGGCAAGGCTTCCACCGGCGCCAAAGGCGCCACACAGCGTTCCGGCAGCCAGCTTTCCCGCGGCACCAGCCGCAGCACCGCCCGCTCCCCCAGCCGCAGAGCCAGCCGGTCGACCAGTTCCGCCAATCCGCCGTCAATCCCCTCGCCATCGATGCCGGTCTGGATGGCGGTGAGCGGCCCTGTCTCCGTCGCGGACAGCACAAGCGTCTCCAGCCCCGGACCGGGGTCGATCCGCTCCAGCAGCGGGGCGGCCAGCCGGGCCAGCGCCGCCGGATCGCGGGTCGGGCGGCTGGTGCCGAGCGTCAGGCTCTGCGGTTCGTCGTCCACCCGCTGGTCGGTGCGGTGGGCGTCCAGCCGCAGACGACGCACCCCCTGCCCCGCCGCCTCCAGCCTCTTGCACAGCCGGCCCAGCAGATGGCGGAGCGCCCCGGCGATCGACTCGGGCGTGGAGATCGGCTCGGCGAAGGTCAGGCGCTCGCGGTGCTCCGGCACCGGCCGGCGCGGGGAGATCGGTTCGTCCAGCCGGCCGAAGGCCTGATCGTATCGTTGCAGCAACTTGGCCCCGAACCGCGCCGCAAGGCCGGCCCGCGGCATGGCATGCAGATCGCCGATCCGCCGCAATCCCAGCGCATGCAGCCCCTCCACCATCTCCATGGGCAGGCGCAGGGCGGCCAGCGGCAGGCCGTCCAGCCGCTCCAGCCGCCGATCCTCCGGACCGCCGAACCGCACCAGCCCCCAGGCGGCGGCGGGGGTGTCGGCGATGGCGGCGCGGGCACTGAAGCCGGCGGCGCGCAGCCGGCCAGTCAGGTCGGCGGCCAGAGCCGCCTCGCCCTCACATAGATGGTTCCCGAACAGGTGGGCGCAGCCGGTGATGTCGATCACCACCCCGTCCGGCTCGTCCGCCGCGGTCCAGGGGCTGTAGCGCCGCGCCCAGTCGGCGATGCGGCCGAGCAGGGCCGAATCGGCCTCCGGCGTCGCCTCCGCCACCTCCAGCGCCGGTTCCAGGGCGCGGGCATCGCTGAGGGTATGGCCGGGGCCGATGCCGGCCGCCGCAGCAGCCCGGTTGACCGCGACCACCATCCGCCGCTGGCGTTCCGTCCGCAGCAAGGCGAAGGGGCGGGCCCGCAACTCGGACGGCATGCTCCGCTCCCGCGCGTCGGTCGGGAGGCGTGGCAGCCATAGGGCGAGGATGCGGCGGCGCCTCTCCACCCCGAGGCAAATTTTCCTCTTCCCCCCGGGGAGAGGGTTAGGGTGAGGGGGACGCGCTGCGGGACCTTTGCCAGCATCCTGCAGCGGCTCCCCCTCACCCCGACCCTCTCCCCGGGGGGGAGAGGGGGATAAGGGCGGGTGGCGAGGGAAGCGCGTCATACGGGAACCAACAATCAGAACAAAGAAAGAACACTCTAGCGCCAGCTTGGCTGCGAGGGGAGTCCCTCCTTTAGGGTCATCTTGCCGAAACGTTCGGCAGTGCCGACATTCAGTTCATGACCCCACATCTCCCGCGTCTCGTCGTCCGCCGTCTGGCTCCGCTGGCATTTCTGCTGGCCGCAGGCGCCTGTACGCCGTCGGAGTTGCGCGACGATGCCCCCGGCCGCGCCCAGGCCTTCCCGCCGGTCTACAACCAGACATTCGTCCCGGGAGGCGGGGAGCGGCGGACCTGGAGCCAGATCCAGGCGGAGCAGTCGCGCGACTCCAGCCCCGGCACCGCCGCCCGGCCGCGGCAGGCCGAGGAGGCGCAGCCCCGCGCCAACCCCAGAGACACCAACTCGGGAAACACCGACCGGCCGCCCCCCAAACGTCCCCGCGGCAGTTCGTCGCCCCCGCCCGACCCGGCCGCCCTGCCGCAGCCGCCACGCCCGATCCCGGTGCCGCCCCCGCCCTCCTCGCAGAGCGCCACCGACGCCTTCAAGCGCGACCTGATCCGGCCGGAGGTGGACCGCATGCGCACCGACGACGCCATGGGGCGGCTCGACCCGCTGGGCCAGCGCGACCTGATGAAGCGCGAGAACGACCTGCGCCAGTGGGGCGACCCGCTGGCACGCTAATCTCCCGGCAGGATTCCTCCGGCAGCATCCTCCCGGCAGCCTCCGCCTTGGCGGCTTGACCCCGCACCCGCTCTGCCGCCATACCGGCCCCGTGATTAGGAACGGACGGAGGATGCGGGCGCATGACGACGGTGACGGGGGCCTTCGGCAACGGGCTGACCACGCCGGTGTGGGTGCTGCAGCATCTGCTGGGCATCCTCGGCATCGGCCTATGGGCGGGGCAGGCCGGCGGCACTGCGGTCTGGCAGGTGCCGGCCGCCGCCGTGACCGCGGCGCTGGCGGCGGGCTTCGCCGCGCAGATGGGGCTGCGGCTGCCCTATGCCGGTCCGGGGCTGGCGGCTTCGCTGGTCGTGATTGGATCGCTGGTGGCGCTGGGGGTGCGGGCGCCGGCCGTGCTGGCGGTACTGGTCGCCGCGGTCGCCGCGGTGTTCCATGGCCATACCCACCAGGGGCCGCCGCTCTACTGGGCTGGCTTCGCCGCCGGGCTGATGCTGGTGGCCTGCGGCGGGCTCGGCCTGTCGATCGCGGTGACGCAGGCCGAGTCGGACCGGGCGGTGCGCGTGTGTGGCGGTGCGGTAGCAGTCGCGGGCGTTCTCGACCTCGTCGGCGTGATTTGACCGGTTGCGCCTTGAAATGAGGGGGTTGCGCGGAAATCTTTGAAGGCACCCCTCTTCCCAGCCCGGATGACCGGGCCAGACGAACGGAACGCCCCGGTGCCCCGCGCAGCCGCCAAAGCCTGCCTTACCCCGCCGGGGCTCCCCTCGAAGGGGCTTCAGACGCATTCCGATGCGGCCCCTCCGATCAGCCCACTGACCCGCCGGCGACTGCTGGGCCGCCTGTTGGGCGGGTTGGCGCTGCCGCCGCTGCTGGCTTCGGTCGGCGGCTTGGCGTCGGGCGGAGGACGGCCGGCGGCGGCGCAGGACCTGCGCTATTTCCGCATCGGCACCGGCACCACCGCCGGCACCTATTTCCCGATCGGCGGGCTGATCGCCAACGCCATCTCCAACCCGCCGGGCTCCCGGCCCTGCGACAAGGGCGGAAGCTGCGGCATCCCCGGCCTGATCGTGGTGGCGCAGGCCAGCAACGGCTCCGTCGACAACATCGAGCTGCTGCGCGCCGGCACGGTGGAAGCCGGCTTCGCCCAGGCCGACGTCGCCTTCTGGGCCTACAGCGGCACCGGCAACTTCACCGGCAAGCGCCCCTTCGCGGAGCTGCGCTCGCTCGGCATGCTTTATGCTGAGGCGATCCAGATCGTCGTCCGTTCCGACGGCTTCATCGACCGCATGGCCGACCTGAAGGGCCGCAGCATCTCGCTGGGCGAGGAAGGATCGGGCACGCTGGTGGAGGCGCGGCTGATCCTGGACGCCTACGGCCTGTCGGAGACGACGATCACGCCGCACTACCTGAAGCCCGGCATGGCCGCCGACCGTCTGGCGAAGGGCGAACTGGACGGCTTCTTCATGGTCGGCGGCTTTCCGGTGTCGGCGGTCGCCGACGTGGCGGCGCGCGTGCCGATCCGCCTGGTGCCGCTGGATGGCGAGCCGGCCGCCCGGCTGCTGCGGACCCAGCGCTTCTATATCGAGGACGAGATCCCCGCCAACGCCTATCCCGGCAGTGCCGCCACCCCGACGCTGAGCCTGGGGGCGGAACTGCTGACCCGCGCCGACCGCAACCAGGACCTGATCTATGGCGTCGTCCGGGCGCTGTGGCACGAGAACACCCGCCGCATCCTGGCCGACGGGCATCCGCAGGGCCGCAATTTCGACCCCGCCCGCGCAGTCGCCAACGTCTCCGTCCCCCTGCATCCGGGAGCGGAGCGCTATTACCGGGAGGCCGGCCTGCTGGGCAACGCCGCCAACGAGGAGAACCGCGCGCCCGCATCCACGCCGGAGAACGGCGCCGGCACCGGCGGCAAGCCTGCCGGAGACAAGCCGGCAGGAGACAGGTCGGCAGGGGACAAGCCGGTAGGGGACAGGCCCGCCGGGGACAAGGCCGCAAAGGATCGGGCTGCGGGGGAGAAGACGGCACGCTGAGGCGTCCGCTCTCCGGGCGAGACGAAAGGAGCGTTCCCGGACGACCCGCCGAGGGAATATTCTGTTTCCCATCCGGTTGATCCAGACGATCGACCGCAACGGGCAGAAGGGAGGAGGCATGCCGGCCGGCGAAGGGAGGGGCATCGCGATCCGTTCCGTCCGCAGCGCCGACGCGACGCGCTGCGCCGAGATATTCCTGCATGGCCGCCGCCAAGCCTTTTCCTGGCAGCCCGCCGACCGCTTCGGACTGGACGATTATTACGACTGCGTGCGCGAGGATGCGGTGCTGGTCGCCGAGGCGGACGGGACGGTGGTCGGCTTCGTCTCCCTCGATCCGCAGGCCCGCATCATCCACAACCTGTTCATCGACCCCGGATGGCACAAGCGCGGCATCGGTTCCGCCCTGCTGCGCGAGGCTCTGGGCCTGCTGCGCGGCGGCCAGCGCCCGGCCGAACTTGCCTGCGCCGCCCGCAACGCCGCCGCCCGCGCCTTTTACGAACGCAACGGCTGGACGCCGGTGACCGCGCCGTCCAACGAAGGGGACGCACTGGTGCTCTACCGCCTGTCGCGGGCGGGGTGAGGCGCCTGCTCATCCGCCATCTTTCCTTGCTGCCCCTCTTGCCGGAATCCCCGTCGCCCCTCCCCCAACGAGACGCGCAAGCGCCGATGCGCGGACTGTTTTCGCGTGCCGCGTTGCGGTAAAGTCCCGCCGCCATGCGAACCCTGTACCACCACCCGATCCACCCCCTGTCGCGCGTCGCGCGCGTGATGCTCGCCGAGAAGGGCCTTCCCTTCGAACCCGTGGTCGAAAAACCATGGGAGAGGCGCACCGAATTCCTGAAGATGAACCCCGCCGGCGAGGTGCCGGTGCTGGTGGAGGAGGATGGGACCGTCGTCGCCGGCGGCCTCGCCGTGATCGAATATCTGGAGGAGGCCTATCCCGACACGCCCCTGCTGCCGCGGGAGGTCGCGGCGCGGGCGGAGGTGCGGCGGATCGCCGACTGGTTCCTGCACAAGTTCGAACGCGAGGTCGGCGAGAATCTGGTGGGCGAGAAGCTGATCAAGCGGCTGTCCGGCCAGGGCCATCCCTTCGCGCCGGCGATTCGCGCCGGTCTTGCCAACATCACCTACCATCTCGACTATATCGCCTTCCTGTCGGAACGGCGGCCCTGGCTGGCGGGAACCGTCTTCACGCTGGCCGACATCGCCGCCGCGGCCCAGCTGTCCTGCCTGGACTATATCGACAACGTGCCGTGGGACCGCAGTCCGGAAACCAAGGACTGGTACGCCCGGATCAAGTCGCGCCCCAGCTTCCGCGCCCTGCTGGCCGACAACGTCACCGGTTGCCCGCCGCCCCGGCACTACGCCGATCTGGATTTTTAACGCCATCTTAGGAACTGACGCATCAGAGGCATGGACCGGCCTCGCGTATCAGGCTTAACGTGCTCCCAAAATCGTAAGTTGGGAGTTGTTCCTCAATGCGTCTGCGCCGTCTTTCGTCCGTCCCGGCCCTGCCGGTCCGTTCCCTGCGGCCTGCCCTGATCGCCGGCGGCATGCTGGCACTGGTGGCCGGCTGGCCACTCTCCCAGGCCGCCCACGCCGCCCCCGCGGTCGACGAGGCAGGCGCCAAGGCGCTTGCCGCGTCGCTGAAGAAGGACCTGCCCCGCTGGTTCCCGCCGCCCACCGAGGATGGCGAAGGCATCGGTTTCGAATGGCAGGGCGACCCGACCGTCAAGCCGGCCGGCGACCATTACGACGTCGCCCTGCCGCGCCTGTCGGCGGAGGATGCCGAAGGCACCCTGTTCGACATCGGCACCGTCCTCTTGTCGGTGACGCCGAAGGACGACGGCCAGTACGGCGTCTCGATCACGCTGCCCAGCGCGATCAAGGTGCAGAACCTGGACGACAACGACGAGTATGTCGACGCGGCCACCATCTCCATCGGCAAGCAGTCCTTCACCAGCACCTGGTCTGGCAAGCTGGAGACCCTGCTGGCGGTCGATGGCGCCTACAACGACATCGCCGTCAGCGCCGCCGACGGCAAGGGCAAGATCTCCATCGCCTCCATGACCATGGTCCAGGACCTGAAGCCGGAGGCCGGTGCCGGCGGCGCCACGCTGTGGAGCGGCCCGGCCGCCTTCGCCTTCGGCGGCCTGTCGGTGCTGGACGAGAAGAACAAGGAGCTGGTGAAGATCGGCGGCGTCACCGCCGAGGCCGCCTACAGCCGAGTCGACCTGACCAAGGTCAGCGCGCTGCAGAAGCTGTCGGAGCAGGCCGCCGCCCGGGGCGTGCCGCCGACGCCTTCGGAACTGCTGCCGAAGATGCAGGGCATGTTCGGCGGCATCACCGGCGCGATGCGCCTGACGAACCTGTCGGCCGTCAACCCAGAGGACGGCACGAAGATCACGCTGGGCCAGCTCGCCTTCCGCAGCGGCCTGACCGATCTCGACCAGGCGCTGTCGACCGTCAGCATGGGCATCGAGGCCCGCGACTTCGTCATGACGCCGTCCCCGGCCCCCGCCGCCTTCACCCCGCGCGCCTTCGAAATGAAGCTGTCGGTCGCCAAGCTGCCGAACACTGCCTTGTGGAAGGCCTTCACCGAGCTCGCCAAGACCGCCGAGGCTGAAGAGGCTCCGCCGCCGAAGAAGGGCGCCAAGCCGGCCAAGGCCCCGCCGCCCCCGCCGTCGTCCGACGTCATCATGCAGCAGGCGATGGCCGCGATGGGCGAGGCCGGGACCGAGCTGCGCATCGACGCGCTGAACCTCGACACCCCCGCCACCGCCGGCACCGCCACCGGCGCGGTCAAGGTCGCGACCCAGGCCGCCTTCGGCGTCACCGGCGGCGCCACCGTCCTGCTGCGCGGCATCGACGCCGCGGTGAAGGCGATGCAGCCGGCGCCGGGCACCAAGCCCGACCAGGAGACGCAGGATCTGCTGGCCGGCCTGGCGATGGTCCAGGCCCTGGGTCAGGCCGGCAAGGACGACAGCGGCGCCGAGATCCGCACCTACAAGATCGACGTGACGGATGCCGGCCAGCTCCTGCTGAACGGCGCCGACATGACCGCCCTGCTGGCTGGCGGCAGCGAGCCGGCACCGGCTCCGGCTCCGGCGCCGAAGAAGAAGTAAGACAAAGTTAGACCCCCACCTAACCTCCCCCGCTGAGCGGGGGAGGGACTACCGCCGAACTCCGGCAAAGCTCCAATCCCCTCCCCGGCCCAGCGGGGGAGGGTCAGGGTGGGGGCCTCGCAAGCCGACGCCTCCCACCCCCAACCGCGACACCCCGCCGCACACCTCCCGCGGTTGCACGGCACAAGCCTCTTGAACGGCCGGGACGCTTTCACATATCTCCGCCGTCTTGACGCCCACCCGTGCAAAACCAACGAAGGTGCCCCCATGACCGAGGAACGGCTCAGTTTTCAAGCCGAGGTCAGCCGTCTGCTCGACATCGTCGCCCACTCGCTCTACAGCGAGAAGGAAGTCTTCCTGCGCGAACTGGTCTCCAACGCGTCGGACGCCTGCGATCGCCTGCGCTATGCGGCCCTGACCCAGCCGGAACTCTCGGCCGACGATCCGAACCTCAAGGTCCGCCTGCTGGTCGACAAGGACGCGCGGACCCTGACCGTCGCCGACAACGGCATCGGCATGAACCGCGAGGATCTGGTCGAGAATCTCGGCACCATTGCCCGCTCCGGCACCGCCGCCTTCATGAAGTCGCTGGAAGGCGCCGAAAAGGGTGACGGCAAGAAGGACGTCAACCTGATCGGCCAGTTCGGCGTCGGCTTCTATTCCGCCTTCATGGCCGCCGACAAGGTCACCGTGCTGACCCGCAAGGCCGGCGAGGCCCATGGCTGGCGCTGGGAGTCCGATGGCAAGGGCGAGTTCACCATCGCCGAGGCCGACAGCCTGTCGCGCGGCACGAAGATCGTCCTGCACCTGCGCGAGGGCGACGACGAGTATCTCGACGAGGCTCGGTTGGGCGGCATCGTCCGCAAATATTCCGACCACATCGCCATCCCGATCCTGTTCGGCGAGGGTGACGACGCCAAGGCGCTGAACAGCGCGTCGGCGCTGTGGACCCGGTCGAAGTCGGAGATCACCGCCGACCAGTACAAGGAATTCTACCACCATGTCGGTCACGCCTTCGACGACCCGTGGCTGACCCTGCACTGGCGGGCCGAAGGGGCGCTGGAATACACCAACCTGCTCTATGTGCCCTCGACCAAGCCGTTCGACCTGTTCGATCCGAAGCGCGCCCACCGGGTGAAGCTGTACGTCAAGCGCGTCTTCATCACCGACGCGGCGGAAGGGCTGATCCCGCCCTACCTGCGCTTCCTGCGCGGCGTGGTCGACAGCGAGGATCTGCCGCTGAACATCAGCCGCGAGATGCTGCAGCACAACCCCATGCTGGCCAAGATCAAGGCCGGCATCACCCGGCGCGTCCTGTCGGAACTGTCGAAGAAGGCCAAGGACACCGAGAACGCGGCCGAATACGACAGCTTCTGGGAGAATTTCGGCGCGGTGCTGAAGGAAGGCCTCTATGAGGACTACGAGCACCGGGACGAACTGCTGAAGCTGCTGCGCTTCCGCACCACCGCCGGCGAGGATCTCGTCTCGCTGGAGCAGTATGTCGCCCGCATGAAGGAAGGCCAGGACGCCATCTACACCATCAGCGGCGACGACATCGACACCCTGCTGCGCAGCCCGCAGTTGGAAGGCTTCAAGGCCAAGGGCGTCGAGGTGCTGCTGCTGACCGATCCTGTGGACGAGTTCTGGATGCCGTCGGTCGGCGTCTATGACGGCAAGCCGTTCAAGTCGGTCACCCGCGGCGGCGCCGATCTCGGCAAGATCAAGGGCGAGGAGACTGAGAAGCCGGAGGAGAAAACTCCGGAGGGCGAGCTGACCGATCTGCTGGCCCTGCTGAAGCTGACCCTGTCCGACGTGGTGAAGGACGTCCGCAAGTCAGAACGCCTGACCGACAGCGCCGTCTGTCTGGTGGCCGACGACAACGACATGGACATGCACCTGGAACGCCTGCTGAAGCAGCACAAGCAGCTGAACGGCGAGGTCGGCAAGCGCATCCTGGAGATCAACCCGTCCCACGCCCTGATCAAGCGGCTGGCCGAACGGGCCAAGGGCAGCGGCGCCACCGACGCGCTGGAGGATGCGGCGTGGCTGCTGCTCGACCAGGCCCGCATCGTCGAGGGCGAGCCCCTGCCCGACCCCGCCGCCTTCGCCCGCCGCCTGGCGAGCGCGATGGAGAAGGGACTGGCGTAAGGATCGCTCCTAGGAGTATTTGCAAGCGCTATCCGGAAAAAGCCCCTCTTCCCTCGCGGGAGAGGGGTTGGGGGTGAGGGGGAAGGGCAACTTTCCCGGCCTTCGGCCGGCCCCCCTCATCCCATTCCTTCTCCCGCGAAGGGAGAAGGGCCGCTCCGCCCCACCCGGTCGGCCGGGAAGACCAGCGACATGACGGTTCCCTCGTCACGGCGGCTGACGACGTCCAGGCGGCCGCCATGCAGTTCGATCAGGCGCTTGGTCAGCGGCAGGCCCAGCCCGGTGCCGACCTGGGCGCGGGCCAGCGCGCTGTCGATCTGGCCCCAGGGCTCCAGCGCCTTCGCCAGTTCCTCCCCGGTCATGCCGATGCCGGTATCGTGCACCGACAGCCACAGCGTGCCGCCGGCCGCCAGACGGGCGCCCAGCGTCACCACCCCGTCGACCGGCGTGAACTTCACCGCGTTCGACAGCAGGTTCAGCAGCATCTGGCGCAGCTTGCGTTCATCCGCGCGCAAGGGCGGCAAGTCCGTGGGCACGGCGGTGACGATGCGCACGCCATGGCGCGCCGCCCGTTCGGCCAGCAGCCGCGCCGTGACGATCGCCACCCGCACCACGTCCACCGTCCCGTCCACCAGCTCCAACCGGTCGGCATCGGCCTTGGACAGGTCGAGCAGGTCGTTGATCAGCTCCATCAGGTGCCGGCCGCTCTCGGCGATGTCGCGGGCATAGTCGCGATAGAGCGGGATGGCGTGCGGCCCCGCCACCTCCTGCTCCAGCAGCTCGGCGAATCCCATCATCGCGGTCAGCGGCGTGCGGATTTCGTGGCTCATGTTGGCGAGAAAGGCGGTCTTGGCCCGGATCGCCCGCTCGGCCTGCCGGCGCGCCTCCTCCAGCTGGCGGGCACGCAGATCGGTCTGTTCGGCGGAGCGCGCCATCAGCCCGGTCACCGTGCCGACGCCCAGATAGCGGCCCTGGTCCACCACCAGGAAGCCGGTCACCAGCGCCGCCGGCTTCAGCCGGGCGAGCCGCCGTCCGATCTCCGCCAGCGGGGTCGTCCCCTCCACCAGCAGCGGATGCGGGTCCATGAGAGCGGACACCTCCACAGTCGAGGCATCCTTTCCCCCGTCCGGCGGAAGACGGCTGCGCTCCAGCAGGCCGACGACGCACCCCTCGCCATCGACCACCGGCAGGGCAGGCAAATCAGGCTGGCGGTTGAAGCGGGCAGCCGCTGCCGCACAATCCTGTTCGGGTGCCAGCGGCGGCACCGGAACCGCCAGCCCGGCGGCGGTGAAGGCGGGTTCGTCCATGTGCGCCTCCGGCATGGCGGCCGCGGCGGGAAGCGGCGGATCGAATGGCGTCACGGCGTCTCACCCCCTCCCCTCTCCGGCGCGAACATGCCCGGTCGGCACCGGTCGCAGGATGCGCGGCGCTCCAGCGGCAAAACCTAGCAGCGGATTATGAGCAATTGGTTTCCGCTCCGACCATCCACCCCGCCACAGACCTATACAAAAGTCCTATAACCATGGAAGGAAAGGCTTTTGCACGTTCGGCCGTCCGGCTGTGACCTGGGCATTTGAGAATGGTTCCGAAACACAGTATGATGGTCGGGTATTCGGGGTGCCGCGTTCGGCCGACCGGACTTGTCCGGCCGGCCGGCATTTGCTGCCGGCATCCCGGGCATCAGGGAGACCCGGAGGGGCGATCCGCCGCCCGTCACACAGAACAGGATTACAGGGGATGTCCATGCCCTCGCGCCTCGAAGAATTGTGCGTGAAGAAGGGATTGAAGATGACCGACCAGCGCCGCGTCATCTCGCGCGTGCTGTCGGAGGCAACGGACCATCCCGACGTCGAGGAGGTGCATCGCCGTGCATCCGCCATCGACCCGCGCATTTCCATCGCCACCGTCTACCGGACGATGCGACTGTTCGAGGAAGCGCATGTGATCGATCGCCTCGATTTCGGCGATGGACGCGCGCGCTATGAAGAAGCAAGAACCGATCACCACCATCATCTGATCGATGTCGATTCCGGTGAAGTCATAGAATTCACCAATGATGAAATGGAACGGCTGAAGGAAAGCATTGCCCGCGAACTGGGCTATGACCTGATCGGCCATCGGCTGGAACTGTACGGCGTCCCGCGCAAGCGGCGTGCCGATAAATCTGAGTCTTAACTATATAGCGGGCTCTGCGGCGTTGCGCACAAGAGGTGGCGGCTGATTTCACCCCCATCCGGAATCGCCACACGCGCAACGGGCGGGTCAGGCAGCCATCGCTTGCGGGGTGCATCGGGTGCCGGGCTGGACCTTGCGGGCCGATGGCCCAAGGTTAGGCGAGGAGCAAACCTCACTGACCGGAACCGGCCGCACCATGGATGACCGCCACGACGACCGCCCCGACACCCGGCCCGAAAGCCCGCCGACCACGTCCGGGACTGAACCGATCAAAACCCAGGGCTCCAGCCCAAATCCAGCCGGACCGGATCCCGTTCTCGAACGGCTGGACCGCTTGTCGGATCTGCTGCTGCGCCGCATCGACCGGCTGGAGGAGCGGGTCCGCAGCCTGGAGCAGGACAATGGCGAGATCATCAACCTGCTGATCGCCGTCAAGGCCGGCCTGGAAGAAGCTTCCGGCGACCTGATCGCACAGCTGGAGGACGGGGCGGATGCCGCGGAGATCGAGGAGGAGTCCGAAGACGGAGCGGAGGATGGCCCGCTGTTCGAGACGCCCTGCGGCCCGACGATGCTGCATTGACGGCCCTTCGGCTTGCGGCAGACCGGGAATCGTCCCCAGGGTTGCCGTAAAAGACCTTGTCCGCCATACCGCGGCGGCCGGATAAACGGCGCATGCAGACCACCCCCCTACCCGATCCCGCGCCCCAGCCCCCCCGGATCAGCCTCACGCCGGCGGCGCTCCTGCCGGCGCAGCATCTCGATTTGCCGGCCTCCACTTTGCCGGTATGCGGTCCGTCCGGCGTCGCCTTCTTCGACTTCGACGGCACGCTGATCCACGGCGACAGCCTGCCGATGTTCGTCGGCGAGGTGATCGGCCGGCGGCGCGCCGCGCTGGCCCTGGCCGACGCCATCCGCTCTGCGATGCACCGTCATGTCCGCGGCCGCGGGCCGGGCTGCGATTTTCCCGGATCGGTGAAGGCCATCTATCTGAAGCGCACCCTGCGCGGCCTGCCGGTGGCCGACGCGCTGGCCGCGGCGGAACGGATGGTGCCTCGCGTCCGCTGGCACCAGCCCATGCTGGAGGTGCTGAAGGAGCATCGCCGGCAAGGACGCCGGGTGGTGGTCGCGACCGGCGCGCTCGACCTCTACATGCCCGCACTTCTGCGCGGTCTGGAGGTGGACGATTTGCTGGCCACGGGGATGGAGGTGGCGGACGGCAAGCTGACCGGCAGGCTCAGCACCGCCAACTGCGTGCGCCTGGACAAGGCGGAACGGGTGACCGCCTGGATCGCCGGCAACGGCCCGGTCGCCGCCACCTGGGGCTACGGCAACCACCCCAGCGACCTGCCGATGCTGGCGCTGATGCACAAGGGCGAAGTGATCCGCATTCGACGAAGGTCGAACCGCAGGTAGCAGCCGTTTACAACCCGCCTGCCGCCCCGCATACTCCCTGCCGTCCATGACAAAAACATGATGGACGGAGGGGAAACGTGAGCTTCAGCATCGACGCCGACATCCGGATGCCGGGCTATGGCGGGCGCCGGGCCGTGGTGGCCGATGCCGACCGCATCCAGCGCGAGGCGCTGGCCGGCCATCTGTCCGGCCGCGGATTCCAGGTTTCGCAGACCGACGATGCGCTGGAAGCGCTGACCATCATCGGTGCGGAGGCGCCGGTCGTCGCATTGCTTCCGCTGGAGCATGAAGGCGACGAGGGCGACCGTGCGGCGGCGCTGGCGGCGATGCTTTATCCGCAGACGCGCATCCTGATGACCGGGCAGCGTCTGCAGAACGCTCCCTTCCCCATCCTGCCCCGCCCCGTCGACCTGACCGCACTCGACCGCTGGCTGGACGAGGCGACGGCGTAGGACGACGGCATAGGCTGGGATGCAAGCTCTCCCGCCTTGGCCTTACCGGACGCCCTCGGTGTTTCCGAAGCCCGCCACATGCTCCAGCTTTTGCGGGTTGGCGATCTGGTAGATCCGCAAAATCCTACCGTCGGCGATGTCGAAGGCCAACACGCTGCGGAAGGAGCCGCCCAGTTCGGCCAGCAGCCCCGGTCCGCCGTTCACCCGCACCGGCACGAAGCCGAATCCGACGCCCCTCTTGCGCTGGACGCCCATCAGGAAGCGGGCGATGCGGTCGGCACCGAAGAGCGGGTTGACCGCCGTCCTCACCATGCCGCCGCCGTCGCTCAGCCACTGGGCGTCATCCGACAGCAGGGCGACGATGGCCGCATAGTCGCGCCGGACGCTGGCATCGGCGAAGGCGTCGGCCAGACGGCGACCTGCATCCGGATCGCTGATCGTCGCGGCCGGTTCCGCCAGCCGGGCGCGGGCGCGCCGCATGATCTGGCGGCAGGCCTCCACCGACTTGCCGAGCGTCGCCGCGATCTCCGCGTAATCCAAATCCATTGCCTCGCGCAGGACGAAGACCGCCCGCTGGTCCGGCGCCAGCCGTTCCAGCAACAGCAGCATCGCCAGCGGCACCGACTCGGGATCGGCCCCGTCCTGCGTGTCGCTCTCCCAACCGGAAACCTCCGGTTCGGGCAACCACAGCCCGTAATAGCGTTCCCGCGCCACCCGGGCGGAGCGCAGCCGGTCGAGCGCCAGCCGAGTCACCAGCGTCGTCAGAAAGGCGGGGGCCGACCCGACGCTGCCGGCCGCCACCGCGGACCAGCGCAGCCAGGCGTCCTGCAACGTGTCCTCCGCCTCCGCCACCGACCCGAGCAGCCGGTAGGCAAGAGCGCGCAGCCGCGCCCGCTCGCCCGCGAAGGCGGCGAGCGCGGTGTCCGGGTCGGCCAGCGCCGTCACGCCGCCATACCCACGGCGGTGCCCTCGATGTGCTGGGCGATGCCGATGCGGTTCCAGGCGTTGATCTGCGCCGCCGTAACCGTCAGTTGGGCAATCTGCTCGGCATTGAAATGGCGTTGCAGCGCCCGGTACGCTTCGTCGATGCGGTCATGCTGGGCGCGGGTCAGCACCTCGGCCCAGGCGAAGGCGGCGCGTTCGTCGGGCAGGAACAGATCCGACCGCTCCCACTCGGCAAGGGCGGCGATCCGCTCCTCCGACTGGCCGTCGTGGCGGGCTTCCTTGCTGTGCATGTCGATGCAATAGGCGCAGCCGTTGATCTGCGACACGCGCAGGTCGATCAGGTGGATCAAGCCGGTCGGCAGGCCGCTGCCGCGGATGGTCTTGGCGGTGGCATAGAGCGTGGCGAACAGGGACGGCGCGTCGGCGGCGACGGTGAAACGGAAAGCCATGGTCTGCATCCTCGTATGGAGTGTCATCGCCTCCATGACGAGACACCCCGCTCCGGCGTGACGCATGGCTGCCCCGCGCTCCGTTCAAGGCAGCCGCTCCGGTCCTCAGCTCTCCGTCAGCAATTCCACGGCTTCCTGCAGGATGGCGATCTTGGCGGCGAAACGGCCTTGGGGATCGCTTTCGCCGATCAGCCGGATCATCACGCCCAAGGCATGGGCGACCTGCGGCGCCAGCCCGGCATGGCCCCGCACATGACGGGCAAGACCGGCCAGCGCCGTCCGGTAAGGGCGTCCCTCGAACCCGTCGGTGGCAATCGACTCGAAACGGTTGGCGAGGTCGAGGATCTCGCGGTTGTCGTTCATGCTCTTTCCGCCAGATCAGATGAACAGCATGGCGCCGCCCTTCGGCGCGTCGTTCAGGAAGGTGACGACACCGCCGGTGGCGACCGGCACGTCGGCGCGCAGTTGCACGCCCGCCGGCAGGCCAAGGGCCCGCAGCCCCATCTCGCAGGCCATCACCGTCACGCCCATGGCGACACAGGCCTCCAGCAGTTCCTCGAAGGTGGCGAGGCCGTGGGTGGCGAAATAGCGGTCGCGCGCCACCGGCGAGCTGCCGTCGTCGGCCGGGTCAAGATCGTGCCAGCCCAGCACCCCCGGCTCGCTCTCATGCACCAGGGCGCGCAGAGCGCGGCCGGTGAAGAACAGCGTGACCTTGCGGTTGGTGGCTGCCGCGGCGCTGGCCATCACCAGCGCGTAATGGACGCGGTCGAAGCCGCCGGCAAACAGGACGATCGACAGGGCCGAGGTGCTCTCGGCCAAGGTGCTCTCAGTCGAGGACTGCGACATGGTGGTGGACATGGTGGGCCGCCTCCCGTCTTTCCCGTGGCGCCCGTCAGTGGGCGGAAAGGTCGTGGATGGTCGGATGATCGCCGCAAAGCGCGCAGTCGGGATCCCGCTTGATGGTGATGCGCTGATAGGACGCATAGAGCGTGTCCATCATCAGCAGGCTGCCCGACAGGCTTTCGCCCAATCCCAGCAGTTCCTTCAGCACCTCCGTCGCCTGCAGCGAGCCGACGAAACCGGCCAGCGCCCCCAGCACCCCGCCTTCCGAACAGGACGGCACGGTGCCGCGCGGCGGCGGTTCCGGGAACAGGCAGCGATAGCAGGGGTGCGGCGCGCCCAGATGGGCCTTGAAGGTGCTCAGCTGTCCGTCGAAGCGCAGGATCGCCGCCGACACCAGCGTCTTGCCGGCCAGGAAGCAGGCGTCGTTCAGCAGAAATCGCGTGGCGAAATTGTCCGACCCGTCGGCGACCAGGTCATAGCCGCCGATCAGGTCCATCGCGTTGTCGCGGTTCAGCCGCATCCGGTGCGCTTCCACCCGGACATCGGGGTTCAGCGCGTGGATGCGGGCGGCGGCACTCTCCACCTTCGGGTGGCCGAGCGTCGATTCGTCATGAATCACCTGCCGCTGCAGGTTCGACAGGTCGACCGTGTCGTCATCGACGATGCCGATGGTGCCGACGCCGGCCGCCGCCAGATAGAGGAGAAGGGGTGCGCCAAGGCCGCCGGCGCCGACGACCAGCACCTTGGATCGCAGAAGCCGCTCCTGCCCGATGCCGCCGACTTCCGGCAGCACGATGTGGCGGGAATAGCGGTGAAGCTGGGTGTCCGTGAAGTCCATGGCGCGCAGCATAGCGCAAGGATGCGCGGTTGCGGCAACATTCGATGCGGCATTTTCCGAGCCGCGGACGCAGCCCGGCACCTTGAAGACGGTCAGGCTCTCGTCGAGGTGGGCTTCGCTTCCGACGCCCACTGGCGCAGCCGGGTCTGCCGTTCGCGCAGAGTCTTGGAAATGGCACTTTCCTGATTCAGTCCCGTCTCGGACAACTCCGTATTGCGCGGCACGAGGCTCAGCATGAAATCGGACGGCGACTTCAAACTCGACGGCGGGACCACCACCATCGTGTATTGGCCGGGCTCCAGCTTGTAGGTCGGCTTCTGCAGGAAGGTCTGCTGGGAATCGGGCTTGCCCGAGTCGCTGGCGGCGACGACCTTGCCGTCCTTGTCCATCATCGCCCAGCGCGTGTTGGGAAGCGATATGTTGGCGGTGAAGCTGCCGCCCTGCAGGACGTTGAAGGTGTGCTTCTGGATGCCGGTATCGCCGTTGCCCGGCGGCTGGGCGGTGCCCTTCAGCGTTGCGCCGGCACCGGTCACCAGGACGTTCTGACGTTCCGTGACGTCCAACGAATAGTCGCGCACGCCCGCCGCCCGGTTGGCCTGCGAAATGGTCGCCGTGTAGGTGCCCGGCCCCAGCCGCGCGGTGGCGTCCGACGCCGATTCCTTCGACCGGATGGTCGTCACGACCTCGTTGCGGTCGTTGCGGATCTCGACGTTGGTGAAGGTGTTGTTGACCTTGAAATTGAACTCGCCGGCCTTGCTGACCGTGAAGGTCTGGGTGTCGGCGTTGGCTCCGTCGGCGCCGATCTTGGTCGTCTGCCCCTTCAACTGCGAGAAGGAACTGCTCGACAGGTTCGGGACATAGGTGGCGGCGGTCACATCCGACATGGCGGTCTCTCCCCGGCGGCGCGGACGGAAAAGGCTCTGCTGTTACCGGGAAGAGTAGCGCGAACCGCCAATTCCGTCAAATTTCGGGCCGGAATTTCGCGGATAGGATGCGGGGCGGGAGCAATAACCGCCCCCGCCCCGCGGCATCGACGGTTACTCCAGCCCTTCGAACAGGGCGGTCGACAGGTAGCGCTCGGCGAAGGACGGCAGGATCACGACGATCTGCTTGCCCTCGTTCTCCGGACGGGCACCGACCTCCAGCGCCGCGGCGAGCGCCGCACCCGACGAGATGCCGACCGGAACGCCCTCCAGGCGGGCGACCTTGCGGGCGGTTTCGAAGGCGCGCTGGTTGGAGATGCGCACCACCTCGTCGATCAGCTCCTTCTTCAGGATGTCGGGAACGAAGCCGGCGCCGATGCCCTGGATCTTGTGCGGGCCCGGCATGCCGCCGGACAGGACCGGGCTGTCCTCCGGCTCCACCGCCACGGCCTTGAAGGAGGGCTTGCGCGACTTGATGACCTCGGCGGTGCCGGTCAGGGTGCCGCCGGTGCCGACGCCGGAGATCAGGAAATCGACCTGACCGTCGGTGTCCTTCCAGATCTCCTCCGCGGTGGTGGCGCGGTGGACCGCCGGGTTGGCGGCGTTCTTGAACTGCTGCAGCAGATAGGCGTTCGGGTCGGCGGCGAGGATCTCCTCCGCCTTGCGGATGGCGCCCTTCATGCCTTCCGACGCCGGGGTCAGCACCAGTTCGGCACCCAGCAGCTTCAGCATCTTGCGCCGCTCGACCGACATGCTTTCCGGCATGGTCAGGATCAGCTTGTAGCCCTTGGCGGCGGCGACGAAGGCCAGCGCGATGCCGGTGTTGCCGGAGGTGGGCTCGACCAGCGTCGTGCGGCCGGGGGCGATGGTGCCGGCGGCCTCCGCGGCCTCGATCATGGCGCTGCCGATGCGGTCCTTGACGCTGGCCAGCGGGTTGAAGAACTCCAGCTTGCCGATGATCTGGGCCTTGACCCCGGCATCCTCGGCGAGGCGGTTCAGCCGCACCAGCGGCGTGGCGCCGATCGTATCGAGGATGCTGTCATAGATCTTGCCACGGAATTCGGGTGCAGCCATGATTCCACCTCTGAGATTTGTGTTATAAGTGATTTCAACACCCCAGGCTGAGCATTATCCAGCGCGGGTGGCCTGTCAAACGGGAAGTGGGGTCGCCGGGTCGGCCATACGACCCCGCTGATTTCGGTTGAAGCCCCAGCCGAAGCTTCAAATCGTGAAGTCGATCCGGTCCTCGGTCTCGCTTTCCACGCCGGCGCGTCGGGCGCGCATGCACAGATCCTCGACCGTGATGGTGTCGAGCTTCGCCATGCATTCCTCCTGCAGTTCGCCCCACAGCGGACGCACGACCTGATGGCCGAGGATGGAACCCGCCGGCTCTTCGATCGGGTCGGTGGCGGTCTCCATCGAACGGACCACCCGCACGATTTCGCCCAGCGTGATCCGCCTCCGCTCGCGCGCAAGCCGGTAACCGCCGCGCGGACCCCGCACCCCGGCCAGCACGCCTTCGCGCACCAACTGCTGAAGCACCTGCTCCAGGTAACGCTTCGGGATGCCCTGGCGCCGGGTGATCTCCCCGGACTGCACCGGCTCGGTGCCCGCGTTGTAGGCGATGTCGAGGACCGCCTCGATGGCGAACATCAGCTTCTTGGAGATGCGGAGCATCACGAGCGACTCCCGGTATTCTGACTGTGCGTGGCGCGGCAGCAAGGGAACCGACGGATCCCGCCGGCACCGGCCTCGTACCGGTCCGCAGGTGGAAACGCCGTCATCTCCCCCATTCCCGCCTGTTGGTTAAGAGGCGTTTTACACCTCCGGCACGGGAATTCACAACAGGATTTGTCGCAGACAGAGTCGGGAAAAAGCCCTCCTACACACACGGCACGTCCGGCAGTGCCGCCGTCACGGTACGGCGGTCCAGGCCACCTCCCCCAGATCCTCGCGGAAGGCGAAGCGCTTCAGATGGTCGATGACCACCCCCTGCATGCGCTCCAAGTGTTCGGCATCCTCCACCTCGATGGTCAGCGTCAGCCCTTCGGCATCCGCCGCCATCCGGCAGCGGCGGTCGGGAGAGAAGGGCACGAGCCCCTGGTTCTCGTCATAGGCGACCTCGAACTTGTGCGCCCAGTGCTTGCACAGCTGGGTCATGTAGCGGCGGCCGTTGGAGGTCGCGATGCGGGTGGTCGATGCAGCCATGATCGTCCTCTCCTCCATGGTCAGGTCCGTTCGACCGCGCGGGCGGCGGCGTCGATGGCATCGGCGATGGCCTGGGTCTGCTCCGCCGTCAGGTCGCCGCGCGACAGCCGCAGCCGCAGGGCCAGCTTGAAGTTCTCGACGGCGCGGACGATCTGCGGCGAGGATTCGCGCTGCTGGCGGGCCTTCGCGTGGGCGATCCTCTCGCGCACCGCGGCCACGGCGGGCTCCGCCGCCTTCAGCGCCTCCGTCCCTTCGGGCGTGATCTCGTAGAGCTTCTTGTTGCCTTCGGTCGAACCGACGCGGATGTGGCCTTGCTCTTCCAACAGCGTCAGCGTCGGGTAGACGACGCCGGGGCTGGGGCTGTAGGCGCCGCCGACCATCTCCTCGATCGTCTTGATCAGGTCATAGCCGGAGCGCGGCTTTTCCGCGATCAGCCACGACAGGACAAGGCGCAGGTCGCCATGGTCGAAGACACGCCGCTCTCCCCGGCCGCCCCGGCCATGACCGCCCCAACCTTCCCAGCCGCCGCGATGACCATGACGCCCATGGCGCCCGCGTCCGTCCTGCGCCTCGTCGTCGAAATCCGGACGCGAGAAGCGGCGCCCATGGCCGCAAAACAGATGCCGAAGCATGGAACCCCCTTTTGATGCAGTTTCGATATAACGAAAACTTAGATATATCGAAACGCACTCTTCGACAAGGGGTGCGCTCCGGGAAACGCACATGCGCTCCGACATAATCCGGTCGCCTGCAAATCACTGTCGCCTACCCTGCCGAAGGGGCTATAACCGACGCCCTGGCTTTGCTATCGCGCGTGTGTGCCCTGATGCCCCTTCTGATCGAGACCTTTTCCAACGTCACCGGCGGCTCCAGCTTCTTCAAGGCGGTGGGCCATCCGCTGGCGGCGCCCAAGGCTGCGATCCTGATCGCGCGACTGGCCTCATACGGCCCGGTGGCCGTCTATGACCCGATGGGCCTGCTATCGGGGCTGGCGGAGTTCTATGACCTGTCGGCGGTGCCGGTTTGCGGCATCTATGTCCAGGACGTGGAGCAGGTGGGGAAAGAGGTGTTCGGCCACGCCGCCCGCCCGGTGACCGACCTGCCGGCCAGCGGCGCCCGCACTGTCTTCATCGTCGCCTTCGATTCGCAGCGCTTGGAAGGCCACATCGCCCACCTGATCCCGAAACAGGCGGGTGTCGTCTCGCTGGACGCCATGCGCGTGCCGGAAGACATGCTGAACGACCCCGGCCATTACCTGTCGAAGTTCAACTGGGCGACCAATTTCGCCTGGTTCCGCGACGGCGACGGCCACCACACCCGCGTGGTGTCTGCCAACTACTGGCCGCGCTACGGCGCCAAGGGCACCCGGCTGTGGGCCTGCCTGTTCGACGGCGAAGGCCGCCCGATCGCCGACTGGACGGAGCCGATGCCGCCGTCGGACGGAACCGTGGTGATCGACAGCCGACAGGTTCGCGAGCGATTCAACCTGTCCCCCTTCTGCGGGTCGCTGTTCCTGCACATCATCGGCGCCGCCGGGCATGACGTGGTCAAATACGCCCTCGACACCTATGGCGACGACGACACGGTGCTGTCCTGCACCCACGACGCCAACGCCTGGCCGGCCGACCTCTACGCCGGCCTGCCCGCCCCGCGCGAGGGAGAGCGGGTGTCGTTGTGGATCCAGAACAGCCACCCCACCCCGATCCCGGCTGGTGCCGTCGGGCTGAACCTGATGGGGTCGCCGGAAATCCGCGTGCTCGACCGCGCCGTCCCGGCCTTCGCCACCATCGAACTGGACATCGCCAGCCTGTTTCCCGAAGCCCGCTGGCCCCAGCAGTTCGAGGTGCAGGCCGGCAAGCATTTCGTCCGCCCGCGCTACGAGATCGTCGCCGCAGACGGCCGCCGCCGCATGGCCCACGCCAATGTGGAGCGCACCGACCTGAAGCCCGACCCCAAGCTGCCGCTGCTGACCGGCGGCGTGGTGGACAAGGGCGTGGTCGGCAAGGGCCACATCCTGCCGGCGCCGCTGCTGCCGATGGGCCGCTGGCGCACCACCCTGCTGCCCACCCCGATGAGCACGGCGCAAACCGAGCTGCCGGTGAAGGCCGTGGTCTACGACCGCAACGGCGAGGCGGTGGCGGAACACCGCTTCGGCAACCTCAAGCGCTCCGACAGCCGGGCGCTGGACGTCACCGGGCTGGTCGCCGACCGGACGGTCGTCGACGCTTGGGGCCACGTCGAACTGGTCTATGATTTCGAAGCCGGAACGGTTGCCGACGGCTGGCTGCACGCGCTGGTCCGTTACGAGGACGTAAAGACCGGCCATGTGGCGGAGACCAGCTTCGGCAGCCACATGTTCAACATGGCGATGGTCTACCGCGACGAACCGCAGAGCTACCATGGCCGTCCGCCCGGTCTGTCGACCCGCCTGTTCCTGCGGCTGGGCACCGATCCGTGGGACACGCTCTGCCACCTCGTCTACCCTGCCTCGACGCCATGGCATGCCCTGTCGGACACCAAGCTGATCCTGCGGCGCCGCGACGGTGTGGAGGTGGCGCGGAAGCGGCTGGAAATCCCCTGTGGCGGCTCACGTTTCTGGCGCTATCACGAGATGTTTTCGGAAGCGGAACGGATTGCGGCGGGCGATCATGCCTATGTGCTGATCCGCGACACCACCTGCCGCCTGTTCGGCTACCATGGCTGCCTTGCAGGTGACAGCGCCTTCAGCCTCGACCATATGTTCGGCTTCTAGAACCGATTTAATCACGACTCCCCTTCGCCGGGATTTTGCGGGATCACGTCCATGGCCACCACGCACCACACCAAGGTCCTCATCATCGGCGCCGGCCCGGCCGGCTACACCGCCGCCATCTATGCCGCGCGCGCCAACCTGGAACCGCTGATGGTCCAGGGCATGCAGCCGGGCGGCCAGCTGATGATCACCACCGATGTGGAGAATTTCCCCGGCTTCGCCGATCCGATCCAGGGCCCCTGGCTGATGGAGCAGATGCAGAAGCAGGCGGAGCATGTCGGCACGAAGATGGTGTTCGACCTGATCACCGACGTCGACTTCACTCAGCGTCCCTTCGTCTGCAAGGGCGACAGCGGCGACACCTACACCGCCGACAGCGTCATCATCGCCACCGGCGCCCAGGCGCGCTGGCTCGGCATCTCGACGGAAGAGATCTATCGCGGCTTCGGCGTGTCGGCCTGCGCCACCTGCGACGGCTTCTTCTTCCGCGGCAAGGAGGTGGCGGTCATCGGCGGCGGCAACTCCGCTGTGGAGGAGGCGCTGTACCTGACCAACCACGCCACCAAGGTGACGGTCATCCACCGCCGCGACAGCTTCCGTGCCGAACGCATCATGCAGGACCGCCTGTTCCGCCACCCGAAGATCGAGGTGGTGTGGGACAGCACGGTCGAGGAGATCGTCGGCGAGGGCGACGGGACGATGGGCAACCCGCGCGCGGTCACCGGCGTGCGCGTCAAGAACGTCAAGTCGGGCGAGGAGCGCGTGATCCCGGTGGCCGGCGTCTTCGTCGCCATCGGCCATGTGCCGGCGACCGGCATCTTCCAGGGCAAGGTGGAGATGGACGACGCGGGCTACATCGTCACGGTGCCCGATTCGACCGCCACCAACATCCCCGGCGTCTTCGCCGCCGGCGACGTGAAGGACAAGGTCTATCGTCAGGCGGTCACCGCCGCCGGCATGGGCTGCATGGCGGCGCTCGAGGCCGAACGCTGGCTCGCCCACCACGAGCCGGCCGCCGGCGCCCATGGCGATCCCAGCCCGGCGGGGACGTGGTGAGCTGAGGGTTCAGTTCAAGCGGCGGATGCCCCCTCCCCAACCCTCCCCCGCTTGAGCGGGAGAGGGAACTCCGCCGCTCTGCAACCGACTCCCTCTCCCGCGCAGCGGGGGAGGGTTGGGGAGGGGGCACACGCAGCACACGCAGCAACCACCTCCCCATATCCCCTATGCCCTTGACGGGCTTTGCACAAAGCCCCGACTGTGATTCCCTTGAGCGCGTTCGACTGGGCGCGTCCAACCGCGAGGGAGTCGTCTTGCCTACGCTGAAACGCGGCCTGACCCTGCTGGTCACGGTGGCCGCAACCCTGCTGGGCCTGCTGCTGGTCACATTCCTGATCGGGCGCGTGGTGCCGATCGATCCGGTGCTGTCCGCGCTCGGCGACCGGGCGAATGCCGAAAGCTATGCGCAGATGCGCACGCAGCTGGGCCTCGACCTGCCGCTGTGGCAGCAGTTCCTCCACTATGTCGGCGACGTGGCTCAGGGCGACCTCGGCACCTCGGTGCTGACCTCGCGCCCGGTGCTGGAGGATGTGCTGCGCGTCTTCCCGGCGACGATGGAACTGGCGACGGTCGCGGTCGTCATCGGCGCGGTGCTGGGTGTGCCGGCCGGGGTGTTCGCCGCCGTCAATCGCGGGCGCTGGCCCGACCATGCCATCCGCCTGCTCGGCCTGATCGGTCATTCGCTGCCGATCTTCTGGCTGGGTCTGATGGCGCTGCTGCTGTTCTACGCCAAGCTGGACTGGGTGCCTGGACCGGGGCGGGTCGACGTCTTCTACGAGGGGATGGTCGATCCGGTGACCGGCATCGTCACGGTCGACGCGCTGCTGGCCGGCGAGACCGAGATCTTCTGGAACGCCGTGCAGCATCTGGTTCTGCCGTCGGCCATTCTCGGGCTCTACAGCGTCGCCTACATCGCGCGGATGACGCGCGGCTTCATGCTGGACCAGTTGCGTCAGGAATACATCACCACCGCACGGGTGAAGGGCATGTCGGAGACCCGTGTGGTCTGGCGCCATGCGCTGGGCAACATCGCGGTGCCGCTGATCACCGTCATCGCCCTGTCCTATGCCGGGCTGCTGGAGGGGTCGGTGCTGACCGAGACGGTGTTCGCTTGGCCCGGCCTTGGGCTCTACATCACCAATTCGCTGCTCAGCGCCGACATGAACGCGGTGCTGGGCGGGACGCTGGTGGTCGGCGCGGTCTTCATCGCGCTGAACCTGCTGTCCGACCTGCTCTATCGCCTTCTGGATCCCCGGGCACGATGACCGCGCGCACCGACACCCGATCCGCCACATGGCGGGACTGGCTGACCACCGACACGCCGCAGTCCCGCGGACAGGCCCGGCTGGGCCGCGCCTGGGCCGGCTGGACGTCCTTCCGCCGCAACCGGCTGGCCGTCGCCGGGCTGCTGATCGTGCTGGCCCTGGTCGTCGTCGCGGCGCTGGCCCCTGTGCTGGCGCCCTACCACCCCTATGCCCAGGACTTGAACAACCGGCTGCTGCCGCCGAGCGCCGCCCATTGGCTGGGCACCGACGCCTTCGGCCGCGACATCCTCTCCCGCCTGATCCATGGCGCACGGCTGACGCTGATGATCGTGGCGCTGGTGGCGGCGACGGCACCGCTGGCCGGGCTGGTGATCGGCACGGTCGCCGGCTATTTCGGCGGCTGGGTCGATACCGTGCTGATGCGCATCACCGACATCGCGCTGGCCTTCCCCAAGCTGATCCTGGCGCTGGCCTTTGTCGCCGCGCTCGGCCCCGGCATCGAGAATGCGGTGATCGCCATCGCCATCACCTCCTGGCCGCCCTATGCCCGCATCGCGCGGGCGGAGACGCTGACCGTCCGCCGCGCCGATTTCATCAGCGCCGCCCGGCTGCAGGGCGCCTCCAGCCTGCGCATCATCCTGGGCCACATCATGCCGCTGTGCGTCGCCTCGCTGATCGTGCGGACGACGCTGGACATGGCCGGCGTGATCCTGACCGCCGCCGGCCTCGGCTTCCTCGGTCTCGGCGCCCAGCCGCCGCTGCCGGAATGGGGGGCGATGATCGCCAGCGGCCGGCAATATGTGCTGGAGCAATGGTGGGTCGCCGCCATGCCCGGCCTTGCCATCTTCATCGTCAGCCTGGGTTTCAACCTGCTGGGCGATGGGCTGCGCGACGTGCTGGACCCGAAGGGGGATTGAGCGATGGCCGACGACACTCCCCTTCTGGAAGTCTCCAACCTCCGCGTCGCCTTCCCCACCCGCACCGGCATGGCCGAGGCGGTGCGCGGCGTCTCCTTCACGCTGGGCCGGGAGAAGCTGGGCATCGTCGGCGAGTCGGGATCCGGCAAGTCGATGACCGGCCGCTCCATCCTGCGCCTCGTGCCGCCGCCGGGCCGGGTGACCGCCGACCGGCTGGCCTTCAACGGCGAGGATCTGCTGGCGGCGTCGCCCAGGCGCATGCGCGACATCCGCGGCCGGCGCATCGCCATGGTGATGCAGGACCCCAAATACTCCCTCAACCCGGTGATGACCGTCGGCCGCCAGATCGCCGAGGCCTACCGCGTCCACAGCAAGGCTGGCGCGGCCGAGGCCAGGCGCCGCGCGCTGGAAATGCTGGCCGCCGTGCGCATCCGCGATCCGGAGCGGGTCTATGACCGCTACCCGCACGAGGTGTCGGGCGGCATGGGCCAGCGCATCATGATCGCGATGATGCTGATCCCCGACCCCGACCTGCTGATCGCCGACGAGCCGACCTCGGCGCTGGACGTCACCGTGCAGATGCAGGTGCTGGCGATCCTGGACGACCTCTGTTCCCAGCGCGGCATGGGCATGATCTTCGTCAGCCACGACCTGAACCTCGTCGCCTCCTTCTGCGACCGCATCCTCATCATGTATGCCGGCCGGGTGGTGGAGAGCTGCCGCGCTTCGGAGCTGCACGCCGCCCGGCACCCCTACACCCGCGGCCTGCTGGCCAGCCTGCCGCGGATCGACGAGCCGCCGGGCGACCTGCCGGTGCTGAGCCGCGATCCCGCTTGGCTGGAGGGGTGAGGGAGATGATCGACATCCGCGACCTGCGGGTCCGCTTCGGCCAGGGCACCGACGCCGTCACGGCGGTGGACGGCATCACCCTGTCGGTGCGGGAGGGGGAGAGCTTTGGCCTCGTCGGCGAGTCGGGGTCCGGCAAATCCACCGTCCTGCGCGCGGTCAGCGGCCTGAACGACGAGTGGACCGGCCGCATCGCGGTCGCCGGCACGGAACAGGGGCCGAAGCGGCATAAGGGCTTCTACAAGCTCTGCCAGATGGTGTTCCAAGACCCCTACGGCTCCCTGCATCCGCGCCACACGGTGGACCGCATCCTGGCGGAGCCGATCGCCATCCACGGGCTGGGCGATGCCGACGCGCGCATCGACCGGGTGCTGCGCGATGTCGGATTAGGCTCCGCCTTCCGTTTCCGCTACCCGCACCAGCTGTCGGGCGGTCAGCGCCAGCGCGTCGCCATCGCCCGCGCCCTGGTGCTGGAGCCGCGCATCCTGCTGCTGGACGAGCCGACCTCGGCGCTCGACGTGTCGGTCCAGGCGGAGATCCTGAACCTGCTGCGCCGCCTGCGGGCCGAACATGGCCTGACCATGGTGCTGGTCAGCCACAACCTCGCCGTCGTCGCCAACCTGTGCGACCGGCTGGCGGTGATGAACCGCGGCCGTCTGGTGGAGGAGATGACGGTGGAGGAACTGCGCCGCGGTGCCGCGCGAGAGCCCTACACGTTGCAGCTCCTGCGGGCCAGCCTGGGCTATGACCGCGCGACGGCGGAAAGTTTCCGGGATTATGCGTGAGGGGGCGATCACGCCGTAGTCTCACGCCAGCCGCACCACGCACAGCTTGTCCTCCGCACCCTTGGCGGCGGCCTTGTGGTCGGCGATGGCGGCGTTGATGGTGTCCGGAGTCAGGCCGTGGCAACCGGGCGGGATCACCACGGCCACGCCGCTGGCCGCCAGCAAGGGAAAACGTCGCACCGCCCCGTAGCGGTCCTTGGCCAGGAACCCGCCGCTGACCCGCGTTTCGGCATCGTACAGGCTCTCGGCATCCGAACGGAACAGGGCCAGCAGCTCCGTCAGCCGGGCCAGCACCTCGCCTTCCTCGCCGCCACTGACGCCCAGGAAGAAGTCGTCGCCGCCGATATGGCCGGCGAAAGCGTCGGCGTCGATGGAGGCCCCGGCGCTGCCGGCCCAGGCCTTCAGCCGCTCGCTGAACATCAGGATGGCGCGGTCGCCCTGGCGGAAGCCGAAATTGTCGTTGAAGGGCTTGAAGTTGTCGAAATCCAGATAGGCCAGCACATGGCCGCGCGCACCATCGGCCAGCGCCCCTTCGATGTGGCGCAGGATGGCGGCGTTGCCGGGCAGGCGCGTCAGCGGGTTCTGGTCCGTCGCCATCGCCAGATTGCGCTCATGCACCAGCCGCAGCAGGGCGCCGCCCGACAGCACGCCGGCATAGGCGCCGCCCTCCACAATCACGATGCCGTCGGCGGCGGATTCGGTGGAGAAGGCTTCGATCACCCGGTCAAGCGGCATGGAGATGTCGCAGACTGGCGAGCGGATGACCAGATCGTCCAGCCGGTCGCCCAGTCCACGGTTGCGCAGCAGCTCTCCGCCGAAGCGCGAATAGACGAAGCGTTTAAGATCGCGCTCCCGGATCAGCCCCAGTGGCCGGTCTTGTTCGTCCACGATCGGGGCGATGGAGGCGCTGCCGTCGCGGCGGAAATAGTCCAGCAGTTCGGTCTTGCGCGAATCGACCCGCAGCGGCGGCAGCCGCTCGATCACCTCCGACAGGCGGCGGTGCGACTCGCTGGGCTGGCGCCGGTCCCGGCGGTTGAGATCCTCGACGATCGCATAGCGGTTGGGCAACCCGGTCAAATCCACCCGCGGCCGAGCGATCAGGAAGCCCTGGGCGAAGTCGCAGCCGAGATCCCGGCAGGTGTAGAACTCGGCGACGGTCTCCACCCCCTCCGCCACGATCAGGATGCCCAGCGCATGGGCGTGGCCGGCCAAGGCCGCCACCAGCGCCCGCTTGCGCGAATCCGCGTCGATGCCGGTGATGAAGAAGCGGTCGATCTTCACATAATCGGGCCGCGCCTCGTACAGCGTCCGCAGACCGGAATGGCCGACGCCGAAATCGTCGATGGCGATGCCGGCCCCGCCATGGCGGTAGCGGTCCACCGCCACATCCACCGCGATGCCGCTGGCGACCGGACGGCTCTCCGACAGCTCCAGCACAATACCGCTGTTGCGCGACGCCGCCGGATCGCGGGCCAGCCAGGGCGAGTCCGGCTGCCCGATCAGCCGGGCGTCCAGGTTGAGGAACAGCTTCGCCTCGCTCCAGCCCGACAGCGCACGGTAGGCGGCGACCGCCTTGGCGTGCAGTGCGGTCTCCACCGTCGCCAGCAATCCCGCGGCCTCGGCAGCATCCAGCAACTCGCCGGCATTGGCGAAGCCGGTGCGCTCGAACCCGCGCAGCAGCGCCTCATAGCCATGGCAGCGGCCCGAGCGCAGTTGGACGATGGGCTGGAAGGCGTAGCGCAGAGCGCCGACCGCCGATGCCCAATCGAACGCCGCAGCATCGCCGTCGGCGGAGCGAACGGCGTTCCAGCTCGCGCCATAGGACTCGGCTCGGTCGCTATCCGTCCGTCCGGCCTTGGTCCCGGCTTTGGTCGTGGTCAGCACAGTCATCGCTCGGTCCGCCAGCGCCGATCCCGCAGTGGGGCGGCATCTGCTTGTAACAGAGCTTGTTTGCGTTTTCATGACCACAGCCCGGCGTTGTCGCACGATGCCACCGCCCGTCGGGAACGCGGGGAATTCAGCCGCATCAAAACGCGGGTTGATCGAAGAGGGGGTCTGAACACGGTGCGGTGGAATGCGCATTGCCCGCACCACCGCGCATCGCTATGCATGCAATGGTGGGAACCGGGCGGCGGAGTGGCCACCGCCCGCGTCCCACCTACCTGGGAGGACAGAGTGGAGAAAGCACTCGTACTCCTGGTCCTGGTGCTTCAGCTGATCAAGGCGATCCTTGAGCTGCTGAAGTAACCGGACCGGACGGGGGGTGCGGTAGCAGCCGCACCCTCCTGTCCGCAAGACTATAGTCAAACCACCCTCCGCCGCAAGACCCACCCCACCACCGGAGCGGTCATCCGCGCCGTTGCCGCTCAATCGTTCGGAGAGTGATTCCCCGTCCGCGGCCCGGCCGTCCCGAATCGAATCCTCGTATCGCTGCGCCCGCCTGCGCTATAGGAAGGCCCCGCCAGTCTTGGAGGCGGTTCGGGTGAGTGGGAGGCGAGCGGGATGAAGGTCGGCATCGACATGGGGGCGACGAACGCGGGCGGCGCCGCGACGCTCGACCTGGAGGAGCTGCTGGCGACCCGTCTGCTGGTCCAGGGCAATTCCGGCTCCGGCAAATCGCACCTGCTGCGCCGGCTGATCGAACAGAGCGCCCAATGGGTGCAGCAGGCGGTGATCGACCCGGAGGGCGACTTCGTTACCCTGGCCGAACGTTTCGGCCATGTGGTGGTCGAGGCCGACGAGCACAGCGAGGCCGCGCTGCAATCGGTCGCCGCCCGCGTGCGCCAGCACCGCGTCTCCGTCGTCCTGAACCTGGAGGGGCTGGACGCGGAAATGCAGATGCGCCATGCCGCCGCCTTCCTGGGCGGGCTGTTCGATGCCGACCGCGACTTCTGGTATCCGATGCTGGTGGTGGTGGACGAGGCGCAGCTGTTCGCCCCCTCGGCCGCCGGCGAGGTGTCGGACGAGGCGCGCAAGGTCTCGCTCGGCGCCATGACCAACCTGATGTGCCGCGGACGCAAGCGCGGGCTGGCCGGGGTGATCGCCACCCAGCGTCTGGCGAAGCTGGCGAAGAACGTCGCCGCCGAAGCCTCCAACTTCCTGATGGGCCGCACCTTCCTCGACATCGACATGGCGCGCGCCGCCGACCTGTTGGGCATGGAGCGCCGGCAGGCGGAGATGTTCCGCGACCTGGAACGCGGCCACTTCATCGCGCTCGGCCCCGCCTTGTCGCGCCGGCCGCTGCCGCTGCGCATCGGGGCGGTGGAGACCCAGGGCCGCACCGGCAGCCCGACGCTGATGCCGCCGCCGACCACCCCGGTGGAGGATGCCCGCGACCTGATCTTCACCACGACCGAGCCGGAGCCGCCGCGCTATGTGCGCCGCCCCTCGACCTCGGCCAGCGCCGACCTGATGGCGCAGCTGGCGCGCGGCCGTCCCGCCGCCCCGCCGCCGTCAATCGACGACAGCACCGCCGAACAGCCGGCCCTGCTGCCGCTGGAGCCGCAGGAAACGCCTGAGCAGGCCGCCGAACGCGAGGCTCAATACGACCAAGTTCTGGCCGAGGTTCTGGCCGATCCGGAGGCGCCCTACCGCTCGCTGGCCGTGCTGTACCAGGATTTCCTGGTGCGCTGCCGGGGCCGCGGGGTGGATGGCGACCGGCTGGCGCTGCCCGCCTTCCGCCGTCGTCTGGCGACCGCCCGCGCCGGGGCCGGCAGCGGCGACGATCCCGCCTGGCAGCGCGCGACGGAGGTCGCCGCCACCCTGGCGGAGGACATCCAGCCGGTCTTCCTGCTGCTGGCCCGCGCCGCGCTCGACCACGCCCCCTGCCCGTCCGACGCCGATGTGGCGCGCGCCTGCGGCAGCCGGTCCAAGGGACGTGGCCGCCGCCTGCTGACCTACATGGAGCAGCGCGGCTTCATCACCAGCCGCAGCGGCCTGGGCAACACCCGCGCCATCAGTCTTCCGGCACTGGGCTGGGAAACCGCGCTCGGCGACCCCAACGCCGACGATGCCGCCGACGCTCCCGACGAGGGCGGGCTGTTCGCGGCGGGGTGAGCACTCACGCGGCCAGATGCTTTTGCATGAACAGAAGGTCGAGCCAGCGGTCGAACTTACGGCCGACCTGACGCAGGCAGCCGGCTTCGACGAACCCGAAGCCGGCATGCAGACGGATTGACGCGGTGTTTTCCGCGTCGATGCCGGCAACGATCGTATGCTTGCCGTTGTGCCTCGCATCATCCAGCAGGGCAGCCAGCAGACCTCGCCCGATCCCCTTGCCACGCACGGAGGACTCCACATAGATCGAATGCTCGACCGTGTGCTTGTACCCTTCCCATGGGCGAAACTCGCCATAGGACGCAAAGCCGACCACTGCGCCGTCGAGTTCAGACACCAGAACGGGCATGCCCTTCGCCTGACGGTCCGCCATCCAGGCACGGCGCTGTTCCAGCGTGCTTGGCGTCAGGCTCCACACTGCCGTGGTGTTGAGGATCGCCTCGTTCAGGATGGCGAGGATGGCAGGCAGGTCGGCGTCCGTCGCCGCCCGTATGGCGTGAGTCATGGTTGGAGTCTCCGTTTGGGCACCCACCCCATGATTCCACTATGCTGGAATAAATTCCATCAAATTGACTGCTCTACTCCTGGCTTCCCACAGACGCCCAAAACAAAGAAAAGGGCCGCTTGCGAAGCGGCCCTTCCAGAGGGGAAAGACTGCGCGCGTCTGCCAGTCGGCTCCCCGCTGGTCAGCTCCCCACCGTTGGTGCGCTCACCGGCTTGCCGCTCTGCCTCCAGCTGGCGACGAAGTCGTTCACGCCGGGGACCGCCATCATGTGCGAGTCCTTGACGTAGACGAAGCGCTTCGGCCCGAACCCATATTCGGTCAGCGTGATGCCGGCGGTGCGGCAGCGCTGATACTCGGCCGCGCTGATCGGGCGGTCGGAGGCGACCATGTCGGGGTGATCCAGCCCGACCCCGCCGCAGAAGGCACGGAACCCGACGGCTGTGCCGCGCGCGTCCAGGCGCGGCTTGGTGTCGGGACCGCCGTCGTATTTGGCCGCTGCCTGATCAACGGTGCCGCGCAGGGCCGGGCTGCCGACGATCCAGATGCCGCGGGCCTCGGGCGGCGGCTTGGGCACTGCCGGCGGCGGAAGCGCGGCGGTCTGTTGCGGCGGCATCTGGCCCGGCATCTGACAGCCGGCGAGCAGCGCCGCGGCGGCAAGTGCGAGAGCCAAACTGCCGGCCGGCGCGGGAAAACGGATCATCGGGCGTCTCTCTCCTCAAGCATCGTCAGACATCCGGGCGGCGAGGCCCGGGGGCTGACAATGAGAACGCCCCCGCTCCGCTTCAACGGCTTGGCCGCCGCTTGTCCAAATGCGTCGCTCGCCATCCATGAACGTTCGCGATAGGATGGATGCCACCAATCATCATCCGGAATGTATCCTTCATGTCCCTGCCCGACCTGGAGATCGACGCGTTGCGTGCCTTCATCACCGTGGCGGAGGCCGGCGGCTTCACCGCGGCGGCAGACCGGCTGGGCCGGACCCAGTCGGCGATCAGCGTCAAGATCAAGAAGCTAGAGGACACGCTCGGCCGCCGGGTGTTCGAGCGCACCAGCCGGTCGCTGGCGCTGACCCATGACGGCGAACTGTTGATGGGCTACGCCCGCCGCCTGCTGGACCTGAACGACGAGACGGTGCGCCGCTTCGCCGAACCGGCGGCGGAGGGCGAACTGCGTTTGGGCGTGGCGGAGTATTTCCTGTCCGACCATCTGCCCCATGTCCTGCGCCGCTTCGCCAAGCTGCACCCGCGCCTGCACATCGACGTGCGGGTGGGCCTGTGTGGCGAACTGGTCTCGGCACTGGATGGGGGTGAACTCGACCTCGTCATCTCCCGCCGCGACGCGGGCGACAACCGGGGACGCGGCATCTGGACCGAACCGATGCGCTGGGTCGCGGCCCCCGGGCTGGAGATCCCTGCCGACGGTCCCCTGCCCTTCTGCGCCCTGCCCGCACCTTGCGTCTTCCGCAACCGGGGACTGGCGGCGCTGGGCGAGGCCGGACGCCCCTGGCGGGTGGTCTACACCAGCGGCAGCGTCATGGGGGTTCAGGCCGCCGTCCGTGCCGGGCTGGGCGTGGCGGTGCTGAGCGAATCCTCCATACCGGAGGGCGTGCGCCGGCTGGGCGCGGAGGACGGCCTGCCCGAACTCGGCAACGTCGAAATGGCGATCTTCGGCGAGACGGCTCGCAACCGCCGCCTCGCCGAACCTCTGGTCGGCTTCATTCTGGACAGTCTGTCGACCATGTACCCGGCCCGCCCGCCGCTTGCCCTGGCAGGTTGAGAGGGGCGGGCCAAGTCTCGGCGACCGGTCAGAAGCCTTCGAGAACCACCTTGCCGCGGGCCTTGCCCGATTCGATCAGGGCATGGGCCTTGCGCAGGGTCGCGGCATCGATGCGCCCCAGCGTTTCGGTCAGGGTGGTGCGCAGGGTGCCGGCATCGACCAGACGCGACACCTCGGTCAGCAGCTCATGCTGGGCGATCATGTCGTCGGTCTGGAACAGCGGGCGGGTGAACATCAGCTCCCAATGGAGCGAGACGCTCTTGCGCTTCAGCAGGCGGACATCGATGGGCTCGGGGTCATCGATCAGGCCGATGCGGCCCTGCGGCGCCACCAGCTCCACCAGATCCTGGAAGTGACGGTCGGTCGCGTTCGTGGAGAAGATATAATCGACACCGGCCAGTCCCAGCGCCTTCACCTGCTCCGCCATCGGCCGGCTGTGGTCGATCACGTCATGGGCGCCCAACTCGCGCACCCAATCGGCGGTCTCATGACGGGACGCGGTGGCCAGCACGCGGACCTTGCTCAGCCGGCGTGCCAGCTGGATGGCGATGGAGCCGACACCGCCGGCCCCGCCGACGATCAGCAGCGACTTGCTCTCGCCCCCGTCGCGCTGCAGACCCAGCCGGTGGAACAGCATCTCCCAGGCGGTGATGGCGGTCAGCGGCAGGGCGGCGGCCTCGGCCACGCTCAGGCTGGCCGGACGCGCGCCGACGATGCGCTCGTCGACCAGATGGAATTCCGCATTGGTGCCGGGACGGTCGATGGAGCCGGCATAGAACACGGCGTCGCCCGGACGGAACAGGGTGACATCCGGTCCGACCGCCTCGACGATGCCGGCGGCGTCGAAGCCCAGGATGCGCAGATCGCCATCGGCGGGAGCGGCGTTGCGGCGCAGCTTGGTGTCCACCGGATTGACGGAAACCGCCTCCACCCGGACCAGCAGGTCGCGGCCGGTGGGGGTCGGACGGTCGATCTCGACGTCGATCAGCGCGTCGGCGTCGGTGACGGGCAGGCTCTTGCGGTAACCTATGGCTTTCATGATTGGCCTCGCCTTCAAGGATGGAGAAGAAGTCGAAGCGCAGGATGGCGGCGTCCACAGGATATGTTAAATTCATAGTTCTTGTTTCATCCATCCCGATCCATGATCGATCACCCCATGAATCGGTGGGCGAACGGATTGACGCCAAGGGGGTATGGAATAGCCGGGCGGGCTGAGGTGTTTGTACCGATGACCAGCCTCACCGCCGAGTCCGGTCTCTGCATAACGGAAAGCAAGGCCATGAGCATCGTCCGCCCCAAGATCCTGACCGCCCTGCTCTTGGCTGCGAGCGCCGCCGCGCTGTCGGGCTGCGTCGCCACGGGTGGGTATGATCCCTATTACCCGGCCTATGGCGAGACCGTGGTGGTGCCGCCGCCGGTCGTCGTGCAGCCCGGCTACCGCTATCGCACATGGGATGACGACCGCGGCTGGCGCCGGCGGGGGTGGGACAATCACAGGGATTGGGGAAACCGCGGGGATTGGGGAAACCGCGGGGATCGGAGCAATCGAGGGGATTGGGGCAACCGGGGGAATTGGGGCAACCGGGGCGGAGGCGACCATAACGGCGACCCGCATGCGTGGGAACGCCCCGGCGGCCCACATGGCTGGGGCCGCTGACGGACACTCAGCCGGCCGAAGCGGAAACGCGGTCGACGCGGTTTCGCAGGACCAGGATGGTGTGGTCGTCGTCGCGCACCACGCCGTCGCGCAGCAGGACGAGTGCCGCCAGGGTGGGATCGACCTTGTGCAGGTCGCGGTGGATGAACAGGGCCGGCAGCCGGGCGCATCCGCTGGTGTAGAGGACCACATGATCGCCCGGTCCCCACAGCAGATGGACCGACGCCGGAGCCAGCGGATTGAATCCCACCATTGCCCAGCGGGCGCCGAGCGCCAGGATCTCCTGCGGGCGCACCACCGCGCCGGCCAGGGTGCCGAGCGCCGTGTAATCGACCGCCTTGCCGTCGAATCGCAGGATCGCCAGGGCGGACCGGCCGATCTGCTTCAGGACCGGATCGTGGGACAGCCCTAATTCGGGCCGAATCCTCAGGTCGCGCCGGATGGCGTTGACCACCACGGGGGCGGGCAGATCGGGCACCGTCGCGGCGACCACCGTCTCGACCTGCGCGATCACCTCCGGCGTCATCCTGGTCAACGGCCCGGACGGCGCCTTCTCGCCGCCGCCGGCCGCCTGATCGGCCGCCTGCTCATCCGGCTCGGTCTCGCCGTCGATCATCAGCGCGATCCCGCAGGGACCGTCCGGCCCGCGGGCGGGGGAGCAGCGGACGAACCAATGATCGATGAAAGGTCCGCGCCGGACGGTTTCGCCACCCTGCCGCTCGATCATCACCGCTCCGGCCTCCGCCATGGCGTCGGCGAACGGCGAATCGCCGGCACCGGGGCGCAGCACGCGGGCCAGCAGCGCCGACCCGATGCCCGGCGTGGCATGGATGTGGAAACGATCGGCCAGCCGGCGCGCCGCCTCCAGATCGGCGCCAAGCCCCTGGACCGGGTCCGGCGGCAGTTCGGTCGTTGCCAATTCGGTCGTTGCCAATTCGGCCGTTGCGGGATCGCGGTCGTACGCCAGGCACTCGACCCCGGCTCCGGACCGCATGCGCGCGATCAGCAGCGTCCCATCGGGACGATTCAACGCATATCCGCACAGCGCCGCCACAAGGCGGTCCAAACGGGCGGCCTCTTCGGCAGCCAGCACGCCGTCGGCCCGCTCCGCCGCGATCCGCCGCGCCGTGGCGATATCGTCCGGCGACGCCACGGAAATGCGACGGTGACCATGGTCGGGGAACATCGGACCGCTCCTGTCGGCGTTCTGGTTGCTCTTCTCCAGAACTTTACAATCCTCTGCCCGCCGATCCCAACGAGAAGGACCGGACCGGCACCGATTTTCGAAGCTTCGGTCCCGGCAACGTCATTCCGCCTGGAAAGCCGCACCCGGATGGACTGTCAGGATGCGATCGCTTCCATCATCGCCGGTTGGCGAATGGGCAGCGCACGCGGCAGGTCGCGGCCGCGCAGCATCTCCGCCGCTTCCCACAGGCGGCCCAGCCCGACGATGGACCGGCAGCCGGTCTTCTCCATGATGCGGGCGCGGTGGACCTCCACCGTCTTGATGCTGATGCCGAGTTCCCAGGCGATGGTCTTGCTCTGCTTGCCGTCGACGATCAGTTCCAGCACCTCCGACTCGCGGCGGCTCAGCAGGGCGAGCCGGCGGACGGCGTCGCGGCTGCGGTCGCGCTGCTCGGCATGGGGGTTGCCCGACGCCAGGCAGGCGCGCAGCCGATCCAGGAAGGCCGGGACGGCGAAGGGCCGGGCGATGCAGTCGGACGCCCCGGCCTTCATCGCGGCCACGGCGGCGTCGACGTCGCCCTGTTCGGTGACGACCAGAACCGGCAGGTCATGGCCATGCAGCGAGGCCTCGGCCATGAATTCGATGGCGGTCATGTCCGGCAGGTCGTTGCGCACGACGATGCAGGAGGAGGCGGTGCCCAGCACGGCCAGCGCGTCGGCGCCGGTGCTGTGGACGCGGCAGGCGATGCCGACGGCACCCAATGCCCGCGAGAGCGTGCTGCGCGACAGCAGGTCGCCGTCGACGATGTGAACGAGGCAGGCGGTATTCAGGGAAACCGGCACAGGCATTTGCAGGGGCATCTTGGGACCTCCACCACAGCGGACCGGCGGACAGCGCCGGCTCCTCATGGCGACCGATCGATCTGCGAACCGCCGCCATGACCTGCATTTTAGCGGTCATCCCTTATTGACCGCCGCTGGCGCGAAGGATAGCGGATGTGTCTAAAAGGATATCGGGGATAGTATACACGCGAACATCCGCTCGACACGCCCGATCGGAACGCTATCCCCCGACATACCGCAAAACCAATCGGCGAATTCGAAGAATAAATTCGCTAAAATTCAGGCAACCCAAAGAGCTTATTGAAGAATACTGCGGGCCAGATGCTGCCCTGCGAGCGAGAATAACTCTCAAACAACATCGTTTCGATGCGAGATGAGGAAAGTTACCCGCCGCTGGAAATAATCTGGAAATCCGTCAGACGCGGCGGCGAGTCGCCAGGACGATGCCGGCGGCGATCAGGGCTATGCCGATCCCGTGATAGAGATGCGGCTGCTCGCCCAGGAACAGGATGGCCAGCAGGCTGCCGAAGACGGGCACCAGATGGATGGCGAGGCCCGCCGTGTTGGGGCCGAGCAGTTCCACCGCCCGGTTGAAGCAGAGATAGGCGGCGATGGACGGGAACAGCACGGTATAGCCGACCGCCAGCAGCGTGATGCCGCTCGCCTGCACCGGATGCCCGCTCAGGCTTTCCCAGATGTAGAAGGGCAGCAGTTCCACGGCACCGATGGCGAAGGTGACGACGACGAAGCTGAGGCCATGGATCGCCGGCCGGCGGCGCAGCAGCGTGGTGTAGGCGGCATAGATCACCACCGCCGCCAGCATCCAGACATCGCCCGCGTTCAGTTCCAGGCCCAGCAGCGTCGCCGGATCGCCATGGGAGATCAGCGTCATCGCACCGACCAGCGAGACGGCGATGCCCAGCCCCTGCATTGCCCCGATCCGGTCGCGGAACAGGACGAGGCTCATCAGGACGATCATCACGGGCATCGACGACTGCAGCATCACGCAGTTCAGCGCGGTCGTCGTGTTCAGCGCGATGTATTGAAAGGTGTTGTAGATGCCGATGCCCAGCGTGCCCAGCAGCAGCACGCTCTTCCACCGCGCCAGGATCGGCGTGATGTCGTGGCGCAGGTGCGGCCAGGCGAAGGGCAGCACGATCAGCACGCCCAGGCACCAGCGCCAGAAGGCCAGCCCGATGGGCGGCACGGCCCCGGCGACCGCACGCCCCAGGACCGCGTTGCCTGCCCAGAACAGGGGCGGCAGCATCATCAGCAGCCAGGCCTGATCGGCGAGACGGGATCCTTTGACGGGAGCGGTGCGATCGGCAGGCATGGCGCTGTGCGTCCTCAGCTGCGGCGGCGGGGCGAGGCGAAGACGCTGGATGCGGACACCGCGGCGTTGCGGTCGCCGCCGTCTTCGGCGCGGAAGACGCTGGGGCGCGATTCGCGGCGGGGGGGACGCGGCGCGTCCTCGCGGCCCTCGCGGCCCTCCCGCGGAGGCTTGGCAGGCTGGCGCAGTTCGGCGTCGAGTTCGGCGATGCGCTTGACCAGCGCTTCACGGATGGCGGGGGCCGCGTGGGCTTTCAGCGTCGCCAGCTGCTCCTTGAGCTGAACCAGCTGGCGCTGCTTCTGCTCGCGGGTGCGCTTGATGGCGACGTTGTCGGAATGCTGGCCCTCGAAGGAGCGCATGGAACAGGCCCTCGTTGAAAAATACGGAAGTCAGAGGCCGGCGCCCCGCATTGGGGCGCCCGGCGAGAGGGGCCGATTATTGGGAGGCGCCCGCGCCAAAGCAAGGCGGACTTCGCCTTGACTTTTCCGGATGGCGAAGGGTGGCTGCAACCGGCCAACCTATCCCCGGCGCATCTCCGGCGCATCCCCAGCCCCAAAAGAAAAAGGACGCCCCCTTGCGGAGGCGCCCCTTTCCCGAACCGCGGAACGGTCGGCAAATAGACGGACTGCGGGCTGATTAGAAGCCCATGTCGTCCATGCCGCCCATGCCACCCGGCATGCCGCCCGGAGCAGCCTTCTTCTCCGGCTTCTCGGCGATCATCGCCTCGGTGGTGATCAGCAGGCCGGCGATCGAGGCCGCATCCTGCAGGGCGGTGCGGACCACCTTCACCGGGTCGATGATGCCGGCGGCGACCAGATCGGTGAACTCACCCTTCTGGGCGTCGTAGCCGAAGTTGGCGTCGTTCTGGTCCAGCAGCTTGCCGACCACGATCGAACCGTCGGTGCCCGCGTTGTAGGCGATCTGACGGACCGGGGCCTGCAGGGCGCGGCGGATGATGTCGATGCCGACGCGCTGCTCGTCATTGACCGGGACCAGCTTGTCCAGCGCCTTGCCGGCGTACAGCAGAGCGGAACCGCCACCGGCGACCACACCCTCTTCCACCGCGGCGCGGGTGGCATGCATCGCGTCGTCAACGCGATCCTTGCGCTCCTTCACCTCGACCTCGGTGGCACCGCCGACGCGGATGACCGCGACGCCGCCGGCCAGCTTGGCCAGACGCTCCTGCAGCTTCTCGCGGTCGTAGTCCGAGGTGGTCTCCTCGGCCTGGGCGCGGATCTGGCCGCAACGGGCTTCGATGTCGGCCTTCTCGCCGGCGCCGTCGACGATCGTGGTGGTCTCCTTGGAGATCACGACCTTCTTGGCGGTGCCCAGCATGTCGAGCGTGACGTTCTCGAGCTTGATGCCGAGATCTTCCGAGATGACCTGGCCGCCGGTCAGGATGGCCATGTCCTCCAGCATCGCCTTGCGGCGATCACCGAAGCCCGGGGCCTTGACGGCGGCGATCTTCAGGCCGCCGCGCAGCTTGTTGACGACCAGGGTGGCCAGGGCCTCGCCCTCGATGTCCTCGGCGATGATCAGCAGCGGACGCGACGACTGGACGACGGCCTCGAGGACCGGCAGCAGCGGCTGGAGGCCCGACAGCTTCTTCTCGTGCAGCAGGATGAACGGGTTTTCGAGGTCCGCGATCATCTTGTCGGCGTTGGTGATGAAGTACGGCGACAGGTAGCCGCGGTCGAACTGCATGCCCTCGACGACGTCCAGCTCGGTGTCCAGGCTCTTGGCCTCTTCCACCGTGATGACGCCCTCGTTGCCGACGCGCTCCATCGCCTGGGCGATCATCTTGCCGATCTCGGCTTCGCCGTTGGCGGAGATGGTGCCGACCTGGGCGATCTCGTCGTTGGTCGTGACCTTCTTGGCGCGGGCCTGGATGTCGGCGACGACGGCGGCGACGGCGATGTCGATGCCGCGCTTCAGGTCCATCGGGTTCAGGCCGGCGGCGACCTTCGTCACGCCTTCGCGGACGATGGCCTGGGCCAGAACGGTGGCGGTGGTGGTGCCGTCACCGGCCAGATCGTTGGTCTTCGAGGCGACCTCGCGGACCATCTGGGCGCCCATGTTCTCGAACTTGTCCGACAGTTCGATTTCCTTGGCGACCGACACACCGTCCTTGGTGATGCGCGGAGCGCCGAAGGACTTCTCGATCACGACGTTGCGGCCCTTCGGGCCCAGCGTGACCTTCACGGCGTCGGCGAGGATGTCAACGCCACGCAGCAGCTTTTCGCGCGCGGTGGGGCCGAACTTGACGTCTTTGGCAGCCATGTCTCGATTCCTTTAACTTGTAAATTTCGAAGGATACGGGCGGAGGACTTAGGCCTCGATGACGCCCATGATGTCCGATTCCTTCATGATCAGGTAATCGACGCCTTCGATCTTCACTTCCGTGCCCGACCACTTGCCGAACAGGATACGGTCGCCGGCCTTGACGTCCAGCGCCACGACCTTGCCGGCCTCGTCACGGGCGCCGGGGCCGACGGCGATGATCTCGCCTTCCTGCGGCTTTTCCTTGGCCGTGTCGGGGATGATGATCCCACCCTTGGTCTTGGTGTCGGACTCCAGACGCTTGACGACGACGCGGTCGTGCAGCGGGCGGAACTTCATGGAATGCCTCCTTGGATCAAGGCTTGGTTCTGACTGACGTGAATTGGCGCGGGCGGCGGCTGTTAGCACTCCCACCCGGCGAGTGCCAGACAGCTAATCGAAGCAGTTTGGGGATTCAAGAGGCTCGTTTCGGAATTTGGCGCAAATGCCGGCAGCACTCGTCGCCTCATGCTGCTAACACATTGGTCGAAAACGATTTTCTGTCTTGCGAGAGGAAGCGGCGCCGGGCAAGATTTCTTCAAAGGGTCACATGAAGACCCGACCGTCCCGGTACCGGCGCACCGCCGCCGGGATCGCATGAGAGGAACCGGACACCGCACATCCCCGACCGATCAGCCGACCGCATGGGAGACCGCGCATGGCCAATCTCGTCCTCCAACTCCGTGATTTCCGCCTGACCACGGCCGAGATCCTCTATCACATGCCGGACCATCCCGGCCTTCTGCAGTGCTATCTGTGGCAGGATCTGGATCAGGCGCCGGAGTATCCCGTCCTGCGGCGCTTCCTCGATTTTTGGCAAAGCAACCTCGACGGCAAGCTGCATTCGGTGCGGCTGGCGACCCAGCCCCTGATCACCCCCGGCGATCTGCGTCACGCCGCCGTGGATTTCCATATCCGTTGATGCCCGTCCGGGCTCCATGTCGACGTCCTTCCAGGCGTCGACGGCGGCCCCCGGCATCACGCCTTCCGCGCCCCTGTGACAGCCGTCACAGCGCCCGCTCACCCGGATCGCTAAAATTTTAGCAAATACCGGCGGCGACAGAGTGCGGAGGGCGCAATGATGGCGGAGCGCAGGACAAAGTCCTGGAAAGAAGGCTGGGGCGATCGTGATGCCGTCGGCAGCATGTCGGACAAGGTGGCAGACGACGTGGCGGGCAAGGTGGCGGGCAAGGTGGCGAACGGAGCGGCGGACCGCACCGACGCCCGTCCGGCCATCGGACAGCCGACTTGCAAGCCTCCGACCCGGCAGGATCGCGAGGGCAGGCTGGTGGAGGCGCTGCTGGAATTCACGACCATCGCCGGACTGTTCGCGCTCCTGTTCGCCCTGTTCGTGCTGTTCGGCGCTGCCCACACTCTGGCGCCCTGAGCCTAACGCCTCGCCCCCGTAACTGATTGCGGCAATTTTAAATCTGCTCTTCCCGTATCACGGGTATTTCGCCTAGGATCGCCTCCGTTGAGGGCGGATGCCATCCGCCCGGCGCGCGAAGCGGGAGTTTTCAATCATGACCACCCAGCCGGTCTGCCAAGCCGCGGTCGACCTCGTGAAGCATTTCGAAGGTCTCTATCTCAAAGCCTATCTCTGCCCGGCGGGCGTCCCCACCATCGGCTACGGCCACACGGCCGGCGTGAAGATGGGCCAGACCATCACCGCCGATCAGGCCGACAGCTTCCTCGCCTCCGACCTGACGGACGCCGCCGGCCGCGTCGACGCGTTGGTGAAGGTATCCCTCAACGATGACCAGCGGGGCGCCCTGTCCTCCTTCGTCTTCAATTTGGGGGCTGGCAGCCTGCAAAGCTCGACCCTGCTGAAGCTGCTGAACGCCGGCGACTATGCCGGGGCCGCAGGCCAGTTCGGCCGTTGGGTCTACGCCACGGTGAACGGCAAGCCGAGCCAGCTGCCGGGCCTCGTCGCCCGCCGTGCGGCGGAGGCGGCGCTGTTCCAGAGCCAGACCGCCCAGGCCCAGGGCGGCATCGCCACGGCCGACGGCACCGCCTGAGCGGGCACCGTCCGATCCATACGGGACAAGAGGCGTTTGACGGAGCGGGATGTTCGCACCACATTGGCGAACATCCCACCGCCGTGCTCCGGAATACCGCCGTGACCGCCCTTGCCTCCGACAGCCTCGCCTCCTCCGCCCGCCCGAACGCCGATCGGCCGATTGCCGCCTGGCTTCTGGTCTGCGCCGCCATGGTGCTGGCCATGGCCGTGATCGGCGCCATCACCCGGCTGACCGAATCGGGATTGTCGATGGTGGAATGGAAACCGCTGATCGGCATCCTGCCGCCCTTGTCGGAGGCGGAGTGGAACCGGGTCTTCGACCTCTACAAGCAGACTCCCGAATTCCGCATCTACAACAGCCACATGGATCTGGCGGGGTTCCAGTCGATCTTCTGGTGGGAGTGGTTCCACCGGCTGTGGGGCCAGCTGATCGGGTTCGTCTTCCTCATCCCCTTCCTGCGCTTCTGGATGCAGGGCCGCATCTCGCCCGAACTGTGGCCGAAGCTGGCGGGTCTGTTCCTGCTGGGCGGACTTCAGGGCGGCATCGGCTGGTTCATGGTGAAGAGCGGGCTGGTCGATGCGCCGAACGTCAGCCATTACCGGCTGGCCCTGCATCTCGGCACCGCGATCCTGATCTACGCCCTGCTGCTGCGCACCGCGCTGGGGCTGCTCGACCCGCTGCCGCTGGCGGGATGGCGTCCGGAAGCCGCCGGCCTGCGCCGCCACACCGGCTGGGCGCTGGGGCTGGTCGCCGTCACCATCGTCTGGGGCGCCTTCGTCGCCGGGTCGGATGCCGGCCTCGCCTACAACACCTTCCCGCTGATGGCCGGCCACTGGATTCCGCCGGAGGTGAACACGCTGACCCCCTGGTGGCTCAACCCGTTCGAGAACACCGCGGCATTGCAGCTGATCCACCGCACGCTGGCGATCCTGACCGGCGTCGTGGTCCTGGTCCTGGCCGTTCGCGTACTGCGCACCCGCCTGCCCGGCCGTGCCAGCCGCGCCGCGGTGGCGTCGGCCGCCATGATCCTGCTGCAGATCGCGCTGGGCATCGCCACCCTGCTGACCGTGGTGTGGATCCCCGTCGCCGCCGCCCATCAGGCAGGCGCGATCCTGGTGGTGTCGATGCTGGTGTGGCTGCAGTTCGAGTTGCGGCCGGTGCGGCGGGAGTAAGGGCAGCCGGACTCCGGCAACGATCACCGCTCCGGATACAACGGTAATTTGAGATGACGCAGTGTGGTTCGGAAACTAAGGCGTGACGGCCTGCGTCACGCCCCTTCGGCCAGATCGTACATCGCGTCGATGTCCGCGATCAGGACCTTGTTGCCTTCCTGCAGCGAGATGACGCCCGCGGTCTTCAGCTGGGTGAAGGTGCGGCTGACCGTCTCGGTGGTCAGGCCCAGATAGTCGGCGATGTCGGCGCGGCTCATCGGCACGAAGACCGGGTTTTCCTTGTGGCCGCGGCGGGCGGCGCGCTGGGACAGCATCAGCAGGAAGGAGCAGATCTTCTCCTTCGCGGTCTTGCGGCCCAGCAGGAGCATCTGGTCCTGAGCGGCGGCCAGTTCGTTCGACGCCATGGAGAACAGGCGCCGCTGCATCTTGGGGAATTCCTCCAGCAGCGCGTCGATCTTCTTGCGCGGGAAGCGGCAAAGCGAGGCGCTGGTGACGGTCTCCGCGGTGTACGCATAGCTGTCGTTGACGGCCAGCCCCAGGAAGTCGCCGGTCACCAGGAAGCCGGTGATCTGGCGGCGCCCGTCCGGCAGCAGCTTGTACAGCTTCACCGTACCGGAGGTGACGTTGTAGAGCGCGTCGGCCGCGTCGCCTTCGGCGAACAGGGTGTGGCCGGCATCGATGCGCACATTCTGCAGAATGTCGGCAAGACGGCGCAGCTCCTCCGGTTCCAGCGCGGCGCAAACCGTCAGGCTGCGCACGGGACAGGCCCCGCAGGGATTCATTTCCGTCGCAGCGCTCTTTTCCCGAGCACGAACCGTATCAAAAGGTGGCATGGACGAACCCAGCCTTTCATTCCGCATGGGCTCATATTGGTGGCAATCGCTGAGAATCGCAACCTCGCACGCATACAACCTTTTCTTTGCCCATACGGGCTTTGGCACTATTGCCTCCGGACAGCCTCCGTGGCGGCCGGCTCGGTCCCCGACCGGGGAGCCGCCGGCAGGTCGTCGTCGAACAGGACGCGGTGCGCCGCGCCGTCGAGATCGTCAAACTGGCCGGACTTCAGCGCCCACAGAAAGGCCGCCAGCCCCAGACCGCCCAGGCTGAGTGCGATCGCGATCAGATAGAGAAGCTCGTCCATCACCCGAATCCTTACCCGGCAGATCCCGCACAGTCATATCCTGGACGGGAACATCCTTGACGACGGCACCGCGGGCCAGCCGCAGCGCGTTGAGAATGACGATCAGCGACGACGACGACATGGCGAGCGCCGCCAGCAGCGGCGTCAGCATGCCGCCCATCGCGAGCGGCACGGCGCAGAGGTTATACACCAGCGCGATGCCGAAATTCTGCCGGACCAGACGGCCGGACCGGCGGGCGACCTCCACAGTCTCGACGATCGGGCGCAGCAGGCGACCCTGGAACACCACGTCCGCCGTGGTCTGGCTGACGTCCACCGCGGTGGAGGGCGACATCGACACCGCCGCCGCCGCCAGCGCCGGGGCGTCGTTCAGCCCATCGCCCACCATCAGGACGGTGCGTCCCTCGGCGGCCAGTTCCGCCAGCACGGCGGTCTTGTCGGCAGGCGTCTGCTCGGCCCGCCAGTCGGCGATGCCCAGCCGCTCCGCCACCGCCGCAACAGCGCCACGGCGGTCGCCCGACAGCAGCCGCACCTCCAGCCCGCGGGCCTTCAGCGCCGCCACCACGGCCACGGCGTCCGGCCGCGGAGCGTCGAGGAACACGATTCGCCGCGGCTCCTCGCCCGGACGGGCGAGCCACAGCTCCGGACCGGCGGCGTCCTCCGCCTCCAGCGGCGCGCCGGTGAAACGGCGGCTGCCGAGCCGGACCTCCCCATCGTGGGTGTCCAGCGACAGGCCGGCACCGGCGACCTCGCGCACGCCCGCGGCGACCGGCACCTGCGGCGCGGCGGCTGCGAGCGCGCGGGCCAGCGGATGCCGGCTGGCCGCGGCCATCGAGGCCGCCAGCGCCAGATCCTCCGCCGCCAGCCCGTCCAGCTGCGGCACCGGGCGTCCTTCGGTCAGGGTTCCGGTCTTGTCGAACACCACCGTGTCGATGCTGGCCAGCCGTTCCAGAGCGGTCGGGCTCTTCAACAGGGTGCCCTGGCGCATCAGGCGGCCGCTGGCGATCACCTGCACGACCGGCACCGCCAGCGCCAGCGCGCAGGGACAGGTGATGATCAGCACGGCGATGGCGTTCATCAGCGCGTCCTGCCACATCGCCCCGCCCAGCAGCATCCAGGCGGCGAAGGTGCTCAACGCCGCCAGATGCACCACCGGAGCGTAGAGGCGCGACACCCGGTCGGCGATGGCGACATATTTGGCGCGGCCCTGCTCCGCCACCTCCATCAGCCGGACGATCTCGGCCAGCAGCGTGCCCTCCCCCACCGCGGTGACGGTCAGGCGCAGCGGCGCGGTCAGGTTCAGCGTTCCGGCGAAGACCTGGTCGCCCGGCCGTGCGGTGCCTGGCACCGTCTCGCCGGTGATCAGGCCGGTGTCGAGGTCGGAGATGCCGTCGGACACCCGACCGTCCACCGGGATGCGTTCGCCCGCCGCGACCAGGATGGTGGTTCCGCTGGTGACCTGTTCCGGCGGAACGACGGCGCTGGTGCCGTCCTCGCGCAGGATGGTGACGGCGTTGGCGCGCAGGCCCAGCAGCTGTTCCGCGGCCGAGCGCGCCCGGCCGCGCGCCCGCTGGTCGAGATAGCGCCCGACCAGCAGGAAGAACAGCAGCATGACGCCGCCGTCGAAATAGGCATGGTCGCCGCTGTGGATCGTCTCGAACAGGCTCATGCCGGTGGCGAGCAGGACACCGATGGTGATCGGCACGTCCATGTTGGTGCGGCCATGGCGCAGGGCCGACAGCGCCGAGCGCGCGAAGGGACGCAGCGCATAGGCGATGGCCGGCATGCAGATCAGCGCCGAGATCCAGTGCATCAGGTCGCGGGTGGCGGTGCCCATGCCCTGGCTGTGGCCGGCCCAGACCGACACCGACAGCAGCATGACGTTGCCCATGGCGAAGCCCGCGACGGCCATGGCGCGCAGAAGCTCCTTCTCGCTCCTCGCCTGGGCGCCGCCCAGCCGGTCCGGATCGAAGGGCACGGCGCGATAGCCCAGTTGGGCGACGGTGCCGACCACCGTGTTGGCATCGGTGACCTTGGGGTCCCAGCGCACCGTCAGCCGGCGCGTGGTCATGTTCATGCGGGCGTGGCCGACGCCCGGCTGGCGGCTGAGCGCCGATTCGATCAGCCAGACGCAGGCCGCGCACTGCATGCCGTCGACCATCAGGTGCAGGCTGCGGGTGCCGTCGGAGTCCTCGCGCGCATGCGGTTCGTAATCCACCGTCGGGGCGTCGTCGGGGCGCAGCGGGCGCGCGGTGGGATCGACGCTGCGACGCTCGTAGTAGCGCTCCAGCCCCAGGCCGCGGACGAGATCGTAGGCGGCGGCGCAGCCGGTGCAGCAGAAGGGGCCGACCCCGTCGGTGGCCGTCGTGGCGGAGTTGGAGTTTGAAGCGGCGGCTTGCTCGCCCAGTTCCTGTCCGCAATGGAGGCAGACGCTCATCTCACATCACCCCGATGATCCCGGCCCGGCAATCGCTGCCGATCGGCCCCTTCAAAGCTCACTGCACCCAGACGCGCTTCTGGTCCTGGTAGTCGCCGGTGGAGTGGGTGATGACGAAGCGCATGTCCCACTGGCCTTCCAGGTCCAGTTCCACCGGAGCGCCGTAACGGCCTTCTCCCAGATACGGCAGGGTCAGCGTCTTGTCGTGGCCGACGGTGGTCGGACGGATCATCGACACGGTGACGCCGGCATCCTTCAGGACGCGGCCTTCCTTGTCGCGGGCGGTGATGGCGACCAGGGCCTTGCGGGGCTCGGTGCTGGTGAATTCCGCCTGCACCTGCCAGCCGCGTTCGGCCTGGGCGCGGGCGCCGGCGAGATCCTTGTTGTAGCTGATGCCCTTGATGAAGTGGTTCTCGGTCTGCACGCCGGTCCAGCTCGACATGGCGAAATGGACCATGATCGCGTTCACCGACAGAACGATCATGAAGAGGCCGACGAAGATCCAGGGGATGTACCATCCCTTCTGGCGCGGCGGCTTGACACGCTTCGGAGCGGTGGGGCGGTTTCCGGTGGTCGTGCTGATGGTCATGGTCGCTGGCTGCCCTTCGACTGGTCGGCGGCTTCTGGTCGGCAAATTCCGGTGGCCGGTCGGGGCACTATGGCGACCGATTGCCGCAGGTACATTGCGCTGGATCAAATGACAGGAAGTTCACGGAACCGCCAGCCGGCAGGCCGTTTCCCATAGGAAAAGGGCGCCGGGGAGCGAACTCCCCGACGCCCTCCCGGTCGGTTCCGAACGTGTTCCCGGATCGGGATCGGCTTACTTGCCGCCGCCCAGGTTGTGGACGTAGACCGCCAGCGACTTGATCGTCGCATCGTCCAGACGCTTGGACCAGGCCGGCATCATGCCGGCACGGCCGTTGGTCACCGTGTCCATCAGCGTGGCCTTGTCGCCGCCGTAGAGCCAGTTGGCTTGGCGAAGCGGAGGAGCGCCGATGCCGTCGAGACCGGCAGCGACCGAACCCTGGCCCGCGTCGCCGTGGCAGGCGGCGCAGTTCTCGTCATAGACGGTCTTGCCCTTGGCGACCTTGCCCGCATCGGCGGTCTTGCCGTTCAGCGACAGCACATAGTCCGTGACCTGGTCGATCTGGTCGCGGTTCAGGATGCCGTCCTTGCCGAAGGCGGTCATGCCGACGTTCGGCACGCCACGGGTGTCGCCGTCATCCGAGCGGATGCCGTGCTGGATGGTCTTGTAGATGTCGGCCGAGGAGCCGCCCCACAGCCACACGTCGTCGGCCAGCGTCGGGAAGCCCTTGGCACCCTGGCCGCCGGCGCCGTGGCAGGCGGCGCAGTTCTCGTTGAAGTAGGACCGGCCGCCGGCCATGGCGAAGCCCAGCAGGTCCTTGTCCTTCTGGATTTCGTCGACCGACTTGGCGGCGATGGCGGTCAGGAACTTGGCCTGGCCGGCCTTCGCCTCCGCCATCCTGGTATCGAGTTCTTCACGCTGCGAATAGCCGAGGATGCCCTTCGTGTAGGTCTTGCCCAGCGGCCAGGCCGGGTAGAACACGTAGTACACCAGCGACCAGGCGATGCAGACGTAGAAGAGGTACAGCCACCACTTGGGCAGCGGGTTGTTCAGTTCGCGCAGTCCATCCCACTCGTGGCCGGTGGTCTCGACGCCGGACAGCTCGTCCTTGTAATTCTGTGCCATGGTCTAAAGCTCCTGACCATCATCCTTGAGCGGGATCTGGGCGGCGTCGTCGAAGGTGCGGCGGTTGCCGGGCCACATGGCGTAAACCAGGATGCCCGTCAGCAGCAGCATCAACCACACCGTCCAGAAGGACCGAAGCATCACCGTGATCGAATCCAAGTCCATGGATTCCTCCCCCGATTACTGCTGCAGCTGCTTCGGCGACTGGTACTTGGTGAAGTCCACCATGGTGCCCAGCACCTGCAGGTAGGCGACGAGAGCGTCCATTTCGGTGACGGTCTTGTTGCCGGTGAAGTTCGCGACCACGGCCTTCGGATAGCGCTTGGCCAGGGCGGCGGTGTCGCCGTCCGGGTTCTTCTGCGCTTCCAGGTCGGCCTTGGCGTTGGCGATCTGCTCGTCGGTGTAGGGAACGCCGACGATCTTCAGCGCCTTCAGGTGATCGCCGATGTCGCCGTAGCTCAGCGGACGGTCCTTCATCCAGGCATAGCCCGGCATGATGGATTCCGGCACGACAGCGCGCGGGTTCACCAGATGGGCGACCTGCCAGTCGTTGGAGTACTTGCCGCCGACGCGGGCCAGGTCCGGACCCGTGCGCTTGGAGCCCCACTGGAACGGATGGTCGTACATCGACTCCGCAGCCAGCGAGTAGTGGCCATAACGCTCGACCTCGTCACGGAACGGACGGATCTGCTGGCTGTGGCAGTTGTAGCAGCCTTCACGGTAGTAGATGTTCTGCCCGGCCAGTTCGAGCGGCGAGTAGGGACGGACCCCCTCCACCTTCTCGATGGTCGATTCGATGGTGAAGAGCGGGACGATCTGGACCAGACCGCCGATCGACACGGTGATCAGCACGAGCACGATCAGAAGAAGCGTGTTCCGCTCGATCAGGTCGTGGCTGAATCCCTTTTTTTCCTGAGCCATTTCTCGCATCCTTCCCTAGCGTCAGGCCGCGCCGACCGCCGCCTTGTGCGGGGTGGTGACATAGGGCTTCTCGATGCGGACATCGCCCTTCGCCGTGCGCCACAGGTTGTAGACCATGATGAGAGCGCCGATGACGAACAGGACGCCGCCCATCGCGCGGATCACGTAGAACGGGTGCATCGCCGCGACGGTCTCCACGAAGGAGTACTGCAGGAAGCCCAGGTTGTCGTAGGCACGCCACATCAGGCCCTGCATGATGCCCGACACCCACATGGCGGTGATGTAGAGCACGATGCCGATCGTGGCGGTCCAGAAGTGGTAGCTGACCAGACGCATGCTGTAGAGCTGCGAGCGCTTCCACAGCACCGGCACGAGATAGTAGATCGCGCCGAAGGAGACGAAGGCGACCCAGCCGAGAGCGCCGGAGTGCACGTGGCCGACGGTCCAGTCGGTGTAGTGCGACAGGGCGTTGACCGGCTTCACCGACATCAGCGGGCCTTCGAAGGTCGACATGCCGTAGAAGGCGACCGAGGTGACCAGGAAACGCAGGACCGGGTCGGTGCGCAGCTTATCCCAGGCGCCCGACAGGGTCATGATGCCGTTGATCATGCCGCCCCAGGACGGCATCCACAGCATGACCGAGAAGGTCATGCCCAGCGTCTGCGCCCAGTCCGGCAGGGAGGTGTAGTGCAGGTGGTGCGGGCCGGCCCAGATGTAGAGGAAGATCAGGGTCCAGAAGTGGACGATCGACAGCCGGTAGGAATAGACCGGCCGCTCGGCGCGCTTGGGCACGAAGTAGTACATGATGCCCAGGAAGCCGGCGGTCAGGAAGAAGCCGACCGCGTTGTGGCCGTACCACCACTGCACCATCGCGCTCTGCACGCCCGACACGAAGCTGTAGGACTTCATGCCGAACAGCGACACCGGGATGTTGACGTTGTTGCCGATGTGCAGGATGGCGACGGTCAGGATGAACGCCATGAAGAACCAGTTCGCCACGTAGATGTGCGACTCGCGCCGCGTCATCACCGTGCCGATGAACTGGACCGCATAGAGCACCCAGACGACCGTCAGGTACAGGTCGAGGATCCACTCGGGCTCGGCGTATTCCTTGCCCTGGGTGTAGCCCAGGACGTAGCTCAGCGCCGCGAGCACGATGAAGACGTTGTAGTTCCAGAAAACGAACTTCGCCAGCCCTTCGCCCCCGAAGAGATGCTGACGGCAAGTCCGTTGAACCGAATAGAGCGAGGTGGCGAACAGCACATTGCCGCCGAACGCGAAAATCACGGCCGAGGTGTGGACGGGGCGCAGGCGCCCGAAGCTCGTCCACTCCAGCCCGAGATTCAGCGCCGGGAAGGCCAGCTGCAGAGCGATGAAGGTGCCGGCCAGGAAACCGACCACGCCCCAGAACACTGCAGCGATCACGAAGAGTCGGATGGCGTCCTCATGGTAACGCACGTCTTCCGACACCCGCTGGCTGCCCAGGGTGGCCCCTGAAGTCAGAGTCGCTGATGTCATACAATCTCTCCCGTTTGCCCCGGGCGGCCGTGAGGCCGCGCCGTCTGGGTTGCACCACCACTGGGTACGTACTGTTAAGGAGCGGGACAGGTTGCACTCGGGAATGCCAAGAGGGACGCCGGGCGCGCCTGTCTCCAATGGGCCCCACTATGTGTAGGGGGGGCTTGTACAACATTGATCTACGTCAACGACCCTGGCGGGCCCGCCCTGCCATCGTTCAGTGTCCTTGCAATCGGCCGGACTGAAATGGACGACAGTTTCATCGCGAAACCCCTTGGTCGACGCCAGATCGACCAAGCCTACCCGCTGGTCTGCGCAATCTCGCCGGGACTGGGGGTCGACCAATGGCGCGCATTTGCCGCAGCGGTGTTGGGTACCGCATCCAAGGGTAGTGGCGCCGGACGCTCCGGCCTGCCCGCGGATGCCGGCATCATCACCGTGCAGAACGCCCAGGGCTATATGCACGGCCTGTTTTCCTACGTGGTGGAGCCGCACCTGCGCCACGGCCGGGTGCTGAGCGTCGACAACTTCGTGGTGCTGGACCTGTTCGACGTGGCCGGTATCGCCGAGACCCTGCTGCGGGCGATGGAGGCGTTGGCCCGACGGCTCGGCTGCGCCGCCATCCACACCACCCTGCCGGAGCGCACCATCCCGCTGGATGCCCGGCGCAACCCGATCCCCGAGTGTTTCCGCACCGAAGGCCACCGGCAGGAGACGATCCGCTTCTGCAAGGATCTGGCCGTGGTCAACGACAATGCCCCCGTCGTGGCGGAGGGCCTGCGCGGAGTGGAGTAGAACCCGCCGGCCGCGCGATACAGGGATCCGTTGCGCGGCGGCGATTTGCCGTTAGGATGCGGCCCCATGAGCGACACCGGCACCAAACCCGTCAAGAAGTACCCGCCGATCCACCTGCAGGCCGGCCGCCAGCGGCGCGTCATGCAGGGGCATCCCTGGGTCTATTCCAACGAAGTCCAGATGGACACCATCGCCAAGGCGGTCCCGCCCGGCAGCCCGGTGCGGCTTCTGGACCCCGGCGGGACCCCGTTGGGCATCTACACCTTCAATCCGCACACGCTGATCGCCGCGCGGCTGCTGTCGAGCGATCCGGCGACCGTGGTGGATCACGCCTTTGTCACGGACCGGCTGCGCCGCGCGGTCGAGCTGCGCGAGCGGCTGTTCTCCCGCCCCTTCTACCGCGTGGTCCATGCCGAGGCCGACGGGCTGCCCGGCCTGATCGTCGACCGTTTCGACGACGTGGTGACGGTTCAGGCCAATTCGGTCTTCATGGACAACCGGATCGACGACATCCTGGCCGCCGTCGACGAGGTGATGGCGCCGCGTGCGATCATCCTGCGCAACGACAGCACTCAGCGGGCGCTGGAAGGGCTGACGGAGGAGACGCGGCTGGCGAAGGGCGAGATCGACGGCCCGATCCGGCTGGAAGAGAACGGCGTGACCTTCTTCGCCAATCCGCTCGACGGCCAGAAGACCGGCTGGTTCTACGACCAGCGCGACAACCGCGCCTTCATCGCCTCGCTCGCCAAGGGCGGGCGGGCCATCGACTTCTACAGCTACAATGGCGGCTTCGGCATCCAGTGCGCGGTGGCCGGGGCTACCCAGGTGGTCGCGGTCGACCGCTCCGCCCTGGCCCTGGAGAACGCCACCCGTGCCGCGGAAGCCAACGGCGTTGCCGACCGGTTCGAGGCGCGCAAGGCCGACGCCTTCCAGGAGATGGAACGGCTGAGCGCCGCCGGCGAGACCTTCCAGGTGGTGGTGGCCGATCCGCCGGCCTTCGTGAAATCGAAGAAGGATCTGGGAGCCGGTTGCCGCGCCTACCGCAAGATGGCGCGTCTTGCTGCGAAGATCACGGCGCCCGGTGGCTTTCTGCTCTGCGGGTCGTGCAGCCACAATGTCGATCCGCCGACTTTTGCCGAACAGGTCGCCCGCGGCCTGCACGATGCCGGCCGCACCGGCCGCATCCTGCGCAGCGCCGGCGCCGGCGCCGACCACCCGGTCCACCCGCATCTGCCGGAGTCGGCCTATCTCAAGGCGATCGTGCTGCAGTTGGATTGAGTGTTTGGGGAGTGCGGGCTTCGAATGCCCCCTCCCCGACCCTCCCCCGCTTTGCGGGAGAGGGAGTTAAGTGCGAATACGGCGGAGTTCCCTCTCCCACGATCGGACCGGCCTTCGGCCGGCCGAGGATGGGGGAGGGTTAGGAAGGGGGCATCAGGCCCTCACCGCTCGAACAGGCCAACCACCTCGACATGGGCCGACCACAGGAACTGGTCGACCGGCCAGACCTTCACCAGACGATAGCCGCCATCCACCAGCACCCGCGCATCGCGGGCGAAGCTCGACGGATTGCAGGAAACCCCCACCACCCGTGGCACCTTGCTGCCGGCGAGCGCCGTTGCCTGGGCTGCCGCACCGGCGCGCGGCGGATCGAACACCACGGCATCGTAACGATTGAGTTCCTTGGCGCTCAGCGGGTTCTCGAACAGGTCGCGCCGCTCCACCGTCAGCCGCAGCCCCTGCACCGAGCGGCCAAGCGCCACCACCGCCGGCTCGTCGCTTTCCACCGCATGAACTGCCGCTTGTTGCGCAAGCGGAATGGAAAAAGTGCCAATGCCCGCGAACAGGTCGGCGATGCGGGCCGCCTCCCCCACCCCCTCACGCACCGCGGCGACCAGGGCGGCTTCGCCCTCGGCGCTGGCCTGCAGGAAGGCGCCGGGCGGCGGCTGGATCGGAACGCCGGCGAAACGGATGAAGGCCGGGCGGCGGTTCGCCACCGGTTCCGGGGCCGCGCGGTCGGTGGGTTGCCAGGCGATGCGGGCGATGCGCTCCGGCTCGAAGGCGACCAGCGCCTCGCGCGCGGCACGGTCCAGGCTGCGCGGCCCGACCAGCAGCAGGTCGGCCCCGCCCTCCAGGTCGGTCAGCACCACATCGGCGTCGCCGCCATCCGGCAGGATTTCCGCCAATACACCACGCAGGGGCTCCACCAGGGCGAACAGGCGGGGCGCCAGCACGGGGCACTCCTCCAGGTCGACCAGCCGGTGGCTCTGGCGTTCATTGAATCCGAACCAGACGCGCTTGCCCCGTTTCAGCGCCGCAAAGCGGGCGCGGCGGCGCGCACCGGCCGGCGTACGCGCCAGCGGTTCCAGTGGCACCCCACCCAGCCCGACCCGTTCCAGCGCCCCGCGCACCATCCCGATGTTCCAGGCCGCGTACGTCGCATCATCCATGTGTTGGAGCGTACAGCCGCCGCAGCGGCCGAAATGGCGGCAGGGCGCCACTTGGCGGCCAGGGCCGGGTTCAAGGATTTCAACAAGTTCGGCCCGTACGCCTTCCCCCTTTCCATCGCTGCCACCGATGCGTACGCGCACACGGTCGCCGGCCACCGTATAGGGCACGAACAGGCGCAAGCCGTCGGCGAACGCGATTCCATCGCCGCGCACACCGACATCGGTGATGGCGACCTCCACTTCCCGCGTTTCGGCGGGTGCATGGTTGGTCTTGCGGGCAGGCGGGCGTCCCTTGGCGAAGGGGCGCTTTGCGGGGCGCGTCATGACGGGAGGTCCGGTGAGGGAGATGTGGGCCTCCCTTTACGCCTCCAGCAGCTTGGCGCGCAACGGTTCCGGAATCGGGGTCGGGCGATGGGCCGCCTTGTCGACGATCACCGCCACCGCTTCCTGGGTGGCGATGCAGAGGTCGCCCAGGAAGATGGCGCAGCCCAGCGTGATCGAGCTGGTGCCCAGCCGCAGCGTCCGCGCGCCGACCCGCACGGTGTTGGGATAGAGCAGCTCCGCCTTGTATTCGATCACGCTGCGGGCCAGCACGACGGTCCAGGGAACCTCGTCGGTGAAGCCGCCGACCTGATGGATCAGGGCGACGCGCGCCTGTTCGAAATAAATCCCGATGGCGTTGTTGTTGACGTGCCCCACCGCGTCCAGGTCGTTGAAGCGCACGCGCTCCTCCCACCAGAAGCGATAAAGGGCGGGGCTGGTCAGGTCGGGCGTGCCGGTCATGCTGTTCCCTTGCCGTATAGGTCAATCCGCTTCCGGACTGTGGCGTATGGTCGGGGGGTGGCGCAAGCCCGGCCTCCCGTTTACGGTCGCTATTTGCGGCGGCCCCCGCGAATTCCCGCGCCAATCGCCGATTGGGCGTGTTATTGGAGTCGAACCAACCCTCCGCAACGGACCGGACGATGAGCAAGGACACCACCAACCAGACGGCCGAGGCGCTGTTCGAAAAGGCGCTGTCGATCGCCGAAAAGCATCTGGATGAGGCGATCAAGGAAGGTGGCCCGCTCGGCCCCTACATCGCCGTCGCCATGATCGAGGCCGCGGTGAACGCCGCCGTGGACGAGACCAGCCACGAAGACGTGATCGACATGCTGCGCGACCTCGCCGCCCAGATCGAGGCGGACGCCGACGAGGCGGAAGAGGACTGAGCCTCAGGCAGTTACGGACCCTGCCTGCCGGCGCGCCTCGCGCCGGCGCAGGATCTCGTAGACGACGGCCCCCAGGATGGTCAGCGCGATCAGCACCAGCGACAGCGCGTTGACCGCCGGGGTCAGGCCGGTGCGCACCTTGGTCGCGATGTAGACGGTCAGGGTGGTGTCCAGCCCGCGCACGAACAGCGTGGTGTTGTAGTTCTCGAAGCTCTGCAGGAAGGCCAGCAGGGACGCCGACAGGATCGCCGGCATCAGGTACGGCAGCGTGATGCGCCGGAACACCTGCCCATGCGTGGCGCCGAGGTCGAGCGCAGCCTCCTCCAGCACCGGGTCGAACCGCTCCAGCCTTGCCGAGAACAGCAGCATGGCATAGGCGGCGATGAAGCTCGATTGCGCGACCACGGTCAGAAACAGCCCGCCGCTGACCCCGAACCACTCCCGCCAGAACACCAGGGTGGAGATGCCGACGATTACCCCCGGCGTCAGCAGCGGTGACACCATCAGCGCGTAGAGGAAGGTCTTGGCCCGGCTGTGCAGCCGGTCGAGCAGCAGCGCCGCCGCCAGCCCCAGCGGCACGGCCAGTGCGATCACCCCCGCCCCCACCATCAAGCTGGTGCCCAGCGCCGCCCACATGCGCTGGTCGTCCCACAGCGCCTGGAACCAGTTCAGCGTGAAGCCCATCCACGGCGTCACGGTGGGAAAGCGGCTGCTGTTGAAGGTCGCCGCCGCCATGATGCCCAGCGGCAGGAACAGATAGCCGAAGAACAGCACCAGGTAGGCGCCGGTCAGCAGGCGGCGGAGGCGGGCGGCGGTCATGGTTGCGGACTCATGTCGCGATGGCTCATTTCGCAATATCGGCCAGCCCGACGCGGAACAGCCGCATCGCGCCCAGGATGAAGCCGATGCACAGCACCAGCAGGATGAAGGCGTAGGCCGCCCCCTGGTTCCAGTTCCCGCCCTCGAAGAACCAGTTGTAGATGATCTCGGTGAACCAACGGCTGTTCGGCCCGCCCAGCAGGGCCGGCACGGCATAGCTGCCGGCCGCCAGCATGAAGGTCATGATGCAGCCGACGGCGATGCCGGGCTTGGCATGGGGAAGCACGATGCGACGGTGGATGCGCAGCCAGCCGGCGCCAAGATCCCGCGCCGCCTCGATCTGGTTGCGGTCCAGCGATTCGATGGCGTTGTAGAGCGGGAAGACCATGAACAGGATGTAGACATACACCATGCCGACGATCACCCCCCCATCGCCGCCCAGGAAGCGCCGCGGCTCGTCGATGATGCCGAGATTCAGCAGGATCGCGTTCAGCGGCCCGTTGAAGGCCAGGATGATGTACCAGGAGAAGGTGCGCAGCAGCTCGTTGATCCAGAAGGGAACGACCAGCATCAGGATCAGCAGCGGCAGCCGCCGCTTCGGCGCCACCTGGGCCAGATAGAAGGCGACCGGATAGCAGACGGCCAGCGTGGTCGCCGTGACCAGGGCGCTGGCCCAGATCGTCTTCAGGAAGATCGCCAGATGGATCTGGTTGGTCCACAGCGTCAGGTAGTTCCTGACCGTGAACACGTCCTCCGGCCCGCCGAGCTTGGACGGCGGCAGCGACGGCCGGAAGGAGAAGCCGATCATCATCAACTGCGGCAGCACCACCAGCAGCGCCAGCCACAGCGCCACCGCCAGCAGGATCACCCCGGTCAGGACCGGGCCGTACCGGCGAAGAACCTCCGTCATTCGGGCGCTGCTCCAGCCTGTTGGACCGGTCCGACGCCTAACATGGGGATTCCCGCCGGCGCAAGCGCGGCTATATGACGATGACGTTCAGACGAGGGGCAGCCTGATCAACCCAGATTGTGCTTGGCCACCACCGCGGCGAAGTCGTCGCCGAAATGCTCGCCGACGCGGATGACGGAGACGCCGTGCGGGATCTCCTTCAGCGACGGGTGGTCGAGGTTCAGCGAGGTCAGCAGCGCCATCGGCACATGATGGGTTACACTCATCGCGCGCAGGCCGCGGATCAGGTCGAGGCCGGACAGGCCGTCCATCACCATCGACGCGATGACCATGTCCGGGGGCACGCGGACGGCGAGGCTGATCGACTCGATCGGGTCGGTCACCGTCATGGTGCGGAAGCCGCAGGCCGCCAGCTCCGTCCCCAGCTTCTTGGCGACGACCTTGGAGGGGGTGACCAGCATGATCTCGACGTTGCGGACCTCGACGTCGGTGACCTGGAACTCGTAGCGCACCGGAAGCGCGCGGATGATCCGGTTGGTCTCGGCCAGCAGCGGCTGTTCGGCGCGGTCGACCAGTTCGGAGATGCGGTCGATGAAGGTCTGGGCGTCGATCAGCTGCTTCTCGTCCAGCCGCTTCAGGCCGCTGAGGTAATCCTCCAGACGGTGGGCGACGAGGCTGACGGTGGGATAGCCGAAGCTGGTGCCCATGCCCTTGAAGTTGTGGGCCTCCAGCCGCAGGACGCCGATGGTCTCGGCATCGGTGCGCTGACCCTTCACGCGGTCCGCCAGCGTCGCGTTCATCAGCTCCAGCCGATCGCGCGCGTCGTCCACGAACTCCATGCGCAAGCGGTCTTCGAGGTCGTCGGTCGACAGGTACGAGGCCATGGAGCGGATTCCGGCGCGGGGAGAGAGGTACCCCGAACGTACACCAAAACCGTGCGCCGAAACAGACGCGGCGCGCCCCTATGTGCAAGGGCGCGCCGCGCGTAACGGAATTACCGGGTCGTGCAAGATGTCAGAGCCGCGCCAGCAGCCCCTGGAACCAAGCCAGCCGGTCTTCGGCCTGGGCGATGTCCAGATCGAGCCAGGAGGCGAAGTGGCTGTCGCTGCCGACGTCGCTGCCGACATCCGCCCGCTTCAGGTCGCCCAGCCGGGCCAGTTCGGTCTCGCAGAGCGCCACGAGGTTGTCGATCTGGTCGCGCTGCGACTCGACGTCCAGCAGGTGCAGGAAGCGCAGCTTCAGCGCGATGACCAGCTTGTTCAGCCCATCGGCCGACGGTGCGCGGACATTGGCGCGCATCAGCGTTTCGAACTCCGCCCGGCCGGTCTCGGTCGGCCCCAGCAGGGCGTTGTCTTCCATGCCGCTGCCGTCCAGCGCCTCGATCAGCCCCTCGTAGCGCAGCATCTCCAGCGAGGTGCCCATCAGATCCAGCGACGGACCCATGATGCGGTCGAGGAAATGACGAACGGAGCCGGCCAGATCGGCGTAGCGCAACGGCCCGCCCTGGATCAGGGTGCCCAGGACGACGAGGCGCACGGCCTCCTTCGGCATCAGTGAGTTGTCACGGTACATGGCGAACCCCCTGGGCGATGCCCCGGAAAGACGAAAGGACGGAATGGACGGCACGGTCACGGCCGGCCCGCAGCAAAGAAACTGCGAACCGGTCGCAACACTATCCCCAAGTTAGGGATGGCCGACCCATATGTCCAGAGGACAAAACGTCCTTACCGCCAAAGGGGTCTTTGACAGGGGCCTTCGCCTCAGGCGGCGAGCCGCAGATCCAGCCGGCTCCACACGTCCAGCAGCGCGTCCACCAGCATGCCCATCTGCGCATCGGTGTGCAGCGGGGTCGGGGTGAAGCGCAGCCGCTCCGTCCCGCGCGGGACGGTGGGGTAGTTGATCGGCTGGACGTAGATCCCGTGCCGCTCCAGCAGTTCGTCCGAGGCGCGCTTGCAGCGGTGGGCGTCGCCGACCATCAGCGGAACGATATGGCTGACCGACGGCATCACCGGCAGGCCGGCATCGGCGAACATCCGCTTCAGGGTGGCCGCACGTTCCTGATGCTTCGTCCGCTCGGTCTGGCTGTTCTTCAGGTGGCGGATGGAGGCCAGGGCACCTGCCGCCAGGACCGGAGACAGCGAGGTGGAGAAGATGAAGCCCGCGGCGAAGCTGCGGACGCAGTCGATCAGCGCGCTGGAGCCGGTGATGTAGCCGCCCTGCACGCCGAAGGCCTTGCCCAGCGTGCCCTCGACGATGGTCAGCCGGTCCATGGCCCCGTCGCGCTCGGCCACGCCGGCGCCGCGGGCGCCGTACATGCCGACGGCGTGCACCTCGTCCAGATAGGTCATGGCGCCGTGCTTGTCGGCGACGTCGCACAGGTCATGGATGGGGGCGATGTCGCCGTCCATCGAATAGACGCTTTCGAACGCCACCACCTTCGGACGGCCGGGAGCGATGCCGGACAGCAGTTCGTCCAAGTGCTTGGGGTCGTTGTGGCGGAAGATGTGCTTCTCGGCGCCCGAGTTGCGGATGCCGGTGATCATCGAGTTGTGGTTCAGCGCGTCCGACAGGATCACGCAATTGGGCAGGATCTTGCCCAGCGTGGTCAGCGTCGCGTCGTTCGACACATAGCCCGAGGTGAAGAGCAGCGCCGCTTCCTTGTGGTGCAGGTCGGCCAGTTCGCGTTCCAGCAGCACATGGTAGATGTTGGTGCCGGAGATGTTGCGCGTGCCGCCGGCACCGGCGCCGACCTGGTCCAGCGCGTCATGCATCGCCTTCAGCACGCTCGGGTGCTGGCCCATGCCGAGATAGTCGTTGGAGCACCAGACCGTGACCGGACGCTCGCGCCCGTTGGAATCGCGGAAGGTCGCCGTCGGGAAGTTGCCCGCATGGCGTTCCAGGTTGGCGAACACCCGGTAGCGGCCGTCCTGCTTCAGGGTCGCAATCTGGTTGCGGAAGAAAGTTTCGTAATCCATCGCGCGTTTCCGTTCGCGTTCGTCCACACGGTCGGCTGCACCGCTCAGGGCATAAGGGCTAGGCCATTCGTCCGGCGCATCGAGAGAATGGCATGATCCTTACCGATACGCCACCCGGCATTGATCGAAATCAAGCCGCCGTCGCATGGGACCTTCGCACAAGTGGGATGGTCCCATGCCCTGTGGATGGCGCATGGCCGCTTCCCGCCATCAGGCCGGCAATCCGCCATGACTTGGGACCGACACGGCAAATATGGGCTGTACTTCCACAATGACCATGCGTCCAGTCCGGGAATACGTGCGCATGCCTGTCTTGACCCGGCGGTCACTGGGCCGGTCACTGGAAAGAGTCGCAGAATTGTCTCAAACGGCGGGACGCTCTGTTTCCTGCCGCGCAGGCTCCGGGCGAGAGAAACCGGAGCAAAAAGCCCCCATCGCGCGCATCCACCGGACCTGCCCCAAGGCAGCCGGCCCGGCGGAATCGAACGGGGGTATCCTTACTTGGTGCCGAACATGCGGTCGCCGGCATCGCCGAGACCGGGGACGATGTAGGCGTTCTCGTCCAGATGGCTGTCGAGAGCGGCGGTGAAGACCTTCACGTCCGGGTGCGACTCGTGGAAGCGGCGCACGCCTTCGGGCGCTGCGACCAGCGCCATGAAGCGGATGTTGTGGTCGTCCACGCCATGGCGGTTCAGCACGTCGCAGGCATGGGCGGCGGAGTTGCCGGTCGCCAGCATCGGATCGACGACGATGAACAGCCGCCCTTCGGCCGGCGGCAGCTTCACCAGATATTCGTGCGGCTGCTTGGTGTCATGATCGCGATAGAGGCCGATATGCCCCTCGCGCGCCGACGGCACCAGTTCCAGCAGGCCGGCAGACATGCCGAGCCCGGCGCGCAGCACCGGCACGACGGCCAGCTTCTTGCCCAGGATCACCGGCGCGTCCATCGGCTGCAGCGGCGTCTCGATCCGCTCGGTGGTCAGCGGGATGTCGCGCGTCAGCTCATAGCCCATCAGCAGCGAGATCTCGCGCAGCAGGGTGCGGAACCCGCCGGTCGACCGTTCCTTGTTCCGCATATGGGTCAGCTTGTGCTGGATCAGCGGATGGTCGAGGATGAACAGGTTGGGGAATTCGGGCAGGGTGCGCATGGAATCCGGATCGCGGCTGACGGTAAGGTTATCGCGATCCTAGCGCGTCCGGGGGGCCGGGGCCAAGGGGGCTGACCGGAAAGCTGCTGCTTGCCCCTACCCCCGCCCCGCCTTCACCGGAACGGCCTTCTGTTCCGGCCGGTCGATGCCATAGCGGATCACGCGGTTGCGGCCGGAATTCTTGGCCTGATAGAGCGCACGGTCGGCGCAGACCACCAGATCGTCGACGGTCAGGTCGGACACTGCCTCCACCAGCCCGAAGGACGCGGTGACGGGGATCACCCGGCCGTCGGGCAGCACCACCGGCGAGCGCATCAGGTCGACGCGCAGCCGCTCGATCACCGCATAGCCCTCGTCCAGCCCGGTTTCCTTCAGGCAGACCAGGAACTCCTCGCCGCCCATGCGGAAGGCTTCGTCGAAGCTGCGGACGCCGCGGCTGATGACGGCGGCGGTGGCGGCCAGCACCCGGTCGCCGATGTCGTGGCCGTAGCTGTCGTTGATGCCCTTGAACTTGTCGATGTCGCACAGCGCGACGCAGAAGGGCTGGCCGGTGCGGCGATATCGATTGTGCTCGCGCTCCAGCGCCTCGCTCATGCCGCGGCGGGTGCGCAGGCCGGTCAGCGGGTCCAGGCCGGACGCGGCGGCGGCGAAGGCGCGCTCCATCCGGCGCAGATGCAGCATGAACTCCTCGAAACGGCCGATCACCCCTTCATATTCTGCCTCGGTCGGCAGTTCGCCGCCGGACGCCTTCAGCAGGATCAGCCGGGCCTGGCGATGCATCTGCTCGTGCAGGTTGGCCAGCTTCTGCACGGCCGGCTGCTGCAGCAGGTCGTCGCGGCTGGCGGCCTGACACCAGGCCTGGAAGGAGGCCGGGGCCGACGACCGCTCCCCGCCGCGGCCCTCACGGTAGAAAACGGCGCGCTGCCACTGGCCGATCCAGCGCAGATGCTCGTCGAGCACGGCGCCGAGCGCCTCGGTTGTGGACAGAGTGGTCGAATCGCTCATGGGCGCATCCTACCCGACGGCGCAGGGTCCCGCCATGCGATCAAGATAAGCCGAAGCATTCGTCTAAAACAGATCGCTTTCGGGTCAAATCGCCCCTAAAGCCCGGCGACCGTCGACAGGAAGGCGCGGACCAGCGCCGGATCCTTGTGGCCGGGTCGGTCCTCCACCCCCGACGACACGTCGACCTCGGTGGCGCCGGTGACGCGCACCGCCTCCGCCACATTCTCCGCCGTCAGGCCGCCCGATAGCATCCAGGGGCGCGGCCAGCTGCGGCCGGCCAGGATCGTCCAGTCGAAGGCGATGCCGTTGCCGCCGGGCAGCGCCGACACCTTGGCCGGAGGCTTGGCGTCGAACAGCAGCCGGTCGGCCACCTCCGCCGCCTCCAGCGCCGCGGTCAGGTCTTCCGGCCCGCCGACCCGGATCGCCTTCATCACCGGCAGGGCATAGCGACCCTTGATCTCGGTGATGCGGCGCGGCGTCTCGGCGCCATGCAGCTGGATCAGGTCGAGGGGCACCTGCCCGGTCACATGCTCCAGGAATTCGTCGTCGGGATCGACGAACAGCCCGACGGAGCGCACGCCGGTCGGCAGCAGCCGGGCCAGTTCCGCCGCCATCGGCGGGGCGATGGCGCGTGGGCTGCGCGGATAGAAGACGAAGCCGACATAACGCGCCCCGCCGGCGACGGCGGCGCGCAGGCTCTCGGGCTCGGTCAGGCCACAGATCTTGGCGGCGACGGTCATGCGGTCCCCTCAATTTCGGCGACGATACGGCGGGCGGCGGCGGCGGGGTCGGGGTCGGCGGTGATCGGGCGCCCGATGACCAGATGGTCGGCGCCGGCGGCCAGCGCCTCCGCCGGGGTCATGATGCGCTTCTGGTCGTTGGTGGCGGCCCAGGCCGGACGGATGCCGGGCACCATCAGGATGAAATCGGGTCCGCAGGCGGCGCGGACCAGAGCCACCTCGGCCGGGGAGCAGACGACGCCGTCCACCCCGGACGCCTTGGCGAGCTTGGCCAGTCGGACAACCTGCTCGGCCACCGGCACCGACTGCCCGACGGCGCCGAGATCGCCCTCGTCCAGGCTGGTCAGCACGGTGACGGCCAGGATCTTGGGCCGGTCGGCCCCGGCGCTCGCCGCCGTCTCCGCCGCCGCGCGCATCATCGCCGGCCCGCCGGCACTGTGGATGGTCATGAAGGCCGGCTTCAGCGGCAGCGCCGCGCGCACGCCGCCCGCCACCGTGTTGGGAATGTCGTGCAGCTTCAGGTCGAGGAACAGCGGCGGCCCGTCCTCCCCCACCACGGCACGGACGCCGGCCGGCCCCTGGGCGATGAAGAACTCCAGCCCCAGCTTGATGCCGCCGACGGCCCCGGCCACCTGCCCGGCGATGCGGCGGGCGGCGTCGATCTCGGTGGTGTCGACGGAGCAATAGATGCGCGAGGCTGGCGCGGTCATGGGAAGGCGGTCTCCAGAAACCCGAACGCGGATGGTCCGGCACCCTAGCAAGGGAAGGGGCCATGCGCCAGCGCGAGGGATGGCATCGGTCCCCGGCTGCCCGCCTGGACCTTGCTCAGGCGTGGTCCGCCGTCCACCGCTCCAGCGCCGCGAACAGGCCGGCGGCGGTGGCGCAGGCGATGGCCAGCGCCGCGGGATCGGCGAGTTCCTCCTCCAGGCGAACCATCAGCGCCTTCCAGGCGCCGACCATGTCGAGCCCGTCGGACGCCAGGAAGCGCGCTCCGCGCCCAGCGTCGAAGCCAAGCGCCCGGGTGATCCCCGGCAGCATCGCCCGACCGCCATGGGCCGAACCGTCCAGGACGTAACGCGCCGCCAGCCGGGCCGGTGGACTGTCGAGCGGCGGCAGGCCGGCCATCTCCGGCAGCGCGTCCGGTTCGGTGCCGAGAACCCGCAGATCCTCGCGCAGCAGCGCCATCCGCGCCGAACCCGCCTCTCCCAGCGCCCGTTCGACCGGCGCGTTGAAGCCGTAGAGCACCGCCAGCGCGCGGGCATATTGGCCGGCCGTGATGTCCGGCCGGACCAGCGGCTGCAGCACCGCCGCCTTGTCCAGCCGGTCGTGGCTTTCCCGCGTCGCGGCGCGCAGCGCCTGCCTTGCCGGTCCCATGTTTCCTCGTTCCCCGTTCCGGTCAGGTCGGCGCCAGCACGCCGGGCAGCGGCGTCGGACCCTGGCTGGATTCCTGCTGCCGCGCCCACAGGGCCGCATAGGCGCCGCGGGCGGCCAGCAGGTCGGCGTGGCGGCCGCGCTCGATCACCCGGCCTGCCTCCAGCACCAGGATCAGGTCGGCGTCGATCACGGTGGACAGCCGGTGGGCGATCACCAGCGTGGTGCGGCCGCGGCTGACCTCGCGCAGGTTGGCCTGGATTTCCCGCTCGGTGTGGGTGTCCAGCGCGCTGGTCGCCTCGTCGAACAGCAGGATCGCCGGGTCCTTCAGGATGGTGCGGGCGATGGCGACGCGCTGCTTCTCGCCGCCCGACAGCTTCAGCCCGCGTTCGCCCACCGTGGTCTGGTAGCCGTCGGGCAGCGCCATGATGAAATCGTGGATGTGGGCCAGTCTCGCTGCCCGCTCCACCTCCGCCGGGCTGGCGCCGGGGTTGCCATAGGCGATGTTGTAGAAGACGGTGTCGTTGAACAGCACGGTGTCCTGCGGGACGATGCCGATGGACGCCCGCAGAGAGGCCTGGGTGACGTCGCGGATGTCCTGCCCGTCGATCATCACCCGGCCGCCATTGACGTCGTAGAAGCGGAACAGAAGCCGGCTGATGGTGGACTTGCCCGCCCCGGACGGTCCGACGATGGCGACCGTTTTCCCGGCCGGCACGGTGAAGCTGACATCCTTCAGGATCGCCCGGCGCGGATCGTAGCCGAACTCCACGGCCTCGAAGCGCAGCTCCGCCCCGTCCACCTCCAGCGGCTTGGCATGGGGCGCATCGGCCACCTCGCGGTCGACCGCCAGCAGGGTCACCATCGATTCGATGTCGATCAGCGACTGCTTGATCTCGCGATAGACGACGCCGAAGAAGTTCAGGGGCTGGTAGAGCTGCAGCAGATAGGTGTTCACCAGAACGAAGTCGCCCAGCGACATGCTGCCGTCGACGATGCCCTTGGCGGCCATGCCCATCACCACCGCCAGCCCCAGCGAGATGATCGCCGACTGCCCGACATTCAGCAGCGACAGGCTCTGCTGGCTGCGCACCGCCGCCGCTTCATAGCTTTGCAGGGCTCCGTCGTAGCGGCGGGCCTCATGCTCCTCGTTGCCGAAATACTTGACCGTCTCGTAGTTCAGCAGGCTGTCGATCGCCTTGGTGTTGGCCTTGTTGTCGGTGTCGTTCATCATGCGGCGGAACTTGATCCGCCATTCCGACACGAAGAAGGTGTAGAGGATGTAGCCCATCACCGTGACGAAAGTGGCCAGCGCGAACCAGACGCTGAACAGCTTCCACAGAATGGCGCAGACCAGGGCGATCTCCACCAGCGTCGGCACGATGGAGAACAGGGTGTAGCGCAGCAGCGATTCGATCGCCCGCGTTCCGCGCTCCAGCGAGCGGGTCAGGCCGCCGGTCTGGCGTTCCAGGTGGAAGCGCAGCGACAGCGCGTGCAGGTGCCGGAACACCGACAGTGCCACCTTGCGGATGGTGCGTTGCGCCACCGTGGCGAAGACGGCGTCGCGCAGTTCGGCGAAGACCAGCGAGGTCACGCGGGCAAGGCCGTATGCGACAATCAGTCCCAGGGGGATGGCGACGGCCGCTCCCGCCCCCGCCCCGCCGGCCGGCGTCAGGGCGTCCACCGCATGCTTGTAGAAGATCGGCACGTAGACGTTGGCGACCTTCGCCCCCACCAGCAGGAGCATCGCCAGCACCACCCGCACCCGCGTTTCCAAGGAATCACGCGGCCAGATGTAGGGGGCCAGCGAGCGGATGGCCGCACGCAGATCGCCGGAAGGACGGGAAAAGGCGCTGGAATCGGAGCTGGCCGGGGGGCTTGGCGAAAGACTGCGGCGCATCGGTCTGTTCAGGTCTCGGGGACTGTTCGGGAAATTGTGCCGGGGATGGCGCCGTTCCGAAGAGCCGTCGCAAGGGATTGGGATCAGGCGACCTAACCTAGGGACCCGTGCAGCGTCGTCAAAGGGGCATGTCATCTCTTTGGCACGTTTTTGGCGCGGCCCTGGGCAGCCTTCGGTGCATTTCCTGTCGCCATGGCAACGGACTGGAAACCATCTTCCTCTACCCTGCCGGGCGTATCGCGTTCGATCCGCACCGCAGCCCAAGGCATTTGACCATGCAGAACGCCAGTTTCGCCGGCCGATTCAAGGTGGGCACCCGCATCCAGGTGGGTTTCCTTCTGATCCTTGCCCTTCTCACCCTGGTGGCCGCACTGGGCGTCCGGTCGCTGTCGACGGTGGAGGACGGCTTCACCCGTTATGCGTCGATCTCCGACAATTCGATCAGAATTTCGGACATCGACAGCCTGGTCGCGAACATGCGGCGCAACGTGGTCAACTACTCCTTCTCCGGGAACAACGCCCTGATCGCGCCGATCCAGGCGCAGCAGAGGACGCTGTCCGAAATGCTGCGAACCTCGCGGGACGCCACGCTGGATGAAGGACGCCGCGCCCTCATCGCCCGCATGTCGCAGAAGGTCGACAGCTACAGCGCCAACTTCGCCCAACTGGTGAAGCTGCGCGAGCAGCGCGACCGGCTGGTGTCGGACGAGCTGGTGCCGCTGGGCGTCAAGGCGCGCGAGGGGCTGAGCCAGGTGATGGCAGGCGGGATCGCCGCCGGCGACTTCGAGTCCTCCGCCTATGCCGGCCAGGCGCAGGAATCGCTGATCCTCGCCCGCCTCGCCGCCCAGCGCTTCCTGACCGATCCGACGGCGAAGGCCGAGGAGGAGGTGCGCACGCGCATGGAGGCGTTCATCAAGACCGCCACCGCGCTGACCACCCGCCTGACCGACCCGGCGCAGAAGCGTGCCGCCGAGGACGCGGTGCAGACCGCGACCCGTTACCTGGACAGCTTCAAGCGCGTCGTCGTGGCCGTCGGCGACGCCCAGTCGCTGGCCTTCGTCACCATGGTGAAGGAGGCGGATGAGTTCGGCGAACTGGTGGAGAAGACCGTCGCCTCGCAGACCGACGCGCGCAAGGCGGTGTTGACCGGCGCGCAGACCGACATGGAGCGCACCACCACCCTGCTGATCGGCATGGCGGTCGGCGCCTTCGCCATCGGCATCCTGATCGCCCTGGTCACCGCGCGCTCCATCGTCCGTCCGGTGGTGCAGATGACCGGCACGATGACGGAACTGGCCGCCGGCAACCTCGCCGTCGACGTTCCGGCCCTGGAGAACCGCGACGAGATCGGCCACATGGCCAAGGCGGTCCTGGTGTTCAAGGAGAACGCCGTCGAGAAGAAGCGGATGGACGAGGCCGAGCGCGAGCGGCTGGAGGCCGAGCGCCGCGCCGCCGAGGCCCAGCGCGCCCGCGAGCAGGCCATCGGCGAGGAGATCGCCGGTCTGATCGACGCCGTGTCGAGGGGCGACCTGGAACGCCGCATCGATCTGGCCGGCAAGGACGGCTTCTACAAGACCATGTCGGAAGGCATCAACCGCCTGACCGACACGGTGGAGGCGGTCATCGCCGACCTGGGCGAGGTGCTGAGCGCGCTGGCCCAGGGTGACCTGAACCGCCGCGTCACCCGCGACTATCAGGGCGCCTTCGAGAGGGTGAAGACCGACGTCAACGCCACCTCCACCCGGCTGGCCGAGATCGTCGGGCAGATCACCCAGGCGGCCGAGACCATCGCCGCCGCCGCCGCCGAGGTGTCTCTCGGCTCCTCCGACCTCGCCGACCGGACCGAGCAGCAGGCCTCCTCGCTGGAGGAGACCGCGGCCAGCATGGAAGAGTTGGGGGCGACCGTGCGCTCCAACGCCGACAATGCCCAGCGCGCCAACGTGATGGCGACCCAGGCCCGCGGCTCCGCCGAGTCGGGCGGCGGCGTCGCCGGCTCCGCCATCGAGGCGATGCGCCGGATCGAGGAATCCAGCCGCAAGATCACCGACATCATCGGGGTGATCGACGAGATTGCCTTCCAGACCAACCTCTTGGCGCTGAACGCGGCGGTCGAGGCTGCGCGCGCCGGCGATGCCGGACGCGGCTTCGCCGTGGTGGCGCAGGAGGTGCGGCAGCTCGCCCAGCGCTCCGCCCAGGCGTCGAAGGAGATCAAGGGGCTGATCCTGGACAGCGACGCCCAGGTCAAGGACGGCGTCGATCTGGTCAGCAAGGCCGGCGACGCGCTGCAGGGCATCGTGTCCGGCGTGCAGCAGGTGGCGACCCTGATCGCCGAGATGGCCTCGGCCTCGGCCGAGCAGGCGACGGCGCTGGACGAGATCAACTCGACCGTCGCCAACATGGACGAGATGACGCAGAAGAACGCCGCCCTGGTGGAGGAGACCACCGCCGCCGCCCAGGCGATGAGCGGTCAGGCCGGCGACCTGAAGGCGCTGGTCGGCTTCTTCAAGTTCGACCAAGCCGCCGGTTCCGGCTATGGCGCGGCGCCCCATGCCATGACCGGCACCTATTCCGCCCCGGCCACCCGCCGCCCCTCGGCCCAGACCCAGCCCCTGGCCCGCGGTACGGCGGCCAAGCCGGCGGCGAAGCCTGCCGCCCGCGGCACCGGCGGCGGCCACAGCCATGTTGCGGCCAAGCCCGCGGCCCGCAACGACGCCCCGGCGCGCGGCACGGCGACGGCGGTTCCGGTGCTGAAGCACAGCGTCAGCGACGATGACGATTGGAAGGAGTTCTGAGCGGAGAGGATCAGCCGGCCTTTGCGCTAAAAGCCTGAATTAACGAATCGGTGGGGATTGCGTGCTGCAATTCCCACCGATTTCTTTTTTGCGCTTTCGTCCCTGGAGGACACCATGTCCCGCCGCCCCCTCAGGCACCGCCTTCTCCCCCTCGCCGCCCTGCTGCTGCTCGGCGGTCCGCTGGCCGGCTGCGGTGCCGTCACCGGCGTGGCCGGCGGCGCCGTAAGCCTCGCCGGCACCGCCGTGGACATCGCCGGCACGGTGGCCGAGACGTCGGTCGACGTGGTGACCTCGCCGCTGCGGTGAGGGGAGGCGTCAGGCCGGCGGGTCGTCGAAGCCGTATTGGACGAGTTCCTCAAGATTGCCCGGCCGCAGGATGCTGTTCATCGTCGCCAGGATGTCGGCGACGTTGAGATAGTAGGTCTGCATCCGGCGCAGTTCGGCGTTACCGTCCTCGCCCAATGCGGTGGGGCCATGTGTTTGGGCGATCTCATTCAGTTCGTCATATTCTTTTTTCCAATGGATCGCCCACTTGGCCCGATCTTTCGCTGCGCGTAGCGAAACGTCGGGCGTGACATAGACCCGAACCCGGTCGAGGAAGGCCGCGTTCTCGAACCGGCTGGTCCGCCATATCTCGCTCAATTCGAACATGCAGTTGGGCGAGCGCAGGTAACGGTCACTGAGAATCACGAAGATGCGGTCGCCCCCACCGATCCGGCGCATGAAGGCGGTAAGGCTATCGCCGACCCTCAATTCTTCCTTGTCGCGCCGGATGATGCGTCCACGCTCTTTGGCCTTCGCGCACAGATCATCGATGAATGTCGTGTGCGCCCTGCCTTCCGGACTGTCGTCGCCCCAGGCATAGGAAACATACCAGTTGGGACCGGCAGGCGCGGTTTCCTGCTGCGGCGGCTTGTCGAAAACCAAGGGCGTTTCCTCCTGTTCGGGTTTGCTGCGCTTGGGATGGTCCACATCCTCGGCCCGCAGGCCGATGCGGCTTTGCGCCCGCTCGACGACCTCGATCAAGCGGTCGAGCAGCAGTGCGGCCTGACCCTTCTGGGTCCGCACCCGGATTTCACCCTGCCAGGACTCGGAACCGGTCGGCACCTGTTCGATGCGCAGGCGGCTGCCGCAGGTCTTCTCATAGCCGCAGAGCCCGCCCTTCCAGTAGAGCGCGCGGTCGCCGGCCTTTTCGCCGATCTCTGCCATGATGGTGCGGATCAGGCCGTCATGCAGCAGGGGATAGCGGAAGACCGCCTGCTCCGTCGGCAACTCCTCGTCCCACAGCCCGCCCAGATCGTCGCGGACGCTGTCCTCCGCCGGCAGCAGGTCGGGGGCGATGTATTCCACCACCCGTTCCCGGCCGTCCGGGAGCTCGCGGTGTTTGAAACAGATGCCGCAGGACAGCATCATGCTGACGAACAGTTCCCGGTCGGCCGGCAGATGGTCCGCCCACACCAGCCGGTCGAGCAGGTCGCGGGTGAAGCGGCCGTTGTGATGGCGGATCTGCTGCAAGGCGCCGCGGTCGCGGTCGAAGACGGCATAGATCGCCTCCAGCGCCCAATTCTGATCCAGCACGACATGGTTGTGGAACAGGCCGGGTCGATGGAACACGGTGCCCTCGGCGTCCAGCCACACCAGCAGAGCCTCCGGCGAGGACACGTCGTCCTTCTCGGCACAGATGTCCGTGAACGCCTCCATGGTCAGCAGGCGGTGGAGCCGTTCGGCGGGCGGACGGGCTTCGTCCTCGTCCCGCATCTGCTCCAGCCGGCGCTGGACCCGCAGACGGCCGGCACCGACCTTCGCCACCCCCAGCCGTTCCGGGTCGCGCATCCAGGCGACGGCATCGCGCAGGCAGTCCCTTAGGGCGTCGAAACGCCGTCCGGTCTCGGCGCTGACCTTCAGGATGTCGCAGTAGCGGTCCGGGGCATTGAGCAACTCGTCCGGGGCGGGGGGACGGGCCTCCTCCTGGTCCTTGCGTTCGCACCGGGTCTGGATCACCAGACGCGGGCTGTAGCGGTGCCCCTGGCGATGCGCCACCGCCAGCCAATAGGGCAGCGGCTGGTTGCGGAACTCCAGCCCGCCATACGTATGGGTCGGCTCGTCTTCGACCTCGCGCGCCCACACCACGGCCAGCAGTGCCGGGCTGCTCAGGAACAGCGCATGCGCGCCGTGATAGATGTCCTGGCCGCCGAAATCCCAGACATGCAGACGGATCTGCGACTCCCCGTCCAGATCGATCCGCCCGATCCGGATGCCGTGGGTCGAGACCGACTCGGACTCGAACGGCAGGCCGGCCAGTTTCCGGGCGATCTGCGTCTTGCCGACCCGGCCATTGCCCAGCAGCAGCAGCTTCACCGTTGGGACGGTTTCCTCACCGGCTTTGATGAGGTCCGCCCAATGGGCACGCAGCCGATCCAGGCAATTGTCATAAGGTCCCTGAGACAAGACCCCTGCCGTGGGAATGCCGGGAATTTCGACATTCCAAAGATACAAGCGCTTCAAGCTGCTCAGACCGCTGAGCGGGGACAAGTCGCTCACCGACGTGCTGGAACAGTACAACTGCTGCAAGCCGCTCAGACCGCCGAGCGGGGACAGGTCGCTCACCGACGTGACGGAACAGTCCAATTGCTGCAAGCCGCTCAGAGCCCGTCCGAGAAGAAGTTGCATCGAATGAATCGGTTATGATTCAACGTCGCCTCCAGGATGGAGGCAAGGATGTGGACGCCAGAGAAACGAGAGCAGCATGACCGCAGCGGGCTGCGCTACCCGAGCGACCAGAGCGATGAGGAGTGGCGGATCGTCGAGCCGCTCATCCCGCCGGCGCGGCGCGGTGGCCGGCACCGCGGCGTGGATCTGCGGGCGGTAGTGAACGGCGTGCTGTACGTCCTGGAGACGGGCTGCCAGTGGCGTCACCTGCCCAAAGACTTGCCGCCGCGCAGCACGGTGCATGGCTACCTGCACCTGTGGGCCTGGGACGGCACGCTGGAGTGTATCCACCATGACCTCTACCAGCGGGTGCGCGTGCAGGAAGGCCGCGAGGCCAGCCCGACCGCCGCCGTGCTGGACAGCCAAAGCGTCCGCGCGGCGGAAAAGGGGGGCCTGCGGCGGATCCCGTCGGCTACGACGCGGGTAAGAAGATCAAGGGGGTCAAGTACCACATCCTCGTCGATACGCTAGGCCTGCTCCTGAACGTTGCTGTCCACCGTGCTGATATCCAGGACCGCGACGGCACCGCTCTGGTCCTGGACAAGGCAACCCGTGCGCTGTTCCCCTTCATCCAGGTGATCTTCGCCGATGGTGGCTACCAGGGGCACGTCGCGGCCAGCAAGGTGAAGGATGCCGGCGACTGGAGGCTGGAGATCGTCAAGCGCTCCGATCAGGCCAAAGGCTTTGTCGTGCTCCCGAAACGCTGGCTGGTTGAGCGAACGCTATCATGGCTCACGCGCTGCCGCCGCCTCGTACGCCACTACGAGCAGTACCTCCGCACCTCCGTTGCCTTCATCCGCATCGCTATGATCCGTCTGATGCTCCGGCGCCTCGCCAGGAAATAATCTTTCAAGACAGACTCTCAGACCGCTGAGCGGGGACAGGTCGCTCACCGACGTGCCGGAACAGTCCAACTCCTGCAAGCCGCTCAGACCGCTGAGCAGGACTAAATCGACGATATCTGATACAGAAATTTTTAAAGTCCGGAGAAGTCCAAAAGATGAAAACCTATGTTGCTGTGCAGAAATTTTGTTTCCATTAGAACTCCTCCACGAATCCGCCCCCAAATCCAATTCCCGGAGATGAGTCAGGGCGAACAGCTCCTTCGGCAGCCATTCCAGCCCCAGGTTCCGCAGACTTAGCCGTCCGGTCCGCTGCTCCGCTTCCTCGGCGATGCGCTCCAGCGCGATCGCCATACCGTCTTTCTTCGGAGTCTTCTCAGTTACCATAAGTTCCACTGCCCGGACCTTCGACGCCGCCGTCGTTCGATCCGGTCAGTTTAGCACAATCCCCGCATACCCCACATGGCCGGATCATCGTCTTGCGGTTATCCGTCCCTGCGGCGGTTACAGCCCTCAGTCGATCAGATCCTCGACCTCGCGGACGCGGCCGTTGTCGATCATGAACTGGACCAACTCGGGGCGCTGCTTGCCCAGCGTGAAATGGCGCTGGCGGACGGCGGCGACCAGTTCGCCCCGGCGGCCGAGGATGTCGTCGGCGAATTCGGTCATGCGCAGGTTGGGCCAAGTCTGGGCGCGGATGGCGACCACGGCGGCGACCGCGTCGGCGGCCGGGCGGTCGGGCTGGGCCTGGGCCAGGATCATGGTCAGGGCGGCGGTGGAGCGCGACACGCCGGCATGGCAGTGGACCAGCAGATGGCGGCAGTCCACCGGTTCGGCCAGCAGGTCGCGGCCGAAGGCCAGGATGCGTTCGACGTCCGAGCGTTCCGGCGCGATCTGGCCGCGGGTCGGCTCGATGATGTCGTGGAAGCGCAGTTCCAGCCGCTCATGCTCGCCATAATCGCCGAAGTCGCTCGGCTCGGTCATCTCGGGATCGAGGATGGACAGCACATGGCTGACCTTGCCGCCGCCGAAATTGCAAAGCTCGCTGAGACCGCAGACGGTCAGGCCGAAGGGAACGAAATTGCTGGCCATCATTCTCTCGTTCGATTGCGGATAAGGGGAAGCGCGGGGCCGGGGGCCGCATTTGGCACCCCGCGCCGCGCCCCCGTCAACCCGGCAACCGTTCGTATACGGGCGACTTCGCCCGGATAAGCCCGATCAGAACACGTTGAACAGGTACAGCAGGATGATGATCGGGATCGGAATGCCGACCAGCCACAACAGGATGCCTTTCATGGCGCGTCTCCTTCCTTCGGTCTGATGGATGTCGCGGCCGGTCCGGTCCCGGCCCTCTCATCCATCATCAACGGCCGAGCCGCCGGTTCGTTGCAGCGGCGCGACCGACTGATAAAGAGATGCGCCGAAGGAAATCAGTCCTCCCCGCCGCCATCGCCTCCGCCATCGCCGCCGCCATCCGCATCGTCGCCGGCATCGTCCCGTGGGGGCTGCGCAGGGCGCGGACGGGGCTGGCGCAGCTTCTTCAGCAGCAGGGAGAAGGGCTTCAGCGCGGTATCGAGAATCGCCTGATCGCCCTCCAGCCGCGACAGCAGGAAGGCGCCGGCCTCCAGGGTGGAGACGCTGTCACGCCGCGGCTCCTTGCGCGCCTGCCCATAGAGCGAGCGGAACTGCGGATTCAGCACGATGCGGCGGCACTTCAGCAGCCAGGCATTGCGCCACCACAGGGTCTTGGCCTGACTCCAGGTGCCGTCCAGGACGATGACGCCCTCCAGATCCTCCAGGATCTCGGCGCTGTCGCGGAGCGGCTGGCCGTTCTTGTCGACCACCGCCACCTCGGCCCGCGGGGCGCCACCCTCCTGCACCGGCCCGAGATACAGCACGCCCCAGCGCTTGGGATCGACCTCGCGCCCCAGGATGCGCTTCAGCCCCGGCCAGCTCAGCCCGACCTTCACCATCGAATTGGTGAACTGCAGATGGGCGATCTGGGCGGTGCCGAGATTCTCCCGCTTCTCCTGCGGGTGCTGCAGGATCAGCAGGAACACGCCGTTGTCGATCGGCTGCACTGCCTCGCAAATGCACAGGTGATTAGGTTTTAGGCAGTTGGGGCAAGATTCGGGGGCGGGGGCGCTGTGCATGGGAGGTACGCATTCCTTGAAGAGGATTGGCCGCGAATATGGGTTGGAATGGCGCGGAAGGGAACACATCTCACTCGCAGAGCGGCGGCTGCCGACCGAACGGTGACCGCCGCCACGGCATGTACGACAGATCCCCCCAACCACACCCCGTGTCATACCGGTTCATCTGGGTTCAAAGTGGCTTCGTATAAACCGTTTGTAGAGACTTATTCGTGTGTCATGGACCTCGTGTGACGCGCTTAACAGCTGGCCTGGAACTTGCGTAGTTAATATCCAGGCAAACAGGACGACGGGTGGGCCAGGACCGGCCTTTGTCAGGCTGATCCGCGGTGCCATCCGGCGCTCAGAAGGAGACCTGCCATGCTGCCCGCCCACCTTGCCGACCGCCTGCTGAAGCAGCGCCGCGATGCCGACACGGCGGAATTCGCCCGCCAGCTGCCGCTGTACGCGCCGCTGGACGCTGACGACCCGCGCTGGATGACCGAGCCCGACGAATCGGAACAGGCCGCCCGCCGCGAGCCCGATTGGGCGACCGACTACTGAGCGGCAACTCCTGACGGCACTCACCGGCCGGCGGCAGCCGGGCGGTGACCCGACAGGCCGCTTTCCCGGCTTGACTGTCGGGTGTCGGACATCTGCCACCGGTTTCCGGCCCTGGGATCTCCGATGTTGGGTTCTCCGGTGTTGGGATCTCCGGCATCGCGCCAGCCCTCCTCCTCGCGGATGAGGGTCCAGCGGCCCGGACGGCCGCCACGGCAGCGTTCCAGCGCGACGGACCAGCGCGGCGCTCCCAATCCCGGCAGGCCTCCGGCCGGGCGCGGGGCCCTGTCCTCCTCCTCATCCTGGCTGGGTGCCGCATCCAGCCGCCAGCGGGTCACCGCGGCGCTGAGCCCCTCCGGCCCCTTATCGCTCCACCGCCTGTTCCTGCAGGCTGGCGCTCCGGCGCTCAGGTCCAGCAGGAAACCGGTCACCCCCGACGACTCGGCGGCCAGCTGCAACCGCCGGCTGGCGGTGAGGTCCAGCCCCTCCAACTCGCCCAGCACCGCCGACAGGGCGGAACAGCGCAGCGCCTCCTCCATCGCCCAGAGCGCATCGACCGCCCGCACCGCCCGCACCGCCACCAGCCGGTCCGGCGTCAGCCCATGGGCCGCCAGACCCGGCGCATAGAGGTCGCGCCCCCGCAGGATCCACAATGCCGGAGCCTTCGGCGTCGCCAGCCGGCCCAGCAGAGTGGCGGCGAAGCCGGTACCCGCACCCGGATCCTCCGCCGTCACCGCATGCAGGCAGCCCAGCGGCAAGCCGCCGTCGGGCAGATGCGCGTCGATCGCCTCCACCCCGAACGGCAGCGTCCGCCCGCCCTCCCCGCCCGTCCCCTCGATCCGCCGGATGTGTGCGCGCAGGTCGGCCAGCACGCTGGCACGATCGCGCGGCGCAGAGTCCGCAGGCACGGAAGGGGACGGCAGGGTGGACATGACTCGGCTCCGCTCGACAGGCATATGTTCCTGATATGTTCTATCACGGAGCCTTGTCGAGGGGGGAGTCTGCGACTCCTGTCTTGTGTTGGGATAGGATCCTGGGACCGGATGTGCCGGGACCAGATCGCCCAGGTCAGTTGGCGATGGGTGTGGCGCCGATCTTACCGCGCGGTGCCGCCTTGATGGTCGGGCCGGCATTGTCGACGGGCTTTTCCAGGGTGGTGGAGGTGCCGCGGCTGCCGCGCGGCGTGTTGCCCTTCAGGCTGAGCAGGTGCAGCCGGACATAGGCGGTGGAGCCGCCGGCCTTCACCGCCACCCAATCGCTGTTGCGCACCCGGCCCAGCGTGCTGACCGCCTGCCCGGCGCCCAGCGTGGCGACGACGCCCGACCCGGCGGCGGGCTGTGCATAGACCGGGGTCGATCTGTCCACCTGCCATTCCCCATACATCGGCTCCAGCCCGGCCCCGCCGTCGGGCGCGGTGCGCACGGTCGGGGGGTTGGGAATGCGCTGGTACGGCATGCAGCCGGGAACCGTCAGCGTGACCAGGGCCACCATCAGCGGAAGGGTACGCAAACGCCGGATCATCGCTCACCTTGGAGGGGGCAGGGTGAAGGCAGGAAAGGCCGCGGGGCCTTCGGCGCGACCATACAGGAGGCAGGCTCCTCTTCGCCACCGCAGCGCAACCAGGATCGCTATGCGCTTTTTGGGGCGGTCGGACCCGAAGCCGGAGCGCAGGAATTCACCCCCGGCCTGCGTATCTCGACAATCGGGCACAGCTCCGACACCGGCCGGACGGCCATGTCGCAGAGCGAACTTCGATACAAGGCATCGACGAGGTTGCCGCGTAGACGTGTGGGTTCGGATGCGCGGCACGGGAAAAGGCGGTCGGCGGGTGGCGCCGGCCGCCTTTTCTTTTGGAAACGCCCGTTAGACCGCCCGGCCCTCAAACCGCCCGGCTGTGCCGGCCGGCACCCTTGGACAGGTGGGTGTCGAAGCGGGCGGCGACGATGCGCATCAGGGGGCGGGCGCTCTCCGGCACATGGACACGCCGTCCCTCCACCACCGCGACGCCGTCGGCGACCAGATCGGCCATGCCCTCCAGTTCTGCGTCGAAGGCGGACTCGGCCAACCCGTGGGCACGGGCGATGGCGGCGGTGTCGACCGACAGGTCGCACATCAGCCGCATGATCAGGTCGCGCCGCACCTTGTCGTCCAGGGTCAGCGCAATGCCCTTGCCGGTGGGCAGGCGGCCTTCCTCGACGGCGGCGGCGTAGTGGTCGAAGGGAACGGCGTTCTGCACATAGCCCTGCGGCAGCGCGCCGATGGAGGAGGAACCGAAACCCAGAAGAACCTCGGCGTCGTCGGTGGTGTAGCCCTGGAAATTGCGGCCCAGCCGCCCTTCCTCCTGCTGCACCGCCAGCTCGTCGCCGGGACGGGCGAAATGGTCGAGACCGATGGCGCTGTAGCCGGCGGCGGCCAGCGTGTCGCCGATGGCGGCGAACTGCTCCCACCGTCCCAGCGAGTCCGCCAGCACGGATTCGTCGATCTTCTTCTGGTGGGTCTTCATCCACGGCACATGGGCGTAGCCGAAGACCGACAGGCGGTCGGGCGCCATCTCCAGCGCGATCTCGGCGGAGCGGGCGACGCTCTCCACCGACTGGTGCGGCAGGCCGTACATCAGGTCGAGGTTGACGCTGGTGATGCCGGCCTCCTTCAGCCAGGCCAGCGCCTGTTCGGTCACGGCGCGCGGCTGGACGCGGTTGATCGCCTGCTGCACCGTCTCGTCGAAATCCTGCACGCCCAGCGAGGCGCGGTTGACCCCGGCGCGGCCCAGCGCCGCCGCCATCTCCGCCGTCAGGGTGCGGGGGTCGATCTCCACAGCCAGCTCCGCATCGGCGGCGACGTCGAAGCGGGTGCGCAGCAGCGCGATCATCCCCTCGAAATCGCCGGGCGCCATCATGGTCGGGGTGCCGCCGCCGAAATGGATGTGGCGCACCGCCAGCCGGCCGGGAATGCGGTCGGCCACCATGGCGATCTCGCGCCGCATATGGCCGAGATACTCGGCGATCGGCTCATAGCGGGCGACGATCTTGGTGTGGCAGCCGCAGTACCAGCACATCTTCTGGCAGAACGGCACATGCAGGTAGAGCGACCCGGAGCGCGCGGGATCGATCGCCTCCAGCCAGCCGCCATAGACCTCGCCGTTCACCTCGGGCGTGAAGTGCGGCGCGGTCGGATAGCTGGTGTAGCGCGGCACCCGCAGCCCGTCATACTTGGCGAGCAGCGCGGCATCGACACCATGGGAATGGGACGGATTGGCGGGGGCCGGCTGTACGGCCAGAGCGGTGATGGCGTTCATGAGCGACAGAGTGCCGCAGCCACCCCACCCCCGCCTTGATCCACGTCAAGATCACAGGGACCGGTGCTTTCAGCGCTTCGTCCCGGCTGCGGCCAGACGCTGCTCCAGATGCTCGTGCAGCAGGTTCAGGTTGGCCCGGTTGGCCTTGAAGGCGATGTCGAACACGGTCCCCACCACAGGGATCGACCCCGCCGCCCAGTCCAGCGCGACGTTGAAGGCCATGCGGGCCAGCAGCGCCTTGGGCAGGTCGAAGCGGGCCGCTTCCATGATGATGTAGGCCGAGACCACGGCGGTCGCGGTATCCCCCGCCACCGGCACGATGCTGGCGATTCCGTCCAGCCCGATGGGAATGCGGGTGAAGGGAATGCGCCAGCGGCTGTCCATCAGCCGGGTCAGGCGGCGAAGCCGCTCCAGCCGCTGGAAATCGATGGGGACGGTGCTGCCGGAGCCGCCCGGCGGGAGGTCTTCGGCAAGGTCGCGTCGGCGTGTGCGGATGGCGTCGATCATCGCAAGTCCCCCGATCAGTCGGTCCCGCGCCTGACGCGCGAATCCCCGCAAGGGAAGAACCCGTCACCGCCCCCGCGGGTTCCGCACGCGACGCGCAAAGTTCGCACTCCAAACAAATACCATGGCCGGATATCCTTGCCGACACTCTTCAACCGCTGCGGATTCAGATGGCGATGGCCACCGGGACGGCCATGCCGCTCACGGCCGCCCGCATCCGCGATGCCCGGCAGCATCGCATCTCGTCTTTCCATGCGGTTGATCGATTGGAATACATAGGACTGTCAGGCTTCCGTTGGAGGTCGCCGAAAGCGAAAGATGCAGATGCCGCCGCCGACAGACACGACGCGGCGAATTGACGCGCACGATCATCTAAGCCGCTGCCTCTGCTCGAATTTTCCGAATCGAATACTTTCCTCTCCCGCGGCTTATGCCTTTTGAACGCTGGCAGCGCCTGCAACCCCTGGACACAATACAGCCAACGCATCAGCAAGGCCGCGGGGACGTTCAATCCCGCGGCGCGGGGGCAAGGCCGGCAAACGGCCGCCCGTTTCGTAGGAAACGACCATGACCACTCTCTATTGCGCCTGCTGCGGCAGGCCGTTCGTCCGCACGTCCGCGCGCGGTCCGGCGCCGCGCTACTGCTCACAGGATTGCCGCCTGCAGATGGCGGTGCGCCGCCGCGCCTGGACACCCCGGATGGAGGCCGGCAGGCCCGACAACGGACGGATGGACAACGGACGGATCGAGACCAGCCGGACGGAGGCTGCGGCTTGGGGGCGCCGGGCCTTCGGATCCTGATCGGCCCCCGCATCATCCCTCTTGCATCAGCCGCCCGGCGTCCCATCTCCGCCGGAGCGGCTATAACCGAATTCCTGCGGCTAAATCGCTCCCGCCCCTCTTGCAGCGGGCGGGAACCGACCTCATCTGCGCGCGGTCACGCTGGCGCCTTGCGGTGCCGGCGCACATTTCCCTGACAGCGCCCACCGACCGCCGGAGCCCCGCTTCTTCATGCTCGACCTGCTCGCAGACCCGAATGTCTGGGCCAGCCTTCTGACGTTGACCGCGTTGGAGATCGTGCTGGGCATCGACAACATCATCTTCATCTCGATCATGGCGTCGAAGCTGCCGCCCGAACAGCAGCAACGCGCCCGTCAGGTTGGCCTGGCGCTGGCGCTGCTGACGCGCCTGGCCCTGCTCGCCTCCATCGCCTGGGTGGCGCAGCTGACCCAGCCGCTGTTCACCATCGCCGGATGGGAGGTGTCGGGCCGCGACCTGATCCTGGTCCTGGGCGGCCTGTTCCTGCTGGCCAAGGGCACGCTGGAGATCCACCACACCGTCGAAGGCCATGAGGAGGGAGGCACGGCGCCGAAGCACGCCACCTTCACCTCGGTGGTCGTCCAGATCATGTTCCTGGACATCGTCTTCTCGCTCGACAGCGTCATCACCGCCGTCGGCATGTCCGACCATCTGCCGGTGATGGTCGCGGCCGTGGTCATCGCCATGGCGGTGATGCTGTTCGCCTCCAGCCCGGTCGGCGACTTCGTCAACCGTCACGTCACGGTGAAGATGCTGGCGCTGTCCTTCCTGCTTCTGGTCGGCGTTGCGCTGGTGGCGGACGGCCTGGGCTTCCACATCCCCAAGGGCTACCTGTACTTCGCCATCGCCTTCTCCACCCTGGTGGAGGCGCTGAACCTGCTGGCGCGGCGCAAGGCGAACCCCGGGCATTGAGGCCGCATCGAGGTCAAGGGGGCGCGCGCATGGCGCGGCGCCCCCTTCTTCCATCACGCCTCGGCGCGTTCGGCCATCATGTGCTCGTAGGCGACCTTGAACAGGTCGCGGATCGACACGATGCCGACAGCGCGCTTGCCCTGGGTGATGGGCAGGTGGCGGTAATGCTTGTCGTGCATCAGCTTCAGCGCATCGACCGCGTCGGCGTCGGGCGGCAGGCTGTCGGGGTTGCGGGTCATCACCGTCCCCACCTCCACCGCCGACGGGTCGAGGTCCTTCGACAGGACCTTGTTGTTCAGGTCGCGCTCGGTGACGATGCCGATCAGCGCGCCATGGTTCACCACCAGCACCGCGCCGATGTTCTTGTCGGCCATCATCTTCGACACGGTGGCGACGGAGGTATCCTCCGGCACCAGGATCAGTTCCTGCGCCTTCACGACGTCCGGAACCAGCTTGCGTTTCATGGACTCCCCCAGGGTCTGGTTGTTGTGGACCAGACTGTAGCCAAAGCGGACGATGGGGGAGAACAGCGGTATTGCTGCGGGCGCGGCGCCGATTGTCGCAGGCAAACCTTACGAATACTTACGAATTGTTGGGCTAGGCATTGGGGGTGGCCAGCGCCGGTCCTGCCGACGACCGCCGCCCGGCGATCACCATGCCGGCCGCCAGCAGCAGCGCGCCGAGCAGCACGGCGGCGGCGGCCCCCAGCAGCGCGGCGTTGAAGCTGCCGGTGTGCGTCACCACCAGCCCGGCGGGCAGCGGCCCGATGATCTGGCCCAGCCCATAGGCGGCGGTCAGCGCTCCCACCACCTTGGCCGATGCGCCGGCCGACAGCTGCCGTCCCAGCGCGAAGGCCTGCGACACGATGCCGACGAAGGTGCCGCCGAACAGCAGGGCGGAGACGACGGCGACCGTCGGCGAGCCGGTCATCGGCAGCAGGATGGTGACCGCCTGCGTCAGGTGCGCCAGGATCAGCGACCACCAGCTGCCGGTCCGCCGGGCGACCGCGGCCCAGAACACCCCGGCGCCGATCGCCCCCAGCCCGGCCACCATCCAGGCCGCCTCGCCCACCGCCGCGGTGCCGGGATCGGTCTTCAGGATCGACACCAGGAAGGTGGCGGACACGATGTAGCCGCCGCCCTCCAGAAAATAGGCCAGCGTCAGCAGCAGAAGCGGGGCCGACAGCCCGCCCGCCCGCGCCGCGGCGGCGTTGCCCGCCGTCCCGGCCGCGGCGGCCTGCGGCTGCGGCGCCGGATCGCGCACCCAGAGGCCGGGCAGCAGCCCCAGCACCGCGCAGATCACCCCCAGCGCCAACCAGTCGCCGGCCCAGCCCAGCCGCCCGCCGAACAGCGCCACGAACAGCCCCGACGAGGCGATGCCGAGCCCGACCCCGGTATAGAGCCAGCCGGCGAAGCGTTCCCCGCCCTGGCGTGCCAGCGTGTCCAGCACCATGGCGATGCCCAGGATGAAGATGCCGGCGCTCGACACCCCCGATAGGAAGCGCAGGACCAGCCAGACCGGCATCGCCTGCCCGGCATCGCCCAGGTCGAGCCCCATCGCCGCAGTGGTGGCGACGCTGAGCAGCAGCGACAGCCGGAACACGGCGGTGCGCGCGGCGCCGTGCGGCACGAGGCCCATCCCCAGCGCGCCGACGAAATATCCCAGATAGTTCAGCGAGGCGAGCAGCCCGGCGCCGTCGGCCCCCAGCCCGGTGGCCGCCTGCATCGCCGGCAGGATCGGGGTGAAGGCGAAGCGCGCAACCCCCATCGCGATGGCAAGCCCGATCACGCCGCCGACCAGCACCCGAACCATGATCCACGCCCTCTCGGTTTTCGGCCGGCTCGTTGGACCAGGGACTGTTCGGCCAGCCGATTGATTTGATCATCCATCATGGCTGCGGCCCGGCCCTCATTTCCAATGAATTGTTCTGATGGTAAGCTCCACTTCCAGTGATGGGTGCCATGCGTTTGCAGGAGGCGTCGCGATGGATCTCGCCGGTTTGCGGGTGGTGAAGGCGGTGGCCGATACCGGCAGCGTCAGCCGGGCGGCCGAGGCGCTGAACTGCGTGCAGTCCAACGTCACCGCGCGCGTCAAGCGGCTGGAGGAGGATTTGGGCGTCGACCTGTTCCTGCGCCTCAGCCGCGGGATGGAGCCGACGCCGGCCGGGCGCGTGCTGGCCGGCTATGCCGACCGGGTGCTGCGGCTGGTCGCCCAGGCCCGCGACGCGGTGGCGGAAGCCGCCGGGCGCGGCGGGCGGCTGTCGGTGGGCAGCATGGAATCGACCGCCGCGGTGCGGCTGCCGCCGATCCTGGCCCGCTTCCACCGCGACCATCCCGACGTGGAACTGACCATCGCCCCCGGCCCGACCGAGACCCTGCTGGCCGAGGTGCTGGCCGGGCGGCTGGACGGCGCCTTCGTCGGCGGCGAGGTGGAGCATCCCGACCTGACCGCCCGGCGCATCTTCGACGAGGAGCTGGTGCTGGTCGAACCCGCAGCCGGCCTGACCACCGACAGCGCGCGGCGCACCCTGATCGTCTTCGGCCGCGCCTGCGCCTATCGCGGCCGGGCCGAGATGGCGATGCGCGAGGCCGGTCGCGTGCCCTTCCGCGTCATGGAATTCGGCGCGCTCGACGCCATCCTCGGCTGCGTCGGCGCCGGCATGGGGGTGACGGTGATGCCGCGGTCGGTGGTGGAGCGCGATCCCTGGCGCGAGTTGCTGGCGGCGCGGCCGCTGCCCGACGCGCTGGCCCGCATGCCCACCCAATTCGTCCGCCGCGCCGACGCCATCGAGACGGGCAGCCTGCGCGCCTTCCTGGCGGCAGTGTCGGACAGCGCACCCGCAAGTGAGACCATTGCGGGTGCGACAGGGTCGCCCACATCACGCGCAGGGTTGAACGGCTTGTTGGCGGCGTGCTAGGCAGGCGCGGGTTGGCCATCCGGCCCGGTGCCACGCGCGTGACCTTTTGGAAACGGCTTCGATCCGCCCCCCAGGGATGTCCTTTGGGGCGATACCGGAACAGCGACGCGCGGCCGACACCGCAGGCCGGAACAGCGGAGAAGAGATCATGCCCTACGTCGTCACCGACGGCTGCATCAAGTGCAAGTACACCGACTGCGTCGAAGTCTGCCCCGTGGATTGCTTCTACGAGGGTGAGAACATGCTGGTCATCCACCCCGACGAGTGCATCGACTGCGGCGTGTGCGAGCCGGAATGCCCGGCCGAGGCGATCGTCCCCGACACCGACGACCGCGCGACCAAGTGGCTGGAGCTGAACCGCGACTATTCGGGCCAGTGGCCGAACATCACCCGCAAGAAGGACGCGCCGGCCGACGCCGACGAGTTCAAGGGCGTGGACGGCAAGTTCGAGAAGTTCTTCTCCCCCAAGGCGGGCTGAGACCGAACCAGCGGATGCGGCCCGGCTTGCCGGGCTTCCCCAGGGAAAACCCACGACTCTTCCGAGTCGGGCCGCATCAACCGATTGCACCCGCCGATGTTGCCATGCAAAATCGACGGGTCGGCCATGGCCGGGCGATGGACGATTTCCGCCCGGGTGCTTGCGCGTTCCCTTTGTAACTCGGGCGTAACATCGCTATAATGCGCGCCCGGAGCCGGCCTCCGCGCCATTGCCGGTTTTCCCTTCGCTCAAGGACTCGTGGCTTTTGTGATCGTCGTGGATGGGCCCCATCCCCACGGCGCCATAACTGTCCGGGGTCCTTTTTCGTCCCTTCCACCGGGACGGCAAAATGGCGTGATCGCGAGAAGTGAGAGCCAATCCAAATGTCGAACAAGCTTGACTTCGAAGCCGGTGACTTCGTCGTTTATCCGGCTCATGGCGTCGGTCGGGTCGAAGGGATCGAGACCCACAGCATCGCCGGACTCGAGGTTCAACTCTACGCGATCACGTTCGAGAAAGAGCGGATGACGCTCAAGGTTCCCGTCACCAAGGCGCGCAACGCCGGCCTGCGCCGCCTGTCCTCCAAGGACCGCATCAAGGTCGCGCTGGAGACGCTGCAGGGCCGTTCGCGCGTCCGCCGCACCATGTGGAGCCGCCGCGCCCAGGAGTATGAGGCCAAGATCAACTCCGGCGACCCGGTGTCCATCGCCGAGGTGGTGCGCGACCTGTACCGCGGTGCCGACCAGTCCGACCAGTCCTACAGCGAGCGCCAGATCTATCAGGCCGCCCTGGAGCGTCTGGCCCGCGAACTGGCCGCCGTCGAGAAGATCGACGAGACCAAGGCGACGGAGCGTCTGGAGTCGGTGCTGTCCAAGGCGGCCTGACGCCGGGGCAGGATACGTTCCGAAAATCCGTCCGTGACACGAACGGGCGCGCGGCTGCTACGTCAAGCCGCGCGCCCGTCTCGTTTTTTCACCTTTGTTTCGGCGGCATGACACGCCTAAACTCCCCGCCGCCTTCCGGCTCCGGCACTTGCCGGCACCACCGGACGGGCCGCTGACACCGGCTTCGCGAACGACGTCGAAGGGGATCGAGTTTGGGTCTGCCGCCGCGCCTTGGTCATCCCGCCCGCCATGCCGGGACCATCGTCGCCGCCGTCGAGGACGACAGCCGCTTCGCGTCGCTCGGCCGTCCGCGCCGCGTCTGGGCCATCGGCGCGATCCATGCCCAGCCCGACCGGCTGGACGTGATCCACCATGCCATCGGCCAGCGCTTCCGCCCCGGCGACCGGCTGGTCTATCTCGGCAACATGATCGGCTTCGGCGACGAGGTGGTGGAGACCATAGACCGGCTGCTGGCCTTCCGCATCGCGCTGCTGGCGATGCCGGGCATGATCGCGTCGGACATCGTCTATCTCCGCGGCCAGCAGGAGGAGATGTGGCAGAAGTTGCAGCAACTCCACTTTGCTCCCGATCCCCGCACCGTATTGGACTGGATGCTGCGCCAGGGCGTGGCGCCGACGCTGGCGGCCTATGGCGGCAACCTGGAGGCGGGCATGGCGGCGGCGCGCGGCGGCGCCGTGATGCTCGGCCGCTGGACGCGCGAACTGCGCCAGTCGATGGCCGCCCATCCCGGGCACGAGGCACTGTTCAACGCCCTGCGCCGTGCCGCCTACACCGGCGGGCCGGTCGGAAGCCCGGCCGCCGGCGATGGGGCGGATGACGGAACTCCCGGCGCCAGCAGCCGGGGCGGCGGCAGCCTGCTTCTGGTCAACGCCGGCATCGACCCGCGGCGCCCGCTGACCGGCCAGGGCGATGCCTTCTGGTGGGGCGGCGCCGCCTTCGCCCGGCTGGACCAGCCATATGGCGCTTTCCGCCGTCTCGTGCGCGGCTACAACCCTCTCTGGTCGCCCGAAGACCCCAACGTGGAGGTCGGCCCGGTGACGGTGACGCTGGACGGCGGCTGCGGCCGTGGTGGGCACCTCGTCTGCGCCTGCTTCGATTCTTTCGGCGAGATGCTGGACCTTTTCCAGGTGTGACCCACCCTTAGGTCCAGCCCAGACCTTCCGCCCGTCCCTCCTGCCCCCGCATACCGCTCGCGCCATCCTCCGGAATGCCATGGAATAGGCCTCCGGCAAAAATCGTCCATCCCTTGTGATCCGTTGTCCCTACACCTGCGTATGATTCCGCAACAGGGCGCGCTCATGCTTGTTGTGTAACCCGACGGCATCGACCGGGGGCAGGCGGCAAAGCGGCGAAGACCCGATAGTACGGGGATATGCGAAGGAACACGATGCCGCCCAGACGGGAAGGAAGGGACGGATGGCATACATCGACGATCCGGAGACTCAGCGTGCGAATCTGAGCTTCATCAAGGCATCCATGCGCGAACCGTTGCTGTCGCGCGACCATGAATTCGACCTCGCCCGAAAATGGCGCGAGGGCAACGACGAACGCGCCCTGCATCAGCTGGTTCGGGCATACACCCGTCTGGTGGTGGCCACCGCGTCCCGTTTCCGCAACTACGGTCTGCCGATGGGCGATCTCGTCCAGGAGGGCAATGTCGGCCTGATGCAGGCGGCCAGCCGCTTCGAGCCCGACCGCGAGGTGCGTTTCTCCACCTACGCCGCCTGGTGGATCCGCTCGGCCATGCAGGACTACATCCTGCGCAACTGGTCGATCGTGCGGACCGGCACCACCGCCGCGCAGAAATCCCTGTTCTTCAACCTGCGCCGCCTGCGCGCCAAGATCGACAGCGCCACCCAGAACGGCAGCGGCGCACCGCTGACCAGGGAAGGCCGCGAGTGGATCGCCGGCGAACTGAAGGTCGAGGTGTCCGAGGTCGAGGCGATGGAGATGCGGCTGTCCGGCTCCGACCAGTCGCTGAACACGCCGGTGGCCGACGGCTCCGACGACGACTGGCAGGACTTCCTGGCCGACCAGCGCCCCTCGCCGGAGGATGTGGTGATCGGCATGCGCGACGCCAACACGCGCTCGCAGTGGCTGGCGGAGGCGTTGGGCGAACTGAGCCCGCGCGAACGCACCATCATCCGCGAACGCCGCCTGCGCGAGGAAGGAGCCACGCTGGAGGAACTCGGCCGCGAACTGGGCGTCAGCAAGGAGCGCGTGCGCCAGTTGGAGCATCGGGCGCTGCTGAAACTGCGGCAGTCGATGCTGAAGCGGGTCGAGGATTCCGACGACCTGCTGGCGGAGGCGTGAGGGGTCGCACTGTTTGCCCCCACCCCGACCCTCCCCCGCTGGGCGGGGGAGGGAGTAAGTCCCAGAGCGGCGGAGTTCCCTCCCCCGCCCAGCGGGGGAGGGTTAGGGTGGGGGTCTAACCTCCCCACCGCCTCAATGCCGGAAGTGCCGCATTCCGGTCAGCACCATCGCCAGACCCTTCTCGTCCGCGGCGGCGATCACGTCGTTGTCGCGGATCGAGCCGCCCGGCTGGATCACCGCCGTCACCCCTGCCTCGGCAGCGGCCAGCAGGCCGTCGGCGAAGGGGAAGAAGGCATCCGACGCGACGACCGAGCCCTTGGTCAGCGGCTCCGACAGGCCGGCGGCCTTGGCGGCTTCGGCCGACTTGATGGCGGCGATGCGGGCCGAGTCGACGCGGCTCATCTGGCCGGCGCCGACGCCCACCGTGGCGCCGTTCTTGGCATAGACGATGGCGTTCGACTTGACGTGCTTGGCGACGCGGAAGGCGAACAGCAGGTCGGCCAGTTCCTGTTCGGTCGGCGCGCGCTTGGTGACGACCTTCAGCTCGGCCGGGTTGACGCGGCCGCTGTCACGGTTCTGCAGCAGGAAGCCGCCGGACAGCTGCTTGATCATCATGCCGGGCTCGGCCGGGTTCGGCACGTCCTTGGTCAGCAGAACGCGCAGGTTCTTCTTGGTCGCCAGCAGCGCGCGGGCGGCCTCGTCGGCGTCGGGGGCGATCACCACCTCGGCGAACAGCTTGGAGATTTCCTCCGCCGTCTCGGCGTCCAGGCTGCGGTTGACGGCGATGATGCCGCCGAAGGCGCTGACCGGATCGCACAGCAGGGCCGACCTGTAGGCCTCCAGCAGGTTGGACCCTTGCGCCACGCCGCAGGGGTTGGCGTGCTTGATGATGGCGACGGCCGGCTGCTCGAACTCCGCCACCAGCTCGAAGGCGGCGTCGGTGTCGTTCAGGTTGTTGTAGGACAGCTCCTTGCCCTGCAGCTGCACGGCGGTGGCCACGCCCGGACGCTTCTCGCCGGTGACGTAGAAGGCCGCCTGCTGGTGCGGGTTCTCGCCATAGCGCAGGGTCTGGGCCAGCGAACCCGACAGGGTGGTGCGCGGCGGGAAGGTCTCGCCCAGCTGGCCGGCCAGCCAGGTGGAGATGGCGGCGTCGTAGGCGGCGGTGCGGGCATAGGCGCGCTGGGCCAGCTTGCGGCGCAGGGCCAGCGTGACGCAGCCGTCATGGGTCGCCAGCTCGTCCATCACCGCCTCGTAGTCGGACGGCTCGGTGACGATGGCGACGAAATCGTGGTTCTTGGCGGCGGCGCGGATCATCGCCGGCCCGCCGATGTCGATGTTCTCGACGCAGTCGTCATAGGCCGCGCCCTTGGCGACCGTCGCCTCGAACGGGTAGAGGTTGACCACCACCAGATCGATGCCGGGGATGTCGTGCTGGGCCATGGCGTCGGCATGGATGTCGCGGCGGGCCAGGATGCCGCCATGGACGCGCGGATGCAGCGTCTTGACGCGGCCGTCCATGATCTCCGGGAAGCCGGTGTGGTCGGAGACTTCCCGGACCGGCACGCCGGCCTCGGCCAGACGCTGGGCCGAACCGCCGGTCGACAGGATCTCGACGCCGCGGGCGGCGAGCGCCTTGCCCAGTTCCACCAGACCGGCCTTGTCGGACACGGAGATCAGGGCGCGGGTGATGCGGACCTTGTCGGGGGCGGGGGCGTGGTTGGCTTTGGGCGGGCTCATGGCGTCATCCTGATCGCTGCGGGTGTTGCGCAAGGCCGCAGGCAACCGGGGAGACCCGGACAAGCACGGAAGAAGAAAAGCACGGACGGCCACGGAAATGCCGCGCAGCTGTGCTTATCCCTGCCTGCCCCCGGCGATGCCGGTCCGGACGGACATGGATAAGCACGGCGTGAAGAGTCCCGTGGTCGTCCGTGCTCCAAATCCCGTGTTCATCCGTGTTTCCACGCCTTCTCCCGAAGGGTATAGGCCCGGCCACCGCGGATGGGCGCGATTTACGCCGCCTTGCGCTCGCGGCGCAAGGCCCATTTCACCGTCAGGCCTTCGGGGCCGCATTGTCCCTGCATCATGATCTGCCGGGTGCGGCGCGGTTCCTCCCCGCTGCCGAGATAGACGCTCTCCGCCACCTCCAGCACGGCGCCGGTTACCCGCATGCGCCAGGCATTGCCGCTGGGCAGGCGCAACAACACCTGATCGTTGCTTCCATTCCCCGGCCCCTGCACCGGCACCACCTCGACATTGGGATGCAGGTGGAAGCGAATGGCGTAGGGCTGCGGCTGCGGCGTGGCGCCGATCACCGGTTCCAGCGTGTCCTCGCCGCGCAGATCCTCGCCATTGTCGGCCAGATAGACGCGGCGGCGGTGCAGAAGGCCGAAGCCCTTGCTGTAGCCGTTGTGGCTGGCGACCACCAGCATGGCGCCGTCCGATTCCTGCCGTTCGCAATTGACGTTCGTCGGCCGACGGCCCAGCCCGCCCTTATCCAGAACTTCCGACGAGTTGGTGTCGGCGACCACCATGGTCGAATGGGCGGATGTCCCGGCCAGCGCCGCGCGCCAGGGGCCGCGCTGGGACGGGTGGCTGCCGCAATTGACGATCAGCCTCTCCTTGTTGACGGAGACCTCCATCGACAGGGTGCCGGCGTGGGCGCTGCGGTCCAGCCCCACCGGCGGCGGCGCGCCGGTGTCGAGCAGCACCAGGGTGCGCCCGGCGAGCAGCCGCTCGAACCCGGTGTGCGGCGCGCTCTTCAGCGGACGGCCGCGGGCGTCGGCCTGGGCCAGCACCGTGTCGATCAGCGCCGGGTCCTCCTCCCGCCCGCCGTTGAACAGGGCGAGCCCGCCATCGACGTGGCGGAAGAAGCGGAGCGCCGGCGTCATGCGGTCGATGGCATGCTGGAGGCTTTCGGGCACCTCCTCCCTCGCGACGCGCAGAACGGCGCGCATGTCGATCAGGTCGCGCAGCACCCGCATCTGGATCGACGGGTTGCGCTCCACATGGCCGCCGTCGGGCAGGATCTGGCGCGGCAGCTCCTTGTCGAGCAGGCGCAGGGCCTCCCGCGCCGCCTTGTCCTGGTCGGGCAGGCAATAGCCGCCATAGAGCAGCCCCTTGATCGCGCCGATCAGCCGCTCGCCGTCCAGCTTGGCCGGCGCCACCCGCAGCAGATGGCGAAGCTGGCGCGCCATGCTCTCGAACACGCGGGCGCGGAACTCGTCGTCGGCGGACGCGCAGTAGAAGTCATGCAGACCGATCCAACTGGCCAGCCGCGTGCCCAGCACGTCGGGCGCCCAGCTCTGCGCATGCCAGCCGCCATTCTGGTCCAGCCACGACCACACAAGCACCCGCGCCCGCCGCCGCGCGGTGTCGCCGCCGACCGCGCGCAGGTCGCGCAGCCATTCGAAGCCGTGGGCGGCGCGCAGCCAGCCCGGGCTGGCGCCCTGGGGCCGCCAGTTGGGCGCGCCGTTGGGGTCGACCATGACCGCCTGCCCGGCGAAGCCCATTCGGCCGGCCAGCATGGCGTTGCCGTTGCCGGTGTCGCCCGGCCAGGGATCGGGCGGGACCACCGCCAGCGCCCCCGGCGCCTTGCCGCCCAGCATCAGGGCGTAGAGGGGATTCCCATAGGCAAGGCGCGCCATGCCGCTGCGAAACCGTCCGTTCCCGTCGCCCATCAGCGCCGACTCCTTCAGGACCGCGAGCGGCGTCGGCGGCCGGCGGAGGGTGATGATGCGGTGCGGGAGAACACGGACGAAAGCATAGGTCGTGTCGTATCAATTCGCCGCCCACACCGCAAGACAGGCCTGGGATTTATCCCCCGCTGCGGAACGGATACGGCCTTAATCCGGGCGCCGTTAGTCCGGGCGCCATCAGTCCGGGCGACGGCGCAGCCGTGCGACGAAGAAGCCGTCGATCCCGCCGAGATCGGCCAGCATCCCCGGAAGGCTGCGGACCTCGCCGGCCTCGTTGATCGGCTCCGACAGGCCGCCGAGTTCCTCGGCGGTGACCGGCCAGCGCTCCACCCGCTTGTCCTGCTGCAGCAGGCGGGCGATCTGCACCTCCCCCTCATCCGGCTGGATGGAGCAGGTGCAGTAGACCAGCGTTCCGCCGGGCTTGACCAGCTCGACCGAGCGCGCGAGCAGCCGCGACTGGGCACGGGCCAGCTTGGCGATGTCGTCGGGCGTCTTGAGGCGCAGGATGTCGGGATGGCGCCGGATCGCCCCGGTCGCCGAGCAGGGCGCGTCGAGCAGCACCGCGTCGGCCGGCTCCTCCGGCTCCCAGGTCGCGGCGTCGGCGGCCAGAACCTCGGCCTCCAGCTTGAGGCGCTTCAGGTTTTCGGTGACCCGCTCCAGCCGGCGGGCCGAGCGGTCGATGGCGGTGACCTGCGCGCCCTGCACCACCAGCTGCGCCGTCTTGCCGCCGGGGGCGGCGCAGAGGTCGAACACCCGCTTGTCCCGAAGATCGCCGAACAGCTTGGCCGGCAGCGAGGCGGCGAGGTCCTGGATCCACCACTCCCCGTCCTCGAAGCCCGGAAGCTCGATCACCGATCCGCCGGGCGGGCGGCGCAGCGATCCGGTCGGAAGCAAGGTGGCGCCCAGCCGCTCGGCCCAGCCCTCGGGGTCGGACTTCACCGTGATGTCCAGCGGCGCCTCGTGCAGGTGCGCCTCGACGATGCCGCGGGTGCGGGCGGTGCCGTAGGCGGACCGCCAGGACAGCCACAGCCAGTCCGGCGTGTTCAGCCGCCCGGCATCCTGCCGCGCCGCCATCTCCACCCCTTCGCGGCCGATCCGGCGCAGCACGGCGTTGATCAGCCCCTTGTAGGGAGCGGCATTGCGCGCCGCCGCCAGTTCCACCGCGGTGTCGACCGCGGCATGGGCGGGAGTGTTCAGGAACACCAGCTGCGCCGTTCCCAGCCGCAGCATGTCGTGGATGGCGGCCTTGGGCAGGCCCGGCTTGGCGAGGCTCGACTGGATCAGTTCGTCGATCTGGCCCAGGCGGCGCAGGACGGTGGCGACCAGCAGGCGGACGAAGCCGCGGTCGCGCGGCTGCAGCGCCGCCAGTTCGGGATGCGCGTCGAACGCGTCGTCGAAGGGAACGGACTTGCGCAGCACGTCGCGCAGCAAGTCGAGCGCAACGCCGCGGGCGGCGAGGGAAGTGTCGGTCATGGATAAGGATCTAGCGCGCCGGACGGCCACTGTCGATACGGGATGCCCGGTGTTTCCGGACAATGAATGCCAAAAAAGCGGAGGCCGAAAAAGCGAAGGGCCGGTGCGTTGCCGCCCGGCCCTTAGGTCTTCGCTTTTCCACCGGAGAACTGGAGCGGGCGAAGGGATTCGAACCCTCGACCCCAACCTTGGCAAGGTTGTGCTCTACCCCTGAGCTACGCCCGCGCTCCCGTCGTCCGGGAGCCGCTTTCTACGGAAACACGGCCGCCGCCGCAAGAGGAAAATTCACCGTACCCTCACTTTTTTCGCCACGGCCTGCTCTCTCTTTGCGGCGCTGCGGCACCGGGCGTCTTGCGTCCCTTCGGCGGGGCGCTATGGTGTGCGGCCATACGGCAACGGATGGAGATTGCGGCATGGCCGGCACCATCACCCTGACCCGCGATGGAGCGGTCGCGACCCTGACCCTGTCCAACCCGGACAAGCTGAACGCCTTCGACAAGCCTATGTGGCACGCCCTGATCGGCCACCTGAGGGATCTGGAGGCCGACGACGGAACCCGTGTCGTGGTGATGCGCGGCGGCCCCGGCTCCACCGGCTCCCGCACCTTCTCCCCCGGCGCCGATATCTCGGAGTTCGAGAGCGAGCGCAACAGCCCCGAACAAGGCGCCGACTATGGCGACCTGATGGACGAGGGGCTGGACGGACTGCGGGCCTTGCGCCACCCGGTGCTGGCCGCGATCGACGGCCCCTGCTGCGGCATCGGCTTGGCGGTGGCGCTGGCCTGCGACCTCAGGGTCTGTTCGGAGAGCAGCCGCTTCGGCGTGCCGGTCAGCCGGCTCGGCATTTCCATGGGGCCGACGGAGCTGAAGCTGGTCGCCGATGTCGCCGGCGGCCCGGCGGCGATGGAGATCCTGTTGGAAGGCCGCGTCTTCGGGGCGGCGGAGGCCAAGGACAAGAACCTCGTCCACCGGGTCGTCCCGGATGAGGGCTTCGAGGCGGAGATCGCCGCCACGATCCAGCGCATCGCCGCCGGCGCGCCGCTGGCCGCCACCCTGCACAAGCGCTATGTCCGCCGCCTGTCCGACCCGGCGCCGCTGACCGAGGCCGAAATCGCCGAATGCTACCGCTGCTTCGGCACGCAAGACTTCCGCGAGGGCTACCGCGCCTTCCTGGAGAAGCGCAAGCCGGTGTTCACGGGGCGCTGAATCCGGCCGCTGAACGAGCCGCAAGTTCCGGCTTACGCATGGCAGGGCTTTCGCACGCGCGATGGTCATGGCGGCGGAACGACTCACATTCGTAGGGTTCCGCTCCCTGCCTGACGGTCCGTCATGTCGCGCGTCACCCCGCTGATCATCGCCTGCGCCCTGTTCATGGAGAATCTCGACGCGACGGTGATCGCCACCGCGCTGCCAGCGATCGCGCGGTCGATGGGCGAGGATCCCCTGCGGCTCAGTCTGGCGATGACCTCCTACATGCTGGCGCTGGCGGTGTTCCTGCCGGTCAGCGGCTGGGCGGCCGACCGCTATGGCGCACGCACCGTCTTCGCCAGCGCCATCGGCGTCTTCACGCTGGGCTCCATCGCCTGCGGCCTGTCGAACGGGCTGGCGGAGCTGGTCGCCGCCCGCATCGTCCAGGGCATCGGCGGGGCGATGATGGTACCGGTCGGCCGGCTGATCCTGCTGCGCACGGTGCCCAAGGACCAGCTGGTGACGGCCATGGCGCGGATGACCCTGCCGGCGCTGATCGGCCCGGCGCTAGGGCCTCTGGTGGGCGGCGCGATCACCACCTACGCCTCCTGGCGCTGGATCTTCTTCATCAACGTGCCGATCGGGCTGATCGGCATCGCGCTGGTTCTGGCGCTGATCCCCAACCTGAAGGAGGAGCAGCGCGATCCCTTCGACGCCCGCGGCTTCCTGTGGAGCTCCATCGCGCTGGCCGCCTTCATGTTCGGTTTCGAGAATGTCGGGCGCGACCTGCTGCCGGCCTATGCCGTGGCGGGTCTGCTGGGGGCGGCGCTGCTGGCGACGCTGGCCTATCTGCGCCATGCCCGGCGGGTGGTGCGGCCGGTGCTGGATCCGTCGCTGTTCCGGCTGCCGACCTACCGCGCCTCGGTGCTGGGCGGCACGCTCTTCCGCATCGGCATCGGCGCCGTCCCCTTCCTGATGCCGGTGATGCTGCAGATCGGCTTCGGCCTGACCGCCTTCGAGTCGGGCGCCCTGACCTTCGCCGGAGCCGCCGGAGCGCTGACGATGAAGGCGCTGGCCGGCCCGATCCTGCGCCGTTTCGGCTTCCGTCTGGTGCTGACGCTGAACGCGCTGGTCAGCGGCGTCATCCTGGCCGGCTACGGCGCCTTCCGCCCCGACACGCCGCATCTGGTGATCCTGGCCGCGCTGCTGCTGGGCGGCTTCTTCCGCTCGCTGCAATTCACCGGCATGAACACGCTGAGCTATGCCGAGGTGCCGCAGGCGATGACCAGCCGGGCCAACACGCTGGCCAGCGTGATGCAGCAGCTGTCGCTGAGCCTCGGCGTCGCCGTCGGCGCCACGGCGCTGCACCTGACCGTGCAGTGGAGCGGCGGCGTCCTGACCCCGGCGTCCTTCGTCCCGGCCTTCCTGACGGTGGGGCTGATGGCCTGCGCCTCCAGCCTGCCCTTCTGGCGCCTGCCCGCCGATGCCGGCGAAGAGATCAGCGGGCACATCGGCGGCGGCAAGTCGGCCGTGGCCGAAGGGGATTCCCGCGGCGCAACGGTCAAGACGGCCGCGCTGACCGATGCGGCGGATTAGCGCCGCCCTGACGGGTGCGGCGGATTAGCAAAACTGGGTCAAGCAGTCCGCCGACCGTTTCCGAGCATCGGCAACAGCCCTATCCATTCTACGGATATCTCCGGATCGCTGAGACTTCGGATGAGAATAATTCCGGCGATCATGATTAATTTTCGTGCGAGTCCCTTTCGGTAGAGCGTGCGTTCCGGGCGCGTTCCCGCTATAAACATGCATGGCGGCCATGCGCCGTCCTCAAGATAATGGGAGGCTCCGGGCGGCTGCGCACCGGGGCGGGACAGCATGATGGATTGGGACAAGCTGCGGGTTTTCCACGCGGTGGCCGAAGCCGGCAGCTTCACGCACGCCGGCGAGACGTTGAACCTCAGCCAGTCGGCGGTCAGCCGCCAGATCAGCGCGCTCGAGGAAAGCCTGGGCGTTCCGCTGTTTCACCGCCACGCCCGCGGGCTGATCCTGACCGAACAGGGCGAGTTGCTTCACCGCACCGCCCGCGACGTCTTCGCCAAGCTGTCGATGACCGAGGCGATGCTGACCGAAAGCCGGGAGCATCCCAAGGGTCCGCTGCGGGTGACGACGACGGTCGCCTTCGGATCGACCTGGCTGACGCCGCGCATCAACGAATTCATGTCGATCTACCCCGACATCCAGCTGACGCTGCTGATCGACGACGACGAGCTGGACTTGGCGATGCGGGAGGCGGACATCGCCATCCGCATGAACACGCCGCGCCAGCCCGACCTGATCCAGCGGCACCTGATGTCGATCCGCTTCCATCTCTATGCCAGCCAGAGCTACCTGAAGAAGAAGGGTACGCCCAAGACGCTGGCCGAGCTGGACAGCCACGACCTGATCACCTATCCGCCGGACGTGCGGGCGCCGATCCCCAACGTCAACTGGATCATGGAAATGGGCGATCCCTCGCCCAGCCGGAAGCCGATCCTGCAGGTCAACAGCGTCTACGCCATCTACCGCGCGGTGGAGAGCGGGCTGGGCATCGGCGCGCTGCCCGACTTCCTGGTCGACAGCTTCTCCAAGGACGTGACCCGCGTCCTGCCGGACGTCGACGGCCCGAAGGTCGATGCCTACTTCGTTTATGCCGAAGAATTGCGCCATTCCAAGCGCATCGCGGTCTTCCGCGACTTCCTGGTTAAAAAAGTGGCAGAAACCCCGTTCTGATCCGGGGCGCTTTCCGACAGTTTGCAAGAGAGTTGCCGAAATCGACTGCGCCGCACCATCTTTCGGGGGTGGCCCAGCCGATTTCGGCATTTTTATTAGCCTTCTAAGGGACCTTTCTAGCCATGCGTGGCTTGCATGGTAGATTTATTCATTTGTGCCTGGAAAGTTGGCAGCGGAATGGTCAAATTTTGACCGTTGGATGCTGCGACGCAGCACCCGATGTTTCGTCCCGGAGGTCTCCCCTCCGGGGTTGGGTCCTCGGACCCAGCGTCTCCCAGACGTGAAGCCTCCCTGTTCAACTCGCCGCTAATCCAATGGGTTAGCGGCGGTTTTTTTTGGGCAGGTGGTCCGGCGGACACTTTGGGCGGGCTGCGGCATTTCGTCCTCTCCCTCCTCCTCCAGTGCCGCCCGCGCGATGGACAGGATGTTGTCCAGGCGGATGACCAGTTCGTTCTCGCACAGGGCCGAACGCGCTGCGGCGGCTTCTTCCATGATGGAACGCAGGGCATTATGTCGGGTCATCGCCACCTCCGATCCGATGGAGCGGGCCGGCATCCGTCCGGCTGTCCGCTGCTCCTGTAACGTGTCCAGCCCCTCCCTCGTTCTCTCGCCTGTGAAAAACTTCACAGCAAGGTCGCAGCGGTTTCGCATACCTGTTTATGCACCAGCAACGGAGGGCTCCCACATGCAGATGCGCAACATCAGGGTGAACGGCAAGCGGACCAGCATGAAGCTGATGCCGGTGGAGTGGGAGTCGCTGGAGGAAATCTGCACCCGCGAGCACATGACGATGAGCGAACTGGTGTCGAAGATCGATGCCGAACGCCAGGATTGCGACAACCTCACCGGCTGCGTCCGCGTCTATGCGCTCTGCTACTTCCGCAAGGCCGCCACTTTGTCGGAGCCGATGCCGCGCCATCGCGCGCCGGAGACCATCGCCTACGCCGCCGAATAACGACGCCAAGTAAAGCTACCAAGTCACGGCGCCGGGAAGCCAGCCGCATCTTCCCGCATAAGCGGTTGGCCCAAACACACCACGTCCGCACCCCACCATCGGATGGTGGCGCAGGTGCGGCAGGCACACCATGTTCGACGCCAGGCCCCTTTCCGGCGGCCGCCTTCCCTCCACGCGTCGATCGAGGTGGTGTGCCGATGCCGGATGCCGACCAGTTTCCCGTCTACAGCGTCGGCGAGCGGCGGGCGGATGCGGTCGTTCATGCCGTCGGCGTCACGGCAGGGATCGCTGGATTCGTCTGGCTGCTGAATGCCGCGGTCCTCTCCGACGCAGTACCCACCCGGACGGCTCTGGCCCTGGCGGTCTACGGGCTGGGGCTGGTCGGCATGCTCACCGCGTCGGCCGCCTACAACCTCGCCCGGCCCGGCTTCGGCAAGGCCCTGCTGCGGCGGGTCGACCATGCCATGATCTTCGTGATGATCGCCGGCACCTACACCCCCTTCACGCTGGGGCTGGGCCAGGGCGTCGTGCTGGGCGGCGCCGTCTGGGGCGGGGCCGCCTTCGGGGCGGCGCTGAAGCTGCGCTTCCCCGGACGATTCCACCGGCTCGGGCTGGCGCTGTATCTCGGGCTGGGCTGGGCGATCGTCACCGCGCTGGAGCCGCTGGGGTCGGTGCTGTCGGCGCCCGCGCTGTGGCTGCTGGTTGCCGGAGGTCTGATCTACACCGTCGGCGTCGTCTTCCACCTGATGGAGCGGATGCCCTACAACAACGCCGTCTGGCACCTGCTGGTGCTGGCCGCCGCCAGCTGCCATTTCGCCGCCGTCACCGTCGCCTTCCTGCCCTGAGATCTTGCTGCCCCGAGATCTTGCTGCCCCAAGATCTTCCTGCCCCAAGATCTTCCTGCCCTGGGACGGGACAAACCGCGGCGGATTCCGTATCTTTCCCGGGCCACAATCCCAGGGAGACATGATGGGCCAGCTGGACCTTACGGGACCGTCGATCCGCCTGACGCTACCGCCGCATGGACGGATGGCGCTCGCCGGCGCGGCGCTTGCCCTTTCGGTCATGGTCGCGGGCGGAACCGCCCACGCGCAGCCGTCCTTCGACTGCAAGGCGGCCTCCACGCCGGTGGAAAAGGCGATCTGCGCCGATCCTAAGCTGGCCGATGCCGACAGTGAGATCGCCGACGCCTACAAGACTCTGCTGGCCCTGTCCGGCGCTGCCGACCGCGAGCGGCTGCGGGCGGAGCAGAAGGCATGGCTGGCCCAGCGCAACCAGTGCGCCACGGTAGGCTCGTCCGTCGCCACCTGCCTCGCTCCGGTCCTCGACGCCCGGCGCACCGCGCTGGCCGAGTCGGTGCCCAAGGCGGTCGCCGCGCTGTCGTCCATCGTCGAGGGCATCGCCGCCGACCCGGCCGGCGCCGGCAAGCGGCTGTCCGAGATCCGCGGCGGGCTGGGCAAGGCGTGGACCGCCTATGCGCTACGCTTCGGCCCCTCCCCCGACCGCGCCAAGGCCGACGCCCTGCTGCGCGAAGCAATCGAGGGCATCGAGGATCCCTATTCGCGCGAGACCGCGTCGGGTGTCGACCTGACGACCGACGAGGGCTTCCTCACCGCTTTGCGGGTGGTCGGCGACGATGTCGAGATGGCGTGGCCCTGCTCGGTGATGGAGCGGCGCGGCGCGGCGGCCTGGAAGGCGATGGAGCCGCTCTACGGCAGCAGCCGCGACAATTTCGGCGCCCATCCCGCCTGTCCGGACGACAACGCCCTGCTCGCCTCCCCCGCCTGGAAGGCGGTGGACGATCTGCTCGCCCCGATGCTGGAGGCCGCGTCCAACCGCACCGGCACCATCCGCTTCGCGACATACCGCCAGATGGGCATCGACCGCATCAAATCGGCGGTCGATCCGCGCCTGTTCCTCGCCGACGCGCCGGAACTGGCGGCGCTGGTCAAGGATGCCGCCGGCTGGAGCAACCCGCGCTGGATCGCGCCGGGCTGGGGCGACCGTCTCCGCGCCGCGGTGGATGGGGCGGTGACTGGCTGGACGCCGCAGATCGCCGGCCGCTACGCCATCGGCACCGCCGAGGCCCGCCGCATCGCCGAGGCGGTGGCCGCCCAGGGGCTGGGCGGCAGCATCGGGCTGATCACCGACAACCTGGAACTCCAGAAGGACACCCGCCTTCCCGATTGGCTGCGCGGCAACTGGAGCTGGACCGGCGGTGCGGAGGACACGCCCTTCAGCGGCCCCGCCGGCAAGGCCCGCATCGACGCCACCAGCATCTGCGTCGGCAGCGAGTGCGACGGCTATGACGTCGCCGGCCAGGGTGAGGACGCCCCTTTCGATACGAAGGAGGTCAAGGCGGCCGGTGTCGCCGCCGCCCCCAACGCGGCGAAGCAGGCGGTCAGCCTCGCGCCTGTGTCGGCCGGCTTCAGCCTGACCATGGTCCCGCTGGCTGGAGGCAATGTGCTGGTCACCGGCACGGCCAAGCCGCTGCTGTTGAAGCGCGAGGGGAAGTAGGGCGGCCGGCCGCGTGGCTTCTCCTGCCCGGGGAACGCGAATCTCTTGCCTGCATCGTTCGGGTAGGCGACACTTCGCGGCGCGTGCTCCGGTTGCGGAGCCGGGCGCGGCTTTCCGGGGGGAGGCATGGCACGGAACCTGAAGGCGCTTGGGTTGTGGCGCACGGCGCTGGTCGCCAGCGTTCGCCAGGACGGGCCGGACCTGTCGGCGCGACAGTTGGCGATCCTGCTCCAAGTCTATCTGACCGATCCGCCGCACACCGTGCGCGGCCTCGCATCCCTGCTGAACATCTCCAAGCCCGCCGTGACCCGCGCGCTGGACCGGCTGTCGGTGCTGGGCTTCGTCAAGCGCAAGCGCGATGCGGAGGACAAGCGCAATGTGCTGGTCCAGCGCACGGTGAAGGGCAGCGTCTATCTGTCGGACTTCGCCGAGCTGGTGATCGCCGCCGGTGCGGTGACGCCGGAGGACATGAGCCGCATCCAGGCCGACGAGGAACTCGCCGCCGCCGCCAAGGCCAGGCTGGAGGCGGAGTTGCAGGACGTGCCGGCGCTGGAAACCTCCGCGTCCTGACGGAGCCTTGGCCGTTCGCCTCGGCCACTCGACGGCAGCACGCATCTCTGTGCTTAGGCCGTCATTCCCGCGAAGGCGCTACGGGATGCACACATCTCGCACTTGCGGAAAATTGTGCAGCTTGGCATTGAGGGAAGCCCCTCTCCCCTTGCGGGAGAGGGGTTGGGGTGAGGGGAGCAGATCTGGTTTCCACCGGCTTCCAGCCGATCGCACCCCTCATCCCAACCCTTCTCCCGCAAGGGGAGAAGGGCTATTCGCAGCCGAAGGCTGCTGTTCTTTCGCAGATGCGAGATATGTGCACGCCGTAGCGCGAAGGCGGGGATTCAGGCATGTCGTTAAGGAATTCAAAGGGCAAGCTGGAGTTCCGCCTTCGGGGGAATGACAGCCGACAAAGCGCCGCTTGCCCTTACCCTCCCCCTTATAGAAGCGCTTCCAGCACGCGGTCGGGCGGGGTGTGGCCGTCGATGAAGGTCTTGATGTTGATCACCACCTTCTCGCCCATGTCGATGCGCCCCTCGATGGTGGCGGAGCCCATGTGCGGCAGCAGGACGACGTTGTCCAGCCGCAGAAGCTTCGGGTTGACGGCCGGCTCATGCTCGAACACGTCCAGGCCGGCGCCGGCGATCTCGCCCTTCGACAGCATGCGGGTCAGCGCCACCTCGTCGATCACCTCGCCGCGCGAGGTGTTGACGATGTAGCAATGCGGCCGCAGCAGCTTCAGCCGGCGTTCCGACAGCAGATGGTAGGTGGCCGGCGTGTGCGGGCAGTTGATCGACACGATGTCCATCCGCGCCAGCATCTGGTCCAGGCTGGACCAGTAGGTCGCCTCCAGCTCCTGCTCCAGCTCGGGATGGACGCGGCGGCGGTTGTGGTAGTGGATCGACATGCCGAAGGCGCGCGCCCGGCGCGCCAGGGCCGAGCCGATGCGGCCCATGCCGAGGATGCCCAGCCGCTTGCCGCTGATGCGGTGGCCCAGCATGGTGGTCGGGCCCCAGCCGGTCCACTGGCCGGAGCGGACCAGCCGCTCGCCTTCCGCCACGCGCCGCGCGGTGGCCAGCAGCAGCGCCATGGTCATGTCGGCCGTGTCCTCGGTCAGGACGCCGGGGGTGTTGGTGACGATGATGCCGCGCTCGCGCGCCGCCTTCAGGTCGATGTGGTCGACGCCGGTGCCGAAGGAGGCGATCAGCCGCAGCTGCGATCCCGCGGACTCGATCAATGCGCGGTCGATGCGGTCGGTGACGGTGGGCACCAGGACCTCGGCGACGGCCATCGCCTCCTGCATCTGGGCGGGGGTCAGCGGAATGTCGTCCGGATTGAGCCGGGTGTCGAACAGCTCCATCATCCGCGTCTCGATGACGTCCGGCAGCTTGCGGGTGACGACAACGAGCGGCTTCTTCTTGTCGGTCATCGGTGCTGGTCCTCCCTTGCCCCGGCCCGCCCGCATCTCATGGTCCTGCGTGGCTGTTCCGGTCCCTGGTTGCCATACCAAGCAGTCGTTGGACTGTCCAGAAGTCCGTCGCGAATGCCCGTCCTGCGGCAGGACGCCCGGCGGTTGGATCGCATCCTCCGATTGGGGGTGGCGGCGCTTGCCCTATCGAACGGGTGGTCTCTATAGTGCGGCCCGATTTCGCCGCTCCCTTCCGCCAACACCGGTGCCGTCATGCTCGTCCGCCGCTCCGTCCTCGCCATGCTGGCCCTGATGATGGGGCTGGGCGCGGCCTGCGGCAGCACGGTCTGCGGCGGCACGGCCTGGGCCGCGGAGAAAGGCACGGAGAATCGCCCCGAAAATCGCAAGGACCCCACCCATGCGTCGGGCCTGCCGATCCCCCGCTTCGTCACCGTGCGCGTCGGCGAGGTGAATCTCCGTTCCGGTCCCAACGGCAGCTACCCCATCGAATGGGTCTTCCGGCGCAAGGACATGCCGGTGGAGATCATCCAGGAATTCGATACCTGGCGCCGCATCCGCGACTGGGAGGGGGCGGAAGGCTGGGTGCACCAGAGCGCGCTGTCCGGCCGCCGCGGCGTCCTGATCGTCGGCCAGACCCGCACCGTGCACGAGGCGCCGCGCAGCGACAGCGCGGTGGTGGCGCGGGCCGAGCCGGGCGTCATCGGATCGCTGAAGAAATGCCGCGACGACTGGTGCGAGGTGGAGCTGAAAGGCTATCGCGGCTGGATGAAGCGCGCCGATTTCTGGGGCACCTACGCCGGCGAGAAGATCGAGTAGGCGTTCCCCGTAGCCGATCGGCGCCCGACCGGCGCCCGCGGGGCTTGAAGGTGGGCGGGAAAGGCCGTACGGTCGCGGCCTTACCTTTCTCTACTGCAAGAGCAGTCCCATGAGCGGCGCGTCCGGCAAACAGATCAAGAAAGTGGTGCTCGCCTATTCGGGCGGCCTCGACACCTCAGTCATCCTGAAGTGGCTGCAGGAGACCTATTCCTGCGAGGTGGTGACCTTCACCGCCGACCTCGGCCAGGGCGAGGAGCTGGAGCCCGCCCGCAAGAAGGCCGAGCTTCTGGGCATCAAGCCGGAAAACATCTTCATCGACGATCTGCGCGAGGAATTCGTGCGGGACTTCGTCTTCCCGATGTTCCGCGCCAACACGCTCTATGAAGGCACCTACCTGCTCGGCACCTCGATCGCCCGGCCGCTGATCGCCAAGCGCCAGATCGAGATCGCCAACATGGTCGGCGCCGACGCCGTCGCCCATGGCGCCACCGGCAAGGGCAACGACCAGGTCCGCTTCGAGCTGGGCTACTACGCCCTGCGCCCGGACATCACGGTCATCGCGCCGTGGCGCGAGTGGACCCTGAACAGCCGCACCACGCTGCTGGACTACGCCGAGAAGAACCAGATTCCGATCGCGAAGGACAAGCGCGGCGAGGCCCCCTACTCCACCGACGCCAACCTCCTGCACATCTCGTACGAGGGCAAGGCGCTGGAGGATCCGTGGGTCGAGCCGGACGAGGACATGTACACCCGCTCCGTCGCCCCGGAAAAGGCGCCGGACACCCCGACCTACATCGAGGTCGAGTTCAAGAACGGTGACGCGGTCGCCATCGACGGCAAGGCGCTGTCGCCGGCGGCCCTGCTGACCGAGCTGAACCGCCTGGGCGGCGAGAACGGCATCGGCCGCCTCGACCTGGTCGAGAACCGCTATGTCGGCATGAAGTCGCGCGGCGTCTACGAGACCCCGGGCGGCAGCATCCTGCTGGTGGCGCACCGCGCGATGGAGAGCATCACGCTCGACCGTGGCGCCGGCCACCTGAAGGACGAGCTGATGCCGCGCTACGCCGAGCTGATCTATTGCGGCTACTGGTGGAGCCCGGAGCGTCTGGCCATCCAGGCGCTGATCGACCAGACCCAGTCGCTGGTCAACGGCACGGTCCGCCTGAAGCTGTTCAAGGGCAACGTCACGGTCGTCGGCCGCAAGTCGCCCAACTCGCTGTACCGCATGGACTATGTGACCTTCGAGCAGGACAGCGTCTACAACCAGAAGGACGCGGAAGGCTTCATCAAGCTGAACGCGCTCCGTCTGCGCCTGGGCGCGATGGCCAAGCAGAAGATCGGGTAAGTTTTGGGGATTGCGGGAGGGCCGGCGGCTCTCCCGCGCCCGTTTTCCTTTGCAGGGCGGACCCGACTTTACAGGCGCGGGTCGTTGAAGCCGGATTTTTCGAAATGCAGGGTCTGGTGCGGGAATTCGCACAGGGCCTGCACGCTGTCGCGGCGCAGGAACAGCCGCCAGCTCTGCCAAGCCATCGGCTCCGGCTTGCGGAACACCGCACAGTCCAGCAGCGCCAGATTGGCGCTTCCCCGAGGATCACGGATCGACGCATAACGGATGGCCTGGACGCCCGCCGCCCGCGCCGTGTCGGCCAGTTCCTGGCACGCCGCGTAATCGGTGGGATGGGTCCAGCGGGCACCATCCTCGTTCAGCGGCTCCGCCGTCAGGTCCAGCCCGCCATCGGTTCCATAAAGGACGCAGAAGGCCGTGTATTCGCCCGGATTGGCCGGCAGCGGCGTATCGGGGGAATCCGCGAAGAACAGCAGCCGGTAGAAGGCCAGTTCGGCCACGGCGGTCGCCACCGCCTCCGCGGCATAGAAGACGCCGGGCGTCCGCCCTGCCCGGCGGAAACGCGATCCGACCGGATACTCCGCATCGTAGCGGAAGGGAGACGACAGCAGGAAGTGCAGCCCCCGGCAACCGGCGGGCACCGGTGGCTTGGTCTGCTCCAGTAGCTCTTCCAGAAGCCCCTGCTCCTCCCAGTCGTCGACCAGCTTGAGGGTGGAGACCTTGTGCTGCGCCTCGACCAGCCGCCACGCCTCGCCCGCCAGCGGGCGCCGCTCAGACGACAGCGCGTCGGCTGTCCAGATACGCGATGACATTCATCAGTCCGGGGATGGTCTGGATCTGCTCCAGCGGTTTGCCGCCCAGCGCCCGGTTGTCGTTCCGCAGCCACGCCGCGGCGACCTCCGCCTCGCCGCCGACGATGCTGTCGAGCGAGCGGTAGAGCCGGATGAACAAAAGCGCCAGTTCGAATTCCTTGCTGCGCTCGGACAAGGGCAGGTCCTTGGTCCGCATGCGCGACAGCGTCGGTTCGGACACGCCGATAACCTTTGCCAGCACGCTGTTGGAAACGCGCAACTGCTCCGCCGCCCGCAGCACCGCCTTGGTGACGACGGAAGCCGCCGCGGGAGCCCTGGTCGCCTGCACCTGAGAGGTCATGGCACACCTCCTTCTCTTGAAAGAAACACTTACATTTCTTTCAAGAGAAGGCAACAGCCCATCATCGGCGAGGTTCCGGGCACCATGGCGGCGAAGACACCCGGCACCTCCGATCCGTCACTTCCCGGCCGCCGCAACCACCTTGTCGATGGCGCCCAGCGCGAACTTCAGCACCGCCTCGTCGGCCAGCTTGCCGTCCTTGATCTTCTCGCCGACGCTGCCGATGACCACCTGGGCGCCGCCGATCAGCTTGGCCGGGATCGCCAGCAGCGTGTCGTTCACCTGCTGGTGCGCGCGCACGCCGCCGGTAAAGGCGGGGGAGTTGGAGATGACCAGCACCGGCTTGCCCACCAGCGCCGACTTGCCGTAGGGGCGCGATGCCCAGTCGAGCGCGTTCTTCAGCACGCCCGGCATGCCGTAATTGTACTCCGGCGTGACGATGACCAGCCCGTCGGCCTCGGCGATGGCCTGACGGAAGGCCTGGACCTCCGCCGGGGCGTCGGGGGTGTCGATGTCCTGGTCGTAGAGCGGCAGGCGCAGGTCGCGGATGTCCATGCTGACGCCGGCCGGCAGGGCGTCCTGCAGCCCGCGCAGGACGGCCAGCGAGTTGGAGTTGCTGCGCAGGCTGCCGGGCAGGCCCAGCAGTTTGGCACGCACCGTTGCATCGGTCATGAAGCGGTTGCCTTTCCTCTTATGGTCGAACCGGTCGATATCAGGCGCTGGCGGGATGGGACGGGCCGCTGCCCGCCCTGGTCCGGGCTATGGAATCCGCGATTTCGTCGAGATCCTCCGGCGTCAGGGTCAGGGTGGCGGCGTCCAGCCAGCCATCAACCTGGGCCGGCGTGCGGGCGCCGACAATGGCCCCGGTGATCGCCGGCCAGGACAGCACCCAGGCCACCGCGACGGCGGCGATGGTGGTGTTGTGCCGCTCGGCGATCGGGCCGAAGGATTGCGCCAGCGCCAGGTTGCGCTCCAGCGCCTCGCCGGTGAAGTTGGCGTTGCTGGACCGCCAGTCGTCGGCCGGCAGGGCCTTCGCCCGCTCCGCCGTGAAGCGGCCGGTCAGCAGGCCGGCCTGCATCGGGCTGTAGACGATGACGCCGGTCTGGTGCGACAGGCACCAGGGCAGTTCCGACGCCGCCACGTCGCGGCGGATCGCCGAGAAGGGCGGCTGCAGGGTGTCGACATGGCCCAGCCGCTCCGCCGCCTCCAGCTGGGCGGCGTTGTGGTTGGACAGGCCAACGGCGCGGACCTTGCCTTCCGTCTTCAGGTCCAGCAAGGTCTGCCAATACTCCTCGACCGCCTCATGTTCGGCCGGCCAGTGCATCTGGTAGAGGTCGATGCGCTCGACGCCCAGCCGCTTCAGCGACGCTTCCAGTTCGCGGCGGATGCTGTCGGGCTTGCCGATCCGGCACGGCATCGCCTTGCGGTCGGATTCGTCCCACACCAGACCGCATTTGGTGAAGACATAGGGGCGCTCGGCTTCCGGAATCTCGGCCAGGGCGCGCCGCACGATCTCCTCGGAATGGCCAAGGCCGTAGACGGCGGCGGTGTCGATCCAGTTGATGCCGCGCTCCACCGCATGGCGGATGGCGGTGACCGACTGGCTGTCGTCCTGCGCGCCCCAGCCGGCGGCCCAATCCGGCCCGCCGATCGCCCAGGCGCCGAAGCCGACGCGGGTGATCGCCATGTCGGTGGTGCCGAAGCGGCGGGTCGGCAATCCCGTCCTGCTGACGCCGTTGCTTGTGGTGCTCATGGTTGCCTCCTCGATGATGGCGCTAACATGGGCTTGGCGGTCCCGGCTTTCCAACAGTTCATAGGCAGATTGCACGTCGGAAGCCTGCGCGGACGATGCCGGTCCGCCTGTGACCATCTTGGGCTCTGACTGTTGATGGAGGCGACGGCTACCCAGTTTGAGGCTACACAAAGGGTGCCCCGCCGGATCAGGCGGGCACCGAATGGATTGACGGCAGGTTCGACCGGAGCGAAGACGGGAGGCGACATGGCGACGCGGCGACTGGATAGGGAAGACCACGTCCGGAAACATCTGGCGCTGATGCTGCAGGATTGGCAGGAGCAGACCGGCCGCGACATGGCGACCGCGACCGCCGACCAGCGGCTCCAGCATTGCACCACCCTGCTGATCGACCTGCTGGGCGAGGCGGAGCGGGCGGACGAAGCCGCCGTTGCCGAAAGCTGAGGTTTCAGGAAGCGAAGGAACGGCCCCGGTGCGGGGCCGCTCCTTGGACCGCGCCCGCGATCCTTACTGCGGCGCCATGCGGATGGCACCGTCCAGGCGGATGACGTCGCCGTTCAGCATCTCGTTCTCCAGGATGTGCTGGACGAGGCGGGCGTACTCCTCCGGCTTGCCGAAGCGCTTGGGGAAGGGAACGGTGGCGGCGAGGCTGTCCTGCACCTCCTGCGGCATGTTCAGCAGCATCGGCGTGCCGATCAGGCCAGGGGCCACCGTCATCACGCGGATACCGTTGCGGGCGAGGTCGCGCGCCGCGCAGATGGTCAGGGCGACGATGCCGCCCTTCGACGCGGCATAGGCGGCCTGCCCGATCTGACCCTCATAGGCGGCGACGGAGGCGGTGTTGACGATCACGCCGCGCTCGCCGCTGTCCAGCGGGTCCAGCTTCGCCATGTCGGCCGCCGCCAACCGCAGGATGTTGAAGCTGCCGATCAGGTTCACCTCGATCACCGAGCGGAAATTCTCCAGCGGCATCGGGCCGTCGCGGCCGACAATGCGCTGGGCAGGCGCGATGCCGGCGCAATTCACTGCGATGCGGGCCGGCCCATGGGCGGAGCGCGCCTGATCGATCGCCCGCTCGGCAGAGGCGCCGTCGGTGACGTCGCAGACCAGGCCCAGCCCGCCGATCTCGTGCGCGGTCTTCAGCACCGCGTCCTCGTTGACGTCCAGCACGGTCACCTTGGCGCCGAGCCCGGCCAGATGACGCGCCGTCGCCGCCCCCATGCCCGAGGCGCCGCCGGTGACGATGGCGGACAGACCCTGGATGTTCATGGCATCTCCTCCTTAATTGCGGCCGGTCCATGCGGGGCGCCGGCCTTGTGTCCAACAGGCTGTGATCGCACTTGTTGTTTGCCGGATGGCTTTGTTTACCAGATGGCCGCCCCACCATACCACACCGTATGGTCGGAGCGCATGGGGTGACGATCCGCGCCGGCCGCGATGCCGGCGGTTTTCTCAAGAAGGGACCAGATCCCGGAGGGTTTCAGCGTCCATGACAGCATCCGTTCCCACCGGCACCGAGTTGACGATTCCCGATCCCGAGCGGGTCGAGCAGGACGAGCGGCTGGTCCGCGGCCGCTTCTGGCCGAAGCTGCGCGCCAACCTGCACCGCATTCCCTTCCTGGAAGAGTTGCTGGCCGCCTATTTCTGCGCGACCGATCCGGCAACGCCCTACCGGGCGAAGGGGATCCTTCTGGCCGCACTGGCCTATTTCGTGCTGCCGGTGGATGCCCTGCCCGACTGGCTGCTGATTGCCGGCTTCACCGACGATGCCGCGGTGCTGGCCGCCGCCGTCCAGACGGTGCGCGCCAACCTGACCCCGGCGCACTGGACCCGCGCAAAGCAGACGTTGCGCGCCGAGACGGCCGGCGGTGAAACCGAACAGACCGGCTAACCGGCCGCCGCCCCTGCGGTTTTGCCTGCCGCCTTGCGCCCGTCCGCCGCGTCGCGGTGCATGGTGTAGAGCGCCGAACCGGCGATCACCAGCGCGCCCACCCAGCCCCACACATCCATGGTCTGGCCGAAGGCGAGCCACGCCACGAACGCGGTGAAGGGCAGCCGGGCGTAATCGTAGGGCATCATCGCCGAGGATTCGGCCAGCGACAGCGCCTTCGTCATCGCCAGCTGGCCCGCAGTCAGCAGCCCGCCCAGAAGCGCCAGCGCGCCCAGCACGCTCCAGCTTGGCCAGGTCCAAACGAACAGCGCCGGCACCAGCGCCATCGGGGTGACCAGCAGGCCAAGGAAGGTGACGATGACCGGCGCGCTGTCCCTGCGGCTGAGCATCCGCATCTGCAGCACGGTGGCGGCGGCGGCGAGGCAGTGCGCGAACAGCGCCAGAAACGCCAGATCGACCGGCGTGGCACCCGGCCGCAGAACGATCACCACCCCGGCAAAGCCGGCACACACCGCCGCCCAGCGCCGCAACCGCACCCGCTCCCCCAGGAGCAGCGCCGCCCCCGCCGTGACGAACAGCGGAATGGCGAAGCTGACCGATGTCGCGGTCGGCAATGGGATATAGGCGATGGCGTAGAACCAGCCGGCCATCGCGCACAGGCTGGTCACCGCCCGCGTCACGTAGGGCCGCAGCCGCCGTTCCGCCAGCACCGACCGGCAGGCAGGCGCGCCCGCCGTCAGCGCCCAGGGCAGCATCCACAGCAAGCTGAACAGGTTGCGGAAGAACACGACCTCCAGCGGGTCCATGACGGTGGAGGCCCAGCGCACCGCCGAATTGCCGATCCCGAACAGCAGTGCCGACAGCAGCATGAAGCCGGCGCCCAGCAGCAGGCGGTTCGCCGGCGCCCGCAGACCGGGCCCCGCATTCATGGGCGGAGAGGCTGAGACGGTCACGGTCAGTCGTCCCTGGAGAGCCGTTTTGGTGGAAGCCGGTCGGTGGAAGCCGTTTTGGGGCCGGTTGCGGCGGCAGGGTCCGGGCCGGTCAGCCGTCTGACGCGTTAGCGCAAACACGAACCGCGCAGAACAGCCCCCGCCTCCGGTGCCGAGGCGATGATCCTCCGACGATAACCGGGGTGACGCAAGCGAAATGCAACTGCCCCAAACGATCATACTCGCGTATGACGTGTGGCGGTCTTCACGATATGGAGCCTGATTGGACCGGCCGGTGCGGCAGGTGGATGGTGAACTGCACGCCGGGGCTGGTGTTCTCCACCGTCAGGGTGGCGCCCAACTGCTTGGACAGGGTGTGGATCAGGCGCATGCCCAGGCTGCGGCTGCGGCGCCAGTCGAAGTCGGGCGGCAGCCCGACGCCGCGGTCGCCGACGATCAGGCGCAACGCGTCTCCACCCGACCGCAGGCTCACGGAAATGACGTTGGCGGCGTCGCGGCCGCTCCCATCCGGCCGGCCGTCACCGTTGCCGTCACCCGCTGCGCCGGCTGCGGCGGACACCGCGACTGCGAGCGGCCGATAGGCATGCTTGATGGCGTTCATCACCAGTTCGTTGGCGAGCAGGCCCAGCGGCACGGCGTGGTCGGTCGGCACCTCCACCGGCTCCACCGCCAGATCCAGTCGCCAGTCCCCCCCTTCGGACCGGGCGGAACGCTCCAGCTCCCGGCACAGCTCGGTCAGATAGTCGTGGAAGGGGATGAAATGGACGTCGTCGACGCGATAGAGCAGCCGGTGGATATCGGCGATGGCCTGTACGCGCCGCCCCGCCTCCAGCAGATGGCCGCTCAGCCGCGGATCGCCCACCGCCTGCCCCTGCAAGCCCAGCAGGCTGGACACCACCTGCAGGCTGTTCTTGATGCGGTGGTTGACCTCGCGCATCAGCAAATCCTTCTGCGCCAAGGCCGCGTCGCGCTCGCCGATGGTCCGCTGGAGCGACGCGGTCCGCTCGACCACCCGGCGCTCCAGTTCGCGCTGCACCTGCCGGGCGGCGCCCGCCTGCCGGAAGCCGAAGACCGACAGCGCCGCCAGCGCCAGCGCCGCCGCCGCCGCCAGCCCGGCATAGGGTGCGATCAGCCGGTGCCACGACGCCAGGACCGGAGCCGTTTCAAGCCGGACGACCACATGCACCGGCCAGCTGTCGACCCGGCGGTGGGCGACGATGACCGTGTCGTCGCGCGCCGCCCCTCCCTCCGGCCGCGCTTGGATCGCACGGCGGGCCAGGTCCGACAGCGGCACCGGATCGGCGGCATTGTCGGGCTCGCGCACCAGCACGTCGAGATCGCCGGACCGCACCAGGATGGTCACCGGCCGGTGGGGAACGTCCAGCTCCTTGTAGAAGCCCGACAGATAGGAGGGATCGATGGTGACCGAGGCCATGCCGCGGAAACGGCCATCCGGTTCCGACAACCGGCGGCTGAGCAGGAAGGTGGCCTTGTTGGTCACCCGGCCGATGATGCGCGGGCCGATATGGGGCTGGTCCACGGCATCGCCCACCCCGGTCGCCCGGCTGTGGAACAGGAAGACATCGCGGTCGGACGCATCGGAAAAGGGCGCCGGAAAGGCCAGCGTCGTCAGCCGCAACAGCCCCGCCCCGTCGTTCAGCCAGATTGCATCCAGGAAGGGCAGGCGGGCGCGCTGGCCGTTCAACTTGTCCCACAGGGCACGCGACCGGGCGATCTCGTCCCACGGGCGCCCGGCGGTTTCCTGGGCCGCATATTCCACCAGAAGGTCGGCGGCGTCGAACAGGCGGGCCGCATGTTCCGCCAGCACCCGGACGGCGGACTCGGCGCGCTCCTGCGCCCCGTTCAGCGCCCGCTCCCGCGATTGCACCCCGACCACCGCGGTGACCAGCGCCAGGAACAGGAAGCCGCAGGCCGCCAGCCAGCCGATGGCCGCCTCCAGCCGCGGCTTGCGGAAGGGATGGACGATGTCCGCAGCCGGAGTCGGGCTCCCGGCGGGCTCGTCAGATGACTGGGCAGGCGGAACCATGCAAGCGGCCGTTCCTTTTCCGCAGCTGCGGATCGCCGCGCCGGATGGCGGACAAGCGGCAAGAATCGCGGAATAGTAGCGCAGGACGAACCGCCGGTAACCCTGTCTTTCGGAGGCGCAGGCCCCGGCGCCGGACAGACCTGTCCGGCAGGTCCCTAGCGGATCGAATCGTTGTGCAGAATCATCTCCACCGCCATCTGGGCGGCGCAGAGGTCGGCCAGCGCCGTGCCCACCGACTTGAACAGGGTGATCTGGTCGTAGAAACGCCGGCCCGCCCGCTCGCCGCGGCTGAGGTCGAACAGGTCGCCGGCGATATCGTCCGCGGTCAGCAGGCCGGACGCCAGAGGCTGGGCGATGTCGCCGGCCTCCATGGGCGTGCGGTCGCGGCAATCGACGAAGACACGGGAGCGGCGGACGCAGCCGTCGTCGGCCTCGCGCATCTCCGGCGTCACTCCGCCCAGCAGCTCCAGATGCTGGCCCGGCCGCAGCCAGTCGCCGCGGATCAGCGGCTCGCGCGCGGCGGTGGCGCAGGCAACGATGTCGGCGCCGCGCACCGCGCCCTCCAGGTCGCCGGTCGCCTCGATCCGGAACTTCGGCCGGTGGAAACGGGCGGCGATTCGCTTGGCCTTCTGCAGGTCGCGGCCCCAGACCAGCACATGGCGGATCGTCCGCACGGCGGTGTGGGCCTCCACCAGCTCCAGCGCGAGCGGGCCGGTGCCGACCACCAGCAGGCGCTCCGCATCCGGCCGCGCCAGATAGGAGGCGGCGAGCGCCGAGGCCGCGGCACTGCTGCGCCGGGCGAGCGCCGCGGAGGAGTCCAGCAGCGCCTGCGGCACCCCGGTCTTGCCGTCAGCCAGCAGATAGACGCCCTGGGTCTGCGGCAGGTCGCCGCCGGCATTGTCGGGAAAGACGGTGTCGATCCGCAGGCCGACCGACTGGTTCACCTGCCAGGCCGGCGCCAGCAGCAGGGTGGCGTCGCTGGACCCGTAGGTCTCCACTCGGTGGCGATGCGGCGGCGGAGCTTCCACGCCGGCGCGGAAGCTCTGCCGCAGCCGTTCGATCAGCATGCGGTGGTGCAGGACGGACCGAAGCTCGGCGGCGCTGACCGTGCGCATGGGACCTCCTCCCGCCGACCGGCACCACCCCCGGCCCCCTCGTATCGAGACGGGCTGGGAGAGGGGAAAAACGACGTCCGGTTACGCCGGCCTCAATGCACCGTCGGCGCGCTGTTCTCGGCGGCCGGGACCGGCAGCCCGCCGCTGGAGCCCGGCAGCGGGCCCGAGACCGGACGGGTGCTCTCGGCCAGCCGCTTCTCCGCGGCGGCGGCGCGGGCCTGCGCCTCCTTCAGTTCGCGCTCCAGATACAGCACGCGGTTGCTCTCGCGCCGGGCGCGGCGGCGGTGGCGGCGCTGGCTGTTCCAGACGATGAAGCCGCCGGCCAGGAAGCCGAGCAGAAGCGCCACCAGCGCGGCCAGATAGACCGGGGTGTCGAGCGTGAAGGGCAGCGGCCACAGCGACAGGGTCACGATGCCGCGGTTGGAGATCGCGAACAGGATCGCGACGAGGGCCACCGGCAGGGTGACGATCCAGGAAATATGGCGCAAAGCGAAGGTTCCTCAGAATTGCGGCGGGGAGAGACGGCCGGCCCGGCGCTCAGTCCGTGTTCAGACGTTCCCGGAGCTGCTTGCCCGTCTTGAAGAAAGGAATGCATTTCTCGCCGACGTCAACCGATTCTCCGGTCCGGGGGTTGCGACCCGTGCGCGCGTCCCGCTTCTTGATGGAGAAGGCGCCGAAGCCGCGCAGTTCCACCCGGTCGCCGCGCGCCAGCGCTTCCGTGATCTCATCGAAGATGGTGCCGACGATCTTCTCGATGTCGCGCTGGTAGAGATGCGGATTTCGTTCCGCCAGCCGTTGGATCAGTTCCGACTTGGTCATGACCGTTGACGTTCCCCCATTCGGTGCGGGCGCTTATGGTCGCGGTGCGCCGCGCTTGAGCATCAGCGTGCCACCGGCCCGCCAAGGCGTCAAGCCCCACCCGTGCCGCTAAACCGTTACGGCACAACCCTTTTTCAGTTCTCCACCTGCCCGGTCAGGGAAGAAACCGCCTCTTGCGGACAGTGCCGTCCGCGGCCGCCGCGGCAATCTCCGGCACGGATCGTGACGGAAATTTGAAAGCTTTCAACGGCTTCGCGAAAGAAATCCGGCCGGATGACAGGATCCGCCGGACGGGTCAGGCGCCGCCCAGCCGCGTCCCCTCCAGGATGGCGCCCTCCAGCACCGCCGAGGAGCGGTCGCAGCCGGTCAGGTCGGCGAGCGTCAGGTCGCTGCCCTTGAGGTTGGTCTCTGCCAGCGACGCGCCGGCCAGCCGCGCCCGCACCAGCGAGGCCCGCATCACCTTGGCCCCGGCGCTGACCAGCAGCATGCCCAGGTTGGCACCGTCCAGTCGGCTGTCGATCAGGATGGCGCGGTCCAGCTTCACCCCGCGCAGGTCGGCGCGGCTGAGATCGGCGGAGCGCAGGTCGGCGCCGTCGAACTGGGCGGCCTGCAGCTGGGCGCCGTTCAGCCGGGCATGGCGAAGCCGGGCACCGGTGCCCTTGGCCAGCGTCAGGATCTTGCCCGCCAGATCGGCCCCCTCCAGGTTCAGCCCGGTCAGGTCGAGTTGGCATCCCTGCTTGCCGCTGGTGCCCAGCCAGATCATGTGCTGGCGCAGCATGCCGTCCAGCTGCTCCACCGGCAGGGCCGGCAGTTCGGCCGCCGCAGCAGTCTCCTCCGGCTCCGGTTCGGGTGCCGGTGCCTGCGGCGGCGTCTGCCGGGCGGCATGGGCCTGTTCGTCGGTGCGTATCGCCTGCTCCAGCCCGGCTTCGTCCAGGCTGGCCCCGTCGAGGATGGCCCCGCGCAGGTCGGAGCCGTTGAGGTCCGCCCCGCGCAGGTCGGCGCCGGAAAAGTTGGCGTCGCGCAGGTCGGTGCGGTCCAGCCGGGCGCCGGCCAGCCGGGTGTTGGTGAAATCGGCCGCCCGCGCGAAGCTGCCCGACAGCTTGGCCCGCGCCATGTCGGCGTTGGTCAGGCGGGCGGACGCCATGTCGGCCGGGCCGGGGTCGAAGCCCACCACCTTCAGCTCGCCGGCGCTGTTGCGGTTGACCATGCTGCCGTCGCGCAGGTCGACCTCCACCATGGTGGCGCCGTCCAGCTTGGCGCCGCGCACATTGGCGCCGCGCATGTCGGTGCGGAACAGCCGCGCCTCCGACAGGTCGGCCCCGCGCAGGTCGGCGCCATAGAGGTCCGCATGGTCGAGAATCGTGCCGCGAAGGTCGGCGTCGCGCAGGATGGCGCCGGCCAGATGGGCGCCGGTCAGGTTGCGGCCGGCCAGCGACAGGCCCGACAGGTCGAAGAAGGGAAGGTTGGCGCGGGCACCGTTCGGGCGCCCCTCGGCGAATCGGACATGGCGCTCGCACACTCGGTCGAGCTGGTCCTGGGTCAGTCGGATGCGGGATTTGCCGTCTTGCGCCATGGCCGGTCACGCGAACAGGGCGTCGATGTCGGCCTGGGAGATCGCACCGCCGCCATCGCCGCCGCCGGGATCGGCGGGAGGCGGAGGCGGGGGCGGGGCCGGCTTCGCGACAGGGGGTGGCGGGGGAGGCGGTGGGGGAGGAGGAGGCGGGGAAGGCGCCACGTCGGCCGGCAGCGGTTCCGCCCGTTCCGCCACCTCGGGCACGCTGGCGAACAGCGCGTCGATGGCATCCTGGCTGACCTCCGGACCGCCCAGCTGCGGACCGTTCAGCAGATGGGCGTCGGGGCGGGTGTCGCCCATCTTGCGGTGCGAGGCGACCTCGCCATGGTGCTGCTCCGGGGCGACGGCCAGCCGCTCGACGCCCCAGATTTCGATCATCGTGTTCACGCGCTCTTCGATGTAGCGCAGGGTGTTGACGACCTTGGTGGTGCGCTGGCCGGTGATGTCCTGGAAGGAGCAGGCGGTCATGATCTCGATGCACCACGCCTCGATCGCGTCGATCCGTTCGGCCAGATCGTCGTCGTCGCGCGGGATCGACATGGTGATTTCCTGAATCTTCTCCGTCGCGTTCAGGATGTCGGTGGTCGCGCGTTCGGTGGCGGCGACGATCTCGTCCAACTCGCCGGTCGCCGCTTCGATCCGGTTGGATCCGGTGTCGGTGGCCTTCAGCGCGGCGATGTCGCTGCGCGCCTCGCGCACCACCTGGGTGATGGCGGTCAGTTCCTGCTGGATGCGCGGGTCCTCGCCCGGCGCCAGGGCGGCGAAGGCGCTAGGAGAAGCGCCGCTCAGCCGGTCGACCTGGGTTTCCAGCTTGTCGACCAGCCGGTGGAAATCGTCGGAGGCGACGACGCGGCTGCGCCGGTCGCGCATGCGCAGGAAGGCGCGGCCCCGCGCCGTCTGCGACAGGGCCTCCTCCATCTGCAGATACTCTTGCTCGGTCAGTTCGAGCAGTGACCCGCCGCTCATCGCGCTCAACCCATCGTCCTGCAGCCGCGCGTCCCCGCCATGCCGGGGGCTGCGCCAGCCTTGTCCTATACCACCGAATTTCTTTACCGGGAGTTTCCGCCGCCGCCGCGCTATCATTCTTCCCCGTGGATTCGACCGTCGGCGGGTGGCGGAAGCACCGGGGGACGGACAGGCTTGAACCCCCTTCCTTTTTGCCCCAAATCAGCCCGGTCGGTGACGGTCTCCGAAAGAAACTCCCCTCCAAGAAAGGAAGAAGCCATGAAAGCGGTGGTGCGTCCGGTGGTGTTTGCGGCTGCGGTCGGGATGGCTGCGCTGGCCGGCGGCGCGCTGGTCGCACCGGCCGATTCGGCGCTGGGCCGGGTCGGATCCGCGGTCGGGCTGGGCGCTTCGCCCGCCGCGGCGGCGCTGCCGCTGGGTGCGGTCGGCGGCGGCACCATTGCCCCGATGCTGGAGCAGGTGACTCCGGCGGTGGTGAACATCTCGGTGCTGAGCCAGGCACCCCAGGCGGAAAACCCGCTGCTGCGCGACCCCTTCTTCCGCCGCTTCTTCAACCTGCCGGACCAAATGCCGCAGGGCCGCCCCCAGGTCAGCGCCGGGTCCGGCGTGATCGTCGACGCCGCCAACGGCTATGTCGTCACCAACAGCCATGTGGTGGAGAACGCGCAGGAGATCGCGGTCACGCTGAAGGACCGCCGCCGCCTGCGCGCCAAGCTGATCGGCCGCGATGCCGCCACCGACATCGCGCTGCTGCAGATCAAGGCGGAGAGCCTGACCGCCCTGCCGCTCGGCGACTCGGACCGCGCCAAGGTTGGCGATTTCGTCGTCGCCATCGGCAACCCGTTCGGGCTGGGCCAGACCGTGACCTCCGGCATCGTCTCGGCGCTCGGCCGCAGCGGGCTGAAGATCGAGGGGTACGAGGACTTCATCCAGACCGACGCCTCGATCAACCCCGGCAATTCCGGCGGCGCGCTGGTCAATTTCCAGGGCGAGCTGATCGGCATCAACACCGCCATCATCGGCCCGGCCGGCGGGTCGGTCGGCATCGGCTTCGCCGTTCCGGTCACCATCGTCCGCTCGGTGATGGAGCAGCTGCGCGAATATGGCGAGGTGCGGCGCGGCCGGCTGGGCGTCGCCATCCAGGACCTGACGCCCGATCTGGCGGAAAGCATGAACCTGAAGGGTGACGAGGGCGCCCTGATCGCCAAGATCGAACGCGGATCGCCCGCCGACAGCGGCGGCCTGCGCAGCGGCGACGTGGTGGTGGCGGTCGACGGCCGCGCCATCCGCAGCGCCACCGATTTCCGCAACCGCATCGGTCTTCTGCGCGTCGGCACGCCGGTGCAGTTGACGGTGGTGCGCGACGGCGGGCAAAAGTCGGTGACCGTCCGCACCCAGCGCTGAGGTCCTTGCCAGGGCCCGGCGTCGGGTCGCGGACAGCAGAGGAGCCACCCCGTACCGGCATGATGCGTTCCAACCCACCCCGCCGCCCGGCCGCCCCGCCGGCACCCACGCCCGGCCGCAGCGCGGCCCAGCGCCAGCGCGAGATCGCGACGCTGCTGATGCGGCTCGACGCCATGCTGAAGCAGTCGGCGGAGCTGGCCCAGACGGCGCGCGAGCGGGTGTCGGTCGGCGGGCTGGCCCGCTACCGACGCTTCAGCCGGCGGGTGCGCGATTTCTTCGCGCTGGCGGCGCTGACGCAGGAACGGCTGGACGCCGCGCCGGAGGAGATGGAGGATCTGATCGATCCCATGACCACCGCGCTGGAGCGTCTGCACGCCCGCATGGTGGTCCAGTTCGTGGAGGGCAGCGCAGGCTTCTTCTCCAGCTTCGCCCGGGTGAAGGCCCTGCCCATCGGCACCCACGAGATGTGCGGGGTGGAGCTGCGCGGCGTCCTGGAAATCCGCAAGTTCCTCGACGATCCACTCTATGAGGGGGAGCGCGGGCAGGCCCTGCGCGCCGAGACCGACCGCATCGCCGCCCTGATCCGCCGCGTGATGGACCGCATCCCGCCGCTGCCCGACTTCGGCGACGAACCCAGCATCGGCCCGCGCGGCACGCTGAACAGCCCGCTGAAGGGCCCCAACGCCCATATGCCCGCCGGCCGCAGCGTCGCCCGGCCGGCCGCGCCCCGGCCCGCCGGCATGCCGCCCGCCGCCCCGCCGGCGCCGAACCCCAGCACCGAGGTCCGGTCGCTGAGCCTCGACCAATTCGAGGACGACGAGGACGAGTGAGCGGCCATCCGGGCGGCCCAAAGGGCGATCAGGGAGGCGGCAGTGCCGCGCCCTTGGGTCGCTCGGCCTCGATGCCTCAACGGCGATGCTTTTTCCCGTCCTCCGCGGTCAGGGCGCCGACCGCAGCGCCGGCTGCACCGCCCAGCAGCCCGCCATAGACCGCGCTGCCGCCGGTGACCGCACCGATGGCGGCACCGCCGGCGGCACCGATCGCTCCGCCGGTCAGGGCACGATTCTCGCGGTGGTTCAGGTTCGAACAGCCGCCGAGCAGGGTCGCACCGATCAGAAGCGCCGTCGCCCCGGTGGTGGCCCTGGCGGTAAAAATCCGCATGGTCGTCTTCATCGCTCTCTTCCTTCAAACACAGGCGTGGCCGCCGGGTGCCCTTCTCGGGCTCCCCCTGCGGCCATGCTTATGTTTGGTGAGCGGCGCCGAGCCGTGCTGTGACCATTTCGGGGTAACGAACCCACCCGTTCGACGTAGCCTACTTCGTTCGCGTGAAAATGATTTTCGAAGATGACGGGGAATGGAGGACAAGACTTCCCGGAGGCAAGCCGATCTTTTTTCCATGATTTCAATATGGTTACCAAAGGGTGTGGTAAGACCATTTGAATTGTTTCCGTTCGATAACAAATAATTACAACTTTCTGAATGAACTTGCGGCGTGACTTGGTTAGGACATTGCTTTTCCCCTGAAGCATCGTGCTCATGGGGAGACAGAGATCGGCTCCTTGCGCGGGCATGTCGAAGCCACGCAAAGAAAGGCCGGCACAGGGAAGAGCAGAGATGACGTTCAACGAAAAGCACCATGACGATGGCCGTCCACCCGATCGGGACCGGTCTACAGCCCGGCCGATGGGCCGGATCATCGAGATGGCGTTCAGCGGCCTTTGGGTCATCAAGCGGCAGGGTATGCTGACGGAGGTCGGCGGCCGCCTCTATTGGCCCGACCGCCAGTCTCTGGAGCGGGCAGCGGCCCAGGCCGGCATTCCGCTGTCGGACGTCGTGGTCCATACCGGACGCCTGGACGCCGACTCCCGATAGGGGACGGGCTCCACCCCTTCCGGGGGATGGAACCGCGACGAAGGGACAGTTGCACGGACGGGGGGCTTCTTCCAATATCCGGAGTGCGGACAAACATCTGGTATGGACTGTCCACAATCTCCGTTTCATTGGGGCCCATGGAAGACATCGACCGCCAAAGAACGCTGGATTATTTCGAACGGCTGGGGAAAGAGCGCGTGCGCCTTTATACCGCCATCAACTGCGAGCGCTTTCTCGGCGACTGGCAGGTCCGCGAGTTGGCGGACGAATGGCTCGATGCCAAGAATGCGGAAGACACGCCGCAGCCGCTGTGGCGGCGGCTGCTCTCCGACCGCCGCCGCTGACGCTCCCCGTCTCCCCTGTCTGGCCTACGCCCGTTCCGGAAACAGCCCGCGCAGACCGTCGCGCGACGCGGCGCAAACGCCGCGTTCGGTGATCAGCCCGGTCACAAGCCGGGACGGCGTCACGTCGAAGGCGTAATTGGCGACCGGACTGCCGTCGGGGGTGACGCGCACCGTCTCGATCCGCCCGTCGGCGGTGCGGCCGGTCAGTTCGCTGACCTCGCGGCCATCGCGCTCCTCGATGGGAATCTCCCGCACGCCGTCGGCGATGGTCCAGTCGATGGTCGGCGACGGCAGTCCCACATAGAAGGGAACACCGTTGTCGTGGGCGGCCAGCGCCTTCAGATAGGTGCCGATCTTGTTGCAGACGTCGCCGGTCGCCGTGGTGCGGTCGGTGCCGACGATGCACAGGTCGACCTTGCCGTGCTGCATCAGATGGCCGCCGACATTGTCGGCGATGACGGTGTGGGGGACGCCGTGGTGCTTCAGCTCCCAGGCAGTCAGGCTGGCGCCCTGGTTGCGCGGGCGCGTCTCGTCCACCCAGACATGCAGCGGAATGCCCTGCTCGAAGGCGGCATAGACCGGCGCCAGCGCCGTGCCCCAATCGACGGTGGCGAGCCAGCCGGCATTGCAGTGGGTCAGCACGTTCACCGGTTCTCCCGGTGTCTTGCCCTCCGCCGCGGCACGGATCAATGCTGCGCCGTGTTGGCCGATGGCGCGGTTGATCTCCACATCCTCGTCGGCGATGGCGGCCGCTTCCGCCTCGGCCGCGTCGACGCGCTGCAGCTCGGGGAGCGGCGCCAGCAGGCCGCGCATGCGCTCCAGCGCCCAGCGCAGGTTGACCGCGGTCGGCCGGGTCGCCAGCAGGATCGCGCAGGCGCGCTCCAGCCCCCGGTCGCTCGCATCCGCGCGCAGGGCCAGCGCCACGCCATAGGCGGCGGCGGCACCGATCAGCGGGGCGCCGCGCACCAGCATGGCGCGGATGGCGTGGGCGGCCTCCTCCAGGCTTTTCAGGCGGACGACGGCGAAATCATGCGGCAGCCGGGTCTGGTCGATGATGGCGACGGTTCCCCCGCCTTCCGGCCAGATGGTGCGATAGGCCGTCCCGTCGATCCGCATAACACCATCCTCCAGCTACCTGCCGTTACACCTGACAAAGCAGGATGACTTTGTCGGCACCTCACAATAGGTGGTGGCCGCTGCAGCTTCAACACGGGTAGCGTTCGGCGGAACCGTCACCCGCCGGGCGGTGTTACCGTTTCCGGCTAAGCATGAATGGCCGCACCCCTACATGGTTTCCGACACGATGCCGTTGCGCGCGCTGCGTTCCCAATCCTCCCCGCTCTACCGGCTGCCCGGTTCGGCGCTGGTCCTGATCGCCTGCACGGCGGCCGTTCTGCTGACCGTCGGGCTGTCGGCCGTCTTCGCCTGGCGTGACCGCAACGAGGCGGTCCAGCAGGCGACCGGGGTCGCCGGCAACATCGGGCTTCTGGCGGCGGAACATGCCGCCCGGCTGATCGAGACGGGCGACCTGCTGCTGACCCAGACGGCGACGCTGGCCGGCGCGGCCGGTACGCCGCTGCCCGACGATCAGGCGACCCGCGACCGCATGGCACTGCTGGCGGCCAGCGCCCCCCACATGGTGGGGCTGGAGATCCGCGATGCGTCCGGCGCACTGCGCCTGTCCAGCCTGCCGGACGCGCCCGCCGGCGCCACCCCGGCGTTGCGGCCCGACGGCCGGGCCATCGGCGACGGCCGGATGGGCGGCCGGGCGGTGGTCACGCTGGCGCAGCCGCTTCCCGGCAGCACGCCGCGCGGCTGGGCGGTCGCCGGGCTGGACGCGCGCGCCTTCCGCGACGTCTACCGTGCGCTCGACGTCGGCTATGGCCACAGCATCTCCATCCTGAAGCCGGACGGCACGCCGCTGCTGCGCGAGCCGGAGGGCGGCGGCACCATGGGCGGGCGCAAGGGCGACGACGATACGGCCAGCCACGCCGACGACATCACCGTGGCGCGCCCGGTCGGCGACACCGGCCTGTCGGCCGTGGTGACCATCGCCACCGGCAGCGTTCTGCAGCGCTGGACGGAGCGGCTTTGGATCTACGCGGCCTTCGCCGCGGCGGCCTGCGCCACGGTCGCGGTGATCGGCGCGCTCGCCATCCAGCGTGCCCGGCGCGAACGCGAGGCGGAGGACGCCCTTCAGCACGCCTACGATACGCTGGAGGAGCATGTCCACCAGCGCACCGCCCAGCTGGAGCGCGCCAATGCCCAGTTGGAAGCCGCGGTGACCGACAAGGAGGTGCTGCTGAAGGAGGTGCAGCATCGGGTGAAGAACAACCTTCAGGTCATCTGCAGCCTGCTGCGCCTCCAGGCGGCCCGCATCGACGAACGGGCCCGCCGAGGCTTCGACGAAAGCCTTCGCCGCATCCAGACCATGAGCCTGCTGCACGAGTTGCTCCACCGGTCCGACGAGCCGGCTCACCTCAACTTTGCCGACGCGTTGCGCCAGATGTGCGACGGGCTGGTTCGTTCCGACAATCCGACAGCCGCCCGGCTGGAGCTGGAGACAGAGGACTGGATCGTCGATGCCGACCGCGCAACGCCGCTGGCCATCGCCACCAGCGAACTGGTGTCGAACGCGCTGCTGCACGCCTTCCCGCACGGACATCCCGGCACCGTCCGGGTCCTGCTGGAGCGGGAGGAGAGCGGCATGCGGCTGATCGTGCGCGACGACGGGGTCGGCCTCCCCGCCGGCATGCCGAGCCAGCACAAGCGCCCCAGCCGCGGCGGCGCCAGCAGCGGGTTGGGCCTGAACCTGGTGCAGGCCCTGTCGCACCAGGCCGGCGCCACCCTGAAGATCGAACGCGACGGCGGCACCATCTTCACCCTGACCATCCCCAACCTGCCGGTGCGCCAGCAGGCCCGGAACGCGGCGTAAAACCGGGAAGCGAACGGCGCACAAATGGAAAGGGCCTCCCCGTCCATCCGACGGGGAGGCCCTTTATGACTCATGCAGTCAAAGCCCCTCTCCCCTTGCGGGAGAAGGGCATTCGAAATGGAGCGGCTACTCCAGCATGCTGCGCAGCATCCAGGCGGTCTTGTCGTGGATCTGCAGGCGCTGGGTCAGCAGGTCGGCGGTCGGCTCGTCGCTGCCCTGCTCGGCAGCCGGGAAGACGCTGCGGATGGTGCGGGCGGCGGCCTCGTGGCCTTCGACCAGCTGGCGGATCATGTCGTTCGCCTTCGGAACGCCGACCTCTTCCTTGATCGAGGCCAGTTCCGCGAACTGCGAGAAGCTGCCCGGCGCCGGGTAGCCCAGCGCGCGGATGCGCTCCGCGATTTCGTCCAGCGCGGTCCACAGCTCCGTGTACTGGGTCATGAACATGGTGTGGAGCGTGTTGAACATCGGCCCGGTGACGTTCCAGTGGAACGAATGGGTCTTGATATAGAGCGCGAAGGTATCTGCCAGAACCTTGTTCAGCCCTTCGGCGATGGACTTGCGGTCTTCGTCCGAGATCCCGATGTCGATCTTCATCTTTCGATCCTTCTTGTTGGGTCCTGCATCATACCCCGGCATCGGCACGGCCGTCACCGGCCTCCGCCCCGCCGCCTCGGACATCAGCTTGGGCGCAAGCGAATGGTTTCAAGACTGATGCGACCAAACTTCGCAGATGGCAGGGCTGCCCAACGAAAGGGGAGTGGCAGGACCGGCGCCCCTCACCCCGCCCGCAGCCGCCCGATGAAGTGCTTGACCTCGCGGCTCAGCGTCACCGCCTGCCCGTCGAGCAGTTCCGCCGCGCGCAGGACCTCGCCGGCAGCGGTGCCGGTCTCGCCGGCGCTGGCGGAGACGGTGGCGATGGTGCGGGACACGTCGCTGGTGCCCGCGGCAGCCTCCTGCACGTTGCGGGTGATCTCCCCGGTCGCGGCGGCCTGCTGTTCCATGGCGCCGGCGATGGAACCGACGATCTCGTCGATGCCGACCACCGTCTCGCCCACCCCCCGGATCGCGGCGACGGCGGCGCCGGTCACCTGCTGCATGGCGGCGATCTGGGTGCCGATGTCCTCGGTCGCCTTGGCGGTCTGGTTGGCAAGGTTCTTCACCTCGCTGGCCACCACGGCGAATCCCTTGCCGGCCTCCCCCGCCCGCGCCGCCTCGATGGTCGCGTTCAGCGCCAGCAGGTTGGTCTGCGCCGCGATGGAGTTGATCAGGCCGACGATCTCGCCGATGCGGTGGGCGGCGTCGGACAGGCCGACGACATGGCCGTTGGTCTCCTCCACCGCCCGCACGGCGCCGCGCACCATGTCGAAGGAGCGGCGGACCTGGGCGCCGATCTCGGCGATGGAGGCCGACATCTCCTCCGTCGCGGCGGCGGCGGTCTGGACGCTGGAGCCTGCCTGGGCGCTGGCGGCGGCGACGGTGGCGGCCTGCCGGTTGGCGCTGTCGGCGCGCTCCAGCATGCCGGCGGCGTTGCTGCGCACCTGATGGGCGCCGGCCCCCACCTGCTGGACCACCTCGGACACGCGGGCCTCGAACAGGTCGGCCAGTTCCCGGATGGCACGGTGCTTCTCCGCCTCGGCCTCCGCCTTCTGGCGCTGCTGGTCGGCGGTCAGCCGCTCCACCTCGCGGGCATTGGTCTGGAACACCTCCAGCGCGCGGGCCATGGCGCCGATCTCGTTGCGCATCCAGCCGCCCTCGACCACCCCCTCCAGCTTGCCTGCGGCGAGATCCGTGGTGGTGCGCGAGAGTTGCTGCAACGGCCGGGTGATGGAGCGGGCGAGCACCAGCCCGGCCACCATCATCGCCAGCAGCAGCCCGCCCATCACCAGCGCGAAGTCGCGCCGCGCCGCGGCGGTGGCGTCGCGGGTTGCCTGGGTGGCGGTGGCGGTGGAGCGGCCGATGGCGGCCTGCGTCTCCATCACCTTGTCCTTCAGGGCGGCGAACTGGGCGTCGGTGTGGGCCATCATCGGGATGCCGATCAGGCGGTCGATGGCCGCCATCTGGTTCATCTCGTCCACCGCCTTGGCATAGGCGCCGAGCCGGGCCGACACCTCGTCCAGCATCGCCCGCTCCGCCTCGGCCAGCGGCAGGGCGCGCAGTTCGGCGATCGCGGTGCGCGCCTTGGCCAGGTTGGCGGCGATGGCGTCGCGCATGGCCTGGAGCTTCGCCTCCTCGATGCCCGAACCGGACAGGGCCAGATGCCGCGACACGTCGCTGTGGATGACATAGGCGATGGCGACCAGCCGGTCGATGCGGCCCAGCCGCTCCGCCGCCACGCTGTGGATGCCGTCCACGGCGCCGAGCGCCTGCTCCGACTCGCGGTCGGCCAGGACCAGAGCCGCCACCGTCAGGACGATCCCCATCAGGGGCGCCGCGAACACCCGGCCCGCCACCGACAGGCCCGACAGACGCGCAAAGACACCGCCGCTCATCCTCATTCCCCCATCAGCGTCGCCGGACGGTCACCGCGTCACGCGGCGGCCGTCATTTGCCGTCGTCACTTGTAGATGCCGACATAGGCGACCAGTTCCTGGCCGGGCACGCGCTTCACGTAGGTGATCTTCGGCTCGATCTTGTTGCTGGCGGGGTTCAGCCAGCGGTACTCGACCCAGCCCTCGCCCTTGTCCTTGGCGACGGCCAGCACGTCCTGGACGATGAAGCGGCCATCCGGGTCCTTGACGTTGATGACGCTCTGCCCGACGCCGGCCGGACGCGGCGGATAGACCTTCCACACCCCGGCGAAGTCGATGACGTTGACGTAGATCTCGCCGTACTTGAACGGACCGTCGGCGTTGAAGGCCTTGGTCGCCTCGTCCAGTCCCTGCGCGGCGATCAGGTCCGCCGCCTTCAGGGTGATGGACTTCGCGTCCTCCTGCGTCGGCTGGGCCACCTGGGCGGCGGCAGGAGTGGACAGCGGGGCGGAAACGGCAGTCCCGGCGGCGATCAGGCCGGCCACCAGCAAACGAAACCACAGGCGCATATGCATTTTCCCCAAGGACTGGAGGCCTGCCGGCGGACGCCGGACGGCCCGTCGATTGTTGTCCGGCCGTCGTCGCTTTTGCGCGCAGCCATTTTCGGATCAAGCTACTAGCAGAAGGTTTCATGCATTTGTCCGCCCCATTTCGTCGCGGTCATTTCGCATTGCAACATAGCAATATTGCAGGGAACCCTTCACCGCACACATCCTTGAGACGTACTTCATTGAATTTGAACGCCTTAGCCGCGCAAGCCGCCGATCGGCACCGAAGTGGGCATGGCTGCCGCACACGGATGCGGCCTATCGACGCATTGAAGGCACCCTCCCCTGCCGAGCCTGCGCTGCCGAATTCCGGCGCGGAGCTCGGCTGCGTGACGGTTTGCCGCCCCTTTTTTCCATCGACAGCCGCGCCGTTCGGGTGGAGCATCGAAAGTCCGATGCGGGCGTTCCGCCGGCCCCGGACCCGATGCGCCATCCCCGCACCCGTCCGCCGCCGCCCGTCGCCCCACCCGGATGTGCTGGTTTTTCCAAGTGACTGTCTAGAGCCACACGCGAACGGGCCGCCACGGCGGCCGGCACCAGCGCCCCATTCCCGGCGCGGCCCGGCAGCCCGGCCCCTCCTAGAACGGCCGGAATGGCCCGAAGCTTCCACGGGAGGTGTGAATGCCGCATACGCAAATCCGGACGGCGCGCTGCGCGGCGCTGGTCGGCCCCTATCTCGCCGGCAAGACGACGCTGCTCGAAAGCCTGCTGTTCGCGGCGGGGGCCGTCACCCGCAAGGGCAGCGTGCGCGACGGCAACGCCGTGGGCGACAATTCGCCGGAGGCGAAGGCCCGGTCGATGAGCACCGAGTTGAACGTCGCCTCCTTCGATTACCTGGGCGAACGCTGGTCGGTCCTGGACTGCCCCGGCTCGGTGGAACTGGCGGGCGAGGCGCAGGCGGCGCTGATGGCCGCCGACATCGCCATCGTGGTGGCGGAGGCGGCGCCGGAGAAGGCGGTCCTGCTGGCCCCGCTGTTCAAGGTGCTGGACGACCACCGCATCCCGCATCTGCTGTTCATCAACAAGATCGACACGCTGGGCGACCTGCGGGTGCGCGACGTCGTCGCCGCCTATCAGGAGGTCTCGACCCGCAAGCTGGTCCTGCGCGAGGTGCCGCTGCGCGAAAACGGCCAGATCACCGGGCTGGTCGATCTGGTCAGCGAACGTGCCTGGCGCTTCAACCCGCACAAGCCGTCCGATCTGGTGGCCCTGCCCGACAGCGTCCGCGACTGGGAAGCCGAGGCGCGGCAGGCGATGCTGGAATCGGCGGCCGACTTCGACGACGCCCTGCTGGAAAAACTGCTGGAGGACATGGCCCCCGACAGCGCGGAGCTGTATGAGACGCTGGCCCACGAGCTGGCTGACGACCTGATCGTCCCGGTCTTCTTCGGATCGGCGGAGAACGACAACGGCATCCGCCGCCTGCTGAAGGCCCTGCGCCACGACGGGCCGGAGGTCGGCGTCACCGCCGCCCGCATCGATATCCCGTCGGATACGACGGCGACGGCCCAGGTGGTCAAGACGATGATGGGCTCCCATGCCGGCAAGCTCAGCCTCGCCCGCATCTGGCGCGGCACCGTCACCGACGGCATGACGCTGGGCGGGGAGCGGGTGTCCGGCATCTTCCAGCTGTTCGGCCGCGACCAGACCAAGGTGCCGCAGGCGGCGGCGGGCGATCTCGTGGCGCTCGGCCGGCTGGAAAAGGCGGCGACCGGCGACCGCCTGACCGAGAAGGCCAATCTCGGGCCGACTGTCGACTGGCCGGCCGCCGCCCCGCCGGTGCATGGGCTGGCGTTGCGCGCCGAGAACCGCAACGACGAGGTGAAGCTGTCCGCCGCCCTGCAGAAGCTGCGGGAGGAGGACCCGTCCCTGACTCTCGACCAGTCGCCCGAAACCGGGGAACTGGTGCTGTGGGGCCAGGGCGACGTGCATCTGAAGCTGGCGATGGACCGGCTGCGCAGCCGCTTCAACGTCGCGGTGAAGGGCCAGCCGCCGCAGGTTCCCTACAAGGAGACGATCCGCAAGAGCACCAGCCACCACGCCCGCTTCAAGCGCCAGACCGGCGGCCACGGCCAGTTCGCCGACATCCATGTGGAGATCAGGCCTCTGCCACGCGGATCGGGCATCCAGTTCGAGGATGCGGTGGTCGGCGGCGCCGTGCCGCGCCAGTACATCCCGGCGGTGGAGGCCGGCGTGCGCGAGGCGTCGGTCCGCGGCCCCCTGGGCTTCCCGGTGGTGGACTTCGCCGTGAGGCTGACCGGCGGCCAGTTCCACGCCGTCGACAGTTCCGACATGGCCTTCAAGACGGTGGCGCGGCAGGCGATGGCCGAAGCCCTGCCGACCTGCGAGCCGGTGCTGCTGGAGCCGATCCTGACCGTCACCATCGCGGTGCCCAGCGCCTTCACGCCCAAGGTGCAGCGTCTGGTCAGCGGCCGGCGCGGCCAGCTTCTGGGCTTCGACGCGCGGCCGGGCTGGCCCGGCTGGGACGAGGTGAAGGCGTGCATGCCGCAGGCCGACATGCAGGATCTGATCGTGGAACTGCGGTCGCTGACCTTCGGCGTCGGCAGCTACAGCGCCGAGTTCGAGCGCCTGCAGGAGGTGGTCGGCAAGGCCGCCGACCGCGCGGTGGAAATCCGCAAGGACATGCTGGCGGTGCAGTGAAACGCCGCCCCCTTCACCGCTCCGGCATGGAACGGTGAAGGGGGCGGTGCCGCCGGTCGGAACGCGAGAACACTGTCAAGGATCGGAAGGCGAAGTCTCAGCCTTTCAAGATCAAGGCGATCATGATGCCGGCAAAGCTGAGGATGACGACCGAACCGACAATGATGCTGGCGAGCATCTGGGCCGAGATATAAGAGCCGGCGACCGTGCCGGCGATCCGTGCCATTCCTTCCCGCCCGCCCGTCGACGCACTTGCACCGGGGTGCCCGCAGGACGGACAAGTCGGCGCTTCAGCGGAAATCTTGTGTCCGCACGCAGCGCAAGGGACCAGAGCCATTCCGTTCCTTCCCATACTTCGACGTATCAGGATTGCCCTTTCCCACATAGAGCGAAGAACGGAGCATTGCAGCTTCTCTTTCGGCTAAGGGCGCCGCAACCGTACCCGGCGGAATCACGGTGAGGGCGGGCCTCACTTGCGACCACCCAAAACGAAAAGGGCCGGCACCCTTGCGGGGCCGGCCCTTTCCTTACTCAGTCACCACGGCGGTGCGGTCAGCGCAGGTTGCCGCATGCGCGCTGGATGCGCTTGCACGCCTCTTCCAGCGCTTCCGTCGAGGTCGCGTAGGAGATGCGGAAGTGCGGAGCGAGGCCGAAGGCAGACCCCTGGACGACCGCAACGCCTTCCGACTCCAGCAGGTAGGTGACGAAATCCTCGTCGGTCTCGATCACCTTGCCGTCCGGGGTCGTCTTGCCGATGGTGCCGGCGCAGGACGGATAGACGTAGAAGGCGCCTTCCGGCTTCGGGCAGCTGATGCCGGTGGCCTGGTTCAGCATCGACACCACCAGGTCGCGGCGCTGGCGGAAGGCCTCGCCGCGCTCCTTGATGAAGTCCTGCGGACCGTTCAGCGCCTCGACGGCGGCGGCCTGGGCGATGGAGGTCGGGTTGGAGGTCGACTGGCTCTGGATGACGCCGATCGCCTTGATGAGATCCTTCGGGCCGCCGGCATAGCCGATGCGCCAGCCGGTCATCGCGTAGGACTTCGACACGCCGTTGACGGTCAGGGTGCGGTCGTACAGCGACGGCTCGACCTGGGCTGGGGTGACGAACTCCAGGCCGTCATACAGCAGGTGTTCGTACATGTCGTCGGTCATCACCCAGACATGCGGGTGCTTGACCAGCACGTCGGTCAGCGCCTTCATCTCGGCGCGGGTGTAGGCCGCGCCCGACGGGTTCGACGGCGAGTTCAGGATCAGCCACTTGGTCTTCGGCGTGATCGCCTTCTCCAGGTCGGCGGGCTGCAGCTTGAAGCCCTGCTCGGCCGGGCAGGAGACGAAGACCGGCGTGCCTTCCGCCAGTTCCACCATGTCCGGATAGCTGACCCAGTAGGGGGCCGGGATGATGACCTCGTCGCCCTGGTTCAGCGTCGCCATCAGGGCGTTGTACAGCACCTGCTTGCCGCCGACGCCGACGGTGATCTGCTCCGGCGTGTACTTCAGGCCGTTCTCGCGCTCGAACTTGGCGCAGATCGCCTTCTTCAGGGCGGGGGTGCCGTCCACCGCGGTGTACTTGGTGTCACCGGCCTCGATCGCCTTGATGGCGGCGGCCTTGATGTTGTCGGGGGTATCGAAATCCGGCTCGCCGGCACCCAGGCCGATCACGTCGCGACCGGCCGCTTTCAGCTCGCGGGCTTTGTTGGTCACGGCGATGGTCGGCGACGGCTTGATGCGGGACAGGCGGGACGCGATGATCGACATGGCGATGGGCCCCCTCAGGGCTATGGAGACGGTGTGGCGGAGACGTCGTTGAGACGCCTGCACCTCCGGGTGGAAGGCGCGAGGCGGGACCTTACTTCCGCTCCACCCCGGTTGCAAGGCCGGTCGGCCGGTGAAAACCGCCCGGTTCCACGGATTTTCCACCCTGTGGCCGCGCCGTACCGGCGCATCGGCCAAGCCGCATCGGGTCATCGCCGGCGAGCAATCCTGCGCGGCTCCGCCGGTATTCCAGACGCCTTTTGGATGGGAACTGCGGTATTACCAAATCCCGCCACCATCACGCGCAGCATTATTTCTTACGACACAAATGAATGCCATGATAGTCCAAAACTTCCATGTCAGCTTCACTTGACATTTTCGACCAAACCGCGTGTAAAGTCTCGCGTGGGGAACTGAATTCAAGGAAGGGATAAGAACCGTGTTTTCCCGTATAGTGCTTGCGGCCTCGGCCGCACTGATGCTGACCGGCGGTGTCGCTTTCGCTCAGGACGTCATCCAGACCCGCAAGGCCGGGTTCGAGGACTACAAGAAGGCGATGGGCGAGATCAAGGACGCGGTGGGCAAGGGCGATCTGGCCGCCGTCGGTCCGGTTGCCGACCGTATCGACGCCTTCGCCGCCAAGATCCCCGGCCTGTTCCCGCCCGGCTCCGACAAGGGCAAGACGGCGGCCAAGGAAGTGATCTGGGCGAACTTCCCGGACTTCACCGCCAAGGCGCAGGACACGCAGACCGCCGCCAAGGCGCTGAAGGTCGCCGCCGCCTCGGGTGACAAGGCCGCGACGGGCAATGCGTTCGGCGCCATGGCCGACACCTGCAAGGCCTGCCACCAGCGCTACCGCTCCGAATAAGCGGCAGTTCCGACGGACGTCGGCCAGACGGAAAAAGCCCTTCCCCACCGGCGTGGGGAAGGGCTTTTTCTTTGCTGGAGCTCTACTTGACTCCTTACTTGAACACGGGCTGCGGCGTGGCCGGCGTGCTGGCCGGCAGCAGCGGGTAATCGACGCGCGGCTGCTGGCCGGTCAGCGCCGTCAGGAAGGCGGTGATCTTGTCGATCTCCTGGTCGGACAGGGTGGCGCCGAGCTGGCTCGACCCCATCACCGCCACCGCCTGGCGCAGATCCCACACCTTGCCGGAATGGAAATAGGGGGCGGTCAGCGTGACGTTGCGCAGGGTGGGCGCGCGGAAGACATATTCGTCGTCGGCGGTCTTGGTGACGGCGAAGCGGCCCTTGTCGCCCGGCGGCAGGATCTCCGCCCCCGGACGGGTCACGACGCCGAAGGGGAAGTAATCGTGGCCGCCGACATTGACGCCGTTGTGGCAGCCGGCGCAGCCCTTGTCGATGAACAGCTCCAGCCCGGCCTTCTGCGTGCCGGTCAGCGCGTCCGCCTTGCCCTCCAGATACTGGTCGAAGGGTGCGGCGGGGGTGGTCAGCGTCGCTTCGAACGCCTCGATCGCCATGGCGACATTGTCGAAGGTCACCGGATCCTTCTCGTTCGGGAAGGCGTCGGCGAACTTGGCCTTGTAGGCGGGGATGCTGTTCAGCACGGCCATGACGCGGTCGGGCGTGCTGTTCATCTCCACGCCGGCCTGGATCGGCCCCTTGGCCTGGGCCTTCAGGTCTTCCGCACGGCCGTCCCAGAACTGGGCGACGTTCAGCACGGCGTTCAGCACGGTCGGCGCGTTGCGCGGACCCTTCTGCCAGCCATGGCCGACCGAGGTCTCCAGCCCGTCGACGCCGCCGAGGCCGAGATTGTGGCAGCTGTTGCACGAGAAGATGCCGCTGGCCGACAGGCGCGGATCGAAGAACAGCATCTTGCCGAGTTCGATCTTCTCGCGCGTGACCGCATTGTTGCGAATCGCCGGCAGGGTGGCGGGCAGCGGCTTGAACATTTCGCGCGCACGGCCCATCAGGGCGTCGCCAGCCGCGGGCGGATCGGCGGCCGGTGCGGCACCGGCGGTCGCGGCAAGGATGCCCAGGGCTGTGGCGGTCCCGATCAGCAGGCCTTTCAGCGCTGCGGTCGGGCGATGTCCGGATTGTGCGTGCATGGCTGGCTGTCCCCCGGCACGGCCGACATCCTCCACAACCTTCGGCTTCAAAAAGGCAAAGGTCGATCGATCCCGGAAGTCGGGCCGGCGTCATTGGTTCGTTGAGGTTTGGCTCGGATCAATCTGGAGTCATTCTAGACAAGCAGGCGTCCGGCCATAGACGACGAGTTGTCGCACACAACCAATGGCATATGGCTGCGCCCGGGAAAAACGCCAGCGGGAAACGCCAGCGGGAAACGCCCCGGCGAAGACGCCGGATCAGCCGGCGGCGCGCAGCACCAGGAAGACCAGCCCGGCCGACGCGGCCAGGATCGCCAGCGCCAGCGCCGCCGGGGCGCGCCGCGGTTCCGACGTCGCGACACGGCCGGGCAGGCTCTTGCGGCCGGTCACCATCGGCCGGATCAAATTGTCCTTCTTGACCAGCAGGTAGAAGAACACGGCCACCACATGCAGCCCGATCAGCACGAAGATGCCGTTGGCCAGCAGGCGGTGGACCGAGCTCAGCGCCGCCACCATGGCGCCGGAGGCCATCGGCACCAGCGGACCATCGACCAGGATGTCGTCGCTGGTGAACAGGCCGCTCGTCGCCTGGACCAGCAGGATCAGCAGCAGCGCCACCACCATCAGTGCGCCCAGCGGATTGTGGCCCAGGGCGAAGGCAGCTTCCCCACCCGCCCGCGACCGCTTCAGATAGTCCAGGATGGCGCCCGGCCCCTTTACGAAATCGGTAAAGCGCGCGGTCTGGCTGCCCACCACGCCCCAGCCCAGCCGGAACAGCACCAGTATTAGAACTGTTTCCCCCGCCAACATATGAATGGAAAGCATACCAAGCTCGGCTGACAGAATCGCGACAGCCACCGCGGCGACCAGCCCCCAATGAAACAGCCGGGTCGGCAGGTCCCAGACCCGAACCTCACGCCCATGTTTCTCCCGAGTCGCGGTATGACCACTTGCCATGGCTCGATCCTCGCAGTGTTCAGCCGTATTTCCGGCGCTTGTCATCTGCGGCAAAGGGACGGATTCTTTGTCCTGATCCTGAAAACGCCGCAGTTCCGTGTTGGCATCGGTCGAATGGCGAGTCAACAGGCTTGAAGCACCGCCCGGCCGGCGGATATGAGAATGCGACGCATCAGCCGGCGTGCCGGCGCAAAGACAGCCATAAATTTCCTCTTCACCCCCGGTTACAAGGACCCAAGACCATGCCCGACAAACAGCTCCTCCACCTCGTGTTCGGCGGCGAACTCGTGCGTCCGGACACGGACCAGTTCGTCGATCCGTCGAAGCTGCACATCGTCGGCATCTTCCCGAGCTACGAGGACGCCTACAAGGCATGGCGCGGCGCCACCGGCCAGACCATCGACGACGCCCATACCCGCTACTACATCGTCCACCTGCACCGCTTCCTCGACCCCGCGGCGGACGATCACAAGCACTAAGACCGTCAAGCCGGCGCGCGGCCGGCGGGACCCCGTCGCGGGAACCGCCCATGCCGCGCCGGCGTTGACCGGTCGATGACCGTCTATTTCACCTCCGACACCCATTTCGGCCATGGCGGCGCCCGCGGGCGCTTCCGCCGCCCTTTCGACTCCACGGCCGAGATGGACGCGGCGATGGAGGCCAACTGGAACGCCACCGTCGGTCCCGGCGACGAGGTCTGGCATCTCGGCGACTTCGCCCTGCACATGCGGCCGGACGCCATGGCGGACCTGCTCGGCCGGTTGAACGGCACCAAGCATCTGATCGCCGGCAACAACGACGGCGCGGCCACGCTTGCGCTGCCGGGCTGGGCCAGCGTGCGGCATTACGCCGAACTGACGCTGGACGGCATCGATCTGGTGATGTGCCATTACGCCTTCCGCACCTGGAACGGCATGCACCGCAAGGCGCTGAACCTGCACGGCCACAGCCACGGCCAGTTGAAGCCGCAGCCCCGGCAGATCGATGTCGGCGTCGACGTGTGGAATTTCCGCCCCGTCACCCTGGCCGAACTGACGGTCCCGCGTCCGCGGCGCAGGAAGGCACCCGAAGGCGAAGCGCTGTTCTGATCACGCCGCCCTGACTACGCGGTCTGCCGCAGCCGCTCCGTCAGCAGGCCGCAGGCGGCGTCCGCCGGCACCGGACGGCCGGTCAGCCAGCCCTGCACCTGGGTGCAGTTGTGGTGGCGCAGGAAATTGGCCTGCTCGGTCTTCTCCACCCCTTCGGCCACCACATGCAGGCCGAGCATGTCGGCCATGGCGATGATCGTGGACACGATGCCGGCGTCCTCGCGCTCGTTCGGCACGCCGTTGATGAAGGAGCGGTCGATCTTCAGCGTGGTGATCGGCAGCCGCTTCAGATAGCTCAAGCTGGAATGGCCGGTGCCGAAATCGTCCACCGCCACCCGGATGCCCATCGCCTTCAGCGCCGCCAGCACGCCCAGCGCATGGTCGAGATCCTGCATCACGGCGCCCTCGGTGATCTCCAGTTCGATCAGGCCGGGTGGCAGGCCATGGCGGTCGATGATGCGCTGGAAATCATCGGCGCTGCGGTTGCGCAGATGCTTGGGCGAGATGTTGACGGCGACCGGGACCGGCTCCATCCCCGCATCCAGCCACTCGCGCATCTGCCGGCAGGCCTCGTCCAGCACCCAGTCGCCGAGCGGGACGATGAAGCCGGTCTCCTCCGCCACGGGAATGAATTCGCCGGGCGGGATCATCATTCCCCGCTCTTGCCCCTGCCCCGGCTTTTCCCAGCGCAGCAGCGCCTCGAAGCCCTCCAGCGAGAAGTCGATCAGCGACACCTTGGGCTGGTAGTGCAGGCGGAACTGCTTCAGCGCCAGCGCCGCGCGCAGGTCGCCGTCCAGCGCCAGCTGGCGCCGCGCCTGTTCGGCCAGTTCGGGGCGGAAGAAGGCATAGCGGCGCCCACCCATCCGCTTGGCGGCATAGAGCGCCGTTTCGGCGGCGCGCAGCAACGCCTGCGGGTCCATGATGTCGCCGGTCGCGTCCCAGCCCGCCGCACCCGCCAGATTGTCGGGGTAGACGGCGATGCCCACCGCCGGGCGGACATAATGTTCGCAGCCCGGCAGGGTGACCGGAGCGTCGAAGGAGTCGAGGATGCGTTCGGCGATGGCCGCAGCCTCCTGGGCACCGCCGATCTCCTCGATGATCACGGCGAAATCGTCGGTGCCGATACGGCCGACCGGATCGTCCGGGCGGACGGCGGCGGCGACCCGCCGGGCCACCTCCTGCAGCAGCGCATCGCCGGCCTGATGGCCCAGCGTGTCGGTGATCAGCTTGAAGCGCGACAGGTCCAGGCACAGCACGGCGAAGGGGCGGCGGTCGCGATGGCTGCGCTCCACCGCCGTCTCCAGCAGCGATTCGATCATCGCCCGGTTGGGCAGCCCGGTCAGCCGGTCGCGGGTGGCCAGCCGCATCAGCTCGCGCTCATGCCGCAGCCGGTCGGTCACGTCGGCAAGCGCGCAGACGAAACCGCGCCGCCCCCGCACCACCAGCGGCGAGACGCTGAGCGAGGCATCGATGCGGCCGCCGCCTCCAGGCCGTTCGATCCCCAGCGCCTGCTCCCGCACCGGCGCCGCCGTCTCCGCATCGCCGATTGCGGTGACGGCCATATCGGCGAGCAGCGAATCGATCCGGGCGCGGTCGGGGGCGGCGAACAGGCTCGACAGCGGACGCCCGCGCAGCTCATCGGCAGGAACGCCGAGCAGGGCGACGGCGGCGGGGTTGTGCTCCTCGATCCGGCCGCGGGAGTCGACCAGCAGGATCGCCTCGCTGACATTGTTCATGATGCCGGCCAGCCGCTCGTCCCGTTCGATCAGGGCGATGGCGGCACGGCGGAAGAACTCCATGGCGCGGGCCATCGCGCCGAATTCGTCGCGCCGCTCGCAGCCGGGGATGTCGATGTCGGTCCGCCCCTCCGTCAGCAGGCGCATGCGGTCGGACAGCATTTCCAGCGGGCCGACGACATGCTGCGACAGGAACAGCGATCCGGGCCAGCTCAGCACCAGCAATACCGCCAGGAACAGCAGGAAACCCGACGCCTCCACCAGGAAGGCCCGGTCGAGATCGCCGACGTCGCCGGCGGCGGCGATGGCCCAGCCCCAGGGTTCGAACCGGCCTTCGGCGGTCACGGAGCGATCCATCGGCGGCCAGCCGGCCGGGACGATGCCGTCCGTGAAGATCGTGACATGGAAAGGCTTGGCCGCCAGCGCCCGCAAGGCCGTCTGCGCCCGCCCGCGCGCCTCCTCGGCCGACATGGCGCCCGACGCCGCCGACCGGTCCAGATCGCGCAGAAGCCCGCCCGCCGAATCCACCAGCGCGGCCGCGACCTGTCCACGTTCGGCGATCATGCCCTGGCGCAGCAGGTAAAGCGCCGGGATCGCCGCCATCAGGCAGCCGATCAGGCCGATCCAGGTCAGCCAGCGAATCTTGCGGCGCAGCGTCATCGTGCCTGGCGTCGCTCTCTTGTCCGTTAGGTTAACGGACGGTTAGTCATTTGTGGAAAGTGGCGACTTCATTTCAATCGCGCAATGTAATTTTTTCTTCGCATGCGCAACAGACAGCTGTCCAACCGATACGAAGGTTTCAGGCTGCGACGCTTTGCCCCATAGGCAGCATTATTACCGATCATGGGCAGCGATGTTTCAAGCGGACTTGCCCGGCCATCCCCTTCCGCGCAGGCGGAAAAGACGGCCGGGCAATAGGCAATCGGCGTTGATGGTCAGAGCCTTACCGGTCCGATCCCCGGCTCATCCCTGGCTGGGATAGAGCCGCTGGAAGCCTTCGGTGACGCGGGCAATCAGCGCCGGGTCGCGGTCGCGCCAATAGCGGGGATCGCGCATCAGGGTGCGCAGTTCCGCCTCGCCATCCCCGCCGCCGGAGCGGGGTCCCGCCATCGACAGGGCGGACGGCTCGCTGCCGGTCATCATCGAATAGAGCGCCATGACACCTTCGTAGGAGGTCGCCAGTCCTTGGACCGCGGCCGGCGGCAGGGTCTTGCCGGCCCAGGCCAGCAGCTGCCGCGACACCTCGCGCCAGCGCTCCTCGCCGCCGAAACGGGCGACCAGCCGTTCGACCTCGCGTTCCGCCTGGAACTCGGCGGCGACGGTCTGGATCAGCGGAACCATCCGCTCGGCGGCGAGGTCGTACAGAAGCTGGGCCTGCGCCGGAGTGTAGCCGGCCTCGAACAGGCGGCCGCTGATCTCAGGGTCCGGCTGGAACAGGCCGTGGTCGCAGGCGATGCAATAGCCCTCCGCCGACTCCGGCGCCCCCAGCAGGCGACGAAGCTGCGCCGGATCAATGCTGGCCGGATCGAAGGAAGCGGGGTCGGGAGGCACCACAGCCGACCCGGCCGGCTGCGGTTGGGATTGGGAAAGCCGGCGCTCCAGCTCCAGATAGGACTTCAGCAGGGCCTCGACGCGCAGCGCGCCGGTCTTGGGATCGCGGAACTTCTCGGGGATCGGCAGCGGCGGGACCGCGTCAGCGGCGGGCGCGGCGGACTCGGTCAGCAGAGTGTCGGCCATCATCAACTCCTGCAGGATGGGGAAGAGGGAAAGGACATGCCGCCGGTCAGCCCGCCCGCCCGCGCGCGATCAGCGCGAGGATGGTGGCGACCAGCTGGCGCTGTCCCTCGAGGTGGCGCAAAGCCGCCTCCGGCGCGTCGGCGCCCAGCGCGCGGTCGAGCGTCATCGCCCGCAGCACCGCCAGCACCCGCGCGCCGTCGCTCCCGGCGAAGCAGCGGGCAAAGCTGGGCGCCGGATCGGAGTCGGGCGCCGCGCCGGGGTTCGGACCGGTCAGGGGCGGCGCCTCCAGCCAGTCCCAACCGGCCCGTTCGATCACTGGCGGCTCAGCCATTGGGCAGCTCGGCATTGGACCCCGCGCCATTCGAAACCGCGGCATCGGGTGCCGCCGCGGGCTCCATCCGCATCAGCTTGGCCGGCACGCCGAAGGCCTCGCCCAGCCAGCGGGCGGTCGCCGCCGCGTCCACCGCGGTCTCGGCCTCCCGCCCCAGCGCCTTGACGCTGTCCAGCCAGCGCAAGGCGGCCTGGACGTCGCGCTGCGCCTGCGCCTGGGCAAGCGGGGAGCGGTGCTGCAACTCCACCAGACGACCGTCCACGGTGATGTCGGGGATCTCGCCGCGCCGGCGCAGGATCGCCACCGCCCGCAGCAGGAGCGGCGTCATCAGCTCCGCCTGCAGCCGGCCATAAGTGGCGCCGAGCAGCCGGGCCATCTCCACCGAGCGTTCCAGCACCTCGGTCGCGGTCATGCGTGCCGATTCCACCGGCCCCAGCCGGTCGACCAGCAGCGCGTGGCGGATGCGCCCGCGCAGGTCGTCCAGCACCAGCTGCGACACGTCGAACCGGCCGGGATTGGCCAGCGGCGTCAGCCCGGCCGACCCCACCGCCTTCGGGATGATGGTGCCGGGCACCAGCCGGATGGTGGCGGGATTCAGCACCCCGTCATCCTCCGCCTGCCAGATGCCGGTGACGGCGATGGAGGCGTTCTTCAGCACCAGTTCCACCACCTTGTTGGCGGTCTTGATGTCGGGCAGCGCCTTCATCACCGGCGACCGGCCATAGGTTTCCCCCGGCGCCTTCAGCCAGCGGAAATTGACGAAGGGCGATTGGGCGAAGCGCCCCTGCGCCAGCCAGGACGGCTCCGCCAGCCCGCTGTCCAGCACCACCCCCCAGCGATAGGCCGTGCCGTCGGGCAGAACCGCCTCGACCAGGGGGAAGCGGCTGTCGGGTTCGTCGGCCGCCTGCTTGCGCAGCTCGTCGGGCAGGTCTGCGCCGGGAAAGCGCTGGAGGATTTGGGCCAGCGTCGCCTCGCTGCGCCGGAAGGTGGCGTCGAGCCGGCCGTCCGGCCCCTCTTCCAGCACCGCTTCGGCCAGCGGCACGGCGGTGAAGCGCAGGCTGGACGGCGCGCCCGGTGCCGCCTCCTCCATCAAGAGGCTGGCGGTGCCGACGGTGACGAGGTCGAGGAAGGCCTGATGCACCTCCACCGCGAAGTTGGAGCGGTCGAAATGCGCCTGGACGATCCCGGCGGCACGGTCGAGCAGGGGGGCGATGCGGTCGCGCTCCGCCCCCACCAGCGCCGGACCGGGCTGGAAGCCGAACCAGCGCGACCAGGGCGGCGTCAGCTCCGACAGCAGGCTTGCGGCCAGCTGTTCCACCGCATCGGGGGCGGTGCCGTCGAACAGCCGGTCGACGCGCCGCTCGCCCGGCGTTCCGCCGCCGCGGAAGGGCCGGCCGTTGGGCAGCGCATGGTCGTAGCAGTCCTGCCAGTGGCTTTCCCATACGGCCCGGCGTTCGCGGGCGACGCGGTAGCGCTCCAGCAGGGCCTCCGGCTCCGACAGGTCCTTCGTCCGACTTGCGGCGGGTTTCACGGCTGCGGATGCGGGCATTCGCGGGTTCCTCCGGTCAGGTGGCGATGCAGTTGCCAAGGGGTCAGCACCCGGCGGGCGCGCAGTCCGATCAGGCGCTTGACCGCCTCCACGCAGGTGAAGGGTCCCCAAGGGGCCGGGCCGTCGGGGCGGCGGAGAGGAGCGCAATCCACCGTCATCCCCTGTGCGCGGTACCAGCCGGGCAGGTCGAAGTCGGCCGGCAGGTCCAGCACCGCCACGTCGGTGAAGCCCGCCAGCGGATCGACCGCCACCCAGCGCCGCCCGTCGTTCAGCAGGGCCAGGCAATGGCGGAAACCCGGCTTCAGCAGCCGCAGCCACCACAGCGGCGCCTCTCCCCGGTACACCACCCAAGCGGTTGGGGCGGCTGTCATCGTGCGATCCCTTTTTCGCGCAGAACCGGGGTGATGACGCCGAAGGCCTCCTGCCAAAGGGAATGGGCGCGCTGTTCGCGGAAGCGGTCGGGCTCCGGCGCACTCTGGCGGCGGCCGTAATGGACCAGCACATGCAGATGGTCGCGCAGCAGCTTGCGCGTCCGGTAGAGCCGATCGACCACGCGCAGCACGTCCTGCGGCTCGCAGGGCCGCTCGACCAGCCCGCGCCCGGCGACGACCCGCGCGCCGGCCGCCTTGGCATCCTGCGCCTGCACCGCCCAGAACCACGCCTCCTCCGCCCCGGCGAAAGGCTCGCCATCGGCGCGGTAAGGCTCCGGACTCAGGGGAACGGCGCGGGACATGCGGGCGGCGGGCAAAGCGGGGGCGGCCGGACTCAGCATGCTGGTCTCCTTGCGGCTTCGGAATTTTGAAAGAGAGCGGCGCCGGGCCAGGATTGCGGCCGCACCGTCTGTTTGCGTTATGTTCCGGCCAACGCGCACGGTCAACAGATTTATGAAAAAGTTCCTAGGGACGCTGTCGCCGGTTTATGAGATTATCGTCCCATGCTGAAACATACGGACATCTGGCGGGCCATCGACCGCCTCGCGGCACAGCACGGGCTCTCCGCCTCCGGGCTGGCACGGCGCGCCGGACTGGACCCGACGACCTTCAACAAGAGCAAGCGCACGACCAGCGACGGCAAGCTGCGCTGGCCGTCGACGGAAAGCATCTCCAAGGTGCTGGACGCCACCAGCGCGTCCCTGTCGGAATTCGTGTCGCTGGTCGGCGACGGCGCCGGCACCACGCCGCTGCAGCGGGTTCCGGTGATCGGCTATGCCCAGGCCGGATCGGCCGGCTATTTCGACGACGCTGGCTTCCCCGCAGGCAGCGGCTGGGACGAATTGCTGTTCCCCAGTCTGGGCGACCCCCACGCCTATGCGCTGGAGATTTCCGGCGACAGCATGGAGCCGGTCTATCGCGACGGCGACACCATCATCGTGTCCCCCGCGGCCCAGATCCGCCGCAACGACCGCGTCGTCGTCCGCACCAAGGGCGGCGAGGTGATGGCCAAGCAGTTGATCCGCGAGACGGCGACCAAGATCGAACTGCTGTCGATCAACCGCGCCCACCCCGACCGCAGCATCCCGATGTCGGATGTCGCCTGGATGGCGCGGATCATCTGGGCGAGCCAGTGAGGGTGCGGGGATAAACCTCGCTTTTGTCGACGTTAGCCCCCCACCTAACCTCCCCCGCTGGGCGGGGGAGGGACTGCCGCCGCTCCCCGAACAAGCGCTTGTCCCCTCCCCCGCCCAGCGGGGGAGGGTTAGGGAGGGGGCAAGAGACCCGTGGGGGCAAACACCTCCCCGCCCGGCCCACGATCCTAGGAAAATTTTCCTTTACCGCCCAGCCGGCAGGCGCTACCGTCCATTCCATGGACCGCGCCGCCCGCTTGGACAGCCTTCACCGCACCCATGACGCCAGACCGCCGACGCCCGAGTTGCGCTCTGCCCTGCTCGGGGGCGCCGCCCGCGCCAACGCCGTCAAACGCGCCGCAACGCTCCGCCTGCACACGGATCTCGCGGCAGAGGCGCGCCTCGCCACCGCGCGGCGCCGCGGCAGCCTGACCGCCGCGGCATGCCGGACCGACGCGTGGCTGAGCCGCCTGGCCGCCACGCTGGCCCATCACCGCCGGGCGGCGGTGGCTCTGCTCGATCAGCGGAACGCGTATTCCCAGTAAAGCGCCCGCGCCCGCTGGAAAATCGGGCCGGCCGCGAAGCTGCGGTCTTCGACCTTGATGACCGGCACGCATTTGGCGTGGTTGCCGGTGGAAAAGACCTCGTCGGCCTCCAGCACATCCCGAGGGGTCAGGGTGCATTCCTCCACCGTCACGCCGTCATTGCGCAGCAGGGCGATGACGCGCTGGCGGGTGATGCCGTTCAGGAAGCAGCCGTTCGGCACCGGGGTGCGCACCACGCCGTCCTTGGCGATGAAGATGTTGGACGTCGCGAACTCCGCCACATTGCCGATTGCGTCCAGCATGATCGCGTTCTGGAAGCCGCGCTTGCGCGCCTCGGTCAGCGCCAGCCCGGCGTTGGGATAGAGGCAGGCGGCCTTGGCCTCGGTCGGGGCCATGGTCGGGATCGGCCGGCGGCGGGTGGAGATGCAGGCCGCGAAGCCGGTCGGCTGCGGCAGCGGGTCCTCGTAGATCGACAGGACGAAGCGCGTGCTCTCCGGCGCCGGGGCGACGAAGCCGTCATCGGCGTAGAACATCGGACGGATGTACAGCTCCGCGTCCTTGGGAAAGCGGCGGATGCCGTCCCAACACAGCTCCTCGATCTCGCCGGCGGTGACCATCGGCTCCAGGCCCAGCACCTGGGCCGAACGGATGGCGCGGGCGCAGTGGAGGTCCAGGTCGGGGGCCACGCCCTGGAAGGCGCGCGCGCCGTCGAAGACCGTCGAAGAGAGCCACAGCGTGTGGGAGAGCGGTCCGACGATCGGCGGATTGCCCTCCACCCATTCGCCCTGGATCCAGCTCCACGCCTGGCCTGCCATGCCGCCCATGATTGGTCCTTCCCTAGGATAGAAATGTGTTCGCCCGCTGGGCGACGCCGGTTCGCGCCGCCCATTGGTGGTTCGTCGTCGTTGGTGATCTCCCGAAGAGCATACCCCCTCGCCGCCGCCGGTCAACCGGTCCGCACGCAATTGTCCCGTGCGACGGAGCGGATTGCGGATTCGACCGTTGATAGGGGGGAGCATCTGACCGCAAGTCAGCCAACAGACGGGATTCACGCCATGCCGACCATCGAACCCGGCCTCAGCGCCGCCCCGCCCAATCCGCAGCCCCGCCCGCACGAGGATGTCCCGGTCGTCGACCTGCCGGTCACCGACAACCCCGACCTGCCCAACCCGGGCGGCCCCGGCACCACCGACAGCCCGGCCCCCGGCAACGACCTTCCACCGTCGCGCCCGATCAACCCCGACTTCCTCTGACGCCCAAAAACGAAAAAGGCGCCCCCGGAGGGGCGCCTTTCCGATGTCGCAAGCCTCGTGTCCGCAATCAGCGGCGCACGACCATCAGCTTCTTGATCTCGGCGATGGCCTTGGCGGGGTTCAGACCCTTCGGGCACGCCTTGGTGCAGTTCATGATGGTGTGGCAGCGATAGAGGCGGAACGGGTCCTCGAGGTTGTCGAGGCGCTCGCCCGTCATCTCGTCGCGGCTGTCGACGATCCAGCGATAGGCCTGGAGCAGGATCGATGGGCCGAGGTAACGGTCGCCGTTCCACCAATAGCTGGGGCAGGAGGTCGAGCAGCAGAAGCACAGGATGCACTCGTAGAGGCCGTCCAGCTTGGCGCGGTCCTCCGGCGACTGCAGCCGCTCGCGGCTCGGGGCCGGCGACTGCGACTGCAGCCACGGCTTGATCGAGGCGAGCTGGGCGTAGATGTGCTTCAGGTCGGGGACAAGATCCTTCACCACCGGCATGTGCGGCAGCGGGTAGATCTTGACGTCGCCCGGAACCTCGTCGATCGCCTTCAGGCAGGCCAGCGTGTTCGTGCCGTCGATGTTCATCGCGCACGACCCGCAGATGCCCTCGCGGCAGGACCGGCGGAAGGTCAGCGTGCTGTCGACCTGGTTCTTGATGTAGATGATCGCATCCAGGATCATCGGCCCGAACTTGTCGAGGTCGACCACATAGGTGTCGACGCGCGGGTTCTGGCCGTCGTCCGGGTTCCAGCGGTAGATCTTGAAGCTCTTGGCCCGCTTGGCGCCGTTCGCGACGTTGACGGTCTTGCCGACGCCGACCTTGGAGTTGGCTGGCAGGTTGAATTCAACCATGGCTGATTTCCTTTATCCGGCGGGCCTTAGTACACGCGGGCCTTGGGCGGGAAGACCTCGACCTCATCGGTCAGGGTGTACATGTGGACCGGGCGGTAATCGATCTTCGTCTCGCCGTTGTCCGCGACCCAGATGACGGTGTGCTTCATCCAGCCTTCGTCGTCGCGATTCGGGTAGTCTTCACGCGCATGCGCGCCGCGGCTTTCCGGACGGTTCTGGGCGGAGTGCAGGGTGGCGACCGCCTGGCCCAGCAGGTTGTCCAGTTCCAGCGCCTCGACCAGATCGGAGTTCCAGACCAGCGAGCGGTCGGAGATGGCGATCTCGCCCTTCTTGGCATAGACCGCGTCGATCTTCTTGACGCCCTCGTCCAGGACCTCGCCGGTGCGGAAGACGGCGCAGTTGTTCTGCATCGTCCGCTGCATGTCCAGCCGCAGGTCGGCCGACTTGATCGAGCCCTTGGCGTTGCGGATGCGGTCGAACCGCTCCAGCGCCTTGTCGCAAGCATCCGGCTTGACCGACGGGGCCTTGCCCGGCTGGACGATCTCGGCGGCGCGGATGGCGGCCGCACGGCCGAACACCACCAGATCGAGCAGCGAGTTGGAGCCCAGGCGGTTGGCGCCGTGGACCGACACGCAGGCCGCCTCGCCGATCGCCATCAGGCCCGGCACCACCTGGTCCGGGTTTTCCGCGGTCGGCGACAGGACCTCGCAGTGAACGTTGGTCGGGATGCCGCCCATGTTGTAGTGGACGGTCGGCAGAACCGGGATCGGCTCCTTGGTCACGTCCACGCCAGCGAAGATCTTGGCCGTCTCGGCGATGCCGGGCAGGCGCTGGTGGATGATCTCCGGCGGCAGGTGCTCCAGGTGCAGGTGGATGTGGTCCTTGTGCTCACCCACGCCGCGGCCTTCGCGGATCTCGATGGTCATCGAGCGGGAGACGACGTCGCGAGACGCCAGATCCTTGGCCGACGGGGCATAGCGCTCCATGAAGCGCTCGCCGTTGGAGTTGGTCAGGTATCCGCCCTCGCCGCGCACGCCCTCGGTGATGAGGCAGCCGGAGCCGTAGATGCCGGTCGGGTGGAACTGCACGAACTCCATGTCCTGCAGCGGCAGGCCGGCGCGCAGGATCATGCCGCCGCCGTCACCGGTGCAGGTGTGGGCCGAGGTCGCCGAGAAATAGGCGCGGCCGTAGCCGCCGGTCGCCAGCACCACCAGCTGGCCGCGGAAGCGGTGCAGCGTGCCGTCGTCCAGGTTCCAGGCCAGCACGCCCTTGCAGACGCCGTCCTCCATGATGAGGTCGAGCGCGAAGTATTCGACGAAGAACTCCGCCTCGTGCTTCAGCGACTGCTGGTAGAGGGTGTGCAGGATGGCGTGGCCGGTGCGGTCGGCGGCGGCGCAGGTCCGGTAGGCCTGGGTCTTGCCGTACTGCGCGGTCATGCCGCCGAAGGCGCGCTGGTAGATCTTGCCTTCGGGCGTGCGGCTGAACGGAACGCCGTAATGCTCCAGCTCGATGATCGCCGGAATGGCCTCGCGGCACATGTACTCGATGGCGTCCTGGTCGCCCAGCCAGTCCGACCCCTTCACGGTGTCGTACATGTGGTAGCGCCAGTCGTCCTCGCCCATGTTGCCGAGCGCGGCGGAGATGCCGCCCTGCGCCGCCACGGTGTGGCTGCGGGTCGGGAACACCTTGGTGATGCAGGCGGTCTTCAGCCCCTTTTCGGCCATGCCGAAGGTGGCGCGCAGACCGGCGCCGCCGGCGCCGACGACGACGACGTCATAGGTGTGGTCGATGATGTTGTAGGCGGTCGCCATGGTCGTCAGGCTCCGATGAAGATCTTCACGACGGCCAGCACGCAGGCGGCCGCCAGGGCGAAGGACAGGAACTTGACGCCGATGATCAGCGCCATCTTCTGCCATTCGACATGCACGTAGTCCTCGATGACCACCTGCAGCCCGGATTGGGCATGGTGGAAGGTGACCACGGCGGTGAGGACCATCATGACGGCCGAGAAGGGCGACTTCATCCAGGCGATGAAGGCGGCGTGATCGGCACCCAGATGGCCGATGACCCCGAAGACGAACCACACGGTCAGCGGGACCAGGGCGATCGAGGTCAGGCGCTGCGACCACCAGTGTTCGGTGCCATGCTTGGCGGAACCCAGGCCGCGCGCGACCTGCAGCGGCGAGCGGAGGGTCTTGCTATTGGACGCCATGTCTTATCTCCTCACCACACGGCCAGGCCGACGATCCAGGTCAGCACGGTCAGCACTGCCGTCGCGCCGAGGACGACCTTGTTGTTGCGGTCGGCATCGGTCAGCTCGATCGCCTTGCCGGCGTCCCAGACCAGATGACGGATGCCGTTGCACAGGTGGTAGTACAGCGCCGCCGACCAGCCGAACATCAGAAGCAGGCCGAAGAAGGAGCCGATGAAGCCCTGCGCACGCGCGAACGCCGCCGGACCGGCGGCGGCGGCGACCAGCCACCAGACCAGCAGAAGCGTGCCCACAGCCAGCCCCACGCCCGTGATGCGGTGCGTGATGGACATGACTGCGGTCAACGGGAGTTTGTAGACTTGAAGGTGCGGGGAGAGCGGCCGACCGCTGCCGTTTGCCATTGCGTCGTCCTCTGTTCGCGGCCGGGCGCGGCGCAACATGACGATTGCCGCGGCGGCTGGGTGGTGCGTGCCCTTATTAAGACGGCTGTCCGTCCTATTGGTTGGCGCAATGAATTACGCTCCCGCAGCAGCCGAGTCAACGGCGGGGGGTGGCCGAAAGTGCTGGTGTGACGATTTTGGCGCAGCGCGGGAAGTGGCTGAAAAGAAACGGCCTTCGGGTCCTGTGGTAATACCAGCGAGTGGGGCCAGTCGGAGGCTGTCCAGCTTGAGCCGCCGCTACTTGTCGAAGCGGCGCACGTTCTCGACCATCATCGAGTACATCTGCGTAATCAGTTCCGCCGGACGAAGACGACCGAACGGAATGTTGTCCTTGGCCCATTCGACCAGCCCCGGCGGCGGCTTCACCGGCGCCACCTCATACCCCGCCTTTTTCAGCGCCGTGGTCACCGCGCGGGCCTGCTTGGCATAATCCTCGTTGAAGAAGGACTTGTCGGCGTCCTTGATCGCCTTGGCGATGATGTCCTCGATGGGGGCGGGCATGCCGATGCTGGGGCCGGGGCTGTTGGCGGAAGTGCCGACACCCTGTCACAGCACGGCGCCGTCCGCAATTCCCCGGCGTAACGGCGAACGGCGAGCGGCTTCTTGGAAAGCCTTGATACGAAGAAGAGATGGACGGCGATTGCCCGGATTTCAACGCCTGCCACATGGATGCCAGCCATTCCCCAAGTCACGGAGATTGACGATCCGAAAGCAAGAACAAGACCTTGAAATCCGGGTCAATCCTGCCCGGCGATACCGGTGCCTAACAATTCGCCTTCACGATGCCAGCGCCGCGTCCTTCTCCGCGATGACGGCGGCGATGGCGGCGCGTTCGGCGGCGGTCATGCGCAGGCTGGCGCTCTTCAGCTGGCCGCAGGCGGCCATGATGTCTTCGCCGCGCGGGGTGCGCACCGGGCTGGCGTAGCCGGCATTGTTGACGATGTCGCCGAAGACCTGGATCGCCCGCGAGGTCGACCGCTCGTAGGGCGCGCCCGGCCATTCGTTGAAGGGGATCAGGTTGATCTTGGCCGGGATGCCTTCCAGCAGCTTCACCAGCGCCCGCGCATCGGCCGGCGTGTCGTTCACGCCCTTCAGCATCACATATTCGAAGGTGATGCGCCGGGCGTTGGACAGGCCGGGATAGTTGCGGCAGGCCTCCATCAGGTCCCGCAGCGGGTATTTGCGGTTGATGGGCATGATGATGTTGCGCAGCTCGTCGGTCACTGCGTGCAGGCTGACCGCGAGGTTGACGTTCAGCTCCTCGCCGCAGCGCTCCATCATCGGCACGACGCCGGAGGTCGACAGCGTGATGCGCCGCTTGGAGATCGAAATGCCGTCGCCGTCCATCACGATCTTCAGCGCCTTGGCGACGTTGTCGTAATTGAACAGCGGTTCGCCCATGCCCATCATGACGATGTTGGACAGCATGCGCCCATCGGGCGGCGCCGGCCATTCGTTCAGCATGTCGCGGGCCAGCATCACCTGCGCCACGATCTCCGCCGAATCCAGGTTGCGCACCAGACGCTGCGTGCCCGTATGGCAGAAGCGGCAGGTCAGCGTGCAGCCGACCTGGGAAGAGACGCAGAGCGTGCCGCGATCCTCCTCCGGAATGTGGACGCTCTCCACCTCCTGCCCGTCGGGCATGCGCAGCAGCCACTTGCGGGTGCCGTCCGCAGATTTCAGGTCCTTCACCACCGTGGGCCGCGCCACGATGTAGGCGTCGGCCAGCTTTTCCCGCACCGGCTTGGCCAGCGTGGTCATCTCGGCGAAGTCGGTGGAGCCGCGGTGATAGATCCAGTGCCAGAGCTGGCGTGCCCGGAACTTCTCCAGGCCGACGGACAGCATCTCGGCTTCCAGCTCTTCGCGGGACAGGCCGACAAGGTTCTTGCGTCCGTCGGCATCGGTCGCCGGCAGAACGAAGGCGGAGGCATGATTTGAGGCGCTCATGGCCCCATTACATAGGGCCATGAGCGTTCGGAGTCAAAAGACTCGAGGGGAAAAAGACCAAGTAAACCGCTGCGGCGATCAGCGCTTCACGCCGCAGGCCTCGTTGATCGCATCATAGGCCTGCCCGACGCCGGCCAGGCTGTAGGTGTCGGTGGTCTTGGTGCCGCGGCCGGACACGCCCTTCACCACCATCTGCTTGCCGTCGCGGAGTGCCGCCGTCACCGCGCGGTCGCTCTCGGCATCGCGGGCCCAGGCGGTCTCGCCGTCGGTGAACAGCTTGAACTCCTTGCCGTCGACCGAAACCTCGGCTTCGGCGCCCTTCTTGAACGGATAGCCGACGATGATGCTGACGACGTCCAGGGTCTTTTCCGACGGGCGGTGGGTGACCAGCGCATAGATGTCGCCGCGCTTTGCCTTCGGCTCCGTCTTCTTGGGCTGGCTGGAGATGTAGCAGACCTTCTGCCCCTTCTCCTCGAACGCGAAGGCGTTCCAGTCCTTGAAGGTGCCGAGATGGCGCGGGTCGGCGGCGGCGGCCGGCGCGGCAGTCAGGCCGGCGGCAAGAAGCGCGGAGAGGACAGAACCGGCAAAGGCGGCCCCGGCAAATCGGCGGACGGCGTTGGGAAGCAACATCGGTCTTGCGTCTGCTCGTTGTTGGTCCGTGGGGTGCGGGCGGACACTACCCCAAACGGACAGACCATTCCAAGACCGGCAGGCCCGAACCGGCCCGTTTCTCACAGCCGGCAGTGCACGCCGCGTGACATTTCGACACGCTTGAGGACAATGAGCGGTCACAAACTTGCCGCTGGCGTAACCTGAGGTTCGCGCTATACCTGCGCCCGGCATGAACGCGACGGGGACTGGCATGGCCAAGCTACTGGTGGTGGATGACGATCCAGTCACGCGCAACCTGATCCGCGCGATCCTGACCCGCGATGGTCATGAACTGACCCTGTGCGCCAGCGCCCCGGAAGCCATCGGCATCCTCTATGTGGAGAAGTTCGACCTCGTCCTGACCGACATCATCATGCCGGACCATGACGGGTTCGAGGTGATACAGGCCGCGCGCACCCTGCGTCCGGAGATGCCGGTCGTCATCCTGTCGGCAATCGAGGACAAGGTCCCCTCCGAGTTGGCCGCCGCCGCCTTCGCCAAGCTGGGCGTGACGCGCGTCATCTCCAAGCCGGTCAACCCGACCCTTCTCGCGTCGGAGGTGGTGGCCGCCATCGTTGCGGGGTGAGGGCGCGGGCCGACGTCTCCGGCTGACAGTTCCGGCTGACATTTCGGATCGGGCGGTACGGCACGGCGCCACGGGCGTGGTTACATCGTCGCAGGCATGGATATCGCCGGCCGACCTTTCGTCATCGGTTGAATGAATGGTCGTATGGGATTACTTTGGCGAACGCGCAGCACGCACGCGCAACCGCTGAGAATGCCATGCTCCACGACGATGCACGGCCGGAGATGGCCGGTCCGGTCGCCAAACCGCCCTTCAAGGTCCTGGTCGTCGATCCCGACCCGTCGCTGCTGGCGACGTCCCGGTCGGCGCTGGACGGGCTGTCCATCGAAGGCGCCGGCATCGCGCTGGTGGGCGCCGCCTCCGCCGCCGAGGCGCGCAACGCGCTGCAGCAGCATCCCGACACCGCCCTGATCCTGCTGGAGATCGCGCTGGAAAGCGAACGGGCCGGGCTGGATCTGGTGACCCACCTGCGCCGGGAGCTCGGCAACCAGCGCACCCGCATCCTGGTCTGTGCCGGCAATCCCGGGATGACGGCGGAGGATGAGGCGATCGCCGCCAACGACGTCGGCGACTGGCGCGTGAAGGCGGAGCTGACGCCGCGAGCGCTCCGTGCCGCCGTGGCCGGACAGTTGCGCACCTTCGCCAGCCTCCAGGCGCTGGCCGCCGGGCGCAAGGGGCTGGCCCGCATGCTGGTCGCCACCACCGGCCTGCTGGAGATGCGCACGCCCGACGTGCTGTTCCCCAACATCCTGCCGCGCGTGGTCGGGCTGCTCGGCATCGGCCACCATGCGCTTCTGTGCATCCAGGGCGACACGCTGCCGCGCGACCGCAAGATCCGCGTGCGGGCCTCCACCGGCCGTTTCGCGAAGTGGAAGGACGTGGAGGTATCGGCCCTCGGCGAGCCGCGGGTGGAGGCGGCGCTGGAACGGCTGTCTCCCAGCAGCGAAACCATCATCGAGCCGGATTTCTGCGCGCTGCGCCTGCGCGCCAACGGCGGCATCACCGGCATGATCTATGTCGAGGGCCGCAACGACGGCACCGCCCGCGAATGGCAGCTGCTGGAGCTGTTCCGCAACAAATGCTCCATCGCCTTCGAGAACGCCCTGCTGATCGAGGAGCTGAACACCTCGCAGAAGGCCACCGTCCTGGCGATGGGGGCGCTCGCCGAATACAAGGACAACGCCGCCAGCGGCCACCTGCAGCGCATCGAGAGGCTGGTGGGGTCCATCGCCCGCGAGCTGCACCAGCGTGGCAAGTTCGGTGACGAGCTGGACGCCGATTTCGTCGAGAAGGTCGGGCTGGCCGCCTTGCTGCACGACGTCGGCATGCTGAGCGTGTCGGACGAGACGCTGGGGATGCCCGGCGAGCTGACCGGCATCGACATGCAGATGATCCAGCGCCACACCGAGATCGGCCACCGCATCCTGGCCGAGGCGGCGGTGCCCCTGCGCGGGCGGTCGCTGCTGTCGATCGCGGCGGAGATCGCGCGCTACCACCATGAACGCTATGACGGGTCGGGCTATCTGGAAGGGCTGAAGGGCAACGCCATCCCGATCGGCGCCCGCATCATGGCGGTGGCCGACGTGTTCGACGCGCTGATCACCAGCCGCCAGTACCGCGGCGCCTGGCCGGTGGAGGACGCGATCTCCTGGATCGTCGAGCGGGCCGGGCGCGACTTCGACCCCGACGTGGTCGACGCCTTCGTCCACGTCATCCGCCGCTTCCAGACCGACGATCCCGGCTGGTTCCCCAAGGCCGGCGGCGGCCACGGCATGCTGGGCGGCACCATCGGCCGCAAGCTGCGCGCCCTCTTCGGCCGCCGGGCGGAGGCGATGTAGACGCACCTGGCGAGGGCGGAGCATTTTTGGCGGGATCTTCACGCCCGACGGCATCCACGCCACTCCCCGCCCGCCGCCTCACCCGCTATCCTCATGACGAATCCCATACCGGAGACGACGCCATGCTGGACCTGCGCCCCAACTGCGAATGCTGCGACCGCGACCTGCCGCCGACGGCTGAGAACGCCTACATCTGTTCCTTCGAATGCACCTTCTGCGCGGATTGCCGTGCCCGGCTGCCGGGGCAGCGCTGTCCGAACTGCGGGGGCGAGCTGGTGCGGCGGCCGATCCGTCCGGTGGCGAAGCTGGCGGCCAACCCGCCTTCGGCCACCCGCATCGTGAAGCCGGACGGCTGCGCCTCTCTGTTCTGAATCCCCGAATTGCCGGCGCTGTCGCTGGCGTTCGCCGCGCAAATCGGCCAGACTGTGCCATCGCTCCCGGGGAACCGCCCCGTGCAGAGCGCAGGGACCGTCACCGCATGCTTACGCTCTACAGCTTTCCCACGCCCAACGGACGCAAGGCCTCCATCCTGCTGGAGGAGTTGGGGCTGACCTACGCCGTCCACCGCGTCGATCTGGCCGCCGGCGAGAACAAGCGGCCGGATTTCCTGGCGATCAGCCCGATCACCAAGATCCCCGCCCTGGTGGAGGAGTTGCCGGGCGGCCGGGTGCGGCGCCTGTTCGGCTCCGGCGCCATCCTGCTGCATTTCGCCGAGCGCACCGGCCGCCTGTTGCCCGAGGACGAGGACGAGCGGGCGGAGGCGATGAGCTGGTTCATGCTGGGCGTCAGCGACCTCGGCCCCACCGCCATCGACATGCAGCGCTTCGCAGCCCGCGCGCCCGACCGCATCCCCCACGCCATCGACCTGTACAAGGGCGAGCTGATGCGCTGCTATTCGGCGCTGGAGGACCGGCTGGGCGTCGCCGAGCATCTGGGCGGCACCACCTACTCCATCGCCGACATCGCCTGCTTCCCCTTCATCGCCGCCGCGGCGGTGGCGGGCGGCGGTCTGCTCGACCGCTTCCCGAACCTGAAACGCTGGCACGACGCCATGGCCGGCCGGCCGGCGGTGCGACGCGGTATGGCCGTTCCCGAGATGGCCGCTCCCGGCTAGCCGGACCGTTTCCGTCACGATTTTTTGCACCACCTTCCCAGAACGGCATCCGGCCGTTCCAACCAGTGTTAGAGACATGCCGATCAACAACCGCATCGCCGCTTTCCAGGACGACATGACCGCGTGGCGGCGCGACATCCACGCCCACCCGGAACTCGGGTTCGAGGAGGAGCGCACCTCCGACATCGTCGCTGCGAAGCTGGCGGAGTTCGGCATCACGGTGCATCGCGGCCTGGGCGGAACCGGCGTGGTCGGCACGCTGAAGGGGCTGGGCACCGGCAGCGGCCGGACCATCGGCCTGCGCGCCGACATGGACGCGCTGCCGATGCCGGAGGCCAACGACTTCGACCATGCCTCGCGCCATGCCGGCAAGATGCACGCCTGCGGCCATGACGGCCACACCGCCATGCTGCTGGGCGCCGCCCGCTATCTGGCGGAGACGCGCAACTTCGACGGCACCGTCCATTTCATCTTCCAGCCGGCCGAGGAAGGGCTGGGCGGTGCGAAGCGGATGATCGACGACGGCCTGTTCCGGCAGTTCGACTGCGAGCAGGTCTATGGCCTGCACAACTGGCCGGAGCTGCCGGCCGGCCAGATCGCCGTCCATCCCGGCCCGGTGATGGCGGCCGCCAACCAGTTCGAAATCCATGTGACCGGCCACGGCGCCCACGCCGCCATGCCCCACCGCGGCATCGACCCGGTGCTGGTGTCGGCCCACATCATCACCGCGGCGCAGAGCCTGGTCAGCCGCGGCACCAACCCGGCCGACAGCGCCGTGGTGTCGATCACGGTGGTGGAGGCGGGGACCGCGGCCAACGTCATCCCCGACGGCGCGCGGATGCTCGGCACCATGCGCACCTTCACGGAAGAGAACCACCGCCGCATCCAGGAACAGTTCGCCCGCCTCGTCTCCAGCATCGCCGAGGGGCTGGGCGCCAAGGCAGAGCTGCGCTTCCGCCCCGGCTATCCCGCCACGGTGAACAGCGAGCCGGAGGCGCGCGTCGCGGCGGCGGCGGCGGCCAAGGTGGTGGGCGATGAGAATGTGGTCTGGGCGCCCGCCCCGACCATGGCGGCGGAAGACTTCGGCTATATGCTGAAGGAGCGGCCGGGCGCCTATATCTGGCTCGGCCATGGCGGCCACAGCGGCCCGTCCTGCCGCCTGCACAACCCGCATTACGATTTCAACGACGCGATCCTGACCACCGGCGCCAGCTATTGGGCCTCGCTGGTCGAGACGATCCTGCCGCGGAGCGCCTGACCGTCCCATGAAGCTGCCGTCCCGTCTCCGCCTGATCCCGCTGGTTTTCGCTCCCACCTTGCTGCTGGCCGGCTGCCAGACCGGTACCGACCGCGCCGAGGGCAACCTGTTGCCGGCCCAGGCGGAGGCCGGCACCGTCTGGCAGGGCAACCACAGCAGCGCCGCCGAGCGCGCCTATGTCGTCGCCCACGACGGCGCCGAGTGGACGGCGCTGTGGGCGCGGGTCGGCGAACCGGCCCCGACCTCCCTGCCCGGCGGCCGGATGGCGGTGGCGGTGTTCCTGGGACCCCGCGACACGGCGGGCTACGGCGTCACCATCGACAGCGTGCAGCAGAAGGGCGCCGATCTGGTCGTCGCCTACCGCGAGACGGTTCCCGGCCCGGCCCAGGCGGTGGCGCAGAGCCGCACCAGCCCCTACGCCATCCGCCTGCTGCCCAGCGCGGCGGGAACGCCGAAGTTCGTCCGGGGGAAGTGAGGGCCGGGTGACGTTAGACCCCCACCCTAACCCTCCCCCGCTGGGCGGGGGAGGATAGGTGGGGGTCTAACTCCGACGCCTCAAACCACCCCTCACCGCGGCATCTGCCACGGCAGCTCCCCGCCCACCAGCTTGCCCGCCTCTTCCGGCGGCAGCGGGCGGGCGAAGTGGTAGCCCTGGCCGTAGTCGCAGGCCAGCGCCCGCAGCAGATTGGCGTCGGCGCTGGTCTCGATGCCCTCGGCGATGACGTCGAAGCCCAGAAGACGCGCCAAATCCATGATGATGCGGACGATGGCGCGGTTTTCCTCCGACTGGTGCATGGCCGAGACGAAGGAGCGGTCGACCTTCAGGCTGTCGATGGGCAGCTTGTGCAGGTAGGACAGCGACGAATAGCCGGTGCCGAAATCGTCGATCGACAGCTTGATGCCCAGTGCCCGCAGGTCGCGCAGCAGGCGGATCGACTGCTCGGCCTTGTCCATGACGGCGCTTTCCGTCAGCTCCAGCTTGATCCAGGACGGCTCCACCCCGGTCTCGCGCAGGACCTCGCGCACGACCTGGACGAAGTTGGGGTCGGACAGCTGGTGGGTGGACAGGTTGACGCTCATGAACAGCGGGGCGGAGCCCGGTTCGCGCCGGTCCTGCCAGTCGGCGATCTGCAGGCAGGCCTGCCGCAGCACCCAGGTGCCGAGCGACACGACAAGGCCGGTGCTCTCGGCGATGGGGATGAAGATGCCGGGCGGGATGTTGCCGCGTTCCGGGTGGTTCCAGCGCATCAGCGCCTCGAACCCGGCCAGCCCGCCGGTCACCATCTCCACGATCGGCTGGTAGGCGACCCACAGGTCGTTGCCGCTGGCCAGCGCGCCGCGCAGGTCATGCTCCAGCCGCACCTGCTCGACCACATGGGAATGCATCGCCGGATCGAACCAGGCCTGCCGGCCGCCGCCCTGCTCGCGGGCGCGGGCGGTGGCGATCTCGGCGTCGCGCAGCACATCCTCCGGCCGCTCGTGGCCGGGCTGGGCCTCCACCACGCCGATGCTGGCCGACAGGAACACCGTGCCGCCGGAACTGGAGCGGGCGGACCGCACCACCGCCGCCAATTCGTCGATGGCGGCCTCCAGCGCCGGCCGGTCGCAGGTTCCGCCGGCCAGCAGCGCGAAGGCATGGTCGCTGACCCGCGCGATCAGGTCGAAGGCGGCGGCCTGCGCCCCCATCCGCTGCGCCAGATCGTCCAGCAGCTCGTTGGCGAAGCCCTGGCCCATGCTGCTGCGGATTTCGGCGAAGCGGTCGATGTCCAGGATGACCAGCGTGAACGGCTCGCCCATGTTGCGGTAGTCCGCCATGTGCTTCAGCAGCATCAGGCGGTTGGCCAGCCCGGTCACGGGATCGTAATAGGCGAGGCGGAACAGGTCGTCCTGCACCTGCCGGCGCTCGGTCATGTCCTGCAGGATGACGAAATAGCCGGTGATGGCGCCGTCGTCCGTGCGGTGGGGGGCATGCAGCCGCGTCACATAGCGCTGCTGCCCGTCGGCCTGGGTGATCCACCCCTCGGTCTGCACCGTCTCGCCCGACAGCGCGCGTTCGGCCAGCGCCACGGTGCTGCGCTGCAGTTCCGGCCCCAGATGCTCGCCGATGGTGGTGCCGACCGCCTTGTCCAGGCTGGTCCCCATCATCTCCAGATACGCGCGGTTTGCGTAGATGTGCCGCCGATGCGGGTCCATCAACGCCACCTTCACGGTCATGGCGTCGAGAATCTGACGCAGGGCGTCAAGCCCCGGCGCACCGGAGGCGGCACCCGACAGAGCGTCGGCCAGCGCGGAGATTCGGGGATCTGGACTCATGGCGAGGTTAGAGCGGGGTACTCATCAGGAAATCGATACCCAACACTTACGCGAAGTGTCACCCGCCCGTCAAAACCAAAGGCACCCGTTTGCAGCAGAGCTTGGAGGTTTCTACAGCCGGTGCGACGAAGACACAGCCGCATATTATAGTATTCACTCAAGTTGGGGTTGCAGATTGAATCGAACCACAATCCCGGCTTTTTGTTTCGTTCGGCGCATTCGTTCGGGGCAGATGAATATATGGTCTGCGCTCCTTGCCACATTCCTTGCGGCCTGGGATTGTATCCTTGCACAGCCATCCGCTCCGAAGTCGTTTGTGTGCAGTGCAGGAACGCGAACAGGGCATGGCTGTGCTCTGTAAAGGAAAGACATCGGCGACCGTCGGCGGCCTTATACTGCCAAGGCAAGTGGGGCCAACGCGTGCGGGCCACCGCAAGTGAGGTTACCCCGCCCGGCACCGCCCCGCCCGTGCATCGCCCCTGCTTCGATTGGCGATGGCGGCAACGATCACAATCAATGGGCAGGAATTACGCCATGGCTCTCAAGGACATTCTGGTGGTCGTCGACGATACGCCCGCGTCCGCAGCGCGTCTCGACCTCGCGGCCCAGCTCGCGGCCCGGTGCGATGCGCATCTGACCGCGCTCTACGCCTTCACCGACGTCGTGTTCCCCGGCTATATCGAATCCCAGTTTCCGCAGGAATTGCGTGAGAGCCGCCGCCAGTCGCGAAACGACCAGACGGCCCAGATGGCTGCGGCCTTCAACGATGCCATGCGCCACCATGGCCTGACCGATCGTTCGGAATGGCTGGTTCAGGAAGGCGACCCGACCATCGCCGCCGCGGTGCGCGGCCGTTACGCCGATCTGGTGGTGGTCGGCCAGCCGGCTCCGGACCGGGACCGCGACCAGCCGGTCGCGCAGCCGGCCGACCTCCTGTTCGAATGCGGCCGGCCGCTTCTGGTCGTGCCCTATGCCGGACGCTTCTCCTCCATCGGCGAACGGATTCTGGTCGGCTGGAACGGCAGCCGCGAGGCCGCACGCGCCATCGGCGACGCCATGCCCCTGCTGTCCACCGCCAAGCGAGTCGTGGTGATGGCCGCCAATCCGAAGCGCGGCCCGAACGGCCTCGGCGATGAGCCCTGCGCCGACATCGCCCGCCACCTGTCCCGCCACGGCTGCCGCGTGGAGGCCACCCACGTCGCCACCGACGTGGTGGAACCCGGCGACACCGTGCTGAACATGGCCGCCGACGAAAGCTGCGACTTGCTGGTGATGGGCGCCTATGGCCGCTCCCGCTTCCGCGAACTGGTGCTGGGCGGCATGACCCGCTTCATGCTGCAGCACATGACGGTTCCGGTGCTGATGAGCCATTGAGGGGATGTGGGGGTAGGCTTCGGGTGCCCCCTCCCCGACCCTCTCCCGCGGAACGCGGGAGAGGGTCGGGGAGGGGGCAATAGAACCTCTCCGCGACCGTGGGGTTAAGCGACCACCCCCTTCCCCGAGTCCCTCCGCAACCACCGCGAGTCGCCCCTCGGCACCCGTGGGGAAAAGCGACCGCTCCCCGTTTTCCACCCCGTTCCCCGTGGGGCAAAGCGGCGGATTCGTGGGGAAAAGCGGCGCGACTCGGGCTTTCCCCATGGGGATAAGCGGCGACTCAACTAATAAGTCTAACAACTAACCGTCGATTAGCCCGGTCGCCTAACCCCACATTGACTCCACCGCCCGCCGCTCACCAGGATGCCACAACATCTGGGCGGGGCGGCGATGGGCGACATACACAGGCTAGTGATCGAACATGGACGGGACAAGGCGCGCGCCCTGGTCCGGCCCGAGGATCGGACGCTGGTGGACATCGCCGCCGACATCCTGGCGGACGAGAACCAGCATCTCGGCATCACCTACAGCGGCTTCTGCCTGACCAGCCTGCCGCACAAGAAGCTGGCCGACGACGCCCCCTGGGAAAAGCGCGGCCATCAGGTGACGCTGCTGGTCGAACCGGGCCGGCTGAAGGTGAACGGCAAGGTGAAGCTGTTCGGCGTGCCCTATGGCGCGCGGGCGCGGATGATCCTGATCTATCTGCAGACCCAGGCGGTGCGCACCGGCCGGCGCGAGGTGGAGCTCGGCCGTTCCATGCGCGACTGGCTGACCCGCATGGGCATCAGCGTCGGCGGCGAGACCTTCCGCGGCTTCCGCGAGCAGTCGCTGCGCATCTCCGCCTGCACCCTGAAATTCTTCTGGGACGGCGAGAACGCCGACGTGTTCGAGAAGGGCGGCATCGTCAAGCGCGGCCTGATCTTCCACGACGATCTCGGCGACGACCGCCAGGGCACGCTGTGGAACGACGTGGTCCAACTGGACGAGACCTTCTTCCAGGCCCTGCGCGACCACCCGGTCCCACTGCTGGAAGAGGCGGTGCGGCAGTTGAAGGACCGCTCGCTCAGCCTCGACCTCTATGTCTGGCTGGCGTACCGGCTGCATTCGCTGAGCCGGCCGCAGCCGATCTCCTGGCCGTCGCTCTATGCCCAGTTCGGCGCCGGCTACGACCAGATGAAGCATTTCAAGCCGCGCTTCGTGCAGGCCCTGCAATATGCGCTGGCCGCCTATCCGGATGCGAAGGTGGAGCCTGCCGACGACGGCGTCGTCCTCCACCCCAGCCGCCCGCCCATCGCCCGCCTGCTGGCGTAAGGGCGTGGGGTTAAGCGACCGCGTGTTGGCAGGTGCTTGCTGCGGTTGCCCCCTCCCCAACCCTCCCCCACCCTCGGCCGGCCGAAGGCCGGTCCGATCGTGGGAGAGGGGACTGCCGCCGCCCTCCCGCAAGGCACCCTCTCCCACGATCGGACCGGCCTTCGGCCGGCCGAGGGTGGGGGAGGGTTAGGGAGGGGGCATCGTCTCCCCCCACAGCAAACACCTCCCGGTCGCTTCCCCCCACACCCCAAAGCGCTCCAAATCCATTGACCCACGTCATTGGGCCACCCTCCCCATCCCCTTAAGATCGCCGCCAGTTCCCGAATCGAAGAGGCCCTGCCTTGGACGCCCTGTCGCTGCTGGATGCCGGACTGAACCAGTGCGCCGTGGTCATCGACCGCGACGGCGGGCTGCTGCTGGCCCTGCTGACCGCCGGGCTGGTCGGCGGCACCACCCATTGCACCGGCATGTGCGGGCCCTTCGTGCTGGCCCAGGTCTCGGCGCGGCTGGAGCGGGTGCCGCTGTCGGCGATGTCGGAGTTCCGGCGCCTGACCGGGGCGGCCGTGCTGCCCTACCATGCCGGCCGGGCGACGGCCTATGCGCTGATCGGCGCCCTGTCGGCCTCGGTCGCCGGCCATATCGGGGCGCTGCCCGGCCTGCGCTGGCTGTCGGTGGCGCTCCTGGCGCTGGCGGCGCTGTTCTTCCTCGGCTACGCCGCGCGCAGCGTGCTGTCCTGGTTGCCGAAAGCGCCGTCGCTCGGCAAAGGCCGGCTGCAGAGCTGGTGGGGGAACCGGGTGTCCGGTCTTGCCCGGCCGCTGTTCGGCAACCCGACCGGCTGGCGCGGCTACGGGCTGGGGGTGGCGCTGGGCTTCATTCCCTGCGGGATGCTCTATGGCGCCGTCGCGGTCGCGGCGGCGAGCGGCAGCGCCCTGACCGGTGCGCTCGGGATGGCCGCCTTCGCGCTCGGCACGGTGCCGAGCCTGCTGGCGGTGGGGCTGGCCGGCCATGTCGCCGGCCGCACCTGGCGCACCGCCGTCGCCCGCGTCGCCCCGGCGATCATGCTGGTGAACGCCGGGGTGCTGGGCTGGATGGCCTGGAAGCTGGTTGCATAAACCAGCCCCTCACCCCCCTTACCAGGTTCAGTGGATACCGCCGCCCTTCAGCGCGTCGCCCAACGGCATCTGTCCGCTGCCGGGCTTCAGGGGCTGCTGCTGGCTTTCGTGCGGCGACCAGCCGGCGAGATAGAGCACCTCGAAGGTCACCGGGATCCGCCCGTCCGGTTCGGCATAGAGCTGGGCATAGCGCTGCGCCGCGTCGAACAGCATGCCGCGCGTGGCCGGAACCTTGCGCCGCGCCAGCACCGCGTTGGTCTCGCCCATGCCGCGCAGTTCGCGCATCAGGGCGAAGGCGTCGGAATAGGTGACGGTGATGACGTCGCTGTCGACCACCGGCAAGGCAAAGCCGGCACGTTGCAGCAACCCGCCGGCATCCTTGATCTCGGCGAAGGGCGACACGCGGGGGGAGACGCCGCCGGCCACCTCCATCTCCGCCTCGTACAGGCAGCGGCGCAGTTCGGCCAGCGTCTGGCCGCCCAGCATCGAGGCGCAGAAGAAGCCGTCGGGCTTCAGCGCCTGCCTGATCTGCACCAGGGCGCCCGGCAGGTCGTTGACCCAGTGCAGGCTGAGATTGCTGACCACGAGGTCGAAGCTGCCGGGGGCGAAGGGCAGGAACTCCTCGTCGGCGGCGATTGCGGCAGCGACGGTGGGGTTGCCCGGACCGCCGGCGGCGCGGGCGAAGTCCGGCGACAGGTCGCAGGCGACCAGCCGTTCGATCCCCTTGCGGCCTCTCAGGATCCGGCCCATCGCCCCGTCGTGGCAACCGACGTCCAGCGCCTGCGGGAAGGGACGGATCACGTCCTCCAGCCGGTCGGCCAGCCGGTCGGCGATCTCCTCGAACAGGAAGGAGTGGTCGGAGAATTCGGCGACGGCGCGGTCGCGGCGGCGGCGGACCAGCGCGCGGTCGAAGACGGTCATGCTGTCGGGGCTTGTCATGGCCGCACTATACCCCAGCCCGGCGGCGCCACAACCGTGCTACACTCGATGCCCGGCCATATTATCAGCACCACCACCTCCGATCGGCCAAGCCCGATCGGACTTCCAACCGGACAGGCATCAGCATGGGCATCGATGAGGCCATCGCCGTCAGCTACGAAGCGCTGATGGTCATCCTGAAGATCTCGCTGCCGCCGCTGGGCATCACTGCCCTGCTGTCGGCGGTGATCATGCTGTTCCAGAGCGCCACCCAGATCAACGAGCCCTCGCTGCAACAGGATTCGAAGTTCTTCGCCACGCTGTTGATCCTGTTCGTCACCGGGCCGGCGATCTATCTGGCGTTGCGCGACTACACCGGCGTGATCTTCGAACGCATCGCCATGCTGCAGTGACGGGACCGGGCGGATGCAGACACCTGCCCACCTTGCCGGATTGGGCCGCGCCGCCGCCGGTGCGGCCGCCAGACTGTTGGACGCACTGCTGCCGCCGCGCTGCCTCAGCTGCGGCGAGGCGGTGGACCGGCAGGGGGGACTGTGCGCACGCTGCTGGACCGGCCTGACCTTCATCGCCCCGCCGCTGTGCGCCTGCTGCGGCCTGCCCTTCGAGTATGAGGCGCAGGAGGGCGCCCTGTGCGGCGCCTGCGTGGCCGCCCATCCCCCCTTCGCCCGCGCCCGCGCCGTGCTGGTCTATGACGACGGCAGCCGGCCGCTGGTTCTGGGCTTCAAGCATGGCGACCGCATCCATGCCGCCAAGGCCTACGGCGTCTGGCTGGCCCGCGCCGGGCGTGATCTTCTGGAGGACGCCGACCGGCTGGTGCCGGTGCCGCTGCACCGCGGCCGGCTGTTCCACCGCCGCTACAACCAGGCCGCCCTGCTGGCGCAGGCGCTGTCGCGGCACAGCGGCGTGCCGGTCATCCCCGACCTGCTGGAGCGGCACCGCGCCACCCCGACCCAGGGCGGGCTGGACCGCCAGGGGCGCCACCGCAACGTCAAGGGCGCCTTCCGCCTGCGGCCGGGCCCCTCGGTCCAAGGGCTGGTGGCGGGGCAGCGGCTGGTTCTGGTCGACGACGTGCTGACCACCGGGGCGACGCTGGCGGAATGCACGCGGGTCCTGCTGCGCGCCGGGGCGGCCCGGGTGGACGTGCTGACGCTGGCCCGCGTGGTGCACCGCTGACGCTTGAAAAGGGCCGGATCCGGCGATGCTGACCGGCGTTGCGCGCGGGCTGCAACGTCTGGCGCCTCTCGTGGGTTGACCTTATAGTTTCCCCACGTCCAAAAGGAGCCCAGTGGCATGGCCGACGTCGTCATCTACACCACGCCCTTCTGCCCCTACTGCATGCGGGCCAAGAGCCTGCTCGACGGCAAGGGCGTGAAATACGAGGAAATCGACCTCTACGCCCAGCCGGGCCGCCGCAGCGAGATGATCGAGCGGTCGGAGGGCCGGACCACCGTCCCGCAGATCTTCATCGACGGGAAGCCCTATGGCGGCAGCGACGACATCCACGCGCTGGACCGCGCCGGCAAGCTCGATCCGCTGCTCGGCATCGCCGCATGAACAGTGTCCTGAAGGCCGCCTGCGTCCAGGTGAATGCGGGCACGGAGCTTGAGCCGAACCTGCGGGCGGCGGGCGACCTCGTCCGCCGCGCCCGCGACGCCGGGGCGGCCTTCATCGCGTTGCCGGAGAATGTCGGCTGGATCGTCCAGGGCCGCGACAAGACCATGCAGCGCGTCCGGACCGAGGCGGAGCATCCCGGCATCCCCTTCTTCGCCGATCTGGCGCGGGAGACCGGGGCCTGGATCCTGGGCGGCACCCTGCATGTGCTGCTGGAGGACGGGCGCGCCGCCAACCGCAGCTACCTGTTCGACGCCGACGGGCGGATCGTCGCCTCCTACGACAAGATCCACATGTTCGACGTCACGCTGAAGAACGGCGAATCCTATCGCGAATCGGCCAGCTTCCGGCCGGGCGAGCGGGCGGTGGTCGCGTCCAGCCCGTGGGGCGGCATCGGCATGACCGTCTGCTACGACGTGCGCTTCGCCTATCTGTACCGGGCGCTGGCCCAGGCCGGGGCATCCATCCTGACCGTGCCGGCCGCCTTCACCGTGCCGACCGGCCGCGCCCACTGGCACACGCTTCTGCGCGCCCGCGCCATCGAGACCGGCTGTTTCGTGGTTGCCCCGGCCCAGACCGGCAGCCACGACCAGGGCCGCCAGACCTACGGCCATTCCCTGCTGATCGCGCCGTGGGGCGAGGTGCTGGCCGACGCCGGCACCGATGTCGGCTTCATCACCGCCGACCTCGACCTGGACCGCGTGGCGGAGGCCCGCGGCATGGTCCCGTCGCTGACCCACGACCGTAGCTTCGAGGTGGAGCGGGTGGGGTTCTGAGGCGTCGGTTCCGATCCCTCAGCGCCCCTCCTCGGTCAGCCGCAGCCACGCCATGGCCACGGCCAGCGCGGTGCCGAGAGCGCCCTCGGGGCGGACCGGCAGGTCGAGATCGCGGATCATGCTGTCCAGCCGAAGGTCGACCGCATGCTTCACCGCGTTGCGGATCTTGCGGTCGTAATAGAGGCCCGACACCTCCACCCGCTCCTGCGACATCGGGCGTCCAGTCAGCCGTTCCGCCATGGCGACGGAGAAGTCCAGGTAATAGCCGACCAGCGGCCGGTCGCCGATGAAGGCGTGCAGCCGGTCGCCAGCCTCCCCCAGCCCGCTGTCGCTGCCGGGATGGAGCAGCAGGGCGCTGCCGGTCAGGATGCGCGGCCCCCGGATGCGGATGGCGGCGAAGGCCAGCGGCCTTGCGGCCTCCGGATCGAAGCTGGTCGCCTCGCAATGGATCGCCACGCGTTCGCGCCTGTCGCCGTGGCGGTCGATGTCGGTATGAGCGGACTGGACCATCGCGGCCTCAGTGGTTCAGGCGGAAATGGTGGGCGATCAGCTCCTTGAAGCTTTTCACCAGGGCCAGGCAGTCCTTGAACTGGTCGTGGTCGAGCTTGCCCAGCCGGTCGGGGTAGACGAGGTTGTCGATCGCCAGCTCCGCCCCCTCCTCCGATCCGGGCTCGGGAAGATCGACGCGCGCCTTCAGCCGGATGGTCGACAGGATGGTGAAGGCCTCCACCAGATCGCCGGCCATCTTGCGGTCCAGCGCGCCAAGCTCGGCCAGCACCTGGATGCGCTCCGCCGTGTTGGTTTCCGCCCGGTGCTTTTCCAGGGCCAGCGCCCGCACGCCATGGACGATGGGAAAGATGCCGGCTTTCTTGATGTCCACCGGCTCCCCCCGCCGCCGGTCGAACAGGGTGGCGAACAGGCCGCTCGGCGTGTCGAAGGACAGGGTCGGGCGGGCGAACTGGGTGAAGAACATCTGGTTGTCCTGCAGCCGGCCCAGCAGATAGTCCTTCGCGTCGGCAAGCAGCGTGGCGTCGCCGGCCACCGGGGCGGCGTCGTAGAAGATGGCGAGGTTCATCTGCGCCGCCTCGTCCGGGCGGTGGATCCAACTGAAGATCGCATCCTTGTAGCCGGCCAGCGGCCGCGTCCACTCCGGGTTGGACAGCATGATGTTGCCGGGACAGGGAGGATAGCCGAACTCCACCAGATGGCGGGTGAACTCGGCGGCGATGCGGGGCAGATCGGGGCAGTCGAAGCCGTCGCGCAGGATCAGGCCGTTGTCCTGGTCGGTCTTCAGCAGCTGCTCGCCGCGCCCCTCGCTGCCCATCACGATCAGGCAGCTGTTCGCCAGCAGTTCCGGCGGGGCCAGCAGTTCGAACAGCTTGCGGAAGATGCGGCGGTTCAGCTCCGTCACCAGATCGGCGATGAAGGACACCTTCACCCCGGTGGCGTGCAGGGTGCGGATCAGCTCGACGATGGAGCGGCTGGCCCGGCGCAGATCGTCGGGCGCGGTCGCATGCTCCACCTGCACGCCGATCACCTGGGAATGGTTGGACAGGACCGCCAGCAGGTCGCTTTGCCCCAGCAGCCCGGCGATGGCCCCGTTCTCCGTCACCACGACGCGGCGCACCGCATGCTTGGTCATCAGCACCAGCGCGTTGAACAGCAGGTCGTCGCGGTCCAGCGTCAGCAGGCCGTAGCGGGCGAGCGGCCCGACCGGGTCGGTCACCGGACGGCCGTCCAGCACCACCAGATCGCGCAGGTCGGTGCCGGTCAGGATGCCGACTGCATCGTCCGCCCCGCGCACCAGGACGCTGCTGGCGCGGTTCTGCCTCATCGCCTCGGCCGCCTCGCGCAGGCTGGCGGCGGCATCTACGAACAGCGGCGGGTGGAGGTAGGCCTGCCGGATGCGGGCCATGGTCAGCGCCGCCATCTCGCGGTTGGAGCGCTCGGCCGCCAGATCGCGCATGCGCTGGGCGAAATCGCCGAGGATGGCGGTGCCGAAGGCAGGATTGTCGGCGGCCAGCGCCTCCAGCGCCGCGCGCGGGATCAGGTGGCAGACGCACTCCTCGACCGCGACGAAGCGGCGGGCGCTGGTGCCGTCCCCTCCCATCGAGCCATACAGCGCCTGCAGGCCGAAGCGGTCGCCCGGCCCGTGGACCGCCGCCACATCGCCGCCGCGGCGTTCCTGCACGGTCCCGCGCAGGACGACGAACAGCGAGTCGGTCGGCTCCTCCCGGCAGAGGATCACGGCCTCGCGCGGATAGAGCGCGATGTCCAGCGCCCCGGCCAGCGCCGCGCGCTGATCCGCCGTCAGCAGATCGAAGGGGTGCCGGCCGAAATCGAAGTCCGGGGAGGCGGTCGGCGTCGCGTGCTGCACGGGCGGGCTCCGTCACAGGAGGGCGGGGCATAAAAAAGCGCCCCCGGATCGGATCCGGAGGCGCTTTTCAGGATACACCCGCCGGGCGTGATGCCGGAAGCGGGTGCGACATTTGGCGGCGTGGTTCGCTCACCGCACGGGCTGGAGCTTTTCCCGGAGGGGAAGGGATGCCTCCCCCGGAGGGGGAAGGGATGCGGTGCGAGACGCGATCCCTTCCGTTCTTCTTCTTGGCGCTCTGCCCGTTTTCCTCGTTCGGCAGGTTGCCTTAGTGGGCGGAGGCACCCTCGGCACCCAGGCCGGTCTGCGACCGGATGTACTGGGCTTCGAAGTCCTTGCGCTCCTTCTGGGCCTGCGCGCTGTTGTCGGTGATCGAGAAGAACCAGATGCCGACGAAGGCGATGACGATCGAGAACAGGCCGGGGTTGTCGTAGGGGAAGAGCGCGGCCGGGTTGCCCAGAACCGCCTTCCACACCGTCGGACCCAGGACCAGCATCGTGACCGCCGAAACCAGGCCCAGGGTGCCGCCGATGACGGCGCCGCGGGTGGTCATCTTGTTCCAGAACATCGACATCAGCAGGATCGGGAAGTTGGCCGAAGCGGCGATGACGAAGGCGAGACCGACCATGAAGGCGACGTTCTGGTTCTCGAAGGCGATGCCCAGGACGATCGACAGGATGCCGATGACGACCGTGGTGATCTTCGAGACGCGGATTTCGTCGGCCTCGTTCACACGGCCCTTGGCGAAGACCGAGGCGTAGAGGTCATGGGAGACCGCAGAGGCGCCGGCCAGCGTCAGACCCGCGACCACCGCCAGGATGGTGGCGAAGGCAACCGCCGAGATGAAGCCGTAGAACAGGTCGCCGCCTACCGCATGGGCGGTGTGGATGGCCGCCATGTTGGTGCCGCCGATGACGTTGGCGATCACCGCCTTGGCGCCGGCCGCCGGGGCCGCGGTCAGGAAGGGATAGGCACCGGTGGCGTCGGGGGCCAGGATCATCAGGATGGCGCCGAAGCCGATGATGAAGGTCAGGATGTAGAAGTAGCCGATGAAGCCGGTGGCGTAGAAGACCGACTTGCGGGCTTCCTTGGCGTCGGCGACGGTGAAGAAGCGCATCAGGATGTGCGGCAGGCCGGCGGTGCCGAACATCAGCGCCATGCCCAGCGAGATCGCGGAGACGGGGTCGCTGATCAGCGCGCCCGGCGACATGATCGCCAGACCCTTCGGATGGATGTCGACGGCGGCCTTGAACATCGCCTCGGGGCTGAAGCTGAACTTCGCCAGGATCATGAAGGCCATGAAGGAGGCGCCGGACAGCAGCATCACCGCCTTGATGATCTGCACCCAGGTGGTCGCCAGCATGCCGCCGAAGGTCACGTAACCGATCATCAGCACGCCGACGATGATGACGGCGACCAGATAGTCGAGGCCGAACAGCAGCTGGATCAGCTTGCCCGCACCCACCATCTGGGCGATCAGGTAGAAGGTGACCGTCGCCAGCGAGCCGCAGGCCGACAGGGTGCGGATCGGCGTCTGCTGGAAGCGGTAGGAGGCGACGTCGGCGAAGGTGTACTTGCCGAGGTTGCGCAGCCGTTCCGCGATCAGGAACAGGATGATCGGCCAGCCGACCAGCCAGCCCACCGAGAAGATCAGGCCGTCGAAGCCGTTGGCGTACACCAGGCCGGCGATGCCCAGGAAGGACGCGGCCGACATGTAGTCGCCGGCGATGGCCAGACCGTTCTGGAAGCCGGTGATGCCGCCGCCGGCGGCGTAGAAGTCCTTGGCCGACTTCGTCCGGCGGGCCGCCCAGAAGGTGATGCCCAGCGTCAGGAGGACGAAGATCAGGAACATGATGATGGCGGACCAGTTCGTCGCCTGCTTGGTCACCGGGCCTTCGACGGCGGCGGCGTAAGCGGAGGCGGGAACCAGCGCGCCCGCCATGGCGGCCAGGGCGGCGGCCGGGGCGGCGATGCGGGTGGTGGCGGCGCGGATCACTTCGATTCCTCCAGGATCTGGCGGTTCAGCTCGTCGAATTCGCCGTTCGCCCGGTAGACATAGATGCCGGTCAGGATGAAGGCGGACACGATGGTGAAGACGCCGACCGGAATGCCCCAGGTCGTGACGCCGGAGCCGATCGGCGTGCCCAGGAACGATTTCCCGAACGCCACCAAAAGAATGAAACCGAAATAGATGACCAGCATGGCAATCGACAAAGTCCAGGCGAAGGCGGACCGTTTGGCCACCAGCTCCTGGAACTTTGGATTGTTCAGGATCCGTGTTGCATTTGGAGTCATGTGCGTCCCCTCATCGAGTGCCGGCGATTGTTCGACGGTCTTTAAGACACTCGGGCATTTTCCGTCCGGGCGATCGCGTCCGGGCTTGTCCCCGTAATTCGTACGCCCTTGACCTGCCCAATTGTTTGATACAGATCATTGTTGGGCGCACCCCCTACCTTGGTCGATGGGATGGCGCGCCGGCCGGGGACGATCCCCCGGAAATCCGCGGAAATCCAAGCCCGGGCAGGGCTGCAGCGGCATATGAGAAAGGCGCGCCGGTTTCCCGGCGCGCCTTACAAACAGTCAGCTTTTCAAATGGTTTCGTTCGGAATCAGTGCCGGCGCGGCAACAGGCGCGGCGGCCGCATCCCTCAGGAGTCGCTCCGCGGTATCCAAGGAATGCGGTGAAATGTCACACCTTCCTCGTGCAGTTCGGCGACCTCGTCGTCCGACGCCTCGCCATAGATGCCGCGGGGATCGGTCTCGCCGTAATGAATGCGCCGCGCCTCTTCGGCGAAGCGGTCGCCGACATAGTCGCAGTTCTTCTCCACGCTGCGCCGCACCTCGGTCAGCTGCCGCATCACCTCCGCCACCGCCTCGCGCTGGGCGTCGTTCAGGCTGGGCGGCAGGGCCGCGACCACGTCGGCGGCGCTGGGCAGCGGAACCGGGGCAGGGATCGGCACCGGCAGGGCGGCGGGCGCAAGGGAAGGCGCATGGGCGGGAATGGCGGCGGGCACGGACGCCGGCGGGGCGTTCGCCGCGACGGCTTCGGCCTGTTCGCGGGCACGGTCGGCGGCCTTTGCGACGCCCTTGGCGATGCGCGGGGCCATCGGCGCCTTGCCGACGACGGTGTCGCCGCAGATCGGGCAGGCGATCTGGTGCGCCGCCGCCTGTTCGTCATAGGTGGCACCGTTGCGGAACCATGCCTCGAACCGGTGATCGGCCGAGCATCTCAACGCGAAGAGGATCATATCCCCACAAGCCCCAAACTAACCCGCAGCAGGAAGGTCCGCCCCGGTGCGCCGGTCCGGGTTGCGGCGCGACTCGGGATTTGTCCTAATTCAGCACGGTCGGGCCGCGCCGTCAAACGCCGCCCGGTCCTGTCGTCCATACCACCTGTGATATCGTTCCCGCGACCGCCAAAGGAAAGTCCGCGAAGGGAAATCCGACCATGCCCACGCCCCACCCGCTTTCGCCGCCCTCCCTCTGGGTGGAGCGCTTCGCCCCGCTGGTGCGGGCGGGCGGCCCGGTGCTGGACCTCGCCTGCGGCGGCGGGCGTCATCTGCGGCTGTTCCATCGGCTCGGCCATCCGGTGGTCGGTCTGGACCGCAACCTCGGCGGCGTCGCCGATCTCGGGGGAAGCGTGGGCGTCACGCTGATCCAAGCGGATCTGGAAAGCGACGACTCGGACGGCCACGGCGTATCCCTGCCGATCGACGGCCGCTTCGCCGGGATCATCGTCACCAATTACCTGCACCGCCCGCTCTTCCCCGCCATCCTGGCGGCGCTCGAACCGGGCGGCCTGCTGATCTACGAGACCTTCGCCGACGGCAACGCCCGCTTCGGCCGACCGTCCTCCCCCGACTTCCTGCTGCGCCGCGGCGAGTTGCTGAAAGCGGTGCGCGGCACGCTTCAGGTGGTGGCCTTCGAGCAGGGAGAGGTGTCGGTGCCCAAGCCCGCGGTGGTGCAGCGGATCTGCGCCGTCGCCGGGGACGATCCGCTGCCGCTCTGACGTATCCTTACTCGTCGCCCCCCTTACTCGTCGCCGTCGTCGGCCGGCTTCTGCTCCCCGCGGATGCGGCGGCGGCGGTCGGCGTTGCGCATGATCTGGCGACCGTGGCGGTGCTGGGCCGGCGCCTCCAGCGGGCCGCCGGGACGAACCGGCCGCTCGGCGAAGCGGCCCAGCGAGATCATGCGGTCGTACATCACCAGCGCCCCGGCGACGCCGACATTGATGCAGAAGGACATCGGGATCTTGACCACATGGTCGCAGCGCGCCAGCAGGGCGGGCGACAGGCTGTCGCGCTCCGGCCCCAGCACATAGGCGGCGCGGGACGGGTGGCGGAAGCTGGGCAGTTCCACCGCGTCGTCGGTCAACTCCACGCCCACCAGCATGCAATCCCTGGGCAGGGTGAAGTCGGCGACCCGCTCGTGGATGTAGAGCGGCAGGTGCAGCGTGGCGCCCGAGGTGTCGACCAGCTTCGTCTCCCGCAGATCCGGTTCCGGATCGATGGCGAAGAAGAAGGAGGCGCCGAAGGCATGGGCGGTGCGCATCAGGTTGCCGACATTGCCCGGCTTGCTGATCCGCTCCACCCCGATTCCGAAATAACCACGCATGAAGAACCCGCTGATCTAGGTAAGGACATGACCGGGCGGGAGCTTGCCGCCGCCGCCCGCCCGAGGCAAGCTTGCCGGCATGAGCCAAGACCATACGCACGACCACTCCTGCTGCGGTGGGGATCACCACCACGGCCATTCCCACCACCATGGCCATTCCCACCATTATGGTGAGAGCGCCGAGGGCCGCGCCGACCTGTCCGGCCCGGCGGAAAGCCCGATCATCGTCGAGGTGACGCGCGGCAGCCTGGTGGAATCGGTCCACCGCGCCCGCGCCTGCATCGTCGATGCCGGCGGCCATGTGCTGGCGCGCTGGGGCGACATCGACGCCCCCGTCTACCCGCGCTCCGCCATCAAGTCGCTGCAGGCGATCCCGCTGGTGGAAAGCGGCGCGCTCGACGCCTTTGGGCTGGGGGACGAGGAACTGGCGCTCGCCTGCTCCTCCCACAATGGCGAGGCGCGCCACACCGAACTGGTGCGGTCCTGGGCCGAGCGGGTCGGGCTGCGGCTCGACGATTACGAATGCGGCGCGCAGATCCCCTATGATCCCGCCACCGCCGAGGATCTGGTCCGCCGCGGCGAGGCGCCGACCGCCTTCCACAACAACTGCTCCGGCAAGCACAGCGGCTTCCTGACCACGGCGAAGCACAAGGGCGAGCGGCTGAAGGGCTATGTCCGCTACGAACACCCGGTGCAGCAGCGCATCCTCGGCGTGATGGAGCAGATGACCGGCCAGGACCTGTTCGGCGCGCCCTGGGGCGTCGATGGTTGTTCCATCCCCACAATCGGCATCCCGCTGGGCGCCATCGCCTATGCCATGGCCCGCATCGCCGACCCGGTCGACCTGCCCGACGCGCGGGCCGTGGCCGTCACCCGCATCGCCGCCGCCTGGGGCAAGCACCCCTTCCTGATCGGCGGCACCGGCACCTTCGACACCGCGCTGATGGAGGCCGCCGAGGGCGCCGTGCTGGTCAAGGGCGGGGCCGAGGGCGTCGGCTGCGCCGTGATCCCGGAGCAAGGCATCGGCATCGCGCTGAAGATCGAGGATGGCGCCGCCCGCGCCCGCGAGGTGGCGCTCGCCGCCCTGATCCACTCGACCAGGGCGCTGACCGACGCCCAATGGGCACGCGTGCCGCAACTGCTGACCGCGCCGTTGCTGAACCGCGCCGGCACGCAGGTGGGCGAGGTGCGGCCGGCTGCGGGGTGGCCCGGCTGAGGCACTGACAGAGCGCCACCGAACGGCTGTCATCGGCTGGGCGCGGTGCTATGGTCGCCGCGCCCATTCCCATTGAGCAGTCCCCCATGAGCATCGACGATCTGCGCGCCCAGTACGAGGCCTATCCCTACCCGGCGCGCAACCCGGCCGACGAGTCCAAGCGCCTGATCACCGGATCGCCCAGCCATCTGGACGAGCTGGTCCAGCATGTCTTCGGCGGCCGGATCGACCATTCCCGGCCGTTGCGCGTGCTGGTGGCCGGCGGCGGCACGGGGGACGGCACCATCATGCTGGCGCAGCAGATGGCCGATGCCGGCAATCCGGGGCGAATCACCTACATCGACCTGTCCGACGCCAGCCGCGCCATCGCCGAGGCGCGGGCCAAGGCGCGCGGCCTGACCAACATCGACTTCCGTCGCGGATCGCTGCTGGAACTCGATGGAATGGGGCCGTTCGACTACATCGACTGCTGCGGCGTGCTGCACCATCTGGACGATCCGTCGGCAGGCCTGCGCTCGCTGGCCGGGGCGCTGGCGCCCGGTGGCGGCATCGGCATCATGGTCTACGCCCCCTATGGTCGCACCGGCGTCTACCCGATGCAGGAGGCTCTGCGCGGCATGACCGACGGGCTGCCGCCGGCCGAGAAGGTGGCGCTGGCCCGCCGGCTGATCCAGGCGCTGCCGCCGACCAACTGGCTGCTGAACAACCCGCATATCAGCGACCACCGGCTGGCCGACGCCAACCTCTACGACCTGCTGCTGCACAGCTGCGACCGACCCTACAGCGTGCCGCAGCTCGCGGAGCTGGCGGACAGCGCCGGCCTTGCCATCGCGACGCTGATCGACCCGTTGCGCTACGAACCGTCGCTGTGGGTCAAGGACGCCCGCGTCCTGAAGCGGCTGGAGGGGATGGGCATGCTGGAGCGTGCCGCCTGGACCGAACGCATCACCGGCGCCTTCACCAAGCACATCGCCTATCTGCTGCGCCCGGCCGACCTGGACGCCGCCCGCATCCTGCCGGACGGGCCGGAGGTGGTCCCGGTCCTGCGCGACATCGACGGCCCCACCGTCGCGAAGAACGTGCCGCCCGGCGGCAGCCTGGAATTCGACCTGATGGGCAGCGTCGTGGCCCTGCCCCTGCCCCGGCTGGCCGGCCCGATCCTGTCGCGGATCGACGGCAGGACCAGCCTCGGCGCCCTGCACGCCGCCATCGAACCGACGACAAAGGCGACGTGGGAGCAATTCCTCACCCAGTTCCGCCAGTTGTTCGACGCGCTGGGCGGCCTGGGCAAGATGCATCTGCGGCGGGGATAGGGCGCGAAGCCCCACCCCCTCCGTCCATTCTTACCCCCGCAGAACCGGAACCGCGGCGTCGAGCGCCTTGGTCAGGCGGTCGAAGGTCTCGTGAATCTCCGCCTCGGAGATCACCAGCGGCGGGCACAGCGCGATGGAATCGCCCATGGCGCGGACGATCAGGCCGTTCTCCTGGGCCAGCCCGTTGACCAGCGCACCGGCGCGGCCGGGCGGATCGAAGGGCGTCTTGGTCGCCTTGTCGGCCACCAGTTCCAGCGCGCCGATCAGGCCGATGCCGCGGGCCTCGCCGACCAGCGGATGCTCCGCCAGCGCCTTCAGACGGTTCTGGAAGGCCGGGGCGACCGAGCGGACATGGCCGACGATGTCGCGCTCCTCGTAGATCTTCAGCGTTTCCAGCGCCACCGCCGCCGCCACCGGATGGGCGGAGTAGGTGTAGCCGTGGCCGAAGGTGCCGATCTTCCGGCTCTCGTCGACACAGGCGCGATAGATGGCGTCGGTCACCATGACGGCGGAGATCGGCAGGTAGCCGGACGACAGCTGCTTGGCGCAGGTCAGGATGTCCGGCTGCATGCCCATGGTCTGGCTGCCCCAGAAATTGCCGGTGCGCCCGAAACCGCAGATCACCTCGTCCGCCACCAGCAGGATGTCGTATTTCTTCAACACCGGCTGGATCTTGGCGAAGTAGGTCGCGGGCGGCACCACGACGCCGCCGGCCCCCATGATCGGTTCGGCGAACATGGCGGCGATGGTGTCCGGCCCCTCGGCCAGGATCAGCGCCTCCAGCTGTTCGGCAAGGCGGGTGGCGAAGGCTTCCTCGCTCTCGCCTTCAAGGGCGTTGCGGTAGTGGTGCGGGCAGTCGCCGTGCAGGATGCGGGCGATCGGCAGGTCGAAGTCGCGGTGGTTGTTGGGCAGGCCGGTCAGGCTGGCGGTCGCCACCGTCACGCCGTGATAGGCGCGCTGGCGCGAGAGGATCTTCTTCTTCTCCGGCCGGCCGAGCGCGTTGTTGTAGTACCAGATCAGCTTGATCGCGGTGTCGTTGGCTTCCGAGCCCGAATTGGCGAAGAAGACCTTGGACATCGGTACCGGCGCCAGCCCGATCAGCTTTTCCGCCAGATCGATTCCCGGTTCGTGCGACTTGTGGCCGAAGATGTGATAGGTGGACAGCTGCCGCATCTGCTTGGTCGCCGCCTGGACCAGCCGCTCCTCACCCCAGCCGAGCGAGACGCACCACAGGCTGGCCATGCCCTCGATGTAATCCTTGCCGCCGTCATCGAAGACACGGACACCCTCGCCGCGATCGATGATCATCGGCCCCTGCGTCTCGTGGACGTCCAGGTTGGTGTAGGGATGGAGGATGAAGGCCTTGTCGCGGCTGGCGGCGGAGTTGCCGACGGTGCTGCCCGGAGCGGTCATGGAAAGGGTCTTCCTGTTCGGTCTTGTCGGGTTCGTTCCCCCCGCCGCACGGTCGAGGTCCGCCGGGGGGTGTTCGATTTGTTAAACAGTACCGCCGATCATACGCACAGTTCGGCCACTCCACAAACCTGCTTCCTGGTCATCCGTGCCATGCGCGCAAGGCGCTGGCGGGACGCCGGACCCGATGGGACAGCTTGACCGGAATTACGAGAGGGGGAGACCGCCTTGCCCACGCTTTACGGCATGCCCAGCACAGCCGCGATGGCCCCGCATATCCTGCTGCGCGAGATCGGACGGCCATTCGACCTCGTGCTGCTCGACCGCGACAAAGGGGAGCACAAGAGCGCCGCCTATCTGGCCCTGAACCCGCACGGCCGGGTGCCGACGCTGGTGGACGGCGATCTGGTGCTGTACGAGGCCGCCGCCATCTGCCTGCATCTGGCCGACAGCCATCTGGAGGCGAAGCTGGCCCCGGCGGTCGGCACGCCCGGGCGGGCGGAGTTCTACAAGTGGCTGGTCTACCTGACCAACAGCGTCCAGGCCGAGATGCTGCTGTACTTCTATCCCGAACGCTATGTCGAGGGCGCAGAGGCGCAGGCCGCCTTCAAGGCGGCCACCGAAGCGCGGCTGAGCGGCCATTTCGACGGGTTGGACCAGGCGCTGGCGGGGCGTACGTGGTTGCTGGGCGACACGTACAGCGCGGCCGACCCGTACCTGTTCATGCTGTGCCGCTGGACCCGCTTCATGGGCCGCCCGGCACGTACGCTCGGCAACATAGGGCCGTACCTCGCCCGCGTGCTGGAGCGCCCGGCGGTGAAGGCAACGTTCGAGGCGGAAGGACTGGCGGCGCCTTATTATTGAGGAGACGTACCGGACCTCCCCCTCTCCCCCCCGGGGAGAGGGCCGGGGTGAGGGGGATGCAAGGCGTGGCTTACGGGGAGGTGCGAAGCGGCTTCTTCTTGAAGATCTTCGCCACGCCTCCCCCTCACCCTAACCCTCTCCCCAGGGGGGAGAGGGAACTTGGGAGAAGAGGCCCACCGCTCACCCCCGCCGAACCAGCCCGCCGACCGGCTGGCCGTCGATGGTCAGCGAACCGCCTTCCGCCCCGACCGCCACCGTCTGGCCGTCCTTGATGCGGCCTTCGAGGATCAGGGTCGCCATCGGGTTCTGCAACTCGCGCTGGATCACCCGCTTCAGCGGACGCGCGCCGTATACCGGGTCGTAGCCGGCCTCGGCCAACCATGCGGTCGCGGCCTCGTCCACCGTCAGCGTGATCTCGCGGTCGGCGAGCATCTTGGTCAGGCGGCCGAGCTGGATCTTGACGATGCCGCCCATATGCCGGCGGTCGAGCCGATGGAACAGCAGGATCTCGTCCAAGCGGTTCAGGAACTCCGGCCGGAAATGGGCACGGACGGCCTCCATCACCTCCTCGCGCACGGCGCCGCTGTCCTCGCCCTCCGGCTGCTCGGCCAGCGCCTGCGAGCCGAGGTTGGAGGTCATGATGATGACGACGTTGCGGAAATCGACCGTGCGGCCCTGCCCGTCGGTCAGCCGGCCGTCGTCCAGCACCTGCAGCAGCACGTTGAAGACGTCGGGGTGGGCCTTCTCCACCTCGTCGAACAGCACAACCTGGTAGGGCCGGCGACGCACCGCCTCGGTCAGCGCCCCGCCCTCCTCATAGCCGACATAGCCCGGAGGCGCGCCGATCATGCGGGCGACGGAGTGCTTTTCCATGTATTCCGACATGTCGAGCCGGACCATCGCCGTCTCGTCGTCGAACAGGAACTCGGCCAGCGCCTTGGTCAGCTCGGTCTTGCCGACGCCGGTCGGACCCAGGAACAGGAAGGAGCCGATGGGACGGTTCGGGTCCTGCAGCCCGGCCCGCGCCCGGCGCACGGCGTTGGACACGGCGACGATCGCCTCGTCCTGGCCGATGACCCGGCTGCGCAGCTTCTCTTCCATCGCCAGCAGCTTCTCGCGCTCGCCGGCCAGCATCTTGTCGACCGGCACGCCGGTCCAGCGGCTGACCACCGCGGCGATGTCGCCGTCGCGCACCTCCTCGTTCAGCATGCGGCTGCTGGCATGCTCCTCGGCCTCCTTCAAGGCCTTCTCCAGGCCGGGAATGACGCCGTAGGCCAACTCGCCCGCGCGGCCCCAATTGCCGTCGCGTTGCGCCGTCTCCAACTCGGTGCGGGCCTTCTCCAGATCCTCCTTGATCTTCTGCGCGCCCTGCAGCTGGTCCTTCTCGGCCTGCCACTTGGCGGTCAGCTCGGCCGAGTCCTGCTCCAGGTCGGACAGCTCGCGCTCCAGATTGACCAGCCGGTCGCGCGACGCGGCATCCTGCTCGCGCTTCAGCGCCTCGCGCTCGATCTTCAGCTGGATGATGCGGCGGTCCAGTTCGTCGATGGCTTCCGGCTTGCTGTCCACCGCCATGCGCAGGCGACTTGCCGCCTCGTCGATGAGGTCGATGGCCTTGTCGGGCAGGAAGCGGTCGGTGATGTAGCGGTTGGACAGGGTCGCCGCCGAAACGATTGCGCTGTCGGTGATGCGCACGCCGTGGTGCACCTCGTACCGCTCCTTCAGGCCGCGCAGGATGGAGATGGTGTCCTCCACCGTCGGCTCCGACACGAAGACCGGCTGGAAACGCCGGGCCAGCGCCGCGTCCTTCTCGATATACTTGCGGAACTCGTCCAGCGTGGTGGCGCCGACGCAATGCAGTTCGCCGCGCGCCAGCGCGGGCTTCAGCATGTTGGAGGCGTCCATCGCGCCGTCCGACTTGCCGGCGCCGACCAGCGTGTGCAGTTCGTCGATGAAGACGACGATCTCGCCGGCCGCCGCCTGGATTTCCGACAGCACGGCCTTCAGCCGCTCCTCGAACTCGCCGCGATACTTGGCGCCCGCCACCAGCGCGCCGAGGTCGAGCGACAGCAGTTGCTTGTTCTTCAAGCCTTCCGGCACGTCGCCCTTGACGATGCGCTGGGCCAGCCCTTCGACGATGGCGGTCTTGCCGACGCCGGGCTCGCCGATCAGCACGGGGTTGTTCTTGGTGCGGCGGGCCAGAACCTGGATGGTGCGGCGGATTTCCTCGTCGCGGCCGATGACAGGGTCGAGCTTGCCGTCGCGCGCCGCGGCGGTCAGGTCGCGCGCGTATTTCTTCAGCGCGTCATAGCCCTGCTCGGCGCTGGCGCTGTCGGCGGTGCGGCCCTTGCGGATGTCGTTGATGGCGGTGTTCAGCGCCTGCGGTGTCACGCCGGCGGACTTCAGGGCCTTGCCCGACGGGGTGCCGTCGGCCATGGCAAGCGCCAGCAGGATGCGTTCGGCGGTGACGAAGCTGTCGCCGGCTTTCTCGGCCACCTTCTCCGCCTGTTCGAAGACGCGGGAAAGCTCGGGCGTCAGATAGAGCTGACCGGCGCCGCTGCCCTCCACCTTCGGCAGCTTGTCCAGTTCGGCATCGACCGCCGACAGGGCCGCCTTCGGGTCGCCGCCCGCCGCACGGATCAGGTTGGCGGCAAGGCCTTCCTTGTCGTCCAGCAGCGTCTTCAGCAGGTGTTCCGGGGTCAGGCGCTGATGCCCGCGGCGCACGGCCAGGGTCTGCGCGGCCTGAACGAACCCGCGGCTACGCTCGGTGTATTGCTCGAAATCCATGATGCTCCCCTCATCTCCCGTCGACCGTCCGCGAGGCAGCCCGGCCAACTCGATCCCCTTGCCCGATCCACATGACGGTGCGATCCGCAAGGATGCTGCGGGAGATGTAGGCAGGGGCGGAGGTCATGCAAGACCATCGGCGTAGAAAGGTTATCGGGAGAGAAAAGCCGCCACACCCCCGTCGTCCCGACCGCGTAGGACCGTAAGAAAGGGGTAGTGCGTGACCCGCCGATTGCCCCCCTACACGGCGCCTGCCCGCCCCGGCTAGACTGCCGCCTGCCTGCCTTCCGCCGGTCTCCCCGCCCCGGATTCCCATCATGACCGATCTGGCCAGTTCCGCCACCCGCCCCACCACGCGCACCGCCCCTGATGTGCAGCCCGCAGCAACCCCTGCTGGCCAAGCCATGCCGCTGACCATGACGGCGCGGCTGCTGCGCCTCGCCTGGAGCCTGCGCGGGGCCTGGCACCGGATCGCGCGCCCGCTGACCATGGGGGTGCGGGCGATCATCCTCGACGAGTCGGACCCGGCCACCCCGCGCGTGCTGCTGATCCGCCACAGCTATGTCGAAGGCTGGCATTTTCCCGGCGGCGGCGTCGGGCGGGGGGAGACGCTGTCCGACGCCATGCGGCGCGAGGTGCGGGAGGAGGTCGGGCTGATCGCCGACCGGCCCGCTCAGCCTTTTGGCATCTATGCCCGTTTCCGCAACGGCGCGAGCGACCATGTGGCGGTCTTTGTCGTGCGCGGCTGGAGCGGCACGCCGAAGGCCGATGGGGTTGAAATCGTCGAGGCCCGCTTCTTCCCGATCGACCGGCTTCCGGCGGACCTGTCGCTGGCCACCGGACGGCGGCTGGAGGAATTTCTGGGACACCGCCCCGTCGCCGAACGCTGGTAGCGGCACCAGATCATGCGGGTGGAGCGGGCGGCCCGGGGGACTCCCCACCGCCTTTCCCCCAGCCGCAGCGTGAGAAACAGGCACCGCATCGGTTGACAGGGACGCTCCGGCCCTCTCATTGTGCAGTGCAATGAACGCCACACTGACTGCTATCCGCCGCTATCCCGTCAAGGGCATGAGCGGCCAGGACCTGACCGCCACCGACCTGACCGCCGGACAGGCGATCCCGCTCGACCGCCGTTACGGGCTGCTGCACGGCCCGGCCGCGCTGGACACCGAGACGGAGGGCTGGCGCCTGCCGTCCGACTTCTTCACGCTGGACCGCACGGAAAAGCTGGCGGCGCTGCAGACCGAGTTCGACGAGGAGACGCGCGCGCTGATCATCCGGCGCGGCGGCCGGCAGGTCTCGCGCGGCCGGCTGGACCAGCCGATGGGCCGCACGCTGGTGGAACAGTTCTTCGCCGCCTATCTGGCCGGGATCGTCCCGGGCATGCCCCGCCTGATCGAGGCGCAGCACGGCGCCTTCGGCAACAGCGAGGAACCGTCGGTCACCCTGCTGAACCTCGCCAGCCTGCGCGATCTGGAGGAGCGGATCGCCAAACAGCCGGTCGACCCCCGCCGCCTGCGCGCCAACCTGCTGCTGGATGGGATCGATCCGTGGGCGGAGCGCGGCTGGGCCGGCCAGACCCTGACCATCGGCGGCGCAACGCTGGAGGTGGTGGAGGCGCTGGACTGCACGCCCGGCAACGATGTAAACCCGGACAGCGGCGTCGCCGACCTCAGCCTGCCGACCATCATGGAGCGGGGGTACGGCCACAACCAGATCCTGCTGCGCGCCCGGGTGACCGGCGGCGGCCGGATCGCGGTGGGCGACCCGGTCACGCCGGCCTGACCTTCAACCATCCAAGCTCTGAAACGCGAGGCGTCAGGCGTTGACGGCCGCCCGTTCCTCGCCGTCGGTCTCGTCCTCGCCCTGCAGGTCGTCATCGTCGCCGGCCTGCGAGGACCCCTGCGACTGGTGGCCGTGCCCAATGCTCGGCTGGCCACCGCGCTGGCGGTTTTCCGATTCCTGGATCTGGTTGATGATGCGCAGGTAATGCTCCGCATGCTGCAGGTAGTTTTCCGCCTGCACGCGGTCGCCGGACGACATCGCGTCGCGGGCCAGCGCCTGGTACTTTTCCTGCACCTGCCACGCATTGCCGCGGATGCGGACGTCCGGGCCGTTGCTGTCGAAGGTCTGGTGACGCAGCGGAACGTTCTGGCGCCGGCTGGCACCACCGCCGCCCCCGCCGCCGCTGTTGCCACGACCACGCGAACGCCTGGAGTTCGGTCCCTGTCTCATTCGGCTCTTAAGGCCCCATGCAAGAGAAGCGCAGTCCCCGGAACGCTCCGGCGGCCATCCGGCCTTCCGGCCCGGCCGCCCGGTCTGCCATGGACGATTTCCATGGGTCGCTCACGGGGTTCAAACGACGCGTCCGCATCGCGTGCGGCGGGCCATGGCGGTCAGCGCTCGGCAGAAAACCATCCGAGAATCGTGCTCCGCAGGCCGTAGGTTCGCGGTCGTGTACCGCACACTACCCGGCAAAGCCCGGCGATCCAACCGTTTTTTTGGATAAGCCGCCGGCTCACAGCCCCTTTCGTGCCCTGACGCAACGCTTTACCCCACCAAGGTCACACAGGATCGCAGTCTCCACCAACCCCTGGGCTTCGACCAGAGCCGCCACATCCTCCGCCTGGCCCTGCCCGACCTCGAAGGCGGCCAGCCCGCCGGGCACCAGCAGGCGCGGCAACTCGGCCGCGAGGATGCGGTAGGGCGCCAGCCCGTCCGGCCCGCCATCCAGCGCGCGGAGCGGGTCGTGCTGCCGCACCTCCGGCTCCAGCGTGGCGATGTCGGCGCTGGGGATGTAGGGCGGGTTGGACACCACGATGTCGAAACGCTCCTCGATTCCCTTGGCCCAATCGCCGGTCTGGAAGCGGGCGCGCTCCGCCAGCCCGTTGCGCTCGGCATTGCCCGCCGCCCCCTCCACCGCCAGCGGGCTGAGATCGACGCCGAGACCGGTGGCGTTCGGCAGCTCCGACAGCAGCGCCAGCAGGATGCAGCCCGTTCCGGTTCCGAAATCAACAAGGCGCAGCGGGGCCTTGCGGTCAGGGATGGCGGCCAGCACCGCCTCCACCACCGTCTCGGTGTCCGGCCGCGGTTCCAGCGTGTCGGGGTTGAGGGCGAGGTCGATGGTCCAGAACTCCCGGTGCCCCAGGATGCGCCCCACCGGCTCCCGCGCCGCGCGGCGCTCGACCAGCGCCAGGGCACGGGCGGCATCGTCGTCGGGGACGACTTGTTCCGCCTTCGTAACGAAATCTGTCCGGGTAAGCGTCAGCGCATGTTCGAGCAGGTAGCGGGCGTCGAGTTCCGGCGTATCGACGCCGGCCTCGCGCAGGCGCATCTCGGCCTGGGCGCGCAGGGTGCGGAGGTTCATGATTGTACTCCTCTCCCCCGCGACAACTGATCCCCTCCCCCGCCCAGCGGGGGAGGGTTAGGGTGGGGGCAAGCCTCCCACACATATGCACTCCCCCCATGCGCGACCCCGTCCTCAAGCACCGAGCCCGAGGCATGCGCACGCTGCCGACCGACGCGGAGCGGCGCCTGTGGCGATATCTGCGCAACGGCCAGCTTGGCGGCTGGCGGTTCCGGCGTCAGCATCCGATCCCTCCCTACATCCTTGATTTCGCCTGCCTGGAGGTTTGCCTCGCAGTCGAGGTCGATGGCGGGCAGCATGCCAACTCCGGCTATGACGAGGCGCGCACGACATTCCTGAAAGAGCGCGGCTGGCGGGTGCTCAGATTCTGGAACAACGATGTGCTGCGCAATCCGGAGGGTGTGGCGGCGAGTGTGCTGGAGGCTTTGGGAGGGGGTCGACGTGCGGACACTTGCCCCCACCCTGACCCTCCCCCGCTGGGCGGGGGAGGGGATTAGAGCCCAACTACTGAAGCCTCACCCCAACTCCGCCAACCGGGCGGCCTCGTCCTCGGCGATCAGCGAATCGATCAGTTCGTCCAGCGCTTCGCCGGCCATCACCTTGTCGATCTTGTAGAGCGTCAGGTTGATGCGGTGATCCGTCACGCGCCCTTGCGGGAAGTTGTAGGTGCGGATGCGTTCCGAGCGGTCGCCGCTGCCGACCTGGTTCTTGCGGTCGGCGGCGCGGGCGGCGTCCTTCTCGGCACGTTCGCGGTCGTACAGCCGGGCGCGCAGCACCTTCAGCGCCTTGGCCTTGTTCTTGTGCTGCGACTTCTCGTCCTGCTGGCTCACCACCAGCCCGGTCGGCAGGTGGGTGATGCGCACGGCGCTGTCGGTGGTGTTGACCGACTGGCCGCCGGGGCCGGAGGAGCGGAACACGTCGATCCGCAGATCCTTCTCGTCGATGTGGATGTCCACCTCTTCCGCCTCGGGCAGCACGGCGACGGTGGCGGCGGAGGTGTGGATGCGGCCCTGCGCCTCGGTCGCCGGCACGCGCTGGACGCGGTGGACGCCGGACTCGAACTTCAGCCGGGCGAACACGCCGCGGCCGGTGATGTTGGCGGTGGCCTCCTTGTAGCCGCCGATGCCGGTCTCGCTGACGTCCATCGCCTCGAACCGCCAGCCATGCAGGCCGGCATAGCGGCGGTACATCTCGAACAGCTCGGCGGCGAACAGCGCGGCCTCGTCGCCGCCGGTGCCGGCGCGCACCTCCAGGATGGCGTTCTTCTCGTCCGCCTCGTCCTTCGGCAGCAGCGAGATCTGCACCTTGCGCTCCAGATCGGGGATGCGCTTGGTCAGGACGTGGAATTCCTCCTCCGCCATCGCCTTCATCTCGGGATCCGCATCCGGAGCGGCGATCATCTCCGCCAGATCGGCGGCTTCGGCGCGGCCCTTCTTCAGCTCCGCGATGGCCTCGGCGATCGGGGTGAGGTCGGCATATTCCTTGGACAGCCGGGCGAAGTCGCCGGACTCGGCAAGGCCGGCCGCAAGCGTGTCGCGCAGCTCGTCGTACCGGGCCATTACCTTATCGAACTTCTCGTCCAGGCTCACGTCGCTCATCCTTATCCCGTTCAGTCTCTTCGGCCCCGTCAGAAGCCCTGTCACCGGTCATGTCGCCGGCCATCCCGTCCTGCCCGAACTTGTCCTGCTCCAACATGGCCTGCCCGAACCTGTCCAGTCCAAACAGCCGGAACATCAGCCGCTCGGCCGCGGCACGTTCGGCCAGACCCTCGCCGCTGCCGTCGGCGGCCAGCGCCCGCAGCGCTTCCGACGGGGCGTGCAGCAGCCGGTTGACCAGCAGCCGCGTCGCCGACGCCGCGTCCAGATCGCCGTGCCCGGCCAGCAGGCGCCGCCGCTCCGCCTCGAAATGGGTGCGGAGAGCCGCCACGGCAGGCACCGCGGCGCGTTCCGCACGGTCGCGGGCGAAGGCGGCCACCGCCTCGTCCACGATCATCCAGGCCGCCTGGGTCGCCGCCTCGCGCCCGACGCGGCCCTGCAGCGCCACCCGCTCCAGATCGGCCAGATCATAGACGAAGGCGCCGTCCATGCCCGCCACCGCAGGATCGACGTCGGCCGGAATGGCGGCATCGACCACGAAGACCGGACGGCGGCGGCGGCGCTTCAGCACCGCCTCCATCATCGGGGCGGTGAGGATATAGCGTCCCAGGCCGGCCGCGGCCACCAGGATATCGGCGCCGGTCATCGCCGTCTCCAGATCGGCCCAGGGGGCGAAATGCCCGTCCAGCCGCCGCGCCGCCGCTTCCGCCCGCCGGTCCACCGGCGCTGCGACCGTCAGCCGCGGCAGCCCGGCCTCGCGCAGCCCCTCCAGCACCAGGGCGCCCATGTCGCCCAGCCCCAGCAGCAGGGCGCCACAGCGCCGGATGTCGCCGTGCAGGTCGCGCGCCACCTGGATGGCGGCGGCGGCCAGCGAGGTGGCGCCCTCCGCGATCGGCGTCTCGCTGCGCACCCGCTTGGCGGCGGCATAGGCGGCCTGCAGCGCCGCCTCCAGCTCCGGCCCGGTCATCCCGGCCGACGCGGCGCTGCGGTGGGCGGCCTTCAGCTGGCCCAGGATATGCGGTTCGCCGACGATCTGGCTGTCGAGCGAGCAGGCCACCGCGAACAGGTGGCGCACCGCGTCGATGCCGGTGCGTGTGTAGAGCTGCGGCGCAAGATCGGCGGTGGGTAGGCCGACGCGGTCGGCCATCGCCTCGGCGATCGCCAGCGCCGCTTCGTTCGGGCGCTCGTGGACCGCCTGCACCTCCACCCGGTCGCAGGTGCTGAGCCACAGCGCCTGCCCCACGCCTGCGGCGCGCAGCCGGTCCAGCATGCCCGCCACTTCCGCCTCGTCGGTGGACAGGCGGTCGCGGACCGCGCCGGAACAGGTCCGGTGGCTGGCGCCGATGACGAGGTAGGAGGTGGTGGTCACGCCGCGGGTCGCTGTCCCTGCTTAAATCGGGGGCAGCTTACTCCGCGGCGGGAGCCACGTCTCGCTTGGTTTCTCGGGTGGTTTCTCGGGTGGTTTCTCGGGTGGTTTCCGCTTCGGCGGCTTCCGCGGCGGCCTTCGCCGCTTCGATCTCCGCCGCCTTCTTCTCGACCAGACCGACCAGATGCTGGACGATGTCCTGGTCCTTCAGCCGGTGGTCGGTGACGCCGGACAGATAGACCTGATGGGTGTTGTTGCCGCCGCCGGTCAGGCCGATGTCGGTCTCCCGTGCCTCGCCCGGGCCGTTCACGACGCAGCCGATCACCGACAGGGTCAGCGGCGTGGTGATATGGGCCAGCTTCTGCTCCAGCAGTTCCACCGTCTTGATGACGTTGAAGTTCTGCCGCGCGCAGCTGGGGCAGGAGATGACGGTGACGCCGCGGCGGCGCAGGCCCAGCGACTTCAGGATGTCGTAGCCGACCAGGACCTCTTCCGCCGGATCGGCCGACAGCGAGACGCGCAGCGTGTCGCCGATGCCCGACCACAGCAGCATGCCGAGCCCGATGGACGACTTCACCGTGCCGGCGCGCAGGCCGCCCGCCTCGGTGATGCCGATGTGCAGAGGATAGTCGCAGGCCTCCGCCAGCCCCTGATAGGCGGCGACGGCCAGGAAGGCATCGGACGCCTTCACGGAAATCTTGAACTCGCGGAAGTCGTTGTCTTCCAGGATCTTGGCGTGGTTCAGCGCGCTTTCGACCATCGCCTCCGGGCAGGGCTCGCCGTACTTTTCCAGCAAATCCTGCTCCAGCGAGCCGGCATTGACGCCGATGCGCATGGAACAGCCATGATCCTTGGCCGCCTTCACCACCTCGCACACCCGCTCGGCCGAGCCGATGTTGCCGGGGTTGATGCGCAGGCAGGCCGCGCCGCTCTCCGCCGCCTCGATGGCGCGCTTGTAGTGGAAATGGATGTCGGCGACGATCGGCACCTTCACCTGACGCACGATGTCCTTCAGCGCCAGCGCCGAGTCGCGGTCGGGGCAGGAGACGCGGACGATGTCCGCCCCCACCCGCTCGGCAGTCTGGATCTGCTCCACCGTCGCCTTCACGTCGGTGGTCGGCGTGTTGGTCATGGTCTGGACCGAGATCGGCGCGTCGCCGCCGACCAACACGTTGCCGACGCGAATCTGGCGCGATTTGCGGCGAAGGATCTGGCGGTAGGCGCGCACGGTCATCTCAGGTCAGCCTCTGGACAGCGAAAGCGGTGGCCGGGAGCCGCATCCTAGCGCAGCCGGCGTCAGGCCAGAAGTGCGGTCCGGCGCCCCGGATTCAAGATCGGGTATTCAAGCCATGCAATTAAGTGGGCCATGCGGGATGGCGACGGATCAGCGCCGCACCACCCCATGGTTGTCGATGGCGACGTCGCGCAGAACCTGCCCGACGGAGCCCAGCGGCGGGCTTTCGCCGCCATCGGCCATCACCACCAGTCCGCCGGCATTGCCGGTGCGGATCTTCACGTTGGGCTTGTCGGGAACGCGGAACGTGTCGCCCGGCTTCAGCACGCGGGTGAAGACGATCTCGCTGCCGTCGCGCACCTGCAGCCAGCTTTCCTGGGTGGCCTTCAGGACCAGCTTGGCGTTGGTGTTCAGCGTGCCATAGACCTTGCCGTTGGCCGGCACCGTCGCCGTCGGGGCGGCCGGCGCGGCGGGCGGATTGGCCGCGGCGTTCAGCGGGGTCGGGTCCTGGGGCGATGCCTCTTCGTCATCCTCCGGCGGCGGGGCCGGAACGTTGACGACGGCCTGTCCGGGTGCCTGCCCTGCGGCGCCCTGCCCGGCAGCCTGATTCGTGGACGGCGCGTTTGCGGACGGCAGCGGCGACTGCGCCGGCGGCAGAACCGCGGGCGGAACGGCCGCGACGGCCGGCGGCTTGCCGGCAACCGTCGACGCGGCCGGCGCCGGAGCGGCGGGGGCGGTCCCCTGCGGCGGCTTCGCCGCTGCACCCGGAGCGGCGGCACCCGGAGCAGGGGCGGGAGTCGCCGGAGCCGGAGCCGGAGCCGCGGCAGGCGGCGGGGCGGCGGGCGCGGCGGGCGCGGCGGGCGCGGTGGCGATCACCGGCGCGGGAACCGACGGCTCCGCTCCCGGTTGCGCCGCGGTGCCGGCCTGCTCGGGCGCCGGGGTCGCGGGCTTGGACGGCACGCCGTCCAGCAGCGAGACCAGCCGGTCCGGCAGGGTCGGCACCAGATCGGTCACCGTCCGGTCGGTCGCCGACAGATAATACCAGCCGCCATAGACGATGCCGGCCAGAACCAGCGTGCCCAGCAGCAGCGTGCCGCCCGAGGCGCGCCCTCCTTCGGCCGCCGGGGTCGGCAGGTACAGTTCCTGCCGGCGGACGGTGCCGGCCGCCTCGTCCTTGTAGCGGGTGACGACGGTGTCGGGGTCCAGCCCCAGGCACTCGGCGTAGGACCGCAGGAAGCCGATGGCGTAGGTGCTGCCCGGCAGTTCGTCGAACCGCCCTTCCTCGATGGCCAGCAGGTACGGATAGCGGATGCGCAGCATCGCCGCGACGTCGCGCAGGTCATAGCCGTGCGCCATGCGCGTGGAGCGCAGGGTCTCGGAGACGGAGGGGCCGGGCGGAGCCGGGTCGAAATCGTCGAAAACCTTGCGCTTGGCCATGGGCTCGCCATCTGCTCGCAACTAGCGCGCACGCCGAAAGTCATGCGCAACCGGGGCATCCGTGCGGATGCAACAAGCGGAATGGGTACGACATGCCGCCCCCGCGGCGCAACCGCAATGACCGCGGGTCGGGGTCTGCGGGTCGTGACAAGTGGGCAGGGGGCCGAAGTTGCCCCCTCAGATCAGAACCCCGTGATCCTTGGCGAAGGTCTTCAGCTTGTCGCGCAGGCTGTGGTCGGCCCCGGTGTAGAGCCCGCTCATGTACTGCCGCAGCGCCCCGACATCCATCGAGCGCAGCATGGTCTTCACCGGGCCCACCGACGGCGGCGACATCGACAGGGTGCGGAAGCCGACGCCGATCAGCGCCATGGCGTCCAGAGGCCGGCCGGCCATCTCGCCGCAGATGCTCAGCGACACCTTGTGCCTGGCGCATTCGTCCACCAGCCGCCGCAGCACGCACAGCATCGACGGCGACAGCGGGTCGTAGCGGGTGGAGGTGCGCGGGTTGCCGCGGTCGGCGGCGAACAGATACTGGGTCAGGTCATTGGAGCCGACCGACAGGAAATCCAGCCGCGGCAACAGCGCGGGAAGTTGCCACAACAGCGACGGCACCTCGATCATCGTGCCCACGCGCAGACCGCTCGGCGGGTCGATGCCTTGGGCGGCCAGCCGCTTCAGCTCCAGATCCAGCAGGCGGCGGACGCCGTCGAACTCCGCGACCTCTGCGATCATCGGGAACATCACCGACAGCGGCCGGCCGGCGGCAGCCAGCAGCAGCGCGCGCAGCTGCTGGCGCAGCAGCGACGGATGGTCCAGCCCGATGCGCACCGCGCGCCAGCCCAGCGCCGGGTTCTCCTCCTCGCCGCCGGTCATGTAGGGCAGCATCTTGTCGCCGCCGACATCCAGCGTGCGGAAGACGATCGGCTTCTCGCCGACCTCGTCCATGATGCGGGAATAGAGATCGGTCTGCGCCTTCACGTCGGGATATGAGGCGCGGACCATGAAGGGGATTTCGGTGCGGTAGAGCCCGACCCCCTCGGCACCGCTGGCGGTCAGGTGGGGCAGGTCGATCAGCAGGCCGCAGTTCAGCTGGATGGAGATCGGCACGCCGTCCCGCGTGACGGAGGGCAGGTTGCGGATCTCCGCATACATCTGCTCCTTGCGGTGCTGCAACGCCACGGCCTCGGCGAATGCCATCTGGATGTCTTCGGCCGGGCGGATGAAGACCTGCCCATGGTCGCCGTCGACGATCAGCTGGTCCAGCGGCTCGATCCGGTTCAGCGCGTCGGGCGCCTGCACCACGGGGATGTTGAGAGCGCGGGCGACGATGCAGACATGGCTGGCGGGCGACCCTTCCTCCAGCAGCAGGCCGCGCAGGCGGGTGCGGTCATAGTCCAGCAGCTCCGCCGGCCCCATGGAGCGGGCGACCAGGATCATGTCGTCGGGCAGGGTGGCCCCGTCGGTGCCGCTGGTCTTGCCGGCCAGATGTTGCAGCAACCTGTTGGTCAGATCCTCGAAATCCATCAACCGTTCCCGGATATAGGGATCGGTCAGGTGGCTCATGCGGGCGCGGGTGTCGTTCTGCACCTGCTGCACCGCAGCCTCGGCGGTCAGGCCGACACGGATCGCCTCGCGGATGCGCGACAGCCAGCCGCGGTCCTCGGCGAACATCCGGTAGGTCTCCAGGATGTCGCGCGGTTCGCTCAAGCCTGCCAGCGACGCCGCTTCCAGCAGGTCGTCGATGGCGCTGTGCATGGTCTGCAGCGCGGTGTTGAAGCGCTCCAGCTCGGCGTCGGCGTCTTCCGCCACCATCTGGCGGACGGTCAGCTGCGGCCGGTGGATGACGGCGAGCCCCATGGCCAGCCCGGCGCTCATCGCCGTGCCGGACAGGCGGGCGGGCAGCAGCACGGGATCGCCGGTGGTGGTGACCTCCACCGGGTTGACCAGTTCGCTCTGGGCCACCAGTTCGGCGACGACCATGGCGATGGTCTGGAGGGTTTCCACCTCCTCCTCGACATAGCGGCGGCGGTCCTTGTGCTGGATCACCAGCACGCCGCGCACCTTGCTGCCGCGCAGGATCGGCACGCCGGCCAGCGACTGGAACGGATCCTCCCCCGTTTCCGGGCGGTAGGCGAAGCTGGGATGGGAGGGCGCGTTGTCCAGCGCCACCGGGCGGGCATGGCCGGCGATATAGCCGACGATGCCCTCGCCCACCCGCAGGCGGGTGTTGTGGACAGCGGTCTTGTTCAGGCCCTCGGTGGAGAACAGCTCCAGCACCTCGCCGGCCCGCATGATGTAGCAGGAACAGACGTCGGCCTTCATCTCCGCCGCGATCAGCGTGACGATCTTGTCCAGCCGGTCCTGACCCGACCCCGACCCGGCCATGATGTCGCGCAGCCGGGCGAGCAGCCGGCGCGACGAGGTGCCGTCGAAGCGGGAATGCATGCCCCCTCCCATACCGCCGCCCATACCACCATCGCCGGCTGCCGTGTCGAGGGTGTCCGTCATGTCGCTACAGCGCTCCCACGGGCGGCTCCGCCATCACTCCCGCCACTTCTCCCAACGATGCCTCATCACTCGCCCGCCGTGCCAGCGCCGATTCGGCCTGGGCGATCAATTCGGCAAGGATGTCGGCCACCGGTTGTTCGCGGGTGACCAGACCGACGCTCTGCCCGGCCATCAGGGAGCCGTTCTCGACATCGCCCTCGACGACCGCGCGGCGCAGCGCACCGGCCCAGAAATGCTCGATCTCCAGCATGCCTTCATCGCGGCTCATGACGCCGGAATCGACCCTGGCGATGACGTCGCGCTGGAACTCCATGAAACGCTTGGAGGCATCGTTCGCCAGCGCACGCACCGGGATGACGGGGAAGCGCGGGTCGATCTGCACCGACGGCTGGGCGTCGCGGGCGGATGCGCGGATGAAAGCCTGCTTGAAATTGGGATGGGCCACGCATTCGGTGGCGCAGACGAAGCGGGTGCCGACCTGCACGCCGGCCGCTCCCAACTCCAGGTAGGAGAGGATGGCCTCGCCCCGGCCGATGCCGCCGGCGACGAACACCGGCACCTCGTGCAGGTCGGGCAGGATTTCCTGGGCCAGCACGGTGGTGGAAACCGGGCCGATGTGCCCGCCGGCCTCGGTCCCCTCGATCACCAGCGCGTCGGCGCCATGCTTCACCAGCCGCCGGCCGGCGGTCAGCGTGGGCGCGAAGGCCATCGCCTTGGCCCCGCCGTCCTTGATCCGGCGCAACGTGGCACCGGACGGCAGCCCGCCGGCTATGACCACATGCCCGACGCCCTGCTCGCGGCAGACGTCGATCAGCTGGTCCAGCGCCGGGTGCATGTTGATGACGTTGACGCCGAACGGCTTGTCGGTCAGCGCCCGGGTGCCGGCGATCTCCACCGCCAGCTGGTCGGGAGCCATGGAGCCGCAGGCCAGCACGCCGAAGCCGCCGGCATTGGAGATGGCGGAGACGAGGTGCCGTTCGGACACCCAACTCATGGCACCGCCCATCACGGCGGTGCGGGTGCCGAGGAACTCCCGGCCCCGTTTCCACAACCGGTCGAGACGCGACCGGTAGAGGCGGGATTGGGCCGATGCTTCCGCCGCGTGCGATGTGGCGTCGGTCATGGCCGGCCCTCTCCTGCTGTTGCGGTCCCCGTCACCAGGGTCGCCACCTGTGCTCAGGCGGCGTCCAGGCCGTAGGCGGTGTGCAGGGCGCGCAGCGCCAGCTCCGCATACTCCTCGGCGATCAGGACCGAAATCTTGATCTCGGAGGTCGAGATGACCTGGATGTTGATGCCCTTGTCGGCCAGCGCCTTGAACATGCGCTGGGCGACGCCGGCATGGCTGCGCATGCCGACGCCGATGACCGACACCTTGACCACGTTGGCATCGGAAACGATGCGCTTGTAGTTCAGGGTGGACTGCGCGTCCTCCAGCACCTTCACGCCGCGGGCCAGATCGGCCTTGCCGACGGTGAAGGTCATGTCGGTGGACTTGCCGTCTTCCGACACGTTCTGGACGATCATGTCGACGTTGACGGCGTTGTCGGTCAGCGGACCGAAGATGGCGGCGGCGACGCCCGGCTGGTCGGCGACGCCCACCAGGGTGATCTTCGCCTCGTCGCGGCTGTAGGCGATGCCGCTAACAACTTCCTTTTCCACGATCTCGTCCTCGTCAACAACCAGGGTTCCGGGAAGCGAGCTGCCCGCCGCCGCTTCGAAGCTGGACAGCACCTGCACGCGCACGCGGTGGTTCATCGCCATCTCGACGGAGCGGGTCTGAAGCACCTTGGCCCCCTGCGAGGCCAGCTCGAGCATCTCCTCGTAGGTGATCTTGTCGAGCTTGCGCGCCTTGGAGACGATGCGCGGGTCGGTGGTGTAGACACCGTCCACGTCGGTGTAGATGTCGCAACGGTCGGCCTTCACCGCCGCCGCCAGCGCCACCGCCGAGGTGTCGGAGCCGCCGCGGCCCAGCGTGGTGATGCGGCCCTCGTTCGACACGCCCTGGAAGCCCGCGACCACGGCGACTTCGCCGGTCTGCAGGGACTTTTCCATCTCGCTGGTGTCGATGGAGACGATGCGGGCCTTGCCGTGCGTGTCGTCGGTGCGGATCGGAATCTGCCAGCCGGCCCAGGAGCGGGCGGGAATGCCGAGCGACTGCAGGGCGACGGCCAGGAGACCGGAGGTCACCTGTTCGCCGCTGGCGACGACCGCGTCGTATTCGCGCGCATCGTGCAGCTTGTCGATGTCGTTGCAGTATTTGACGAGCTGGTTGGTCACGCCGGACATCGCCGACACGACGACGGCGACCTGATGCCCCGCCTTGACCTCTTGCTCGACCTTTCGGGCCACGTTCTTGATGCGGTCGATGTCGCCGACCGACGTGCCTCCGAACTTCAGGACGATCCGCGCCATACCTCACACCATGTCTGGCCGCCCGGTCATGACATCTGGATCATGCGGGTCGGCTGAGCGCACCCCCGCTCCACCGTTGCCGGCGCGGGGCGGCGTATCCATACTCCGTCAGTGGAAGCGAGGCAAGTTGCCCGCACCCGTCCCGCCACCCTGTTTACGGATTTTCACCATGACCGCGTCCTCCTCCGCCTTCCCGCATGCGTCCGCAACCGCTCCAGCAGGCGGCACCGTGGACCCGGAGGATGTCGCCCGCTTCTCCGCCATCGCCGCCGAGTGGTGGGACCCGACCGGCAAGTTCAAGCCGCTGCACCGCCTGAACCCGCTGCGCCTGACCTATATCCGCGACAGCGTCTGCAAGCGGCTGGGCCGCGACCCGCTGGTGCCCAATCCGCTGGCGGGCCTGCGCGTGGTCGACATCGGCTGCGGCGGCGGCCTGCTGGCCGAGCCGATCGCACGGATGGGCGCCACGGTGGTCGGCGTCGATGCGTCGGAGAAGAACATCAAGACCGCCGCCACCCATGCCGCCGAGACCGGCACGACCGTCGACTACCGCGCCACCACCGCCGAGGCTCTCGCCGCCAGCGGCGAAAAGTTCGACGTGGTGCTGGCGATGGAGGTGATCGAGCATGTCGCCGACGTGAACCTGTTCGTGAAGTCGCTGGCCGACCTGCTGGCGCCGGGCGGCGTCCTGTTCCTGGCGACGCTGAACCGCACGCCGAAGTCCTTCGCTCTCGCCATCGTCGGGGCGGAGTACATCCTGCGCTGGCTGCCGCGCGGCACCCACAACTGGCGCCAGTTCCTGCGCCCCTCCGAACTGAACGCCGCCGTACGCACGTACGGGCTGAGCGTACGCGACCTAACCGGCATCACGTACAACCCGCTGAGCGACGAGTTCCGGCTGAACCCGCGCGATCTGGACGTGAACTACATGGGTTGGATGGAGCGGGGGTGAGGGGGCGCTTTACAAGCCCTCTCCCCCTGGGGAGAGGGTTGGGTGAGGGGGCAGCGGCGACCGCCGGTCGTCGCCAGGGGATTGCCAAGGGGCAGCATGCCCCTTGGCGGCGCGCTATCCGCGCGCCGCCCCCCTCACCCTCCCCACGCCTGCGGGCGCGGGTCCCCTCCCTCTCACCGGGGAGAGAGAGGGCATAATACGGTCGAGCGGAAGTCCTGACTTACGTTCGAGGGTAAGAACCGCGACGGTGGCCCCGCAGGCTCATGCCCGCGGAGTCAAGCGGCTGGCGGCCGCGCCCGCCGTGTCAGGGCGAGCAGACATCATGATGTGTCAGGATTTCAGCTCGAAGGTATGACACACTTTAGGCCATCACCGCTTCGTCGGGGGAATTACCGGTTGGTAGTGGTGCTGGCACCTCCCCGCCCTCCTGAGCGGCCGGGACATTCAGCAACGACATTTGGGCAGGCATCGCTTCCACCTCCGGCTTCACGAGGAACTCCGCCATGGCCGCCTGCATGAACGGAGCATCGAGCAGTCGTCGATGGAGGTTAAGCATCCGCTTTTCACCCTGGCCGACGAAGGTATTGTAAAGCATTGGCCGAATGAAAATACGATCTCCTTCCTTTCGTTCTCCTCCGTCAATAGAATCTATCCTATCACCAAGTACGTACCCATAAACGGAGGTCCGGTCAGTGACGTAGCCCTTTTTCATTAACTCCCGAATATACTTCCAGACCTGCCCCTTTTCATCCGACCCCACAGGCACACCAGGGCTTTTGAGTTCAACGATCACAAGAACGTCTATACCGTTCTCATTGAACTCGGTATCGAAGGACGGGCGTGAGTAGAAGCCGACACTACCGTCTGGAACAACCACGAAATCAGGCCTGTTCAGGGAACCCCTTTGGTTGCCACCAAACAACTGCTTGATAACCGTTGTCATGCCTCTGTTTGAAGTAAACTCAATACTCTCGAACTGCGGACCGAATATCCACAACGCTTGACCGAAGAGAGGTTGAAGTTCGTGCACTTCATCGGTGCCAGGAATCTCTGACTTGGCACGGATCTCCTCAATCAACTTCAGACGCTTTTCGATCTCATCCAGTGCCACCTTGGCGGTGCTGATCGTCCAACGTTCCAGGATCGCATCCCACTGATCAAGCTCGTCTGGCTTCAAAGCATGCAGCTTTTCCAGAAGGCTATATTGCGATTCGGCGAGTTCCAAGTTGGCCAGCAACCCCATCACTTGGTCAATCTGAGTCGCCGACATGCTGGGGCACTGATCTACCACCTGATCGAGAAGCCGATTCCAACGTTCGCGGCTGATGCCCGGCAGATCCTTAACGATGTTGCGGTGCGAACGGCGAACAGTTTCCTTCGCTTTAGCTCGCTTCTCTTTAGTAATGCCAAGGATGACGTTTCGAATAGCGTTCTGCACTGCCTCTTGAGTTTTCAGCCAAACCGGATGCTCAGGCCTAAAATCCCCCCAATCAGCCTGTACGGCGGGAGCCAAAAGGTCGGCATGCACGATGAATGTATATCGCTTAGCTTCTTCGGTGCGGCCGTCGAGCACCTTTTCCTGGTCCGACATCCGCCAACCACATTGGCCGACCAACCGCCGATTAACCCACCAAGCAATGCCATGTTGTTTGGTTGTCCGATCAGCACGCTGGCTGTCAATCACCAGCACCTTCACCTGCCCGTACCCTGGAACGTCTACATTGAGTTCCTGCAAGCAGTTTGAAGGTACGTCGCTGAAGCCAACCCTTACGCCGTCGACAAAGACGGCGAACTCCGGGTTGGTAAGAAATCTGGTGCTCAGTAACGCCCTGACATCGCCAGCCGTGAACGAACAGGGCACCAGATGTATACCATTGATCTCAGTGCCATGCCCCCGGATACCATCGCGGCGGCTTTCCAGCAGCACCTCTATAGGGTTCTGCTTGCCCTGGGATACCAAGTAAGTGGCTTCGACTCCGTCACGCCAAGTACGGACACGATATGGCGATGAGAATAGGAAGGCGGCATGCCTCCCCTTTCCGTTACGGCCATACACCGGGCGGGGCAGGGCAGCGGGAAGGTCAGCAGGCGGGTCTTCGAATGCACCTTGGTAACTGATTCGGTCGTAGTCGAGAGTTCGCCAGCGGACCTCGAACTGCTCAGGCGTCATTCCTTTGCCGTTGTCCGTGATCTGGAAATGGGCACCGCTCTCCCTGTCGGGCCACTGGATTTCGACTGTTGTGGCATATGCGTCCCAAGCGTTGGCGACCAATTCCACCAACGCGGTTGTCGGATCCGACATGATGGTGCCGGCATAGCGTCCGAGAAAACGCTCATCGAATAAGGTGCCCTGTTCGCCGGACATGCTCATTCCTGCCTCTTCCCAATTCCCCACGAGTACACGTGTTTCCACAGTGGGGATTGTCCGTGCCACTGCGGAGCGACTGCCGAGTTCCGATGTTGGCTTTTGCTGTTCCTACCGCGGATATCTCGAAAGCCGCCAACATCTCCTGGTAGCAGATTCGGTTGAATATATCATGGTAAATCCACCCTCCTTTGGAGAGGGATAGCGATGAGGAGACGGGCTGGAGGATAATGCGTAGCTGTAGGAGTAGGTTCGAAAGCCACTCCCTCATACCTTCGAGCTGAAATCCTGACACATCATGATGTCTGCTCGCCCTGACACGGCAGGCGCGGCCGCCAGCCGCTTGACTCCGCGGGCATGAGCCTGCGGGGCCACCGTCGCGGTCCTTACCCTTGAACGTAAATCAGGACTTCCGCTCGACGGGCCAAAGAAAAAGGGCCGCGCACAGCCCGTGCGACGGCCCTTTCGGCATCCTGTTCCCGCACTGGCGGCCGGTCAGTTGGACGGGCTCGGCTCGTGCTGGGTGAGGAGCGCGTACATCGCGTCGCCGGACTGGGCTCCGCGCAGCTTCTCGCACATGGACTGGTCACGCAGAAGGCGCGAGACGCGGGCCAGGGCCTTCAGATGGTCGGCTCCCGCCTGTTCCGGGGCGAGGAGGAGGAAAATCAGATCGACCGGCTGCTCATCGATCGCGTCGAAATCGATGGGCCGCTCCAAGCGGGCGAAGACGCCATGGACGCGGTCCAGGCTGGACAGCTTGCCGTGCGGGATGGCAATGCCATGGCCCACGCCGGTCGTGCCCAGCCTTTCGCGCTCCAGAAGCACGTCGAAGATCGCCCGCTCGTGCTGACCGGTCAGCTCGGACGCTTTGCGCGCCATCTCCTGCAGGGCCTGCTTCTTGTTGCTGGCCTTCAGGTTCGGGAGGATGGCGTGCGGAGAGATGAGGTCGAGCATGACGCTTCCAGACCAGGGAGACGGGTCGGCGCCGTCAGGCGCCGGCCTTCTCCGCCGGATCGACCCAGCCGATGTTCCCGTCGGCGCGGCGATAGACCATGTTCAGGCGGCCATGCGCACCGTTGTGGAACATCAGGGCGGGGGCCTGCGCCAGCTCCAGGCGCATCACCGCCTCGCTGACCGAAAGGGTGGCGATGCTCGTCTCCATCTCCGCCACGACCATCGGCTGGTGGGCGCCGTCGGCAACCGTCTCCACTTCGTCATGCTGCTCGTCGGCATCGGCCTCCAGCACGCGGTAGTTCGCGGGCAAGGCGGCGCCGTTCTCGGCCGCGTGGTGGTCGCGCAGGCGGCGCTTGTAGCGGCGCAGACGCTTGGCCAGCTTCTCGCAGGCGATGTCGAAGGCCGGATACGGCTCGGTGGCGTCACCGGCACTCTGCAGCATGATGCCGCGACCCACATGGGCCTGGATGTCGGCCTTGTAGAGGTGCGCGTCCTTGGTCAGGATCACGGTCGCTTCGATCGGCTTGTCGAAGTACTTGCCGACGACGGCGCTCAGGCTATCGGCCACATGGGTGCGCAGAGCGTCGCCCACGTCGAGCTGCTTGCCTTTGACGGTGAGTTGCATGGTGGAACGTTTCCAAAAAATTGGTCCGCTGGGGACGGTGTAGAGACGACGTGTGGAGATGCGGTCCACCGCGTGCGGGCCGGGACGATAGGCAAGGGCTATCGGACTGTCAATCGAGCCCTCCCCCGCCCGACCTGCCTACATGCGTGACATCTTGGCACGGCGTCGCTGCACCGATGACGGTATTTTCATCGCTTCACGATACTTCGCGACCGTCCTTCGCGCAATGTCGATCCCTTCGGCACGGAGAATCTCCACCAGTTTGTCGTCCGACAGCACGTCGTCCGGCTTCTCGGCATCGATCATCGTCTTGATGCGGTGCCGAACCGCTTCCGCGGAATGGGCGGCCTGGCCGTCCGCACCCTGGATGGCGGAGGTGAAGAAGTATTTCAGCTCGAAGACGCCGCGCGGGGTCGCCATGAACTTGTTGGTGGTGACGCGGCTGACGGTGCTCTCATGCATGCCGATCGCCTCGGCGATGTCGCGCAGGATCAGCGGCCGCAGGTGCGAGACGCCATGGATGAAGAAGGCGTCCTGTTGGCGGATGATCTCGCTGGCCACCTTCAGGATGGTGGTGGCGCGCTGGTGCAGCGACTTGACCAGCCAGTTCGCCGACTGGAACCGCTCGGAGAGATACTCCTTGTCGGCCTTCGACTTGGCGCTGTCGGAGATGCGGGCGAAATAGCGGTGGTTGACCAGCACCCGCGGCAGCGTGTCCGGGTTCAGGTCGATCAGCCAGCCGCCGCCGGGATTGGCGCGCATCAGGATGTCGGGGGTGACCAGCTGGGCCGGGGTGTGGTCGAAGGCCAGCGCCGGCTTCGGGTTCAGCTTGCGGATGTCGACGACCATGTCGGCGACATCCTCGGCATCGACGCCGCAGACCTTCATGATGGCCGGCAGGTTGCGCGCGGCCAGAAGCTCCAGATTGTCGAGCAGCGCCGCCATCGCCGGGTCCAGCCGGTTCTTCTCGCGCAGCTGGATCGCCAGGCATTCCTTCAGCGACCGGGCGAAGATGCCGGGCGGGTCGAAGCGCTGGCAGGCGGCCAGCACCCGCTCCACCCGGTCCACCCCGCAGCCCAGCTGCTCCGCCAGCGCCTGTGCGTCGAAGCCGACCAGCCAGCCGGACTCGTCCAGCATGTCGATCAGGGCCAGCCCGATCAACTGGTCGCCCAGATCGGGCAGGTCGATCTTCAGCTGTTCGGTCAGGTGGTCGCGCAGGTTCTTTTCGCTGGTCAGCGTCGCTTCGAGGTTGCTGTCGTCGTCGTCGAAGCCGCTGCGGCCGCCGCGCTCGCCGTAGGAGCCGTAGACCTCGCTGCCGCCGTCCGAGCCGTCGGAAAAGCGGTCGTCGCCGTAGACATTCTCGAAATCGGTGTCGAGCGGCGCCTCCGACGAGGATGCCAGCGTGTCGGAGGACGTCATCTCCACCGTGTCGCGGGTGCGCCCGTCGGACGGGGCCAGACCCGGCCCGTCGTCGCGGCCGTTCAGCCCGTCGATGCTGAGGCCGTTCGCCTCCATGCCGCCGGGACCGTCCAGCCCGCCCGGCGCGTCGCCGCCGGCCCCGTCGCCCACAGGGTCGCTGCCGCCGTCGCCGGGGCCGCTGTCGCGCTCCAGCAGCGGGTTCTGCTCGATCTCGCGGTCGACAAAGTCCGACAGTTCGATGTTCGACAGCTGCAGCAGCTTGATCGCCTGCTGCAGCTGCGGCGTCATCACCAGTGTCTGGGCTTGTCGAAGGTCGAGACGTTGAGCAAGCGCCATGGCTGTGGAACCGGGACCAGTGGAAACGGAGGGCTACAGACTGAACCGGTCGCCGAGATAGACCCGACGCACGCCCTCGTGCGCCACGATCTCGTCCGGTTGTCCCTCCATTAGTACCACACCATCGTGCAAAATGTATGCCCGATCGACGAGGTCGAGCGTTTCACGCACGTTGTGGTCGGTGATCAGCACGCCGATGCCGCGGTCGCGCAGATGCCCGACCAGTTCGCGGATGTCGTTCACCGCGATGGGGTCGATGCCCGCCAGCGGTTCGTCCAGCAGGATGAAATGCGGCTGGCCCGCCAGCGCGCGCGCGATCTCCACGCGCCGCCGCTCGCCGCCCGACAGCGCCAGCGCCGGCGAGCGGCGCAGATGGGTGACCGAGAATTCGGCCAGCAATTCGTCCAGCATCGCCTCGCGCGCGTCGCGGTCGCTCTCCACCACCTCCAGCACGGAGCGGATGTTGTTCTCCACCGTCATGCCGCGGAAGATCGAGGCTTCCTGCGGCAGATAGCCGATGCCGAGCCGGGCGCGGCGGTACATCGGCAGCGCGGTGATATCCTGGCCGTCCAGCGTGATCGTGCCGGAGTCTGCGGCGATCAGGCCGGTGATCATGTAGAAGCAGGTGGTCTTGCCGGCGCCGTTGGGGCCGAGCAGCCCAACCGCCTCGCCGCGCTGGACGCTGATCGAGACGTCGCGCACCACCGGCCGCTTCTTGAAGGATTTGCCGAGATGCTGGGCCACCAACCCCTCGGTCGGGGCGGCGGCTGCGGAAATGCTTCCGGCGGGTGCGGCGCCGGGCCCGTTGGCGGTCAGCACGGTCACGGCTTCTTGCCTGCGGCGGCGCCGGGCTGCTCGCCAGCCTTCTCGGCGGGAATCAGCAGCCCGCTGACCCGGCCGCCGGCATCGCGGCCGGCGATGACGCGGTTGATCTTGGTGTTCATGTTCATCTCGGCGGCTTCGCCGTTCAGCTGGTTGTCGCCGCGGGTGATCCGGACATTGCCGATCAGCACCGCGACATTGTCGGCCACCGAATAGACCAGCTTGTCGGACAGCGCCACATCGGTGGGCGTGGTGACGATGACGCTCCCGGACCCGTCGATCCGCTCCATCTGGGTGGTGCCGTCCGGCAGCTTCTTCAGCCGGCCGATCAGCACGTCGGCGCGCAGCCGGTCGGTGCCGCGCACCGCCACCGCGTCGCCGCGCGCCACCGTCAGCTCGCGCGCCTCGTAATATTCCAGGCTGTCGCGGGCGGTGATCACGTCCTTGGTGGTGACCAGCTTCAGATCCTTGCCGGTGACGACGGCAACCTGCTTGTCGACGTCATAGACGCCATGGTCGCCGAACACCTGCTGGGTTGGGCTGACGATGCGGACATTGCCGTCGGCCACCAGCTGGAACACCTCGTTCCCCTTGCCGGGCACCTCGCGGTAATAGGCGGTCAGCACGTCGGCGAAGACGGTCGAGTCGTTGCGCTTGGCCGAGGCGTTGCCGCGCGCCACATAGGCGCGCACGTCCTGGTGCCATTCGATCGCCTGGTCGGCGTTGATCTCGACCGGCTGCTTGCCGCCCATGCCGGGCAGGCCCTGGGCCATGGCGGGAGCGGCGAGCAGCAGCCCGGCGGCCAGCGCCGCGGCGGCCGGGACCGCCGACAGGGAGAAAACGGTTCTGAATGGCGACCGTTTGGACGTCACGGCTTCTTGCTCCCGGGGCGTTCGGCGGCCTGGACCTCGGCCTTCGACTGGTTGAGGAAGACGACATTCTTGCCGCGGTCCGTCATGCGGAAGCCCTTGGCGTTGATCTCGCCCTGCGGACCCTGGCCGGCCACCGCCTGGTCGCCCCAGGCGTTGCCCTTGCGGATGTCGGCCTCGGCCTCGCTGGTGGTGAACTCGTTGCCGTCGTCGCGCAGGACATGGACGTTGCCGCGCATCAGCAGGATGCCGGTGACCTGATTGTACCAGCCCTTGTCGGACCGCATGGTCACCCAGGTGCCGGTGCTCTCGGTCATCTCCGCCTGCGGGTCGTCCAGCAGGACGATGTCGGGCTGGTCGGTCGACTTGTCGGCCTTGGCCGCCACCAGCGAGAAGGGCTGGTTGTGTTCGTCCAGGCTGAAGTAGCGCGGCTTCAGCATCTCGCTCTGCCCGGCATCGGCGGAGATGCGCGGGGTCGGCGGACTGTTCAGCGACGGCCAGGCGGCCAGCAGCGCCATCATCGCCAGCGCCGCCGCCGGAAGCGCGAACTTCAGGGCCGAGACGAAACGGCTGTGGAACCGGCTGACCGGGCGCGTGTCGCGCCGCCGGTGCGCGCGCAGCACCGCGGGCGGCTCCGCCGGGCCATGGGCAGGAGCGGACGCGCGGCGGTCCTGCCCGCCCGCAGGCGATGCTGCAGGCGGGGTGGTTCCGGTGCGGTCGGGGCTGCGCAGGTCGTCCAGGCTCAACTCTCTGTCCCTCCGGCTCGGCGCTTGGCTTCCATAATGGGCAAGAACGCGGTCAGGCGGCACCTGCGCGCAGGCAATCGTGAATGTGCACGATGCCCAGCGGCCGGTCGTCCTCGATCACGAACAGGGTGGTGATCTTCTTCTCGTTCATCTCTCGCAGCGCCTCGACGATCAACGCCTTCGGGCGGATGGTCTTTGGCCGCGGCGACATGATGCTGTCGGCGCGCTCTGCCAGAAGCTCCGGCGTCAGATGACGGCGCACGTCGCCGTCGGTGATGATCCCGACCAGCGCGCCCGCCTCGTCGGTCACCCCGACGCAGCCGAGCCGCTTGGCCGTCATCTCGAAGATGACGTCGGACAGCGGCGAGTCAAGACGGCACAGGGGCAAATCAACCCCCTTGTGCATGATGTCCGTCACCTTCAGAAGGGCGCGGCCCAGCTGGCCGCCGGGGTGGAACTCGCGGAAATCGGCGGCGGAGAAGCCGCGCCGCTCCAGCAGCGCCACCGCGATCGCGTCGCCCAGCGCCAGCATCATGGTGGTGGAGGTGGTCGGCGCCAGCCCCAGCGGGCAGGCCTCCGGCTCCGGCGGAACCACCAGCGCCACGTCAGACTGCTCGGCCAGCGAGGAAGCTGCCCGGCGGGTCATGCCGATCAGCGGGATGCCGAAGCGGCGGGTGAAGGCGATGATGTCCGCCAGCTCGTGCGTCTCGCCCGAGTTCGACAGCGCCACCACCGCGTCGTTCTTCGCGATCATGCCGAGGTCGCCGTGGCTCGCCTCGCCCGGATGGACGAAGAAGGCCGGCGTGCCGGTGGAGGCCATGGTCGCGGCGATCTTGCGGGCGACATGGCCCGACTTGCCCATGCCGGTGACGACCACCCGCCCTTCGATGCCGTGCAGCAGGTCGAGCGCCTTCAGGAACGCACCGTCGAGGCTGTCCGCCAGCGCCACCAGCGCATCGGCCTCCGTCCGCAGGACGCGGGTGGCGCAGGCGAGGTCGCGGTTCTCCACGGCGCTCGACTCCGCCGAGGCGGCGGAGCCGCCGGACAGGCCGGCGGTCAGGCCGGACGTGATAACGCTGGTCAAGGCGGTCATGCCTTCCATTCAAAGGCCCGATAGGCAGGCCGTTCACAAACACGCGCCCGCCCGGATGGCTCCCGGCAGGCGCGTCATGCAGTATGCCCACCGGCGGACCCCGGGTCAAATCCACGGCCGGTCAGGGGAGGGGGGAACAGCCCGAGCTTTCCCGCTTGGAAAGCCCCTCTCCCCTTGCGGGAGAGGGGTTGGGGTGAGGGGTGCGGTCCGGCCTGCAAGGGCGGAAGCAGACTTCTGGCCGGCTTTCGCCGGTGCCACCCTCACCCCAACCCCTCTCCCATCAAGGGAGAGGGGCTTCACCCCGCCCTTCAAGCTCGGAATCCCGTCCCCGTTCAGTGCGCCAAAATGTCCGGGGTTTCCCAGCCGCCGAGGTCCAGTTCGCCGCGGGCCGGCAGGAAGTCGAAGCAGGCCTGGGCCAGATGGGTGCGCCCCTCGCGCGCCAGCATGACGTCCAGCTTCGCCTTCAGGTCATGCAGGTGCAGCACGTCCGACGCCGCATACTTCATCTGGTCGGTGGTGAGTTCGGCGGCGCCCCAGTCGGAGGACTGCTGCTGCTTGGAGATCTCCACCCCCAGCAGGTCCTTGCACAGATCCTTCAGGCCATGCTTGTCGGTGAAGGTGCGGACCAGCTTGGAGGCCACCTTGGTGCAATAGACCGGCCGGCAGTCGACGCCCAGATAGGCCTTCATCACCGCCACGTCGAAGCGGGCGAAGTGGAACAGCTTGGTCACGCCGGGATCGGTCAGCAGGCGCTTCAGGTTCGGCGCCTCGTACTGGCCGGGACGGAACTGCACCAGATGGACGGCACCGTCGCCGGCCGACAGCTGCACGAGGCAGAGGCGGTCGCGGTGGGGGTTCAGCCCCATCGTCTCGGTGTCGATGGCAACGCAGTTGTCGCGGGCGCCGGCGGCAAGGTCGAGGCCGTCGGGGAGGTCGCCGTCATGAAGGTCGATGGGCATGGTCGCTTCCCGGGTGGTCAGGCCCCCGGCCACGGACCCTAGAAACGACGAACGCCGCTCTGCACTGCCTCCCTCTCGATCGAAGGAGCTGTGCATGCGGCGCAGCCGGGTAGAAAAGAAATGGTGCCCAGGAGAAGACTCGAACTTCCACGACATTTCTGCCACAGGTACCTGAAACCTGCGCGTCTACCAATTCCGCCACCTGGGCTCGGTGCTCGGTGTGTGGGCGGTTGTTTAATGATCCGGCCGGGGGGCGTCAACAGCTTTTTTCCGACCCCTTCATTTTTTTTGTCGCATCGCGGGTTTTCCTCCCGCCGCCGGCCGGCGCGGCAATGCAGTCCCTAGATTGGCGGCGGTCCATTCGCTATAAGCATGCCCGCAGTTCCAGCAGTCCTCATGGCGACACACAGTCGGACGACGCGCGGGGGCGCGCGGCAACGGCGGGTCAGCCGCCGCGTGAAAGCCCCGGTTACGGCGCGCAACGACACGGGAGACGGTCGATGTCCTATCGCACTCAGGTTATCACGGTGTTCGGCGGTTCGGGCTTCATCGGCCGCCACCTGATCCGGCGCCTCGCCAAGTCCGGCGCCCAAATCCGCATCGCCACCCGCAATCCGGGCAAGGCCACGTTCCTGAAGACGGCCGGCGCCGTCGGCCAGATCGTCCCCTTCGCCACCGACTGCACCAAGGACGAGTCGGTCGCCCGCGCCGTTCAGGGCGCGGACGTCGTCATCAACCTTCTGGGCGTGCTGTACGAGCGCGGGAGCCAGAGCTTCCAGGGCGTGCATGTCGATGCCGCGGCCCGCATCGCCCGTCTGGCGGCCGCCAACGGCGTCAACCGGCTGATCCAGGTCTCCGCCATCGGCGCCGACGCCAATTCCGCCTCCTCCTACGCACGCTCCAAGGCGGCCGGCGAGCAGGCGGTGCTGGCCGCCTTCCCGGCGGCGACGATCCTGCGCCCCAGCATCGTCTTCGGCCCGGAGGACAACTTCTTCAACAAGTTCGCCGCGATGGCGCAGAAGGCCCCCGCCTTGCCGCTGATCGGCGGCGGCAAGACCCGCTTCCAGCCGGTCTATGTCGGCAATCTGGCCGACGCCGTCATCGCCGCGCTGGAGAACGACGCCAGCCGCGGCAAGACCTACGAGCTGGGCGGCCCGCGCGTCTACAGCTTCCGCGAATTGCTGGAGCTGACGCAGAAGGACATCCTGCGCCACCGCCCGCTGGTGACCATCCCCTGGAACATCGCCGAATCGCTGGCCGGCATCCTGGAGAAGATCCCGGTCCTCGCCCCGGCGCTGACCCGCGATCAGGTTGCCTTGCTGCGGCGCGACAACGTCGTCTCCCCCGACGCGCTCGGCTTCAAGGATCTGGGCATCACCGAGCTCGCCACCTGCGAGGTGATCCTGCCGACCTACCTGTCGCGCTTCATCGTCGGCGGCAAGTACAACAGCCTCACCGGCAACGCCCACTGAGCGGCGGAGCCGGTTCCGTGACTCCCGAAAGCCCCGGCCCCCGCGCCGGGGCTTTCGCATTGGAGCCTTCGTGGTGACGAGGCTGCGCGCGCTTGCCTCCTTCGCCAGCGGCGCCGTCATCGGCACGCTGGGCGGCCTGATCGGGCTGGGCGGGGCCGAGTTCCGGCTTCCCCTGCTGGTCGGCGCCTTCCGTTTCGCGGTGCTCGACGCCGTCATCCTGAACAAGGCGATGAGCCTCGTCGTCGTCGCCGCCGCCCTTCCCTTCCGGGCCGGAGCGGTCCCGCTCGGCCTCGTCGCCGCCAACGGGACGGTGATCCTCAACCTGCTGGCCGGCAGCCTTCTGGGCGCCTGGATCGGGGCAGGCTGGGCGATGCGGATGGACGCCGCCCGGCTGCACCGGGTGATCGCCCTGCTGCTGGTGCTGATCGCCGGCGCCCTGCTGTTCGGCCATGGCATGGCGGGCGGCGCGGCAGGCGGCGGAGGGTCTCCGCTGACGGGTCTGGCCCTTGTCGCCGCCGGGACCGCGGCCGGTTTCGCCATCGGGGTTGTCGCCTCCATCCTGGGCGTGGCCGGCGGCGAGTTGTTGATCCCGACGCTGGTGCTGCTGTACGGCGTCGACGTCAAGCTGGCGGGCAGCCTGTCCCTGGCGATCAGCCTGCCGACCATGATCGCCGGCTTCTCCCGCTACGCCCGCGACCGCAGCCTGTCCGTGCTGGCCCGCAACCGCGGATTCGTGCTGCTGATGGCGGCGGGATCGCTGGCCGGCGCCTTCATCGGCGGCCGGCTGCTGGGCGTCGTGCCGGAGTCGGTCCTGCTGCCGGTGCTGTCGGCGATCCTGCTGCTGTCAGCCGCCAAGATGTGGCGGCACTGAGAAGCTCCGCGGAGTTCCGTCCGGTTCGGGCATGGCACGCCTGCCCCTTCCCTGCTTGATTTCCCCGCCGGCCGCCGTCATGTCGGCAGTTCAACAGCGACGGGACGGGCGATGACAGGGGCAGAGGATATCCGCGGCAGCGCGGGCCGGGTGGTGGAGCAGGCCGCCGCCGCGCGCTGGGCCACCGTCGCCGCCTTCTTCCTGAACGGCACCGTCTTCGGCGTCTGGGCGACCCAGATCCCGATGCTGAAGAACCGGCTCGACCTCAGCCCCGCCGTACTGGGGGTGGCCCTGCTCTGCCTTGCCGTCGGCGCGCTGACCGCGATGATCGCCAGCGGCCCGCTGCTGGGACGGCTTGGCAGCGCCCCGGTGACGCGGGTGACCGCCCTGCTGTTCGCCGGCTTCCTGCCCCTGCCGGCGCTGGTGCCGGACGTGGTGACGCTGTGCATCGTGCTGGCGCTGTTCGGCGCGTCGGGCGGCACCATGGACGTCGCCATGAACGCCCAGGGCGCGCTGGTGGAGCGGCGGCTCGGCCGGCCGATCATGTCCTCGCTGCACGGAATGTGGAGCCTCGGCGGGCTGGCCGGGGCGGGCCTGGGCGGGCTGCTGCTGCCGCTGATGGCGCCGGCGGCGCAGGCCGCGCTGGTGTCGGTCGGGCTGGTCGCGCTGTTCCTGGCCTTGCAGGGCCGGTTCCTGGCCGACCGCAACGCGTCGACCGGCGGGCTGGTCCTGCCCGACCGCAAGACGTTGCTGCTCGGCCTGCTCGCCGCCCTGTCCTTCATGAGCGAGGGCGCCATCCTGGACTGGAGCGCCATCCATCTGCGCGACGATCTCGGCGCCCCGGCCTCGCTCGCCGGCATGGGGTTCGGCGTGTTCTGCGCCGCCATGGCCGCGGGACGCTTCAGCGGCGACCGGCTGCGCCACCGCTTCGGCGGGGCGACGCTGATGAGCGGCGGCGGTCTGCTGGCCGCGGCCGGACTGGGTCTCGTTCTGGCTGCCGGCGTGGTGGCGGATGGATCGCCGCTGCTGGCGATGGCCGGGTTCGGGCTGACCGGGATCGGCCTGTCGAACATCGTCCCGGTGCTGTTCAGCACGGCCGGCGCGGTGGAGAGCGGCCACGCCGACCATGCGGTCGCCGCCGTGTCCACCATGGGCTACACCGGCGTGCTGGCCGGCCCGCCGCTGGTCGGCTTCATCGCCCAGGCGACCAGCCTAGCCACCGCCTTCGCCCTGATCGCGGTGCTGGCCCTGTTCGTGGCCGTCGCCGCGGCCCGGGCGGTGCCGCGGCAGGCCGCTTGAGAGTTCAGGCCGCTTGAGAGTTACAGATACAGGAAGGCCAGCATGCCGGTGCCGATGGCGATGCGGTACCAGCCGAAGGGGGTGAAGCCGTAGCGGCCGACGAACTCGACCAGCGTCTTCACCACCAGGGCGGCGGCGATGAAGGCGGTGACGAAGCCGACCAGGATCAGCAGGCCGCTGTCCAGGCTCATCACCGACCAGTTCTTGTAGAGGTCGTAGGCGGTGGCCCCGGCCATGGTCGGCACCGCCAGGAAGAAGGAGAACTCGGCCGCCGCCTTGCGGTCGACGCCCATCAGCAGGGCGCCCAGGATGCTGGCCCCCGACCGCGACACGCCCGGCACCAGCGCCAGGCACTGGCAGAAGCCGATCTTCAGCGCCAGCGGGGCGGAGAAATTCTCGATCCGGTGATAGCGGGCGACCGGGACCAGCCGCTCCACCAGCAGGATGGCGACGCCGCCCAGGATCAGGGCGATGCTGACCACCGTCGGGTTGAACAGCAGCGTCTTGATGACGCCGTGCAGGGCGGCGCCCAGCACCATCGCCGGCAGGAAGCCGATCAGCACCGCCATCACGAAACGCCGCGCGCCGGGATCGTCCTTCAGCCCTGTGGCGACATGCCACAGCCGCTGGAAATAGACCACGCAGATCGCGAGGATGGCGCCGAGCTGGATCACCACCTCGAACACCTTGCCGGGCGGACCCTGGAAGCCCAGCAGTTCGTCCAGCATGATGAGGTGACCGGTGGAGGAGACGGGCAGGAACTCGGTCAGCCCCTCCACCAGCCCCATCAGGGTGGCGTCCAGATATTGATCGATCATCATCGTGGCACGGAGCCTTCGGCACGGTTGGATGTTGCGGTGCTTATAGCAGGCGGGGCCGGTGCTTGGCGACGGCGAGGGGTCGGTACCCCTATTTGCGAGATAGTCTCGTTTAGGGACTAATTTTCTGTCTCGTTTTTGTGACGCTATGCCGCACCGCTCACGCATTCCAGCCTTGCTACGGAAAAGGTCAACAAAACGGACCTATCGGTTCTTTTGTGCTTCCGCCGGTCCCGCGCATGCGTTATATGACGAGCGTCCGCCACTTTGCGGACGTTCGATTTCAACCCAGCCGGTTGGTGTAGGCCAAAGCCGCAGCCTCCGGTCAGGCCCAGCAAGGCGATGCCCCCGCAGCAGACGACGGGGCCGCGAAGCGAAGGAGCAGACGTCATGGCGAACCAGAAAATGTTGGGCTTCGTGCACACCGCGCAGAAGATGCCCGACAAGCGGTCTGCCGCCGACCGTCGCCAGGACTTCGCGGAGATCTATGCCCGCTTCAGCGACGAGCGCGCGAACGAGCAGGCCAACCGCTGCTCGCAGTGCGGCGTTCCCTTCTGCCAGGTGCATTGCCCGGTCTCCAACAACATCCCCGACTGGCTGAAGCTGACCGCCGAGGGGCGCCTGGAGGAGGCTTACGAGGTCTCCCAGGCCACCAACAACTTCCCCGAAATCTGCGGCCGCATCTGCCCGCAGGACCGCCTGTGCGAGGGCAACTGCGTCATCGAGCAGTCGACCCACGGCGCCGTCACCATCGGTTCGGTCGAGAAGTACATCAACGACACCGCCTGGGAGAACGGCTGGGTCAAGCCGCGCAAGCCGGTTCGCGAGCTGGGCCTGTCGGTCGGCGTGATCGGCGCCGGTCCGGCCGGCCTCGCCGCCGCCGAGGAACTGCGCGCCAAGGGCTACGAGGTCCATGTCTACGACCGCTACGACCGCATGGGCGGCCTGCTGGTCTACGGCATCCCCGGCTTCAAGCTGGAGAAGGACGTCGTCGCCCGCCGCGTCCAACGTCTGGCCGATGCCGGCGTCATCTTCCATTCGAACTTCGAGGTCGGCCGCGACGCCTCGCTGGCCGAGCTGCGCGAGCGCCACGTCACGATCCTGGTCGCCACCGGCGTCTACAAGGCCCGCGACATCGAGGCCCCCGGCGCCGGCCTGAAGAACATCGTCCCGGCGCTCGAATACCTCACCACCTCCAACCGCGTCGGCCTCGGCGATCAGGTCGGGGCGTATGAGGACGGCTCGCTGAACGCCGCCGGCAAGAAGGTGGTGGTGCTCGGCGGCGGCGACACCGCGATGGACTGCGTGCGCACGGCGATCCGCCAGGGTGCGACCTCCGTCAAGTGCCTGTACCGCCGCGACCGCAAGAACATGCCGGGCTCGCAGCGCGAAGTGGCGCATGCCGAGGAAGAGGGCGTCGAGTTCGTCTGGCAGGCCGCGCCCGAAGGCTTCACCGGCGAGGATGTGGTGACCGGCGTCCGCGCCGTGCGCATCCACCTGGGTGTCGCCGACGCCACCGGCCGCCAGACCCCGCAGGTGATCGAGGGCTCCGAGTTCACCGAGCCGGCCGACCTCGTCATCAAGGCCCTCGGCTTCGAGCCGGAGGATCTGCCGGGCATGTTCGGCGCGCCGGACCTGACCGTCACCCGCTGGGGCACTCTGCTGGTCGACCACCGCACCAAGATGACCAGCCTGGACGGCGTCTTCGCCGCCGGCGACATCGTCCGCGGCGCCTCGCTGGTGGTCTGGGCCATCCGCGACGGCCGCGACGCCGCCGAGGCGATGCACGCCTACGCCCAGACCGTCGGCGCGCCCAAGCTGGCCGTCGCGGCGGAGTAAGGCTTCCTTTCCACCGCTTCACCCGTGCCCCCACCCCTACCCTCCCCCGCTGGGCGGGGGAGGGAGTTTGGGGCGGAGCAGCGGCAGTCCCCTCCTCCGCCCAGCGGGGGAGGGTTAGGGTGGGGGCACCGCCTCCACGACCTTGTCTACCCCAGGGGGCCATCCCTTCCGCCCCCCAGGTCAACGTCCAGACTGTGAAAGGGTCGTTCCATGACCACCGAGTTGAACCAGGGTGAGCAGTTCGTCGCCGATTTCCGCGCCAACGCCGCGGCGCTGACCACTGCGCACGCCTACAATCCGGCCGACGAGCACGACGCCTGCGGCGTCGGCTTCATCGCCGCGATCGACGGCAAGCCCCGCCGTTCGGTGGTCGAGAAAGGCATCGAGGCCCTGAAGGCGGTCTGGCACCGCGGTGCCGTGGACGCCGACGGCAAGACCGGCGACGGCGCCGGCATCCATGTCCAGGTGCCGCAGAAGTTCTTCAAGGACCACGTCAAGGTCATCGGCCACACCCCGCCGGAGAACAACCTGGCGGTCGGCCAGGTCTTCCTGCCGCGCATCAGCCTGGACGCCCAGGAAGCCTGCCGCTGCATCGTCGAGACCGAGATCCTGGCCTTCGGCTACTACATCTACGGCTGGCGCCAGGTGCCGATCAACGTCGACATCATCGGCGAGAAGGCCAACGCGACCCGGCCCGAGATCGAGCAGATCATCATCGGCAATTCGAAGGGCGTGTCGGACGAGCAGTTCGAGCTCGACCTCTACATCATCCGCCGCCGGATCGAGAAGGCGGTGCATGGCGAGCAGATCAACGACTTCTACATCTGCTCGCTGTCCGCGCGCTCGATCATCTACAAGGGCATGTTCCTGGCCGAACAGCTGTCCACCTTCTACCCGGACCTGACCGACGACCGCTTCGAGTCGTCCTTCGCCATCTACCACCAGCGCTATTCGACCAACACCTTCCCGACCTGGCCGCTGGCCCAGCCCTTCCGCATGCTCGCCCACAACGGCGAGATCAACACGCTGAAGGGCAACGTCAACTGGATGAAGGCGCACGAGACCCGGATGGAGCATCCGGTGTTCGGCACCCACATGGCGGACCTGAAGCCGGTGATCGGCGTCGGCCTGTCGGACTCGGGCGCGCTGGACACGGTGTTCGAGGTGATGGTCCGCGCCGGCCGCAGCGCGCCGATGGTCAAGATGATGCTGGTGCCGCAGGCGCTGACCAGCTCGCAGACCACGCCGGACAACCACAAGGCCCTGATCGCCTACTGCAACTCGGTGATGGAGCCGTGGGACGGCCCGGCCGCGCTCGCCATGACCGACGGCCGCTGGGTCGTCGGCGGCATGGACCGCAACGGCCTGCGCCCGATGCGCTACACCATCACCACCGACGGCCTGATCATCGGCGGCTCCGAGACCGGCATGGTCAAGATCGAGGAGAACCAGGTGGTCGAGAAGGGCCGCCTCGGCCCGGGCGAGATGATCGCCGTCGACCTGCAGGCCGGCAAGCTGTTCAACGACCGTGAGCTGAAGGACCATCTGGCCAGCCAGAAGCCCTGGGGCCAGTGGGTCAAGAACACCACGCACCTGGACGAGCTGGTGAAGTCCGCCGCCCTGAAGGGCGAGCCGTCGGAGATGGAGAAGGAGGAGCTGCGCCGTCGCCAGATGGCCTTCGGCCTCGCCATGGAAGACATGGAGCTGATCCTCCACCCGATGGCGGAGGACGGCAAGGAAGCCGTCGGCTCGATGGGCGACGACAGCCCGATCGCCGTGCTGTCCGACAAGTACCGCGGCCTGCACCACTTCTTCCGCCAGAACTTCTCCCAGGTCACCAATCCGCCGATCGACTCGCTTCGCGAGCGCCGGGTGATGAGCCTGAAGACGCGGCTGGGCAACCTCGGCAACATCCTGGACGAGGATGAGAGCCAGACCCGGTTGCTGCAACTCGACAGCCCGGTGCTGACCACCGCCGAATTCCACGCCATGCGTGAGTATATGGGCGACACCGCCGCGGTGATCGACGCCACCTTCCCGGTCGATGCCGGCCCTGACGCGCTCCGCGACGCCCTGCGCCGCATCCGCCAGGAGGCGGAGGACGCCGTGCGCGGCGGTGCCAACCACGTCATCCTGACCGACGAGGCGATGAGCCCGGCCCGCGCCGCCATCCCGGCGATCCTGGCGACCGGTGCGGTCCACACCCACCTGATCCGCTCCAACCTGCGCACCTTCACCTCGCTGAACCTGCGCACGGCGGAATGCCTGGACACCCATTACTTCGCGGTGCTGATCGGCGTCGGCGCCACCACCGTCAACGCCTATCTGGCCCAGGAAGCGGTGGCCGAGCGCCAGCGCCGCGGCCTGCTCGGCTCGCTGTCGCTGGAAAAGGCGATGACGAACTACAAGAAGGCCATCGACGACGGCCTGCTGAAGATCATGTCCAAGATGGGCATCTCGGTCATCAGCAGCTACCGCGGCGGCGGCAACTTCGAGGCCATCGGCCTCAGCCGCGCCCTGGTCGCCGAGCATTTCCCGGCGATGGTCAGCCGCATCTCCGGCATCGGCCTGAACGGCATTCAGAAGAAGGTTCTGGAGCAGCACGCGCTGGCCTATGCCGGCGAGGCGCTGCCCCTGCCGGTCGGCGGCTTCTACCGCTTCCGCAAGTCGGGCGACCGCCATGGCTGGGAGGGTGGGATCATCCACACCCTGCAGCAGGCCGTCACCAACGACAGCTACACCACCTTCAAGAAGTATTCGGAGCAGGTGAACAAGCGGCCGCCGATGCAGCTGCGCGACCTGCTGGAGTTCCGCACCACCAAGGCCGCCGTCCCGGTGGACGAGGTGGAGAGCATCACCTCCATCCGCAAGCGCTTCATCACGCCGGGCATGTCGATGGGCGCCCTGTCGCCCGAGGCGCACGGCACGCTGAACGTCGCCATGAACCGCATCGGCGCCAAGTCCGACTCGGGCGAGGGCGGCGAGGATCCGGCGCGCTTCCGTCCCGACAAGAACGGCGACAACTGGAACTCCGCCATCAAGCAGGTGGCGTCGGGCCGCTTCGGCGTCACCGCCGAGTACCTGAACCAGTGCCGCGAGCTGGAGATCAAGGTCGCCCAGGGCGCCAAGCCCGGCGAAGGCGGCCAGCTGCCCGGCTTCAAGGTGACGGAGATGATCGCGCGGCTGCGTCACTCGACGCCGGGCGTCATGCTGATCAGCCCGCCGCCGCACCACGACATCTACTCGATCGAGGATCTGGCCCAGCTCATCTATGACCTGAAGCAGATCAACCCGGACGCCAAGGTCACGGTGAAGCTGGTCAGCCGGTCGGGCATCGGCACCATCGCCGCCGGCGTGGCGAAGGCCAACGCCGACATCATCCTGATCTCCGGCAACTCCGGCGGCACCGGCGCCAGCCCGCAGACCTCGATCAAGTTCGCCGGCCTGCCCTGGGAGATGGGCCTGTCGGAGGTGCATCAGGTCCTGACGCTGAACAAGCTGCGCCACCGCGTGCGGCTGCGCACCGACGGCGGCCTGAAGACCGGCCGCGACATCGTCATCGCCGCCATGCTGGGCGCCGAAGAGTTCGGCATCGGCACCGCCAGCCTGATCGCCATGGGCTGCATCATGGTCCGGCAGTGCCATTCCAACACCTGCCCGGTCGGCGTCTGCGTCCAGGACGAGAAGCTGCGCGAGAAGTTCGTCGGCACGCCGGAGAAGGTCGTCAACCTCTTCACCTTCCTGGCCGAAGAGGTCCGAGAGATCCTGGCCCGCCTGGGCTTCCGCTCGCTGACCGAGGTGATCGGCCGCACCGACCTGCTGCACCAGGTCAGCCGCGGCGGCGCCCACCTGGACGACCTCGACCTCAACCCGCTGCTGGCCCAGGTCGATCCGGGCGAGAACGCGCGCTACTGCACGCTGCAGGGCCGCAACGAGGTGCCGGACACGCTGGACGCCCGCATCGTCGCCGATGCCCGCCCGCTGTTCGAGGAAGGCGAGAAGATGCAGCTCGCCTACAACGCCCGCAACACGCAGCGCGCCATCGGCACGCGGCTGTCCTCGATGGTCACGCGGAAGTTCGGGATGTTCGGGCTGCAGCCCGGCCACATCACCGTCCGCCTGCGCGGCACCGCCGGCCAGTCGCTGGGCGCCTTCGCGGTCCAGGGCATCAAGCTGGAGGTGATGGGCGACGCCAACGACTATGTCGGCAAGGGCCTGTCGGGCGGCACCATCGTGGTCCGTCCGGCCACCAGCAGCCCGCTGGAGTCGAACAGGAACACCATCATCGGCAACACGGTGCTGTACGGCGCCACCGCCGGCAAGCTGTTCGCCGCCGGCCAGGCGGGCGAGCGGTTCGCGGTGCGCAACTCCGGCGCCACCGTGGTGGTGGAGGGCTGCGGCTCCAACGGCTGCGAGTACATGACGGGCGGCACGGCGGTCATCCTGGGCAAGGTCGGCGACAACTTCGCCGCCGGCATGACCGGGGGCATGGCCTACCTGTACGATCCGGAAGACTCGCTGCCGCTGCACATCAACGAGGAAAGCGTCATCTTCCAGCGGATCGAGGTGCCCCATTACGAGGCCCAGCTCCGCGCCCTGATCGAGGAGCATGTCGCCGAGACGCAGAGCCGTTTCGCCGCCGAGATCCTCAACGACTGGCAGCGCGAACTCGGCCACTTCTGGCAGGTGGTTCCGAAGGAGATGCTGCACCGTCTGGCCGTGCCGGTGACCCTGCCGCGCGCCATCCCGGCGGAGTGACGAAGCCCTCTCCCGCATCACCCTCTCCCACAAGTAGCGGATCATCCCCTCTCCCCCCCCGGGGAGAGGGGGAATCGAAAGGCGGACATGAAAACGGCGCGCCATCCGGCAGGACGGCGCGCCGTTTTCATTTGGAGTTGCGTCAACCGGCGGACGGAGGCAGCTCCAGCACCATGACGACGCTGTCGAACTGGACGCCCGGCGCCAGGATCACCGAACGGCTACCGACGGGGCGGAAGCCGGCGGACGCATAGAACCGCTCGGCGACGAGGCTCGACAGGCATTCCAGCCGGCGGACACCGGCAACCCCGGCCTCCTCGATGCAGCGGCCGAGAAGGGCGGTGCCGACGCCCCGGCGCAGGTGACCGGGATGGGTGGCGAAATGCCGGATGTGGCCGACCTTCGGGTCGACCGGCTGGCAGGGCGGCCCCGGCGGCTCGCGGGTCCAGCCGCCGCAGCCGATGACGGCGCCGTCCTCCGCCACCGCCAGATGATAGGTGCCAGACCGCAGCAGCAGCGGATTGGCCTTCATCATCGCCGGCAGGGCACGCTCCAGCACGTCCGCCGGATAGCCCGCGGCCATCAGCGGCGGGTATGAGGCCTGGAGCAGTGCGCCGACCGCCTCGGCATCCTCCGGCTGCGCCGGCCGGATGGTGAAGCCGGGATGGCTCACGGCTCGAATTCCCAAGGCTCGGTCTTGGCCGCCGCGATCCACTCCCGCAACGTCGGCAGGGCCAGCACCGCGTCCATATAGGCGCGCGACACCGGCGAGACTGCGACGCCATAGGTCTCCAGCCGCGTCACCACCGGGGCGAACATGGCGTCGGCGATGGTGAAGGCACCGAACAGGAACGGCCCGCCCGCCGGGCTGCCGAATCGGGCGCGGGCATCGGCCCACAGCGCCTCGATGCGGGCGATGTCGGCCGCGGTCGACTCGGACATGCCCTCACCCTTGAGGTCGCGCTTGAGGTTCATCGGCATGGTGGTGCGCAGGGAGACGAATCCGGAATGCATCTCCGCCGACACCGACCGCGCCACCGCCCGCGCCGCGGGATCCGCCGGCCACAGCCCGGCATCGGGGGCCAGTTCCGCCACATGCTCGCAGATCGCCAGCGAATCCCAGATGGCGAGCCCGTCATGGACGAGGCAGGGCACGCGGCCGGTCGGCGAATGCTCCGCGATGCGCGCTGCGGTGTCCGGCTGGCGCAGGGGAATGATGGTCTCGGCAAAAGCAAGCCCGGCCTGCTTCAGCACCAGCCACGGGCGCAACGACCAGGACGAATAGGCCTTGTTCCCAATCACCAGGATCAGATCGGACATCGGACTGCACCTTTCGAAACGAGCAAGCAGCGGGGGCGTGAGCATGACCCACCTCCCGGACCGCAACAAGCCTTCCGGTTGCGCAGGGGCAATCATCTGCCCTGCCCGCGCGACATTCCTCCTCCGGATGTTTCGTTGGAGCGGGTATACTGCGCGTCCGGGGTGGCGGATGGGCCGTCCATCCGGGAAACATCCCGCATCATCGTTGATCATTGGCTTTCCGCGAGGCCCCCATGACCCGGAAGCTGTTCTGGGACGATCCCTACCGCACCCGCCTTGATACCCGCATCGCCGGGGTGGACGGCGAGGAGGTCACGCTGGAGGCCACCATCCTCTACGCGCTCTCCGGCGGGCAGGAGAGCGATGCTGGCACGATCGGCGGCTTCGACGTGCTGGAGGCCCGCAAGGACGGCCGCGAGATCCGCTACAGGCTTGCGCCCGGCCACGGGCTCGCCCCCGGTGACGCCGTTGCGGTGGCGGTCGACTGGGGGCGCCGCTACCGGCTGATGCGCCTGCACTTCGCGGCGGAGATCGTGCTTGAACTGGTGGTGGCCCGCCTGCCCGGCATCCACAAGGTCGGCGCCCACATCGCCGCCGACAAGGCGCGCATCGACTTCGCCTGGAACGAGCCGCTGACCCCGCTGCTGCCCGAATTCGCCGGGCAGGCGGCGCGTATCGTCGCCGCCGACACCCCCATCCTGAGCGGCTTCAGCGACAAGGCCGCCGAGCGCCGCTTCTGGGAGATCCCCGGCTTCGCCAGGGTTCCTTGCGGCGGCACCCACCTGCGCCGTACGGGCGAGATCGGCGCGCTGACGCTCAAGCGACGCAACACCGGCAAGGGCAAGGAGCGGATCGAAATAGCCCTGGCCGACGCTCAGGCCTCCGCCGTGCCTCAGCCGGGATGCGAATAATTCCCCAATGAGAATGGATGCTTGGAGCGGGCGCGACATCGGCACGCCCGCCCTTCTGCGCCATCGTGGTTCATTCAACCGCTGGCAGCATTAATTCCCTGTGGTAGGATAATCTGCCTACAGGACTGGGGAGGCCGTGGCATGTCTTCGATGGGTCGTTTCATTGGAGCCGTTCGTTCGCTCCGCCATTCCGGCGGTATCGCCCAACCGCAACTCGACCGTCACAGCGAACGATGGAACATCACCGGAAAGCTGTTTCACGGTGTTTCATCCGTTCCATCCGCGCCCGTCGAAACGACGCGACGGATGGAGCATGGCGACCGATGGAACAGTGGAACATGCTTGGAAAACCGTTCCACACTGTTCCACGGCTCGGCTTTCACAGCCCGCCCATGCCTGCCCGGCGTATCGCCCCCCTTTCCAGCCGGCGCCCGGCGCGCCATCCTTGGGGGATGGGCATCCGTGTCGGATGCGTGACGTGATCTCGTGAGAAGGATCCTCAGTCTTGCTCGCCACCCTGCTTGCCGTTGACGGTCCGGACACCGTCGCCCTCACCCCCGTGACCAAGGCCGGGCTGGCCGACTGGCTGGCCGGGCAGTCGCCGGCCGTCGCCTCCTGGGTCAAGGCGGTGGGCTTCACCGGCGAGGCCGGATCGACCGTCTTCCTGCCGGGACCGGACGGCGCCGTGGCCCATGTGCTGGCCGGCGTGTCGGCCATCGACGATCTGTGGGCCTTCGCCGGCCTGCCCGCCTCCCTGCCGGCCGGCTCCTACCGGATCGATAGCAAAATTGAGGGGGCGCTGGATGCGCGGACGGCGACGCGGGCGGCGCTGGGTTGGGCGCTCGGCAGCTATCGCTTCACCCGCTACAAGAAGCCGACGGAGAAGGGTTTCGCCAATCTGGTCTGGCCGGCGGAGGCCGACCGTGGCGAGGTGGAACGCGCGGCGACCGCCACCTATCTCGTGCGCGATCTGGTGAACACCCCCGCCTGCGACATGGGCCCGGGCGAACTGGCCCAGGCGGCCCAGGATCTGGCGGCGGAGTTCGACGCGGCCGTCGAGGTGATCGTCGGGCAGGATCTGCTCGACCGCGACTATCCCGCCATCCATGCCGTCGGCCGCGCCAGCCCGCGGGCGCCGCGGCTGATCGATCTGCGCTGGGGCAACCCGGAGCACCCCAAGGTCACCATCGTCGGCAAGGGCGTCTGCTTCGACACCGGCGGGCTGGACCTGAAGCCGTCCTCGGCCATGCTGATCATGAAGAAGGACATGGGCGGGGCGGCGCATGCCCTGGCGCTCGGCCGGATGATCATGATGGCCGGGCTGCCGGTGCGGCTGCGCGTGCTGGTGCCGGCGGTGGAGAATGTCGTGGCCGGCGACAGCTTCAAGCCGCAGGACGTGCTGAAGACCCGCAAGGGCCTGACGGTGGAGGTCGGCAACACCGACGCCGAAGGACGCCTGATCCTGTGCGATGCGCTGGCCGAGGCGGATGCGGAGAAGCCGGAGCTGCTGATCGACTTCGCCACCCTGACCGGCGCCGCCCGCGTGGCGCTCGGCCCCGACCTGCCGGCGCTGATGTGCAACGACGATGCGCTGGCGAATGACCTGACCGAGGCCGGGACCGCGGTGGACGACCCGATGTGGCGGTTGCCGCTGTGGGCGCCCTACCGCAAGGGGCTGGACAGCAAGGTGGCGGACATCAACAACGTCACGACCAACGGCTTCGCCGGCGCCATCACCGCCGGGCTGTTCCTGCAGGAATTCGTGTCGAAGGGCACGCCCTGGGCGCATCTGGACACCTATGCCTGGAATGGCTCGGCCCGTCCCGGCCGTCCCGAAGGCGGCGAGGCGCTTGGCCTGCGCGCCGCCTATGCGGTGATCGCCAAGCGGTTCGGCTGACGCCAGGGCCGGCGGAGGCAAAGGACGGCAGGAAGGGCGGGGACTCGGCTGGACTTGTCCCCGCCCTTTTCCCCTGAAGGGATGGAACGCCCAAGCGGATCGTATTAAAACGGAAGAATAGGAAACCCGACGTGCAAGAATGAACCGCCCGCCCCCGGCGCGGGGTGGGCGGAGTGGCGGAGGCGGACAGATGGCGTTGAAGGTTCGCGAGGATTACCGGACCCTCACCGGCCCGGAAAAGGCCGCCATCATGATGCTGGCCCTGGGCGAGGAGCATGCTACCAGACTGTTCTCGCTGATGGATGACGAGGAGATCAAGGAACTGTCCCAGGTGATGGCGAACCTGGGCACGGTGTCGGCCAACCTGATCGAGCGCCTGTTCGTCGAATTCGCCGAGCAGATGTCGGCCACCGGCTCTCTGGTCGGCTCCTTCGATTCGACGGAACGCCTGCTGCTGAAGACCTTGCCGAAGGACAAGGTCGACCAGATCATGGAGGAAATCCGTGGTCCGGCCGGCCGAACGATGTGGGACAAGCTGGCGAACGTCAACGAGTCGGTCCTGTCCAACTACCTGAAGAACGAGTATCCGCAGACCGTTGCCGTGGTGCTGTCCAAAATCCGTCCCGAACATGCCGGCCGGGTGCTGACCCAGCTTCCGGAAAGCTTCGCGATGGAAGTCGTCATGCGCATGCTGCGCATGGAGGCGGTGCAGAAGGAGGTTCTGGACGACGTGGAGCGCACGCTGCGCACCGAGTTCATGACCAACCTCGCCCGCACCAGCCGCCGCGACAGCCACGAGATGCTGGCGGAGATCTTCAACGGTCTGGACCGCACCACCGAGCACCGCTTCATGGCCGCCCTGGAGGAGCGCAACCGCGACAGCGCCGAGCGCATCAAGTCGCTGATGTTCACCTTCGAGGATCTGTCGAAGCTCGATCCCGGCGGCGTCCAGACCCTGCTGCGCACGGTGGACAAGCAGAAGCTGGGCACCGCGCTGAAGGGCGCGTCGGAAACGCTGAAGGACCTGTTCTTCTCCAACATGTCCGAGCGCGCGGCCAAGATCCTGCGCGAGGACATGGCCGCCATGGGTCCGGTCCGCGTCCGCGACGTGGACGAGGCGCAGATGTACATGGTCCAGCTGGCCAAGGATCTCGCCGCCCGCGGCGAACTGGTCATCTCCGAAGGCGGCGGCGAGAACGAGCTGATCTACTGACCGGCGATCCGGCCATAGGGGTGCCGCATGGGACGCATGGCGGACGGCAAGAAGGATTGGGTGGCGGTCCGCCGCGAAGCGGAGACCGGCATCGAGACCATCCGCGCCCATTTCCGCGGCCATGCCTATGACCTGCACGACCATGACGAGCTGCTGGTCGGCGTCACCGAGCAGGGGGTGCAGGCCTTCCGCTGCCGGCGGCGGCTGCATACCAGCACCCCCGGCCGCGTCATCCTGATCGAACCCGGCGAGGCCCATGACGGCCACAGCCCCGAAGAGGACGGCTTCACCTACGCCATGCTCTACCTCCCGGTGCCGCTGCTGACCGCGCGCACCGACGCCTTGAAGGGCTTGATGCCGCGCGCCGCCGGCTCTTTGGGCTTCCGTGACACGCTGGCCGACGATCCCGGACTTGCCGCGACGATCCTGTCGGCCTTCCTGGCCCTGCACCGCGGGGAGGGGCGGCTTGCCCGCGACCTGTCGCTGGACCGTCTGGCGGCGAGGCTGGCCGGCCATCTCGCCCCGCCGCCGGACCGCCAACGCCTGCGCCCCGACCGCGCCGCCGCCCTGGCGCGCGACCTGCTGCACGCCCGCATGGCCGAGGATGTCGGGCTCGACGAGCTGTCGGCCGCGGCCGGCGTCGACCGTTTCCGATTGAACCGCGCCTTCCGCGCCGCCTTCGGCCTGTCGCCGCATGCCTATCTGGTCCGGCTGCGCCTGCGCGCCGCGCGGCGCCGGCTGGCCGACGGCGAGGCGCCGGCCCTGGTCGCCGCGGAGGTCGGGTTCGCCGACCAAAGCCATCTCGGCCGCTGGTTCCGCCGCGCCTACGGCATGACGCCCGCCGCCTACCGCGCTCTGTGCACGAACGTTCCAGACTGAGGCGCGATCATCCGGCATCTGGATTGGGCGAAGGAGAAACCACCATGCCCGATAGCCTGATGCCCAACAGCCCGACAAACGAAACCACGCCCGCCGACGCCCCCGTCCGCTTCGACACCAAGGTCGCGCTGGTCATCCGCGCCGACTTGGCCGTGTGGCAGAAGCTGAACGTCGCCGCCTTCCTGGCCACCGGCATCGCCGCCGCGGCCCCCGAAGCGCTGGGCGAACCCTATGTCGACGCTGCCGACCGCCGCTATGGCCGCATGCTCGGCCAGCCGATGATGATTTTCGCCGCCGATGTCGGGCAACTGCGGGCCGTGCGCGACAGCGCCCTGGACCGGGGGCTGACGCTGGTGCCCTATGTCGCCGCGATGTTCGCCACGGGGCACGATGCCGCCAACCGTGCCGCTTTCCGGGCAGAAGACCCGTCCGCTCCCGATCTGGTCGGGCTAGCCCTGCGCGGGCCGAAGAAGGCGGTGGACAAGACGGTGAAGGGGCTCGTCCTGCACGGGTAGGAGGCGACGGCCTTTTCCGCCCTTACAGCTCCTGCGGCAGGGTGATCGTCACCGTCGTACCGGCCCCCGGCGTGCTGTCGAAGGCGACCCTGCCGCCGAGCGGGCCGGTCACCGTGTTGAAGACGACGGCCAGACCCAACCCCTTGTGGCCTCGGCCGCGGGCGGTGGTGAAGAAGGGATCGGTCAGGAGCGGCAGATGCTCCGCCGCGATGCCGGCGCCGCGATCGCGGACGATCAGGTTCCAGGCCGGGACCGCATCCAGCGTCGCCGGCTCCACCGCCACCTCGACGGCGCCGGGACCGCCGGAATAGCCATGGGCGGCGGCGTTGGCGAACAGGTGGTGCAGCACCCGCTCCAGCGGTTGGGTGCAGCCGATCCAGGGACAGGGGGCGCCCGGCATCACCCGCAAGGCCAACGGCAGGTCCGGATGCTGGACGGCGAACAGCGCCGCGATGTCGCCCGCCGTCTGGCGCAGGTCCAGCGCCTCCAGCGGTTCGGCGTTCTGGCAGGCGGCGATGGCGGAAAACGCCTCCACCAGGTCCACCGCGCGGGAGAGGTTGGCGTCGAGCAGGGCGGCCGGTTCCCGCAACTCCTCGGTCGCGAGCGGGCCGTTGCCGGGACGGGCCAGCTCCTGCAGGTGGCTGGCGGCGGTGACGCAGACGCCGAGCGGCGTGTTCAACTCGTGCGCCAGCCCGGTCACCGCCTGGGTGATGGCGCGCTGGCGGGCCAGTGCCGATTCGGCGATGCGGGTGCGGCGCTCCAGATCCTCGCGCACCACCCGTTCCGACACCTCGCGGATCATGCGGCTGAGTTCGCGCAGCAGCTTCGCCAGCAGATCGGGCGAGGGGGAGATCAGCGCCAGGAACAGGTCGCGCTCCAGCTCGAACACCGTCACCGGCGTGGCGGCGATCACCGAGGCGGAGCGGGCGCCGCCGTCGATCAGCGCCATCTCGCCGAAACAGTCGCCGGCGCGGCGGAATCCGACTTCCACCTGACCGCCGAACTGGTCGTTGCGCACCACCCGCACCGTGCCGTCCAACAGCACGTAAAGCGAGCTGGCGCCGTCGCCCTCGCGCATCAGCATCGTGCCGGCCGGTGCATCGAACACCCGCCCGCGCGAGGCGACGGCCGCGCGCTCCTCCGGCGAGAAAGCCTCGAACAGGACGATGCCGTCGAGGATTCCGCCGGGCGTGGTGGTGCCGGTGGCTGCGCTTGTCATGGCGGACGGATGCTCCGAAAGGGCTAATCCCGGCAGCATAAACCAAGCGGCCGGGGCACAGCGAGACGTTAACCGATGCGTTCGCGAATCGGAAACTTGCTTTCGCGCATCAGGCGGTCCAGCAGACCGTGCGACCCGGCCTCGCAGAGGTCCAGAACCTCTTCGAACCCGTCGGGACCGCCGTAATAGGGATCGGGAACCTCGCGGCCCTCAAACCCCGGCGCGTCGTCCAGGAACAGGCGGAGCGATGCCGTGGCGCCGGCTGGAACGATGCGGCGCAGCTGGGCCAGATGGCCGTGGTCCATCGCCAGGATATGGTCGAAGCGGGTGAAATCCGCCGCCACCACCTTGCGGGCGCGCAAAGCCGACAGATCGACGCCGCGGGCCAGCGCCGCCTGCCGCGTGCGCGGGTCGGGCGGCTCGCCGACATGGTAACTGTGGGTGCCGGCGGAATCGGCGATCACATGCGGCCCGAGCCCAGCGCTCTCGGCCAGATGGCGGAACATCCCCTCGGCGGTCGGCGAGCGGCAGATGTTGCCCGTGCAGACGAACAGGACCTTGACCACCTGCGGTATCCCCCTTCTTTCTTTTCAGCGGCTTTACTTCCGGGCGCGACGAGCGTACGCCGCAGCAGTTTTCCACATGACCGGTTTCCGAACCGCTAAGGGGAGCCTCATGCCCTCACCCGCGCTGACCAACCGCCTGCGTCCGACCGACTCGATCGTCATCCTGACCGGGGCCGGGATTTCCAAGGAATCTGGGCTGGACACCTTCCGCTGCGCCGGAGGCATCTGGAGCCAGGTCGATCTGGAGGACGTGGCGACGCCGCAGGGCTTCGCGCGCAACCCGGACCTCGTCCACCGCTTCTACAACGACCGCCGCCGCGGCCTCGCCAACCCGGCGGTGCAGCCCAACGCCGCGCACCGGGCGCTGGCGGAGCTGGAGCGGCGCTGGAAGGGCGATGTCCTGCTGGTGACCCAGAACATCGACGACCTGCACGAGCGCGGCGGATCGAAGGCGCCGCTTCACATGCATGGCGAACTGCTGAAGGCCTTCTGCCTGCATTGCCGCACGGTGGTGGAGGTGCAGGGCGACCTGTCGGTGCACGACCATTGCCTGACCTGCGGGCGCAAGGGCGGCATGCGGCCGGACGTGGTTTGGTTCGGCGAGATGCCCTACCAGATGGAGCGCATCCAGCGGGCGCTGGAGGAATGCGACCTGTTCGTGTCGATCGGCACGTCCGGCCATGTCTACCCCGCCGCCGGCTTCGTGGCGGAAGCGCGGTCGGCAGGCGCCTATACGGTCGAGCTGAACCTGGAACCGTCGGAAGGAGCTTCCTATTTCCACAGCTCGATCAACGGTCCGGCGACCCAGGTGGTGCCGGCCTTCGTTCAGGATTTGCTGACGCTTGTCTGATGACATGGTTGAGGGCGGTTCCGACCTGGACCGCCTGTTCGCGACGGTGCGCGCCTGCACGCTGTGTGCGGGCGTCCTGCCGCATGGCTGCCGCCCGGTTCTGCGCGGCACTCCAAGCGCCCGCCTTCTGATCGTCGGGCAGGCACCCGGCGCGCGGGTTCATGCCAGCGGAATCCCCTGGGACGACGCGTCCGGCGACCGGCTGCGCAAATGGCTGGCGATGGATCGGACCGCCTTCTACGACGAATCCCGCATCGCCGTGGTGCCGATGGGGCTGTGCTATCCCGGAACCATGCCGAAGGGCGGCGATTACCCGCCGAGGCCCGAATGCGCCCCGCTGTGGCACCCACCTGTGTTGGAGGCGCTGTCGGGCGTGCGGCTGACCCTGCTGATCGGACAGTACGCCCAGGCGCGCTATCTGGGCGACCGCCGCAAGGCGACGATGACGGAGACGGTGGCGAACTGGCGCGACTACGGCCCGGACCACATCCCGCTGCCGCATCCGAGCTGGCGCAACACCGCCTGGCTGAACCGGAACCCCTGGTTCGAGGAGGAACTGGTGCCGGCGCTGCGCCGCCGGGTGGCAGAGGTGCTGGAGGGCTGAGGCGCGACGCCCCTACTCCGCCCCCCTACTCCGCCCCCTTACTCCATCGTCTCGATCCGCTCCATATCGTCGTCGGAAAAGCCGAAATGGTGGCCGATCTCGTGGATCAGGACATGGCGGACGATGGCCGGCAACTCCTCCCCCGTCTCGCACCAGTAATCCAGGATCGGACGGCGGTAGAGGAAGATCATGTCCGGCCCGCCGCGCAGGTCGGCGACGCTTTGCCGCGTCAGATCCACCCCCCGGTACAGCCCCAGCAGGTCGAATGGGCTTTCCAGCTCCATCTCCCGCTCGGTATCCTCATCGGGAAAATCCTCGACATGGATGACGAGGTTCCCGACCGGGGCCAGAAGCTCCGCAGGGATGGTTTCAAGCGCTTCTTCGGCCATGCGCTCCAGGTCTTCGACCGTGGGCGGAACCGTATGGGGACCTGAAGGTTTCCGTATCATGCCGCAGAAGGTAGCGGACCGCCGCCCGTTCGCCAAGAAGCTGCGGGCGGCAAAAGAGGGACGGAAGAAAGGGAGGTCATCATGTCCGATCGTTTGGTCGGCGCGCATCGCCAGACGGCACTGAAGGAACTGCACGGCTGGTCGGAGGTGCTGGAACGCGACGCCATCCGCAAGACCTACCATTTCGCCGATTTCCCGGCCGCCTGGGGGTTCATGAACCAAGTCGCCCTGCTGGCCGAGAAGACCGGCCATCATCCCGAATGGTTCAACGACCTCGGCCGGGTGGAGGTGATCCTCTACACCCGCAGCGCCGACGCCGTGACCCCGGCCGACATCGACTTCGCCCACCGCCTGGACCAGATGGCCCCGCTGCACGACCGGTAGGGCCGCAAGCCGAAGAACGGCGCTTCTCCCGCCCTGGGGAGAGGCGCCGCCTTGAGAGAAAGGCCGATGACGGTCAGGCCGCGCGGATGCCGGCCAGGAAGGTCTCCACCTCGCGGCGCAGGTCATCCGCTTGGCGCGACAGGCCGGTGGAGGCGTCCAGCACCTGCGACGCCGCCCGGCCGGTCTGGGCGGCAGCCTCGTGCACCTGCGCGATGTTGCCGCTGACCTCGCCGGTGCCCTGGGCCGCCTGCTGGACGTTGCGGGAAATCTCCGACGTGGTGGCGCTCTGCTCCTCGATGGCGGCGGCGATGGTGGCGGCGATCTCGTTCATCGTGCCGATGGTGCCGCCGATCCCCTCGATGGCGTTCACCGTGCCGCGCGTGGCGCTCTGCACGCTGTTGATCTGGGCGGAAATGTCCTCCGTCGCCTTGGCGGTTTGGTTCGCCAATTGCTTCACCTCGCTCGCCACCACGGCGAAGCCCTTGCCGGCCTCCCCCGCCCGCGCCGCCTCGATGGTCGCGTTCAACGCCAGCAGGTTGGTCTGGCTGGCGATATCCTGGATCAGCTTGACCACCTCGCCGATGCGCGCGACCTCTTCGGCCAGATTGCGGACGGAGCCGGTGGTGTCCTGCGCCTCGCGCACCGCCTGGGCGGCGACGCCGTTGGACCGGGAGACCTGTTCGCCGATCTCGCGGATCGAGGCGGTCATCTCCTCCGTCGCCGAGGCCACGGTCTGCACGTTCACCGACGTCTGCTCCGCCGCGGAGGTGGAGGCGGAAGCCTGACGGCTGGTCTCCTCCGCCAGCGCCGCCATGGATTCGGCGGTCTCGCTCAACTGAGTGGAAGCGCCGGACACGCTGGTCAGGATGGCCGACACCGTGCGATCGAAGCCCTGGACCATCCGTTCGACGGCGGCGGCGCGCTTCTCGCGGGCGGCATGCTGGGCCTCCTGTTCGGATTCCAGGCGCACGCGTTCGATGGCGCTTTCCTTCAGCACCTGGATCGCCCGCGCCATCGCGCCGATCTCGTCCGGCAGCTTGGAATAGGCGATGTCGACGCCGAGGTCGCCGTCGGCCAGCCGGACGACGGTGGAGGTGAGAGACCCCAGACGCCGCGTGACCTGGGCCGACAGCACGATCAGGACGATGCCGAAGGTGATGCAGACCGCCGCCAGGACCAGCCCGGCAAGGATCAGCTGGGTCCAGGCCTGGGCCACGCTTTCCCGGTTCGTCTCGTGCGCCACCGAAAGGGCGGCGTCGCGCATCGTCAGAATGTTGTTCAGCATCGGCGTCACCCAGGGACGCCAGTCGGCCAGCGTCACCGGCGGCGGTGCGCCCTTGCGGGCGGCGTCGATGACGCTCTGGAAGCGCTTTTCGCCCTCCGTCATCATGGTGGTGCGCACATGCTCCAGCGCCGTGGTCAACTCCGGCGGGTTGCCGAGATTGAGCACCGCCTGCTGCATCATCTGCCAGAGCCCGCCGATCCTGCCGGTCATCTCGGTCGCCGCCTGCAGCCGCTCCGGCCCGAAGGCCATGCCGCCGACGAACAGCCCGACGGACGCGGAGCGGGTGCCGCCGACATCGCGCATGTCCTGGGCAAGCCGTGCCAGATTGACGTGTCCGAACAGGTCGGGACCGTTGACAATGGTGGAGCGATAGGTGTCGTCGATGGCTTTGCCGACATTCTGGTTTGCCGCGGCGATGGCATCGACGGTGGCCGCGGCGATGGTCGCCGGCCGGGCCGTCTTGGCCTGCTCCGCCGCCTGCCGGGCAGCCGTCCGCGCCGCCTTCAGCTGGTTGGCGGCGGTGACGATCGGGGTGGGGACCAGGCCGGCGGCCTCGATCTGCTCGCGGGCCTTGGTCAGGGCCGCATCGCTGGCGGCGATGGCGGCCTCCAGCGGCTGGGCCGCGGCGGCGTCCAGCGGCTTGTCGCTGTCGAAGGCAACCGCCCAGCGCCCCCGTTCGCTCGCCAGCAGGGGGCCGACCTGCAGCGTCGCCTCGAATGCCGAAAGCGAGCTTTCCGTCCGATGGCGCTGCCGAAGATCGGCCACGGCATTCCACGCAAGGACGACGGCCATGCAGATCGGAAAGGCGGCGATCAGAACATTTGCGCACAAAATTTTCGCGCGGATATTCATCCGATGTCCCCCGCGTGGCGCGATAAATAGATTTAGGGGCAATATTAGCAACGATCGTTCGCCGGGCGTCAGTCAGGGGCCGTCCTGATCGTCCGCCTGTCAGGGGTTGCACAACAAATCATCAACGGAAACCGGCGCGTTTGGTGAGGGCCTAGGGCGCCACCCACCAGCTTTCCACCATCGGCCCGTACAGCGGCGTGATCGCCGGACGGTGCAGGGTCGATCGACGGGCGATCCGGTCCACCGGGCTGTGGAAAAGTGGGACCATGTAGTGTCCCCACAGCAGCACCCGGTCCAGCGCCCGCACCCGCCCGACCAGCTCCGCACGCGTGGTGGCTGCGGCGATGGAGCGGGCGAGTTCGTCGACTACCGGGTCGCGGATACCGGCAAGGTTGCGGCTACCCTCCTGCCCGGCCGCGTCGGACCCGTAGTAATAGAGCTGCTCGTTTCCGGGAGACAGGCTGGACGCCCACCAGCGCATCGTCATATCGAAATCGAAACGGTCCAGCCGCCCCTGGAATTGGGCGCTGTCCACCGTGCGGACGCGTGCTTCGATCCCCAGCGGCTCCAGCGAGCGGGCGAATTCCAGCGCCACCCGCTCCTCCGACGGATCGGCAAGGAGGATTTCGAAGGCGAATCGATTCCCGGCCGCATCGGTCAGCCGGCCGTCGCGCACCCGCCAGCCGGCCTGCTCCAGCAGCTGTAACGCCTCGCGCCGGCTGGCGCGCAGGCCCGCCGGGCCGCTGCCGGTCCCACCTTCCGGCAGGGCGAAAGGGTGGGTGAACAGGTCCGGCGGCAACCGGTCGCGGAAAGGCTCCAGCGCCCGCGACTCCTCACCCTCCGGCAAGCCGCGGGCGGCGAGGTCGGAGTTGGGGTAATAGCTGGCGGTGCGGGTCAGCAGCCCGTGGAACAGGTTGCGGCCGATCCAGTCGAAGTCGGTCGCCATCCCCAGCGCCCGGCGCACCCGCACATCGGCGAAGATCGGCCGGCGGGTGTTGAAGATCAGGCCGCGCGCCGGCTCCGGCCGGCGGTTCGGCAGTTCCTCCCGCACGATGCGGCCATCGCGCAGGGCCGGGCCGTCGTAGCCGGTGGCCCATTTGGCCGGATCGCTTTCGTACCGAACGTCGCCCTGCCCGGCCTTGAACGCCTCCAGCGCCACGGAATCGTCGCGGTAATAGTCGAATTCCAGCCGGTCGGCGTTGAACTGCCCGACACGGGTGGGCAGGTCGCGGCCCCAATAGTCGCGCACCCGCTCATAGACGATGCGCCTTCCCGGATCGACGGCGGCGATGCGGTAGGGACCACTGCCCAGGATCGGCTCCAGCGTCGTACGGTTGAAGTCGCGGCCGGTCCAGAAGGCCTTGGAATGGATCGGCATCAGCCCCATCAGCAGCGGCATCTCGCGGTCGATGGTTCCGCCCGGGTTCGCAGCGAAGGCAAAGCGGACGGTCTGCGGATCCGGTGTCTCGGCCACCGCGACCTTGGCGTAGAACAGGCGGCGGTTGGGCGTGCCGTGCCGCCGCTGCATCTCCAGGGAGAACAGCACGTCGGCGGCGGTCACCGGCGTCCCGTCGTGCCAGCGCGCCTTGGGATCGATGCGGAAGGTGACGGCGGAGCGGTCGCCGGCCACATCCACCCGGTCGGCCAGCAGGCCGTAGAGCGAGAAGGGCTCGTCCCACGACCGCGTCAGCAGCGTCTCGAACACATAGCCCAGCCCCAGCGCGGGGATGCCCTTGACGATGTGCGGGTGGAGGCTGTCGAAGCTGCCGGTCACCGCCTGCCGGAGGATCCCGCCCTTCGACGCGGCCGGGTCGACGTAGGGGAAGGCGGTGAAATCCGGCGGCAATGCCAGATCGCCGTGCATGGCTATGCCGTGCGTTGGCGTGCCATGTTCGGAGGCTTCAGCACATGCCGGACGGAGCGCCGGCAAAGCCAGAAGGATGAGGAGCAGGATGATCGGGCGGGCCATGCCCGGCAGGGTTGCCCCTTTGCCGCACCTGCGCAAGAGCCCACGCAAGTTCCTTGGCCTTGATCGGCGTTCCGCCTAAACTCCGGCCCCGCGTGGCGCCGGACCGGGCATCGGCGCCGAAACAAGAACGTGCCCTGAATACGCCAGTCGAAGGAACGCGATACATGGATCTGAGCAAGCTCGCCGCGGGTAAGAATGCCCCCTGGGACGTGAACGTCGTCATCGAGATTCCGATCGGCGGCCAGCCGGTGAAGTACGAAGTCGACAAGGAATCGGGCGCGGTGTTCGTCGACCGTTTCCTGCACACCGCGATGTTCTATCCCTGCAACTACGGCTTCATTCCGCACACCCTGTCGGGTGACGGCGATCCGGTGGACGTCTGCGTCGTCGGCCAGCACGGCGTCGTCCCGGGTGCGGTCCTGCGCTCGCGTCCCATCGGCGTCCTGTACATGGAGGACGAGGCCGGCGAGGACGAGAAGCTGCTGGCCGTTCCGGTCGACAAGCTGCACCCCTTCTACACCGACGTGAAGAACTACACCGACCTGCCGTCGATCGTGATCGAGCAGATCGCCCACTTCTTCGAGCACTACAAGGATCTCGAGAAGAACAAGTGGGTGAAGGTCCGCGGCTGGGGCGACGCCAACGAGGCCGCCAAGAAGATCGAGGAAGGACTGGCCCGCGCCCAGGAAGCCAACAAGGGCATCCCGGGTCCGGTGGTCTGAGGATTACCGCGATTCTCAATCGCCGCTGAATCGACCGGCGTCAGCATCTTGACGCCGGTCGCTTTACCCTTGCAGCGAATGAAGGACGCCATGGCCGAACCGGAACGTCTTCCTCCGCCGCCATTTTGGCGAACCCGCTATTTCGCATTCGACGTTCTGCCGCGCCGTCCCGATCTTGATCCACTGGAGATCAAACGCATCATCAACCGACCGGAAACACGCATCGTTCAACCGGACGGTCGCATCCGTCTTTATGGGTATTCGGAAACGCTCCGCTGCTTTCTGCGCATCGTGCTATTGTCAGACGGCGTTACCGTTCACAACGCGTTTCCTGACGAGCAGTACACGTCATGAAAACCAGTTACGATCCGGGCACCGACAGCTTGTATATTGAAGTTCGTCCGCTGCCTTCGAAACGGACGGTCGAGATCGAACCCGATGTGATGGTCGATTTCGGCGCCGATGGCGAACCTGTGGGCTATGATATCCAGCACGCCTCAACCAAGACCGATCTGATCGGGCGCCTGATCCTGATGCCGCTGGCCGCCGAATAAGGCTTGGTTGCGTCCGGAACTGTCCTCCCCTTGCGCAGGCAAATGCCCCAACCCGGCAAGCGTCCTGCGCACCGCCAGATCCAGCAGGGTGTGCGGTTCCTCGCCCAGGAAGGCCAGAAGGCGGCGGTTGTCGAGCCGCACCGGTTCCTGCCACAGATAGCGCATCTCGCTGAGTTCGCGGAACAGCGGCACTGCCAGACCGGCCAGCCGCAGCACCCACCAGGGCATCCGCCGCACCGGCAGATCCGGCTCGCCGAGTGCGCGGACGATGGCCGCGACCATCCGGCCGCCATCGGCATCCCAGTGTCCATCCATGTGGAACATCGCGTCGTCGCCCAACTCCGCCTCGCGGTCGAGCAGGCGCATCGCGGTTTCCGCCACGTCGGGCAGATAGGCCCATTGATGGCCGATCCCCGGCCGGCCCGGTTGGTTGATCCGGGTCGGCGGCTTGCCGGGTGTCAGCAATCCCTGGCTGAACCAGCTGTTGCCCGCCTGCGGACCGAAGAAGTCGCCGCAGCGCAGGATCAGCAGCTTCGTCCCCTGCCCCACCGCGCGATGCAGGCGACGCTCCATCTCCACCCGGATGGCACCCTTGCGGGTGAGCGGGTTCTGCGCTGCAGTCTCCGGGATCAGCGGGAAGACGTCGGGGCCGTAGTTGTAGACGGTGCCGGGCAGCAGGATGCGGGCATCGTTGGCACGGGCCGCGGCGATGCTGTTGTCGAGCATGGGTAGAACCAACCGGTCCCAATGCCGGTAGCCCGGCGGGTTCACCGCATGGACGATCAGCGCTGCGCCCTTGGCTGCCGCCGCCACGTCGGCGGCATTCATCGCGTCGCCGAACATCCACTGAATTCTGTCCCGTTGCAGCCGCTCCGCCGGTTTGCGGCGCAGACCGCGCACCGTCCAGCCGCGTGCCCCCAGCGCCCGCGCCATCTCGCCGCCGAACCCGCCGGTCGCCCCCAGAACCAGGGCGGTCCTCCCCGTGCCGGTCGCCTGCCGCTCCATCGCTGCCTCCATCGTCTCTCGCTTCGTGATGGCAGAAGGATGGGGTCGGGAACGGATGAACGGAATTGTCGAACTCTGACTAGTCGCTATACTGAAATCGATGAGCCCGCCACCACCCAGCTGGGACCTCTACCGCAGTTTCCTGGCAGTGATCCGTGAAGGCTCGCTGTCGGCGGCGGCACGCGCCCTGGGGTTGACGCAACCCACCCTCGCCCGCCATGTCGCGGCGCTGGAGGAGGCGGTCGGCGGCTCCCTGTTCGTGCGCTCGCCACGCGGACTCGATCCGACCGACGCCGCGCTTGCCTTGCGTCCGCAGGCGGAGGCATTGGATGCGGCGGCGGCCAGCCTGTGGCGCACGGCGTCAGGATGGGGAGTGGAAGTGCGCGGCACCGTACGCGTCACCGCCAGCGAGGTGGTGGGCGCCCGCATCCTGCCGGCGATCCTGGCCGGCCTGCGGGAAAGCCACCCGGCGCTGGAGGTGGAACTGGTGCTGTCCAACGGCATCGACAATCTGCTGCAACGCGATGCCGATGTCGCCGTGCGCATGGTGGAGCCGGACCAGCAGGCTTTGCTGGTGCGGCGGGTCGGCAGCATCGCGCTGGGTCTGCATGCCCACCGGCGCTACCTGGAGCACCACGGCACGCCATGCAGCCTGGAGGAACTCGACGGCCACAGCCTGATCGGTTTCGACCGCGAGACGCCGGACATCCGCGCGATGATGCAGCGTGTGCCGGGCCTCACCCTGCCCCGCTTCGCGCTGCGCACCGACAGCCATCTGGCGCAGCTGGCGGCGATCGAGGCCGGGTTCGGCATCGGCATCTGCCAGGTCCCGCTGGTGCGGCGGAACCCCGATCTGGTCCGCCTGCTGGCCGACCGGTTCGAGTTGCCGATGGGGGTGTGGATCGCCATGCATGAGGATCTGCGCTCCACCCCCCGCTGCCGTGCCGTCTTCGACGGGTTGGCGGCGGGCTTGGTGGATCATGTGTCAGCAAATCACATGACGTAGCATCAACTGGTCCAGCCCATCCGGCGCTCCACCCCGTCGGCGGCTTCCTTCAGGATTTCGGCGCTGCGGCGCAGGGCCGCCTCCTCCTCCGCCGACAGGTTGGGCAGGACGGTGTCGAGCACGCCGCCGGCACCGATGACGCGCGGCAGGGACAGCACCACCTGCGGCACCCCGCAGACATCGTCGGTCAGCATGGCGCAGGTCGCCACCATGCGTTCGTCGGCGCCGATGGCCGACACCAGCCGGGCAAGCCCGCCGGCGATGCCGAAGGCGGTGTGGCCCTTGCCGTTGATGATGCGGTAGGCGGCGCGGCGCACCCCCTCGTCGATTGCGGCGCGATCGTCCGCCGTCAGGCTGCGGCGGAGTTGGTCGGCCGCCTGCTCGACAGGCAAGCCGGCGACGGTGGCGCTCGACCACAGCAGAACCTCCGAGTCGCCATGCTCGCCGACGACATGGGCATGGACGGAACGCGGGGTCACCGCCAACTGCTCCGCCAACAGGGCGCGGAAGCGCGCGGTGTCCAGCACCGTGCCCGACCCGATGACCCGGTTGCGGGGGAGGCCGCTGATCCTTGTGGCGATCTGCGTCATCACGTCCACCGGGTTGCTGGCGACCAGCAGGACGGCATCTGGGGCGGCCTTCAGCACCTCCGGAATGATGGCGCCGAACACCTTTGCATTGCGCTCCAGCAGTTCCAGCCGGGTTTCCCCCGGTTTCTGGGCGACGCCTGCCGACAGCACGACCACGCCCGCCCCCTCCAGCGCGGCATAGGAGCCGGCACGGACGGTGACCGCATGGGTGAAGGGCACGGCATGGGCGATGTCCTGGGCCTGGGCCTGGGCCAGCGCCTCGTTCATGTCGACCAGCACGACCTCGCTCGCGGCGCCGGTGGTCACCATGGCGAAGGCCGCGGTGCTGCCGACGAACCCCGCCCCGACGATTCCGACCTTCATGAACAGGCTCCTTTGCGCAAGTTTGGCGTCCGGTGGGCCGACAGCTTGGCGACGGTCGGCGTCCCGCCGCAAGTGCGCATCGCGTCGGTTGGGCTGTTTTGCATAGGCGCGACGAAACGCCCCTTGCCCAATGGTCATACCAGCCCGTAATGTTGCGGCGCAGCAAATGGCGGGGATGAAAGTCCGGGCCGGCGCTGTTCGTCATCAAAACCGTCGGCAACCCGTGGCAGACTGGGGCCGGCGCCTTTTCCCAGCACCGGATCCGGTCATGACCGTTCGCAACCTCGACAAGCTGTTCAAGCCCGCCTCCATCGCCCTGATCGGCGCCAGCCGCAAGCCGGGCACGGTGGGGGCCGTGGTGGCCCGCAACCTGTTCCAGGCCGGGTTCGACGGACCGGTGATGCCGGTCAACGCGACCGAGCGGGCGGTGGAAGGGGTGCTGACCTACAAGACGGTGGACAGCCTGCCGATCACGCCGGACCTGGGCGTCATCTGCACCGCACCCGACACGGTGGCGGCGACCATCGACGCGCTGGGCAAGCGCGGGACCAAGGCCGCCATCGTCATGACCAACGGCATGTCCGCCGACCAGACCCAGGCGATGCTGGACGCGGCAAAGCCCTATCTGATGCGGGTGCTGGGCCCCAACAGCCTGGGCGCGATGGTGCCGGGCCGCGGCATGAACGCCAGCTTCGCGCCGGTGGCGCCCCGCAAGGGCGACGTGGCGCTGGTGGCGCAGAGCTCGATGGTGCTGACCTCCATCGCCGACTGGGCGACGTCGCGCGGGATCGGCTTCTCGCATCTGGTGTCGCTGGGCGACCGCGGCGACGTGGATTTCGGCGACCTGCTGGACTATCTGGCCTCCGACGTCACGGTGCGCGCCATCCTGCTCTATATCGAGAGCATCACGCACGCCCGCAAATTCATGTCGGCCGCCCGTTCCGCCTCGCGCCAGAAGCCGGTCATCGTCATCAAGGCCGGCCGCTCCGACGAGGCGCAGGAGGCCGCGGCCTCGCACACCGGCGCTTTGGCCGTGTCGGATGCGGTCTATGACGCGGTGTTCCGCCGCGCCGGCGTGCTGCGGGTGAACGATCTGGCAGAACTGTTCGACGCCGCCGGCACGCTGGGCACCGGGGTGCCGATCACCGGCGACCGGCTGGCGATCCTGACCAACGGCGGCGGCATGGGCGTCATGGCCACCGACAAGCTGATCCAGGCGGGCGGCCAACTCGCCGCCATGGCGCCGGAGACGCAGGAGGCGCTGACCAAGGCGCTGGGACAGACGCCGGGTGGCGCGCCCTTCCGCAATCCGTTGCGCATCGGCGCCGACGCCACGCCCAAGCGCTATGCCGAGGCGTTGAACGCGCTGATGCAGGACACCAGCAACGACGCGGTCCTTGTCCTGCACTGCCCGTCCGCCCTGACCGACAGCGAGGCCATCGCCCAGGCGGTGGCGGAGACGGTGCAGGCCAACAAGGCCCGCCGCCACCCGGTGCTGACCAGCTGGATCGGTGACCAGTCGGCGGTGGAGGCGCGCAAGCTGTTCGCCGACGCCCGCATCCCGACCTACAACGGTCCGTCCGACGCGGTGCGCGCCTTCATGCATCTGGTGCGCTACCGCCGCAGCCAGCAGCTTCTGATGGAGACCCCGCCGTCCGTGGCGGAGGATTTCCAGCCCGACGAGATCACCGTGAAGAAGGTGGTCTCCCGCGCCATGGCGGAAAAGCGCGAGTGGCTGAGCGAGTATGAGGCCAAGCGCGTGTTGGCCGCCTACGGCATTCCGGTGGTCGACACCCGCGTCGCCGAAACGCCGGAGGAGGCGGCGAACGCCGCCCGCGTCATCGGCGGCCCGATCGCGCTGAAGATCCTGTCGCACGACATCACCCACAAGTCCGACGTCGGCGGCGTTGCGCTGGGCCTGACCAGCCCGGAGAACGTGAAGGCGGAGGCGGAGGCGATGCTGGCCCGCGTCGCCGAACTGGCGCCCGAGGCGAAGATCGAAGGCTTCACCGTGCAGGAGATGGCCGTCAGCCCCGACGCCTATGAACTGATCGTCGGCATGACCGAAAACGAGATGTTCGGCCCGGTCCTGCTGTTCGGCGAGGGCGGCATCGGCGTGGAGGTGGTGGAGGATTACGCGCTGGCCCTGCCGCCGCTGAACATGAAGCTGGCGGCCGAGCAGATGAGCCGCACACGCATCCATCGGCAATTGCAGGGCTTCCGCTCCCGCGCGGCGGTCGATCTCGACGCGGTGGCGCTGACGCTCAACAAGGTCAGCCAGCTGGTTGTCGATTTCCCCGAGATCGCGGAGATGGACATCAACCCGCTGCTGGCCGACGCCAACGGCGTGATGGCGCTGGACGCCCGCATCAAGGTCGGCGTGCCAGCCCTGCCCGGGGCGGCCCGGCTGGCGATCCGGCCCTACCCGAAGGCGCTGGAGGACCGCATCACCATCAAGGACGGCCGCCAGTTCTTCGTCCGCCCGATCCTACCGGAAGATGAGCCGCTGGTTCATCACTTGGTGGAGAACCAGACGGCAGAGGATTTGCGCCTGCGCTTCTTCGCCCCGCTGAAGCGGCTGTCGCATCAGGCGGCGGCGCGCCTGACCCAGATCGACTACGACCGCGAGATGGGGCTGATCGCCGTCGGTCCAGACCCGCAGACCGGCGACATCATCATGTATGGCGTGGTGCGCATCACCGCCGACCCCGACAACCGCCGCGCCGAATATGCGGTGATGGTGCGGTCCGACATGAAGGGCCAGGGGCTGGGCTATATCCTGATGAACAAGATCCTGGATTACGCCCGCTCGCGCGGCATCCGGGAAGTCTATGGCGAGGTTCTGCGCGAGAACACCAACATGCTGAACATGTGCCGCGCGCTCGGTTTCGTGCGCAAGGAGAACCTGGACGAGCCCGGCGTGGTCGAGGTTCGCATCGAACTGGGCGGCGGGTTGGCGGGGTGAGGTTGCTATACCGGCGGTTGACTGTAGGCATGGATGAGGCAATATCAGGCTTGGCAGGCAGAGGCTGGTATCCCCTGCCCGCCGGCCCGATCCTTACCGGTAGAGGTCAAGCACCCGCTTGACGATCTCCAGCAAGAGGATCAGGAGCTTGAGGATTTGCGACATCCTCTTCACTCCTCGTAAGCGGCGGGGATGGCGGCCAGTCCGCCATCCCGTCCGCGCCGCCACCCTGGCGCACGCATAGGTATTGCGGAAGGGCTTTCGCTCGCAAAATTAGGAAATCAAGGAACTGCGACGCGCCGTCGCGGGCGCGCCCCACCGGCGTCGAATTCGGTGAGGCACGCGCCCAGCCTATCCTTGACTTACAGCGACTTACAGCCAGCCGCGACGGCGGAAGTACCAGAGCGGGACCACGGCCGACAGCACCATCAGCAGGATGGCCATGGGATAGCCGAAACTCCACTCCAGCTCCGGCATGTGCTTGAAATTCATGCCGTAGGCGGACGCGATCAGCGTCGGCGGCATCAGCGCCACCGAGACGACCGAGAAGATCTTGATGATGGCGTTCTGCTCGATGTTGATCAGGCCGAGCGTGGCGTCGAGCAGGAAATTTGCCTCGTGCGCCAGGAAGCCGGCATGCTCGGTCAGGGAGCGCAAGTCGCGCGTCATCGTCTTCAGCGCGGTCTTCTGTTCCTTGTTCAGCCGGCCGCCGCTGACCGAGGTCATGAACACCACCAGCCTGTCGAGGCCGGCCAGGCTGTCGCGCACCTTGTGGGTCAGGTCGCCGGCCCGGCCGATGCCGCGCAGCACGTCCTGCAGCTCGTCCGGCTTCTTGGCCGCCTTGCCGAAGCCGCCGCCGTCCAGCGAATCGTCGAAGACGCGGGCCGACAGCTCGTCGATGCGGCCGCCGACCAGCTCCAGCACGTCGGCCACCCGGTCGATCACCGCGTCGAGCAGGCCGAACAGCGCGCTCTCCCCCGTCGCCAGCAGTTCCGGCTGGCGGACGCAGCGGGCGGCGAAGGTGATGACCGGCAGCGGTTCGGTGTAGCGCAGCGTGATCAGGTGGCGCGGGGTCAGCACGAAGGTCAGCTCGCCCTGCTCCGGATGGGGCGAGGTCGCGCGCGAAATGATGGGAGAGGTCATGTAGATCCCCTCCCCCTCCACATAAAGCTGGCTGGAGGCCTCGATCTCCTTCATCTCCTCGCGCGTCGGGAGATCGAAGCCGGTCAGCGCGCCGACATGGGCACGCTCCGCTTCCGTCGGGCGCAGAAGGTCGATCCAGACTGCGCCGACCGGCAGATCCTCGCCGAGTTCGAGCGGCTGGCGCACCACCCGCCCGTCTTCGGCACGGGCATGGACGGTGATCAAAGGGCCGCCTCTTCCGGCACCGGCGCGCCGGCGGCGCGGCAGGCGGCGGCCAGCGTGTTCAGCATCAGGCAGGCGATGGTCATCGGGCCGACGCCGCCCGGCACCGGCGTAATGGCGCCCGCCACCTTCACCGCCTCGTCGAAGGCGACGTCGCCGACCAGCCGGGTCTTGCCGGGCTCCGCCGCCGCGACGCGGTTGATGCCGACGTCGATCACGGTGGCGCCGGGCTTGATCCAGTCGCCACGCACCATCTCCGGCCGGCCGACCGCCGCCACCAGGATATCGGCGCGACGGCATTCCTCCGGCAGATCCGCCGTGCGGGAATGGGCCATGGTCACCGTGCAGTCAGCCTGCAGCAGGAGCTGCGCCATCGGCTTGCCGACGATGTTGGAGCGGCCCAGCACAAGGGCGCGCTTGCCCTTCAGGTCGCGGCCCAGCGTGTCGCGGATCAGCAGCAGGCTGCCCAGCGGCGTGCAGGGCACGATGGCGCCCGGCTGGCCGGTGGCGAGCAGGCCGGCATTGACGACATGGAAGCCGTCGGCGTCCTTTTCCGGCACGATGCGGGCCAGCACCTTCTGGCTGTCGATGTGCTTGGGCAGCGGCAGCTGGACCAGGATGCCGTGCACGGCCGGATCGGCGTTCAGGCGGTCGATCAGGGCCAGCAGGTCGGATTCGGCCATGTCGGCCGGCTCGTGATGGTCGAAGCTGTTCATGCCCAGTTCGACCAGGGCCCGTTCCTTGGAGCGGACATAGACTTGGCTGGCCGGATCCTCGCCCACCAGCACGACGGCCAGACCGGGGGTGACGCCATGGCTGGCCTTCAGCGCCGCCACACCGTCCGCCACCCGCGCGCGCAGGCCTGCCGCAAAGGCCTTGCCGTCGATGATCTTCGCGTCCGCCATGCTACTCTCCACCCTCGGTGCCCACATCGTCGATCAGGGCCGACAGCCGCGGCAGCAATGCCGCCGGGTCGCCGGCCACATGCAGTATCTTGTTCCGGTCGGTGGCGCCGGCCACCACCGTCAGGCTGGTCTTGGGCAGTTTCCATGCCTTCGACAACAGTTTTATGACAGCCTCGTTGGCTTTGCCGTTTTCCGGCACCGCCGTGACCGCCAGCTTGAGAACCTTCCCGCCTCCGGCGGTTTCGGCCGTGCCGGTCACCGCGTTGCGCGACGCCTTGGGCGTCACCCGGAGTGCCACCCGCAGGCCGTCGGCCACCGCCTCGAGCGGAGAGGACGCCGCCACGGTCAGAAGCGCGGCCAGTACTGGGCCATCAGGTTCTGGATGAAGGAGATCGCCAGCAGAACCACGATCGGCGACAGATCCAGCCCGCCCATGTTGGGCAGGACGCGGCGGATCGGGCGCAGCACCGGTTCGGTGATGCGATACAGGAAGTCACCGATCACATAGACCGCGCGGTTGCGCGTGTTCACCACATTGAAGGCCACCAGCCAGCTGAGGATCGCCGACAGGATAAGGACCCAGAAGAACAGGTCCAGAATGGTGTTGATGAGCATATACAGCGCGATCATGCCGGCCCAGCTCCATAGCGGTTCTTTGGGATGGCCGCGCGCAACGCAGTGCGAAGCGGGCGCCAGCCTTTTCCGGGCACCCTAAGCATAAGCGGAGAGACCTGTCCAGTACGGCGGCCCGCCGATAGGCCGGGTGGCCTGCGGCGCATAGACCGGTACGCCGCCGACGCGGGGCAGGGCTAGGCCATTGCAGTCACGCTTCATTTTTTCTGAATCAACCGCTTGACAGCACCCCCCGTCATGGACAATATCCGCGCCACGCCGGGGCAACGAAGACGCCACGGTGTGAGTGTGGGGCCGTAGCTCAGCTGGGAGAGCGACGCGTTCGCAATGCGTAGGTCGGGAGTTCGATCCTCCTCGGCTCCACCATTACTTGTGTTCCCATTGATTTGGCTGGGAAATCCGCCCCGAACGGGGCGTCGGACCCGGTGTGTGACACAGCCCTGTCGCACACGGCGTCGGCCGAATCGCCTTCATCCCCTGCAAAATCCGCCGTTTCCGCCCGCCCTGGGTGTCGCACATCCCTGTTGCCCAAGCGGCGTCCCACGGGGCTGTGGCTGCGGGGAGCCGTGTGGCAGTTCCGAACCCGCGTCCCCGCCGACATCCAGGCCGTTCTGGGCCGGACGCACATCAACCGATCCCTCAGGATCAGCAACTACCCCGACGCCATCCGGGCGGCCCGCAGGGTGGCCTTCGAGATCGAGGACATGTTCGATGCGGTTCGCGGGGGCACCGGAAGCGATCCGGCCCACGCCGCGTGCGACCGGGCCTGCCGACCGCCCCCCGCCCCCTCGGTGACGGCCAACACCGTCCTGCCCGAGCCCACCGGCCCGGCCATCCACATCGACCTGGACCTGCTGGCCAGCCGCATCGCCGAAAAACTCCAGGCCGCCCAACCGGTCGCCGCGGAGGCGGCTTTGCCCGCTGTCGAGCCCGCCAAGGGGAAAACCATCCAGCAGGTCTACGACGCCTACATGGCCGATCCTGGTGTCATCCGGTCCGGCAAGACCGTCCTGGCCTACGAGACGGTGTTCGGCCTGCTGATCGAGATCATCGGCCAGGACACGCCAGTGTTCGACATCGGCCGGGAGACCTGCCGCGAGGTCATGGATACCCTCCGGTGGCTGCCGCCGAATTCGACCAAGCGGTACCCAAACCTGACCGCCCGTGAGATCGCCCAGAAAGCCCGCGACGCCGGCAAGGCGTCCGGCCTCAGCCCCGCGACCGTGAACGGCTATATGACGAAGCTGTCCGCTCTCCTGACCTGGGCGGTCAACGAGGGGTTCATCGACCGGAATCCGGCAAAGGGGCTCGGCGTCGTGGACACCACCAACCGCAAGGACAAGCGGCAGCCGTTCACCCCGAAGCAGCTTCAAGCCCTCTTCACCGCCCCGCTCTACACCGGCTGCCAGGACGACGACTACGGCTACGCCAAGCCCGGAGAAGCCCGTCCCCGGCGGGGACGCTTCTGGGTACCGCTGATCGGCTTGTTTTCGGGCATGCGGCTCAACGAGATCTGCCAGATGAACACCGAGGATGTCCGGGTGATCGACGGCACTCTGTGCTTCGTGGTCACCGCCGAGGCAATCAAGGGGACCGACGACAAGCGGCTCAAGACCGGCAGCAGCGAGCGGGTCATCCCGGTCCATCCGACCCTGCTTGCTGCGGGATTCGAAGAGTACGTCAGCGAGCAGCGGCGGAAGAGGAACGCCAAACTGTTTCCGGAACTACTTCCGGCAAAAACCGGATATTACTCCGACATATTCTCGAAGTGGTTCCGACGCTTCCTACAGAAGGCGGGGGCGTCGGCAGGAAGGACTTGCTTCCATAGCTTCCGTCACAATTTCCGCGATGCTCTCCGGGAGGCTCGGGTTGACCGTGAACTTGCCCTGGCTCTTGGCGGTTGGGCCGGCGACAACGGCGACATGGGCTCGGAAAGTGCCGAGTTCTACGGCCGGGGGTTCCGGGCATCGACCCTTCTGGAGGCCATCTCCAAAGTCGGCTACCCGGAACTCGACCTTGGCCACCTGATGCTCGCCCCGTTCCCTGCATAGGCCCGGCTGTTATTCGAAGAAGTCCTCGTCCACCCTCTTGATGTGCAGGGTCTCCTCGACCCTGCATCCGACCTCGTGCCGGATCATGAGCTTGGCCAGTTGGATTCCGTCGATCAGCACGATGCGGGTGCCCAGCCGGTCGGCCGTCTCTCTGGCTGACGCGGTGAAAGCCGAGGTGGTCACGAACAGCCCCTTGGTCGCCTTGAACAGGTTCAGGCTGCCGAAAAAATCTCGGATCGCTCCCGCCCCGACGGTGTTACCGTCGGCATACCGCTTGGCCTGGACATAGACCCGGTCCAACCCGAGCGGGTCCTGATCGATGACGCCATCGACACCGTCGTCACCCGACTTGCCGACCAGAGCCTTGTCGAGTTCCGTCACAGACCCGCCATAGCCCATGGTGATCAGCAGGTGGACCACGGTCTTCTCGAAGAAGGCAGGCGTGCCGGATCGCACCCGCTGGAGGATTTCGTCGGCCAGCGACACCTCTATTCGGGCGTGGGCCTGCCGCATCACCTCATCGGGGGTCAGGGGCTCGACTACTCGGAGCGTACAGCCGACATAGTCGGCAGGCTCGGCAGCTTCGGCCTCGCCATCGCGGAAGCCCTTGAAGCTCGGGAATTGCTCCAGGAACCGGATGGTGATCCGCTTCGGCGGCGAGTTCAGCACGTCCCGGCCGGTCGGCGTGATGCGGAAATGTGCCCGCCGGGTGAGGTCCACCAGCCCTGCTTTCGTCAGGTAACTCTTCGCCCAATGGACCCGGTTGGCGAAGGTCGTTTGCCGGCCCGACGGCAGAAGCTGGGCCCGCTCCTCGTCGGTCAACGCGAACACGTCAGCAAGCTGGTCCACCACATCGCCGATGCGGACCTCGCCACCCCCGGCGGCGGTCTTCAGCACGGGGAGCATCAAGGTCTGGAAATCGGGAATGGCCATCAGGTCGGCTCCACGCGTCGCAACATCAGGAAATGTTCGTTTTGGTCCAGCCACGCCTTCCTGGCCTCCCAGTCCGGCAGGATGGTTCCGACCAGTCCCCAGAAGGACCGGTCGTGGGTGCGGTGCCGCAGGTGGCAGAGTTCATGGACCACCGCGTATTCCAGCACCGTCCGGGGGGCGAAGACCAACTGCCAGTTCAAGTTCACGACGCGGTCGATCCCGCAGCTTCCCCAGACATGCTTCTGGTCCTTGACCCGGACATCCTTCGGCTTCAGTCCGTTCGGCTCGCCGTGCCGGCGGACGAGGTCGACGACATCCTGGCGGAGCCGCTTCCTCAACCACAGCCGCAATGCCGACTCGATCAGGTCGTCGTGGGAGGTGGAAGCCACGGACCGCGGGCAGCCGACCAGAAAGCCGTTGCGGTAGGTGACGCTCACCAGCGTGTCGTCGCAGGGCTCGACCCGCAGCCGCATGAGCCGGCCCCGGTAGGGGATCTTGGCCCCGCTGACGAACCGCCGGACGGCGTTGGAGCGGGCCATCCGCTCGGCCATGTGGCGGGTCTGCTCGTACAGCCATGCCCGGCGGCGATGGAGCACGCCGGCAATCTCGTCCTCGGTGGCGGCGGTGGGCACGACCACCTCGACGCTGTCCGGGGTGACGGTGATGCGTGCCCGCGTCGCCGCGTCGGAGCGACGCAGGACATAGGGGATCTCGACACTGCCGACCGTCAGCATGGGCATGCGATCAGACCTTGGCGAACTGCTTGAGGGCGAATTCCTCGACCTGTTCGGAGACCTCCTTGAGGTTCCCCAGGCCGAATTCGTGGGCCAAGCCGCGGACCTGCTGCCGCAGCGACCGCCGCAGCCCCTCCTTCTCCTGCCACAGCCGCGGGGCGGTCGCATCATCCTCGTAGAGGGCGGCGATCCGCTCCGCCAGCCCGTCCGCTCCATCTCCAGCGTCGAAGGCCAGAAGGACCTGGAGGATGCCGTAAGCTCCCTGCGACATTCCGGCGTCCTCATGGGCAGTCGCCTCGGCCTCCAGATCCTTGGCGAGGTCCTCCGCCATCTTCAGGGTGTCGGCCCAGGAAAGCTGGGCACCCTCCAGCTTCTCCAGCAACTCCCGCAGCCGGTCGGAGAATTTGCCGTACTGGTGGGCGTTCTGGCCCAGCCGCTCGTAGACGACCTTGCGGAGTTCCGTGGTCTTGCGGATCGCCGCCGTCTTGAGCTCGTCCTCCGTCTTGCCCTCGACCTTGAAGTCCTCCCAGAACTCCGGGTCGGTGATGTGGCGGAGCTTCACCGTGACGCTCAGCCCGGTGGCGTCGAGGTGGCGTTCCAGCATGTCGCGTATCTTGCGGCTGTAGGACCGCTGGTCGAACGCCTCCCGCTTCTCGATGGCCTGGGTGGCGTACTGGAGGAACAGGGCCACCCACTTCAGGTCGGCGGTGAACTCCAGCACGCAGGGGTCCGGGCTGACGGCCTCGTACAGGCCGATGAACTCGCGGGCCGCCTTGCGGAACTCGATCCACTGGGTCTCGTCGGATTTCAGCCGGGCGACAAGCTGGTCGAACTCGGCCTTCAGGCTGTCCTTGTGTCCTGATCCACCCGGCCGCCCGCCGGCCCGCTTCACCCCCTTCATCATGTGGAGCACGGCGGCGTGGGCGGCCCGAAGCTGGTTGCGGAGGTCGTCGAGATCCCGCATGGCGTTGCGGACATCGTCGGCCCGGTAGGAGGCCAGAGCCCTGTCCAGATGGGCGGACACGCCGATGTAATCGACGATCAGCCCGTTCCGTTTGCGGGCGTCGGCGACCCGGTTGGTGCGGGCGATGGCCTGGAGCAGGCCGTGCTCCTTCAGCGGCTTGTCGAGATACATGACGGACTCGACGGGGGCGTCGAACCCGGTCAGCAGCTTGTCGCAGACGATCAGGAAGTCCGGCCGGACGCCCTTCTTGCCGAACGCCTTCTTCACATCGATCTCGGCCTTGTCGTCCAGATAATGGGCCACGAGGTCGTCGCGGATCGATTGGGTGTAGTCGTCCTCGCTCGGCTTCCCGTCCTCCTGCGATGACGAGTAGACGCAGGCCGACATGTCCGCCGCCATCGCCTGGGCGTCCGCGATGGGCATGCCCTCGGCGGCCAGATCCTCGGCGATGACCGCATCCAAGCCCCGCTTGTAGAGGATGACCGCCTCGCGGTCGAAGGCGACGATCTGGGCCTTGAAGCCGTCGGGACGGGCGTATTCCTTGAAGTGGGTCCAGATGTCGTAGGCGATCAGGGCGATCCGCTTCGGGTGCTTGACCAGATCGGCGACCGTCACGCCCCGCTTCTTCAGTTCCGCCAGCTTGTCGTCGGGCAGGTCGGCGAACCACTGGTCGAACAGGATGTCGATCTTGGCCTCGTCGATGTGCCAGTCGGTCTTGCGGCCGGTGTAGTAGATCGGCACCGTGGCCCCGTCGGCCACGGCGTCGTCGATGCCGTACTTGTCGAGATAGCCCTCCCCGACCACGCCGAAGTTGGCGTAGGTGTCCTTGTCGTCCTTCTTGATCGGCGTGCCGGTGAAGCCGAAGAAGCGGGCGTCGGGCAGCGTCTTCCGCAGGAAGGCCCCGAGGTCCTTTTCCTGGGTGCGGTGAGCCTCGTCCACCATGACGATCCAGGTGGCGGAGTTCGCAACCGCCTCTTCGGACCCCTGGAACTTGAAGATGGTCGAGAGGGCCATCAGCCCGTCTGTCTTGCCATCCATCAGGGTCCGCAGATCGCGTATGCTGCCGATGTCGGTCGGGTTCGGCAGGCCGCAGGCGGTGAAGGTGGTGGTGATCTGGGTGTGCAGGTCCACCCGGTCGGTCAGCACCAGGATGTTGGGGTTGGTCAGTTCGGGCGACTCCACCGTCCGGTGGGTCTTCAGCTTCAGGGCGGCGAAGGCCATGGTCAACGACTTGCCCGACCCCTGGGTGTGCCAGACCAGTCCCCGGCGGTGCCGGTTCTCCACCACCCGCTCGACGATCTTGTTGACCGCCCGGAACTGCTGGTAGCGGCACATCTTCTTGACGATGCCCTCCTCGGTCTTCTCGAACACCACGAAGTGGGCGATCAGGTCGAGCAGGCGGGACGGCTCCAGCAGGCACCACAGCCCCTTGGACAACTCGTCGGTGAAGTCGGACTCCTGGCGGGGCCACGGGTCCCGCCACGCCGCGAAGAACTTCGACGGGCTGCCGGTGGAGCTATAGAGGCAGTTGGTGCCGTCGGTGACGATGTTGAAGACGTTGGACAGGAACAGCCGGGGGATGTCCCGCTCGTACTGCCGGATCTGGTCGAACGCCTCGCCGGTCTTGTCCTTGTGGTTGATCGGGCTCTTGCACTCTATCACCACCACCGGGATGCCGTTCAGGTGGACCACCACATCGGGAATCCGGGTCCGTTCGGCCTTGACGCGGAACTGGTGGGTGACGGTCAGTCGGTTGTTGGCCGGGTTGGCAAAATCGACCACCCGCAGGGTACGCTTCGTCGCCTCTCCCTGCACCAGCCGGCTGAAGTCGCCGCGGAGCTTTTTGAGCCACACTTCGTTGTCGGTGACCGACACGAGGTCGGCGTAGGCGGCCTGGGCGTCGGCCAGGGAGACGCCGTTGATCCGCTGGATGGCTTCGATGAGGTGGGGACGGAACAGCACCTGATTCTCGCCGTCCCGCAGGGCCGCGTGCTCCTCAGGCGGGACGAAGCGGTAGCCCATGGCCTCAAGGCAGGCGATGGTGGGTTGCTCGGCGAGGTGCCATTCCATGCCCTGGGCCACGGTGCTGCTCCTGTGCCTTACTCGGCGGCTAAAATATTGACGGGCAGCCGCTTCCGGCCGGTCATAAGATCGGAGAATAGGATAAACTTCAGTGAAATAAGTCGGCCGAGTTTGTCGTGCTCCGCCTTCAGGGCGTCTTGGAAGCTTGACCACATACTGAGAATACGGTCCTGCTCTTCCAACGGCGGAACTGGGAGTCGCAGTTCCCGAAGCACACTTGAGTTGATTGCCCCCATCACACCACCCTGGGCTGATCGCTCAAACTCTTTTAAAACCCACGGAGCGTAATTCAACTGCCAACATATAAGTTCAGGGATACAACGGCTTTGGTCGAAGGTCATTGTCCACACATGCTTGGACGACAAGGCAAGACCAACAGACTTAGGGACTACACAGCATCGGCCAACAGTTCCCATGATCGTAATCATCACGTCTCGGGAGCGAACAGAAAATCGTCGAAGCTCTTCAAATTTTGATTCTGTTACAAACCTTTTAAACTCTTGCACAAACCGCTCTGCATGGACATTATCGATTCCAAGGAACGGGATTCCAGCATCAACAAGTTCTTCTTTTTTGAGAGCACTACCAAAAGGTCCGCTTCTCATCGGAGTGCTGACATTGGCCAACAGAGACTCAAGCCTGAGGACCTCCCACTCTTCCGGAACTTCTCCAATTTCACTCTGCTTGAAACGGGTATGGCCAATGCCCGTGCTCAGCAATCGCTCCAGAACGTTCTGCTTTACTACTCGGATCTGCTCGATGACCGCCTGCGTCGCCTCGATGGCCTTATCTACATCTGTAAGTGCTTCAGCAATACGGTGTTGTTCGGAGAGCGGCGGAAGCAGAATTTCAAGGTCCAGAAAGTCCCTGGGATTTAGCCGTGCCCGCGAGGTCGTACCACGGCAACGACTGAGAGCCTGGACTCTAAAGGACTCTAATTTCATGTAGTGCCTCATAAAATCCACATACAATCTTGGACTCGGAACAAAAGTCGGATACTCAGCCGTTGCGTACATTCCACGATGATCTGCGGATGTGACACCGAATGCAGATTTCGATACCCACATTTTGTTATAAGTAATTCGCCCTTCTTTGATCAAATTGAGTGTGTTCGTGTTTAGCTTCTCGCCAAGCACTTCGGAATGGAGATGTGGGCCGTTCCCATACCAGCGGACACCCATCAACTTGTAGGTTTTGTCTGGAGCTACCGACACCTGTTCAGAATCAGGCTGGCAAAGATCGCCGATTTTCATTTTTGCCCACCCTTCCGGCACCCTCATCGCCCGCCCCCCTTCCGGGTCTTCGACATCTCGGCCTCGATAGCCTTCAGTTCCTCCAGGTCCGCCGCGTCGGCGGCGATGGCGTCCTGCTGCCTCCGCTGCCGGTCGAACTCGTCGTAGCGGTCGTGGGCGATACGTTTCATGGCGTCGTGGCTAATCCGGCCGCTCCCGTTGAGAAGCGGCCGTTCGTTGACGGTGATTGTCCGGGAAGCCGGCTGCTGTCCCTCGTCTTGAACCGTCAAATGATCTTTGACAGTTGCTCCCTCGGCTCGAACCTGTAAGCCGTACTTACAGGTTGCCTCCCCGGTCCGCTGGAGAATGGCGTTGCTGTCCGACATGGTGCCCTCACGCCCCGTCCGGCAGGTAGCCGAGTTCCCGCAGGAACCCCATCATCCGGGCCTCGGCGGCGTCCCGCTGCTCCCGCAACTCCAAGAGCTTCTGGACCTCCTCGGCCACGTCCAGATCCTCCTCCTCCTCGGTCAGGTGGACGTAGCGGCTGATGTTGAGGTTGTGGTCGTTGCTGGCGATCTCCGCCATCGGCACCACGCGGGCGAGGCGATCCACATCGGCATAGTCGTGATACGCCTGGGCGAGCGTGGCGACGTCGGCGTCGGACAGGTGGTTCTGGGCCTTGCCTTCGATGAACTGCTCGGCCCCGTTGACGAACAGCACCTTGCCCTTGCGGTCCTTCGGCTTGGACTTGCGGACGATCACGATGCAGGCGGGAATCCCGGCCCCGTAGAACAGGTTGGGGGCGAGGGAGATCACCGCCTCGATCAGGTCGTCCTTCAACAGACCCTCGCGGATGCGGCCCTCGGCCCCGCCGCGGAACAGGATGCCGTGGGGCAGCACCACCCCCAGCATGCCGTCCTGCCGCAGGCTGGCGACCATATGCTGCACGAAGGCGAGGTCGCCGTAGGATTTGGGCGGGCATCCGTAGCGGTCGCGGCCAAACCGGTCGCCCTTGCTCCAGACCTCGTGACCCCAGTCCTTCAGGGAGAAGGGCGGGTTCGCCAGCACGCGGTGGAAGGTGCGGATCGCCTTGGTGCCGTCGCCGGTCAGATGTTTCGGGTCCAGCAGCGTGTCGCCACGGGCGATGTCGAAGTCCTGGATGTCGTGCAGGAACAGGTTCATCTGGGCGATGGCCCAGGTGTTCAGGTTCTTTTCCTGCCCGCACAGGGTCAGGCTGCGGGCGTTTTTGCCCTGCCGCTCCAGATGGTGAAAGGCTTCTAGCAGCATGCCGCCGGACCCGCAGGTGGGGTCGTAGATCGACATGCCCTCCGCGGGCCGCAGGCACTCCACCAGCAGCCGCACCACCATCTTCGGCGTGTAGAACTCGCCGCCCTTCTTGCCGGAATCGTCGGCGAACCGCTCGATCAGGTATTCATACGCCTGCCCCAGAACGTCCGGCTCCACGTCGGCGTTGCGGAGGCGATGCTTCTCGAAATGCTGGAGCAGCTTTTCAAGCGACGCGTCAGGGAACCGTTCCTTGTTGTTGAAGTCCACGTCCTGGAAGACGCCCCGCAAGGCATGGTTGGCGTCTTCGACGGCGTGGAACGCGGCGTTCAGGGCGGTGCCGATGTCGGTGGACAGCTTCCGCACATCCTTCCAGAAATACCCCTCGGGGATGTGGAAGCGGTGCTCGTCCCGGTCGGCGGCCAGAGCGGCGTCGCCATATTTGGCCATCCGCTCCTCGTACTCCTCCTCCCACACGTCGCAGAGCCGCTTGTAGAACAGCAACCCAAAGATGTAGTGCTTGTAGTCCGACGAATCGATGGAACCCCGCAGGATATCGGCGGCTTTCCACAGATGGGATTCAAGCTGGTCCAGGGTCAGAACGGCCATCGCAAGCCCAACGTCTCTTCAAAAGTGTGCAAGGCGGCGGCACTCTATCAGACCGGGTGCGGCAGGCAACGGCGTTGACCGGAAACGGGGCTGCGGCAGGGTGGCCGGCTCAGTCCTCCTCGTCGAAATCTTCGTCGGGGTCCGGGTACTGGGGCGGGGCCTTGCCGACCGACGCGACCACCCTCGGGTAGCGTTTGCGTGGCTCCCGCTCGCCGAGGGCCAGGACCTCGACCTGGAACCGCCACTCGTCCCCGTAGTCGAACAGGAACGTCATCGCCTTCCCGACCTTCGGGAACGCCTGGGCCACCGTCGTCTTCTTGACGCTGAGGGAGTCGCCGCCCTCGCCCATGTTGGCCCCCATGTCGGCAAAGAGTTCATACCGGGGCTTGGCGTCGTAGATGTGGCCGGTGAGCTTGGCGAAGAACCCGAAGGCGTGGTCCATGTCGAAGGCGTAGGCCCGGACGATGGCTTCGGCAAGGTCGTAGAGAGAGCGGTCGCTCGGGATCTCGATGTCCCGGTAGAGCTTGGGCCGAAGGGCGGCCCGGACGATGTGGGTGGTGGCTTCGGCCATGGTGTCGTCCTCCTGCCGGTGCGGCGGCCCGCCGCGTCATGCCTGCGGCAAACTCTCCCGGATGTCGGGGACGCCGGCCAGGAAAACGGCGTCGGACTGGTGATTGACGTAGGCGAGGAAGATGTACTCGTTCCAGTGGTTGGCGGTCGGGCCGAACTTCAGCAGGACTTCGGCGTCCACGGCTTTCCGTCCTCCGGTTGCAGCCATTCGGGCGACCTCGCGGGCGATGTAGTCAAGGAACCGTTGCTCCGTCCCGTCCAGCACCACGTAGGGCGTGGTGATCACCACATGATAGCCGATGTCCGGGACCGGCGGGGGCAGCAGGCGGGTGTACCAGAGTTGGCCGGGCTCCCCGAGGTATCCCGTCGCCGAATGGCACCGCAGCACCTGCCGGGTCACGATGTCCTTCAACAGCACCAGCGGGCCGTCCATACCCATGTGAACATGGAAGCCCATGCGGGACTCCTGCATCGGCCGGACGATGTCGGCGATCCAGGACGGCATGCCGGTGGTTTCCGCCACCCGCAGGATGCAGGTCCCCATGGTTTCCCGGCTGGACCCGAACTGGAGGTCGAAAAAGGCCCACATGTTGAAGTGGCTCGCCGTCAGGGGGCTGATCGGTGGCCCGTCCGGCACGTACTCATCCTCCGCCTTCGCCACCGCCTTGGCGTACCCCTTCGCCTCGGGCATGGCGGAGATCGCCTCGGCGAACATCGATACCAGCGTCAGTCCCTGGGCATAGAAGGCGAAGGCGGGATCGTAACCCTGCTCGACAAGGTCCTTGAAGCGGCTGCCGTCGAGACCGGCCTCAACGGCACGCTCCCGGCTCGCCCGAAACGCGGACAGGTCGATGACGTTAGAGCGGATCTGGGTCGCCACCTTCCGGGCGATCTTGTCGGCGACGCTTCCCATAGTGGCTCCTGCTGTCGGTTTGGCCCACGCCTCAGTGCGTGTGGACGTGGTGGGCATCGGGGAAGTGGGCGTGCCGGTGCCGCAAACGTCCGTGGCGGTGCCGGTGGCTGTGCGGCTCGGTCACCGGGCCGTCGTGACCATGCTGGTGGTGCTCGTCATGGACATGCGGGTGATCGTGTTCGATCTCGTCGTGGACATGCTCATGGTCGTGGTCCTCGGTCAGGTGCAGCCAGACGCCTATTCCCATCAGGACCGCCGCAACGACCAACCCGACCGTCAGCGGCTCCCCGAACATCGCCAGGGAGGCGATGCCTCCAACGAAGGGGGCCGTGGAGAAATACGCTCCCGTCCGGGCGGCGCCGATGTACCGCAGGGCGAACACGAACAGGACGAGGCTGACGCCGTAGCCCAGCAGCCCGACCAGCATGGCCGCGACCATCGTCGGCACGGCGGGCATGCCGTCGCCCAGCGCCAGGGCGATCCCGACATTGACGCCCCCGGCGACCAGCCCCTTGATGGCGGCGATGTCCATGGGGTCGGCCAGGGAGACCTTGCGGGTCAGGTTGTTGTCCACCGCCCACATCAGGCAGGCAGCGGCAACCGCGGCCGCTCCCCATCCGCCGGCCCAACCGTTTGCCCAACCGCTTTCGATGTCCACCGGTCCGCCCCAGGACAGCACGACCGCCCCCGCGACGATGGCGATCATGCCGGCGACGAGCCGCCGGTCGAAGCCTTCCTGGAAGACGAACCACGCCAGGAGAGCGGTGAACACCCCTTCCAGATTGAGCAGAAGCGAGGCGCTCGATGCCGGCGTGGCCGCCAGGCCGGACATCAGCAGCACCGGTGCGGCGATCCCCCCGGCCAAGACGGCGCCCAGCAGCCAGAACCACTCGGTGCCGCGGATGCTCCGTTCGCTCCACTCCGCCGAGACCACCAGCCCACGGACCAGCCGGACCAGCCCCAAACCGGTTCCGGAGCCGAGATACAGCAGGCCCGCCAACATCCAGGGCGACAGGTCATGGACCAGCAGCTTCGCCAGCGGCGTGCTGACGCCGAAGAGCACGGCAGCCAGAATCGCGGTCATCGAACCCGTTCGAACCATGGGAGCCGCACCCGTCCGGTGGCTGGAAAAACCCGCCACCCGACAATGACGGATCTCAGCCGTTCTCCGCCAGCACCGTCCCGGCCAGATAGAGCGAGCCGCAGATCAGGACGCGCGCCGGTCCCGGACGATTTGCCACGAGATCGGCCAGGGCGGACTCCACGCCATCGGAGGCCGCATGGTCGCGGATGCCGCAGAGTTTGGCGGTCTCGCAGGATTCCTCCGCGGTGAAGCTGGCTTCCTCGCCGGGGATCGCCACCGCGCGCAGGGAATGGGTGAAGGGAGCCAGCGGGCCCAGGAACTCGAACGGGTCCTTGCTGGACAGCATGCCGTAGATCACGAACAACGGCAGGGCAGCCCCGCCGCCTGATTGGACGCGCGACCAGTCGACCGCCTGCCGGGCCAGCACCTCACCCGCCGAATCGTTGTGGCCGCCGTCCAGCCACAGTTCCCAGCCCGGCGGCAGGCTTTCGGCCAGCGGGCCGCGGGTCAGGCGCTGCAGCCGGGCCGGCCATTCGACGGTGGCGAGCCCCTTGCGCACCGCCTCGTCGTCCACGGCCAGCGGCAGGTGGTCCAGACAGGCGATGGCGACGCCGGCATTGGTGATCTGGTGGACACCGGCCAGCCCCGGCATCGGCAGGTCGAGCTGCCGTTTGGCGCTTTCGAAGCGGAAGCCATCCGGTCGCTCCTGCACCGACCAGCTCTGGATGGGGGCGGCGATGGCGTGGGCGCGCAGCTTCAGCGCCCTGAGCGCGTCGGCCTCCGGCTGCGGGGCCAGCACGACCGGAACGCCCGGCTTGAAGATGCCGGCCTTCTCGCTGCCGATCTCCAGCAGCGAGTCGCCCAGGAACTGGCGGTGGTCGTAGGAGATGCGGGTGATCGCCGTCACCGCCGGCTTCGCCACCACATTGGTGGCGTCCAGCCGCCCGCCCAGCCCGGTCTCCAGCAGGACCACGTCGGCCGGGACACGGGAGAAGGCGAGAAAGGCGGCGACCGTCGTCACCTCGAAGAAGGTGATCGGGTTGCCGGCGTTGGCGATCTCGCACTCCTCCAGCAGGGCGGCCAGATGGTCGTCGTCGATCAGCCGCCCACCCTGATCCCCGCCCAGCCGGATGCGCTCGTGAAAGCGCACGAGGTGCGGCGAGGTGTAGACATGGACGCGGTAACCGGCCGCCTCCAGCATCGCGCGCAGGAAGGCGATCGTCGATCCCTTGCCGTTGGTGCCGGCGACATGGACCACCGGCGGCAGCTTCCGCTCCGGATGGTCCAGCGCCGCCAGCAGACGGTGCACCCTATCCAGCGACAGGTCGATGACCTTGGGATGAAGCCCCTTCAACCGGTCCAACACCGGGTCGGAACGGGTCGCGGCCGGCCGGGAGGGCGGATTGGCCAGCGGAAGGGAGGCGTCGGTCATGATCGTCTCTGGTCGGGGGCTGGGGGTTGGCGGTCAGTCGTCGCCGGCCTGGACCGGAGCCGCCGGCTGGGCAGCGGTCTGTTGAGAGGACGCCTGCTGCGTCGCGACCGGCTGGGCCGCAGTCGCCTGTGTGGCTGGCTGCGTGGCCGGCTGCGTCGCCGACTGGGGCATCTGGGCCGGCTCGCCGTCGGCCGCCTGGACGGCGGTCAGGTCGAGGTCCTCCACCACCGCGTCGATGCGCGGCGTCATCAGCAGTCCGATGGTGCGGACCAGCGTCGGGCGCAGGTCCCGGCGGTGGACGACCATGTCGACCATGCCGTGTTCCAGCAGGTATTCGGAGCGCTGGAAACCTTCCGGCAGGGTCTCGCGGATCGTGCTCTCGATCACGCGGGCGCCGGCGAAGCCGATCTGCGCGCCCTTCTCGGCGATGTGGATGTCGCCCAGCATGGCGAAGCTGGCGGTGACGCCGCCGGTGGTCGGGTCGGTCAGCACGACGATGTAGGGCAGGCCGGCTTCCTTGACCATCTCCACCGCGATGGTGGTGCGCGGCATCTGCATCAGCGACAGGATGCCTTCCTGCATGCGGGCGCCGCCCGAGGCCGGAACGACGATCAGCGGCGCGTTCTTCGCCACTGCCAGGCGGGCGGCGGTCAGCAGCCCTTCGCCGACGGCGATGCCCATCGACCCGCCCATGAAGCCGAAGTCGAAGGCGGCGACCACGGCGGCATGGCCGCCGATCCGCCCCTCGCCCACCACGATGGCGTCGGTGCGGCCGGTCTTCGTCTGGGCTTCCTTCAGGCGGTCGGTGTAGCGCTTCTGGTCGCGGAACTTCAGCGGATCGGCGACCGACTTCGGCAGCTCGACACCCTCATAGGCGCCGTCGTCGAACATCGACTCCAGCCGCTTGATGGGGTCCAGCCGCATGTGGAAGCCGCAATGCTGGCAGACGTGCAGGTTCTCTTCCAGATCACGGTGGAACAGCATCGACTCGCAGCTCGGGCACTTGTGCCAGAGGTTGTCGGGCACTTCCTTGCGGGCGTAGAGCGCGCGGATCTTGGGACGGACGTAGTTGGTAAGCCAGTTCATGGAACGCCTTTCAACGACATGGCGGTATGCCGAAGCCCGGCGCCGGCTGGACATCGGGTCCGTGCCGCACCGGGCTCTTCAGCCGTTCGTCGCCATGAGCGATCGTGTTGCAGGTGTCGTAAAGCTGTTTGCCGTCGTTGTAAACCGTCCGTCCCTCAGCCCCGCGCCGCGCGCACCCCGGCGGCCAGTTCGCGGACGAAGGCCAGCACGTCCTCGACCGTGCCCGGCTTGACACCGCCGGATACGTCCAGACCATCGGCCAGACGGGTGACGATGGCGGAGCCGACCACGGCGGCGTCGGCGACGCGGGCGACCTCGGCGGCCTGGTCCGGCGTCTTGATGCCGAAGCCGACGGCGACCGGCAGGTCGGTGTGGCGCTTCAGCCGGGCGACCGCCGCGTCGATAGCGGTGTTCGACGCGCTGGCGGTGCCGGTGATGCCGGCGATCGACACGTAATAGACGAAGCCCGACGTGTTGCGCATCACGGCCGGCATGCGTGCCTCGTCGGTGGTCGGCGTCGTCAGTCGGACGAAGCTGACGCCGGCCTGCACCGCCGGGATGCACAGCTCCTCGTCCTCTTCCGGCGGCAGGTCGACGACGATCAGGCCGTCCACCCCGGCCGCGCGCGCGTCGGCCAGGAAGGGCTCCACCCCATAGGCGTGGATCGGGTTGAAATAACCCATCAGGATGATCGGCGTGTCGGCATCCTGCTTGCGGAAGCCGCGGACCATCTCCAGCGTCTTGCGCACCGTCATCCCGGCCTTCAGCGCGCGCAGCGAAGAGGCCTGGATCGCCGGGCCGTCGGCCATCGGATCGGTGAAGGGCATGCCCAGTTCGATCAGGTCGGCGCCGGCGGCCGGCAGGCCGTTCAGCACCGACTGCGACACGGCGGGATCGGGGTCGCCGGCGGTGATGAAGGTGACCAGACCGGCGCGTCCCTCCGCCTTCAGCGCGGCAAAACGGCGGGCGATGCGGCCATCGGCCCCAACATCGGCACTCTTCATGTCGGCACTCACAGTTCCACTCCCAGATGCTTGGCGACGGAGAAGATGTCCTTGTCGCCGCGGCCCGACAGGCACAGCACCATCAGGTGGTCCTTGGGCAGTTTCGGTGCGCGCTTGATCACTTCGGCAAGGCCGTGGGCAGATTCCAGCGCCGGGATGATGCCCTCGGTGCGGGCGCAGAGCTGGAAGGCGTCCAGCGCCTCCTGGTCGGTGGCATAGGCGTATTCGACGCGGCCGACGTCATGCAGCCAGCTGTGCTCCGGCCCGATGCCGGGATAGTCGAGGCCGGCGGAGATCGAGTGGCCTTCCAGGATCTGGCCGTCCTCGTCCTGCAGCAGGTAGGTGCGGTTGCCGTGCAGCACGCCGGGACGGCCGCCGTTGATCGAGGCGGCATGGTCGAGCGGCCCCTTCTCGATGCCGCGGCCGGCGGCCTCGACGCCGATCATCTGCACCGACGAGTCGTCCAGGAAGGGGTGGAACAGGCCGATGGCGTTCGACCCGCCGCCGACGCAGGCGACCAGGCTGTCGGGCAGCCGGCCTTCCTGTTCCTGCATCTGGGTGCGCACCTCGTCGCCGATCACCGACTGGAAATCGCGGACCATGGCGGGATAGGGGTGCGGGCCGGCGGCGGTGCCGATGATGTAGAAGGTGTCGGAGACGTTGGTGACCCAGTCGCGCAGCGCCTCGTTCATCGCGTCCTTCAGCGTGCCGCTGCCCGACGTCACGGGACGGACCTCGGCGCCCAGCAGCTTCATGCGGAAAACGTTGGGCTGCTGGCGGGCGATGTCGGTCTCGCCCATGTAGATGACGCAGGGCATGTTGTAGAGCGCGCAGACCGTCGCGGTCGCCACGCCGTGCTGGCCGGCGCCCGTCTCGGCGATGATGCGGGTCTTGCCCATGCGCCGGGCCAGCAGGATCTGGCCGATGCAGTTGTTGATCTTGTGCGCGCCGGTGTGGTTCAGCTCCTCGCGCTTGAAGTAGATCTTGGCCCCGCCCAGCTGCTCGGTCAGGCGCTCGGCGTAATAGAGCGGGTTGGGGCGGCCGACATACTGCTTCAGCTGCTGGCGCATCTCGCCTTCGAAGGCGGGATCGGCCCGCGCCTCGCGATAGGCCTTCTCGACCTCCAGGATCAGGGGCATCAGCGTCTCGGCGACGAAACGGCCGCCAAAGATTCCGAAATGCCCGCGCTCGTCGGGACCGGAGCGGTAGGTGTTCAGTTTGGTCATCGTCTGCGGCACTGCCTGAAGTCGAAGGAAAGCCGGGATAGGGCTCGGTCTTGCGGGCGGCATCGGGTCCGGACGCCGGCCAAGCGCGCCACCATACCGGTGGGACGCGCCGATTTGAAGCGCCGGGCCACGGAAATCCGCGATTTCCACCCGTCCGCAAACATGGAGCGGGGCTTTGCATGGACAAGGCCGCGCCCTTACACTGGCGCCTCCTTTATTGCGGAGCATGCTTCCGATGACGCAGCGGACGCCGCCGTCGCTTCTCCCCACGGATCTCCAGCCGGTTCCCCGCCGGATTCTGGTGGTGGAGGACAGTCCGCTGAACCAGATGCTGGTCACCGCCATCCTTGCCCAGGCCGGCCACCGCGCCGACACCGCCAACAATGGGCTGGAAGCGGTGATGGCGGCGCAGGCCGGCGGCTATGACCTGATCCTGATGGACTTGTCGATGCCGGAGATGGACGGGCTGACCGCCACGCGGCTGCTGCGCGACCTGCCGGGGCCGGCCGGCCGGGTGCCGGTGGTCGCCATGACCGCCGACACCGAGGAGGCCGACCGCGTCCGCTGCCAGGACGCCGGCATGAACGACCATGTCGCCAAGCCGGTGGACCGGGCGTTGCTGCTGGAGACGGTGGAGAAATGGCTGCGCCTGTCCCTGTGCTCCGAGCCACCCGCCGGCGGATCGGCCGGTTTCGGCCCCTGCGCAGCGGCAGCTCCCGAAGCGGCGGGCGAGGTGCTGGACCGCGAGGTGCTGGCCCAGCTGGCCCAGGATCTGGATGCGGAGTTGCTGGCCGACGTGCTGCGGCAGTTCGTGGAGGAAACGGGGGAGCGGGTGGCGCGCATCATGGCGGAGACCGACCCCGCCGTCCTGACGCGCGAGGCGCACACGCTGAAAAGCACCGCCGGGACCTTCGGCGCCCGCGCCCTGTGCAGCGCCGCACGCGCGTTGGAGATGGCCTGCCGGGCCTCGCTTGGGGCGGAAGGAGCTGAAAGGCGGGGAGACGGGGCGGCGGACACGGTGGAAGGGCTGCGCGGCGAGATTCCCCGGCTGGCCGGGGATGCCATCGCGGCCTACCGCGCCGCCGGGTATCCGGTCTGACTCAGCGGGGACCCGTCACTCGACGACGCTGATGTTCACCGCGGAGTCCTTGCCGTTGTTGCCGCGCTCTACCTCGAATTGAACGCGCTGGCCTTCCGACAGGGCATGCAGGCCGGAGCGCTGGACCGCGGTGATGTGCACGAACACGTCCTTCGAACCGGCCTCCGGCGCGATGAAGCCGTACCCCTTGGTGGTGTTGAACCATTTTACGGTGCCGTTGGTCATGAGCCTCCCCCTAGTCACTGCGAGACAAGTCTTTAGCAAAACGGATTGGTCCAGAATCGCCGGCATCGGCCGCGCCATGAGGTCTGCCGGGCAAGCGGAACCAAGACATTGTGCGGGGAGGCTAGCCGCATGCTGTGGTTGCGGGCAATTCCGTCTCACGGCATAGGACAAAGGATGACGAAATCCCGAGTGGAATTACGACCAAGGCGACGGGACTTTGTCGAAGGGTATTAGCCCATTTCTTGACGGCTTCCCGACTTCTTCAGGAAATCCTTGCCGAAATAAAGGGTTAGAGCTTCCCTTCGGCCTGCCAGGCCAGACGTTTGCGGTAGATCGTGGACGCGCTGATCTGCAGCAGGGCGGCGGCGCGCGGGATGTTGCCGTCGCAGGCGGCGATGGCATCCTCGATGGCGTCCTTCTCCACCTCCCACAGGGGCTTGATGGAGTCGGGGGAGGGGGGGACATGCGGGCGCGGCGCCGGGGCGGCACCGCCCGCCGCCAGGGCGGGTGCTGCGGCGGGAACCACGGGCTGCGGCGTGCCCAGCGGCGGCGGCAGCATCTCCGGCGTCACCGTGTCGCCGTCATGCAGGACCGCGACGATGCGCACGACATTCTGCAGCTGCCGGACATTTCCCGGCCAGTGGTAATGGCGCAGCGCCTGTTGCGCTTCGGGGGAGAAGCTGGTGAAGCCCTTCTTCTCCTCCTTCGCGAATTCCGCCAGATAATGGCGGGCGATCCCCAGCACGTCGTCCTCGCGCTCGCGCAGCGGCGGCAGGTGGATGGGGATGACGTGCAGGCGGTAGTACAGATCCTCGCGGAACCGTCCCTCCTCCACCTCGCGCAGGGGGTCGCGGTTGGTGGCGCAGACGATGCGCAGGTCGACCTTCTCCAGCTTCGACCCGCCCACGGGCGTGAAGGTGCCGGTCTGGATGAAGCGCAGCAGCTTGGTCTGCAGGTCGGGCGCCAGTTCGCAGATCTCGTCCAGGAACAGGGTGCCGCCGTCGGCGCGCGACGCCGCGCCCTCGCGGTCGGACACCGCCCCGGTGAAACTGCCCTTCACATGGCCGAAGATCTCGCTTTCCATGAGATCCTTCGGGATGGCGCCGCAGTTGATGGCGATGAAGGGCCTTGCCGCCCGCTGGCTCTGGCGGTGGATCGCCTCGGCGCAAACCTCCTTGCCGGTGCCCGACTCGCCGGTGATGAAGACGGTGGCGCGCGAGGAGGCGGCGCTGTCGACGATGCGGTAGACCGCCTGCATCGCCAGCGACGAACCGATGAAGCCGTGATAGCGGGCGCGGTTCAGGTCCTTCTCGAAGGTGTCGACCAGCTGGGCCAGCCGCAGACGCTCCATCGCGTTGCGGACCGTCACCACCAGCCGGTCGGCGGAGAAGGGCTTCACCAGGAAATCATAGGCGCCGTAGCGCATCGCCTCCACCGCCGCCTTCACCGAGCCGTGGGCGGTGATGACGATGACCGCGCAGGGCAGGGCCTGGGCGTCGATGCGTTTCAGCACCTCCATCCCGTTCATGTCCGGCAGCTGCAGGTCCAGCAGCACCACCTTGGGCGCGCCGTCGTTCAGCTGCGCCAGCGCGTCGGCCCCCGTCTCCACCGAGATGACGGTGTGGGATTCCTTCTTCAGGTATTCCGCATAGACACGGGCCAGCGACGGCGTGTCTTCGATCAGCAGGACGGGGATGGAACCGGGCGGCATGCTGTGGGCGACACGCAGAGGTAGGGGCAGGGCTGGTCCTATTGTCTAACAGATATTTCTGAAAATCCCACCCCCACGCGCATGCACTGGCCGGCGGGCGCATCGATATCCACACAGGGATATCCCTGCCGGACCGGATATGTCGCGGTGCCGCCGCTTGCCGGGGGAGGCGCGATGAACTATCAGCAGCGGACATCGAGGTGTCGGGACGAGGGGGGTTCGCCATGGCCGATTACGCCATTCTGGCCGGCAAGCGCGTGCTGCTGGTCATCGCCGGCGGCATTGCCGCCTACAAGAGCCTGGACCTGATCCGTCGCCTGCGCGAACGGGGCGTGACGGTGCGCGCGGTGCTGACCGAGGCCGGCGCCCGCTTCGTCACGCCGTTGTCGGTCCAGGCGCTGACCGAGGACACCGTCTACCGGGACCTGTGGTCGCTGACCGACGAATCGGAGATGGGCCACATCCGCCTGTCGCGCGAGGCCGACCTGCTGGTGGTGGCGCCGGCCACCGCCAACCTGCTGGCGCGCATGGCCGCCGGCATGGCCGACGATCTGGCCGCCACCGTCCTGCTGGCCACCGACAAGCCGGTGCTGGTCGCCCCCGCCATGAATGTGCGGATGTGGCAGCATGCCGCGACCCAGGCCAACATGGCGCTGCTGGAAAGCCGCGGCGTCCGGCGCGTCGGCCCGAACGAGGGCGTGATGGCCTGCAACGAATACGGCCCCGGCCGCATGGCCGAGCCGATGGAGATCATCGACGCCATCGCCACGATTTTCGCGGAGGACTCGCATCGCCCTCTCGCCGGCCTCCCATTGACCGGCCGCCGCGCCATCGTGACCAGCGGCCCGACGCACGAGCCGATCGACCCGGTGCGCTACATCGCCAACCGCTCGTCGGGCAAGCAGGGGCACGCCATCGCCGCGGCCCTGGCGAAGCTGGGGGCGGCGGTGACTCTGGTCAGCGGCCCGACCCGCCTGCCCGACCCCGCCGGCTGCAGCGTCGTCCATATCGAGACGGCGCGCGAGATGCTGGCGGCCTGCGAGGCGGCGCTGCCGGCCGACATCGCGGTCTGCGCCGCCGCGGTCGCCGACTGGCGCGTCGAGGGCCCATCCGACCGCAAGCTGAAGAAGGACGGCGGCGGCCCGCCGGCACTGGCCTTGACCGAGAACCCCGACATCCTCGCCACCCTGTCCAGGCCCGGGGAGGGCCGCCCGGCGCTGGTGGTCGGCTTCGCGGCGGAGACCGGCGACGTGCTGGCCTACGCCACCGCCAAGCGCGCCCGCAAGGGCTGCGACTGGATCGTCGCCAACGACGTCTCCCCCGGCACCGGCACCTTCGGCGGCAGCGACAACACCGTCCACCTGATCCGCGCCGACGGCACCGAATCCTGGCCCACCATGCCCAAGGACGCCGTCGCCGCCCGGCTGGCAGAGGCGGTGGCGGGGCATTTCGCAGGGAAGTAGCGTCTACCCGGTGCCTCCACCCGACAGTCAAACTCAGGAAATTGCCATGTCCCCCACCGTCGCCTTCCTCCGCCTGCCCGGCAACGACGACCTGCCGCTGCCCTCCTACGCCACCGAGGGCGCCGCCGGCTTCGACCTGCGCGCCGCGGTGCCGGCGGATGAGCCCGCCGTGCTGGCTCCTGGCAAGCGGATGCTGGTGCAGACCGGCTTCGCCGTCGGACTGTCGGCGGGATGGGAGATGCAGATCCGGCCGCGTTCCGGTCTGGCGGTGAAGAACGGCGTGACGGTGCTGAACACGCCGGGCACCGTCGACTGCGACTATCGTGGGCCGGTCGGCGTCTGCCTGATCAATCTGGGGGAAGAGCCCTTCACCATCGCCCGCGGCGACCGCATCGCCCAGGCGGTGATCGCCCCGGCCCCCCAGGCGGCGCTGATCGAAGTCACGTCGCTGGACGAGACCGCGCGCGGCACCGGCGGCTTCGGGTCCACCGGCGTCGCCTGAGAACTCCATCCCCCGCCTTCGTTTCTGTGGCATGATCGCCGCGCCGGAAGGGGTATGACGCAGCGGGCGAAGCACCCCCTCCGGCACTGGCGGCGGGCGAGGGGGTGGTCATGCGGAGTCCCCGGCGGAGCGTGGCGTTCCGCATCCTGGCAGGATTGACGGTCATCGGCGGGCTGGCCGCGGCGACCAGCGTCGTCGCCGTCTCGCTGTTTTCCCGCTTCCACCAGGGCTACGAGCAGATCGCCACCGCCAAGGTGCCGGGGCTGGTCGCCGCCGCGCAGCTGGTGCAGCAGAGCGGCGCCGTGGCCGCCATCGCCCCCGCGTTGGTCGCCGCCCAGGACCAGACCGCGCGCGAGGCGGTGATGGCGCGGATGGGCGACCAGATCGTCCGGCTGGAACAGCTGATGGCCCGGCTGATCGCACACGGCGGGCAAGGGAGCGGCGGCCAAGGCAGCGGTTCCCAGGCGAATGGCGGCCAGGCAAACATTGGCCAAGGAAACGGTGGTCAGGCCGATCTGGGCGAACTCGACCGCCGCAAGAACGAGCTGGTCGGCACGCTGCTGACCCTGAACGCCCAGGTCCGGCAGCAGCTGGCCCTGACTGCGGAGACGAACGCCCGCGCCCAGGCATTGGCCGCCCTGACCGGCCGGCTCGGCGCCGCCGAGTCGCGGGAGGAGGAGGCGCCCTGGCCGATGGAGACGCGCTCCGGCCTTCCGGATGCCGAGGCGGCGGAGCGCAGCCGCGACGCGCTGGAACGCTGGCGCCGGGACCTGACTGCGGCGGCCACCACGCTGCTGGCCGCCCTGCGCGCCGACCGCGACGGCCAGCTGGACGGATTCCAGGCCGAGACCCGCATGGCGCTGGACAATGCCGCCGCGGCGCTGGCCCTGCTGCCGCCGGACCGCGCCGCCCGGCTGCAGCCGCTGCAGCGCGAGGTGGAGGAGGCGGCCTTCGGGCGATCCCCCCTGTTCACCCTGCGCGCGGCGGAGCTGTCGCTGCAGCGGGCGGTCAAGCGGTCGGCTGCACGCAATCAGGCGGTGTCGGACCAGCTGGTCGGCATCGTGTCCGACTATTTCCTGGCGGTGGAGCAGGACGTCGCCCGCCGCTCATCCGAATTCGAGCGGGTGATCCGCGACGGCGAGCGGGCGGTCATCGCCATGGCGCTGCTGTCCATCCTGGGCGCCGCCGCGATTTTCGCCTACATCCACCGCAACGTGGTGGCGCGGCTGCGCCGGCTGCGCAGCGCCATGCAGGCGGTGGAGACGGCCGAGCCGGCGGCGATGCCCGACCTCGACCTGCCCCCCGCCACCCCGTCCGGCAGCCGGGACGAGATCGGCGAGATGGCCCGCGCGCTGGCTTATTTCGTCACCACCATCCGCGCCCGCGAAAGCGCGCTGGCCGACGGCGAGCGGCGGCTGCGCACCATCCTGGAGCAGAGCCCGGTCGGCGTCTCCATCGGCCGCACCGACGGCACCGTCGCCTTCGCCAATGCCCGCGCCGCCGAGCTGGCCGGCCGGCCGCTGGACGCGTTCGTCGGCAGCCGCCACGCGCTGGCGCTGCCGGGCGCCAGCATCAGCCGGGGCGGAGCGGGGCAGGGGCAGGGGCAGGGGCAAGTGCAAGGGCTGGGGCATGAGGTGGAGGCGGGCGGCGTGGTGGTGCGCGACGCGGAGGTGGCGGTCGACCGGCCGGACGGCAGCCGGGTCTGGGCCCTGCAGACGCTCCAGCGCACCAGCTTCGAGGGCGAGCCGGCGGTGCTGGCCTGGAGCTACGACATCACCGCGCGCAAGCAGGCGGAAGAGGCGTTGCGCGCCGCCAAGGAACAGGCGGAGATCGCCGCCCGGTCGAAGGCGGAATTCCTGGCGACCATGAGCCACGAGATCCGCACCCCGATGAACGGCGTGCTCGGCATGCTGGAACTGATGGCGCTGACCCCGCTGGACGAGGAGCAGCGCACGCTGGTCTCCACCATGCGGGAGAGCGGGGCCGCGCTGCTGCGGATCATCGACGACATCCTGGATTTGTCGAAGATCGAGGCCGGGAAGCTGGACCTTGAGGAACTCGACCTGCGCCCGGCCGAACTGGTGGAGGGGGTGGCCGACCTTCTGGCGCCCCAGGCCCACCAGAAGGGGTTGGCCCTGATCTGCGACATCGACCGGTCGGTGCCGGCGCGGCTGCGCGGCGATTCGGGCCGGCTGCGCCAGATCCTGTTCAACCTGACCGGCAATGCCATCAAATTCACCGACCGCGGCCGCGTGGTGCTGCGCGTCCATGCCGCCGGGTCCACGCGTCAGGATCATGTCAGCCTGCATGTGGCGGTGGAGGACACCGGCATCGGCATCGGGCCGGAGGGGCAGGCCCGGCTGTTCCAGCCCTTCAGTCAGGCCGACAGTTCCACCACCCGGCGCTTCGGCGGCACCGGGCTGGGGCTGGCGATTTGCACCCGCCTGATCGAACGGATGGGCGGACGGATCGGCCTTGAGTCGGTCCCCGGCCGAGGGTCGACCTTCTGGTTCACGGTGGATCTGCCGCGGGGGGAGGATCCCGTCTTGCCCGCCCCGGCGCCGCTGGCCGGACTGGCCGTGCTGGTCGCCGACGAGGATGACGTGCAGCGCGACGTGCTGGCCCGATACCTGGAGCAGGGTGGGGCGACGGTGACCGCCGCCGCCACGGTGGCCGATGCGGCGTCCCGACTGGGGCGCGGGGGGGTGGGGCTGCTGGTCACCAGCGGGGCGATGGCCGGACGTCTGGAACCGCTGGCCGGCGCCTGCGGACCCGGACTGCCGCGGCTGCTGCTGGGCGACGGGCGGGGAAACGGTCCCGCGGCCGCTTCGCCCCACGGCGGACCGGGCGGGCTGGCCCAGCCGGTCCACCGCGCCGCCCTGATCCGCGCCGCCGCCCTCCTGACCGGCCGTGCAGCACCCGACGCGGACCGTGCCGGCGTCCCGGATGCCGCCCCGGATGCCGCCCCGGATGCCGCTGCGGAGCGGTCCGGACAGCCGCTCGCCATCCCGGCCGGCACGGGAGAGGGAGAGCGTGGCAGCCCGCCGGCCCGCGGCCCGGTCCTGGTGGCGGAAGACCATCCGACCAACCAGCAGGTCGTTCTGCGCCAGCTCCGCCGCCTGGGCTGCGCGGTGGATCTGGCGGCCGATGGGGAGCAGGCGCTGGCGGCATGGCGGGCCGGCCGCCACCGGCTGGTCATCACCGACTGCCACATGCCGGTGATGGACGGCTACGAGCTTGCCCGCCGCATTCGGGCGGAGGAGGTCGGGACCGGCCGGCGCACCGCCATCGTCGCCATGACCGCCAATGCGCTGTCCGGCGAGATGGAGCGCTGTCTGGCCGCCGGCATGGACGATTACCTCGCCAAGCCGGTGACGCTCGCCCAGCTGTCGCAGGTGCTGGCCCGGCGGCTCGACCCCCCTCCCCGCCCGCCGGAGGCGAAGGTGCCGCCGGGACCGCAACCCTCCCACCCGCCCGACGACTCGGCCCTGCCGGTGCTCGACCTCGACCACCTTCGCGAGACCTTCGGCGGAGGCCGGGAGGACGGCATCGATGGCGGCACGCTGGACATGATGGACTTCTTCATCGAAACGACGCGGCCCACCCTGGACCGGGTGCGGCAGGCGCTCGACGCCGGGGAGATGGAGGAGGCACGGGCGGCCGCCCATTCCGCCGCCGGGGCGGCACGCACCGCGGGCGCGCGGGTGCTGGCCGCCGCCTGCACCGCGCTGGAGCGCGCGATCGTGAACGCGCAGCTGGAGGAGGTGGAACGCCATGCCCACGCGATGGCCGCTGCCTTCCCGGAGGTCGAAAAAGCGATTCACGAGCTCCGTCACACGAAAGAGACGGTGCCCCAGCCGGAAGAGAGCATAGCGTGACCGGACGTGTTGGGGCGAAATCTACCTGGACGGGAAGGGCAACCCGAAAAGGCGCACGGTGGACGCGAGTTGCTTGTCGGTGGGGTATGGCTGAACTACTCTGGATATCTTGATTCATTTCGACTGATTCAGCCGGGCCGTCGACAAGCCCGGCGATCCGGGGGTGGAAAGCGTGGTCGGTTTCGCTGGCTTCTTTTGGAACAAGGAAACCCGGCGCGAGGCCGAACATGCAGCCGCAGACCGCGACCGCTGGCGGGCGATGCTCGCCGCCTCTCCCTATCCCTGGTGCGCCTGGACCGAATCGGGCGGGGGCGCCTTGTCGGACGAGGCGGCGGCCCTGCTGGACATCTCCAAGGCCGACGCGTTGCCGGACGCGGTGCCGTCGCCAGACTTCGCTGCCGCCCTTGCCCGCCTGCGCCGCGACGGCGAGCCTTTCCGGTGCGAAGGGCTGGCGCCGGATGGCCGGCGACTGGTGCTGACCGGCCGGCGCGGCTGTGCCGGCGACAGCTGCTGCGACGTGGTGTGGATCGAGGACGTCACCATCGCCCGCGACGCCGCGCAGGACGCGACCCGCCGTCACGAGAAGGAAACCGGGGTCGCCCGCTCCCGCCTTGCGGAGCTGCAGGCGATGGCCGACGCCCTGCCGATCCCGGTGTGGATGCGCGACCGCTCCTTACGGCTGTCCTGGTGCAATCGCGCCTATGCCCGCGCCGTCGACAGCGATCCGGACAACGTGGTGACGGAAGGACGTGAACTGACCGCCACCGGTCCGGCCCTGGCCGAACGGGCGCGCAGCGGCGGCTTCGCCCAGTCCGACCGCGCACCCGTGGTGATCGGCACCGAACGCCGTTTGCTGGAGGTGACGGAAGCGCCGCTGCCGCTGACCGACGGCGGCGGCACGCTGGTGGTCGGCTATGCCCTGGACCTGACCCCGCTGGAGGAACTGCGCGGCGAACTGGACCGCCACCTGACCGCCCATGCAGAGGTGCTGGAACGGCTCGGCACCGCCATCGCCATCTTCGGTCCCGACACCCGCCTGACCTTCTTCAACCAGGCCTATGCCCGGCTGTGGGACCTGGACGAGGCGTGGCTGCGCACCGAACCCACCAACGCCGAGTTGCTGGAGGAGCTGCGCGCCCGCCGCCGCCTGCCGGAATATGCCGACTACCAGACCTTCAAGCGCGAGCGCCTGACCCGCTACACCCATCTGGTGGAACCGCTGGAGGAGATGCTGCACCTGCCCGACGGCACCACGCTGCGCCATCTGGCCGCTCCCCATCCGCAAGGCGGGCTGATCACCATCCTGGAGGACGTGACCAACACGCTGGCGCTGGAATCCTCCTACAACACGCTGATGGCCGTGCAGCAGGAGACGCTGGACAATCTGGCGGAGGGCATCGCGGTGTTCGGCGGCGACGGCCGGCTGAAGCTGTCCAACCCGGCCTTTGCCCGCATCTGGGATCTGGCGGACGGCGACCTGCACGGCGAACCGCACATCGCTGACGTCTTCGAACGCATGCGCCCGCTGCTGGAGATCGCGCCGCCGGACAAGGCCGGCGAGGCCGCCGCCTCCGGCTGGGAAGCCCTGAAGGAGGAACTGATCGGCGCCACGCTGGAACGCAGCGTCCGCTCCGGCCGGGTGGAGCGCAGCGACGGGTCGGTGGTGGAGTTCTCCACCCTCCCGCTGCCCGACGGGGCGGTGCTGAACAGCTATCTGGACGTGACCGACGGCGCCCGGCTGGAGACGGCGCTGCGGGCCTCCAACGCCGCGCTCGAGGCTGCCGACCAGTTGAAGAGCGAGTTCATCGCCAACGTCTCCCACCATCTGCGCACGCCGCTGAACGGCATCATCGGCTTTGCCGAGGTGCTGGCGAACCAGTATTTCGGCGAACTCAACGCCCGGCAGATGGAGTATGTGCGCAGCATGCTGACGGCCGGAGAGCGGTTGCTGGAACTGATCGACGACGTCGTCGACCTGACCAGCCTGGGGGCCGGCGTGAACACGCTGGAACGCGAGACGGTCAGCCTGCCCGACCTGCTCGACTCGGTGGCCAGCCTCACCCGCGAATGGGCCCGGCGCGAAGGACTGCGCATGGAGGTCGTGGCACCGGAGGCATTGGGCGAGATCGAGGGAGACGGCAAGCGGCTGAAGCAGGCGCTGTTCACCCTGGTGGTCGGTGCCATCCGCAACCCGCCGCACGACCGCCGCATCCGGCTGGCCGGCGAACGGCTGAACGGCAGCATCACCCTGTCGGTCAGCGGCGCCGCTCCGCCGGACGCCGATCCGCAGGGTGCGGCCGCACTCGGCGTCTCGCTGGCGCGCAACGTGATGGAGTTGCATGGCGGCCGGCTGGAACTGGATGAATCCGGCGGCACCGGCGTCTACCGCAGTGCCCATGTCCGCTGCATCATGCCGGTGCGCGCGCCCGCCAACGGCGTGAAGGCCGGGTGACCGGGACCCAAGCCCCGCCGCCGGCGTTATCCTTGTCCATCCGATCCCGTGCAGTGCGGAGCCGCCGACGATGCCCAAGCCCCTGACCCTGTCCATCCCCCATTCGCTCGGCCGGGCGGAGGCCAAGCGCCGGCTGGTCGACGGCATGGGCGAGGCGCGGGCCCGTCTCAGTGCCGTGGCGGCCAGCGTCGACGACAGCTGGACCGACGACCGCCTGAACTTCCGCGTCGTGGCGCTGGCCCAGACCATCGCCGGCCACATCGACGTGCTGGACGACAGCGTCGAGATGGAGGTTCAGCTGCCCTGGGCGCTGGCCCTGCTGGCCGACAAGATCAAGAACAAGGTGTCCCGCCAGGGCACGCTGATGCTGGAGAAGAAGTAAGGATCGGGGGAGGTGCGGGCTGACGATGCCCCCACCTAACCTCCCCCGCTGGGCGGGGGAGGGACTGCCGCCACCTTACTGATCAACCACTTGCCCCCTCCCCCGCCCAGCGGGGGAGGGTTGGGGTGGGGGCAATCGAAGCCCGCACCTCCCACCCCATCCTTACCTCCACTACCCCTCAGACGGCTCCTCCACCCTGCGGCGGGCGAGCGGGTGGTGGTCGTGCATGACCTTCTTCAGCCGCTCCGTCACCACATGGGTGTAGATCTGCGTCGTCGCGATGTCGGCATGGCCCAGCATCTTCTGGACTGACCGCAAATCGGCGCCATGATCCAGCAGATGGGTGGCGAAGGCATGGCGCAGGACGTGCGGGCTGACCTTCTCCGGGTCGATGCCGGAATCAATGGCCAGCTGTTTCAGCAGCTGGGCGAAGCGCTGGCGGGTCAGGTGCCCTTCGGCGGAGCTGCGTGACGGGAACAGGAAGGGGCTGTGCCCGGCCTCGGCACCGGCGGCCGGCGGAATGAAATGGCCGCGCAAGGGGATGTAGGCGGCCAGCGCCGCCAGCGCCGGGTCGGACAGCGGGACCATCCGCTCCTTGCCGCCCTTGCCGCGCACCAGCAGGCCGCGGCCGTCCCGCATGATGGCGGTCATCGGCAGGCCGACCAGCTCCGACACGCGCAGGCCGGTGGCATAGAGCACCTCCAGCAAAGCCACCAGCCGCAACCCTTCCGGCCCGCCGCGCGCCTCGGCGGTGGACAGCATGGCGCCGACCTCCGCCTCCGTCAGGATCTTGGGCAGCGGGCGGCCCTGCTTGGGGCTGTCGAGCGGGGAGGCGGGATCGTCGACCCGCCGGCCTTCCGACAGCAGGAACCGGTAGAACTGCCGCATCGCCGACAGCCGCCGCGCCACCGTGCGCGGGGCGCCGTCCTTGCTCTGCACCGCCAGATAGGCCCGCAGATCCTCGGTGCCGGCCGCCTCCAGCGCCACGCTGCGCTGGGCGAGCCAGCGTCCCAGATCGGCGAGGTCGCGCTCATAAGCCAGCCGCGTGTTCACCGCCGCCCCGCGCTCCGCCGTCAGCATGTCGAGGAAGGCGTCCAGATGCGGGGAGGTGGCGAGCGGGCGCGGCTTGCACGGCCGGCCGCGACGCTTGGCGGGACTCTTGGTGGCGGTCATCGTCGTGGCAGGCTTTCGGTGCATGAGGTCATTGCGCGCCCCGCTCGGAAAAGGCGGAATCGGGAACGGCGGGTCCGGCGATGGCCGCCATCGCTTCGCGGGCGAGGGCGCGGGCGTCCGGCTCCAGCCCGACAGCCTTCAGGTTGGCCGCCACCCGCGCGGTGACCACCGGCGGCAGGCCGGCCGGCCCGGCCTCCCCCAGCAGGAGCAGGGCGGCGACCACCGTCTCGCCGACCCGCCCGCCGGCGGCGGCATCGCCCAGCCGCTGCCACAGCGCCGGATCGACCCCGGCATCGCTGCCGCTGGGCGGACCGGCGCCGTCGGTGGCCTGCATCCAGGCCTCGTCCGGTACCATCACGCCTGTCGCCTGCAGAAGGGCCAGCTGCCCGGCGATGCGGCTGCGGGCAGGACCGTCGGCACCGCGCAAAGCCTCCTCCAGCCAGGCGGTCAGCGCGCGCGGATCCTCGGCGCCGCGCCCTGTCGCCACGACCGCCAGCGGCCACAGCCAGGCGGTGTCGGCGCTCCGCCCGCTGCGCAGGGCCAGATCATGCCAGCGCCGCGCCTGATCGAGGCGCCCTTGCGCGTAATAGAGCCGTGCCGCCGCCGGGGCCAGGGTCGCGGCGTCCCCGCTCGGCGACACGGTGTCGAGCAGCCCGGCCGCGCCGCCGCCGACCGGCCCGGCGCGCAGGCGCGGGTCCACCAGCTCCACCGCCAGGGAGGCCAGCGCGACGCGGCGCTGCCCGTCCATCGCCGCCGCCATCGCCTGATGGACCAGGGCGCGGGTGCGGGCGCCGCGGTCGCGCCGGGCGATGTCCCTCACCCGCAGCAGTTCATCGCCCGACGGCGGCACTTGGACATAGAGGTCGAGCAGCTGGCGGGGGTCGAGGAACAGGGAGGCCGCCGCCCGTTCCCCGGCAGCGGCGCGGGTGGCGGGATCGGTGGACGGGTTGGTGGCGATGGCGGCCAGAGCCGGCGGATTGTCCAGCGGCAGCCGGTCGGGCGGAATCCCGATCCGCGCCGTCCGCATCGCGGCCAGCGTCAGCGCCAGCCCGTCGGGATCGCCCTGCAGGATCAGCGAGCGGGCAGGGGGCGGCGCGGCGCCGGCCAGGGCGTCGGCCACCATCAGGAACGGGTCGGACCGCCGGGCGCCGCTCCGTAGGCTCGCCAGCGCCTCGTCCGTGCCGGCGCGGTTGCCGACGCGGGCGTGGCAGAACAGCGCCAGCCTGGTCCAGTAGGCGGAGGCGAAGCTCTTGCCGCGGGCGAGCGCGCGGGTGCAGTCCAGGCCGCCGCGCACCAGTTCCGCATCGGTCAGCGCCTTCGCCGCCGCCTCGTCCGCCGCCAGCGCCGCAGGCAGCAGCGCCGCGAGATCGGCCGCTCCGGCGGGATCGCCGATCCGCGCCAGCTTCTCGATGCGGAGCGCGCCGAAGCGGCGGGGCGGCGGCACCTCCCCTTCGGCCACGGCCGGCGACCCGGCGCTCAGCAGCAGCCGGCGTTCCAGCGCCTTGACGGTGGGGGAGGGGGTGTCGACCGGAAGGGCGGCGATCAGCGGCAGAAGCTCCGCCCGGCCGATGCCGCGCCAGGGGTCGGCACCCAGCCCCTGCAGCCCGCTCAGCGTGCCCGCCCCGTCCGGATCGGGCGCACCCAGCGCCTCGCGCGCGACCGGCGCCGGCCGCGCCACCACGGGGGACACGGACGGCGGCGGGACGACCGCGGGCGGGTAGGCCGGAACGACGACGGGCGCAGCCGCAGGTGTCGCGGCAGGGGGCGGAGAGGGAGACTGGGAGGAAGCAGGCGCCTGCATCCCGGCGTCAGGCGTCAGCCGGATCGGCGGGCCGACGACCTGCGCCGCGGCGGACGCCATCCAGCCGCTTGCCGTCCAGCCGGCCGCCAGCAATCCGGCCAGCAGCAGGGTGGCCGAAAACGGGGAGCCCGAATGCGGAACGGCCCCGGCCGATGGTCGGGGTTCAGCGCGGGAAGCGCTCATCCGGCAGAACCTTCTCCACCGTCTTCGATGGAGCCGGCAGGTCCCACGAGGCGAGGAAAACCATGCCACCGGCGATCACCAGCAACAGCAGGACGATGAGGATCGAGAGAAACCGGCTCATGGCACCAAGGACGCGTTGTGTCGGAAAACAGCGGATCGGAGCGGAGCTACCATGCCCGGCAGTCGCAGGGCTTGGGACAAGCAATGGCTTTTCTGCTAAAGCATCCGCACCCCGGCCGCGGCGGACCCGGCGACCGGGAGCACCGCCGACGGAGACACCGTTCGGCGGCGGCGCAGTGTAGCCACAGGTTGGACCGCCGCGCAACCCGCCCACCTGGCTTTTCAGGCCGGCTTTCCGGACGGGCTTTCCGGGCCAGCTTTCCGGGAGGGCGCCTGGGAGCGCGCTTGTGCCGGCCAGCTTTCGGCGGGTATGAGTGTTGTCTGTTTCAGCGGTATGACGGCTGTCCCGCTGGATCGGGCGGACAGCGGAGTTGCGGGTACGGGTGGCGGATCAGATGGATGTGACGGGATTGCACAAGGCGATGACGGCCCTGCTTCCGGAGACGGGGGGCGGAGCGGCGGAGGACAAGGCACCGCTGCTGCCGCGCACCGTGGTGCTGGTCGGGCTGATGGGCGCCGGCAAGAGCGCCATCGGGCGCCGGCTGGCGACACGGCTCCACCTGCCCTTCCGCGACGCCGACACCGAGATCGAGGCCGCAGCCGGCTGCACCATCGCCGAGATCTTCGCCCGCGACGGCGAGCCGGTCTTCCGCTCCGTCGAGCGCCGCATCATCACCCGCCTGCTGAAGGACGAGCCGGTGCACATCCTGGCGACCGGCGGCGGCGCCTTCATGGACCCGGACACCCGCGCCGCCATCCGGCAGTACGGCCTTTCGGTCTGGCTGCGCGCCGAACTGGACGTCCTGGTCGCCCGCACCGCGCGGCGCACCCACCGCCCCATCCTGAACCAGGGCGACCCGCGCGCCATCCTGGGCCGGCTGATGGAACAGCGCTATCCCGTCTATGCCGAGGCCGACCTGACCGTGGTCAGCGACGAACGCCCGCCCGACGTGACGGTGGAACTGGTGATCGACGCGCTGGAGGCCCATTTCGGCGTCCAGCTCCCCCACCGCCAGCCGCGCGGCGGCCGGACCGCCAAGGCCGACGCCCCCTGACGCCGGTCCAAACCCCTTCCTGAAACTCCAGCTTCGCGGACTGCCCCGATGACCTCCGTCTCCGCCACCACCCCGGCCGCACTCGACACCGTCCGCCTGGAGCTGGGCGCCCGCAGCTACGATATCCTGGTCGGCGACGGCGTGCTGGCCGATGCGGGCGAGCGCATCGCCGCCGTCACCCGCGGCCGGGCGCCCATCGTGGTGACCGACGCCAACGTGGCGCTGCTGCATCTGGACACGCTGAACGCCGCGATGCTGGCGGCAGGGATCGCGCCGCAGCCGGCCATCGTCCTGCCGGCCGGCGAGAAGACCAAGGACTTCGGCCATTTCCAGCAGCTGATGGACGACATCCTGGGCCGCGGGATCGAGCGGTCGACCGTCCTGCTGGCGCTGGGCGGCGGGGTGATCGGCGACATCACCGGCTTCGCCGCCGCGTCGGCCCTGCGCGGCATCGACTTCATCCAGGTGCCGACGACGCTGCTGTCCCAGGTCGACAGCTCGGTCGGCGGCAAGACCGGCATTAACAGCCGCCACGGCAAGAACCTGATCGGCGCCTTCCACCAGCCGCGTCTGGTCATCGCCGACACCGCCACGCTCGACACCCTGCCGCGGCGCGAGGTGCTGGCCGGCTATGCCGAGGTGGTGAAGTACGGACTGATCCGCCAGCCCGACTTCTTCGCCTGGCTGGAGCGGAACGGCCGGCGGGTCGTCGACGGCGACAGCGACGCCCGGCGCCATGCCGTGACGGTCAGCTGCCGCGCCAAGGCCGACATCGTCGGCGTGGACGAGCGCGAGAGCGGCGACCGGGCATTGCTGAACCTGGGTCACACCTTCGGCCATGCGCTGGAGGCGGCGACCGGCTTCGGCCAGACCCTGCTGCATGGCGAGGCGGTTGCGATCGGCATGGTGCTCGCCTTCGACCTGTCGGTCCGGCTGGGGCTGTGCCCGGCGGAGGATGCACGCCGCGCCCGCGCCCATCTGGCCGAAGTCGGGCTGCCGGTGCGCCCGGCCGACATCCCCGGCGTCGCCTGGGACGTGGACGGGCTGGTGCGGTCGATGGCCAAGGACAAGAAGGTGCAGGACGGACGCATCACCTTCATCCTGGCCGACCGCATCGGCAACGCCTTCACCCGCCGCGACGTCGATGCCGCCGCCGTCCGCTCCGTTCTGGAAGAGGCGGTGACCCCGGCCTGATCCCGGCGCCTCTTATTGGTGAATTTGCGGATAGTCAGTCTTTCGCACAATAGCGGCGCTCGCCGTTGCCCGCCCATACTCCCGGCCAAGGCCGCGGCTGTCCCGTCGCGGCGGACAAGGGAGGATGGGCGATGAAGGCGATTCTTGGCATGTCGGCATTGGGTGCGGTGATGCTGGCGGCGATCGCGCCGGCCATGGCGCTGGAAGTGCGCGAGCAGGCGACGATCAAGGCGCCGATCGAGCAGGTGTGGAAACAGATCGCGCCCTTCTGCGCCATCGCCGACTGGCATCCGGCCGTGGAGGGCTGCACCCTGCGCAAGACCGGCGGCACGCAGGAGCGCGACCTCGCCCTGAAGGGCGGCGGCGCCATCCAGGAACGGCTGATGGCCGTCTCCGCCGCCAAGCACCGCCTGCGCTATACGCTGCTGAGCGGACCGCTGCCGGTGAAGAACTACAGTTCCACCATCCGGCTCAGCGCGGTGGACGCCCGCACCACCCGCATCACCTGGTCCTCCAGCTTCGAGGCCAGCGGCGCCCCCGATGCGGAGGCGCGCAAGACCATCGCCGGAATCTACACCAGTGGCTTCGAAGGCCTGCGCAAGCGGTTTGATTCGGCGCAGTAAAACCGGCGGAAGCGAAAACCAATCCGGAAACATGTACAGTTTTTAACAATCAGTTCTATTGACTATCAGAGCATCAAGCTGACAGGATCGGCATTACCGCGTTGCGAAATCGCGGTCGAGTGCATCGTTCGTCCACAAAACCTGCAATCACGAGGGAGATGGGACACATGCCGACACGCCGACTGATGCCGGACGTCATCAAGAACCAGGAGCTGTCCTGCCTGCCGTCGGGCGCCACCGTCCGCGATGCCGCCACCCTGATGGCAGCGAAGCGCATCGCTGCGGTGCTGGTCACCGAAGGGCGGACGCTGAAAGGCATCGTCACCGAACGCGACATGACCGTACGCGTGGTGGCCGCCGGCCTCGACCCCGACACCACGCCGCTGTCGGCCGTGATGACCGAGGATCCCGACACGCTGGAACCCTCGGCCACGGCACTCTCCGCGCTCGACCTGATGGAACAGCGCCGTTACCGCCACCTGCCCATCGCAGTCGATGGCGAGGTGGTCGGCATGGTGTCGATCCGCGACCTGTTCGCCGTCGTCCGCGCCCAGTTGGAGGACGAGTTGCGCAGCCGCGAAGCCTACATGTTCGGCTCCGGCTATTCGGCGGAGGCCAGGCTCGGCTGAAGGCAACGGTGACCGCAAGACTGACCTATAGGTAACGCTGCGTTGCGGCGGGGTCGGGTTGACCGGGCGCCCGGCCCCGCCGATAGTCGAGGGTGAGCCATCCTACCTGCTGAACTGGAAAGCCCGATGTCCGCGCCCTCGCTGTCCACCCCCGCCGCGCGCGAGCCGATCCACACCCGCCGCGTCACCTGCCAGGGCTTCCGGCGCGCCGACGGGCTGTGGGACATCGAAGGGCACCTCACCGACGTCAAGAGCTATGGGTTCCATACGGAGGAGCGCGGGCATCTGGACCCGGGAACGCCGATTCACCAGATGTGGATGCGCCTGACCGTCGACGACAAGCTGACCGTCCAGGCGGTGGAGGCGGTCACCCAGGACAGCCCCTACAACGCCTGCGGCAGCATCACGCCGCAGTTCCAGAAGCTGGTCGGCCTGCGCATCGGTCCGGGCTGGACCCGTGCGGTCAAGGACCGGCTGGGCGGGCCGAAGGGCTGCACCCATCTGGTGGAGTTGCTGGGGCCGCTGGCGACCACCGCCTTCCAGACCGTTTACCCGATCCTGTCCCGCGAGGCGGCCGAACGGGCGAAGGCGGCCGGCAAGCCGACCCACGACGACGGCAAACGGCCGGTCCTGCTGAACATGTGCCACATCTTCGACAGCAACGGCGAAGTGGTGCGCAAGCATTGGCCCGCCCACTATACCGGGGATCAAAGCGAAGACTCGGCCCGCGAGGAAGCGGCGGAATAGGCATCGCCGCCACCACAAACAATTGAGGGGCAGGCGGGCTGCCGCCGGTGGACCGGCCGCCGCGCGCCTTTATGCCTCCAGGTGGGTGGCCGGCAACGCGGATTGGCCGCCGGGGGTGGGAAAGTTGCCGCCCGCCGCGACCGCGGACTGGCCGCCGTCGGCGTCATCGACAACCGGCAGCTCGAAGGGCGTGCCGATGAACGGATCGCTGCCGCCGTGGCCGGCGCGCACGTGACCATCCTCCGTGCAAGCCCGCCGGTAGTAGGATGCGATGAAGACACGCACTGCGGAGGTCAGGGTGACGTCCGCCTCCTCCGGATTGATGCCGCGGCGGCGAGCTTGCTCCTCGATCCGTTCCTTGATCTGCGTGCAGAGACGATTGACAGTCAGTCCTTCCCGACGGCCGATATCCTCCAGAGCATCCCACATCGACGGTTCCAGCCGCATGCTCGTGCGATGACCGCCGATCATGATGTTCTGGCTTCTCAACGGTTCCACCCCCGCCTGTGGGGGGTTCACCCGCTTTTTCTTCGGCCCACGCTTCGCCATCCGCAGCCCCTTCCACGAAGCCGCCGGCGGACATGCGAAGTTTGTGTCCACCACGGCGCGATAAATGGTTGCATATATCGCACTTTACTAAACGCAGCGGGAATTGCAACCACGCACGCGCCTTCCATTCTTACAACATTTTCTAAAATCGACTCGTAGTTGCATTCATATGTATGCTATTTCAGCCCCTCAACCGCGCGTTACTTGCGAGGCGGGAAACGTGTGTTGACGCGGGGGGGGGAGGGGGCGAACCGGCGGTCAGGCTCCGGCTTCGCCGGGCGCGTGGGTGGTCAGGCCCAGCGCGTGCACCCGCTCGCGCAGTTCGTCGGCCAGCAGGGCATAGACCATGCGCTGGCGCTCCACCCGCGACTTGCCGGCGAAGGCGGCGGAGACGACGGTTACGTGGAAATGGGTCTCGCCCGCGGCGTCTGCACCGGCATGGCCGGCGTGCCGGGCGGAGTCGTCGACCACCTCCAGACGATCAGGCGCCAGTCCGGCGGCCAGCTTTTCGCGGATGCGGGTGGCGTATTCCATGGCGGGGTCCCGGTTTCTCTCGCAAGAGCGGTGGAAGGGCGGCGACCGGAGGAGCGGCTCCCCCCGGCGATCCGCACCGGAAAGGAGAGGGCGCGATTCATCGTCTGTCAAGCGCCGCGACCCGCGCGTTGCGGATGACGGAAGCCCGATTCGGCATGCTTGCCAGAGGCATCGGCTCTTCCCATACTTGCCCGATGACCAGGAACCGCGCCCGCTCCAGTTACGACAGCTACGCCGCCCCGCGTGCGGCCACCCGTGTGTGCGACCACCCCGAGTGCGTCGCCGCGGGCGAATACCGTGCGCCGAAAAGCCGCAGCAGTCTCAACGAGTACTGGTGGTTCTGCCTGGACCATGTCCGGGAGTACAACCGCGCCTGGGACTATTACGCCGGCATGTCCACCGACCAGATCGAGGCGGAGGTGCGGCGCGACACCACCTGGCAGCGGCCGAGCTGGCCGCTCGGCAAATGGGCCACGCAGGAACGCTTCATCCGCGAGCGCGTGGTCAACGGCTTCAGCTTCGAATTCGGCCAGGACGCCGGCAAGACGAAGAACGAGGAAAAGGCGCACCGGCGGAGCCACGCCCGGACCGAAGAGGAAAAGGCGCTTGCCGTCCTGGAACTGACGCCGCCCGTGGACTTCACGCGCATCAAGGCACGCTATCGGGAGCTTGCGAAAAAGCACCATCCCGATGCCAACGGCGGCGACAAGGCTGCGGAAGAACGCCTGAAAGAAATCAATCAGGCCTACAATACGCTGAAAGCCTGTTATGCTGCCTGAACCTCCGTTGGCGGGCCGGGTCATCCCCGCGGCCGCTGGACAACCGACACTCGCTGGAACGTAAGAAACCACCCATGGCTTCCCAAGGAGCGACCCAGGCCAGCTCGGCCCTGTTCGACCACAAGCCCGACACTACGGTCTCGGTGCGCGAGGTCTTCGGAATCGACAGCGACATGCAGGTGCCGGCCTTCAGCCAGCGCTCGGAGCATGTGCCCGACCTCGACAGCGCCTACCGGTTCGATCGGGACACGACGCTGGCCATCCTCGCCGGCTTCGCCTACAACCGCCGCGTCATGGTCCAGGGCTATCACGGCACCGGCAAGTCGACCCACATCGAACAGGTGGCGTCGCGGCTGAACTGGCCCTGCATCCGCGTCAACCTGGACAGCCACATCAGCCGCATCGACCTGATGGGCAAGGACGCCATCGTCCTGCGCGACGGCGTGCAGGTCACCGAATATCGCGAGGGCATCCTGCCCTGGGCCCTGCAGCATGCCTGCGCCCTGGTGTTCGACGAATACGACGCCGGCCGTCCCGACGTGATGTTCGTGATCCAGCGCGTGCTGGAGGTGGAAGGCAAGCTGACGCTGCTCGACCAGAACCGCGTCATCCGCCCGCACCCGGCCTTCCGCCTGTTCGCCACCGCGAACACCGTCGGCCTGGGCGACACCACCGGCCTGTACCATGGCACGCAGCAGATCAACCAGGGCCAGATGGACCGCTGGAACATCGTGGCGACCCTGAACTACCTGCCGGTCGACGCCGAGATGAAGATCGTCCAGGCCAAGGTCGCGTCCTATGACGACGCCAAGGGCCGCGACACGGTGGCGTCGATGGTGCGTCTGGCCGACCTGACCCGCGCCGGCTTCATCAACGGCGACATCTCCACCGTCATGAGCCCGCGCACGGTCATCACCTGGGCCGAGAACGCGCGCATCTTCAACGACGTCGCCTTCGCCTTCCGCATCACCTTCCTCAACAAGTGCGACGAGGTGGAGCGGCCGACGGTGGCCGAATACTACCAGCGCTGCTTCGGCGTCGAGCTGCCGGAGACGGGGGTCCAGGCGAACCTCGTGTGATGATCGCGTCTGGCCGCGTCCTGTTCTTCGGTAAAGTCGGGGCGCGGCATACAAGGATTCACACGAATCGATACGGACGGCATTTCCGGGCAAGAGCTTACATCAGCGGTTCAAGTCCCGGCATGCCCGTGAGAGCCATGCCCTGCTCCGTGTCAGTCTTGCCCACCGCGCCGTAACTCTCCCAAGAACGAAGACGCCCCCGCGATGACCACCCAGAACGACTCCCCCGTCGAGGCCTTCAAGCGGTCCACCACCGCCACGGTGCGCGCCATGTCCCGGCGGGCGGAGGTGCAGGTGGGCTTTTCGTCCGATCCGCCGGGCTTGTCGGGTCAGCGGGTGCGGGTGCCGCTGCCGGCGCGCGATCTCAATCCCGTCGATGTCGCCAAGCTGCGCGGGGCGGCCGATGCCGTGGCGCTGCGGCTGCGCTATCACGACGCCACGGTGCACGCCCACCGCATGCCGCTGGGCGATGCTGCGCGTCAGGCCTACGACGCGCTGGAGCAGGCGCGCTGCGAAGCGCTGGGCAGCCGCGACATGGCCGGCGTCGCCCACAATCTCGAAGCGGCGCTCGACGACCGCTACACCCGCCAGGGCCTCGACCGCGTTGAGGACCGCGGGCAGGTGCCGCTTGCCGAGGCGCTGCGGCTGATGGCGCGCGAGGCGATGACCGGAGCGCCGCCGCCGCCCGCCGCCGCCCATGCGGTCGATCTCTGGCGCCCCTGGATCGAGGAGCGGCTGGGCCGCGACATGAAGGGGCTGGCGAGTTATGCCGGCGACCAGGAAGCCTACGCCAAGGCCGTGCGCCGGCTGCTCGCCGACCTCGACATGGAAGTCGGTCAGGAAGCCGACCAGGAAGAGGAGGAGGACCAGCAGACCCAGTCCTCCGAGGATGAGAATTCGCCCGAAAGCGGCCAGACCCGCGGCCAGGACGATGACCAGTCCGAGTCCGAATCCATGGCCTCGTCCGAGATGCAGGACTCCTCGGAGGCCGGCGACAGCGCCAAGGAAGGCGCCGGCGAGGAAGGCGACATGGAGATGGGTGAGGGCGAGGGGGCGGAGGAGCCCGCCGGTCCCGGCCAGCCCTGGCGCAACGACCACAACCGCCGCAACGAGCCCGACCCCAACGCCTACAAGGCCTTCACCACCCAGTATGACGAGGTGGTCGACGCCGCCGATCTCTGCGATCCGGCGGAACTGGAGCGGCTGCGCCATCTGCTGGACCAGCAGTTGCAGCATCTGCAGGGCGTGATCTCCAAGCTGGCGAACCGGCTGCAGCGCCGGCTGATGGCCAAGCAGCAGCGCTCGTGGAACTTCGACCTGGAGGAGGGCATCCTCGACGCCGCCCGGCTGGCCCGCGTCGTCGCCAACCCGGTCCTGCCGCTCTCCTTCAAGGCGGAGAAGGAGATGGACTTCCGCGACACGGTGGTGTCGCTGCTGATCGACAATTCCGGCTCGATGCGCGGGCGGCCGATCTCCATCGCCGCGATGAGCGCCGACATCCTCGCCCGCACGCTGGAGCGCTGCGCGGTGAAGGTGGAGGTTCTGGGCTTCACCACCCGCGCCTGGAAGGGCGGGCAGGCGCGCGAGGCCTGGGTCGCCGCCGGCAAGCCGCCGCATCCCGGCCGCCTGAACGACCTGCGCCATATCGTCTACAAGGCCGCAGACATGCCGTGGCGCCGCGCCCGCAAGAATCTGGGCCTGATGCTGCGCGAAGGCATCCTGAAGGAGAACATCGACGGCGAGGCGCTGCAGTGGGCGCACAACCGCCTGCTGGGCCGGCCGGAGCAGCGCCGCATCCTGATGGTGATCTCCGACGGTGCGCCGGTGGACGACTCCACCCTGTCGGTGAATGCCGGCAACTATCTGGAACGCCATCTGCGCCAGACCATCGAGCAGATCGAGACCCGGTCCCCGGTGGAACTGGTGGCGATCGGCATCGGCCACGACGTGACCCGCTATTACCGCCGCGCCGTCACCATCGTCGATGCGGAACAGCTGGGCGGCACGATGATGAACAAGCTGGCCGAACTGTTCGACGAGGACGACCGCCGCGGCGGCCGGCGCGGCTGGCGTTGACGTAAGGATGGAGGGGAGGGTGTTTCCGGAGTTATCAATTACTTAGCTGGAAACACCCTCCCGGTTCAGGGCGTATCCTTACCTGCAAACACCGACATGATGCCCTCTCCCGCCCCGGGAGAGGGAGGGACCCGCCGCAGGCGGGAGGGTGAGGGGTGATCCAAGAAACCCGTACCGCATGGTTCCTTGGATCACCCCTCACCCTTCCCAAGCTCCGCTTGGGCCCCGAAGTCGCTCGCAAGTCTCGCGACTGCATTCCGCCTACGATCGCCCTTCGGCGCTCGTCCGGCCTGCGGGCGTCGGCTCCATGCCCTCCTCCCGGGGCGGGAGAGGGAGTTGTATCGCCGCCGCCTTTGCGGCATCCTTCCTTTCATCCTCCGGCACAAGGCGCCAGAGTTCGGTCATGCCGGTGCGGCCACGCAGGGAGCGGCCACCCTGGCGAACCAGCGGAACGGCGTCCTTGCCCTTGGCGGCGGTGACGCCGCTGGTCAGCACGATCACCTCCGCATCGCCCTGGAGTCCGCCCGACAGTTCCTCGATGCGGGCCGCGACGTTCACCGTGTCGCCGACGATGGTGTAGTTGATCCGGCTGTCGGAGCCGATGTTGCCAACCACCACCGGGCCGCTGTGCAGGCCGACGCGGACATGGATCGGGGCCTGCCCGGCGGCGACGCGGCGGCGGTTGTCGGCGCGGATCGCGTGGTGGATGGCCAGCGAGGCGCGTAGCGCGCGGACGGCATGGTCCTCCTGCGCCTCCGGCGCCCCCCAGAAGGCCATCAGGGAATCGCCGATGAACTTGTCCACCGTGCCGCCTTCCGCCTCGATGCAGGCGGCGAGCAGGGTGAAATGCTCGTTCAGCAGGGCGGCGGTGTCGGCGGCGGCCATATGCTCGGCCATGCGCGAGAAGCCGCGGATGTCGGTGAACATCACCGTCACCTCGCGCTGCACGGAATCGAGCCCGCCCTCCGTCTCGCGCTGGCGCATCAGGCGCAGGACCAGCGCCTTCGGCACATAGGTCTCGAACCAGCGCAACCCGGCGATCATGGCGTTGAAGGCGGCGGCGGCGCGCGCCATCTCGCGCAGGCGGGAATCCGGCAGATCGGGGATGGCGCGGAATTCGAAGGCGCGGACACGGTCGGCGGCCTCCGCCAGCCGCGCCACCTGCCGGCTGATCCGCCGCCCGACCAGCAGCGCCACCCCGACCGACACCAGCAGGATGGCGAGCCCCACGGCGCCGGTGATATAGAGCCGGCGGATCTCGACGCCCATCTCGCCGTCGCGATAGCCGATGCCGATGATCCAGTCCTGTTGGCCGTATCCCGCCATGCTGCGGGTCAGGAACATGTAGTCGCTGCCCAGCACGCTCACACCGCGCGCCTCCACCCGCTTCTTCAGCGACTGGACCGGGACGCCGCTGGTCCACAGCGCCGCCAGCGCCGGGTCGTCCACCTGATCGATCCGCGGCAGCGGCGGTCCGTCGAGCTTGCCGGAAAAATCGAAGCTGCGGCCGACCAGCGCCGGATGGGCCAGCACATGGCCGTGGTCGTACAGCACGAAGGCGTTCAGCCCCTGCTCCACATACAGCACCGACAGGAAGCGCGACAGGTCGCCCAGCGAGACGCCGACCGCGACCTGCCCCAGATAGCGGCCGTCGCGCCGCACCGGCTGGTACAGGGTGAGGAAGCTGTTCTGTGCCTCCTTCAGCCAGCGCGGATCGGCCCAGGTGGCGGCGCTGCGGTTGGGGCCGTCGAGGATTTCCGGCGGAATGTCGCTCTCGCCTTGCATGTCGAAGGGCTCGGCCACCAGCCCGCCGTTCAACCGACCGACGCGCACCCCGGTCAGGTCCGGCCGGATGAAGGCCAGTCCCGTCACGTCCGGCGCGCCGGCCAGCGCACCGCGCAGCGTGTCGGTCACCGCCGTGCCGTCGTTCGCCTGCAGGTCGCCGCGTTCGACCAGCCCGGCGACGAAGCGTGCCATCTCCCGCGCGGGGTCGAGCTGGTGGCGCACCCGCACCTCCACCCCCGCCAGCGCCAGATCGGCCTTGTCGTTCAGCAGGGCGAAGGTGTTGGTGCTGGCGCTGACCAGCCCCAGGACCAGCACGCTGGCGACTGCCGCCAGCATCAGCGACCCGAACCCGGCAACCAGCACCGCGGCGATCGGCAGCCGCAGGCGACGCCGTTTCTCCGGTTCCGGCGCCAGCTTCGCACGCGTCTTGGTGCCCGCCTGCCCGGTCGGCTTCGCGGCCGGCGCCGGAGCGGGCAGAGGCAACTGTACGCGTGCTGAGGGACTGTCGGGCATGCGCCGCAGCCTACCCGCCCGTACGTTCCTGAGCAACCCGCCGGGCTGTATCCTTAAGCGGATTTCATGCGGCCAAGCCGATGTTCGCGTACGCCCTTATTCGCCGACAATCACCTTCACCCGCTGTCCCGGCTGCAGCGGCGTTCCGGGCGGAAGATCGTTGATGATCCGGAACAATTCCTCGGCATAGGGCTCCTGCGGCATGCGTCGGACGAAGCCGGCGACGCTGTCGCCGGGCTGCACCGTCGCCACCTGGACGCGGCGCGGACGGTAGCGGGCGGCCTCCTGCGCGGTCAACTGATGGAAGCTGTTGGCCGTCGCCTGGAAATCGGCATCGAAACGAGTCAGCGATCCTGAGGGCGCCAGGAAGGTGAAGCGGTACATCCGCCCGTCCGGCATGCGGATCGCGACCAGCCGGATGTCCGCGCTCTCGCCCTCCGCCTCGCCGCGGGTGGTGGCGGTGGCGGCCGGCATGCCGCCGATGGTGATGCGCTGGAGGTTGGACAGGTTGGCCCCTTTTCCCCACACCCCGGTCAGGAAGGACGCCGGGTCGGAGACGCCGGCCGCCGATCCGCCGTCGAAGGCCATGGCGGCGCCGTTCTGCCCCTTGGCGATCACCTGTTCCGCCCCGTTCAGCAGGGAATAGCCCTTCGGTACGGTGAAGGCGATGCCCAGCTGCGGGTGGGCGAAGTTGCGGTCGCGGACATAGCCGTTCTCCGGGCTGTCGCCATAGATCATGCCGTCGACCGCCGCCAGGTAAGGATCGCGCGGACGGGCGCCGCCCTGCGGGATGGCGCCGGCAAGCTCGGCGGCGCGGCGAACGCGCTCCTCGGTCGCCGGGTGGCTGGCGAAGAAGTCGAAGCCGCCCTCGCCCTTGTTGCCGGCGCGCAGGCCGCCATACTGGCTGTCGCGGCGCAGGGTTTCCAGGAAGGTCGCCATGGCGAATGGATCGTAGCCGGACCGCCGCAGCGTCTCGATGCCGAGCTGGTCGGCCTCCAGCTCCTGCTCGCGCGAATAGCTGGCGACCACGGCGGTGCCGCCCAGCCCGGCCAGCTGTGCCAGCGTGTCGTTGCCGAACACCAGCCCGACCCCGGCGGCGAGGATGCCGGCGATGGTCTGCCGGGTCTGGCGCTGCGCCGAATGGCGGGCGGTGACGTGGCCGATCTCGTGCGCCAGCACGCCGGCCACCTCCGCCTCGTCCTTCGCCAGCGCCAGCAGGCCGCGGGTGACGTAGACATAGCCGCCGGGCACGGCGAAGGCGTTGACCACGTCGCTGTCCAGAACGGTGAAGGTCCAGGGTTCGCGAGCCCGCGCCGTGGTGGAGGCCAGCTTGCGGCCCAGCTGCTCGACATAACCCTGCAGCCGCGCGTCCTTCACTGCCCCGCCGAACTGGGCCAGGATCTTGGGATGTTCCTGCGCGCCCAGCGCCGACTCGTCGCCACCGGACAGTACATTGTCCAGCAGCCCGGCCGTTGCCGGAGCGGGGGCAGTCAGGGCGGGCGCCGTCACGGCCAGACAGAGGGCTGCCAGCAGGGCACGGAACGGCTTGCGGATGGGGGCGTAGATCGGCATACCGGTCAAAACCCCGCCCGGCGGCGGTTGTTCCGCAAAGACGGCGATCTCCATGCGACTTGTCCCGCTCCCGCTTGTGGGCCTGCCGGTTCTGCTGCTGAGTTGGCTGTTGCTGGCCGGTTCCGCGTCGGCGGAGCCGTTGCGCGTCACCGCCGTGCTGGACGGCGACACGCTGGAACTGGAGGACGGCCGCCGCGTCCGGCTGGCGGGGATCGAAGCCGCTAAGCCGCCGCGCCACGCCAACCCGACCGACGGCCGCGTCTGGCCGCTGGCGGAGGCGGCGACCAGGGCGCTGTCCGAGCTGGCGCTCGGCCGCCGCGTCGCTCTGCATGGCCCGGCGCCGATCGACCGCCATGGCCGGCTGCTCGCCCATCTGGTGCGGGAGGACGGCTTGTGGCTGCAATCGGCCTTGGTCGTCCGCGGGCTGGCCCGCGTCCACACCCGGCCCGACGCCCGCGCCTATGCCGCCGAACTGCTGGCCGGCGAGGATGCCGCGCGCACTGCCGGGCGGGGCCTGTGGCGCAGCCGGGTCTATGCGGTGCGCGACGCCGCCGATCCCGACGACCTCGCCCGCGACCGCGACGGCTTCCAACTGGTGGAAGGGGTGGTGCTGGCCATCTCCAAGAGCGGCGGCGAGGCCTGGCTGGATTTCGGCACCGACTGGCGGAGCGACGTCACCGTCCATATCGGCCGCGCCGCGATGCGCGAGGTCACCCGCGCCGGCATCGACCCGCTGTCCTTCGAAGGGCGGCGCGTGCGCGTGCGCGGCTGGATCACCCTGCGCAACGGCCCGATGATCGAGATCACCCACCCCGAGCAGATCGAGAAGCTGGAGCAGGAGGTGGTGAGCGCCCCTCCGGTGTCGCCGATGCCGGAGGGGGAGGAGGATGATTGGGAGGAGGAGTGAGGGAAACTTGCGAAGTCAGACCCCCACCCTAACCCTCCCCCGCTCTCAGCGGACCTATGGTCCGCCTGCCGCGTCAGCACAAAGCATAGCTTTGTGCGAGAGCCGGGCGGGGGAGGGGATCAGTGCTTGTTCTGGAAAGCGGCGGCAGTCCCTCCCCCGCCCAGCGGGGGAGGTTAGGTGGGGGTCTAACGCCCTCACACCGTCGCGTTGAAGTCGTCCAGCAGCGTGGCGATCCGGCCGCTGTCGCTCTGGTCCATGATGACGCGGGCGCGGCGGCTCGCCTCCATCAGGTCGAGCGAGCGGATGCGCTTCTTCACCGCCGGGACCGCCAGCGGCGCCATCGACAGCTCGCGCACGCCGAGCCCGAGCAGAAGCGCGGTGTAGCGCGGGTCGCCGGCGATCTCGCCGCAGACCGACACCGTGATGCGGGCACGCAAGGCCGCCTCGATGGTGAACTGGATCAGACGCAGCACCGCCGGATGCAGCGGGTCGTACAGCGTGGCGACCTGTTCGTCGGCCCGGTCGATGGCCAGCGTATACTGGGTCAGGTCGTTGGTGCCGATGGCGAAGAAGTCGGCGGCATAGGCCAGCGCGTCGGCCGACAGGGCCGCCCCCGGCACCTCCACCATCACCCCCACCGGCGGCAGCGGGTCGGCGATGGCGATGCCGCGGCGCCGCAGGCGGCGGGCGACCTGCCCCATCATCTCCCGCACCTTCTGCACCTCCGCCACCGATGCGATCATCGGCAGCAGGATGCGCAGCGGCCCGTGCGCCCCGGCACGCAGCATGGCGGCGAGCTGCGTTTCCAGCAGCTTCGGTTCGCGCAGGCCCAGCCGGATGGCGCGCAGGCCGAGCGCCGGGTTGGCCGGCTCGCCATAGCGGCCCGCCATCCAGCCGGCCAGCTTCTCGCCGCCCAGATCCATGGTGCGGGCGGTGACGGTGCGGCCGCCCATCCCCTCGATCATGGTGCGCAGCACGCCGTACTGCTCATCCTCGTCGGGCAGATGGTCGCGGTTCATGAACATGAACTCGGTCCGCAGCAGGCCGATGCCCTGGGCGCCGTGCTCCAGCGCCTGATCCAGGTCGCGCGGCAGTTCCAGGTTCGCCATCAGCGTGACCGCGGTGCCGTCGCGGGTGACGGCGGGCAGCTTGCGCAAGCTCTTCAGTCCCTGGCGCTCGCGTTCGCGCGCGGCGCGGCGCTCGCCATAGTCCGCCAGTACCTCGGCCGGCGGATCGATCAGCACGCGGCCCTGCAGGCCGTCGACGATCACCGTCACGCCGTTGCGCACACCCGCCAGCAGGCCGGGCGCGCCCAGCACCGCCGGCAGGCCGAGCGACCGGGCGAGGATCGCCGTGTGCCCTTCCGCCCCGCCCAGCACGGTGGCGAAGCCGCCGACGACGGCGGGGTCGAGCAGGGCGGTGTCGGCAGGGGTCAGCTCCTCCGCCAGGATGATGCTGCCGGGGGGCAGGTTGCTGAAGGCCCGGTATTCCTGCTTCATCAGGTTGCGGGTCAGCCGCCGCCCGACCTCGCGGATGTCGTCGATGCGGCCGGCCAGATAGGCGTCGTCCATGCCGGCGAAGGTCGCGGCGATGGCGGTGATTTCCGCCTGGATGGCGGCCTCGGCATTGACGCGGTCCTGCTTGATGCGATGCTCCACCCCGCGGGTCAGGCGCGAGTTGGTGACCATCGACAGGTGGGCGTCCAGCAGGAAACCGATTTCCTCCGACGCCGAATCGGGCAGGACCAGCGCCTTGCTCTTCAGCTTCTTGATCTGGCGCCGCGCCTTGGCCGCCGCCTCGTTGAAGCGGGCGACCTCCGCCTCGACGGCGTCGGGCGCGACGGTGTATTCGGGAATGGCGACGGCGCCGCTTTCCACCACATGGGCCGGGCCGATGGCGATGCCGGGGGATACGCCCAGGCCGCGCAGGGCGCGTGCCGAACCGTTCCACGATTCGGACGAGGGGACGCCGCCGAAACCGCCGCCGGAGCCGCCGCGATCGGGACCGGCCACCGGGCCGTTGGCCGCGCCGGTGGAGGGCAGGTCACTCTTCATCGAACTTGCGGTTGATCAGGTCCAGGAGGGCGTCCATCGCCGCGTCCGCGTCCGTGCCGGTCGCGCGCAGTTCCACCGTGGTTCCGGGGCCGGCGGCCAGCATCATCAGCCCCATGATCGACTCGCCGGACACGACGGACTCGCCGCGGCGCACCGCGATTTCGGCGTCGAAGGTGGCGACCAGCTTCACGAACTTGGCCGAGGCGCGGGCGTGCAGGCCGCGCTGGTTGGTGATGGTGGCGGTGCGGCGGATTTCGCCGTCGGCGGGCGCCGTTTCGTCGGGGGGGCTCATCGCGGGCGGTTTCAGTCCGACAGGAGGGTGGAGGCGACGTTGATGTATTTCTGCCCGGCGTCGCGGGCGGCGATCACCGACTTGTCGAGCGGTTCGGTCTTCCGCACGCTGGCGAGCTTGATCAGCATCGGCAGGTTGACGCCGGCGATCACCTCCACCTTCGCCTTGTCCATGATGGAGATGGCGAGGTTGGACGGCGTGCCGCCGAACATGTCGGTCAGCACCACGACACCCGACCCGTCGTCGACCTCCGCCACCGAGTTCAGGATGTCCTGGCGGCGCTGTTCCATGTCGTCGTCCGGGCCGATGCACACGGCGCGCACCTGCTGCTGTTCGCCCACCACGTGGAACAGCGCGGCGATGAACTCCTCGGCCAGCCGTCCGTGGGTGACAAGAACCATACCGATCATGGGACATCCTTCAAGGTTGGGTCCTCCCCGGAGACCTGCGCGAGAACCGCTGCCGCACGGCAACCGCCCGCATCGCATCTGGATCGTTGGTTGGACGTATGGTCGTCAAGGCGCAATTTGCATCATCCCATGTTGCCGGCCGGGGTGCCGGTCTGGCCGGCGGTGCGAAGCCCCAGCCGGTCGAGCTCGCGGTGGCTCAGGCTGACCCGCAGCCTCTGCTCCTTGAGCCAGCCGGCCAGCCGTTCGGCGATGAAGACCGACCGGTGCTTGCCGCCGGTGCAGCCGATGGCGATGGTCAGATAGCTCTTTCCTTCCTGGTTGTAGCGGGGCAGCAGCGGGCGCAGCAGCTCCGTCAGGTTCCGGAAGAAGGCGGGGAAGTCGGGGTCGCTTTCCACCCGTGCCGCGACGGCCGGGTTCAGGCCGGTCAGCGGCCGAAGCTCCGGGTCGTAATGCGGGTTGGTCAGGAACCGCACGTCGAAGACCAGATCGGCTTCGCGCGGAAGACCCTGGCGGAAGGAGAAGGAGGTCACGAACACCTGCAGGGCTGCCTGGGCGTCACGCCGGAAGTACCCCGACAGGATGCGCCGCAAATCGTGAATGGACAGTTGCGTCGTGTCGATCGTGACGTCGGCTTCCTCCTTCAGCGGGAACAGCAGGGCACGCTCGCGCTGGATGCCGTCGGGGACCGTGCGGTCCTCCGCCAGCGGATGGCGGCGACGCGTCTCGGTGAAGCGGCGCTGCAGCACCTCGTCACCGCAATCGAGGAAGACCAGACTGACGTCCAGATCGTCGCGGCCACGCAACTCCGCCAGTTCGTCCAGGAAATTCTGTGCGGAAAAGTCGCGGGTCCGGCTGTCGATCACCAGCGCCAGCGGCCGGCGCTTCGGGTCGGCCTGCTGGATCAGGGCGGGGACCAGCGACAGGCGCAGATTGTCGACCGCCTCGTATCCCAAATCCTCCAGCGCCTTCAGCGCCACCGACATGCCGGCGCCGGACAGGCCGGTGACCAGCACGACGCGGCCGCGGGCCGTCGCAGGGTTGGCCGGCGCGCTGGTGGCGGGATCGGACGGCACGTCGGAAAGGCTCATGGCGCGACCGGGCTGGGCTGAATCTGGCTGGACTGAACCGGACCGGGCTGCGCCGACAGGCTGGCGGGCACCCGCTCCAGCCGTCCGTCGCGCAGGCAGGCGGCGGCAAGACGGATCTTGGCGGGGGTGGAGGCGTCGAAGGCGTGCAGGCCCAGCCGGGGAAGGGCGATGCCCATCAGCATTTCGGTCTCCGCCTGGGGCAGGCGTTCCACCTCGTCGCGCGGCACCAGATCGACGACGAGCCCGACATCGGCCGACGCGACGGACGGAACCGGCAGGATGCCGACGCCCCGCACCTCCAGCAGCCCGGCCAACGCCGGCGGGGCGGAAGCGGTCAGCCGTCCGGAGGCGGTGCGCAGCGCCACCCGGTCATCCGAGACCAGCCGGGCGCCACCGTCGATCAGTCGCAAGGCCAAATCCGATTTTCCGCGTCCGGACTCCCCGCGCAGCAGCACGCCGATCTCGGAGAGCAAGACGCAGGTGCCGTGAATCGTCACCATAGTCTGGCGAAGGTGAGACGTGGCGCGGGTTCTGTCAATGGAAACGGAACGGTGGCCCGACTGGTCAGGCGGGGAAACCTGACCGGGATCCCCCATCCGCTTCGGACCGTTCTTTCGGTGCGGATCACACCCTGCCGGAACACGGGAGGAGACGCCGGATGAAGAGCCGCGATCGCAGGATCGCCCCGCGTCCCGGCTCCACCCGCCCGGCTTCCGCATGCGGAGCCGCTCAGTTGCCGGCGACCCCGCGAGGGGTGCGGCGGATGGCCTCCAGTTCCAGGGCAAGGGCGTCGCGTCGGCGGATCATCTCGTCCAGATCCTCCAGCTCCGCCGCTTCCTGGCAAGCGTCGCGAAAGTCCTTTTCCCGCTGCAGCCGGACCAGCAGGACCTTGTAGTTGTCGGCGATGCTGGCGAGATGGCGTTGCGCGCCCTGCAGTGCTTCCGCCAGCTGGTTGCGCTCCCGCGCGCCGTCCCGCATCAGCCGGGCCAATTCCCCCTGCTGCCGTCCGGCATTGCGGATCAGGCGGGCCAGCCGGTAGCGGCGGAGGTCGACGACCTCGGCCTCTCCCGGGACGGATCCACGGCAACGGGAACCCATTGGGGACAACCTGTTCGCGAGCGACTCGGGCGGAGCGGACTCAGGCACGGCAACCCCACATGTTTGTTCCGGGGGATGGCCACCCCTCGATCACCATATGGAGCAGAGGAAACAACCGGACCGATAGGGACCGGCCGCCGCATCAGCCGGCAAGCGAGAACGACCACCGCCATGATCGGTCGATAAACCGGGCTTGTCCACCCGATAGTGCCGCGGATGTATGTATTTTAGTCGAAGGTCTCATAACAAAGGCAGGGTAACGGTGAAGTCGGCGCCGTCGACCGCTCCCTCCGATACCTGACGGTTTCGCGCGGATATCGCACCGTTGTGCGCACTGACTATCTGCTTTGCTATCGAAAGTCCGAGACCGGAATGAGTCCCGAACTTCTCGCCCGCCGGACGTTCGGTGTAGAAGCGGTCGAAGATCGCCTCTTCCTTCCCGTCGGGGATGCCGGGCCCCTGGTCCGACACCACCACGGTCACGGTGCGTCCGGTGCGCCGGGCGGACAGCCGCACGACGCCGCCGGGCGGCGAGAAGGACAGGGCGTTGTCGATCAGGTTCTGGAACACCTGCGTCAGCCGCCCCTCCAGCCCCGGCACCACCAGCCGCTCGCCCGCGGGAATGTCGATCACGACGCGGGGCGGCATGGGCCGGCCATCCTCCCCGCCGCCTTCTCCAGGCGCTTCGCCACCACCGGCCGCCACCGTCTCGTCCACGGTTTCGGCAACCGTCTGGCGCAGCTCGGCCAGCATTGTCAGCAGCAAGCCGATGTCGACCGGCTCCGGCTCCGCCCGCGACAGCTCGGCATCGAGCCGCGATGCGTTGGAGATGTCGCTGATCAGCCGGTCCAGCCGCTGCACGTCGTCGGCGATGATCGCCATCAGCCGGTCGCGGTGGCGCGGATCGCTGACGCGGCCGGCGGTTTCCACCGCGCTGCGCAACGACGTCAGCGGGTTCTTGATCTCGTGGGCGACGTCGGCGGCGAAACGTTCGATGGCGTCCATCCGCGTCCACAGCGCATCGGTCATCTCGCGCAGCACGCCGGACAGTTCGCCGATCTCGTCGCCGCGGCGGGTCAGGTCGGGGATCTCGGCATGGCGGCCGTGGCTGGTGCGCAGCCGGTCGGCGGCCTGGGCCAGCCGGCGGATCGGCCGGGCGATGGTGCCGGCAAGATAGAAGGACAAGGCGACCGTCACCAGCAGCGCCACGCCGAACACCCGCAGGATGTCGAAACGGACGGAGCGGATGGCCCGGTCGATCTCGCCGCCGCTGCGCGCCAGCAGCACCGCGCCCAGCACCTCGCGGTAGCGCTGCACCGGCACCGCCACCGTCAGCAGCAGTTCCGGGTCGCCGCCCTCGCCGTCGACGCGCCAGACGGTGGCCGCCGCCTCGCCGCCGAGCGCCCGCTCCACGTCGGGGTTCGGCCGGCCGGGCGCTTCGCGGTAGGCCGGCAGCCCTTCGCGGCTGGGCACCACGTCGATCAGCCGGGTGTAGAGGTCGTTGATCGCGCGGCTGACCGGATCGCCGGCGGGCGGAGTGGGCAGCTCGCGGATCTCGATGCGCCCCTGCGAGCCGACCAGCACGCGGCTGTCGGACAGCATGTGCCCGTCGATGTCGTACAGGCGGGTGCGGGTCGCCGTCGCCTCCGCCAGGCGGCGGACCATCGGCCGGGCCAGTTCGGGGGCCAGTTCGAACCGCTCGCCCCCCTCGTCTGTGGTGGATGCGCCGGTGGGGGAGGGAGCGGTCAGGATGCGGTTCACCGCGCCCTCGCCCAGCGCGGAGGCGAAGATGCGCGCCTCGGTGGTCAGCGCCTCGGTCTCCGCCTGGATCAGCCGGTCCTGGTAGCGGCCGAGATAGAGCAGGCCCGCCGCCAGCACCAGCAGCGCCAGCACGTTCACCGCCAGGATGCGCAGGGTCAGCGGCGACACGCCGCGCCGCTGCACCGGCCTCTCCTTGGGCCGCACTCCGCCCGTCGCGGACACCGGTCTACTCCTTGTACCGGTAGCCGACGCCATAGAGCGTTTCGATCTGGGAGAAGTCGGCGTCGACCGCCTTGAACTTCTTGCGCAGCCGCTTGATGTGGCTGTCGATGGTGCGGTCGTCGACGTAGACATGCTCGCCATAGGCCGCGTCCATCAGCTGGTCGCGGTTCTTCACATGGCCCGGCCGCTGGGCCAGCGCCCGGACCAGCAGGAACTCGGTCACCGTCAGGTCGATCGGCTGGCCCTTCCAGCTGCAGGCATGGCGGGCGCCGTCGAGCAGAAGCGGCCCGCGGGTGATCATCTGGCCGGGATCGGCGTCGGCGGTCTCCCCGCGCAACGCCTCGCGCCGCAGCAGAGCCCGGATGCGCTCGATCAGCAGGCGTTGCGAGAAGGGCTTCTTGATGTAGTCGTCCGCCCCCATACGCAGGCCCATCAGCTCGTCCAGCTCGTCGTCCTTGCTGGTCAGGAAGATGACGGGGATGTGGCTGGTCTGACGCAGACGTTGCAGCAACTCCATGCCGTCCATGCGCGGCATCTTGATATCGAGCACGGCGAGGTCGGGCGGGCGCTGGGTCAGGCCGCGCAGCGCCTCGGCGCCGTCGGTATAGGTGCGCACGTCGAAACCTTCGGCCTCCAGGGCGATGGAGACGGAAGCCAGGATGTTGCGATCGTCATCCACCAGGGCGACGGTGTGGGCCATGGTCGTAACAGCTTCCCAATCGGTCAGAACGGAACGGTCGAGCGGGGCCGGACCTGAAATGTTAGCGGAAACATCAGGCATAGGCCGGGTGGTCATCCCAATACTTTATGCCAGAGTCCAGGTACCAGCGGCAGTTTTCTCTTTTCCCGCAGCATTTGTATGGTCCAATATGGCGGCAATGCGGCGCCGAACAACGGTGCCGCGCGGGAGAACGCACTCGTTTTGGAATGAGTTTTCTGAACGCCCTTTCGGCGTCCTCTCCGGCCGGCACCGCTCCGGATGTGAGGGAGGGCGCGATGCCTCCCGGCGACCGCCCGGGCGGCACGGCTCCGGCCACCAGTGCCCGGCGCCTGATGCGCGCCTGCGACCGCGCCGCGCTGGCCACCGCCCAGCGGCCCGACGGCAGCGCCGAGGCCGGCGGCGCGGACACGGGCGGTTGGCCCTACCCCTCGCTGGTGCTGGTGGCGTTCGACCATGACGGCAGCCCGCTGCTTCTGCTCTCCACGCTGGCCGACCACACCCGCAACCTGCTGGCCGATGGCCGGGTCGGACTGCTGTTCGACGGCACCGCCGGGCTGGCGCAGCCGCTGACCGGTGCGCGCCTGTCGGTCCTGGGCCGCGCGGAGCGGTCGGACGACCCTGCCCACCGGGCGCGTTACCTGCGCCGCCATCCCGATGCCGATTTCTATGCCGGCTTCGCCGATTTCGCCATCTACCGCGTGACGGTGGAGCGCGCTCATCTGGTCGCCGGCTTCGGCCGCATCCACTGGCTGTCCGCCGCCGAGCTGGACCTGCCCACCTCCGCTCCCGCACTGGCGGCGGGGGAGACGGAATTGCTCGACCGCCTGAACGGCGAGGGGTACGGCCCCCGGCTGGCTCCCTCCACGGATGGGGACGGCACCGGGCAAGGGGCAAGCTGGAGCTTGACCGGGGTGGACCCGGAGGGATGCGATCTGCGACGCGGGGGGTACGTCGCCCGCGTCGATTTTGAGCAGAGAATCCACGACCCGGAATCGGCTAGACTGATGCTGGATGCACTGATCCGGCCGCAGGACGGGACCGGACCGCCAGGACATGCGACAACCGGCAAAGGGGGCGCCTGACGGACCCCGAAGCCCAAGAAGGGACGCCCGACCAACAGGGACGCCCGGATAAAGGGCCACCGAAAAGAGCCCGACCACAACAGCCAAAGAAGCCGAAGGCGGAACAAGCCAAAAGGCGCGATCACAGACCGAGAGAGACGAGCAGCCAACCGTCAGCCCGAACGACCAGCCGAGAGGTCGCTTCGACACCACCGCACACCGCACCAAGAACAAGAAGGCGGCGTGCGGGCACGCGCAACCAGGAGAACACTTCAGTGGACCATAACGGATCGACCCGTTTCCCGTCCGGGCCCCTGGCCCCCAGACCTGTCGCCTCAGGGCCGCCCTTTGCACCGTTTCGTCGCCGCGCCTGCGCGGTGCCGCCGATCCCGGCGGGCCTCCGGCCCTGCCGCCCGTTCGGACCGGCACCCCGCTGATCGGGCCGCCGATCCGGCGGACTCTTTCCATCTGACACGACAACGGACAAAGACGGCCGGACCGGCCGCGGGGACCCGATGGGGAATGCCCGGCGCGGCGGTACCGGCCCAGCCTTCGAGAGGACGATATGACTGGCAATATGCGGACGCGGAACAAGAAGCTCCTGGCCTGGGTCGAGGAGATCGCGCTGAAATGCAAACCGGAGCGCGTTCACTGGTGCGACGGGTCGCAGGAGGAATATGACCGTCTCTGCAACGAGATGGTGGAGGCCGGCACCTTCATCCGCCTGAACGAGGCCAAGCGCCGGAACTCCTTCCTCTGCCGCTCCGATCCGGGCGACGTCGCCCGTGTCGAGGACAGCACCTACATCTGCTCGCGCTCGCGCGAGGAAGCCGGTCCGACCAACAACTGGATGGACCCGGAGGAGATGAAGGCCAAGCTGGACGGCCTGTTCGAGGGCTGCATGCGCGGCCGCACCATGTATGTGGTGCCGTTCAGCATGGGGCCGCTGGGCTCCGACATCTCGCACATCGGCGTGCAGATTTCCGACAGCCCCTATGTCGCCGTCAACATGCGCCTGATGACCCGCATGGGCCAGAAGGTGCTGGACATCCTGGGCGACGGCGACTTCGTCCCCTGCCTGCACTCCATCGGCGCCCCGCTGGAGCCGGGCCAGCAGGACGTGCCGTGGCCCTGCAACGCCGACAACAAGTACATCGTCCACTTCCCGGAAGAGCACCGCATCGTCTCCTACGGCTCCGGCTACGGCGGCAACGCGCTGCTGGGCAAGAAGTGCTTCGCGCTGCGCATCGCGTCCTCCATGGGCCGCGAGCAGGGCTGGCTGGCCGAGCACATGCTGATCCTGGGCGTGGAAAGCCCGACCGGCGAGAAGACCTATGTCGGCGCCGCCTTCCCGTCGGCCTGCGGCAAGACCAACTTCGCCATGCTGGTCCCGCCGAAGGAGTTCGAGGGCTGGAAGGTCCGCACCATCGGTGACGACATCGCCTGGATCAAGCCGCAGCCCGACGGCACGCTGCGCGCCATCAACCCGGAGGCCGGCTTCTTCGGTGTCGCCCCCGGCACCAGCGTGAAGTCGAACCCGAATGCGCTGAAGACGCTGGACCACAACGTCATCTTCACCAACGTCGCGCTGACCGACGACGGCGACGTCTGGTGGGAAGGCCTGACCGACGAGGCGCCGACGCACCTGATCGACTGGCAGGGCAAGGACTGGACCCCGGGCTGCGGCCGCGTCGCCGCCCACCCGAACAGCCGCTTCACCGCCCCGGCGGCGCAGTGCCCGTCGATCGACCCGGCCTGGGAGGATCCGGCCGGCGTTCCGATCAGCGCCTTCATCTTCGGCGGCCGCCTCTCGAAGACCTTCCCGCTGGTGTTCGAGGCCTACAACTGGCGCGAAGGCGTCTATTGGGCCGCGACCATGGGCTCGGAGGCCACCGCCGCCGCCGTCGGCCAGGCCGCCATCCGCCGCGACCCGTTCGCCATGCTGCCCTTCTGCGGCTACAACATGGCCGATTACTGGAACCACTGGCTGTCGATGGAAGGCAAGGTCGAAAGCCTGCCGCGCATCTACCGCGTCAACTGGTTCCGCAAGGACGAGAACGGCAAGTTCGTCTGGCCGGGCTTCGGCGACAACATGCGCGTGCTGAAGTGGATCGTCGACCGCGTCCGCGGCCGCGCCACCGACGTGGCGGAATCGCCCTTCGGCTACTCCCCGCGCTACCAGGATCTGAACTGGTCCGGCCTGAACTTCCCGGCCGACAAGTTCGCCAAGATCATGGACATCGACCGCAAGGAGGCCGAGGCCGAGGCGAAGGACCAGGAGGAACTGTTCAACCGCTTCGGCGATCGGCTGCCCAGCGAGATCGAGCAGCAGCGGATCGCCCTGCTGAAGCGGCTGGAGAACAGCCCGGAGGTCTGGCGCATCGGCTGACAGGCCGAAACGCCGCACAGGTAAGGATGGGGGCTGCCGCAAGGCGGCCCCTTTTCCTTATGCGGCCGATAAGGATGAACCGCCTGTCATCTTGGCTCCGCCGAGGCGGCAGCCGGTCGTGCCTCATGCCGCGGCAAGTCTCCAGCCGTTGCAACGGCTCCCGCTCTTTGCCGGATCTTCCGATCTTTCAGCGATTTAACCGGCTTGTCGCAATGGTCGGGCATAAAGTCGGTCACCCCGGTCCGCGCATTCGAGGGAGGGCGACATCATGACCGATCATCAGCTTCCACCGGAGGACGGCGACGAGTCGGCAGTGCCGAACCTTACCGCCGCGGAGCAGGAGGATGCCGCCTTGCTGGCGTCCAAGCGCCAGCCCTGTGCCATCAGCGGAAAGCGCCGGCCCAAGCGCGACCTGATCGCACTGGACGCGCTGCGCCCCAACCTCGCCGACCGCATCCGGCAGGACCACCCGCATCTGGAGCCGGACTCGCAGATCAGCCGACAGGAGCTGGCGCGCTACCGCTCGCTCTATGTGGCGGAGCTGCTGCAGGCCGAACATGGCGAGCTGAGCGAACTGGACCGCGAGGTCGCCGAAAGCCTCGCCCGCCACGAGACGCTGGCCGAGAACCCGGAGGAGGAATACGACGACCGCCGCACGCTGGGCGAACGCCTGTCGGACGGATTGGCCAGCTTCGGCGGCAGCTGGGCCTTCCTGATCTCCTTCGCCGTCTTCCTGGGCGTGTGGATGATCATCAACATCCTCGAAGGCGATCCGAAGGCCTTCGATCCCTACCCTTTCATCCTGCTGAACCTGCTGCTGTCCTGCCTGGCCGCCATCCAGGCCCCGGTCATCATGATGAGCCAGAAGCGGCAGGAGGCGAAGGACAGGCTGCGCTCAGAGAACGACTACCGCGTCAACCTGAAGGCCGAGCTGGAAATCCGGCACCTGCACGAGAAGATGGATTACCTGATCCAGCGCCAATGGCAGCGCCTGACCGAAATCCAGCAGCTGCAGCTGGAGATCATGCAGGAAAAGCGCCTGCGCAAGTGATCGCTTGCCGACAGGACGGCAGTCGCGTCAGCGCTTGCGCTTGCCGTCCAGTTCCAGCATGCCGCGCAGTGCCGCGATGGTCTTGCTGAGCGGCGTCGGATCGACCGCCTTGGGAGCAGCCTGCTTGCCAGCCGGTGCCGCAGGCCCTGCCTCTTCCGCCGGAGGAGCGGGCGGCTCGATGCGGGACGGCGGGCGCGGCTTGCCGGCGCGCGGCTTCGGCGGCGGGGCGGGTGCCGGAGGAGGCTCGGGCGTCACCTCCTCCTCGATCAGGCCGCGCAGGGCCTTCATCGCCTCTTCGATCTCGCGTTCCTGGGCAGAGCGGCGCCCGGCCGGCGCCGGATCCCGGTCGGGATCGGGGTCCATCTCCGGATCGGGCGCCGGATCGGCATCGAAGCGGGAAAGCGGATCGTCCCGGCTCGCGTCCTCATCCTCCCAACCGGCCGCCGTGCCGGGGTTCCTGTCGGCGTTCCTGCCGGGGTTCCCGTCGGGGCCTTTGCCGATGCCCCTTTCCCTCGCGGCAGGTGACTTGCGCGGCGGGGGCGGAGCGTCGTCGTCCGTGTCGTTGGCCGCGTCCTCGATCATCGACCGCAGGGCGGCGAGGGTGCGGTCAAAGCCTTCCTCATCCTCCGGCGGCGGGGGCGGTCGCTGGGCACGGCGTTCGGCCCGGTGCTGGTCGAAATTGAGCGGTTCATCGGCCGGCGGCGGTGCGGCGGGCTTCGAAGACTTGACCGCCGGTCGAACGGCCGGTCGGGCAGCCGGCTTTTCCGGGTCGCGGATCGCGAAGGACAGGATCTCCTCGTCCGACGGCTCCTCATCCTCATCGAAGCCGTCCGCCGCGTCGCGGTCGTCGTCCTGCCAGCGGTCGGAGTCAGGATCGGCCCAATCCTCATCGAAATCCCTGCGCACCAGGACCTTGTGGGAGAAGACCGGCGGCTCGCTCTCTTCCTCCTGCCCGTCGTCGATGTCCTCTTCCGTTCCCGGCTGCTCGAAATGGCGGGCAGGCGCCGGCTTGCGGTCGTCCGGTTCGTCGTCCTCGCTCCAGTGGGCCTGGGCGAGCAGGCGATGCATCGCCGCCAGCGTCTCATCCCCGCCCTCGTCGGGATCGGAGTTCAGCGCCGTGTTGCGGGCGATCTCTTCCCCCGCGGCGGCCGGCGGTGCCGGATCGTCCCATTCCGCATCGACCGGTTCACCGCCATCCAACTCGCCGTCGCGGTCGGGCTCATCGTCGCCCGGCCTGATCGCACCCAGCCGCGCCGCCATGTCCGCCAGCGAAACCGGTTCCCACAGCGGAGCGGTGCCGTCATCCCCCGGACCATCGGCCACCAGATCGGACAGCGGCAGCTCCGACAGCGGCTTGCCGCGCATCGGGGCAGTGAGAGGCGGTGGGGGGGGAGGCGGAGACGAGGTCTGCGCTCCGACCACCGGACCGCCGCCGCGCAACGAGGCGAGCAGGCCGTTCAGCGCCGCCAGCGGGGCGTCGAAGGACGGCTCCTCGTTCGCGGCCTCGAATGAGGCGGCCGGCGGTGCCGCCAGGATCGGCCGGCTCTCGATGTCGCGGGAATCGCAGCGCGAGCAGCGGTAATGCGGTGCGATCGACAGCACCGGATAGTTCGGGCCGAAGCGCCGTTCCAGCATGGCACGGGGAAGCACGCCGCCATGCCCGCAGGCGCGGCAGCGCAGTTGCACGTCGGCGTCGATGTCGCGGAGGAACAGCATGCGGGCCATGCCGCGCAGTATAGCGGCGGGCCTGCGGCTTTCCCATCCCATTCGGGAGACGTGGCCCGCGCAACGCACCGCTTGCCGCGATGCGGCGGCCTTGGCACAGTCGCGCCATGACGCAAGCGACCCGCGACGATCAGGTTCCATCCCCCTGCATCCGGCTCTGCACGCTGGACGAGCAGGAGGTCTGCGTCGGCTGTTACCGGACGCTGAACGACATCATGGTCTGGAGGGATCTCGATCCCGCCGGGCGCCTCGCGGTGCTGGACGCGGCGGACCGGCGTCGTGCGGCGGCGGCGGGGACCGGGATATCGGGGCAGGCGCCTGCTGTGGCGCCCGGCCGGGTCACATCGCGCTGGTGACGGTCAGCCCCTGTTCGGACAGGCTGTCGAAGACATCCTTGAACTTCCGCAGATAGCGGGAGCGGTAGGCGTCGAAATCGGCGGCGATGGCCGCCTCGGCATTCTTGGACTTCTTGAATTCGGCAACGCGGTGGGCGTTCTCGGCGTGGTAGAGGGCGAAAGCGCCCTTGGTGACCAGATCGTTGCCGGACTGGTCTGCTTTCTGTTTGTCGCTGTTCATCAATCCATGTCCAGGTGGAGCCGACATCCGGCCACCATAAGCCGGATGATCGGCGGGGCAGTTGGTCCGGCCAGCGGGCTGGACCACGGACGGAAAGCCTACGCCCGCTCCGGCGCCCCCGCAATGCTGCGACGCACCATCATGCCACCACCCCGCGCAACGCCGCCATGCGGTCACGGTCGACGCGGATGCGGTCCAGATGCTGGGCGATGACGGCGGTGATGGGCAGGGGAAGCTCCTTCGCCATGGCTTCGTCGAAGCGGCGCAGGCATTCGGTTTCGCCGCGTTCGACCTCTGCGATGATGGCGGCGCGGTCGTGGCCCATCACGGCGGATTTCAGCTCCAGGAAGAAGCGGTGGGCACCGCCCATCATGGTGCCGCCCATGTCGGGCGCCCCGCCCTGTTCGGCGACCAGCCTCTGGATCTCGCGGACGATGGCGCCGCGCTGGGCGGCCAGATCGTTGAACAGGGCCTTCAGATCCTCGTCCTCGGCGGTTTCGGCGGCCTGCCGGTAACCTTCGTGACTGTCCTCGACGATGCGGATCAGGTCGTTGAGCGTATCGACGATCTGGTCTTTTTCCATGGCGGCAGGTCCTCCCAAACATCCCCTTCGTTGCCACAACCCTGCCGTAGGGCTGAATGTTCCCGCGCCGCACCGGGAGCAATCGGGGGTGCACCGGTGGGGTGCGCTGACGGATTTAGGCAGCCGCCCCGGAAACGGCGGGCACGGCGGACCGGCGGCCGAACAGCCCCCGGAAGGTCCCGGCGCGCCACAGGGCGAGGCCATGCCCGGTCAGCGCCATCGCGTCCGACACCAGCCCGAAGACCGATCCGGCCAGCAGATTGTGACCCGACCCCACCAGCGTCGCGCCGACGAAGAACAGCCGCATCCGCCCGACCGCGCCCTGCCAGCGGCCAAGCGTCGCCAGCAGGAAGCCGGTTGCCGACAGCGCCGACATCGGCCCCTGCCAGGTCAGCGCCGCCACCGCCAGGGCCGCCGGCACGGTCAGCGCATAGAGCAGCCCCAGCATCCGCCCTGGTTGCAGCCGGCAGCGCACGGCCATCTGCACCAGCCCCAGCGCGCACATCAGCATGCCGGTCCAGGCCCCCAGCAACAGGAAGTGAAGCAGAAAAAGCGTGGACGCCATCGCCTGCGCCAACAGGATCGCCCGCCGGTCGCCGAGCAGCGTCGACAGGGTTCCGGCCAGCAGTCCGGCAATGCCGGTCGCCGCGATGGGAGAAATGGCGGTAAGGGTGGGAAGATAATCCAGTAGAAATGCCGTCATGGAGTGCCTTCGCATGAAGAACATGCCGCAATGCAGCGAAGGCGGCAGACGCTAGTCTCCGACGGTTAATTGGTTATGAACGGCAGTGTGACCGGAAACAGACCAAAAGATGACCGCTCCATGGCCCCAGACAATTGGCGGAGGCAATCATGTGAAGCACGCTGAACTCTGTAGTGACTATTGTGTGTTCTCTGCACAGCCGTTCGACAACGAGGAGTTTCGAGCCGCCTTCCCCACGGAAGAGCAACGATTTCGGGTTGGAACCTGTCCATCCTTGTTGTTGGCAATGCAGCGCAACGACGGCATTCTCGCTCCGCCACGACCGCGTTGTTATCGACGCCTATCGACGCGGTACGGCCGTGATCGGGGGATCATCGCAAATCAGGGGAAAGACCATGGCGCAGTACGGACGGCATCCCGCGTCGCTGGGATGGGAACCGAAGCCGAAATCGGCCAAGACCGGCGCCACGCGCGCCCAATCCGGGCGTACGACGCGCAACGGTCCGCTGTGCTGCGCCTGCGGGCGGCCGATCCGCACGGGCGATCCGCATTGGGCCGGTCATGGCGACCAGCGCCCTTGGCATTACGCATGCGCCGAGCGGGCGGGCCTCACATGGTCATGGGCCTCCCGCCCGGCCATGTCCCCTCTTCCCGCCGCGGAGATGGATTGACCGCGGCTTTCCGGTCCTCTGTGCTCACCGGAACTGCGGCGCCGCCCGATCCGGCAAGCGCCTCCTCGCGCCCCCGACGATAGGCGTCGCGCTCCGCCTCCAGGATGGTTTCCGCCAGCCGCCGTTCGAACTCGCGCTCCACCAGGGCGGAGAACAGGTCGATGCGGAAGCGCGCTTGCAGGGACCGGCTGAGGCGGCGTGCTCGTTCGATCGGCTGCATGGGCGTTCCCCTTCTGGCAAACGGACGATACCGCCCAGCCTCAGGGATCGCCGCCAGCCCGGCAATCACGCCATCGGCGAACCGCCAACGCAAAAGAGAGCGCCCATCCGTACCCACCGGCACAGACCGCTCAGCCATCACGATCAAATTTTCAAAAGGGAATTTTCAAACCGCAACCGGTGCGGCGTTTGGAGCGGGTGAAGGGAATCGAACCCTCGTCGTAAGCTTGGGAAGCTTTCCCTGGGCCTTGCGTCAAATCCAGCATAACCGTCAAGAATGCTATATATAGCAGCGTCTTAACAAGCATACTGAGACCTCCGGGATCCTCTGAAATCCTCCCCCTTCCCACCCCGCACTGTCCCAAATCTGTCCCAAACCCATCGGGCTGTGGTGGGCCCCGGCTGCCGGTCACGCTGCGGGGTCGATCACCCCCTTCGGGCGGTGGTCTCCCTATCAGAGCACCTAACGAAACCCTGATTGGGCTGTTGAGAGGGGCATGGCAGCCCCTCTTGTCCCCGACGCCCTGTGGGCGATCATCGAACCGTTGATTCCTCCCGAACCGCTCAAGCTGAAGGGCGGGCGTCCCCGGCTGGATGACCGTGCCGCGCTGACCGGCATCCTGTTCGTGCTGCGCAGAGCGGCATCCCCTGGGAACTGCTGCCGATGGAGATGGGCTGCGGCTCCGGCATGACGTGCTGGCGCCGCCTTCATGAGTGGCATCAAGCCGGTGTCTGGGAACGGCTGCACCGCGTGCTGCTCGACCGGCTCGGCTATGCCAATGCCATCAACTGGGATCGGGCGGCGGTGGACAGCGCCAGCGTTCCGGCAAAAAGGGGGGCGAGGAGACCGGCCCGAACCCGACGGACCGCGGCAAACCGGGCTCCAAGCGCCACATCCTTGTGGACGCCAACGGCATCCCGCTCGCCTTGAGGATCTCGCCGGCCAACCGCCACGACAGCAAGCTGCTGGAGGCGCTGGTCGATGCTGTGCCGGCGATCCGCCAGTGTGCTGGGCGGCCGCGACGCCGACCGGCCAAGCTGCACGCCGACAAGGGCTATGATTTCGCCCACTGCCGACGGGCGCTGCGCCGGCGGGCGATCATTCCACGGATCGCCCGGCGCGGCGTTGAAAGCAGCGAGCGCCTGGGCCGGCATAGATGGGTGGTCGAGCGTACGCTCGCCTGGTTCGCCCGATTCCGGCGCATCACCGTCCGCTACGAGCGCCGCGCCGACATCTTCACCGCCTTCCACCATATCGCCGCTAGCCTCATCTGCTGGCGCTTCGTCCAGAGATGGTTCTGTTAGGCACTCTCAGCCCCATGATCCCTTGAACAGCGGTTCCAGGCCGGCGATTTTCGCCGGAAGGGATGGACCTTCTTCATGCCCGTCATGTGGGTGACAAGGGGCACTGGAGGCTTCCACGGGGTGGTGCTCGGTGCCTAAGCGGCGGCTGGCGCATGTCCGACAATGTCCATCAGCTTTGCATAGTCGGTAACGACGTCATACTTCACCTGATCGTCGGTAATGCGCTTGCCCAGTTCGTCGAAGAACCGGCGGGCGCACTCGATCTTGGTCTTCTCAATTTCGCGCAGCTTGAGGGTACTCATGGTCCCCTTGGTTTCCGCGACGAAATAGACGTGTTTGACAGTACCCGCTTTGAAGGCGATGGCCCAGTCTGGATTGTAGTCCCCAACGGGGGTGGGAATCAGGAAACCCCGCGGAAGCTTGGCATAGACGACGATCTCCTTGCTGGTATCCAGCTCTTCGACAAACCGCCTCTCCACATCGGAGTCGGTGATGGCATAGTCGTACACGTGGTTCTTCAGCTTGGCGGTGGCCCTCGAAAAATCCTGCCCCGTCTGATTGGCCGTGAAGATGCCGACGTCGTAACGCTCGGTCACCGTGTCGTAATTCAGGCGCTCGATGACCATCGTCGCCTTCTGCTCAGAGATGATCCGAGCGGTCTCCGCGATGAAATGCTCCGGATTCTGCTTGAACTGCGCAAAGACGGCGGGTGCCATGCCACTCAGAATGGCGGCCGTCGTGTTCCGGGTCAGGTGAACCTTATCCGCGACCTTTCCGACCAGGTCATAGGTGACCAGGGAATGTACGGACCCGCCCTGTTGCGTTGAGGTGGCCGTCATTGTGAAGCCGGCGCCGGATCTCAGCTGGGCATCCGTTAGCGCATCGGCCTGAACACCCTCCTGTACTGTGTACTGCAACGGCGTGACGCGAAGTTGAGAGTCGAGCGTACTGATGCACTTGCTCACGAGCTCTGCCGAGTCGAATTCGACGCGGTAGACCGCCTTATGGTTGAGCCGCGCCCAGAGCTCCTGGAACTCCTTCCTGTCAAAGTTGGCGTTCAGCGGGTTCGTCTTTGGCTTCCTGCCATCCTCGACCTTGGGTAGTTGCGTGTTGCTGAAGACGCTGTCGATCAGCTGGAAAATGCCATCAGCGAAGGGTTTTAGCTCATCCGGCAGATTCGCCAATTGCCCTGCCGCCTTGGCATCATGGTAGGCTGGGGATATCTGATCGGTTGTGTCCGTATAGTCGTGCTTCACCAGATATCGGTAGATCTGCTTTGCGATCGCGGCGGTAACCTCGACCAGACCAGATTCGGTGTTGATGACCTTCCCGGTGAAGTACGCCTCCGTGGCTCGCCGTGGACGGGCGGACAGGGTCTCTGCGATTTCCTGCTGTAGGCCGGCCACGAAGTCCCGATAACTCTCACTTGCGATGACCGTCAGCACGTTGATGTCGTGCACGATGGCGGGATGGTCCACGCGGTCTCCGTGCTGATCGACACACAGCCGCAGCCCACGCCCTACCTCCTGTCGGCGGGAGATGGTGTTGTCGCTGTGCTTCAGCATGCACATGACGAAGACGTTCGGGTTATCCCACCCCTCACGCAGCGCCGAGTGCGAGAAGATGAAGCGGGTTGGCTCGGCGAAGGACAGCAGGCGCTCCTTGTCCTTCAGGATCAGGTCGTAAGCATCGACATCATCGGAATCGACCGCCCTAGCGCCGACGTCCGGGTCCTTCAGGCGGCTGGTCTTCTTGTCGATCGAGAAATAACCGTTGTGGGTCTTGGTGGGATCAATTTTGGCCAGATGCTTCCGGTATGCCTCATTGTCGAGTTCAAGCTCAGACAGGTACTCGGCCTTTAGCAGATCGTACTCTTCCTCGAAGATCCGGGCATACTCGCCTTTTTCGTCGGCCCGATCGTAGTCGCGGTATTTCACCACCTCATCGATGAAGAACAGGGACAGCACCTTGATGCCCTGCGAGAAGAGCTGCTTCTCCTTATCCAGATGCGCCTTGATCGTTTCGCGGATCTGGATGCGGCGGATGTCGCGCTCGGACACCTCGCCATTGGCCTCGCCAGCCCTCAGAACCACGCCATTTGTCAACTCGACCGTGTCCTGTACCGCGTCGATCTCGTTGATCGTGAAGCCTCGGTACTGGTCCAGCTCGCCCGACACCACAAACAGGTCGTCACCGAATTCCAGCCGCCGCAGCTGTCGTTTGATCTCGCCAGATTTCAGCTTCACCTCCATCTCGATCCGCGCCACGGGGGCCTTCTTCGAGATGTCGATGCCTTCCAGGTAGAGGTAGGCGTTCGTACCGGCCAAGCCACGGGTGTGAATGCCGCGCACCGCGATCTTCTTGACCAGCTTTTGGTTGTAGGCGTCCAGCGCGTCCAGCCGGTGAACGCGGTTGTGCTGGGTGCGGTGCGTGGCCGAGTAGCGCAGGATGAAGAGCGGCTTGAACTTCGGCAGCGCCTCCATGGTCGCAGCGCCTTCCATCTTCTGCGGTTCGTCCAGGATCAGGATCGGCCGGTTCGAGGCGATCACGTCGATGGGCTTGCGCGACTGGAAGTCGTCCAGCTCCTCGTAGATGCGCCGGTTGTCGGCACCGCGCGCGTTGAACGCCTGGATGTTGATCACCATGACGTTGATCCCGGCGTCAGACGAAAAGCTCTCCAGCTCGTGCAGACGCTTGGAGTTATAGATGAAGAACCGCGCCTTCTTCCCGTAGCTTTCGGTGAAGTGGTCCGCCGTGATCTGCAGAGATTTGTAGACCCCTTCGCGGATGGCGATCGACGGGGCCATGATGATGAACTTCGACCAGCCATACCGCTTGTTCATCTCGAAGATGGTCTTGATGTAGCAGTAAGTCTTGCCCGTGCCGGTTTCCATTTCTACGTCGAGGTGAACGCGGGTTGCAGCCAGGGCGTCCCGCTTGTAGGTCGCGGCAACGGGCCCGCGCGCGCCTTGGCCGTTGAAGGTCGTGAAGTCCGTCAGCGACAGCGAGACGGGCAGGTTCTGCCGCCGCTGGACCTTCTGGATGTTCTCCAGGATCTGCGCGTCGGTCAGGGCCAGGTCGGCGTTTCTGAAGCCCTCATACTCCGCCTCGGGGCGCATTTGCTGACCCTTCATTAGGACGCCGGGGTCGATGCGGTAAGTCAGACCAAGGGTCATGGGCTGACCGGCGAAGCAGTCCAACACGTCATTGACAGCGTTGGTCTGATAGGGCTGGACCTTAAATTTGAGCTTCATGGCCAGCCTCAGATTGCCTTGACTTCAGTGGTTGGCGAGAGCTGGCGGAAGATCTGTTCGACATTGATCTTCACCGCGTCCGAGACGAAGCTGGTGTCGCGGAAGACGACACGCAAGGGCGCGTGGCGCGCCAGTTCCTTCACAAGATCCTCGGTCACGCCGCGGTCGAAGCAGGCGACAAGCGCGTTGCTGTCGACGAAAAACACGGTCTTACCCTGCACCGTCTCGCGGCGGATGGGCAGTGTCAGGTCGACGCCCCAATTGACTAGCACTTGGAACAGCAGGTCTTCCGCCGTGCGGCCCTCCTTCACGTTTTCCACCATGTCGAGCAAATCGGACTGCTTGAGCTCGTCGGGGCGGTAGTAAATGTCCTTCATGTTCGAAGTATCTATTTTCAGAACCCTAAAGCCAATATCCTTCTCCCATGTTTCATCACATGGCTCGGATAGCATCTTTGCGCCTACCCGGCGTATGCGCTCTTTACCAATCTCGGCAATGTTTTGAAATCCCGCTTTGTGTGCAGCGCTAAGCCTGTCTATTGGCTCTGGAAGCTGTACCATTATGAAGCGTCGATTACCGCCATCCTCCGAGTTTGCCTTCAAGACAGCATGTGCCGTGCTCGAAGAGCCAGAAAAGAAGTCGAGAACAATGTCACCTGTTTTTGCTTCAGTGGCGATGCCAATCATTCTTTCGATCAACTTCGTCGGCTTTGGGGTATCAAACACCGCAGATCCAAAAATCTCTTTGATTTCCTGTCCCCCCTCGTCGGTCGTCCCCGAACTCTTGTAATCCCAAACGTCAATAGGCACCAAGCCGTTGCTCTGCTCAGAAAGAAATAACTTCAGCCTAGGAAATTCTGCACTCCCATCTTTTCCCCACCACAATCGATTTTCAGCTATATGGAGTGCATTCTCCGCCCTACTGTATTTCCATGCATGCGTTGGATGCTCGACGATCTCGCCTGTGAATGGATTTTCTATGCCGTACACTAGATTTGGCCTCTTCTCCCGTGTCGCGGGATTCACATAAGACGCCGTCATCCACGGGCCGCGAGCGTCGTTGTCCGGGTTCTTGTAATTCGAATCGGCTTTTTCGGTGCGCTTTTCTTTTATGGATTCCAACGCTTCGGATCGCCGATATACAAGAATTGTGTCTTTCAACGAGTAGAAACGCTTTGCATTGTTGCTTCTCGTATACCTCTTCTCCCAAGCAATTTGAGCCACAAAGTTGTTTTCACCGAATATCTCATCACAAATTTTACGCAAATTAGCGACCTCGCCATCATCGATGCTTATAAAAATAAGCCCATGCTCGGATAGCAAATTACGAGCTATTTTCAGGCGCGCAAAAATCATGGACAGCCAGTCTGAGTGGAATCGCCCATTGCTTTCGGTGTTTGCTACTAAGCTAAATCCTGATTGGTCTTTTTGGTTTGATCTCAACAAAAACTCCGAATTGCTAACGGAGAAGTCGTCATTATAAATAAAATCGTTGCCAGTATTATAAGGCGGATCTATGTATATCATTTTAACTTTTCCCAAGTATGTTTCTTTTAAGAGTTTCAGCGCGTCTAAATTATCTCCTTCGATAAAAATGTTTCGCGTCTCGTCGAAATTCACGCTCTCTTCGCGACACGGGCGCAGGCTGCAAGAGATGCTGGCATTTGCGATAAGTAGGGCTTCGCGCTTACCCGGCCAGTTCAAGTGATAGCGCTCCCGAGGCCCTTCAATAATCCTGCCGCTCAACTCTTGACGGAGCTGGTCGAAGTCTACTAGGAGCTTCGTGTTGCCATTCTCATCAAATGCCTCAGTGACGCAGCCAGGAAAAATTGCGCGAACCTTCTCGATGTTTTCTTGCGTGAGGTCGGTAGTCTGCATCATCAGTTTTTTCATGTTGGCGGTCCCTGTAATCTGCTTTAACACAAAAACTGTTCATAAAATGCCAAGCAATTCCCATGTGTCTCCATTTTTGTTATTGTTATAGTTTTTAAACCGCGACTTGAAATCTGAAAAGCTCATAATTTCATCATCAGTGTCAACCCAGCGCCTTATCTCTGAAACAGGCTGGCCATATTGGTTTGTGCGGGCTGCACGGATCACATCGGTCGAATTCTCGTCTACGTTATTGACCTTCATTATTTTTACCTTAGTCCTAGCATCGTCATAGTTCACAAGCAGGAGGTCGACGTGGAAGCCGCCCCTTCTGAGGGCCTTCGCCAGCGCCCATAAGCTCAAGAACTTACGCTTGTTCTTAAACCAGTAGTAATTAGGGTGACTATTCTCCGGGGGAATGGAGTCAGCCTTTAAAAATTCAAAAATCACAAATTTCCACGATCCATCAGAGAGCTTCTCAACGAACAGGGACTCCACGTCGAAGTTTCTTCCTGGAGACCCGTCCAGCAATTCTTTCAATAACCTTGCGGCAGAATCATCCGCTCCCGCAAGAGTTTTGGACTTGTTCTCAAGAGCACTCATCGTTACATCCTTCACTTGGCTAGGTTTGCTTTCAATTCGTTGAGTTGACGTTCGGCGTCACGCAGCTCGGCGTTGATCGCCACGCGCCTGTTAAATTGCTTCTCGCGCGCCAGCCGTGCCTTGATCCGCTCGACTTCGCGCGCCTGAGCCTTGATTGCCTCCGCTTGTGCGATACGCTCTTCCAGCGACACGGGCACGTCCGGTACGGCAGAGGAGACGGCGACCTCCGGTGCTTCACCTGCATCGGGGACCTGCTGAGCCGTCTGCGCCGCCACTAAAGGCTCAAGCAACCTCTCATACAGCGAGCCCATGTTCAGCGCGACCGGAAGCGGCGCGCGCGGCGCTCCCTCTGGCAGCCAGTCACCCTCGAAGTAGTCGCCCACGACCCAGCGGGCGCTGTCGGCCTCGCTTGGCCGCTTGTAGGCCGCTGCCAGCTTGACGCGGCCACCATGGACGACCTCGAAGATCAGCGGAAAGGGAATGGCCTTGTCGATGGCGTGCAGCACGTCGTGGTCCAGCATCGCGGTACGCGCGGTGAGGCGGAACACCTGGATTTCCGCCACCTGTTTGGCGGTCGCCAGATTGACCGTCTCAGGTGCCAGCTTGTGCGACCAGACGATCTGATCGACCTCGCGCACGAAGAGGTCCTTCAGCGCCGCATTCGCCCCGGCGTGTTCGTAGATCTTGTTCTTGGGTATCACGCGCCCAAACGCGGCAGCGCGGGGCCAGTCGTAGAGGGTCATGCACCGCCCCCTTCGATGACCAGGAAGGCGATCAGCTCGAAGTCGTCCAGCCCTCTGATGGTGTGGGTCAGCGCCGTAGTCCGCCCGCCGCTGAAGAGGCTGTCGATGTCCTTCTCGTCTTTCACCTCGATCATGGAGCGGATCGCGCTGGAAAGGAGGTCGGAATAGCGGCCCATATCGCGCCCGTCTGCGGTGCGCTCGTTGAAGATGCGGCAGACGTCGTGGATTGGCTCAATGCGTCCTTTGCAGCTGGTGCGGATCAGGTCGAGCAGGCGCTTGACCTCAGTGTGGTCAGCCACGATCTGCCCGTCGTCGCCGATATAGACCAGGTAAAACGGGTGGAGCCGGTTCTGCTGGTTGATGTTCACACCGTCGTGAATATTCTTCAGCACGAAGATAACGCCGGGTTGGAACCCTAATCCAGGCTGCGCTGGAACGACCGCGTGCATACCGAGGGGCACGCTGTCGAGCTCGCCGTGCTCCTTGACGTAGTTGAGCAGGTCCATGCGGAAGTCGTTCAAGCCCAGGTCGGTGATGGAGATGCCGGCCTTCACATCCTCCAGCTCGATCACCTCGTCCTGAAGCCGCTTGAGCTGTTCCTTGCGGTAGGCGATGTCGCTCGACTTGGCGGTGAGCACGTTGTCGTCGCCCGTGGCGGTGATGTCGGTGATCACCATCCGGTTTTCGACGCGTTCTTTGAGGTTGATGTACTCGTCGAGCGTGATGTCGGGCCAGTAGTTGACCAGCTGGATCTGGCTGTTGGGCGAGCCGATGCGGTCGATCCGCCCGAACCGCTGGATGATGCGGACCGGGTTCCAGTGGATGTCGTAGTTGATCAGGAAGTCGCAGTCCTGGAGGTTCTGGCCCTCCGAGATGCAGTCCGTTCCGATCAGGATGTTCAGCTCGCCCGGCTCATGCGGCAGGACAACAGCCTTCTCCTTCGACCGCGGAGAAAACAGCGTCAGCACCCCCTGGAAATCATAGGGTTTCGCCAGGGTGGTCTTCGGCGCGCCCGAACCGGTGACCTTGCCCACGTTCAGCCCAAGCCCGCGGGCGAACGGCGCAAGGTGGTCGTAGAGGTAGTTGGCCGTGTCGGCGAACGCCGTGAACACCAGCACCTTCCGATTCCCCGGATTGAGCGGGGTCTCCAGTTTCTGCCGGATCACGGACAGCAGGTGCTGGAGCTTGGCGTCGTCCTCCGGCGCGACTTTGTCCATCGACCCGATGAGATCGTTGATCAGCGCAAGGTCCGCTGATAGGTCGTGCTTCCATGAGGGCAGGTCCATGTCCGCAAGGCTGATCAGCACCTTATTGCCGACGGTGAACTCGTCGAGCCCCGATAGGTCCTCATCCTCCGGATCAAACGCGCTCATCTCCGCCAAATGATCGGTCACGCTGTCTGCGCGGCCAGTCTTCTCAAACTCGGCAATCGCACCCAGCGTGCGGGACATATTGCCGGCCAACGACCGCAGCGTCAGCCGGAAGGCCGCTACCGAGCTCTCAAGGCGCTTGAGAAGGTTCGTCGTCATGAGCGCCTGGAGGCTGCGCTCGCGATCGGCCTGGCGCAGCTTCCCACGGTTGCCTTCAACCCGCGTGTCGTAGATTTCTTCGTACTTCCGGAGCCGACTTGGCAGGATGTAGCTGATCGGCGCATACACCGCGAGCTTCAGGATCGCCAGCTGGGCGAAGATGTCGTTGAGGCTCATCACGTCCGGCCGCGTGGTGATCGGACAATGAAAAGAGTGCGGTTTCAGGCGTTGCGGGAACTTCCCAATATCCCTAGTATCGTAGAAGGTCTCGATGTGCTTGCGCGACCGCGCGATCGTCACAGCGTCCAGCAGCTCGAAGAAATCGAAGTCTAGATTCTTCAGGAGAACCTGCGCCGTCCGCTCGTCCGGCGGCAATGCCGTCCAGGCATTGAACGCCCTCTGGGCACGGCGGAACACCTCCTCGACACTGGTGTCACCCTTGAGCTTCCGGCTCAGCGCTTCAGACTGTCCCTCGTAGGCCAGTGCCAGCTGATTGCGCAAATCGGAGAAGCGGTTGTTCACCGGCGTGGCGGAGAGCATTAGAACCTTGGTCTTCACGCCAGCGCGAAGGACCTTGTTCATCAGCTTCTGATACCGGGTCTCCCGGTCCTTGAAGACCTCGTTGTTCCGGAAGTTATGGGACTCGTCAATGACAACCAGATCGTAGTTGCCCCAATTCACCCGGTTCAGGGGAATGCCGAACGACTCCCCCGACGTTCGGGACAGATCGGTGTGGCACAGGACGTCGTAGTTGAACCGATCTTTGGCCAGGATATTGGTTGTCAGATTGGTGTTGTAGTTCCGCCAATTGTCGGCCAGCTTCTTCGGGCACAGCACCAAGACCGAGCGGTTCCGCAGCTCGTAGTATTTGATAACGGCGAGCGCCGTAAAGGTCTTCCCGAGGCCAACACTGTCGGCGAGGATGCAGCCGTTGTAGGTTTCCAGCTTGTTGATAATGCCGGTGGCCGCATCCTTCTGGTAATTGAACAGCTTGTTCCAGATCACGCTGTCCCGATAGCCGGTCAGGTCATTCGGAAGAACGTCTTCATCGATGTCCTCCAGGAAGTCCCGGAAGATGTTGTAGAGCATCATGAAGTAGATGCGCTCCGGCGAGTTCTCCTGGTAAACCGACTCGATGTGGTCACAGATGGCAGCAGTCACGTCCTGGACCTTCTCCGGATCCGTCCAGATCTGGCTGAACAGCTGAAGGTACATCTGCGCATGGTTGGGATCGTCGAAGCGCGTCACGAAGTTTGAGACAGCGTCTCCCTTTTGATAGCCGAGATCGACTGCCGTGAAGCCGGCGATCGGCATGTAGGCCATCCCGCCGTCCGCTCTATCGACGTGGATGAACTGCTGCATCGGCGCCTTGGTCGAGTTGGACCGGAACCTGGCCTTCTTCCGGATCCAATCGGCACATTCACGAGCCACGGCCCGCTGCGTAAGCTTGTTGCGGAGTTGGATTTCGAACTCCGTTCCATAGAGCCCACTTTCCCGTCTGGCTTTGGGAATGAAGAACTCGCGCCGCTCCTTGCGGAGGCGATCAGTCGCGTCCGCTGGGACGAATGTCGGCGCTGTGAAGATGAACTGTAGGCTTTCGACCTTGGACAGCTCTGCCTTCAGCGCCTCGAACGCATAGATCGAGAAGCAGGATGCGGCAATGCGCAGCCGGGCCCCAGGGGTGATCGTACCCCTGAGGTCATCGCCAAAGAGCTGAGAGGTGTTATCGATGAGCTTCATCGACGACCTCGCGATTGAGCAACACGATCTGCTGGTCCTGGGGCCGGCGCGCGGCGGGGGCAGTGTCCAGGCCCAATCGTTTCAGGGCGTAGTAGAGCAGCGCCTTCCGGACCGGAATCCGCCCCTTACCGTTCTGCATCCCGTAGTCGAGCGCGATGACCTTCTGTTGCGTGTCCGAAAGGTCAGGGTGCGGCCCAATCTCCAGGATCACCTCTTCGTTCCATTCAGCATCCGCATATGGTGCAATCTCACCCGACCGGGTCGCACCGGTCTCGATAATCCTGGAAAGTAGGAAATCCTTGTAGCAGCTGTTCTCATGGCAGAAGCTGCGGGCGTGCCAACGGAAGCCGTCGAAGGCGAGGGCATGGGGGGCGATCCAGCGCCAGCGCGGCTCTGGTCGGGAGAGGGACTGGTACTTGACCTCGATCGCCTCCGACCGCCGGATCGCTGCCACCACTGACCGCAGTATCTTGGCGTGGACGCCCCGCACCGGCGTGGGCGTGGCATCATAAGGCGGGAGCTGGCCGATCCAGGCGGCGGCTTGGTCCAGGATGCCGTCGGCGACGGAGCGAAGTTGGGAGAGATAGCGGCTGGCGTCCGGCTTCAAGAACAGGGGGGCGAACCGCGCGCCCCTGACGTAGGTCCGGGCACTCTTGTCGTAAACCATGTTGTCCGGCGCCATGCCGAGGTAGCGGTTCAGGTCGGTGGACGCTTGGTTGATGGAAACGCCGAAGGCGTCCATGAGGTCGCCGCGGTTGACGTGCCCCTCCCAGAACAGGCGGAACTCGATGAACTCGAGACGCCGCTCAACACCCCACCGCAGTTCCGACGCCGTGTCTCGCTCCACGCCGCGCTCTCCCGCTCCCATCCCACGCAAACTGGACACACCCAGTTTCTGGATTGATGCTAGGCTAGCCGAAACCCGGCGGCGCTATCAATCGGTTTTGGCACTGCGTGAGCGCTACAACCTAATTATAGCTGTTTATCTTGCACTAAAAACATGCTATAGTGGTTGTGGGCTTGCGCCATATGGAAGCCATGCCATAGCGCGCAGCGCGCGGCTTCGAGAGCCCAACCCCTCTTGCTGGCACTTTCCCAAGAGCCTCTTCTTGCGGAGTAGGCTCGGCAGCACGGAGTCGTGCCGTCGCCCGTTCGCATCCCTCCCGACGCTGACGCTTTAGTGCTCTGACCTGTAGCCAACGCCATCCGCGTGACGCCAGGATTCACGTTGGCCGCGACTTCACCGCGCATCACGCATCCAAAGATAGGCCACGCGACCGCCCCAGCAACCAGGGGCGGCGTGGTCACGCCCATGCTCCACCACAACAGCCAAGGTTTCAATTGCCCATGAATCCACCAAACTCAACCAGCAATGTGAGTTCAACGGTCCCGACTCCACCAGGAACGACGGTCTGGCTTGTCGCCGGCGTGCTCAACGTCACAGACACCGCATTGCCTGCGGCCCTTCACACCCTGGCCGACCATGCTAACCTGTGCCATCCCGGCCTCGGCGTACCCAACCTGTCGGGCCTGATCCTTCACGGGCCGCTTCGCATCGCCTGGCATGTCAGCGTGCCCACACCCAAGGACCTCTGCTGGCTGGACGCACCACCGGCGGCCCCCTGCCGCCTGCTGCGCTTGACCGTCACCGCCGCCGACGCAGCCCCCGACTCCGGTGCGACAGCCGCTCCCGACAGCGGGGCCAAGCCATGAGCGGCGAGGCCCCGGGCGCCTTCCAGCAGGGGGCGCTGGACGCGCTGTGTGCCTTTTACTGCGTCGTCAACGCCGTGCGCCTCGCCGCCTCCGGCGGCCGCATCCTAAGCCCGCACGCCAGCCGCTCGCTGTTCCGCGCCATGGCCAAGGGCGCCCAGAGGCGCCGCGTGCTGCTGGACATGTTGACCGACGGGGTCTCCCCGGAGGAGCTCCACGACCTGTTAGGCGACGCCGCGCGCTGGCTTCCCCGCGCTGGTCTCACCCTCAAATGGCACCGGCCCTTCGCCGACGTCGAAGCCCTGCCTCTGGACGACTGGCTGGGTGCCGTCACCGGCTACCTAGACCAGCCCGGCCACGCCGCCATCACCTGCATTGGCGGCGAGCTGGCCCACTGGACGGTGATCCGGCGCGTCGGCCAAGGCAGCCTGATCCTGGCCGACAGCGGGGCACGCCGGCAGCTGATGCTGAGCGCGTGCGAGGCCGGGCTTGAGCGCGACGCCGCGCGGTATCACCTCGCACCCTGCACGCTCTTCCTGCTCGCCCTCAGCCCAGCCACCTGACACCTGGCGGAAAGCCAAGCGCCGCCGCCCTCGCTGCTCACTGCGCCAACCTCCCCCGCAAACAACTCAGGGAGCGTTCATCCATGGACACCCAGACCCGATCGCACACGCCCGTCCTGACCCCCACCGCCGCCCCCTTCGCCTACCTGCTGCATGACCTGCAGCAGCCGCTCCAGGCGGCCCGGCTCTTCACCGACCTGCTGACGCGCGCCGAGGACGGCGACCGCGCACGCCTCATCGATGCCTTGCACGCCGCCCTCGCCGCCATGGACGCCATGGTGGGGGGCGCGGTCACGGCGGCGGCCGATCAGGACGTGTATTTGGGCCCGACCCCGCTGGGCCCGGTGCTGGCGCAGGTGGGCAAGCAGTGCGCGTCGATCGCGGCGGCGCACGGGGTGGCGCTGCGGGTGCTGACGACCAAGGCCGTCGTCATCAGCGAGCGGGGGCGGCTGGAGCGCGTGCTGCGTAACCTGGTCGTCAACGCGCTCAGCCACGCCGGTGGTGGATCCGTGCTGGTGGGCGTGCACCGCTGCCGGGGCCTGATCCGCGTAGAGGTGTGCGATCAGGGGCGGGGCATGGAGGCCGCCCGGCTGCACCAGCTGTTCCAAGGCGGTCGGTGCTTCGGTCCCACCGCCGGAACCGGGCTGGGCTTGGCGTCGGTCCGCTGGCTGGCAGCCCAGTTGGATCATCCCGTCGCTGTCAGCTCCGCGCCCGGACGCGGCACCCGCTTCGACATCGTACTGAAGGCGGCTACTTGAGTCGGAACCGCTTGCGGGACAGGATGCTCCTTGGCGGGGAGGAGCCCCGGCTTTCTCCATGTGACGCGCCGGGGCTATCATGCCTTACTCCCGCTCCACGGCCCCCGCACGAATGCAATAGTAGGTCGGGCGTCCCCTGATTCCCAGAAGTTCAACCTGCCGCGTCGGCAGCCCCCGGCTTGTCGTTACCAACAGCTTCTGTTCCCGCATCCACTTGCCCAAGCGGACGCGCAGGCGTTTGTCCCCTACCCAGTGCTCCATCGTCTCGGGAGGGACCAAGAACAGACGCCCGTGATCCTCGTCCATCTTGACGTAATAGGAACCTACCGATGGCGGATGGTCGCCAGGGGTGCTGGCTTTTCGTGCGAGCAATTGCGCGCAAACGTTTTTCCACACCTCGACCATGGCCGCTTGTGCCTGTACCTCACCGTCCTTCGGGACAGCACGCGCCGCTTGGTAGGTGTCCACCAAAGCCTCCAGCGCCTCCTCACGCTGCCAGGGGACGATCTTTGCGGCGATCGCCAAGCAGGCTGCGGCATAGGCCAGCGCGAAGCGGCTGGCGTAGCGCCGCTCCCAGCTGTCCGTCGACACCCCGGCCGCACTCATGAACTCATCGCTGCGCAAGGCGATCCGTTTCAGCACCCGTTCCCGGTCCGCGTGGAGACGCTGCGTCAGGGCCTCCATGAATGCGCGGGCCGCATGGCCATGATGCGTCTGGGCTGCCGCTTCCACGCGCAGCGCTAAGGCTGCGGAACTGGTGCCGCGCGGTACCCGGTGAAACACGCCGGTCTCCTCGTCCATGATGGCCGGGATGTCGATGATGCGCACCTCTTCACCCTCAAGCCGCGCGATCCCCGCCACCGCTGCCATCTCCGTAAACGACTTCTCCCCGCTGCTGAGCCCCATCAGGCGCCAAGACCAGTCGGGCGTCTTGGACGCCGTGGCAAAATGGCGCGAGCGGCGGCGTCCATTTCCACCTACGAGCTTGAATGCAATGTCGTGAGCTGCCTCGACGCCAGCCCGGGGATTGCTGCCGAACAGCAGCCCAGCCTCGTCCAGGACCAAGAGTCGGTCGCAATGAAGGGCGGCGATCTCTTCCAGGGCATTTGGCGTGAGGTTCCAGGAAATCAGTTCCGTTTTCACAGCACGCTGAAACATCGACAGGGCCGCCAGTTGGCAAATCGTCTTGCCTTTGGAGGATAGACCGAAGAGATGGATCAGTGCGGTTTCGACGGTGGTCAGGGCCAGCAGCATGGACGCCAAACCGAAACACAGCGCTGCCAAAAGGCGATGGCTGAACAGCGCCACGGCCGCGATGTCCTTCTGCCATACCTCGAAGTCGCCTTTGATGCCGGCGACGACCGTCCCGCCAGATGAGCCATGGGCCGGCTGATGAGCGATCACCACACCGCTGGCGGTCTTGCCCACCACAGTGCCGTCTGCCATGATGTACGCCCCGTCATACCAGCCGGACCGGCTCAACAGGACAAGCCGGGCCGCTGGGATTACTGTCTGCAGATAGCGCAACAAAAGGGCGCGCTGCTCCCGCTCGATGGGAACTTGGAAGCCGGCATCCAGCAGCTTTTCGATGATCTGTCGGCTGTTGGTGAAGGAATGGCGAGGCAGATCAAGTATGCGAGTGCCCCCGTCGAGGTCGGCGAACTGCAGGCGAACAAGGTAGCGCTGATCGCCCTCCTCCTGCGCAAGGGCGGTCACCTCGATGTAGTCTGACACCCGCTGCCAACCGCCGTCACCTACGCGATACCGCAGACCCCGCTTCAAATTGGTGCTGAACTCGGGCTGTTTGGTCGTCACGTTGCTCATAGATGTGCTCCTGGCAGAACGAGAGCCCTGGGGCGGCAGGACGCGCAGCGTTCACTTCACTGCTCACTGCTCACTGCTCACCGCGCTGCACGCGTATGGCGCGTTGGGCCCATGGGTTTTTGGGAAGGCGGCCCGAGTGGAAGGTGACGAGGGGACACACAATGCAGTGTTGCCCCTCGTCACCTTCCAAATCGGCCCTGTCAGAAGGGATTGCGGCGACGGGGAGTGATTTCGCCGTGTTTGGGTGACGAATCACGCTGACAGGAAGGCTGCTCGGCTTCGGGGACCAAACGGTCTGCACGACGGCGGACGTTCCGCAGGAACAGGCGACCGGTGAAGCCAATGGAATGCAGAAAAAGCCTTAACTCCCGCTGCTGTGCCTCCCGGAGCGGATAGTGACTGGTATTGTCGCGGCCATCGTCGTCGACATACCCGCTTCGATGCTCGAAGGTGGCCTTGTAGCTATATGTCAGCGGCGATAGGGGATGCTTGACCAACGACTTGACCATGACCGGCTTTGGCGCCGTCTCGGTACTCGGAAACAGGTCGCTGAGTATGCCCTTGACCATCTTGCGATCGGCTGCTTGCGGCAAAAGCACGTACAGGTGCGGCTGCCAAAAGGGATCCCAGCGACCGTCTTTATGTCGGTTAAAGGAAAAATCCCACCCGCCCAGCATGATCTGATCCGCCAGGGGAGAACGGCTCAGCTGTTTGCTGATGCGCGCGGACACGCGCTGGATGTCGAAGGTGTGCAGGGAGTCGGCATCGAAGCGGATTGGCGGCACCAACGTCGCCGTGACCCCCATACCCGGACGCCAACGCAGCTGTTGCAGCAACGCTATGCCGGCGCCGCCCCACCACCGTCGCATGCGGCGCAGACAGACCGGACAGGCCGCGCTGCTGCACGGCGCGATCGGGGGATTACAGGTGCTGAGGTGGCCACGCAGAATGGCTGTCGGCCGGTTGCTCCCGCGCAGGATGTCGGAAACAAGCTTCTCCTGGCACTTGTAGACGGCCACCGTGGACTCGAAACCCTCAAGCGAATACTGCGGATCATGCTCCTCGCTGGGCAGTTCGTAGCGCCAGGGATTGAACGGACGGGATGAACGGGTCATGGATCAACCCTCTCCGGTCGACTGGCGGCGATTGGCAAGCTCATAGGCGACCACGTCGGAGAGGCGGTAGCGGACGCAGCGGCCGATGCGCACGAAAGGGCAGCCGATACCTTTGACGCGGTCGGCCTGCAGCTTTTTGGCCGAGGCGAGCTTCCAGCGGTCCTTCAGGTTATCTTCGGTCAGCAGCTCGTCTTGGAAACGGGGGGGCTGCAAAGAGCTCTGGTGGATGCCCTCGGACAAATCGTCGAGCGCCGGACGGGCCGCGCCGCCCTTGAGGTTATGCTTGGTAGAACAACGCATCGGTTTTCACTCCGGTTTCCCTGGCATTCCCACTGATTGCCTCGGGGTGGAGTGAAGGTCGCAGCAGTGTCCCAGCGGGACATTGGGATTAACAATTGCTCCGCATTATCCGAAGGTTTTGCCAGCTCTCTGCTCGATCTCAACAAGGCGGCGCGCAATGGTGTCCACCTTGGGCCGGGCGTTCACCAGCAAATTGGGGTAGGTATTCGCTACCCACTTTTCCAGTTCCTCCGCAAGGGCCCTTCGGCTTTTGATCGGCTCGCCACGCCACACCCGCAACAGAGCTTCCGTAAACAGCGCATCCCAATGTTCAAACTGCTTGCGCCCAGGCTTCTCCGGCGCACTTTCCCCAGCGAGACCTTCGGCGCTGACGAAGCGTTGCCAAGCGTCCCGGCTGAACTTCACCTCGACCTTCCAGCTCGCAGCATTCGCCAGCAGCCCTCGCCATCTGCTGAACTTTTTGATCAAAGCTTCCCAGTCCGCATCCAACATGGGATCTTTAATCAAATCTTCGTCGTTAAGATGTCTGTGATAGCGGCCATCAATAAGCGTAAGGTCCCGGCGGGCTACGGCAGAGGCAACGTTCGATATGGCCTTCAACTCGTCTTGTACCGCAAATGTTGGTTTGATTTCGATCTGTTCGACCTCATCCTCCTTGCCGCGGGCGGGAAAGGCTGGAAGCAAGTCGGAATCATCCATCTCTGACCAAACTTCTTTGGGCACCAGCACTTGGCGCGGCAGGAACGAGGGAAAGTCGATATGAGCTTCTAGACTGCCGTCCTGCAAACACTTCAGGAACGTATCCGCTCCCCCCAAACGGCGCTCCTTGAATTCACGCGCAATCTCCGTCGTGCGGTAGCAATCGCCGACCAACACCATTCCAATCCCCCCTTCTCCAAATTTGCCCTGATGATCTGATGTTAGACGGCCTCGCGGTCGAAATTGTCCACGCCTGGGTCGGTCACCTCGCCGTGGATCAGCAGCGGCAGGCCGATCTCGGCCACGCGCTCCAGAACACCCTCCACCCGCGTCAGGTCGGTGACGCCGTGCGCGCTGTTGGTGGTGGCGTTGGCCGGGTAGAGCTTCTCCGCGGCGAACACGCCCTCCGCCGCCCCGCGCGCGATGTCCCCGGCGTCGGTGGTGTCGGTCAGGTAAGCGGTCATCAGCGGCGTGAAGGCGAACCCGTCCGGCAGCGCGGCCAGGATGCGGTCGCGGTAGGCGCGGGCGTCGGCGGTGGTGACCACCGGCGGCTTCAGGTTCGGCATGACGGTGGCGCGGCCGAACTGGCGCGCCGTGAAGGGCAGCACCGCCTTCAGCATGGCGCCGTCGCGCAGGTGCACGTGCCAGTCGTCGGGGCGGCGCAGGATCAGGCGGTCGGTGGGCATGGCGAACTCCGCAGGCCGGGGACGGGCGTGTTGTAGACGCTCCCCCCGCCTCTCTTCAACGGTTTGAGGGGATGACGCCCGCCGGGAAAGCCGCTAAAAACGGCGACCTCCCGACACCGGAACCGGACACCATGAGCCTGATCACCCCCCGCACCCCGCCCGGCGTGATGGAACTGCTGCCGCGCCAGCAGGTCGCCTTCCAGCGCATGCTGGACACCATCCGCCGCGGCTACGAGCGCTTCGGCTTCGTGCCCGTCGAGACCCCGGTGTTCGAGACGGTGGACACGCTGCTCACCAAGTCCGGCGGCGAGACCGAGAAGCAGGTCTATTTCGTGCAGTCCACCGGCGCCATCGCGCAGGGCCACAAGCCCGAGATGGCGCTGCGCTTCGACCTGACGGTGCCGCTGGCCCGCTATGTGGCGGAGCACGAGCGCGACCTCGCCTTCCCGTTCCGCCGCTACCAGATCCAGCGCGTGTACCGCGGCGAGCGCGCCCAGCGCGGCCGGTTCCGCGAGTTCTACCAGTGCGACATCGACGTGATCGGCAAGGACAGCCTGTCGCTGCACTACGACGCCGAGATGCCGGCGGTGATCTACCACGTGTTCCGCGAGCTGGACTTCGGCGGCTTCACCATCAACGTCAACAACCGCAAGATCCTGCTCGGCCTGCTCGACGGGCTGGGCCTGTCGGACGCCGAGACCCGCGTGCTGGTGCTGCGCGAGTTCGACAAGCTCGATAAGATCGGCCGCGACAAGGTGCGCGCCAACCTGACCGGCGAGGCGCTGAACGTGCCGGGCGGGGTCGCCGACAAGCTCCTCTCCCTGATCGCCGAGGACAAGTCGAACGACGAGACGCTGGCCGCCCTGCGCGCGCTCGGCATTGAGAACGAGACCTTCCTGAAGGGCGTCGACGAGCTGACCACCGTCATCGAGGGGCTGAAGGCCTTCCAGGTGCCGGAGGGCTATGTGCGCATCAACCTCGCCATCGCCCGCGGCCTCGACTACTACACCGGCACGGTCTACGAGACCTTCCTGAACGACCACAAGGGCATCGGCTCGGTCTGCTCGGGCGGGCGCTACGACAATCTGGCGAGCCACTACACCAAGTCCACCCTGCCCGGCGTCGGCATCTCCATCGGCGCCACGCGCCTGTTCTACCAGTTGATGGACGCCGGCCTGATCAAGGAGTCCGGCGCCACGGCCGAGGTGCTGGTCACCCAGATGGACGCAGCGCTCGGCCCGGACTACTTCCGCATGGCCGCCGAGCTGCGCGCCGCCGGGCTCAACACCGAGATCCAGCTGGAAGGCGGCAAGATCGCCAAGCAGATGAAGTACGCCGACAAGGCCGGCATCCCCGTGGTTGTCCTCATGGGCTCCGATGAGAAGGCCCGCGGCACGGCAACCGTGAAGCACCTCGTCAAGGGCGAGCAGGTCGAGGTGCCGCTGAACGAGCTGGCCGAGCGGGTGAAGGCGCTGCTCGGGCGCGGATGAAACGGAATGAAACGCTGTGATACCGGCTCACGGCTGAACTGACTCTCGGACCGTACGGGCTTTCCTAATTATGGCGAGCATGATTCACTGAAGCTCCACCAGGAGTGGGGGGTGACCATGTCGGCAAGCCTCAAGATCGCGGAAGGGATGACGGCGGCGGCCCTGCGGCACTGGGCACGGCGGTGCGGCAACGGCCGAGCGGCGGCGCGGGCTTATGCCATCGCCAACGCTCTGGGTGGGCTGGAGCGTGCGGAGGCGGCGCGCTTGGCGGGCATGGAGCGGCAGGCGTTGTGGGACGCGGTGCGGCGCTACAACACGCAAGGGGGCGCGGGGCTGTTCGAGCGGCCGAAGGGGCACCGGGTGGAGTGGCTGAGCGAGGCGGAGCAGGCGGCCTTGAACACCACGGCGCTGGCAGTGTGGATTGCCACCAAATTCGGCAAAACCTTCCATCCGCACAGGGGCGGGCGGATTTTGGGGCGGTTGGGTCTGTCCCGCCAGAAGGCCCGGCCGGTTCACCCGAAAACCGAGAGCAAAGCGCAGGAGCGCTAAAAAAGGGGGGCTTCGCAGCGCCCCGACGCAGGCCGCCGAGGCCCACCCCGGCCAGCGCCTGCGCGTGTTTTTCCAGGATGAGGCGCGGTTCGGGCAGAAGGGGCGGCTGTGCCATCGCTGGTGGCTGAAGGGCCAGCGTCCGCCCGGCCTGTGCGACCAGAGGTTCGACTGGACTAACCTCTATGCCGCCGTCGAACCCAAGACGGGGGACAGCTTCGCCCTGGTCCTGCCGACGGTGTCCACCGTCGCTATGACCCGCTTCCTCGGCGATTTCGCCGCCACCTTGGCTCCGGACGAGTACGCCGTCATGGTCCTCGACGGCGCCGGTTGGCACGCCAGCAAGAGCTTGGTCATTCCGACCAACCTCACCCTCGCGCCCTTGCCGCCCTATTCGCCCGAGTGCAACCCGGTCGAGCGGATCTAGCTCTTCTTACGCGAGAAGCTGATATCGCTGCGGGTCTTTCCCGATCAGAACGCCATCATCGACGCTTGTTGCGACGCCTGGAACGCGCTCGTCGCCGAAACCGGACGCATCAAATCCCTCTGCTTCCCGCCTTGGCTTCAGAAGGTCATTTCATAAGAGAGTCGGTATTATTGGTTCGGGCAGCCAATACGCCGCCCCCTTGCCTGACTTCACCCTAAACGGTCGGCCAGATCGCCGGCGCGCAAATGCGCATAGCGCTTCAGCATCTCCATGGTCCTATGCCCCGTGATGGACGCGATCTCCACGTCGCGCAGGGTGGTGCGCTCGAACAGCCGGCTGGTGGCCTCATGCCGTAGGTCGTGGAAATGCAGATCCTCCAGGCCGGCGGCTGTGGCCGCCTTGGTGAAGGCGTGCGTCACGGCACGGCCGACCGCGATGGGGAACAGCCGCTCCCCGCCATCCCCGCGCGCCGCCGCCAGCTCGCCCAGCACCGCCAGCGCCGACGTGGATAGCGGCACCGTGCGCGTGGTGCCGTTCTTGGTCTCCCTCAGCGTGATGGTGCGGCGGGTCAGGTCGACGTCGCTCCAGGTGAGCCCCACCAGCTCGCCCTGACGCATGGCGGTGGCCAGCGCCAAGCGCACAATGGGCAGCAGCCATCCGCTCTTGGATACAGCACACGCGTCCAGCAGGCGCTTCTCCTCGCCTGGCATGAGCCGGCGCTCGCGCCCGCCCGGCAAGGCCGGCTTCTGTACCCGGGCCACCGGATTGGCCAAGCTCTCCAGCCCCCAGTCGGTGGCAGCCACATTGTAGAGGTTGGAGAGCAGGTTGAGGTGGTGGACGACGGTCTGCGGCCCCGCCTCCTTCAGCTTCGCGTCCCGCCAAGCGGCGATGTCGGCGCTGCGGATGGCGGCCAAGGGACGGCGGGCTAAGCTTGAGCGCTGCCACGCGCGCGCCAGGCCAGTCGCCTGCTTGACCCCCTTCTTCAGCGGCACGCGCTCCAGAAGGTAGCGCTCCAGCGCCTCCTGCAGCGTGGTGCGCGCCGCCTCTTTCTGGCCCGTTTGAAAGCGCCCCGCGTCGATCTCCGCCTCGACCTGCCGCGCCCACGCTTCCGCGCGCGCCTTGGTCTCGAACGTCTCGCTGAGAGAATGGCCCTTGCGCCGGACCTTAGCCTGCCACTGGCGCTCGCCGCGCTTGGTCAGGGTCGCCATACCACCCCACTGATTCCCCTGCTGTCCCACAGGGCAGTGTCCCAAATTCGTCCCAAACGTGCAAGACGGACGGCGGGGATGGCGGCTAAGGCATTGAAGATATTGGAGCGGGTGAAGGGAATCGAACCCTCGTCGTAAGCTTGGGAAGCTTCTGCTCTACCATTGAGCTACACCCGCGCGCCCGCTGTTTATAGGCGAGCGGCGCGGCGGATACAAGAGCGGAATCAAGCACTCCCGTGCGCAGGATCGCTGATCGCCGGAGCGGAGGCTGGAGTGGGAGAGGCCGCTGGCTGGGGAGCGGCATCCTTGGCCCGGACCGGCGCGTCGGGACGGCCGGAGATGGCGCGGGCGACGCCGTCGGCGACCACGCGCTGGCAATGGTCCGCCAGAGCCTTGCGGCTGGAAAAGCCGTCGATGGTCACCGGCGGGTGGAATTCCACCTCGATCGTCATGCCCCCGAGGCGGAAGGCCTGCCACAGGTGCGGCACCAGATCCATGTCGCCGTACCACGCATAAAAGGGGCGGAAGGCGATGCCCATCGGGATGCCGTCAAGCCGGGTTGCGGCGACGCTGACCGGCTGGACAGTCAGCGGACGGCCGTCGATGCGGCGGGCGGCGACGGCGAACAGCGCGGTCTTGAAGGGAAGGGTGCGGTTGCCGTCGCTGGAGGTGCCTTCCGGAAACAGGATCAGACTGTCGCCGGCATCCAGGCGGCCGCCGATGTCGTCGCGCTGCTTGTCGACCGAGGTGCGCGCCTTGCGCTCTACGAAGACCGTGCGCTGAAGGCGGGCGAGCAGGCCGAAGAAGGGCCAGGTCCCGACCTCCGTCTTGGCGACAAAGGAACCGGGGATCAGCGACCCCAGCACCGAGATGTCCAAGTAGGAGGAATGGTTGGACACGAACAGAACCGGCCCGCCGGCCACCTGTTCGCCGCGCACCACCACGTCCAGCCCCATCAGCCGGGTACAGACGCGGTGGTAGAAGCGCGGCAGGGTGCGGCACAGCCGCCATCCCCGCGCCACGGCCAAAGCCTGGAGCGGAATCAGCAGCAGGGTCCACAGCAGGTACAGGCTCAGGCGCAGGGCCCCGCGGCCGGACGATCCCAGGGCGCGCGCGGTACGGGTCATGATCGCCTCAGCTGCCCTGGCTGTCGCGGCTGCGACGTTCGTAATGCTTGAAATACTTGTCGGTGATCAGGTCGGTCTTCACCACGATGCAGACATCGGTGGTGTTGAACTGATGGTCGATGACCGCACCGTCGCCGATGAACCCGCCCAGGCGCAGATAGCCCTTGATCAGCGGCGGCAGGATGTTCAGCGCCCGTCGGGGATCGATGCGGTCCTTCGGCATGCGGTCCAGCGAAACATGGCGTTCCGGCAGGGCCGTCGCCCGCAGCTCCGGCGGGGCGAGGTGATGGTGGTACAGGTAGGACAGCGGCTCCGCCAAGGCATCGGGGTCGGTACCGGGCAGGCTGGCGCAGCCGAACATCAGGGCGATGTCATGCTGGAAGACATAGGCGGCGATGCCCTGCCACAGCAGCTGCATGCTGCCGCGGCTCCGGTAGCCGGCGTCGACGCAGGACCGACCCAGTTCCAGCACCTCGCCGGGATAGCTGGCGAGCCGGCCGATGTCGTACTCGTCGCTGGAATAGAACCGCCCGACCTTCTCGGCGGCGGGCCGGCGGATCAGGCGATAGGTGCCGACCACCATGTCCGGACCGTTGCCGCGCGCATGGTCGATGACCAGCAGATGGTCGGCCACATCGTCGTAATCGTCGAAGTCGCGGCCCTGGGCCTGCATGGCGGGGGAGGGGATCGCCGCCATCTCCTCGTAGAAGACACGGTAGCGCAGGGCCTGCGCCCAATCGATCTCCTCCGCTGACCGGGCCAGCCGCACCTCCAGCGTGCCCAGGCGGATGCCGTCCATGAGCCTGCCGGAAACCGCCGCATCGGAACCGGCGGCGTCCTGTGCGGAGGCTTCGCCCAGCTCCGGGCTGGTCCGGGTCATGTCCGGCTGGTCCAAGCTTGCATCAGCCATGTCGACGGTCCGCTGCGATGGTTCGGGACGATGCGCCGCGCCGGCTGTCTCCGCAGGGGCCCAGGCGGCCACGTCGGGACGAACAGCGTCGCACGCAACGCAAGGGATAACACGATCAGGCGGTTCCCGGTCAACCGACATCGTATGGCGCCGCCGGCCGGCCGTAACCGGCATCCGCGGTCCTGCAGGCAAGGGCGTCGGGCCTATGGTTTGGGGGCGATCGCCTGGCCACCACGGTTTTCAGGTGAGGTTTTCAGGTCACCGCAAGTGGGACGACCGCGAAAGGGCGGGAGCGGCGGCCCAGGACGCAAGGCGCACCGGAAGAGTATGGACCGGAGGAGGGTGGGCCAGAGCGGGGGCGTCGTGATCGGCGTCCGCCCGCCCTGCGGAAACTCCGATCCTCAGGCGCCGCGGCGGGCGCGGGTGCCGAGGCCGATCTGCTTGGCCAGCGAGCTGCGCTGGCGCGCGTAGTTCGGCGCAACCATCGGGTAGTCGGCCGGCAGGCCCCAGCGGTCGCGGTATTCTTCTGGGGTCATATTGTACGCCGTCTTCAGATGGCGCTTCAGCATCTTCAGCTTTTTGCCGTCTTCCAGGCACACAATATAGTCCGGCGTGACCGACTTCTTGATCGGCACTGCGGGCTGCGGCCGCTCCTCCGCCACCACCGGTTCGGTGCCGACGTTGGCCAGCGACTTGTAGACCTGTTCGATCAGGGTCGGAAGATCGGTCAGTGCGACTGTATTGTTGGAGACATGCGCCGCCACGATCTCCGTGGTCAGAGACAACAGCGCGTTGGAAGGGGACCCGTTGCTCATGTAAGCTTGCTCCGCGGCATTCGTACCTCACCATATAAAGAGGTTTTCTGCGGCGTGCAATATCCATCCTTTGGAACAAAGAGGAATCGGTGACCGAAAAAAGCTCCACAGACTTGTTTCTCGACATCACCTCGCAGGTTTGTCCGTTAACCTTCGTCAAGACCAAGTTGATGGTGGAGCGGATGGACGCGGGGCAGACTCTCGAAGTCCGGCTGAATGCGGGCGAACCCTTGGAAAACGTTCCACGATCCTTGTTGGAGTTGGGTCACAGCATTCTGTCTGTCCACCCCGAACGATTGGATGAACCGGAGGGAGTCCACCGCCTGATCGTGCAGAAAAATTAACCCCTATGCCCCGTCGAGATTGCGGCGCAGGACAAGCGCCGCGACCCGGCCGTCAGGTCGTTTGTAGTATCCGGGACGGCGTCCGACGGAAAAGAAGCCGCAAGCCTTGTATAGAGTCCATGCCGCCTGGTTGTCTTCGGCGACCTCGAGAAACAGCGCAGTCGCTCCCAGGTCACGGGACCCGGCGACCGCCGCCTCGACCAGCAGGCGGCCGACGCCGCCCCGCCGGGCCTGCGGCAGCACGCCGATGGCCAGGATCTCCGCATCCTCCGCCGCGACCCGGGCCATGGCGAAACCGACCGGCTGGTCCTGCACGTCCAGCGCGATGACGGCGAAACCGGCAGGCGGAGCGGTCAGGGTGGCGACCGACGCCTCATCCCAGGGATCCTCGGGGAAGCAGGCCTGCTGCAGGGCGGCGACCACCCCGGACTCCAGCGGGCCGGCAGGGTGAAGGCGGACGGCGGGCGCGGTCACGACCCGTTTCCAGACCCGGCCCCAGGGCCGTCCCCAAGGCCGGCCTTGGCACCGGCCGCCTTCTGCACGGTGGCCGCCTTCGGCAGGGTGACGTCGGGCGGCCGAAGATAGAAGGGTTCGGCCGGCAGGCCGGTCGGACGGGCGGCCCCCAGCGCCGCCACCACCGCGGCATCCGGCAACCCGTCGCCCGCCGCCACCTCCAGCCCGGACCGACCGGCCAGCAGCGGGACCAGCGCCGCCGCCGCGTCGCCGGCCAGCAGCAACGGTCCGGATGGGCACAGCGCGTCGAGCCAGCCGGGGATCGCCGCCGGGTCCGGCATCGCCGGCTCCCCCACCGGCGCCAGCGCGGCATCATAGAGCTGCAGGAAAGGCTCCGCCCGCCGGCTGTCGACGGCGACCAGCAGGGGTCGCCCGGCGCGCTCGGCCTCCGGCACACCATGGGCGATGGCGTCGAAGCTGGTGATGCCCACCACCGGAAGATCCCGTGCGACGGCGATCCCGCGGGCGGCGGCCAGCGCGATGCGCAGCCCGGTGAAGGCCCCCGGCCCGACGGTGACGGCGATGCGGTCGAGGTCGTCGAATGCGGCGCCGGCCTCTGCCAGCACCTCCTGCGCCAGCGGCACCAGCACCTCGGCCTGCCCGCGCGCCATCGGGGCGCTGCGCCGCACGGTCACGCGTGGCGCACCGGTCGGGGCACCCGCCAAGCCGGCCGTCCCCTCCCACAGTGCGGCCGAACAGCCGGACGTCGCCGTATCCAGACCCAGAACCTTCATCGCCCCACCTTCCTTAACCGCCGCCGTATCGGGTTTGCCGCCACGCCGGTCCGTCTTCATACGAGCCTGCCTTCACCATGGATTGCCGGCCGGGCACAATCCCGCACGAGCCTGCATGGCCCGCCGGCCTGGGCATGGCAGACCCGCGACCATGGCAGGCGGCGCCGGCGCCATGCTAGAGGTCGTGCCTCTTCCCAATACGCCGACGATTGCCCTTTCCATGCTGACCGAAATCGCGCCCCCGGCCTTCGACATCGACCTGGAGCTTCTCTACGCCACCGCCGACAACCTGTCGGGCGCGCCGATCTACCGGTCGGCGGTGTGCATGCTGCACCCCGACGCGGCCCGCCGGCTGACCGACGCCATCCGGCTGGCGCGCGGCATCGGCTGCCGGTTGCGGGTGTACGATGCCTTCCGCCCGGCAGAGGCGCAATGGCGGCTTTGGCACGCCTTTTCCGATCCGACCTACATCGCCGACCCCCGGCTGGGCTCCAACCACACCCGCGGCGTGGCGATCGACCTGACGCTTGCCGATGCCGCCGGCGTGCCGCTGGACATGGGCACCGGGTTCGACGCGATGACGGAGCGGTCGCACCATGGCCGCAGCGACCTGAGCGCGGAGCAGCAGCGCAACCGTGCCATGCTGCTGGGCGTGATGGTCGCCGCGGGCTGGGAGCACTACCCCTCCGAATGGTGGCATTACCAGCTGCCGGATGCGGAGCGCTATCCCTTGCTGACCGACGCCGCCGCCGGCGGGCGGCTGATGTAGGCTGCGGGCGCCATCCCGGCGCCCCGGTATCAGGGCGTGTGCTGCGGATCACGCGTTCCATTGTTGCACGCGCGCACCGCATCGCTGCCCTCAGCGGGAAAGTGGCGGTCGACGCTTGTTCGCATGGCGGAGACTATGGCACACCCTTTGCGTCGGGGCGGAGGTCGTCCCGGCCAGCCTATTCCGCAGGGCGCCATGCCGTTCCGTCGTGCCGTCAAGGTTCTCGCTGCCGCCGCGCTGTCCGTCTGGACTGCGCTCGTGCCAGCGTCGCGGCCGGCCATGGCCGACTCCGCTTCCCCGCATGGCGCCAGCGCGGTCGTCTTCGCCTATGACCGCTTCGGCGAGGACCAGAACCCCTCGATCAGCATCCGCATCGACCAGTTCGAAGCCCATCTGGACGAGCTGACGGACGGCGACTACCGCGTGCTGCCGCTGCCGAAGATCCTGGACGCCCTGCGCACCGGGAAGCCGTTGCCCGACCGCACGGTCGCCATCACCATCGACGAAGCCAGCCGCTCCGCCTTCACCGAGGCTTGGCCGCGGCTGAAGGCGGCCAATCTGCCCTTCACGCTGTTCGTCGCGACCGACGCGGTCGACCGCGGCTCTCCCACCCACATGACCTGGGGCGAAATCCGGCAGCTGGCGGCGGCCGGCGTCACCATCGGCGCGCTCGGCACCTCGACACAGTCGATGCTGGCGCGCAGCCCGGACCAGTTGGCCGCCGACCTGCGCCGGATGTCCGACCGCTTCCAGGCGGAGCTGGGACGGCGCCCGACGATCTTCTCCTACCCGCAAGGGGAATATTCGCTGGCGGTGCGGCAGCTGGTGATGGACCAGGGCTTCGCCGCCGCCTTCGGCCAGCAGTCGGGCGTGCTGCACGCCCAGGCCGATCCCTGGGGCCTGCCGCGCTTCGTCATGAACGAGACCTATGGCAGCGCCGACCGGTTCGAGTTGGCGGCCAACGCCCTGCCGCTGCCGGTGTCGGACCTGACGCCCGACGACCCTCTGGTCACCGTCAATCCGCCCCCGCTGGGCTTCACCATCGCCGACGGGGTGGGGGACAGTTCAAAGCTGGCCTGCTTCGCCACCGGCCAGGGCCGCACCGCGCTGGAACGCATCGCGGAAGACCGGGTGGAGGTCCGGATCAAGGATCCATTCCCACCGGGCCGCGCCCGCGTCAACTGTACCCTGCCGACCGCCGACGGCCGCTGGCGCTGGCTGGGCGTGCAGTTCCTGATCCCGGAATGACCGGCTGAAGCGTTCCCCCGGGGATTTCATCAAAGCCCAAGGGCTCCGATAGGGCATTGGCGGCACGGCCTGTGGCGCCTATGGTGCCGGCCCTGGCGCGCCGTTGCGGCGTGCGCGGCAAACCCGGGAGGGAGCGATGGCGCAAGGCCACCAGAAGCAGAACGGACAAGCGACGAATGGACCGGGATCCGACATCGGCTGGGCCGATACGGTGCGGTTCCGCCTTCCGCCGGGCTGGGCGGTCGATGTGGAGGAGCATGAGGGCCAGCCCGTCGGCAGCTTCCGTCCGCCGCCCCCGGCCGCCGGCGTGCTGCGGCTGGTGACCGACCGGGTGACGCCGCGGCCGGAATCCGGCGGCGTGGCCGGCACCCTGCAGGAGATGGCCCTGCGCTTCGTCAGGCCGCAGGATCCACGGGCCGGTGACCGGACGGTGGAAAGCCGTGCCGACGGCGCGGTGATCGCCCAGGCAATGATGCGGACGGAAGAAGACGGCCGGGCCGAGACCCATTACCTGTGGCTGGTCGGCGCCGAACGCGCGCAAGCGGCAGGGACCGTGGGGGGAGCGGTGGCCGCGGTCGCGATGTTCAGCTTCGCGCTGCCCGCCCTGATGGATGGCGACGACTCCTGCGCCGAAATGCTGGGCCGGATCGACGACGCCATCCGCAATGCGGAAATACTGTAGATCCTGACGGCTGCCGTGCCCGAAACGCCGATATGCCGAACGACGGCATGCCGGTCAGCAGTGGCCGGCGCCGGTGGCCATCAGCGCCTTCAGGCGGACTGACTTCGGATCGTGGGCAACCGCCGCCTCTTCCGCGGCCATGGCGGCGAGACTGATGAAGCGCGCGAGGTCGTCCAGATCGCAACGCGTCGCGTCGCTCATCAGGCTGTCCAGGCAGGACTTGATGGCCAGGGCCACATCGCGTCGTTCGTCCATCATCGCGCTTCCCTTTCACACCTGTGTGACCAGCTTTGCATGGAACCGCATGCAGTGGTGGCAGCGGCGCAAACGTCGCCGGTCCGACCCTTTGCGGTCATACCCTATAGCGCAAAGGAGATAGCATATTCCTTTTGTGGTTTCACTAATAGATTTGTCGTTCCATGAATAAGCACAGCAACCGCGAATTGATTGGAAGCAGCTTTGCACGCCGCTGCTTGTTAATGAAAGGTTAACTTCAGAAGATGGTTCATAGTCGAACCATTATTCACTTGTAACACTTGTGACGAGTTGAATCGGACGGGGTGAATATCGGGATATTCATCTTCGCGGATTTAAATGCATCTGTATTCTACTGCCGCGGGACGCGGATCGGCAACGCCTGCGGGAAGGACGGGACTGCAGCGTTTTTTCCCCGCTTTTGCAGGCCGAAAGGCGCGCCACCCTGTTGCAGCCCGAAACGGCTCCGCCTATATCTCCGCCAGCACGGGCCGGACCCCATGGATCGGAACTCCATGGGCCGGACCCTCAAGCGCTCCACCGACGTTTCACCGACCCAATGGGGATCGCGGCGGTGCCGGACCAGACGGGCCGCCACGCATCTGCCGAACGAAAGAGGCTGAACATGAGCAAAGTGATTGGTATCGACCTCGGCACCACGAACTCGTGCGTCGCCGTGATGGAAGGCGGCAGCGCCAAGGTGATCGAGAACGCCGAGGGCGCGCGGACCACGCCGTCCATGGTCGCCTTCAGCCAGGGCGGCGAGCGGCTGATCGGCCAGCCCGCCAAGCGCCAGGCGGTCACCAATCCGGAAAACACCCTCTTCGCGATCAAGCGTCTGATCGGCCGCCGTTTCGACGATCCGCTGACGAAGAAGGACCAGGGTCTGGTTCCCTACCGCATCATCTCCGGCGACAACGGCGACGCCTGGGTCGAGGCGCACGGCAAGAAGTACAGCCCCAGCCAGATCAGCGCCTTCATCCTCACCAAGATGAAGGAAACCGCCGAGAACTATCTGGGCGAGAAGGTCACGCAGGCGGTCATCACCGTCCCGGCCTACTTCAACGACAGCCAGCGCCAGGCCACCAAGGACGCCGGCAAGATCGCCGGCCTGGACGTGCTGCGCATCATCAACGAGCCGACGGCCGCCGCGCTCGCCTACGGCATGGAGAAGAAGGGCACCGGCACCGTCGCGGTCTATGACCTGGGCGGCGGCACCTTCGACATCTCCGTGCTGGAGATCGGCGACGGCGTCTTCGAGGTGAAGTCGACCAACGGCGACACCTTCCTGGGCGGCGAGGACTTCGACAGCCGGGTCATCGAGTATCTGGCCGACGAGTTCAACAAGGAGCAGGGCATCGACCTGCGCAAGGACAAGCTCGCGCTGCAGCGCCTGAAGGAAGCTGCGGAAAAGGCGAAGATCGAGCTGTCGTCCACCACGCAGACCGAAGTCAACCTGCCCTTCATCACCGCCGACCAGACCGGTCCGAAGCACCTGAACATCAAGCTGACCCGCGCCAAGCTGGAAGCCCTGGTGGACGACCTGGTGCAGCGCACGATCGAGCCCTGCAAGGCGGCCCTGAAGGACGCCGGCCTGAAGGCCAGCGAAATCGACGAGGTGATCCTGGTCGGCGGCATGACCCGCATGCCCAAGGTCATCGACGCGGTGAAGCAGTTCTTCGGCCGTGAGCCGCACCGCGGCGTGAACCCGGACGAGGTGGTCGCCATCGGCGCCGCCATCCAGGGCGGCGTGCTGAAGGGCGAGGTCAAGGACGTCCTGCTGCTCGACGTCACCCCGCTGTCGCTGGGCATCGAGACGCTGGGCGGCGTCTTCACCCGTCTGATCGACCGCAACACCACGGTCCCGACGAAGAAGAGCCAGACCTTCTCGACCGCCGAGGACAACCAGAACGCCGTCACCATCCGCGTCTTCCAGGGCGAGCGCGAGATGGCGCAGGACAACAAGATGCTGGGCCAGTTCGATCTGGTCGGCATCCCGCCGGCCCCGCGCGGCGTTCCGCAGATCGAGGTGACCTTCGACATCGACGCCAACGGCATCGTCAGCGTCACGGCGAAGGACAAGGCGACCGGCAAGGAGCAGCAGATCCGCATCCAGGCCTCGGGCGGCCTGTCGGACGCCGACATCCAGAAGATGGTGAAGGACGCGGAGGCCCATTCGGCCGACGACAAGAAGCGCCGTGAGCTGGTCGACGCCCGCAACCATGCCGACGCCCTGATCCACACCACCGAGCGGACCATCAAGGAGAACGGCGACAAGATCCCGGCCTCCGACAAGACCGCCGCGGAAGCTGCCGTCGCCGAGCTGAAGTCGGTGCTGGACAGCGAGGATCTGGACGGCATCAAGGCGAAGACCGACGCGCTGGCCCAGGTTTCGATGAAGCTGGGCGAGGCGATGTACAAGGCCGGCCAGGGCGAGGCCCCGGCTGCGGGCGGCGAGGCGCCGGGCGCCCAGCCGAACGAGCCGGGCGTCGTCGACGCCGACTTCGAAGAGGTCCAGGACGACAAGAAGAAGTCGGCCTAAGGCTTATCTCTTAGGGCAGCAGCTTCTTTTTGATACGGACCTGACGCGAGCATCGATGGCCCGCCGCCTTTTCCCGGCGGCGGGCCTTCGGTATGCTGGGGTCAGGCTCCGGCACTACTCGGACAGTTTGGACCAGAACGACTCAAAGGCGGTCGGCCCCCATGGCGAAACAGGATTATTACGAGCTGCTCGGTGTGGCGAAGAACGCCAGCGCGGATGAGCTGAAAAAGGCTTATCGCAAGATGGCGATGCAGTACCACCCGGACCGCAACCAGGGTGACAAGGACGCCGAGCAGAAGTTCAAGGAAATCAGCGAAGCGTATGACGTCCTGAAGGACGATCAGAAGCGCGCGGCCTACGACCGGTTCGGCCACGCCGCCTTCGAGAATGGCCGTGGTCCGGGCGCGGGTGCCGGGGCCGGCGGCTTCAACTTCGACTTCGGCGGTGGCGGCGGCTTCGCCGACATCTTCGACGAGATGTTCGGGGAGTTCATGGGCGGGCGCCGCGGCGGCGGCGGTGCGTCCGGCCGCGGCCAGGATCTGCGCTACAACCTTGAGATCGGGCTGGAGGAGGCCTTCAAGGGCACCCAGACCACCATCCGCGTGCCCACCACCGTGCAGTGCGACGGCTGCAACGGCTCCGGTGCGGCGGCGGGGACCCAGCCGATCACCTGCCCGACCTGCCAGGGCCACGGCAAGGTGCGGGCGCAGCAGGGCTTCTTCACCATCGAGCGGACCTGCCCCGGCTGCCATGGCGCCGGCAAGGTCATCAAGGACGCCTGCAAGACCTGCGGCGGCTCCGGCCGTCTGCGCAAGGAAAAGACCCTGCAGGTCAACATCCCCGCCGGCGTCGAGGACGGCACCCGCATCCGTCTGGCGGGGGAGGGGGAGGCGGGCCTGCGCGGGGCGCCGGCCGGCGACCTCTACATCTTCCTGGCGATCGGGCCGCACCCGATCTTCCAGCGCGACGGCGCCAACATCCACTGCCGGGTGCCGATCCCGATGACCACGGCGGCGCTCGGCGGTTCGGTGGAGGTTCCGACCATCGACGGCACCCGCACCAAGGTGACGGTGCCGCCGGGCACCCAGTCCGGCCACCAGTTCCGCATCAAGGGCAAGGGCATGTCGGTGCTGCGCAGCGCCCAGCGCGGCGACATGTACATCCAGGCGGTGGTGGAGACCCCGGTGAACCTGACCAAGCGCCAGCAGGAACTGCTGCGCGAGTTCGAGGGCGCCGCCAAGGAAGGGTCGAATCCGCAGTCGGAGGGCTTCTTCGCCAAGGTGAAGGAGCTTTGGGAAGACCTGAAGGACTGAGCGGCCGGCAACTGCGGATCCGTTGGACGGGCGGCGTGTCGGTGACGCGCCGCCCGTTACTTTTTGTCGCATGGCCGGAGCTTTCCGTGCTTTCGGAAGGCTGAAACGCCATTTCCACGCGAAAGCCGTTGAAGGGATGGTCATGCGCGTGTAATCACCCATCATGGCTAATTCTTCGGCGACATGCCCGGCTCATGCCGGGGGCAGGCGGCTGCATGCGGGTTGACAGGCTCCTCGCTGCCCTGTTCGACGCGTTCGTCCGGGGCGACGAACTGCCCACGCTGATCCATCCGGCCAACCACACGCCCATCCTGCAGCGGCGGCGCGCCGCGATGATCCAGTCGCGCGTGCGGATGGTGGCGCTGATCTTCGGCATCCTGACCCCGCTGTGGATCGCCATCGACGTCACCGTCTTCGAATGGTCGCTGGCCATCTGGCTGATCGTGCTTCGCCTGAGCGCCAGCGCCGCCTTCCTGGCGCTCGCCTTCGACCGCCGGTCGTGCGAGGACATGACCTGCGCCTGGTGGCGGCTGACGGCGCTGCTGGCGATCCCGACGCTGTTCTTCGCCATCTCGCACCCGCTGCTCTGCAACCAGGGTGTCGACGATCTGCGCATCGCCGTCAGCGCCGGCTACGGTTACCTGCCCTTCGTGATGGTGGCGGGTCTCAGCGTATTTCCGCTGACCGCGCTGGAAGGCGCCCTGTTCGCCGCTCCGATGCTGGGCGCCCATCTGGCCGCCGGCTTCTACGGGTCGCTGGTGATGCCGTTCCCGTCCTACATCAGCGCGCTGTGGTTGCTGGCGCTGATCGCGGTGGTGGCGACGCTGGCGGCGATCAGCCAGCTGCATTTCATGGTCGCCCTGCTGGAGCAGGCGGCTCACGACGCGCTGACCGGCGCCTTTTCCCGCCGCATCGGCGAGGAGTTGCTGAAACTCCAGGTCGCCCATGCCGAGCGGGCGTCGCAGCCCTTGACGGCGATCTTCGTCGACCTGGACGATTTCAAGGCGGTCAACGACCGCTTCGGGCACGAAGAGGGCGACCGGGTCCTGCGCCATGCCGCCAACACCATCCGCAGCCTGCTGCGCCAGTCCGACGCGCTGGTTCGCTGGGGCGGGGAGGAATTCCTGATCATCATGCCCGACACCCCGATAGACGGCGCGATGATCGCGGTGGAGCGGATGCGCCGCGCCGGTTTCGGCAAGCGGCCGGACGGCAGCCTGCAGACCGCCAGCATCGGCATCGCCGAGCAGGCCACCGACCACCCCGCCGATTGGGAAGCCCTGGTGGAGTTGGCCGACCAGCGCATGTACCGCGCCAAGCAGGACGGCAAGAACCGGGTGATCGGACCGGGTGACGGCATCGTTCCGAACACCGACTCCCAGCCCTGGGATGAAATCCTCGCCTAAACGGCGTCGAGCGGATACTCCCGCAAGGCCTCGTACACCGCACCGCCGTTGCCGAGGTGGCTGCGGTAGAGCGTGACATGCTCCACCGGCATCGGGCCGGCGCGGAACAGGCCGCGGTCTGACAGGAAGCGGCCGATGCGGTCGGCAGGTGCGTCCTTCAGCCGGGCCAGCGTGACGTGGGGGGAGAATTTCCGCTCTTCCGCCGGCAGGCCGCAGCGGACGAGCGCGGATTCGATCTTGGCCTGCAGATGGGCCAGCGCCTCGCTGCGCTCCACCCCCGCCCACAGAATTCGTGCCCGGCGCGCGCTGCCGTACACGCCGACCCCGTCGAGGGTAAGCGGAAAGGCCGGCGCCCGGACGTCCGCCAGCGCGGCGTCGATGTCCATCGCCTGATCCTCCGGCACCTCGCCGATGAAGCGCAGGGTCAGGTGCAGGTTTTCCGGCTCGGTCCAGCGCGCGCCGGGCACCCCGCCGGCCAGTCCCGCCAGCCGCTGGCGAACCTCCTCCGTCAGGTCGAGGGCGACGAACAGGCGGAGCATGGGGCACCTCCGGGGTTGCTGCAACGGCGGCGGATTGCCCCCTCCCTAACCCTCCCCCGCTTCGCGGGAGAGGGGACTACCGCCGCTTTAGGAGTTACGTCACACTGACAAGCGTCCTACCCCCTCTCCCGCAAAGCGGGGGAGGGATGGGGAGGGGGCAACCGCAGCCGGCGCTTTACGGACACGGATCCGGCATGCGGTTGTGCACGGCGTCGATCTCCGCCAGCACCTCCGGCGACAGGGTCACGTCGATGGAGTCGATGTTGGAGATCAGCGTCTCCATCGTCGTCGCCCCGATCAGGGACGAGGTGACGAAGGGTTGCTGCACCGTGAAGGCGATGGCCATCTGGTTGGGTGCCAGGCCGTGGCGGCGCGCGATGTCCAGATAGGCCTCCGTCGCCGCGTCGGCGTTGACCGTGGTGTAGCGCGACGGCCGGTGGTCGAGCGCGCGGCGGCTGCCCGGCGGAATGGCGCCGTTCAGGTACTTGCCGGTCAGCGTGCCGGCGGCCAGCGGCGAATAGGCCAGCAGCCCGACATCCTCGCGCAGGGCCATCTCCGACAGCCCGTTCTCGAAGGTCCGGTTCAGCAGGTTGTAGGCGTTCTGGATCGAGGCGACGCGCGGCAAGCCCGCCACCTCGGCGGCGCGCAGGTAGCGCATCACGCCCCATGGGCTCTCGTTCGACAGACCGACATGGCGGATTTTGCCCGCTTGGATCAGTTCCGCCAGAGCCGCCAGCGTCTCCTCGATCGGCACGCCGTCATGCTGCGGCTTGTGCTGGTAAGTGCGGACACCGAAGCGGTTGGTGACGCGGTCGGGCCAGTGAATCTGGTAGAGGTCGATGTAATCGGTCTTCAGCCGCGACAGGCTGGCCTCGACTGCCGCGAAGAGGTTGGCACGGTCCAGCCGCGACTTGCCATCGCGCACCCAGCCGAAGCCGCCGGCCGGCGCGCCGATGATCTTGCTGGCGAGGATCACCTTGTCGCGCTTGCCGCGCGACTGGAACCAGCTGCCGATCACCTCCTCCGTCTTGCCGTAGGTGTCGGCGGTGGGCGGGATCGCGTACATCTCCGCCGTGTCCCAGAAATTGATGCCGCGGTCGAGTGCCGCGTCCATTTGGGCATGGCCTTCGGCCTCGGTGTTCTGGCGGCCCCAGGTCATGGTGCCCAGGCCGATGGCGCTGACCGACAGGCCGGTTCGGCCGAGCGGACGATACTGCATCCGGAACGTTCCTTATTCGAAATGATCTTTACAGAAAGAGCGTCAACACGCCGGTGTAGCCATAGAGCCGGTTGTGCGACACCTCGCCCGACGCGAAGAAACCCGTCAGCGGGATGTCGCCGAAGGTCTCGCGGATCATCGACAATTCGGCATCGGCGGTGCCGAACAGGCTGGGACCGCGGGCGATGCAGCTGACATACACCGCCCCCTTCGGCGTCGCCTTCACCCGCTTCTTGAGGCTGTCCAGCATCCGGCGCATGTCGGCGGCTGCGGTTTCCGGATCGCGGCGGGTGAACATCACCGGCTGGCCGGTCGTCACCCGTTCGGCGATGGAGATCCAGCCGGCGCGCGGATCGATGGCGATCAGGTCGCGGACCAGATAGTCCTGCGTGTCGGAACCGGCGATGGGCAGTCCGGCGCAGATCAGCCCGGACACCTGCCGCAGGTCGGCGGCAAGCTCCGGCCCGATGTCCTCCTTGAAGACGTCCAGCGCCGGGCGGCCGTCGATCTCCAGGATCACGTTGTCGTCGCTGGCGGTGACGGTGCGGGTCGGCCCGATGGGGCGGCAGCCCTGGGTCAGGGCGGTGGCAACCGGCAGATTGGGTGCGAACAGCACCCCGGACACGCCGCCGTCGGTGACCGGATCGGCGTCCTCGGCCCCGGCGGCGATCTGCGGGAACTCCCCGCGCGAGGCGGTCAGCCCGCCGACCAGGAAGACGCCGGCCTCCTCCGACAGGCGGGACACCAGCCCGGCCATGTCGGCATGGTGCGGATCGACATGGACCAGCGCCAGCGCCGCGCCATGCTTGTCCAGCCAGCCGCCGGCACTGCCGCGCAGCGGCTCCAGCCCGTCGGTCAGGGTGGGGAACAGGCGGAAGCTGTCCTCCGGCAGGCGGGCGGCCATGATCGCCAGCCCCGGCTCGTCGAACAGGGCGTCACCGTTCGCCATCACGCCGATGCCGGCGGTGCCCACCCAATGGCGGATGCCGGTAACGCCGCGCAGCAGGGTGACGATGCTGGTCGCATGTTCCGCCAGCCCGTCGGTCAGGTAGAGGAAGCCCAGGTTGCAGCCGGCGACCGGCCCCAGCTTGTCCAGGCAGGCCTTGACCGTCGGTCCCCACTCCGCCCCGGCGGCGCAGGCGGCGTGAAAGCGGGTGTCGCTGTCCAGGGTAACGGTCATGATGGGTCAGCCTCCGGGTTTTTCGGTAGTCTTCTGGATTTGCGGCAGACTGTCGAGCAGGGCGGTGACGGAAGGCAGGATGCGCTCTACGATCGTCGCCACACCCTGGGCATTGGGATGCAGCCCGTCCTGCTGGATCAGCGACCGTTCCAGCGCCACCCCGTCAAGGAAGAAGGGGTAGAGCGGCAGGTCATAGCTCTTCGCAAGGTCGGGATAGATGGCGTTGAACTTGTCGGTATAGGGCTTTCCCAGGCTGGGGGAGGCATACATGCCGGCCAGCAGCGTCGGAATCTTGCGATCCTTCAGCGACTTCAGGATGGCGTCGAGGTTGGCCTTCGCCTGAGTGGGATCGAGCCCGCGCAGCATGTCGTTGGCGCCCAGCTCGACGATGGCGGCGTCCGGCTTGTCGGCCAGCGCCCAGTCCAGCCGTGCCCTGCCGCCGGCGGTGGTGTCGCCCGACACGCCGGCATTGATGACGGTGACGCTGTACCCCTTCGCGGCCAGCGCCTTTTCCAGCTGACGGGTGAAGCCCTGCGGTTCCGGCAAGCCGTATCCGGCGGTCAGGCTGTCGCCCAGTGCCAGCAGCTTTACGGGCTGCGCGGCGTCTGCGCGAATCGGAACGGTCATCGATACCCCTGACGCAAAAACGAAGGCGAGCGCGGCTCCGATGGCGCCCATGTTGAAAGCCCGGCGGGTCGTGCCATATGGCGATGGTCCGTTCCGCTTGTGCGAGAGTCGCATGTCCAAAGTCCAATCCTCTGCAACGTCGTCCAATTCCATCGCCCAACCCCTCCATGATTCCATCGTGGAACTCGACGACGTCCACTTGAGATTGGACAGCGGTGCCGGGCCCGTCAACATCCTGCGGGGCGTGAATCTTCAGGTGGCGGCCGGGGAGCGGGTCGGCGTCGTCGGCCCCAGCGGTTCCGGCAAGTCGACCATGATGATGGTGATGGCCGGCCTGGAACGCCCCAGCGGCGGCACCGTCCGCGTCGCCGGACAGGAGCTGAACCGGCTGGACGAAGACGGGCTGGCGCGCTTCCGCCGCCAGCATGTGGGGATCGTCTTCCAGGCTTTCCATCTGGTGCCGACGATGACGGCGCTGGAGAATGTCGCCATCCCGCTGGAATTCGCCGGTGTCGCCGACGCCTTCGACCGCGCCCGCATCGGGCTGGAGCAGGTGGGCCTGGGCCACCGCATCCATCATTACCCCGGCCAGCTTTCGGGCGGCGAGCAGCAGCGCACGGCGCTCGCCCGCGCCTTCGTGACCGAGCCGTCGCTGCTTCTGGCCGACGAGCCGACCGGCAACCTCGACATCGACACCGGCGCCACCATCGTGAAGCTGCTGTTCGATCTGGCCGAGCGGCGCGGCACGACGCTGGTGCTGATCACCCACGACCCGAGCCTCGCCGCCCGCTGCGACCGGACGGTCCGGCTGGCCGACGGCCGCATCGCCGACGACGGGCAGGCGGCACGGCGCGCAAGGCTGCAGGCGGCGGGGGAGTGAGCGGGATGACTGAACTAATCGGGTCCGTTTCCCCCTCTCCCCCCTGGGGAGAGGGTCGGGGTGAGGGGGAGGCAGGGCGTGGCGTAGCTTGGCACGCGACACCCTCGTCACAGACACACTCCTCGCCATGCGTCCCCCTCACCCTAACCCTCTCCCCGGGGGGGAGAGGGGACCAGCGCGGGTATGAGGGGAACCACCGATGACCAACCTCAGCCTCGCGCTCCGCCTTGCCCGGCGGGAGTTGCGCACCGGCCTGAAGGGCTTCTGGGTCTTCCTCGCCTGTCTGGCGCTGGGCGTCGCGGCCATCGCCGCGGTGCAGTCGGTGTCGAGCGGGCTGCTCGACGGGCTGGCCAATGACGGACGCTCCATTCTCGGCGGCGACGTCGCGTTGCGGCAACTCTACAGCCCGCCGGCCGACGAGCAGATGGCGGTGCTGACCGCCGGCGGCCGGGTGTCGACCTCCGCCGAGATGCGGGCGATGGCCCGTGCCGACGACGAGGTCCGCGCATCGCTGGTCGAGTTGAAGGCGGTCGACGATGTCTACCCGCTCTACGGCACGGTCACACTGGTGGGCGGCGGCGACCTGCGCGACGCGCTGGCGCAGAAGGACGGCCGCTGGGGTGCGGTGATCGAGGCCAGCCTCGTCGACCGGCTGGGTGTGAAGACCGGCGACACCATCCATGTCGGGGAAGGCGCCTATCGCGTCGCCGCCGTGCTGGACCGCGAGCCGGACCGCGCCTCCTCCAACGCCTTTTCACTGGGGCCGCGCCTGATGGTGGCGCTGCCGTCGCTGCAGGGCACCGGGTTGCTGCAACCCGGCAGTCTCACCTGGTGGAGCGCCAAGGTGGCGCTGCCGCCCGAGACCGACCTGAAGGCGTGGCAGGAGAGCCTGCGCGCCCGCTTCCCCGACGCGCCCTGGCGGATGCGCGACTACACCAACGCCTCGCCGCAGATCGAGCGCTTCATCGACCGCATGACGCTGTTCCTGACGCTGGTCGGTCTGACCGCACTGCTGGTCGGCGGCGTCGGGGTGGGCAATGCGGTGCGCAGCCATCTGGACTCACGCGCCCGCACCATCGCCATGATGAAGTGCATCGGCGCGCCGGGCGCGCTGGTGTTCGAGCTCTATCTGGCGCAAATCCTGGCGCTCGCGCTGCTGGGCATCGTCATCGGGCTGGCGCTGGGCGCCGTGGCGCCGCTGGCGCTGGGCCGGCTTCTCGACGGCGTGCTGCCGGTGTCCGCCCATATCGGCGTCTATCCCGGCGCATTGGCACTCGCCGCCCTCTATGGCGTGCTGACGGCGCTGACCTTCTCGCTCTGGCCGCTCGGCCGGGCGCGGGAGGTGCCGGCCGGCGCCCTGTTCCGCGACGTGATCGCCCCGGCCGCCGGCCGGCCGCGCATGCCCTACACGCTGGCGATGATCGCGTCGGCGGTGGCGCTGGCAGGATTGGCGGTGCTGACCGCCCATAACAAGCTCTTCGCCCTGTGGTTCGTCGGCGGCTCCATCGCCACCTTTATCGCCTTCCGCGCCGCGGCGGCGCTGGTGACCTGGGGAGCCGCCCGCGTCGGCCGAGTGCGGAAGCCGGGATTGCGGCTGGCGCTGGCCAACCTGCACCGGCCGGGAAACCCGACGGCGGCGGTGGTGCTGTCGCTCGGGCTCGGCCTGACGGTGCTGGTCGCCATCGCGCTGATCCAGGGCAACTTCTCCCGCCGGGTGTCGGAGACGATCCCGCAGGACGCTCCCAGCTTCTTCTTCGTCGACATCCAGCGCGACCAGTTCGATCCCTTGCGCGACCTCGTCACCGGCATCCCCGGCACCAGCGCCTTCGAAGCGGTGCCGAGCCTGCGCGGCCGGGTCGAGCGGGTGAACGGACAGGACGCCGAAAAGGCGCTGGTCAACCCGGAGCAGGCCTGGATCCTAGCCGGCGACCGCGGCATCACCTATTCGGCGACGCTGCCGAAGCACTCCACCGTCACCGCCGGCAGCTGGTGGCCGACCGACTATGCCGGCCCGCCGCTGATCTCCATCCACCAGAGCGTCGCCGAGGCCTTCGGCATCGGCCCCGGCGCCACGCTGTCGATCAACATCCTGGGCCGCAGCATCGAGGCCACGGTCGCCAACGTCCGTGCCGCCGACTTCAGCAGCATGGCGATCAATTTCACCATGGTCTTCGCCCCCGGCACGCTGGAAGGCGCACCGCAGACCTGGGTCGCCACGGTCCGCGCCACGCCGGATGCCGAAACGCAGGTGCAGCGCGCCGTACTGCAGCGCTTCCCCAACATCACCATGGTGCGGATCAAGGACGCGCTCGATACGGTGTCGGAGATGCTGGGCCATATCGGCACCGCGGTGCGCATCGTCGCCGGTATCACGCTCGCCGCCGGCACGCTGGTGCTGGCCGGGGCGGTGGCCGCCGGCCATCGCCGCCGGGTCTACGACGCGGTGGTGCTGAAGGTGCTGGGGGCGACGCGCGGCGACGTGCTGCGCGCCTTCCTGCTGGAATACGGGTTGCTGGGCCTGCTGACCGCGGTCATCGCCGGCGGCATCGGCACGCTGACCGCCTGGGCGGTGCTGCGCTTCCTGATGCATTGGGAGTGGAGCTTCCTGCCGTCGGCGGTGGTCACCACGGCCTTGCTCAGCACGGCGATCACTCTCGCCTTCGGGTTCTATGGTACTTGGCGGGCACTGGGCCAGCCGTCCGCGCCATTGCTTCGCAACGAGTGATTCCCGCGGCAGAAAGCGGTAGCAAAAACGAAACGTGAAAGCTTTTTCATCTTGGAGAACCGCTGCCGATTCCTATTGAACCGATTTGCGGACTCGCCAATATGTCAGGACGACGGGATCACCCTATTCCACCGAGGAAACCAACATGGCAGACCCGACCTATAACCGCTTCGCGACCGCAGGCCGCGCGACAGATCGGGGATACTTCGACGAAGGCCTGCGCCAGCACATGCTGCGCGTGTACAACTACATGGGCGCCGGCCTGATCCTGACGGGCCTGGTCGCCGCACTGGTGTCGTCCAGCCCGGCCATGATGGCGGCCATCTTCGGCACGCCGCTGAAATGGGTGGTGATGCTGGCCCCGCTGGCGTTCGTCATGGTGCTGTCCTTCGGCATCCAGCGCCTGTCCTTCGCATCGGCACAGATGATCTTCTGGGCCTACTGCGGCGCGATGGGCCTGTCGATGTCGGCCATCTTCCTGGTCTTCACCGGGGCGTCGATCGCGCTGACCTTCTTCGTCACCGCCGCGACCTTCCTGGCGATGAGCCTGTACGGCTACACCACGAAGGCCGACCTGTCTAAGATGGGCTCGTTCCTGATGATGGGCGTCATCGGCCTGGTCATCGCCGGCTTGGCGAACATCTTCTTCCAGTCGCCGGCCCTGCACTTCGCGATCTCCGCCATCGGCGTGCTGATCTTCACCGGCCTGACCGCCTACGACACCCAGGCGATCAAGGAAAGCTACGCCGAGGGCTACGATCACGAGAGCACCGGCAAGCTGGCCCTGATGGGCGCCCTGACGCTGTACCTGGACTTCATCAACCTGTTCCAGTTCCTGCTGCAGTTCCTGGGTCAGCGCAACAACGACTGAGCCTGAAGACGCCTGATCGGACAAGCATCGGATCAAGCAGCAACCGCCCGGAAGCACCAGCTTCCGGGCGGTTTTCTTTTGTCCGGGATTGTTCAGGCTTCTACGGTCACCGCATCGCCGACCTTGAGACCAAGCGCATGGTCAGCCCGTCCGCGGTTCACGGCGATCTCGGCGAGCCCGTTGGAGTTCTCGTACCACAGCGGCTCCCCCGGTCCGACGGCACCGAAGGTGCGGGCACGGGTGATGCGGGTGCCAGCCGCACTCAACACGGCGTCTGCAGGCAGGGCGGATGCCCGCATGCCGGTCATGGCGTTGCCGTAGACATCGACATAGACGATGCGCGCCAGCTCATCCGGCCAGTCGGGACGGTCGATAGCGGTGAGGGGGAGGGGGCTGCGATCCACCGGCCGGCCGGTGGCAAGGCTGGCAGCCACGGGGGCGAACAGGTCGCGGCCATGGAAGCTGGCGGACAGCCGGTCCGGAATCCAGTCGATGGTCCAGGCGTTTAGCGACGTTGCGCGGCGGGCGATCAGGGCAAAGAGACCGTTGTCCGGCCCGACGAACCAGCGCCCGTCCGCCTCCACCATCACCGGCCGCCGGTCGGTGCCGACACCGGGATCGACGACACAGAGAAAGACGCTGCCGGCGGGGAAGGCCGGGGCGTAGGCCGCGAGCAGATAGGCGGAAAGCTGCGGGTCGAATGCGGGGGCATCGGCGAACAGATCGATGACGGGGACGGCGGGCGCCTGTTGCGCCAGCACCGCCTTCATCTGGCCGGTGTAGGGGCCGGAGAGGCCGAAGTCGGTGAAGAGCAGGATCATGGGGGCAATCTCACCATTGCCGCTGCGTTAGGCCCCCACCCTAACCCTCCCCCGCTGGGCGGGGGAGGGGACAAGTGCTGATACGGGAGAGTGGCGGCAGTCCCTCCCCCGCCTGCGGGGGAGGTTAGGTGGGGGTCTAACTTCCCCTCACATCGACTTCGTATCCAGCGCGTACCCCGCCGAGCGCACGGTGCGGATCAGGTCCAGTTCGTCCTCTTCGTTCATCGCCTTGCGCAGGCGGCGGATGTGTACGTCGACCGTACGCGGCTCGACGTACACGTCGTGGCCCCACACCAGATCGAGCAGCTGTTCGCGCGAGAAGACGCGGCCGGGATGCTGCATGAAATGGCGCAGCAGGCGGAATTCCGTCGGGCCGAGGTGTACGTCGCGCCCATTGCGGCGTACGCGGTGGGCGGCGAGATCCATCGTCACGTCGGCGAAGGTCAGAATCTCGTCGGTCATGCCGGGCGAGGCGCGGCGCAGGACCGCGCGCATGCGCGCCACCAGCTCGGTCGGGGAGAAGGGCTTGGTGATGTAGTCGTCGGCGCCGGAATTCAGGCCGCGCACCCGGTCGCCTTCCTCGCCGCGGGCGGTCAGCATGATGATCGGGATGTCGCGGGTCTTGGCGTTGCGGCGCAGCTGGCGGCAGACCTCCAGCCCGCTCATCAGCGGCAGCATCCAGTCGAGCAGCACGATGTGCGGCGTCTGTTCGCCGGCGGCAAGCAGGGCCTCCTCGCCGTCACTGGCGGTGGCGACGCGGAAGCCTTCCTTTTCCAGGTTGTACTTCAACAGCGTCAGGATGTCGGCCTCGTCCTCGACGACCAGGACGAGCGGCTTCAGGGCCGCGTTCATGGAGGCTCCGTTCACAGCGCGCGTCTCGACGTTAACCGGCATGGGACAGCCTTTTCAACAAAGGAGGGAAGGGGCGCAGGCGTGGGGCATAGGGGGAGGGGAGGGCTCAGCCGTAGCGGCCGGTGATGTAGCCCTGGGTGCGCTCGTCGCGCGGGTTGGTGAAGATTTCCTCGGTGTCGTCGCACTCCACCATCTCGCCCAGATGGAAGAAGGCGGTGCGCTGCGACACGCGGGCGGCCTGCTGCATGTTGTGGGTGACGATGACGATGGTGTAGTTGGCCCGCAGCTCGTCGATCAGCTCCTCGATATGGGCGGTCGCGATGGGGTCGAGCGCCGAGCAGGGCTCGTCCATCAGGATCACCTCGGGGCTGACGGCGATGGCGCGGGCGATGCACAGCCGCTGTTGCTGGCCACCGGACAGGCTGGTGCCGGGCTCGCGCAGGCGGTCCTTCACCTCGCCCCACAGGCCGGCGCGCTTCAGCGAGGTCTGCACCACCTCGTCCAGCTCGTCGCGGCCGGAAGCCAGGCCGTGGATGCGCGGGCCATAGGCGATGTTGTCGTAGATCGACTTCGGGAACGGGTTCGGCTTCTGGAACACCATGCCGACGCGGGCGCGCAGCTGCACCGCATCCACGGCCTTGCCGTAGACATCCTCGCCGTCCAGGGCGATCCGTCCCTCGACCCGGCAGCCCTCGACGGTGTCGTTCATCCGGTTCAGGCAGCGCAGGAAGGTCGACTTGCCGCAGCCGGACGGGCCGATCAGCGCCAGCACCCGGTTCTCGTGGATGTCGAGATCGATGCCCTTCAACGCCTGCTTGGCGCCGTAGAACACCTTCACCGCGCGGGTGGTCATCTTGGCCGGCAGGTCCGCGCCGGAACGCTGCCCAGGGTGTTGGCCGGAACGCTGGTCGCCGCGGGGCCGCAGCTTCAGCGGGCCCGGAATACCGCTCTGGATGCTGCTCGGGATGCCGCTTGTAATGCTCATGGGGCGCTCACCACCGTCTCTCGAAAATCTTGCGCAGGACCACGGCCGTCCCGTTCAGCAGGATCAGGACGCCGAGCAGGATCAGGATCGCCGCAGAGGTGCGTTCGGTGAAGGCACGCTCGGGGCTGTCGGCCCACATGTAGATCTGAACGGGCAGCACCGTGGCGCTGTCGGTCAGCTCGTGGGGCACGTCGACGATGAAGGCGACCATGCCGATCATCAGCAGCGGCGCCGTCTCGCCCAGCGCGCGGGCCATGCCGATGATGGTGCCGGTCAGGATGCCGGGCATCGCCAACGGCAGCACATGGTGCAGCACCGTCTGCAGGGGCGAGGCGCCGATGCCCAGCGCCGCCTCGCGGATCGACGGTGGCACCGCCTTCAGCCCGACTCGGGCCGAGATGATGATGACCGGCAGCGTCATCAGCGCCATCACCAGCCCGCCGACCAGCGGGGCGGAGCGCGGCATGCCGAAGAAGCCGAGGAACACGGCGAGGCCCAGCAGGCCGAAGATGATCGACGGCACCGCGGCGAGGTTGTTGATGTTCACCTCGATCAGGTCGGTCCAGCGGTTCTTCGGCGCGAATTCCTCCAGATAGACCGCAGCGGATATCCCGACCGGCACCGACAGCGCCATGGTCACCAGCAGCGTCAGCAGCGAACCGACGATGGCGCCGCCGATGCCCGCCTGTTCCGGTTCCCGGCTGTCGCCGGCGGTGAACAGGGTGGTGTTGAAGCCCTGCGCCAGCGCACCGGAGGCCAGAAGCGCGTCGGCCGCGGCGATCTTGGCGTCGCTGAGCCCGCGCTCGCTCTCCGGCAGGTCGCGGCGGTAGCGGCCCTTCACCAGCTGGTCGATCTCGTCGTCGGCGCGGACCCAGACGGTCAGCGTCGTCCCGACCAGCGCCGGGTCCTTCGCGACCATCGCCTCCAGCTCGTAGGGCGCGCCAGACGACAGCAGGTCGTTCAGCACGCGTTTGCCGGCGCGGTCGGTAACCTGCGGGAACTGGGCATGGAGCGCCCGACGCAGCATTGGGGCATAGTTGCGCTCGGCGACCTCCGCCGGGTCCAGCGTCACCTCCAGCCGGATCCGCGCTTCCCAGAAGGCGGTGCTGCCCTTGGCGACGATCGAGCCCAGCAGAACCACCAGCATCAGCGCCGCCAGCGCCACCGCCGCGGCCCCGGCCAGCCGGAAGCGGCGTTCCGCGGCATGGCGGGCGCGTAGGCGGCGGGCGAAGGCCTCGCTCCTGATCCGCGACTTCACCGGAGTGCCGGAGGAGGCAGGGGAGGGCGTCACGGCCGCCGCGTCCTGCTCGACGAGGTCAGTCATATTTTTCCCGATAGATTCGGACCACCCGCAGGGCGACCATGTTGAGGCAGAGCGTGACGAGGAACAGCACGAGGCCGAGGCCGAAGGCCGACAGCGTCTTCGGGCTGTCGAACTCCTGGTCGCCGACCAGCAGCGTGGCGATCTGGGTGGTGACGGTGGTCACCGCCTGCAGCGGGTTGGCGGTCATGTTGGCCGTCAGGCCGGACGCCATGGTGACGATCATCGTCTCGCCGACGGCGCGGCTGACCGCCAGCATCACCGCGGCGACGATGCCCGGCAGCGCCGCCGGCAGGACCACCTGCTTGATGGTCTCCGACTTGGTGGCGCCGAGACCGTAGGAGCCGTCGCGCAAGCTCTGCGGCACCGCGTTGATGACGTCGTCCGACAGCGAACTGACGAAGGGGATGATCATCACCCCCATGACGATGCCGGCTGCCAGCGCCGATTCCGAACTGACGTCCAGCCCCAGCGCCTCGCCCACCGACCGCACAAAGGGCGCCATGGTCAGTGCGGCGAAGAAGCCGTAGACCACGGTCGGGATGCCGGCCAGGATCTCCAGCGCCGGCTTCAGCCAGGTGCGCACGCCGCGACCGGCATATTCGGACATGTAGATCGCCGCCATCAGCCCGACCGGCACCGCGACCAGCATGGCGATGACGGTGATCAGCAAGGTGCCGGCGAACAGCGGGATCGCCCCGAAGGAGCCGCTGGATCCCACCTGATCGGCCCGCATCGCCATCTGCGGGCTCCAATGGGTGCCGAACAGGAAATCGAACGGCGAGACGACGGTGAAGAAGCGCAGCGCCTCGAACAGCAGCGACAGGACGATGCCGACCGTGGTCAGGATGGCGACCATCGAGCAGACGATCAGCGCCACCCGCACCACCCGCTCCACCACCGGGCGGGCGCGCAGGTCCGGCCCGATGCGGTGCCGGCCCCAGGCGAGGCCGGCGACCGCCAGGCTGGCGCCGACGGCCAGCAGGCTCCAGTCGGCAAGCTCGCGCAAGGCCGCATAGCGGCGGGCCGCATCCTGAACCAGGGGGTCGGGCTCGCGCCCGGTGGCGATGCCGCGGGCGAGGTTGAGGATGTCCGCCTTCAGCAGGGCGACCGACTGGCCGTCGCCGGTGGTCAGCCGCTCCGGCAGGGAGGACAGGACCAGCTGCATGGCAAGCCAGCCTTCCGACGCGGTCCAGGCCACGAACAGCAGCAGCGCCGGCAGCCCGGCCCACAGCGCCACATAGACGCCGTGGTAGGAGGGAACCGAATGCAGTTCCGCCACCCGCCCGCCGACGGACGCCGCCGCGCGCGACCGGCCGGTCATGAAGCCGATCACGGTGAGCAGGGCCAGGATCAGGGCGAGAAGGGTCAGCTGCATGCGGAATGCCCGGCGGGAGAATGGGTGGTCAGAACTGCAGCGGCGTCAGGCCGACCGCCTGGGTGCGGGCGGCGTCGCGCAGCGCCTTCGGCTCCGGGATCAGGCCCTTGTCGACCAGATAGCCGTCGTCGCCCATCGCGCGTTCGGAGGTGTATTCGCCGATGAACTCGCGGATGCCCGGGATGACGCCGGCATGGGCGGTCTTGACGTAGATGTAGAGTGGACGCGCCAGCTCGTACTTGCCGCCCGCCACCGTCTCCGCCGTCAGTTCCACCCCGTCCATCTTCGCCGCACGCAGCGTGTCGCGGTTCTGGTCGAGATAGCTGTAGCCGAAGACGCCGAAGGCGTTGGGGTTGGCGGTCAGCTTCTGGACGATCAGGTTGTCGTTCTCGCCGGCCTCGACATAGGCGCCGTCCTCGCGGATGGTCATGCAGGCCCGTTCGCGCGCCTTCTCGTCGGGAACCGCCTTGGCGACCTCGGCCACCTTCTTGCAGCCCTCAAGCATCGCCAACTCGTTGAAGGTGTCGCGGGTACCGGAGGTGGGGGGCGGGCCCAGCACCTCGATCGCGGCCTTGGGCAGCGACGGGTCGATGTCCGACCACAGCTTGTACGGGTTGGCGACCAGGGCGCCATTCACCGGCACTTCCTTGGCAAGCGCCTTCCACAGCACGACAGTCGACAGCGACACCGGCGCCGCCTTCTTGGACGAGGCGAGCGCGATGCCGTCATAGCCGATCTTCAGCTCGGTGATCGTGGTGACGCCGTTGGCGGCGCACTGGTCGACCTCCGACTTCTTGATGCGGCGCGACGCGTTGGCGATGTCGGGATGGGCCGGGCCGACGCCGGCGCAGAACAGCTTCAGCCCGCCGCCGGTGCCGGTGGACTCGATCACCGGCGTCTTGAACTTGCCGGTTTTGCCGAAGGCTTCGGCCACCGCGGTGGTGAAGGGGAACACGGTGGAGGAACCGACCGCGCGGATCTGGTCGCGCGACTGCGCCGAAGCGGGGGTGGCGGCGAGGCTGAGGGCGAAGCCCAATCCCAGGCCCAGGGCGGTCGCGGCGAAGACATGGGTCCGGGTGGTCATGGGTGCCCCTCCTTGAGGAAACGGAGACTGGTCCATCGGAATGGCGCGGACCATAGACCCGGAGGGCGACCAATTGATTGCGTTTTTATGACACTTTCATGACACGGTCACAGACGCGCTTCACCCCTCTCGCACACTGCCAATTCCCCTCTCCCCCCCGGGGAGAGGGTTAGGGTGAGGGGGTCGCGCGGCGGGAGCTTTGGAGAATACACGCAGTGCTTCCCCCTCACCCCGACCCTCTCCCCAGGGGGGAGAGGGAGAAGCAGCCTCCCCCGCCGCAGGCAGATAGACGGTGAAGGCGCTGCCCACCCCTACCTCGCTTTCGATGGTCAGGCGGCCGCGGTGGCGGTTCAGGATGTGCTTGACGATGGCAAGCCCCAGCCCGGTGCCGCCCATGGCGCGGGAGCGGGCGGCATCGACGCGGTAGAAGCGTTCCGTCAGGCGGGGCAGGTGGGTGCGGGCGATGCCGTCGCCATGGTCACGCACCGACACCGCGACCATGGATGTGCCGCTGCGCACCACGCGCTTGTCCTTCGCCGTGGCACCGGTGGGAGCAGGCAACCCCGCAAAGCCCACCGCCGCGCCGTCGGCCAGCGCCACGGTGACGGTCACGTCGGTGTCCTCGCTCGTGTACTTGATCGCGTTGCTGACCAGATTCTGGAAGACCTGGGTCAACTGGTCCTCGTCGCCGACGACATAAGGAAGGGTTTCCGGCACTTCCAGCCGCAGGCGGATGCGGCGCTGTGCGGCCTTCAGCTCCAGCGCGGCGATGACGTTCTCCAGTTCCTCCACCACATCGACCCGGCCGTTCGGCGGCATATGCTCGTCCAACTCGATGCGGGAGAGCGAGAGCAGGTCGTTGACCAGCCGGGTCATGCGGCTGGCCTGGTCGTGCATGATCGACAGGAAGCGGTCCTGCGCCTCCGGATCGTCGCGGGCCGGACCGCGCAGCGTCTCGATGAAGCCCAGCAGCGAGGACAGCGGCGTGCGCAGTTCGTGGCTGGCGTTGGCGATGAAGTCGGCACGCATCTGCTCCGACCGGCGGGCGGCGGTGACGTCGTGCAGGGTCAGGATCGCCATGCGCACGACGGTGGGCGGACGCGGCGCCGGATCCTCCTCGATCTCTCCGTCCAGCAGGGAGGGGTCGGGTTCCGGCACCAGCCGCTGGAAGGGCTTCACCTGCGCCTCGAAGCTGCGTTCCACCGGTACCGGCAGCGTGAATTCGATGATGCGCGACGCACCGCCGCGCAGGACAGAATCCACTGCCTCCAGCACCGCCGGCGTCCGCAGGGAGGAGGCAAGGTCGCGGTCCACCACCTTGTCGCCGAACAGCTCCCGCGCGGTCTGGTTGGCGCGCACCACCTGCCGCTCCGCATCCATCAGCAGCAGCGGGGCGGGCAGGGCGTCGATCACCGCTTCATCCGCATCCAGCTGCATCCGCACGCTTTCCGCCCGACGCAGGCCGACCCGGTGCAGCCGGCCGATGGTCGCGGTCAACGCCTTCAGGGCGGGCGGCGTGCCGGCCGGGGTCATCGGCTCGTCGGCGTCCGCCAGCCGGGCGGCATAGTCGGTCATCGCATCGGCATCGCGCCGGTAGGTGCGCAGGACCAGCACCGCGCCTGCCAGCGCCAGCGCCGCCGCGACCAGCGCCAGCCCGCCATGCAGAGCCCCGACATGGACCACCCAGGCCAGCACGCCCAGCAGGGGCACCAGCATCAACAGGATCGCGGTCAGCAGCGGGGTGGGCGGCGACGCCTTCAGGCGCATGGGAACGGCACCGGATCAGGGGGTGGATGGGCAGGCAGCGTGACGATCAGCCCTTCTACACCATCGTCGCGCATGCCGCGCGGCGGTCATAAAAGATTCATGGCCGGAACTGTGCGGTCCTTCGTTGACTCCAATATCATGGAACTTCATTCTATCATCATGGATAACGCTAAAACCGACATCGACAGCCGCCTTGCCGCGCGCCTGCGTGCCTTGCGGGCGGACCGTGGACTGACTCTTGACGGATTGGCCGAACGGTCGGGCGTTAGCCGTTCCATGATCTCGCTGGTCGAACGGGGGGAAAGCAGCCCGACTGCTTCAGTCCTCGACCGGCTCGCCGCCGGGCTGGGCGTGACGCTGGCAGCCCTGTTCGCGGAAGCGGAGCGGGAAGATGCCAACCCAGTCGCCCGTCTCGCCGATCAGGTCGCTTGGATGGACCCCGCCACCGGCTACCGCCGCCGCAACCTGTCGCCGCCGGGCTTCCCGTCGCCCATCGAACTGGTGGAGGTGGAGCTGCCGCCGGGCACCCGCGTTTCCTATGACAGCGGGAACCGTGCCGCGACGGTGGAGCAGCAGGTCTACCTTCTGGACGGCACCATTGACCTGACGGTGGGGGAGGTGACGCACCACCTGTCCACCGGCGACTGCCTCGCCATGCGGCTCGACCGGCCAACCGGCTTCCACAATCCGACGGACCGGGCCGCCCGCTACATCGTGGCGCTGACCACCGACGGGCGGCCGGCCTTAAACGCCGTTAAACGCTGAAGGAGCATGCCATGGACAGCGCTTGCGCGGACGCCGGACGAGTGAGTGAGGAAAGCCGGGCCGCCGCCGTGACGGTGCGCGTGCTGTCGGGTCCGCAAGCCCATGCCGCAGTGCCGGGGCTGACCGACGTGCTTCTGGACTGCGTGGCGGGCGGCGCCTCCGTCAGCTTCATGGCGCCGCTCGACCGCGCCACTGCCGAGGGCTTCTGGCGCAACGTGGCGGCGGGTGTGGAGCAGGGAGAGCGCATCCTGCTGGTGGCTGAGGACGGGGAGGGCGTGCTGGGCACCGTCCAGCTGGTGGTCGGCCAGCCGCCAAACCAGCCCCACCGCGCCGACCTGTCCAAGATGCTGGTCCATCGCCGGGCCCGGCGGCTCGGCGTCGGCGCCGCCCTGATGCAGGCCGCCGAGGATGCCGCCCGCACCGCCGGCAAGACCCTGCTGGTGCTGGACACCGCCTCGCCCGATGCCGAACGCCTGTACACCCGCGCCGGCTGGGTGAAGGTCGGCGTCATCCCCAACTACGCCCTGTGGCCGGAAGGCGGCTTCTGCGACACGACGTACTTCTACAAGGCGCTGGGGTGATTACGGGCGGTGTCTTCAGGACCTAAGGAACTCTTCGAGAGCCGAAGCGTTGGCCGGAACGAACGGGTTCAAGAACCGGACTCCTTCGAGTGCCCGGCCGTCCTGCAAATCCTCGCTCAGGAGGACATGGCAACCGGCGCGCTTGGCCACCGACCAGATCATGCCGTCCCAGAACTGAACTCCATGCTCACGATGCACACGCATGGCGTCGGTGACATCCGCGAAAACGGCTTCATGCACGGGAAAAACGCTGCTCCACACATCGACGTAACGTGAGGCCTGCTCTGGCGGAGCATGGTACTTTCTGACCACGACTGAATAGAACTCCGTCAGTGTCTGAAGCGGCAGCAACCCGCACCCGCTCGCACCAAGCCGGTCCAGAAGATCGACAGCCATCTGGTGCTTTATCGGGTCGCCGACACTGTCGACGGCATAGAGCAGGATGTTGGTGTCGATGCCAGCCAACATCATCGGGAATGCACGTCGTCGCGGTCGACTCCACCCCTGAAATCGAGCGGCAGCCCTTGCGCAAGCAGGTCCATCATACGTCGATGCGCCGTGCGGCGGTCATTATCCACGGACGCATCGGCCGGGGACAGGATGGCGACCGGCTTGCCATCCTTGGTGATGGTAATGCGAGCACCATCCTCGACCTCACGCAGCATTTTCGGGAAGTTGCGGCTCGCTTCCGCTGCGCTGACAAGACCGTCCGGCATGGGCAGCCCTCAATACGTGGTGTCCTGTACCAAGTATAGGACGCCCGGTCCGGAAAGGCCATGTTCCCTCCTCCGCATGGACGGAGGAGGGACGGGATTATCTCACCACGGCAGCGAGTCATGCGCCGCCAGGGCTGCGGCGGTGACGATGTCGTTGACCGAGGCGCCCATGCTGACGATCTGCGCCGGCTTGTCCAGGCCGATCAGCAGCGGGCCGATCATCTGGCCGCCGGCCATCTTGTTCAGCAGCTTGGCCGAAATGTTGGCGGAATGCAGGCCGGGCATGATCAGCACGTTGGCCGGACCGGACAGCCGCGAGAACGGGTAGACCCGCTTCATCAGCTGATAGTCCAGCGCCACGTCAGCCGACATCTCGCCGTCATACTCGAAATCCACCCGGCGGCTGTCGAGGATCGACAGGGCCTCACGCAACGGATCGGTGTTCGGGTGCGGCGTCTGGCCGAAGTTGGAGAAGGACAGCAGCGCGATCCGCGGCTCGTGCCCCATCTGCCGGGCCTTGGCCGCGGCCCCGATCGCGATGTCCGCCAGCGTCTTGCCGTCGGGACGGACATGGACGGTGGTGTCGGCGATGAAGACGGTGCGGTTGCGGGTGATGAACAGGTGCAGGCCGAACACCGGCTCGCTCGCCTTCGGGTCAATGACCCGGCGGAGTTCCTCGTACGCGACGCCGAAGCTGCGGGTCAGGCCGGTCACCATGGCGTGGGCATCGCCCTGAGCCACCATGCAGGCGGCGAAGACGTTGCGGTCCTGGTTCACCATCCGCTGGCAGTCGCGCAGCAGGGCGCCCTTGCGCTGCAGGCGGCGGTAGAGATGGTCGGCATAGCGGCGGTTGGCGTCCGACAGGCGGGCGTTGTGGATCTCGAACTGGACGTTGGGCTGGCCCATCGCCACCAGCTGTTCCCTGATCACCTCTTCGCGGCCGATCAGCACCGGCGTGCCGTAGCCATGGGCGCGGAAGGCCATGGCGGCGCGGATCGTCCGCTCCTCCTCGCCTTCGGCGAAGACGACGCGGCGCGGGTTGGTCCGCACCTTCTCCAGGATCAGTTCCAGGCTGTCAGCCGTCGGATCGAGGCGGGTGCGCAAGGAATGCTTGTAGCTGGTGAGGTCGAGGATCGGCTTGCGCGCCACGCCGCTTTCCATCGCCGCCTGGGCGACGGCGGCCGGCACGGTGACGATCAGGCGCGGGTCGAAGGGCACCGGGATGATGTAGTCCGGCCCATAGCGCAGCCGGCGCCCGGAATAGGCGGCGTCGACCTCGTCCGGCACGTCCTCGCGCGCCAGTGCCGCCAGCGCCTTGGCCGCGGCGACCTTCATCGCCTCGTTGATGGTGGTGGCGCGGACGTCAAGCGCGCCGCGGAACAGGTAGGGGAAGCCCAGGACGTTGTTGACCTGGTTCGGGTAATCGGAGCGGCCGGTCGCCACGATGGCGTCGTTGCGCACCGCCTTGACCTCCTCAGGCGTGATCTCCGGATCGGGGTTGGCGAGCGCGAAGATGATCGGCTTGGCCGCCATCGACTTCACCATCTCCGGTGTCATCGCGCCCTTGGCCGACAGGCCGACGAACACGTCGGAACCCGCCACCGCCTCTTCCAGCGTGCGCTTGTCGGTGTCGACGGCGAAGGACGATTTCCACTGGTTCATGCCGCTGGTGCGGCCGCGATAGACCACGCCCTTGGTGTCGCACAGGATGATGTTTTCACGTGAAACACCCATCGTGCAGAACAGCTCGGCGCAGGCGATGCCCGCCGCGCCAGCACCGTTCACCACCATCTTCACGTCTTCGATCTTGCGGCCGGTGATGTCGCAGGCGTTGATCAGGCCGGCGGCGGCGATGATCGCGGTGCCGTGCTGGTCGTCATGGAAGACCGGGATGTCCAGCAGTTCGCGCAGCCGCTCCTCGATGATGAAGCAGTCGGGCGCCTTGATGTCTTCCAGGTTGATGCCGCCGAAGCTGGGGCCGAGGAAGCGCACGCAGTTGACGAACTCGTCCACGTCGCGGGTGTCGACCTCCAGGTCGATGCCGTCGACGTCGGCGAAGCGCTTGAACAGCACGGCCTTGCCTTCCATCACCGGCTTGCCGGCGAGCGCGCCCAGGTCGCCCAGCCCCAGCACCGCCGTGCCGTTGGAGATGATGGCGACGATGTTGCCCTTGGCCGTGTAATCATAGGCGAGGGACGGATCCTCGGCGATGCGCAGGCAGGGGACCGCCACGCCGGGCGAATAGGCCAGCGCCAGATCGCGCTGGGTGGTCAGCGGCTTGGTGGGGGTGATTTCCAGCTTGCCGGGCCGGCCGCTGGAATGCAGCAGCAGGGCCTCTTCGTCGGTGACGCGCTTGGTGTCGGACATGGATGTCGTGTTCCTCAACGGAGTGTGCAGCCCGTCGGTCGTCGTTGATGCCTTTTTGTGCGGTGCGCTGCCGACGGTGGGGCAGCGATGGTATACGCCGAACGCGCAACTCGCCAAGCCTCGATCGGCGCCGTTTTGTACGAATCATGCATTTTCCTGCCGATTAACGACACATCCAGTTTGTTTGTCATCCCATCCAATTCGTCTCCGCCCGTTCCACGGCCGCGCCCGCGCGCCGCTGCCGACCGACAGGCGGGACGCCATGCTGGACTGGGACGGGCGGAGCCGTTAGCTTGCCGCCCCATTGCAACCGACCTTCGGAATGATGCCCATGCGCCCCTCCGGCCGCGCCTTCGACCAACTGCGCACCGTCTCCCTCGAACCCGGCTTCAGCCGCTATGCCGAGGGCTCCTGCATGGTGCGCTTCGGCAACACGCATGTGCTGTGCACGGCCAGCGTCGACGAAACGGTGCCGCGTTTCCTGAAGAACACCGGGCTCGGCTGGGTCACCGCGGAATACGGCATGCTGCCGCGCTCCACCCACAGCCGCACCGACCGCGAGGCGGCCAAGGGCAAGCAGTCCGGCCGCACCCAGGAAATCCAGCGCCTGATCGGCCGCGCGCTCCGCGCCGTCACCGACCGTTCGGCGATGGGCGAGAAGCAGATCAAGATCGACTGCGACGTCATCCAGGCCGATGGCGGCACCCGCACCGCCGCCATCACCGGCAGCTATGTCGCCCTGCATCTGGCCTTCCAGCACCTGATGCAGATCGGCGCGCTGAAGACCATGCCGCTGACCGATCAGGTCGCCGCCGTGTCCTGCGGCCTGTTCCAGGGCAACGCCGTGCTCGATCTCGATTACGACGAGGATTCCAAGGCGCAGGCCGATGCCAACTTCGTCCTGACCGGCAAGGCCGGCATCGTCGAAATCCAGGGCACCGCCGAAGAAACCCCCTTCTCCGAGCCGCAGTTCATGGAACTGCTGGCGCTCGCTCGCAAGGGCGTGAACGAGCTGGTGGCGTTGCAGAAGCAAGTCCTCGGCATCAAGTAAGGCCGTATCAGCCAGAGGTTCATCATCATGTCCGCTCCCCGCCGCTTTACCGGCGACACCCTCGTCATCGCCAGCCACAACAAGGGCAAGGTGCGCGAGATCGCCGACCTGCTCGGCCCCTATGTCGCCACCTTCACCTCGGCCGGGGAGCTGGGCCTGCCCGAACCGGAAGAGACCGGAACCACCTTCATCGCCAATGCGGAGCTGAAGGCGAAGGCTGCGGCGGCCGCCGGCCATGTCGCGCTCGCCGACGACAGTGGGCTGGTGGTGCCGGCGCTGAACGGCGATCCCGGCATCTATTCCGCCCGCTGGGCTGGGCCGGCCAAGGACTTCGCCATGGCGATGCAAAAGGTCGAGGATGGCCTTGCCGGCAAGACCGACCGCAGCGCCTATTTCGTCTGCGCGCTGTCGCTCGCCTGGCCGGACGGCCATGTCGAGACGGTGGAAGGCCGCTGCTACGGCACGCTGGTGTGGCCGCCACGCGGGCCGCACGGCTTCGGCTATGACCCGATGTTCCTGCCGGACGGGCATGGCCTGACCTTCGGCGAGATGGATCCGGCCAAGAAGCACGAGATGAGCCACCGCGCCGACGCCTTCCGCCAGCTGGTGGAGCGGTGTTTCCGGTGAGTGGTTTCGATCATGGGTATGATGGGCCTGGGTATGATGGGCCTGGATTTGCCGTCTACGTCCATTGGCCCTTCTGCAAGTCGAAGTGCCCGTACTGCGATTTCAACAGCCATGTCCGCGAGCGCGTCGACCATGACCGCTGGCGGGCCGGGCTGCTGCGCGAGCTGGACCATTATGCCGACCTGACCGCCGGGCGCACGGTCACCTCGATCTTCTTCGGCGGCGGCACCCCGTCGCTGATGGAACCGGCAACGGTCGGCGCCATCATCGACCGCATCGCCCAACGCTGGCCGGTCGCCGATCAGCTGGAGGTGACGCTGGAGGCCAACCCGACCTCCGTCGAGGCCGACAAGTTCCGCGCCTTCCGCACCGCCGGGATCAACCGCGTCTCTCTCGGCATTCAGGCGCTGGACGACGCCAGCCTGAAGTTCCTCGGCCGTCAGCACAACGCGGCTGAGGCCACCGGCGCCATCGAACTGGCGGCGCGGACCTTCGACCGCTTTTCCTTCGACCTGATCTATGCCCGTCCCGGCCAGACGGTGGCGGCTTGGCAGGCGGAACTGGCGCGGGCGCTGGATTACGCGGTCGGCCATCTCTCGGTCTATCAGCTGACGATCGAGGAGGGGACCGCCTTCTACCCGCTGCATGCCCGCGGCGATCTGGTGCTGCCCGACGAGAACCTGTCCGGCGATCTCTACGAGGCGACGCAGAGCCAGCTTTCTGCCGCAGGTTTGCCGGCCTACGAGATCTCCAATCACGCCCGTCCGGGCGAGGAAAGCCGCCACAACCTGACCTATTGGCGCTATGGCGATTATGTCGGCATCGGTCCCGGTGCCCATGGCCGGCTGACGCTGGATGGCGAGAAGTTTGCGACCCGCGCCCACCGCGCCCCGGAGATCTGGCTGGAGCGGGTCGAGCGCGACGGCCATGGTGCCGCCGCTCCCGACCCGATCAACCGCGATGCCCGTGGCACCGAGCTGCTGATGATGGGGCTGCGCCTCAGCGAGGGGGTGCGGCTTGCCCGGCTGGTGGAGGAAACCGGCCGAACGCTGGACGATTTCGTGGAGCCGGCGGCGTTGTCCCGCCTGATCGAAGGCGGCTTCCTGACCCGCGATGCGGATCGGCTCTCTGCGACATCGGAGGGGCTACAGCGACTGAACGCGGTCCTCGGCGCGATTTTGGCGTAAGATCCACCGGTTTGGAGCCGGGAAAGGGCAGGGGATGCGCATCAGTCTGATTGTGGCCGCTGCGATGAACGACGTGATCGGCCGCGATGGCCGATTGCCCTGGAGTCTTCCGGGCGATCTGCGTCGGTTCAAGCAGCTGACCATGGGCAAGCCGGTGCTGATGGGTCGCAAAACCTGGGAGTCTCTGCCGCTGCGCCCGCTTCCCGGCCGCGACAATCTCGTCGTCAGCCGTCGGACAGCGGTGGGCGAGCATGACGGTGCCCGCTGGTTCTCCGGGTTGGGAGCCGCCGTATCCTGGGCGCAGGAATCCGGTGCGGCGGAACTCTGTGTCATCGGCGGCGCCGCGCTGTTCCGCGAGACGTTGCCCATCGCCGATTGCCTGCATCTGACCCGCGTGGAGAGCGCAGTGAGCGGCGACACGCTGATGCCGCCCATCGGTGCGGAATGGGTCGAAGTCTGGTCGAGCGCGCCCATGGAAGAGAACGGGCTGTTCTACCGCTACATCGATCTGGAGAAGGTGCGGGGATAGGGGGCGAGCGCCCCCCTGAGGCCCTTTACTCCTCCCCACCCAGACGGTGCAGGACGTCGTCCAGCTGGTCGAGCGTCTGGTAGTGGATGGTGATCGTGCCGCGCTGCCCCTGGGGATTGATCGCGACCTTCAACCCGATGCGGGCGGAGATCTCCTCCTCCAGATTGATCAGGTCGACATCCTTCATCGCCGGGGCGGCACCGGGCCCGTCGTTCGCCGCCTTGCCCTTCTTCGCCTTGGGCTGGTCGCCGCGCATGAGGTCTTCGGTCTGGCGGACGTTCAGGCCGCGCGTGATCACCTCGCGGGCAACTGCGGTCGGATCCGGGGCGGTCAGCAAGGCACGGGCATGGCCGGCTGTCAGCGCACCGTCCTGCACCATCGACTTGACCGGATCGGGCAGGGCCAGCAGCCGCATCATGTTGGCGACATGGCTGCGGCTCTTGCCGACGGCGCGGGCCAGATCCTCCTGCGTGTGCTCGAACTCCTCCATCAGGCGGCGGTAACCCTCCGCCTCTTCCAGAGGAGTCAGATCCTGGCGCTGGATGTTCTCGATCAGCGCGATTTCCAGCGCCTCGCGGTCGCTGAGATCGCGGATGATGACCGGCACCTCGTGCAGGCCGGCGATCTGCGCGGCGCGCCAGCGGCGTTCGCCGGCGATCAGTTCGTAGGAGTTCGCGTCCTCCGCATCACGGCGGACAAGCAGCGGCTGAAGGATGCCTTTGTCGCGGATGGACTCGACAAGGCCGCTGATCGCCTCTTCGTCGAACTTCCGCCGCGGCTGATATTTACCGGGATGAACGAATTCGATCGGCACCTGTTTGGACTGCCGCACCTTGTCGAGGGCCGAATAATCATCGGTTGCCTCGCCGAACAGGGCGGAAAGGCCGCGGCCCAGGCTGGCGCGGCGGGCGCCACCTTGCTTGGTGTCGTCGATCATGCGGTCAGTCTCTTCTCACGGCGCAGCACTTCGCCCGCCAGATGGATGTAGGCCTGGGAACCGGGGCAGCGCATGTCGTAGATCAGCACCGGCTTGCCGTGCGACGGAGCCTCGGAGACCTTGACGTTGCGCGGGATCACGGTGTCGTACACCTTCTCCCCGAAGAAGCCACGAACGTCCGCCGCCACCATGTCCGACAGGTTGTTGCGCTTGTCGAACATGGTCAGCACGACGCCGTGGATGTCGAGATTCGGGTTGAAGGCGCGCTTCACCCGCTCGATGGTGCGGACCAGATGGCTGAGACCCTCCAGCGCGTAGAACTCGCACTGCAAGGGAACCATCACGGCATGCGAGGCGACCAGCGCGTTCAGCGTCAGCAGGCCGAGTGCCGGCGGGCAGTCGATCAGGACATAGTCGTATTCCAGCGCGCTGTTGGCGACCGCCTCGCGCAGGCGGAACTCGCGCCGCTCGGCGCCGACCAGTTCGATCTCCGCACCCGACAGATCGACCGAGGAGGTGATGATCGACAGGTTCGGCACGGAGGAAGGAGTGGCGGCATCCTCCAGCGACACGTCGTCGAACAGCACGTCATAGATGCCGATGCGGCGGTCGGAGCGCGGAATGCCGAGACCGGTGGACGCGTTGCCCTGCGGGTCGAGGTCGATCACCAGCACCCGCTTACCGATGACGGCGAGCGCAGTGGCAAGGTTGATCGTCGTCGTGGTCTTGCCCACGCCGCCCTTCTGGTTGGCAATCGCAACCACACGGGCAAGGGGACGGGTGACGGCAGACATGGCAGCCTCTCGGGAGTCCGGTTGGCGGAAAGAAGGCGGGGGAACAACTGTGTCAGGCACGGTCTTCACGCACGCTCAAGGTGACTCACACGCAGGATGGTTCCGCTCGGATCGGTGCGGCTGTCAAATCGCTCAGGATCCATTGTCCAATATTGCGTGGTGGCGGTCAATTCATCGTCCAGGGCCGCACCCTTGAGGAACAGACACTTGCCGCGCGATCCGATGAAGGGATGAGCCCAGCCGAAGAGGTCGGTCAGCGGCGCCAACGCTCGGGCTGTGACGACATCGGCCTCGATCCCGGTGACGGTCTCGATCCGCTTTGTGTGGACGGTGACCGATGCTTCGCAGACGCGGGCCACCTCGCGCAGGAAGGCGCATTTGCGCACGTCGCTCTCGATGAGATGCACCTGCGGCACGCCGAGTATGGCAAGCACCAGACCGGGGAAGCCGGCACCGCTGCCGAGATCGACCAGCACCCGTGTGCCCTCCGGCAGCAGCGGATGGAGCTGGGCGGAGTCGAGGAAGTGACGCTTCCACGCATCGGGCAGGGTGGAGGGACCGACCAGATTGATCTTCGGCTGCCACTTGCGCAGCAGCCCTTCATAGGCAATCAGGCGGTCGAGCGTTTCACGTGAAACACCGGTAACTTCCCGAAACGCGACGGCATCGAACCCACTCATTCCGCGGCCACTCCGGATGCAATCCCATCGCGACGTTTCACATGACGAAGCAGAGCGACCAGAGCCGCCGGTGTCATGCCGGGAATGCGGGCCGCCGCCCCCAATGTCGCGGGCCGCGACTGGCGCAGCTTCTGGCGAATTTCGGCGGACAGACTTCCGATCCCATCGACGTCGAGATCGGCAGGAAGGGCGAGAGACTCGTCCTTGCGGAAGGCGCGGATGTCGGCCTCCTGCCGGCCGAGATAGCCGGCGTATTTGCCGTCGATCTCCAGCTGCTCGGCGATCTCCGGAGCGATATCGCCAAGCTCCGGCCATAGGCGGGCGAGGGCGGCGAGGTCGATGTCAGGATAGCGCAGCAGGTCGGCGGCGCTGCGGCGCACACCATCCTGGTTGACCGCCACGCCTTGGCGGGTCAGTTCGGCCGGCGTCGCCTGCAGCGAAGCGACCAGAGCACGGCCAGCCGACAGCGCGGCGCTCTTGGCGGCGAAGACATCGCGACGCTCCGACCCGACACAACCGACGGCAACACCCTTGCCGGTCAGCCGCTGGTCGGCATTGTCGGCACGCAGCAACAGCCGGTATTCGGCACGCGAGGTGAACATGCGGTAGGGCTCGTTGGTGCCCCGGCCGATCAGGTCGTCGATCAGCACGCCGATGTAGGCGTCGGCACGGTCGAGCACAAAGCCATCGCGGTTACCGCTCGCCGACAGCGCGGCGTTGATGCCGGCCATCAGGCCCTGGGCCGCTGCCTCTTCATATCCGGTGGTGCCGTTGATCTGGCCGGCCAGGAAAAGGCGTGGCGCCCGGCGTGTCTCCAGCGTCGGCTTCAGCTCGCGCGGATCGACATAGTCGTATTCGATGGCGTAGCCGGGGCGGATCATCACCACCTTCTCCAGGCCGGGCATGCTGGCGAGGATGCCAAGCTGCACGTCGCGGGGCAAGGAGGTCGAGATGCCGTTCGGATAGACGGTCGGGTCGTCCAGCCCTTCCGGCTCGAGGAAGATCTGGTGCTTCTCCTTCTCGGCGAAGCGGACGACCTTGTCCTCGATCGACGGGCAATAGCGCGGACCGGTGCCGGTGATCTGGCCGGAATACATCGGGGCACGATGCAGGTTGGCGCGGATCAGCGCATGGGCCTCATGCGTCGTCCAGGTGATCGCGCAGTCGATCTGCGGCGTGTCGATCCGCTCCGTCATATAGGAGAAGGGCGGGGGCGGTGTATCGCCGGGCTGCTTCTCCAGCGCGTCCCAATCGATGGTGCGTCCATCGAGGCGCGGCGGCGTTCCGGTCTTCAGTCGGCCGAGCGGGAAGCCCAGTCGGGCCAGCGTGTCGGACAAGCCGATGGACGGCGCTTCGCCCACACGGCCGGCGGGGGTGCGTTCCTCGCCGATGTGGATCAGGCCGCGCAGGAAGGTCCCAGTGGTCAGCACCACCGCACCCGCGCGGATGGACTCGCCGGCGCCGGTGACGACACCGGTGATGCGCTGCCCAGAAATACTGGAATCCGCATCGACGATCAGGTCCTCGGCACCGCCGGCTTCGATGAACAGGTTCTCCTGTTCGGCCAGCAGCGACTGCATCGCCTGACGATAGAGCTTGCGGTCCGCCTGGGCGCGCGGGCCGCGAACGGCGGGACCCTTGCTGCGGTTCAGGATGCGGAACTGGATGCCGCCGCGGTCGATGGCCTTCGCCATCACGCCGTCCAGCGCATCGATCTCCCGCACCAGATGACCTTTGGCGAGTCCGCCGATGGCGGGGTTGCAGGACATCTCGCCGATGGTTTCGACCTTGTGGGTCAGCAGGAGCGTGCGCGCACCCATGCGCGCTGCCGCCGCAGCCGCCTCACAGCCGGCGTGACCGCCGCCGACAACGATGACATCAAAGCTTCGCATGTGCGGGACCATAGCGGAATGGTGGTGCGGATCCAAGAGGCGGGGCAGGGATATCGTGGGGTGGGGTGGTTGCGGGATGGTAGAGTGGTCGTCCGATGCCCCCACCTTAATCCTCCCCCGCTGGGCGGGGGAGGAGATTGGTGCTGATGCGGGAGAGTGGCGGCAGTCCCTCCCCTGCGTGAGCGGGGGAGGTTAGGTTGGGGGTCTAGCTCCGCAACGCGCCACACCCACTGTTTCACGTGAAACACGCCCTCACTTCCCAATGCAGAAATCCCGGAAGATCACGTCCAGCAGGTCCTCCACATCAACCCGCCCGGTGATGCGCCCCAACGCCCGGCTGGCGAGCCGCACATCCTCCGCCGCCAGTTCGGGCAACGGTGCCTCCAACGCCCGCAGCAGGGACTCCCGGCATTCGGTCAGCGCAGCGCGGTGGCGGGCCCTGGTGAGGGACGGCGCACCGCCGATGGCAAGGCGGTCGGCGCTGTACTCGGTCAGCTTTTCCTCCAGCGCCTTCAACCCTGACCCGGTGTGAGCGGAGACCGGGATCGGGGACAGATCCGGCCGCAGGTCACCGGCGGTCGCGAGGTCGGTCTTGTTGAACACCACCACCGTATCGAGGTCGATCAGGTCCAGGGTCGCCGGGTCGAGGTCGGGCAGGGTGGTAGCGTCGAACACCGCCACCTTCACGTCCGAGCGCGCCGCCCGGTCACGGGCGCGGCGGATGCCTTCCTCCTCCACTTCGTCGGCGGCGGCTTCGCGAAGCCCGGCGGTGTCGGCCAGCACGACCGGATAGCCACCGAGGTCGAGATGAACCTCGATGATGTCGCGGGTGGTGCCGGCGCGGGCGGACACGATGGCGGCGTCACGCCGGGCCAGCGCGTTCAGCAGGCTCGACTTACCGGCATTGGGCGCGCCGACGATGGCGATGTGCAGCCCTTCGCGCAGACGCTCACCACGGCCGCCGTCATTGAGATGGGCGGCGATCTCGTCGGCCAGCCCGGCGATCACCGGACGGACGGCATCGGCGACACCGCCCGGCAGATCATCCTCGGCGAAGTCGATGTCGGCCTCGATGTGGGCGAGCGAGCGCGTAAGCCGCTCCCGCCAGCCGTCATAAAGCCGGCCAAGCGCACCCTCCATCTGCCGCAATGCCTGGCGGCGTTGCGCGGTGGTCTCGGCGTCGATCAGGTCGGCGACCGCCTCGGCCTCCGTCAGGTCGAGCTTGCCGTTTTCGAAGGCGCGGCGGGTGAACTCGCCGGGCTCGGCGAGCCGCAAGCCGGGCAGGGTGGCGAGCGCCTCGATCACCCCGGTGACGACGGCACGGCCGCCATGCAGGTGCAGCTCCACCACATCCTCGCCGGTGAAGCTGGCGGGGGCGGTGAAGCGCAGGACCAGAGCGTCGTCGAGCGCATCACCGGTGCGTGGGTCCCGCAATTTGGTCAGCACGGCGCGGCGCGGCGCGGGAAGGGCGCGGCCGGTCAGCGCGGCGAGGGCGGATCCGGCTTCGGGTCCGGAAATGCGAACCACCGCCACACCGGATCGGCCGGGGGCGGTGGCGAGCGCAAAGATGGTGGTGAGCAAGTTGGTGGTGACCATTGATGGGTGGATCAGCCGCGCTGCTCGGGGCGCAGCTCCCGCTGCTCCGTGGTCAGCATCAGGCGCTCGACGCGGCGGCCTTCGACCAGATGGGTTTGCAGGATTTCGTCCACGTCGCCGGTGCTGTGATAGGTGTACCAAACGCCATCGGGATAGATCACCAGCGTCGGACCCAATTCGCACCGGTCGAGGCAGCCGGCCGAGTTGATCCGCACCTTGCCGTCGAAGCCGAGTTCACGGGCGCGGGCCTTCATATAGTCGCGCAGCTTCTCCGAGCCGTGGGCGGCGCAGGACCCACGCTTGTGCCCGTCGGGGCGGCGATTGGTGCAGCAAAAAACATGGGCTTCGAAATACGGCTTTTGCGCTTCAATAATTTGGTCGGTCACTTTCTTCCTTCCTGCCCCAAGGCAGACGCCATCTGGGACCAAAACATCTTCTGCATCTGCTCCATGCCCTGGATGCCGGCGGGAAGCCAGGTTTTCAGCATCGTCTCCGGGTCCATGGCCTGGAGGTTCGCACGCATCCGCTCCTGGATCTCGTGCATCATGGCATCCTGCATCGGCTTCACGTCGGGCAGGCCCAGGAAGTGCCGGGCCTCGTCCGGGGTGCAGTCGATGTCGACGGTGATTTTCATGGGACCCCCTCCAGACCGGGACCAAGAGCCGGATCCGGCACCGGTCCAGGCATTGGCCGTGTTGATTTTGGGGTTGAGCGCCGCGGCGGCTCATGCCCCACTATACAGATAGGATGCACTGGCGCAACGCCACCCCGGCGCCACCTATTGATTCACGACACACCAACAGATCGGACACCGCCATGCCCGCCACTCCGTTGGGCGCGAACCTGCTAGGCCGGGAGACGAGCCCCTATCTGCTGCAGCACAAGGACAACCCGGTGCATTGGATGCCCTGGGGACCGGAGGCGTTCGCCCGCGCGAAGGCGGAGAACAAGCCGGTGCTGCTGTCGGTCGGCTATGCCGCCTGCCACTGGTGCCACGTGATGGCGCACGAGAGCTTCGAGAATCCGGAGATCGCCGGGCTGATGAACGAGCTGTTCGTCAACATCAAGGTGGACCGGGAGGAGCGGCCGGATCTCGACACCATCTACCAGTCGGCGCTTGCGCTGCTGGGGCAGCAGGGCGGCTGGCCGCTGACCATGTTCCTGACGCCGGATGCGGAGCCCTTCTGGGGCGGCACCTATTTCCCGCCGGCCCCGCGCTATGGCCGCGCCGGCTTCCCCGACGTGCTGCGCGGCATCGCCGGCACCTACGCCCAGGAACCGGACAAGGTCGGCAAGAATGTCGACGCGCTGAAATCGGCGCTCGCGGGAATGGGAGAGAACCGGTCGGCCGGCGCCGTCGATGCCGGGGTGCTGGATCAGGTGGCTCAACGGCTGCTGCGGGAGGTCGATCCAATTCATGGCGGTATCGGCACGGCGCCGAAGTTCCCGCAGGTGCCGCTGTTCGAGCTGCTGTGGCGGGCTTGGCAGCGTACCGGGCGCGAACCGTTCCGCGAGGCGGTGACCCACACGCTGGCCAACATGGCGCAGGGCGGCATCTACGACCATCTCGGCGGCGGCTTCGCCCGCTATTCGGTCGACGAACGCTGGCTGGTGCCGCATTTCGAAAAGATGCTCTACGACAACGCGGAGCTGCTCGACCTGATGACGCTGGTCTGGCAGGAGACGCGCGACCCGTTGCTGGAGACCCGCATTCGCGAGACGGTCGGCTGGCTCCTGCGCGAGATGATCGCCGACGGCGGCGGCTTCGCCGCAACGCTGGACGCCGACAGCGAAGGCGAGGAGGGACTCTTCTATATATGGAACGAGGAGGAGGTCGACCGGCTGCTGGCTCCCGCCCTGGGCGCCGACGGGCTGGCGACGTTTAAGCGCGTTTACGAGGTGCTGCCCCAGGGCAATTGGGAAGGCGTCACCATCCTGAACCGGCTGGGCGGCCTGTCGCTGGCCGACGACGCCACCGAGGCGACGCTCGCGAAGGGCCGCGAGATTCTGCTGCGGGCGCGGGCCAAGCGGGTGCGGCCGGGCTGGGACGACAAGGTGCTGGCCGACTGGAACGGCCTGATGATCGCGGCGCTGACCCATGCCGCCCTGGCGCTGGACGAGCCGGAGTGGCTGGACGCCGCCGGTCGCGCCTTCGCCTTCGTCCGCGACCGGATGGACACGAACGGGCGGCTCTGCCACAGCTGGCGTCACGGGCAGGGCAAGCATGCGGGCATGCTCGACGACTATGCCCACATGGCGCGCGCCGCACTGGCGCTGCACGAGGCGACCGGGGATCCGGCGGCGCTCGATCGGGCCAAGCTTTGGGTGGCGACGCTCGACGCCCATTTCTGGGATGGCGCCAACGGTGGTTATTTCTTCACCGCCGACGATGCGGAAGGGCTGATCGTCCGCACCAAGACCGCCTACGACAACGCCACGCCCAGCGGCAACGGCACCATGCTGGCGGTGCTGACAACGCTGTTCCAGCGCACCGGCGAGGATGCCTATCGCCAGCGGGCGGATGCGCTCGCCGCCGCCTTCTCCGGCGAGTTGACCCGCAACTTCTTCCCCCTGACCACCTTCCTGAACTCCGTGGAACTGATGACGGCGCCGCTGCAGATCGTCGTCGTCGGCCCGCCCAAAGCGGCGGAGACGGAGGCGCTGCGCCGCACCGTGCTCGGCCATTCGCTGCCCAACCGCATCCTGACCGTGCTCGCACCGGGGGCGGATCTGCCCGCCAATCATCCGGCACAGGGGAAGGGGATGCGCGACGGGGCGGCCACCGCCTATGTCTGCCGCGGCATGACCTGTTCGGCTCCGGTGACGGCGCCGGCGGATCTGGCCGCTCTTCTGTCAAACAAGACCTGAACTTTGCGGGAGGAAACCATGGCGCGTCTTTCCATCGACAGCCCGCTGGGGCCCCTGATGCTGACCGGGGACGGATCCGCCCTGACCTCGGTCGGCTGGGGCCGCTTCGACCATGACGAGGCCGATGCGGTGCTGATCGAGACGGCGCGCCAGCTGGAGGCTTATTTCGCCGGCCGGCTCCAGCGCTTCGACCTGCCGCTGAAGCCGGCAGGCACCCCGTTCCGGCGAAGCGTCTGGGATGCCATGCTGGCGATCCCCTATGGCGGCACCGCGACCTACGGCGGTATGGCGAAGATGCTGGGCAGCGCGCCGCGCGCGGTCGGCGGGGCCTGCGGGGCCAACCCGATCCCGATCATCATTCCCTGCCACCGGGTGCTTGCCAGCGGCGGAGCGCCCGGCGGCTATTCCGGCCATGGCGGGCTTGATACCAAGTCGTGGCTGCTGGCGCTGGAACGCCGCCATGCCGGCCCAGAAAATTCCAGCAGGGGGCAGGGCAATGGCGCAGCGGCGGAGCAGTTCGCGCTGCTGTAAGGCTCACCCGAAATCCAACGATCAACGATAAGGGAAACCAAACCACCATGGTTCACGCGATCCGCATCCACGAGCACGGCGGGCCGGAAGTTCTGCGCTGGGACGAGATCGAGGTGGGAAAGCCCGGTCCCGGTCAGGTGCGCATCCGCCAGACCGCGGTCGGGCTGAACTACATCGACACCTATCACCGTTCCGGCGCCTACAAGCTGGCGGATCTGCCGGCGGTGATCGGCATGGCCGGCACCGGCGTGGTCGAGGCGTTGGGGCCGGACGTCACCACGCTGAAGGTCGGCGACCGCGTCGGCTACGCCATGTCCATCGGCGCCTATGCCGAGAGCCGCCTGATCGCCGCCGACCGGCTGGTGCCGCTGCCGAGCTGGCTCGACGATCAGGCGACCGCCGCCACGCTGCTGCAGGGACTGACCGCACAGTATCTGCTGCGCAGCACCTATGTGGTGCAGCCCGGCGACACCATCCTGGTACAGGCCGCGGCCGGCGGGGTGGGGCTTCTGCTGTGTTCCTGGGCGCGGCATCTCGGCGCCACGGTGATCGGCACCGTCGGGTCGGCGGAGAAGGCCGAACTGGCGAAGGCCCATGGCTGCCACCACACCATCGACTACACCCGCGAGAACTTCGTCACCCGGGTAAAGGACCTGACGGACGGGCAGGGCGTGCCCGTCGTCTATGACGGCGTCGGCAAGACGACCTTCCTGGACGGGCTGGACTGCCTGCGGCCACGCGGGCTGATGGTGCTGTTCGGTGCGGCGTCGGGTGCGCCGGCACCGTTGGACCTGGGGCTGCTGGCGGCGAAGGGGTCGCTGTATGTGACGCGGCCGACGCTGGCGACCTACACCGCCAAGCGGGAAGACCTGATGGCTTCGGCCGCGGATCTGTTCGACGCGGTGAAGAATGGCGGCGTGACGTTCACGGTGAACCAGCGCTTCGCCCTGAAGGACACGGCGGAAGCGCATCGGGCGCTGGAAGCGCGGGCGACGACGGGGTCGACGGTGCTGGTGCCGTAAGGTTTCGGCTGACGATTGCCCCCACCTTGATCCTCCCCCGCTGGGCGGGGGAGGAAATTGGACTTTTGTCGGCGTCCAGTCTTGTCAACGCTTTAGCAGCAGTCCCTCCCCCGCCCAGCGGGGGAGGTTAGGTGGGGGTCTAACCTTGCACCCTCACTCCACCGCCCAGAGCGGGTTCTTCATCTTCTTCAGCATCTCGGCATGGGCCGCGGCTTCCTCGTCGCTGACGGCGAAGACGCGGGCTTCGCGGAAGGGGCGGTCGATGCGGACCGGGCCGGCAGATCCGCCCTTCGATGCCGGACCGCCGGCAAAGGACAGGCCGGTCTGCCGTCCACCCAGCAGCTCCAGATAGACCTCGGCCAGCAGTTGGGCGTCCAGCAGCGCGCCGTGCAGGGTGCGGTTGGAGTTGTCGACGCCGAAGCGCTTGCACAGCGCATCCAGGGTGGCGGGCGAACCGGGGAACTTCTGCCGGGCCATCAGCAGCGTGTCGATGGCACGGTCCTTCGGCATCACCGGATAGCCGGCGATCTTCAGCTCCCAGTTCAGGAAGTGCATGTCGAAGGCGGCGTTGTGGATCACCAGCGGTGAATCGCCGATGAAGGCGACGAAGTCGGCGGCGACGTCGTTGAACAGCGGCTTGTCGGCCAGGAATTCGGTGCTCAGCCCATGGACGGCGAAGGCCTCCGGCGGCATGTCGCGTTCGGGGTTGAGGTAGACGTGGAAACGTTCGCCGGTGGCCAAGTGGTTGACCAGCTCGATGCAGCCGATCTCGACCAGCCGATGGCCTTCCTCCGGCTTGAAGCCCGTGGTTTCGGTGTCGAGAACGATTTCACGCATGATGGATTTGCCCCGGTTGATAGCCGCGCGGCGGCCAATGCCTGCCCGGCCGCCGCATCACGTTCCGCACAATGCCTTGAAGTGCACGCCGCGTCACCAACCGACCGGCGCCGGTCGGCACGACATAGTCGGCACGGCGGCGCTTCTCCGCATCCGGCATCTGACGGGCGAGGATGCCGGCGAACTTCTCCGCCGTCATGCCCGGCCGGGCGAGCACGCGGGCGCGCTGGATGGCGAAGGGGGCGGAGACGACGACGGTCGCATCGACCCGCCGCTCGCCATGGGTCTCGAACAGCAGCGGGATGTCCAGTACGGCGATCTTCGCACCGCGGCGTGCCGCACGGGCGAGGAAGCCGCGCTGCGCCGCCTGGACCATCGGGTGCAGGATCGCCTCCAGCCGCTTCAGCGCATCCGGATCACGGAACACTGCAGCGCCCAGCGCGGGCCGGCTGACCGCCCCATCGATCACCACACCGGGGAAGGCGGCATCGATGACCGGCACCGCCCGGCCGCCGCGGCCGAGCAGCCCATGCACCACCGCATCGGAATCGCAGACCGGAGCGCCCATCGCCTGCAGCATGCGGGCGGCGGTGCTCTTGCCCATGCCGATGGAACCGGTCAGGCCCAGCACGATCATGGCCCGGCCCTCAACCTTCCAGCACGAAGCGGGTCAGTTCCGCCGTCACCTGCGGCTCGACGCCGAACCAGGCCTTGAAGCCGGGGCGCGCCTGATGCAGCAGCATGCCGACACCGCCGGCCACCGGATTGCCGCGCGCCCTGGCCTCGGCCAGCAGCGGGGTTTCCAGCGGCACATAGACGATGTCGTTGACGACCGCCGGGACGGGCAGGGCGCGCAAAGGCAGGTCCAGCGCCGGCTGTCCCGCCATGCCCTGGGTGGTGGTGTTGACCAGCAGCGCGGCACCGTCGAGAGCCGTTTCACGTGAAACCCAATCGACCACCGTCACGCCGCCGGCAAGCCCCACCGCGGCCAGATCCGCCGCCAGATCCTCGGCACGGGCACGGGTGCGGTTGACCAGGCGAACCTCCGGCGCGCCGGCATCGAGCAGGGCGACCACCACCGCACGGGCGGCACCGCCGGCGCCGATCACGACCGCAGGACCGCGTTCCGCCGTCCAACCCGGCTGCTCCGCGCGCAGATTCTCGATGAAGCCGAAGCCATCGGTGTTGCCGCCCTCCAGCGCGCCGTCGTCACCCACCACGATGGTGTTGACCGCGCCCATGCGCCGGGCGGTCTCGTCCAGACGGTCGACGGTGCGATAGGCGATTTCCTTCAGCGGGACGGTGACGTTGCAGCCGCGCAGGCCCAGAGCGGGCAGGGCGCGGATCGCCTGCTCGGCCCGCTCAGGCGCCACCGCCAGCGGCACATAGGCGCCGTCGATCCCATACTGCCGCAGCCAGAATCCATGCAGCCGGGGGGACCGCGAATGACCGATCGGCCAGCCCATCACGCCGGCGACCTTTGCCTTGCCGCTGATTGAATCGACCGCCGTCATTCCTTGCCAACCCCATGCACGCGCAGAAACCCGAGCAGCGGCAGAAGCGGCAGCCCGAGGATGGTGAAGAAGTCGCCTTCGACCCGCTGGAACAGCTGCGCCCCCAACCCTTCCAGCTGGTAAGCACCAACGGAATGCAGCACGTCGTCGCCGACCCGGTCCAGATAGTCGTCGAGGAAGGATTCGGAGAAGTTGCGCATGGTCAGGCGGGCGCTGTCGATCTTGTGCCACATCCGCTCGCCGTCGCGCACCACAACCGCACAGCTGACCAGCCGGTGGGTCCTGCCGCGCAGGTCCAGAAGCTGGGCGCGCGCCGCGGCGCGGTCGGCCGGCTTGTCGAACCAGCGCCCTTCGCATTCCAGCATCTGGTCGGCGCCGACCACCAGAGCGCCGGGATGGCGACGGGTGATGCGCTGGGCCTTCAGCTCGGCCAGGGCCTCGGCGACGGCATCGGCCGGCACGCCCTCCGCCCGGCCGGCGGCCTTCACCTCGTCCTCGTCGACCAGCGGCTTGTCGAGGATGGCGCTGACGCCGGCCTGCTCCAGCATCGCCGCCCGCGTGCGCGAGCCGGACGCAAGCACCAGCAGGGGCGCGCTCACGTCTTCTTTCCTTCGGGACTGAAATTGGCGCTCTGGCGCCGGGCCAGCAGCATCATGATCTCGGCGGCAGTCTCCTCGATGGAGCGGCGGGAGACGTCGATCACCGGCCAGCCGCGCCGGCTGAACAAGCGCCGCGCCTCCTGCACCTCGGAGCGCACCAACTCCGGATCGGCATAGCTGGAGCCCTCGCCCTGGTTGAGCAGCTTCAGCCGGTTGCGGCGAATCTGAACCAGCCGGTCAGGGTCCTTGGTCAGCCCGACGATCAGCGGCCGGGTCAGCAGATCGACCTCGGCAGGCAGCGGGCTGCCGGGCACCAGCGGGATGTTGGCCGCCTTGATGCCTCGATTGGCCAGATAGATGCAGGTCGGTGTCTTGGAGCTGCGCGACACGCCGATCAGCACCACGTCGGCCTCGTGCAGGTCCCAGTTCGACTGGCCGTCGTCATGCGACAGGGCAAAATCGACGGCATCGATCCGGCTGAAATATTCGGCGTCCAGGACATGCTGGCGTCCGGGCTGGCGCTGCGATTCCACGCCCAGGAAGGCGGCGAGGGCGTTGATCAACGGATCGAGCACGGGGATGCAGGGCACCTGCATCTCGCGGCAGAAATCCTGCAGGCGGCGGCGCAGCGTCTCGTCGACCAGCGTGAACATCACCAGCCCGTGATTGTCCCGGATCCCCTCCAGGACAAGGTCGAGCTGGCGGTCGGTCCGCACCAGATTCCAGAAATGCTCGATTGGTCGAACGTCGTCGAACTGGATGACGCAGGCGCGCGCCACGCTGTTGATGGTCTCGCCCGTCGCATCGGACACGAGATGTAGGTGGAACTCTTTCATCCGTCCCCAACATTCTGTGGAGAACCCGGCCCAGATCTGTGGACAACCGGATCCGCCTGCGTTTCATCCCGACCGGGGGACTCCTCCTCCCCGATACGGCCAAGGGGAGGACAACTCCGCCGACCGCTTCGGAAGCTGGGAAGATCCGGCCCCGCCCGCGCTGTTATCCACGGGACTCCCGTTCGTCCAGCTATAGCATTTCAGCCGTTTCCCGGGGTAGTGCTCCGAATCGTCCACAGATCCGCGCACATGCCCGCACAAGCCCCCGGATCTGTGGATAGATTCATGTGCCTCGGGGATCACCGTTATCCACAGCCATCCACCTCATCCTCTTCCTTTCTCCCTTTAAAAAATATAGTGAAGAAGAGGGGATAAACCCGTCCGAGATTCCGCGTCCGATTCCGTGTTGGAATCGCGGAATCGGGATTCGCATTCAGGGGAACGCACCGCTTTGTCCGATTCCAGCTCCGCCGTCCAGAATCCGAAGTCACCGCTGAAGCCGATGCTCGCCGCCCTGGCGGGAGAGGTGCGGACGCGTCCGCCCTTCTGGCTGATGCGTCAGGCCGGGCGCTATCTGCCGGAGTACCGGGAACTGCGGGCGAAGGCGGGCAGCTTCCTCGACCTCTGCTACAATCCCGACTTCGCGGTCGAGGTGACCCTGCAGCCGCTGCGCCGCTACGGCATGGACGCGGCGATTCTGTTCTCCGACATCCTGGTGGTGCCGCATGCCCTGGGCCAGCCGCTGGCCTATCTGGAAGGGGAGGGGCCGAAGCTGGATCCGGTCCGCAACGTCGAGGACCTGAAGCGCCTGTCGCGCGACCGCTTCCACGAGACGCTGGCGCCGGTCTACGAGACGGTGCGCCGGCTCTCCACCGCGATCCCCCAGGATACGACGCTGATCGGCTTTGCGGGGGCTCCCTGGACCATCGCCTGCTACATGGTCGAAGGGGCGGGGTCGAAGGAGTATGCGCATGTCAAGCGCTGGGCCTACGGCGACCCGGCGGGATTCGGCCAGCTGATCGATCTGATCGTGGAGGTCACCGCCGATTATCTCTGCCGCCAGATCGAGGCGGGGGCGGAGACGGTACAGCTGTTCGACAGCTGGGCCGGCGTTCTGCCGGTCGGCGAGTTCCGCCGCTGGGTGATCGAGCCGACGCGGCGGATTGTCGCACTGGTGAAGGCCAAGCATCCGAACACGCCGATCATCGGCTTCCCGCGCGGGGCCGGCCACGCCTATGAGGATTACATCGCCGATGCCGGTGTCGACGCCGTCGGGCTCGACACCACCGTCTCGCCGGTCTGGGCGGCGCGCAATCTGCAGACGCGGCTGCCGGTGCAGGGGAACCTCGATCCGATCATGCTGGCCACCGGCGGCAAGGCGCTGGAAACGGCGACCCGCGGCATCCTGGAGGCGTTGGCCGACCGGCCCTTCGTGTTCAACCTGGGCCATGGCGTGATCCAGTCCACCCCGCCCGATCATGTGGCGGCGCTGACCCGGATCCTGCGCGAGTGGCCGGACCGCGGCTGACGGCTTTTCCGGCGGCAGGTGCCAAAGGGTTGAAAAAGCGACGGCGGGGGTCTGGACACAAGCACGGCGACGCTCCAGTTTAGCGGCACCATGAGCCAGCAACCCCCCCAGACATCCGCCTCGCAATCCGTTCCCGGCGGCCGGCCGCGCCGCGTGGCCGTCGTGCTGTTCAACCTCGGCGGTCCCGACGCGCCGGAGGCGGTACGGCCCTTCCTGTTCAACCTGTTCGCGGATCCGGCCATCATCCGGCTGCCGAACCCGTTCCGCTTCCTGATCGCCAGCCTGATCAGCGGGCGGCGGGCGAAGCCGGCGACGGAGATCTACGCCCAGCTCGGCGGCAAGTCGCCGCTGCTGGAGAACACGGAGGCCCAGGCCGCGGCACTGGAGGCGGCGCTCGCGGCGGGTCCGGGGCCGGATCTGGGGCCGGATCCGGGGGCAGATCCGGCTGTCGATGGCGCGGAGACCAAGGTCTTCATCGCCATGCGCTACTGGCATCCGATGAGCGCCGAGACGGCGGCCCGGGTGAAGGCCTACGACCCGGATCTGGTCGTTCTGCTGCCGCTCTATCCGCAATTCTCCACGACCACCACGGCGTCCAGCGCCAAGGTCTGGCACGAGGCGGCGAAGACCGTCAGGTTGACGGCGCCGACCAGGCTGCTGTGCTGCTATCCGACCCAGGCCGGCTTCATCGACGCGTCGGCGGACCTGATCCGCCCGCTGTACGAAGCCGCAAAGGCCCATGGTACGCCGCGCGTCCTGTTCTCCGCCCACGGGCTGCCGAAGAAGGTGGTGACCTCCGGCGACCCCTATCAGTGGCAGTGCGAGCGTACGGCCGAATCCATCGCCGCGGCGCTGGGCATCGAGCATTTGGATTGGGTGAACTGCTACCAGAGCCGCGTCGGCCCGATGGAGTGGATCGGCCCCAGCACCGACGCCGAGATCCGCCGCGCCGGCCAGGACGGCGTGCCGATCCTGGTGGTGCCGATGGCCTTCGTGTCGGAGCATTCCGAGACGCTGGTGGAGATCGAGATCGAATACCGCCATCTGGCCAAGGAAGCCGGGGTTCCGCACTTCACCCGCGTGCCGACGGTGGGGGTGCATCCCGGCTTCATCGACGGGCTGGCCCGGCTGGTGCGGCAGATGGTTGCGGGAAAGGCGACGGTCTGCGCCCAGAACGGCGACCGGATCTGCCCGTCCAACTTCCCAGGCTGCCCGCAGGCGCGGCGCTGAACCGCAACGGCCGAACCGCAAGGAAAGAGGGGACACGCCCGGTGCTGTACGAATGGATCAAGGCGCTGCACGTCATCAGCATCATCGCCTGGATGGCGGGGCTGCTCTATTTGCCGCGCCTGTTCGTCTACCACTGCGAGGTGCCGGCCGGATCGGACACGTCGGAACGCTTCAAGGTGATGGAACGCCGCCTGCTGCGCGCCATCATGAACCCGGCGATGATCGCGGCGTACGTGTTCGGCATCGCCATGATCGTGCTGACGCCGGAATGGATGAAGCAGGGCTGGCTGCATGCCAAGCTGCTGTTCGTGCTGCTGCTGACCGCCAGCCACATGATGATGGCCAAGTGGCGCCGGGAATTCGCCGAGGACCGCAACACGCGCCCGCAGCGCTTCTACCGCATCGCCAACGAGGTGCCGACCCTGCTGATGATCGGCATCGTCATCTTCGTCATCGTGAAGCCCTTCTGACCGGCGGTACGTGATCGAACAGTCTTCCACACCCCGGAAAAATCGGAATCCGCGACCGGCGCGGGTTTCGCTTTCGTTTGACTTGCGCCCGCCGATCCGATAACCATGTCAGGACCACGGGGTTTTCGCCCCGCGGCCTCCCACGCCCACATCTGCCGATCCGACGCTCTATTCTTGAGCCGGGCCTGGTGGCTGGCGAACCGCTCCCGTGCGACCATTTTCCGGACGCCCTGGCGCGCGATCGTCAAAGCGCCACCCGCTGCCCACCCGACGCGACCGCGTTGCGGCTCCCGCCGCCTCCAACCGCCGTCCGCCGGGGTTCCAGGCACTTCCCATCCCCTTAGGGTCACCTCCCCCGCATGACGATTTCACAGGCAATCCGATGCATCTCCAAGAGCTGAAGTGCAAAAGCCCCGCCGAACTGCTGGCGTTCGCGGAGGAGCTGCAGATCGAGAACGCGAGCACGCTGCGCAAGCAGGACATGATGTTCGCGATCCTGAAGCAGCTGGCCGAGAACGACATTCCGATCTTCGGCGACGGCGTTTTGGAGGTGCTGCAGGACGGGTTCGGTTTCCTGCGCTCGCCGGAAGCCAACTATCTGCCGGGTCCCGACGACATTTACGTCAGTCCCAGCCAGGTGCGCCGCTTCGGCCTGCGCACCGGCGACACGGTGGAAGGGCAGATCCGCTCGCCCAAGGACGGTGAGCGCTACTTCGCCCTGCTGAAGGTCAACACCATCAATTTCGACACGCCGGACAAGGTCCGTCACCGCATCAACTTCGACAACCTGACGCCGCTCTATCCGGAAGAACGCATCCGGATGGAGGTCGAGGACCCCACCAAGAAGAACCTCACCGGCCGCATCGTCGACCTGGTGGCGCCGCTCGGCAAGGGGCAGCGCGGGCTGATCGTGGCGCCGCCGCGCACCGGCAAGACGGTGATGCTGCAGAACATCGCCCACTCGGTGGCCACCAACCACCCCGAAGCCTACCTGATCGTCCTCCTGATCGACGAGCGTCCGGAAGAAGTGACGGACATGGCCCGCTCGGTCCGCGGCGAGGTCATCAGCTCCACCTTCGACGAGCCGGCCACCCGCCACGTCCAGGTCGCCGAAATGGTGATCGAGAAGGCCAAGCGTCTGGTCGAGCACAAGCGCGACGTGGTGATCCTGCTGGACAGCATCACCCGTCTGGCCCGCGCCTACAACACGGTGGTGCCGAGCTCCGGCAAGGTGCTGACCGGCGGCGTCGACGCCAACGCCCTGCAGCGGCCCAAGCGCTTCTTCGGCGCCGCCCGCAACGTGGAGGAGGGCGGGTCGCTCACCATCATCGCCACCGCGCTGATCGACACCGGCAGCCGCATGGACGAGGTGATCTTCGAAGAGTTCAAGGGCACCGGCAACTCGGAAATCGTGCTGGACCGCAAGCTCTCCGACAAGCGCACCTTCCCGGCCATCGACATCTCCAAGTCGGGCACCCGCAAGGAGGAGCTGCTGGTCGACAAGGGCACCATGTCGAAGATGTGGATCCTGCGCCGCATCCTGATGCCGATGGGCGTGACCGACGCGGTCGACTTCCTGGTCGACAAGCTGAAGCACACCAAGTCGAACAACGAGTTCTTCGAAAGCATGAACCAGTAAGGACCGGATCCGGGTCCGGATCCGCCGGCCCTTCGCCTGGAGAGCCACGGGAAGCGTCATCCCCGCGAAGGCGGGGATCCAGGCGTCCCGTGGCGGCTGCTTTCCGCAGCCCTGGATTTCCGCCTTCGCGGGAATGGCGGCCGAAAGAGATGGCTGGCGGCTCGAAGAGAACACAGAAAAAGGGCGGGGGCCTTTCGGCCGCCCGCCCTTTCCTTTTCGACTCCGTCCGATCCGCCTGGGATCGGAAACCCTGATCAGAACGGAGGCTGCTGCGGCTGTTCGGCCTGCTGGGCCGACTGGCGGTGGTACAGCTCGGCGAAGTCGATCGGGTTGATCATCAGCGGCGGGAAGCCGCCTTCGCGGGTCGCGCTGGAGACGATGGCGCGGGCGAACGGGAAGATCATCCGGGCGCCTTCGATCATCAGGACCGGGCGGTGATGCTCTTCCGGCAGGCCGGGGAACTGGAACAGGGCGCCATAGGACAGCTCGACCAGGAAGGCCACGGACTCGCCCTGGCGGGCTTCGCAACGCAGGTTCAGCGTCAGCTCGTAGATGTCCTCGCCGACCTTCTGACCCTGGACGTCGACGCCGATGTTCACCTGCGGCTGCGGCTGGTTGGGCAGCAGGCTCTGCGGGGCGTTGGGGTTCTCGAACGAGAGGTCCTTCACATACTGCGCGAGGACATGCATCGGCAGCGAGGACGCCTGCTGCTGCTCGGCGCCGTTGCTCATCTGATCGGACATAACGGACTCCTAATCGCCGGCCTTCCTCCCGGCCCGGGTTCCGGCTTGGAACAGGGCAGGGGCGGCGGGCCGACCCGGATGTGAGGTGACAGGGTTTGGTTCGCGACGGTTGTGCCTTCGCCCAACGGGCTGGCTATCACGGATCGGCCGTCCTGCCAACGGAAACCGCCTGCAATCCTGCGGCTCAGCGCCGCTCATCCGGGCGGTGCTTCCCCCATTGGGAATCGGTCAGCCGCGGCGCGTCGGCATCGTCCTTCCCATCGCCTGTTCCACCCTCGCCGGGCGTGACGTCGCGGTAATCCACGTCGATCACGCCGGGTGCGGGGCGGAAGGGATCATCGGCGCGGCGGGCATCGCCGGGTCCGAAGCCCGGCTCGCCGAAACCACGGTCCGTCGTGCCGCCGAAACCACCGCTTCCGAAGCCGGGCCGCCCGCCGGCGGTGGTCCCGCCCATGGTGAAGACCGGCATGCCGGCGCCGATGCGGCCGAGCAGCCAGCGGCCGATGCCGCGGCGCAGCGGACCGATCAGCAGGACCAGTCCCAGTATGTCGGTCAGGAAGCCGGGGATGATCAGCAGGATGCCGGCCAGCACGGCGCAGAAGCCGTCCAGCACCGTGCCGATCGGCGCCTCGCCGCGGGCCGCCGCGGCCTGCGCACGGGTCAGCGACGACAGGCCCCGGTGGCGGACCAGCAGCACGCCCACCACCGCCGACAGGGCGAGAAGCCCGATGGTCGGCCCGGCGCCGATCCAGTCGCCGACCTGGATGAATCCGACGATCTCCAGGATCGGCAGAAGAAGGATCAACAGCAGGGGATTCATGGTGTCCTTGCTCTTCGGGCTCGCTGCCCCTATCTAGGTTTGGATAGGTCGTCCGGTCGAAAGGCCGGCGGCTCCATCCGGGATGGCGGTTTCTGACGGGCAAGCAACACGTAATGCCGCCCATCCGCAAGGTCCAGGGGTGGGGCCGGCGGTGACGCCGCGGTCGCAGCCGGATCTTTCATCGGATCCGTCGCCGGATCCGCCGTCTCAAGGCCGCTTCCGCAGGTCAATTCGCTTAAGTCGTTGGAAGGAACAGATGATGGGAGATGGGTTCGTGTTCATCGAGATCGTGATCTTCGCGATGATCGCGGCCTTCCTCGTTTATCGGCTGCGCAGCGTCCTGGGCCGACGGACGGGGGAGGAGCGTCAGCGCCCCAACCCGTTCACCCCCGCCCCCAGCACCGCGAAGCCCGACAATGTCGTGCCCCTGCCGGAGCGCAATCGGCCGCGTCCTGATGTCGCAGTCTCTCCGGACGAGCCGCTGTCGCTGGCCGCCTCCATCGACCAGCTCCGTGCCGCCGACCCGACTTTCGACGAAAAGCATTTCCTGGAAGGGTCCAAGGCCGCTTTCGCCATGATCGTCGATGCCTTCGCCCGCGGCGACACCGCGACGCTTCGCCCGCTGCTGGCCGACGATGTGTACGAGAGCTTCGCCCGCGTCATCCGCGACCGTCAGGCCGCCGGCGAGCAGCACGAGGCCCGCATCGAGTTCGTGCGCGAGGCCGAGGTGGTGGAAGCCAGGTTGGATGCCGGCCGCACCGCCTTCGTCACCGTCCGCCTGGTCACCGATCAGGTCAATGTGGTGCGCGACCGCGATGGCACCGTCATCGACGGCGATCCCAAGGCGCTGGTGGAGAACGTCGACGTCTGGACCTTCGCCCGCAACATCCGCTCACGCGATCCGAACTGGTCGCTGGTCGAGGTGCGGCCGGTTCAGTGATCGGACGTCCGCCTGTAATGAACACCCGTCATCGGACCGGTTTCAGCGCCATCGCCCTCTTCGGGGCGGTGGCGTTGCTGTTTTCGGCCTGTACGCCGAAGGATGAAGCGAAGCGGGAGGAGGCCAAGTCGCCGCCCGATGTCCTGACCCTGGCGCCGCTGACCTTCGCCGAGCTTCCGGGCTGGCGGACCGATCCGGTCGCCCAGGCGATCCCGGCGCTCGCCCGCTCCTGTGCCCGCTTCAGGACCCAGTCGGCGGACCGCCCGGTCGGGCCGAACGGGGTGGCCGGCACCATCGGCGACTGGCGGGGCCCTTGCGCCCAATTGGCGGATCTGCCGCCCGGCGACGATGCCGCCCGCGCCTTCTTCGAAGCCAACTTCACCCCCTACGCCGCCGGCAACAACGGCACGCGCGAGGGGCTGTTCACCGGCTATTACGAAGCCGAGTTGGAGGGCAGCCGCCGGCCGGATCCGGCCTATCCCGTGCCGCTCTACCGCCAGCCGCCGGATCTGGTGATGGTCGATCTCGGCGACTTCTCCGACCGTTGGAAGGGGGAACGCACCGCCGGCCGGGTGGTGAACGGCCGGCTGAAGCCCTATGAGGACCGCGCCGCCATCGTCGCCGGCTCTCTCAAGGGCAAGGGGCTGGAACTGGTCTGGGTGAAGGATCCGATCGGCGCCTTCTTCCTGCAGATCCAGGGGTCAGGCCGGATCCGGCTAGCCAATGAAGGTAATGGCGGCAACGAGATGCGCGTCGGCTACGCCGCCCAGAACGGCCATAAGTACGTCGCCATCGGCAAGGAGCTGATCGACCGCGGCGCATTGAAGCGGGAGGAGGTCTCGCTCCAGACGATCCGCGCTTGGCTGCTTGCCAATCCCGATCAGGCGGCGGGGGTGATGAACGTCAACCCGTCCTACGTCTTCTTCCAGCCGCTGACCGGCGACGGTCCCAACGGCGCCCAGGGCGTGGCCCTGACGCCGGGCCGCAGTCTGGCGGTGGACTCCAAGTTCATGCCCTATGGGGCGCCGGTCTGGCTGGATGCCGAGGACCCGCTGGACGGCCGGCAGCGGCTGCAGCGCCTGCTGGTCGCCCAGGACACCGGCGGTGCCATCCGCGGCCCGGTGCGCGGCGACGTCTTCTGGGGCCATGGGGCGGAGGCGGAGCAGAAGGCGGGGGTGATGAAGAGCCGCGGGACCTACGCGCTGCTGCTGCCGAAGAGTGTGAAGCTGGCGGCAGGCGGGTAGGGGGAATGTTTCACGTGAAGCGGAGGGCACCCGACACGAGCGCCCCCCACGCCCTCACAGGATGAACTTCGAGAGATCCGCGTTCTTCGCCAGACCGCCGACCCGCTCGCGGACCAGCGCGGCGTCGATGGTGATGGTCTCGCCGGCGCGGTCGCTGGCGACGAAGCTGATCTCCTCCAGCAGGCGCTCCAGCACCGTGTGCAGGCGCCGCGCGCCGATGTTCTCGACCGAGCTGTTGATCTCCGCCGCCAGCCGCGCCAGCTCGTCGATGCTGTCGTCGGTGAAGACCAGATCGACCTCCTCCGTCTTCATCAGCGCCTTGTACTGGCGGATCAGGCTGGCTTCCGGCTCGGTCAGGATGCGCTTGAAGTCGTCCTGGCTCAGCGCCTTCAGTTCGACGCGGATCGGCAGGCGGCCCTGCAGTTCGGGCAGCAGGTCCGACGGCTTGGCGATGTGGAAGGCGCCCGACGCGATGAACAGGATGTGGTCGGTCTTCACCGGGCCGTGCTTGGTCGACACCGTCGTGCCCTCGATCAGCGGCAGCAGGTCGCGCTGAACGCCCTCGCGGCTGACATCGGCGCCGCGCGCGTCGGAACGGGCGGAGATCTTGTCGATCTCATCGAGGAAGACGATGCCGTTCTGCTCGACCGCGCGGATCGCCTCCGCCACCACCTTCTCCTGGTCCAGCAGCTTGTCGGACTCTTCGGCCATCAGCACGCCGTGGCTCTCGGCCACCGTCATCCGGCGGGTCTTGGTGCGGCCGCCCATCATCTTGCCGAACATGTCGTTCAGGTTCAGCATGCCCATCTGGGCGCCCGGCATGCCGGGAATGTCGAAGGTCGGCATGTTGCCGGCGCCGGTGTCGGCCACCTGGACTTCGATCTCCTTGTCGTTCAGCGTGCCCTCGCGCAGCATCTTGCGGAACTTGGCCCGCGTGTCGGCACTGGCGCTGTCACCGCAGAGCGCGTCGAGCACGCGTTCCTCGGCGCGCAACTCGGCCTTGGCGGCGACCTCCTTGCGCAGGCGCTCGCGGGTCAGGCCGATGGCGGCCTCCACCAGATCGCGGACGATCTGCTCGACGTCGCGGCCGACATAGCCGACCTCGGTGAACTTGGTCGCCTCCACCTTCAGGAAGGGAGCCTGGGCCAGCTTGGCGAGCCGGCGGGCGATCTCCGTCTTGCCGACGCCGGTCGGGCCGATCATCAGGATGTTCTTGGGCAGAACCTCTTCCCGCAGGCCCTCGGGCAGCTGCTGCCGGCGCCAGCGGTTGCGCAGCGCGATGGCGACCGCGCGCTTGGCATCGTTCTGGCCGACGATGTAGCGGTCGAGCTCGGAGACGATCTCGCGCGGGCTGAAGGCGGCGGTGTCGGAGGACACGGAAGCGGTCTGAATCGTCATGACGCTCACAGCTTTTCCAGGGTGACGTTTTCGTTGGTGTAGACGCAGATGCCGGCGGCGATCTTCATCGCCTTGCGCGCCACCGCCTCTGCGTCCATCCCGTCGATGTCGATCAGCGCACGCGCCGCCGACAGGGCATAGGACCCGCCGGACCCGATGCCGATCAGCCCGTCCTCCGGCTCCAGCACGTCGCCATTGCCGGTCAGCACGAGGCTGACGGTCTTGTCGGCCACCGCCATCATCGCCTCCAGGCGACGCAGGTAGCGGTCGGTGCGCCAATCCTTGGCCATCTCCACACAGGCGCGGGTCAGCTGGCCGGGATACTGCTCCAGCTTGCCTTCCAGCCGCTCGAACAGGGTCAGCGCATCGGCGGTGGCACCGGCGAAGCCAGCCATCACCGTGCCGCCGGCCAGCCAGCGGACCTTGCGCGCATTGGCCTTCATCACCGTCTGGCCGACCGAGACCTGCCCGTCGCCGGCGATCACCACCTGACCGTTCTTGCGCACGGACAGGATGGTGGTGCCGTGCCATTGGATGGGATCGTGTGGATTGGACGCTGGGTAGGTCATGCGCAAACCATGCAGGAAAAGGGGAGCCGCCCGCCGCCCCGGAAAGGCGCACCGTTACAGGGCGCAAGTCCCTGGAGCCGCGGCGGCAGGGCATCCGGTCTATGTGGGAGGGGCGCGGTCCCCGTCAAGAACATCGCCGTCAAGCTCCCCGTCCTCCGCCCAGGGATCGGCCAAATCGTCGGACGGACTGCCGCGGCCCTGCCGCTTCCGCGCCGTTGCTTGAGCCCGGTTGCGGTCCATCCGATCCTGTTTGAATGGCGGAGAAGATGCGCTTGGCCCGGCCGGATCCACACCAGCTGTATCCGGGCCAGCCGGATCCGCCCCCAGCCGGTCAATCAGCGGACCGATCGCCAGGAACTCGACCAGCCCGGCCGGGGTGGCGACCGAGCGGCCGGCGGACGGCGCCACGCCGACCAGCATGCCGTCGCCATCCAGCAGCGGATCGCCGGCCTCCGTCACCGCCGTGAACAGGGCAGCGGAGCCCAGATCCGCCTGGATCAGCGTGGCACCGCGGCTCTCTCCGGATTGCAGACCGCCGACGATCCCCTCGACCTCCTTGCCCCGTCCGCCGGGGATCGCCCGCACCGGCTCGCTGACGCGCAAGGTCCGGGTGCGGATGGGAAGGGCGGTCAGCCGCGCCGGCACCCTCACCAGGGCGAAGCCGCTCGCCGCATCGCGCCCAACCACCCATCCGGTCAATTCCACCCCGCGCGCCGGCCGAACGGTGACGGTGGGGTCGGATCCGGGGAGGGGAGCCAGCAGCACGGCCTGCACCTCGCCTGCCACATCGGTCTCTCCGATAACGAACCCACGGGAAACGCCCGACGATCCAGCGACAGCCACCCGCGCCGACGCGACCCGGCCGGACCCGGACCCGGTCCGCAGCAGAAGCCGGCCCGCCGATGGGTAAACGGATGCCGGACCCGGGGTAGCAACCGCCGGCGTCAGCGGGATCGGCCCGGATCCGGCCGGCGATGCCGTGGAGACCATCGCTGCCGTCGCCGCCGCCGGAGCGGGCAGGGTGCCGCCCGACAGCAGGGCGCGGAAACCGGCATCGGCGGCGAGCGCCTCTACCGCCGCGGCGAATGCCTCCTCCATCAGCAGGGTGTCGCCCTGGGGTACGCCGCGCTCCTGCGTCGTGGCCCCGGTGGTGACGATGCGGTGGACGAGCCCGCCGCCGCGCGTGTCGTAGACCGTCCATTCCACCTTGACGCTGCCGCTGCCGGAACTGCCCTTGCTGCTGCCGGTCAGCCAGTTGACTCGGTTGCACAGCTCCAGCTGCACGTCGCGCAGGTCGCCCTGCACGGTGAAGCGGGCGCGGCTGCGATTGCCGTCGGGGCTGTCGGGACCGCCGGGCCGTCCGACCACGTCGAAGCCGGCGGCGGTCATCACCTCGGCAAACCGCTCCTCGAAGGTGGAGCCGCGGCGCATGTTGACGCCGCTGGTCCAATAGACGTCGTCATAGGGCGGGGCGCAGTCGATGCCCCAGACATAGCGGCCGATCTGCATCCCGCGCCGCATCGACCCGATCGCCAGTTCGCCGAAGCGGAAGGGGGCCGTGGTTCCGGCAGCGACCGGCGGCGCCGCCTTGCCGACCTGCGGGGGCGGGGAGGTACCGCCGCAGCCGGCCGGCAGCAGGCCGAGAAGAAGCATCAGGACTGCGGCGAATGGGCGCGGGTGGGGCATCATAAGCGGATATGCACGCAGGAAGTGTACAAGACTGTAACCCGCACACCTTCGTAGGACAATCGTCGGAATGGACATGCCGCGCATCAATCGTGCCGGATGCTGGCGCGCAGGGATGCTTCCTGCTACAAAACCGCCATGGACCAGACCCCCATCAACGGCGGCCGCCGCGCCTCGATCGAGCGGAACACCACCGAGACCCGGATCCGGGTCGCGCTGAACCTTGACGGCACCGGCGTCTATGACGTCAAGACGGGGGTCGGCTTCCTCGACCACATGCTGGAACAGCTGTCGCGCCACAGCCTGATGGACCTGACGGTCCTGGCCGATGGCGACCTGCACATCGATTACCACCACACGACCGAGGACACCGGCATCGCCATCGGCATGGCGGTGGCGAAGGCGCTGGGCGACCGCAAGGGCATCCAGCGCTACGGCCATTCCTATGTCCCGATGGACGAGACGCTGACCCGGGTGGCCCTGGACTTCTCCAACCGGCCCTACCTGATCTGGAAGGTGAACTTCACCCGCGACAAGATCGGCGATTTCGACACCGAGCTGTTCCGCGAGTGGTTCCAGGCCTTCGCCATGTCCGCCGGCGTGACGCTGCACGTCGAGAACCTGTATGGCGAGAACAACCACCATATCGTGGAAAGCTGCTACAAGGCGCTTGCCCGCGCGTTGCGCGCCGGGGTGGAGATCGACCCGCGCAAGCGCGATGCGGTGCCCTCCACCAAGGGTACGCTCGGCGGATCGCTCTGACGGCGGGGACCCCGGTCCAACCAACCTCCACCGCCGTCCTATCTGAAGGTTTGTCACGTCCATGGAAACGGTCGCGCTGATCGATTACGGCTCCGGCAACCTGCGCTCCGCCGCCAAGGCGATCGAGCGCGCGGCCGGCGAAGCCGAGGCCTCCTACACAGTTCTCGTCACCTCCGACGCCGATGCGGTCCGCCACGCCGACCGCGTGGTTCTGCCGGGCGTCGGCGCCTTTGCCGATTGCAAGCGCGGCCTGTCGGAAGTCCCCGGCATGCTCGAGGCGCTGGAGGAAGTGGTGCACCGCCGCGGCCGGCCTTTCCTGGGCATCTGCGTCGGCATGCAGCTGATGGCGGAACGCGGCCGCGAATATGGCGTGACCGAGGGGCTGGGCTGGGTCCCGGGCGAGGTGGTGAAGCTGGAGCCGGCGGATCCGGCCCTGAAAATCCCGCATATGGGCTGGAACGAGCTGAACATCCGCCATCCGCACCCGGTCCTGGCCGGTCTGCCGGAGGGCAGCCACGCCTATTTCGTCCATTCCTACCAGTTCAAGCTGGCCGATCCCGACACGCTGATCGCGTCGGCCGATTACGGCGGCCCCTTCGCTGCGGTGGTCGGGCGCGACAATCTGGTCGGCACCCAGTTCCATCCGGAAAAGAGCCAGGCGACCGGTCTGGCGCTGATCGCCAACTTCCTGCGCTGGAAGGTCTGACGCGATGGCCGAGATCGCCATCGACAAGGTCGATGCGCTGAAGACCGCCGACCTGCACGACCTGTGCGACGCGGCCGACGACGCCATCCGGGCCGGCGGCGGCTTCGGCTGGGTCGAGCCGCCGCCGCGCGACGTGATGGAGCGGTTCTGGAAAGGCGTGCTGGTGGTGCCGGAACGGGTGCTGTTCGTTGCACGCCTCGACGGGGTGGTCGCCGGATCCGCCCAGCTGGTCAAGCCGCCGCGCAACAACGAGGCGCAGGCCCATGCCGCCCAGTTGACCACCAGCTTCGTCGCCCCCTGGGCGCGCGGCCACGGCCTTGCCCGCCGCCTGACCATGGCGGTGGTGGACGAGGCCTGCGCAGCCGGTTTCCAGGTGCTGAACCTGGATGTCCGCGTGACCCAGGAGGCGGCCATCGCGCTCTATGAATCGCTCGGCTTCAGGCGCTGGGGAACCCATCCCTTCTATGCGCTGGTGCAGGGCAAGCCGCTCGCCGGCCATTTCTACTGCAAAGACCTCCAGCCCGCCCACCAGCCGCCTGCCCAATAACCGCCAGCAAGCCATAGGAAGACGCCAGCGATGATCATCTACCCCGCCATCGACCTCAAGGACGGTGCCTGCGTCCGCCTGCTGCGCGGCGAGATGAGCCAGGCCACGGTCTTCAACACCGATCCCGGCGAACAGGCCCGCCTGTTCCAGAGCCAGGGTTTCGAATGGCTGCATCTGGTCGACCTCAACGGCGCCTTCGAAGGCAAGCCGGTGAACGGCGCCGCGGTCGAAAGCATCCTGAAATCCGTCACCATCCCGGTGCAGCTCGGCGGCGGCATCCGCGACCTGACCACCATCGGCATGTGGCTGGAGAAGGGTGTCAGCCGCGTCATCCTGGGCACGGCGGCGCTGCGCGACCCGGAACTGGTCAAGGCCGCCTGCCGCGAGTTCCCGGGCAGGATCGCGGTGGGCATCGACGCGCGCGAAGGCTATGTCGCCGTGGCCGGCTGGGCCGAGACCTCCGACATCAAGGCGCTGGATCTGGCGCTGAAGTTCGAGGATTGCGGCGTCGCCGCCATCATCTACACCGACATCAACCGCGACGGCGCCATGGGCGGCGTCAATGTGGAGTCGACCTCCGACCTCGCCTTCCACCTGACCACGCCGGTCATCGCGTCGGGCGGCGTCTCCTCCATCGAGGACCTGAAGGCGCTGAAGCTGGAGGAGGACACCGGGATCGAGGGGGTGATCTGCGGCCGTGCGCTGTACGATGGCCGGATCGACCCCAAAGAGGCGCTGGCCCTGCTCTCCGCCACTGCCGTCGAGGACGCCGACTGATGCTGAAGATGCGCGTCATCCCCTGCCTGGACGTCAAGGACGGCCGGGTGGTGAAGGGGGTCAACTTCGTCGATCTGGTCGATGCCGGCGATCCGGTGGAGCAGGCCCGCGTCTACGACCGCGAGGGTGCCGACGAGCTGACCTTCCTCGACATCACCGCCAGCCACGAGAACCGCGACACCATCTTCGACGTGGTGCGGCGGACGGCGGAGCAGGTCTTCATGCCGCTGACCGTCGGCGGCGGCGTGCGCACGGTGGACGATATCCGCAAGCTGCTGCTGGCCGGCGCCGACAAGGTGTCGATCAACACCGCGGCGATCCACCGCCCCGACTTCGTGCGCGAGGGCGCGGAAAAGTTCGGCGCCCAGTGCATCGTCGTCGCCATCGACGCCAAGAAGGTCGCTCCCGGCAAATGGGAGGTCTTCACCCATGGCGGCCGCAACGCCACCGGCATCGACGCGGTGGAATGGGCCAAGCGGATGGAATCGCTGGGAGCCGGCGAAATCCTGCTGACCTCGATGGACCGTGACGGCACCAAGAGCGGCTTCGACCTGGAGCTGACGCGCACCGTGGCGGACTCCATCCGCATCCCGGTGATCGCGTCGGGCGGCGTCGGCACGCTCGACCATCTGGTGGAAGGCATCCGTGAAGGCCACGCCACCGCGGTGCTCGCCGCCTCGATCTTCCACTTCGGCACCTACACCATCGGTCAGGCCAAGGCGGCGCTGAGCGCCGCCGGCATTCCGGTGCGCCCGGCCCGGGCGGCGAATGCGGCGGTGGAGACGGCACATGGGTGACAAGAAGTCTGCCGACAAGGCGCCGGCCCCGCTGGGCGCCGAGGTGCTCGACCGGTTGTTCGTCACCGTCCAGGCCCGGAAGGGCGCGGATCCGGAGACCTCCTACACCGCGAAGCTCTACAGCCGCGGTACCGCCAAGATCGCCCAGAAGGTGGGCGAGGAGGCGGTGGAGGCGATCCTGGAGGCGGTGCGCGGCGACAAGGCGGCGCTGGCCGCGGAATCCGCCGACCTGCTCTATCACCTGCTGGTGCTGTGGGCCGACCTGGGGCTGGATCCGGCGGAGGTCTGGACCAAGCTCGCCCAGCGCGAGGGCACCAGCGGCATCGACGAAAAGAAGTCCCGCAAAGCCTGAGCGGGATTCCCCACCAAGAGGACGCACGCGATGGCCAAGAGCTATGACGACAGCAACGTGTTCGCCCGCATCCTGCGCGGCGAAATCCCGTGCAAGACGGTGTTTGAGTCCGAGCACGCGCTCGCCTTCCACGACATCGACCCGCAGACGCCCACCCATGTGCTGGTGATCCCCAAGGGCGCCTACATCGACATGGACGACTTCACCGCCAAGGCGTCGGACGCCGAGATCGCCGGCCTGTTCCGCGCGGTGGGCGAGGTCGCCCGCATGGTGGGTGCCGACGGTCCCGGCTATCGCATCCTGTCCAACTGCGGCGAGGCCGCGCACCAGGAAGTGCCCCACCTGCACATCCACCTGTTCGCCGGGCGCGACCTGGGGCGGATGATCGGGAAGGCTTGAGGGCAGGCTGCGCCTTTGCTGAGTTAGACCCCCACCCCAACCCTCCCCCGCTGGGCGGGGGAGGGGGCAAGTGCTTGTTTGGCGGATTGGCGGCAGTCCCTCCCCCGCCCAGCGGGGGAGGTTAGGTGGGGGCATCCGGTAGCCGACACCCCCACAACTCCACTACCGCCGCCGCACCCCCGCCCGGCGCCGTGCGCCCTTCTTCGGCGGCACCGCGTCCAGGATCGCCAGGATCGCGTCGATCCGCTCCTCGTCCAGGTCGCCGATGCGTTCCGACAGCCGGTTGGCCAGCTCCGTCGCTTTCGCGCTCAAGCCCGCGGTGTCGACGGTCACGCGGGGATGGGACAGATCTGCAAGCCGTTCCAACTCCTCCGCATCGTCCCAGATGATGCCGAAATAGGCGCAGATCTGCCGGACCAGCTGGGGGGAGGGCTGGCCGCGCTTGCCGTGTTCCAGGGCGGAAAGATAGGCGGACGAGATGGAGAGGTCCGTCGCCATCTGCTTCAGCGTCACGCCCTTGGCGTCGCGCAGCGACCGGACCCGTTCGCCGAACGGGGTCATGGGTAGTCCCTGATTGTTTGGGACTCAGTCCTTACGGTCGCGCCGCCGTTTGATCAAGACATACAGCGCGCCGTCGCCGCCATCCTTGGGCCGGGCCGGCTGGATCGCCAGCACCATAGGGCGCAGGGCCGGATCCGCCAGCCAGCGTGGCGTCGCCTGACGCAGGACGCCCAGCCCGCCGAAGCTGCCCTTGCCGGTGATGACCAGGATACAGCGCCGCCCCTCGTTCCAGGCGCGGTGGACGAAGGAGGCGAGTGCGGTATGCGCCTGCGCCTGGGTCATGCCGTGCAGGTCGATCCGGCCATCGATCTCCAGCTCGCCGCGGCGGAAGCGGTCGCCGGTGCGGCGGTCGATGTTGGCGGTGGATCCGGGCGTCAGCGGCGGATGGACCGTCCGGGAGGGGCGGGGCGGGGCGGGGAATTGCTTGGCAGTCGGCGGCGGGGCGAGGCTGGTCGCCACCGGTTCCTCCACCAGCTCCGCCATGGTCGCCACGGGCTCCGGCTCGGCCTCGATCTGCCGGCCCGGCATCGGATCGGCGTCGCGCATGGCGAGCCGCCACAAGCGCCGCTCGTCGGGCGTGGGCAGTCGTCTGCGGGTCATCGGCGCGGAACCTTCTGCGGAAAGGAAAAAGGGGCTGCGCCGTGGGATAAAGCCCGCCGACGCGCCCCTGTCAATGTGTGTCGCCGCAACGCGAAAGAAAAGGCGCCGGGAGAAATGGAAGAGGGCAGGCGGAAAGCCTCAGCCGCCAGCCTTCAACGCGTCCAAACGCCCCTTCAACAGGGTGTATTCCGGATCGCTCGGCTTGAACTGGGCGATCAGCTTGCCCCAATGGGCGGCGGCCTCGTCCCGGCGGCCCGACATCATGGCGTCGAGGCCGAGCAGCCACAGCGCATCCTTGTTCTCCGGCTCCGCCTTCAGCGCCAGGCGCAGGGCGGAGGTCGCCTCCTCGGGCAGGGGCTTTGGCGTCTCGTTGCGCGGCTGGGTCTGCAGCACGGCGTTGGCGTAGACCACCTGCACGTCGGCGCGGTCCGGCGCCCGTTCGCGCGCCTTGCGGGCGGCCTCCAGCGCCTTGTCCGGTTCACCCAGCACACCATAGGAGCGGGCGAGCTTCAGCCACCCCTCGACGTCCGACGGGTCGGCGTCCAGCTTGGCGGCGAGGCTGGAGACCATGCCGCGGATCATCTCGTCCTGGCTCTGGCCCTCGGACACCTGTCCGTTCTGGCCGGGCTGGCCCTGGGCCATCGGACCGGCGGGCTTCTGCTCGGCCGGCAGCGGCTGCGGCGTCACCTTGGTGGGATCGAGGTCCAGGGCAATCGCGGCCTCGCGGATCTGGTCGCGCAAGACCGGGACCCACGGCGCGTCGGCCGGCGATTCCGCCATCAGCGAGGCCCAGCGGTCGAGAGCGTCCTTGCGGTCGCCGGCCTGGTAGCGGGCGAGCGCCGCGAAGAAGCGGGCGCGCGGGTCCTTCGGCTCCTTCGCCAGCACGGCGTCGAAGGCCTTCACCGCCTCTTCCCCGACCATGCCATCGTTGGCCGACACCAGCGTCTCGCCGAACAGTCCCTGCAGCTCCACATCGTCCCCGTTCAAGGCGACGGCGCGGCGCAGGGCATCCGCCGCGTCGGCGTTGCGGCCCATCTTGGCATAGGCCTGACCCAGGATCAGCCAGCCCTGCAGGTCGTTCGGATTCTCCGCCAGCTGCGCCTTCAGCTTGTCCATCGCCGCCAGCACGGTCTTTGGCGGGCCGCCGCGTTCCTGTTCCAGATTGCGCGACGCCAGCGGCTGCGCCGGCAGATCCGGGCGCCCATACAGGCCATAGACGCTGAGCGCGCCCAGCGGCAGCACCAGCGCCAGCAGCACCGCCAGCACGCGCGCACTGCGCGGGGTCGCGGGAGTTGCGGCGGAACCGCTTTTCTCGGCGGTCGCCAGCATGCGCCGCGCGATTTCCGCCTTGGCGGCCTCGGCCTGGGCGTCGTTGATCAGGCCGCGTGCGCGGTCGCGCTCCAGCTCGTCCAGCTGGTCGCGATAGACCTCGCGGTCGAAGGCGTCGCGATCGGGAGCGGCGGCACCGGACCGCAGCAGCGGCGGCACGATCAGCAGCAGCACGGCCGCGGTCAGGACGGCGGCGAGAATCCAGAACAGCATCAGTCGTCTTTCCGCAGCAGGGCATCCAGCCGCCGCCGCTCATCCGCGCTCAGGGGAGCGGTGTCGGCGCCGGCGGCCACACCCCGCCGCCCGCGCAGGAACAGGAAGGTGCCGATCGCCCCCAGCAGCAGCACGGCGAAGGGGCCGATCCACAGCACCAGCGTGGTGGCCTTGAAGGGCGGGCGCAGCAGCACATAGTCGCCGTAGCGGTCGGTGACGTACTCCATCACCTTGGCGTCGCTGTCGCCGGCCTGCAGCCGGTCGCGCACCAGAACCCGCAGGTCGCGAGCGAGCGGCGCGTTGCTGTCGTCGATCGACTGGTTCTGGCAGACCAGGCAGCGCAGTTCCTGGCTGATGGCGCGCGCGCGGGATTCCAGCGCCGGGTCCGGCAGGACCTCCTCCGGCTGGACGGCAAGGGCGGGGGTCAGCGCCGGCAGGGTGACCGACAGCGCCAGCAGGGCGGCAAGAAGGGCGCGTTTCATCAGCCCTGCCTCAGATGCTTGACCATGGGGAGAAGCTGCTCCTCCACCACCTGCGGGGTCAGCGGGCCGACATGCTTGAAGCGGATTCGGCCCTGGCGGTCGATCAGGTAGCTTTCCGGCACGCCGTACACGCCCCAGTCGATCGACACCCGGCCGTCCTGGTCGGCGCCGATGGCGGCGTAGGGGTTGCCGTTGCGCGCCAGCCAGATCAGCGCGTCCTCCGGCTTGTCCTTGTAGTTGATGCCGAAGACCGTCACCCCCTGCTCCCGCGACAGGCGGGTGATGACGGGATGCTCCGCCTTGCAGGGAATGCACCAGGAGGCGAAGACGTTCACCAGCGTTACGTCCCCCTTCAGCTTGGCCGAGGACAGGCCGCCCGTCGCCGGCTGCCCCGGGATGGCCGGCAGCTCGAAGGTCGGCGCCGGCTTGTCGATCAGGGCCGACGGGATGTCGCGCGGGTCGCGCTGGAACCCTAGGTAGAAGGCGATGCCCACCCCGATGAACAGCAGGAAGGGCAGCAGGTACAGAAGGCGGCGCATGGTGTCTTGGTCCTCATTCGGCCGGTAGCGGAGCCGACTTGCCGGCCGTGCGGCGGCGTTCAGGCGCGCCGATGCGGAACCGGCGGTCGGTCAGGCTCACCAGTCCGCCCAGCATCATCCCCGCGCCGCCGATCCAGATCCACGGCACCAGCGGGTGGTGGTAGATGCGGACGATCCAGGCGGTGCCGTTCTGCGTCGGGTCGCCCAGCGCCACATACAGGTCGGAGAAGACCGTGGTGTGGATGGCCGATTCCGTGGTCGTCATCCGGGTGGTGCTGTAGCTGCGGCGTTCCGGCGTCAGCGTGGCGATGGGCCGTCCGTCGCGGGTGACGGTGAAGACGCCGCGTTCGGCCTTGAAGTTCGGGCCGTCGACCAGCCCGATGCTGTCGAAACGGAACTCGTAGCCTGCAACGGCGGCCTGGTCGCCCGGCTTCATCGCCGTGATCGATTCCGTCTGCCAGGCCGAGGTGCCGGTCATGCCGAGGATCGACAGCCCGACGCAGGCGTGCGCGATGGTCATGCCCCAGGCGCTGCGCGGCAGATGCACGGCGCGGTGCCAGCTGTTGCGGAAGGAGGTGCGGAACAGGGCGATGCGGTCGGCGAACTCCACCAGCGAGCCGACGAAGGCCCAGGCGGCGAGCGCGATGCCCACCAGCGCCAGCAGCGGCCCGCCGCCCGCCTTGACATAGGCGGTGACGGCGACGGCGATCACCACGGCGACCCCGGCGATCCACAGCCGGCTCAGCGCCGCCCACAGATCCGCCCGCTTCCAGGACAGGAAGGGCCCCACCACCATGGCGACGATCATCGGGATGGCGACGGGGATGAAGGTGGAATTGAAGAAGGGGGCGCCGACCGACACCTTGCCCAGGTTCAGGATGTCGAGGAACAGCGGATAGAGCGTGCCGATGAACACCGTCGCCGTCGCGGTGGACAGCAGCAGGTTGTTCATGACCAGCGCGCCCTCGCGGCTGATCGGCGCGAACAGACCGCCGGCCTTCAGCGACGGCGCGCGCAGGCTGTAGAGCAGCAGAGAGCCGCCGGTGGCGATCGCCAGCAGCACCAGGATGAAGACGCCGCGCTTGGGATCGACCGCGAAGGCATGGACCGAGGTCAGGATGCCGGAGCGCACCAGGAAGGTGCCCATCAGCGACAGCGAGAAGGTGACGATGGACAGCAGGATGGTCCAGCTCTTCAGCGCGTCGCGCTTCTCCACCACGATGGCGGAGTGCAGCAGCGCGGTGCCGGCCAGCCAGGGCATGAAGGACGCGTTCTCCACCGGGTCCCAGTACCACCAGCCGCCCCAGCCCAGCTCGTAATAGGCCCACCAGGAGCCCATGGCGATGCCCATGGTCAGGGTCGACCACGCCGCCAGCGTCCAGGGCCGCACCCACCGCGCCCAGGCGGGATCGACCCGCCCCTCGATCAATGCGGCGACGGCGAAGGAGAAGGCCATGGAGAAGCCGACATAGCCGGCATAGAGGAAGGGCGGATGGAAGGCGAGGCCGGGGTCCTGCAGCAGCGGGTTCAGGTCGTTGCCGTCGAGCGGCGCCGGGATCACGCGGATGAAGGGGTTGGACGTCGCCAGGATGAACAGCAGGAAGCCGACCCCGATCAGCCCCTGGACCGCCAGCACGCGCGCCTTCAGCGTCGGCGGCAGGTTGCGCCCGAACATGGCCACGGCGGCGCCGAAGACCGTCAGCATGACGATCCACAGCATCATCGAGCCCTCGTGGTTGCCCCAGACGCCCGACACCTTGTAGAGCATCGGCTTGGCCGAGTGGCTGTTCTGCACCACGTTCAGCACGCTGAAGTCGGACACCACATGCGCCCAGGTCAGGGCGGCATAGGCGACCAGCACCAGCAGCATCTGGGCGATGGCCGCGGGCACCGCGACGTTCATCCAGGCACCGTTGCGGGTGGCGGCGCCGACCAGCGGCGGCACCGACTGCACCAGCGCGACGAAAAGCGCCAGCACCAGCGCGTAATGGCCGAGTTCGGGGATCACGGTCCCGCTACTCCTTCTTCGCGGTCTTCGTCTCGGACTCCGCCGGGTTCTTGTAGACGCCGGCCTGCTTCAGCGCCTCCGACACCTCGGGCGGCATGTAGTTCTCGTCATGCTTGGCCAGGACCTCGCGCGCGACGAAGACGCCGCCGGTCAGCTTGCCCTCGGCCACCACGCCCTGGCCCTCGCGGAACAGGTCGGGCAGCTGGCCGCGATAGCGGACGTCGATGGTGTGGGCGGTGTCGGTGACCCGGAAGGAGGTGGTGAGGCCGTCCGGCGTCTTCTGCACGCTGCCTTCCTCGACCAGCCCGCCCAGGCGGAAATTGCGGTCGCCCACCTGCTGCGTCTGCAGCTGGGTCGGGCTGTAGAAGAAGACGATGTTGTCCTGGAAGGCGGTCAGCGCCAGGGCGGTCGCCGAGCCCAGCCCCAGAAGGGCGAGGCCCAGCATGTAGAGGCGGCGTTTCTTGCGGGTCATCCTTCGCTCGCTTCCGCCGGCGTTCCGGCGTTCTGATCGGCCGTCTTCCGGCCGGCGTTGCGGGTGCGGCGGCGGGCCGGGCGGGCGCTTTCCAGCGCCTTCAGCGTCGCCTCGGCGTTGCGCAGCCCCTTCCAGGTGGCAACCAGCAGGCCCAGCAGGACAAGGGTGGCGATGCCGTAGGCCGGCCAGACGTAGGCGGCGTACCCGCCCATGTGGAGGAATTCGTTCATCGTCTTGTCCCTGCGTCCTCAGCCCTGCATCCCGTCCGTCACCGCGCCGTCGCCGGCAACTGACAGCCGCAGCGTCTGTATCTTGCGCTGGGCGATCTCCGTGCGCACGCGCAGCAGGACCACCGACAGGAAATAGGCGGTGAAGGCACCGGCCATCACCAGAAGCGGCGTCAGCATGGTGGGGTCGATGCTGGGGCCGCCCATGCGCACGACGCTGGCGGGCTGATGCAGCGTGTTCCACCAGTCGACCGAGAACTTGATGATCGGCACGTTGACGATACCGACCAGCAGCAGGACGTTGCCGGCCTTCGTGCCGCGCTGCGGATCGTCGAAGGCGTTCACCAGGGCCATGTAGCCCAGATACAGGAAGAACAGGATCAGCACGCTGGTCAGCCGCGCGTCCCACACCCACCAGGTGCCCCACATGGGCGCTCCCCACAGCGACCCGGTCACCAGGCACACGAAGGTGAAGCCGGCGCCGATGGGGGCGGCGGCCTTGGCGAACAGGTCGGCCAGCGGGTGCTTCCACACCAGACCAACCGCCGCGGCGACGGCCATGTTGGTGTAGACGAACAGGCTCATCCAGGCGGCGGGAACATGGATGTACATGATCCGCACCGTCTCGCCCTGCTGATAGTCGGGCGGCGAGCCGAACAGGCTGAGCCACAGCCCGAGGATCGTCAGGATCACGGTCGCCCCGGCGCACCACGGCAGAAGCACGGCCGACAGGCGCAGGAAACGGGCGGGATTGGCGAAGCGATGCATAGAACGATGGCCCCGGTACAAGTGACCTTGGTCAGGCTTGCGGACGATATAAGCGCATGTATGGCGGACTGCGAGGGGTTTCGCCTTGATCTCGGTCAGGAAGAACCGCCATTCGTTCGTACTCTGACACCAAGGTATGAGAGGTCCCAAGCCCCTGGAGGCACTCGGTTCATTGGCTGTATGGACGCCGGGGGAGGGGATTTTCATCCCTTCCCGCCGGCGGATCTTTTTTCGGTCAGGCGGCCAGTTCCTCCCGCATCCCCTCGCCCAAGGCCGCCCGCATCGCCCCGGCGATCAGGTCGAAATCGCGGGGGCTGACCGGCAGCAGGCCGAAGCGGAAGGGATAGCCCCAGTTCCGCACCCCGGCGGTCAGCTCCAGCCGGTCCAGCAGCGGCTGGATCGGTGCCTCCTCCGCCGGCCACCAGGACACGTCGCGCCGGAAGGGGATGAAGCCGCCGCCCATGTCGAATTGGTAGGGCTCTCCCGCCAGGACGGTGCCGATGGCGGTGAAGGACTTCAGCCCGTCCGCCGCGCCGAACCGGTCGGTGGGGGAGTAGTAGGCGACCCGGTCGCCCGGCCGGATCCGCCGCAGCGGCGCCGCCTTGCCGTGGCAGACCTGCATGAAGCCGCCGGCCCGGCCGCGCCGCACATGCTCGGCGCTGGCCACCGCGATCCAGCTGCCGGTGCGTGTGCTGCCGGTGCGCGTGCCGCCGCTCACGACCGCACCTGTTCGGACTGGTTCTCTTCCTGATGGGGGGCGAACACGCGGAGCCGGTGGCCGTCGGGGTCGCGTGCAACGAAGGTATGACCGAAATCCATCGTGGTCGGCGGCTGCAGGATGGTCAGGCCGCGGGCGCTCCAGTCGGCGTGGAGGTCGCGCACCGCGGCCTCGTCGGCGACGGTGAAGGCGATCTCGCTGCCTCCCGGCAGGGTCGCGGCCGGCTCCACCGTATGGCGCGACCACAGGCCCAGCATCAGCCCGTCGCCCGCCTTGAACATGGCGAAGGTGGGGGAGGCCTCCACCGGCGGCCGGCCCAGCAGGTCGGCATAGAAGGCGGCGCTGGCGGCCGGGCTGTCGACATGGAGCAGGACGAAATCGAGCGCGAGCTTGGCGGCGGGCTTGGCAGTGGTGGGCTTGGCAGTGGCGGTGGTTGCGGTGGCGGTCATGGCTGGCTCCGGTCTTGAAGGGATGGGGTGGGGCGGCCGGTTGGTTCCGTTCGCCGCCCTCACCGGCACAGCCAAGACTAGGCCGACATGCTGACAGTTTCCGTCAGCATGGTGTCAGCTCCACCCCGTTCCTTATTGCGGAATGCCCTCCGCCGCGCGCCATTCCTTCAGCATCGCCTGCCGGCGGCGGGGATAGCGGGTGTCGCTGGCGGTCAGCGCCAGGATGCGGTCGGTGCGGAAATGGCGGAAGGACTGGCGCAGTTCGCACCACGCCACCATCACCCGCACCCGGTCGAAGAAGCCGAGCGCGAAGGGCCAGACCATGCGCCGGCTTTCCGACCCGTCGCGGTCGCGATAGGCGATCTCCAGCTTGCGCTCCGCCCTGATGGCGGTACGGATGGTCGCCAGCTCTGCATCGCCAGCTGAAACGTCGTTATCGCCTCCGGCGATGGGCTCGCCCGGCCCGACCAGCAGGGTGGAGCCGTCCAGCCCCTCGCGCTTGTCCGGCGGCAGCACCGCGGCGATCTTGGCGAGCGCGTTGCGCGCCGCCCCGCCCAGCCGGCTGTCGCCGCGGTCCACCACCCAGCGCGACCCCAGCACCAGCGCCTCGACCTCCTCCTCGGTGAACATCAGTGGCGGCAGCAGGAAGCCGGCGCGCAGCAGATAGCCGACTCCCGGCTCCCCCTCGATCATCGCGCCCTGTGCCTGCAGGGTGGCGATGTCGCGATAGAGCGTGCGCAGGCTGACCCCCAACTCGCCGGCAAGCGACTTGCCGCTGACCGGCTGGCGATGCCGCCGCAGAACCTGCATCAGATCGAGGAGACGTTCGGCGCGCGACATGGTACCGGAGGGAAAGGGACGAGAGGCGCGGTGGAAAGCACCGCTTGTTCGGGGGTGTTCACCCGGTTCGGCCAAGCATACTGTCGCGGTGGTTGAGGCTCAATCCAGAGGAACTGATGAAGACCATCCTTATCACCGGCGGCGGGCGCGGGATCGGAAAGGCCATTGCCCTGCTGGCCGGCAGCCGCGGCTGGTCGGTCGGCATCAACTATGTCGGCAACGAAACCACCGCCCGTGAAACGGCCGACGCGGTGCGGGCGGGCGGCGGACGGGCCGTGACGCTGCGCGGAGACGTGGCGGTCGAGGCGGATGTCGTCGCCATGTTCGAGGCGGCGGAACAGCAGCTCGGGCCGCTCGACGGCGTGGTGGTGAACGCCGGCATCGTCGCACCATCCTGCCCCTTGACCGAAATGAGCGCCGAGCGGATGCGCCGGGTGTTCGAGGTGAACGTCTTCGGGGCCTATCTGTGTGCGCGCGAGAGTGCGCGCCGTCTGGCACCGCGGGGGGTGGGGTCGATCGTTCTGATGTCCTCCGCGGCGGCCCGGCTCGGTTCGCCCTTCGAGTATGTGGACTATGCCGGATCGAAGGCGGCGCTGGACACGTTGACGGTCGGGCTGTCGAAAGAGCTGGGACCGCAGGGTGTCCGCGTTAACGCGATCCGCCCCGGTTTGATCGACACGGAAATCCACGCCAGCGGAGGCCAGCCCGGCCGCGCACAGCGCCTGGGCGTCAACGCTCCGCTCGGGCGGGCCGGGCGAGCGGAGGAGGTGGCCGAGGCCGCCATCTGGCTGCTGAGCGATGCCGCATCCTACACGACCGGGGCGATCCTTGACGTATCGGGCGGACGCTGACGGCGCCGCAGAAAGAAAAAAGCCCCGGCTCCTGCGAGCCGGGGCTTTTTCGTTACCCGAACCGGGAGAGACGGATCACTCCGCCTTCTTGGTCAGGTCTTCGCCGGTAGCCTGGTCGACCTGCTTCATCGACAGCTTGACCTTGCCGCGGTCGTCGAAGCCGATGACCTTGACCTTCACCGAGTCACCCTGCGACACGACGTCCGACACCTTGCCGACGCGCTGCTGCGCCAGTTCGGAGATGTGGACGAGGCCGTCGCGCGAGCCCAGGAAGTTCACGAAGGCGCCGAAATCGACGACCTTCACGACCTTGCCGGTGTAGACGACGTTCATCTCCGGCTCGGCGACGATGCCCTTGATCCACTCGATGGCGGCGTCCGACTTCTTCTGGTCGACCGCGGACACCTTGACGGTGCCGTCGTCGTCGATGTCGATCTTGGCGCCGGTCTGCTCCACGATCTCGCGGATCACCTTGCCGCCGGAGCCGATCACGTCGCGGATCTTCTCCTTCGGGATGTTGATCACGGTGATGCGCGGGGCGTTCTCGTTGACGCCTTCGCGGGCGCCGGTCAGCGCCTTGGACATCTCGCCCAGGATGTGCAGGCGGCCGTCCTTGGCCTGGCCCAGCGCGATCTTCATGATCTCCTCGGTGATCGAGGTGATCTTGATGTCCATCTGCAGCGCGGTGACGCCGACTTCCGTGCCGGCCACCTTGAAGTCCATGTCGCCCAGGTGGTCTTCGTCACCCAGGATGTCCGATAGGACGGCGAAGCCGTGGTCTTCCTTGATCAGGCCCATGGCGATGCCGGCGACCGGACGCGCCAGCGGGGCACCGGCGTCCATCAGCGACAGCGAGGTGCCGCAGACGGTGGCCATCGAGGAGGAGCCGTTGGACTCCGTGACTTCCGACACGACGCGCAGCGTGTAGGGGAAGTCTTCCTTCTTCGGCAGCAGCGGGTGGATCGCGCGCCACGCCAGCTTGCCGTGGCCGATCTCGCGGCGGCCCGGGCTGCCCATGCGGCCGGCTTCACCCACCGAATACGGAGGGAAGTTGTAGTGCAGCATGAAGTGCTCGCGGTACTCGCCCTCGAGCGCGTCGATGATCTGCTCGTCCTGGCTGGTGCCCAGCGTGGTGACGACCAGCGCCTGGGTCTCGCCGCGGGTGAACAGGGCCGAACCGTGGGCGCGCGGCAGCACGCCGACTTCCGACACGATCGGGCGCACGGTCTTGGTGTCGCGGCCGTCGATGCGGCGGCCGGTCTTCAGGACGGCGCCGCGCAGGATGTCGGCCTCCAGCTCCTTGAACTCGAAACCGATGGACTGGGCGTCGAATTCCTCGGCCAGCGTCTCGAGCGCCTTCGCCTTGGCGGCGCCGACCTTCTCGTAGCGGGACTGCTTGACCGTCTCGGTGTAGGCGGCTTCCACGTCCGACCCGACGGTCTCGCGCAGGCGGGCCTTCAGGGCCTTGCGGTCGTAGGCCGGCTCCGGCAGGTCCCACGGCTCCTTGGCGGCTTCCTCGGCCAGGTCGATGATCATGTTGATCACCGGCTGGAAGTTGGTGTGGCCGAACATGACGGCGCCCAGCATGACCTCTTCGGTCAGTTCCTTGGCTTCCGATTCGACCATCAGCACGCCTTCGACGGTGCCGGCGACGACCAGATCCAGGTCGCTGTCCTCGACCTCGTCCATGGTCGGGTTCAGCACATACTGGCCGTTCTTGTAGCCGACGCGGGCGGCGCCGATCGGGCCCAGGAACGGGATGCCGGAAATCGTCAGGGCGGCCGAGGCGCCGACCATCGCCACGATGTCCGGATCGTTCTCCAGATCATGGCTCAGCACGGTGCAGACGACCTGCGTCTCGTTGCGGAAGCCATCGGCGAACAGCGGACGGATCGGGCGGTCGATCAGGCGGCTGACCAGCGTTTCCTTCTCGGTCGGACGGCCTTCGCGCTTGAAGAAGCCGCCGGGGATCTTGCCGGCCGCGAACGCCTTTTCCTGGTAATTGACGGTCAGCGGGAAGAAATCGACGCCCGGCTTCGGCGCCTTGGCGGCGACGGCGGTGCACAGGACGGTGGTGTCACCATAAGTGACCAGAACCGCGCCGTTGGCCTGACGGGCAATCTTGCCCGTTTCCAGGACCAGCTTGCGCCCGCCCCATTCGATTTCTTTACGATGAACAGTAAACATGGATTTTTTCCTTCCATCCGACACCCTGCAACGGCCGGATTGCCGCCCAAGGCCGGGGCCATCGGTCGTAGGACCCCGCGAGAAAACTGGAGATATGGTGTTCGACAACAGCACTGAACGAATCAAGATAGAGGCGTTGCGGATGCAAAAAAGGCCGGTCCCCGAATGATCGGGCCGGCCTGTCCGTTACGAAACGCTCAAGATCGAGTTTCTATTGCCAATAACCAATGAGGTGTTCCGGAACGATACAGGTGGACGACGAATACGGTATTCGACTTCATGGCCCGCTGATTTGGGGAAACCCCCGGCCGGTGGCCGGCCAGGGGAACCCGAACCCGTCAGCGGGACGGCGCTGCCGTTAGCGGCGCAGGCCCAGACGCTCGATCAGAGCGGCGTAGCGCGACTGATCCTTCTTCTTCAGGTAGTCGAGCAGACGGCGGCGCTGACCGACCATCACCAGCAGACCACGGCGGGAGTGGAAGTCCTTCTTGTGGCCCTTCAGGTGCTCCGTCAGGTTGCTGATCCGCTCCGTCAGGATCGACACCTGGACCTCGGGCGAACCGGTGTCGTTGGTGCCGCGGGAAAATTCCTTGATCAGCTCTTGCTTGCGCTCGGGCGTAATCGACATCGGGGTCTCCTAAATCACGTGAGGTTGAGCACGCGCACCGGACGGACCTCCGCCCCCTCGACACGGGCCAACGCCACCGGCGTTCCGCCGAAAAGCGCAATGACGGTGCCATCCCCACCGTCAGCACCCTGAACCGCCATCAGCCGTTCACGATCCTGCCGGGTGAGGAGAGCCACCGTCTGGCCGTGCCTCAGTCGGTGCGCTTCCGCTTCCGTCAGGGCCAGCGCCGGGATGTCGTCCAGCGCGGTCTCAATCGGCAACAGAAGTCGTTCGACGGCCGCACCTTGCTCCATGGCGGCCAGTTCGTCCAGGGAAATCGCGCGGTCCAGCGTGAAGGACCCGACGCGCAGACGGCGCAGAAGCCCGACATGGCCGACCGTGCCCAGCGTCTCCGACAGGTCGCGGGCCAGCGAGCGGACGTAGGTGCCCTTGCCGCAATCCACCTCGAACACCGCATGGTCGGCGTCGGGTTCCTCGACCAGTTCGAAGCGGTCGATGCGCACGGTGCGGGCGGCGAGATCGACCGCGTCGCCTTCGCGCGCGATGTCGTAGGCACGCTCGCCGTCGATCTTGATGGCGCAGAATTGCGGCGGCACCTGCTGGATCTCGCCCAGGAAGGCGGGCAGGGCAGCGCGGATCGCCTCGGTGGTCGGCCGGTGGTCGGAGCGGTCGATCACCGCGCCTTCCCGGTCGTCGGTGGTCGTCCGCTCGCCCCAGCGGATGGAGAAGCGGTAGGTCTTGGCGCCGTCCATGGCGTAGGAGACCGTCTTGGTCGCCTCGCCCAGCGCGATCGGCAGGATGCCGGTCGCCAGCGGGTCCAGCGTGCCGCCATGCCCGGCCTTCTCGGCGTTCAGCAGGCGGCGCACCTTCGACAGCGCCTGGGTGGAGGTCATGCCCTCGGGCTTGTCCAGCACGATCCAGCCATGGATCGGCGTGCCCTTGCGCTTACGAGCCACGACGGCCGCCCCGGCTCACGTCGTCGCTTTCGCCCTTGTCCTCGCCTTTATCCTCGTCATCGAGCATGGCGCGGTCGTCATCCTCGAGGTCGTCGTCCTCGTCAGACTCATCGGGACCGAGATCGTCCTCCTCGTCCCAGGAATCGTCCTCATCCTCGTCATGGTCGTCGTCGCCGTTGACCCGGCCCAGCGGGTGGCCGCTCAGGTCGCGGGCGACCTCCGGGCTGTGCAGGATGCTGTCGATGCGGTGGGCGTAGTCGAAGGAGGTGTCGCCTTCGAAGCTCAGCGTCGGGGCGTGGCGCAGGTTGACCATGCGCGCGACCTGTCCGCGCAGGAAGGCGGCGGCCCGCTTCAGGGCGACCTGCGCCTCCTCCATCCGCTCGCCGCCCAGCGTCGAATAGAAGACGGTGGCGTTGGACAGGTCGGGGCTGATCCGCACCTCGGTGACCGTGACGTTCAGCGAGGCCAGCTCCGGGTCGTGGAAGTCACCGCGGCGGAACAGGTCGGCAAGCGCGTGGCGCACCTCCTCGCCGACGCGCAGTTGCCGTTGGGACGGGGGCTTGCCGGCGATGAACGCGCCGCGCTTCTTGCTGGCCATGGTACGTGTCTTTCGTCGATGTCTCTTGCCGGGCTGCTTCAGCTCACCGGCCGATCACACACATATGGGAGCTGTCGGTCTTCCACCCCAACCGCCGCCCGCTGGGCAGGCTTAAGGCGGTGGCGATCACCCCAATATAGGAACAGGGCGCAGGACTGATCCCGCGCCCCGCAAAACCAAAAAGGCCACCCGATCCTTCCCGGCGGGAAACCGGAAGGGATCGGGCGAACCGAACAGGTCACAGCTCGCGAGCGATTTCCTCGATCTCGAAAGCTTCGATCTGATCGCCGGCCTGGATGTTGTCGTAGTTCTCGAAGGCCATGCCGCACTCGTAGCCCTCGCGCACTTCCTTGACTTCGTCCTTGAAGCGCTTGAGCGTCTTGAGCGTGCCTTCGTGAATGACGACGTTGTCGCGCAGCAGGCGGACGCCGGCGCCGCGCTTGACGACACCCTGCGTGACCATACAACCGGCGACCTTGCCGACCTTCGTGATGTTGAACACCTCGCGGATGGTCGCGTAGCCGATGAAGCGTTCCCGCAGCGTCGGAGACAGCAGACCGGTCAGCGCCGCCTTCACGTCGTCGATCACGTTGTAGATGATCGAGTAGTAGCGGATTTCGACGCCGTCGCGCTTGGCGAGGTCGCGGGCCTGCGGGTTGGCGCGGACGTTGAAGCCGATGATCATCGCGTTGGACGCATTCGCCAGCGTGATGTCGGACTCGTTGATCGCACCGACCGAGTTGTGCAGGACGCGGACCTTGACCTCGGTGTTCTCGGCTGTGAGCTTCTCCAGCGAGCTGGCGATGGCTTCGATCGAGCCCTGCACGTCGCCCTTGATGACGACCGGCAGTTCCTTGGCCTCGCCGGCCTGGATGCGGCTGAACATGTCCTGCAGCGAACCGCGGGCGGAGGCCGCAACCACCGCTTCGCGCTTCTTGCGCTGGCGGAACTCGGCGATCTCGCGGGCACGGGCTTCGGACTCGACGACGGTGAAGTCGTCGCCGGCCATCGGCGTGCCGTTCAGGCCCAGGACCTCGACGGGGACGGCCGGGGCCGCCTCGTTGACGTTCTGGCCGCGGTCGTTGATCAGCGCACGGACGCGGCCCCATTCGGCACCGGTCACGAACACGTCACCGACCTTCAGCGTGCCGCGCTGGACCAGCACGGTGGCGACCGAACCACGGCCACGCTCCAGCTTCGCCTCGATGACGACGCCTTCGGCGGCGCGCTCGGGGTTGGCCCGCAGCTCCAGGATTTCGGCCTGGAGGAGGATCGCCTCTTCCAGCTTGTTCAGGTTGCGCTTGGCCTTGGCCGACACTTCGACGTCGAGAACGTCGCCGCCCATCTCCTCGACCACCAGCTCGTGCTGGAGCAGTTCCTGACGGACGCGCTCCGGCTTGGCATCGGGCAGGTCGCACTTGTTGATGGCGACGATGATCGGAACCTTGGCCGCCTTGGCGTGGCGGATGGCTTCGATCGTCTGCGGCATGACGCCGTCGTTGGCGGCGACCACCAGCACGACCACGTCGGTGACGTTGGCACCGCGGGCACGCATCTCGGTGAAGGCGGCGTGACCCGGCGTGTCGATGAAGGTGATCTTCGCACCCGACTCCAGCTGCACCTGATAGGCGCCGATGTGCTGGGTGATGCCGCCGGCCTCGCCCGACACCACGTCGGTCTGGCGCAGCGCGTCGAGCAGCGAGGTCTTGCCGTGGTCGACGTGGCCCATGATGGTGACGACCGGCGGACGCGGCACCAGGACGGCACCCTCTTCCTCGGTGGCACGCAGGCCGATCTCGACGTCGGACTCCGACACGCGGCGGACGCGGTGGCCGAACTCGGTGATGACCAGTTCGGCGGTATCGGCGTCGATGGTCTGGTTGATGGTCGCCATGACGCCCATGCGCATCAGCGCCTTGATGACGTCGGCGCCACGCTCGGCCATGCGGTTGGCCAGCTCCTGGACGGTGATGACCTCCGGCAGGACGACGTCGCGGGTGACCTTCGCGGTCTCCTGACGGCTCATCTGGCGCAGGCGTTCACGCTCGCGGGCACGGCGGACGGCAGCCAGCGACCGGGTGCGGTCGCCGCCGTCGTCGCTGAGCGCCTGGGAGACGGTCAGCTTGGTGCCCTTGCGGCGGTCGGCGCCGGCGGGAGCCTTGGCGGCCGGACGGGCCGGAGCGGCCTTGGCCGGGGCGCCGCCACGGCCACCCTTGCGACGGTTGTCCTCCTCCTCCTCGACGGCGCGGGCCGGCGGGGCGCCGGCACCCGGCGGGGTACGGCCGGGAGCGGCGTCGCCGGCAGGACGGGCGGAAGCACCACCGGGGCGCTGGTCGCCGGCAGGACGGGCACCGGCGGGACGGGCACCGTCGCGGGCTGCGCCATCGCGGCCACCGTCGCGGCCGCCATCACGGCGGGCCGGCGGTTCGGCGTCGCGGCGCTTGGCCTCCTCGGCTTCCTTGCGCTTGGCCTCTTCCTCCTTGCGGCGGCGTTCGGCCTCTTCGGCGACCTTGCGATCTGCTTCCTGAATGGCGCGCATCTCGTCCAGCTCGCGCTGGCGCAAGGTCTCGGCGTCCAGAATGATCGGCGGCATTTCCGGCGCGGTCTGGGCCGGAGCTTCAGCGGCGGCCGGAGCGGCGGCTTCGGAGGGGGCGGCCGGAGTGACTTCGGGCTCTTCGGCAGCGCGGGCCTCGGCCTCGGCGGCGCGGGCTTCGGCGCGCACCGCTTCTTCCTCGGCCTCGATCCGGCGCTGCTCTTCGAACGCCGCGGCGCCGCGAAGGGCACGCAGGCGCGATTCCAGCTCCTCGCGGGTCAGCTGGCGCCCGGCAGGGGCACCGCCACCGCGGGGCCGTTGGCCCTGCGCACCGCGCATGGGCAGGCCCTGGGCAGCTTGACGCGCGGCGGCGCCGCCGTCTGCGACGCCGGGCACGGCGCCCTTTTCAACATGACGCTTGCGCTTGACCTCTACGGTCACCGCTTTTGACCGGCCATGGGAGAAGCTCTGCCGGACCTGGGTCTCGACCGGCTTCTTCGACTCCAGCTTTCCTTTGCTGGCGCCGGTTAGGTGCAAGACTTTCTTCTGGTCCTGGTCGTTGCTGTCGGTCATCGGTTCCCGAATGGTCAGACGTTACATCGCAGGCCGGCCGGCCGTATCGCCGACTCCCAAGCCCTTATCAGAATCCTGGTGCGCATCCCGATCCCCTTGGGGACCTTTCAGGTCCAGGTGCCCCCGGGGACCTTTCAGCCCCCTCAAGCGTGCCGCTTCGCGGACCAGCCCAGCGGCCAGCCTGCCTCGCGCCACCACGGCATGCACCGCGTGATCGCGTCCCAGCGCCGCGGCCAAGGCCGAGGACTCGAACAGATCGATCACCGGCAGCGACGGCGCGAGCGCCGTCACCTTGCCGCGCTGGTCCAGCGAGCCGTCCGCGGCTTCGACCAGCAGGGCCGGCGGGGGACCCGCACGGCCGACCTGGTTGGCCCTCAACGCCTCGCGCACCTTTTCGTATCCTGCCAGGACGTGGCCGGCACGGCGGGCAAGGCCCAACGCGTGCAGACAACGCCGTTCCAGCAGCCGTTCCAGCCTTTCGGCCAGATCGGGCGGTACTTTCACCGCCCGGCGGGCCGCCTTGGCAAAAACGGATTTCCCCATGGCTTTCGCCAGGGCATCCCTGTCGGCCGTGACCCAAAGGCCGCGACCGGGCAGACGTTCCTCCAGGTCCGGCACCACCTCGCCGTCGGGGCCGATCACGAAGCGGATCATGCCCTCTTTCGGCCCGACCGTACCCGACGCGATGCAGCGGCGCAGAGGCCCCTTCTCGTCGTCGGCCGGCAGGCGGTCCGTCCCGGCACCTTCGTCCTGTGCCAATTCCTGATCCGGCACCGCATCCGCGGCGGCGGTCGGTGTCCGTTCGTCGTTCCGTTCGGTCATCCGATCGTCATCCGCTCGCGCGGTCCCGAATAATGGTTCCTGTCGGGCGCAGTTCCAACCGGCATTGCTGCCGGTCAGGCCTGCGCGCCCTGACCGCCGGCGCTGCCATCTGCCGCAGGGGCCGCGGCGGCGCCGTCCTCTTCCTCACCCTCGAACCAGTGGGCGCGCGCGGCCATGATGATCGCGTTCGCTTCCTCTTCGGTGGGAGCGTCCTTGGCGCCGTCCTTGCTCAGGATCTCCACCAGCTCGTCGCCGGCCAGATCGGCCAGATCGTCCAGCGTCTTTACGCCGTTCTCGCCCAGCTTCACCAGCTGCGTGGCGGTGAAGCCGGTCAGCTCGGCGACGATGTCCTCGACGCCCAGTTCCAGGCGACGCTCGTTCGCCTGCTCGTCCTGCACTTCCAGGAAGGCGAGGGCGCGCTGCTTGAGCTCGTCGGCGACCGACTCGTCGAAGCCTTCGATCTCGGCCAGTTCCTCGGTCTCGACGAAGGCGATCTCCTCGACCGAGGTGAAGCCTTCGGCGACCAGCAGGTGGGCGATCACGTCGTCGACGTCCAGGGCCTGCATGAACAGGGCGGAGCGGTTGTGGATTTCCTCCGACCGGCGCTCCGACTCTTCCTGTTCGGTCAGGATGTCGATGTCCCAGCCGGTCAGCATCGAGGCGAGGCGCACATTCTGGCCGCGGCGGCCGATGGCCAGCGACAGCTGGTCGTCGGGCACCACCACCTCGATGCGGCGGTTGTCGTCGTCGAGCACGACCTTGGCGACCTCGGCCGGGGCGAGCGCGTTGACGACGAAGGTCGCCGCCTCGCCCGACCACGGGATGATGTCGATCTTCTCGCCCTGCAGCTCGCCGACGACCGCCTGGACGCGGCTGCCGCGCATGCCGACGCAGGCGCCGACCGGGTCGATGGAGCTGTCGTTGCTGTGGACGGCGATCTTCGCACGGCTTCCCGGATCACGGGCGACCGCCCGGATCTCGATGATGCCGTCGTAGATTTCCGGCACTTCCTGGGCGAACAGCTTCGCCATGAACATGGGATGCGTGCGCGACAGGAAGATTTGGGGCCCGCGCGGTTCCTCGCGGACGTCGTAGATATAGGCGCGCACGCGGTCGCCGTTCTTGAAATGCTCGCGTGGCAGCAGCTCGTCGCGGCGCAGGATCGCTTCGGCGCGGCCCAGGTCGACGGTGACGTTGCCGTATTCGACGCGCTTGACCAGACCGTTGACGATCTCGCCGTTGCGGTCCTTGTACTCGTTGAACTGGCGCTTGCGCTCGGCGTCGCGCACCTTCTGCACGATCACCTGCTTGGCGGTCTGGGCGGCGATGCGGCCGAAATCGATCGGCGGCAGCGGGTCGACCAGGAAATCGCCGATCTTGGCGCCGGCCTTGCGGCGCTGGGCGTAGGGCAGGGTGACCTGCGTCGCCTCGTTCTCCACCGTCTCGACCACCTCCAGGTGGCGGGTCAGATGGATGTCGCCGGTCTTGCGGTCGATCCGGGCGCGGATGTCGTGCTCGTGGCCGTACTTGGAGCGGCCGGCCTTCTGAATCGCCTGCTCCATCGCCTCCAGGACTTCGTCCCGGTCGATGTTCTTTTCGCGGGCGACCGCGTCAGCGACTTGCAGCAATTCCATCCGTTACACTTCCTGGCTCGGTCTTGTGTGATGCCGGTCTTGCGTGATGTCCGGTCGGTTCGGCGGGATATCGGTTCGGCTTTCGGGGGCGGGCATCCTGTCGGCGTGTCCTTGGCGGACCCGGGCCGTCAGTTTTGCGGGCCCTCCTGCTGCTCCTGGCTGGCGCGGATCAACTCGTCCGTCAGCACCAGCTTGGCGCGCAGGATGTTGTCGAACTCCAGCCGGGCCGGTCCCTGTTCGGTGTCGACGCACACGAGGCCGTCCTCGACGCCCTTCAGCATGCCCTTGAAACGCTTGCGGCCGTCGATGGCCATGCGGCTCTCCAGCCGGGCTTCGAAGCCGGCGAAGCGCTCGAAATCCTTGAGGCGGGTCAGCGGCCGGTCGATGCCGGGCGAGCTGACCTCCAGCGTGTAGGCTTCGCGAATCGGGTCTTCCACGTCCAGCAGGGCCGAGACGGAGCGGCTGATGTCGGCGCAATCCTCGACAGTCATGGGCGCGCCGTCGGCGCGCTCAGCCATGATCTGGAGAATCGACCGCTGGCCGCCTGAGATCTGAACGCGCACGACCTCATAGCCCATGGCTTCGACCGACGGCGTGATGATCTGTTCGATGCGACCTGTAGCGTCCATTCCACCTAACCCAAAGCCTGCGGCCGGGATCGAACCGGACGAGGTTTCCACAACAGAAGGTTCAAAAAGCGCGCGTTTCCACACGCTGATAAAAAAATAAGTGGGCAAAAGCCCACCCGCAAAGCGTCTCGCCGGCCCGGTTGCCCGGGCCGCCGATCCGTATGGGTTCTCAGAGGGTGAATATAGTCATTCCGCCCGATGCCGCAAGCCTTTTCGGGCCTGATCGGCTTTGCCGGTCGGATTCTCAAGCGGAACGGGTATGCGTCAACGTCGCGGGCGACGGACGAACCGCATGAAGACCGGCTTGCGGCCGGCGGCGATGGCCTTTTCCTCGTACCGGGTCGCCGGCCAGTCGTCGGGCCGGACGCGCCAGTCCGACGGGCGGCGCGCCGTCCATTCGAAATCGGGATGCTTCACCGTGTGTTCAAGCATCCAGCGCACCAGACCCATGTCGTCGCTGGCCAGGCGCAGCTCCGCGCCGTCCTTCAGCACGCGGGCCAGCCGCGGCAGGTTCTCCGGTCCGATGAAGCGGCGGTCTGCATGACGCTTCTTGGGCCAGGGATCGGCGAACAGCACGAAGGCGCGGCCGATGGAGGCGTCGGGCAGGGCGTCCAGCAGCGGCCGGGCGTCGTCGGGCTGGATACGCACATTGCTCAACCCGCCGTCCTCGACCATGCCCAGCAGGCCGGCGATGCCGTTGATGAAGGGTTCGGCGCCGATGAAGCCGACATCCGGATTGTGCTCGGCCTGCCAGGCGAGGTGATGGCCCATGCCGAACCCGACCTCCAGCCAGACCTCCCGCTTGGGCGTGTCGAACAGCCCGGCGGGATCCAGGCTGTCGCCGGGCTTCGGCAGCGCGATCTGAAGCTGCGGCAGCAGTGTGTCGATCAGCTCCGTCCGGCGTTTGCGCAACGGCCGGCCCTTGCGGCGCCCGAACAGGCGGTTGGAGCTTTCGGAAAGGGAACCGGAGGTGCTGTCGTCGGTCATGTCGGAACGCTGCATGGAAATGAGGAAAGCGCAAAAGAAAGCAGGGGCCGTTTCCAGCCCCTGCCGTCTTTTCCGCATCGGCTGCGGATACTATGCCGCGAAGGCGCCTTAGAGGAAGGCGTTCCGCAGGTCGCCGACCAGATCGGTCTTCTCCCACGAGAAGCCGCCGTCGACCTCCGGCTCGCGGCCGAAATGGCCGTAGGCGGCGGTGCGGGCGTAGATCGGTTTGTTCAGGCCCAGATGCGTGCGGATGCCGCGCGGGGACAGGTCCACCAGCTGCTGCAGGATGTCGGACAGACGGTCCTCGTCGACGTTGCCGGTGCCGTGGGTGTCGACATAGACCGACAGCGGCTTCGACACGCCGATGGCGTAGGAGACCTGGATCGTGCACTTCTCCGCCAGTTCCGCCGCGACGACGTTCTTGGCGAGATAGCGGGCGGCATAGGCGGCCGAACGGTCGACCTTCGTCGGGTCCTTGCCGGAGAAAGCGCCGCCGCCGTGCGGGGCCGCGCCGCCGTAGGTGTCGACGATGATCTTGCGGCCGGTCAGGCCGGCGTCACCGTCCGGGCCGCCGATGACGAAACGGCCGGTCGGGTTGACGTACAGGTTCTTGTCGTCGCACATCCAGCCTTCCGGCAGGCAGTTGACGATGTGCGGCATGACGATCTCGCGCACGGCGTCCTGGTCCAGCCCCTCGGCATGCTGGGTCGACAGCACGATGGCGGTGGCGCGGGTCGGGCGGCCATCGATGTACTGCAGGGTGACCTGGCTCTTGGCGTCCGGGCCCAGCTGCGGGGCGGCGCCGGAATGGCGCGCCTCGGCCAGCGACTTCAGGATGGCGTGGCTGTAATAGATCGGCGCCGGCATCAGGGCCGGGGTCTCGCGGCAGGCATAGCCGAACATGATGCCCTGGTCGCCGGCACCCTCGTCCTTGTTGCCGGCGGCGTCGACGCCGACCGCGATGTCGGCGGACTGGGAGTGGACGAAGCACTTGACGTCCATCTTCTCCCAATGGAAGCCGTCCTGCTCGTAACCGATGTCCTTCACCGCGGCGCGGGCGACCTCGACCAGCTGGTCGGCCTTGATGCTGTCGGGGCCGCGGACTTCGCCGGCCAGAACGACCTGGTTGGTGGTCGCGAGCGTCTCGACGGCCACGCGGGCCTGCGGGTCGTGCGAAAGATAAAGATCGACGATGGCGTCGGAAATGCGGTCGCAGACCTTGTCGGGATGACCTTCCGACACGGACTCGCTGGTGAAGACGTAGTTGAGCTTTGCCACGGGAAACCTCGGCATTCGGCGGCACGCTATTTCATGAGCCGAAACGGCAGACCGGTACAGCGGCCGCAGACACCGGTCCAAAACCGGTTTTGACAAGGAATTCACCCGCGGTCAAGAAGACTACCGGCGGTAAGGGATCGGACCAATCAGCGCACACGCCACACGAAGGGGGAGCGCGGGCGCGCCGCGCCATCCCCTTTCGGTGGGTATCACATGCCGCACATCAACCGGCAGGAGTTACTCCGCCGCTTCCGCCACGGCTGCGCTGGCGACCGCTTTCGTCAACTCGAACAGGCGCTTGCGCACCGACGGGTCGCTGATCTTGTAATAGGCGCGGACCAGTTCCAGCGTCTCGCGCTTGGCCATCGGATCGGGCTCGTAGGCGGCGGCGGCCCGCTCGTCCGAAGCGCCCGCCTCATCGTCGTCCTCGACACGGGCGGCGGCGGCATCGGCCGGCATGTCGTCGAAGAAGAAGGAGACCGGCACGTCGAGCACGCGGCTGAGATCGAACAGACGCGATGCGCCGATGCGGTTGGCGCCGCGTTCGTACTTCTGCACCTGCTGGAAGGTCAGGCCGATCGCCTCGCCCAGCTTTTCCTGGCTCATGCCGAGAAGCGTACGGCGGAGACGGACGCGGGATCCGACATGGACATCGATGGGATTCGGCTTTCCGGTCTTCGGACGGCCCGCACCCGCACGGCGCCCGCGCGGCGCCCCAGTTTCAGTCTGCATCTCGTTTATCCCTGTAACGGTTGTGCAACCTAGTTACGACATATCCACGTATGCAGTCAAGTCCGCTCCGGTCAACCCGGTTGCACGAAATTGTTCTGCCTGTGACGGGCCTATTGCCCGTAATGCTGTGTCACCGGTGATATCGCGAGGCCAAGGCCGCCAGAAAACAGCCCAGAAGCCCTATGCCGAAAATCCAGTCGCCCATGCGGGCATAGGCTGTGACGCCGGATGGCGCTTTCGGCAGCGTGGTATCGATGAAGCCTCGTTCACCCAGACCGAGCAATTGTCGCACACGTCCGTAGGCGTCCACCACCCCGGATATTCCCGTATTCGCCACCCGGATCAGCGGCAGCCCTTCCTCCACCGCGCGGACCTGGTTGATGGCGAAATGCTGGTGAGGTCCGGCGGTGCGGCCGTACCAGGCGTCGTTGGTCAGGTTCAGCAGCCATTGCGGCCGGTCGGCGGCGTCGACCACGGCACCGGGGAAGATGCTCTCGTAGCAGATCAGCGGGCTGAAGGGCGGCAGGCCGGCGGCACTGCCCGCAAGATGCAGGGTGCGCGGTCCCGGCCCGGAGGAGAACTCCGCCCCGTTACCGGCAATGGCGCCGACCGGCAGCCACTGCCGCAACGGCATGTACTCGCCGAAGGGGACGAGGTGGAACTTGTCGTAGCTGGCGACCGCCGCGCCGCTGCCGTCCACCGCCACCATGCCGTTGTAGTAGCGCCGCTCGCCGTCCTCGCCGACGGTGGTGCGGGGCGCTCCGGTGATCAGCAGCCCGCCGCGCGGGGTGACGGATGCCATCGCCTGACGCACGCGCGCGTCGTCCTCGATGAAGAAGGGGACGGCGGTCTCCGGCCAGATGACGACGTTGGGCGGCGGCGCGGCGGGATCGGCCGGCGGGGCGGCCGACAGGGCGAGGTGGCTCTGGAAATTCTGCACCCGTTCGCCGGGCGCCCATTTCAGCCGCTGGTCGATGGCCGCCTGGACCAGCCGCAGCCGCAAGTCCGGAACCGGTTCGTCGGCCGCACCGGCCAGCCTCCAGGTTCCCCAGCCGCCGAGCACGGCCAGCAGCGCCAACCCGGCGGCGACGCCGGCCCAGGCGCGGCGCGGCGCGGTGTCGCGGTCGGGCAGGGCGGCCGGCAGCGAGGCGACCAGCACCGTCACCAGCGTCAAGCCATAGATGCCGAAGAGCGAGACGCTCTGCAGCACCGGCAGCACCCCGACCCAGCCATAGCCGATCAGGTTCCACGGGAAACCGGTGAAGACATGGCCGCGCAGCCATTCCCACAGGCACCAGCAGGCGGCGAACAGCAGCGGCCGCGCCAGCCCGGCGCCGAAGCCACGGCGGCGCAGCAGGTGGAAGCACAGGGTGGCGCCGCCGCTGAACATCGCCAGCAGGATCGGCAGGCCGACCGCCGACAGCGGCAAGGCCCACCAGAAGCGTTCGATGTCGGTGAACAGCGCAGCGCTGATCCAGTAGAGTCCCAGCAGGTGATGGCCGAAGCCGAAGAACCAGCCGACCGCGAAGGCGCCCTTCTTCGTCCCGACGCCGTCCAGCAACCAGATCAATCCGGGAAACGCCACCAACAGTACCGGCAGAAGACCGGCCGGCGGCAGCGCCAGCGTGGCGAGCCCGCCCAGCACCGTCGCGGCGGCCATCCGGCGCCATCCGGTCAGCGCGGACAGCCGCGCGGAGACGCGGCCCAGCCGGGCCGGGACGGGCAGGGTGTCGGTGGCGGTCAAGGCTGAAACTCCGGCAGCGGCAAGGGGAGGCGCGGCCATAGGTAATGCCGCCTTGCGGGAGCGCCAAGGTTCTTGTGGGCGTGGCTGGGTTGTGGAAGTGGCGACGGGGCGGATCGTGCTCCTCCCCGTTCTTCAGGCCATCTTCTGTTACGCCGTCTCCGCCAGCTCCGAACTGTTGGCCGGGACGTTGTGGACGCGCAGGCGCTTCAGGCGGCGGGAGTCGGCATCGACGATCTCGAACTCCAGGCCCGAGGGGTGGACCAGCCGCTCGCCCAGGCCGGGCACGCGGCCGGCGATGGAGACGACCAGACCGCCGAGCGTGTCGATGTCCTCGCGCTCCTCCTCCGTCAGCACAGGGCCGACGCGGTCCTCGAAATCCTCGATGGGCAGGCGGGCGTCGGCGATCAGGCTGCCGTCGGGACGTTCGACCAGTCGCGGCGCCGTGGCCTCGTCATGCTCGTCCTCGATCTCGCCGACGATCTCCTCCACCAGATCCTCGATGGTGACGAGGCCATCGATGCCGCCGAACTCGTCCACCACCAGCGCCATGTGCTGGCGGGTCTGGCGCATCTGCACCAGCAGGTCGAGCACATGCATGGAGGGGGCGACGATCTTCGCCTCGCGGATGATGCCGGTCAGGTCCGGCCTGTGGCGCAGGCCCTCCGGTGAGATCGCCTGCTTCGCCAGCAGGGTCAGCACATCCTTGATGTGGATGATGCCGACCACGTCGTCCAACGTCTCGCGGAACACCGGCAGGCGGGAATGGCCTTCCTCGGCGACGCGCTGGACCAGGGTGGGGAAGGGCGTGTCGATCTCGACCGCGATGATGTCGGCGCGCGGCACCATCACGTCGGCGACGGTGCGGTCGCGCAGCTTCAGGATGTTGGTCAGCAGCGCACGCTCGCCGGATCCCAGCGAATCCTCGCCGTCCTCGCTGGCGGCATCGTCCAGGCCTGCGATCAGTTCCTCGATCGTGCCGCGCAGGGAGGTATCCTCGCGGCCGCCCCAGACGGTGCGGAGCCACCCCTTGAACAGGTGGCCCAGGGAATGGTCTTCGGCCCCGTGGTCATCACGGGGCGTGCGACTGTCGGATATTTCGCTCATCGGTCCGGCGGTTGGTGGTTGGCGGCATAGGGGTCGGCGATTCCGAAGCTGGCGAGCAACCGGGTTTCCAGCGCTTCCATCTCCTCGGCTTCGTCGTCCGTCTCGTGATCATAGCCCAGCAGATGCAGAACACCATGCATCACAAGGTGAGTCATGTGGTCTTTGAAGTTTTTCCGCTGTTCGGAGGCTTCGCGGGCGACCGTTTCATAGGCCAGGATGACGTCGCCCAGCATGACGGGCATGCCGTCTTGCGCTTCCGGCTCTTCCGCTTCGGTCAGGGCGAAGGACAGCACGTTGGTCGGCTTGTCCTTGCCGCGATACTCACGGTTCAGCCTGTGGACCAGCGCGTCGTCGGCCAGGACGACCGACAGCTCGGCCGGTCCTTCCTCGTCGTCATAGGCGGCGCCCAGGGCGGCGAGCGCCGCGCGCTCGGCCAGCCACTCGGCATCCTCGGCCCAGTCGCCGGCTTCACGTGAAACAGTGATATCGACCGCGCTGGTCATTCCGGATCTCCAACGATACCGGCCTCGCGGTCGATCGTTTCGGGCGCGGAACCGGTACGGCGGGCCTGCTTGCGCGCCGCCTCGCGGACATCGGCCTGATCGTAGGCGCGGATGATGCGGGCCACCATCGGGTGGCGGACGACGTCGGCATCGGTGAAGCGGACGAAGCGCACCCCTTCAACCCCGCGCAGGATGTCCAGCGCGTCGCGCAGGCCCGACCGGGTGCCCGTCGGCAGGTCGATCTGCGAGATGTCGCCGGTGACGACCATCCGCCCGCCTTCGCCGAGACGGGTCAGGAACATCTTCATCTGCATGGGCGTGGTGTTCTGCGCCTCGTCCAAGATGACGAAGGCGTTGCCCAGCGTCCGGCCGCGCATGAAAGCCAGCGGCGCGATTTCGATCTCGCCGGATTCCAGCCGCTTCTTCACCTGTTCCGCCGGCAGCATGTCGTGCAGCGCGTCGTAGAGCGGACGCAGGTAAGGATCGACCTTCTCCTTCAGGTCGCCGGGCAGGAAGCCCAGCCGCTCGCCTGCCTCGACCGCCGGGCGCGACAGCACGATGCGGTCGACTTGGCCGGTGGTCAGCAGCGCCACCGCCTGCGCCACCGCCAGATAGGTCTTGCCGGTGCCGGCCGGACCGAGCCCGAAGACCAGCTCGCTCTCGGCCAATGCCTGCAGATAGGCGGCCTGGGTGGGCGAACGCGGGGTGATCGGACCGCGCCGGCGGGTGCGCAGCGCGATCTCGGCACGGGTGATGGTCGCCTGCTGGCCGGGGGCGCGCGGCTCCTCGCCCGCCGACACGCCGGCAAACCCGGGATCGGCGGTCGCCATGCGGACGGCGCCGTCGACCTCGCCGCTGTCGATGGTCTGGCCGCGGGTCAGCCGCTGGTACAGACCGTTCAGCGCCGCCTGCGCCGTCTCGGCGGCGTCGGGCGGGCCGGAGATGGTCAAGGTGTTGCCGCGGGAAATCAGCGACACGCCCAGAAGGGATTCGATGCGGGCGAGGTGGCGGTCATGCTCCCCGTACAGCATCGGCAGCAGCCGGTTGTCATCGAATTGAACGTCGATACGCCGTTCGGGCAGACCGTTCAAGCGCTTGCCTCCAAGGTTACGGCTGGCTGGAAGGGAGAGGCGGTGATGTACTCACCGGTCGTGGTTTCGGTAGTGATGACGGTGCCGGCGAGGCTGTTGGCGAGCGCGGCATCGACCCGCACCTCGACGATGCGGCCGAGCAGCCGTTCGTTCGCCTCGGCATGGACCGACTGCATCCACGGGCTGCGGCCCAGCAGCTGGCCGTCGCGGCGGCCGATCCGGTCGAACAGCACCGGGACGCTGCGCCCGACGAAGCTGTGGTTGAAGGCGACCTGCTGGGCGTTCAGCAGCTGATGCAGCGCCGCCAGCCGGGATTCCTTCACCTCTTCCGGCACCTGGGATCCCTCGACCGAGGCCGGGGTGCCGGGGCGCGGGCTATATTTGAAGGAGTAGGCCTGGGCATAGCCGATCTCGGTGACCAGCTTCAGCGTCGCGGCGAAATCGGCGTCGCTCTCGCCGGGGAAGCCGACGATGAAGTCGCCGGACATCGCCAGATCGGGCTTGGCCGCGCGCAGCCGGTCGACCAGACGGCGGTAGTCGTCGGCGGTGTGCTTGCGGTTCATCGCCGCCAGGATGCGATCGGACCCCGCCTGCACCGGCAGATGCAGGTAGGGCATCAGTTGCGGCACTTCGGCATGGGCGCGGATCAGGTCGTCGGCCATGTCGCGGGGGTGCGAGGTGGTGTAGCGGATGCGCTCCAGCCCGTCGATCTCCGCCAGTTCGCGGACCAGCCGGCCGAGGCCCCAGGTGGCGCCGTCCGGCCCGTCGCCGTGCCAGGCGTTGACGTTCTGGCCCAGCAGGTTGATCTCGCGCGTGCCGCCGGAGACGAGCCGTCTTGCTTCCGCAACGATCTGGGCGGCCGGGCGGGAGAACTCCGCGCCGCGGGTGTAGGGCACCACGCAGAAGGTGCAGAACTTGTCGCAGCCCTCCTGCACCGCCAGGAAGGCGGACACTCCCTGGCTGCCGGCTTCCTCCGGCAGGAAGTCGAACTTGGATTCAGCCGGGAAATCGGTGTTCAGCACGCTGCCGGCGGCGCGGCTGGCCTTCGCCACCATCTCCGGCAGGGTGTGGTAGGTCTGCGGGCCGAAGACCATGTCGACGAAGGGGGCGCGGGCGACGATCTCCTCGCCTTCGGCCTGGGCGACGCAGCCGGCGACCGCCAGGATCATCCGGCCGTCCTCGGCTTCCGCCTTGCGGTCCTTCATCTGGCGCAGGCGGCCAAGCTCGGAAAAGACCTTCTCGGCCGCCTTCTCGCGGATGTGGCAGGTGTTCAGGATCACCATGTCGGCGCCGTCCGGCTCATCGACCGGTTGGTAGCCCAGCGGTGCCAGGACGTCCGCCATCCGGGCGGAGTCGTACACGTTCATCTGGCAGCCCCAGGTCTTGATGAACAGCTTCTTGGTCAACCCGCACCCTTCCGCTCAGAACAAAAACGAATAGCGCGCTCACGGTGCTGCGTGGCGCGCGGCGCGCCGTCCGTCCGGCGTCGCTCCTGAAAAGATGGTATCGCGTGTGGGGCGAATCGAGTCAATCCCGCTTCACCCCACCCCTATTTGCAAACAGGGCGTTTCCACAATCCGAACCAAGGGCCCGAATGTTCACGCCGCCCCGGCCTGCAGCCCGCCGCGCCAGAACCAGTCGGTCCGCCGCACGCGATCAGTCCAGATTCGCTCCGCCGCCGTCCGGTTGAACAGGGCGCTGAAAGGGACGGGGGTGTCTCCCGTCTGGATGCCGGCCGGCATGTCGAGGGCCTGCACCAGCACCGGAGTGGCGCCGATGGCGGAGTCCTGTGCATCGGCCGGTTCCGGCTTGCCGATCATGCCGGCGGCACCCGACAGCGCGCCCTCGACCAGTTCCAGTCCCAGCAGCCGGTTCATGTCGACCGGACCCGGCATCTCCATGCCAAGCGTCAGGGCGCGGGAGAAGCCGAACCGCTCGTAATAGGGGGCATCGCCGACCAGGATCACCGACTTGTGGCCCAGCGCCACCGCCTTGTTCAGGCTCATCCGGATCAGCTTGCTGCCGAGCCCGCTGCCCTGCAGGTGGGCGGCGACCGCGATGGGGCCGAGCAGGATGGATTGGGTGGCGCCGCCGACCAGGATCGGCCAGTAGCGGATGGTGCCCACCACCACCTCGCGCCCATGCTCGTCATGCTCGATGGCGACGAGGTTCAGGGCGGGGATGGAGTCGACGCCGTCGCGCAGCCGGTAGGCGGTCTTGGTGAAGCGGTCCGGGCCGAACGACGCGTCCAGCAGGGCTTCGATGGCGGCGGCGTGCTTCGGCTCTTCGACGGTGATGATCATGCGTGGGGCTCCCGGCGGGAAGAAGGTCTTCTCAGAAGGCTTCTGAAGGGCGGATCGCGCCGCCGCCGGAAGGCCGGGGGTGTCAGGTCCCCGTTGTGCCTTTGGCGTTCGCACGCGACCCAAGGACGGCCGCAACCGCAATGCGCGGTGCGAGGCTCCGTCGTCGGATGCGAAGGGCGTGCGAACGAGACATGGACAAGGCTCTTCGGCCGTTGCTGGGACTTGCGCATATATCATCGTCGCCCCCCTGTCGCAAGACCGTGGAGACCCGGCGATGATGCATGACTGTATCCATCACAGTGCGGGCACGGTGCGGGCCGGGGACAGGGATGTCGGAGGATTGTCCGGCCGGGTTCTGGACAGTGGGGAAGGGCGACTTTATTCTGCGCTGAACCGCCGCCCAGCCACCCGGACTCCCCAGCCGCCGGCCCTTTCTCGGCCGGCGCCGTCTTCGGATCGTCTGCCAGGATCGCCAGACATGTACACCGCCGTCACCAACGACATCCGCGTCACCGTCCAGCCCGTGTTCCTGGAAGACCAGTCGGCCCCGGCCGAGGGCCGCTTCGTCTGGGCCTATCATGTCCGCATCGAGAACGAGGGCAGCGAGACGGTGCAGCTGCGCACCCGCCACTGGCGCATCACCGACGCCATGGGCCGCGTGCAGGAGGTGCGGGGGCCCGGTGTGGTCGGCGAGCAGCCGGTCCTGGAGCCGGGCGACCATTTCGAATACACCAGCGGCACGCCGCTCGGCACGCCGTCCGGCATCATGGCCGGCACCTACGGCATGGAAGGGGCGGATGGCCGCGCCTTCGACGTGACGATCCCGGCCTTCTCGCTCGACAGCCCTCACCAGCCGATGCAGCTGAACTGATCCGGGCAAGGGGGATCAGGCAGGGCTGATTGAGCAAGGCCGATCCTGGAAATCAAAAGCAGGCAAATAATACAATAGAATGCGTGTGGATTTAGAGGCTTTCAACACTTGGCTTTGACAAGCCGCATGGCTGCCCGTACCTTGCATCCTGCTTGAAGGCCATAGGACCCGTCCCATCTTGGGGCTTCCGAAGGGCACAGGCGACCGAAGCGGGGCAGGTGCGGCCACTCCGTTCGCAGAATGGGTCCTTTCGTCCTGTCAGCCATCCGGTTGATCCGCCGAGGCTCAGGTTCCGTATCGAGCTAGACATGATGGGCGCGTTGCGCGATCCCGGCCCCGGCTGTCGCCGCCGGTCTGCGCAAGTGCGCTACCCAGTAACGGAAAGGATGTTCCCGTGACGGCTTCCAAGACCCCGCTCGCCAAGCCCCAGGGCGTGGACAACGTGCTTCGCGGCCCCGGCCGTCCCCTGCCGGAGGCGGTCGCCCGTCCGTCGCGCGCGGAAGCGGAGGAAGCCGTGCGGACCCTGATCCGCTGGGCCGGCGACGATCCGGCGCGCGAGGGTCTGGTCGGCACGCCCGACCGCGTCGTCCGCTCCTACGAGGAGTTCTTCGCCGGCTACGGCATCGATCCGGTGGAAATCCTGTCGCGCACCTTCGAGGAGACGGACGGCTACGACGAGATGGTCGTGCTGCGCGACATCCGGGTGGAGTCCTATTGCGAGCACCACATGGTGCCGATCATCGGCAAGGCGCATGTCGCCTATCTGCCGCGCCGCCGCGTCGTCGGCATCTCCAAGCTGGCCCGCCTGGTCGAGGCTTATGGCAAGCGCCTGCAGATCCAGGAGAAGATGACGGCCCAGATCGCCAACACCATCGACGAGGTCCTTCAGCCCGAAGGCGTCGCCGTGGTGGTCGAGGCGCAGCACCAGTGCATGACGACCCGCGGCGTGCACAAGACCGGCGTAACCATGGTGACCAGCCGCATGCTGGGCGCCTTCCGCACCGATCCCTCCACCCGCCGCGAATTCCTGACGATGATCGGCAACCCGACCTCGCGCGGGATGGAGTGAGTTCCAGAGGCCTTTACACCCATAACGCCGCCTGCCAAGCTCCCGCCGCTATCTGTCAGTGAGCGGTGCTGTATACGGGGTGTTGGGCATGGCGGCGAAGGTGACACCGGCGGTCAATGCGGCGAAGGCGGCGGGTGTCGCCTTCCGGCTGATGGAGTACGAGTACGACCCGTCGGCCGACGCCATCGGCCTGCATGCCGCCGAATCGCTCGGGCTCGACCCCGCCATCGTCTACAAGACCCTGATCGTCCAGCTGGAGCCCAAGGCGCTGGCCTGCGCCGTCATTCCGGTGGCGGCCAAGCTGGATTTGAAGGCCATCGCCACTGCGGCCAAGGCGAAGAAGGCCGACCTTGCCGACCCGGCGCTGGCGGAAAAGACCACGGGCTTCCTGGTCGGCGGCATCAGCCCGCTGGGCCAGAAGAAGGCGCTGCCGACCTTCATCGACGCGAGCGCCGAAGCGCTGCCGGAAATGGTGGTGAATGGCGGCAGGCGCGGCCTGCAGATCGTGCTGGCCCCCGCCGATCTGGCGAAGGCGACGAAGGCGACGGTCTGCGCCATCGTCGCGCATTGATCGCCGCGCACTCAAACCGGAGTGACTGAAACCGGAATGGCGGTGGTGACCCCGGCAGGACTCGAACCTGCTGCCTCAAGTTTAGGAAACTCGCGCTCTATCCTGATGAGCTACGGGGCCACTTGCGCCGCACCTTAACGGTTTCGTTGCCAAGGTGAAAGTGGCTTTTGGGGGAAGAGCCGGGTCACGGCGTCAGTCGGAATAGCGCTCCTCCAGCCACGGGTCGGCGTGGTTGTTGTAGCCGCGGACCTCCCAATAGCCTTTGCGGTCGCCGGCCAGCAGCTCGATCCGCTTCACCCACTTCGCACTCTTCCAGAAATACAGCTTGGGCAGCACGATGCGCACCGGCCCGCCATGGTCGCGGCTGATCGGCTGGCCTTCCCAGGTCGTGGCGAGCAGCACGCCGTCGTCGTCGAAGTCGGACAGGGCGACATTGGTGGTGTAGCCGTCGAAGGAATGGAAGACGACGAAGCGCGCCTCCGGCTTGGGCCGTGCCAGTTCCAGCAGGCGGCGGGCGCTGACACCCTCCCACCGGTTGTCGTAGCGCGACCAGGTGGTGACGCAGTGAATGTCGGAGACGAAACTCTCCTGCGGCTGGGCCTGGAAATCCTCCCACGTCCAGGACAGCGGGTTCTCCACCAGCCCGTCGACCGCGAGCGTCCAGTTGGCCGTGGTCACCTTGGGCGTGATGCCGAGGTCAAGCACCGGCCAGTCCGTGACCAGCCGCTGGCCGGGCGGCAGCCGGTCGCGCGCAGGATCGGCGGCATGGCCGGTCAGCGCACGGCCGTCGCGGGCCCATTGCTCCTTGGCGGCGACCAGCTTGTCGCGGACGGCACCCTCCTGTTCGACCTCCCGGTCCGGTTCCAATCCGGTGCTGATGTCCGGTTTGGGGGGTGTATCGCTCATGGCTCGTCCTCTTCCACGTGTTCGGTTTGTCCAGCATGGGTCCCGCTTAAAAAAGGAACAGACAGTCGGGTTGGCAAGCGGAAGCGGGAGAACTAACTTCCCGAAACCCGGCATATTGGAGCCACAGTTCCACGCCAGGGTGCCGGCCGGCCGTGTCCCGCTGCCGTTCTCTGCCGCCCATATCCGAGACCACCCGAGTGATTTGCCGATGATCCGGTTCGCAGCGCCCGCCGCATCTCCCTTCGCACGCGCTTGGCGTCTATTCCTGTCACGTGGCCTCGCCGTTCTGCTGCTTGCTTCCCTGCTTTCCGGAGCGGGGACGGCCGCGCTGGCGGCTTCCCCCGTGCCCGGCGCTGCACCCACCGCTCCGGCACCCGCCGCGCCCGCCGCCGCGGCCCCGGTTGTGGTGGACGAGGCGACCGTGCAGCAGTTGGAGGCGCTGGTCGGCACGCTGGAGAACCAGGACGCCCGGTCCCAGCTGGTCACGCAGCTGCGCAACCTGATCACCGCCCAGCGCGGGCTGGCCCAGGCCAAGGAGGCGGAGGGCGAATCGGCGCTGCCGCAGACCATCGGCGCCCGGGCGCTGGCCTTCCTGGCGGCGCGGATGGACGTGGTCAGCCGCCAGCTGGTGCAGGTCGCCAACGTCTTCGCCGACCTGCCGGGCGCCCTGTCCTGGGTGCAGCGGCAGGTGCAGGACGACATGGCGCGTGAGCGCTGGGTGCAGATCGCCATCCAGCTGGCGATGATCCTCGGACTCGGCGCCGTGGCTGCGCGCGGCATCGCCTGGCTGCTCGCCCGGCCGCGCAATGCGCTGGCCTCCCGCCATGTCGGCTCCGCCCTGCTGCGCATCCCCATGCTGCTCGGCCGTGCCGTGCTGGAACTGGCGCCGATCGTCGGCTTCATCGTCGTCGCCTACACCATCCTGTCGGTGACCGAACCGGCGCCGCGCGTGCGGCTGGTGGCGCTGGCGGTGGTGAACGCCACGGTCATCACCCAGGCGCTGCTGATCCTGGTGCGGATGACCTTCGCTCCCGACGCTCCCAACCTGCGGATCGTCCAGACCAGCGACGCCGGGGCGCGCCGCTGTTACGTCTGGTCGCGCCGCCTGATCGCGGTCGCCGTCTATGGGTATTTCCTGGCGGAGGGCGCCTATGTGCTCGGCCTGCCGCTGGGTGCCTACGGCGCGCTGCTGAAGCTGCTGGGCGTGGTGCTCGCCGCCATGACGATCGTCCTGATCCTGCAGAACCGCGTTGCCGTGGCCGACTGGATGCGCGGCAACCCGCTGTCGGGCGACGGCGACCCGCTGGCCACCGCCCGGCGCGAGGCGGAAGGGCAGGGGGCGGTCCTGCGCACCGCGCGCCGCCGCTTCGCCGAGATCTGGCACGTCCTTGCCATCCTCTATGTCGTGGTGACGCTGGGCGTCTGGGTGCTGAACGTCTATGGCGGCTTCGAGTATCTCTCCCGCGGCACCGTGGTGACGGTGGTGGCGGTGGTGGTGGCCCGGCTGCTGGTGGGCGGTCTGAACCGGGCGCTACGCCGCGGCCTGACCATGAACCGCGATCTGGCCGGCAACCTGCCGCAGTTGCACACCCGCGCCTTCCACTATCTCCCCATCGTCCAGCGCATCGGCAAGATCATCATCTGGCTGGTGGCGCTGGGCGTTGCGCTGAACGGCTGGGGCGTCGACACGCTGGGGCTGGTCGAATCCGCCGCCGGCCGCCGCATCGTCGGCAGCACCATCTCCATCGGCCTGCTGCTGGCCGGCGCCATCGTCGCCTGGGAGGTGGTGAGCGCGCTGATCGAGCATCTGCTGCGCGCCACCGACAAGAACGGCACCCGGATCGAACGCAGCGCCCGCATGCGCACGCTGCTGCCGCTGCTGCGCAACGCCTTCCTGATCCTGCTGGTGACGATGGTGTCGCTGATCACCCTGTCGGAACTGGGCGTGAACATCGCGCCGCTGCTGGCCGGTGCCGGTGTCGTCGGTCTGGCCATCGGTTTCGGATCGCAGACGCTGGTCAAGGACATCATCACCGGCCTGTTCATCCTGTTCGAGGACACGGTGTCGGTCGGCGACGTGGTCGATGTCGGCGGCGGCCATTCCGGCACGGTGGAGGCGATCTCGATCCGCTCCATCCGCCTGCGCGACGGCGCCGGCGCCGTCCACTCCGTGCCCTTCAGCGCCGTGACCACCGTGAAGAACATGAGCAAGGACTTCTCGGTCACGCTGTTCACCGTCACGGTGTCCAACCGCGAGGATCCCGACCGCATCATCTCCGTGCTGAAGGAGACGGGTGCCGAGGTGCAGGCCCAGCCGCAGTTCGCCGCCGACATCCTGAACCCGCTGGAGGTGCTGGGCGTCGACAAGCTGTCCGATACCGGCATCAACATCCTGGCCCAGTTCAAGACCCGCCCGACCCGCCAGTGGGGGGTGAGCCGCGAGTTCAACCGCCTGCTGAAGAAGAAGTTCGACGAGCTTGGCATCGCCATGCCGACCCAGTCGATGCAGCTGGTCGTCGGCCAGAACCCGCACGACCGCGCGCTGGCGGAGGCGCTCAGCCAGGGGTCGTGAGGGGCAAGGCTCCGACTGCATGGAGAGGAAAGCGCCCGGCTCTGCCGGGCGTTTTCATTGCCGTCTTCGCCGTGGTGCCATCCTTACTCCGCCGGTGTCGGCGGGCAGGGCGGGCGGCGCCAGCTGCGCAGTGCGTCGTCCAGCGCGCGGGCGAAGCTGGACCGCTCGGCCGGCGACAGGAAGCTGCCGACGCCTACCGATTGGCCGTGCGAACTCAGCGTGACCTGACCGGCCGGACCGCGGCTGTCGTGGTCGGCGCGCTCGTTGTGGGTGATCCGCAGCCAATAGGGATGGAAGGACCAGCGCCGCTCCGGCGCCTTCCAGTGAACCCGCTGCACCGTCAGGGACGTTTCGGTCAGCCGCACCCGCTCGTACTGGCGGGCGGAGCGGTAGCTGACGCGGAAGGCCAGCCACAGGGCAAGCACGTCCAGCCCGCAGAAGGGAACCACCGGCCAGGCGCCGTTGGCGATGAAGATGCCGGCGACGACCAGATTCAGCAGGATCACCACCGCCATCAGCGTCCGGTAGCCGTTGCGGCCCAGGCTGCGGTGGGGGTGGAGGATGGCGTCGAAGAACACGCGCACGGGACCGCTGCCGGCGTGATCCCCCTGGGGAGCGTCGCCGGCCTGACCGTCCGGCCGGCCGTGGGGCTGGTCGCCGGGCCGGGAGTCGGAGATGTCGATGGGCATGGCGGCAATATTAGACGACCGGCGCGCTGCTGAAAACCGCCCGTTGAAAAGCGATCCGCCGATCAAGTGCCGATTAAGTATTGGAACGGCGGGGTTATGCCGCTTTCGACACCATCGGCACCACGCCGCCGTGCAGCACCCAGGCCATGGCGCTGTCCATCTTGGCGAAATCGCCAGCCGGCATCCCGTCGGCGGAAGCCTCCTCAAGCGCATCTGCGGTGTCGCCTGCCGCCTGAACGAAGATCCGTGCCTGATCGTCGGTGCCGGCGGCGATCATCGCATCGGCCATCACCGAGGCCCAATGCCAGTCGGTCATCACCACCGCACAGCGCAGCTGGCCGCAGCGCCGAGCCAGCGTCATCAGGGCGACGACGATCTCGGGCCGGAAGTCGTCGATTTCGAAACGGTCGAACTCGATCAGGCTGCTCCACGGCGTGCCGCGGCTGCCCAGGTTGGCGCACTGCACCTCCACCTGGCGGGCGACGGCATCGCGCTGGTCGATCGACAGCGGACCCTGCAACCGGACGTGCAGTCCCCAGTCCCTGACTTCCACAAGATAAGAAGCGGTCATATCCATATACCCTTATCCTGACCGCGCAATACAACCAGGAAGATCCATGGTTCAAGCACAGGCGTTCGGCCGGTGTCTTGCCGACCAGCAAATCATACGCCACCACCGGATCCGGGGAGAAGCGCCATTCCTGCGACGAATTCTGTTGGATTGGCGTGATTTCTCTCCATTTCTGTCGCAATCTGCGATGCAGCGCTGCAGTTTGGGTCGGTTCGCCGCATTCCGGCACCTGCTTCCCCGGCGCTGGCGCAACCCCGGCCGTTGCGGCTATGGTGGCTGCCATGAAGCCCGCCGCCGTCCAGGAATTCTTCCGCCGCCTGTCCGCCGCCAACCCGGAACCCCGGAGCGAGCTGGAATACGTCAATCCCTACACGCTGCTGGTCGCCGTCGTCCTGTCGGCCCAGGCGACCGATGTCGGCGTGAACAAGGCCACCGGCCCGCTGTTCAAGATCGTCACCACGCCCGAACGGATGGTGGCGTTGGGCGAGGAAGGGCTGCGCAACTACATCAAGACGATCGGCCTGTTCAACACCAAGGCGAAGAACGTCATCCGCCTGTCGGAATTGCTGATCGAACGCCATGGCGGCGAGGTGCCGCGCGACCGCGAGGCGCTGGAACAGCTTCCCGGCGTCGGTCGCAAGACCGCCAACGTGGTCCTGAACGTCGCCTTCGGCGAGGAGACGATCGCCGTCGACACCCACATCTTCCGCGTCGGCAACCGCACCGGGCTCGCACCCGGCAAGACGCCGGACGCGGTGGAGGCCAAGCTGCTGAAGGCGGTGCCGAAGCTCTACCGCCGCCATGCCCACCATTGGCTGATCCTGCACGGCCGCTATGTCTGCAAGGCCCGCAAGCCCGACTGCCCGATCTGCCCCGTGGCCGACCTCTGCGCCTTCAAGGACAAGGTCATCGCCTGACCCGTGCCCCATAATGAAGTCGAGGCACGAAAAAGCCCGGCATGGCGGGAGCCAGCCGGGCTTTTTTGCGTCTGGAGCGGTTCAGACCGCTTCGGCCGTCGGGGCCTGCTCGACCGGCGCCGGGGCCGTGATGGCGGCCGGCTTGGTGCCCGCTCCGTAGATCTGGATGTCGCCGATCAGCTGGCCGCCGGCATCGACCGCCAGCTCGCCGAAGCGGATCGACCCGGTGATCTTGCCGGTGGAGCGCACGGTCAGACGGCCGCGGACGGCGATGTCACCCTCGAACCGGCCGGCGATGTCTGCCTCCTCGATGTCGACCGAGCCCCTGAACAGGCCGGACTCCGCGATCTCGACCAGACGGCCCTCGCGCAGCTTGGCCTCCACCGTGCCCTCGACCACCAGCACGTCGCAGGACCCGATCTCGCCGGTCAGGGAGATGTCGCGGCCGACGGTCAGGCGGCGCTGCTCCGGCATGGCCGGGGCGACCGGGGCGGGCGGAACCGGAGCGGCGGCGACCGGGGCCGCCGGGGTGCCGACGGGCATCGACGGCTGGCGCGGGGCCGAGCCCGGCATGTCGACGACGCGGCGCGGCACATCGGTCTTGAAACCGGCGCCGGGCACGGACGGCGCGGTCGGGGGCTTGGGAATGCTGTTCATGTCGGGTCCCTTCGAGGCGGAAGGCATATCGGGATAAGCCGGTGCGGCGTGCTGCGCATCGGCCAGCGCGTGGGCCATGCTGGGTGCGGCGGCGCCGGCCGCGACGGCGGATGTCGGGTCGCCGCCCTGCATCTGTCCGGGCATGTGCCCAGGGATTTGGCCGGGAACCGGATTGTTCAGCGAGGCGAGCGGCGACGAGACGGCGCCGGCCTCGCCCGGTGCGTACGGACGGGCACCCGGCTGCGGTGGGGCGGGGCTGTCGGCCTTGGGAGCGGCGGGCGGAGTCTTTCGTCCGAACAGCATGAGCGGTTCCCCCAATCTGGACTACGGGTGGCGGGATGGGCCGGAGGGCTGGAGGCCCGGTGCCGGAAGGGCGCCGCCGGGCAGGCGACGGTGTGCGGCCGTGCCGCCTAGCGGCGTATCACGGTCGTCCGGCCCGCCGCAAGGGGAGCCGACATGGACTGTAGGACATGAACCATGAAGGCGCTGGCGACGACCGGGACCAGCAAATTGACGAAGGGGATTGTCGAAAGAAAGGCGATGGCGACCCCGGCCAAAAAAGGTTTCAGCGGCCGGGCCCGCCGCAGCATCCGCGCCGACGTCCGGTCCAGCCGCCGGTGGGCGACCATCTCGAAATACTCCCGCCCGATCAGATAGCCGTTGACGGTGTAGAAGACGATCAGGTTCAGGCCCGGCGCGAAGATGTAGATCGGCAACGCCACCAAGTTGATCGCCAGAACCAGGATCAGGAAGCGCAGCGCCGTCGCCAGCTCCTCCAGCCAGCCGGCCTGGCGCGGGGCGGGCAGGGCCGGATAGTGGCGCGCCTCCACCCGTTCGACCACCTCGTCCAGGAAGAAGCTCGACACCATGCCGACGGTGGCCGGGAACAGCAGCCACGCCACCACCAGCACCCCCAGCCCGCCCAGCAGGTCGATGATGGTGTCGAGCCAGACATAGCCGCTGAGCGGCGTCACCGACAGTGCCCACCACGTTCCGCCGGCCAGCAGCGCATAGGCGAGCGCCGAGACGAACATGCCGGTCCACACCACCCGGCGCACGCGGGGATCGGTCAGCTGGGAGAAGGCGAGCAGAAGGGCGCGGATCATCGGCGGTCCGTGAGGCGGTGGGGGAAGGGCGCGCGGCCGCCCGCATATCTACGGTGGGCGAGCCCCGGGTTCCAGTCCCCCATTCCGTCACCCCCGTCACGCCAAGGGGCTGAACACCAGCGCTGCGTTGGTCCCGCCGAAGCCGAAGCTGTTGGACAGGACATGACGGATACGCCGCTCCTTCGGCCGCAGCGGCACGAGGTCCAGGTCGCAGCCCTCCGACGGCGCGTCCAGGTTGATGGTGGGCGGGGCCACCTGGTCGCGCAGGGCCAGGATGGCGAAGATCGCCTCCACGGCACCCGCCGCCCCCAGCAGATGGCCGGTCGCCGATTTGGTCGAGGACATGGAAAGGCCGGCCGCCGCCGGACCGAACAGGCGCTTGACCGCCGCGATCTCCACCGGGTCGCCGGCCGGGGTGGAGGTGGCGTGGGCGTTGACGTAATCGACCTCCTCCGGCGCCAGCCCGGCCCGCTTCAGCGCGGCGCGCATGGCGCGGAAGGCGCCGTTGCCGTCCTCCGCCGGGGAGGTGATGTGGTAGGCGTCGCCCGACAGGCCGTAGCCGGTGACCTCGGCATAGATCCTGGCTCCGCGCCGTCGGGCATGCTCCAGCTCCTCCAGCACCAGCACGCCGGCTCCTTCACCCATCACGAAGCCGTCGCGGTCGCGGTCCCAGGGGCGGGACGCCCGGGCCGGGTCGTCGTTGAAGCCCGTGGACATGGCGCGGGCGGCGCAGAAGCCCGCCAGACCGAGCCGGCAGAGCGCCGCCTCGCTGCCGCCGGCCAGCATGACGTCGGCGTCGTCCATGGCGATCAGCCGGGCCGCGTCGCCGATGGCGTGCGCCCCCGTCGCGCAGGCGGTCACGACCGCGTGGTTCGGCCCGCGGAAGCCGTAGCGGATCGACACGTGGCCCGATGCGAGGTTGATCAGCATCGACGGCACGAAGAAGGGCGAGATGCGGCGCGGCCCCTTCTCGTGCAGGGTCAGCGCCGTCTCGGCCAGCCCCGGCAGGCCGCCGATGCCGGAGCCGATCAGCACGCCGGTGCGCTCCTGCGCCTCCACGTCCGCCGGGCGCCAGCCGGCATCGGACACCGCCTCTTCCGCGGCGGCGAGCGCCAGCAGGATGAAGCGGTCCATCTTGCGCTGGTCCTTCGGCGGAACCACCGCATCCGCATCGAAGACGGCATCCGGGGCCGCATCGCCGCTTTCCGGCACCTGGCCGGCGATGCGGCAGGGCAGGTCGGCGACATCGATCCCGGTTATCGCCCGTATGCCGCTCCGCCCGTCCAGAACGGCGCGCCAACTCGGCAGCACGCCGGCACCGAGCGGTGTGACCGCCCCCAGACCGGTGACCACGACTCGTCTCATTGCGTTTCGTCCTTTGCAGGGATCGTCAATTCCGGACGCAGCCGCTCCGGCCGGACCGCTTCGCCGCTGTTCCGGTCGACCAGCACCGGGTCGACGGGCTGCCCTGTCTCGCTGTCGACCAGCCGGAACGCCCCGCCGGGCAGCAGCCAACGGCTGCCCCAGTCGGCCATGGCGACCAGCACCGGCAGGAAATCCCGTCCCTTGTCGGTCAGATGATAGCCGTGGCGCAGCGGACGTTCCTGGTAGGGCCGCTTCTCCAGCAGCCCGGCCTCGACCAGGGCCTGCAGGCGGCGGGTCAGCATGTTGGTGGCAAGCCCGATGCTGCGCTGGAACTCGTCGAAGCGTGTCAGGCCGCGCATCGCGTCGCGCAGGATCAGCAGAGACCACCATTCCCCGACCTCGTCGAGGCCACGGGCGATGGGGCAGGGGACATCGGTCAGCCGGGTGCGTCGCATGGCGGCGACAGTGGCATAGTCACTTTCATCATGCAAGCTACTGCCGGCACGGGCGCAACAGGGAAACATCGGGAGTGCTTCCAGGAGCCGCACTTGTGATGTGAGCGCCCGCGGTTATACTCGCGCCGCAACATCGCCTTCACCGCTTGACCTGTCAGGAGAGCCCATGGCCGCGTCTGCCTACGACGTCACCGGCATCGGCAACGCCATCGTGGACGTGATCGCCCACGCCGACGACGCCTTTCTCGCCGCCAACACCATCGAGAAGGGGGCGATGACGCTGATCGACGCCGCTCGTGCGGAAGAGCTGTACGGCCGCATGGGTCCGGGCGTGGAGGTCTCCGGCGGCTCGGCGGGCAACACCATGGCCGGCATCGCCATGCTCGGCGGCCGCGGCGCCTATATCGGCAAGGTCGCCAAGGACCAGCTGGGCGACGTGTTCCGGCACGACATCCGCGCGTCGGGCGTCGCCTTCGACAGCGCGCCGCTGGTTGCCGGGGCGCCGACCGCGCGCTGCCTGATCCTGGTGACGCCGGACGCCCAGCGCTCCATGAACACTTATCTCGGCGCCTGCGTGGAGCTGGGGCCGGAGGACATCGACGAGGCGCTGATCGCCGGCTCGCAGGTGACCTATCTGGAAGGCTATCTGTGGGACCCGCCCCGCGCCAAGGAGGCCTTCCGCAAGGCGGCCGAGATCGCCCATGCCGCCGGCCGCAAGGTGTCGCTGTCGCTGTCCGACAGCTTCTGCGTCCACCGCCACCATGCCGAGTTCGTCGATCTGGTGGAACGCCATGTCGACATCCTGTTCGCCAACGAGCATGAGATCGGCGCCCTCTACGGCACCGACCGCTTCGAGGATGCACTGGCCGCGGTGAAGCGGCTGGGCAAGACCGCGGCGCTGACCCGCAGCGAGAAGGGCGCCGTCATCGTCTCCGGCGGCGAGGTGGTCGAGGTGGCGGCGGAGCCGGTCGAGCGCGTGGTCGACACCACCGGCGCCGGCGACCTCTATGCCTCCGGCTTCCTGTTCGGCTACACCCGCGGCCTGTCTCCGGCGGTCTGCGGCCGTCTGGGCGCCATCGCCGCGGCGGAGATCATCAGCCATGTCGGCGCCCGGCCGGAGGTGAACCTGCGCGACCTGGTCGCTTCGAAGGGCGTCCTGTAAGCGCGAATTGCGCGTCATTTCGCGACCACGTTGCCGGCCGCGTTGCATTCTGCAACTGCGGCCGGTTCCGTTTTTTGCGCTAATTCAGTTGGTCGTCCACCACCGGCCGTTCCGGCACGGTGATCCTGGCGCACAGCAGCGCCATCGCCGTCCCGCTGTCGGGGGCGGCCACCGCCCAGCGTTCCGGACGGTCCGGCCGCGGGACGGTGAGCAGCCACAGCCGGTCCTTGTCGCCGAACCGTTCGTTCAGCAGCGTGTATTCCCTGGGGCCGTGGCGGCGAAGGTCGTTCAGCCGGCGCTGAAGCTCCGCCGCCTGCGCGGTGCGCACGGCGATCGCCTCTTCTGTCTGGCGCAGTTCGGCCTCGTTGCGGCGCATGTCGCGGCGCAGCGCCTCGGTGGTCTGCGTCAGCTCGGTCCGTCCCTGGCGCAGCTGCGACTTGCGGCGCTGGACGGCGGCGATCCGGTGGCCGATCCGGATGATCGACACGGTGATCCAGCTGAGGCAGGCCAGCAGGATCACCATCTCCAGGACAAGAAGCAGCGGCGCGTCCGACGTCATCGCCCCGTCTCCCGTGTCGTGCCGTCCGCACGCAACCGATTGCCCATCCGTCCCTCCGGCACGCTCCTTGCTGCGTGCTTGTCGGCGGTTCAGCAATGGACGTGCCAAGGGCAAGCATGAAGGCAAGGGGATGGTGCGGTGATGGAGGCGGTGCGGACGATCCTCGACTCGGTGGTCCCGCTGTTGGCGGCGCTGGCGGTGCTGTGCCACCTGAGCTGGATCGGCTTCCGCCGCGGCTGGGAACGGGCGGCCGGGCTGGAGCGGATGCGGCGTTCGGTCCTGCCGCTGAAGGAACGCCAGCGCGCGGAGACGGAGGCGCTGGCCGACCTGACCTGCCGGCTGGAGGAGGCGAAGGGCCGCCTGTCCGCCGCCGAACAGCGGGCCAACCATCTCCAGCGCCAGATCGACACCCTGGACAAGGAGCCGCCGGTCTTTCTGCATGTCCTCGGCACTCCCGCCGCCAACCGGCGCGGTTTCCGGGCGGAGGTGCAGTACGACACCACCGTCGCGGCCGCCGCCCGCGCCGCCGGGAAGCCGGTGAACCCGGCTTGGCGCTATGGCAACCGGGTGCTGGTGCATGCGCTGGACATGCAGTCCGCCCGGCGCGAGGCGGAGCATGTCTTCCCGCACAAGGGGGGCTATCAGGTCTTCTTCCACGCCGCGGTGTCCTGACGTCTAGCCCCAAAGGCCGGCGCTGCGGTCTTCCGCCACCGCGCCGGCTCGGGTAAGCTGCCGCTCCCTCCGCTGCCGACAGACACGTCCACCCATGCAAGTCTACCTGCCGATTGCCGAGATGTCGGTCAACGCGCTGCTGGTGCTCGGCATGGGCTGGCTGGTGGGCTTCCTGTCGGGCATGTTCGGGGTGGGCGGCGGATTCCTGATGACGCCGCTGCTGATCTTCATCGGCGTTCCCCCCGCCATCGCCGTCGGCACCCAGGCCAACCAGCTGGTGGCCGCCAGCGTGTCGGGCGTGCTCGCCCACTGGCGGCGCGGCAATGTCGATGTGAAGCTGGGCGTCGTGATGCTGGGCGGCGGCGTGGTCGGCACCGCGGTGGGGGTGTGGATCTTCGGCATCCTGCAGCGGCTGGGCCAGATCGACATCGCCATCACCCTGTCCTACGTCTTCTTCCTGGGCACCATCGGCGGGATGATGCTGGTGGAAAGCAGCCGCGCCATCCTGCGCCGCCGCGCGCCCACGGCCAGGCGCGGCAAGCTGCACCGCCACATCTGGCTGCACGGCCTGCCGTTCAAGATGCGGTTCCAGCGCTCCAAGCTCTACATCTCCGCCCTGCTGCCGGCGGGGATCGGGGCGGTCGGCGGCATGCTGGTGGCGATCATGGGCATCGGTGGCGGCTTCCTCCTGGTGCCGGCGATGATCTATCTGCTGAACATGCCCGCCGGTCTGGTCGCCGGCACCTCGCTGTTCCAGATCATCTTCACCACCGCGGCGGCGACCCTGCTGCAGGCCGCCACCAACCAGACGGTGGACGCCATGCTGGCGCTTCTGCTGCTGATCGGCGGCGTGGTCGGTGCGCAGTTCGGCACCAAGGCCGGCAGCCGCCTGCGCGGCGAGAACGCCCGTCTGGCGCTGGCGACGATCGTGGTGGCGGTGGCGCTGAAGCTGGCCTTCGACCTGTTCTCGCGCCCCGACGACCTGTTCACCCTGACCATGGGGGTGCGGTGATGGCCGTGTGGACCAAACGTAGGCCCACGAAACGCTTGCTCGTGCAGGGGGCGGCGGCGCTGGCCGGGCTGCTGCTGGGCGGCACGGTTGCGGCAACGGTGTGGGCGCAGCAGCTGGTCGCCGACCTGTCCAGCCACCTGATCGCCATCACCACCGGCTTCACCGGAACGGAGGTCGTGCTGTTCGGCACCACCGACGGGGCGGGCGACGTCGCCATCGTCGTCACCGGCCCGCGGGCGCCCGCCACCGTCCGCCGGAAGGAGCGGGTGGCCGGCATGTGGATGAACACCGACAGCCTGCGCTTCGACCAGGTGCCCAGCTTCTACACGGTGGCGGTCAGCCGCCCGCTCGACCAGCTGGTCGGCCGCCCGGTGCTGGAGCGCCACCAGCTGGGCCTGCCGCAACTGCAGCTGCCGGCCGACGCCACCCTGCCGCCGGAACAGCTTGCCGCCTACCGCAGCGCGTTGATCCGCAACAAGCAGCGCCAGGGGCTGTACGCCATCTCAATGGGACAGGTCGCCTTCCTGGGCGAGCGGCTGTTCCGCACGAACATCTATTTTCCGGCCAATGTCCCGACCGGGCTGTACAATGTCGAAGCCCTGCTGATTCGTGACGGCGACGTGGTCAGCGCCCAGACCACGCCGCTGGTGGTGTCCAAGATCGGGTTCAGCGCCGAAGTGTCGGACTTCGCCCGCAACCGCCCGGTCACCTACGGGGTGGCCGCCGTCATCGGCGCCATCGCGGCCGGCTGGGCGGCCGGCGCCGCATTCCGCCGGGTCTAAGCCGAGAGGGATATCGAGATGACCGACGCGACGCAGACTCCCACGCCCGTGCGCATCTTCCTGGTGGTGGTCGACGACAGCCCCGAGCTGAAGGTGGCGCTGCGCTATGCCTGCCTGCGCGCCCGCAAGTCGGGCGGCAAGGTGGCGCTGCTGACCGTGCTGGAACAGGGCGAGATGCAGCACTGGCTGGCGGTGGAGAACCTGATCCGCGAGGAACAGCGCGCCGAGGCGGAGCAGAAGCTGCAGAAGCTGGCGCGCGAGGTCAACCAGCTGACCGGCACCCTGCCGGCGCTCTATGTCCGCGAGGGCAACCGGCTGGAGGAGGTGCTGGCCCTGATCGCGGAGGAGCCCAGCATATCCATCCTCGTCCTGGCCGCCGGCACCGACCCGGAAGGCCCCGGCCCGCTGATCTCCTACTACACCGGCCGCGGGCTGGGGCGCCTGCGCATTCCGCTGACCATCGTCCCCGGCGGCCTCAGCAACGAGGCGCTGGACGCGATCACGTAAGCGAGAACACGCAGGTAAGGATAGCGGCGCATGCCGGATGCCGAATACCCACACAACCGGGGTCCTTGATCCGCCCGGCGTTTCGGCCCAGATTTCCCCCAATCGTTTTGCGTCCCGATCCCGGGCGCTCCGGCGGTTCCATTCCGCCGCCGATGGAGGACCAGACCATGTTCATTCAGACCGAGCAGACGCCCAACCCGGCGACTCTCAAGTTCCTGCCGGGGCGTGACGTGCTCGGACGCGGCACCGCCGACTTCACCAGCCGCGAGGATGCCGCCCGTTCGCCGCTCGCCCAGCGCCTGTTCGAGATCGAGGGGATCGTCGGCGTGTTCCTGGGCGCCGACTTCATCACCATCACCAAGACCGACGCGCGCGACTGGTTCCTGCTGAAGCCGTCGATCCTCGGCGTCATCATGGAGCATTTCACCGCCGACCGCCCGGTCCTGCTGGAGGACGGCGGCGACGGCCATGCCGCGGCGTCGAACGCCGACGACGAGGAGATCGTCGAGCAGATCAAGGAGCTGCTGGACACCCGCGTCCGCCCGTCGGTCGCCCAGGACGGCGGCGACATCACCTTCCAGGGCTTCGAGAAGGGCGTGGTCTATCTGGCGATGAAGGGAGCCTGCTCCGGCTGCCCCAGCTCCACCGCCACGCTGAAGCACGGCATCGAGAACATGCTGCGCCACTACATCCCCGAAGTGGTCGAAGTCCGCGCCGTCCAGTAAGACTGTAAGCCAATCGGTTCAAGCCCCTCTCCCTCGATGGGAGAGGGGTTGGGGTGAGGGTGGCGTCGGCAGACTTGCCGGGCCGAAGTTTGCCTTCGCCTTTGCAGGCCGAGCAGCACCCCTCACCCCAACCCCTCTCCCGCAAGGGGAGAGGGGCTTTATGTTGTACGTCAAAGCGTCAGGCAACCAGCTGTTGATGCCGGCCCGCCCTTGATGCGGCGGGCCGGCATTCCCATGCTGGCTGCATGATCATCTCCGCCAGCTACAAGACCGACATTCCCGCCTTCTACGGGCGCTGGTTCCTGAACCGCCTGGATGCCGGCTATTGCCGGATGGTCAATCCCTATGGCGGCCAGACCTACCGTATCGACCTGACCCGGCCGGCGGTCGATGGCTTCATCTTCTGGACCAAGAATCTGGGGCCGTTTCTCGGCGCGCTCGACAGCGTGGCGGAACGGGGCTTTCCCTTCGTCGTGCAGTACAGCGTCACCGGCCTGCCGACCGCGCTGGAGCGTTCGGTTCCCGATTGGGAGACGGCAGTCGGCCATATGGCACGGGTGCGCGAGCGCTGGGGACCGCGTGCGGCGGTCTGGCGCTACGATCCCATCGCGCTGACCGAGGCCACGCCGCCGGACTGGCATCGCGAGACCTTCGCCGCCATCGCGCGCTCGCTGCGCGGGGCGACCGAGGAGGTGGTGGTGTCCTTCCTGCAGCCCTACCGCAAGACCGCCCGCAACCTCGCCGCGGCCGGCATCGGCTGGCGCGATCCGGAAGGGGCGGAGAAGCGTGAGCTGCTGACGGATTTGGCCGGCATCGCGGCGGGGGAGGGGATGGCGCTGACGCTCTGCACCCAGCCGGAGCTGGTGGACACGCCCGGCACGGCGCCGGCCCGTTGCGTCGATGCGGTTCGGCTGTCGGACGTGGCGGGGTATCCGGTCGCGGCAAGGGAGAAGGGCAACCGGCCCGGCTGCCTGTGCGCGGAGAGCCGAGACATCGGCGACTACGACAGCTGTCCGCATGGTTGCGTCTACTGCTACGCCGTCGCCGACCGTGGCAAGGCACAGCAGCGCTTCGCTGCGCATGACCCCGAGGGGGAGTTTCTGGTGGCGCGGCCTCTGCGCTCCGAAGTCCCCTCTCCCCCCCGGGGAGAGGGTTAGGGTGAGGGGGATGCGCGGCGAGGATTTTCAAAGATCGCGCAGTTTCCGCTCCTCACGTAATCCACCCTATGCATCCCCCTCACCCCGACCCTCTCCCCGGGGGGGAGAGGGGGAAATCCCGGAGAGAGACGGCTTACGGACAGACCTTCCGCACCGTCTCCACCAGCTTTTCCGGATTGAACGGCTTCACCAGCCAGCCGGTGGCGCCGGCTTCGCGGCCGGCGGTCTTCTTGGCGGGATCGGCTTCGGTGGTCAGCAGCAGGATCGGGGTGGCGCGGTTGAGGGCCGAGGCGCGGATGGCGCGGGTCAGGGCCAGCCCGTCCAGGCCCGGCATGTTCAGGTCGGTGATGATGCAGTCGAACTTGCGCTGGTTGACCAGGGCGAGGCCGGCAGTGCCGTCCGACGCCTCCGCCACCTCATAGCCGGCGCCTTTCAGCGTGAACCCCACCATGTCGCGGATGGTCTTGGAATCGTCGACGGTCAGAACGCTCTTGGGCGCAGAGGGGGGCATGGAACGCGGCTCCGGTTGCTCGGCCGAAAGGAATAAGGGAAAGGCCTAGGCAATTTCCCGGTGACCGTCAACCGCTGGCGTCCCCTATTCCGAACAACGCAAAGCCCCCGGCCCGGCGGCATCGCCGCTGAACCGGGGGCTTTGCGGAGACTGTATGCTTACGCCTTCGTATCGACGTGCTGCCCGCCGGCGTCGCCGCCCTTGGCAACGCCGACCATCGCCTCGCGCAGCAGGCGGCCATGGATGGTGTAGCCGGGCTGCAGCACCTGGACGACGGTGCCGGCGGCCTTGCCGGTGTTCTCGATCTCGAACATGACCTGATGGAAGTTCGGGTCGAACGGCTCGCCGGCCGGATCCAGCTTCTTGATGCCGGCGCGATCGAAGGCGGCGAACAGCTGACGCTCGGTCGCCTCGACGCCGACGGCGAGGCCCTTCAGCATGTCGTCCTGCTCGCGGCCCTCGGCCGGGACGGCGTCCAGCGCACGGCGCAGGTTGTCGGCGACCGACACCAGTTCCTTGGCGAAGCTGGACACGGCGAACTTGGTGGCGTCCTCGCGGTCGCGCTGGGCACGGCGGCGGGTGTTCTCCGTCTCCGCCATGGCGCGCAGAAGCTGGTCCTTCAGGCTGGCGACCTCCGCCTCCAGCTTGGCGACGCGGTCCTCGGGCGAACCGGCATCGGCACCGTTGGGGGCACCGTTGGCGGCGCCCGTGTTGGCGGTCTCGGCGGTGGCCTCGGTCGGCTCCACGGTGGCGTCGGCGGGCTTGTTCTGCTCTTCGCTCATGGTTTTCTCAATTCTTGCTTGGTCAGTATGGCGGGGAGTGAGGCGAGGTGGGGGTGGTCAGCCGATCAGCCGGCTGACCACCTTGGCGGTGTAATCCACCAGCGGAATGATGCGGGCGTAGTTGATGCGGGTCGGGCCGATGACCCCGATGGCGCCGATCACCTGCTCGCGGCTGTTCTGGAACGGGGAAATGATCATCGAACAGCCGGAGTGGTTGAACAGCACGTTCTCCGCCCCGATGAAGATCTGCACGCCGTCGCCGCGGCCGGTGGCGTCCAGCATGCGCAGCATCGTTTCCTTCGTCTCCAACGCCTCGAACAGGGCGCGCACGCGCTCCAGGTCGGACAGCGCGGTGACGTCCTCCAGCAGGCGGGACTGGCCGCGGACGATCAGCTGGCCGGCATTCGACCCGCCGCTGCCGGCCCAGGTGGCCAGCCCGGCGGCGACCACCTTGCGCGACAGCTCGTCCAGCTGGGTCTTCTGCTGTTCGATCTCCTGCAGAACCTCCTGCCGGGCCTCGTCCAGCGTGCGGCCGGCGAGCTTGGCGCTGAGGAAGTTCGACACCGTCTGCAGGGTCGAGGTGGGGACCCCCATCGGCACTTCGATCACCCGGTTCTCGACCAGCCCATCCTCGTTCACCAGAACGACGAGGGCGCGGCCGGGGCCGAGCGACACGAACTCGATATGCTTCAGCGGCCGGTCGGTCTTGGGCGCCACCACCAGCCCGGCGCAGTGGGACAGGCCGGACAGCATGGTCGACGCCTCCCCCAGCACGTCGGCGAAGGCGCGGCCGGAGGCGGAGCATTTCGCTTCGATCGAGGCGCGCTCGTCCTCGGTCAGCGACCCGATCTCCAGCAGGCCGTCGACGAACATGCGCAGGCCGGCGTCGGTCGGGATGCGGCCGGCGGAGGTATGCGGGGCGTAGAGCAGCCCCTGCTCCTCCAGGTCGGCCATCACGTTGCGGATGGTCGCGGGCGACAAGGCCATGCCAAGCCGCCGCGAAATGGTGCGCGAGCCGACGGGTTCGCCGGACGCCACATAGGCGTCGACGATCAGTCGGAAGACTTCGCGCGATCGCTGGTTCAGCTCGTTGATCATGGACGTCGAAGAGGACCGTCGTTTCGGATGCGGTCGACGCGGACTGGAAATCCCGTCGACCGGTCCGAATTTAGGCAGGTCCAATCACCGAATCAACGTGCGGGGCGAAGATGCCCCGCTCACCTGCGACCGTGGGACGTCCTTACTGCTCCGCCAGGAAGGCGCGGTACTGGGCGCCGATGGCGCCGACCGCGGCCTCGTACAGGCGCTGGCCGTGCTCGGGGCGGGCAAGGCCGGGGGCGGAGCCGATGCGGCCGTCCGGGTAGCGGCGGCGGAAGTCGCGGGCGTCGTGGAACCCGCCGGCCGGCGCCTGTTCCGGTTCCATCACCGCGGTCTTGATCGAATCGGGATAGGCGTATTGCGTTACCGACACCTCGCTGGGCGTGGCGTGCGAACCCTCCTTGCCCTGGTACAGCTCGCGCGACAGGCGGCCGACCTCGCCGTTCTCCCACCAGTTCACCAGGGTGCAGCGCAGGTCCGGCGCATCGCGGCCGCGCAGCGCCCGGTTCTCCGCATAGATTTCGTAGAAGGCGGCGCGCAGCGTGGCGATGTTGCCGCCATGGCCGTTGACGAAGAAGAAGCGCTCGAACCCGTGTTCGGCCAGCGAGCCGACATAGTCGCGCAGCACCGCGATCAGCGTCGACGGCTTCAGCGTCATCGAGCCGGGGAATTCCATGTGATGGACGGCCATGCCGACCGGGATCGTCGGGCCGACCAGCGCGCCGGTGGCGTCGCCGACCCCCTTCGCGATGACTTCGGCGCAGATGGCGTCGGTGCCGACCAGCCCGTTCGGCCCGTGCTGCTCGGTCGAGCCGATCGGCATGATGATGCCCTTGGAGGTCTTCAGGTAGGCCTCGACCTCGGCCCAGGTGCTCAGGTGAAGCTGCACGGTGGCGGTTCCTTTTCGACGATGCGTGCCGGGAATGCGGCCGGGAATGCGGTTGCCCTCATGTTAGGCGGCGCGCCGGCTGCGACAACCGTTCCCTGCGCCGGGCGGGCATGCCGGAGCCGGAGCGACCGCATGCACTCATCCCGCGCTGGCGCAATGATGTTGCGATGACTACAATCGCGTGCATTATGCCCGAGCGGGCGTCTCTTCCGGGGTGAAGTGGTGGTTGCGCGCGTCAACACGGTGGCGTTCCAGGGCATCGAGGTGCTGGGGATCGACGTCCAGGTCCAGATGTCCGGGGGGATTGTCGCCTTCACCGTTGTCGGCCTGCCCGACAAGGCGGTGGGCGAAAGCCGGGAGCGGGTGCGCGCCGCCCTGCACGCGCTGGGGCTGGCGCTGCCCGCCAAGAGGATCACCGTCAACCTTGCTCCCGCCGACGTGCTGAAGGAGGGCAGCCATTTCGACCTGCCGATCGCGCTCGGCCTGCTGACGGTGATGGGAGTGCTGCCGGATGCGGAGATCGCCCGCTACGTGGCGCTGGGTGAGCTGGCGCTGGACGGGGCACTGACCCCGGTGGCCGGCGTGCTGCCTGCCGCCATCGACGCGCTGGCCAACGACCGCGGTCTGATCTGTCCGGCGGCTTGCGGTGGCGAGGCGGCCTGGGCCGGTCCCGATCTAGACGTGCTGGCGCCGGCCAACCTCCTGGCCTTGATCAACCACTTCAAGGGCACCCAGGTGCTGACCCCGCCCAAGCCGCGGCTGCAGGAACAGGACGCGCCGCCGCCCGACCTGCGCGACGTGAAGGGGAACGAGACCGCCAAGCGCGCGCTGGAGGTCGCCGCCGCCGGCTCGCACAATCTGCTGATGATCGGACCGCCCGGTTCCGGCAAGTCGATGCTGGCCGCCCGCCTGCCCGGCCTGCTGCCGCCGCTCGACCCGGCGGAGGCGCTGGAGGTGTCGATGATCCACAGTGTCGGCGGGCTGCTGGAGGAGGGACGGTTGCTGCGCCAGCGCCCTTACCGCTCGCCGCACCAGTCGGCCAGCCTGCCGGCGCTGGTCGGCGGCGGCACGCGGGCTAAGCCGGGCGAGATTTCCCTGGCGCATCAGGGCGTGCTGTTCCTCGACGAGTTGCCGGAGTTCCCCCGCCCGCTGCTGGAGGCGTTGCGTCAACCGCTGGAGACCGGCAAGGCGGTGGTCAGCCGCGCCAACCACCATGTGACCTATCCGGCGCGCGTGCAGCTGGTGGCGGCGATGAACCCCTGCCGCTGCGGCCATCTCGACGACGCCTCGCTCGCCTGCGCCCGGGCGCCGAAATGCGCCATGGAGTATCAGTCGAAAATCAGCGGACCGCTGTTCGACCGCATCGACCTGCACATCGATGTGCCGGCGGTCAGCCCCGCCGACCTCAGCCTGCCGCCCCCGGCGGAGGGCAGTGCCGACATCGCCGCCCGCGTCGCCGTCGCCCGCGCCATCCAGGCGGAGCGCTATGGCGGCTTCGGTCCTTACCCGGCCGGCCGGGCGGTGCGGACGAACGCCGAGGCGGACGGCGAACTGCTGGAAAAAGTAGCCTCTCCCGACGCTCCCGGCCGCGCCCTGCTGACCGAAGCGGCGGAGCGGCTGAAGCTGTCCGCCCGCGGCTACCACCGGGTGATGCGGGTGGGGCGGACGCTGGCCGATCTCGACGGTGTGGAGGGGGTCAGGCGCCGCCACATTGCGGAGGCTCTGAGCTACCGGCGGATCGCGCCGGGGCGGTGAGGGGGGTGGGCTGACGAATGCCCCCTCCCTAACCCTCCCCCTCTTCGAGGGAGAGGGGACTGCCGCTTCCTGTCCCTCCACCGCCAAAGGAGGGGGAGGGAAGGACCCGCGGCGAAGCCGTGGGAGGGAGGGGGCAACCAAACTTGACGCCCTCACGGCCGCTCGAACACCGGCGGCTTGGCCGCTCCCGGACAGACGGTCGCCGGCACCGACTCCTGCTCGACGAAGGTCACCGCGGCGGCCATGGCGCAGTCCTCGCTGGAGGTCACGATGTGGCTGGCGGCACGGAAGACCAGATGACGGCTCTTGGGCAGGGTGGCGGCGGCGCGGTCGCCCCATTCCGGCGGGGTGACCGGGTCGTAGGCGCCGGACAGCAGCAGGACCGGAACCGGGCTGGCGACCGGCAGCCGTTCGGCCGCTTCCTGGTGGCCGGCGGGCCACAGGCGGCAGACGCGCTGGCCGGGATCGTCGGTGGCGACGAGGCCGTAGGGCGCATAGCGACGGGCATTGTCGGCACGCTTCAGCGGCTCGGCGCTGTTGACCGACTCCCGGCACTCGGTGGAGAAGACCAGCCCGTCGGCGATTTCCGGGTCGCCCAGCCAGTTGGCCGGCGCCCATTCTGCGAGGGTCGCATACTGGCCGCGGGCGGCGCGGTCGATGATGGTCGGCACGAGGGGGACCGCCTCGCTGATCGCCAGCGCTTCGAGCCCGGCGGCGATCGCCATCCCGCCGGTCATCCGCAAGGCGCGGCGCGTCTCGTGGTCGCCGACGATGATGTCGACCGGGTTGCGCTCCAGCCGCTCCACCAGGTCGAGGAAGCGCTTTTCCAGATCGGGGAAGGCCGACCGGCAGCCGCGGTTGGCGGCGCAATCGTCGAACAGCCGGCGATAAGCCCGCTGCGCCAGCCAGCCGGCCTCCTCCTGCGCGTTGACGTCGGGTGGGTAGACGCTGTCGAACACCGCGGTGCGGACACGGCCGCCCTGCCGCCGCAGGATCTCCAGACCCACCCGCGTGCCGTAGGACACCGCGAACAGGTTGATCCGCTGGGCGCCCAGCGCGGTGGCGATGTCGAGCGCATCCTCCGCCGCGACGGGGGTGGAGAACTGGGTGCCGTCCAGCCCGGCCGCCGTCAGCCGGGCGGCGCAGGCGCTGACCGCCGCCCGTTCCGCCGCCGCCCGCTGTTCGCGCGTCAGCGGCCGGGTGCCGCGGGTGGGGGCGACGCCGTCCAGTTCGGGACAGTCGGTGTCCGGCTCCGCCCGGCCGACGCCGCGCGGATCGAACAGGATCAGGTTGCGGGCGCGGCGGAAGGGGGCCGACAGCTCCCACCACACCTCCATCCGCTCTTCCGTCGCCTCGCTGCTGCCGAAGGGGGACGCACCGGGACCGCCCTCCAGGAACAGCACGGGGTCGGGGGCGGGCTGGCGGGCGGTGCTCAGCAGGACGGCGACCGGCAGGCGCAGGCTGCGGCTGTTGGGGCGGTCGCGCCGTTCCGGAACCGCCACCGTTCCGCACAAGGCCGCCTCACCCTCCGGCACGGTGAACCAGCAGGGACCTGGGGTGAAGCGCGCCTCCGCTGCCGCCGGACCGGTCCACAGCACCGCCATCGTCGCGACGGCCATGGCCACCGCCGTCGCCACCACCGCCGGGACCGCCCGCCGCGTCAGGGCGGAGCGCACCGCTGTCGGCCATACGGGGTGGAGGGCGATCAACACGAATGGACGATCCGGAACCGATGGATAGGAAGCCGATGGACGGAGTACCGCCGACGGCTTTGTTTGACCGACCAGCCCCCTGCTTGTCCATAGGCGCCCGCCGCCATCCCGCCCGTTGGAGAAACCGTGCGCGAGCGGTGCCGATTTGCCACAGGCGTGCGGCAATGGTCACGCCGCTCCCGAATGGACACGCCGATCCACCGACGGACAGGTTGACGGAACACATCCGACTGCGGAACTATTTCGCCTCCAGAGCCCCCGGCATTCGGGGCCTTTCAGGCAAAGGAGCAGATCATGCCGACCTTATGGACGGCGTTGCGGAGCCGCTGGCTCGATTCCGGGGCATCCTCCGGACCGGGCCGATTGTGCGACCACCTGCGGCGCGACATCGGACTGGCGGACGGAGAGGCCGGGGACGGAGAAGAGCCTCCACTCGCGTGCCGTCTTCCGCCTTTTCATATCCGCGATCGGAACCTATCGGACGCGCGGACATTTTTGACCTTGCAACCGTATCGCTGAGCGGCGATACCGGATCCGCCGGCCTCTCACGCCGGCATCACTCAACCCCTGGAGAGTATCGATGAAAGCCATCGTAACCACCGCCCGGACTCGCCGATCGGGCGATCCGGCCGCCACCGCCGCCAATTGGGCCGCCCATATGGCCGCCAATCATGCCCAGCCGGCCCGCCTTCTTCCCGCACCCTTCGAACGTGAATTCCGGATATCGAGAGGATCCCATGTGTGTCTTTCTGGGTTTTTGCGGTCACCGTCTCTTCGTTGAACACGCCCGCTGGGCATCGCCGGCCGGGTCCTTCGACCTGCGGCGTGAAAACGGGGAAGTCATCCTATGGCTTGGACGCCTGAACATCATCTACACACCGGCCCGTTGGGGACCACCCTCCCGCGCTGCATAGCGCGCGGCGCCGCGGAGACCTGCTGAATGCCGGCCCGCGTTCGTCATGACGAGGTCCTTACCGTCGTCCAGGTGCTTGAGGCGTTCCGCAAGCTCGACCCCGACCTGCCCATCCAGTATGCGCTGAGTTTCATGACCATCGCGCAGAGCGAAGGCATCTCCATCGGCGAACTGGCGGAACGCCTGGGCATCGCCCAATCCTCCGCGTCGCGCAACGTCGCGGCGCTTAGCCGCTGGCACAGCTTCGGCAAGGCCGGCCTCGATCTGGTGCAGGCGCAGGAAGACCCGCGCGAGCGCCGCCGCAAGATCGTCACCCTGACCGACAAGGGCCGTGAGTTCCTGGACGCGTTGCGCGCCATCGTGAACCCGCCCGACCAGCGCCGTCCAGCCAAGACGGCCTGATCTTATCTTCAGGCGATCCCGTTCAGCGCCGTGCGCAGCATCCTCACCAGCGTGCGCACCGCCAGTTCCTGCCGCTCCAGGCTCAGCCCGCCGAAGCGGCGCAGCGTTGCCGCGCGTTCCGGCAGCGGCGGCATGTGGAAGAAGCCGTAAGGGACGTCCAGGTCGGCGCTTTCGATGACGTGGCGCGACCGGTAGAACAGATGGTTGCCGAGGAAGCCGCCGGAAAAGTCGCCGAAGGTCACCGGCATCCCGGCCATCGACAATTCCCGCATCACCCGCGGCACCGGCAGGGTGCTGCCATAGGCGGTCGGCCCGTCCGGCACGATGTCGGCGTGTTCGCGCACCGTGCCGGCGGCGTCGGCCAGCGGGCTTTCGTCGCGGTTCCAGGCCAGACGTTCCAGCCGGATGTAATCGCTCGCTTCCCAATAGGCGAAGCCGAGCGCAGCCAGCGGCCGGTGTTCGGCCAGCAGGTCGGCGAAGGCTTCGCCGCAGGCGTCATAGAGAGGGGGGAGGGTGGCGGTGACGACCCCCGGCTCCCCCGCCAGCCGGTCCATCAGCAGGGCGGTTGGATCGGCGGCCCAGGGGTGCTCCGAAGCGGGGTTCGGCTCGCCGTCCGGGGATGTCCCGAACGGCGCGAAGCCGGTGAGCAGGATGGGGGCCGTCACGGGCAGGACATCCTTATGGTTGCATCCTTACGGCCGCAGCAGGCCGATGATGTCCTTCACGTCGTTCAGGTTCTTCTCCGCAATGGCGGCGGCGCGCTCGCCGCCCTTCTTCAGCAGCCGGTCGATCTCCGCCTTGTCGGCCAGCAGTTCCTTCATGCGGGTGGTGATCGGTGCCAGCTTCTCCACCGACAGGTCGACCAGCGACTTCTTGAAGTCGGAGAACTGGGCACCCGCGAACTGCGCCAGAACCTGTTCGCGCGACTGGCTGGCCAGCGCACCGTAGATGGTGACGAGGTTGTCGGCCTCCGGGCGGGCCTCCAGCTCGGTCACGGTCTCTGGCAGGGGTTCCGGATCGGTCTTCGCCTTGCGGATCTTCTGCGCGATGGTGTCGGCGTCGTCGGTCATGTTGATGCGCGAATATTCGGACTCGTCCGACTTCGACATCTTCTTCTTGCCGTCGCGCAGGCTCATCACCCGCGTCGCCTCGCCCAGGATCTGCGGCTCGGGCAGCGGGAAGAACTCGGTCTCATAGCGGCGGTTGAAGGCGCCGGCGATGTCGCGCGCCAGTTCCAGATGCTGCTTCTGGTCCTCGCCCACCGGCACATGGGTGGCCTTGTACAGCAGGATGTCGGCGGCCATCAGCGTCGGGTAGGCATAGAGGCCGAGATTGGCCATGTCCTTCTGCTTGCCGGCCTTTTCCTTGAACTGCGTCATGCGGTTCAGCCAGCCCAGCGGCGTGTGGCAGGACAGGATCCAGCTCAGCTCGGCATGGCCGGAGACGACCGACTGGTTGAACAGGATGTTCTTGTCCGGGTCGATGCCGGCGGCGATGTAGGCCGCGGCGACCTCGCGGATGTTGTTGCGCAGGACTTCGGGGTCCTGGTCGATGGTCAGCGCATGCAGGTCGACGACGCAGAAGATGCACTCGTAGCTGTTCTGCAGTTCCACCCAGTTGCGCAGCGCCCCCAGATAGTTGCCGAGGTGAAGCTGCCGGGTCGGCTGCATGCCGGAGAAAATGCGGTTCACGGGTGGTCTCGCTCGAAAACTCTGGGAGGCGGCAGTTATCGCCCCCCGAAGCCCACCGGTCAAGGCGCGGCGCACGGTTGATCGCCGTCCGCGCGGATCGTCGCGGATGGGTGGCCCCGGTTGTATTGAATGCGCTTGTGTGCTACCGCCGCGTTCGTGTGGTTGGGAGGGGGCGGACCCGCCGCCCCCGCCACACGAGAAGGAGAAGAAGGATGAAACAGATCCTTACCCTTCTGGTCCTTGTCCTGGAGATCATCAAGCGGTTGCTTGACCTCTACCAGGGCTAAGGCTGGACCAGGGAGCGGCGGGGTACGAGCCGCCGCTCCCACGGTTCAAGATAAGTCCGGAGCCGATTGCCCGCAAGGGTATGCGAGCCTCGGCTTCCCGAAAAAATTGCACAAACCCTCGTCTCGCTCCCGCGTACGCTATCCTTACTTCCCCGCGCGTCGGCGCGTTCTTACTTCCCCGCGCGGCGGCGCTCGATGGCGTCCCACAGCAGGGCTTCCAGCTGCACGCCGTCCAGGCGGTTGATCTCCTGGATGCCGGTGGGGGAGGTGACGTTGATCTCGGTCATGTAGTCGCCGATCACGTCGATGCCGACGAAGACCAGGCCCTTCTCGCGCAGCACCGGGCCGATAGCGGCGCACATCTCGCGCTCGCGCGCGGTCAGCTCGGTCTTCCTGGCGCTGCCGCCGGCGTGGAAGTTGGCGCGGGCCTCGCCCTCCATCGGCATGCGGCTGACCGCGCCGGCCGGTTCGCCGTCGATCAGGATGATGCGCTTGTCGCCCTGGCGGATTTCCGGAAGGTAGCGCTGGACGATCACCGGCTCGCGGTAGAGTTGGGTGAACATCTCCAGCAGCGAGCCGAGATTCTCGTCGTCGGGCTTCAGGTGGAAGACGCCGGCGCCGCCGTTGCCGAACAGCGGCTTGACGATGATGTCCTTGTGCTCCGCCCGGAAGTCGAGGATCGCCTGCTTGTCGCTGGTGATCAGGGTCGGCGGCATCAGGTCGGGGAACTTGGTGATGAACAGCTTTTCCGGCGCGTTGCGCACCTCGGCCGGGTCGTTGACGACCAGAACCTTGGGCTGCACATGCTCCAGCAGATGGGTGGAGGTGATGTAGGCCATGTCGAAGGGCGGGTCCTGCCGCAGCAGGATGACGTCCATCGTCGACAGGTCGGTCGCCACCGGCTCGCCCAGCATGTAATGGGCACCGCGCTGGCGCACCACCGTCATCTCGCGCACGCGGGCGGTCAGGCGGTTGCCGGTCAGGATCAGGTCGCGCGGGTGGTAATGGTACAGGCGATGGCCGCGCTTCTGCGCCTCCAGCGCCATCATGAAGCTGGAATCGGTGTCGATGTTGATCGACTCGATGGGGTCCATCTGGAAGGCGACGGCGAGGCTCATGACGGGTCCCTCTGGAACGGGGTCAGTTCAGGCGGTTCTTCAACTGCTGGATCAGCGAGGCGGTCTGGTGCCGGTGATGGTCGTCGCCGGTCAGCGCCATGAAGGTCTCGAGCGCGGTGATGGCGTCCTTCAGGTTGCCGGCATGGGCCTCCAGAAGGCCGGTCTCGCGCCACAGCGCCGGCTCGTGCGGCGCGAACAGGCGCATCGCCTCCAGCACCTCCAGCGCCTTCGGCACATCGTGTGCCGACAGGTGGCGCAGCTTGATGTTGTTCTGCAGGCGCAGCAGCACGTCGCGGTTCGACACCGGCTGGTAATGGCCGGGCTCCAGCTCGGCGGCGCTGCCGGCGGTGGCCTTCAGCAGGTCGCGCAGGTCGACGACGCTGCGGGTCTGTCCCTCGTTGAAGGGGTCGATGATGGCGCGCGCCCCGTCCTTCTCGATGCGGACCAGGAAATGGCCGGGAAAGTTCAGCCCCACCATCGGCCAGCCCTGCGAGCGGGCGGCATGCATATAGAGGATGCCCAGCGCCACCGGCAGGCCGCGCCGGCGGTCGATCACCCGCAGCAGGTTGGCGTTCTGCAGGTCGTCGTAGGTGTCGTGGTCGCCGGAATAGCCGTGGCGCCCGCCGATCACCGCGTGGAGATGGGCGATGCGTGCTTCCAAGTTGTCTTCCGCCCGATCCTGCGCCGCGACGCGGGCGGCCAGATCCTCGACGATGGCGCGGATATGGGCGCGGTAGGGGGCGAGGTCGGCGTTCGGCAGCTCCAGCGCGCCCAGCGCCAGTGCGGCTTCGGCCAGATCGATCTCGTCGTCCGGCTGGTCGCCGATGCGGCGCAGGATTTCGCGGGCTTCCGCGCGGTTGCTCAAGACTGTCGCCCCCTCAAATTCATCCCCTCACAGTCTCCAGGCATCGACCAGATGACGGGGCCAAGCCCAAGGGGTAACCAGCATCACGTCGAAGCGCAAGACATAGCCGGCATAGCGCGGATTGGCGCCCAGGAAGGCATGGGCGGCACGGGCCAGCCGTCCGCGCTGGCGGGCGTTCAGCGCCTCGTTGGCGGTGTCCCAGTCGCCCCGCGCCTTCACCTCGACGATGGCGATGGTCTTTCCGCGCTTCGCCACGATGTCGATCTCGCCCATCGGCGTGCGCAGGCGGCTGGCCAGGATGCGGTAGCCGCGCAGCCGAAGCGACAGGCGGCACAGCGCCTCCGCCCGGCGGCCCAGGCTTTCGGCACGCAGGCGCCGCGCATCCAGGTCGGTCATTTGCCCTTCTCCTCCCGCGCCAGTTCCAGCGCACGCGCATAGACGGTGCGCTTGTGCTGGCCGGTGCGGGCGGCGACGTCGGCGGCGGCGTCGCGCACCGACAGGCGGGTCAGCGCCTCGCGCAGCAGGGCGTCGACGTCGGCCTCGCCGGGCGTCGCCTCCTCGCCCGGCGGGCCGATGACCAGCACGACCTCGCCGCGCGGCGGGCCGGCCTCGGCGTAATGGGCCGCCAGTTCCGGCAGGGTGCCGCGCCGCACCTCCTCGTACAGCTTGGTCAGCTCGCGGGCGACGGCGGCCTCGCGCGGGCCGAGGATGTCGGCGAGGTCGGCCAGCGACTCCGGCAGGCGCTGCGGCGATTCGAAGAAGACCAGCGTGGCCGGCACGCCCTTCAGCTCGCCTGCGGTGGCGCGGCGCGCGCTGCTCTTGTTCGGCAGGAAGCCGGCGAACAGGAAGCGGTCTGTCGGCAGGCCGGACAGCACCAGCGCCACCAGCGGGGCGGAGGCGCCGGGCAGGGTGGTCACCGCCACCCCTTCCGCCACGCATTCCCGCACCAGCTTGTAGCCGGGGTCGGAGACCAGCGGCGTGCCGGCATCGGTGACCAGCGCGATGGCCTCGCCCTTTTTCATGCGGCCGATCAGGACCGGACGCATCTTTGCGGCGTTGTGCTCGTGGTAGGAGACGAAGGGGGTGTGGATGGCGTGGATGCCCATCAGCTTGGCGGTGACGCGGGTATCCTCGCAGGCGATGGCATCGGCCCGCTTCAGCGTGTCGAGTGCCCGCAGCGTGATGTCCGCGGCGTTTCCGATGGGGGTAGCGACGACATGGAGTCCGCCCGCGAGTTTACTTGGCGCGGCGAGGGGGCTACCTTGAGCGCCACTTTGAACCATGCCTTGGGTCTCGCCTTCGGTATCGGCGGCCGTTTCAGCAGATGTGGAGATGATTGGTGGCACGCTTGGCAACAGCTTTCTCACAGGGTCTGAAACGTCACGGCGTGGCAGCCTTGCTGGTCGCCGGCCTGTTGTCGGCCTGTTCGACTGTAAGCGCGCCGCCGCGGGTGGCACAAGCGCCGCAACCGGTTCCGGCTCCGGTGGCTCCCCTGCCCGACGCGCAGAGCCCGGTCAAGGTGGCGGTCCTGGTGCCGCTCAGCGGCCAGAGCGCGGCCATCGGACAGGCCATGCTGGACGCAGCGCAGATGGCGCTGTTCGACATGGCCGGCGACCAGCTGCAGCTTTTGCCGCGCGACACCAAGGGCACGCCGAGCGGTGCGGCAGACGCCGCGCGCCAGGCGCTGGCCGAAGGCGCCCGCCTGATCATCGGCCCGCTGTTCGCCGCCGACGTCGCCGCGGTTCGGCCGATCGCCCAGAATGCGGGCGTCGACGTGCTGGCCTTCACCAACGACGCGACCCAGGCAGGCAACGGCACCTATGTGATGGGCTTCGTCCCGGCCGATCAGGTCGGCCGCGTCGCCGGCTTCGCCCGCTCGCGCGGTGCGACGCGCTTCACCGTTCTGGCGCCGCGCTCTCCCTATGGCGATGCCGTTGTCAACGCCATGCAGGCCATCGGCCCGCGGCTGGGCACAATGACCACACAGGTCGAGCGCTATGACCCGGCGATCACCGATTTGTCGGTCCCGGCCAAGCAGGTCGCGCAGGTGACGCCGCAGCCGCAGGCGGTGATGCTGGCCGAGGGCGGGCAGCGCGCCCAGGGCATCGCCCAGGCGCTGGCGGCGGGCGGCGTGCAGCCGCAGCAGGTCAAGCTGCTGGGCACCGGCCTGTGGGACGACAGCTCGCAGGGCGCCCTGGGGCAGGAGCCGGCGCTGGTCGGTGCCTGGTACGCCGCCCCGGCGCCGCAGACCCGCGCCCGCTTCGAGTCGCAGTTCGAGCAGGTCTATGGCCGCAAGCCGCCGCGCATCGCCACGCTGGCCTATGACGCGACCTCCATCGCCGCGGTGCTGACCCGCAGCGGCGGCCCGGTGCCCTTCGACCGCATGGCGATGACCAACCCGAACGGCTTCGAGGGTCTGGACGGCCTGTTCCGCCTGCGCGCCGACGGCATGGTCGAACGCGGGCTTGCGGTGATGGAGATCACGCCCAACGGATCGCGCGTGGTCGACCCGGCCCCGCCGTCCTTCGAGATGCTGGGGCAGTGAGGTGATGGTCCCTCTGCCCGCTGGGGAGAGGGTTGGGTGAAGGAAGTGCGCCGCGGTCGTCTCGGGACGAGCCGCGGCGTTTTCTTTTCTCAGGTAAGGATACTCGGGGATTGTCGCTGTGCGTCCCCCTCACCCTGACCCTCTCCCCGCTTTCGGCGGACCGAAGGTCCGCCTGTCGCGTCAGCGCAAACGAAGTTTGCGCGTGAGCGGGGGAGAGGGGACATCGTCGCAGGGGATAAGGGCGCTATCCTTACCTACGCCCGCGCCCGCAGGTAGGGGGTCAGGCGCCATTCGGCGAATTTGATCAGGCGGGTGGCGACGAAGTTCAGCACCAGATAGATCGCCCCGGCGACGATGAACAGCTCGAAGACCGCAAAGGTCTGGGCGATCATGCGCCGGGCGATGCCGGTGACCTCCATCAGCGTGATGGTGCTGGCGAGCGAGGTCGCCTTCACCATCAAAATCACCTCGTTGCCATAGGCCGGCAGCATCTGGCGGATCGCCACCGGAAGGACGATGCGGCGGAAAGCGAGCGCCCGCGACATGCCGCAGGCCCGTGCCGCCTCCACCTGCCCCTGCGGCACCGACAGGATGGCGCCGCGCAGGACCTCGCTGGTGTAGGCGCCGGTGTTCAGCGTCAGCGCCAGGATGGCGCACCAGTAGGGTTCGCGCAGGAAGGGCCAGAGGATGCTCTCGCGGATGAACTCGAACTGGCCCAGCCCGTAATAGACCAGGAAGATCTGCACCAGCAGCGGCGTGCCGCGGAAGACGAAGACATAGGCCGCGGCCAGCGTCTCCACCACGCGGTTGCCGGACAGCCGCAGAAGCGCGACGCCGAAGGCCACCAGCGCGCCCAGCGCCAGCGATCCGACGATCAGCTGCAGCGTCAGCGACAGTCCGCCGAGCATGCGGGGCAGGCTGTCCCACATCAGTTGCCAGTTCATGGCCTCATGCCCTCCGGACGCCGCGGTTGGCGGAGATTTCGGCGCGGTTGAACAGCGCCGTCGAAACGGTGGTCAGCAGCAGGTACAGCACGGCCGCGGTCCCATAGAACAGGAAGGGCTGGCGCGTGGCGCCGGCCGCCAGATGGGTCACGCGCATCAGCTCCGCCAGGGCCGTCACCGACACCAGCGCCGTGTCCTTCAGCGTCAGCTGCCAGACATTGCCGAGGCCGGGCAGGGCGAAGCGCAGGGTCTGCGGCACCAGCACCCGGCGCAGGATCAGCCAGCGGCTCATCCCGCAGGCGCGCGCCGCCTCGATCTGGCCGAAGGGGACCGACTGCACCGCACCGCGGATCACCTCGGTCGAATAGGCGCCGGAGATCAGGCCGACCGCCAGCACGCCGATGGTGAAGGCGTTCAGGTCGACCCGCCCGTCATAGCCGAAGGCGGCGGCGATGGAGGTGGCGACGCTGCTGCCGCCGAAGAACAGCAGATAGATGACCAGCAGTTCGGGGATGCCGCGGACGACCGTGGTGTAGATGTCGGCCACCACGTTCAGCGCCAGGGAGTGGCTGAGCTTGGCCGAAGCGCCGAGCGATCCGACGAGAATGCCGAAGGCGAAGGCCGACACGGCGACCGCGACCGTCATCGCGGTTCCCATCAGAAGCTGTCCGCCCCAGCCATTGGGACCGAAGGAAAGGAGTTCCAGCATTGGCACGCCCGGTAAGGCCCGCCGGGCGCGGCACGGGAAGGCCGGCCGTACGGGGTCAGCTAACGACGATCAGGCAACGGCTGGCGCCCGGTTGCCGCAAAGGCCGCCGGGCGCCGTTCCGATCAGATGGGCGGACCGGAGGTCCGCCTGTCCTGGTCGCCTTACTTGGGGGAGATGTCGTAGCCGAAATGCTGCGTGCTCAGCTTCTTGACGGTGCCGTCCTTCAGCGCCTCGCCGATGGCCTTGTCGAACATCGCCTTCAGGTCGGCGGTGTCCTTGCGCAGGCCGACGCCCATGCCTTCGCCGATCACGCCGCCGATGAAGTTCGGGCCGACGACGACCATCTTGCCCGGCGTCGCCTTCAGCACCGCCTCGACCACCGACCGGTCGCCCAGCATGGCGTCGACGCGGCCGGAGTTCAGGTCGATGCCGGCATTGTCGATCTTGTCGTAGGTGCGCATGGTCACCTTCGGCAGATGCTTGTCCATGAAGTCGGCCTGGATGGTCGACACCTGGACGCCGACGGACTTGCCCTTCAGCGCCTCGGCCAGCTTGTCCAGCACCGGCTTGGCGGCGGCCTGGTCGTTCAGGTCGATGCGGTCGGCGCCGAGGTTCAGCGCCTTGCCCAGCGGCGAGTCGGTCAGAACGGCGAAGACCGACGGCTCGGTGCCGTAGGGGGCCGAGAACTCGATGACCTTCTTGCGCTCGTCGGTGATGGTCATCGCCGACATGATGGCGTCGTACTTGCCCTGCTGCAGGGCCGGGATGATGCCGTCCCAATCCTGGGCGACGAACTCGCAGGTGACCTTCATGCGCTTGCACAGGTCGTTGGCGAGGTCGATCTCGAAGCCGATCAGCTTGCCCGAGGTGTCGGTGGCGTTCCACGGAGGATAGGCGCCCTCGCTGCCGATGCGGACCGTCTTCCACTCTTTGGCGCCGGCGGCGCCCGCCGCGGCCACAGCCATCATGGCGCCCAGCGCCAGGGCCGAAACGATCTTCTTCAACGCACACACTCCTCTGTTCGGTTCGCCCGTTCTTCCGCCCTTGTCGGGGGCCGGGCTGTTTCTGACGGTCCGGTCCTGCCCTCTGCCTCGTCCCCTCACGCCGCGCCGGACAGATGGCGCGAGAGGAACTGCCGCACCCGGTCCGAGTCGGGGTCGGTCAGCACCTTGTCGGGTGACCCCTCCTCCTCGATCCGCCCCTGGTGCAGGAATACCACCTTGGACGCCACTTCGCGGGCGAAGCCCATCTCGTGCGTCACCAGGATCATCGTGCTGCCTTCGTCCGCCAGCTGGCGGATGACGCGCAGAACCTCGCCGACCAGCTCGGGGTCCAGCGCCGAGGTCGGCTCGTCGAACAGCATCACCTTCGGCTGCATGGCGAGCGCGCGCGCGATGGCCGCGCGCTGCTGCTGCCCGCCCGACAGCTGGACCGGGTAGGCGTCGGCCTTGCCCAAGATACCGACCTTGTCCAGGAGCCCGCGGGCGCGGTCGACGGCTTCCGCCTTCGGCACGCCCAGCACATGCACCGGCGCCTCGATCACGTTTTCCAGGATCGTCATGTGGGTCCAGAGGTTGAAGCTCTGGAACACCATGCCGAGGCTCGTGCGGATGCGCTCCACCTGACGGGTGTCGGCGGGGACGGTGGAGCCGCGGCGCGTCTTCTTCAGCCCGATGGCCTCGCCGCCGATGACGACGCGCCCATCGTCCGGGATCTCCAGCATGTTGATGCAGCGCAGAAGCGTGCTCTTGCCCGAGCCGGAGGAACCGATCAGCGTGATCACGTCGCCTTCGCGCGCTGTCAGCGACACGCCCTTCAGCACCTCCAGCTCGCCGAACCGCTTGTGCAAATCCTCCACGACGACGGCGGCGGGTGCGGAGTCGCTGACGGGCGGATGGCGATGCATGCGTGGGAACCGGCAGGGTTGTGGGGACTGGTTATGGTCTGACCATTGCGGCACAGGCTAGACCGGCGCGTAGGCGTTCCGCAACGCGGATTTCACACGCCGCGCACGTTGTGCCGCTTGTGTCGGAAAATGATGCGTCACCACAACAAAAGTACCAGAATCTGCGGCCCCAGGATGCGCAGGCACATCGCCAGCGGATAGACCGTGGCATAGGCCAGCGCCGGAGCCTCCGACGCGACCAGCGCGTTGGCGTAGGCCAGCCCCGGCGGGTTGGTCTGGGCGCCGGCCAGCACGCCGCAGATGGTCAGGAAGTTCAGCTTCATCAGCCCGCGCGCGATCAGCCCGGTCAGCAGCAGCGGCACCAGCGTCACCAGCACGCCCCACATCATCCACGGCCATCCGGCGCCGCTGGCCAGGGTGGCGACGAAGCGGTCGCCCGACGCGATGCCCAGCACGGCCAGGAAAAGGACGATGCCGATCTCGCGCAGCGCCAGGTTGGCGGCAGGCGGCATGAACCACACCAGCGGCCCGACATGGCCGACGCGGCCCAGGATCAGCGCCACGATCAGCGGCCCGCCGGCAAGGCCCAGGCGCAGCGGCGCCGGCATCCCCGGCAGGAAGATCGGGATGGCGCCCAGCGCCGCGCCCAACGCGATGCCCAGGAACAGCGGGATCATCTCCACCTGCTGCAGCTTGCGGGCGGAGTTGCCGAAGACCTGACCGACGGCGGCGAGGCTTTCGGGCCGGCCGATCACCGTCAGGATGTCGCCGAACTGCAGCTTCAGCGCCTGGGTCGGCACCAGTTCCACGCCCGACCGGTTGACGCGGCTGACCACCACGTCGTGGGCCTCCTGCAGGTTCAGGGCGGCGATCGACTTGCCCAGCACGCCATTGCTGGTGACGACGATGCGTTCCCATTTCAGGTCGGTGCCCTTGGTGGTCAGCGGCTGTTCGAACTCCTGCCCCAGCAGTGCCCGCACCTGCTCCAGCTTCTGTCGCGGCCCGACCACATGCAGCACGTCGCCCAGCTTCAGGCGGGTGTCGTCGTGCGGGACGCAGAGCTTGCCGTCGCACAGCAGGCGCGAGGCGATCACCCCCTGGCCGCACAGCAGGTCGATGGAGCCGAGCGCCTTGCCCTCCAGCTCCGGGTTTCGCACGGCCAGATCCATCGTCTCCAGCTTGGACACCTCGGCCCGCCGGCACTCCTCGAACCGGGCGGCTTCGGCCTCCGGGTCGATGCGGAACAGGATGCGGACCGCGGCCATCGCCAGCAGGTTGCCGGCGATGCCGAACGGGTAGGTGACGGCGAAGGCAAGGCCGGGCAGGGCCATCACCGCCGCGTCGGCCCCGACCTCCGTCAGGACCTGCTGGGTGGCGGCGAGCGCCGGGGCGTTGGTCACCGCGCCCGCGAACACTCCCAGCGAGGACCCCAGCGAAAGCGATCCCGACGACACCAGCGCCGCGGTCAGCAGGATGCTCGATCCCACCATCAGCAGAGCCAGCCCGTTCAGCGCCAGCCCGGTGCGGCGCAACGCCGCGAAGAAGCCGGGTCCGACCTGAATACCGATGGTGTAGACGAACAGGATCAACCCGAAGTCGCGGATGAAGTCCATCATCTCCGGATTGAAGGCGATGCCCGCCTGCTTGGCGATGTGGCCGCCGGCGATGCCAGAAAACAGCACGCCGCCGATCCCCAGCCCGACCCCCCGGATCTTGATGTGACCGAGCGCCACGCCGGCCGCCGACACGAGGCCGAGCATGAGGACCACCCGCGCGATCGGCGGCATGGCCTGGAGAATGTCTGCGAAGGCCGACGTGAAGGCCGACATGGGAGGACTCGCTTGCTGAACACGATTGGGCGGGGTTCCGGCATGCCCCGGACGGGTTCCGGGTAAGCCGCGACACTCCCAGCGGATGGGGAACGACGGCGCCACGATGCGGCAGGGCGGCGGGGTAAGGCGTTGATTCAGAACAAGCGGCCAGGCTTTAGTCCTGCCGTTCCCGGCACCCCCGCGCTGCATCCCGCGCATGGGAGCGCAGCGCTGCGATGCCGCCTGTCCGCGGCAGGACAACGTCCGATTGCTCGAACTGCATCCAAATTTTGCCACTTTCTCCCAATAGATTTTACCTCAAGCAACCGGCGACGCATGTCGCGCGCATCGGCGTCCCCCCTAGCGCCATCGCAGCGACGAACGGACGCCGTTCCATCGAGCATCGTCTGGCCGGACCCGGCCGGGCGCGCGGCCATCGCGAGAACCCCCTCGCGGTGGCCTTTTTCTTTGCGCGGCTCATGCAGCGGCGACGCCATTCTTGCTCCGGCTTTTCCCCCGCCCTGTGCTATAGCAGCGCCTCCCTCAACCGGAGGCGCGACCCGTCCCATGCCCGTTTTTTCCGGATCCGAGCTGACCTGCCTGCGTGGCGACCGGCTGGTCTTCACCGGGCTGGAGTTCCGCATCGCTCCCGGCGGCGCGCTGGTTCTGCTCGGCCCCAACGGCAGCGGCAAATCCAGCCTGCTGCGGGTGATGGCCGGCCTGCTGAAGCCGCTGCGCGGCACGCTCGGCTGGGACGGGGTGCCGGTTGCCGAGGATCCCGACGGCCACCGGGCGCGGGTGCAGTATGTCGGCCATCTGGACGCGGTGAAGCCGGTGCTGACGGCGGCGGAGAACCTCGCCTTCTGGGCGGCGCTGGCCGGGGCCGCCGATCCGGCCGCCAATGCGCGGACGGCGCTCGACCGGCTGGGGGTGCCGCACATCGCCGGGGTGCCGGGCCGCTACCTGTCGGCCGGGCAGAAGCGCCGGCTGAACCTGGCGCGGCTGCTGGCCGCACCGGCAACCTTGTGGCTGCTGGACGAGCCGACCGTGGCGCTCGACCGCGCCGCCATCGCCCTGTTCGAAGGGCTGATCGCCGAACACCGCGCCGAGGGCGGCATGGTGGTGCTGTCCACCCACACCGACATCGCCACCCCCGGCGGCGAGGAACTGCATCTGGACGACTTCACCCCCTACGCCGACGATGAAGAGGGTGGCGGCGAAGACCTTGAAGAAGAGGGAGCCGGGCCATGAACCGTTTCCTGCGCCTTGTGGCGCGCGACCTGCGGCTGGCCCTGCGCCAGGGGTCGGACGCCACCATCGCCGTCATGTTCTTCGTCCTGTGCGTGGTGCTGTTCCCCTTCGGTGTCGGGCCGGAGCCGAACATCCTCGCCCGCATCGCCGCCGGCGTGATCTGGGTGGCGGCGCTGCTCGCTTCGCTGCTGTCGCTGGAGCGGCTGTTCCAGACCGATTACGAGGACGGCTCGCTGGAGCTTCTGTCGCTGTCCTCCCTGCCGCTGGAGGCCGCGGTGCTGGCGAAGACGCTGGCCCACTGGCTGGTGACCGGCGTGCCGCTGATCGTCGCCGCCCCGCTGCTGGCTGTCCTGCTGAACATGGATGCGCAAGGCTTCGGCGTGCTGGTGCTGACCCTGACGCTGGGCACGCCGATCCTCAGCCTGATCGGCTCCATCGGCGCCGCGCTGACCCTGGGGGCTCGGCGGGGCGGCGTTCTGCTGTCGCTTCTCATCCTGCCGCTCTACATCCCGGTGCTGATCTTCGGCGCCGGCGCCATCGATGCCGCCATCAACAGCCTGACCCCGCGCCCGCACCTGCTGCTGCTCGCCGGCATCCTCGCCGCCGCCCTGCCGCTCGCCCCCTGGGCGGGTGCCGCCGCTCTGCGTCAGGCGGTGGAGTAGGGGAGGGGCCTGCGTCGCTTTCCCCTTACGACTTCGGCGCCTTCTCCGGCAGCAGCTTCTCGATCGCCTCGCGCACCTTGTCCGCTTCGGGGTCGGTCATGGTGGAGAACCAGGACACCAGCTTGCCATCCGGGCCGACCAGATATTTGTGGAAATTCCAGCGCGGCTTGGCGAGGAAGCCCATCTCGTCCGACGCCCAGCGGTAGAAGGGGTGGGCGCCGTTGCCCGACACCACCGTCTTGTCCGTCATCGGGAAGTCGATCCGATAGTTGACTTCGCAGAAGTCCTTGATCTGGTTCGCAGTCCCCGGCTCCTGCCCGCCGAAGTCGTCGGACGGCACGCCGACCACCACCAGCCCACGGTCGCGGTAGCTCTGCCACAGCGCCTGCAACCCCTTGTATTGCGGGGTGAAACCGCATTGCGACGCGGTGTTGACCACCAGGATCGCCTTGCCCTCGAACTGCGACAGCGGCAGCGGCTGTCCGTCGATGCCCTGGAAGGTGAAGCTATAAGCGTTGGTTTCGCTGCTGGCGGCCATGGCGCTGGTGGCTCCCATCATGGAAAGGACCGCAGCCACGGCGGCCAGTGCGACGGTATGAAAACGGGTCCGGACAGTCATCGGTGCGGCTCTGCGGCTGGGGTCGATATCGGCGGCGTCGGAGACGCGGTGGACGGCGACATCCTTACATACGATGCCTCATACGCTCTCCGGCGCCTATCGGATCAAGCGGACGGCGGAAAGGATCCGTCATCCGCCCGCTGCATCCGGCCTACCCCTACCGGATGGGTAGCGATACCGCCCCCTGATCAACAGCTTCATGGGTAAGGATGCGCGGCGCCCAGACCGCCGCCGCAATCGTTTCCGCCGGACACCGCCCGAAAAATGTCTCACCCGGTCCAGTCCAAGCCTGAGCATAAGAGCCTATCCCATCGAAATGGGTACGCGGCCCTCCGCCGTCCCTATCCCCGCCCCCGTCCCCGTCAATACCCAGCCGCCACAAGCGCAGCCGCAAGCCCATCCGAGGAGACCAGGCCGATGAACGCCGGAGCCATCATGCAGCAATCCCGGACGCCGGAAACGGCCGTGCGCCGCGTGTCCGGCGCAGTCGCCAGGACGGCCGGTGCGGCGGTTGCCGTCCTGTTGCTCGGCGCCGCTCTGTCGACGCCGTCCTTCGCCGATCCGGGGGAACATGGCCGCGGCCATGCCTGGGGCCATCACAAGCACAAGAAGAAGCATCATCACCATGACGACGGCCCGGTCGTCATCTATGGCGCGCCGCCGCCGGTGGTCGTGGTTCCCGCTCCGCCGCCCCCGCCGCGGGTCGTCTATGCGCCGCCCGCCGTCGTCTACGCCCCGCCGCCCCCGCCGCCGGGCGTCAGCGTCCAGATGAACATTCCGCTCCGCTAACGACCCGCATGCTTCAAGCGCCCCGGCTGCCCGGCCATGCCCGGCCGCCGGGGCGTTCCTGTATTCCGGCTGTGACCATCCTGTGTCCTCCCTGCTGTCCCGGTCACCGCCCCGGTCTCCTCCGGCAGCCTGCCTCCGCTCGACCGGCGGTCCGCACAGCCTGAAAAGCCTGCACCGCCAGTCCTTTCGTGACAGGACCCATCCGCACCGGTAGGATCGCGCGGCCTGTCGCGAAGGCGGTAGACCGTTCGGGTGGTTTACGGAAACTCAACCGATCTCCGGCCTTCTGTCGGTCGGATGCATCCTGCGGTCCGTGGCGGGTAGGGTTAGGGAGAAGACCGGATGTTCGTGATCATCGGTTTGGTCATCGTGGTGGTCAGCGTATTCGGCGGCTACATCCTCGGCGGCGGCCACATGGGCGTGCTGTGGATGCCGTTCGAGTTCATGATCATTCTCGGATCGGCCGCCGGGGCGTTCTTCATCGCCAACCCCAAGTCCGTGGTCACCCACACCGGCAAGGAACTGGGCCACCTCTTCAAGGGCCCGAAATACAAGAAGGAGGACTTCCTGGAGGTCCTCACCATGATGTACCAGGTCTTCAAGATCGCGAAGACTAAGGGCTTGCTGGCGCTGGAGCAGCACATCGAAAAGCCGGAGGATTCCCCGCTTTTCCAGCAGTTCCCGAAATTCTACGGCGATCACCATGCCATCGCCTTCCTCTGCACCTATCTCCGTCTGATGTCGCTGGGCGCCGACAACCCCCACGAACTGGTCGACCTGATGGACGAGGATATCGAGACGATGCACCACGAACACCAGCGCATCGCCGACGCCATCCAGGCGGTTGCCGACGCGGTGCCGGCGCTGGGCATCGTCGCCGCGGTGCTGGGCGTGATTCACACCATGGGCTCGATCACCGAACCGCCGGAGGTGCTGGGCAAGCTGATCGGCGGCGCGCTGGTCGGCACCTTCACCGGCATTCTGGTCGCCTACGGCTTCCTCGCCCCCATCGCCAGCGGCCTGAAGAACATCTACCACGCCGAAGGCAGGTACTATCACGCGATGAAGACCGGCCTGATCGCGCATCTGTCCGGCTACGCGCCCGCAATCTCGGTCGAATACGCGCGCAACGTGCTGGAACCGGAATACCGTCCGAGCTTCGCCCAGGTGGAAGAGGCGACCTCCGCCCTGCCGCCGGCCTGATCCGGCGGCCTGATTCATCGGAGGCCCCGATGCCAGACATCGACATCGCCTGGAACGAGGGCACGGTCGGCGATTGGGACGCCCTGTTCGCCCGCGCACCCCGCTCGACCCTGCTGCAGAGCTTCGCCTATGGCCGCGCCATGGGCCGCACTTATGGCCATGTCCCGCGCCTGGGCGTGATCCGCCGCGGCGGAGAGCCGCTGGGGCTCGTCCAGACGCTCGACCGCCGCATGCTGAAGCTGTTCCACGACCGCCAGTGCTACCGCGGCCCGCTCTGGGTCGACGGCACGATCCCCGATGCCGACACGCTGGAGCCGGTGTTCCGCCTGCTGCGCCGCGCCTGCCCGCGCTCGCCGCTCAGCCGCGCCAGCTTGCTGCCGGAACTGCCCGCCGGACCGGAGACGGAGGCGCTGCTCGCCCGCTGCGGCTTCCGCAAGGTCGGCCCCGGCTACCGGACCGTCTGGTTCGACCTGACCCGCAACGAGGAGGCGATGCGTGCCGGCCTTGCCCGCGACTGGCGCCAGCGTCTGCGCGGGGCGGAGAAGGCCGGTCTCGTCCTCGACGTCGATTGGAAGGCAGACAACCTGCCCTGGCTGATGAAGCAGGAGCACGACCAGGCACTCGGCAAGGGCTTCCGCGCCATGACCGGGCCGCTGGCCGTCCGCCTGCGCAATGCCATGGTCAAGGGCGGCGGCCGCACCGATGGGGCGCTGATGGTGACGGCGCTCGACGGTCGCAAGCCGGTCGCTTGCGGCCTGTTCTTCCGCCACGGCATCTGCGCCACCAGCCAGATCAGCTG